>NZ_JAADJV010000001.1 GCF_011684115.1 Rahnella aceris | reverse complement strand
GCATAACAATTTAACGGGGAGATATTATGAATCCATCAGCGGAAGATAAATTATCATCGCTGGCCACTGTTCTGGCCCGCCGTGACTGGGAAAAACCGGCCTCGACGCAGTGCAACCGATTACCCGCACACCCGCCGTTCAACAGCTGGCGAAATGCAGAGGAAGCGAGAAGCAACAAGGCTTCAGGAAAAATTCGTAACCTGAATGGCGAGTGGACGTTCAGCTATTTTAACCGTCCTGAAGCCGTGCCGGAGCAATGGCTGCAACAGGATCTGGCTGAGGCCGATGCTGTGCAGGTGCCCTCTAACTGGCAACTGGCGGGATACGACGCGCCGATTTATACCAACGTTCAGTATCCGATCCCGGTCAATCCGCCGTTTGTGCCGGAAGAAAACCCTACCGGTTGTTACTCGCTCACAGTTTCTGTGGATAATGACTGGCTGAGCAGCGGGCAGACGCGCATCGTGTTTAACGGCGTCAATTCTGCGTTCTATTTATGGTGCAACGGTCAGTGGGTCGGCTATTCCCAGGACAGCCGTTTACCGGCGGAATTCGATCTCAGTCATGTGCTGCATGCGGGTGAAAACCGGCTGGCGGTGATGGTGCTGCGCTGGAGCGACGGCAGCTATCTGGAAGATCAGGATATGTGGCGCATGAGCGGGATTTTCCGCGATGTCACCTTGCTGCATAAACCGGCAGAGCAAATTACTGACATGCAGGTGCGCACGCATCTGTTCTACGGCTTCACGCAGGCCGAACTGGAAGTGCAAGTCAGCGCCGCGGTACCGCCGGACACCGCGGCTGATTATCAGGTGCGCGTCCAGTTGTGGCAGGGCGATAAACCGGTCGCAGAACATCAGCAACCGCTCGGCAGTGAAATCATTGATGAACGCGGGACGGCATTTGACCGCACCACGCTGCGTCTGCCGGTCAGCCGGCCCGCATTATGGAGCGCTGAACAGCCCGCTTTATACCGTGCTGTCATTTCCCTGATTTCTCCGCAGGGCCAGCTTATTGAAGCCGAGGCCTGTGACGTCGGTTTCCGTCAGGTGGAAATCAGCAACGGGCTGCTGAAAGTGAACGGCCAGCCGGTATTGATCCGCGGCACCAACCGCCACGAACATCATCCTGAAAACGGTCAGGTGATGGATGAGGCCACCATGCGCCGGGACATTGTGCTGATGAAGCAACACAACTTCAACGCCGTGCGCTGCTCGCATTATCCGAACCATCCGCTGTGGTACCGGCTCTGTGACGAATACGGTCTGTACGTCGTGGATGAAGCCAATATCGAAACCCACGGCATGCAGCCGATGAACCGTCTGTCGGATGATCCGGTGTGGTTCAACGCCTTCAGCGAACGCGTGACGCGCATGGTTCAGCGCGACCGCAATCATCCGTGCATCATCATCTGGTCACTGGGCAATGAGTCCGGTCATGGCGCCACTCATGACGCGCTGTACCGCTGGATCAAATCTGTCGATCCGACCCGTCCGGTGCAGTACGAAGGCGGCGGCGCCAACAGCGCGGCGACCGACATTATCTGCCCGATGTATTCCCGCGTTGAGCAGGATCAGCCGTTCCCGGCGGTACCGAAATGGTCGATTAAAAAGTGGATCAGCATGCCGGACGAAACGCGTCCGCTGATCCTCTGCGAATACGCCCATGCGATGGGCAACAGCTTTGGCGGCTTTGATAAATACTGGAAAGCGTTCCGTCAGTTCCCGCGTCTGCAGGGCGGTTTTGTCTGGGACTGGGTTGATCAGAGTCTGCTGCGCACCAGCGAAAACGGTGAGCGTTATATGGCCTACGGCGGCGATTTTGGTGATACGCCAAATGACCGGCAGTTCTGCATGAACGGTCTGGTATTCGCTGACCGCACTCCGCATCCGTCCTTATTTGAAGCCCAGCGCGCCCAGCAATTTTTCCAGTTCTCGCTCACAGGCACTTCGCCTTTGATGATTGAAATACAAAGCGAATACCTGTTCCGGCACAGTGATAATGAGCAGTTAGTCTGGCGCATTGAACGTGACGGCGAAGTCATTTCACAGGGCGAGGCGGTACTGAATATCGCGCCCAACGGCAAGCAAACGTTGGATCTGGGGGATATGCCGCAGGCAGAAGGCGATTTGTGGCTGAATGTTGCGGTACACCAGCCACAGGCAACTGCGTGGTCAGAAGCCGGACACCGCAGTGCCTGGGATCAATGGCAGTTGCCGCAACCGCTGATATTGCCGGTGCCGGAAAAAATCTCTGCCGCCACGCCGGTTCTCGATCAGCAAGGTGATGTGATTTCCGTACTGCACGGCGCGCAGTGCTGGCAGTTCAGTCAGCAAAGCGGATTGCTGGAACAGTGGTTCGATGGCAAAACGCCGCGCCTGCTTTCCGCCTTGCGCGACCAGTTTGTCCGTGCGCCGGTAGATAACGATATCGGTGTCAGCGAAGTCACCCGTATTGACCCGAATGCCTGGGTTGAGCGCTGGAAAGCAGCGGGTATGTACCACCTGGAATCGCGTTTATTAAACATCTCCGCCGATCAGTTACAGGACGGGGTAGTGATCACGACCACTCATGCGTTTATGGCGGAGGAAGAAACGCGACTGCTGAGCCGCAAGATTTTCCGCATTGATAATCAGGGCGAACTGCATATCAGCGCGGAGGTTCGCGTGGCATCAAACGTGCCGTCACCGGGGCGCATTGGCCTGACCTGTCAGTTGGCTGAAACCGCAAAAAACGTTAGCTGGCTGGGCCTGGGACCGCATGAAAACTACCCGGATCGCCGTCTGGCTGCGCAGCACGGGCGCTGGAATTTGCCGTTGACCGAGATGTACACGCCTTACGTTTTCCCGACCGAAAACGGTCTGCGCGGAGAGACCCGTGAGCTGGATTACGCCGGATGGACGCTGCGTGGCAATTTCCACTTTGGCCTGAGCCGCTACAGCCTGCAACAGTTGATGGACACCAGCCATCGTCACCTGTTGCGTGAAGAAGAGGGCACCTGGCTGAACATCGACGGCTTCCATATGGGCGTCGGCGGTGATGATTCGTGGAGCCCGAGCGTCAGCCCTGATTTCCTGCTGACAGCCGGTCAGTACCATTATTCGTTCACCTGGAAACGTGCCTGACAGCCTGCGCCGCCATGTTAATCCCCGGCGGCGCGATATTCAGACGTAAGGAAAATGCTTATGTATTACCTGAAAAATACTAACTTTTGGATGTTCGGGCTGTTCTTCTTCTTTTACTTTTTCATCATGGGTGCTTATTTCCCGTTCTTCCCGATCTGGCTGCATGATATTAATCAGATCAGCAAAAGCGACACCGGCATTATCTTCGCCAGCATTTCGCTGTTCTCACTGTTGTTCCAGCCGGTGTTTGGTTTACTCGCCGATAAACTGGGGCTGAAAAAGCATTTGCTGTGGATCATCACCGGCATGCTGATCCTGTTTGCGCCATTCTTTATCTACGTGTTTGGGCCGTTACTGAAAATTAATATCTATCTCGGTTCGGTGGTGGGCGGGATTTACCTTGGCCTGATTTACAACGCCGGTGCGCCTGCGATTGAAGCCTATATCGAGAAAGTCAGCCGTCGCAGCAGCTTTGAATTTGGCCGTGCACGTATGTTCGGTTGTGTCGGCTGGGCGCTTTGCGCATCGGTGGTCGGCATCATGTTTACCATCAACAATGAATTTGTGTTCTGGCTCGGCTCCGGCTGTGCGGTGATCCTCGCCATCCTGTTGCTGATCGCCAAACCGGAAGTCACGTCCAGCGCGCGCGTGGCCAACGAACTGGGGGCGAACAGCAAACCGTTCAATCTCAAACTCGCCCTCGAACTGCTGAAAGACAAGAAGCTGTGGTTCCTGGCGCTGTACGTCATCGGTGTTTCCTGTACGTACGACGTGTTCGATCAGCAGTTTGCCAACTTCTTTACCTCCTTCTTCACGTCATCTTCTGAAGGGACGCGCGTCTTTGGCTATGTGACCACGATGGGCGAACTGCTCAACGCCTGCATCATGTTTTTCGCACCGCTGATAGTAAACCGCATTGGTGGCAAGAATGCTTTGCTGCTGGCCGGTACCATCATGTCAGTGCGCATCATCGGCTCGTCTTTCGCGTCATCGCCGCTGGAAGTGGTGGTGCTGAAAACCTTGCACATGTTTGAGGTGCCGTTCCTGATTGTCGGTTGCTTCAAGTACATCACCTCAGTATTTGAAGTGCGTTTCTCGGCGACGATTTATCTGGTGACTTTTTGCTTCTTCAAACAGGTGGCGATCATCTTTATGTCCGTTTTCGCGGGCAACATGTATGACCGAATCGGTTTCCACGGCACCTATCTGATCCTCGGAGTCATCGCGCTGACCTTCACGGTGATCGCAGCCTTTACGCTGAGCGGCCGCGGCCCCCTTCAGGCATTCAAAACCCCTGAACCGTTAAAAAACAGCCACGCAAATTCTTAATTTATCTGAACTCTTTGCTGCGAAATTGGCACTTCATCGCATTGTTAGTTAACCTTACAGGACACTTGCTGCCTCGTTAAACGGGGCAGCTTTGGTTTCTTGCAGCCCGTGAGGGTGTAATTTTGGGGTACTTTAAATGGATGATTTAAACGTTGTGGGCAGCATCAATAATGCTGGCAACTGGTTGGTGAGAAACCAGGCGTTACTGCTTCATTACGCGGTGAATATTGTGGCAGCGATCTTCATTCTGATTGTGGGGATGATTATCGCCCGTGTCGTTTCCGGTGCCGTCAGCCGGGTCTTAAAAGTTCGTGGTATTGACATCACCGTTTCCGACTTCCTTTCCGCCATGGTGCGTTACGCGATTATCGCCTTCACGCTGATTGCGGTTCTGGGGCGGATTGGCGTGCAAACCACGTCCGTGATTGCCGTCATCGGTGCCGCCGGTCTGGCTGTCGGTCTGGCATTACAGGGGTCGCTGTCCAACTTTGCGGCCGGTGTTTTGCTGGTGATCTTCCGTCCGTTCCGTGCCGGTGAATATGTCGATCTCGGCGGCGTGGCCGGTACCGTCACTCAGGTACAAATTTTTTCCACTACCCTGCGTACGCCGGACAACAAAATCATTGTGGTGCCGAATGGTAAAATCATCGCCGGTAACATCATCAATAATTCACGCGAACCGACCAGCCGTATCGAGCTGACGGTGGGCGTGGGTTATGACTCTGACATCGATCTGGTGAAAACGATCCTGACCGACATCATCACGGCCGATCAGCGTGTTTTGAAAGATAAAGACGTCGTGGTTCGCCTCAACGAAATGGCAGCTTCAACCCTGAATTTCATTGTGTACGCCTGGACCAGCAACGGTGATGCACAGAACGTGAAATGGGATCTGCTGGAATCGTTCAAACGCGCGCTGGATAAAAATAATATCAATATTGCGTATCCGCAGATGGATGTTCACCTGTATCAGGTGGCGAATGCGGCGGGCAACCAGCAGGAAGAACGACGCACTTTCGAATAAAGTATGCTTCCCGGATTCAGATTTTCACAGGCGCCTGCGGGCGCCTTTTTCATGCCTGAAAAATCATCCTGCCACTGATAAGCCAGTCTAATGAGCGATTAGAAATATCCATTTCCTCTTATACCGGCTAAGCCCTTACACTGCGCGCAATCTCTGTTATTCACTCTCTGAAGGATATCCCATGCTGGCTATTTTCCTGCAAGGACTGGCGATGAGCGCCGCGATGATTTTACCCATTGGCCCGCAGAATGCATTTGTGATGAATCAGGGCATCCGTCGTCAGTATCATCTGATGATCGCCGGTTTGTGCGCCCTGAGTGACATCGCGCTGATTTGCGGCGGCATTTTTGGCGGAAGCGCGTTGCTGAGCAAATCTCCGACGTTGCTGTTGCTGGTGAGCTGGGGGGGCGTGGCATTTTTACTGTGGTATGGCTGGGGCGCATTTCGCACGGCATTCAGCAAAAACCCCGAACTGGCGCAGGCTGAAGTGGCGAAGCAAAGTCGCTGGAAAATTGTCGTCAGCATGCTGGCGGTGACCTGGCTGAATCCGCATGTTTATCTCGATACTTTCGTGGTGCTCGGCAGTCTGGGCGGCAGTCTCAGCCATGATGAGCGTTCATGGTTTGCACTCGGTGCGGTCAGTGCATCGGTGATGTGGTTCTTCGGGCTGGCCATTCTCGCCGCCATGCTCGCGCCCTGGCTGAATACCGGCAAAGTGCAGCGCGTCATCAACTTTATCGTCGGCGTGATCATGTGGGGAATTGCAATACAACTGGCGCGTCAGACCGGGGTATTTTAAGTTTTGTCACTAATCTTAGTTTCTGTTGTAACGGATTATGCTACGGTTTCGCAGATTGTTTGACCTATCTATTGCCAGATCTTTGATGATTAATGGAGGCACTGTGAAACTGAAAGCATTGGCTGTAGCAGCGATGTTGGGATTAGGGACATTACCGCTGGCGTTACAGGCGGCAGAATTACCTGCCGGGCCGCACGTCGTGACGTCAGGCACCGCAAGCGTGGATGCCACGCCGGATATCGCGACGCTGGCGATCGAAGTCAGCGTGTCAGCGAACGATTCAGCCAGCGCCAAGAAGCAGGCTGATGAACGCGTGGCAGAGTACTTTGCTTTCCTGCAGAAAAACGGCATTGAGAAAAAAGATATCAATGCGGCGAACCTGCGTACTCAGCCGGAATATAACTACCTGAAAGATGGCACGTCACAGCTCAAGGGCTACCGCGCCGTGCGTCAGGTTCAGGTAACTTTGCGTCAGCTCGACAAGCTGAATGAACTGCTGGATGGCGCGCTGAAATCCGGCCTGAATGAAGTGCGTGCGGTTGAACTGGGCGTCGCCAATCCGGATAAATTCCGTGATGAAGCGCGTCAGAAAGCGATTGAAAACGCCACGCAGCAGGCAAAATCGCTGGCCGAAGGTTTCCATACCAAACTGGGGCCGGTTTACAGCATTCGTTATCACGTTGCTAACTACCAGCCGATGCCGGTGGCGCGTATGTATAAAACCGCCGAAGCCGCAGGGCAGAGCGATGTCGCGCAAACCTACGAGCAGCAAAGTATTCATTTCGACGATCAGGTCGATGTGGTATTCGAATTGCAGCCTCAGGCACCTGCTCCGGCTCCGGCTCAGTAAGAATGATTCTGTAAAAATGAAAAAACCCGCTCCGGCGGGTTTTTTGTTTCTGACCTTTTATGTTGCCTGTCGGACTTCTTTATCGGCTGAAAACGTCACCTGTTTCTGTGCTTCCAGCACCCGCAATCTTTCTGTCAGCGCCTGGCTGATCGAGGCATAAGCGGTACTGCCCAGCGCCAGACGTAGTGGCGGACTGACGGCATCGGCAGCGGTGATCATCGCCCGGACAGTATTTACCGCGTCACCTTTAATGGCGAAATCACCGGATGCCATCGCCCGGCGTACCTCACCGGCGGGTGTCTTTTCATAGCACGGCAAGGGCGTGGCATGATCCAGCCCGGCGCCAAATTCTGTGCTGGTCGGGCCGGGTTCCACGATCAGGAAATCAATGCCAAACGGTGCCACTTCCTGCGCAACGGATTCGACAAACCCTTCAATCCCCCATTTGGTCGCATGATAAAGACTGAAGTTGGGATAAGCGATCTGTCCGCCTTCCGATGAAACCTGCACAATCCGGCCGCCACCTTGTCCGCGCAGGTAGGGTAAAACGGCGCGGATAAGCTGGATCGAACCCACCAGGTTAGTGGCGATCTGCCTGTCGATTTGTTCGTCACTGGTTTCTTCGCCTGCGCCGAACAGGCCATAACCGGCATTGCTGACCACGACATCAATACGTCCCATCTTAGCGAATGCTCCGGCAACGGCTGCTCTGATTGCCGGAGTGTCTGTGACGTCGAGCGTGATGCTATGCAACTGATCGCCATAGATCGCCTGTAAGGCGTCAAGCGCACCCGGCTTGCGTAAGGTGGCGATCACCCGGTCACCGCGCTCAAGTAGCTGTTCAGTGAGCAGACGTCCAAGGCCGGTCGATGTGCCGGTAATAAACCATGTCTTTGCCATTATCAAATGCCTCTGTTGCAGAAGTTGCCAGACATTCAGGGTAGGGCAATACTATTGTTGCGTTAATACCCAATAACCCGCATGAACAGGTGAATATTCCCCACCAATGAGCAAACCATTATTGAGCAAACCGACCCTGGCAGAACTCAGGGCCTTTATGGCGGTTGCTGAACACCGCAGTTTCCGCCGTGCCGCCGATCTTTTAGGCATTACCCGATCCTCGCTCAGCCATATTATGCGCGGGCTTGAAGATCGTCTTGGCGCACGCCTTTTGCACCGCACGACGCGCAGTGTGTCACTGACCGAAACGGGTGAACGCCTGCTGAAACGGATTAATCCGCTGATGAACGGGCTTGATGCGGCGCTGGAAGACGTGGCGGGCGAGCCGGGGCGGCTGACGGGTGAATTACGTATCAACGGCAGCGAGGGCGCTATCCGCTTGTTGTTGCGCAATATTGTGCCGCAATTCATGGCGCGTTATCCCGGTGTGGCGCTGGATCTGGTGGCGGAAGGAAAGCTGGTGGATATTGTCGGGGAAGGGTTTGACGCAGGGATCCGGCTGGGAGAAGCGGTTCCACGGGACATGATCGCTGTGCGGCTCAGCCCCGACATGCGCTTTCTGACCGTGGCTTCGCCGGATTATCTTGCGGCGCATCCCGCCCCTGAAACGCCGGATGATCTCGCCCGCCATCAGTGTCTGCGTCAGCGCCTGCCCAGCGGAAAACGCTATCGCTGGGAGTTCCACAAACGCGGGCAGGAAGTGGCGGTGGATGTGCCGGGAAATCTGACGCTGGATAATACGCAACTGATGATTGAGGCCGCACAGGACGGGCTGGGGATCGCGTATGTTCCTGAAGATTATGCGCAGGTTGCGCTGAAAGAAGGGCGGCTGATTGCAGTGCTGGAAGACTGGTGCCCGCCAATCCCCGGTTTGTTTCTCTACTTCGCGGGCAACCGGCATGTGCCCGCGAGCCTGCGGGCATTGATCGAGATGGTCCGGGAGAAAAGCGGTTAAACGCCGCTTTTCACGCCGGATAATTCTGTCAGTCCTGACGCAACACCTGATGTCCGTGGGCGATCAGTGCATCGGTGACTTTACGCATCATGCGGCTTTCGGGCGCAAAACGGTGCCAGTAAAGCATACGGCGCTGGAACAGGCCGGGCGTCAGGTCGATCAGCTCGCCGCTTTCCAACTCTTTCTCGATTTGCAGATGCGGGATCATGCAGCAGGTGGTGCCCTGACGGGCCAGTTGCACAAAGGCTTCCGACGAGTTAACGATGTGGCACGGCACGCTGCCCGGCGATAAATCGAAGTTCTGTTGCAGGAAGGCCTGATGCATATCGTCCAGATGGTCAAACGCTACCGCAGGCGCTTTCAGCAAGGCGGAGCGGGTAACGCCGTTCGGGAAATAGCGATCAGCAAAAGGTTTCGAACCCACAAACAAATAGTCCAGCGCACCAAGCTGATCCACCAGACAGCTCGGCAGTGGCTGGGGTTGAATACTTACCGCGCCCACCACTTCACCACGACGCAGACGTTCCTGCGTGCGCGTTTCGTCTTCCACCTGTAAATTCAGGCGGATAGGGGAATCAACCAGCACTGATTTCAGCGCCGGTAACAGCCAGGTTGCCAGACTGTCGGCGTTGACCGCCAGTGAAAGCAGCAGAGGTGTATCATTGCTTTCATTGTTGCTGTCACTGCCAAGCCACTCTTCTTCCAGTAATTCCACCTGATGTAACAAGGCCAGTAATTTCTGTCCCTGTTCAGTCGGCCGGGGTGGAACGGTACGAACCAGCAGCGGCTGGCC
This sequence comes from Rahnella aceris, assembly GCF_011684115.1. Taxonomy (NCBI): domain Bacteria; kingdom Pseudomonadati; phylum Pseudomonadota; class Gammaproteobacteria; order Enterobacterales; family Yersiniaceae; genus Rahnella; species Rahnella aceris. The sequence goes on along the minus strand of NZ_JAADJV010000001.1, from coordinate 2,713,795 downwards.
AAACAAATTTTCCAGTTGCTTAATGCGCTGAGAGACGGCCGATTGTGTGATGCAAAGCTTCTGCGCTGCGCGCTCAAAACCGCGCTCACGGATCACCGCGTCCAGTGCCTGCAGCGTTCTATAGTCCGGGCGTTTCATCGGAGTTCTGTCCCTTAGATTTAATTTTATCCGAACACTATGCCACAGATTGTCAGGATTTGTGGTGAGGAAAATCTTTGTGTTTGCAGCACAATTGCACTTAATAAGTGTGATCTGGCTGCGGTGTTGTTTATCCAAATTGCCGGGACATGCTTTATAATCACCGGCACTCTTCGTTCCACCGAACTATTCACGCCACTTACGTGTTATCAGACAGAGAAGCCATTATGACGCAGGAAGAATTGAAAAAAGCAGTCGGCTGGGCCGCACTGGATTACGTCACGCCGGGCACCATTGTCGGTGTCGGTACCGGATCCACCGCCGCACATTTCATTGATGCACTGGGTTCCATCAAAGGCCAGATTGAAGGTGCGGTTTCAAGCTCCGATGCCTCTACCGCAAAACTGAAGAGTCTGGGTATTCATGTTTTCGACAGCAATGAAGTGGATTCGCTGGATGTGTATGTCGATGGCGCGGATGAAATCAACGGCTCGATGCAGATGATCAAAGGGGGTGGCGCTGCGCTGACCCGCGAAAAAATCATTGCCGCGATTGCCAAAAAATTCATCTGTATCGTGGATGCTTCCAAGCAGGTTGATGTGCTGGGTAAATTCCCGCTGCCGGTGGAAGTGATCCCAATGGCGCGCTCTTATGTTGCGCGTGAACTGGTTAAACTCGGCGGCCTGCCGGAATACCGCCAGAATGTGCTGACAGACAATGGCAACGTGATCCTTGATGTGCATAACCTGAACATTCTTGATGCCGTCGCGATGGAAAATAAGATCAACAGTATTGCCGGTGTTGTGACTGTCGGCCTGTTCGCCAACCGGGGTGCTGACGTGGCGCTGGTCGGGACTTCTGAAGGTGTCAAAACCGTCAAACTGAAGTAATCAGAATATAAGCAGAAGATCTGGCTGCTTTAGGGCAAGGCAGCCAGCCTAAGCCTCGTCATTGCGCTGTCATAACGCAATGTTATGAAGATGATAATTTTCTGACTGAATCATCTTTTCTTCAAAGGCTTTAATTTGGTGACTTATGTCACATTTCTGTATTTCTCCTCCTGAACGTCTGGCACAGTAAAATTGAACCAGCATGAAATGCTAAAAACCGGCAGGCGTGCTGAGCCTTCTGCTGGGGGGCAGGCAATCGTTTGTATTGATGATGGCGGATTTTTTGTTATGTTGACTGTGAGCAGTCATCTTGCAGTTCGAATTCAGCCAGAAAAATATAGGGTCGGGAAATGGCAAAAGTATCACTTGAGAAAGACAAGATTAAATTTTTGTTAGTGGAAGGCGTCCACCAAAGTGCGGTTGATACACTCCGTGCCGCGGGTTACACCAATATTGAATTTCACAAAGGTGCTTTAGACACGCAATCGCTGAAAGAATCGATCCGTGATGCGCACTTTGTTGGACTCCGATCGCGTACTCAGCTGACTGAAGAAGTGTTCCAGGCAGCAGAAAAACTGGTGGCTGTTGGGTGTTTCTGTATCGGCACCAATCAGGTAGATCTGAAAGCTGCGACCCGTCGCGGTATTCCGGTCTTTAACGCACCCTTCTCCAACACCCGTTCGGTTGCCGAAATGGTGCTGGGCGAAATGCTGCTGATGATGCGTGGCATTCCTGAAGCTAACGCCAAGGCGCACCGTGGTGTCTGGAACAAATTAGCCGTCGGCTCGTTCGAAGCGCGCGGCAAGCGTCTGGGCATTATCGGTTACGGCCACATTGGTACGCAACTGGGGATCCTGGCGGAAAGCCTGGGGATGCGCGTCTTCTATTATGACATCGAAAGCAAACTGCCTTTGGGCAACGCGCAGCCGATTGCCACACTGGAAGAATTGCTCAATACCAGCGACGTGGTCACGCTGCATGTGCCGGAAACAGCCGGAACCAAAGACATGATCTCCGAGTTGCAACTGGCGCAGATGAAGCCGGGCGCGTTGTTAATCAACGCCTCACGCGGTACGGTCATCGACATTCCTGCTCTGTGCAATGCGCTGCGTAACAAACATCTTTCCGGTGCGGCTATCGACGTCTTCCCGGAAGAACCGGCGACTAACAGTGACCCGTTCAATTCTCCGCTGTGTGAATTTGACAACGTGCTGCTGACGCCGCATATCGGCGGTTCAACGATGGAAGCGCAGGAAGGTATCGGCCTCGAAGTGGCAGGCAAACTGGCGAAATACTCTGACAACGGTTCTACACTGTCAGCGGTCAACTTCCCGGAAGCGTCTCTGCCAGCGCACACCGAGAAAGCCAGCCGTCTGCTGCATATCCACGAAAATCGTCCGGGTGTGCTGACCAGCATCAACCAGATTTTTGCGGAACAGGGTATCAACATTGCTGCGCAGTACCTGCAAACCAGCCCAGAAATCGGTTATGTGGTGATTGATGCGGAAACGGATATCAATACGCTGACTACCGCGCTGCAACTGATGAAGGCGATTCCGGGAACCATTCGTGCCCGTTTGCTTTACTGATAAGCCTTTCTGAAACAGACAAAATACCAACCGCCGAAAGGCGGTTTTTTGTTTTATGGCATCAGGGCGTTAAAAAATGTCTGCAGAGGGAATAAAGGGGGGATCAAAACGTCAGAAGTAAAAGGACAGGGTAATCAGACCGCAGAGGATCATTGATGAAAAAGTGATTTCGAACAGGTAGCGGCGCAGCATCATCTGTCAGTACCTCAGGGCAGAAAACGGAGAAAAAAACACCCGGCGAACCGGGTGTTAAATTTTTCAGTCTTGATAAGAGTGAACAGATTCGTTCACAAAGACTTCTTAGTGACTTCTTATGCTGCCGGAGTTGCTTTAGCCGGAGCAGCTTTCTTAGCATGTTTCACGTGCTTTTTAGCCGCCTGCGCCTTCTGAGCAACAGGAGCCGCTTTCTTAGCGTGTTTCACGTGCTTCTTAGCCGCCTGCGCTTTCTGAGCAACAGGAGCCGCTTTTTTAGCGTGTTTCACGTGTTTCTTAGCCGCCTGCGCCTTCTGAGCGACTGGCGCTTTTTTAGCGGCTTTTTTGTGTTTCTTGGCAGCTTGCGCTTTCTGAACAGGTTTCTTGTGTGCTTTATGCTTAGTGGCATGAGCCGGAGCTGCGGTGGTTGTGGTAGCAGCAGGTGCCGGCGTTGCGGTAGTTTCAGCAGCGAAAGCGACAGAAGACAGGCCCATTGCAGCGGCTACAACCAGAGCTAATACTTTTTTCATCTTTAATTCCTCAGGGATCTTGGTTTGTGTGTCTACCCCACTGCGGGGCCGATGTGAGAATAATAGGCGTGACAAACCTTGCTGTCCGTGAGTGATTGGTTTCGGCATGTAACGGTATGTATAAAGAGAAAGTATTATTAATTTCAATTGGTTGGGTTTTTAAAAAGCGAGGGAGACGTGCGGATTTCAAGCTTAGTTACAACATACTTATGAGGTGTGCTTTCTATTTCTGGCTGGCACTCTGCTTACCGTGGATTTATATCGTCTGGCATCACCATCTCCACACTTTTCCAGGCGTGATGACCTCAGGTAAAGGCACATCCCAGTGTTCCACCGGTAAAGCATCGACATGCTGACAATCGTGCGCTAATCCGATCGGATACGGCCCGCCTTCTTTCCAGCGCTCAAGTGTGCGGTCATAAAAGCCACCACCCATACCTAAACGTTGCCCCGCACTGTCGAACGCCACCAGCGGTGTCAGGATGATATCAAGCTGCGCCAGTGGGATCACCTGCGTGACATCCAGTTGTGGCTCAAGAATGTTGAGCCGGTTGCGCACCAGCGTCGTATCGGGCGTATAACGCAGAAAAAGCAGATTACCCGGCGAGAAAGGGTGCAGCACTGGCAGACAAAGCTGTTTGCCTTCGTTCCACAAACGGGCGATCAACGGTGCGGTATCCAGCTCACCATCAAAGGACAGAAACAGGGAGACTGAACTGGCGGACTGAATTTTCGGATGGGTTGCAACGCGTTCTGCAGCCTGCAGCGCAAAATGAGTTTGCTGTTCAGCGGTCAGCGTATTTCTGCGTTGGCGTATTTCACTGCGGATGGTTTGTCGGGCAGAAGCAAAAAGCGGCGTGTAGGGCATAGATACAAACACCAGAAAGGGATGTACCAAAAAGAAAGGGGAATCTCCGAGATGCCGTCGCAGGCTGTAACCCTTGAACCCATGGTTCAAGGTGAACGTGCTGTCGCAATCTTTAGGCTTCTCGGACGGACCGAGCATGCGCACCGATTACGGATCATCACATTCTGTTGGTACTAATTATCGGCTCAGGGGACGGGCCCGCTGGCGAACATCTCAGAGAAATTTTTTACCGTTTCTGACGACCTGTGACCAGTCAGTCAGCAACGTGTGTTATTCGAAAGGCGCCCCTTCACGTTCAGAGATCCGGCCTTGTTCGAGCAATGCCTGCTCGATGGTTTGTTGCAACATCCGTATACGTTGTTCCATATTGGATGCGTAGTCGCGCGTTTTCAACCTTTCCTGAGCAAGTTCGTGACATACGTTCAATGCCGCGATGAATACCAGTTGCTCCGTATTGGTGACTCTAGTGCGAACTTTCAGATCTTGCAACCGCTGATTAAGATCTTCAGCTGCCAGATTCAGTGCTTCCTGTTGTTCTGGCGGACAATTCACCCGTAAAGAGCGACCAAAAATTTGAATATCTACCGGTTGTGCAGACATGCCACCTTCCTGCTGATTTATTCGTCCGCCCCAACGTGACCACTACGACCTGGCGCAGGATGTTGGAAGCGGGCGCCACTATAACTATCTCAATACCAGGTTACAACCCCATGACCGGCTGACTGCTGCCCGATTGTTCAGAGCGTGCCATTCATGTTTAAGACCACCTCATCACGGGCTGCTAATCTGGTACTACGACAGACCTTGGTGGTAGCATAACACGAACTTAACCTGCCAACGATGGCGAATGCGCATGTCTATAGAGAATACTTACCCTACTTACGATTCGTTGGATCAAAACCTGAAACAACAATCGGTTGCTTTGACCGCAGCAGAAATGCACGGTTTGATCAGTGGTTTGCTGTGCGGTGGCAATCGCGACGGCAGCTGGCTGACGATGGTGCATGATCTGACTAACGAAGGTATGGCCTTCCCGCACACGCTGGCAGATTTGCTGCAACAATTGCGCAAAGTGACGTCAGACACTCTCGAAGATGACAGCTTCGAATTCAAAATGTTGATGCCCGACGATGAAAAACACATCTTTGAGCGTGCCGATGCGCTGGCCGGATGGGTTAACCATTTCCTGCTTGGCCTGGGCATGATGCAGCCAAAACTCGCCAAAGTGAAAGGCGAAGTCGGTGAAGCGATCGACGATTTGCGCAGCATCGCGCAACTGGGCTACGACGAAGATGAAGATCAGGAACAACTGGCGCAATCTTTAGAGGAAGTGGTGGAGTACGTCCGTGTTGCCGCCATTCTGTGCTTTGGTGAATTTGGCCACAGCCGCCCGACGGCTGCGGAAAATCACCGTACTTTGCATTGATGGTACATTGCATTACATAAACTGATTGCACTCATTAAAACGATTTCAGGAGAAGGTGATGACTCAGCAAGAGTACGAGAATCGTCGTCAGGCGCTGTTAGCGAAGATGGCCCCGGGAAGTGCTGCGGTAATTTTTTCTGCGCCCGAAGCACCACGCAGTGCCGACAGTGAATACCCGTATCGTCAGAGCAGTGATTTCTGGTATTTCACCGGTTTCAATGAGCCGGAAGCGGTATTGATCCTGGTGAAAAGTGATGAAAATCATAACCACAGCGTCCTGTTTAACCGCGTCCGTGATCTCACCGCTGAAATCTGGTTTGGTCGTCGTTTAGGTCAGGAAGCCGCGCCCGCCAGGCTTGGCGTGACCAAAGCGCTGCCTTTTGATGATATCAACGATCAGCTTCATCTGCTGCTTAACGGTCTCGACGTGCTGTATCACGCACAGGGCGATTACGCCTATGCGGATGAAATCGTTAACCGTGCCATGGAAAAACTGCGCAAAGGCTTCCGTCAGAATCTCTCGGCCCCGGCCACTGTCACCGACTGGCGTCCGTGGGTGCATGACATGCGCCTGTTCAAATCGGCTGAAGAGATTGCCGTTATGCGCCGCGCCGGACACATCACCGCGCTGGCCCATACCCGTGCGATGGAAAAATGCCGTCCGGGCATGTTCGAATATCAGCTTGAAGGCGAGATTCATCACGAATTCACCCGTCACGGTGCACGTTATCCTTCCTATAACACCATTGTGGGCGGCGGCGAAAACGGCTGCATCCTGCATTACACCGAAAACGAATGTGAACTGCGTGACGGCGATTTAGTGCTGATTGACGCTGGTTGTGAATATCAGGGTTATGCCGGTGATATCACCCGCACGTTCCCGGTGAACGGCAAATTCAGCAAAGCGCAGCGCGAAATCTACGACATCGTGCTGGCGTCAGAATATAAAGCGCTGGAAGTGTTCGGGCCGGGCAGCAGCATTCAGGCCGCGACCGAAGCCGCAGTTCGCGTGATGATTGAAGGTCTGGTCAAACTGGGCGTGATGAAAGGTGATGTTGAAACCCTTTACGCGGAGCAGGCACACCGCCAGTTCTTCATGCACGGTCTTTCCCACTGGCTGGGGCTGGACGTTCATGATGTCGGCCATTATGGCTCAGTGGATCGCAGCCGTACGCTGGAGCCGGGCATGGTGCTGACCGTTGAACCGGGTCTGTATATCGCGCCGGATGCCGACGTACCGGAAGCGTACCGCGGCATCGGTATCCGTATTGAAGACGACATTCTGATCACCACCACCGGTATTGAAATTCTGACCGGCGATGTGGTGAAAGAAGCCGATGATATTGAAGCGTTAATGGCGGCGGCAAAGAAATAATATGAGCATCGTAATTGTTGGCGGCGGCATGACCGGTGCCACGCTGGCGCTGGCGATTTCCTCGCTGACGCAGGGACGTTTGGCGGTGCATCTGGTGGAAGCCACTGCGCCGGAACATCACGGACACCCGGGCTTTGATGCCCGCTCGATTGCGCTGGCACAGGGAACCTGCCAGCAATTATCGCGGGTGGGGATCTGGTCTGCCCTGGCGGCAATCGCCACGCCAATCCGTGATATCCATGTCAGCGATCGTGGTCACGCGGCCTTTGTGAATCTCAATGCCGCGCATTATGGCGTCGAGGCGCTGGGGCAGGTGGTTGAGTTGCATGAAGTCGGTAAGCGCCTGTTTGCGATGCTGAAAAATGCACCCGGCGTCACGCTGCATTGTCCGGCGAAAGTTATGGATGTCGCGCGTTCACAAGATTCCGCCAGCGTGACGCTCGACAGCGGTCAAACGCTGACAGCACAGCTTTTGGTGGCCGCTGACGGTTCGCATTCTTCGCTGGCAAAAGCCTGCAATATTGGCTGGCAGCGTGAAGATTATGGCCAGATTGCCGTCATCGCCAACGTGGCGACCAGCGAGCCGCACCACAATCGTGCTTTCGAGCGTTTCACCCAACACGGTCCGCTGGCACTGCTGCCGATGTCCGATGGCCGCAGTTCACTGGTCTGGTGTCATCCGCGCGAAGCGAAAGGCAAGATTGATCACTGGAGCGAAGCGCAGTTCCTCAGTGAGTTGCAAAAAGCTTTCGGCTGGCGACTGGGCACCTTCCGGCAGGCCGGTAAACGGTTCAGTTATCCGCTGCAATTACAGCAAGCCAATAGTCACATCAGCCACCGTCTGGCGCTGGTTGGCAACGCGGCGCAAACGCTGCATCCGATTGCCGGACAGGGTTTTAACCTCGGTCTGCGTGACGTCATGACGCTGGCGGAAACACTGGCTAATGCTGCTGCACAAGGTGCCGATGTCGGCAGTTACCGCGTGCTGAGTGAATATCAGCAGCGCCGTCAGCCCGATCAGCAGGCAACCGTCGGCGTTACCGATGGCTTGATCCACCTCTTTGCCAACCGCTGGCTGCCGTTAATGGTCGGGCGCAATCTCGGTTTACTGGCGATGGAAGGCATTACGCCATTACGCGATGCTTTCACTCGCAGAACGTTAGGTTGGGTTGACCGTTAATCCCTACAGGAAAAATTATGCAATCTTTTGATGTGGTTATCGCCGGTGGCGGAATGGTTGGTCTGGCGCTGGCGTGCGGATTACAGGGCAGCGGTCTGCGTGTTGCCGTACTGGAAAATCAGCAGCCGGATCTTGATACGCCCTTGCCGGAACAGCCTGGCTTGCGGGTTTCAGCGATCAATGCTGCCAGTGAACGTCTGCTGAAATATATCGGCGTCTGGGACAACATTATTGCGCAGCGTGCCAATGCCTATCAGGGGATGGAAGTCTGGGATCGCGACAGCTTCGGCAAAATCGCGTTCCGCGGCGAAGAATACGGTTTCAGCCATCTGGGCCATATTATTGAAAATCAGGTGATCCACCGCGCCTTGTGGCAACGTGCGGAAAAATCTTCCGACATCACATTGCTCACACCGGCAACACTGAAAAATGTGGCGTGGGGAGAAAATGAAGCCTTCATTACCCTGAGTGATGAACGTCAGCTCAGCGCGCGTTTAGTGGTCGGCGCGGATGGCGCACAGTCGTGGCTGCGTAAGCACGCCGATATTCCGCTGACCTTCTGGGATTATCGCCATCATGCACTGGTGGCGACCATACGCACTGAAGAACCGCACCAGTCTGTCGCAAGGCAGGTATTCCACGGCGAAGGTATTCTGGCATTTCTGCCGCTGGCGGATGCACATCTGTCTTCTATCGTCTGGTCAGTGTCACCGGATGAAGCGCAGCGCCTGAGTGCGCTTGAGCCGGAAGAGTTCAACAAAATCCTTGCCAGTACCTTTGACCTGCGTCTGGGTATTTGTACCGTAGAAAGCGATCGCGTGACCTTTCCGCTGACCGGCCGTTATGCCCGCAGTTTTGCCGGACAACGTCTGGCGCTGGTGGGCGATGCGGCACACACCGTGCATCCGCTGGCCGGGCAGGGTGTCAACTTAGGTTTTATGGATGCCGCAGAACTGGCCTCCGAAATCAAACGCCTGCAAAAAGAAGGCAAAGATTTCGGCCAGCACATGTACCTGCGTCGTTACGAGCGTCGTCGTAAACACAGCGCTGCGCTGATGCTTGCCGGGATGCAGGGCTTCCGCGAACTGTTTGCCGGTGACAATCCGGCCAAAAAACTGCTGCGTGATATTGGCCTGACGCTGGCGGATTCCCTGCCGGGCGTGAAGCCGAAACTGGTCCGCCAGGCAATGGGGCTGAATGATTTACCGGAATGGTTACGGGACGATTCGCTTCGATTGAAATAATCTAATTTTAGCTCAATTTTTCCATTACATTTTCTAATCCGGGGCCGGATTTCTCATTCTGCAAATGGTGAGAAATCCGGCCTTGTCGTTATATAACATCGATACTTTTGATGTTTATTTGTAGATTTTGCGCCACAAACCCCAGTTTACCAGTCAAAAACTCTGCACAATGCCCTTGTGAGATCACTGACATTCATTCTGCTCTGCATATTTTAACTTATGGTTAGCAGGGAGATTCAGTGGTAAGTTCGAGCAAGGGTATCGTTTGCGCCACCACGCAAAATCCCGTCATCATTCGAGCTATCTCCGCGTTGGCTTCCTTCGCGAACCCCGGTCACATACTTATGTATGCTCCCGGGGATTCACTCAGTTGCCGCCTTGATCTAACACGAATGATTTTGGGTTTTTACGTGGTGTGCCGTTTATGCATTTGTATTCAAATGAGGAATAAGATGGTTAAGCAGACTCAGCTTTATGAACAACATGTTGCGTGCGGTGCGCGTATGGTCGATTTCCACGGCTGGATGATGCCTCTGCATTACGGCTCCCAACTGGATGAACACCACATCGTGCGTCAGGATGCCGGTATGTTTGACGTCTCGCACATGACCATTGTCGATCTCCACGGTGCCCGTACCCGTGAATTCCTCCGTTACCTGCTGGCGAACGATGTCGCCAAACTCACCGTTCCCGGCAAAGCGCTCTATACCGGTATGCTCAATGCGTCCGGCGGCGTGATCGACGACCTGATTGTTTACTTCCTCAACGAAAATTATTTCCGTCTGGTGGTTAACTCCGCTACCCGCGAGAAAGATCTGGCATGGATTTCGCAGCATGCAGAACCGTACGCTGTTGAACTGACGGTGCGTGATGATCTGGCGCTGGTCGCTGTACAGGGGCCGCAGGCGAAAGAAAAAGCGGAAACCTTGTTTACCGCCGGGCAAAAACAAGCTGTCGCGGGCATGAAGCCGTTCTTTGGCGTGCAGTCCGGCGACCTGTTTATCGCGACAACCGGTTATACCGGCGAAGCGGGTTATGAAATCGCGCTGCCGCAAGAGCAGGTGGCGGATTTCTGGCAGAAATTGCTGGCAGCAGACGTGAAGCCCGCCGGTCTGGGCGCGCGCGACACGCTGCGTCTGGAAGCCGGTATGAATCTCTACGGTCAGGAAATGGACGAAGGCGTTTCGCCGCTGGCGGCCAACATGGGCTGGACCATCGCCTGGACACCGGAAGACCGTCACTTTATTGGCCGTGACGCACTGGAAAGACAGCGCGAGCAGGGCACCGAACAGCTGGTCGGCCTGGTGATGACCGAGAAAGGTGTATTGCGTAACGAACTGCCGGTGCGATTCACCGACAGCGCGGGCAACACGCTGGAAGGCGTGATCACCAGCGGGTCATTCTCTCCGACGCTGGGCTACAGTATTGCACTGGCACGCGTTCCGGCAGGCATTGGCGAAAATGCCATTGTGCAGATCCGCAACCGTGAAATGCCGGTAAAAGTCACCAAACCCGGTTTTGTCCGTAACGGCAAACCGCTGGTGCAGTAACGAATTCGTGATAAAAATTATCCGGTTAACGCTGAATTAAGCACTTTTTTTGGAGAAAGTAACATGAGCAATGTTCCAGCAGATTTGAAATACGCATCCTCCCACGAGTGGATACGTTCAGAAGGCAACGGCGTTTATACCGTAGGCATCACCGAACACGCACAGGAGTTACTGGGCGATATGGTTTTCGTTGATCTGCCAGAAGTCGGCCGTGAAGTTGCCGCCGGTGAAGATTGCGCCGTGGCTGAATCCGTCAAAGCGGCGTCAGATATTTACTCTCCAATTAGCGGCGAAATCGTTGCAGTTAACAGCGAACTGGAAGGTTCTCCGGAGCTGGTCAACAGCGAGCCATACGGCACCGGTTTCCTGTTCCAGATTAAAGCGTCAGACGAAAGCGAACTGGCCAAGCTGCTTGATGCACAAGCCTACTCAGCGTCCATCGACGAGTAATTACACATTGCATTACCCGCCCCGCAACCCGCTTGCGGGGCAGTTCCAGACCCGTAGCTTTTGTCAGTATCCCAAGACACCTCCAGCAGATTTCAGGAATGCGTAGCAAATGACTCAGACTCTCAGCCAACTCGAACACAGCGAAGCCTTTATCGGCCGCCACATCGGTCCGTCTTCTCAGCAGCAGCAACAGATGCTGGAAACGGTCGGTGCGGATTCTTTAAATGCGCTGATCCAGCAGATCGTTCCGGTCGATATCCAGTTACCTGGCCCGCCGGCTGTCGGTGATGCCGTCACGGAACATCAGGCGCTGGCTGAGCTGAAAGCCATTGCCAGCCAGAATCAACGCTATAAATCCTACATCGGTATGGGTTACAGCGCGGTGCTGACACCGCCGGTTATCCAGCGCAATATGCTGGAAAATCCGGGCTGGTACACCGCGTACACGCCGTATCAGCCGGAAGTATCACAGGGCCGTCTTGAAGCGCTGCTGAACTTCCAGCAACTGACTTTAGACTTAACGGGGCTGGATCTGGCTTCTGCTTCTTTGCTTGATGAAGCGACTGCCGCAGCCGAAGCGATGGCGCTGGCAAAACGTGCCAGCAAACTCAAAGATGCCAACCGTTTCTTCGTGGCAGACGACGTGCATCCGCAAACGCTGGATGTGGTGCGTACCCGTGCGGAAACCTTCGGTTTTGACATCATTGTTGATAAAGCCGAAAAAGTGCTCGAGCTGGAAGGCGTGTTCGGCGTGCTGCTGCAGCAGGTTGGCACCACCGGTGAAGTTCACGATTACACCGCGCTGCTGGGCGAACTGAAATCCCGCAAAATTATTACCAGCGTTGCCGCTGATATTATGGCGCTGGTGCTGCTGGCCGCACCGGGCAAGCAGGGCGCAGACGTGGTCTTCGGTTCCGCGCAACGCTTTGGCGTGCCGATGGGCTACGGCGGTCCGCACGCGGCATTCTTCGCCTGTGTAGACGAATTCAAACGTTCCATGCCGGGCCGTATCATCGGGGTTTCCCGTGATGCCGCAGGCAAAACTGCACTGCGTATGGCGATGCAGACCCGCGAGCAACATATCCGCCGCGAAAAAGCCAACTCCAACATTTGTACCTCGCAGGTTTTACTGGCGAATATTGCCAGTCTGTATGCGGTATTCCACGGTCCAGAAGGCCTGAAACGCATTGCGTCACGTATTCACCGTCTGACCGACATTCTGGCCGCAGGCCTGAAACAGGGTGGCCTGACGCTGCGTCATAACACCTGGTTTGACACGCTGACTGTTGAAGTCAAAGACAAAGCCGCTGTGCTGGAGCGCGCACTGAGTTTCGGTCTGAACCTGCGTACTGACATTCACGGCGCAGTCGGTATCACCCTCGACGAAGCCACGTCCCGCGAAGACGTTCAGGTTCTGTTCGCTGCCCTGCTGGGTGACGACAACGGTCTGGATATCGACAAGCTGGACAAGGCGGCATCGACCGACAGCAACTCCATTCCTGCGGCGATGCTGCGTGTGGATCCGATCCTGACCCATCCGGTATTCAACCAGTACCACAGCGAAACCGAGATGATGCGTTATATGCACCGTCTGGAGAAAAAGGATCTGGCGTTGAATCAGGCCATGATCCCGCTGGGTTCCTGCACCATGAAACTGAACGCTGCGGCAGAAATGATCCCGATAACCTGGCCGGAATTTGCCGATCTGCACCCGTTCTGTCCGACAGAACAGGCTGGCGGTTATCAGCAGATGATTGGTCAGTTGTCACAATGGCTGGTTCAGCTTACCGGTTACGACGCAGTTTGCATGCAGCCAAACTCCGGCGCGCAGGGCGAATACGCGGGTCTGCTGGCCATCCGTCGTTACCACGAAAGCCGTAACGAAAGCGGTCGTCACATCTGCCTGATCCCAAGTTCAGCGCACGGCACCAACCCGGCTTCCGCGCAGATGGCGAGCATGACCGTCGTAGTGGTTGCGTGTGATAAACAGGGCAACATCGACCTGAGCGACCTGCGTGAGAAAGCGGCGAAAGCGGGCGATGAGCTGTCTTGTATCATGGTGACGTACCCTTCAACGCACGGCGTTTACGAAGAAACTATCCGCGAAGTTTGCCAGATTGTGCATCAGTACGGCGGTCAGGTTTACCTCGACGGCGCGAACATGAACGCACAGGTCGGCATTACCACGCCGGGTTACATCGGCGCGGACGTCTCGCACCTTAACCTGCATAAAACTTTCTGTATCCCGCACGGCGGCGGCGGTCCTGGCATGGGCCCGATTGGTGTGAAAGCGCATCTGGCGCCGTTCGTTCCGGGTCACAGCGTGGTGCAGATTGACGGCGTGCTGACGCAAAACGGCGCGGTTTCTGCGGCACCGTTCGGCAGTGCTTCCATCCTGCCAATCAGCTGGATGTATATCCGCATGATGGGCGCGGAAGGTCTGAAACAAGCCAGCCAGGTGGCAATTCTGAATGCGAACTACATCGCGACCCGTCTGAAAGACGCGTATCCGGTGCTGTATACCGGACGTGATGGTCGTGTGGCGCACGAATGCATTCTGGATATTCGTCCGCTGAAAGAGACGACCGGTATCAGTGAAATGGATATCGCCAAGCGTCTGATCGACTACGGATTCCATGCCCCGACCATGTCCTTCCCGGTGGCCGGTACGCTGATGGTTGAACCAACCGAATCAGAAAGCAAAGTGGAACTGGATCGCTTTATCGATGCGCTGCTGGCGATCCGCAGTGAAATCGACCGCGTGGCGCAAGGCAAATGGCCTCTGGCAGACAACCCGCTGGTGAATGCACCGCACGTGCAGAACGAGCTGGTCAGCGACTGGAACCATCCGTACACCCGCGAAGTGGCGGTATTCCCGGCCGGTTACGACAACAAGTACTGGCCGACGGTGAAACGTCTGGATGACGTGTACGGGGACAGGAATTTGTTCTGTTCGTGTGTACCGATGTCAGATTACGAGTAAGACGCCGATCTGCTCCTCGCTGAGAAGGGTGAGGAGTAAAAAACTCGGGCTGCTCCCTCCCCTGCGAAGGGGAGGGTTGGGGTGGGGTATTAAGGTCAGAATCCAAAAATTAAAGTTAGCTTTGTCAAAGTGTTAGTCCTTAAAACCCCCTCCCGGCCTCCCCCTTCGCAGGGGGAGGAGTAAGCACTTTCCTCATTTCCCCCCAATGGAATCTTACACTCATGAAAATCGCTCTCGTCACCGGCGGCAGTCGCGGCATCGGCCGTGCAACGGCTCTCCTTCTTGCGCAGCAGGGTTACTCCGTCGGTGTGAATTACGTGAATAACGAAACCGCAGCCCAATCTGTCATCAATGAAATCCATCAGTCCGGTGGCAAAGCCATCGCGCTGAAGGCTGATATTTCCGATGAAGCGCAGGTTGTCGCGATGTTCAAACAGCTGAGCAACGAACTCGGCCCGATCACCGCGCTGGTGAATAATGCCGGGATTTTGTTCCAGCAGACCACCATTGAAAATCTCTCTGCTGCACGTATCAACAAAGTGCTGTCTACTAACGTAACCGGGTATTTCCTGTGCTGCCGTGAGGCGGTGAAAATCATGTCACACCGGCATGGCGGAAAAGGCGGGGCGATTGTGAATGTGTCCTCGGCGGCTGCCCGTTTAGGTGCGCCGGGTGAATATGTCGATTATGCGGCATCGAAAGGTGCGGTGGATACCCTGACAACCGGTCTGGCGCTGGAAGTGGCGGCGTACGGTATCCGCGTTAACTGTGTGCGTCCGGGTCTGATCTACACCGACATGCACGCCAGCGGCGGTGAGCCGGGACGCGTCGATCGCGTGAAAGCCAATCTGCCGATGCAGCGCGGCGGTCAGCCGGAAGAAGTCGCACAGGCGATTGCCTGGTTGCTGTCGGATTCCGCCTCTTACGCCACCGGCAGCTTTCTCGATCTGGCTGGCGGCAGATAGTCAGCGTAAATCATTGATAGCGGGGTTCGCTCCCCGTTCACTCCCCCAAAACGGTCAAATCCACACAACCGGTCATTAACGGTCATTAAATTGCACGAGGAATTGTGACCGTTTGCAAATCTGTTGCTGTTCTGTTGCAACGCAAATGACGATTTAATGCCGTTCCCACCACAGATCCAAACTTTAACATTTCATCTTTTCTCACCTTTTCGTGACAACTATCACAGGACGATTGTGGCAAAAAATGCGCACAGTCGCCTTTGAGGCACTGCGCATTCCATAAACATCCGGCTGCGTATCCTATTTGACATCGGGAAAGAGGAATCACCACATGCTGCCAGTAGAGCGACATCGATATATCACCGAAATTCTCAGCCAGCGCGGACGCATTCTTGTGCAGGAAGTGGCGCAGTTATGCCGCATCTCGCTGGAAACCGCGCGGCGGGATCTGGCGCTGCTGGAAAAGCGTGGCGTGCTGTTACGCAGCCATGGCGGCGCGGTGTTTAAAGAACATTCGGCGGCAGAAAAAACCTATGTGCCGTCGCAGATTGAACAGGGTGAATCCTTTCGTGACCGCAGCAATCAGTCGCCGGACAGCAAAACGCGTATCGCCAAACGGGCGTTACAGCTGATCAATCCCGGCGATTGCCTGCTGCTCGACAGCAGTTCCAGCAGCTGGTTTCTGGCGCGCCAGTTGCCTGACATTCAGCTGGTGGTGCTGACCAACTCGGTGCACATCATCCAGACGCTGGCGGTGAAAGCTAACGTGCGGGTGATCGGACTGGGCGGTGAATACTCGGCGAAATACGAAGATTTTGTCGGTGTGCTGGCCGAACAAATGCTGAAAGAGTTCGTCATCAACAAACTGTTTTTCTCCTGTCACGGCATCAGCCACGAAGGCGGTATCCGTGAAAGTAACGAGCATCACGCACGGCTGAAACAGCAAATGCTGCTTTCCTCCGAGCACAAAATTTTGCTGGCTGACTCCAGCAAATTCGGCCGCCGCTCTTTTGCGCGGATCTGCCACTACCGGGAAATCGACACACTGATAACAGACCATCTGGAGGATGAAGAATTCCGCCAGGAACTGGCCTGGAGCAACGTTAACGTGATTGAAGTTTCTCCGTCACCCCTACAGAAAAAAACTAAAAACAGCCGCAACGGCCCGTTAGCTGCGGCACATAACTGACCTCCCAGGAGAGTAAACATGATCAAGAAATCCGTTCTTGCCTGCCTGTTCGCCACAGCCATGTTGTCCCTGTCTGCGCACGCCGCCGACAAAATTCGCATGGGCGTGGTGGTGAAAGTCGGCGGTAACGCCTGGTTCAACGCGATGGAAGCCGGGATCAAAAGCGAAGCGGCCAAACGCGGGATAGACGCGTGGCAGGTCGGGCCGACCAGTGCGGATCCGGCGTTGCAGGTGCGTGCGATTGAAGATCTGATCGCCCAGAAAGTAGATGTGATCGGCGTGGTGCCCAACGATGCCCGCGTGCTGGAGCCGGTACTGAAACGCGCTCACGACGCCGGGATAAAAGTCATCGTGCATGAATCGCCGGATCAGAAATATGCCGACTGGGATTTCGAAATGGTCGATGCCACGCAGCACGGCATTAATCACATGATCGCGCTGGCGCAGTGTATGAAAGAGAAAGGCGATTACGCGGTATACGTCGGAAGTCTTACCGTCCCACTCCATCAGAAATGGGCTGATGCCGCCATCAATTACCAGAAAGAACATTATCCGGATATGCATCTGGTCGGCGACAAATTTGGTGTCGGCGAATCCCTTGATGACAGCATCCGTACCACCAACGACCTGATGTCCAAAGATGCCAACCTGAAAGGCATTCTGGCGATCGGCTCGCAAGGCCCGATTGGCGCAGGCCGCGCGGTGCTTAACCGTGGCAAAACTGACGACATCTGTGTGTTCGGGCCATTCAGTCCGGGTCAGGGCGCCAGTCTGGTGAAAGCCGGGGCCATCAAAGGCGGCTTTATCTGGAACCCGATGGTCGCGGGTGAAGTCTTTGTGCGCATCGCCGAGAAGCTGGAGAAAGGCGAAAAAATCACTGACGGCATGACCATTGAAGGCATGGGCAAAGTGAAAGTCGATGAAGCAACGCACACCATTCTGGGCAACGAAACCGAAAGCCTGGACAAAGCGAACCTGCCGAAACTGGTCAAAATGGGGCTGTAATCATGGCAATCTCCGAGATCATTCAAACAGAGAACGCGCCGCTGATTGATGTGCAAAACCTGTCGGTGACGTTTGGCGGGCAGCGTGCACTCAACGACATTTCCCTGCGGCTGATGCAGGGCGAAGTTCACTGCCTGGCGGGCACCAACGGCTGCGGGAAAAGTACGTTGATCAAAGTGATCTCGGGGGTTTATCAGCCGGACAACGGTTGCCAGATCACGCTCAGCTCGCCGTCGCAGGGCAGCCAGAGTTTCAGCAAACTCTCTCCGGATCAGGCACGTCAGTTTGGCGTGCAGGTGATTTATCAGGACTTGTCGCTGTTCCCGAACCTCAGCGTGTTCGAGAACATCGCCTTCGACCACAACTTACAAGGGCTGATGGGCTGGTATCGCCCGTCGCGCCTGCGGGAAACCGCGCAGCGCATTCTGACTGAACTGAATTACACGCTGGATCTCGACAGCAAAGTCTCGGCGCTGCCGATTGCCCAGCGCCAGCAGGTGGCGATTTGCCGTGCACTGGTCGCCGATGCGCGGTTAGTGATTATGGATGAGCCGACGGCCTCGCTGACCCGCACCGAAGTGAATCAGTTGCTGCGCACCGTGCATTATCTGAAAAGCAAAGGCATCAGCGTGGTGTTCGTCAGCCATCGCCTCGATGAAGTGCTGGAGATTTCCGACAGCGTCACGGTGATCCGTGACGGCAAAAAGGTCGGCACATTCCCGGCCTCTGAAGTCAGCAGCGAACGCCTGACCGAACTGATGACCGGCCTGAAACTCGATTACCGCCTGAAAGCCGCCAACATGAATGACGAACGCATCATGCTGGAAACCGACAAACTCAGCCGCGCAGGCCAGTATCACGACGTCAGTTTCAAACTGCATGCCGGAGAAGTGCTCGGTTTATGCGGTCTGCTCGGTTCCGGCCGCACCGAACTGGCACTCAGTCTGTTCGGCATGACCAAACCCGACAGCGGCAAAATCTACCTCGACAGCAAGCCGGTGCGTTTTCGCAGCCATGAAGACGCGATCAAATCCGGCGTCGGTTATGTGTCGGAAGATCGCCTGACGCTCGGCCTGATCCAGCAACAATCGGTGGGCGACAACACCGTGCTGGCGATCATGGATCAGCTGCGCAGCCGTTTTCATCTGATCGACGAATACCGCAAAAACAAGATCATTCAGCAGTGGATCGAAAAACTCGGCGTCAAAGTCGCCAGTCCCGAACAGGCGATTTCCACCCTTTCCGGTGGCAATCAGCAAAAGATCGTCCTCGCGAAATGGGTGCTGACACAGCCGAAAATCCTGATCCTCGATTCGCCAACGGTCGGCGTCGATGTCGGCGCGAAAGCCAGCATTTATCAGTTGATCCACCAACTGGCGGAAGAGGGGATTTCCATCCTGCTGATTTCCGACGAAGTGCCGGAAGTCTATTTCAACTGTGACCGCGTGCTGCATTTCAGTGAAGGCACGGTGGTTGGCGAATATCTGCCGGGCGCGATTACCCAGCAACAACTTGCGGAGGCGGTCAATGCTTAAGCTCAGCCGGTTACGCCCGTCCAGCAACGAAGGTTATTTAGCCTGGGTATTGCTGGTGGTGATCGTCACCTTTTCCTTACTCACCAACCAGTTTCTGACTTTACAGAACCTGCTGGATCTGACCGAAAGCTACGCCGTCAGCGGCATCTTTGCCCTCGGTCTGTTCGTGGTGCTGGTCACCGGCGGAATCGATATTTCGTTCGCCGCCGTGGCTTCTGTCGTGCAGTACCTCATCGCCACGCTGGCGATTCACTACGGCCTGAGCAGCCCGACCGGCAGCATTTTACTGGCGGTCGCCATCGGCACGGTGCTCGGGATGATCAACGCGATTCTGATCTACTGCCTGCGCATCGTGTCGATCATCGTCACCATCAGTATGCAGTCGCTGCTGTTCGGCATGCTGATGTGGCTGACCAACGGCACCAGTTTGTACGACCTGCCGGACTGGCTGACGACGCCAATCCGTGTGCTGCCGTTCAGCGTCGGCGAGCAGCATTATCAGATTGGATTGCCGGTGGTGGTGATGTTAGTGGTCGCCGGACTGAGCTGGATCCTGCTTAACAAAACCCATCTCGGACGCCAGTTATTTGCGGTCGGCGGTGACCAGGAATCCGCACGCCGTATCGGTATTCGCGTCGGTTTGCTGCATCTTTTTGCCTACGGATATCTCGGCGCGATGGCGGCGATTGGCGGGCTGGTGCAGGTGTATCGCGTCGGTGAAGTGGTGCCGAATGCACTGGTCGGCGGCGAGCTGGATGTACTGGCGGCGGCAGTGCTCGGCGGTGCCAGTCTCAACGGCGGCAAAGGCAGCGTGGTCGGCACCCTGATGGGCGTGTTCCTGATTGGCGTGCTGAAAAACGGCCTCAACCTGATCGGCGTTTCCAGTTACTTCATGAATATCGTTATCGGCGTGGTGATCGTCGCGGCCATCACCGTCACCCATTACAAGAAACGCAAAGAAACCGAAGTCGGCTTCGCCTGAGGAAAACCGCTATGTTCGCAAAAAGCAGAAATGTGAGTCTTAAAGCGAAGCCCGATACGCGGCCTCGCCTGAAAATCGCTTCCCTGAAAATAGATAACACCACGCTGGGATTATCGCTGTTATTGCTGGTGGTGATCATCGGTTTCAGCCTGGCGATGCCGGGGCGGTTTTTCAGTGATGCCACCTTTATGAGCGTCGCCTTCCAGTTGCCGGAACTCGGTTTACTGACGCTGGCGATGTTTATCCCGATCCTCAGCGGTGGTCTGAACCTGTGCATTATCGCCACCGCTAACCTGACCAGTTTACTGATGGCATGGGTGTTTCTCACCTGGTTGCCGCCGGATGCCAGCATGGCGATGCAGGCGGTGTGGCTGACGCTGGCGCTGGTTGGCGCAATGATTCTGGCGCTGGTGATTGGCATGCTGACCGGCGCGCTGGTGGCGTATGTCGGCGCCCATCCGATTCTGGTGACGCTGGCGACCATGACCATGGTGAACGGCGTCGGCATCTACCTTTCACGCGGTGCGGCGATCAGCGGTATGCCGGACATCGTGCGCTTTATCGGCGCGGAAACCCTGCTCGGCGTGCCGGTTCCGCTGATTATCTTCCTGCTGACTGCAGCCTTAATCGCGGTGTTTTTAGAACGCACCCGCCTCGGTAAATACATCTACATGAGCGGCAGCAACATCAACGCCACCCATTTCAGCGGCGTGAATACCCACCGCGTGCTGATCGCCATCTACGTGATTTCCAGCATGTTATGCGTGATTGCCGGGCTGATTATGATGGCGCGTTTCAACTCGGCGCGCATGGGCTACGGCGACTCGTATCTGCTGCTGACGGTGCTGGCCATCATCCTCGGCGGTACCGATCCCAACGGTGGCTTCGGCAAAGTCGCGGGCGTGGTGCTCTCGCTGATTGTCCTGCAGGTGATTTCCACCGGCCTGAATCTGATGAACGTCAGCCCGCATTTCAGCCTGGCGATGTGGGGCGCGGTACTGATCGTGGTGCTGGCGCTGAAATTCTTCCGCAGCCGTTATCTGCAAAAAAGGGCGGGGCGAATGAGCGCTGCCAAAGCGCGGGCGGCTCAACCTTAAACAGTTTTTTAAAATTGCCTCTGACTTAGGAAAACATCATGGAATACAAAATTTCTCCGTCGCTGATGTGCATGAGCCTGATCGACATTAAACAGCAACTCGAGGTGCTGAACCGTCGCGCCGACATGCTGCACATTGACATCATGGACGGGCATTACGTCAAAAATATCACGCTGTCGCCGTTCTTTATTGAGCAGATCCGCCCGCATACGCCGCTGGTTCTGGACGTGCATATGATGGTGGAAAACCCGGCTGACTTTATCGAGCCAATAGCCCTTGCCGGTGCCGATTTTATCTGTCCGCACGCCGAAACCATTAACCGCGACGCGTTCCGCATCATTAATCAGATCCGCTCGCTGGGCAAAAAAGTCGGCGTGGTGCTCAACCCCGCGACACCGGTGGAATACATCCAGCACTACATTCATCTGCTGGATAAAATCACCGTGATGACCGTCGATCCGGGCTATGCCGGTCAGCCGTTTATCCCTGAAATGCTGGGGAAAATCGCGCAACTGCGCGATCTCAAACAGCAGAAAGGCTACCGCTATCTGATCGAAATCGACGGATCCTGCAACCTGCGCACCTATCAGGATCTGATGGGCGCGGGCGCGGAAGTGCTGATCGTCGGCAGTTCCGGCCTGTTCACGCTGGACAACGATCTGGATGTTGCCTGGGACAAAATGCTCGATCAGATGCGTCAGGCGCGTCACGCAGCCTGAGGGCAGGAGAGCCGTATGCCGCACTTTCTTGGAGTGGATGTCGGGGGCACCAATACCCGTTTAATGCTGATGGACAGCCAGCAAAATTTTCGCGGCTACCACAAAACCCCGACCCAAAGCTGGGCGGGGCAGTCCGATCCGTTACAGGGGCTGGAAAACCTGATCACGGCGTATTTGCAGGAACAGGACCCGCATAATCAGGTGGCGCAGGTGATGCTCGGGCTGCCGGGCATATTGTCCCGCGACCGCCAGACCGTGCTGTCGCTGCCGTTTATCTCCGCGCTGGATAATCAGCCGGTGGCGGCGCTGCTCTCGCAACGTTTACACCTGCCGGTGGCGATGGACAAAGACGTTAACCATCTGATGTGGTGGGATTTAACCCAGCACAGCGCACTGCCGGACGTCGCCGTCGGGCTGTATCTCGGCACCGGGCTGGGCAACAGTTTGTGGATCCACGGTGATTTTTACCACGGCGCGCACGGCGGTGCGGGCGAACTGGGGCACATCCCGCTGGCGGGGAATCCGTTGCTTTGTCCGTGCGGCAAAACCGGCTGCGTCGAAACGCTGACGTCCGGCAACTGGCTGACCGGCTGGGCGCGGCAACATGCGCCACAAACGCCGTTCGCCGACCTGTTTGTACGTCATGCCGGGCATGTGGATTTAACTGAATTTGTGGCACGACTGGCGCGCACCGTCGCCAGTGAAATGAACATTCTGGATCCCGAATATCTGGTGCTGGGCGGCGGTGTGCTGGCGATGGAAAACTTCCCGCTGGCCGAACTGGAACAGCAGCTACGCAGCCATCTGCGCAGCCCGTATCCGGCGAACGGTCTGACCATTCATTTCAGCGCCGTCACCGACGAGACCGGTTGTCGTGGCGCGTGTCTGGCCGCACAGCGCGTTTTTCCGTCGCAGCCAGCTCTGGCCGCCGGAACATTTTCCTTCAGGAGAGAGGCATGAACAAAGGCAAGGTATGCGTATTTGGGTCTTTCAACCTCGATATCGTCGCAGGCATGGCGCGTTTCCCCAAACCGGGAGAATCCCTGATTGCCCGCAACAGCATGATGGGCGCGGGCGGCAAGGGCGCCAACCAGGCGGTCGCCGCACTGCGTGCCGGTGCGCGGGTGCATTACATCGGTAAAGTTGGTCGCGATGATTTCGGCATGTTTGCCCGCCGCCATCTCGACAGCGCCGGTTTCGACGCCGTCACGTTGTTCTCCACCAGCGAATGCCCGACCGGCAACGCGCTGATTTATGTCGCCGGAGCCGATGCCGAAAACATGATTGCCGTTGATCCGGGCGCCAACCTGACGGTCACCGACGAAGAAGTCGAACAATGCCGTCCGGCCGTCGCCGCCGCTGATATCCTGCTGACGCAGCTCGAAAACAATCTGCCTGCGATTGAAAAACTGATCGGCATCGCGAAGGAAAATGACACCTACATTATCCTCAACCCCGCGCCGTTCCAGCCGGTTT
Organism: Rahnella aceris; assembly: GCF_011684115.1. Lineage (NCBI taxonomy): Bacteria > Pseudomonadati > Pseudomonadota > Gammaproteobacteria > Enterobacterales > Yersiniaceae > Rahnella > Rahnella aceris. The sequence continues at coordinate 2,690,412 of NZ_JAADJV010000001.1, read as the reverse complement.
CCGACCATCTGCTGTCGCAGGTTGATTTACTGACGCCGAACGCCACGGAATGCACGCTGCTGACCGGTATTGAAGTCCGCGATATTCCCTCTGCCCAACGCGCCGCCCACGCGCTGCACGCTAAAGGGATCCAGGCACTGATCATCACGTTAGGCACGCAGGGCGCATTGCTTTCAGTCAACGGCGAAACGCAGATTATCCATGCCTGTCCGGCGACCCCGGTCGACACCACTGGCGCAGGTGACGCCTTTAACGGCGCGCTGGCCTCCCAACTCGCCGCCGGCGCCACACTCCCGGATGCCGCGCAGTTCGCATCCGCCTACGCCTCGGTTTGTGTGGAAAGAGCAGGCGCGGCGGCATCGATGCCGACATACGAAGAAGCGCGGGAGAGGATGGGGGTTGTGGTGGTTTGAAGCAGGACCCCTGCGAAGGTTGCGAGTTTTTCTTTACTCCTCCCCCTGCGAAGGGGGATGTTGGGAGGGGGTTTTAAGGGCTTATACCTTCTGTCAAAGCACACTTCAACTTTTTGATTTTGCTTTAATACCCCACCCCAACCCTCCCCTTCGCAGGTGAGGGAGTCGACCGGCGTTATTCCTGCGAGACATCTTCCAGATTTCAAAGTAACTCCCTGTAAATCCATCTAGCCCATTTCATTCGAAAAATGGCAGGAATATAGTCGCTTCGCTGCGGCAAAATCCGTAGCCGGACTTGGAACTCCGAACATCTGGAACTGAAAAAACTTGTGTTTTTTCAGGGGCTACGTGCACACTCAATTCGTGGCTTAGGCAGGGCAATCTTAATGGTTGGCCGGTCGCTAGATCCGGAGTTCCAAACCTGCCTGAGTCACACCTTTAGTTTGGAACCTGAAGGCGTGATGAAATTCAAAATCTAGTACTGGAATAATCATCATGACTGACATGAATACCGAAACCACCCATCCCGAAAATTCCCTCACCGTTTTCCGTGCCCTGATTGCCGATTTGGATCTGAGCCATTTCACCGATCCCCAGCTTTACGATCTCGGCGCTGTCGCGTCTGAATCCGCTGAAGGGCTTTGCCAGGGTTTGCTGTGCCTGAGTGAAGGGCTGGAAAATAGCGAACTGTTGCCGCCGGAAGGCGTTTCGCAGGTGAGCGCCTATCTGAAAGCCTCTGCGCATCTGCTTCCGGCACTGTTTGAGTTGTCAGAGAAGGCGGGGATTGCGTTAACGAAAGCGAAAATGGGGGGGTAATCTTTTGCTCATCCCCATGCAAAAGCTGCGGGTTTTTCTTTGCTCCTCCCCCTGCGAAGGGGGAGGCCGGGAGGGGGTTTTAAGGGCTAACTCTTTTCAAAGCACACTTCAACTTTTTGATTTTGCTTTAATACCCCACCCCAACCCTCCCCTTCGCAGGGGAGGGCGCCGACTGCGTTATTCCTGCGAGACATCTTCCAGATTTTATCTTGAACGTTATTACAACTTTATTTTAACCATATATATAACAATTTACTCACACGTCCAAAATCAATGCGGAGGCATTGGCTGGGATCTAATAAAGATATTCTCAATTTAGATAAAAATTTATTATATTAAATTTGATGATGGTTATTATTGCATATAGTTAAGCGAAAGCATTACTGTTTCAGGCGATTGATTTTTAAATTACAAAGAGGTAGTGTTTGTATGGTGAATTTATTATTTCAATAAGGATATTTAAATGGCAATTCCAGTTTATTTATGGTTGAAAGATGACGGCGGTGCGGAAATCAAAGGGTCTGTGGATGTAAATAATAGAGAAGGTAGTATTGAGGTTACAGGGTTTTCACATAATTTACGATTGCCAGCAGACCCTTTAACCGGAAGCATTACAGCAACGCGTAATCATTCTGCGATGATTTTCCAAAAATAGTTTGATTCATCATCACCTTATTTATATAAAGCGGTTTCAAAAGGCCAAACTTTAAAGTCAGCAGAATTTAAATGGTATCATATCAATGATGCAGGGCAAGAAGTTGAGTATTTCAATATATTTATCGAAGGCGTTAAGGTTGTGAGCATTTCCCCGCTGATGCATGATATTAAAGATCCAACCAAAGAAAAGCACAATCATCTTGAAGTTGTTGAACTCCGTTACGAAAAAATAACGTGGAAACATTGCGATGGGAACATCATGTTCACAGACTCATGGAATGAAAGGGCGTAAATTATGTCCAGACACCCTGTAGAAGGTGTAAATCAACATCCTCCTTATGATATATCTGCAATCATCCCCCCAGGCATATCTATGAGTAATCATATGATGACGGCTCGTTTACACAAAGGTCCATCTGCATTAACTTATATATGCTTCTATAATCAGGTCAGGAATCATGGACCCTGGGACTATAAACAGTTGGGTGGAAAATATGAAAATTTCGGGAATTTTCATTACGGGGCTGTAGGAACAGCAGCAGGTATTTCACCTGGTGTTTTATTAAGAGGTGCTGGCGTGGCTCAAAAATTTGCAGGTACAAATGATCCTGAATGGGATTCTTATGAGGGACCAAACTCCCATTGGGATGATCCTAAAGATCAGACATGGATAAGAGCAGGAATTGATTATGCCAAAAGAACGGGTTTTTAGGAAAATATATATTTTCATCGTGTTGGTTATAGCTTTCCTGGGATATTTAATTAAGGTGGTATTAGATTTTTCACCTTATGAACAGACGATTATACGAAAGGAAAGTATAGGCGAGTTTAATACCCTTTATGTGACTGAAGGTAGTGCGGGTGCAACGACACAAAATACGTATAAATATTATCTTTATCCATCTGTAAAAACAGAGAAAGAGTTTCTGGCGGATGTCAGAGATTATCCTTCTGTTCTTTTTACTTCAGATTCAAATGTCCAAATGCAATTGAAGGGCAGATATCTCTATTTTACAGTTAAAGGAACTATTTATAGTTTTACCAACCAATCTGATTCTGTCTTTATATACCTCAACTCAACCCCATTTTAGTGGGGGTTTTATCCGCATGTTACCGTTCAATCTTAAACCCGACCTCTATTTTGTTCAGTAACAATGCTCATATTTCATTCAAATAACCATCACATTCCCGCCATGTGGCTGACACAAATGCAGGACAGGATAGGCACCTTATTTCGCTGACCGGTACCCTGTAATGCGCCGCACGTTGTTCCCTTATCTGATTTTGCTGCCGACGCTGATTTTTCTGTTTTTATTCACCTATTACCCCTTATTTCAGTCAGCGACGGACAGCCTGTTTGACAGTCGTCTGTCGTCAGACGCGCCGCCGTTTGTCGGTCTGCAAAACTATTTGCGCCTGATCCAGGATTCAGTCTTCTGGCGCGCGCTGCTCAATAATCTGGCGTACATCCTGATGACCGTGGTGCCCGGCATTATGCTGGCGCTGCTGCTGGCGGTTGCGCTGTGGGAAAACACCTCGCTGAACCGCTGGCTGCGTACCGCGTTTTTCTTCCCGATGATTATCCCGCTGGTCAGTGCCGCCACCTTGTGGTTGTTCATTTTCATGCCCGGTATGGGGCTGCTGGATTACTACCTGGCGAAAGCATTCGGGCCGATGAATAACAATTATCTCGGTATGAGCAACAGTGCGCTGATTGCGCTGAGCGTGATCGGCGTGTGGAAATTCGCCGGTTATTACATGCTGTTTTTCCTCGCCGGATTGCAGTCGATCCCCGCCTCGGCACGCGAAGCGGCGCTGATGGAAGGGGCGTCGCGCCCGCAGGTTTTCTTCTATATCACGCTGCCGCTGCTGCGCCCGACCATCAGTTTTGTGGTCACTATCGCGCTGATTTATTCGATTACCCAGATAGATCACGTCGCAGTGATGACACAGGGCGGGCCGAATAACGCCACTACCGTCTTGCTGTATTACATCCAGAGTCTGGCGAATGACACCCATGATTTAGGCAAAGCTTCGGCGGCGACATTCCTGACGCTGGTGTTGCTGTTTGGTTTTTCGATGCTGAATCTGCGTGTGCTGGAAAGAGGAGCTCACTATGAGCGTTGAAACGTCTGAAGCGCCGGTGATGACCGGTAAAAAATTGCGGGCGGGCGTGCGTTCGCCATCGATGTTATTGCGCGGTGCGCGCCGTTCGACACTGCCGGTTTTACTGCTATGCGCGGCCTTTTTATGGATGGCGCCTTTCCTGTGGATGCTGTCGTCAGCATTCAGTGAAAGCAGTTTTTCGCCGGATATGGCCTCGCTGTTGCCGCGCTTCCCGCTGACGTTGCAAAACTTCCGTGATGCGTGGGACAGCGCCGACTGGCTGCGGCTTTACACCAATACCATTTTCTTCTCCTTCGGCACCTTTCTGGTTCAGCTGGTGACGATCACCACTGCCGGTTACGTGTTCGCATATCACGAATTTCGCGGCAAACAGACACTGTTCTACCTGCTGCTGATCCAGCTGATGATCATGCCGGTGATTATGATGGTGCCGAACATGATGATCCTCAAACAGTTCGGGCTGCTCAATACATTGACCGGCGTGATGATGCCGTATTTCGCCTCAGCGTTTGGCGTATTCCTGATGCGTCAGGCGTTTCTCAGCATTCCCCGTGAAATCGAAGAAGCCGCGCTGATGGAGGGCTGCCGCTGGTGGCAGGTGGTGTTCCGCGTGCTGATCCCGATGTCGTGGCCCGCCATCCTCGCCTTTGCCACTGTCAGCATTACCTATCACTGGAATGAATACCTGTGGCCGCTGATGGTGCTTAACGATCCGGACAAACAGGTGCTGACCGTCGGACTGGTGTCTTTCGCGATGGGTGCGGAATCGGGCGGGCAGTGGGGCTTAATTACTGCCGGAACGCTGATGGTGTGCCTGCCGCTGATGCTGGCGTTCATTATTTTTCAGAAACAGTTCCTGAAAAGCTTCGGCTTCTCGGGCATCAAATAAAGGAGTCATCCATGTTTTTAGCTCAGATTTCTGACATGCACTTTCGCAGCCACGGCCGCAAACTGTATGACTTTATCGATGTGAACGGCTGTAACGCCGAAGTGGTCAGCCAGCTTAACGCGCTGGAAGAACAACCGGATGCGGTGGTGATCACCGGCGATATCGTTAACTGCGGTTTGCCGCAGGAATATGAAGTGGCGCGCCGCACGCTGGGCAACCTGCGCTATCCGTTGTTTATCATTCCCGGCAACCACGACGACAAAGCGCAGTTTCTGGAAGCGCTGCATCCGCTATGCCCGCAGCTCGGTACCGACCCGCAAAATATGCGTTACGCCATCGATGATTTCCCGATGCGTCTGCTGTTTGTCGATTCCAGCCTGGCCGGAGAATCGAAAGGGTACCTGACGCTCGAAACGCTGGCGTGGCTGGAAGGTCAGCTGGAGCAGGGCGGCGATAAACCGACGGCGGTGTTTATGCACCATCCGCCGGTGAAAGTGGGTTCGGCGCAGATGGACGCGATTTCCTGCGAAAACGGCGATCAGCTGCTGGCGCTGATCGACCGTTTCCCGTCGCTGGTTCGCGTGTTCTGCGGCCACACGCACCGCCTGATTTTCACCCAGTACAAACAGGCGATCATCACCACCATTCCCGGCACGGTGCATCAGGTGCCGTATTATCATCACAATCCGGCACCGTTTTATAACCTCGAACCGGCGGCCTGCGTGATGCACCGTCTGGTGGATAACACCGGGCTGGTCAGCTATCTGCATCCGCTGTCGCAATATCCGGGGCCGTATCTGTATGACGCGCAAATCAGTTGCCCGGCGGATGAGCAATGATGTCTGGCATTCGTCTGGAAAATATTACCAAACAGTTTGAAGGCAGCCCGGCGGTGAATCAGTTGTCGCTGGAGATTGCCGACGGCGAATTTCTGGTGCTGGTCGGGCCGTCGGGGTGTGGCAAAAGTACCTTGCTGCGCCTGCTGGCGGGTCTTGAAGAGGTCAGCGACGGGCGCATTATGCTCGACGGCAATGACATCTCCGGGCTGTCGCCGCGCGAACGAAATTTCTCAATGATCTTCCAGAACTACGCGCTGTTCCCGCACATGACCGTGGAACAGAACATCACCTTTGGCATGCGTATGCGCAATGAGCCGAAAGATCAGCACCAGGCGCGGGTGGATCGTGTCGCCGGATTATTACAACTGGAGCCGTTGCTCAAACGTAAACCCGGTAAGTTATCCGGCGGCCAGCGTCAGCGTGTTGCGATGGCGCGCGCCATTGTGCGCGATCCGAAGCTGTTTCTGATGGATGAACCGCTGTCGAATCTCGATGCACGGCTGCGCACGGAAGTGCGTGACGGCATCATGCAACTGCATCAGCAACTGAAAACCAGCACCGTTTATGTCACTCACGATCAGATGGAAGCCATGACCATGGCGGATCGGATCGCGGTGCTGGATAAAGGCCATTTGCAACAAATTGGCGCGCCGGAAACGCTGTACGCGCACCCGGCCAACCTGTTTGTCGCCGGATTTATCGGCACCCCGTCGATGAATCTGTTTCTGCTGCCGTGCGCCGCTGGCGTACTGACAGTCGAAAACCAGCCGGTCCGTCTGCCGCAAACTGAACATGCGCAGGCGCTCGATGAGGTGTATCTGGGCATCAGACCCGAACACATCAGCGACCGGCCGGTGGAAGGCGAAAGCCTGCAATTGCAGGCGACGCTGACCTATCGCGAGCTGCTCGGCGCGGAGTATCTGTGCCATGCCGACACGCCGCTCGGGAAAATCCGTTACGTACGTAAAAACCAGCTGCGGGAAAACAGCGGGGACATTCCACAACCCGGCGACCGCATTACTTTGTATTTCTCTTTGCACGACCTTCATCTTTTTTCAGGCCAAAACCAGCAGAATCTGCACCGGGAGAATCACCATCATGCGTAAAGTATCTGTGCTGGCGCTCGCCATCGGCTTTATTGCCGCAGGCACGGCGTCCGCCAAAGAAAATATCGATTTCATGTTCCCTGCACCGGTTGACGGCAAGCTGACCATGGAAATGACCCGCGTTATCAAAGAATTTAACCAGTCACAAAATGATGTGGAAGTGCGCGGGATATTTACCGGCAGTTATGACACCACCAAAGTGAAAGCCGAAGCGGCAGCGAAATCCGGCCAGCCACCGGCGCTGGTGATCATGTCCGCTAACTTCACGGCGGATCTGGCGATCAAAAACGAAATTCTGCCGATGGACGAACTGTTCAAATTCGGCGACCAGAAAGCCACGCCGTTCCTGACGCAAAACTTCTGGCCCGCCATGCGCCAGAACGCTCAGCTTAACGGCGTCACTTACGCAATCCCGTTCCATAATTCGACGCCTATTCTCTATTACAACAAAACGATGTTCGCTAACGCAGGCATTACCGCGCCGCCGAAAGACTGGGATGAATTGCTGGAAGACTCGAAAAAGCTGACGGATTCGGCGAAAGGTCAGTGGGGGATCATGTTGCCATCGACCAACGATGACTACGGCGGCTGGATTTTGTCGGCACTGACCCGCGCCAATGGCGGCCAGTATTACAACGCCGATTATCCGGGCGAAGTGTATTACGACAAACCATCCACCCTGGGCGCGCTGCGCTTCTGGCAGAATCTGGTATACCGCGACAAAGTGATGCCGTCGGGAGTGCTGAACTCCAAGCAAATCAGCGCGGCGTTCTTTTCCGGCAAACTCGGCATGGCGATGCTGAGCACCGGCGCACTGGGCTTTATGCGTGAAAATACTAAAGATTTTGAGCTGGGCGTGGCGATGATGCCTGCCAAAGTGCGTAACGGTGTCACCATCGGCGGGGCGAGTCTGGTGAGTTTTAAAGGCATTTCCGATGACCAGAAAAAAGCGGCTTACACCTTCCTGCAATATCTGGTCAGCCCGAAAGTGAACGGTGCCTGGAGCCGCTTTACCGGCTATTTTTCACCGCGTATGGCGTCTTATGACACACCGGAAATGAAAGAATATCTGGCGAAAGATCCGCGTGCGGCGATTGCGCTGGAGCAGCTGAAATACGCCTATCCGTGGTATGCGACGTATGAAACCGTGGCGGTGCGTCAGGCGATGGAAAATCAGCTTGCGGCGCTGGTTAATGATGAGAAAGTCACGCCGGAAGCGGCGGCGGCACAGGCACAGAAAGACGCCGACACCATCATGAAACCTTATGTGGAATCAACGGCACTGACTGTTCCAAAGTAGGTGATCTCGCTCCTTCCCCTTTACGAGGGGAAGGAGCAAAAAAATTACTTCAGCCAGCCCTGCTGATGGGCGTTATCCAGATGACTGCGGATATGCAGCCACAGTTCAGGATGGATATCGGCGATAAAGGCATTACGGGCTAACACCTGCTCCAGACGGATATTGTTCTCCACCCAGCTCTGCCCCTGATTATTCAGGTTCATGATCATCGGCATCACGCGGTCGATCACCAGCGCAAAGCGCGCTTCCGGGGTTTCACCCGCTTCGTATTCATTCCACAAATCCAGGAATTGTGTGTTCAGCGGTGCAGGCAGCAGGCCGAACAGGCGTTTCGCGGCAATGATTTCCTGATCGTGAACTGCTGCGCGGGCAGCGAGATCGTAAACCAGCACATCACCGGCATCGATTTCGACGATGTCGTGGATCAAAGCCATACGGATGACTTTATTGATATCAACGCCTTCCGGTGCGAAAGGGGCCAGGGACATTGCTGCCACGGCGAAATGCCAGCTATGTTCTGCGGAGTTTTCCTGACGCTCAGTGCCTAACACTTTGGTGCGACGTTGCACGCTTTTCAGTTTGTCGATTTCCATCAGGAACTGAAAAACTTCGGTCATTGCGCCGAAATTCAGCGGGGTAGTGGCTGCAGACATACTAAAACCTTAGTCATATTGACGGCATGGTAAACGGCGTTATTTCACTTTTCCGCTACACCTTAGTCGCTTGATATAAAAAAATCATGTTTTTGGGTGCGGAAAATGCATGTGTCTCAAAAATGTAATCTGAATGAATTATAAACAAATTGAATGAATTGAAGGGCTTCACACAACGGGGTGAATGAAATGATGATCTGCCTAAGAGACTGTTACATCAGATAATACTCATTTTAAGCTTACAGATGTACACTGGAATGGTTCTCAGTTAATCTGATTCTGTTGAACCGTTTTATTAACAATCATTTTCCCTTTTTTGTCTTGAGGATTCTCAACGTATGGGTAAGTTGTCTCCATCCCCACAGGGATATCCGTGGGCCGAAGAAATTGCCAACAGCCTGAGTCACGGCGTTGGTCTGGTTTTCGGGATTGTCGGGCTGGTGCTGTTGCTGGTTCAGGCAGTTGGCGATAACGCCAGCGCCATGGCGATCACCAGTTATAGTTTGTACGGCGGCAGCATGATTTTGCTGTATCTGGCCTCCACGCTGTATCACGCGATACCGCATCAGAAAGCCAAATACTGGCTGAAAAAACTTGATCACTGCGCGATTTATTTGCTGATCGCCGGAACCTACACACCGTTCCTGCTCGTCGGGCTCAATTCCCCGCTGGCGAAAGGATTAATGGCGGTGATCTGGGGGCTGGCACTGTTCGGCGTGATTTTTAAACTGGCATTCGCGCACCGTTTTGAGGTGCTTTCGCTGGTCACCTATCTGACGATGGGCTGGCTGTCACTGATTGTGATTTATCAGCTTGCGACCACACTTTCTCTTGGCGGTGTGATATTGCTGGCGCTGGGCGGCGTGATATACACGCTGGGCGTTATTTTCTACGCCTCGAAACGCTTTCGGTTCGGCCACGCGATCTGGCACGGATTTGTGCTCGGCGGCAGCGCCTGCCACTTTTTAGCCATCTATTTTTATGTCTGATGTGTTTAATTCAATTCAGTAAAGGAAAGCGGAGCCTGATGCTCCGCTTTTTTGTGCCTGCTATTTCTTACCCGCGTCGTCCGACCACCATTGCACCAGTGAAGGCACCGGCCGCAGATCGTAATGCGCTTCGCCCAGCAGATGATTGAGGATTTTCGCCGATCGCCACGCAGTCAGTGTCAGTTGCCCCTCGGCGCTGCCGTGGCTGTGAATACCGGCATTCACCGCGTAAATGCGGTTCTGCTCCGGGCCGTCCCAGCGCAGATTGAAATTCGGCTGCAGCGGCAGATGCTGCTCGCGGTCATAAGGAATACGATCCAGCAATGGCTCGAGATAATCCGGCAAACCGGGACGGTAGCCGGTTGCCAGGATCACAATATCGGCACTGAAATGTTCCTCGCATTTTTCCAGCCCGTGTTTTGCCTGCAAACTGAAATCGCCAGCCGCATTACGCACGATATGATCCAGTGCACGGTGCGGCAACAAACGTACATTACGCCGCTGATGCAGCACGTCGAAACGGTGATAAAGCTGCTTGTAGATGTCTTCGAGCGTGTGATAACTGATGCCATCAGAGGGCAGTTTTTGTGTTTCGATTTCCTGCTCGCGCACCTCTTCCGGCAGCGTATAAAAGTAATTCACATACTCCGGCGTGAAATACTCATTGGTGAAAATGGATTCATCCAGCGGCTGGAAATTAGGGCGTCGTGATATCCAGCTCAGTTCGGTGAACTCGCCCCAGTGGCCGCTCAGCGCGTTGAGAACGATGTCGGCACCGCTTTGTCCGCCGCCGACAACAACCACACGTTTACCGGTGAAATCTGGCTCACGTAGTTCTATTTCTGCGGCGTGAAAACAGTTATCACCCAGCGCCGCCCGTGCCGGTTTTGGGATCCACGGCGCATGGCCGGTGCCGAGGCAAATATTGCGCGCGCGGTGCTCGCCTTTTTCACTCTGTACGATAAATTCCTGTCGCTTATCGTCGAAATCAATGCGCTCAACCGGTTCGGAAAAATGCAAACCCGCAATGCGGTCACACGCCCAGCGCAGATAGTCGGAAAACTCATCGCGGCTGATGATCAGCTGTTCCGTGGCCAGAAAACGGTAAATCTTCTTCTGATCAACCAGATAATTAATAAACGAAAATTCGCTGCGCGGCGCAACGGTAGTGACCAGATCCTGCAGGACGTAGGTCTGCATGGTCGCCGTGGGTAATAACATACCGGGATGCCAGCTGAATTCCGGGTTAGCATCAAAGAAAGCGGCGTTGAGTTTTTCTGTGTCTTTTGCCATGGCGGCGAGACTTAAATTAAAAGGGCCGATACCAATACCAATTAAATCCTTCACGGGCATCTTTCTGTTCCTTATGTTTTTAGGATATTTTGGAAACGACGTTATTAAGCATAGGTCAGCCGACAACGGCTGACATTTTTCTCGATAACTTATCGAAATATTCCTAAACTCAGTCAGTTCGCCCTCTCTTTCTTAATGATTTAAAAGGATTTGCTATGACCCGCCTGCGCCGTTTTAAACAAGTTGATGTGTTCACCGCTGAGCCACTCAAAGGCAATGCATTGGCCGTGATATTGGATTCGGAAGGACTGACGGATGCCGAAATGTTTGCGATGGCCCGCTGGACCAATCTGGCGGAAACGGCGTTTGTGCTCAAACCGGTTTCACCCGAAGCGGATTACCGTGTGCGGATTTTTACGACCGACAAAGAGCTGCCGTTCGCCGGACATCCGACGCTGGGCACGGCGTACGCGCTGTTGCAAAGCGGGCTGAAGCCAAAAAACGCGGGATATCTGGTGCAGGAATGCGGTGTCGGGCTGGTGCAGGTGAAGCAACTGGCAGATGGCGGTCAGGCATTTTCCGCGCCGCCTGCGCAGATGAAACCGCTGGCGGCTGAACATCACACCTTGCTGGAAACCGCGCTGCGCGGCGGTAATATTCAGGCTGATGTCATGCCGGTTGCGGTTGATATGGGCATCATCTGGCTGGTCGTACGGATGGAAAGTGCGCAGGATTGCCTGAACATCACCGCCGATGCCGCGGCAGTCAGCCAGCTACAAAAACAACTCGGGATTAACGGTATCGCGGTCTATGGTTTACACGATAAAAATGGCCCGGCGGATTATGAAGTGCGGGCGATTATCGATGAGGACGGTGTGCTGAAAGAAGATCCGGTCACCGGCAGCGCCAATGCCTGTCTGGCCCGGGTGCTGAAAGCGGCGAATTTCCCGGATGGCGCTCAGATGGCACAAACTTACCGCGTGCGGCAGGGCACCAAACTCCAGCGCGATGGCCGCGTGACGGTCACGTTTGTGGATGGCGAACCCTGGATCGGTGGCGATACCTGTACGCTGATCGACGGCACGTTAGATCTCTGATCAGCGGGGCGTCAGCCCGTGCTGTGCCGTCTGTAACAGATGAATAAATGCCTGCATGTACGGCGTGGCGTTCAGGTTATGGCGGTGCAGCAGCCAGGTGCGGTTTTTTACCGTCGCGCCGTCCACGTTAATCGGGCGGCGGTAAAAATGCTCCGGCAGCGGTAAATAAGTGGCGACAATCGCGTAACCCAGCCCGTGTTCCACCATCGCCATGCACACTTCCAGTTTGTCGACTTCCATCGTGATAGTCGGCGCATGGGAAAAGTTGGCATTCCACCAGCGCTCAATCAGTTGTGTCACGTGCGGGCCGTGATGAATTTTTATCTGCGGCATGTGCGGCAGCAGGGCGAAATCAAAATCCTGACTGTTGATCAGCACGTAATCATCTTCCTCAATCAGATGCTTGCCTTCCTTCCAGTTAAAATCGTCCTTGACCAGCGCCATATCAATTTCCCCGCGCAACAGTTTCTGAATGATTTCCTCGCTAAAACCACTCATCAGATTCACGCGGATCCCCGGATGCGTCTGCCGGAACTGGCTGAGTAATGGTGGCAGACGGTACGCTGCATAGTTGCTCGACACGCCCAGCGAAATCTCTCCCTGCTGTTCCTGATCCAGACTGTGCAGATTGAGTTTCAGTTGCTGTAAATCGTTGAGCACGGTCAACGCGTGTTGCGCGAGATATTCCCCCTGCGCGCTGAAAACCAGTCCTTTTTGTCCTTCTTCAAACAGACGGATCGCCAGCTTGCGTTCAATCTGGCGCAAACGGTAACTGAGTGCGGGCTGAGAGGTATAAAGCTGCTCTGCCGCCCGGGTAATGTTTTTATGCTGATATACCGCCCGCAATATCAGCCAGTCTTTCTCGTTCATCGTTTTCCGCTGCCAGTAAAATCCCTCAGTCATAAAATAATTTTTGCGTAAAAGACGCAACAGATAAAAAGGCTCAATTTGACCGAAAACGTCAAAAGCCCTATTTCTGTAAGGCACAGAGACGACTTATCGCAGTGCCAGATTGTATTCATCCGAAAATATTTTTTGGTTTTTTGCACCATCGCAGGGAATAAACATGTCGAATTGCACTACATCAGTTCATCACGCCGGGGAACAGAAAACTCAGATTATTGCGGCTGTGGATTCACTCGCCGCGCAGGCCAGCGCGCTGGCAATGAATATTCATGCCAACCCTGAACTCAGCTTTGAGGAAGTCGAATCCGCAGCGGCACTGATTGCACCACTGCGCGCGGCGGGGTTTGAGATTGAGGAACAACCTGGCGGCCTGGCGACGGCGTTTCGCGCAACCTATGACAGTGGCAAGCCGGGTCCGGTGATCGCGTTGCTGGCGGAATACGATGCGCTGAAGGATCTGGGGCATGCCTGCGGACATAACCTGATTGGCACGGCATCCGTGACGGCCGCGCTGGCGCTGAAACAGCAATCGCATCTGCTGACCGGCAGGCTGGAAGTGATCGGCACACCGGCAGAAGAAGAGGGCGGCGGCAAAATTATTCTCAGCGAGAAAGGCATTTTCGACCATGTGGACGCCGTAATGATGTTCCATCCGCGCGACAAAACCATGGTGGTGCGCGGCGGGCTGGCGTGTGTCGATGCGGTGTTTAAGTTCTATGGCAAAGCGGCGCATGCGGCGTCGGCACCCCAAAACGGCATCAGCGCACTCGATGCGGTGATCCACACTTTCAACGGCATTAACGCCCTGCGTCAAATGTTCACCGACGATGTGCGCGTGCACGGCATCATTTCCGACGGCGGCAGCGCGACCAATATTGTTCCGGCTTATGCGGAGGCGAAGTTCCTGATGCGGGCCAGTACGGTCAGAGGGCTGAGCATTGTTAAACAAAAAGTGTTTGATGCGGCACAAGGCGCGGCGCTGATGGCCGGTGCGCGGCTGGAAGTTGAAGAAGGGCTGACCTACGCCGAGCGCAATAACAATCTGACGCTGGCGGAATACTTTAAACAGAATCTGGACATTCTGGGTGTGGAAGTGGTTCCGCCGCCGCTCAGTGGCGGGATCGGTTCTTCGGATATCGGCAATGTCAGTCAGATAACAGCGGCGATCCACCCGTATATCCGTATCGGTGATGTGCTGCCGCATACACCGGAATTTGCCAAAGCGGCCGGTTCCGGGGCCGGTTTGCAGGCCATGTTGCAGGCGGCAAAAGCGCTGGCGATGACGACAGTGGATTTGTGTCAGGACGGCGCAAAACTTCAGGCCGTGCGGGAAGAGTTTTTAAACTGGAAGTCTCATTTTTAACTTAACAATCAAAATAATAACCTTGGGTAAGAGGACAGGATAATGATGAAAAAAACACTGGCAGCTGCCGTTATGGCACTGACGTTTGGCAGTGCGCTGGCACATGCCGAAGGCGAAACTTTGCGTGTCGGCGCAGATTTAAGTTATCCGCCATTCCAGTTCCGTGATGCGGCGGGCACGCCGACCGGCTTTGAAATTGACGTCACCAATGCCATCTGCAAAGAGATGAAAGTGAAATGTGACTATGTGGTCAGCAGCTTTGACGCTGAAATTCCTTCGCTGATCGCCAAAAAAGTGGATTTCATTTCGCCGCAGGGTGCGACCGAAAAACGTCGCAAAGTGATCGACTTCAGCGATTTTGTGTATCACATCCCGACCAAACTGGTGGTGCAAAAAGGCAGTCCGCTGTTGCCGACGCCGGAATCGTTGCAGGGCAAGCGTATCGCGGTTCAGCAGGGGTCGATTCAGGAAATGTATGCCAATACTTTCTGGCAGCCGAAAGGGGTGGATGTGGTGGCATATGCCGATCAGGACACCATTTATCAGGATCTGGTGGCCGGTCGTTTAGACGGCGCGCTCAGCCCGGCGGTGGCGGTGACCTTTGGTTTCCTCAACAAACCGGAAGGCAAGAATTTTACCCTGACCGGCCCGGAAGTGCGCGACGACAAACTGTTCAGTATCGGTTCGTCGTACGGTCTGCGTAAAGGCGACGACCATATCAAAAAACTGCTCAATGACGGGCTGGCGAAAATCATTGCCGACGGCACCTGGGAAAAGATTAAGACGCAATACTTCGGTCCGCTGGATATATCCGTTCATCAGGAAAAGGCTAAATAATCATGAGTTTGTGCCCGCCTGTTCGTGAGCATTTGTTACCGCTGATGGATGACCTGTTGCGCGAGTTTTCCGGGTTGCACCGGCTTTCCGGCTGCGATGATGCACAACGGGCGGCGCAGCACATGGTGTCTGTGTTGCAGGATCACGGACTGGATGCGCGGCTGATGCAGTGCCCGCTGTATCTCAGCGATCCCCTGGCCGGAAGATTGCGGCTGCCTGAATTTCCGCAATGGCAGTGCGACGCCAAAACCCGTTCGTTCTCGGCCCATTTTCCGCAGGGCGTGGAAGCACAGGGTTATCACGATGACGGCGCCTGTCAGCCGCGTACCGATCTTGAATGGCAACGTTGGGCGCAGGACGTAAAAGGCAAAATTGTGATTGCGGGGCAGGGCTTTGAAGATTACGTGCAACGCCTGTGCGCTGCAGGTGCCGCCGGACTTATCCATATCTGGGGGTCGGCTGAAACCGCACTGCATGAAGAAACCGTCGGGCCGGTCTGGGGGACGCCGGAACCGGATGATTTTCTGCGTTATCCGCGCTTGCCGGTGATTTCCGTTAATCATCAGGATGGTCAGCGTTTGCTGGCGCAGTATCAGCAACACCCGCTGATGACGCTGGAAATCGCCACGGAATTGAATTTTCACGTTGCTGAATGCAGCATGCCGGTGGTGGAAATTCCCGGCCGTTCGCCGGAGTTCGTTCTCCTTTCTTCACATTATGATTCCTGGCACGAAGGCGTCACGGATAACGCGACCGGTAATGCGCTTTGTCTGGCGATGGCAATTCATATTCATCAGCAACCACAAACGTTGCTGCGCGGACTGCGGATTATCTGGTGGCCCGGGCATTCCAATGCCCGTTATGGTGGCTCGACCTGGTACGCTGACAACTACCGCCAGCAACTGAAACAGCATTGCGTGGCGCATATTAACGTCGATTCGCCGGGGTGTAAGGATGCGGTGAATGTTGTGCTCAATGCCAGTGGTGCGGAATCACAGACCTTTTTAAATGCGGCGGTGAAAGCCGTGACCGGTGAACCGGCGCAGCGCATTACCCCCCTGGGCAAAGGCGGCGATCAGTCATTCTGGGGGTGCGGTCTGCCACTGCATTTTGCCTTTCGTGAAGTCCCGCTGGAAAAAAACAGTCAGTCGCCGGGCAGCGGCGGCGGCTGGTGGTGGCACACGCAAGACGACACTTACGATAAAGTGGATCTGAATATTCTCTGGCGCGATACGCAAATCCACGCGCACTGGCTGGAAGGCCTGCTGACACAACCCGCGCTGCCGCTTGATCCGCTGGCTTACCTGAACGGTTTGCAGCAATCGCTGGCAGAACTCGCCGCCACAATTTCACCTGAATTTGATCTCTTTACCGTGGCTGAAAAATTACAACAATTACAGCCTGTTTTGAGCGAACTGACCACGAACTGGCAGGCGGATCCGCAGACCTGGCAGCGGCAACTGAAACAGGCGATCGCCGGTTTACATCGCCTGCGTTACAGCTCCGTGGATGACTTCCATTACGATCTGAGTTATCGCGGCGGTGCGTTCCCCGGTTTTCAGGAACTGGCTGCACGGCGGGAAGATACCTCGCCGGAAATGTGGCTGATGATGGCAACGCGCTTTCGCCGTCAGCGTGACCGTGCGCTGGCGCTGCTGGACAGCGTGGAGGCTATTTGTCGCTCATGACCAGCAGATACCGGCAGGGCTTGGTGCCGGGATTACTGAATGTGATGGGCAAATCAACGCCGAACGTCAGCGCATCACCCGCGGTTAACGCATATTTTTCAGCACCATAATCAATCGTCAGCGACCCCTCCACCATCCATAAACGTTGTTTATAGGCCTGATGGCTCCAGCCCGGATAACTGACGCGAGCCGCCGCTGGCAGCGTAATTTCGACCAGTTCCGCGCCGCCGTTTTCCTCATGCGCCGTCACCTGACGGCGCAGATAACCGATATCCGGATCCTGCCAGACTTCCTGCTGCGCCAGCGGGCGCAAGGGTGCAGGCTGCTCGTTATCTTCTGACAGCAACTGCGCCAGCGACACGCCCAGACTGGCCGCGAGGCGGCCTAACAGACTGGCGCTCGGGCTGCTGTCCTGCCGCTCAATTTTCGAAATCATTGCCTTACTGACGCCCGAACTGCTGGCCAGTTGTTCGAGGCTTAAACCCTGAGATTTTCGCAAAGCCTGCAGGCGCGTGGCGATCAATTGGTCGATTGACATGAGGTAAGTTCCGTTGTTTACTTTTGTGGAAATAATTCTACTATAGTGGAATTGAGTGCATAACGGAAGCCACCGGGGAACGACTGATGAAAATGATTACCTGCACTGAACGCCAGCATGCTGTCGCAATTTTGGATATCTTTAATGATGCGATTCTGACATCTACGGCGCTTTATGATTATAAGCCACGCCATATCGACAGCATGACATCGTGGTTTGCCACTAAACTGACCCATAACTTTCCGGTGATTGGGCTGGAAGACGCGCAGGGGACGTTACTGGGTTTTGCCAGTTATGGCACGTTCCGCGCCTGGCCTGCGTATAAATATTCGGTCGAGCATTCGATTTATATCCATAAAGATCATCGTGGAAAAGGGTTGGGAAAAATCCTGCTAAGCGCACTGGTGGAAGCTGCCCGTGAACGGGGCGTGCATACGCTGATTGGCGCCATTGATGCGGCTAACAGTGGCAGTATTGCCCTGCACGAAAAAAATGGATTCAGTCATACCGGCACGATTAAACAGGCGGCTTTCAAATTTGATCGCTGGCTGGATCTGGCTTTTTATCAGATGATCCTCGAAACGCCCTTAAAACCGGTTGCAGGCTGAGGGCGCCGCGCTGAATGAGAAAGCAAGAGCCGGAGGGCGCGGGTGTTCACGGCGATTTATGCTGGCAGTTATCCAGTCGCAAACGTGAGGCATAAAATGTCAGGTAAAACAGAAGTCATCAAAGATAAGGCATGGGGAAATATTACCTGTGTGCAGAGCCAGGATCCTCGCTGGCAGGCGGTCGTCAACTGTGATGCGAATGCGGATGGCAAATTTGTTTATGCGGTAAAAACCACCGGAATTTACTGCGCACCGTCGTGTCCGTCGCGGCAGCCTAATCCGGAAAATGTTATCTACTTTGATGATGCCGAAGCCGCAGAACAGGCAGGATTCCGTCCCTGCAAGCGTTGCCGTCAGGGGCTGATTTCACTGGCGCAGTTTCATGCTCAGCGTGTGGCTCAGGCCTGCCGGTTGCTGGAACAATCAGCCGACATGCTGACGCTGAATCAGCTGGCTGCCAAAGTGGGCATCAGTGCATATCATTTTCATCGCCTGTTTAAAGCACAAACCGGCGTGACACCTAAAGAGTACCAACAGGTGCAGCGAGCACGCCGGGTACGTGAAAAACTGGCAGATTCTGCGACGGTCACCGAGGCGATCCACGCGGCGGGCTATCCTTCTGATGGCCGGTTTTACGAAACCTCCGTGGCGACACTGGGTATGACGCCGCAAAATTTCCGCTCCGGCGGCCGTGATGTACGCGTCTGGTTTGCCATCGGCAAATCTTCTCTCGGCGATATACTGGTCGCCGAAAGTCAGCGGGGGATCTGCGCCATTTTGCTGGGAGATGATCCTGAAAAGCTGATTAACGAACTGCAAAACAGTTTTCCGCAGGCAGAATTACTGGGCGGTGATCCGGATTTCGAGCAGCGTATTGCCCTGGTCGTCGGCTTTGTGGAAGCGCCAGAGATGGGTCTGGATTTGCCGCTGGATATTCGCGGCACGGCTTTCCAGCAGCGTGTCTGGCAGGCATTGCGTGATATTCCGCCGGGAACAACAGCCAGCTATGCCGAGATCGCCAACAAAATTGGCTCGCCGAAATCCGTCCGCGCAGTGGCCGGGGCCTGCGCCGCGAACCTGCTGGCGGTCGCCATCCCCTGCCATCGGGTGGTGAAAACCGGTGGCAATATTTCCGGTTACCGCTGGGGGGTAGAACGAAAACGCAGTTTGCTGGCGCGGGAAGAGAAGGGCTGACTATACTGAGCAGACTTTATGATCTCATGAACTTTTTTATAACGAGGGATGCCGTGCCAGCCTGCACTTTACGGATTGCTGAACCCAAAGATATCGATGCTCTTGCTCAATTACATGTTGCCATCTGGCGTGATACTTATCGTGAGCTTGCTCCTCCGGAGGCTTTTGTGGCTCTCGATGTACCGCGTCGGCAAGCGTTCTGGCAGGATAAATTTGCACATCCTGCTGACGGTCAGGGCATTTTTATTGCGGAAACTGATGGAGCATTCGCCGGATTTTGTCTGGCTTCGGCTTCCTCAAACCCGGAATTTGGCGACATGGCAGAAATCAAATTTCTGTATGTTTCTCCGGCATTTAAACGTCGGGGAATTGGCCGACTGTTGATCGCCAAAGCCGCAAAGCATCTTTCCGCTGAAGGTTTTCGCAGCGCAGGGTTGGGCGTTGTCGAAGGAAACGAACCGGCCATTCGTTTTTACCAGGCTTTAGGTGGCCGCGAAGCCGGACGATATACCGATGCCGGGCCACTCTGGCGCTCGCCTAACATAATCTATGCGTGGCCTGATATTACCGTGCTGACTGCACTGTAAATCCCCCTGGCGGTCAAACCCCCGCCTGCGTCAGTGAATAGCGCAGGCAATATTCACCCACGCAGTGTTTCCAGCCGTTGTTTTTGCTGACCTTCCGGCGTGAAATTATCTGCGCTTAACCAGCGTTCAAACGCGGCTTTCGACGCTGGCCATTCATAGTCGAGAACGGAATACCAGCAGGTGTCACGGTTGTGGCCTTTATTGATGATGGCCTGACGGAACATACCTTCATAGTGGAAACCAAAACGCTGTGCGGCCAGTTTTGATGGCTCATTCAGGCTGTGGCATTTCCATTCGCAGCGGCGATATTTCAGCGTATCGAACAGATAGCGTTGCAGCAGATAAATTGCTTCAGTGCCAAAACGCGTGCGTTTCATCAGCGGAGACCAGTTCACCCAGCCAATTTCGGCAACGCCATTCACCGCATCAATGCGCATCAGAGAAACACTGCCGACTGCGCGTTGTGTCTGCATATCGACAACCGCAAAGAACAAGGGATCCTCACTTCTGGCCTGTTGAGAAATAAACAGATCGCAATCAGCCTGGGTCGCAGGACGATCGACGGAGAGATATGTCCAGTCGCGATTATCATCAATGCTGTGCCAGGCCCTGAAGAGATCCTGACTATGGCGTTCAGCGTTCAGAGGCTCCAGACGACACCAGAGGCCGTCAAGCTGAACATGAGAAGGTCGTTCGCGGGGTTGCCAGTCGGGAAGGGCATCACCAATGGGTTGGCCGAAGTGGTTAAGGGTGGTCATAGCGTTTCCATTTTACTCTCAATGAACTTCCATAAAATCAGAATGGAATGACGCCTGCAACCGGCGCTTTAATAAAAATCCGGAAAGCGGGCGCTTAGCCCGCTTCGTTAATACAGGCCAGTTATAAGCATCCGGCACTACCACAGATCCTGATTTTTTCCTCAACAACTTTTTGCATCGCCAGTTTTCCAGGCACGATGTATTTGCGGGGATCATTAGCATCCGGATGTTGTGCAAAATACTCTTTTACCGCGCCAGCAAATGCGATTTTCAGCTCGGTCGCAATATTGACTTTGCAAATCCCAAGTTCTATTGCCTCACGGATCATGCTTTCAGGAATACCGGACGCACCATGCAGGACCAGCGGGACATCGACCTGCTGACGGATTTGCCCAAGGCGGCAGAAGTCCAGTTTCGGTTCGCCCTGATACAGACCATGCGCGGAGCCAATCGCAACGGCCAGCGAGTCAATGCGTGTGGATTCAACAAAGTGCCTGGCCACAACGGGATCGGTGAAAAAACTGTCGCTTTCGTCTACCACCAGATCGTCTTCCTGCCCGCCAAGACGGCCGAGTTCTGCTTCGACACTGGCATCAAAGGCATGACACAACCGTACAGTTTCACACACGTGTTGGATGTTTTCTGCCAGCGGGAAATGTGAAGCATCAATCATTACGGAGCGGATCCCCGACCGGACTTTGTTTTCGATATCGCCCTGATCTTCATGGTGGTCCAGATGCAGCGCCAGTGGAATGCGATACTTCCGCGCAGCCTCATGGCATATCGAGATCAGGTAGTCTGTACCTGCATAACTGAATGTCCCCGGCGTTCCGGCAAGGATCACCGGAGAACTCATGGCTGCCGCCGTTTCTGCCACGACTTGTACCGTCTCGAGGTTGTGAACGTTGAAAGCCGGGACGGCGTAACCTCCGCGCTGAGCTGCGAGCAGCATTTCCCTGTTTGAAATCAGATACATTTTCTTAGCCTCCCGTCATATCCAGCAAAATCTTTCCCGTCATCGGCTTGCCAGCCAGTGCCGTGACGTCCCTGACAAACTCTGCGGGACGGGCAACACTGGCGATCAGGGGGGCCAGGTTTAGTTTATTCTCAGCAAAAAGCTGTATGGCAAGTCGCCACTCACTGCCCGGCCACGGAGAGGAATAGTTCATCCAACTGCCGAGCAAGGTCAGCTCTTTGCGCAGGATATGGCCGAAAGTAGTGACGTCTAAAGTCAGGTCTTTGTGTAAGGTGCCGACCAGCGCGATTTGCGCTTTGGGGCCTGCGATATTGAGAGACAAGGCCACGGTTTGCGCTGTGCCTGCTGTTTCAATAATCAGCTGATTAAAGCGCCGTTCATGAGTTTGCTGGCGGATTTCATCGGCGTTGCATATTGCGCTGTTATAAACGTGGCTGGCACCTGTTTCCTGCGCCAGGGAAAGGCGCTGCGGATTGATATCGATCGCTGTCACCGATTTAGCCCCCAGGGCGCTGGCTGCCTGAATAAGCAACTGCCCGATGGTGCCGGCTCCAATGACTATCACTTCTTTACCCTCACAGCCTCCTGCCAGCTTCAGGGCATGCAAGCCAACGGTGAGCGGTTCCAAAAAAGCGCCTTGCAGAAGTGAAAAATTCTCCGGCAATTTAAATAAGTTTTTACGCGAAACCACGATAAATTCAGCATGGCCGCCACTCCGTCGGGAGCCAATAAATTGATAATGCTTACATTGGGAATACGCTGTTTTGCGGCACTCTTCGCACTGAAAGCATGGCAATAAAGGTACGCAGGCCACGGCATCCCCCTCATATAAATCGCTGACTTCTTCTCCGGTGCTAACGACGTGACCACTGAATTCGTGGCCTAATGTGATGGGATAAAAATGTGAACTGCTGGCGAAAATACGCGGGATATCGGATCCGCAAAGCCCGGAGTAGGCAATGCGAACCAGAACCTCATCGGGTGCACTCAGCGTGGGAGCCGGTTGCTCTTCAATAGTTATTCTGCTGTCAGCATGTACAACAACTGATTTCATAGTCAGATTCCTTAAGCGGGGGATTTCCCCCCGCCGGGATGAAAAGTTAAGAGTTAGCCAGTGAAGCGGCTGCCCGCTTTTCTGTTTGTGTGAATTGACGGGCGCGACGCCATGTCAGGAATACACCGATGGCGTAAATAATGCCGATGATGCTGAGCCCGGCGATGTTTTTGAGCGTGCAAAGTTGGATGAGTAAATACGTGATCGGCGAGCCGCCCTGATCCATTGAAGCTACTCTTCCTCCAGCCGTGAGTGCACCCGCATTTGCAGCCAGTTGGGTATGTAAATCAATGGTCTGCGTCGCTATCCACAGTGTGATGCTCATGATGATGCAACCCGAAATCAGCGTGCGGAACAGGTTGCCCTGATGCACGGCCACCGCGATGGCAACGAAGAAGCCGATAGTGGCGAGGTCACCAAATGGCAAGACCTGATTTCCCGGGACAAGCACGGCGATAAGGATTGTCAGAGGAATAAAAATCAGGCTGGCTGAAACAACGGCGGTATGACCGAGTAATAAAGCCGGATCCAGACCAATCAGGAACTCCTGTCCACCAAAGCGGGCTTGCAGACGTGTACGGGCATGGCGGGCAATGGGCGTTAAACCGTCCATTATCGGTTTGATGACTCGTGGCATCAGAAGCATAACCGCAGCGGTTTTAACGGCCAGCTGCAATACGCCTTTGACGTCGTATCCCGCGAGGTAACCAATAATCAGCCCCATCACGAAACCGACGGTGACGGGTTCACCGAACGGACCGAAACGCTTTTGCACATCATCAGCGCTGAAGTGAATTTTGTTCAGCCCTGGAATCTTCTCAATGAGGGTATCAACCAGTACCGCAATCGGGCCGAGATACGCCGAGGAACCATGGGGGATGGCAATACCGTCCAGATTAAAGAAGTCACGCGTATCCTTTGCAAACCAGTCGCCCAGCTTGTAGATGAATGCCGCATGCAAAACGACCCCCATGATCCCCAGCCAGTAAGAACCGGTGGCGAGGTGCAACATGGCACCGGTGAAAGTCATGTGCCAGATATTCCAGATATCCACATTGACGACACGTGTCATACGCGTCAGCAACATGACGATGTTCACACCGATCGCAATCGGAATAGCGACCAGCGCGATTTGTGATGCCCAGGTCATTGGCGACGAACCCGGCCAGCCAATATCGACGACCTGCAGGTTAATTTCGAAATGCTCTGCCATGGCTTTTGCCGCAGGGCCGATGGAGTCGAGCATCAGGCCAATGACCAGACCGATCCCGACAAAGCCAATACCAATATGAATCGCAGATTTAAATGAATCCCCCAGTTTCATCCCTAATATCAGAGAGAAAACGATGATCACCCCAGGCAGCATGACTGTCGGGCCGAGATCGAGGATGTAGCGCATGATGTCGGTAAACATGACTTACTCCTGTAACAGGGTCAGTATTTGCTGACGTAACGTATCCATACCCACGCCGGAGATAAACGGCATGCCGTGCACCACCGGAATGTTGCCAAATGTCCGGTCAACTTTGGCGGTGGTACAAATCAGATGGGCACCGTCCATATAGGTTTCGATTTCCGTTACCCGGCACTGAACGAGATCCACATGTATGCCATGCGCCTCACACAATTCTTTGATTTCCTCCGCTGCCAGCGTAGAGGTGGCAACGGCTCCGCCACAGGCGACTATAATTTTTCGCTTCACGGTAAGGCTCCTTAACAGATTGTTTTAAATATTATTTTTTTAGGTAAGACGTCGGGTTTATTGCTGAGAACATTTTCAGGTACAAACGGCGGATCGTTTCTCAGGTGCCGGGATAAAAATGTGCCGTTCAAAAAGCGCGGATAGCTGTTCTTCAGGCGCTGTCAGTAAGCTTTCGAAAAAAACAGGATCCTGTAGCTGGCTGAATAACTGACGTAACAACATCAGCTGTTCAGAAGGATGAGTGACAATCAGGGCAATAATGAGTGTCGCGGGAATCGTTCCCTCATCATCAGCCTGAAAGAATTCCACCGCTGTATCTGGCCTGATCAGATAAATGGCCGGGCTGCGGGCATGGGTGGCTTCGCAATGAGGAATGGCGACGGCGTGGTGTTCAAGCTGAATGCCGGTGGGATATTCAGCCTCGCGATTGACCAGCGCCTGCGGATACGTCGATTCCACCACGCCCTCCTGCACCATGCGCTCACCGATATGCATGAGTGCTTCGTGATAATCCGCAAAGCTGATACCTGTTTTGACGAAGATTTCGCAATTATGCATGGCAGGCTCCTTCGCATGTCGTTTGCAACGGCGTGCAGCCGAAGTGATATGCGCGTAAAACGTCCTGAATTTTATCGATGATAAGTTCATGCGGATCGCTGGCGAGTTCGCCGTTCATCACCCGTTCAAACTGAGCAGGAAGATATTGGCTCAGCAGACCAAGCGGGATATCTGTTGAACGCAGGTTGGCCATTAAAACGTCCATCGCCCGGTTGATGCGTGTATGAGGCCAGTAGTAGCGAATTCGATCGGATAAGCTGAAATGCAGATCGATAAGCGAAAGGCTGAATGTTGGGTTGTAATACTTTTTCCAGTAACCGGGTTCATCCAGCATGACGCCATCAATGACCGTGAGGATCTGGCTGCGGCATTCTGGCGCAATCAATACCTGTTCAATGTTGGCCAGGGCAAAGACGGCTTCCCGCAAAGCGAAAGTCAGCGCGGGACCCACTTTCAGGATAGCGAAGTGATCTTTCACCAGGTTGCGGTAGGAATCCCGGGTCTGGTAATCGGTGGAATGTGCCTCATAAACCAGTGGTGTAGTCGCAATATAAGCTGACAGATCCTGAGCAAGATCAGACTGATAGTGAATCACGCGGCTGTGATCGAATTCAACGCCGGGCTGAACCACGATGGCGACGATCCGATCTATGGCATCATTGAGCCCGAGTTCACGAAATGCCTGATGGTGCATATCCAGAGTCGCTTTTGCATCTTTGGCTTCAGTGACATGAACGTGCTGAATCGCCGATGACTCACCGCCTGGAACCGGAACTTCAGTACCGATCACATAGGTCAGCAACGCTTTCTGCTGTGCAGTTGCCACTTCTTCTGCGACCTGACATAAACGCGCCGCGCGCTGAGCCACGACGAAAGGATCCAGAGGAACAGGATCGTCTGCACAGGACATGGATGCATCCAGATGAATTTTGCTGAATCCGGCTTCGACATAACGCGCGATAAGCTCTTGTGCTTTTGCCATCGCTGTTTCGGCGTTTTCGTGCTGCCAGCAGTTTGGCCCCAGATGATCGCCCCCTAAGATCAGACGTTGTAATGGAAATCCGATTTTCTCGGCAATGGCGAGAACGAAATCCCGAAAATCAATTGGCAGCATGCCGGTATAGCCGCCAAACTGATTTACCTGGTTGGAGGTTGCCTCGATGAGCACTTTTCGGCCAGTGTGTAAGTCTTCCCGTAATGCAGCTTCAATCACCAGCGGGTGCGCAGAGCATACTGAGCAGATCCCGATCCTTTCGCCTGTCTTGTGTTTAGCAATAATGTCTTTCATTTTATGCCTCCGTTTATTTCCGAAGAGGATCATACCTTTCCGAAAGGCAAACAATAGCGTTTTCTGCATTATGTGATGGCGATCGAAATGTTTCGTAAGTTTATTGCATTCGTTTTCTTTCGTTTTAGGGGCGTCTCGGGGATTGAAAAGATAACGTCTGAGAATGCAGCAAAGGCACATGCGGAGTTGCTATGCTTCACAGCGCAGGGAATTTTTACTCCTCATTAAGGTGCCTTTTGTTTACACTGTGAGGAATATGACCTTTCGGATTACTCATAATGAATACTTATGAACGTCGCAATAAAATCATTGATTTAGTGAATGAAAATGGCAGTGTTCTGGTCACTGACCTTTCGACTGCTTTCGAAGTTTCAGAGGTGACAATTCGGTCAGACTTGAGTTTGCTGGAACAAAAAGGTGCGCTCAGTCGTTTTCACGGAGGGGCGGCAAAGTGGATCGCAAAGGAAACGCCTGGTCACGAAAAACCACTGGATGAAATGGTTCTGGAAGAGCGTTATCTTCACGCCAGCGACCCGAAAAAACGCATTGCTCAGACCGCCGCGGGGTTGGTTAAACCGGGGGATACCGTGATCCTCGACAGTGGCAGCACGACCATGCTGCTGGCTGAGGAGTTAGTGAAAGCGGGTGATATCACTGTCATTACTAACAACTTACCGGCTGCGTTTGTATTATCAGAAAACCCGGATATCACTCTGGTCGTTTGCGGCGGAACACTACGCCACAAAACGCGCTCGCTACATGGCAACATCACGGAATATGCGTTGCAGGGCATCGTCGCTAACCTCATGTTTGTCGGCGCTGATGGCCTCGACGCGGCCACAGGGATCACCACATTTAATGAAGGCTATAGTATCAGCGGTATTATGGCTGATGCCGCTCAGCGTGTTGTCGTGGTGACTGATTCCACTAAATTTGGCCGACGCGGATATAACCTGGTGCTGCCTATGGAAAAAATCGACACCATCATTACTGACTCCGCTATCAGCGATGATGTGCAGCAGGCGCTCCAACAAACATCGACAGAGATTATTGTTGTTTAATCTTTATCCGGTTTCTGGCTTCAACCTGTGCTGACTTTATGGCCGATGATGATTAAAAGATACTGGCAGAACAGAGGGTTGCGCAGACGCGCAAGAAAATTTTTATCTGTTTCAGTAACAGCTATTGATAAGTGGAAGCGGTATTCAAAAAAGGCCGCAGAGCAAGATCCCTGCGGCGACGGAAAAGTAATCAGGATTTTTTGTTATAAACTTCAAAGGTGAAGTATTTCTTTTCCAGCGTCTTATAAGTGCCGTTTTTGTGTATTTCTGCCAGTGCATTATTGATCAGTGTCAGATGTGCCTGATCATCCTTACGCAGTCCGATGGCCGTGCCTTCACCCAAATAACGGGTGTCGTTTAATGGCTCCCCGGCGAAGGCATAACCTGTGCCTTCCGGGGTTTTCAGGAAGCCCGTTTCTGCGGCGGCGGCATTGGTCAGCGTCACGTCTATGCGACCTGATGCCAGATCCTGATTCACGAAATCCTGATTCTGATAGGAAACCACATCCACGCCTTTTTTCTGCCATTCGCCCTGGGCGTAGGCTTCCTGCGTAGTGCCCTGAGCAACACCCACCGTTTTTCCTTTCAGTGAATCGGCTGTGGGTTGCAGGCCGCTCCCTTTCTTCGCGATCAGCACACTTGGCACGTGGTAAAGCATGTCGGAGAAAGTGACCTGCGTTTTACGTTTTGGTGTCATGGACATTGCAGAAAGTACCGCATCAAACTTTTTAGCATTCAGCGCCGGGATAATGCCGTCATAGGCGGTTTCGACCCACTCACATTTCACTTTTGCCTGCTGACAAATGGCGTTACCTAAATCGATATCAAAACCGACCAGCTTGCCATCTGGCGCTTTTGATTCAAAAGGTGGAAATGACGGATCCACACCGAAACGCAATGTCGTCTCCGCATGTGCCAGCCCGCTGGTGGCCGATAATGCCGCGATGATCAGCAAGGGGATTTTATTCACAATTGTTCTCCGGTGGTGCCCAATAAAAACAAACCCCCGCCCGGCTGCGGCGAGGGTAAAGGAATTATTCATATTTTGAATATGACGATTGCGATATCTAGGGTCAAGCGCCAATCTTATCGTCAAAATGGTCATTAGCGTGACATAGGGGGTATTGGTTTTTGGGCAGAGTAAGCGAGGGTTTTACCGGGTCTATAGCGGCAGAGGGGCTGCGTTTATTCTTAAAAACAACAGGATAAATATTCCAATGTCTGAAGATATCAGGCAAAAAAATCGCCTTTACCCACAGGAGTAAAGGCGATTGAAGGTCTGCATTTGACTTAAGATGACATTGTCAAAGACCGTTCATGGAAGATTACTTGGTTTTATCGATGAAGACTTTTAATGAAGAGGCTTTGTTATCAAATGACACTGCGCTAAGGTCGGGAATCTTTTGACCTGACTTCACATCAACATAAGACCCTTGATAGTCACGTTCAGAATACAGGCGGACGGTATAACCCTCAGCAACCTCTATTTGGGAGATGACATTATCGTAAGTATCTCTATAATCGCCCCTTTTTTCGGCGCTGAGCCGTGGAATATCCCCGAAAATCTGTAAGAACCCGCCACGATCATAGCTTGCTTCACGAGCCTCCGCTTTAACGACCTGAACAGAGGAGACTGCTTTGTTCATTTCGCTGAGATACCTGGTCAGATCATATTGAGATGAAGATGGAAATAGGTTCGAAGTTCCTTTGAATTGACATTCTGTGAATAAACGCACCCCCAACGAACTTTCTGGTATCGTAAAGGACGACACTTGATCATTGGCGTCAGTACCGTTTTTCATCTTAACACCGTTTAAGCAATCGATGTCCCCAGTGACTTCCAGGCTATCGCCAGTATAACCAGCGTTCTGGAACAGGGTGACTTTAAGACCGGTCACAGGCTCTGGCTGCGGTTCTGGCTGCGGTTCTGGCTCAAAGCTGGTGACCACCATTTGGGCCACAACTGCCGGATTAGGTGACACACGCTGAATGACAATGGTTTCACCGATAGAAATGTCTTTTTCATCCGACTTAACGTGTGAAATAGCGCCATCTACAGTCTCGGTACTGTAATCACATTTGCCATTATCGCAGTTGAAAATATAGTTGCCTCTCTTGCTATCATTAACGATTTTAGCAACATAAGAAGAACCATCTGCGCTGTGGAGTTTTTCTTTATCAAAATCAACGAAAATATACGGCACGTTATTGATTTTCGACACACTCATCGACTTCACGCTGCCATCAGAGATCACCGGGTTATTACCGTCGAGCATATCCTGCGTGACCGTAATCTGACCAAGAACAGCCTGATTCGGGTACTCACGTTTGACCGAAATGACAGAACCTACTGCCAGGCGGCTTTCAACATCCCCTGTACGGAATGAAGCTTCTTTACCTAAACTTTTCTTGTTGCTGTAGTAATAGTGAGTGCCTTCTGTGCCGAAAAGATATTTCCCGTCAACATAGGCTGTATATGCCGTGCCACTCGTAATTTTGCTGGAATCGAGATTCATGTAAACACGTGTTTGACCATCATCCACGCTGACCAGAATAGCTTTCAGATCGGTCTTATCGATAACCGGATCTTCATCTGGTACTGGCACATCGGAATCATCCGGAAGCGGCGTGTTTTTCACTTCTTTAACGATATTACCCAGTTCGTGTTCCGGAGTATCGCCACTGATATCCCACAGGATCGCACCACCGAAGCCCTGATCGAGAATGTAATCTACTTTTTCATCAATGGACTGCGGATCGTCATAGGTCAGGAATTCTTGCTTGGTTTTGCTGTAGAGATACGGAACGTGTGACTCTGGGTCCCAATAGCGCGTGTATTCGCCACTGGCCAGTTTTTGCTTGAGCACATACCACGGGTTGGTACCTGTAAACTGATCCGTATCATCCCATGCACCTTTTACGGTTGCCGCGCCGGTGTTAAACATGCCCGGCAAACCAGGAATGAGTTCTGTACCCGGCACATGGCCCCAGCCACGACCATAATATGGGATTCCCATCATCAGCTTGGTTTTCGGCACATTCCAGGTTTCGACATAGGCCGTCATGGTGTCAGCCACGTTCAGATCTTTATCTTCATCATGGCTGTTTTCATACAGCGGTGCGTTATGACCGGTTAGTGGATCGAAGGCACCGTGGATGTCATACGCCATCACGTTCACGCTATCCAGCAATGGCGTGGTTACCGCCGGGTTGATGAACTGAATGTTGTTGTGATTAGTGGTGACCGCCGCAGAAAGTTGATAATACTTATCATCTTTCAGACCTTGCGCATCCAGTTTGGTACGCAGCGACTGGATTAGTTTAGTGAACTGGTTTTTCTCAGCTTCGGTATTCGGATATTCCCAGTCAATGTCGAGGCCGTCGAAATGCCATTGTGCCATGTAGCTGACCATGCTGTTGGCCAGTTTCTCAATACCTGCATCCGTGGCGGTTGCCGCTTCGAAGACACCTTCCTGGGAGTTATTCCAGCCACCGACAGAAATCATATGCGCCACGTTGGCCGCTTCAGTCCGTTTATCCAGGTCTTTAATCAGTCCAGGGGCTTTATCGGTGTCATGCATGGTCACCACACCGTTTTTCACCACCGCAAAACCGTAGTTCAGGTGGGTCAGACCAGAGTAGTCCACTTTATCAGGGGTAAAGAAGTTATGGGCTTCATACACGCCCCATTCCGGGAAGTAACCAATCACTTTACGCTGTGCAGCTACGTTGGCTTTTTCACGGTTCTGCAGATCGATAGCGTCCTGGCCGGTATACGGCGTGAACTGGAAGCTGATGTAAGGCTTGATGTTAATAGCATCACCGGATACCCATACTGGATCGGTTCCCGGGCTAATACCCTGGTCAACCCACCATTGTGCAGTCCAGTAGTATCCCAGGAAGCGAACGGTATCGCCGCCTTTATAGGTGCGGTTTGGATCGTAATCCTCAGAAATAATAGCCAGTTCCTGTTTTGGCGCGACTTGTGCTAAGACAGTACCTGGGAAGTTGTTTTGCGATGCGTTGGTATACGCAGTCCAGGTGTGACCACCATCTTTGGTGATCATCATTGAGTAATCGAGGCCGGAGAAGGTGTTAGTCTGATCGTTTGCCGTCACAGTAGCAGCAGACGAAATTATCGGGAATCCAATAGCAGAAAACAGGATTGCTTTAGTTAATTTATTTAAGCGCATAGGTGATTTCCTAATTTGTCCATAAACTCGTTTATTAACGAGGGTCCAAGAAATACGCGCCTTTATATCATTTGCATTATTTGCATAGTATTTAATTATATATTAAGAATGAATAAATTAAACTTACCCTTAACCATGTGTATTTAAATAATAAAGGCACTCGCATCATTTAAATAAATGTTTTGGCTGCCAGTTATAAATAAATGTGATTATTGGGGGGAGGGATTGGAGCTGAACTCACGATCAGCCTCTCGCCATCCCACCAACTGACTCCCTCAAGACCTTGTTTTTGGAAGCGTTGGGCCAAAGCGGGGAGGTTTTGGGTTCATCCGGTCATAAGTTGTGGATCTGGAAAGACCCATTTTGAGCGCGACAGCGGGTAAGCGTAGAACCTTAACATTAGATGATGTCATGGCTTATTCTCCTGAATCATATTGGTTTGGATGCAGGAATATTAGGGATGTGGTCGTTTTTAAAAATATTTGTGCCTTCTCGTTTTTTTATTAAAATCCGAAAGTACATAATTTTTTATTTTAATGAAAATTGATTTTAAAGAAACTTACGATTTTTTGATTAAAAGCTTCGACGATGTACGTGGAACCCTACCAGATTGGGTACAAAATACGCCGTGGGAATCAGTGAGGTCCATGTTGGACTATGAAAATACTGATATTCAGCTTTTATCAGAACAGCTCACTGATGAATTCGCCCCGACAGACCTTTTTTCAGCGTGTAACTTTCATTCACTCCAGTTTGTCCAGCCATTGCCGGGTTTCCGTAAAAAATTGAATTCAATTTTTGTTTGTATACCTAAACGTATACCCAATCTTTAATGCTTAAGCTTGTTCCATGGCATTTTGGAAAGCAAAACTGCCATTCCGCACCAACCACTTACACCAGCAAAAAGCAGGCCTGCACCGACGAACCCCGATAATAGAAAGAAGCTTTCATCTATTGCGTATCCCATCAATACCCCTGCGAGGATAAGTATTCCAGCTACAATCTGAACTTGCCTCATGATTGGAAGAGGATATTTCTTGTCTTCAATCGTCGGAAGATTTGCATTTTTCCAGGCATTAATGCCGCCAGACAACAATAAAACTGTTGCCGGGTCTGCTGTTCTGACCAGCGCATCTTCATTTTGAGCTGTGCGTGAACCCGCCAAACAGTGAAAAATAACAGGATGATTTACAGGCAGGTCCTTGATTTTTTTCCCCAACAAAATATCGGATAGTGGAAAAGAGATAGCTCCAGGAACGTGCTCTCGAAGAAATTCAGCAGGCTCCCGAATGTCGATCAGAGTGCTGCCATTTTTCATGAGTTCATGTGCTTCCGCAGGACTTACAGTTCTTGTGCTCATTTTAAATCCTCAGGGCAGTAAATGTCCTTTAACGTTGCGATAACTTTTCGAATCGATTCATTTTTAATGAAATAATTTCTTCGTTGCTCATCTATGGAACTTTCAATCAAGTCCTCTTCCTTCATTCTCGCCAGGTGCTGCGATGTGGCTGAAGGACTTAATCCTGTCAGTTTACTTAGATTACCTGCTGAAGTTCCCGGTGAGTCAATGAGAGTACAAAGAATCAATAGTCGGTTAACGTTACTCATGGACTTGAGAAGCCTGGTCGCCTGAGCCGCGCTATCTTGCAAAAATTCAAGGTCAGTATTTTTCATATGTTATTTCAGGTTTATCTAATTTAAGTAAAGTCTAAATCAAATGCAGGCGTAGAGCAAAAAAAGATTTATGAATAAAATGCTCAAACTGTCCACTATGTGTTTACTTTATTTTTCAAATGGTTAAATGGTGATGAGATTGCCCTAACTGGTCACTTACAATGAACCGTTGGCCAAAAAATGCAAAATTCCGGTTTGAACCGATTATTGAGGTGCTTTTCACGATGATGTCGGCTGCTCTGATTCTGATATAGGAGGCTGAGTGTTTAGTTTATTTCACTCTAATGGCTTACGTTGAATAAGGCATATTATTAGAAAGTCTTTATTGGTATCTAATGAAAGGAGTCGGATGATGGTATTTGAAGAAAAGAAGAAAAAGGCAATAGACCTGATGGAAAATAAAAAGATGTGGCGGAGCAATTATGCGCCCCCCATCTTACGCTTGTTTTGGAAAATGGGGAGTAAAATGCCACCGCCTCCGTTTGCCCCTTTCTGGCTTAATACGATGTTCTTCGCCGCCTGGTACAGCCCTATATGGGGCATTTTCATGTGGTTCACTATCTGGAAAAATCAAGGCTTCAGCGTATTGCATGCGGTATTCATCGCCCTCTTTGCCGGTTTGCTGTTTGGTTTATTCATGGCGTTATTCCACTATTGGCGCAAGCGGTCCAACAAGTTGCCTGACTGGAAGAGCCTCTAAGAAGGCAACAATCTGAACATCAGAAAAAAGATTTATATAAAAACTGTTCACAGTTTTCACTTTTTTTGTTTAATTTCATTATTTTATGTGGTGATTGGTTTGCCCTGAACTGTCTATAACTCATCACTTCAAGTGACCAGTTACTACTTCTCAATGAAAAAAACCGACCTGAGCCGGTTTCTTTTCAAGCATTCTTGATTTCGCACATTGGCAACCAGTCTGTCTCGCAGTCTTCACTTAAGATCAGATTGGTTTGCAGACCCTGATTGGTCTTTTTCTTCAAGAATTCAATCTCATACTCTTTCAACGTTTGCGGCACAGCCCGACCTTTCGGCTAGGGAAAACGTGCTGACGATTCCCGCTAATTGGAGGCATGATTTCCAATAGTTCTAAAGCTTGTTCTGAGAGAGGGACTATATGATCACGTTTTGCCTTCATACGTTCTGCCGGAATACACTACTGCTTGTTCTTGATATCGGTCTCTGACCAAGCTGTTGCTGAGGCTTCTGCAGGGCGTATTGTAGGCATGTGCTGCTTCTTCGGGCGTTCGAAAGCATTATCTATACCTGAAGCTGGATTCGCCTCAATCAATCCCACATTCACCGCATAAATCATTATCTCATTGATGCGCTGAACTAACCTTCCGACAGCTTCTAACGCTCCACGCGCTTTGATTGGCTCTAACACCTGAATAAGTGTGCATGCTTTCAGCTCCTGAACAGGAATGTTCTCGATCTCGGACTTCTACAGACACAAAAAAGCCCGCAAACCTAGAAGGGATGCGGGCTTTCAGGACTTCTCCGGACTTATCTGGTAATAACCGGATCATTATTTGGTGGAGCTGGGGGGATTTGAACCCCCGTCCAGAATTACTACACCGTCGGCACTACATGCTTAGTCCAATCTTTACATTCGCCGGTTAGCTGCGGATGGACACGCCACTAACAAACTATCCTGATTGGGTTTAACGCTTTCACCCCAGGCAAGGTGTCCACGCGATCTCTTTTGGGTTTGACCTCTCTTGATCCCCGTCCTAAGAGCGGAGGCTAGGGAGAGAGGGCTCTAAGCAGGGTATTAAGCTGCTAGGGCGTAGTTTTCGTCGTTTGCGACTATTTTTTTGCGGCTTTTTACGAGGCCAACCGCCCCTCGGCATGCTCCTTGGGCTTCGCAAATCCTGTCGAATCCAGAATCAGCCCCAAGTACTATTTCGTAGTATACCAGCAAAACACCAAGCTACGCCAGAGGCTTAGCGATTTGCGTGCTTCATGATACGTGCCTTGTCTACTTTCCATTCGCGATCTTTAATGTCATCGCGCTTGTCGTGCTCTTTCTTACCTTTAGCCAGACCGATCTTCACTTTTGACCAGGCATTTTTCCAGTACATGGAAAGCGCGACGACGGTGTAACCATCGCGACTGACTTTACCGAACAGCGTTTCTAACTCACGCTTGTTGAGCAGTAATTTTCTTGTACGGGTCGGATCACACACAATATGAGTGGACGCCACGTTAAGAGGTTGAATGGTTGCGCCAAACAAAAAGGCTTCACCGTCGCGGAATGTGACGTAGCTGTCAGTGATGTTTGCTTTACCAGCGCGCATCGATTTGACTTCCCATCCCTGCAAAGCAAGCCCCGCCTCAAATTCATCTTCGATGATATATTCGTGGCGAGCGCGTTTGTTCATCGCGATAGTCGCGGAACCGGGTTTATGTGCTTTTTTCTTTGTCATAGTGATACTTATTATACTGTAAGCGATGCCGATTGAAATCCCCACGCAGTGAGAGTCGGGAGTTTTTCCTGTTTGTGGCAGCCTGTGCTTCGTTGTTTTTATTACCGCGTGGATAAATGGTATTATCTGTACGTTTTATGACACCTGGAAAATGATATGCCACAGATAAGTCGTTCTGCGCTTGTGCCGTTCAGTGTGGAGCAGATGTACACCTTAGTGAATGATGTCGACGCCTACCCGCAATTTCTGCCTGGTTGTACCGGCAGCCGTATCCTGGAAAACAGCGATACGTCGATGACCGCAGCGGTTGATGTTTCCAAAGCGGGCATCAGTAAAACTTTTACCACCAAAAATACGTTAATCAGCAACAAACGCATTGATATGCAACTGGTGGATGGTCCGTTCCGTAAGCTGACCGGAGGATGGGATTTCATCGAACTTAGCCCGGATGCCTGTAAAGTTCAGCTCAGTCTTGATTTTGAATTTACAAATAAATTGATTGAATTAGCATTCGGTAAAATCTTCAAAGAACTGGCTGGCAGCATGGTTCAGGCATTCACTCTACGCGCGAAAGAGGTCTACAGTGTCTGAGATCCGCGTTGAAGTGGTCTACGCGTTGCCGGAACGTCAGTATCTGCGAACGGTAAAACTGGCAGAGGGGAGCAGTGTCGAACAGGCAGTGAAGGCTTCCGGTTTACTTGAGCTGCGTCAGGATATCGATCTCAAACAGAATAAGTTAGGCATCTACAGCCGGCCGGTAAAGCTTGCGGATACAGTCAGTGATGGTGATCGCATTGAAATTTATCGGCCCCTGATTGCAGATCCGAAAGAGTTACGGCGTATACGCGCCGAACGTTCTAAAAAATAAGGCGCCTCAGGCGCCTTATTTTTTTACCCTGAAAGATGATTTTTGGTGGTAACCAGAGACCATCACACCGGGCGATTTACTTTTGATCGCTCAACTTAGGTTTGTTGTCGATGTTGGTCAGCGTATCAGACTCGTTGAAGGTCAGCGTTAAAGTCTGCTGAGTGATACCTTCATGGCCTGGTTCCTGACGGAACACGTAATACCAAACATTACTGCCAAACGGGTCGTGTAGCATCGGCGTGCCGAGAACATAAGCAACTTGTTGTTTAGTCATACCGGTATGAATTTTTTGAACATCAGCAGGAGACAAGTAGTTCCCCTGATTGATGTCAGGCCGATAAACCACCTTTTCCAGAGTGGAACAGCCCGCAGTAAGCATTACAAGAGCTACAGCGGCGGCAGTTAGCGTTTTACAGCGCATAGTCATTACATTCCTTTAGGGCATAAGATGCCGATGATAATAGACCTTTCATCAGTTTGAAACCTTTGCGGGGCACCTGTATGACCGCTGAACTGTAAAAAAGTTGAGCTTTTTACGCTGCGAGTAACTCTTTTGCGTTGGCCAGCGTGTTTCGGGTCACTTCACTTCCGCCCAGCAGACGTGCCAGTTCCTGCAAACGCGCCTTTTTATCAAGGCGATTCATTTGGGTTTCAGTCACTTCACCATCAGTTTCTTTGCTGACAAAATAATGCTGATGACCACAACCTGCAACCTGAGGTAAGTGAGTGACGCACATAACTTGCGTTGATTCGCCTAACTGACGCAACAGGCGGCCAACGATCGCAGCCGTCGGGCCACTGATACCGACATCCACTTCATCAAAGATCAGCGCCGGAGTTTCCATTTTCTGTGCCGTGATAACCTGGATAGCCAGCGCAATACGCGACAATTCGCCACCGGAAGCTACTTTTGCGAGAGCCTGAAGCGGCTGCCCCGGGTTGGTGGTGACCTGGAATTCGAGACGGTCTGCGCCTTCCATATTTAAATGTTCTGGTTCGAACTGAACCTGAATTTTAAATTTACCGTGTGGCATGGAAAGTGCCTGCATACTTTGGGTGATCAGATGCGTTAGCTCATCAGCAAAATACTGACGTTTTTCGTGCAGTTGTTCAGCAACCGCGACGGCTTGTTGGTAATGGCGTTGCACTGCTTCACTCAGCTCTGCCTGATTGGTTTCCTGATCATCCAGTTCCTGCTGTTCCTCAAGCAACTGACGATGCAGTTCAGGAAGATCTTCAGCGCTGACATGATGTTTACGGGCCAGGTTCATCTGGCGTGACAAACGCTGCTCCAGCTCGAATAGACGGTTTGGATCCATGTCCAGGCGTTCGCTGTAATGACGTAATTCATCGCTGGCCTCGCTGACCTGAATGGACGCGTCATCAAGCATGACGATAAGATCATTCATTTTGCTGTCGAGTTCTGCGAGTTCAGTTAGCTGATTGCGGGCGCTATAAAGCAGACTGACAATATTCTGCTCTTCACCATCAGCCAGCAAATAGAGCGCATTTTGGCTCAGTGAAAGCAGTTGTCCGCTGTTAGCCAGACGTTTGTATTCTTCATCAATTTGCTCGTACTCACCTGCCTGAGGAGCAAATTCATTCAGCTCTTTCAACTGGTATTGTAACAACTGGCGGCGTGATTCTCGCTCACTCATCTGCTGTTGATATTGTGCCAGCTGGCGGCAGCTCTGATGCCAGTTTTGGTAAGCTTTGCGCATTTCAGACAGCAGTAAGGGCTGATCCGAATAAGCATCGAGTAAAGCTTTCTGATGCTCAGGTTTGAGCAGAAGCTGATGGGCGTGTTGTCCGTGAATTTGGATCAAATGCTGGCCCAGTTCACGGAGCTGTGACAGGGGAACGGGCGTGCCGTTTATAAAGCCACGCGAACGGCCATCGTTGCTGATCGTCCGGCGCAACAGGCAATCCAGCCCTTCATCAAGCTGATTTTCAGCCAGCCAGTGTTTCGCCGAAGGGGTATCCGCTAAGGTGAATCGCGCGCAGATATCTGCACGGCTGGCACCGAGACGCACCATGCTGCCATCGGCACGATTGCCCAGACAAAGCCCAAGCGCATCAATCGCGATGGACTTACCGGCACCGGTTTCACCGGTGATGGCCGTCATACCTGCATGAAAATCGATTTCTAATTCACGGACAATGGCAAAGTTACTGATAGTTAATTGCGCCAGCATGATCACCTTCCTGTACATAACAACAGACCTGTAATTACATACAGTATAAACTGGTTTTATATACAGTAAAGGGGCTGGCGAATTATTTTTATCAGATCAGAAGAGTTTTTTTGACCATCCAAGTTTTGTGCTTAATGTATTGAAATAACTGTAGTCTTTCGGATGGATCAGATTCAGATGAAACTCACTGCGACGGATAACCACTTCTTCGCCCGGCTGAATCGGCAGGGCGATCTGGCTGTCGCAGCTGATTTCAAGGTCATTGCTCATATGCGAAAACCGCAGACAAATCGTGCTGCTACTGTTGATAACCAGCGGGCGCGCCGAAAGGGTATGTGGGAACATCGGCACCAGTGCGATAGCTTCTAACGTCGGCGTCAGGATCGGACCGCCGCCTGAGAGTGAATATGCGGTAGAACCGGTTGGTGTCGAAATAATCAGACCATCGGAGCGCTGGGAAAAAGCGAATTTGTCATCAATATAGACTTCAAATTCAATCATGTGCGCGACTTTTCCCGGATGAAGGACGACTTCATTGATGGCGGTACTGACGCGACATTGCTGGTCCTTGCAGCGCACCATGGCTTCCAGCAGGAAGCGTTGCTCGCTGATGTATTCACCCTGCAGAACGTCATCGAGTTGCTGCAAAGCGTTATCCGGATCCAGATCGGTAAGAAAGCCAAGATTACCCCGGTTGATGCCGATGACTTTTATGTCATAGCGGGCCAGAACGCGCGCCGCACCCAGCATATTGCCGTCACCGCCGACGACCACGGCTAAATCCGCCAGCTTGCCGATCTCAGCCAGACTGCCCGTTTGTGCGCCTTCCAGGGCTAAATCTTGTGCCACCTGACGTTCGACGATCACCTGATAACCTTTTGAGATTAACCAGTGGTAAAGCATTTCATGGGTGGCAAGTGCGGAAGGATGGCGAGGGTGTCCGACAATCCCAATGCACTCAAATTTTTTATTCATCGCTGTGGTTATCCTCAGCAGGGTGTGATGACTCCTGCATTATGACCGGTTTCATTAAAAACCAAACCTTGAAACCCCGGTTTTGATCCCCATAATAAGCCAACTAGCAAGATTAATGCTAAAACGCGGAGAGATTCATGAGTAGTAAAGAACATAAGACACCTGACGAGCAAGTCTCTGAAGAACTGAATCAGGAACAAGAGCTGCATACGGAAGCGGAAACTCAGGCGGCAGATGTCGTTGACCCGCGCGATGAACGTATTGCTGAACTGGAAGCGCAGCTGAAAGAACTCCAGCAGCGTGAGCGTGACAGCTTGCTGCGTGCGAAAGCGGAAGTGGAAAATATCCGCCGTCGTACCGAGCAGGATATAGAGAAAGCGCATAAATTCGCTCTGGAGAAATTCTCTGGCGAATTGTTGCCGGTAATCGATAATCTGGAACGTGCGCTGGATCTGGCTGATAAATCGAATTCAGAACTGGCGGGTCTGATTGAAGGCGTCGAGCTGACCCTGAAATCCCTGCTGGATGCTGTTCGCAAGTTCGGTATGGAAGTGGTGGCTGATATCCACGTGCCATTCAACCCTGAACTGCACCAGGCGATGACTATGATGGAATCCGACGAGCTGGAACCTAATCACGTAATGATGGTGATGCAGAAGGGTTATACGCTGAACGGCCGTCTTTTGCGCCCGGCAATGGTTGCGGTTTCTAAAGCCAAAGCCTGATTCTGTTTTAAGCAGACTGACATAATGGAAGAGGCACCTTTGCGGGTGCCTCTTTTTTTGTTATTCCGGCAATCTGGGCACCCAGTCAATCGGTGCCAGACCTTGCTGCACCAGTAAGGCATTCGCCTGCGAGAAGTGCTTACACCCCAGGAAACCCCGGTGGGCGGAAAGCGGAGAAGGGTGCGGTGCTTTCAATACATGATGACGATTACGATCGATAATATTGCCTTTTTTCTGCGCATGGGAGCCCCAGAGTAAAAAGACGATCCCTTCACGATTTTCATTCAACGCTGCGATGACCTTATCAGTAAACGTCTCCCAGCCCAGTTTGGCATGTGAATGCGCCTGACCACCTTCGACAGTCAGCACGGTATTGAGCAACAGGACGCCCTGATCTGCCCAACTCTGCAAATAGCCGTGAGTGGGTCGTTCGAAGCCTGGAATATCGGCGGCCAGCTCTTTATACATATTCACTAATGAAGGTGGTGCCGGAATGCCCGGGCGAACGGAGAACGATAATCCATGAGCCTGATTGGGGCCATGATAAGGGTCCTGCCCCAAAATCACGACTTTGACGTCTGCCAGTTCGGTAGAGCGGAATGCATTAAACACATCCTGCTGCGGTGGATAAATTGTTTTGCCCGCAGCGCGTTCAGCCGCGACAAACTTCAGCGTATCAACGAAGTAAGGTTGTTCTTTTTCCTGACCAATGACGTCATGCCAGGTGAGAGTGGTGGACATTGACGCTCTCCTTTTGATGATAATTTTAAACTGGCAGTAGCTTACCTGCTCATTCCGATGAGTGAAACCCGCACGCGCTTTTGCTGATGTTTATCTGCGACTTAACGTTCTATGCAAAAATTTGTTGATAATTTACAAAAATAATTTAATCCAGTGCCTTGGAAAAATTGATATAAAACATAAATATGCTGAGGGTAAGAAATACCCACAAGGAAAAGATTGATATTTATCAAAGAATGCGGGGTGTTCTGCTGTTATATCTGACAACAGGAAAACAGGTTGTCGTTCAACCTTACACCAATCAATTAACAGTATCGTAGCCAACAATGGAGGCAACATATGATCACCGGGATCCAAATTACTAAAAGCAACAACGAAGCGCTGAAAAACTCTTTCTGGCTGCTGGATGATGAAAAAGCGGAAGCGCGCTGCGTGTGTGCAAAAGCGGGTTTTGCGGAAGACCAGATCGTTGCTGTCAGCGAGCTTGGCCAGTTTGAATACCGTGAAGTACCAATGGAAATTCAACCGACTGTACGTGTGGAAGGGGGTCAGCACCTGAACGTTAACGTATTGCGCCGTGAAACTCTGGAAGATGCGGTTAAGCATCCTGAAAAATACCCGCAGCTGACCATTCGTGTGTCTGGTTATGCGGTGCGCTTTAACTCACTGACTGCTGAGCAGCAGCGTGACGTGATTACCCGTACTTTCACCGAAAGTCTGTAATCGCTTCCGAGCTTTTAAGATTCCAGCAGTTTCATGGATATAAAAAAACCGCCTTCAGGGCGGTTTTTCTTTGCATCAAATCATGCTGATGTTTATTTAGCAGCGTCTTTTACAGCGTCAGGTTTAACACGGCGTTTGCCGACGTTTTTGCTGTCACGATGGCGAACTTTAACTTTCACCTTCGATTTTTCCTGATCCGCTTTCTGCTTCTCTTTGCGTTTCGCCAGCACTTTCTTCGACGGCTTACCGGTGACTTTCTCGCTCGGTGCTTTCGTTTTTGGACGGAACTCGTCCAGTACGCGTGCTTTCAACGGCTCGTTAAGGTAACGGCCGATCTTACCGAGCAGCAGATGGTCATGCGCTTCCACGAAAGAAATCGCGGTCCCTTTACGACCAGCACGGCCGGTACGGCCGATACGGTGCAGATAGATATCAGCGGTCAGCGGCAGGTCAAAGTTGAAGACATGGCTGATGTCGTTGATATCCAGGCCACGGGCAGCAATGTCGGTCGCAACGAGGACGTTAACGCGGTCTTCAACCATACGTTTGACGGCTTCGGTACGTTTCACCTGCACCATTTCGCCTTCAAGATAACAGGAGTTAATCCCTGCTTCGCGCAACCACGCAACCAGCTCATGCACACGCTCGCGTTTACGCACAAAGATCACGGATTTAGTGACATCTTCCTGTTTCAGCAAATGGATGAGCATCCGGGTTTTATGCGCCAGATCGTCGGCACGATAATACCATTGCAGGATTTTTTTGCGTTCGCGGCGTGACGGGTCAGCTTCGATTTCCACCGGCTCAGTCAGGATGCGTTCTGCGAATTCACGGATGGCTTCCCCTTCCAGCGTTGCGGAGAACAGCAACGTCTGTTTGCGCCAGCGTGCTTCGGCGGAAATCGTTTCGATGTCCTGAGCAAAACCCATGTCCAGCATGCGGTCGGCTTCGTCGAGGATCAGCGTTTCGATTGCGCGGCAGTCAAAGTTTTCTTCTTTAATGTATTGCAGCAAACGACCGGTGGTCGCAACAACGATGTCCTGGTTTTCGCTGAATACTTCGGCGTGGTTCATATAAGCCACACCGCCGGTGATGGTGGCGATATCCAGTTCGGTATGTTTGGCTAACTCACGCGCCTGCTCAGCAACCTGCATAGCAAGTTCACGGGTTGGCGTGAGGATCAGAATTCGTGGCGGACCAGATTTCTTACGCGGGAAATCCAGCAAATGCTGCAATGCAGGCAGCAGGAATGCCGCTGTTTTGCCGGTGCCGGTAGGAGCCGAACCCAACACATCGCGTCCGTCCATTGCTGGCGGAATGGCCTCTGCCTGAATGACAGTAGGACGGCTATAGCCTTTGTCGCCAAGGGCTTCAATCAGGCGTTCATCGAGTTCGAGTTCGGAAAAAGTGGTTACAGTCATGGTCTACCTCTACTTGGGGCGCCGATTATAGACGTGTTAGACGCGATCTTCACCTATTTAAGCGGTTTGCGTGGCTTTTACTCTGCTTCTCTTTGCCCTATGCTACGACAGTTTTCGTTTACAGGCCTGTTGGCTGGCGTAATTACGGTGAAATTAGTGACAAAAGTAGTCAGTTCTGCAAACCCTTTACGGCGTAATGGATTTACCTTTAAGCAGTTTTTCGTTGCACATGACCGATGCGCGATGAAAGTCGGTACCGATGGTGTCCTGCTCGGTGCCACGGCGCCGGTTAGCCATGCACGACGTGTTCTTGATATTGGCTGCGGCAGCGGCCTGATTGCCATGATGCTGGCGCAACGCAGTAATGCTCAAACTGTTATTGATGCCGTCGAACTCGAACCTTCCGCAGCGGCGCAGGCTGAGGAGAATTTCCGCAACTCAGTTTGGGCGCAAAGGCTGGCGGTGTATGCGCAGGACATTAATGTTTATGCCGGCGAACATCAGGCTGAATACGATCTGATTGTGAGTAATCCGCCTTACTTTGAATCGGCTGTTGCCTGTCGCGATGAAGCCCGAAATGCCGCCCGTTACACCGAAACTCTGACGCACGATGCATTGCTTGAATGCGCAAATAAGCTGCTTACGCCAGAGGGATTGTTTAGTGTTGTTTTGCCGTACGACATCGGGCTGGCGTTTGAAACTCTGG
Source organism: Rahnella aceris (assembly GCF_011684115.1). NCBI lineage: Bacteria > Pseudomonadati > Pseudomonadota > Gammaproteobacteria > Enterobacterales > Yersiniaceae > Rahnella > Rahnella aceris. The sequence goes on along the minus strand of NZ_JAADJV010000001.1, from coordinate 2,646,465 downwards.
CTCACCGAAAAGGCTGGTTCAGCGTACGGCGGATGGCCGTACGCGACCGACCGGGAAAACCGCTTAACCGGCTAGTGCTGACCTTATCAAGGCAATCAGCTGAAAGGGTTGACGAGGAACTGGCACTGCGGAAATCGGAAGGCGTTTACAGTGAAGCATTCTGTGCGCTGATTACTGATTTTTATCTGAATTATTAGTGGATGGCTGGGCTTTCAAAAAGTGCGTTCCTTCGCACTTTCCCGATACCATTGCTGCAAATATTACGGCTGCAAAATGGTCGGCTGCGGATTTTCCTGTAGATCAGGATAGTCCAGCGTGAAATGCAGTCCTCGACTCTCTTTGCGTTCCAGGGCACTGCGGACGATCAACTCGGCAACCAGCACCAGATTTCTCAATTCCAGCAAATTATTGGAAATACGGAAGTTGGCATAATACTCGTCAATTTCCTGTTGCAGCGTCATGATGCGGCGCAACGCGCGCTCCAGACGTTTTGTCGTGCGCACAATCCCTACGTAATCCCACATAAACAGCCGCAATTCATGCCAGTTATGCTGAATGACCACCTGCTCATCGGAATTATCCACCCGGCTTTCATCCCATTGCGGAATATTTGTCGCCAGTTTGGCATGCGGCAGACGTTTAATTATATCTTCTGCTGCCGACCAGCCATAAACCACGCATTCCAGCAGTGAGTTAGAGGCCAGACGGTTAGCGCCATGCAGGCCGGTATAACTGACTTCGCCAATCGCATACAAACCATCGAGATCGGTGCGCCCGTGCTGATCAACCATTACGCCGCCGCAGGTGTAATGCGCAGCCGGAACAATCGGGATCGCCTCTTTGGTCAGATCAATACCCAGTGATTGCAGCTTTTCATCAATCATCGGGAAATGATGCTTAATGAATTCCGGCGGGCGATGGCTGATATCGAGATACATGCAGTCGGCGCCAAGACGCTTCATTTCATGGTCGATGGCCCGTGCCACCACATCGCGCGGTGCCAGTTCTCCACGTTCATCGAAATCCGGCATAAAACGGGTGCCATCCGGGCGTTTGAGCAGGGCACCTTCGCCGCGCAGTGCTTCCGTCAGCAGAAAGTTACGTGCCTGAGGGTGATAGAGGCACGTCGGGTGAAACTGGTTGAATTCAAGATTGGCAACACGGCAGCCTGCACGCCACGCCATGGCGACGCCATCGCCGGAAGAGATATCCGGATTGGTCGTGTATTGATAGACCTTGGCTGCGCCCCCCGTGGCCAGTACAACGGCCTTGGCACGGAGCGTTTCAACGTGCTCTTTATCGCGGTTCCAGACATACGCGCCAACGACGCGTTGTGTCCCCGGCAATCCAAGCTTGCTTGAGGTAATTAAATCAACGGCATTATAGCGTTCTTTCACGCAAATATTGGCGTGTGCCCTTGCTTTCCCAACCAGCGTAGTCTCTACTTCTTTACCTGTAGCATCAGCAGCATGCAGGATCCTACGGTGGCTGTGGCCGCCTTCACGTGTCAGATGATAACGTTCTTCTGAGCTTGTGTTGGTTTCGGTATCAAACAGTACGCCCTGGTCGATCAACCACTGGACACAATGACGTGCGTTGCTCGCGATAAATTCAACAGCTTCTTTATCGCATAAGCCCGCACCGGCAATTAATGTGTCATCAACATGTGAGGCAATGCTGTCTGCTTCGTCGAAAACGGCGGCAATCCCGCCCTGGGCGTAAAATGTTGAGCCTTCGTTGAGCGGGCCTTTACTGAGAACAGTGACATGACAGTGGTCTGCAAGTCGCAAAGCCAAAGAAAGGCCTGCAGCGCCACTTCCGATTATCAATACATCGCTAACAAATTCAGATGAAGGTTGCATAACGTATGATGTTTGCAGAAGAAGAGGGAAATTCATGTTAGCCTAAACTCCCGTGCAAAAGCCACGGGCTTGAGACTTCAATAGAAAAAACAACGGCGATGTGGAACTTAATGTTTCATGTGAACTCCAAGCAGTACTTGCTCAGGAATATAATGATGAAAGCTGGCAGTACGACTTTAAGCGCGGAGAAGATTTTGGGGAGATTTTACCTCGGATGAGCGAGCAGTTAGCCGATCAGGTTCTGGTTGAGCGGGTCCAGAAGGGTGATCAAAAATCGTTCAATTTACTGGTTATTCGTTACCAGCATAAGGTAGCGAGCCTTGTATCCCGCTATGTGCCACAAGGTGATGTGCCTGATGTGGTTCAGGAATCTTTTATCAAAGCATATCGTGCGCTGGAATCTTTCCGCGGCGACAGTGCTTTTTATACCTGGCTGTATCGTATTGCAGTCAACACAGCGAAAAACTATTTAGTTGCTCAGGGGCGACGCCCGCCATCCAGTGATGTCGACGCGAATGAAGCCGAAAATTTCGAAAGTGGCGGTGCACTGAAAGAAATTTCGAACCCTGAGAACTTGATGTTGTCTGAAGAGTTACGGAAGATTGTTTTCCGTACTATTGAAGCACTTCCTGAAGATCTTCGTATGGCGATTACCTTGAGGGAGTTGGATGGATTGAGCTACGAAGAAATAGCCGCCATCATGGATTGTCCGGTGGGTACGGTGAGATCCCGTATATTCCGTGCCCGGGAAGCAATTGATAACAAAGTTCAACCGCTCATCCAGCGTTAGAGATGACGGACACAGGAAGGATACTTAGGCATGCAGAAAGAAAAGCTTTCCGCTCTGATGGATGGTGAAGCCATTGATACCGAACTGTTAAGTTCGTTATCAACAGATACCAGGCTTCAGCAAGACTGGCAGAGTTATCATTTGATCCGCGATACCTTACGTGGTGATATTGGGAACGTTGTGCATCTGGATATCGCAGACCGTGTGGCCGCAGCGCTGGCTAATGAGCCGGTAAAACTGGTGCCGGGTTCAGCAACCGAATCACAACCTCAGCCTCATACCTGGCAAAAAATGCCATTCTGGCAAAAGGTGCGCCCTTGGGCGAGTCAGTTGACTCAGGTCGGCGTGGCTGCTTGTGTATCACTTGCTGTGATTGTTGGCGTTCAGCATTATAACCAGCCTGACGCATCGGGTGCTTCTCCGGAAACCCCAGCGTTCAATACGTTGCCTATGATGGGTAAAGCCTCTCCGGTGAGCTTCGGCGTGCCAAATGAAGGCAATACCACCAGCGGGCAACAGAATGTTCAGGAGCAACGTAAGCGCATTAATGCGATGTTGCAGGATTACGAATTGCAGCGTCGCTTGCATTCAGAGCAGCTTCAACTCGAACCAGTTACTCCTCAGCAAGCCGCTGTTCAGGTCCCAGGAACTCAGTCTTTAGGAACGCAAACGCAGTAATGAAGCAAATTTGGTTTGCCGTTTGTTTAGCTGCGGGCAGCCTGCTTACTCCAAGTATCGCCTCGGCAGATTCTTCTTCCGAGGCGTTACTGCAAGAGATGGGCAAAGCTTCCCAGACGCTGAATTATGAAATGGGTTTTATCAACATTACGAAGCAAGGGATTGATTCCTTTCGCTATCGTCATGCTGTTTCTCATCAAACTTCCCTCGCTCAACTGGTTCTGATGGATGGTCCGCGCCGTGAAATTGTCCAGCGTGGAAAAGACGTCAGCTACTTTGAGACCGGTTTACAGCCCTTTACGTTGGATGGCGATCATATCGTTGATTCCCTGCCTTCCATCGTGTTCAGCGATTTTTCTCTTCTGACCAAATACTACGATTTTATCGCCGTAGGCCGCGCACGCACAGCGGATCGCCTGAGTCAGGTGATCAGAGTTGTATCCCGCGATGGTACCCGATTCAGTTATGTCATATGGATCGATGAGCAGACGAAATTGCCGATGCGTGTCGATTTACTGGATCGTGACGGTGAAACGCTTGAGCAGTTCCGTGTGATCAGTTTTGATGAGGGAGAACAAGTTGTTGGAACGCTTTCTGATCTCGAAAAAGCCAGTTTACCGCCTGTGCTGTCTTTACCTGCGTCTGAGCAGGTGAAGTTTGACTGGCAAATAAAATGGCTGCCGGCTGGCGTGACAGAGGTGGCAAGTAGCCGCCGAAACTTGCCCAATATGTCCGTATCGATAGAATCGCGGCTGTACACTGACGGATTGTTCAGTTTCTCTGTCAATGTCAGTGCAACAACTAATGGCCCTTCTGAGCAGTTGATCAGGCAAGGGCGCAGAACTGTGCAGACTGAAATACGCAATGGCAATGAAATTACGGTCGTCGGTGAGCTTCCTCCTTCGACTGCCAAACGTGTTGCCGATAGCATCGTTTTCTCAGAAAAGTAGCTTTTAATCAGAAAAACTGCCTTCGCAATAGAAATACAGGGTGATTACATGATGAAAGAATGGGCCACGGTGGTGTCGTGGAAAGACGGTATTGCGACGTTGCGTTGTGAAACACAGGCGGGTTGCAGTAGTTGCCATTCACGTTCAGGGTGTGGCGCTCGCGTATTGAATGAGTTAGGGCCGCAGACTGAACATAATCTTCAGGTCAGCGTTAACGAGCCTCTTGCACCTGGTCAGAAAGTTGAACTGGGGATACCGGAAGGAAGCCTGTTGCGCTCGGCGTTGCTGGTTTATATGACGCCGCTCTTTGGTGTGATTGCGGGTGGTGGTGCGTTGCAGGCCTTGCTGAAAGCAGATGTATACGCGGTTATTGGTGCGGTGTTGGGTGGTGGATTAGGTTTCCTGATTGCTAAAGCACTGGCTGCGAAAGTCGATGGAAAAGCAGGTTACCAGCCAGTCATCTTGCAGGTGGGTTTGCCTCCTGATGCTTTCCGTTATTCGGTTGAAAGCAAACTCCCTTCTTAACTTTCTGCATCCTACAGTGCTTAAAAATGCCACAGTGTTCGCTAACCCTGTGGCATTTTTTTAGTTTCTGACCGGTATACGGTTTTGGATCATATGCTCGATCAATGCGATGAAAAGATCTGCGCTAGAAAGCGATGTATACTCTACAGAGAAAAGGATGCGGCCGTGTTTATCGAGCAGACGTATTAACGGGCTGTTGCTGCCGCCACTGATAAACTGAATATCCTCAACAGGCACTATTTTCCCTTCGTCGGTGGTTAACATCAACGCGCTCAGATGTATCTTTTTTTCGTTCAGCGCCAGAAGGTTAGCGCCGATAAATCTTTTCCACCCGCAATGTGGATTCACCAGATATGTAAAAAGAATATCTCCCCCCTGAGCCAGCCTGTTTAGGGCCCATGGGCCGCGATACATCAGGTGTTCGTTTTTAATGACTTCAATTAATCTTTCAGAATTGGCAATGTTTGGCGTAATACGATGCCAGGTTTTGCTATTTCCCTCACGGAAGATCATCGTATTTAAAATACGACGGGTGTATTTTCCGGTTCTGAATCGATATATATCCATGATGCGGTCAAAAGGAATAAAACGATTTTTTTTATCCGTTTGGCTTATAACTAAAATTCCATTTTCATGAAGCTGATAGAATTGATTGGGTCGTATCAGACGTCGCAGCAGAATGAGCACCACCCCCAGGGCAATACTGAGCAGAGCGGACAAAATTACGGTATGCAGCCCCTCAGCGGTGTGGCCAAAGGCCAGCAAAAATGCAATTTGCACTGCGCCGCCGATCAACAACAACACAGACAGGACCAGAGTGATCCAAGAGTTGGCTTTGGCAAAGCCATGCTGACTGAGCAGCCGCCCTTCATTGATCATATTGATAACCTTGTGACCGGATTGAATTAAAAATAAAAAAGATATTTGTGGAAGAAGTTGAATGAGAACTTTATGAGTTAGAAATTATGTAATTTCTTTTATAACAATATATTAAGTTTCAATACGCGTTTCTGTATATGGGGATTTTCCTAAAACCAAAAGGCAGGAAGCCCATACATGGAATACCGGACTGAGACAAACCTAGGAAGCACACAGACGCTCCGGTAATGAAAACAAATGAAAATGTGGGGATTTCATCCTGAGAAAGCTCGCATAATCTGGAGTTAGGGTGTGCGGAGACTAGGTTTTCATGGTGCTGGCATGTAGAATGCTGCGACTTAGGCGAAAGACAGCCAACCTACAAACCGTCGCTGTATGTTCATGGCGAATGATTCAGAAATACCAAGGTAGAAAAACTTTTATAATGAAGCATATACGAAATTTCTCCATTATTGCCCACATTGACCACGGTAAGTCGACGCTGTCAGACCGTATTATTCAAATTTGCGGTGGCTTAGCCGACCGTGAAATGGAAGCGCAGGTCCTCGACTCAATGGATCTTGAGCGTGAACGCGGCATCACCATCAAAGCGCAAAGCGTGACGCTCGACTACAAAGCAAAAGATGGTCAGGTTTATCACCTGAACTTTATCGACACGCCGGGGCACGTTGACTTTTCCTATGAAGTATCCCGCTCTCTCGCTGCCTGCGAAGGCGCATTATTAGTGGTGGATGCTGGTCAGGGTGTTGAAGCCCAGACGCTGGCAAACTGCTATACCGCGATGGAAATGGATCTGGAGGTCGTGCCGGTTCTGAACAAAATCGACTTACCGGCCGCCGATCCTGATCGTGCAGCGCAGGAAATCGAAGACATCGTGGGTATCGATGCCACGGATGCTGTTCGTTGTTCAGCGAAAACCGGTGTCGGTGTGCCAGAAGTGCTGGAGCGTCTGGTGCGTGATGTACCACCGCCGGAAGGTGATCCTGAGGCGCCACTTCAGGCGTTGATCATCGATTCATGGTTCGATAACTATCTCGGCGTTGTTTCTCTGGTGCGTATCAAAAATGGCACCATGAGAAAGGGCGACAAAATTAAAGTGATGAGTACCGGGCAGGTTTATAACGCCGATCGCCTGGGTATTTTCACGCCTAAGCGTGTCGATAAAGACATTCTGAACTGCGGTGAGGTCGGCTGGCTGGTATGCGCGATTAAAGATATCCTCGGCGCACCAGTGGGGGACACCCTGACTCTGGCTCGTCAGCCTGCTGACAAAGCGCTGCCGGGTTTCAAGAAAGTGAAACCTCAGGTTTACGCCGGCCTGTTCCCGGTCAGCTCCGATGATTATGAAAACTTCCGTGATGCGTTAGGCAAGCTTAGCCTTAACGATGCATCCCTGTTCTACGAACCAGAAAGTTCTACCGCGCTGGGCTTCGGTTTCCGTTGTGGCTTCCTGGGGCTGCTGCACATGGAAATCATTCAGGAACGTCTGGAACGTGAATACGATCTGGATCTGATCACCACAGCACCGACTGTTGTTTATGAAGTTCTGACGACCAGCAATGAAACTGTCTATGTGGACAGTCCGTCTAAACTGCCTGCACTGAATAACATTCTGGAACTGCGTGAGCCTATCGCTGAGTGTCACATGCTGATGCCACAGGAATATCTGGGTAGCGTGATTACTTTGTGTATTGAGAAACGTGGTGTCCAGACCAACATGGTTTACCACGGTAATCAGGTCGCACTGACTTATGAAATCCCGATGGCGGAAGTGGTACTCGATTTCTTCGACCGTCTGAAGTCAACGTCACGCGGTTATGCGTCGCTTGATTACAATTTCAAACGTTTTCAGACTTCTGACATGGTACGTGTTGATGTTCTAATCAACGGCGACCGTGTGGATGCACTGGCGCTGATCACTCACCGTGGCAATTCCCAGTTCCGTGGACGCCAGCTGGTTGAGAAGATGCAGGAACTGATCCCGCGTCAGCAGTTCGATATTGCTATCCAGGCGGCGATTGGTGCTCACATCATTGCCCGTTCAACCGTGAAGCAATTACGTAAAAACGTTCTCGCCAAATGTTATGGCGGCGACGTCAGCCGTAAGAAGAAACTCTTGCAGAAACAGAAAGATGGTAAGAAACGCATGAAACAAGTGGGTAATGTTGAGTTACCACAAGAAGCGTTCCTGGCCATTCTTCACGTGGGCAAAGACAGCAAGTAAATCCTTTATTGAGTCGTAGGGAGTATGCATGGCTAACATGTTTGCCCTGATTCTGGCGGTTGCAACGCTGGTGTCAGGGATTATCTGGTGCCTTGATCGTTTCAAGCTGGCACCCGCACGCCGGGCTAAAGTTGCTAAAATTAAGGCTGAAACGGGTGGTTCTGTTGACGATTCAACGCTGAACAAAGTGGCGAAGCAACCGGGCTGGGTGGAAACCTGTGCTTCGGTATTCCCTGTCTTGTTAGTTGTGTTTGTGGTGCGTTCATTTATTTATGAACCTTTCCAGATCCCGTCTGGCTCGATGATGCCGACGCTGCTTATTGGTGATTTCATCGTGGTTGAGAAATATGCCTACGGCCTGAAAGATCCCATTACTCAAACCAAGCTGATCTCAACCGGTGAACCGAAACGTGGTGATGTGGTGGTATTTAAATATCCGCAAAACCCGAGCGTGGACTATATTAAACGCCTGGTAGGCTTGCCCGGTGACCGGGTGACTTACGATCCGTTCAGCAAGCAGGTGACCGTGCAGCCTGCTTGCGAAACGGGCAAAAATTGCAGCACCGCGCTGGCTGTGACATATGATTCCGGTGTTGCCAGTGATTTCGTGCAGACTTTTGGTCAGTCTTCGGGCGGCGAAGCGAGCAGTGGTTTCTTTGAAACGCCGCCGTCCGCTAACGTGCCGCAAGACGGTATCCGTCTTGTACAGCGCAATGAAACGCTGGGCAATGTGACGCATCGTATTCTGACCGTGCCAGGTGCACGTGACCAACTGGGGGCTTATTATCAGCAACCGGGTCAGCCACTGGGGACATGGGTGGTGCCGGCTGGCCATTATTTCATGATGGGTGATAACCGTGATAATAGCGCTGACAGCCGTTATTGGGGTTTTGTGCCGGAACAGAATTTAGTGGGTAGAGCTTCTGCAATTTGGATGAGCTTTAAAAAACAGGAAGGTGAATGGCCTACCGGTGTTCGTTTAAGCCGTATTGGTGGAATTCATTAATTTAATGATGCCTATTAGCGCAGCATTATATTTCCACTCGTTGTAGAATATCCTTTCGGGCGATAAAAGTTGGCTCCCCTGATTTTAAATTTTAATTTAAGACGAACAGAGGGAGCCACTGCAAACGAAACAGCTTTGGATTGGCTTAGGGCGAAGCAGGCCTGTTCCGTATGCTGAAGTTTTTGACGCATTCTTAGTCTATTGGTAACTCATGAATCCCATCGTAATAAACAGGCTTCAGCGGAAGCTGGGCTACACTTTTCAACAGCAGGAGCTTTTATTGCAGGCACTGACTCACCGCAGCGCAAGCAGTAAACACAATGAGCGTTTAGAGTTCCTGGGTGACTCAATTCTTAGTTATGTCATTGCTAACGCGCTGTATCATCGTTTTCCTCGCGTAGACGAGGGCGATATGAGTCGCATGCGTGCCACGTTAGTACGTGGAAATACGCTGGCGGAAATGGCGCGTGAATTCGATCTCGGCGAATGCTTACGCTTAGGGCCGGGCGAATTGAAAAGTGGTGGTTTCCGCCGCGAGTCGATTCTTGCGGATACGGTGGAGGCACTCATTGGCGGCGTGTTTCTGGACAGTGATATCCAGACCGTCGAAAAGCTGATTCTCGATTGGTACCGTAGTCGTTTAGACGAAATCAGTCCCGGTGATAAGCAGAAAGACCCAAAAACCCGTTTACAGGAGTTTTTGCAAGGTCGCCATCTGCCGTTGCCTTCTTATCTGGTTGTGCAGGTTCGCGGTGAAGCGCACGATCAGGAGTTTACCATCCACTGCCAGGTCAGTGGCTTGAGCCAGCCGGTTGTAGGAACCGGTTCAAGTCGCCGTAAAGCCGAGCAGGCGGCAGCGGAACAAGCGCTGATACAGCTGGAGCTTGAATGAGCGAAGAAAAGAATTACTGTGGTTTTGTTGCAATCGTAGGCCGTCCTAACGTCGGCAAATCTACCTTGCTGAATGAATTATTGGGGCAAAAAATCTCCATTACTTCCCGCAAACCGCAAACCACGCGTCACCGTATCATGGGTATCCATACCGAAGGACCCTATCAGGCCATTTACGTGGATACCCCGGGGCTGCATATTGAAGAAAAACGGGCCATCAACCGTCTGATGAACCGTGCTGCAAGCAGCTCAATCGGTGATGTTGAACTGGTGATCTTCGTTGTTGAAGGCACTCACTGGACTCCGGATGACGAAATGGTGGTTAACAAACTGCGTGATTTGAAATCACCGGTTCTGCTGGCGATCAACAAGATTGATAACGTCACCGACAAATCTAAGTTGTTGCCACATTTGCAATTCCTTAGTGAGCAGATGAACTTCGTCGATATCGTGCCTATCTCTGCAGAGAAAGGAACGAATGTTGATACTATCGCGGCTCTGGTGCGTAAACGTCTGCCGGAAGCGGTTCATCACTTCCCGGAAGATTACATTACTGACCGTTCACAGCGCTTTATGGCTTCTGAAATCATCCGTGAAAAACTGATGCGTTTCCTGGGCGAAGAGCTGCCGTATTCTGTGACCGTTGAAATCGAACGCTTTGTCAGCAATGAACGGGGTGGGTACGACATCAATGGCCTGATTCTGGTAGAACGTGAAGGCCAGAAGAAAATGGTTATCGGCAATAAAGGCTCTAAAATCAAGACGATTGGCATTGAAGCCCGCCATGACATGGAAAACATGTTTGAAGCGAAAGTCCATCTTGAGTTGTGGGTTAAGGTCAAATCCGGCTGGGCAGACGACGAACGTGCGTTGCGCAGTCTGGGTTATGTAGACGACTTATAAGGTCCGCGCCTATGGAAGGCTGGCAACGCGCATTTGTTTTGCATGGGCGACCTTACAGTGAAACCAGCTTAATGCTGGATCTGTTCACTGAGGGACAAGGGCGGGTTCGCATACTGGCTAAAGGTGCGCGTGGTCGCCGGTCCAATTTAAAAGGCTGCCTGCAGCCTTTTACGCCTTTACTGGTTCGCTGGAGCGGGCGGGGCGAAGTGAAAACCTTGCGTAATGCTGAACCGGTCTCCCTGGCACTTCCCCTTTCTGGTCTGATGCTTTACAGCGGTCTGTACGTCAATGAACTCGTTTCTCGGGTGCTTGAGCAGGAAGCTAATTACTCTTCGTTGTTCTTCGATTATCTCAATTGTCTGCAAAATCTCGCCAGTGCCAGCGGTTCTCCTGAGTATGCGTTGCGTCAGTTCGAACTCTCTCTTTTACATCATCTGGGTTACGGCGTGGATTTCCTGCATTGCGCAGGCAGCGGTGAAGAAGTCAGTGACACCATGACGTACCGTTACCGTGAAGAAAAAGGTTTTATCGCCAGTCTGGTGATTGATAATTCCAGTTTCACCGGCAGAGATTTGAAAGCACTGGCCAGCCGTGAATTCCCGGATGTCTCAACGCTGCGGGCTGCCAAGCGTTTTACCCGTATGGCGCTGAAACCCTATCTTGGCGGCAAACCCCTGAAAAGCCGCGAGCTCTTCCGCCAGTTTCAGGTCAAAAAACCTGTCTCACCTTCTGACAATTCTTCCAGCTAATTCGGACTCCGGGCTACACGCCGCCACTCTCAAGGGTGTAAACTGCAGAAATTAGCTTTTTGTTCCATTCATAAATCAATTCATTCTTAAATCTGGAGCTGTTATGGCTGAGTTGCTGTTGGGCGTTAATATTGATCACATTGCGACACTGCGTAATGCACGCGGTACGGCTTACCCTGATCCGGTTCAGGCGGCATTTATCGCTGAGCAGGCTGGTGCTGATGGGATCACCGTCCACCTGCGTGAAGATCGCCGTCATATCACCGATCGCGACGTACGCCTCCTGCGTCAGACTATCCAAACCCGCATGAACCTCGAAATGGCTGTCACCGATGAAATGGTCGGTATTGCCTGTGAAGTTTTACCGCATTTCTGCTGTCTGGTGCCGGAAAAACGCGAAGAAGTGACGACCGAAGGGGGGCTGGATGTGGCTGGTCAGTTGGATAAAATGACCGTTGCAGTCAGCCGTCTCAGCGAAGCGGGCATACTGGTTTCCCTGTTTATCGACCCGGATATGCGCCAGATTGATGCTGCTGTTGCTGTGGGGGCGCCTTATATCGAAATTCATACCGGTGCTTATGCTGAAGCGAAAACTGACCTTGAACGTCAGGCCGAGCTGGAGCGCATTAAACAGGGCGCGGCATATGCAGCCGGTAAAGGTCTGAAAGTGAATGCCGGCCACGGTCTGACATACCACAACGTGCAGCCGATCGCCGCATTGCCTGAAATGCATGAGCTGAATATCGGCCATGCGATTATCGGTCAGGCTGTTATCGACGGATTATCTTGTGCAGTACGTGAAATGAAAAACCTGATGCGGGAAGCGCGCCGGTAATGAGTATTTTAGGTTTAGGTACGGATATCGTTGAAATTTCCCGTATCGAAGCGGTGATTGAACGCAGTGGCGACCGTCTGGCGAAGCGTATTTTGTGCGCGAATGAATGGGCGGTTTATGAGCAACATCAGCAACCGGTCCGATTTCTGGCGAAGCGGTTTGCTGTCAAGGAAGCCGCGGCTAAAGCGCTGGGAACCGGTATCCGCAACGGTCTGGCGTTTGAGCAATTTGAAGTCGTCAATGATGTGCTGGGGAAACCAGGTCTGGTTTTCCATGCCCGCGCGGCGGAAATGGCGGCCGAGATGGGTGTGAAATCGGTTCATGTTACACTGGCGGATGAAAGGCGTTATGCCTGTGCCACTGTAATCATAGAAAACTAATACTACTTATTTTTGGCATTGCATCACGGCGTGATTACAGCGTGTGATGCAATGCCACAAATTTATCCCAAAGCTGTTCGTTGGTTTCGGTGTGTTGCGGATTGATGATGATGGTATTGTCGATCGGGCAGACGCTCTGACAGGTTGGTTTATCATAATGTCCGACGCATTCCGTACACCGATCGCTGTCAATTTCGTAAATCTCATTGCCCATCGAGATCGCCTGATTCGGGCACTCCGGTTCGCACATATCGCAATTAATGCATTTGTGTGTGATCAGCAGGGCCATGACGTTTTCTCTTATGTTCAATAAACAGGTCAATAATCAGGGCGCGCAGTATAGCAGAATTGCGCTGGTGTAGGTTCTGCATTCATGCCTTTCCACGCCCCCAATGATCCTGATCAAATCAGCTTTTTCACCAGTTCTTCGCTGTGGCGGATCCTCTCCGGCGCGTGCGCTGTATCCTGTTGAACCAGCGCGACAAACAGCAAATCAGTCAGGGAATATTGCGCCGTGGTGGCCGAGAGCGCTGCGCCGCGGGTCGCGGGTAATTCTGCCACTGTATACAAACAATGGTCTGCCTGTTGTTGCAGGGTATTAGGTGAAAACCCGGTAATGGCCAGGACCTTTGCACCACTCTCGCGGGCGACTTTTGCCGCGAGATTGATTTCGTTCCGTTCACCGCTGAAGGAAATCGCCAGCAATAAATCTTCTTTCGACAGCGCCTGCACGGTAGCAACCAGGACATGAGTATCGGATTCGGCAATGGCCGTGACCCCGATTTTCAGCAACTTATACGCCAGATCCTTCGCCACTAATCCGGATGCGCCAATACCGCTCAGCACAATTTTTCGGGCACCGGTGAGCATCGACAACGCAATTTGCAGACGCGGTTCGCTGTTAATATCCAGTGTTGCGCGAAGCGCCGACTGTTTCTCTGCCAGTAATTTCTCCCCCACAACATGCAGGCTGTCGGTGCTTAAAATCTGATTATGCACCGTCACCGGCTCACTGTTTTCCGGTGATGCCAGGGATTCACTCATTGCGAGTTTCAGCGCGGGGAAGCCTTTATAGCCAAGTTTTTGGGCAAATTTCACCACGCCAGACTGGCTGACACCCGCTATTTCAGCCAGTTTCTGCGAACTCATATGACGCGCTTTCTCCGGCTGAGCCAGTAGAAAATCAGCCAGTTTTCGGTCATTTTGCGCCAGCGTCGGATAAAGCTGGCGGATACGGATCATACAACTCATTGAGGATTTATCCCGGCGTCTCTGAATACTTGCATCACATTTTACGGATTATGTTATCTAAAATAGCAAATATTCCTCGCATTGATGAATAATATATTCAAATATTGAGTAATAAATTTGAATTAAAAATTCAGGAGAGAAGCATGAACACAGATCTTAATTTAGGGGCACTGGTTTCAGAAAGCCGAAATCCGGATACGATGAATTTAGATGAGATGTCTACGCTGGAACTGGTGGCCTGTTTTAATCAGGAAGACCGCAAAGTGCCGGAAGCCATCAACAAGGTTCTGCCGCAGATTGCCTTGGCTATCGATAAAGCCGCTGCGTCATTTCAGGCTGGCGGGCGTCTGATTTATCTCGGTGCCGGTACCAGTGGCCGCCTCGGCGTTCTTGATGCGTCTGAATGCCCGCCGACGTTTGGCGTTCCGCACGGTATGGTTGTCGGGTTAATTGCCGGTGGGCCGGGCGCGCTGCTTAAAGCGGTGGAAGGGGCGGAAGACAGCGAAGCGCTGGGTGTTGAAGATTTAAAGAATCTGAATCTGAAGGCTCAGGACACCGTTGTCGGATTAGCTGCGAGCGGACGTACGCCTTATGTCATTGGTGCTTTGCGCTATGCCACAGAAATGGGCTGCGCCACAGTAGCGATTTCCTGTAACCCGGATTCTCCGATTGCGCGCGAAGCCAGCATCGCGATTTCTCCGGTTGTAGGGCCGGAAGCGCTGACCGGTTCAACGCGTTTGAAATCCGGCACGGCGCAGAAGCTGGTGCTGAATATGATTTCAACCGGGGCGATGGTCAAAAGTGGCAAGGTTTATCAGAACCTGATGGTCGACGTGAAAGCGACCAACGTCAAACTGGTCGATCGTGCCTGCCGGATCGTTGTCGAGGCCACGGGCGCGGCACGCCATGATGCTGAGCTGGCGCTGTCTCAGACTGATTTTGACGTTAAACCGGCTATTCTCATGCTACTGGCTGGTATTGATGCATCACAGGCGAAAGCACGACTGGTGCAACATAACGGATTCCTGCGCGCCGCACTGGCTGATTAACCTCAAGGAGTTGAGCATGGCGATGGCAATGGATAAAACGCAGCGGCTGGCTTCCCAGATTCTGCAGGGTGTCGGCGGCGAACGGAATATCAGCAAACTGGAAAACTGCATGACCCGCGTGCGTGTGGAAGTGCACGACGATAATCGGCTGGATCTGACCAGCCTGAAAACGCTTGAAGGTATCAAAGGTTACCTGAAGCAGGGTGACCAGCATCAGTTCATTGTCGGCCCTGGCGCGGCGGCAAAAGTGGTGGATGCGATGCGTCTGTTGCTTAATCCTGCCGGGACGGTGAGTTCGCCAGGTGATGAAAGCGAGATTGCCCGCAATAAAGCCAGCGCCAAAACAAAATACTCTGCGCCGATGAGTGGGGCGCTGCGCAAACTGGCTGATGTATTTATCCCGCTGATCCCGGCATTTATCGCCTCGGGGTTGATTATGGGCATTATCAATCTGCTCAAGCGGCCGGATATCGCCGGTTCCATTGCCCTTGATTATCCTAATGTGCTTGGCTTGCTGGCGATTTTTGGTGGCGCTGTGTTTGCCATCATGAATATTTTAGTTGGCGTGAATGCGGCGCGCGTTTTCGGCGGTTCTCAGGCCATGGGCGGCGTAATGGCGGGGATTCTCTCCAGCCCTGCACTGGCGCAAATTACCCTGTTTGGTGAAGCTTTACAGCCCGGTCGCGGCGGTGTGATCGCAGTATTGCTGGTCGTTGCGCTGATGTGCTGGCTGGAGAAAAGGTTGCGTCAGTGGCTGCCGGAGTCGGTCGAACTGATCCTCAATCCACTGATTACTACACTTATCACTGCGACACTGGCGATTGTCATCCTTCAGCCAATCGGTGGCTATATCTCTGACGGCATCGCACATGGCGTTAATATCGCTATTGATAAAGGCGGATTACTGGTGGGCGCGGTGCTGGCAGGGACATTTCTGCCGCTGGTGTTATCCGGTCTGCATCAGGGGCTGGTGCCGATCCACGTTGAGCTGATCCAGGCACATGGTTCTAATCCGCTGCTGCCGATTTTAGCCATGGCCGGTGTGGGGCAGGTGGGAGCGGCAATCGCAGTTTATATTAAAACCCGAAACCCGCGGCTGAAAAAAGTGATTAAAGGGGCGCTACCGGTGGGCATTCTCGGCATCGGTGAACCGCTGATATTCGGTGTTACGCTGCCGCTCGGCCGCCCTTTTATTGGTGCGTGTCTGGGCGGAGCCGTCGGTGGTGCGCTAATCTGTTACTGGAAAGTCGCGACAGTTATCACGTTTGGTATTTCCGGGCTGCCACTGGCGCTGACCATTATTTCCGGCAAAGTGATGTTGTATCTGACGGGTTTAGTCATTACGGTATTGGCTGGTTTTATTTTTACCTGGTTGATGGGGTTCAACGATCCCGAGGAGTAGCGGATTGAGTACGAAGCCTGATCGGCGGGTGGTCTTTTTTGATCTTGATGGCACCCTGCACCAGCAGGATATGTTCGGTAGCTTTCTGCGGTTTTTGCTCAGGCGGATGCCGCAGAATCTGATTTTAGTCGTGCCGGTTCTGCCGCTGGTGGGAATCGGACTGTTTATTCACGGGCGCGCCGCGCGCTGGCCCATGAGCCTGTTGCTGTGGTCGATTACTTTCGGCCACGGTGAAGCGCGTCTGAAAGCACTGGAGCTGCAATTTGTCGCTGCGTTTCGCGAGAAAGTGGTGGAGTTTCCGGTGGTGCAGCGCAGGCTGCGTGAATATCTCGACAGCGAGGATACCGAAGTCTGGCTGATCACCGGGTCGCCGGAAAATCTGGTGCAGCAGGTCTATAATACGTCCCTGTTTTTGCCGCAGGTTCGTCTGGTCGGCAGCCGGATCGCCCGTGGCAAAGGCGGATGGGTGCTGCCCTTGCGTTGTCTGGGTGAAGAGAAAGTCGTGCAACTCGAAAGCCGCATTGGCTCACCGCTTAAACTTTACAGCGGATACAGCGACAGCAAACAGGACAATCCGTTGTTGTTCTTTTGTGAGCATCGTTTTCGCGTCAGTAAACAGGGCGAGTTACAGCAACTGGAATAACCGCCAGCGCAAAATTCAGATAAAATGTCTGCCGGTAAAAAATGATTGAGGTTGAAGTGGCAGACGCAGAGTTGGCAGTAATAAATGATGATGAACACTGGATGCGACATGCTATGAATCTGGCGCTGAAAGCGCAGGATGAGGGTGAAGTGCCTGTGGGGGCGGTACTGGTTTTAGACAATCAGGTGATTGGTGAAGGCTGGAACCGGTCTATCGGCCATCATGATCCGACAGCGCATGCCGAAATCATGGCATTACGTCAGGGCGGCAACGCCGTGCAAAATTATCGTCTGCTCAATGCCACATTGTACGTTACGCTGGAACCTTGTGTTATGTGCGCGGGGGCGATGATCCACAGCCGGATCCGTCGCGTGGTGTATGGTGCCGCTGATGCCAAAACCGGCGCAGCGGGCTCTTTGCTCGATGTATTGCGCCATCCGGGCATGAATCATCAGGTGGAGATTACGGCGGGTGTGCTGGCAGAAGCGTGTTCGGAACAACTGAGTGCATTTTTTCGTTTTCGCCGCAGCCAGAAAAAAGCGCTGCGACTGGCAGAGCGTGCCGCGCAGGCCGGTGATGCGGCAGATGATCAGGCCTGAGAAACAGGCCTGCCAGTCTTACGGTGCCAGCGCTTCCTGCGCATTCACCACCGGATATCCCTGACCTAACTGAGCCTGCAAGGCCGCTTTCTGTGCCTGCTGTTTTTCCTTTTCCATCAGATATCCCACCAGACTCAGCTGATAACGACGGATATTCTCCACATAGTTATATGCCTGTGTACCGCGTGCATAACCGTAAGTCGTCCGGCTAAAGAAGCGTTTCTGATTCAGCATCGGCAGACGCTGTTTCACATCTGCCCAGCTGTCCGGATTGGCTTTCTGTTGCGCCGTCAGTTTGCGGGCATCCAGCATATGGCCGTAACCCATGTTATAGGCTGCCAGCGCAAACCAGATCCGTTCATCCTGCGGAACAGATTCCGGCATTTTATCCATCAGATGCGACAGATACTGGGCACCGCCACGGATGCTTTGTTCGGCATCCGTGCGGTCGTCGACATTCAATCCGCCAGCGGTAGCGCGGGTCAGCATCATCACACCCCGTACACCGGTCGGGGATTTTGCCTGCGGATCCCAGTGGGACTCCTGATAGGCGATAGCCGCCAGTAAACGCCAGTCAATATTCCCGGCATACTTTTCGAACAGCGGCTGTAAATCCGGCAGCGTACTGTCGATGGCATTGAGGAAAGTCCGGGTATCAACGTAATCAAAATCGCCCACGTGCCCGAGATATTTCTCTTCCAGCTTTTCCAGGGTGCCGTCTTCTGAAATCTGGCTGAAAAAGTCCAGCATGGCGGCAGAAAGGCTATCGTCATCAGGTTGTTTGCGGTAGTACCAGGTCACAGGTTCGTCGTCAGTCGCATCAAAAGCCACCGCAAGACGCGGATAAACACGCTGCATCAGGGCGATGGTCACCGAATCGCCCAGCGTATAATCAAGTTTACCGTTCTCGACTTGCTGCAACAGATCGCGTGGTGACATCTTATCGGTCGTGGTCCATGCGAGGTCGGGATACTTTTTGCTGGCGGCTTCCAGTGTGGCGATATGCGCGCTGCCAGCAGACACCACCAGCGAGCCTTTGATGTCTGCGAAGCTTTTCGGGCGCACTGATCCCTGCCGGTAAACCAGTTGCTGGGAAACGGAATAGTATTCCGGGCCAGCACGGTAGTTTTTCAGCCGCTCATTGTTGTACACCAGACCGGAAGCCAGCATGTCAGTATTATCATGATCCAGATCGTCGAACATGCTCTCAATGGTGGTGTGCTGTGTCACGACCAGCTGCACGCCCAGATAATCTGCAAAGCGTTTAGCCAGTTCGTAATCGAAACCGAGATTGCCTTCCGGGGAGTTCATAAAAGTCAGTGGAGAATTGAGCGTGCTTACGCGCAATTCTCCACGGGATTTTATTTGATCCAGTTGGTCGCCTTCACCTCTGTGCCACGGGACTGCCGGCCATAAAGCCAGCGCCAGTAACAGGGCGGCGATCCCCATCAGAACATAATTAATTTTTAGTCGCGTCAAATAGTTATCTCGCTGCGGCGCTCTTGTTTTTTTACGCTATGCTGTGCAGTTAGTATGGCTATATCCCCAGTGCTGACGCATTTTGCTCAACAAAACGGCAGTCTGCAACTTTATTCATGATATCCGTAAAATATGTGGGGCTATAAATGAATATCAAGTTTCCCTGCGCAAACGGTTTCGTCGGGCGTCAGCTTTCTTTATAATAGCCCGCGTTTTCCCCCTGTTGCGCCCAAAGAAGCACTGTGGTCAGTGTCTTCGAAGACGAGAGATCTGTGATTATGGAAATACTGCGTGGTTCGCCCGCTTTGTCGGCTTTTCGCATTAACAAATTGTTGTCCCGTTGTCAGGAAGCCCGTCTTCCGGTCAGCGATATCTACGCCGAATATGTACATTTTGCCGATGTCAGCGCGCCGCTGAGTTCGGACGAACAAACCAAGTTACAACGCCTCCTGAAATACGGTCCTTCTCTCGCTGAACACGCTCCTTCTGGTCGTTTACTGCTGGTTACCCCGCGCCCTGGCACCATTTCTCCGTGGTCTTCCAAAGCTACCGATATTGCACACAATTGCGGCTTGTCGCAGGTTGTGCGTCTGGAACGCGGTCTGGCATTTTATGTACAGGCGCCGCAACTGACCGAACCACAGTGGAATGAACTGGGCGCATTACTGCATGACCGCATGATGGAAACTGTCTTTGGTCATCTGGAAGACGCCAGCGCGCTGTTTGCGCAGCATCAGCCGGCCCCGGTGCAGCATGTGGATATCCTGGGCGTTGGCCGTGGCGCTCTGGAAGCCGCCAACACCAAATTAGGTCTGGCACTGGCTCAGGACGAAATTGATTATCTGATGGATGCCTTTACGTCGTTGGGGCGCAACCCGACGGACATCGAACTGTATATGTTCGCACAGGCAAACTCAGAACACTGCCGTCACAAAATCTTCAACGCAGACTGGATTATCGACGGCGAAACGCAGCCGAAATCCCTGTTTAAGATGATCAAGAACACGTTCGAACACACTCCCGATCACGTGCTGTCCGCGTATAAAGATAACGCCGCCGTGATGGAAGGTTCGCAGGTCGGTCGCTTCTACGCCGATGCGAAAGACGGTCTGTACGATTTCCATCAGGAGCAGGCGCATATCCTGATGAAGGTCGAAACCCATAACCACCCGACGGCGATCTCTCCGTGGCCAGGTGCGGCCACAGGTTCCGGCGGTGAAATCCGTGACGAAGGTGCAACCGGTCGCGGCGCGAAACCGAAAGCCGGTCTGGTCGGTTTCTCCGTGTCAAACCTGCGTATTCCTGGTTTTGAACAGCCGTGGGAAGAAGATTTTGGTAAGCCGGATCGTATCGTTACCGCGCTGGATATCATGACCGATGGCCCGCTGGGCGGCGCAGCATTTAACAACGAATTCGGTCGTCCGGCGTTGCTGGGCTACTTCCGTACTTACGAAGAAAACGTCAATAGTCACAACGGCCCTGAACTGCGCGGTTATCACAAACCGATCATGCTGGCGGGCGGTATCGGCAACATCCGTGCCGATCACGTGCAGAAAGGTGAAATCACGGTTGGCGCGAAACTGATTGTACTTGGCGGCCCGGCGATGAATATCGGTCTGGGTGGCGGCGCGGCGTCTTCTATGGCTTCCGGCCAGTCTGATGCCGATCTGGATTTTGCTTCCGTACAGCGCGACAACCCGGAAATGGAACGCCGTTGTCAGGAAGTGATCGACCGCTGCTGGCAACTGGGCGAAGCCAACCCGATTTTATTTATCCATGATGTCGGTGCCGGCGGTTTATCTAACGCCATGCCGGAACTGGTCAGCGATGGCAACCGTGGCGGGCGTTTCCAGCTTCGTGACATCCTGAACGACGAACCGGGCATGAGCCCGCTGGAAGTCTGGTGTAACGAATCACAGGAACGTTATGTGCTGGCGGTGTCTCCGGCGCAGCTTGAACAGTTCGATGCGATTTGCCAGCGTGAACGAGCACCTTACGCGGTCATCGGTGAAGCCACCGAAGAAATGCATCTTTCTCTGAAAGACAGCCATTTCGACAACCAGCCAATTGATATGCCGCTGGATGTCCTGCTGGGTAAAACGCCAAAAATGACCCGCGACGTCACCACATTGAAAGCGAAAGGTGACGACCTGAATGCGGAAAACATCCAGATTGCGGAAGCGGTAAATCGCGTTCTGCATTTGCCAGCTGTTGCTGAGAAAACCTTCCTGATCACCATCGGCGACCGCACCGTCACCGGCATGGTCGCGCGCGACCAGATGGTCGGCCCGTGGCAGATCCCGGTAGCCGACTGCGCAGTCACCACCGCCAGCCTCGACAGCTACCACGGCGAAGCGATGTCACTGGGCGAACGCGCTCCGGTTGCCTTGCTGGACTTCGCTGCCTCTGGTCGCATGGCCGTTGGTGAAGCGCTCACGAATATTGCTGCGGTGGAAATCGGCAGCCTGAAACGCGTTAAGCTTTCTGCTAACTGGATGTCTGCGGCCGGTCACCCGGGCGAAGATGCCGGTTTATACGCGGCTGTAAAAGCGGTGGGCGAAGAACTGTGTCCGGCGCTGGGTATTACTATTCCGGTGGGCAAAGACTCCATGTCGATGAAAACCCGCTGGCAGGAAGGTAACGAACAACGCGAGATGACGTCTCCGCTGTCGCTGGTAATCACCGCGTTTGCCCGTGTCGAAGACGTCCGCCATACCGTGACGCCGCAACTGCGCACCGACCAGGGTGACACCGCATTGCTGTTGGTGGATCTGGGGGCAGGTCATAACGCACTGGGCGCGACAGCGCTGGCACAGGTTTACCGCCAGCTCGGTAACACGCCTGCTGACGTTCGCAGCGCAGAGCAACTGGGTGGCTTCTTCAACGCCATGCAGGCGCTGGTATCTGAACAGAAATTGCTGGCCTACCATGACCGTTCCGACGGTGGTTTGCTGGTGACGCTGGCTGAAATGGCCTTTGCCGGGCATTGCGGCCTGACTGCAGATATTGCTGCGCTGGGCAACGATGTGCTGGCTGCGTTGTTCAACGAAGAACTGGGCGCCGTGATCCAGGTTCGTGCATCAGACCGTGAAGCGGTGGAAAAAACCCTGGCTGATTTTGGTCTGGCGGATTGCACGCATTACCTCGGTACCGTGGAAACCGGCGATCGCTTCATCATCACTTCCGGCAGTAAGCCGGTGTACAGCGAAAGCCGTACCACGCTGCGCACCTGGTGGGCAGAAACCACCTGGCAGATGCAGCGCCTGCGCGATAACCCTGAATGTGCCGATCAGGAACATCAGGCGAAAACCAACGATCTCGATCCGGGTCTGAACGTCAAACTGACTTTCGCTCCGGATGAAGACGTAGCCGCGCCATACATCGCCAAAGGTGCGCGTCCGAAAGTCGCCGTTCTTCGCGAGCAGGGTGTGAACTCACACGTTGAAATGGCTGCTGCTTTCCACCGTGCCGGTTTCGATGCGGTTGACGTGCATATGAGTGACCTGCTGGCCGGTCGCCGTGATTTACAGGATTTCCACACGCTGGTAGCGTGCGGTGGATTCTCTTACGGTGACGTGCTGGGTGCGGGTGAAGGCTGGGCGAAATCCGTCCTGTTCAACGACCGCGTGCGCGAAGAGTTTGAAGAATTCTTCCACCGTCCGCAGACGCTGGCACTGGGCGTGTGTAACGGTTGTCAGATGATGTCTAACCTCAAAGAGCTGATCCCGGGCGCAGAGCATTGGCCACGCTTCGTGCGTAACCTGTCTGACCGCTTCGAAGCGCGTTTCAGCCTGGTGGAAGTGACGGCCAGCCCGTCGATGTTTATGCAGGGCATGGCCGGTTCACGTATGCCAATCGCGGTTTCCCACGGCGAAGGACACGTGGAAGTCCGTGACGCCGCGCATCTGGCGCAAATCGAGCACAGCAATCTGGTGGCGCTGCGCTTTGTGGATAATAACGGTCATGCGACCGAAAACTATCCGGCGAACCCTAACGGCTCCCCGAACGGGATAACCGCGGTCACTAACCTGTCAGGCCGCGTCACTGTAATGATGCCGCACCCGGAGCGTGTTTTCCGCACGGTCAGCAACTCCTGGCATCCGGAAGAGTGGGGCGAAGACAGCCCGTGGATGCGCATGTTCCGTAATGCGCGTAAACAGCTTGGTTGATGCTTAATAAGCCTCAGTAATAAAAATCCGCAGTGCGAAAGCCTGCGGATTTTTTGTATCCGGGTATCCGGCAAAGAAGTAAACTTCAGCCAAAGCGGCTCTGTGTAAAAGAAAATTTCAGTTTACACGCGACCATAAATTTCTAATGCATTGTTTTATAATGAAATAACTTTATTATATTCATGTGGTTTATCATTGCTTAATTAATGATTAACTATTTATATGTGTTTGTCGTTATATACTGCCCCGGTCAACTCAACAGGGCTTTAACGCCAATGAAAAATTTATATTCCGTGAATTATCGCGCAGCATTCGCTTTTGCATTTTTAACCTTTTCATTATTGCTTTCAATTAATGTTAAGGCGCAAGATAATGTTATTAATTCTCAGCAGCAGAATGTTTCCTCGCAAGAAAATGATAAAGGCTTATGGGATTCCTATAAAAATAATGTTGCTGAAACATGGATGGCACCTCAGCAGCAGGATCTCTTTCTGCCTGTATTAACGCGTCATAACCGACATACACACAGTCAAAAACAAATTGATGGGTATAATGAACATCCGTGGGGCGGCGGTTATGGTATTTCACGTTATGATGAAAAAGGAAACTGGCACGGGATTTATGCAATGGCCTTTAAAGACTCCTTTAATAAATGGGAGCCTGTGGCCGGTTACGCTTATGAAAAAATATGGCAGCCACTGGATGATAAAGAATTTCGTCTGGGGGCAGGGTATATAACCGCTGTTTCGGCGCGGGATAATTATGATTACGTCCCCTTCCCGTTAGTCCTGCCGCTGGTGTCTGTCGGGTACTCGAGACTGACTTTCCAGGCTACCTATATTCCCGGTACAAATTCTAAGGGGAATGTACTTTTTGGCTGGCTGCGTTTGCAAATTTAATAGGAATAGTCTTTAAAGTAATGTTTGTGAGTGTAAGAAATGTTGTATTGGTTTCAGGAAAAATCTGATAATTGGAAAACCATTTTCTTAAAATTCAGATGATTAACGATTTACAGTATTTTTGTTTTATCCGTGTTTATATTCTTCATTCATGATGGAGTTATGATAGAGCTTCAACATGGAGTTAAAACAATAAATGCATATCGTTAATATTAGAAACGTTATCAGGGAAATCATTTTTTTTGGCGCCATCAGTGTGAGTGCGTCAGCATCAGCTAATAATAGTGGTACTAACCCCGTCAGCGATCCCGATACCATTCAGTACAAATCGCTGGCTGCGAACGTGTGGTCAGACTTCACCGATAAAGTATCAACGACCTGGAATGATTCTGATGCACAGGATTTGTATCTGCCGGTAATCACCTGGCATAACCGTCTGACCTACGATAAAGAGAAAACCGATAAATACAACGAACGTCCGTGGGGGGGAGGCTATGGTATTTCCAGATATGATGAAAAGGGTAACTGGAATGGCATTTATTTTATGGCGTTTAAAGATTCCCACAATAAATGGGAACCCATCGGCGGTTACGGCTGGGAAAAAATATGGACGCCAGCAGAAGATAAAAACTTTCGCTTAGGGCTGGGATATACCGCGGCGGTGACGGCGCGTGACGATTATGAATATATTCCTATCCCGATTGTTTTACCGCTGGCTTCTGTCGGCTATAACAAACTGACCTTCCAGGCGACGTATATTCCGGGAACCTACAATAACGGCAATGTGTTCTTTGCGTGGCTGCGTTATCAGTTCTGATGCGTTTTTTGTGACTGTACAAAGCCCGGCCACAGGTTGTGAACCTGATCCCCCACTTCTGATGAATATTCCACTATGCTAAAAATTCACCGCAGGAATCAATCTGTTGGCTTCTGCGGTGTTTTTGTTTTCAGGGAATCTACAAAACACTTCATCAAGAGGATCACTCGTGAAAAAAGCATCCCGTTATTTTGCATTGTCTGCACTTGCCTGCGTTTTACCTCTCACGTTGCCCGTCGCTCAGGCCGCCCAGTCCGATAATTTAGAACTGCAACAGGTTCTGGTGCTTAGCCGGCACGGTATCCGCGCCCCGTTGGTCAATTATGGCGATGTGCTGGCCGAATCGACAACACACACCTGGCCGGTATGGAAAACCGAAGGCGGTTTGCTGACACCGAAAGGCGGTCAGGTTTCCGAACATATGGGGCATTATTTCCGTGCCTGGCTGGCGAAAGACAAACTGCTGCCTGCCGCCGGGTGCCCTGAAAATGCGCAGGTCTTTACCTACGCCAACAGTTTGCCGCGCACCATTGATACCGCGAAACACTTCACCACCGGCGCTTTTCCCGGCTGCGATGTCGCGGTGCTTAACCGCGTAGAAATCGGCAAGATGGATCCGGTGTTTAACCCGATTATTACCGCAGAAGTGAACGATACCTTCAAAACCAGTGCGCTGAATTCCATTAGTCAGCACGCAGGCGAGGGCGGTCTGACGGGATTGAATCAGCGTCTCAAGCCGAACTATCAGTTGCTGGAAAGCATCCTCGATTATAAAAACAGTAAAATCTGTAAAGAGAAACAGCAGTGCGATCTGGCTTCGCAGCCGTCAGACGTGGTGCTGACACAGGGCAAAGAACCGGGCATTACCGGCCCGCTGCGTATGGCCACCGGGGCGACCGATGCGTTCATGTTGCAGTACTACGAAGGTTTCCCGATGAAGGATGTTGCCTGGGGTAAAATTGATACGCCAGACCAATGGACGAAGCTGGAAACCATCAAAAATCTGTATCACGAAACACTTTTCGGCTCGCCGGCGATTGCTGCCAACGCGGCTAAACCATTGCTGACCTTTATTGCCGGTGCGCTGGACCCGAAACTGGCGTCAACCGCCGATCAGAAAGCCGCGCAACAGGCAAAACTGGCGGTGCTGGTCGGGCACGATTCGAATATCGCTTCCTTGCTGGCCGCACTGAAAACGCAGGATTATCAGTTGCCGGGGCAGTACGAGCGGACGCCTATCAGCGGCACGGTGGTCTTCCAGCGCTGGCATGACAAGAAAGCGGATAAGGATCTGATGAAAATTGAATACGTTTATCCGACCGCCCGTCAGATCCGCAACAATGTGGCGCTGAGTCTGAAAAATCCGCCGGAACGTGTGACGCTGCACATTGAAGGATGTACCACCGACAAACAGGGCTTCTGCCCGATGGAACAATTTACTCAGGCACTACAAAAAGATATGAAGGGCTGAGTCTGTTAGCCGCTAGCTGGCAATAGATAGTGATTTAAGTTAGTTAGCGGCATCCATTCGTTACCCGATAATGTGTCAGGTTCCCTGACTCTGGCACATTATGGCGTCCTCTTCGTTTTACCTCAGCGCCCGTCAGCGGGCCAAAATCACCCTCCGCTCACACCATTTCTGGTGGCGGTGGGAAATCCCCACCTGGCTACTGATTGTCTCGGTTTACAGCGGCTGGTTTGCGGCAGTGTATTTCTGGAATAATCTCGGGCCATGGCTCGCAACGCCTGTGCTTATCTGGTTCACGACCTGGTATATGTCGCTGCAACATGAACTCATCCACGGGCATCCGACCCGCAAACCCTGGCTGAATCAGCTGATTGGCACGCTGCCGCTGGCGGTCTGGTATCCCTATGGCCTGTATCGCGACACGCATCTGCAACATCACCGCAATGAACATCTGACGCTGCCCGGCGATGATCCTGAAGCCTATTATTTCAGCCGCGCCAGTTGGGAAACTCTGTCGCCCGCCATGAAGGCCGTTGTCCGTCTGCGCAATACCTTGCCGGGAAGAATGCTCATTGGCCCGTTACTGGATATCGTCAGTACGCTGACCGGCGCGCTGATAGCCGTGTTACGCGGTGAGTGGCGCACAGTGGGGATGTGGCTGATACATGGCGCATTGCTGGTGGTTGTGTTCAGCGGGATGGCGCAACGCGGGCTGTCGCCGCTGTATTTTATTTTCGCAGTAAGTTATCCGGCACTCAGTCTGACCAAAGTTCGTTCTTTCTTTGAGCATCGCGCAGAGCATGCGCCGCAGGCCAGATCAACGCTGAATGAAGCCGGTTTTTTGTGGCGTTTACTGTTTCTGAATCTGAATTATCATCTGGTGCATCACGATTTACCCGGCGTGCCATGGTATGCGCTGCGCCAGATCTATGTCTCTGACCGCGAAGCCTATATTCAGCGCAGCGGGGGTTTTGTGGTGCACGGCTATCGCCAGTGGTTCCGTGACCACACGCAGACACCCGTTGACGTCGAAGCTCATCCTTTTGCCGCCGGGAAATCTCCGGCGCAATCCGTGCCAGGCGACTATGATTATCAGCAGGATACCCCCTGACGGAGTGGCCAGATGATGCTGATGTCTTTGCCGATGTACGCGGTTTCTCCCGCTGATGTGGAAGCGTTCGCCGGAGTGTTACGCCAAAAACTCAGGCAACTTGGCCTCGCCTCCACGCCGGACAGGCTTAACTGGCCGCAGGATTTATTCTCACATTGGCAGGCGCCGGATTTACTGCTCAGCCAGACCTGCGGTTTCCCGCTGATGGAAAGCTTGCCGCAGGTTCAGCTGGTAGGCACATTCAGTTATCACGCCCCCGGTTGCGATGGTTTCCGTTACCGTAGTTTTTTGCTGGCGCGTGAGGAGGATGCCGGATTGCATCTGGCCGGTTTCCGTCACCGGCGGCTGGCGTTTAACAGCACCGACTCCCAGTCAGGTTATAACAGCCTGCGTGCACTGGTCGCGCCGCTGGCCCAAGACGGAGCATTTTTCTCGCGGGCGACGGCGACCGGCAGCCACCGCGAATCGCTTCATTACGTTCAGCAGAATCTCGCCGACCTGGCGGCAATTGACTGCGTGACGCTGGAACTCCTGCGCCGTAGCGAACCCCGCTCCCTCAGCGGGCTGGCGGTGATCGGACAAACGGCTGCTGTACCGGGTTTACCGTTGATTACTTCTCCGGAGACCTCTGCGGAGGATCTGGCAATTTTGCGGCAGGCGTTACATGACATCGTGGATGAACCGATCAGTCATCCCTTACTTATTGAAGGATTTACCGAAGTGCCGCGGCAGGCTTACCGCGTCATCAGCCAGATGAAAGCATTAGCTCAGGCGTTTGGCGTCAGTGAGCTGATGCCTGCATTGCAAAAAACGACATAAAAAAACCGGGCACGGTGCCCGGTTGTCGTTTTTCTGCATCATGGGATCAGTGCGTTTCGATCGGAAAATCTTCGTTAATATCGCCCCATTCAGCCCACGAACCGTCATACAGCAGCACGTCTTTAACACCCAGAGAATCCAGCCCAAATGCCAGTGCGGCGGCCGTCACGCCGGATCCGCAACTGGTGATCACCGGTTTATTCAGATCCACACCCAGACGCTCAAACGTTGCCTTCAGATCCTGCGGTGATTTCAGGTGTCCGTCCTGCGTCAATTCGGTAAACGGAACACTCAGGCTGCCGGGAATATGACCGCCGTGCAGCCCGGGACGCGGTTCCGGTGCCTCGGCTTTGAAACGCGCCAGTGAACGGGCGTCGATAATCTGCACGTTACCGATGGCATCTTTGACCTGTTCTGCGCTCACGACCACCGGACGCACCAGTCCGGCGTTGAACGTCGTGGGCACGCGGGTGTGCTCGCCACTTTGCGCCGGCTTACCTTCGGCAATCCATGCGTTCAGACCGCCATCCAGCACGCGTACGCTTTTGGCTCCGAAACTGGTCAGCATCCACCACACGCGTGGCGCGGAGAATAAATCGCCTTCGTCATAAAGGACGATGGTTTGCGTATCGGCCACGCCTAAACGGCTCATCGACGCAGCGAATTCTTCCGCTGTCGGCATCATGTGTGGCAGGCCGGTCGTGCAATCAGAGATGCTGTCGACTTCCACATAAATCGCATTGGGAATATGCGCTTCGAGATATTTTGCGTGGAAATCTAGGGGCGGTGTAATGCCCGGTTTGGATTTACGACAATCGATAATGACCACGTCCGGTGAGTTCAGATTCTTCGCCAGCCAGTCGGTAGATACGGTATGGGTAGAAAAAGTCATGTTCTGTTGCCTTATCTTTTTGTGAAACCAGTCTCAGAGATCGCCCGGGATCAGGGAATACATCCAGGCGTCACGCGGCTGGCCGTGATAATAAAGCCGGTTGCGGTGCAGACCTTCTGATATCGCGCCCGTTTTTTCCGCCACCCGTCGGCTGTGGTCATTGCCTTCCATTACCACGATTTCCAGACGGGTCAGCTCCAGCTCGGTAAACGCAAAGCGCGCCGCCGATCTGGCTGCCAGCGTCGCCAGTCCGCGGCCGGTATAACCGGTGCGGATCCAGTAACCGAGATTGGCGAATTTATACTCCGGCGTGATGCGGTTGATGCCCACACTGCCAATCAGATTACCGCCTGAGCGCTCAAATACACAGAAATTGAATTCTGCGCCGCGATGGCGTTTCTGCTCGCTGTCGGCCAGATATTTCCGGCTGTCTTCAAGCGAATATTTATCCGTACACCAGGATTCCCATGCGCCAATTTCCTTCACGGAGGCTTTAACCGCCGCTAAATGCGTGACGGCCTCAAGTTCGGTCGCTACACGAATTTCGAATTCTTCATCCTGATAGATCTGGCGAGTCATCATGGGCATTATCCTGTCATGGAGGAAACCAATTATTTTAGGAAACCAAAAAAATCAGCCTCACATATCCGGCATCTGTATGTCAATTGGTGAAAACGCCAGTTAAACGAGAAAAAACAGCAAGCTGGCCACCCTCGTTTTTTACGCTTCCGGCACCAGAATCACCAGCTTACATTCTGCATATCCGGCAGGGAAAAATGTCTGTTGCCGGTAACAGATTTCGCCCTGAAGCGGATGATGAAAACGGCGTTCACCGCCTTCACGCGCCAGCACTTCCTGCTGCGACCACCACTGATTGAACTCGTGACTGCGATCGCGCAGGCTGATTACCGACTGACGGACTGTTTCAGAATGGGCGTAATGGCTGGTCTCGGCACGAAACTCCGCCACTACACGTTTGGCGCGTTCCGGCCAGTTTGTGACCAACTGGCGTGCCAGCGGATGCAGGAACATAAAATCCAGCAAATTAGGGTGTTCATCAACCCCCAGCCAGCCACTGAACAACGCCTCCGCTTGCGGATTCCACGCCAGTACATTCCAGCTACTGTCGAGCAGATAACCGGGGCAGGCGAACTGACTGACACACTCTTTCAGGCTGGCGTCCGGTGCGCCGGAAGAGGGTAATACCTGCGGATCTTTCACCGACGCCAGACTGAATAAATACTCTCGTGCCGCAGGTTCCATGCGCAGCGCTTTGGCCAGGCTGTCAAGGGTCGCAGCGGAAATGGACACATCGCGCCCCTGTTCAATCCACGTATACCACGTTGCGCTGATCCCGCTGATTTGTGCCAGTTCTTCGCGGCGCAAACCGCTGGTTCTGCGGCGTGGTGAACCGGGAAGCCCGACCATTTCCGGCGTCACGCGTTCGCGGTGAGTCCGTAAAAACGTGCCCAGCGCTTTCGGTCCGCTGAGCGACTCTGCGTTATCAATCATAATATTCACTTAAACAGGGTGTAATTGATACCAGTATAAACGCTCATATTGTACCCGTATAGAACAATGCCTATAGTGATTTTGAGGTCATTTGAAACCCGCATTCTTATTACAAAAACAAGACAGACAGGAGCAATGATGAACACAAAAAATACTCACAGTCAGGCCGTAGATAAGCAGTTTGGTTCACAGGCTCAGGATTATCTGACCAGTGCGGTTCACTCGCAGGGCGCTGATTTACACCGTCTGGCGGGGTTGCTGGCACCCTATAACGAGGCGCGGGTCATTGATCTGGGTTGTGGGGCAGGGCACGCCAGCTTTGTCGCAGCAGGTGTGGTTAAAAATGTGATTGCTTACGATTTGTCGTCACAGATGCTGGACGTGGTTGCACAGGCTGCGCGGGATAAGCAACTGACGAATATCACCGTGCAACAGGGCGTGGCGGAATCGCTGCCGTTCGACGACCGCAGCGCGGATGTGATTATCAGCCGCTATTCCGCGCACCACTGGCATGATGTCGGGCAGGCGCTGCGTGAAGTGGCGCGTGTGCTGAAGCCGGGCGGGAAATTTATCATGATGGATGTGGTGTCGCCGGGGCATCCGTTGCTGAATATTTATCTGCAAACCGTGGAAGTGCTGCGCGACACCTCGCATGTTTGCAACTATTCACCAGGCGAATGGCTGAACATGGTGGCTGAAGCCGGGCTGGTTGCGCGTGAAGTGACGACAGATCGTTTGCCGCTGGAGTTCACCAGTTGGATCGCCCGCATGCGCACGCCTGAACATTTCGCCGTCGCTATCCGCGAGCTGCAAAAAAAGATGTCTGACGACGTGGTAAAACATTTTGAGATCCAGCCTGACGGCACATTCACCAGCGATATCATGATGCTGGTGGCGTCGAAGAACTGAAGGGAATAGCGGTGAATTGCGCCCTCCGGCATAAGGAAGGGCGCAATGTTTCTGCATTATGATTTTTTACCGAACACCTTCTGTCCAGTCATCACCAGCGCCAGCACGGCGGCACCGACAATCAGGCCCACCACTAAATCAGTGGCACCGGTAATCAGTGTATTCACCCAGCTTTCGTGCCCGTGCGTCAGAGGCTCAATCAGGCTGTGCATAAATGGCAGACCGTGGCTGATGATACTGCCGCCGACCAGGAACATGGCGATGGTGCCGACGACAGAAAGCATTTTCATCAGCCAGGGGGCGAGATTCACGATGCCGCGGCCAAAGGCGCGTACACCTTTCATGATGCTGCTTTCACCGGCAAGCTTGCTCAGGTACAAACCTGCGTCGTCAATTTTGACTATCGCACCGACCAGCCCGTAAACCCCGATAGTCATTGCCACCGCAATCAGCACCATCACGGTAACCTGATTAAGGAACGGCGCCGATGAAACAATACCCAGCGAGATTACGATGATTTCAGCCGAAAGAATAAAGTCGGTGCGCACCGCGCCTTTGACCTTATCTTTTTCGTGCGTTTTAGCCTCTGTTTCATTTTTTATTTCGGCGGCTGCCGGTTTTTCTTCTTCATGATGCCCGCCCGGCATCAGTTTATGGGCGATTTTTTCGAAACCCTCGTAGCACAGATAGGCACCGCCAATCATCAGCAACGGGGTGATGGCCCAGGGAATAAACGCACTGATCAGTAAGGCCAGCGGAACCAGAATGGCTTTGTTGATCATCGAGCCTTTGGCAACGGCCCAGACGATCGGCAATTCGCGATCGGCTTTCACTCCCGTGACCTGTTGTGCATTCAGCGCCAGATCATCACCCAGCACGCTGGCTGTTTTTTTTGCAGCGACTTTACTCATTGCCGCCACATCATCAAGAATCGATGCGATATCATCGATTAAGGCCAGAAGACTACCACCCGCCATAAATACTCCCTTTCATCATTATGATTATGCAAAGGTTCTCCGCGCGCGCGGGAAACCGAACTCTGTAGCCCTGACAGTGCAGGCGATCACAGCAACAGAAAATTCATACAAAATAATCATAACAGTGATTGCATGCCGGCGTCGATTTGTGCAAAAGTTGTGCGGGTTATAAATAACTTTGAAAACTCTCCATACTTTCTCCATTAAATATCTCTATTTCTGCGGCAGTTAGAGTGACTGAAAAGATTACTTTCGTTGTCTCCTTATTTTTACCACAATGGTTGAATTTCTTTACATTCGATTACGTCCGCTTTCATTGATTCGCCGATAATTAATTCAACGGATTGCTTCCGCCCCATTAATTAACGAAACTAACGAAAGAAAGGTGCGTAATATGAAACTGTTACCTGCAATTACAGCTGTTGCTATTACTGTTGCTTCATTCTCAGCCCTGGCTGCAACGCCTATTACAGAAATGCAGGCGCAAAGTGGTAATTACCAGTCATTGGGCACTGTGTCTGTGAGCGCGCCGAATACGGTTCCGGGCAGCTTGCATGACCAGCTGAACCAGATTGCCTCAGATAAAGGTGCAAATCACTACCGTGTGATCGGTGCAGACACACCGGGGGATTCAAGTCTGACCCGGGCAAGCGTTGAATTGTATAAATAAAAATCTGGTGTTTTAAACGAGTCGTTTAATTCGTCTGATTCTTATTAGTTTCAATGACGTTATATGAAGTTGAGAAGGCCAATGTCACCTGACATTGGCCTTTTCTATTCCCTGTATCACGCTTCTTATCACATTTATTTTGAGAATCATCCCATGTAATTTATTTTATATGAACCTTTCAGGCGATTTATTCCCTTATTAATCATTTCTTAAGAATTTAAAGATGATATAAGGGTCTATATCCCCAGGAGGACGTTTGAATGTTAAATGCCGCAAGAATGACGATTAAGAACACCGGGATTTCGATTCAGAATCAGTTTTTTTATTTGCAGAATTTTATTAGTTCACCACGCACGATGGGGACGCTGATGCCCTCGTCGCCGTGGTTGTGCCATGCGATGCTCAGCCAGATTGACTGGACAACATCGCTGGCTATCGCCGAACTGGGCGCGGCCGACGGTGTTCTGACCCGCCGCATCCTGAGCCGTATGCGGGCAGATGCCAGGCTTGAGGCTTTTGAAATACAGCCCGCGTTTGTGCGTAAGCTTAATCAGATGAAAGATAGTCGTTTGCAGGTGATGGCGCATTCTGCCGAGCACATGAGCACGCAGTATGACGCCGTGTTTTCCTGCCTGCCGCTGCTGTCGATGCCTTTGCGTACCAGCATCAGGATTCTGCAGACCACACGGCAACAGCTGAAAGATAAAGACGGCGTGCTGGTTTTATTCCAGTACAGCCAGCTGTCAGAGAAATTGTTATCACGTTACTTCACCTGGAAAAAAATCCGGGTAGTGAAGAATTTTCCGCCCGCACTCGTGTATATCTGTAAACCTCGCTGATACAGCCACTTAGGGGATAGAGCTCGCAAAGCTTATTGCAGGCCATTGCGCAGCAAGGATTTTTCAGTATGATGCCCTGAACGGCGTAAATAAAACGCTACAGAAGCTTCACCGGCAGGTGACAAAAATCTGCCAGTGAGGCTTTTTTGTTGTACTATCTGGCGAGTACATCGGCAGGGCAGTGCAATGACCCACTTCTGACACTCACACTTCATATTGATGATGGATTTTCATCAGGCGGGCTAACGGCTCCCGGGGAATAAAGGATAGCGGTAATGACACAAACCATTTTCATGGTCGGCGCACGCGGTGCAGGTAAAACGACGGTTGGCAGCGCTCTGGCGAAAGCACTGGGCTACAAATTTGTCGATACCGATCTGGCGTTACTGTGCGCTTCTGGTCTCAGCGTGGCAGATATTGTTGAGCGCGAAGGCTGGGAAGGTTTCCGCCGTCGTGAAACTGAGACACTAAAAGCCATTTCCTCGCCACTGACCGTGGTTGCCACAGGGGGAGGCGTGGTGCTGTCCCAGGAAAATCGCGATTTTATGGGTGAAAATGGTACGGTCATTTATCTGCGTTCCCCTGCATCTACCCTGGCAAACCGTCTGGAAGATGCACCACTGGAAGATCAGCGCCCGACGCTGACGGGCAAGCCGATCGCTGAAGAAATGACAGAAGTCCTGAATGAGCGCGAAGCGCTTTATCAGGAGTCCGCCCATCATGTGGTCGACGGAACTCAGGAGCCGCAGACTGTCGTGAATCTGATTTTGGATGCACTGGCGTTGCCGATGGCGCGCTGAATTCCGCTCATCTCCTGACAAAACGAGCCCGGGTGGCTCGTTTTTTTATGTCAGCACGTTGTGACTCAAGCTTGAATCAGGAACCGGTGTAAACAAAACGGGCCATGTCATGTGAGGGGGATCACGTATGCTTAAGTATTGTACTGATGTATATGTGGGCGTAACATAATAACTCAGGTGATTACTTTAACCTCTAACAATGGAACCCATGATGAAGTCCCTGATGTCGTTTTTTAATCAGCATGCCAAGGTGATGCCTGCCCTCCTGTCGATCACCATCATCCTCATTGAAGCCTCCATCGCCCTGTATATTTTGCGCAATATTTAATCACGATAATCTGCTGAGTTTTACGTCCGTCACCTCATTAATACTCGGCATTTAACTTGCCTGACTCTTAATTTCATCTATTTAAGAATTCCTTTAAGCATATTCATTTGCCTGACGTGTTGTGCGTGAAAAATAAACGACTTGACGCTGACACGTATCAGCTTTAGTTTTTATTTAACTTAACAGGAACCTTGTTCCATATACCGGAACTCACTCCTTTATGACCACATTAGAAAATGCGGCTGCGGTACTGAAATTATTTTCAAAACAGGGGATTAGTCAGGGGCATCCCGGTTTGTCATTCAGTGATGTGGTCGAAAATTTAAAATTACCGAAAAGTACGGTGTCCCGTCTGCTGATGACGATGGAAACGCAAGGGCTGCTGGAACGTGATCCGGACAGCCGTCTGTACCGCATCGGACAATTATTACTGGCCGTCTCCAGCCATTATTTGTCGGCCCCGCTGGTGGATTTAGCGTCGCCGTATATGACGCAACTCAGTCAGCTGACGCAATGCACGGGTTATATCTCGATGCTGGAAGGGCGCGACATTATGGTGATGCGCATGTTTCCCGGCAGAACGTATCTGCAAGTGGTTACTCCGGCCGGAAGCCTTTTGCCCGCGCACGAAACGGCTATCGGGCGCGCGATCCTTTCGCGCTATACCGATGATCAGGTTCTGGCGCGGTTTAGCGGAAAATATCAGGCGAATTCTGCTAATTCGCCTGAGAGCAAGGAGGTTTTGTTAGCCAGGCTGGCCGATGTCCGTCTGACGGGGGTGTCATTTGCCAACAATGAGACGTTGCTGGGAATAAGTACCTTAGCCACCAGTATTTTTAATAAGCACCGTAATGAAACCGTTGGATTATGTTTATCTTTCCCTTCGCCGGCGCAGGGGAAAGAAATTCCGGAAGGAATAAAAGAAGGGCTGATTGCCGTAACCCGGCAAATTGCCGAAAAATTGGGTGATGAGTATTGGCATTTATCTAAAACGGCCATGTAGCAGCCGTCAGGATAATGACGAATAACGGACCCGGATTATTTGCTATGTGAAATACTTGCTCAACACCAGGGGCCTTATGTCAGATCAACCTGCAAAGAATAATAAGGAGAATCCGCTAAAGGATATTGGCACTCTCATCGTGATGATTCTGTTGTCTGTTTTAGGCGCAATCATCGGTGTCCAGCTGATTACTACTTTAGGCGTTACGCCGAATACCTCGATTATAGGCGCGCTGTTTGCCATGTTACTGGCACGCATTCCGATGCAGGCTTTTTACCGCTACCGTTCTGTTCATACGCAGAATCTGGCGCAAACCGTCATTTCATCTGCGACCTTTGGTGCGGCAAACAGTTTGCTGATGCCGATCGCTATTCCTTATGTCATGGGCCAGCCGCAACTGATCATGCCGATGTTTACCGGTGTGGCCGCAGCGATGTTGCTCGATGCCTACCTGCTTTATCGCCTGTTCGACACCAAAGTGTTCCCGGCCAGCAATGCCTGGCCACCCGGTGTTGCGGCGGCTGAAGCGATTAAAGCCGGTGATAACGGCGGGCGTCAGGCCTGGCTGCTGGTCGCGGGCGTGGTTGTTGGTGTGGCTGGAGCGATGCTGAAAATCCCGATGGCGGCTTTCGGCACGGCGTTTATCGGCAATATCTGGGCGCTCAGCATGTTTGGTATTGGCTTGCTGATCCGCGCTTATGCGCAGCCGGTCGCCGGGCTGGACCTCAACGCGCTGTATATTCCTCACGGCATGATGGTCGGCGCGGGGCTGGTGTCGCTGCTGCAGGTGATTCAGGTGGTGCGTGCTAAACATGCCGACGCCAAAACGACCTTTACCCAACCGGCGAAAGAGGTGCGTAAAGCACTCGGGCTGGGCGCATTCGGTTATATCGCCATCGCGGCACTGCTGGCGCTGGCGGGCGGCCTGTACAGTGAAATGTCAGTCAGCATGCTGATTGCGTTCGTGATTTACGCCGCCTTTGCCGCCTTCTTTCACGAGCTGATTGTCGGGATTGCCGCGATGCACTCCGGCTGGTTCCCTGCCTTTGCCGTGGCGCTGATTACCTTAATTATCGGTATTCTGATTGGTTTCCCACCGCTGGCGTTATGCGTCCTGACGGGCTTTACCGCCGCTACCGGTCCGGCATTTGCTGATATGGGTTTTGATCTGAAAGCCGGATTTATTTTGCGCGGTTATGGCAAAGATTTGCAGGCTGAACTTTACGGCCGCCGCATCCAGTTATTCGCCGCATTGCTGGCATTTGTCATCGCCATTCCGGTGGTGTGGTACGCCCATTACGGTTACTTCGCCCAGGATTTAGTGCCGCCGGTGGCGCGGGTTTATGCCAAAACCATTCAGGCCGGTGCTCAGCCGGGCATTGCACACAGCCTGCTGATCTGGGCGATTCCGGGCGCATTGATTCAGCTGATTGGCGGACCGAAACGCCAGCTTGGCGTACTGCTGGCGACCGGTTTGCTGATCAACAGCGTGATGGCCGGATGGGCCGTGGTCTGCGGCATCGTGCTGCGCATTATCATTATCCGGATCTGGGGTGAAAAAGGGCGTACGCCAATGGAAGTGCTGGCGGCAGGTTTTATTGCCGGTGACGCGCTTTACAGTTTCTTCACGTCGATCTTCAGTGCCA
The DNA here is from genome assembly GCF_011684115.1 of Rahnella aceris. Classification (NCBI taxonomy): domain Bacteria; kingdom Pseudomonadati; phylum Pseudomonadota; class Gammaproteobacteria; order Enterobacterales; family Yersiniaceae; genus Rahnella; species Rahnella aceris. The sequence continues at coordinate 2,608,511 of NZ_JAADJV010000001.1, read as the reverse complement.
AAAAGTAGTGAGTACCGCACCAACACCAGGGCTGATGTTCAGCCAGCATTAAACACCTGACTGTTCCACGATGAACAGCACCCGCGACCGTTTTGGCTACTGCGTGAAATACGCCGGTCGCGATGTTTTAAGAGGACTGAGTGATGAGTTTGCAACAGACATTAACGGTATTCGAACTGATTGACAGCGCCCACGTCAGCGGTCAGGACATTGTGGACTTGTTCGCCCGTTATCCGGGTATTACCGCCAGCACACACCGCGCTGACGGCCCGAAAGGTGGCACTGATTTTGTGCGTATCACTGTGCCGGGCAGTCAGGGCAAAAGCAGTGGCGGCACGGCACCCACGCTTGGGATTATCGGTCGTCTGGGCGGGATTGGCGCGCGTCCGACGCGTATCGGTCTGGTCTCTGATGGCGATGGTGCGATTGCCGCTGTCACCAGCGCACTTAAACTGGCTGATATGCAGCGCAAGGGCGATGTGCTCGACGGTGATGTGATTATCACTACCCACATTTGCCCGAACGCACCGACCCGTCCGCATGATCCGGTCGATTTTATGGATTCGCCGATTGATGACGTGACCATGAACGACAACGAAGTGGTGGACGGCGTGGACGCGATCCTGTCTATCGACACCACCAAAGGCAACCGCATCATCAATCACAAGGGTTATGCCATTTCACCGACGGTGAAAGAGGGTTACATCCTGCGTGTTTCTGAAGATTTGCTGCGCATCATGGAAATGACCAGCGGCAAACCGGCGGTCACTTTTCCGATTACCACGCAGGACATCACGCCTTACGGCAACGGTGTGCATCATCTGAACAGTATTCTGCAACCGTCAACGGCGACGACCGTGCCGGTGGTCGGTGTGGCTATTACGGCGGAATCTGTTGTGCCGGGCTGTGGCACCGGGGCAAGTCATGAAGTGGATATCGCACTGGCGGCAAAATTTGCTGTTGAAGTGGCGAAAGAGTTTGGCCGCGGCACTTGTCAGTTCTTTGATGCCGATGAATATCAACTCCTGTTGTCGCTGTACGGAAGCTTGCGTCACCTGCAAAACCGGAAGTAACACGATGATGACATCCCTTGCGACGTTAACAATCGGACAGGCACCACGCAGCGACATTATGCCGCTGCTGATGGAACATCTGCCGGCCGGGTCAGTCACCCATGTGGGCTTACTCGACGGGTTAAGCAGGGAGCAAATAGAGCAGCGTTATGCGGCTGCTGAGGGCGACGCTGTACTGGTCACCCGCCTGCTGGATGGTTCGCAGGTTACGATGGCTGCGCACCGCGTGGAAAGCGGATTACAGGAAAAAATCGACGTACTGGAAGCCCTGGGTTGCATGACCATTCTGCTGCTTTGCACCGGCGAATTTCATCATCTGCATGCTAACAATGCGCTGCTGCTGGAGCCTGACCGCATTATTCCACCGTTGATCGCCTCAATAGTCGGTCAGCATCGTGCGGGGATTGTGGTGCCGGTTGAATCACAGGTGGTTGAGCAGGCGAACAAATGGCGAAAATTAGCCAAAGCGCCCTGTTTTGCTGTTGCCAGCCCTTATCTTTCTGACGATCAGGCGCTGACGGACGCGGCGATGCATCTGGCTGAACAGGGTGCGGAAGTCGTGGTGCTTGATTGCATCGGTTTTAACCGCCATCACCTCGATGTGCTGAAAAAATATCTGAATATTCCGGTGCTGTTACCGAATGTACTGATGGCAAAACTGGCGGCGGAACTGGTGGTTTGAGGTATGACTGAGGGGCGAACAGCTACCCACAATGGCACTGTGCGGCCGTAAAATCAAATCAGCGCTACCGCTTTGCGGGCGGTGTCGTCTCGTGCGGATAAAGCGGTAATAATCAGTGACAGAAGGCGCTTTCTGCCCCTAATATGAAGGCTCTGAAATTTATCGCAAAGGGCCAATCTATGTTGAAAAATAATGAGTATTTTGACGGGAAAGTAAAGTCGATTGGTTTTGACAGCGAAAGCACGGGTTCAGCCAGTGTTGGCGTGATGGCCGTCGGTGAATATACTTTCGGCACCGCAAAGCCGGAAGAAATGACGGTGATCAGCGGTTCACTGAAAGTGTTGATCCCGGGATCGCCGGACTGGCAGGTATTTAAGCCAGGCGAGACGTTCTACATTCCGGGTAAAAGTGAATTCAACTTACAGGTCGGCGAAACCACCTCATACCTCTGTAAGTATCTGACTAAATAACTTCTTCAGACACAGAAAAGGCGCTCATGAGCGCCTTTTTTACGTTTTGCATCCGGTCTTAGCGTTGCGCTTCGCCGCCTAATGCCTCGATCAGGTTCTGGATCAGCGCTGCCAGTTCACCGGTCATCAGCACGAAATCTGCATCGAAACGGCCAGCGAAGTCTTCGCGGTCGATATCTTCGTTTTGATCACGAATGACGTCGCTGAATTTCAGGCGCTTAATGCTGCCGTCGTCCGCCAGCACCACGGCGATACGTTCCTGCCAGTCAACCGCCAGCTTAGTCACCAGTTTGCCGTTCTCGATATGCGTGGCGATTTCATCGCTGACCAGCACCTGTTTCTTACAGCGGATCACGCCGCCTTCCTCCAGGATCGCTTTCAGCTCGGCTTCGTCCTGCAGCGTAAAACCGGCGGGGGTATCGCCGGAACGCACCCATTCGGTCAGCGTCAGTTCGATCGGGCTTTCCATGGTCAGCGGCACCACTGGCAGCGAACCGAGGCTTTTACGCAGCAGCGCCAGCATGTCTTCGGCTTTCTTGGCGCTGGCGGCGTCAACCATGATCAGGCCGTTAACGGTATCAATCCACATGAATGTCTGGCTGAACCGGCTGAAGGCGCGTGGCATCAGGCTGTGCAGCACTTCATCTTTCAGGGAATCTTTTTCAGTCTTTTTCAGCTTGCGGTGTTGTTCACCTTCGAGCTGCTCAATTTTGGCCTGTAACTCCTGTTTAATCACCGGAGAAGGCAGGATTTTTTCTTCTTTACGGGCGCAGATCAGGATCTGACCACCGTTGACATGCGTCAGCGCGTCGCCGCCGTGGGAACCCATCGGTGAGACCCAGCCGGTTTTCGACATGTCCTGGCTGCCGCACGGGGTAAAGGTGAAAGCACTGAGCTGTTTTTCCATTTCGTCAGCAGATAACGAAACTTCACGGCTCAAACGGTAAACTAACAAATTTTTAAACCATAACATGGCGTTATCCCTGTCCCGGCGCACTCGTGGTACGCTGAATAAATGAATGCAGGGCGGCATGATAACCAATTGAGCGTCAGCCGTCGTTAAGAAATCGCCGCACCCTGTAACATTGCATAACAGCTTATTCTGGTGACAGTCGCGTCTGGCTTCTAAACTGAATAAACTCAAAAAAACTGACCCTGCAAAGTGTAAAAGGAGAGCAACACGTGCGAATTGGCATTGATTTAGGCGGCACAAAAATAGAAGTCATTGCGTTATCTGATGAAGGTAAAGAGCTGTTTCGCAAACGGGTCGATACGCCGAGAAATGACTACGAACGTACGCTCAAAGCGATTGAAGGGCTGGTGCTGGACGCCGAAAAAGCCACAGGTCAACGTGGCAGCGTGGGGCTGGGGATCCCCGGCACCTTGTCGCCATTTACCGGTAAGGTGAAAAATTCCAACTCGGTCTGGCTGAACGGACAACAGCTGGATGAGGATCTGGCGCTGCTGTTAAAACGCGAAGTGCATATTGCCAACGATGCCAATTGCCTGGCGGTGTCAGAAGCCACTGACGGCGCGGGCGCGGGCCGTCACACCGTATTTGCCGTGATAATCGGTACCGGTTGCGGTTCCGGTGTGGCGCTTCACGGTGCGGCGCATGCGGGCGGCAACGGCAATGCGGGGGAATGGGGGCATAACCCGCTGCCGTGGCAGGATGAAGAAGAAATGCAGTTTGCCCGTGAAGTCCCGTGTTACTGCGGGAAATCAGGCTGCGTCGAGACCTTTGTTTCCGGCACCGGTTTTGCAGAAGACTATTTTCGTTTGTCCGGTCAGCGGCTCAAAGGCGCAGAGATTATTGCGCTGGTGGAGCAGGGCGATGAAACTGCAGAACAGGCGCTCGGGCGTTATGAGCGTCGTCTGGCCAAGGCGCTGGCGAACGTGGTGAATATCCTCGACCCGGACGTGATTGTTTTTGGGGGCGGCATGAGTAACGTGGATCGTTTGTATCAGACGGTGCCGCTGCTGATTAAACAATGGGTGTTTGGCGGGGAATGTGAAACGCCGATCCTCAAAGCCGTACACGGTGATTCGAGCGGCGTACGCGGCGCTGCCTGGCTTTGGCCGCAATCACGTTTCGCGTTGTAAGCCATTATCCGTTTATCAACTTCAAGGGCGCAGATTTTGCGCCCTTTCCGTTTGTAACCCGCTTCAGTCAGAACATCTTGCTCAGAACGTTTTCCAGTGCATTGACCAGGATCTGGCTGTGTTCTGCGGTAAAGACCAGCGGCGGGCGGATCTTCAAAATGTTGGCATGCGGGCCGGAGGCGCCAATCAGCACGCCTTCTTCGCGCAGTGCGTTGACCACCGCCAGCGCGGTAACGGAATCCGGCCCGCCGTTTTCGTTGACGAAATCGACGCTGACGAACAGTCCTGCGCCACGCACGCTGCCAATCGCCGGGAAGCGTTGAGAGAGTGCGTTGATGCCGTCAAGAATGGCTTTACCCGCCAGCCCGACACTGGCAATCAGATTTTCCTGCTCGATGACTTCCAGCACCGCCAGCCCGACCGCAGAAGACACGGTATTGCCGCCGAAGGTATTGAAATAGCTCGATTCACTGCCGAAGCGTTCCAGGATGTGCGGCTGAATAGTGATGCCCGCCATCGGGTGTCCGTTACCCATCGGTTTGCCGAGCGTCACGATATCTGGCAACACGCCGTGGCGCTGGAAGCCCCACATATGTTCGCCGGAACGGCCATAGCCCGGCTGGACTTCGTCGGCGATATACAACGCCCCGGCTTCGTGAATAACGTCGATGGCTTCTTTCAGAAAACCGGCCGGATCGAAGAAACCGCCGTCGCTGGTGAAGAAGGTGTCGATCATCAGGGCCGCCGGTTTGATGCCATGGCGATCCATATCCGCCAGTGCGGCACGGATGTCGTTGGCAAAGCGCTTGCCAACTTCAGCCGGGTTAGCCGGATGGTGAACCGGTGCCGGAATCACCCGCGCATCACCGTTCACTTTAACGTATGGCCCCATCGAGGCCGATAGCCCGGCAATCGCTTTGGTCATGCCGTGATAACTGAATTCGGTGACGATAACGCCGGTGCCGCCGGTAAAATCTTCGGCGATACGCAGCGCCAGATCGTTAGATTCGCTGCCCGTGCAGGTGAACATTACCTGGCTCAGCTCAGCGGGCATGGTGCCCACCAGTTTTTCGGCGAAGTTCAGGACATTTTCATGCAGATAACGGGTGTGCGTGTTCAGCGTGGATGCCTGACGCACCAGCGCTTCCAGCACATGAGGATGGCAATGGCCAACGGAAGGCACGTTGTTGTAGACGTCGAGATAACGGCGGCCATCAGCGTCATACACCCACACGCCTTCGCCGCGCACCAGATGCACTGGATTCTTGTAGAACAACTGGTAAGCCGGGCCCAGCAAACGACGGCGGCGTTCTATCATCGCCAGATTGTCGGCTGAAATATTGCCGCTGCTGGCGGCATCAAACGCATTGGTTTTCAACATGAGAGTCATCTCCTGACAGGCGGTTTCAACGTCACTGCCGGTGTGCAAAAAAATGCCATGACGGCGGAAGGTGATTTGATAATGCGCCGGGGAAAGCGGTAAAACTTGACCTCAGCGCGCTGACTGCTGTGCGTTGCAGTCAACTTTTCGCCGTCAGCGCGTCACGCGTGTTTTGCGGTCAACATTTGCTGTTCCTGAGTCAAGCGACGAAAACGCGCCCCTTCCATTCTGGCTATCCGCAATATCGATTTGATTTAACCGGTACGGAGTGGAACCTGATGACTGCAAAACAATCTGACATGCTCGATGACACCAGCCTGAATCTGCTGGCAACAGAAGCATTGCGCCGCTATTCCCCTGATCTGCAAGGGCATCTTTCGCTGATCTGCCGGTCGGAAAATGCCACTTTTTTACTGCGCTGCCCCGACGGCGAACGTTATGCACTGCGTGTTCACCGGGGTGGCTATCACCAGCGGGATGAAATAGAGAGTGAACTGGCGTGGCTGGATGCGCTGCGTGAAAGCGAGATTCAGGTGCCTGAGGCAGTAAAAGGGCGGGATGGTACCGCTGTGCAAACTGTCGCGGTGAGCGAAACTGAAAACCGCAATGTGGTGATTTTTCGCTGGATTGAGGGCGAAATGCCAACCACGGATGTGGATCCGCGGGCGTTTGCTCAGTTGGGGGAAGTGACTGCGCGCCTGCATCAGCACAGCCGTCAGTGGCCGCATCCGGCCGGGTTTCGCCGTATTATCTGGGACAGCGATACCATGGTCGGCCCGCACGGTCACTGGGGCCGCTGGCAGGATGCGCCGGGCATGACGGCGGCCGGGATCCCGCTGATTGAAGAGACGCTGGCGCACACCGGCAGCGTGCTGAAAAGTTACGGCAAGAGTGCACAGCGCTACGGGCTGATCCACGCCGATCTGCGCCTGACGAATTTACTGTTGCACAAAGGTGAAACCCGGGTGATCGATTTTGATGACTGCGGTATGGGCTGGTATCTGCATGATGCGGCGGCGGCGATCAGTTTTGTTGAACATCATCCGCGGGCGCAGGCGTGGGTCCGCCACTGGCTGGAAGGTTACGCACGTATTTGTCACGTGAGCGATGCCGATCTGGCGGTGATCCCGACACTGATTATTCAGCGGCGGATTCAGTTGCTGGCCTGGCGCGGATCGCATGCCACCACGGAAATGGCGCAAAGCCTTGGCAATGAATGGGAACAAGAGAGCCTGCGCCTGTGCCGTGAGTATCTGGCGAAGGCACATCATCCCTTTGTGATCGGATGAAACTGCACGAAAAGCGGGCGCCGTAGCAGGGCGCAGGCGCGGCTGGCAAAACTGCCGAAAATTTATCTCATTGTATTGCATTGGTTTATCACCCGGAGATGTGAAGCAAGGTGCTGGTACGGAACTTGCAATTCTCTTTTATTACCGACACTTTTTATTGCCGACATAAAGGGAGTAAAAGACGATGCAGACAGGCCTTTCTTCTACGGCTTCCGGAGCCGGTTTCAGCAATGCGCTGAACGCGCTGACGCGCAGCAATGACAGCCACCGGGGGGTGCTGGCCGCAGCCGCCAGCGGCCTGAGCGATTTTATTCAGGCCAAAGGGGCAGATGTCGATCGTGTGCTAGGCATCTGCCACATCAATCCTGAATTGCTGCAACAACCTACGCTGAGTCTCGGGCTGACTAATTACTGTCAGGTTCTGGAAGAAGCGGCGGCGCAGTCAGGTTGTGATAACTTCGGTTTGCATTACGGGAAACAGTTCAAACCGCAGTCATTAGGGCTGATTGGCTACATCGGTTTATGTTCTTCTTCGGCAGAAACCGCGCTGCAAAACGTAGTGAATGCCTTTCCCTTTCATCAGCACAATACGCTGACGCGGCTGGTGGATAAGGGGGATCATTACCGGTTCGATTATCAGGTGCGGCACGGCAGCATTCTGTGCAGACGGCAGGATGCGGAACTGACGCTGGGGATGATCCTCAATTTATTGCGTCACGGGCTGGGGAAAAACTGGGCGCCGCGTGAGGTGCATTTTGAGCATCCGCGTCCGCAGCAATGGCATGAACACTGCAAAGTATTTGATGCGCCGGTGTATTTCGATCAGCCGTACAATTCCCTGCTGATCGTCAAACGCGATTTACAGCGGGCGATGCCGGAACGGGATCAGACGCTGTTGCTGGTCATGCAGGATGCGATCCGCCGTCTGAATGCGGATGCGCCGTCGCAGCAGTCGGTCACCGACAACGTGCGATCGCGGGTACGTCAGGCGTTATTACGCGGCGAGCCGGTGCTTGATGAAGTGGCCGAAAAAATGGGTATGTCGCCGAGTTCGCTGCAACGCCGCCTGCGCGAACAGAACCTGACGTTTACCCAACTGGTGGATAACGTCCGTTGCGAACTGGCGACGCATTATCTGCAACAGCAACAACTGCCGATTTCCGAAATGGCGTTGCTGCTAGGGTATTCCGAAGTCAGTGCCTTTTCGCGGGCTTTCCGCCGCTGGTTTGGCGTCAGCCCGCGTCAGTGGCGGCAGACTGCCGCCAGCTAAAGCGCCATCTCCCGTTTAAAGACTTCCAGCGTGTGCGCCTTCACGCGGATAAATTCCGGGTGGCTCATGATTTCCGACCCTCGCGGGCGCGGCAGGTCGAACGGCACGATTTCCGCAATCTGCGTCGGCCGTCGCGTCAGCAGTAAAATCTCATCCGCCAGAAATACCGCATCTTCCAGGTCATGCGAAACAATCAGCATAGTGACGCCGGTCGCCAGTTGCACTTCCTGTAATTTATCGCGGATAAACAGCGTCATCTCGAAATCCAGCGCCGAGAAAGGCTCATCGAGGAACATCACTTCCGGACGCGTCGCCAGCGCCCGCATGATGCACACGGTTTGCTGTTGTCCGCCGGAAAGCTCATACGGATAGCGTTTCAGGTCGAAACGGATATCAAACATCTGCGTCAGTTCTTCGACCCGCGCATTCACATCCGCTTTGCTCATGCCGTGGCGTATCAGCGGATAGGCGATGTTGGCGCGGGCGCTCATCCACGGAAACAGCGCGTCGCGGTAGTTTTGAAACACATAGCCGATGGTGGTTTGCGCCAGCGTTTTGCCGTCGAACAGAATGTCGCCTTTATCTACCGGGATCAGCCCGGCGATCATGTTCATTAAGGTCGATTTACCGCAGCCGTTCGGCCCGAAGATCGACACGATCTTTCCACGCGGTAAGTCGAGATTCAGGTCGGTATACAGCGGCTGTCCGGCAAACGCCTTGCTCAGCCCGCGGATCGTCACATGGGTGTCCGGTCGCGTGGCATATTGCGGCAACTGCGGGCCTTTATAATCAGGGTTCAGCGAGAGAGGGTGCGTCATGCTTTGCTACTCCAGTGGACGGTTTTTTTCTCGATCAGCAAAAAAGCCAGATTGAGCAGATAACCCAGCGCGCCGGTGATCAGGATCGAGGCGTACATATCTTTGATGTTAAACACCTGCTGGGCATCGATGATCCGGTGGCCGAGGCCGGTTTCTGATCCGATAAACATTTCGGCGACGATCACGATCACCAGCGCGATCGACACGCCGGTGCGCAGGCCGACAAAGGTTTGTGCCAGGCTTTCCATCAGCATGATGTCTTTGAAAATATGCCAGCGGGAAATTCCCATTACTTTGGCGGCCATCAGGCGCGTTTTTTTGGCATTCATCACGCCGTATGCGCTGTTGAACAGGATGACCAGCACGGCGGCAAAGGCAGCAATGGCGATTTTGTTGGCGTCAGTAATCCCGAAAATCAGCATAAACAGCGGGATCAGCGCAGACGACGGCGTGGAGCGGAAGAAGTCGATCAAAAATTCCAGGCTGCGGTAAACCTTTTCATTGCTGCCCAAAATTACGCCCAGCGGCACGCCAATTACGGCGGCAAAGGCAAAAGACACCAGCGTGCGGTAAAGGGTTGCGCCGATGTCGGTGCGCATGGACGCGTCGGAAAATGACTGGAACATGTAGCCGATTGTCTCGACCGGCGAGGGCAGAAGCACGGGATTCAGCCATTTTGCGCTGACGGCCAGTTGCCAGAATAAAAACAGCAGTACCGGGCCGACCAGCGGCAGTAACCTTGAAGACCAGCGTGAAGTCATCCTGTTTCTCCTTATCCCTGATAGATCAGCGAAGCGACATCCACCGGCTTGCTGAAGATTTTTCTTTCCGTAAAGACGTCATAAAACTTCTGGAACCATTGCAGGTTGTCGCCTTTCAAATCGGGATACATCACGAAGCCCGGCAGCGGCACTTCTTTGACCAGCGCCGGTTCAATGCTGGTGTAACCGGCGACGTTTTCGCGCGCTTTATCAGGGTGAGCCGCAATGAATTCCACCGCTTTCTGATAAGCGGCAATAAACTTTTTGGTTTCTTCCGGCTTGCTGGCGATAAAACTGGCGTTCAGTGCCGCTGCGCCGCCGAACCACGGGGCGTCGGCGTTGCCGAGCACGTATTTAGAAATAACGCCGGTTTCGAGTGTGCGCGAAAGGTTTTTCATGCGTCCGACAGTGCCGGTCGGTTCGAGCGTATATACGCCGTCAATTTGCCCGGCGGCCAGAGCAGGCGCGTGTTGTCCGACCGGCAGTTCAATGACTGACGGATTAGTGAAGCCATTTTTCTCCAGAATAATTTTTGCCATCGTGACGTTCTGGATCCCCGGACCGCAGGCGATTTTCTTGCCTTTCAGGTCACTGATAGCTTTTGCCGGGCTGTTGAGCGGCACCAGAAATTCATCTAACACCAGCGTATGGTTTGACGGGTTAGAACAGATAATTTTGAACAGACCCGGTGAGGTGATCGCCCCGAGTCCCAGCGCGCCGGTTGCCGTGCCGTTGGCGCAGCCGTGGATCCTGCCGGTGATCATCCCTTCGACAATTTGCTGGGCACTGGCGAATTTAACGCCTTTCACATTCAGCCCGGCTTGTTTAAAAAAGCCCTGTTCCAGTGCCACATACAGCGGCAAACCACCGACAATCGGCCAGTAACCAATACGAATTTCATCGTCGTCGGCTGCAAAAACTGACGTCGGGATCATTCCGCCAAGGGTGGACACTCCGCCGGTAATGGCGAGCCATTTCATCAGCTGGCGACGTTTTTTATCAACTTCAGGTTTGATGTTTTTCATTGGCGGTTCCCTAAGCGGTTATGAGGACGTTGCAACTTGTACTGCAACTTGTATACATAACGTTAAGCACAGGGCGTGCCAGTTCGTTCCGGCAGCGGGAATAAACGTAAATTCAGCAGGTTGAGGAAAAAGCGCGCACTGAACTGGTGCGATTTTTGTGCACGCTTTCACAAAAAGGATCCACCGCAGGGCATGCAGCTAGCAATTTATCTAGCAACCTGCCCGGCAGTGGCGAGGGATCAGACTTTAAATTCACTGCTCAGGCGGCTGACGCCCAGACCGTTCACTTTGGTGACTTTGATTTGTACCGGAATGCGGTCTTTCATTGCTTCGACATGGCTGATCACGCCGATGGTTTTACCCGAGGCATTCAGGCTGTCGAGCGCATCCAGCGCGGTATCCAGCGTGTCGGCATCGAGCGTACCGAAACCTTCGTCGAGGAACAGCGAGTCGATACGGGTTTTATCGCTGACCAGATCGGACAGCGCCAGGGCCAGTGCCAGGCTGACCAGGAAGCTTTCGCCGCCGGATAGCGTGCGGGTATCGCGCACGGCATCGGCCTGCCAGGTATCGACCACTTGCAGTTCCAGCGCATCGCTGGTTTTGCGCTGCAACAGATAACGTCCGTGCAATTTTTCCAGCTGGCGGTTGGCCAGATACACCAGATGATCGAGCGTCAGACCCTGCGCGAATTTACGGAATTTCGCACCGTCGCTGGAGCCAATCATCTGGTTGAGATAACCCCAGTCATCACAGGTCCGCTGCGCCTGCGCAATCTGTGCAATCAGCGTCTGCTGACCATGGTGGCGTTGCTTGTCGCTTTCCAGCTGATTTTTCACTTCGCCCAGACGTTGTTGCAGGACTTTCAGTTGTTGTGCCAGCTCCGCCTGTTGCACCGTCAGGGCGTTAAGATCACTGTCGGTTTCACTGAGATGTGCAGGACGGGCAAGCTGATGTTTTTCGAGCTGCTGACGGGCATCCGCCAGTAATGCCTGCGCCTGTGCCAGTTGTTGTTGCAGATGTTCTTTGCGTTGCTGAAGCTGCTGGCGCAACGCGTCGTCGAGCAGCGCCAGTTTCACTGCGGCTTCATCCGCAAATCCGCTGGCGCTCAATGCCTGCTGCCACGCCTGTTCCACCAGCGTCAGTTGTGCGGCGGTCTGTAACTGTTGCTGCTGCGTACTGGCCAACTGACCGGCCAACTGGTCGCGCTGTTCCTGCGCCTTATGCAGCGCGGTCTGGACATCACTCAGCGCTTGTTCTGTCGCCTGTTGTTGCTGATGTAAGTGCTCGCGAACCTGAGCAACCTGACGCTCTCCGAACAGTTCGAGGCGTCGGGCATTCAGCTCAGAAAGGGATTTTTCACCTTCCGCCAGTTGCTTTTGCAACCGCACGAGGTCTTGCTGAGATTTTGCCTGCATCTCTTCCAGCCGGGTAACGCGCTCTGTCAGCAAGGCACTTTGCTGCTGCACTTTCTGCTGTGCATTCAGTGCGTCGTTCAGAGCATCTTTGGCCTGTTGCAGAGCCCGCGCCAGCTGTTCGTGCTGGCTCAGCCGCGCCTGCGACTGCTGCTCTTCCTCATCGCGGGCGGTCAGCCATTGCGTGATGTCGGCGGTATCATGCAGCGTAAACGTCAGATTCAGCGGCGCACTGAGTTGTTGCCAGTTCAGGGTATGCGAATTCAGTTGTTGCTGATCCTGCTCAAGCTGAGTTTGCAGCCGTGTTTGTTGCTCTTTCAGGCCTTTAATTTTCGCCGCCAGTTCGATACCGCTGGCTTTTGCTGCATCGAATTCCAGTTGCATTTTCTCGACGCGCTGCGCGGTTTCAGAAGGTTTAACCTCCTGATAATGTTCAATCGCCGGATGTGATGTCGAGCCGCACAGCGGACAGGCTTTGCCGCTTTGCAAATTCGCGCGTTCGGCTTCAAGACTGACGATCAGCATTTCCTGTTTATGCAGCGCCTTGACGTCGTTCAGATGTTCCAGTTGTTTCTGACATTGCAGACGGATCGCGCCCAGACGCAGTTCTTCTTCGGCCAGCAGCGTCTGGTACTGCGCAAAATCTTTATGCTGTTGCTGCACGCGCTGGTTCAGTTGCGGGAAGATTTGCGAGAGTGAAAACAGCTGCTGCCGCACCGGCCGGAGCTGCATGAGTTCGGTTTGACGTTTCTGTAACACTACCTGCGGGTACTGTTTTTCCAGTTCAGCCTGACGTTGTTGTGCAACGTTAAGGGCTTCAGTCAGCGCGGCCTGACGGGTGTGATGCTGGCGGCTTTCCTCATCCAGTTTCTGACGTTCCGCCGTGATTTGCTGCAGCGTCGCGCTATGTTCACCAGCCTGTTTCTGCGACTCGCTGACCGCCTGTTGTGTTTCCACCAGCGATTTGCGCCATTGCGCGATTTCGCTATCCAGTGGCAGGATTTTTTCTTCGATCAGCGTCTGCATCTGACGCTGTTCTTCCGCCTGTTTCTGCCGTGCAGTGTGCGCCTGTTCCACCGCCAGACTCAGCGGCGTCATCTGTGCAATCTGCTGCTCCTGCTGCTGCGTCAGTTGTATCAGTAATTGCTGAAGGCGCTGCGCGTCATCCTGACAGCGCTGGCGATCATTGAGTAACGGACGCAGTTTTTCTGCCGGTTCGCTGCGCGCCAGTTGCTGTAACTGCGGCGCGGCGGCCAGATTTTCCTGCTCTGCGGCGGTCAGTTGTTGCTGAGACTGCTGCTGTTTTTGCTGCACCTGCTGCCACTGTTGCAGCCAGTTCAGATCCTGCTGGCGCTGCTGCGCCTGCTGACTGAGGCTGATTTCCTGCGTGTTCAGTTCAGCACGTTGTGCTTCCAGCGTCTGGCGCTGTTCTTCGCTGAGCAGTTCGATTCCGGCCATGCGCTGATGCAGACCGTCCAGCGCAATGCGCGCTTCTTTATGTTGCTCAAACACGCGTTGAGAAAGCAGACCGTAAATCTCGGTGCCGGTCAGTTCTTCCAGCAATTCGGCGCGGTCGTTGGCATCGGCATTCAGAAACGCGGCGAACTGCCCCTGTGAAAGCATCATGGATTTGGTGAAACGGCCGAAATCCAGCCCGGTCAGTGTGGCGATGGCATCGAGTTTATCGCGCACTTTATCCGCCAGAATTTTGCCGTCGGCCAGTAACGCCAGCTCGACTTTCGGTGCCTGCAGATTGCCGTCAGGGGAATTTTTGGCGCGGCGCTGGCTCCAGAAAGCGCGGTAACCCACACCTTTGACTTCAAACTCCACCTCGGCCAGCGATTCTGCGGTGTGGCGGGTCATCAGTTCATTCTGGCTTGGTGTAATGTTCAGCCGTGGCGTCTGATGATAAAGCGCCAGACAAATGGCATCGAGCAGGGTGGTTTTCCCCGCACCGGTCGGACCGGTGATGGCGAATAATCCGTTGCTGGCAAACGGCTCGGCGGTGAAATCAATTTTCCATTCGCCTTCCAGCGAGTTCAGGTTTTTTAAACGCAGGCTGAGAATTTTCATTGTGCGCTGTCCTCCGCGTTCTGACCGTTGGTAACCTGTTCAACCACCTGCGCAAACAACGTGCGCATCCGAGCCTGACGCGGCTCGTCAGGGGCCGGTTCCAGCGCCAGTCGTCGTTCAAACACGTCGCTGACGCTCAGTTCGCTGAGGGTTTCTTTTTCCTGCTGCTCAATACTGTTGATGCGCTGTTCTTTGCTGCGGCGTAACAGCACGACTTCTACCGGCAGATCTTCCGTCAGCGCCTGAATGCGTCGCTGGATGTCGCTGAGATAATCCTGGGTGGAGACTTCAATATCGAGCCACACCGGTTTGGCCGGATCACCGCCTTCGAACTGTGCCAGTTGGTGTTCAATCTCCACCAGCGAGCCTTTGATTATCTGCATCGGCTGGAAAACCGGGATTTCCAGTGTGTCGATGGCGTTGAGCGTCGCACCATCAAAATCAAGTAAGTACACACTTTTAGCTTTGCTCAGTTCGTCAAAACTCAGGGCAATCGGCGAGCCGCTGTAACGGATATGTTCGGTTTTGGCGACGCATTGTGCACGGTGAATATGACCCAGTGCCACATAATCGACCGGCGGAAAGGCCTGCGCCGGAAACGCATCGAGCGTACCTATATAGATGTCGCGCACGGAATCAGAGGTACTGACACCGACAGTCGTCAGATGGCCGGTCGCAATAATAGGCAGCGGCATGCCCAGTTCGTCACGTCTGGCCTGCGCAGCCTGCCAGAGCGCGTCATAATGCGCGGCGATGGCTTCCTGCAATGCCAGTTGCTTGTCGCTGCCGGACTGTCCCGCCTGGCTGGCGAGCAGATCACGCGGGCGTAAAAACGGGATAGCGCACAGTATCGCGCCGGGTTTCCCGTCACGCTGACTGAGCACTAAAATCTGTTCAGAAAGGTTTTCACCGACGGTGGCAATCACCCGCGTATTCAGGCAGGAAAGGAGCTCGCGCGATTCATTGAGCGTGGCGACAGAATCGTGGTTACCAGCCAGCACCACCAGCTGGCAGCCGGTTTGCTGTAATTCCACCACGAAGCGGTTATACAATTCGCGGGCATAACTGGGTGGGGAACCCGTGTCGAAAATATCGCCCGCGACAATCACGGCATCGACCTGATGTTGCTGCACCTGACCGGTCAGCCAGTGCAAAAATGCCTGATGTTCGGCTGCACGGCTTTTAGTGAAAAAGTACTGGCCGAGATGCCAGTCTGACGTGTGGATCAGGCGCATGAGACTCCCGTATGAACCCTGGATGACGACAATGGGGTAAAGTATAAACGTCGGCAGGGGAAGCTGTCCCCGATAAATCAGACCAATTTCAGCAAGATGGCCGGAAATTATCTGTCATAGTTGACTGTAATGAACCATTCTTTTCATTCATAAATCTGTCACAAAACTGACGCATAATGGCGCCCGCAATCAAATAAAAGATCGCTAACCTATTGGCAGGACCTACGATGGCTAGACGTATATTGGTGGTTGAAGACGAAGCTCCAATCCGTGAAATGGTGTGTTTTGTACTGGAACAAAATGGCTATCAGGCCGTAGAAGCTGAGGATTTTGATTCAGCGATTGGGCAGCTTGTTGAACCTTACCCTGAACTGATCCTGCTTGACTGGATGTTACCTGGCGGTTCCGGTATTCAGTTTATTAAGCATCTTAAACGTGAGGCACTGACCCGCGAAATTCCGGTGATGATGCTGACCGCACGCGGTGAAGAAGAAGATCGGGTGCGCGGCCTTGAAGTGGGTGCCGATGATTACATCACCAAACCGTTTTCTCCGAAAGAACTGGTTGCCCGCATTAAAGCCGTGATGCGTCGCATCTCGCCAATGGCGGTGGAAGAAGTGATCGACATGCAGGGTTTAAGCCTGGATCCGTCGTCTCACCGGGTAATGGCCAACGAGCAGGCGCTCGATATGGGGCCGACCGAATTTAAGTTATTACACTTCTTTATGACCCATTCCGAACGTGTATACAGCCGCGAACAGTTGCTCAATAACGTCTGGGGCACTAACGTTTATGTGGAAGATCGCACGGTTGACGTGCATATTCGTCGTTTACGTAAGGCGCTGGAAACCAGTGGACATGACAGAATGATCCAGACTGTTCGTGGTACCGGATACCGTTTTTCAACGCGTTATTGAGCCCTCACAGCGGAGAATCTGTGTGCTAGAACGTTTGTCATGGAAACGACTGGCGGGTGAATTGTTTCTCTTTTGCCTGCCAGCGTTAATTCTCGGTATCTTCGTCGGCCATTTCGGCTGGCTCCTCCTGGTGTCGCTGATGGCGGCACTGGGCTGGAATTATTACAACCAGCTTAAACTCTCTCACTGGCTGTGGCTCGACCGCAGCATTACGCCACCGAATGGGCGCTGGAGCTGGGAGCCGCTGTTTTACGGGCTGAACCAGATGCAGATACGCAACCGGCGTCGCCGTCGGGAATTAGGTCAGCTCATCAAACGTTTTCGCAGCGGTGCCGAATCGCTGCCGGATGCCGTGGTGCTGACCACTGAAGATGGCAATATTTTCTGGTGTAACGGACTGGCGCAGGATTTGCTCGGTTTCCGCTGGCCGGAAGATAACGGGCAACATATCTTCAACCTGCTGCGTTATCCGGAATTCCGGCTGTGGATCCAGACCCGCGATTTCAGCCGGGCGCTGAATTTACAACTCAATAATGAGCATTATGTCGAATTTCGCGTCATGCCTTATTCCGAAGGACAACTGCTGATGGTGGCACGCGACGTGACCCAGATGCGTCAGCTTGAAGGCGCACGGCGTAACTTCTTCGCTAACGTCAGTCATGAACTGAGAACCCCATTGACGGTATTGCAGGGGTATCTGGAAATGATGGAAGACGCCAAGCTGGAAGAGCCTTTCCGCACTAAAGCGCTGGATACCATGCAGGAACAGACGCGGCGCATGGACGGGCTGGTGAAGCAGCTGCTGACGCTGTCGAAAATCGAAGCCTCAGCGAATATTGATTTGCACGAGAAAGTCGATATTCCGGTGATGCTCGGCATGCTCGAACGTGAAGTGCAAACGTTAAGCAACGGCAGGCATGAAGTGGTGTTTCGCGTAAACGACAAGCTGAAGGTCTTTGGTAATGAAGATCAACTGCGCAGCGCGGTGTCGAACCTGGTGTATAACGCGGTTAACCACACGCCAGCGGGGACACGGATTGAAGTCAGCTGGCAACAAACGCCGCATGGCGCACAGTTCCAGATCAGCGACAACGGACCGGGCATTGCGCCGCAGCACCTGCCGCGCCTGACCGAACGTTTCTACCGCGTCGATAAAGCCCGTTCACGTCAGACCGGCGGCAGCGGACTGGGACTGGCAATCGTCAAACATGCGCTCAGCCATCACCACACGAAACTTGAAGTCATGAGTGAAGTCGGCGTCGGTACCCGGTTTATGTTTATGCTGGCGCCGAAGTTGATTGTTCCTCAGGAACAGGCCAGCCAAAGCGGCGTAAAGGGATAAAAATCAAGCCACAGCAACAAGCTGTGGCTTCTTTTAGCAGATGATCTGTAAACCTTTTTCTTCAATTAGCATCAGTAAGATCAGCGCCGCTCCGGTGGGTTTGGTTTCATCCCGCTCCCATTTTTGAATGCTGTTGGCGGACATATTGATGAGTCTTGCCAGTACGCCCTGACTGATTTTTTCTTTCTCACGCAAAGCGCGAATGCGTTCAGCAGAGCTTTCTGCGAAGGCTTTCAGTCTTTCCTCCTGAACGGCTTCATCAACTATTTTGTTAATTTCACGCATCGTGGTTTGTGTTACCACGCCAGATGAATCATGGAAGCGTTGAGCCATCCGCTGCATTTTTAGCAAACGTTCATCAACCATTAGAAATCACCTCTTTAATTAATCCATTTCGAAGTTCTGTTTCGAGTTGAAGCTCTGTGAAGTTGAGCAAATCTTTAGCAATTGCTTTATATAAAGACAGAAGTTTGTCGGGAATTTCATTGCCTTTCTTGCGGACACTATTTTTCAGCCACCCGTCGATATAAAAGATCTTATCTTCAAAACGAAAAGCGATGACTGCCCGGCCAAACCCTGACTTCGATCTCCCTGACGGTGCAATTCTCTTCTTGTAAACGTTGCCGGACAAATCCGCATCAAAAAGTCCGTTTGCCAGTTCATGTGCTGACTTGAGGATATCCTTTTCCGACAGTTTGCTGGCGGTCATGATGTCGTGAAAATCCTCTGTAACAAAAATACGTAAACAGTTCATGTCATCGTCCCTGGTAAAATAAACTATAGTATTTATTACTACATATCGCAATGGGGCGAATATTGTCCAGCATCATGAAAAATGATGAAGCGATCATGAACTTTATTCATGTCCCATGAAAATTCCTCTGTTGCCCGTTAACACCCTGCATGACAGTATCTTCTTAAAGACGTTTAGACATCCAGATGTCTAAATATAACGCAGCGTAATTATTTACTTTGTGAATCATTCGCATTTCGCCACCGGCGGGATGTTATTAAGGAGTTCTTCATGCAACGTACAACCCCTCCATTCCGTGCAGACGTCGTTGGCAGTTTCCTGCGTCCGGCGGTGATTAAAGAAGCCCGTAAGCAGTTTCAGGCGGGTGAGATTGATGCCGCGCAACTGCGAGCCGTGGAAGACACCGAAATTCGCCGCGTGGTGGACTTGCAGCGCGAAGCGGGTCTGCAAGTGGTCACTGACGGTGAATTCCGCCGTGCATGGTGGCACTTCGATTTCTTCGAAGGTCTGCAAGGTGTGGAAGGTTACGATGCGGTGCAGGGGATCCAGTTCAACGGCGTACAGACTAAAGCGCGCAGCATTAAAGTGGTCAGCAAGCTCGGTTTCGGCTCGCACCCAATGCTGGAAGATTTCCGTTTCCTGAAAAGCATCAGCGGAAGTGCTGTGCCGAAAATGACCATTCCAAGCCCGAGTGTGATGCATTTCCGCGGTGGCCGTAACGCCATCAGCAAAGAAGTGTATCCGGATCTGAAAGCGTATTTTGACGATCTGGCGCAGGTTTACCGGGATGCGATTAAAGCGTTTTACGATGCCGGTTGCCGTTATCTGCAACTCGATGACACCGTCTGGGCTTATCTGTGTTCTGAAGATCAGAAGAAGCAGATCCGCGAGCGTGGCGATTCTCCGGAAGAGTTAGCACGTACTTACGCTGACGTGCTGAATAAAGCGATTGCAGGTAAACCTGACGATCTGGTGATTGGTCTGCATGTTTGTCGCGGGAACTTCCGTTCCACCTGGATTTCTGAAGGCGGCTATGAACCTGTCGCGGAGATCCTGTTTGGTGGCGTGAACATCGATGCCTTCTTCCTGGAATATGACAACGAGCGCTCCGGTGGCTTCGAACCGCTGCGTTTTATTAAGAAAGGCCATCAGCAGGCGGTTCTGGGATTGATCACCACCAAGTCCGGTGAGCTTGAACTGGCAAAAACCGTGGAATCACGTCTGGCCGAGGCGGCGGAATATCTGGATATCAACCAGATTTGCCTCAGCCCGCAATGTGGCTTTGCGTCAACGGAAGAGGGCAACAGCCTGACCGAAGCGCAGCAGTGGGAAAAACTAAAACTGGTGGTCGATATTGCTGCCCGCGTCTGGTAACCCCTGAAAGAGGTCAAATGATGACCTTGTAAATATGCTGTAAACTGTGCGTGAAATAACCTGAAAGTGGTGATTTCACGCATTTTTAATCTTATCGGAGCATATCTTGTGCTTCATTAGTTCAAAAATCATACATATCATATGGTGTGTTTATCGCAGTATTTAGTGAATATACCTGCCTTGTAACATTAATTTGGTTAAACACTCTGCTTTTTGGATCCCGGCTTGCCTTTATACGCTATAAAAGATTACCTTAGCCCCCGCTGTCGCTCGATACTCCCTGCATAACAACGTAATCATCTGCATATCATCAGGCGTTTTTGCTCACTTCGCTCCTCACATGGGTGCTCTCTGGCTGTTATATGCCATTCATCTTTCTGACGACGTGGCACGACGGCAGCATCGGACACTTTATTCATTTGAACAGGCAACACGACACCCATCATGAGTACTCGTTTAACAAATAAAGATATTCTGGCGCTGGGTTTCATGACCTTCGCCTTATTCGTCGGGGCGGGGAATATTATTTTCCCGCCAATGGTTGGTTTGCAGGCAGGTCATGACGTCTGGTGGGCTGCTGCCGGCTTTATGATCACCGCAGTCGGACTTCCGGTGATGACGGTAATTGCACTCGCACGCGTTGGCGGCGGTGTGGATGCCCTGAGTACGCCAATTGGTCGTGGTGCCGGTATTCTTCTGGCCACTGTGTGTTATCTGGCTGTTGGCCCGCTGTTTGCCACGCCACGCACGGCAACCGTTTCTTTTGAGGTGGGTATCGCACCGATGACCGGTGACGGCCCGCTGCCTCTGCTGATTTATAGCGTGATCTATTTCTCCCTGGTCATCGGCATTTCCCTGTATCCGGGACGTTTGCTTGATACTGTCGGCCATTTCCTCGCGCCGCTGAAAATGGTGGCGCTGGCTGCACTGGGTATTGCTGCCGTACTTTGGCCAGCCGGTTCTCCGATGCCAGCGGTGGATGCTTACCAGACAGTGCCGTTCTCCAGCGGTTTCGTTAACGGCTATCTGACCATGGATACGCTGGGCGCGCTGGTGTTCGGTATTGTTATCGTCAATGCCGCGCGTTCCCGTGGTGTATCTGATGCCAAACTGCTGACCCGTTATACCGTGCTGGCAGGGCTGATTGCCGGTCTGGGTCTGATGCTGGTTTACCTGAGCCTGTTCAAGCTCGGCGAAAACAGCGCTTCACTGGTGCCTGATGCGACCAATGGTGCGATTATTCTGCATGCCTATGTGGCACATACCTTCGGCGGTGTGGGCAGCTTCTTCCTTGGTGCGCTGATTTTCATCGCCTGCATGGTGACGGCGGTTGGCCTGACCTGCGCCTGTGCGGAATTCTTTGCTCAGTATCTGCCGCTGTCTTACAAAACACTGGTCTTCATTCTGGGTCTGTTCTCCATGCTGGTGTCCAACCTGGGTCTGAGCCATCTGATTGCGATTTCAGTACCGGTACTGACGGCGATTTATCCGCCTTGTATCGCGCTGGTTGTGCTGAGTTTCACCCTGCGCTGGTGGAACAGCACCACGCGTATCGTGGCGCCGGTCATGCTGGTAAGCCTGGTGTTCGGCATTGTTGATGGTATCAAGGCGTCTGCTTTTGTTGACCTGATGCCAGCCTGGACCGCAAACCTGCCCCTGGCTGCACAAGGTCTTGCCTGGTTACCCCCGTCATTATTAATGCTGGTACTGGTCGGGATTTATGACAAAATCAGCGGCCCGCGCAGCGTTACCGCGCACCAATGATCATCGGGTGAATGTTCGAAGACATAAAAGCATGATCGTCTGACGAATGTTTCGCCAATCAGGCCACGGAGAACCCTTCCGTGGCTTTTTCATTGGCAGGCTAAAAGTCATTTTTTAGAATACGATTTTTGATATTTAAAAAAACAACACGGGTTAATGCACATGCAGCAAGAAGCTGAACAACCAATAGCGCAGAACGAAGCGCCGGGCACGAAGTTAAAACGTGGCCTGACAACGCGCCATATCCGCTTTATGGCACTGGGCTCAGCCATCGGAACTGGTCTGTTTTATGGCTCGGCAGATGCGATTAAAATGGCCGGACCGAGCGTATTGCTGGCGTATCTGGTCGGTGGGATTATCGCGTTTATCATCATGCGTGCTCTCGGTGAGATGTCGGTTAACAACCCGCAGAGCGGTTCATTTTCGCGTTATGCGCAAGATTACCTCGGGCCGATGGCGGGTTACATCACCGGCTGGACGTACTGTTTCGAAATCCTGATCGTCGCCATCGCTGATGTAACCGCGTTCGGTATTTATATGGGCGTCTGGTTCCCTGATGTGCCGCAATGGACCTGGGTGCTCAGCGTGGTGTTGATCATCGGCGCGATCAATCTGGTCAGCGTGAAAGTCTTCGGCGAGCTGGAGTTCTGGTTCTCTTTCTTTAAAGTGCTGACCATCATCATCATGATCGTGGCAGGCTTTGGGATTATCTTCTGGGGTATCGGCAATGGCGGGCAGGCGACCGGTATCCACAATCTGTGGAGTCATGGTGGCTTCTTCAGTCAGGGCATCATGGGGACGATTTTGTCCTTACAACTGGTGATGTTTGCTTACGGCGGCATCGAGATCATCGGGATCACGGCCGGTGAAGCGGAAGACCCAAAGAAATCTATTCCGAAAGCCATCAACTCAGTACCGCTGCGTATTCTGGTATTTTATGTGGGTACGCTGTTTGTGATCATGTCTATTTTCCCGTGGAATCAGGTGGGGACGCAGGGCAGTCCGTTCGTGCTGACTTTCCAGCACATGGGCATTACTGCTGCGGCGACGATCCTGAATTTTGTGGTGATTACCGCGTCGCTTTCTGCCATTAACAGTGATGTGTTCGGCGTGGGCCGTATGCTGCACGGAATGGCAGAGCAGGGGCAGGCACCGAAAATGTTCAGCAAGGTATCGCGTCTGGGCACGCCGTGGGTCACCGTTCTGGTGATGATGGCGGCACTGCTGGTGGCGGTTTATCTGAACTACGTCATGCCATCGGCTGTGTTTCTGGTGATTGCGTCTCTGGCGACCTTCGCAACGGTCTGGGTGTGGATTATGATCCTGTTCTCGCAGATTGGTTTCCGTCGCAAACTGAGCAAACAACAGGTGAAAGAGCTGGAGTTTCCGCTGCGTGGCGGCGTTTATACCTCGGTGTTCGGTATTATTTTCCTGGTGTTCATCATCGGCCTGATTGGTTACTTCCCGGATACCCGTATTTCGTTGTATGTGGGGATGGTTTGGGTGGTGGCTCTACTGGTCGGTTATGCCTTTAAACGCCGCAACGACCGTAAGAAAGAAGCACTGGCGCTGAGCAATAAAGCGTAAGCAAGCACTTACCTTTCGGTAAATTTTAACGCCCCCGATATCAGATGATATCGGGGGCTTTTTACTACAGGTAAGTGATCGGGGTGAATGAAGGCAGCCAATGCAGAGATAGCTTGAAGGATGCCAGTTAATAACCGATGGCGGCTCCTGCGGGACGTCGCACATCATTCGCGCCATACAGATAACCTTCGCGAACCTTGCCTGACACCGCCGAGTCATTACCTGAGTTTGCTGATGTCACACCGGCCGCACCCGGTAACCCCACCATAATCAGCTCTGTCGCACCCCATGGCGTCTGTTCCACCATTCTGTAACCCATCTTCTGCAGGATATTCAGGCTGTCCTGAGAAACGCCGCGCTGCTCGTAATACACTTCATCCGGCAACCACTGATGATGAATACGTGGCGCATCCACGGCTTCCTGTGGTGCCATGCCATAATCGATGACATTCAGCGCCGCCTGCAGGGTAATGGTGATGATGCGCGAACCGCCAGGCGATCCCAGAACCATGAAAATTTTACCGTCTTTGGTCACCAGACTCGGGCTCATAGAGGATAGTGGGCGCTTACCGGGGGCGATGGCATTTTTGGTTCCCTGCACCAGACCGTACAGGTTTTTCTCGCCGACTTTGGTGGTGAAGTCATCCATTTCATCATTCAGGAAGAAACCGGTGCCCGGTGCAATCACGACAGAACCAAAGCGGCCATTCACTGTGTAGGTGGTGGACACCGCGTTACCCATTTTATCGACGATGGAATAATGCGTGGTTTCCGGTTTCTCGTGCGGTTCCATACCCGGCTGAACGGCAGTGGACGGCGTGGCTTTGTCCGCTTCTATTTTCTTACGGATTTCTTCGGCATAGCTTTTACTGACCAGCCGGTCGATCGGGTTTTTCACGAATTCCGGATCGCCGAGATAGGTATTGCGGTCCATATACGCATGGCGCATGGCTTCGGTGAGGACGTGAATCGATGCCGCTGAATTGAAGCCCATGCTCTTCAGGTCATAGCCTTCAACGATGTTAAGGATTTCACACATCGTGACACCGCCGGAGCTTGGCGGTGGCGCTGAGACAAATTTATAACCGCGATAGCTGCAGGCGATCGGGGCGTCTTCGGTGACTTTATAATTCGCGAAATCCGCTGCGGTCAGGATGCCGCCACCTTTTTTAGAGGCCGCTTCGACCGCTGCCGGGATTTTGCCTTTGTAGAACGCATCCGGGCCATGTTTCGATATGGACTCCAGCGTGTTGGCTAAATCGGTTTGTACCAGTTTGTCGCCGGGTTGCAGCGGGCTGCCGTCTTTGCGCAGGAAAATGCGCGCGGCTTCGGGATCTTCTTTGAAGCGTTTGACGGTGGTATCAAGAATATCGGTATCAGCACGGGTCAGTACAAATCCCTGACGGGCGAGTTTAATCGCCGGCGCCATTACCTGCTGGCGCGTCAGTTTGCCGTATTCTTTCTGCACGGTATCCATGCCCAATACCGTACCTGGCACGCCTGCGGCGAGATAGCCATACAGACTGGCCCCTTTCTTCACGTTGCCGTCGGCATCCAGATACATATTGGCACTGGCGGCGGCTGGGGCGGTTTCGCGGAAGTTGATGAAGGTGTCTTTACCGTCGGCAAGATGCACCGTCATGAAGCCTCCGCCACCGATATTGCCACAGCATGGGTTGACGACGGCCTGCGCGTAGCCGACAGCCACGGCAGCATCGATGGCGTTGCCGCCCATTTTCAGAATATCGACGCCGACCTGAGACGCCAGATATTGCGAGGTGACGACCATGCCATTTTTGGCTTCCACCGCGGGATTCGATGCGGCGTACAACGGCAGGCTGGTCAGCATGGCCAGCGCGATGAGTGATTTCCGTAACATAGGGGCTCCTGTCTATTACCCTGTCTTTTGAGTCATAACCTTCAGGTTATTGTGTGATAACGCTTTTTTGTTTTTTCAGTCTGACACTCTTTATGCAAACGGCACGCCATAATGAGACGGTCAGACTATTTTTCAGCGTAGACGTAAATGACCGGGAGCGGGAAGGGAAGGCGGGAAAATGTGATCGTGCCGGATAGCAGGCAAAAAAAAACGGCCAGCGAGGCTGACCGTTATTGACCGTGAAATCCGCTAAAGGATTACAGGTTTGATGCGTTTTCAGACAAATATTTAGCCACGCCATCCGGGGATGCGCCCATGCCTTTTTTGCCTTTTTCCCACTGAGCCGGGCACACTTCGCCGTGCTCTTCGTGGAATTGCAGCGCGTCAACCATACGCAGCATTTCGTCGATGTTACGACCCAGTGGCAGATCGTTAACGACCTGGTGACGAACAACGCCTTCTTTGTCGATCAGGAAAGAGCCGCGCAGTGCAACGCCAGCGTCCGGATGTTCGATACCGTAGGCTTTCTGGATTTCGCGTTTGATGTCAGCAACCATCGCGTACTTAACAGGACCGATGCCGCCTTTCTCTACAGGGGTGTTACGCCATGCGTTGTGAACGAACTCGGAATCGAAGGAGACGCCTACCACTTCTACGCCACGATTCTGGAATTCTTCGTAACGGTGATCGAAAGCGATCAGTTCAGAAGGACAGACGAAAGTGAAGTCCATTGGCCAGAAGAAGATAACAGTAGGTTTGCCTGCAGTGTGTTTTTTGAAGTTGAAGTTTTCAACTACTTCGCCGCTGCCCAGTACTGCTGCTGCGGTGAAGTCAGGGGCTGGACGAGTTACCAGAACCATATTATTACTCCTTATGAAACCCTTCCGGGCGTCGTAGGTGAGAAGGAAAGGGTGAACAAAACGACTGCCAGTATAGGGGCAACCTTCGGGTGAATAAACCCCATCGCACCAATCAATCAGATAGCATCCGGCTATCAGTCTTTGAAGTAAGTCTCAAACTTTTTAACAACTACTTTTTGTCTTGCAGAGAATTGCGGGGTAATCCACAAAATGAAGGGTATTTGTCAGATTTGCCGGTCTCTCGCCTGTTGCATCATCACAGGATAAAACTGCCAGAACAGTTGCTCGAGGGCGTCGTAATTGAGTTCGATATCATGGAAAGAGCCGGTCAGGGCGGCAAGTTTTGGCCGCCGGTTAGCCATACCGCGCAATACGTCGCCAATAAAAGGCAGCACCGCGTAACGTTCCATCCAGCGTTCAGGCCAGAGATAAGCGTTCAGATTTTGGAAACGTTCCGGCATTTCAGGTAACTGAGGTTCAATTTCCTGCTGACAGCCGTCAAGAAAATCTTCCAGTGATTGCTGCGGATGAATGCTGGCCCAGTGACGGGAAAGGAAGTGATCCCAGACGACATCGAGCGTTATCGGTGCGACGCGGCGAAAATCTTCACGGAAATAACTGCGGGCAATTTTCACTTCCGGCAGTGAATCGGTCATGACATCCACGCGGCGGTGCATGCGGATGCCGCTGACGATCTCATCAGAGAACTGACCGTCAGGATTGCCGCGAACGAAGTCTGCCAGCAGATTTCCGGTCAGTGAACTTTTGGCCAGTGAGGCCAGATGGAGGTGGGCTAAAAAATTCATTCGCGAAGTATAACGCAGGAAAGTTGATCTCCGACAGGGCAGCGGATGCCTTTATTCGCGCAGAAGCTTGCAGGGGATGCCCCGTCCCACTAGACTAAGCCGCCTGTTTTTGTCGTTAAGTGAAGTGAAAAACCATGCGTGTGGCCGATTTTTCTTTTGAACTCCCTGAATCCCTGATTGCCCGCTATCCGCAGACCCAGCGCAGCGGCTGTCGTTTGTTGTCTCTGGACGGGCCAAGCGGTGAGTTAACGCACGGCGTGTTCACTGATATTCTCGATAAAATTCATCCCGGCGATTTGCTGGTATTTAACAATACCCGCGTGATCCCGGCTCGTGTGTTTGGCCGCAAGGTCAGCGGCGGTAAAATTGAAGTGCTGGTTGAGCGCGTGCTGGATTCACACCGCGTTCTGGCCCATGTGCGTGCGTCCAAATCGCCAAAACCGGGCGCAGAACTGCTGCTCGGTGATAAAGAAGATATTAAAGCAACGATGGTGGCACGCCACGATACGTTGTTTGAGCTGGAATTTAATGAAGATCGTGATGTCTTTACTCTGCTCAACGAAATCGGCCATATGCCGCTGCCGCCGTATATTGACCGTCCTGATGAAGATGCCGACCGTGAACTGTATCAGACCGTCTACAGCGAACGCCCGGGTGCGGTAGCTGCGCCCACCGCTGGCTTGCATTTCGATGAGCCGCTGATGGATGCTTTGAAAGCCAAAGGCGTGGAGTTCGCTTTTGTGACGCTGCATGTGGGGGCAGGCACCTTCCAGCCGGTTCGTGTGGACACCATTGAAGACCACATCATGCATGCTGAGTATGCCGAAGTGCCTCAGGACGTTGTGGATGCGGTGCTGGCCTGCAAAGCGCGTGGCAATAACGTGGTGGCCGTGGGAACAACCTCTGTGCGTTCGCTGGAAAGTGCAGCGAAGGCCAGTGAAGATGCACTGATTGCGCCATTCTTCGGCGATACCAAGATTTTCATTTATCCGGGCTATCACTATCAGGTAATTGATTCCCTGATCACGAATTTCCATCTGCCGGAATCGACGCTGATCATGCTGGTGTCGGCGTTTGCCGGGTATAAAAATACCATGAATGCTTACCATCAGGCGGTGGCTGAGCAGTACCGTTTCTTCAGTTATGGTGATGCGATGTTCATCAACCGTAACCCGCTGGCGCCGCAGGAAGTGGTCGGCCAGTAACCTTGAGTTAATAATTACCGGCCTGGTCGCACCCGGTGCATCCGGGCTTTCTCTTCCGGGCGTCATGCCACGGATTTAACCTCATCAGACTGTTTCTCTGATGCTGGAGGCAATGTGAAGTACGAATTAAGCACGACCGATGGCCGCGCACGTCGCGGGCGTCTGATCTTTGAACGTGGCGTGGTCGAAACCCCGGCATTTATGCCAGTGGGCACTTACGGCACCGTAAAAGGCATGACCCCGGAAGAAGTCAAAGACACAGGTGCACAGATTTTGCTGGGCAACACTTTCCACCTGTGGCTGCGTCCGGGGCAGGAAATCATGAAACTGCATGGCGATCTGCATGATTTTATGAACTGGCATGGCCCGATCCTCACCGATTCAGGTGGCTTCCAGGTGTTCAGCCTGGGCGCGATGCGTAAAATCAAAGAAGAGGGTGTGCATTTCCGTAACCCGATCAACGGTGACCCGGTGTTCCTTAGTCCGGAAAAATCCATGGAAATCCAAAACGATCTGGGTTCCGACATCGTAATGATCTTCGATGAATGTACGCCATATCCTGCTGACTGGGATTATGCAAAACGCTCGATGGAGATGTCTTTGCGTTGGGCAAAACGCAGTCGCGATCGCTTCAACGAGTTGAATAATAAGAATGCTTTGTTCGGGATTATTCAGGGCAGCGTTTACGAAGATTTACGAGATGTATCATTAAAAGGGCTGGTAGATATCGGCTTTGATGGTTACGCTGTGGGCGGCCTGGCAGTGGGCGAGCCGAAGGAAGACATGCACCGTATTCTGGAGCACGTTTGTCCGCAAATTCCGGAAGACAAACCTCGCTATCTGATGGGTGTCGGTAAACCGGAAGATCTGGTTGAAGGCGTGCGTCGCGGTATCGATATGTTTGACTGCGTGATGCCAACGCGTAACGCGCGTAACGGTCACCTGTTTGTCACTGACGGCATCGTAAAAATCCGTAATGCCAAGCATAAAGATGATACGTCGACGCTGGATGAACATTGTGATTGTTACACATGTCGCAATTATAGCCGTGCCTACTTGCATCATCTTGACCGTTGCAACGAAATTCTCGGTGCGCGGCTAAACACGATCCATAATCTGCGCTATTACCAGCGTCTGATGGCCGGTTTACGCCAGGCTATCGAAGAGGGTAAATTAGAAGCGTTTGTGACAGACTTCTACGAGCGTAAAGGCAAGCCTGTTCCGCCTTTAAACTTCTGATTTCTTTCTCGTGTCGGCATCTTCGAAAGAGGGTGCCGATTTTATAATTTCTTGGACCGGCATTATGGGGTATTGTGCGAGACGTTTCATCGCAGACTCCGGGTCGGATTCTCGGTTTGTTTTACATCAATTTGCTTCACAACAACAATGAGGGAATTTAAATGAGTCTTTTCATTTCCGATGCAGTCGCAGCGACCGGCGCACCGTCACAGGGAAGTCCTTACTCTCTGGTTATCATGCTGGTGGTTTTTGGTCTGATTTTCTATTTCATGATCCTGCGCCCGCAGCAGAAACGTTCTAAAGAACACAAAAAACTGATGGACTCTATCGGTAAAGGTGACGAAGTCATGACCACGGGTGGCCTGATTGGTCGCGTAACCAAAGTAGCCGAAACCGGTTATGTGGTTATCGCACTGAACGACACTAACGAAGTGATGATCAAACGTGACTTCGTGGCAGCAGTTCTGCCAAAAGGCACGATGAAGTCTATCTAATTTTCGATTTTCCCGAAGGGAACTGCCGTGTTAAACCGTTATCCTGCGTGGAAGTATCTGATGTTGATCGTTGTGGTCATCGTCGGGCTGCTTTATGCACTTCCCAACCTTTATGGTGAGGATCCGGCTGTTCAAATCACTGGTGCTCGGGGTTCCGACGCCAGTGAAGCAACGCTGGACCAAGTCCGTAACGTATTAGATCAAAGCAAAATCCAGATCAAATCAGTTGCTCTGGAGAATGGCGCTATTCTTGCCCGTTTTAATGACACGGATGTACAGCTTCGTGCACGTGAAGCGCTGACTGAAGCGTTGGGCGACAAGTTTGTTATTGCACTGAACCTCGCGCCGGCAACGCCGCGCTGGTTGAGCATGCTGGGCGCTGAGCCGATGAAGCTGGGCCTCGACTTGCGTGGGGGTGTTCACTTCCTGATGGAAGTGGATATGGATACCGCGCTGAGTAAGCTGCAAGAGCAGACGATGGACAACATGCGCAGCGACCTGCGCGACAAGAATATTCCTTATGCCACGGTGCGTAAGCTCGACAACTATGGCGTTGAAGTGCGTTTCCGCGATGCTGCTACCCGTGATTCTGCGGTCAGCTACCTGAGCCCACGTCACCGCGATTTAGTGATCACTAACAGTGGCGACAATGCTATCCGTGTAGTGATGACTGATGCTCGCCTGAGTGAAGCCCGCGAGTATGCCGTTCAGCAAAACATCACCATCCTGCGTAACCGTGTAAACCAACTGGGTGTGGCCGAGCCTCTGGTACAGCGCCAGGGTGCTGACCGTATCGTGGTTGAGTTACCGGGTATTCAGGATACTGCGCGCGCTAAAGAAATTTTGGGCGCGACCGCGACACTGGAATTCCGTCTGGTTAACACCAATGTAGATGCTTCTGCAGCTTCAACCGGTCGTGTGCCGGGCGACAGCGAAGTCAAAAACATGCGTGATGGCCGTCCGGTTGTTCTGTACAAACGCGTGATCCTGACCGGTGACCACATCACTGATTCCACATCCAGCATGGATGAGTACAATCAGCCGCAGGTTAACATCTCTCTCGACAGCGCTGGTGGTAACGCCATGTCTAACTTCACTAAGGATAACATCGGTAAACCGATGGCAACCTTGTTCGTGGAGTACAAAGACAGCGGTAAGAAAGATGCCAATGGCCGTGCGATTCTGGCGAAGCAGGAAGAAGTTATCAACGTGGCGACCATTCAGTCACGCCTGGGTAACAGCTTCCGTATCACCGGGGTGAACGATCCGAATGAAGCCCGCCAGTTGTCCCTTCTGTTGCGTGCCGGTGCGTTGATCGCGCCAATTCAGATAGTTGAAGAGCGTACTATCGGCCCGACCTTAGGGATGCAAAACATCACTCAGGGTCTGGAAGCGTGCTTGTGGGGTCTGGTGGCATCCATTCTGTTCATGGTAGTTTGGTACCGTAAGTTCGGCATTATCGCTACGACAGCGCTGGTTGCTAACCTGATCCTGATTGTCGGGATCATGTCTCTGCTGCCTGGTGCGACGCTGACCATGCCGGGTATTGCCGGTATCGTCCTGACGCTGGCGGTGGCCGTCGACGCCAACGTACTGATAAACGAACGTATCAAAGAAGAGCTGAAGAACGGACGTTCCGTTCAGCAGGCGATTCATGAAGGCTATAAAGGCGCGTTCTCAAGTATCGTTGATGCCAACATTACGACCCTGATCACGGCAATTATTCTTTATGCAGTGGGTACCGGTTCGATTAAAGGCTTTGCTATCACCACCGCTATCGGTGTGGCAACCTCGATGTTTACGTCGATCGTGGGGACCCGTGCCATCGTGAACCTGGTTTACGGCGGCAAACGCATTAAAAAGCTGTCTATCTGAGGAGTGCGTTGTGGCACAGCAACAACCATATACTGTTGAACAACTGAACTACGGCCGTAAAGTCATCGACTTTATGCGCTGGGACAACGTGGCCTTCTGTATTTCAGGCCTGTTGTTTATCGCATCCGTTGCGATTATGGGTGTTCGCGGGTTCAACTGGGGTCTGGATTTCACCGGCGGTACCGTCATTGAAATCAGCCTTAGCCAGCCCGCTAACCTGGACGTAATGCGTGCCGATCTGGAAAAAGCAGGATTCAAGGATCCTGTGGTTCAGAACTTCGGTAGCAGCCGTGATGTGATGGTTCGTCTTCCACCTGTATCGGGTAATGCCGGTCAGGAACTGGGAAATAAAGTCCTTAGCCTGGTGAACGCGGATATCGATAAAGACGCGACCGTGAAACGTGTCGAGTTTGTCGGCCCGAGCGTGGGGAGTGATCTGGCGCAGGCTGGTGGCATGGCCCTGCTGATGGCGTTGATCTGTATCCTGATTTACGTCGGTTTCCGTTTTGAATGGCGACTGGCGCTGGGGGCGGTAATCGCACTGGCGCACGACGTGATCATCACCATGGGCGTATTGTCACTGTTCAGGATCGAAATTGATCTGACCATCATCGCGTCCCTGATGTCAGTTATCGGCTACTCGCTGAATGACTCCATCGTGGTATCGGACCGTATTCGTGAAAACTTCCGCAAAATTCGTCGCGGGAACTCTTACGAAATCATGAACGTGTCCCTGACCCAGACGTTAAGCCGTACCATTATGACTTCAGCGACCACGCTGATGGTGGTACTGATGCTCTATATCTTTGGCGGTGCGTTGCTGGAAGGCTTCTCACTGACCATGCTGATTGGTGTGTCGATTGGTACGGTTTCGTCCATCTACGTGGCGTCCGCGCTGGCTCTGAAACTGGGCATGAAGCGTGAACACATGCTGCAGCAGAAAGTGGAAAAAGAGGGCGCTGATCAGCCTTCCATTCTTCCGTAAGTTGCCGATGGTTGTCCCGTTCGGAAAAGAAAACAAAAACCCCGCAATGCGGGGTTTTTTTTCATCTGCAACTCGTTGTCTTTACCTGGTAACGACGGGCTGTGCCTGCGGTGTCGCCACAATATTATGCAGGTGAACAAATCCCAGAGTTTCGACAGTGACCTGATTAAATTTCACATCGACCGTTTTCACCGGGCCTGGCAAGAGATCTGGCTCGACGCTAATGGTCTGGGTTTGCATATCAACAGTCAGCGGTTTGCCCGTGACCGGGTCGAGCTGCCCCCAGCTCAGGGAAGCCGTAAACGGCGGCAATGGCTGGCCCGCAGTGTTTTTGATTTCCAGCACGGCCTGTACGCCGCTGGCATCCGGGGCGACGCGGATCAACTGCACACTTAATTCACCAATATTACTTTTCAGCAAGGCGGCACTTTTGGCTGCAGGTAACAAATAGACACCATTATTTGACTGGCGGTTGAGCGTGGTTTGCTGCTCCAGCGCGATGGCCAGATCCGTCAGGTGTTGCAGTTTTTGATTGAGCTGACCGACTTCTGTTTTCAGCTCCGGGATTTGTGAATTTTGCGTCGCGCAACCCGTCAGGCTGAACAATGCGGCGCAGACCAGCAAAAGGCGTGGGTGTTTTGTCATATCAGAGACTTCCTTTCATCTGCCCGTTGAAACATTCCGTCCGGGCACCAATATTGATAGTTAAGTTTAACCCGATGTCGATGAAAGTAGCGACAGCCTTTGTTGTAGGCAAACTTCGGGTTAAACTAATGTCCAATTGAGTTCGCGATCAGGAAGTGCTATGCATTGCCCATTTTGTGCCGCTGTTGATACTAAAGTCATCGATTCCCGTCTGGTAGGCGATGGATCGCAGGTTCGCCGTCGCCGTCAGTGTCTGGTGTGCCATGAACGTTTCACCACGTTTGAAGTGGCGGAACTGGTGATGCCTCGCGTCATTAAAAGCAATGAAGTTCGTGAACCGTTCAACGAAGACAAACTTCGCAGTGGCTTTCTGAAAGCACTGGAAAAACGCCCGGTCAGTTCCGATGACGTCGAAACGGCCATCAGCCACATTAAGTCGCAATTGCGCGCGACCGGTGAGCGTGAAATTCCAGCCAAAATGATCGGCAATCTGGTAATGGACGCCCTGAAAGGGCTGGATAAAGTCGCCTATATCCGCTTTGCATCGGTGTATCGCAGTTTCGAAGATATTCGTGAGTTTGGTGAAGAAATCGCCCGTCTTCAGGATTAAGGAAAGCTGATGTCGCCTGACCAACAAGTTGCCGAAAACCCTACCGATGAACACTACATGGCGCGGGCTTTCGAGCTGGCGCGTCGCGGGTGTTTCACCACGACACCTAATCCCAACGTCGGTTGTGTCATTGTCTTAAATGGCGAAATCGTCGGTGAGGGCTATCATTTGCGTGCCGGCGAACCACATGCTGAAGTCCACGCATTACGCATGGCAGGTGAGAAAGCGAAAGGGGCTACAGCCTACGTGACGCTGGAGCCGTGCAGTCATCATGGTCGCACGCCGCCGTGTGCCGATGCATTACTGGCAGCAGGTGTTGCCCGTGTTGTCGCCGCGATGCAGGATCCTAACCCGGAAGTCGCGGGGCGTGGTTTATACCGCCTCAAACAAAACGGCGTGGATGTCAGTCACGGGCTGATGCATCCGCAGGCTGAAGCCGTGAATCTGGGGTTCCTGAAACGAATGCGGACCGGTTTCCCGTATGTTCAGCTCAAAATGGGCGCGTCTTTAGATGGCAGAACTGCGATGGCCTCGGGCGAAAGCCAGTGGATCACCTCGGCTGCCGCCCGTGCTGATGTTCAGCGTTTTCGCGCTGAAAGCTCGGCGATTCTGAGCACCAGTGCCACTGTTCTCGCGGACAATCCCTCGCTGAATGTACGCTGGAGCGAACTGGGCAGTGAGGTGCAGGCGATTTATCCCGAGGAAAATCTGCGTCAACCGCTGCGGGTTATTCTCGACAGTCAGAATCGCGTGACGCCACAGCATCAGGTGGTGAATTTACCCGGTGAAGTCTGGCTGGCGCGGCTGGAAGCTGACACGCAAGTCTGGCCGGGATCCGTCGAGCAATGGCGTGTGGCCGGGCGCGACAACCGTATTGATCTGGTTCTGCTGATGATGCAACTGGCGAAACGGCAGATAAATTCCATCTGGGTGGAAGCCGGTGCACAACTGGCCGGTGCCTTATTACAAGCCGGTCTGGTTGATGAATTAATCGTTTATATGGCGCCTAAGTTATTGGGCGATAATGGCCGCGCACTGTGTGAACTGCCAGGATTGCAGCATTTGGCGGATGCCCCTGAATTTGTTTTCAATGATATCCGTCAGGTCGGCTCTGACTTACGTTTGCGCCTGAAACCGGTGTATTGAGAATTTTACTCCTCCCTGCGGAATGACTTTAAAAGCGCATGTCCAGACAGGGTAATTTTATGATAGAATCCGCCCCCCTGCGGCTGGGGTTGAGAAACTCCTGAACCCACTTTAAGGAAAACTATGAACGTTATCGAAGGTGTTGTAGCCACGCCTAACGCGCGCGTAGCGATCGCGATTGCTCGTTTTAACAATTTTATCAACGACAGCCTGCTCTCTGGCGCTGTTGATGCGTTGAAACGTATTGGTCAGGTCAGCGATGACAACATCACCGTAGTCTGGGTCCCGGGCGCATACGAATTGCCTCTGGCAACCCGCGCACTGGCTGAAAGCGGTAAGTATGATGCGGTTGTTGCACTTGGCACCGTGATCCGCGGGGGCACTGCCCACTTTGAATTTGTAGCGGGCGAATGCAGCTCTGGCCTGTCCAGCGTTGCCATGAACAGCGAAATCCCGGTGGCCTTTGGTGTGCTGACGACAGAAAGCATTGAACAAGCCATCGAACGCGCAGGGACAAAAGCCGGTAACAAGGGTGCAGAAGCTGCACTGACCGCGCTTGAAATGATTAATGTTATCAAGGCTATTAAGGCCTGAATCTAGTTAAGGGGAAATCCGTGAAACCTGCTGCTCGTCGCCGCGCCCGTGAATGTGCCGTTCAGGCGCTTTACTCCTGGCAGTTGTCGAAAAATGACATCGCCGATGTTGAATTAGAATTCCTGACCGAGCAGGATGTCAAAGACGTAGACATTGCCTATTTCCGCGAACTGCTGGCTGGTGTAGCAAACAGTGCTGAGAAACTCGATGCACTGATGGCGCCATACCTGTCCCGCCAGTTGGATGAACTGGGCCAGGTGGAAAGAGCTATTTTGCGTCTGGCTCTGTTTGAGCTGAGCAAACGCCAGGACGTTCCTTATAAAGTGGCGATCAACGAAGCTATCGAACTGGCCAAAACTTTTGGGGCTGAAGACAGTCATAAGTTCGTCAATGGTGTGCTGGATAAAGCAGGCCCACATATTCGTAAAAAGTGATCGTCAAAAAGGGTCAGCCTCGTTCACAAATGGCGACAGTCATTTTCGGTTGATTTCTGGCTCTGTTGATAATCTGGTG
Source organism: Rahnella aceris (assembly GCF_011684115.1). Taxonomy (NCBI): domain Bacteria; kingdom Pseudomonadati; phylum Pseudomonadota; class Gammaproteobacteria; order Enterobacterales; family Yersiniaceae; genus Rahnella; species Rahnella aceris. The sequence continues at coordinate 2,572,327 of NZ_JAADJV010000001.1, read as the reverse complement.
ATGTCACTGCGTTTATCCTTTGTGTGACACCCTTCTTAAGGCCGGATTTCCGGCCTTAAGTCATTCTAACGATTTGGAAATGTACTATGGCATGCGGCGAATTTGATGTCATCACTCGCTACTTTAACCGGTTCAGAACTGCCCGGCAGGATGTGCATTTAGGCATTGGTGATGATTGTGCCTTACTGACGGTTGGCGAGAAGCAGCTATTAGCAGTCAGTACCGATACGCTGGTCGAAGGTATCCATTTTCTAAAAACTATTTCACCTTCCGACCTGGGCTATAAAGCGCTGGCGGTCAACCTGAGCGATCTGGCCGCGATGGGCGCCGATCCTGCCTGGGTTTCGCTGGCCCTGACGCTGCCGGAAGTGAACACCGACTGGTTGCAGGCATTCAGCGACAGTCTGTTTGAACAACTCAATTATTACGGCATGCAGTTGATTGGCGGCGACACTACGCGTGGCCCGCTGAGCATGACGTTAACCATTCAGGGGCTGGTGCCTGTGGGGCGTGCATTAACCCGTTCCGGTGCAGGCATTGGTGACTGGATCTTCGTCACCGGTACCCTCGGTGACAGTGCTGCGGGGCTCGCTATTCTGCTGGAACAGCTGAATGTGACTGATACCGATAACCGCGAATTTCTGCTCAAACGCCATCTGCGGCCTTCGCCACGCGTTCTGCAAGGGCAGGCGCTGCGCGATTTAGCAACATCTGCTATCGATCTTTCTGACGGGTTGATGTCGGATCTTAAACATATACTGACTGCCAGTGAATGTGGCGCGCGGCTCGATCTTGATGCGATCCCATTATCGGTTGCATTGAATAAAGTTGCCGATCCTGAGCAGGCGCTGAAATGGGCGCTGACCGGAGGCGAAGATTATGAACTTTGCTTCACTGTGCCGGAAATTAACCGCGGTGCGCTGGATGTGGCACTGAGCCATCTGGGTGTCAACTTTACCTGTGTTGGCCAGATTGCGCCGCTTTCAGAAGGTATTAAGTTTATGCGTTCTGGCGTACCGGTAGAACTTGAATGGCAAGGTTTTGACCACTTTGCCGGAGAGGAATTGTTGTGAATATTGGCCGTAAAAAACGCCCGGCGGGGTACAAGGGAAAAACCGGTGATCCGGTTCAGGACATGGCTGCGGCTAAAAAGCGTCTTGATTTGCGTAATCCGTGGCATTTACTGGCGACCGGTTTTGGCAGCGGTTTATTCCCTGTTGGTCCGGGCACTGCGGGCTCCATCGCTGCGATCCCGTTTTGGATTGTCATGACCTACCTGCCGTGGCAAGTGTATTCCATGATCGTCATGTTCAGTATTTGTATCGGGGTTTATCTTTGCCGACAGACCGCGCGCGACATGCGGGTTCATGACCACGGCAGTATTGTATGGGATGAATTTGTTGGCATGTGGATCACCCTGATGGCGATCCCGGTCAACGACTGGCGCTGGGTATTGATTGGCTTTATCGTTTTCCGCGTGCTGGATATCTGGAAGCCGTGGCCGATCCGCTGGTTTGACCGCAACGTGCAGGGCGGAATGGGTATCATGATCGATGATGTGGTCGCCGGTGTGCTTGGCGCGGCCATTATCTATCTGGTCGGACATCACTGGCCGCTGGGCCTGTTTTGATCCGTTTCAGATAGTAATAAAAAAGCGTTGCCGGGTTTTCCCTGACAACGCTTTTTTTACACGTTTATATTACTGAAAGCCGGTCGCCTGATGCGGCACATAAGCCATTTCCAGCTCGGCGATCTCTTCAATCGAAAGTTTCACCTCCAGCGCGGCAATGGCATCTTCCAGATGAGCGGGGCGCGAAGCGCCGATAATTGGCGCGGTCACGACGTGTTTACTCAGGATCCACGCCAGTGCGATCTGTGCGCGTGGCACGCCGTGATCTTCCGCTATTTTCCCGACACGTTCAGCAATTTTACCATCAGCTTCATCGGTGGCGTCATACAGCGTTTTGGCAAAATTATCGGAAACTGAACGTACGGTGGTTTCTCCCCACGGACGCGTCAGTTTGCCGCGAGCCAGCGGACTCCACGGCAATACTGCAATGTTCTTTTCCAGACACAGCGGGTACATCTCGTTTTCTTCTTCACGCTGGATCAGATTGTACTGATCCTGCATCGACACAAAACTCGCCCAGCCGTTTTGCGCAGAGACATCCAGCGCGTGTTTGAATTGATGCGCGTGCATCGATGACGCGCCGATAAATCGCGCCTTACCGGCTTTGACGACGTCATTCAGCGCTTCAAGGGTTTCTTCAATGGGTGTTTCGTAATCCCAGCGATGGATTTGCAGCAGGTCGACATACTCCATGCCGAGACGGCGCAGGCTGTCATCGATGGATTGCATAATCGAAGCCCGTGAAAGCCCCGGTTTTAAGCCGGTGACGGCGTTGTACACTTTGGTCGCCACGACAATCTCATCGCGTCTGGCGAAATCCTTCAGGGCGCGGCCAACGATTTCCTCGCTGCTACCGTCGGAATAGCTGTTGGCGGTGTCAAAGAAGTTAATGCCGGCATCCAGGGCCTGCTGGATGATCGGGCGACTGCTCTCTTCCGGTAACGTCCACGCATGAGTGCCGCGATCTGGTTCGCCAAAAGTCATACAACCGAGACACAGTTTCGATACTTTTAGTCCGGTTTTTCCTAATGTGGTGTATTGCATGACATCTCCTGGTAATCATGAAGTGATAACAGAAAATCATTGAAAATGATTAGCACGCTATAACTGTAGCTTAAAGCAGGGGGAGCTCGTGTGACTGAAGGGGAAAATGGAGAGGAAAATCCCCTCTTTCAGGTAGAAAGAGGGGAGGGGAATCAGGCCAGCCAGTCGGTTATCTGACGGTCAATGCCTTCGGCATCCAGTCCTAAATCGTGACGAATTTCGTCCTGCGTGCCTTGTGGCACAAAACTGTCCGCCAGACCGATATTCAGCACCGGCACCAGAATACGTCTGGACATCAGCAGTTCATTCACGCCACTGCCCGCCCCCCCCATGATGGCGTTTTCTTCCAGTGTGACCAGCACTTCATGGCTTGACGCCAGTGCCTGAATCAGTGCTTCATCGAGTGGTTTCACAAAGCGCATATCCACGACGGTCGCGTTGCGTTTTTCCGCTGCGGCCAGCGCTTCAGGCAACAATGTACCGAAGTTAAGAATCGCAACTTTCTCGCCTTCACGACGCACGACGCCTTTACCGATTGGCAGTGAAGCCAGCGGTTCACTGGTGGCGCCGGTACCATTACCACGTGGATAACGCACGGCAACCGGCCCGCTGTTATGGTGATAACCGGTGTGCAGCATCTGACGACATTCGTTTTCGTCGCTCGGCGTCATGATGGTCATGTTTGGGATGCAGCGCAGGAAGGAGAGATCGAACGCGCCCTGATGTGTCTGACCATCCGCTCCGACGATACCACCGCGGTCGATAGCAAACAGTACCGGAAGATTCTGGATCGCCACATCGTGGATCACCTGATCATAGGCGCGTTGCAGAAACGTCGAGTAGATCGCCACAATCGGCTTGTATCCGCCAATCGCAAGGCCTGCCGCAAAGGTGACCGCATGCTGTTCGGCAATGGCCACGTCGAAATACTGCTGCGGGTATTCACGCGAGAAACGCACCATACCGGATCCTTCACGCATCGCTGGCGTGACAGCCATCAGCTTGCTGTCTTTGGCCGCGGTTTCGCACAACCAGTCGCCGAAAATCTTCGAATAGGTTGGCAGACCTTCTTTGCTTTTCGGCAACGTGCCGGAAGCCGGATCGAATTTAGGCACGGCATGGAAGCTGATCGGATCTTTTTCGGCTGGGGCGTAGCCTTTGCCTTTTTTCGTCATGATATGCAGTAGCTGCGGGCCTTTCAGGTCACGCATGTTTTTCAGCGTTTGCGCCAGCGCCACCACGTCGTGACCATCGACCGGCCCGATATAGTTAAAGCCCAGCTCTTCAAACAGCGTGCCCGGCACCATCATGCCTTTCAGATGTTCTTCGGTACGGCGCACCAGTTCTTTAATCGGTGGCAGGCCAGACAGGACTTTCTTGCCGCCTTCACGCAGACGCGAATACAGCTTGCCGGAGAGCAACTGTGCCAGATGATTATTCAGCGCGCCGACGTTTTCGGAAATCGACATCTCATTGTCGTTGAGGATAACCAGCATGTCAGGTTTGATGTCGCCTGCATGGTTCATCGCTTCAAACGCCATACCTGCGGTGATCGCGCCATCGCCAATTACACAAACGGTACGACGACCTTTGCCTTCACGTTCAGCAGCCACCGCCATGCCGAGGCCTGCGCTGATGGAGGTCGATGAGTGACCAACGGATAAGGTGTCGTATTCGCTTTCACCACGCCAGGGGAACGGGTGCAGACCGCCTTTCTGACGAATGGTGGAAATACGATCACGGCGACCGGTCAGAATTTTGTGCGGATAGGCCTGATGGCCGACATCCCAGACAACGTGGTCGAACGGCGTGTTATAGACATAATGCATCGCCACGGTCAGTTCAACCGTCCCCAGACCGGACGCAAAGTGTCCGCTGGACTGACTGACGCTGGCCAATAAATATTGGCGCAGCTCATCGCAGAGCTTAGGCAAGCTCTCTTTAGGAAGTGAACGGAGATCTTCAGGATTCTCCGCCAGCGCCAGTGTCGGGTATTTGGCTAATTCAAGGCTCATCAGTTGCTCATAGTAAGTTTAATTATCGCGTTCAATGATAAAGCTGGCTAACGCGAGAAGTGGCGCTGTGTTGTAAGAAAGTGCCGCCAACTGATCCAGTGCGGAAACGGCTTCCTGATACAGATCCATGGCCTTAGCCTTTGCGCCGTCCAGCCCCAACAGGGCAGGATAGGTACTTTTTCCGAGTTGCTGGTCAGCGCCCTGGCGTTTGCCGAGCGTAGCGGTATCGCCAACCACGTCCAGGATATCGTCCTGAACCTGAAATGCTAAACCAATAGCCTGCGCGTAGTTATCCAGTATCGGTAAAACAGCACGTCCGGTTTCACCGGCAGCCAGCGCGCCCATGCGTACGGCGGCGCGGATCAGCGCACCGGTTTTATGGCGATGAATTTGTTCCAGTGCGTCGAGGTCAACCTGCTGACCTTCAGCGGCTAAATCCAGGGCCTGACCGCCACACATCCCGCTGGATCCGCTGGCGAGGGCCAGTTCAGAAATCATCGCCAGACGATCTTTTACCGCAACATCCGGCATTTCACTGTCAGCCAGAATCGAAAATGCCAGTGTTTGCAGAGCATCGCCCGCCAGAATCGCATTGGCTTCGCCAAATTTAATGTGGCAGGTCGGTTGACCACGACGCAAATCGTCGTCGTCCATGGCCGGTAAATCATCGTGTATCAGCGAATACGCATGGATGCATTCCACGGCAGCCGCAGGCGCATCGAGATTTTTCAGATCCAGACTGAACAACTGGCCGCTGGCGTAAACCAGATACGGACGCAGACGTTTACCGCCCAGCAACGCACCGTAACGCATGGCTTCAACCAGCGGTAAGTCGGCCAGCGGCAGTGCGCTGATATAGGCTGTTAATACCTGATCGACACGCTGTTGCATTGCGCGCAGTTCATGCGTAAATCCGTCAGCGCTGGAAAGGGAGATCGCTTCAGACATGACAGTTACTCGGCTTCCGGGGTGAACGGGGTCAGCGGAGCGTCGTTGTCGCTGTCGAGCAGGATTTGAACGCGCTGTTCTGCCTGTTGCAGCTTTTGCTGCCCCTGACGCGCCAGCTGGACGCCTTGCTCAAATTCGTTGAGTGCGTCTTCTAAAGGCAACTCGCCTGATTCGAGGCGGGAAACGATCTGTTCCAGTTCGGCCAGAGCCGTTTCAAAATTGGCAGGTGGTGCAGATTTTTTTGGCATAATTCTCTTTTAATATCGTTGATCAGAATGGATGATCGAAGTACTGAGGCGGCAGAGTCAGCGCTCAGCCTCAAGAGACATTCCTGTCCAGCATGACATCTGCTGCAGGGTTTTGTGCACAGAGTACCCATTTTAAGTGATATACTCTGCGCCGCAGATATTATTGCTAAGCCCAATGTGACACAAAATGAACATTTGGCTTAGCAATAATAGGATCCTAGATCCTTATTCAGCGACTTACTACCCCGTTTTTTCACCTGCTAACAAAAGACTGCCATGAAGTTTATCATTAAATTGTTCCCTGAAATCACCATCAAGAGCCAATCTGTGCGTTTGCGCTTCATTAAGATCCTCTCTAGCAGCATTCGCAATATCGTGCGACCGCATGATGAGACGCTGGCGGTGGTCCGCCACTGGGATCATATCGAAGTTCGCAGTAAAGACGAAAGCAAACACGACCTGATTCAGGAATTGCTCTGCCGCATTCCAGGTATCCGTTATGTTGAAGAAGTTGAAGACCGTCCTTACACCGATGTCCACAACATCTTCGAGCAAGCGCTGGAAGCTTACCGTGATGAAGTGGCAGGCAAAACTTTCTGTGTGCGTGTTAAACGTCGTGGTAAACATGATTTTACGTCTACCGAGGTTGAACGCTATGTCGGCGGTGGCCTGAATCAGCACATTGAATCAGCGAAGGTCAGCCTGAAAGATCCGCAGGTCACGGTGAAACTGGAAATTAACGACGATAAGCTGGTGCTGGTGAAAAGCCGCCTCGAGGGTCAGGGCGGTTACCCGATTGGCACGCAGGAAGATGTGCTGTCACTGATTTCTGGTGGTTTCGACTCCGGTGTATCCAGTTATATGCTGATGCGTCGCGGCTGTCGTGTGCATTATTGCTTCTTTAATCTCGGCGGCGCAGCGCATGAAATCGGTGTGAAACAGGTGGCGCATTATTTGTGGAACCGTTTCGGCAGCTCGCACCGGGTGCGTTTTATCGCGGTTGATTTCGAACCGGTCGTCGGTGAAATCCTCGAAAAAGTTGAAGACGGCCAGATGGGCGTTGTCCTGAAACGTATGATGGTGCGTGCGGCGTCTTCCATTGCTGAGCGCTATGGCGTGCAGGCACTGGTCACCGGTGAAGCGCTGGGGCAGGTTTCCAGCCAGACGCTGACCAATTTGCGTTTAATCGACAATGTTTCTGACACGCTTATTTTGCGTCCGCTGATTTCTCACGATAAAGAGCACATCATCAAGATTGCCCGTGAAATCGGTACGGAAGATTTTGCGAAAACCATGCCGGAATACTGCGGTGTGATTTCGAAAAGCCCGACGGTGAAAGCGGTGAAAGCAAAAATCGAAGCCGAAGAAGCGATGTTCGATTTTGAGGTGCTGGATAAAGTAGTCAGCGAAGCGCGCAATGTCGATATTCGCGAAATTGCTACACAGGCGGCGGAAGTGGTACCGGAAGTGGAAACTGTGGCTGAGTTCGTGTCAACAGACGTCGTTCTGGATGTCCGGGCACCGGATGAAGTGGAAGCCCAGCCGCTGGCACTGGAAAACGTTGAAGTGAAGCCGCTGGCGTTCTACAAACTGGCCACTCAGTTTGGCGATCTGGATCAGAACAAAACCTATCTGTTGTATTGCGACCGTGGCGTGATGAGTCGTTTACAGGCGCTGTATCTGAAAGAACAGGGCTTTAACAACGTGAAAGTCTATCGTCCGTAAACGATATTCCGGATGTAAAAAAGGGGTTCAGCATCGCTGAGCCCCTTTTTACTGGCGGTAATCGGATCACGACTCCCGGGTACCTTCATCGGTGTAGTTATAAATCCCCGGAGCCAGAACCAGTTGCGCGGCAATTTCCGCTGCTTTGGCTTTGCCCAGCAACAGATCGATAATTTTCAGGGCAAATTCCATTGACGTGCCCGGCCCCTGACTGGTCAGAAGATTAACACGCGGATCGAAAATCACCCGACGATCGGACCATTTATTCGGGTCAATCTTATCCTTTAAGCCCGGAAAACCGGTCATATTCCCGACCGGGAATAAATCGTGATACTCCAGCACCAGCGCAGGTGCGGCGCAGATAGCCGCAACAATTTTACCGCTGACATGCATCTGGCGCACTTTCTCTACCAGCAGCGGGCTTTCGCTGAAACAGGTTGCGCCACCGAGGCCACCGGGCAGAACGATCACGTCATGCTCATCATCTGCAACATCTACCAGTGCGACATCGGCCAGAATACGCACGCCGCGCGAGCAGCGGATTTCCAGGTTGCCATCGCCTGCGACACTGGCTGTCGTGACGTTAATGCCCGCCCGTACCAGCAAGTCAATTGCGGTAACGGCTTCTATTTCTTCGCTACCAGGTGCCAGGCAGACCAGAACTGACGCGCTCATAATCGTTTTCCTTTCTCTTAATCTGTTCAAATAAGCGGTTATTAACCGGCAGGGTCAGGCCGAACTTACGCCCGCGGCGCAGGACATAGCCGGTAATGTAATCGATTTCGGTATGACGTTGATTGCGGATATCCTGCAGCATCGACGAATGGTTAGCGGAGGTGGATTCAATCACCTGATAGACGAAGCTGAGCAAAGATTCTCTGTGAATTTCGACGCCTTCAATCGCCATCACCTGCGCGACCTCCTGACTGATTTGCTCAATCTGATCGGCATACGCCAGCAGGTCGCCGTTGGTGCAATCATACAAAGCTGTCAGCGGATTAATCACGCAGTTCACCGCCAGCTTATTCCACAGCGACGGCTTGATGTTGTCATGCCAGGCCACGTCCGGTAAGGCATTATGCAGCGTATCCGCCAGTGAACTCAGCGCCGCACCGCGCGGAGTCACCGGACCGATGTGCGTCGCTCCGGCAGCCACATGGACAATTGCGTTGCCTTCATGACGCGCCGCATGGGTCGTTGCGCCCTGCAAAATCGCCAGACGGTTAGGGGGTAATTCATCAACAGTGCCCATGCCATTATGCAGCAGTAATATCGCGCAATTATCATTAAGCATCGGCATCAGCGTGCTTATTGCGCCGGAAACCTGCCACGCTTTCAACGTGACCAGCAGTAATTCGCTTTGTGCCAGATGTTCCGGGTCGTTAGTAGGCATATTGCGATTAAAAGCAATGCCTTCCGGCGAAATAACGTTAACGGCACAAAATGGCTGCGCAATGCGGATCCAGCCCTGAACGTCGTGGCCTTGCTGATAGAGGGCCGAAAGCCAAAGTTGTCCCAGCGCACCGCAACCCAATACTGTTATTTTCATTGTGCCTCCCGGGAATTGTGGCGAAACAGGGCCATGAAATAGTTTGTTGAAAGAATATTCTGCTGTCCGGTTATCTTATTAGTATAGACATTTGTGCTGTAGATCACATTTTCACCTGCACTTTTTGACCCTCTGAGCATTTTATGTCCGGTACTTTGCTGTCGTTTGGCATCGGGGGTTGAAGGCGGTATTATGCACGCCATATAACGTGCAACACAAAAACTACAGGGAGAAGCGATTATGCCGTCTTTTGACATTGTTTCCGAAATCGACATGCAGGAAGTGCGCAATGCCGTGGAAAATGCCAGCCGTGAACTGCAAACCCGCTGGGATTTCCGCAACATTCCTGCCAGCTTCGATCTCAATGAAAAAAACGAGAGTATCAAAGTGGCCAGCGAATCAGATTTTCAGGTAAATCAGCTGGTCGATATTCTGCGTGAGAAGTTAGCCAAACGTGGCATTGAAGGCGGGGCGCTGGAAATTCCTGAGCAGATGGAGCACAGCGGTAAAACCTACAGCGTTGATGCCAAACTGCATTCCGGCATTGAATCCGCCCTGGCGAAGAAAATCGTCAAGCTGATCAAAGACAGTAAAATTAAAGTGCAGGCACAGGTTCAGGGCGACGAAGTCCGTGTTACCGGCAAAGCGCGTGATGATTTGCAGGCCGTAATGGCATTGATCCGCAACGGTGATCTGGGACAGCCGTTCCAGTTTAAGAATTTCCGCGACTGATAGCCTTCGTACTACGGTTATTTTAAAGGGACGCATTGCGTCCCCTTTTTTATGGCGATTACTTCCGCTGGCGCAGCCTTTTCACCAGTTCGAAGTCTTTAAAGTAAATCGGTTTGTCGTACTGCATCGAGAGATTTCCGGCAATTCCTGTCAGGATCGACATCGCGCCGGCGCGGTGATCGGCGGCGCGTTTTAAGGGGTCGTCTTTGCGCTCGCCGAACAGGTCTTCCAGCATGGCATTATCACCGCCGCCATGGCCGCCTTCTCCCATCTGGAACTCCGCCTTCCAGGGTTCGGCAAATAACGGATAAACAGTAATTTCTGCTTTCTCAATGCTGCCTTCGTTCTCGCGTTTTCCGCCTGCGTTGACGTACGACATCTCGACGATTTTCATTTCAATGCGGCCTTTGGTGCCGTTGAACACCACGTTCAAACCCTCCCACGGCAGATACGCATTGAGCGAATAGGTTAGCTGTACTTTGTTTTGATATTTCACCAGCACCGACAACGTATCTTCAATGCTGATGCCGTCACTGAAGACACTCTGGTCACGGAAATAGTTATCTTCATGTTCCGCATCCAGATACAGCGCTTTGAGCTGGGCGTTATCGCCCATATGCAGTGCAAACGGATCATTCTGTGCCTGCGGATAGCCATGTGTACGCGGATAAAACTCTGTCACGCCACGCTTTTCTGCATTCTCTTTACCGTAAAAACGCAGGTCGCCCTGCGCATAAACTTTCTCCGGCGTGCTGTTGAGCCAGAAGTTCATCAGGTCAAAATGGTGGGTCGATTTGTGCACCAGCAGGCCGCCGGAATTGCGTTTTTCACGGTGCCAGCGACGAAAATAATCAGCCCCGTGTTCGGTATTCAGCAGCCATTCAAAGTGTACCGAAAGTACTTCACCGATGGTTTCCTGCATCAGCAGTTCACGCATTTTGCTGTGATGCGGCGCGTAGCGGTAATTGAACGCCACACGCACCTGATAGCCAGTTGCATCGACGGCATCCAGAATGCGCAGCGCGCGCTGTTCATCGATGGTCATCGGCTTTTCAGTAATGACGTCACAACCGGCATGCAGGGCGCGGACGATATAATCGTCATGTGTGCGATCCATGCTGGTGACAATCACGATATCCGGTTTGGTTTCGTCGAGCATCGTATTGAAATCAGCAGATTTCCAGGTAGATACCCGTGCGATGCCGCTCTGCTCAAGCTGGCGGTTCGCATAATCCATTCGCGTCTGATTTGTATCACAGAAGGCCACAAATTTTGCGTTGTGGCGGTATTTACCGGTGATCGCTTCAATGTATAAACCTGAGCGTCCGCCGGTGCCAACGAGAGCATATGTTTTCATGAGATCCCCAAAAGGCCCGAGAGCCGTCATCACTGACAAAATTTTGTTAAGGAATTCTTGAGGATAACGATTGAGGGAATTTTTTAAGTGAAGGGTGTCACGCAGTGGGGATAAAAATGAAACGCTGTGCCAGTTTCCAGACACAGCTGATTACTTATGTCAGAAGGCGTCAGGCAGCGCTGACCAGTTGTTCGAGCGCTTTACGGTTGGTCTGTTTGGTGTCGACTTTTACGTAGGCGCTGAATTCTTCCGGAACGACAACGGCTTCGGCCACGCCCGGTTGTGCGAGGATCCGTGCCTGCAGGGCAGAATCTTTCACCGCCAGTTCAGACAGCGTAATACGCAGGCTGCTGACATACGGGGGTTCGGTCATGGTAGAACTGACCAGCAACCAGACGACGGCAATGGCCGCACAAACCAGGAATACGGCACCGGCCCCGACGTGTCCGTAAACATAACCGCCTAAGCTGCCGCCAATCGCCACGCCGATGAACTGGCTGGTGGAATAAAGCCCCATCGCCGTGCCTTTGTAGCCCGCGGGTGATTCTTTACTGATAAGCGAAGGCAGAATCGCTTCCATCACGTTGAAGGCCAGGAAGAACAGTTGGATACCGGCGATGACCGCCCATAAATGTAGCCCCGCGGCCCACAGTACGATTTCAGCCAGCAGCAACACAACCACGCAACCCATGAACACCTGTTTCATGTGGCGCTTTTTCTCAGCGTAGACAATCACCGGAATGACAGCGACGAAAGACGTCAGCATGGTGATCAGATACACCCGCCAGTGTTCACTCGGCGGGAAGCCCGCATGTTCCATCACTTGCGGTAACACCACGAAGCTCGACATCAGTAACACGTGAAGACACAGAATGCCGAAGTTCAGTTTCAGCAGTTTGGCGTTGCCCATCACTTTGCCGAAGCTGCCTTTTACCATGCTCGATTCGCGATTAAGAATGTGCGTAGCAGGGGAGGGCACCACGGCCACGGTAATGATGATGCCGAGAACGGTCAGTACTGCGATCGCCCAGAACAGGGCGTGTAAACCCCAGGCGTGGGTGATGATCGGGCCGAGCACCATCGCAATCGCAAAGGTAATACCGAAACTGATGCCGATAAACGCCATCGCTTTGGTGCGGTTTTGCTCACGGGTCAGGTCAGACAGCAGGGCCATCACGGCGGCAGCAATCGCGCCAGAGCCTTGCAGGGCACGACCAATGATCACGCCCCAGATAGATTCGGTGGAAGCAGCCACAATGCTGCCGATGCAGAAGATGACCAGACCAAAGACGATCAGTGGCTTGCGGCCAACGCGGTCAGAAAGCAGTCCGAATGGGATCTGGAAAACAGCCTGTGCCAGGCCGTAAATGCCGATGGCGATGCCGATCAGTGTTTCGCTGGCGCCGGATAATTTCATGCCGTAGGTGGTCAGCACCGGCAGAACCATGAACATGCCGAGCATGCGCAAAGAAAATACTGTCCCTAGTCCCCATGTAGCCCGACTTTCCTGCGGGGTCATCTGGTTATCGTTCACATTACTACCTCAAAATAACAATCCGACATTTTAATGATTAAGCCGGCCTGGGTAAAACGATGGATCTTTAGCAGATATTACGATGTTTGCCTGTCAGACTGAGAAAAAGAAAAGGCCAGTATTGCTACTGGCCTTTAGCTGTGATTTCAGCGGGTTACACTGAAGGTGCGTGTTACCAAACGTAGGTCAGCAAGGATGTCGGTGCAGAATTAAAATCCACGGACATCATGAAGCTCAGCGACATGATGGTGATGATGGAGAAACCAAACAGTTTTCTCGCCCACACCACGTCATTTTCCGTTTTATACCCCTTCAGTGCCATGCCCAGCCACCAGATACTGACAGCGGCGGCGACAATCAGGTATTTATAACCTGCATAACCGCTCAGGGTCAGCATCAGCGTCGCAATCATAAACGCCAGAATGTAGACGATAATATGATGCTTGGCGACGGAGATGCCTTTCACTACTGGCAGAACCGGGATACCTGCTGCCTGATAATCTTTGAAGCGGAAGATGGCAATCGCGTACGAATGCGGCATCTGCCACAGGCTGAAAATCAGAAGCAAGATCAGTGCACCGGTATCAAACTGGCCAGAAACGGCACAGTAACCGATAACCGGTGGCGCTGCGCCAGACAAGCTGCCGATCAGCGTGCCGTATACCGAGTTGCGTTTCATGTACAGGCTGTAAACGCCGACATAAACCACAAAGCCCATCACTGCCAGCCACATGGCCAGCGGATTTGCTCCGATATACAACAACGCAAAGCCCGCAATACCCAGAATGGTCGCGTAAACCAGGCTTGTTTTCGGCGGAATAAGCCCTTTCACCAGGACCCGGTTCTTCGTTCTTTCCATGATCCGGTCGATGTCGCGGTCGATAAAGTTGTTAAAGACACAACCCGATGCGACAACCAGCGAAACACCCACCAGTGTGGCGAGAAAGAGTGGGAAGTCGATGCTGCCTTTGGCAGCAAGGAGAAATCCCCCGATGACAGAAATTAAGTTGCCGAAAATAATTCCTGGTTTCGTTACTTGCAGGTATTGCTTAATCATCACGTGCAGCTCGGCTCTTTAACTGACCATCATATTGAGGTTGAGGTTATACATAATCCACAATGAGCCCACAACGACGATAAAGATAATCACAGCGGTGAACAGAAGTGCCACCAGGTTCCAGCGCTCTTCCGACGACGTATTCATGTGCAGGAAGAACACCAGATGGACAACGATCTGGATGATCGCGGAAGCAACCACAGTACCCAGAATCAGTGAATGTGACGCCGTGTCGGTCATGACCATGGCAAACGGGATCACCGTCAGGATAACCGACAAGATGAAGCCAATAGCGTATGACTTCAGGCTGCCGTGGCTTGCGCCACCATGGGAAGTAGCAGAATGACTCATTACATTGCTCCCATCAGATAAACAACGGTAAACACGCAGATCCACACCACGTCCAGGAAGTGCCAGAACAGGCTCAGACACATCAGACGGGTTTTGTTGACTTCAGTCAGACCGCGACGTGAAACCTGAACCATCATGGTCAGGATCCAAATCAGACCACAGGTCACGTGCAGACCATGGGTGGCGACCAGCGCAAAGAAGCCAGACAGGAAACCACTGCGCTGCGGACCATAGCCTTCAGCAATCAGGTGATGGAATTCATAGAGTTCCATCCCGATGAAGCCTAAACCGAACAGGAAAGTCAGGAACAACCAGCCGTTAACCGCTGCTTTGTTACCTTTGTTCATGCCCAGCATCGCAAAGCCGTAAGTGATACTACTGAACAACAGGCAGAAGGTTTCTACCAGTACGAACGGCAGTTCAAAAATGTCTTTACCAGAGGGACCGCCAGCGGTCCCGTTTACCAGTACTGCATAAGTTGCGAACAGGCTCGCAAACAATATGCAGTCACTCATCAGGTAGATCCAGAAGCCGAAGACTTTGGTTGCACCTGCATCGTGGTGCCCATGCTCAGCATGGGCCTCATCGTGGTGAGTCAGAGTATCAGTTGCCATGTTTCACACCTGCTTTACGGATTTGTTCATAATGTTGGTTTTCAATACGTTCCACTTCTTCAACTGGCACGTAGTAATCAACATCTTCGTCGAAGCTTTTCGCAATCCAGGTCGCAGCCAGTGCAATGAAGCTCACCGCTGCCAGCCACCAGATATCCCAGATTAACGCGAAACCACAAACCAGACTCAGCATAGCGATGATGAAACCGGCGCCGCTGTTACGTGGCATATGAATCGGTTCATATTTAGCAGGCTGCTTGTAAGCGGTGCCTTTCTCTTTCATGTCCCAGAACTCATCACGGTCGTGAATTTGCGGCACGATAGCGAAGTTGTAGAACGGAGGAGGAGAAGAGGTTGACCACTCCAGAGTACGTGCGCCCCATGGGTCACCGGTCAGATCTCGGTTCTGGTCGCGGTCGCGAACGGAAACGAAGATCATGATCAGCTGGCAGAGGATACCGCAGGCAATCAGTGCAGCACCGCACGCTGCAACAACCAGCAGCGGGTGGAACTCAGGATCGATGTTCTGGCTGACACGACGGGTCATGCCCATGAAGCCCAGGACGTACAGTGGCATGAACGCAACGAAGAAGCCGATGATCCAGAACCAGAATGAACGCACACCCCATTTTTCGTTCAGCGTGAAGCCGAAGGATTTAGGGAACCAGTAAGTCAGACCTGCGAAGCAACCGAAGACCACACCACCGATAATAACGTTATGGAAGTGGGCAATCAGGAACAGGCTGTTGTGCAGCACGAAGTCAGCACCCGGAACCGCCAGCAGAACACCGGTCATACCACCCACAGAGAAGGTGATGATGAAGCCAACAGTCCACAGCATCGCTGCGTTGAGCGTGATACGGCCCTGATACATGGTGAACAGCCAGTTGAAGATTTTTACCCCGGTCGGGATAGAAATGATCATCGTCATGATGCCGAAGAAGGCATTGACGTTGGCGCCAGAACCCATGGTGAAGAAGTGGTGCAACCAAACGATGAACGACAACACCGTGATGGCGATGGTTGCCCATACCAGCGAGGTGTAACCGAACAGACGTTTTTTGGAGAAGGTTGCGGTAACTTCTGAGAACACACCGAATACTGGCAGAACCAAAATGTACACTTCCGGATGGCCCCAGGCCCAAATCAGGTTGATGTACATCATCATGTTGCCGCCCATATCATTCGTGAAGAAATGGGTGCCCAGATAACGGTCTAAAGTCAGCAGTGCAACAGTCACGGTCAGAATCGGGAAGGACACGATAATCAACACGTTGGTGCACAGTGCGGCCCAGGTAAATACCGGCATTTTCATCAGCGGCATACCGGGTGCGCGCATCTTCAGGATGGTCGCAAAGAAGTTAACACCGGTCAGCAAGGTCCCGACCCCGGATATCTGGAGACTCCAGATCCAGTAATCTACCCCGACCCCCGGACTGTATTCCTTACCTGACAGTGGCGGATAAGCTAACCAGCCGGTCTGTGCGAACTCACCCACACCCAAAGAGATGTTGATCAGCACAACAGCCGCGGCGGTAAACCAGAAGCTCACGTTGTTCAGGAACGGGAACGCAACGTCGCGCGCACCGATTTGCAAAGGTACAACCACGTTCATCAGACCGATTACGAAAGGCATCGCCATGAAGAAGATCATGATCACGCCGTGCGCGGTGAAGATTTGGTCGTAGTGATGAGGAGGAAGGAAGCCCGGCTCGCCCGCAGAGGCAAGCACCTGCTGGCTACGCATCATGATGGCATCGGCAAAGCCACGCAGAAGCATGACGAAGGCCAGAATGATATACATGATACCTAATTTTTTGTGGTCGACGGAGGTCAGCCACTCGGTCCACAGATATTTCCACTTACCGAAATAGGTGATGCCGGCAACTACTGCCAGGCCACCGATAATAATCGCGGCAACTGTGACCATGATAATCGGTTCATGATACGGAACCGAATCAAGCGTTAATTTTCCGAACATCGTTTATTCCTCGGCTCCGGCTGCGTGAGACTGTCCACCCATATCCATGCCTTTCATGTCAGCGCCTGCCGGCATTGGCATGGTGTGACCTTCTGGCGCTGCCTTCATGTCATGCATGGAGTATTTGCCAATGATTTCTTTAAACAAACCAGGTTTTGCAACAGAGAAGTATTCGACCGGGTTGTCGATGCTCTGTGCAGCCAGTTTGTTGAAGTCATCAGTGGTAGCCAGCTGGTTCGGTGCACTTTTCACTTTTGCTACCCAGGTGTCGAAATCGGCACGGGTTGGAGTCGCAATTGTGTTGAACTTCATACCTGAGAAGCCGCGGCCGCTGAAGCTTGCTGAAATGCCTTTATACGTACCCGCTTCATTTGCAATCAAATGCAGCTGAGTTTGCATACCGGCCATCGCATAAATCTGCCCGCCTAACTGAGGAATGAAGAACGAGTTCATCACAGAGTCTGAAGTGACTTTGAACTGAACAGGCACATCTTTAGGAATAACCAGTTCGTTAACGGTCGCGATGCCTTGTTCTGGATAAATGAACAACCATTTCCAGTCCAGAGAAACGACTTCAACCGTCATCGGTTTTTGGTCAGTCACGATTGGCTTGAACGGATCAAGCGAGTGGGTGGTTTTCCAGGTAATCGTTGCCAGGATGGCAATGATAATAATTGGAACTGTCCAGACGACGGCTTCAATTTTGTTGGAGTGGGACCAATCAGGACTGTATTTTGCTTTTGTATTGGAAGCGCGATACTTCCAGGCAAAGGCAAACGCCATGATAATAACTGGTATAACAACGATCAGCATTAAACCGATAGCGGTTAAAATCAGCGTTCTCTGCTCAAGTCCAATTGCTCCCTTGGGATCCATCAATGCCGTATTGCAACCGCTCAACATTACCGCGGAGGCAAATAAGGACAACATCCCAATACTTTTATTGTATTTCTTAAGTCTCATCTAACGACCTCAATAACTAGGGCTCTATTGTCGCTTCAGGTGTGCGGGCATTTTACGGGAAGGTTGCAGGACTGTAAACACGCTTAAACAAGTGTCAAAGCGCTGTTGACACTTTATGTTAACGCAGTCACACATGTCACGGATCGTGACAATTTACAGTGGGCAACAATATGTTGCGTATGGATTTTTTTCTATAGTGATGAAAAACAAGGGGTGACAGATTTTGGCATTATAATTGTCGTGCGATATCTCATCGATACGTTTAATTAATGTTAAATTAATGTATAAAGCAGGTGAAATAAAATGCATGAAAAGCCCGAAAGAAAAACTATCCCGGAAAATATTATTTTTTCTGAATTTAATTTATTGCGTCCTATTTATAGATCATTTGTTAAATGAAACGCGCCATTCATTTCGAATGAATGGCGGTAAATCAGGAACGTGCAGTACGGCGCAGAGATAAAAAATCGAGCAGACTGCCTAAAATAACGCCAGTCAGGCAAATAACTGCTCCCGTTTCTAACAAGGTTGTCGCCAGCCTTTGCCAGGATGCCCAGCCCATACTGTCGACAATCAGCGTGATCAGCCAGAGTATCAATAACAAGCTTCCCGTCAGCATGCAACGTAATGCCCAGCGATACGGGGCGGCAAAGTGAATGCGCGGCAGGAAACTGTCTGTATTTTGGGTGTATTCGAGGGTCTGCCGGCAAACTGCCAGCAGCAGTAAACCGGGCACCGCTGCTACAATCGAGAAAAGATAAAACCACGGCCAGCCATAAGCTTCAACGAACCATCCGGCAATCGGCCCGACATACACGCGGCCCACGGCAGACAATGCTGAAAGCAGCGCAAACTGGGTGGCAGAGAATGAGCGATTACACAGCGTCATCAGGAGTGCCACGAACGCTGCCGTCCCCATACCGCCACACAGGTTTTCAAAGAAAATCGCCGCGCCCATAGTGGTTAAATCTTTATCGGTGATGGCGAGGATCCAGTAACCGGCATTAGAAACAGCCTGCAAAATCCCGAATAACATCAGGGCGCGGAACAAGCTCAGACGCTGCATTAACATTCCGCCAAACAATGCACCGATGATGGTTGCCATCAGCCCGAGCGTTTTATTTACCAGCCCGACCTCCCCCGCATCAAAACCGACGCCACGGATCAAAAATGTTGTACTCAGGCTTCCTGCAAACGCATCGCCCATCTTGTACATCACGATGAGCAGCAAAATCAGCCAGGCATTGTTGCGGCCAAAAAAGTCTTTCAGCGGTGCGACGACGGCCATCTCCATGGTACGCGGCGCTGGTTGGGTGTTTTCAGGCTCCGGCGACAACAGGGTGGCGAGAACGCCGATGAGCATCATACCTGCCATCAGCCAGTACATATGCTGCCAGCCGAGATACCGATCAGCCAGCCATAATGCCAGCCCGCCGGAGACCAGCATTGCCAGGCGGTAACCCAGAACTGACACGGCGGCACCATTTCCGCGTTCTTCCGGTGGCAGTAAATCGGTTTTATACGCGTCAAAAACGATGTCCTGCGACGCCGAGGCGAATGCAATCAGTACGGCCAGCGCGGCGAGCCAGAATAAATCTTTTGAAGGGTCCATAAAACCCATCGCGAAAATCGCCACGACCAGCAACAATTGCGTCAGGATCAGCCATCCGCGTCTGCGCCCGAGAAAAGAAGGCGTGTAACGGTCCATCATCGGTGACCATAAGAACTTGAACACGTAGGCCTGACCTACCAGCGAAAAAATACCGATGGTTTTCAGGTCAACATTTTCGACCGTCATCCACGCCTGCAACGTGCCGGACGTCAGCGCCAGGGGTAAACCGGAAGCGAAGCCCAGAAGCAGTAAAATGACCGTATTGCGTTGCGTGAAAATTTTAAAGTACTGACTGATCATGAAAATTGTGTTCCTGCGAACCGTTGAGAGAGTGGCGCATACGCATAATAAAGGAAGGGATGCATTTCAGGAAAGATAATCACTGGCCTTAAAAAGCATTCTGCCCGGACGAGCCGGGCAGAATTCATCACGCAAACTTCAGCTGAACTTAACGGGCATTCGCTTTGATGAAGTCACTGATGCTGGTGTCTGACGCCATGTCACTGATGACATCGCCCAGTGTGGTGTTAACTGCGTTGGTAATTTTTGCGTTAGTCGCAGACAGTGCGCCCTGAACGTTATATGTCGAGCGGTAGTTTTTCACCTGCTTGCTGCCGTTCTTCGCCGTCGCGATGATGGAGATGTCGGCTTTAGTGGTGATGTTATAACGCAGGTTACCTTCCTGAACATCTGCATACAGGTTGTTCACTACAATTTGCAAATCAACCGCGCCGTCAGCCCCCACCATGTAACCTCTGGCGGTCATTTGTTTCTCCAGTGATTCCTGCAACAGGAAACGCAGATCGCGTGACGGTGTCAGGGAAATCAACTGCCCATCGCGGTTCACTTTTGCCAGTGCCTGATCCTGACGCTGGTCAGCACCGTTGATGCTGATAGTAATGCCCTGAAGCGTTGGATCTTGTGAAGGCAGAACAATTTTCGGTGAAACGTCCAGGGTGTTAGTGCTGGTGGCGCAACCGGCCAGCATGAACAGTGCCAGAACAGGGAAAATAATTTTCTTTAGCATGTGTATTTTCTCAATATTAATAAGGGAATAGTGCTCAAAAATTTGCCGACATCATAACATTGCCATTTGCCGGGGGAAGTCCCAACAATCCGGAAAAGCGTGTTTTTCGCGTTTTTTTTCAGCAAAGTCGCAGTAAAGCTGCGGGCTGCTGACGCCATCCGTAGCGAAGCGGCAGTTTCTTTGACAGACTGAGCGCCATTTTTATCAATCTGCAGCAGAAATTTATTGTTCTGGCGTGCATAGAATCTGGAAAGCCGCCTATCATTATAAAGAGATAGGTGTACCAGACAGGCGCAGTTCTCTGCTGATGCGGTGTAAGGAGATTGCTATGATTCGTGAGCAAATAGAAGCAAAATTAGTTGAAGCATTTGAACCTGCGTTTCTGGAAGTGACTGACGAAAGCTATCGTCATAATGTCCCGGCAGGCTCCGAGAGCCATTTTAAAGTGGTCATGGTGTCGGATAAGTTTATCGGGGAGCGTTTCCTGGCGCGTCATCGTGCCATCTATGGGAAATTAACGGAGGAGCTGGCAGGCAGCGTGCATGCGCTGGCTTTGCACACGTATACCCTGAAAGAATGGGAAGGCTTACAGGATACGGTGCCAGCTTCACCGCCGTGTCGCGGCGCGGGCACCATGGCCTGACAGTCGCGATCTGATTCACAAAAGGCATAAATATCGGCATTTGACGCGGTAACACTGGAACTTTCCTTGCCAGATGCGGTATTAGTAGATGCGAATTTCAAGAAACGGCCTGCGGGCCGTTTTTGTTTTTCTTCTGACGGACTGACGGCACGAGGTTTATGCCTCTGAATGACCGCATTTTTCGAAGGATCGAGTCCCGTGTGAGTTTCCCTCCCGCGCAACAGAGACCGTCCTCGACTCAATGCGTATGCGCCGCTATAATGTCGCGTCTAATTTTTCCGGAATGGTTTCGGACGCTCTCGAATACAGGGCTACGTTCTGATACAGAACTGTCCCGGTTCTTAGAAGTCGTTTTCAAGGTAAGTTTGCGCTCATCTTGAGAACGACTTCTGGAGTTGACCGAGCACTGTGATTTTTTTTTGAGGTAACAAGATGCAAGTTTCTGTTGAAACCACTCAAGGCCTTGGGCGCCGCGTAACGATTACTGTTCCTGCTGAAAGCATTGAAAAAGCAGTGAGCAGTGAACTGATCAACGTCTCTAAAAAAGTACGTATTGACGGCTTCCGTAAAGGCAAAGTACCAAGCCACATCATTGAACAGCGTTACGGCGCGTCAGTACGTCAGGACGTACTGGGTGATCTGATGCAACGCAATTTCGTTGATGCGATCATCAAAGAAAAAATCAATCCAGCTGGCGCACCTAACTACATCCCGGGTGAGTACAAGCAGGGTGAAGACTTTAACTTCTCCGTAGAATTTGAAGTGTACCCGGAAGTTGAGCTGAAAGATCTGGAAAACATCGAAGTTGAAAAACCGGTTGTTGAAGTTAACGACGCTGATGTTGATACCATGCTGGAAACTCTGCGTAAGCAACAAGCGGACTGGAAGGAAACTGATGCTGCGGCCACTGCTGAAGACCGCGTGACTGTAGATTTCTCCGGTTCCATCGACGGTGAAGAATTCGAAGGCGGCAAAGCTTCTGATTTCGTACTGGCTATGGGCCAGGGCCGCATGATCCCAGGCTTCGAAGACGGTCTGGTGGGTCACAAAGCCGGTGAAGAATTCACCATCGACGTGAACTTCCCGGAAGATTACCATGCTGAAAACCTGAAAGGTAAAGCGGCTAAGTTCGCGATTACTTTGAAGAAAGTAGAAGAGCGTGAGTTGCCAGAACTGACCCCTGAATTCATCAAACGTTTCGGCGTGGCTGATGGTTCTGTTGAAGGTCTGCGTGCTGAAGTGCGTAAAAACATGGAACGCGAGCTGAAAGGTGCTGTTCGTAACCGCATCAAAACTCAGGCAATCGACGGTCTGGTCAGCGCTAACGAAATCGACGTGCCATCTGCACTGATCGACGGCGAAGTGGATGTTCTGCGTCGTCAGGCTGCACAACGTTTTGGCGGCAACGAAAAACAAGCGCTGGAACTGCCACGCGAATTGTTTGAAGAGCAAGCTAAACGTCGCGTCGTTGTTGGTTTGTTGCTGGGCGAGGTCATCAGCCAGCACGAACTGAAAGCTGATGAAGATCGCGTTAAAGCACTGATCGAAGAAATGGCTTCTGCGTACGAAGATCCACAGGAAGTTGTTGAGTTCTACAGCAAAAACAAAGAGCTGATGAACAACATGCGTAACGTCGCACTGGAAGAACAAGCGGTCGAAACTCTGTTGTCTAAAGCGAAAGTGACTGAAAAAGCCACTACCTTTACTGAACTGATGAACCAGACTCAACCTGCATAATTGTAATGCACGTTGCTGAACCTGTTTACAGGTTTGCTTCCAAAGCCCGCGGTTTTTACTGCGGGCTTTTTATTTCCTGAAAATCAGGTATTTTTGTTTTGGCTGTTGTTTTTGCACTATATTTATCAATATAAAGCACAGCCCACGTAGAAACTGTTGACTGACACCCTCAGGATGGCTTTTTACTGGCTCAGGGGGCACGCCAAAAAAGAAATATCACTGCAGGCTTGAAAAAGGGGGCAATTCCCCCAATTGATAAGAGCTAACCCAGGTAAATTTGTAGTTAAAATCTGACTGATAAACACCGTCAGGCGTGTAAATGGCGACTTGGCCGCTTGAGCATAGTCATGTGTGCCTATCTCAAGTAGAATCGATTTTAAATAGCGCCAAACAGAATCTATTAGGAGACGGTTATGTCATACAGTGGTGAAAGAGAGCAATTTGCACCAAACATGGCGTTGGTACCCATGGTGGTTGAGCAAACTTCACGGGGCGAGCGTTCATACGATATTTTCTCCCGTCTGCTTAAGGAACGTATCATCTTCCTGACCGGTCAGGTTGAAGACCATATGGCTAACCTGATTGTTGCCCAGATGCTGTTCCTGGAAGCAGAAAGTCCGGAAAAAGACATTTATTTGTATATCAACTCACCGGGCGGCGTGATCACTGCCGGTATGTCGATTTATGACACCATGCAGTTCATCAAACCGGATGTCAGCACGATTTGTATGGGACAAGCCTGTTCAATGGGCGCATTCCTGTTAACAGCCGGTGCCGAAGGCAAACGCTTCTGCCTGCCAAATTCCCGTGTGATGATCCACCAGCCACTGGGCGGTTTCCAGGGCCAGGCGACGGATATTGAGATCCACGCTAAAGAAATTCTGAAAGTGAAATCTCGTATGAATGAGCTGATGGCGAAACATACGGGCAAATCTCTTGAAGAAATAGAGCGTGACACTGAGCGTGACCGTTTCCTGTCCGCTGATGAGGCTGTACAGTACGGGTTAGTAGACTCCGTATTTACCCATCGCGCCTGACGGCTTATTTCTGCCGGGCTGATGGTCTATAGTTATACTCATACGGACGTCTCAAAGGCAGGGCTTGAGTTACTGAAGTTCTGCAAGCAATGAGTCATAACAGGAATGAACAGACATCAGCCAATCATGCGGCTGTTGTGTAATATAGTCGTGTCGTGGTGTTATTGTTACGCTGCGGGACTGATACCAGAGAAGAGGTTTACTGATGACAGATAAGCGCAAAGACGGTTCAGGAAAGCTGCTGTACTGCTCTTTTTGCGGCAAAAGCCAGCATGAAGTTCGTAAGCTGATTGCCGGGCCGTCAGTGTATATCTGCGATGAATGTGTCGATTTATGTAATGACATTATTCGCGAAGAGATCAAAGAAGTCGCGCCACACCGTGAACGCAGTGCATTACCGACGCCGCATGAAATCCGTCAGCACCTTGACGATTATGTTATCGGCCAGGAACCTGCAAAAAAAGTGCTGGCAGTGGCGGTCTACAACCACTATAAGCGCCTGCGTAATGGCGATACCAGCAACGGTATAGAATTAGGCAAGAGTAACATCCTGCTGATCGGGCCGACCGGTAGCGGCAAAACGCTGCTGGCTGAAACCCTGGCGCGTTTCCTGGATGTGCCATTTACCATGGCCGATGCCACCACGCTGACCGAGGCCGGTTATGTGGGTGAGGACGTCGAAAATATCATTCAGAAACTGCTGCAGAAATGTGACTACGACGTACAGAAAGCGCAACGCGGCATTGTTTACATTGATGAAATTGACAAGATTTCTCGCAAGTCTGACAACCCATCGATCACGCGTGATGTGTCCGGTGAAGGTGTACAGCAGGCACTGCTGAAACTTATTGAAGGCACCGTGGCTGCTGTTCCACCGCAAGGCGGACGTAAGCATCCGCAGCAGGAATTCTTGCAGGTTGATACTTCGAAAATCCTGTTTATCTGTGGCGGTGCTTTTGCCGGCCTGGATAAAGTGATTGGACAGCGTATCAATACGAATACCGGTATCGGTTTCGGCGCTGAAGTGAAAGGCAAAGAGCAGAAAGCGACTGAAGGTCAGTTACTGGCTCAGGCTGAACCCGAAGATTTGATTAAATTTGGTCTGATCCCAGAGTTCATAGGTCGTCTGCCAGTGGTGGCGACTCTGAGTGAGCTCAATGAAGAAGCCCTGATTCAAATCCTGAAAGAGCCGAAAAATGCCCTGACTAAGCAATATCAGGCATTGTTTAATCTCGAAGGCGTTGAACTGGAATTCCGGGATGAAGCGCTGACGGCCATTGCCAAAAAAGCCATGATCCGTAAAACCGGTGCGCGTGGCCTGCGTTCCATTGTGGAAGCGGCATTGCTGGATACCATGTATGATCTGCCGTCTCTCGAAGATGTCGAGAAAGTGGTTATTGATGAATCCGTGATTGCGGGTCAGTCAGAGCCTCTGATGATTTATGGCAAGCCGGAAGCACAACAAGCATCTGGCGAATAATTAGCCAATCTATCCAGAGAGTTAGCCACGAAATGGGGGATTTTGTCCCCCATTTTTTTTTCGCACATTCTTATCGTTGAATGTCGGACATTCATCCCCATATACTCAGTTAACGACTTGCTGAAACCCGTCTGACTCGTGTTTCACGAGATTTCCTTAACCTGGCGGAAGCTAAACTAAGAGAGAGCTCTATGAACCCTGAGCGTTCTGAACGCATAGAAATCCCCGTATTGCCTCTGCGCGATGTGGTGGTTTATCCGCACATGGTGATCCCGTTGTTTGTTGGCAGGGAAAAATCGATTCGATGCCTCGAAGCTGCGATGGATCACGACAAAAAAATCATGCTGGTGGCGCAGAAAGAAGCCTCAACAGATGAGCCGGGCGTTAATGATCTCTTCTCCGTGGGTACGGTTGCCTCAATATTACAAATGCTGAAGCTCCCGGATGGCACGGTAAAAGTGCTGGTGGAAGGGTTACAACGCGCGCGTATTACGACACTTTCTGACAGTGGCGAGCATTTTGCTGCCCAGGCGGAGTACCTGGAATCTCCGGCCGTGGATGAACGCGAGCAGGAAGTTCTGGTGCGTACTGCGATTAATCAGTTTGAAGGCTACATCAAGCTGAACAAAAAGATCCCGCCGGAAGTGCTGACTTCGCTGAACAGCATTGAAGATGCTGCACGTCTGGCTGACACCATCGCGGCACATATGCCACTGAAACTCGCTGACAAACAATCTGTACTGGAAATGTTTGATATCACCGAGCGTCTGGAATATTTGATGGCGATGATGGAATCGGAAATTGACCTGTTGCAGGTTGAGAAACGCATTCGCAATCGTGTCAAAAAACAGATGGAGAAAAGTCAGCGCGAGTACTATCTGAATGAGCAAATGAAAGCGATTCAGAAAGAACTGGGCGAAATGGATGACACGCCTGACGAGCACGAGGCGCTGAAACGCAAAATCGAAGCGGCCAAAATGCCGAAAGATGCGCGTGAGAAAACCGAAGCTGAGCTGCAAAAACTGAAAATGATGTCGCCGATGTCCGCCGAAGCTACGGTTGTCCGTGGATATATCGACTGGATGCTTCAGGTGCCATGGAATGCCCGCAGCAAAGTGAAAAAGGACCTGATCAAAGCACAGGAAGTTCTGGATACTGACCATTATGGTCTGGAACGTGTCAAAGACCGCATTCTGGAATACCTCGCCGTGCAGAGTCGCGTCAGCAAAATCAAAGGCCCAATCCTGTGTCTGGTCGGGCCTCCGGGTGTGGGTAAAACCTCACTGGGTCAGTCAATCGCACGCGCGACTGGCCGTCAGTATGTTCGTATGGCGCTGGGTGGCGTACGTGATGAAGCGGAAATCCGTGGTCACCGTCGTACCTATATCGGTTCCATGCCGGGCAAACTGATCCAGAAAATGGCGAAAGTGGGGGTTAAAAACCCGCTGTTCCTGCTTGATGAAATCGACAAGATGTCATCGGATATGCGTGGCGATCCGGCTTCTGCCTTGCTGGAAGTATTGGATCCGGAACAGAACGTGGCGTTCAACGATCACTATCTGGAAGTCGATTACGACCTGTCAGATGTGATGTTTGTGGCGACCTCGAACTCGATGAACATCCCGGCTCCGCTGCTGGACCGTATGGAAGTGATCCGTCTTTCCGGTTATACCGAAGACGAAAAACTGAACATCGCCAAACAGCACCTGTTGCCGAAACAGCTTGAACGTAATGCGCTTAAGAAGAACGAACTGACTGTGGATGACAGCGCAATAACTGGCATCATCCGTTTCTATACCCGTGAAGCGGGTGTACGTAGTCTGGAACGTGAGTTGTCGAAACTGTGCCGTAAAGCGGTTAAGCAATTGCTGATGGATAAAGACATCAAGCACATTGAAATTAACGGCGACAACCTGAAAGATTTCCTCGGTGTGCAGAAGGTCGATTATGGCCGTGCTGATACCGAAAACCGGGTAGGCCAGGTTACTGGTCTGGCGTGGACCGAAGTGGGCGGTGAATTGCTGACCATCGAAACGGCCTGCGTACCGGGCAAAGGTAAGCTGACTTACACCGGCTCTCTCGGGGAAGTCATGCAGGAATCCATTCAGGCTGCACTGACGGTTGTCCGTTCACGCGCAGACAAACTGGGTATCAACCCTGACTTCTACGAAAAACGTGATATTCACGTTCACGTACCCGAAGGGGCAACGCCGAAAGATGGTCCGAGTGCCGGTATTGCCATGTGTACCGCGCTGGTGTCTTGTCTGACGGGTAACCCGGTTCGTGCGGATGTTGCGATGACCGGTGAGATCACACTGCGTGGTCTGGTTCTGCCAATCGGTGGTCTGAAAGAAAAGCTGCTGGCGGCCCATCGTGGTGGCATCAAAGTGGTTCTGATCCCAGACGACAACAAACGTGATCTGGAAGAGATTCCGGCGAACGTGCTGGCAGATCTTGAGATCCATCCGGTAAAACGCATTGATGATGTTCTCAACATCGCACTGCAAAATCCGGCTTACGGTGCATTGCCGGTGGCAGCAAAATAGTGACCTCAGCTTACACAGTTGAATAAAACTCATGCTGGCAGGTGAAATCTCACTTGCCAGCTTTTTTTTGTGCCGTTAACTTAGTGAACGGTCAAAGAGTTTCAGGCTGCTTTCAGTCGCTTGCATCACTCTGACAAGATTGATATAACAGCAGCGCGGTCACGTCTGCAGGGAAAATGCGCCGTGATGAACGAATTTTAAGAGGGGATGATAAGAGTGAATAAGTCACAATTGATCGACAAAATTGCTGCCGGTGCTGATATTTCTAAAGCCGCAGCGGGACGTGTTTTAGATGCTGTTCTTGCATCTGTCACTGACACCCTGAAAGCTGGGGATGAAGTAGCTCTGGTTGGTTTTGGTACTTTCTCCGTTCGCGAGCGTTCAGCACGTACTGGTCGTAACCCACAGACCGGTAAAGAAATCAGCATTGCAGCCGCTAAAGTGCCGGGCTTCCGTGCAGGTAAAGCGCTGAAAGATGCCGTTAACGGTTAATTACCCGCAGACTGACGTCGAAACTGTGTGAGGCGCATCACTGATGCTTTTCATTCAGGTCTGGTTGTTAAACAATAACCTGACGTCATCGGGCTGGTAAGGTAAGATACAAGGCGCATCGAAAACGGTGCGCTTTTTTTATTACAGCGGAGTGTTGCCACACTATGATGGACAATTTACGCGCGGCCGCCAATCACGTCGTGCTCAAAATCATTCTGGCCCTGATTATTCTGTCCTTTATTTTGACAGGGGTAGGCAACTACCTGATCGGCGGTTCAGGCGACTATGCAGCGAAAGTGAATGGTCAGGAAATAGGACGTGCTCAGCTGGAACAGGCAGTTCAAAACCAGCGTAGCCGCTTGCAACAGCAGCTTGGAGATCAATTCTCTGCGCTTGCGGGCAGCGACGGTTATATGCAGCAATTACGCCAGGAATCCCTGAGCAACCTGATTGACGTCACGTTGCTGGATCAGTATTCCAAAAAATTAGGCATTACCGTCAGCGATCAGCAGATCAAAGATGCGATTTTTGCGACCCCGCAATTCCAGACTGATGGCCGTTTCGACAATGCTAAATATCTGCAAAGCATCCAGGGTATGGGATACACCGCGGATAACTTTGCGCAGTTGATGAAACAACAGTTAATCAGTCAGCAACTTGAGCAAGCCTACGGTCAGTCCGATTTCGTTTTGCCAGTGGAAAGCAAATCTCTAGGTGGGTTGATTCTGCAAAGTCGTGATGTGCAGACTGCCACATTGGATACCGATGCGCTGGCAGCTAAACAGCAGGTCACTGACGCTGAATTGCAGGCATTCTACGACCAGAATAAAAACAGTTTCCTCTCGCCTGAACAGGTGAAAGTCAGCTACATCGAAATGGATGCAGCGGCCATGCAGGGGAAAACTAACGTGACGGATGCGGATATCAGCGCCTATTACGACCAGCATAAAAGCGAATTTGGTCAGCCTGAACGCCGTCGCTACAGTGTCATTGTTCTGAAATCTCAGGCCGATGCTGACGCAGTGGCTGCCGAGCTGAAAAAAGGCACCGATTTCGCGGAACTGGCTAAGACCAAATCGACCGATGCGCTGAGTGCCAGACAAGGTGGTGACCTCGGCTGGATGGAGCCTGAAACGACGTTACCAGAATTTAAAAATGCCAATCTGACCACCAAAGGTCAGATGTCTGGTGTGATTAAATCGGACAGCGGTTTCTTCATTTTGCGCCTTGATGACGTGACGCCTGAGCAGGTCAAACCGTTAGCTGACGTTCGCAACACGATTGCCGACAAGCTCAAACAAGAGAAATCATTGGATGCCTACTACGCGCTGCAACAGAAAGTCAGCGAAGCGGCAACTAATGACAACGAATCTCTGGCTTCAGCTGAAGATGTTGCCGGTACGAAAGCGGTTCACACAGATTGGTTCACTCAGAATCAAATCCCGGCAGGTATCAATTTCAAACCTGTCGTACAGGCGATTTTCGACGGCGGCCTGATTGGTCAGGACGGTTCTCCTGGCAGTAACTCAGACATTATTACCGTTGATGGTGACCGCGCCTTTGTAGTTCGCGTGGATGCGCACAAAGCTGAAGGGGTTAAACCTTTCGCTGACGTGAAAGATCAGGTGACGACGCTGGTGAAACGGCAGAAAGCACAGGATCAGGCGCGTATGGAAGGTGAGAAACTGCTGACCGCGTTGAAAGAAGGCAAAGGCGATGACGCCATGAAAGCTGCCGGCCTGACATTTGGTGCCGTCCAGAAAGTACAGCGCAGCCAGCAGCCTTCTGCATTCGAAGAGAACGTTTACGCACTGCCTCATCCTCAGAAAGACCAACCGGTTTATGGGCTGACTCAGGACGATAAAGGCAACAGCGTACTGGTCAAACTGAATGCGGTGACGCCGGGTGCCATTCCTGCCGCTGATACAGCACGTTTCAATCAGGAAATGCAACAGACGTCCTCGAATGTGGCCTTTGATTCGCTGCTGACCAACCTGCGTCAGGAAGCGAAAATCAAATACGGTTCTGCTGCACAAAACCAGTAAATGCCGCAAAGTTTTGCAACGCGTTGCAACAAACAAAAGGCCGCTTCCGCGGCCTTTTCCACATTTGAATGTTGCCCATTGTCCGCTTTCTCTGCCTGATGCATTCTCTCCGTGCTGTCAAACACATGGAGGATACAGCATGAAAAAATTAGGCATCACCTCACTTTCGTTAGCTCTCGCTCTGGGACTTTCCACACTACCGGTCATGTTGCAGGCCGCGCCCAATGCGGCCAGCAGCGTGGCGACCACGACGACTGCGCCAGCGACGGCAGCCAGCAAAGTCACTGGCCCGCAAGTGAAAAAGGAACAAGTGGCAGTGACCGATGAAAGTACCGTAAGCATCAACACGGCGACTGCGGAAGAATTTGCCAATGTGATGAACGGGGTAGGGATGAAAAAAGCGCAAGCCATCGTCAGTTACCGCGAAGATCTTGGGCAATTTACGGATATCGAACAATTGCGTGAAGTTCCGGGAATTGGTGCTGCATTGTTTGAACGTAACAAGGACCGTCTGAAATTGTGACGGATGTCGCGGCGGTGATCCCTTAACGGTTGCCGCCGTTTTCTTCTGCTAATCTCTAGAGACATCTGACCAGTTTGGTTGTAAGCCTCAGACGACTATCAGGAGTTTCTTAACGATTATGCATACGTTCATTAAAGTTCGCGGTTTCCACATTGACGTTTATCAGCACGTAAACAACGCGCGTTATCTGGAATTTCTTGAAACAGCGCGCTGGGAATGGCTCGACAATCAGTCAGGTTTCCAGTGGATGAGCCAGAACAAGATTGCCTTCATCGTGGTGAATATCAACATCAATTACCGCAAGCCTGCGGTATTGGGGGATGTATTGCGCATTGACAGCAGTTTGCAGCAACTGAACGGGCGCAGTGGTGTTCTCGAGCAGGTTGTCACGTGTGAAGGTGATGTGGTTGCGGATGCGACGCTGACGTTCGTGTGTATCGATTTGCGTACGCAAAAAGCGCTGCCGCTGGAAGGGGAATTGCTCGAGCGGTTACGTGAACTGGAACTGGAAAACGATTAATCGTTTCCCCTTACGCAAGATCACTTTCCCGTCAAAAGAATACGCCAACGGGCGGTTGAAAGCCGCCCGTTACCGGCGAAACATTAAAACTGAAAAATTAACGCAGTCCGGTTTTGTTCTTCAGGCTGGTCATCACGCCCGCTTTATCCTGCTGGTATTGCTGCAAACCATTAGCGCGTAAATGACAGGCGGCACATTCACCACAACCATCACCAGCAATGCCGTTGTAGCAGGTCAGCGTTTTATGACGAACCAGATCCAACTGCTGGTAATAATCGGCCAGCGCCCAGGTTTCGGCTTTATTGAGCCACATCAGCGGCGTTTCGAAACGCACATCGCGCGCCAGACCCAGCGACACAGCCGTGTTCAGCGCCTTGACGAATTCATCACGGCAATCCGGATAACCGGAGAAGTCAGTTTCACACACGCCGGTGATGACGGCTTCTGCCTGGATCTGATAGGCATAAATGGCCGCCAGCGTCAGGAACAGAATATTACGACCGGGAACGAACGTACTCGGCAAGCCGCCGTTGTTTTCATCACCAAAATTAGGCACCGGAATGTTATCGCGGGTCAGGCTGCTGACAGCCAGTTCGTTTAACAACCCGACATCCAGCACTTTATGGGCACGTGCGCCCAGTTCCACAGACAGTTTTTGTGCAATCTCGATTTCTGCACGATGACGCTGACCATAATCGAAAGTAACGCAGTGGACTTCGTCATATTGCTTCAGAGCCTGAATCAGACAGGTTGTTGAATCTTGTCCGCCGCTAAAAACTACCACTGCTCTTTTCATTCTGATTACCTGTTGTTTGAAACCATTATCTGAAATTCACTGCGCATCGGGCAGTAAAAGTGCCCTAATGTTACTTTCCTTTACCCCCGGAGTGTAGTGAAACAGCTCCTTCAGGCACTTTCCGTTGGCAGCGGCGGCGGAACCCATGCCTGACAGAAATCGAACCAGCCCCATGCGGTGAGTTGCACACCGCTGATGCGCGGTGGTGCGCTGACCTGATACTGATAGTTAAACAACGGTGTGACGATGGCCGACTGCATCCACTGAAATAAATGATCGCGCAGTTCGTCCGAGCGATGGTTCTCCAGCGGGATTTGCTGAATAGCGGCCAGGCGCTGTTGCTGGCAAACATAATCTTTTTCGCGCAGGATCCCCGGCCAGAGCGGATCTTGCTGTAACCAGTTCTCCAGTGAGGCATCGGGAGATTCGCCAATCAGACGATCACCGAGAAGCAGATCGGCCCAGCCCAGCAGTGCATCATCTTCCCAAAGTCGCCCGGCATGATATTTAACCTCCAGTGCACAATCTTCTTCCGCCAGCTTTTCCTTTAGTGCCTGCGCCACCAGCTCAAATTCAACCGGCGGGTGAAACAGCAATGTCAGCTTTTCAGGCAATGGAACATCAGCATCGTCATGCAAAGGTATTGGCCAGCCAGGCAACATTTCTTTGCTGGCTTTCACCAGATCATGATCGATAGGCAAATTATCCAGCATGCCGCTGCGCTGGATCAGACGGACGATTTTACGCGCCTGAGCCTCATTCAATACGCCACGTTTCAGATTGGCGGCGATGTAGCAAAATCCCAGGCTGGTGCTGCGTCTGACCGGTTTCACGCGCGATAATTCATCCTGTTCACCCAAAATGATCCTGACCGGATGCTGGCAGCTGACATTGCTTTTTTGTGCAAAGAGTTGCGGTGTGATCCAAAATTCAATAGCCGCCAGATAAGGATGCTGTAAGGCGTACAACGTATGTTGTTCAAGCCTGATCAGTTCAGGTGAAAAGGTAGTCAGACGAAAAGGACCCGCGCCGATATGTGGATTATCGGGATGGGATAACAGGCAGTTAAGGTCGGCAAACCGGTGCGCCAGCCAGTAATCGGGTTTATCGAGATCAAACTGCAGACAAAGTGCGTGCGGCTGAGACAATCTGCTCACGCAAGCCAGATTATGTTTACTGCGCGGTGAGTTTTGCAGTTGTTCAAAGCGCGCCATTAATTGCGCGGTCTTCAGTGGTTCTCCGTTATGCCAGAACAACTGACTACGCAGGAAAAATTGCCAGGTTTTGCCGTTATTACTGATTTGCCAGTGATGGGCCAGATCGGGCTGGGGGGCTGAATTTCCCGGAATAAAACGCGTCAGTCCTGCATGAATAGTATGGGCAAGATGTTGCTCGGCACGGCCGGTCAACGTCAGCGGATCTAAAGGCTGGAGAGGGCGATAATAGGGTATACGCAGCGTGGGCGCATCTTCCTGCCATTGCCCGCCCAAATGCGGCGCCAGCAGTGCATTGAGATGGCTCGGATCCAGCTGGCTTAGCTGCAACGCGGCCGAATGTTCGCCATTTTTCAGCAACTCCTGCAAACAGGCTCCCCGCAATTCTTCGGGGGTTTTCAGGCAGCAAAGTGACGCACGCTTCCCGCGACCTGCTTGGGATTGCCAGTCAATCCAGCCCGCATCCTGAAAGTGTTTCAGCAACGTTCGGGTATGACGTTCACTGCAACAGAAAATCTCAGCCAGTTCGGCCACGGTAAATTGAACCGGAACTTGTCCGGTCTTCAGGTATAAACGCTGAAATTGATTAAGCCGGTTTTGCAGGCGCACGGTAAATACGGAACCTTATTTTTGCTGTGAATTAACCTGTTCATCATATCGTGCGTATGGTGCGCTGGCTTGCAGCGAAGAGCCAGAGTGTGAGCTAAAACCGGAACAGTATTCACAAACTGTTCACTATTAGTTCCGCAAATCGCAGTCCATACTTTGAGGGTGAAAATCATTCCTTTTCTGAGAGAAAATATGTTCCGTTTAGCTGCATTTGAT
Source organism: Rahnella aceris (assembly GCF_011684115.1). Taxonomy (NCBI): domain Bacteria; kingdom Pseudomonadati; phylum Pseudomonadota; class Gammaproteobacteria; order Enterobacterales; family Yersiniaceae; genus Rahnella; species Rahnella aceris. The sequence goes on along the minus strand of NZ_JAADJV010000001.1, from coordinate 2,538,082 downwards.
ATGGATGGCACTCTGCTTTTACCCGATCACACGCTGGGCGAAAAAACACTGGCAACATTGCGTCAGCTGGCTGAAAAGCCGGTAAAACTGACGTTTGCCACCGGCCGTCATTATCTCGAAATGAAAGATATTCTGGCGAACATCGGACTGGACGGTTTTCTGATCACCGGAAACGGCACGCGAATTCATGACTTGTCCGGGCACCGGTTGCATGCCAGTGACTTGTCCGAAGATTGTGCACACGAGCTTTTGCACACACAATGGGATACACCTGCCAGCCAGCATGTATTCCGTGATGATGGCTGGTTTACGTCTCTGGACGATCCGGATTTGCTGATCCCGCATCAGTTCAGCGGCTTCCGCTATCAGTTACAGGATCTGCGTTTATTGCCTGATTCTGGTAACAGCAAAGTGTGTTTCTGCGCACCGCATGAAACCTTGCTGGCGCTGGTACCCCAACTGGAAGCGCATTTCGGCCCGCGTCTTGACCTGTGTTTTTCAGCGGCAGATTGTCTGGATGTGCAGCCCGCAGGCAGTAATAAAGGCAGTGCTCTGGCGCTTCTCACTGCAGGTCTGGGGATCGATATGTCTGAATGCATGGCATTCGGCGATGCCATGAACGACAAGGAAATGCTGGAAAGTGTCGGGATGGGGCTGATTATGGGCAACGCTTTGCCGGTGCTGAAAGAACAGGCCTCTCATTTACAAATCATCGGACATTGCCGTAATCAGGCTGTGTCTCACTTTTTGCAACACTGGCTGCACACTCCACACCTCACCTATTCCCCCGAATATTAAGGTATTGCAGCAAGCCGGGTTCACTTTAACTGTCCCGGCTTTTTTCCCCTTCATCCTTCGAACTACAACTGCGTTAGCTGCATTCTTTCACCCGAATCACTTACTCTTGTAAGCTCATCGGGATTCATTCATTTGCTGCCTTGTTGTAGTTCGAATGATTTCGAGGATATTCAGTTGAGACCTTCCAGTTGTGCAGCGTAAACGGAAATATCCCCGATATTCTTCGCTACCCAGTTGTCATCAAAGTAGGTATTCAGATAACGTTCACCGCTGTCGCAAAGCAGGGTAACGATCGAGCCGGTTTCACCTTTCTCGCGCATTTGTTTTGCCAGTTGCAATGCCCCCCACATATTGGTTCCCGTCGAGCCGCCGACTTTTCTCCCCAGTACCTGTTCAAGCCAGCGAACGGTAGCAATGCTTGCAGCATCAGGTACTTGCATCATGCTGTCAATGACGTCGGGGATAAATGAGGGTTCGGCGCGCGGGCGGCCAATGCCTTCAATGCGGCTGCTGCATTGAGCGGTAACGCTGGCATCACGTTGCTGAAAGTAATCGTAAAAGACAGAGTTTTCCGGATCCACCACGACCAGTTCGGTATCGTGCCCCTGATAGCGGATGTAGCGGCCTAGCGTTGCGGACGTTCCGCCGGTACCCGCACTCATCACCAGATAACGCGGCACCGGATACGGTTCGCGGGACATCTGACGGAAAATGCTGTCTGCAATGTTGTTGTTTCCGCGCCAGTCGGTGGCCCGTTCTGCGTAGGTGAACTGATCCATATAATGGCCGTTCAGCTCTTTAGCGAGCTGCTCTGAGGCAGCATAAATCTGACCTGAGTTTTCGACAAAGTGGCAGCGACCACCATAAAACTCAATTTGCTGAATTTTGCGCGGGGCTGTACAGGCGGGCATTACGGCAATAAAGGGCAGGCCCAGCAGACGCGCGAAATAGGCTTCGGAGACAGCGGTACTGCCCGAAGACGCTTCAATAATCGGCGTATTTTCGCGGATCCAGCCATTGCACAGGCCATATAAAAACAATGAGCGTGCCAGACGATGTTTCAGGCTGCCGGAAGGATGCGTGCTTTCATCTTTGAGATACAACGAAATTCCAGGAAAGTCGTTCAGCGTGAGACGAATTAAATGTGTGTCGGCTGAACGTTGATAATCGGCGTCGATTTCTTTAATGGCGTGAGTGACCCAGGAATTGCGCATGTTGCAGGCTCATTTAAGTGTTTTGATGAGATAAAGAATAACGTAATCACCAGAGAAATAAGTTACTCTTTGACCCATGGATCATCTTATTTGGAGAAATACTTTCTCCTGGAGTGCGGTATGGTAGATAAAATTGACCTCAGGCTTTTATCGCTGCTACAGCGGGATTGCACCCTTTCTCTGAACGAGCTGGCTGAGGCCGTCAACCTCACCACCACCCCCTGCTGGAAAAGAATAAAGCGCCTTGAAGATGACGGGATTATTTGCGGAAAAGTGGCGTTACTTGACGCTGAGAAACTGGGACTTAGCCTGACAGCATTTGTGCTGATTAAGACCCAGCATCACAACAGTGAGTGGTATCAGCGATTTGTTCAGCAAGTCGAAGCGTTTCCAGAGGTGCTGGGTTTTTACCGGATGGCGGGCGAGTACGATTATTTGCTGCAAGTTCAGGTCTCCGATATGAAAAGCTACGATAACTTTTACAAGCGACTTGTGAATGGCATTCCAGGACTGAACGACGTGACCTCAAGTTTTGCGATGGAGCGCATAAAATCGACCACCGCATTGCCGATTTAATGCAAAAGTTGCAGTAAAAAGTTTCATCAGAAACCCCTGTTAACTCTGGTATCCTTGTCGGCCTGAAGAGAAAATTGGTCTTTCTGTCGCCGGTTTAACTCAATAAAATTATTATTATTTGTATGGAAAACACTGCGTGAGATTGTTTGCACAATTAGGCTGGTACTTCCGGCGTGAATGGCGCCGGTATTTGGGTGCCGTCGCCTTACTGGTCATTATCGCCGTTCTGCAATTACTGCCGCCAAAACTGGTGGGCGTAATTATCGATGGTGTTACGTCAAAACAAATGTCTTACGGCGTGCTTTTTGCGTGGCTTGGCCTGATGCTCGGCACGGCTGTTGTGGTGTATCTGCTGCGTTATGTCTGGCGCGTGCTGCTGTTCGGCGCGTCTTATCAGCTTGCTGTTGAACTACGACAGGATTTTTTCCGTCAGCTGAGCCGTCAGCATCCCGCTTTTTATCTGCGCCATCGCACCGGTGATTTGATTGCCCGTGCGACTAATGACGTCGACCGGGTGGTGTTCGCTGCGGGAGAGGGCGTGCTGACGCTGGTCGATTCGCTGGTCATGGGGCTGGCGGTACTCATCGTTATGGCAACGCAGATCAGCTGGGAACTGACGTTATTGTCGCTGGTGCCGATGCCGGTAATGGCGATCATTATCAAGCGATATGGTGATCAACTTCATTCCCGTTTCAAAACCGCACAGGCGGCGTTTTCCTCGCTTAACGATCAGGCGCAGGAAAGCCTGACCAGTATCCGTATGATCAAAGCTTTTGGCCTGGAGAATCATCAGTCATCGCAGTTTGCTGATGTGGCTGCGGATACCGGTGCAAAAAATATGCGTGTCGCGCGTGTTGATGCCCGCTTTGATCCGACCATCTATGTCTCTATCGGTATGGCAAACCTGCTGGCCATCGGCGGCGGTAGCTGGATGGTAGTCAATGGCCACCTGACGCTGGGTGAACTCACCAGCTTTGTGATGTACCTTGGCCTGATGATCTGGCCGATGCTCGCGCTCGCCTGGATGTTTAACATTGTCGAACGTGGCAGCGCGGCTTACAGCCGTATCCGTAGCCTGTTACAGGAAGCCCCGGCTGTTGTTGATGGCACAACACCGTTACCGGCAGGCCGCGCGACGCTTGAGGCTCACATCAACGATTTCCATTATCCGGAAAATAGCCACGCTGCTTTAACGACCGTTACTTTTTCCCTGCAACCAGGGCAAATGCTGGGGTTATGCGGTCCGACAGGTTCCGGTAAAAGTACGCTGCTTTCACTCCTTCAGCGCCAGTTCGATGTCACTGACGGTGACGTGTCCTATCACGGGTTATCCCTTAAAGAAATCCAGCTTGATGACTGGCGTGCCCGGCTGGCAGTTGTCAGTCAGACGCCTTTCTTGTTCTCAGACACTGTCGCGCAGAACATTGCGCTCGGAAGGCCTGATGCCACGCAGGAAGAGATTGAAGAAGCCGCGCGTCTCGCCAGCGTTCATGATGACATTCTGCGATTGCCTCAGGGATATGAAACTGAAGTCGGCGAGCGCGGCGTCATGTTATCGGGTGGTCAGAAGCAGCGTATTTCGATTGCGCGCGCATTGCTCCTCAAAGCCGAAATTCTGATCCTGGATGATGCTTTATCCGCCGTTGATGGCCGGACGGAGCACCAGATTCTGCACAATCTGCGTCAGTGGGGAAATGACCGTACGGTGATCATCAGCGCACATCGTCTCTCTGCACTGACCGAAGCCAGTGAGATTCTGGTCTTCAGCCAGGGGAGTATTTCGCAGCGTGGCAATCATGACCAGCTTGCTGCCGAAGCCGGCTGGTACCGCGATATGTTCCGTTATCAGCAATTAGAAGCTGCGCTGGATGATGTGTCACAGGAAAAGGAGCCGGAACACCGTGGCTGAACCCAAAAAAATTAAAATTCAGAAGCTTTGGCCAACGCTAAAGCGCCTGTTGAAATACGGGAAACCTTACCGCAAGCCGTTGTCTTATGCGGTTCTGATGTTGTGGATTGCAGCGGCAGCGGAAGTGACCGGCCCTATATTAATCAGCTTCTTTATCGATCACTACGTGGCTAAAGGTGAAATGCCGTGGGGGAAAGTCAGTTTGCTCGCGCTGAGTTTTATCTTCCTGCAATTCCTGGCAGCAAGCCTGCACTATTTTCAGGCACTGTTGTTCAACCGTGCTGCGGTGGGGGTCGTCCAATGCTTGCGCACCGAAGTCATGGATGCGGCATTACGGCAACCGTTGAGCGCATTTGATACACAGCCTGTAGGTCAGCTGATTTCCCGCGTGACTAATGACACGGAAGTTATCCGTGATCTGTATGTGACCGTGGTGTCGACAGTCTTACGCAGCATCGCCCTGATTGGTGCGATGCTGGTGGCGATGTTCAGCCTCGACTGGCGACTGGCATCGGTGGCAATTTGTATCTTCCCGGCCGTATTTGTCGTGATGGGGCTGTACCAGATTTACAGTACGCCGGTGGTGCGCAAAGTACGCGCTTATCTGGCGGATATTAATGATGGCTTCAATGAAGTCATCAACGGTATGAATGTGATTCAGCAATTCCGTCAGCAGAAAAGGTTTGGCGAACGACTTGCCCGCGCCAGCCAGTCGCACTACCTGGCCCGCATGCAAACGCTGCGACTGGAAGGATTTCTGTTGCGTCCTTTGCTCAGCTTATTCTCGTCGTTGATTTTATGCGGTCTGCTCATTCTCTTTGGATTCAGTGCCGAAGGTTCTGTGGGCGTTGGGGTTCTGTACGCCTTCATCAATTATCTCGGACGGCTCAACGAGCCTCTGATTGAACTGACCTCACAACAATCGATTATGCAGCAGGCAGTCGTTGCCGGTGAACGTATCTTTGATTTGATGGACAGGACGCAACAGCAATACGGGCCAGACGAAAAGTTGCTCACCAGCGGCGAGATTGACATCAAAGACGTCAGCTTTGCTTACCTCCCGGATAAATGGGTGCTGGAAAATATTTCCCTGCACGTGCCTTCGCGCGGTTTTGTGGCGTTGGTTGGACATACCGGCAGTGGTAAAAGTACGCTGGCAAATCTGCTGATGGGTTATTACCCGTTAAACAAAGGTGAGGTCAGGGTTGACGGACGTAACCTCGCCGACTTATCGCACACCAGCCTGCGCAAAGGTATTGCAATGGTTCAGCAGGATCCGGTGGTTCTGGCAGAATCCGTGTTCGCTAATGTCACGTTAGGCCGTGATATTGATGAAGCGCAGGTGTGGCACGCGCTGGACATTGTGCAGCTCTCACCGCTGGTACGCGAAATGCCCGAAGGTTTGAATACGCGTCTGGGAGAGCAGGGCAATAATCTTTCTGTCGGGCAGAAACAATTACTGGCGATGGCGCGCGTTTTGGTGCAGGCACCGGAAATTCTGATCCTTGACGAGGCAACGGCCAATATTGATTCCGGCACCGAGCAGGCTATTCAGCGTGCATTACGGGCTATCCGGCAGCAGACTACGCTTGTGGTTATCGCACATCGGCTTTCGACGATTGTGGATGCCGATAATATTTTGGTATTGCACCGTGGCCAGGCTGTTGAGCAGGGTAATCACTTGCAACTGCTGGCAGAAAAAGGCCGGTATTATCAGATGTATCAGTTGCAACTTGCCGGACAGCAATTGGCTTCTGCCGGACAGATTATGCCTGCAACAGAAAACGCATAATCTTTGCATCGGTGCCGTATCCCTGCGGCACCGGCTTTCTTCTTTCTCCGTTTTTCATTTCCTGTTTTTCTTTTCCCCGCACTGTATTCATGCAGGCAGAACCCTTTTTCAATTCGGGTGCACTAAAAAGCAGCGGTGAGCACTTAAATGGTGCGTGTGCTGCTGTGCTGCATATGGCATGACAACTGTGCGCCTGGTCACGATTATTCTGAAAATGCCGTATTACGCGGGAATTGCATGAATCTGCGCCCGATTTCAACTCTGGCACATCCTTTGCTTTATCCAATCCGTATCGGGCGCGAATCCTCTCGCGGCAAGCCCTTAATTCGAGGAGTGGCACAATGAAGCTGGTTACTGTGGTGATCAAACCTTTTAAGCTGGAAGACGTGCGTGAAGCGCTGTCTGCTGTTGGAATTCAGGGGCTGACCGTAACGGAAGTTAAAGGTTTTGGCCGTCAGAAAGGTCATGCCGAACTTTACCGTGGCGCGGAATACAGCGTGAACTTTCTGCCAAAAGTAAAAATCGACATTGCTATTGCAGACGATCAGCTTGATGAAGTGATCGATGTGATCAGCAAAGCGGCCTATACCGGCAAGATCGGTGATGGCAAAATTTTCGTTGCTGAATTGCAACGTGTTATCCGTATTCGTACTGGTGAAACCGACGAAGCAGCACTGTAATTTCAGGCTTTTATCTCTCATACCAATCGGTTTGAGATAAATCAGATTAGAAAAAACAGTTTTGAGAAACAGGGGTGGGTTAATAATGAAAAAACTTTTATCCATGATGGGGCTTGGTGCCGTGGCTTTGCTGCCTTCGCTTGCCATGGCAGCAGCGCCAGCAGCGGCAAACGGTGCTGATAACGCCTTTATGATGATTTGTACCGCGCTGGTATTGTTCATGACCGTACCGGGCGTGGCGTTGTTCTACGGTGGCTTACTGCGTTCTAAAAACGTTTTGTCCATGCTGACTCAGGTTATTGTCACCTTTGCTCTGGTCTGCGTGTTGTGGATCCTCTACGGCTACAGTCTGGCCTTCAGCGAAGGTAACGCGTTCTTCGGTGGTTTCAGTAACGTCATGATGAAAGGCATCGGCCTGGACTCCGTGACAGGCACCTTCTCCCAGATGATCCACGTTGCTTTCCAGTGCTCATTTGCCTGTATCACTGTGGCGCTGATCGTGGGCGGTATCGCTGAACGTGTACGTTTCTCAGCGGTTCTGATTTTCACTGTGATCTGGCTGACTTTCTCTTACATCCCGATGGCTCACATGGTGTGGGCAGGCGGTTTCCTGGCTGCTGATGGTGCGCTGGACTTTGCCGGTGGTACTGTTGTTCACATCAACGCCGCTATCGCAGGTCTGGTGGGGGCTTATCTGCTGGGTAAACGTGCCGGTTTCGGTAAAGAAGCTTTCAAACCACACAACCTGCCAATGGTCTTCACTGGTGCATCAATCCTGTATGTGGGTTGGTTCGGCTTCAACGCAGGTTCTGCAAGTGCAGCAAGCCCTGTTGCCGCGTTGGCTTTCCTGAACACGGTGATTGCAACGGCTGGTGCAATCCTGTCCTGGACACTGGTTGAATGGATGGTGCGTGGTAAACCTTCACTGCTGGGCGCAAGCTCCGGTGCTATCGCAGGTCTGGTCGCTATCACACCTGCATGTGGTACGGTCGGCGTGGGTGGTGCTCTCATCATCGGTCTCGTAGGCGGTATCACTGGCCTGTGGGGTGTGGTTACCCTGAAAAAATGGCTGCGTGTTGATGACACCTGTGACGTGTTCGGTGTTCATGGTGTGTGCGGTATCGTAGGTTGTCTGCTGACTGGCGTATTCACTTCCAGCTCACTCGGCGGCGTAGGTTATGCAGAAGGTGTGACCATGGGCCATCAGGTTTGGGTTCAGTTCTTCAGCGTGTGCGTGACATTGGTCTGGTCTGGTGTTGTTGCTTTCATCGGTTACAAAGTGGCGGACATGATCGTAGGTCTGCGTGTTCCTGAAGAACAAGAACGCGAAGGGCTGGATGTTAATAGCCACGGCGAAAACGCTTACAACCAATAATGAGATTTCAGAGAAAGTAGTGCGCTAACTCTCTCATTAATGAGTTAAAAATAATAAAATAATGATGATATGCAAAAGGGGCGATAATGTTATCGCCCCTTTTTAATGCGCCATTTTTACAGGGCGCTCTTTAATGATGATTATTCAGGCTTTCGCTGACGAATAACCCCTTCCTGTACCGTGGAGGCGACCAGCACGCCATCGCGGGTATAAAACTGTCCACGCACAAAACCACGCGCACCGGATGCAGAGGTACTTTCGACGGCATACAGCAACCAGTCATCCATGCGGAACGGGCGGTGGAACCACATCGAATGGTCGATGGTCGCGACCTGCATTCCCGGTTCAAGGAAGCCAATGCCATGGGGTTGCAGCGCCGTAGGCAGGAAATTGAAGTCAGACGCATAGCCCAGTAAATACTGATGAATTCGCAAATCATCTGGCATTTCACCGTTGGCCCTGAACCACACTGCACGGTTAGGCTCTTCGACACTCCCTTTCATCGGGTTATGAAACTTCACCGGACGCATTTCAATAGGCTTATGACCAATAAATTTTTCGCGGAATTTTTCCGGTATCAGATGCGCCAGATTTTTAGCAATATCTGATTCTGATACCAGTGTTTCCGGCGGCGGCACATCCGGCATGGTGTTCTGATGCTCAAAACCACTTTCCTGGCTTTGGAACGACGCCGTCATATAGAAAATCGGCTTGCCATGCTGCACCGCTTTTACGCGGCGGGCGCTGAAACTGTTGCCATCGCGCAGGATTTCCACGTCATAGATAATCGGCTTGCTGCTGTCACCCGGGCGCAAAAAGTAGCTGTGGAAAGAATGGATACCACGTTCCGCCGGGACAGTCTGTTTGGCGGCATATAATGCCTGGCCTACGACCTGACCGCCAAAGACCTGACGTAAACCCAAGTCTTCACTTTGACCACGAAACAGCCCTTCTTCAATTTTTTCCAGATCAAGCAGATCCAGCAGATTTTTTAATGCCTGACTCATAGTGGCCTCATGAAAGTTACCGGAGAAATCGACCTAAGTTGTTCGGGGTAATGCAGGCAGGAATTTTCTGAAATACGCCTTAACCGACAGGTCTAACCTGTTAATCATAGTGGATCTTACGTTTTGTCAGAAGATCTGTTTGGCCGCTGACAGGAAAACCTCAGACTTTTGTGCCATGATTAGTAGGTAAGCTGGTTAAAGTCACTAAATTCATCGTCGGCGTTTATTACAGCTTGTCGACAAGCGACTAATAAAAAAGGGAGTACGATCAATGAAACTTTGGCAGATAGTAGGTGGAACCGCGCTGTCTCTGACTCTTGCCGGGTGCGCACAGCATCATGAGGCACCAGCGCAGCAACCTCCTGTGAATACGGCGGCTAGCCCGGACACCGGACCTGCGATCACTGGCCCGAATGTATCGGGTAGCGTGTTTATCAATCAGCGTGTAGCCTTGCCACCGGATGCTGTCCTGACGGTGACATTGTCTGATGCTTCGGTGGCGGATGCGCCATCCCGCGTGATTTCGCAAAAGGTGGCGAGAACTCAGGGTAAACAGGCACCGTTTACCTTCATCCTGCCGTATAACCCGCAGGAAATTGCCCCTAACGCGCGTATTCTGCTGAGTGCGGCGGTAACCATCAATGGTCAGATGACCTTCATCACTGACTCCATTAAAGAAGTGATTAATCACGGTCAGGGTACACGTGCCGATCTGCAACTTGTCCCGGTTGTCGCCGTCCCTGTAGCGACCAAACCCAGTGCCCTGGGACCAATGACTAACCCGTCAAATCCAGGACTGGGCACTTCGCCTGCACCGGTTAGTATGGTACCTGCACAACCAACGACCTATTAATTCATCACTTATGATGGCTAAGCACCGCTCTCGCGGTGCTTTTTTATGTGCGTTTTGAAGGCAGGCATTCACCATTTCCAGCCGTATTTCTCTAAATCGATTTTGCCTTTCTTAAACGTGATGCCCTCGGCCAGCAGTGCCTGACGCTGACGTTTAAAGTCTTCGCCCTGCAAAGAGATTTCACCGTGCCGGTTTATCACCCGGTGCCAGGGAAGAGTGCTGCCTTCCGGCAATTTCTTGAGTACGCCCCCGACCTGACGTGCCGCGCGGGGTGAACCGGCCAGTTGCGCGACGTTACCGTAAGTTGTGACCTGCCCGACCGGGATGGCGGCGATAATCTGAAATACGCGCTGGCGAAAGTTATCGGGTTCCGACATGACATCCTCCTCAGTGATTTGCGCCAGTATGACGCAAAAATTAAGGTTTTGTAGGCTCTGATTCAGGCGTATTGTTTAAGAAAACAACGGTTGTCGGCAGTTAACTTGCTTTTGTTTCGGCCATCACAGATAATGCCCACCGCTTCGATTCTCTTAGCAGAGAAATGAAGCTGACAACGTCAATGGGGGCCCTGTTGGTTCTCCCGCAACGCTAACTTGTCAACTTGGTCAGGTCCGGAAGGAAGCAGCCATGGCAGGTGTCGTGTGTGCCGGGATGTAGCTGGCAGGGCCTCCACCATTTCAGGCCTCCGGAATTATCTCTTCTCTTTGATTTCCTCCTAAAAATATCTTCAAAGCCAGGCTGCGCCCATAAAAAAGGGCACGTTTTCACGCGCCCTCTGTTAACCCGCAAGTTTCAGTGATGAACCAGCGTCGCAAAATAATACACCAGCGGGATTGCCAGAATATAAAGGCCTACAGGCACTTCACGTGCTTTTCCTGCGACCACTTTAATGATGACGTAAAACAGCAGGCCGCCGGCGATACCGGTGCCGAAGCTGTTGGAAATCAGCGTAATCATTACCATCATCAGTACCGGCAGCGCGTCGGTAAAATTCGCTAAGTCCACTTTTCGCAAATTACTGAACATGTTCAGGCCAATCAGAATCAGTGCCGGTGCGGTCGCCTCTTTCGGGATCATCAGCGCAATCGGAGTAAATAACAGCATCAGCAGAAACATGACTGCAGCGGTAAGTGCCGTCAGGCCAGTTTTCCCGCCTGCTTCAGCGGCGGCAGAGGATTCGATCAATGCTGTAGCTGCAGGAATACCGACGATCGGGCCCAGCGCTGCTGCAATGGAATCCACCATGAAAGGCCGGTTGATATTTTTCATATTGCCGTGTTCATCGAGCAATCCAGCCTCACCACCGACAGCCAGTGTGGTGCCCATCGTAGAGAAGAACTCCGAGGCGAAGAAGATAAACAGGAATGGCAGAAAGGCGATGTTGATAGCACCGATAAGATCGACTTTGCCCAATAACGGAGCAACCGAGTGAGGCAGCGAGATCCATTGCTCAGGTAAATGCGTTACGCCAAACGGTATACCCGCCACCGTCGCCAGCAAAATGGCCCATAAAATGGCACCCGGTACTTTACGAGCCTGTAACCCCACGGCGACCAGCAGACCAAGAAGCGCAATTAACGCACCCGGCGCAGTAAAATCTCCCAGAGCCAGCGCATGTGTTTTGGTATTTGCCATTACCAGCCCGGCATTGCGGAAGCCGAGCAGGGCGACAAAAATGCCAATAGAAGCGGTCAGCCCAAGCTTGATCGACTGCGGAACAGAACGGGTGACTACTTCGCGTAAGCCAAACACTGTCATCACGAAAAATAAAATCCCCGACCAGCATGCAATCCCCAGCGCGACGGGCCAGGTAATGCCGTCGCCCGCCAGCGTAATACCGACCAGTACCGAGCCGCCAATGCCAGGCCCGACCATAAAGGGCAGGTTGGCGTAAAAAGCCATCAGGAGAGAGCCCAGTACAAACACCAGGATCACGCCGGTGGTGGCTGCGCCTTTATCTATACCACTGACGGCCAGCAAGCCCGGGATCACCACCAGTAAATACGCCGCCGCCAGAAACCCGGTGATGCCTGCCAGACATTCCGTTTTAATCTTGGTCTGGCGCTGGTGCAGATGGAAGCGGCGTTGTAACCAGCTTTCGTCTGCTGAGACGGTAACATTTTTCACAGAACTTTCGGACATACTTAAATTCCCCTGAAAATAATTTTTATAATGTTGTGTTTGCTATCTTTTTACGTCTGGTGGTTTTGAGAATGCTTCAGATTTCTTCTGGCCAGATTTCCAGAACCGGGTTGACGATTTCCCGTGAACCGCCATCTGTCAGCCCTAAATCAGTCAGATGTGGGCCTGCATTACAGGCTAAGCACGTTCCTTCGATAGCTTTGAAAACGCGATAAGGCGGTTCCCAGTCTGCGACCTGTGCACTGAGGTCGCGCAGGTTTTTAAACTGCTTCGCCAGTTCCGTGGCCGGTAAATCAGACAGCATTCCGGCAATCGGCATATCGATATTGGCCAGCAACTTGCCATGCTGGCTCAACGCCATACCGCCGCCGCTGGCGATCAGCTGATTGGCCGCTATCATCATGTCGACAGGATCCCGGCCGATAATCACCAGATTATGGGCGTCGTGAGAGTAAGAGGTCGCGATGGCACCGCGCAATGCTCCCCAGCCTTCAAGTAATGCCATTTTCGGTGTGGCGTCGTGGCGGCCATGGCGGTGCTGAACCCAAATCAGGCTGAAGCCGTCAGGTATCTGTACGGCACCATCCCGCACATTCACGGTTACTTCACTCCATTGTGTAAAGCGTGCGCCTTTAATATTGCGCAGACGCGCTTTGCCGTTGTTCAGCCCCGGAATTTTTAGCCTGAAATCAGCGGCGTTCAGCGGCGTTAAGCGCATGGTGTCTCGTGGTGGAACCACTCCGCTCGCGGCGGCAGGGGTAAACAGCAGCTTGCCTTGCTGAGCTACACAGGTTCCGCCGACATATACTGCACGCGGAAGAAGATTTTCCAGCGAGTCAAACGCGATAAGATCAGCCGTGCGGCCTGCGGCAATCAGCCCTAAATCAGAACGTTGCATGCGAATAGCGGCATTCAACGTCGCCATGCGTAGTACATCTTCTGCACGTAATCCGTAGGAAATCAGGAGCTTGATTAAGGCGATCAGCCCGCCTTTTTCCAGCAGATGATCGGGCGGTACGTCGTCAGTACACAATGTTATTTGTGATGAAAGATGGGGAAGTGCGAGCAAAGCGGCTGCGATATCGGGCAGAAGATAAGGATGTGAGCCGCGAATTTGCAGCGTCAGACCGGCACGCAGCTTTTCCAGGGCATCATCAGCCGAGGTCAGTTCGTGATCTGATGTCACACCTGCGGCAAGATACGCCTGCAATTGTTCATCTTTGAGGCCGCGTGCGTGGCCTTCAATCAGCTTTCCGCTGTTTAGTCCGGCTTCGAGGATTTCCAGCATTCGCCCGCTGCCATTGAGCACGCCATGCATATCCATCACTTCGGCGACACCTGCAATTTCCGGCCAGCTAAGCATTGTCTGCATTTCCTGGCCTGTGAAATCCGCACCGGACATCTCTAAGCCCGGTGTTGACGGCACGCTGGAAGGCGCAGCGCATATCACGCGTAATGGCAGATTACGGCTGGACTGGATGGCGTACTGCACCCCGGCAACGCCCAGCACATTCGCCAGTTCATGCGGATCCCAAAACACCGTTGTTGTGCCCTGAGCGACGACGACTTCGGCGTATTTTTCGGGTGGCAAATGCGAGCTTTCGATGTGAACGTGCGTGTCGATAAGGCCGGGAGAGAGGTAATTTCCTGATAAATCATCAACGTTTTCAGTCTGCGTGAATTTCCCGCGTGAATGAACGCTGGCAATCATATTGCCGGTGATGCCGACATCGGCTTCGCGAATTTCCCCTGTGACCATGTCGATAACACGGGCATTAATCAGCAGACGGTCGAAAGGGATGTTCCCCAGTGCTGCGTTTATGGCCCGCTGGCGCAGGGGCTGGGAGGTGATGCCGTCGGTCATATCAGTGTCCGGATTTAAACAATGGTGAGGCTAATGTAGGGAGCAGGGGGGGCTTTGCACAGATGAATTATTTTATCCGTTTATAAGATACGGTTATGCTGAGCAAACGTTTTCTATTTTTCGCGGAATAGCTGCTCATATGTCTGAACCCTGGCGCCGGTTACCTGCCCTTTCCCTCAAGCAAATTCAATACTTTGTGACGCTGGCACAACTGCGCAGTTTCACCGATACGGCGAATCGTCTGGCGATCAGTCAGCCCGCGCTGAGCAGTGCGCTTCGGCAAATTGAATCGGTATTAGGGGGCAAACTACTCAACCGGACGGCACAAGGTGTGAGTCTGACTGAACAGGGTGAGGCTGTTCTGCCATATGCAGAACGTTTATTGAATACCGCGCTTAGTGTTTTCGATGATATGCAGCAAATTATGCGTCAGGGCGGGGATGGCACATTACGCATTGGATTAGTACCTTCGGTGAGTACATTGTTATTTCCGGTCGTTCCACAATTACTGGCGGAATATTTCCCTGATATGCGTGTGGAATTTCATGACCTGACAAACGATGCATTATTACTGGAACTGGAGAACGGATCAGTGGATTTTGGTATCGGTGCAACAGACAGTACAGTGCCGGAATCCATAGCTGTTTATCCACTGCTGGAAGATCCTTTTGTGGCGGTTATCAGACGCGACGATCCGCTTTCTCAGGATCACAATATTCCCTGGCGACAACTGCTGAAAAGAGATATTGCCTTGTTCTCAAAGGGGAATGTTAGCAGGCTGGTGACATCACTGAGTGAGAGTCATCGTTTGAATTTACGGGTGAGTTATCGCGTAGATTTTCAGGAGACGTTATATGGACTGGTGCGTTCGCGTCTGGCATTAGCAATATTACCAGAGTTATATACTGCAACACTTAACGATAATGAATTAACAGTGATTCACTTGCAGCAGCCCACATTAAGCAGAACAGTGGCGATGATGCGCAAACCCGCACCATTGCGTTCACCTAAAACGGAACAATGTTTTCAGTTTCTGTTGCAAACATTTCATCGGCAGATCAAAGAGAAAGTAGAAAAACTTAACTCAAAGATATAGTTAAATAATATTAACGATAATATGGTTAAATATTAACCAGCCAGACCGGGGGA
This sequence comes from Rahnella aceris, assembly GCF_011684115.1. NCBI lineage: Bacteria > Pseudomonadati > Pseudomonadota > Gammaproteobacteria > Enterobacterales > Yersiniaceae > Rahnella > Rahnella aceris. The sequence continues at coordinate 2,522,723 of NZ_JAADJV010000001.1, read as the reverse complement.
TATTCCGGCCTGGCTTTATAGATCAGCGTACAAATTTCCAGACTGATACCGGGATTTTATCGTACAACTTGTTCATCGTTAGCTCCGCTAAACGATGGTCAGCTGCCGAGTAAAACAATTCCAGCTCGTCGTCGGAAAGTTCGTACTTATTTTTTTCAATAACACGTTCAAGTGTATCGATAGTGGTGCATTTTCGTAAACGCATCAAATAGTCGATTTTGTTCATCTTAGCCTTTTGATTTTTATCTGATGACTGCATATAAATTATTACTCAAGTCTTCATTAGGGTACAGATGTAGTCCCCTGAGAACATTCTGAATAACCGCTTCTTGGTCTTTTGCCATTGGCGTAAATCAGAATCGTTAATTCCATAATTACTGAACAGCGTGTAGGTATCATCCAGATACTCTTCAACCAGATCACTTAAATGGTTATCGTCTGGATACTTAATTTTAAAACTCATCACAAAGGATGCAATGTGCTCAATCAGTTCATTGAGCTGCAAGTTAACAGCCGAAGTCGGATCGTTAACCCAACCATGATGACTGTCACCCAGTGTCGCAATCCCTTCATCATACAGCATTTCATTCAGGTAGCGTAACTGAGCGATATCGTGCCGCTTAGGCGAGTACTCATCCATATCATCCCCTCCGTAATGGTTTATTCGGTGTTGATAACACTCTGTGAGTAAACAACAAAACTTAATGGCTTACAGGAAACGGCTCTCACTAAAACGCTATGAACTGGCTTAAACATCAAAGACAATCACAATGAACAGTGTTCGGGATGAGGTTTAAAGGATTTAATATACAGCCGGTATTTTAAATATAATTCATTTTTAGAAAGCTGTGCAAACGTATTACTCAAACTTACAATTCTTCAGCCGTTGAGCCTTTGAAGGACTCAATAATATCAAACTCCAATCCGTCAGGTTTAACCCAGAATCTGACACTTTGCTTCGTTAACTCATCAGCATTAATGTCCAGACAACCATTGAAAATCGTCCATTTGAACTGGTAAGTCATTGAATAATAGTTTTTGCCAATTTGTGTTATTGACACGATCTGCAAAGAATTTGTTTCATAACGTGCATTTTCTGAAAAATAAGTTAAATCTCCAATTAAGGACTCTTCAATTTCAGACAAAGCAGGTTCAATAATCTGTTGTAACTCATCAACCGTAAGAATATTCCCATTAATATCACAATGGATCAATTTCTTCAAAGGCATTTACCTCTTAAGCACATATCCCTTCATTATCGCATATTTTCATCAGGATGTGTTTTGGGCAGAGAAAAAAATTTCCAAACCAAAATTCCATAACTTTTTGATTGTAGTGCAAATTACAACTCATTCATCAATTTTTACTCTTTTTTAACAGTTAAGATCCGTGTTCTCTCAAAAACGGCCTGCTATCCCTTCTGCCGTAAAAAACTGAAACAGTTCATGTATTGATACTCATACCCCACTGTGATGTTATATTATAACTTTTCGGAGGGGGTATGACAAAAACACTCTTTACACTTTCTGCGCCGGTACGCTGCGTCGCTGTACTGGCTGTGCTCGCTTTGTTATGGGCAGCTATTTACTGGGCAATTTCACTACCATGATTTTTGTTAATGACCTCGAAGTGGGGTATGACCGTCAGGCGGTAGCCATGCCCCTTAACGGACAGTTTTGTCCGGGTTCCCTGACAGCTGTCATTGGTGCCAACGGTGCCGGGAAATCCACCTTTCTCAAAACATTAGCCGGTTTGCAGCAGGCTGTGGCAGGGAATATAACTTTCACGGGCGGGAAACGCCCCCGACTGGCGTATTTGCCACAGCAGGCTGAGCTGGATCGCAGTTTCCCTATCAGCGTGTTTGATCTGGTCGCGATGGGATGCTGGCCGCAAAGCGGGTTATTCGGTGGCATAAACCAACAGTCTGCGATAGCCGTCGATAAGGCGCTGGAGACGGTGGGGATGACGGAAATGTCGCATCTGCCCGTAGGATCGCTTTCTGGCGGGCAATTGCAACGTACGCTGTTTGCCCGCTTACTGGTGCAACAGGCACCCCTCATTATGCTTGATGAACCGTTCACAGGTATCGACACTCAAACCATCGATTTACTGTTAAAAGTCATCGCGCAATGGCATCAGGAAGGAAAAACTGTCATCGCGGTTTTGCATGATATTTCGATGGTTGCACGACACTTTCCGCACGTGCTTTACCTCAGTGGACAGCAGAATTTATGGGGAAGCGCACAGGATGTCCTCGGGCATTTTCCTCATCAGGCGCATGCCTGCATTTCGACAGAACCTTTCTCCCTGACGACGGGAGTCGCAAATTCATGATGCTTTTTCATCTGCTTGCCGATCCTTTCATTGAATTCGGCTTCATGCGGCGGGCTTTGATTGCCTGCATCGCATTATCAATCAGCGCCACGCCATTGGGCGTTTTCCTGTTATTACGCCGGATGAGTCTGGTGGGTGATGCACTTTCGCATGCTGTTTTACCCGGCGCAGCGATTGGCTATCTGATCTCGGGGATGTCGCTGGTCGCCATGGGGATTGGTGGTTTTATCGCAGGCCTGGCTGTTGCGATGCTGTCCGGGCTGGTGAGTCGTCGTACACAATTGAAAGAAGACGCCAGTTTTGCCGGTTTCTATCTTGGCTCTCTGGCACTTGGGGTCACGCTGGTTTCCCTGCGCGGTTCGAGCGTGGATCTTTTACATGTGCTGTTTGGCTCAATTCTTGCCATCGATTCATCCGCCATGATTATGGTCGGTATTATCGCCAGTCTTTCTTTACTGGTCTTGGCATGCATTTACCGTGCACTGGTCATTGAGTCATTTGATTCGCTATTTCTGCGCGTCAGCGCCGGAAAATGGCTGGCAGCGATCCATGGAATGTTTCTGGCGCTGGTGGTGATCAATCTGGTGGCGGGTTTCCAGATCCTCGGCACTCTGATGTCTGTCGGGCTGATGATGTTGCCTGCCGCCAGTGCCCGTTTCTGGGCTCGCGACCTGCCTCATACCTTACTGAGCGCGATGATTATTGGTGTGATTGCCAGCGTTGTAGGACTCATCTGGTCTTATTATGCTTCGTTGCCCGCCGGGCCCGCGATAGTGCTGAGTGCGACAGTGATCTTCTTCATTTCGGTTTTATTCGGAAAGCGGGGCGGCATGTTAACCGCCTCGCGAAGTTAAGCAGCAATACGTTAATAAGCAGTACCACAATTAAGGGGAATGATGAAATTATTACCTGTATCACTCGCAGTAGCTGCCCTGCTGTCGAGTCCGCTGGCGATGGCTAAAACCGTCAATGCGGTAGCCAGCTTTTCAATTCTTGGAGATATCGTTCAGGAAGTGGGGGGGGAGCATGTGAAAGTCACGACGTTAGTCGGACCGGACGGTGACCCGCATAGCTTCGAACCTTCACCTAAAGACAGCAAAGCCATCAATGCGTCTGATGTTGTCTTTGTCAGCGGTCTGGGCCTGGAAGGGTGGATCGATCGCCTGGTGACTGCATCGGGTTATAAAGGTCATCTGGTAACAGCATCGGAAGGCGTAAATTCCCGCAAAATGGAAGAAGACGGTAAGCAAATCACCGATCCTCACGCATGGAACAGTATGGCGAATGGCGTGATTTATGCCACTAACGTGATGAATGCGCTGATCAAAGTGGATCCAGAAGATGCGGATTATTTCCGTCACCGCGGCACTGCTTATATTGAACAATTGCAAAAGCTGGATGCGTGGGCAAAAACTGAATTTACCGGTATCCCACAGTCGAAACGTAAAGTGCTGACCAGCCATGATGCCTTCGGCTATTTTGGTCAGGAATATCACGTCAGCTTTATGGCGCCCGTTGGTTTTTCTACGGAAGCTGAAGCAAGTGCCAGTGGTGTGGCTTCTCTGATTAAGCAGATTAAAGCAGAGAAGGTGAAAACTTACTTCATCGAAAATCAGACCGACCCGCGTCTGGTTAAACAGATAGCAGCAGCCAGCGGTGCTGAGCCAGGGGGGGAGTTGTACCCTGAAGCATTGTCCGGCCCGAAAGGACCAGCGACAACTTACGTGAAAGCGTTTAAGCATAACGTTGAGACGATTGTCGCCAGCATGAAATAAGATCTTCGCTCCTCACGGCTATGCTGTGGGGAGCTTTACATCATGTCTTAGCATAAGAAAAAGCCCTGTCGGGCAAGCGACGGGGCTTTTGTTTTTAGTACAGAAGGAATGAGAAGACGAGGTGTTAACGCTTTTTCTTCTTACCTTGTACGGCTTTAAAACGTGGATTGCTTTTGCAAATCACATAAACCCTGCCTTTGCGGCGGACTACGCGGCAATCCGGATGACGATTTTTCGCTGAACGTAATGAACTCAGAACCTGCATAACGATTTCCCTGATGTCATTTATTTCTTACCGAGGAAGCTGCCGAAGCGTTGGTTAAAGCGCGCGGTACTTCCTTCTTTGGAATACTCTTTCTGCTTACCGGTGTAGTAAGGGTGAGAGGCTGAAGACACTTCAATGCTGATATACGGGTAGGTAGCGCCTTCCAGTTCAATGGTGCGCTCCGTCGAGATAGTCGACCCAACTTTGAAGTATTCGTCAGCACTGGTGTCGTGAAAAACCACGGTGCGGTACGCAGGATGGATAGTGGGTTTCATAATGCCTCTAAGTGTTATGTTATACTATAACATTAATTATGCACTCATCCTTTTTCCGGTTCAAGTCTCAGGCGAAAAAAAAGGCCGCATAAGCGGCCTTTCGTTTAGATGGGAGATCCGGTTACAGCGTCGGATGCTCTACTTTGTGCGTATGTTCGATATCCTCGTTCTTCTTACCAAAGCGGCGACGAACCACCACGAAGAAGACCGGAACAAAGAAGATCGCCAGCAGGGTCGCCGTGATCATCCCGCCCATTACGCCGGTACCTACAGCGTTCTGTGAGCCGGAACCTGCACCGGAACTGATAACCAGCGGCATAACACCAAGGATGAACGCCAGCGATGTCATCAGGATCGGGCGCAGACGCATACGAACCGCTTCAAGCGTTGATTCGATAAGACCTTTGCCTTCTTTATCCATCAGGTCTTTGGCGAATTCAACAATCAATATGGCGTTCTTCGCAGACAGCCCGATAGTGGTCAGCAGACCCACCTGGAAGTATACGTCGTTGCTCAAACCGCGCATCGTAGCTGCAATAAGTGCACCGACAACACCGAGCGGAACCACCAGCATAACCGAGAACGGTATTGACCAGCTTTCGTACAACGCTGCCAGACACAGGAAGACGACGATCAGGGAGATAGCGTACAAGGCCGGAGCCTGGTTACCTGACAAACGTTCCTGATAAGACAGGCCAGTCCAGTCATAGCCGATACCGTTTGGCAGTTTAGAAGCCAGAGACTCCATCATCGCCATGGCAGCACCCGAACTTTTACCCGGAGCTGGCTGACCCAGAATTTCCATTGATGGCAGGCCGTTATAACGTTCCAGACGCGGTGAGCCGTATTCCCATTTCGCACTTGAGAACGCGGAGAACGGCACCATCTGGCCTGCGCTGCCACGGACATACAGATTGTTGATGTCTGATGGCAACATACGGTATTTATTTTCAGCCTGAACGTACACTTTCTTCACACGACCACGATCGATGAAGTCGTTGACGTAGCTACCACCAACCGAGGCACCCAATGTGGTGTTGATGTCGGAAATTGAAACGCCAAGTGCCGTTGCTTTTTCCTGATCAATCTCGATTTTGTACTGTGGTGTATCTTCCAGACCGTTCGGACGAACCTGAGTCAGCAAGTCAGGATGTTGAGCCACCATGCCCAGCAACTGGTTACGTGCTTGTGTCAGTTTGTCATGCCCAAGGTTAGCCTGGTCAATCAGCTGGAAGTCGAAGCCTGTCGCCGTACCCAACTCAACAATCGCGGGTAAGTTGAACGGGAACACCAGTGCATCTTTAATGGTACTGAACGCACCCATTGCACGGCCTGCAATCGCAGGAACCTTGTTTTCAGCGCCGCTACGCTCAGACCAGTCTTTCAGACTGACGAACGCGATACCGGTATTCTGACCACGACCTGCGAAGCCAAAGCCGTTAACCGTAAACACCGAGTTCACGTTAGCTTTTTCTTTGTTCAGATAGTAATCGGTAACTTCATCGAGCACTTTCTGCGTACGTTCCTGGGTTGCACCTGCTGGCAATTGCGCCATGGTCAGGAATACACCCTGGTCTTCTTCCGGCAGGAAGGAGGTTGGCAGGCGGATAAACAGGAATGCCATGCCGACAACGATCAACAGATAAATCACCAGATAACGACCGGTGCTGCGCAGAATGTTGCCTACGCTGTCGGTGTAGTGGTGCGTACTTTGCTCGAATTTCTTGTTAAACCAGCCGAAGAAACCTTTCTTCTCGTGATGCTCGCCTTTGGCAACCGGCTTAAGCATGGTCGCACAAAGCGCAGGCGTCAGGATCATCGCCACCAGAACCGACAGCACCATGGCAGAAACGATGGTGATGGAGAACTGACGGTAGATAACACCGGTTGAACCGCCGAAGAAGGCCATCGGAATGAATACTGCGGACAGCACCATCGCGATACCGACCAATGCACCCTGGATTTGCTCCATGGATTTTTTGGTGGCTTCTTTAGGCGGCAGCCCCTCTTCGACCATGACGCGTTCGACGTTCTCGACGACGACGATGGCGTCATCGACGAGCAAGCCTATCGCGAGCACCATCCCGAACATCGTCAGGGTGTTTATCGAATAACCGAATGCCGCCAGGATTGCAAAGGTGCCCAGCAAGACCACAGGAACCGCGATCGTTGGGATCAGGGTTGCGCGGAAGTTTTGCAGGAACAGGAACATCACCAGGAATACCAGGACGATGGCCTCGAACAGCGTTTTACCGACTTCTTTAATCGAGATTTTTACGAACGGCGTAGTGTCGTATGGGTAAACAACTTCTAAGCCAGCCGGGAAGAACGGTTCAAGTTTAGCCAGCGTGGCTTTTACAGACGCTGCGGTGTTCAGGGCGTTCGCACCCGTTGCCAGTTTGATACCCAAACCTGACGCAGGTTGTCCGTTAAAACGGGCAATAACGTCGTAGTTTTCACCACCGAGTTCGATTTTAGCCACATCTTTCAGGCGAACCTGAGAACCATCCTGATTCACTTTCAGAATGATTTTGCCGAATTCATCCGGTGACTTCAGACGGGTCTGGGCCACGATAGAGGAGTTCAACTGCTGGCCCGGAACCGGTGGCGTACCACCCAACTGACCGGCTGCAATCTGGTTGTTCTGAACTTTGATGGCGTTAATCACATCCACCGGCGTCAGCTGGAAGTTGTTCAGTTTGTTCGGATCCATCCAGATACGCATCGCGTACTGAGCACCGAACAGCTGAACGTCACCCACACCGGCGGTACGGCTGATAGGATCCTTGACGTTGGAACCGACGTAGTCGGCGATGTCATCCTGAGTCATTGAACCATTGTTGGAAATAAAACCGGCCACCATCAGGAAGCTGCTGCTCGATTTCTCAACGGAGATACCCTGTTGCTGAACTTCCTGCGGCAGCAACGGCGTTGCGAGCTGCAGTTTGTTCTGAACCTGTACCTGTGCGATATCCGCGTCAGTACCTGAAGCAAAGGTCAGGGTAATCTGAACAGTACCGGATGAATCACTGGTCGACGACATGTACATCATGTTGTCGATACCGTTCATGTTCTGTTCAATAACCTGAGTAACGGTATCCTGTACCGTTTGCGCATCCGCGCCCGGATAGGTTGCGGTCAGCTGGATAGCCGGTGGCGCAACGGTTGGATACTGCGCAATTGGCAATTTAAGAATTGCCAATCCCCCCGCCAACATGATTATGATGGCGATCACCCATGCAAAGATGGGACGATCTATAAAAAACTTAGCCATGAATTACCGGCTCCTATTAAGACTTCGTCGCTGTAGCGGGCGCTGCTGCGTTTTGATCGACTTCCTGTGCAGTAACCTGTACGCCTGGCTTAATTTTTTGCAGTCCTGTCACGATAACTTTATCGCCACTTTTTAAACCGTCAGTAACAACCCATTTGTCGCCAATAGCTTGTGTTGTGGTCACAGTACGAAGTTCAACTTTATTGTCAGCGCCGATAACCATCGCTGTTGCATCACCACGTGGGTTACGAGTGATACCTTGCTGCGGAACCAGCAGTGCGTTGTTGTTAACACCTTCATCAAGACGTGCGCGCACAAACATACCCGGCAGCAGGGAATCATTTGGATTCGGGAAGATGGCTCGTAAAGTAATGGAACCGGTGGTTTCATCAACAGTCACATCAGAGAATTCTAATGTACCCGGCTGTGAATATTCTTTACCGTTATCCATCAGCAGTTTGACTTGCGCTTTACCGTCAGCCTGTTTCAGTGAACCGTCAGCCAGTTCCTGTTTCAGACGCAGGAAATCATTGCTGGACTGTGTTACGTCAACGTAGATAGGGTCGAGCTGTTGCACGGTTGCCAGCGCAGTGGCCTGGCCGTTAGACACCAGTGCACCTTCTGTCACAGACGATTTACCGATACGTCCGCTGATCGGGGAGGTCACTTTGGTGTAAGCGAGATTGATGCGTGCAGACTCAACGGCTGCTTTCGCACTGACTACTGCAGCATCAGCCTGTGCCGCAGTTGCGACAGCCGTATCGTAATCTTGCTTGCTGATGTAACTGGTACCGAGCAGAGGCTTGTAACGTGTCACGGTAAGACGGGAAATTTGTGCATTCGCCTGAGCTTTTACCAGATCGCCTTTAGCGCTGTCATACGCGGCCTGATAAGTGGCAGGATCAATTTGATATAAGGAGGTACCGGCTTTGATGTCGCTACCTTCAACGAAGTTACGTTTGAGAATGATACCGTTAACCTGCGGGCGCACTTCAGCAATGCGAAAAGCAGCAGTACGACCAGGAAGTTCGGTAGTCACATTAAGCGGTTCAGTTTTCAGGGTAACGACGCCAACCTGCGGAGCCTGTGGCGCACCTTGCTGAGCTTCTTTATCGTTACATCCTGTAAGTGCTAAGCTTCCGGATAGCATCAGAACTACCGCCAGAGGCGTTAACCCTCTGTTTTTGTTCATAAATAAACCTCAAGTGTCCGATTTCAAATTGTCCAATGGATCACAACATCCCAAATCCATTGCTGCGCTTTTAGTATGTGCGTGCTATGTTACATACATTCAAGAATGTATGTAAATCAAACTCCCCATAAAGATAAACCTATGGCACGAAAAACCAAATCACAGGCACTGGAAACCAGACAACAGATTCTGGATGCTGCTGTGCGTGAATTTTCTGCCCGTGGAGTATCGTCGACATCACTGACTGATATTGCAAATGCAGCCGGTGTGACGCGGGGCGCAATTTATTGGCATTTCAGGAACAAAGTGGAACTGTTTAACGCGATCTGGGAAGCTTATGAATCCCGGATAAAAGTGCTCGAAGTAGAGTATCAGACAAAGTTTCCGAATAATCCACTGCGTATTTTGCGCGAAATCCTTATTTACATACTGGTCGCCACCGTCACAGATAGCCAGCGTAAAGCATTGATGGAGATTATATTCCATAAATGTGAATTTGTTGGGGAGATGACATCGGTTCATGAAGCGCGCAAAGCGCTCTATATGGAAGGATACGGTAAAATTGAGCGTATTCTCGTACGCTGCATAGAAGAAAAGCAACTCCCGGCCAATCTCGATACCCGCCAGGCCGCAGTTATTTTACGCGCCTATCTCTCCGGTTTAATGGAAAACTGGTTATTTATTCCTGAAAGCTTTGATTTAGAAGGCAATGCCGGAAGGTTTGTGGATACGTATATAGATATGCTCCGCCACTCATCCTTTCTTACCATGATAAAATAACGTCTTACTGCTTTCCGCTGTATTAATAAGCCTGCAAATCTGTTCTCCATTTTGGCGACAAAATAAACACACTGATGTTGTATTCAGATACGCTTTTCTCCTTCCTTTCATCGTGAACGCTGCTATTGTCATCACCTATTATTCATTTGGTATGAGTTGACACCGACGTATGTTTATCTGGTTTCTGGCCGCCGCTTCTGACGTAATTTCTCTCCTGAAAAAAAAGGGAATGGCAGGTTTTTTTACGTTTGTGATATGCGTTGCATTGTTTCTTTTCTCCTTCCCCGGTCATGCTGCCAGTAATGATATTCCGGGCCGTAATGAAGTTCAAAACCAGCTTGATGCGTTAAATCGCCAAAAAAACCTGACGCCGGTCGATAAGCTATCGCAACAGGATTTGATCCACACGCTGGAATACCTTGATGCGCTCGATCGGGTGAAACAGGAAGTTAATCAGCTGCAAAAACAGGTCGCAGAAGCACCGCAGAAGTTACGGGTGGCGATGGATGGCCTCGAGCAAATCAAAAACAACCCCAAAGATGACGTCAACAAAGCGCAACTTGGCGCTTTATCGCTGCGTCAGCTGGAAAATCGTCTTAACGATACCCTCGATGATCTTCAGTCTTCTCAGGAAGATTTATCCACATTCAATACCCAGCTGATTTCCCTGCAAACCCAGCCGGAACGCGTGCAGAACGCGATGTACACCTATTCGCTGGCTATCCAGAAAATCCGCAATCAGCTCAATGGCATGTCGCCTGGTCAGCAAGATTTACGAACTACTCAGCAAAATATGCTCGTGACGCAGCAGGCTTTGCTGACTGCGCAGATTGATCTGCAACGTAAGAGCCTCGAGGCCAACACTACGTTACAGGATTTACTGCAAAAACAACGCGATTACACCAATGCGCACATCAGCCAGCTGGAACATACCGCGCAGCTGTTGCAGGAAGTGGTCAACGGAAAACGGCTGATTTTGTCTGAACGCACGGCAAAAGAAGCACAGACCCCGGACGACACCTCGGACATCCAAAATGATCCGCTTGTTGCGCAGGAACTGGGGATTAACCGCCAGCTCAGTGAACGCCTGATTGCCGCCACGGAAGAGGGCAACCAACTGGTGCAGAAAAACATCACGGTGAAAAACTGGCTCGACCGTTCGGCGCAGGCTGAGCATGACCTCAAAGAGCAAATCACTGTACTGAAAGGCAGTTTATTGCTGTCGCGCATTTTGTATCAGCAACAACAAAATACCATCCCGCCTTCCGGCCTGATAACGGACATGAGCACGCACATTGCCGATCTGCGTCTCGAACAGTTCAAGATCAATCAGCAGCGTGATGCCTTATTCCAGGGCGACAGCTACATTCAGGGCGTAGTGGCCAACAGCAAAGAGACGATTAACGGCGATATCAGTGATGCACTGGATCAGATTGTCGACATGCGACGTGAGCTACTTGATCAACTGAATAAACAGCTCGGTAATCAGCTGTCGCTGGCCATCAGTTTGCAGATTAACCAGCAACAATTGCTGAGCATCAACCAGTCGCTGACCGAAACGCTGACCCAGCAAATTTTTTGGGTGAGCAGCAATAAACCGATGAACTGGGAGTTCATCAAGTCATTGCCAGATGAAGTGAAAAATCAGCTGAGCAGCCTGCATGTCAGTATTCCGCCGGGTGAGCTGATGCTGGGTGCACTGCATTCCCTGCCGGTGACCATTCCGCTGTTAACCGTAATTTTGTTGCTGCTGTGGCGCAGGAAATATATTAACCAGCGGATTGAAATGTTGAGCAATGATGTCGGACAGCTCAAGCGGGACAGCCAATTGCATACGCCGCAGGCGCTGGCATTAATGGCGCTGAATGTTTTGCCCGGCGTCCTGCTGATGCTCGGCATCGGCTACTGGCTTTCAGTGTGTGATATCGAGCCGAGTGATTTCTTCTGGACACTGGCGCAACGGTTGGCGGTTTTCCAGCTGGTGATGGGCTTTTGTTATCGAATTCTCAAACCGGGCGGCATAAATGAACGGCACTTCAATACGCCGGCGGCCACTTGTGCTCACTATCGTCGTTCTGTCATTCGTCTGAGTCTGGTGATGTTACCGCTGATTTTCTGGTCGGTACGCGGTGAGAAAGCGCCGCTCGGGCTGGTGGATGACATCATCGGTCAGGTCGTGATTTTCCTGACGATGCTAGCCCTGACTGTTCTGGTTTTCCCGATTGCGCGCGATGGCTGGCGTGAAAAAGATTCGCACAGTATTCGGCTGGTGGTGGTGACGGCGATTGCCCTGGCACCGATTTTCTTCGTCGGATTGGTGGTCAGCGGGTATTTTTACACCACGTTGCGACTGGCAGGTCGCTGGATTGACAGCCTGTATCTGCTGATTTTCTGGAACATTGCCTATCTTGCGGCATTGCGCGGACTCAGTGTTGCCGCGCGGCGCCTGGCTTATCGCCGAGCGCTGGCGCGTCGCCAGACCATAGCGGCGAAAGATGGCCCGGAGGGCAACGAGCCAGTCGAAGAGCCGCAGATCGGGTTGGATCAGATCAACCAGCAGTCATTACGCCTGACCACGATGGGCCTGTTCTTTATCTTCGCGACAGTGTTTTACTGGATTTGGTCGGATTTGCTGACGGTGATTTCGTATCTGGACAGCATTACCTTGTGGCATTACTCCAGCACGGTGGCGGGCGCGGTCATTCAGCAAACGGTGACGCTGGGGAATTTCCTGCTCGGTTTCCTCGCGGTGATTGTGGCGTATGTATTAACGCGAAATTTGCCGGGATTGCTTGAGGTTGTCGTGTTGTCGCGGCTGCAATTGCGGCAGGGGACGTCCTACGCCATTACGACCATTCTGACCTATTCGATTACGGTGATTGGCGCAGTGACAGCGCTCGGATCGCTCGGTGTCTCGTGGGATAAATTGCAATGGCTGGTGGCCGCGCTGTCGGTGGGGCTGGGCTTTGGTTTGCAGGAGATCTTCGCGAACTTTGTTTCAGGGCTGATCATTCTCTTCGAACGCCCGGTGCGTATTGGCGATACCGTGACCATCGGGACATTCTCAGGCACCGTCAGCCGCATTCGTATCCGTGCGACTACGATTATCGATTTCGACCGCAAAGAAGTGATCATCCCGAATAAAGCGTTTGTGACCGAGCGGCTGATCAACTGGTCGTTGAGCGACACCGTCACCCGCGTGTTGATCAAACTCGGCGTGGCGTATGGTTCCGATCTCGACAAAGTGAAAGAGATCTTATTGCAGGCGGCGCATGAAAATGCCCGTGTGATGAGTGACCCCGCGCCATTGGTGTTCTTCCTGAATTTCGGGGCCAGCACGCTCGATCACGAACTGCGAGTGTATGTGCGTGAGCTGGGGGATCGCAGTTATACCGTGGATGAACTTAACCGCAGCATTGATAAGCTTTGCCGCGAAAACGGCATTAATATCGCGTTCAATCAGCTGGAGGTGTATCTGCATAATCAGGACGGCAGTGAAGTGCAGGAAGTGAAACGTGTAATGCGACAACCGGGCGATGAACCGGATGCATTGCCACAGAGCTGAGAAATTCGGTGCCATTCAGGGGAAATTGACGGGTTCCCCTGAAGCAGGCAGCCGGTCAGCTTAAAGGTAACTGATCGAAAGCGTACTCTTACTGTTTTTCAACTTTTCCTGATAATCGCGTTGTACGATTTCCAGCGCCGCAAGCGCGGTTTCAGGGGCAATTTCATTGCACTCAAGCAGGTAAATCAAATCGACAGCAAGCTGAAGTTCGGGGGGCGCATTTTCTACGGACATATAGGCCAACATTATGATTAGCAGGTTTTGGACTTACTATTATAGATAAGAAAAGGTCCGGCCTGAATGCCGGATTAAAAAAATGTGATAAAGATTCAAAAACCTTTTTCCTGCCGCTCGATTTGTCTCTCTATTTTGGCCAGCGCCTGACGACAACGCATTAAACGTCCTTCGAGCGCCGCCAGTTCCTTCTGCACCCGCTGCTGATCGCTGAATGTCGCCAGCTGACCCAGCGTGGTTTCCCGATCTTCAATCATCGCAATCAGACGTCGCTCGAACTGCTGAGTTTCCGCCAGTTTGGTGTAATTATCATGGCTTTTGCGTTCCGGTGTCTGGTGCGTTTTGCGCAGAGACTGGGTCGCCAGTTCGCGCTGCATGGCGGTAATTTGTGCCACCAGCCGTTCGGCGATAAACGCCACCTGCGCAGAGCGTTTTTCGAGTACTTCCTGATTCAGTTGCCGCAAATTGGTTTTAATTTCTGCCAGATAATCGCGCAACCGGGTGCCTTTGGTTGAGAAAAGTGCGACATCAAACCGTGCCTGTGAGGCGGAAACATGGCCGATCGGTTCAATTTCCCGAGCCAGTGTTTCGATCTGCTGATCGAGGACATGTAAAATTCGTTCTGTGCTCACGATAATCTCCCTTAAACTCTGGCGTAGCTTACCGGTATGACAGCCTCTGCGCACTTGTTTACACTGAGAAACCGTAAATCGGCTATGCAGCCTGTTTTAAGCTGAAGGAAATGCATGAAACGCGTACTACTGATTACCGTTGGCTGGTTGTGTGTGGTGCTGGCGACGCTCGGCGTGGTGTTACCGTTGTTGCCGACAACCCCCTTTTTACTGCTGGCGGCCTGGTGCTTTGCCCGGTCCTCACCCCGTTTCCATCAGTGGTTATTGTACCGCTCATGGTTTGGCAGCTATCTGCGCCACTGGCAGACACATCGCGCGTTACCGAAAGGTGTAAAACCGAAAGCGGTTGCGCTGATTGTGGTGACTTTCGCGATTTCGATTTATTTCGTACCATTATGGTGGGTGCGTATTTTATTGGTTTGCATGATGTTTTCGCTGCTGATCATGATGTGGCGATTACCTGTGGTTGACCTTGAGCAATAAAACAGGCGATCATGTCCGGCTGCGGGTTGCTTTTTAAAGCAGCTTTGCATAGATTTGGGCATCTCGTACGTCGGTGCGCTCCCAATTTCCTTCCTTGAACGACATGCTTTATACAGGCATGGCGGGGGACATTTGACCGCCCGCGTTTAAGTATGAACAGCAGCTTTATCAGGCAATTACATTATGACCGCTACCGCACAGCAGCTACAGTTTATTAAAGACAGTATCAAAACCATCCCTGACTATCCTAAGCCAGGCATACTGTTCCGTGACGTCACCAGCTTGCTGGAAGACCCAAAAGCTTACGCTGCAAGCATTCAGTTACTGGCCGACCGTTACCGCGATGCTGGCGTCACCAAAGTGGTGGGCACTGAAGCACGAGGTTTCCTGTTTGGCGCACCGGTTGCGCTGGTTCTGGGCGTGGGGTTTGTTCCCGTGCGTAAACCGGGCAAATTACCGCGTGAAACCATCAGCGAAACCTACGATCTTGAATACGGCACTGACAGTCTTGAAATCCACGTTGATGCGATTCAACCTGGCGAAAAAATTCTGGTGATCGACGATTTGCTGGCAACAGGCGGCACGATTGAAGCCACCGCGAAACTGATCCGTCGTCTGGGGGGAGAAGTGACTGATGCTGCATTCATCATTAACCTGCCGGAACTGGGCGGTGAAAAACGCCTGAACGATTCAAATATCAACTGCTACAGCCTGGTCTGTTTCGACGGCCACTGATTCATGCGCGTTGATGTGAACTGGCCTCGCCGTTAACGCGAGGCCTTTTGCTTTCTGCGCCGTTATTTCCCTCTTTCTTCTGCCCAGACCACCATTATTTTATCGTCACCTTGCTGACGGCTGAAGGCATAATATTGCGCCGTCAGCTGCGATTTCTGCACGCCTGCGCCAACCGCCGGATGTTGTTCCCTGAAAGTTCCCAGTTTTTGCCAATGCTTCAGTAAAGCCTGTTTCGGGCCGGTCAGCTCACTCCAGTTCATGTCAGAACGCGTTCCCTGTAAAGGATCTGAACCCGTCGCGCCAAACTGGCGACCACTTTCATCGCCGTAATAAATCTGCACCGCGCCGGGTGCCAGTAGCAACAAATCTGCGGCGCGCTGCTGTAACGGTAGAGAACCTTTGGCATCGGCAGCGAAAAACAGCCGGGTATCATGCGATGACAAATAACTGAGGACATTGAAATCCTGCATTTTCTCCGCCATCTGCTGATAAGTTGCATCGATGCTGGCAAAACAACTCAGCGCCGCCGCGGCCTGATCCTGAAAATCAAAATTAATCATTGCGTCAAAACCATTGGCGTAATAATCGCTTTTCATCACGCCGTGGCCCCATGCCTCGCCGGTCATCCAGAATGGTGCGCCATCCAGTGCCTTTGCAGGATTGGCCGTTTTCCATTGTTTCAGGGCTTCGGCTGAACGGTCTTTGAGTAATGCCAGTGTCGCTTTTTCGACGTGTTTGGCGGTATCCACACGGAATCCGTCTATGCCGTAATCCCGCACCCACTGACTGAGCCAGGTGACCAGATAATCACGCGGTGTTGCACCGGGAATTTCACGTGCGGCCGTATCGGGTTTGTTGCGATAGAAAACGGGCAGGCCGCTGGCTTGCGTCGATTCCGTTTTAATATCCGGCAGGAAGGCCAATGACATCGTCAGATCGTCATAACCGGGCGAGTCATAGTCACCAATGTCGGTGCGGATCCATTTTTTCCCCCACCAGGTGCTCCAGCCCTCTTTGTCGCCGAAATTAATATAATCATTAAAGCTGTGCCAGTTCTGGCCTGGACCGGGCTTCCAGTCAGTCCAGCTTTTGCCGAGTGTTTTTCCGATGTCATCACCTTTCAGATATAACGAGCCGAACTGGAAGGTTTGCATGTCTGCCAGCGTGGCGTAGCCGGTGTGATTGACGACAACATCAAATAAAATGCGGATCCCACGTTTGTGCGCTTCGCTGACCAGTTTCTGTAAATCTTCGCCGGTGCCCATATTGGCATCGAGTTTTGTCCAGTCGAGCGTGTAATAGCCGTGATAGGCATAATGCGGGAAGTCGCCTTTGGTGCCGCCGCCGACCCAACCGTGGATCTGCTCGAGCGGCGAACTGATCCAAAGTGCGTTAACGCCGAGCTGTTGCAGATAGTCGAGTTTGCTGGTCAGCCCGGCCAGATCACCGCCGTGGAAAGTGCCGATTTCCTGCATTCCGTCACTGTGACGGCCATAGCTGTGATCGTTATCCGGATTGCCGTTTTCAAAGCGATCGGTCAGTACGAAATACACTGTGGCGTTTTTCCAGCTAAACGCCGCGGGCGCTTTGCGCTCTGCTGTTTCCAGTAACAACAGGCCGCCGCTGGCCGGATCCGGCATCATGGTGATGTGGCCGCCGCTGACCTGTGTGCTCTGACCAGAATAAAAATCGCGAACAGTTTCACCCTCAGCAAAAGTGCCGGAGACATCGACGGTCAGCGGTTTTCCATCTCCACGCGGACAGGTTTTCGCCACCGGGGCGACGGTCTCCTCCGCCGTTTTCAAACTGAGCTGAAGCGTGGGTGTGCCGCTGCGGGTATCAATTCGAACCTGATAATCCCCCGCGCGGAACAGTTTCCAGTTAGCCGGCACGTGGCTTTCACAAGGTTGCAGCGACAGCATTTCGTTAAGCTTTACCGCGCCCGTGGGTTGCCAGCACTGATTATCCTGATGTAATTCCAGTGTGCGTTGTCCCTTAGGTAATGTGGCGTGGCTGGTGAATATTCCGCTGACCGGTTCGGCGAAACCGGGGAAGCCTTGCAGCGTCCAGTCGGCCTGTGCGGCGGGAGAAATGAGCAATAATAAAGGCAGTGTCAGGTGTTTCATGGCTCTCCTTACGAAAGGCAGAAAGCATTATCAGAACAGAGGTGAATTTAAGTGTAATGAGTGGGCAAAATTTGCCCTCATCCCGTGAGGCGAATTGTCAGGAGGAGGAGGAAGGTGGAGAAACTGCGGCGCGCTGCGCAAAAAGTAAAGTAATAGGAATGATGGCGACCCTGCTGGTACACTAAGAAGTGGCAGTCTGGCTCCGGCATCATTATGCTGAGTCTTCAGTCTCCGTTTCGCAGACCAGCGCAGAAAGACGGGTTAAACGATGTTTTTTCGTGTATCGTCAAATTATTCATTATAAATCAACGATGAAGTGTTAATGAGCTATCAGGTTCTTGCCCGTAAGTGGCGCCCCCAAACTTTTGCCGACGTCGTCGGACAGGAACATGTGCTGACCGCGCTGGCCAATGGCTTGTCGCTCGGGCGCATCCATCACGCCTACCTGTTTTCCGGTACCCGTGGCGTAGGGAAAACCACCATCGCCCGTCTGCTGGCGAAAGGCCTTAACTGCGAAACTGGCATTACCTCCACCCCTTGTGGCGTGTGTGATAACTGCCGCGAGATCGAGCAGGGCCGTTTTGTCGATCTGATTGAAATCGATGCCGCTTCCCGTACCAAAGTCGAAGACACCCGTGAGCTGCTGGATAACGTGCAATATGCACCGGCGCGGGGCCGCTTCAAAGTTTACCTGATTGACGAAGTGCACATGCTCTCGCGTCACAGTTTTAATGCGCTGTTGAAAACGCTGGAAGAGCCGCCCGCACACGTCAAATTCCTGCTGGCAACGACGGATCCGCAAAAACTGCCGGTCACCATTTTATCGCGTTGTTTGCAGTTCCATCTCAAAGCGCTGGACGCTGAACAGATCCGTAAACAGCTCGAACATGTATTAACCCAGGAAACCATTACCACGGAACCGCGCGCTTTACAGCTGCTTTCGCGCGCTGCCGACGGCAGTATGCGTGATGCGCTGAGCCTGACCGATCAGGCGATCGCGATGGGGCAGGGCGCGGTGACGACCGAAACCGTGGCACAAATGCTCGGTACACTGGATGACGAACAACCGCTGGCAATGCTGGAAGCGCTGGTCAGCGCCGATGGCGGACAGATGATGGCGCAGGTCGAACAGGCCGCGTCCCGTGGCGTGGACTGGGAAAATTTGCTGGTGGAAACGCTGGCGTTGCTGCACCGCATTGCAATGGTTCAGTTGTTACCGTCGGTTCTCGATAATCATTACGCGGCGATTGAACAACGCCTGCGCGAACTGGCGCGTGTCATTCCGCCTGCAGACGTACAGCTTTATTATCAGACCTTACTGATTGGCCGCAAAGAGCTGGCCTATGCGCCGGACAAACGTATGGGTGTTGAAATGACGCTGCTGCGCGCGCTGGCCTTCCATCCGAAAGTGATTATTGCTGAACCGGCTCCCCAGCCAGTCGCAGCCCCAGCTTATGTGGCGCCGCAGGCTCCATCACAACCGGCGGCACCGCGTAACGCACCGCCGCAACAAAACGATAATGCGCCTGCACCGCAGGGAAATGCAGAACCGGCGTCAATGCCGGATTCCACCGCGCAACTTTTACAGGCACGAACACAATTGCTCAGGCAGGGGAGTACCACCCCAAAAAAAGCTGAGCCGGCAGCGCCAGGAAAAGCGCGGCCGGCAACCTCAGCACTGGAGCGTCTCGCTTCGGTGACTGAGCGTGCGCAGACATTGGCTGTGAAGAAAGAACCTGCCGCGCCGATAAAAGAAGAAGCGTATCGCTGGAAAGCGATGATGGAACCGGAAGTCGCACCGGAACCGGTGGCGACACCGAAAGCGCTGCGCACCGCGCTGGAACATGAAAAATCGCCGGAACTGGCTTCCCGCCTGGCGGAAGAAGCGATTGAACGTGATGAATGGGCGGCTGAGATCAGCCGGATGACCATTCCGAAACTGGTGCAGCAACTGGCGCTGAATGCGTATCGTGAGCAGCCGGAACCAGGCAAAATCTGCCTGCACCTGCGTTCCTCGCAAAAGCACCTGAATTCGCCGTCCGCGCAGAAAGTGCTGACGGATGCTTTATCGGCATTGCATCAGACGCCGGTTGAACTGACCGTGCTGGAAGATGATAATCTGGCGGTGAAGACGCCGCTGGAATGGCGACAGGCCATTTATGAAGAAAAACTGGCGCAGGCGCGTCAGTCTATTATTGCGGATAACAACATTCAGACTTTGCGCCGTTTCTTCGACGCTGAGCTGGATGAGGAAAGTATCCGCCCAATTTAAACGCCGCGATTGTGACGCGGCCATTGCTGAGAGAGAAGACTATGTTTGGAAAAGGCGGCATTGGTAACCTGATGAAACAGGCCCAGCAAATGCAGGAAAAAATGCAACAGGCTCAGGCGGAAATCGCTCAGCTGGAAGTGACCGGTGAGTCAGGCGCTGGCCTGGTGAAAATCACCATCAACGGTGCGCACAACGTGCGTCGCGTTGAAATCGATCCAAGCCTGCTGGAAGACGATAAAGACATGCTGGAAGATCTGATCGCTGCGGCGTTCAACGATGCTGCACGTCGTATCGATGAAACTCAGAAAGAAAAAATGGCAGCCGTATCTGGCGGCATGCAATTGCCACCAGGCTTCAAGATGCCATTCTGATGCAAACCAGCCCTCTCCTTGAATCTTTAATGGAGGCGTTGCGTTGCCTGCCGGGCGTCGGCCCGAAGTCCGCGCAACGTATGGCATTCCAGTTGCTGCAACGTGATCGCAGCGGCGGAATGCGGCTGGCGCAGTCTTTAACGCGTGCCATGTCTGAGATCGGCCATTGTGCCGATTGCCGTACCTTCACCGAGCAGGAAATCTGTACGATTTGCGCCAATCCACGGCGTAAAGAAAACGGTCAGGTTTGTGTGGTGGAAAGCCCGGCGGACATTCATGCGATAGAACAAACCGGTCAGTTCTCTGGTCGCTATTTTGTGCTGATGGGACACCTGTCACCACTCGATGGCATCGGGCCGGACGACATCGGTTTAGGCCGTCTGGAAGAGCGTCTTGAAAGTGAAAATATTCAGGAAGTGATCCTGGCGACTAACCCGACGGTTGAAGGTGAAGCGACCGCCAACTACATCGCTGAAATGTGCGGCCAGTATGGCGTACTGGCTAGCCGCATTGCGCACGGTGTGCCGGTCGGAGGCGAACTGGATATGGTCGACGGCACCACGCTGTCGCATTCCCTTGCCGGACGTCATCCCTTTCGGTTCTGACTGTTATGCGGGCGCGGTTCTCTGCGCCCCGTTTTATTCAGCTATCCCTCTGCATTTCTTCTTAAAATTTTCTCCCTGTGCTTGAAAAGCCTGACACGTAACCCCACTTATTCCTCAACGTCTGATTTGGTCAATAACAGTATCTGGATTGAGGTAATTTGATGAGTATGAAAGGACAAGAGACACGCGGATTCCAGTCTGAAGTAAAACAACTGCTTCATCTGATGATCCATTCCCTGTATTCAAACAAAGAAATTTTCCTGCGCGAGCTGATTTCCAACGCCTCAGATGCCGCTGATAAACTGCGTTTCCGCGCATTGTCTGCGCCTGAACTTTATGAAGGTGATGGCGAGCTGCATGTCCGTCTGGCATTTGATAAAGAAAAACGCACCCTGACGCTGAGTGATAACGGTATCGGCATGAGCCGTGACGAAGTTATCGATAACCTCGGTACCATCGCCAAATCCGGCACCAAAGCGTTCCTGCAATCTGTCGGTTCTGAGCAGGCGAAAGACAGCCAGTTGATTGGTCAGTTTGGTGTGGGCTTCTACTCTGCCTTTATCGTGGCAGACAAAGTCACCGTGCGCACCCGCGCAGCCGGTGCCAGTGCTGAAGAAGGCGTATTCTGGGAATCTGCCGGTGAAGGTGAGTACACCCTGGCGGATGTCGAGAAAGCCGATCGCGGGACTGAAATTACCCTGCATTTGCGCGAAGATCAGGACGAATTCCTGGATGACTGGCGCGTGCGCTCCATCATCAGTAAATATTCCGACCATATTGCGTTGCCGGTTGAAGTCGAAACCCGTAACGAAGAAGACGACACCGTAACCTGGGAACAAATCAACAAGGCACAGGCCCTGTGGACCCGCGGTAAAGCGGAAGTCACCGACGACGAATATAAAGAATTCTACAAACACATTTCCCATGATTTCAGCGATCCGCTGAGCTGGAGCCACAACCGCGTTGAAGGTAAGCAGGAATACACCAGCCTGCTGTACATCCCTTCACAGGCACCGTGGGATATGTGGAACCGCGACCATAAACACGGCCTGAAACTGTATGTTCAGCGCGTGTTTATCATGGACGAAGCCGAGCAGTTCATGCCGAACTACCTGCGTTTTGTTCGTGGTCTGATAGATTCCAACGATCTGCCGCTGAACGTGTCCCGTGAAATTCTGCAGGACAGCCGCATCACCCAGAACCTGCGCAGTGCGCTGACCAAACGTGTTCTGCAAATGCTGGAAAAACTGGCGAAAGACGACAACGAAAAATACCTGCAATTCTGGAAACAGTTTGGTCTGGTATTGAAAGAAGGTCCGGCAGAAGACGGTGCGAACAAAGAAGCGATCGCCAAACTGCTGCGTTTCGCCAGCACCCGCAACGACAGCAGCGAGCAGACGTTGTCGCTGGAAGAGTATGTAGCGTCGATGGTTGAAGGCCAGGACAAAATTTATTACATCACTGCCGACAGCTATGCGGCCGCGAAGAGCAGCCCGCATCTGGAATTGTTCCGCAAAAAAGGCATTGAAGTCCTGTTGCTGTCTGACCGTATCGACGAATGGATGATGAGCTATCTGACTGAGTTTGATGGCAAAGTCTTCCAGTCCGTCAGCAAGGCCGACGACACACTGGACAAACTGGCTGACGAAAGCGAAGAGCAGAAAGAAGCCGAAAAAGCGCTGGAGCCGTTCGTTGAGCGCGTGAAAACGCTGCTGGGCGATCGTGTGAAAGAAGTGCGTCTGACGCACCGTCTGACTGACACGCCAGCCATCGTTACCACCGGTGCCGACGAAATGACCACGCAGATGGCAAAACTGTTTGCCGCTGCCGGTCAGGATGCGCCGGAAGTGAAATACATCTTTGAGCTGAACCCGGAACACGCGCTGGTGAAACGTGCTTCTGATGTGGCTGATGAAGATCAGTTCAGCGAGTGGATTGAGCTGCTGCTGGATCAGGCGCTGTTCGCAGAACGCGGCACGCTGGAAGATCCAAACCTGTTCATCCGTCGCATGAATACGCTGTTACAGGCGTAATCAGCTGGCGTAAAACGAAAAGGGTGTCGTGAAAGCGACACCCTTTTTTATTGCTTTGCTTCTTCCCGTTTCCATTCCCTGAAAGCCTGTGAGTAAAGTTCAGCAATCATGCCGGTAGCGTGATGTTCTCGCTGGTCGTGGTCCCGCAAACTGGCGGGTGGAACGACGGATGGCGCAGGCTTAACCCCAATTTCAGCAGGGCTTGTTCCTTGAGCAAAAGTGCTCAGAATGGTATGGTTGACCGTTTTTCGAGATTCATAAAAATTACATGCAAGGGGATTTACGCAATGCGTATCATTCTGCTGGGCGCTCCGGGCGCAGGTAAGGGTACTCAGGCTCAATTCATCATGGAGAAATTTGGTATTCCGCAAATTTCTACCGGTGATATGTTGCGCGCCGCTGTGAAGGCCGGAAGTGAACTCGGCAAGAAAGCAAAAGAGATTATGGATGCCGGTAAACTGGTAACCGACGAACTGGTTATCGCACTGGTGAAAGAACGTATTCAGCAGGAAGATTGCCGCAACGGTTTCCTGTTAGACGGTTTCCCTCGTACCATTCCGCAGGCTGATGCCATGAAAGACGCGGGCATCAAAGTGGATTACGTGCTGGAATTCGACGTGCCTGACGAACTGATCGTCGATCGCATCGTAGGTCGTCGCGTACACCCTGGCTCTGGCCGCGTGTACCACATCCATTACAATCCACCTAAAGTGGAAGGTAAAGACGATGTCACCGGCGAAGAACTGATCACCCGTAAAGATGATCAGGAAGAAACCGTGCGTAAACGTCTGGTGGAATACCATGAGCTGACTGAGCCGCTGGTGTCCTACTACAGCAAAGAAGCTGAAGCGGGCAATACCAGGTACGTCAAAATTGACGGTACACAACAGGTCTCTGCAGTGCGTGACGAACTGGCTGCTATTCTGAGCTGATCGTCTGTTCTGCGCACTATCACGGGGTGACTACGGTCGCCCCGTTTGTTTTTTTAGGGACTCCATTTCCAATACCCAAAATAATTCGAGCGGCGGCAAGCGAGCGTGACGGGGATTAATAATAACAATTCGCATTGATAGTTTCTGCCGTTGTTCCCATCGTCTTTGTTTTCGTTACAATGACCTGCGCCTCTTTGCCGCAGCACAAATAAACGGTGGCGCCCATAACTTTTCGCACTGGCTTCAGTGCCTTCAATTTAGGAAATTCAGCATGACGCAGACCAAATTCGGTGTTCTCCTGGTCAACCTCGGGACGCCGGAAGCTCCGACCCCGCAGGCCGTTAGAAAATATCTGGCTGAATTTTTGAGTGATATCCGTGTGGTTGATACCCCCCGCTGGCTGTGGTGGCCGATCCTGAATTTGGTGATCCTGCCGCTGCGTTCCCCGCGCGTGTCCAAACTGTATAAAGCCGTGTGGATGGAAGAGGGCTCACCGCTGATGGTTTACAGCCGTCGTCAGCAGAAAGCGCTGGCAGAACGCCTGCCGGGTACGCCGGTTGAACTGGCGATGAGTTACGGCAAGCCGGGCATGAAAGAACCGATTGAAAAACTGCTGGCGCAGGGCGTGACCAAAATGGTGGTGCTGCCGCTGTATCCGCAATACTCTTGCTCAACCAGCGCCGCGGTATTTGACGGCGTGGCGCGTGTGCTGAAATCGCAGCGTCGCCTGCCTTCAATGAGCTTTATCCGTGATTACGCCACGCATCCGGCTTATATTTCCGCGCTGAAAGCCAGCATCGAACGTTCGTTCGCTCAGCATGGCGAACCGGACCGCCTGGTGTTGTCCTTCCACGGCATTCCAAAGCGTTTCGTCGCGCAGGGTGATGACTACGAACAGCGTTGCCGGGATACAGTGCAGGCGCTGACCGATGCGCTGCAACTGCCTGCGGGCAAAATTATGCTGACCTTCCAGTCCCGCTTTGGTCGCGAACCATGGCTGACGCCTTACACCGATGAAACGCTGAAAGGCCTTCCGGATCAGGGAGTTAAGCATATTCAGATCCTCTGCCCGGGCTTTGCGGCAGACTGTCTGGAGACACTGGAGGAAATCAAAGGCGAGAACCGCGAGATTTTTATTCATGCAGGCGGCGAGCGCTTCGAATATATTGACGCCTTAAACGACCAGCCGGAACATATTGATTTGCTGCAACAGCTGGTCACTCAGCACTTCTGACTGAAGCCTGAGTTTTTTGAATCTCCCGAGAATAATGCATGAAATTTCCTGGTAAACGTAAGTCCAAACACTATTTTCCGGTCAGCGCACGCGACCCTTTATTGCGTGATTCTATGTTGCAGGCAATGCAGCCGGAGTCAGAAGCCGGTGCCTCGTACATCGCCGGCATTGACCAGACGATGGTCGATATCGAAGCGCGTGTTGATGAGAATTTTGTTGCCCGCTACGGGCTGACGCCCGGTGAATCCAATATTCTTGATGATGAGATGTCGGAAACGCTGTATCAGGAACTGATGAGCAACGCCCTGATCACGCACCAGTTTGCGGGCGGCACGGTCGGTAACACACTGCACAACTATTCCGTGCTGGCCGATGACCGTTCGGTGCTGCTCGGCGTGATGTGTAATAACGTTAAAATTGGCGATTATGCTTACCGTTATCTTTGCAACACCTCCAGCCGCGTAGATCTTAACTTCCTGCAGGGCGTGGATGGCGCGATAGGTCGTTGCTTTACGCTGATCAGCGATACCGGCGAGCGCACCTTTGCCATCAGTCCGGGCAAAATGAACGGTCTGCGTGCGGAAAATGTGCCGGAAGATGTGATAGCAGGAGCCTCCGCGCTGTTACTGACCTCGTATTTGCTGCGCAGCAAGCCGGGCGAACCGATGCCGGAAGCTACCATGCAGGCGATTGAGTACGCGAAGAAGTACCATGTGCCGGTGGTCTTAACATTGGGCACACAATACGTTATCGCCGAAGATCCGCAGGCATGGCGTGATTTCATCCGTGATAACGTGTCGATTCTGGCGATGAACGAAGATGAAGGTTTTGCGCTGACTGGCCTGAAAGATCCGCTGATGGCGGCGGATAAGGCGCTGGACTGGGTCGATCTGGTGTTGTGTACCGCCGGGCCGAACGGCCTGTTTATGGCGAGTTATACCGAAGACGAATTCAAACGCACCACCCAGCATCCGCTGCTGCCGGGGACGATTGCCGAATTCAATCAGTACGAATTCAGCCGCGCGATGCGTCGTGACTGTTGTCAGCAACCGTTGAAGATTTATTCCCACATCGCGCCGTATATGGGCGGGCCGGAGAAAATCATGAACACCAACGGAGCGGGGGACGGGGCATTATCGGCGCTGCTGCATGATATCGCCGCCAACGGTTTCCACCGGACTTCTGTGCCGAATTCCAGCAAACATTCCCGCGAGTATCTGACCTATTCCTCGCTGGCGCAGGTGTGTAAATACGCCAACCGCGTCAGCTATCAGGTGCTGAACCAGCATTCTCCGCGTCTGACGCGTGGCCTGCCGGAACGTGAAGACAGCCTGGAAGAGAGTTACTGGGAGCGCTAGGGAGTCAGGCGGCTGTCAACATTTTGATGAAAATCAGAAGGGCGTTGAGATAGAAGCCATTTTTTATAAAGCCACTTAAGCGGGCGCAGTGATGAACTGCGCCCTTATTTTTTTAATCACTAACAGATGATCAGAACGGGCAAAACGGCCGCTTTTCGTCTTCGGTCATAATATCGATTTGCAGCATACTCAGCATGCTGTTGGCGATTTCCCGCTCGCCCATCACCACGCGATCCGCACCGCGCTCCAGGATATAGGTGACTTCATCGTCATAATGCGCACGGGCGATAATTTCGATATTTGGCCGCTTGACACGGGCTGATGCGACGATTTCACCGGCTTCATAACCGTTGGGAATGGTCACCAGCAGCCAGCGGGCGCAGTCGAGACGCGCCAGATCCATCACTTCCTGATTGGCGGCATTGCCGAGCACCGTACTAATGCCCTGATCGCGCAGCGCCTCGACACGCGGACGCGAATTTTCAATCACCACCAGCGGGATCCCCGCAGCCTGAAGTTTCTCGCCGAGCAGACTGCCGACGCGTCCGTAACCCACCAGCAGTGCGTGATTGCACAAATCGAACGGGATTTGCTTCTCGTCTTCAACCGCTTCTTCAACGCTCTGGTCTTCGATGGTTTCCGTTTTCGCCAGATATTTTTCCAGCAGCGTGAACAGCAGCGGGTTAAACATAATCGACAGAATTGCCCCCGCCAGCACCAGATTACGGCCATGTTCAGACAGCAGTCCCAGCGAAATCCCCAGACCGGCGAGAATAAAGGCGAATTCGCCGATCTGCGCCAGACTGACGGAAATCGTCAGCGCGGTGCGTTTAGAATGCCCGAACATCTTCACCAGCAGGAATGCGGCAATGGATTTACCGAACACGATAATCGCCAGCGTGGCGATCACGGTCAGCGGTTCACGCACCAGAATCATCGGGTCGAATAGCATGCCAACCGAGACGAAGAACAGCACCGCGAAGGCATCGCGCAGTGGTAACGTGTCGTGCGCCGCACGCTGGCTGAGTTCGGATTCATTGAGCACCATACCGGCGAAGAACGCGCCCAGCGCGAACGACACATCAAAGAATTCCACGGCGCCGTAAGCGATGCCCAGCGCCAGTGCCAGAACTGACAGCGTAAACAGTTCACGTGAACCGGTGCTGGCGGTTTTGGCGAGGATCCACGGCACTACACGGCGGCCCACCACCATCATCAGCACCATAAACGCGATCACTTTACCAATCGTCACGGCAAGCCCGGTGAGCAGTTCTACCGGGCTGGAGTGATGGCTTTCCAGCATGCCGCTGAACGCAGGCAGCAGAACCAGCGTCAGCACCATCACCAGGTCTTCAACAATCAGCCAGCCGATGGCGATTTGGCCGCGCTGGCTTTCAATCAGTTGCCGTTCTTCCAGCGCCCGCAGCAACACCACGGTACTGGCGGTGGACAGACACAGCCCGAACACCAGTCCGGTGGCCAGATCCCAGCCCATCAGGCTTGATAATCCCATTCCAAGCAGTGTTGCAACCGCGATTTGCGCTACAGCGCCGGGAATGGCTATCGACTTTACGGCGAGTAAATCTTTCAGAGAAAAATGCAAACCTACGCCAAACATCAGCAGGATGACGCCGATTTCTGCCAGCTCCGGTGCCAGTGAAGTGTCTGCAACGAAGCCCGGTGTAAACGGACCGGCCAGCACGCCAGCAGCGAGATAGCCAACCAGAGGAGAAATTCGCAGGCGGTTGGCGAGCATTCCTAACAGGAACGCTAAGACCAGACCGCCAACGATGGTAGTGATGAGAGGCGTAGAATGATGCATTCAGACTCCTTCTGGTTATGCATAAAGCAAATATGTTGCTGATTGTTTCTAAGTTTATGGTAAAAATCGTTTTCACGTTGGGGAATTTTGGCCTTTTTTATTTAAAATCATCAGCAGACGATAAAAAAAATTCCAACGCGGGATTTAAATGGGTTTTATCAGGCAGATATCAAGGGAATAAGGGTTCAGACGCTGCCGATATTTAACTATCGGCAGCCGGGAAGGAAAGGTTAAGGGCTATTTGCGTTCTATATTTGGCAGGAATGCTGTCAGGATCCCGAGCAACGGCAGGAAGGCACAAATCTGATACACCAGCTCGATACTGGTTTTATCGGCCACATAGCCGAGCACCGCGGCGCCCAGCCCGCCCATACCAAAGGCCAGCCCAAAGAACAGGCCCGACACCATGCCGACTTTCCCTGGCATCAGCTCCTGCGCAAACACCAGAATCGCCGAAAATGCTGAGGCGAGGATCACGCCGATAATCACGCTCAGTACGCTGGTCCACATCAGACTGGCGTGCGGCAAAAGTAGCGTAAATGGCGCGACGCCGAGAATTGAAGCCCAAATGACGTATTTGCGCCCAATCTTATCACCCACCGGCCCGCCGATAATGGTGCCCGCAGCCACTGCAAACAGAAAAACAAACAGATGGATTTGTGCGCTTTGCACCGATACACCAAATTTATGGATCAGGTAAAAGGTGTAATAGCTGCTCAGGCTGGTCAGGTAGAAGTACTTGGAAAATATCAGGATCAGCAAAATACCCAGTGACATCGCCACCGTTTTACGTGGCAACAGGGTCACATGACTTTTCACCGGCCCGCGCGTTTTGGCGATCAGGTTTTGCTGGCGATACCATTTACTGATTTGCAGTAACACCACAATGCCGAGCAGCGCAGCCAGTGAGAACCACGCAACATTGCCTTTACCGTAAGGCGCAATAATCAGTGCAGCCAGCAGCGGGCCGAGGGAAGCGCCGAAATTACCGCCCACCTGGAACAGCGATTGCGCCAGCCCGTGACGACCGCCGGAAGCCATGCGTGCCACGCGCGAAGACTCAGGGTGGAAAACCGAAGAACCCGTCCCGACCAGCGCCGCCGCCAGCAGCACGACAGGGAAACTCTGCGCCACAGCCAGCAGCAGCAGCCCGGAGAGCGTAAAGCCCATGCCGACCGGCAAAGAATAGGGTTGCGGATGTTTGTCGGTGTAATAGCCGATCAGCGGCTGCAACAGTGATGCGGTGATCTGATACGTCAGCGTGATCAGCCCGATCTGTGTGAAGCTCAGGGAAAACTCGTTTTGCAGCAACGGATAAATCGCCAGTATCAGCGACTGGATCATGTCATTAAGCAGGTGAGAAACGCTGATCGCCGCCAGAATAGAAAACGCAGTCTTTTTGACTGCGTCTTTCTGCGGGCTGGCTGGCGTTGACGTCGTGTCTGTCATAGCAGAGGAAGCCTTCTTATTGTAGAGGTGCAGAGTACCGGCCTGTCAGCTGATTTTCGCGATCTCAGCAAACTGACCTTTCAGTAAGCGACAAAGATCACCTGCCGCCAGTTCAATATCAAGGCCGCGTTTACCGCCTGAAACATAAATGGTATTGAACGTCTGCGCCGGGCTGTCGATCACCGTGGGCAGCAGCTTTTTCTGTCCGAGGGGACTGATGCCACCGACCAGATAACCGGTAACGCGTTGTGCAATCATAGGATCCGCCATATCGGCTTTTTTCGCCCCCAGCGCTTTCGCGACTTTTTTTAAGTCCAGTTGGGATGCCACCGGCGTGACCGCCACGGCCAGATTTTTAGCATCGCCATTCAACGAAACCAGCAGGGTTTTATAAACCTGACGGGCGTCCAGACCGAGTTTTTTTACGGCTTCATCGCCAAAATTGGTTTCATCGCTGCTGTGTTCATACGGATGAAGGGTGAAGCTGACTTTATTCTTTTCCAGGAGTAATACGGCAGGGGTCATAGCCTGTCTCCTCTGTTTTATTTTATGTTGTTGTTCGAAATTTCATCACCTGTTCAATCTGATGAAATTAAACAATAAAGTGCACTTAATAAGCGAAGGAGAAATAGTAGAGCAATGAATGGTTATTGCCAAGACCCAACACAGATTGCTACCCTGTGCCAGCCGGTGTTGCGCCTGTAAAGGCTGACACTGAAGCTATAACTAATAAAATGAAATTCCTCTTTGACTGGCCGATAGAAATATCGGCCATTTTTTTAATCTCCGTCATCCTTCAGGCTATCTCTTCTTTGCGAGTAATTCCGGCAGATTCCCTTCGCCATACAAATGCAGCGCACCTACTGCGACCACATAGTTTCCCGCCGGGAGATCCAGCAACAGTTGTTTCCAGCGAATGTTTCGCTGATTCATCAGGATATCGTACAAATCGCTGCTGAAAGTGTTAGGCAATTGCTCGGTCGCCAGCCCCGGTTTGGTATCCAGCCACCAGCTGATCATGGTTTGCAGCAAGCGGGCATTGGTGTGCCAGTGCGTCAGGGTATCTTCCAGCAGCGTGAGTCCGCCATCTGGCAACTGCTGCAATAATTCGAACTGTTCCTGCGGACCTTCCAGCTCGATGATTTTCGTCCCCTGCTTTTTGGCGGTCTGCAACAGCTGATAATCAATGCCGTAATTTCCGCGCAACCCGAGGCGCTGCGCCTGCGTGGCCTGCAACATCAGTGCCACCTGCCACGAGGGCAGCGGATTGAGCGTCCACATGGATACGCCCAGTTCTTCGCATAAACGTTCGACGTGCAGATACTGGGATTCGGGCAGACGTTCGGCCAGCGGCGGAAATTCGCCGGTCATGCTGAAGGGAGATTCCGTGCCGCTGATATCGGCTTCGACAATCAGTGCATCGGCTTTTTGCAGGCGGCGCAACAGGGGGGCGGGCAGGGGGTGCATGTCCTGCGTGCCCATATGAATGCTGCCGACCAGATGCAGGGAGCGGTTGCCGGGAAGCTGAATATCAATGGCGGGATAAGAATACTCGACGGGAAACAACTTGCGGAACCCGCTTAATACCCGGTTGAAAAAATGCGCCATAGTGCATGGTCTCCCGAAAAATGAGAGACCATGCTAACGCGTCATCGTTTTAGCGAACAGGGGAAACGTCTTGTTTTTTCGGCTTAAAGTGCAACAGGCGATTTGCGTTAGCGACGACGGTAATGGATGACAGTGCCATCGCTGCACCTGCCACGACCGGGCTGAGCAAGGTACCGGTCAGCGGATAAAGCACACCGGCCGCAACGGGAATGCCAATCACGTTATAGATAAAAGCGCCCAGCAGGTTCTGCTTCATGTTACGCAGCGTCGCCTGAGACATCGCCAGCGCATCGGCGACACCGTGCAGACTCGGACGCATCAGGGTAATGGCCGCTGTTTCGATCGCCACATCGCTGCCTCCGCCCATCGCAATCCCGACATCGGCCTGCGCCAGTGCCGGGGCATCATTAATGCCGTCGCCGATCATGGCGACCTGCTGGCCTTTGTCCTGCAACGCTTTAATGGCATCGGCTTTGCCTTCGGGACGCACACCGGCAATCACTTTATCGATTCCTGCTTGTGCGGCAATTGCCTGAGCGGTACGCGGATTGTCGCCGGTCAGCATCACCAGCTGATACCCAAGCTGATGCAGACGTTGTAAGGCGCTGACGCTGTCTTCACGTAATGGGTCACGCAGCGCGAACAGCGCCGCCAGTTGTCCGTTTGCCGCCAGCAATACCGGCGTCGCGCCTTCGCCTGCCATGCTTTCCAGCAGAGTGTTGGCATCCACGGTATCCACGCCATTTTCCTGCATCAGCGCCTGATTACCCAGTAATAACGCCGTACCGTCAACATCGCCGCGTAAACCCAGACCGCCAAGGGTACGGAAATTCAGCACGTCAGGAATGTCCAGCCCGCCAGCTTTTTCAACAATCGCCTGCGCCAGCGGGTGGTGCGAGCCTTTTTCCAGCGCGGCGGCAAAGCGCAGCGCCTGCTGTTCACGGATACCGCCAAAGGTGTATGTATCCGTCACTTTCGGCTGGCCTTCCGTCAGCGTCCCGGTTTTATCAAATACCAGCGTGGTGAGGGTACTGGCTTTTTGCAGCGCATCGGCATCACGCACCAGTACGCCGAATTCCGCCGCACGGCCGACGCCCGCGGTAACCGACATCGGCGTCGCTAATCCCAGCGCACAAGGACAGGCGATAATCAGCACGGTAGTGACGATCACCAGCGTATACATCAGTTGTGGCTGCGGACCAAAGAAGTACCAGATTGCGCCACTGAACAAAGCAATCAGCACCACGGCGGGCACGAAGACAGAAGATATTTTATCTGCCAGCTTACCGATTTCAGGCTTGCTGCTCTGGGCTTCGCGCACCAGTTTGATGATCCGCGAAAGGGTCGTCTGGCTGCCGATAGCGTCAGCGCGGAACAGCACGCTGCCGTCTTTGACCAGCGTCCCCGCATGCACTTTTTCACCCTGGGATTTCTGCTGTGGGATGGGTTCGCCGGTCAGCATAGCTTCATCCATCCAGGCTTCGCCGCTTTGAATTTCACCGTCAACCGGCACACGATCACCGGTGGTGAGCCGCAGCGTCATGCCTTGCTGTATTTCAGCCAGCGGCAGGGTTTTTTCGCCTTCTGCGGTGACAACGCGTGCGGTCGGTGGGGTCAGATCCAGCAAGCGTTCGAGTGCTTTTGATGAACGCTGACGTCCGCGTTGTTCCAGCGCGTGACCCAGATTAATCAGGCCAATAATCATCACGCTGGCTTCATAGTAAAGATGGCGCGCCTGCATCGGGAACGCGTCCGGCCACAGGCTGACAGCGAAGGAGAAAATCCACGCTGCGCCGGTACCGAGTGACACCAGCGTGTCCATATTCGCGCTGCCGTGCATCAGGTTTTTCCATGCACTGCGGTAAAAATGCCCGCCAGCGACAATCATAATCAGCAATGTCAGCAGGCCGATAATCAGCCAGCCGGTCTGATTACCGGCGGTGACCATCATTTCGCCGCCGAACAATCCCCATAACATCATCGGGATACCGGCAGCCAGGCCGAGCGCTGCCTGCCAGCTAAAGCGGATCATGCTTTTGCGTGAGGTTTGTTGCTGGCGCTCACGGCGTTCGGTTTCGTCGATAATAATTTCAGCGCCATAACCGGCACGTTCAACGGCGGCAATCAGTGCGTTTTGATCAGCTTTGCCGCTGACCAGCGCACTGCGTTCCGCCAGATTGACCCGTGCCCGCTCGACACCATTCACGCCTTCCAGCGCCCGCTGCACTTTACTGACACAACTGGCGCAGCTCATGCCGCTGAGCAATAATTGCACGCTGTCATCAGCGGCTTGCGGGGCGTGAGTCTCAGCCGGAACAGGTGACGCAGCCGCTGACAGGGGTTCCGGCAAAACACTCGCCTTATCGGTCAGCGGCTCAGATTTTGGGGATGTATCTCCTGCAACCTGCGCGTCGTAGCCGGCGTTCACTACGGCGTCGATCAGGCTCTGGCTGCTGGCATCGCCTTTGACGATGGCTTTATCCAGAGAGACTTCTACAGAGGTGGTGCCTTCAACCGCTTCCAGCGCTTTCCGCGTTGAAGCGACACAGTGCCCGCAGGACAAGCCTTGCAGGGATAATACGGTAGTCGTCATGATGAATTTCCTTTTTGCCTTGACCTGATTGTCAAATTTCACTAGTTATAGAGCATAAACCTTCCAGCAAGGGTAAGGTCAAGGAGGCAAAATGAACATCAGTGATGTGGCGAAAAAAACCGGGCTGACCAGCAAAGCGATTCGTTTTTATGAAGAGAAAGGGCTGGTCACCGCACCGGCTCGCAGTGAAAACGGCTACCGCAGCTATGCACAAAAACATATCGAAGAACTGACGTTGTTGCGCCAGGCGCGGCAGGTTGGTTTTACGCTGGAAGAGTGTCAGGAGCTGGTGGCATTATTCCACAATCCTGACAGGCACAGTGCTGACGTAAAAGCGCGGACATTAGAAAAGGCCGCCGAAATTGCGCGGCACATTGAAGAACTGAAAGTGATGCGTGAGCGCTTACTGACGCTGGCGGAATCCTGCCCCGGCGACGAGGGTGCGGATTGCCCGATCATCGATAATCTCAGCGGCTGCTGTCATAACAAACATTAACGCGCATCGGGTTCTACGCGCAGCGTCGCCCCTTCCACGCCGGTGATAACGACTTTGTCCCCGACGTTCAGAGGGGAGCTGCAGATCGCGCGCCAGCTGCTGTCACCGATTTGTACCCGTGTGAACTGGTTAGTTACCGGTTCCAGCACCGTAGCGTAAGTGCCCACTAATTGCTGGCCTCGCTGATTGAGTGCGGCATTGCCGGAAGATTTATCCACCCGCTGGTTCAGCCACTTCCACCACAACCACGCCGCCAGAATGGTCAGCAGCGCGAACGCCGTGCCCTGCCATTCCCACGGCAACGGCAGGATCCAGGTGACAGCACCCACCAGGGCCGCTGCCACGCCGCTCCACAGCAAGTAACCACTCGCACCGACCAGCTCAGCCGCCAGCAACAGGCCACCCAGAGACAGCCAGAATACGTGCGGATTTGCCATGAAATCATGCAGCATTATTTGCCGCCTTTGGTTTCTTTCAGCAACTCAGCAATCCCGCCAATGGAGCCCATCAGGCTGGTGGCATCCAGCGGCATCATGATGATTTTGCTGTTATTGGCAGAACCGATTTTCGTCAGGGCATCGGTATATTTTTGTGCCACGAAGTAGTTAATCGCCCGCACATCACCGGCCGCAATCGCCTCGGACACCATTTTGGTTGCCTGCGCTTCCGCTTCCGCCGCACGTTCACGCGCTTCTGCCTGCAGGAATGCTGACTGACGCTCACCTTCGGCTTTCAGGATTTGTGACTGTTTTTCACCTTCAGCACGCAAAATTGCGGACTGACGCACGCCTTCAGCTTCCAGAATATCGGCACGCTTTGTACGTTCGGCTTTCATCTGCGCGTTCATGGCGGAAATCAGTTCAGCCGGTGGGCGCACATCGCGGATCTCGATACGGGTGATTTTCACGCCCCACGGATTGGTGGCTTCATCGACGATATGCAGCAAACGTGCGTTGATGTTGTCGCGTTGTGACAACATTTCGTCCAGTTCCATCGAGCCGAGAACGGTACGGAAGTTGGTCATCGTCAGGTTAACGATCGCCTGCTCCAGATTGCTGACTTCATAGGCGGCGCGCGCCGGATCAATCACCTGAATAAAACACACGGCATCGATGGCAACATTGGCGTTATCGCGGGAAATCACTTCCTGAGAAGGAATGTCCAGCACCTGTTCCATCATATTGATTTTGCGGCCGATGCGGTCAACAAACGGCACCACCAGGTTCAGCCCCGGCATCAGGGTTTTGGTATAGCGGCCAAAACGTTCGACGGTCCACTGGTAGCCCTGGGGCACGATCTTGATCCCGGCGTACACCATCAGCAGCGCCAGTACGATCAGAATAAGGATAGGGATGGGAATAAGGTCAAACATAGTATGAAACTCCTGTAAAACTGTGTTCTGACTATCCACGGGGGAATAATCGAATAAAAACATGTCCCTGGCGCACTCACCGACCGGTCAGGCGCGTGTTCAATTGTCGCACAAATCGTTAAGTCATCGTATTAATAAAAGGATAGTTCAGAGGATAAAAGACGGGGGAAATGCTAAAAAAAACGCACGTCCGGAGAAGTGACGTGCGCAGGGCGTTTACGGTGAAACCGGATGAATCAATAGAGCAGGGAATATAACTGGCGGCGGTATTTGGCGGCCAGCGCATCGCCGGTGCCGAGTGCTGCCATAATATCCATCAGCGTTTTACGTGCCGCACCGTTCGCCGCCCCTAAGTCTTTCTTCAGCGGTGCCATCAGCAGTTCCAGCGCTTCTTCATTACGCCCGACCTGATGAAGTTGCAGGCTGAGTTTGACCACCAGCTCGGCATTCTCAGGATCCTGCGACAACGCCTGCTGAAGTTGCTGAATTTCCGGCGTATCGGCGGCCTGTTTCAGTAACTCGATCTGCGCAATCAGCCCCTGATAACGGGAATCTTTATCCTGTAACGGAATGGTCGCCAGCACGGCTTCGGCATCGTCAGTACGGTGCAGATTAATTTGTGTTTCCGCCAGCAACAAACCGATGTCACTGCGCTGATTGCTCAACTGCCATGCTTCTTTCAGCAACGGCAGGGCACCATTCACATCGCCCGCTTGCAACATTTCCTGCGCCTGAGCCAGTTTCAGCTCTTCTTCTTTCGGCAACACTTTCTGCAGCAGTTCGCGGATCACTTCTTCCGGCTGCGGACCCTGGAAACCATCGACCGGCTGACCGTCTTTGAACAGATAAACGGCAGGGATCGAGCGCAGACCAAACTGCTGGGCGATCATCTGCTCGGCATCGCAGTCCACTTTTGCCAGGATTAGCTGACCGGCGTATTCGACGGCCAGTTTGTCGAGAACCGGACCCAGTTGCAGGCAATGCTGGCTGCGTTCAGACCAGAAATAGAACATCACCGGCACAGACATGGATTGTTCCAGCGTCTGGTGCAGGTTGGTTTCGTTGATATCGATTACTGTAGGTTGTGCAAGCATGAATTCTGTCTCTCCGCTACCCGTCATACTTCGAGCTGCTGATGCGTTGGCTGCGCTCATTCAGCCCGGTCACTTAGTTATCTAAGCTCCCGGGTCTTCGTGAGCTTGCCGCCTTCCCGCAACTCGAATTATTTAGGGTATAGAAAATTAAAGTATTTAAGAACAAATGGGGGCGACTCTTGCCGCTTCAACCCCGTATCGCTTTTACTTAGCTGTTTCCGCGTAATATTTTGTCCAGCACGCGCGCGGGCAACAGGCGTTTCAGCACCGTCAGTGCATGGGCGACCAGTGTGACCGGATAACGCAGGCGCGCGCGCGGATGTTCTAAAGCATGGTGCAGTTTGGGCAAAACCGCCTCCGGCTTGAGTGTAAAACGACGGGCAATACCCGGATTTTCGACCGGCTGGTCGGTCTGCGACTGACTCACATTGGCGGTGAAATTACTGCTCAGCGGGCCGGGTTCAATCAGGCTGACCTGAATACCGGTGCCGTGCAGCTCCATGCGCAGTGTGTCGGACCAGGCCTCCAGTGCAAATTTACTGGCAGCATACACGCCCCGGCGCGGCGTAGTAATCAGCCCCATCACCGAGCTGGTCTGGATAATACGGCCTTCGCCGTGTGGCAACATGGCGGGTAACAGAAGCTGCGTCAGCTGATGTGTACCAAATAAATTGGTGGAGAATTGTTGTTCGAACTGCTCACGGCTGATGCTGCTGAGCGGGCCATAAACGCCGTAACCCGCATTATTAAACAAGCCATACAGACGGTTGCCTGTCAGCGCAATGACCTCGGCGGCCGCAAGTTCGACGCTCTGTTTATCATCAAGATCGCACTGAATAGTTTCAAACCCCATCTGCTGCAGCGTGTCGATATCCTGCGTTTTCCGACATGCCGCCAGTACCCGATAACCGCGTGCGCGCAAATCCTGTGCGGCAACCAGCCCGATACCGCTGGAACAACCGGTGATTAATACTGCTTTTTGCATAACTTTACCTGTGAGGTGTCCCTATTTTTTATGACTGTGATTTACTAGGGAGTCGGGTGAAAAAGGTAACGTCTTGGTTTTACTCACGTCCCGGTATTATTTTTATTCGTCGTATTTTAACCCTAATGCGTCAGCAGCGGCGTGAGTTTTTCTGACATCCATCCGGCAATAAAGGATTGTGCTGCCAGCGCAGGATGTAAACCGTCGTCCTGCATCCATTCAGGTTTCACGGCGACCTGCTCCATAAAGAACGGCACCAGCGGGATGTTTTCCTGCTTTGCCAGCGCCGGATAAATGGCGTAGAACGCGTCGCCGTAGCGGCGGCCATAATTGGGTGGCAGACGGATTTGCATCAGCAACGGTTGGGCATTGCTCTGTTTTACCTGTTCAATCACCTGTTGCAGCGTCCGGGAAAGGGTTTGTGGCGGGAAACCCCGCAATCCGTCGTTGGCACCCAGTTCAATCAGCACCCAGCGGGGGTGATGTTGTTGCAGCAAGGATGGCAGGCGTGCCAGCCCTTGTTCAGCGGTATCGCCGCTGATACTGGCGTTGATTATGGTGGGCTTGCCACCTTCTTTTTGCCATGTGTTATTCAGTAATGTCGGCCAGGATTCGGCTACCGGAAGGCGATAGACTGCACTCAAACTGTCGCCAATAATCAGCAAGTTATCAGCAGCAACGGCGCGAAAACTCAATAATCCTAACAACATAAGGAAGGGGAGATGCCAGCGGAAAATGTTCTTGAAGTTCATCATCTAAGTAAGCACGTCGGTCAGGGTGAAGGTCAGCTCACCATCCTGTCCGGTGTGGAGCTGGTTGTCAAACCTGCCCAGACAATTGCCCTGATTGGCGAATCCGGTTCCGGTAAATCCACCTTGCTGGGCATTCTTGCCGGGCTGGATGATGGCACCCGGGGTGATGTGAAATTACTGGGCAAATCCCTCAGCGAACTCAATGAGGAAGGGCGCGCGGCGCTACGGGCAAAAAATGTCGGTTTCGTGTTCCAGTCTTTCATGCTGGTGCCGACACTCAACGCACTGGAAAACGTCCAGCTTCCTGCGTTGTTGCGCGGTGAAAGCGACAGCAGCAGTCGTCAGCAGGCCGTGCAGTTACTGGAAAGTCTCGGGCTGGGCGGGCGTCTGCATCATCTTCCGGCGCAGCTTTCCGGCGGCGAACAACAGCGTGTGGCGCTGGCGCGGGCATTCATCGGCAAGCCGAAATTATTGTTTGCCGATGAGCCGACCGGCAATCTGGATCGCGTGACCGGCGAGCGTATTGTCGATTTGCTGTTTTCACTGAACCGCGATGCGGCAACGACGCTGATTCTGGTCACGCATGACGAACAGCTGGCGGCGCGCTGTCAGCGGCGGTTGCGTCTGCGCGACGGGAAATTATGGGAGGAAGCATGATCTGGCGCTGGTTCTGGCGGGAATGGCGTTCGCCTTCGCTGCTGATCGTCTGGCTGGCGCTGACCCTGGCAGTGGCCTGTGTGCTGGCGCTTGGCAGTATCAGCGACCGCATGGACAAAGGGCTGAGTCAGCAAAGCCGTGAGTTTATCGCCGGGGATCGCGTCCTGCGTTCCGCGCATCCGATTACGGAAGCCTGGTTGCAGGATGCACAGTCGCAGGGGCTGAAAGTCAGCCGTCAGCTCT
This sequence comes from Rahnella aceris, assembly GCF_011684115.1. Lineage (NCBI taxonomy): Bacteria > Pseudomonadati > Pseudomonadota > Gammaproteobacteria > Enterobacterales > Yersiniaceae > Rahnella > Rahnella aceris. Next base: position 2,483,177 of record NZ_JAADJV010000001.1, on the reverse strand, counting down.
CTTTTATGACCATGACGTTTGCCGGCGAAACGCCGCAACTGGCGGCGGTGAAAGCCACCGATCTGGCATATCCGCTGTATGGCGCGTTACAAACCGAACCGGCAGGACTGAAACCTGAACCGGGAACGGTGCTGGTCGCGCCGCGCCTGCTGGCACTGCTGAACGTAAAAGTCGGCGACAATCTGGATGTCGGAGATACCACGCTGAAAATTGCCGGTGTGATTGTTCAGGAGCCGGATTCGGGCTTTAACCCGTTCCAGACTGCGCCCCGGGTGATCATGAATCTGGAAGACGTGCCGAAAACCGGGGCTGTTCAGCCGGGCAGTCGTCTGACCTATCGCTATATGTTTGCCGGTTCGCCGCAAGCGATTCAAAGTTACGGCGAAGCGATAAAAGGTCTGCTTAAGCCTGATCAGCGCTGGAGCGGGATGGAGGATTCCGACGGGGCGCTGGGCAAATCATTACAGCGCTCTCAGCAATTCCTCACGCTGTCGGCACTGCTGACCCTGATGCTGTCAATCGCCGCGATTGCCGTGTCGATGGGGCATTACTGCCGCAGCCGTTATGATCTGGTTGCGGTACTGAAAACGCTGGGTGCCGGGAAAAAGGCGCTGCAAAAACTGATTATCGGTCAGTGGCTGGCGGTGCTGGCGCTGGCGGGGTTGTGCGGCAGTGTGGTTGGTCTGGCATTTGAAGCCATCCTGATGAAAGTGCTGGCGCCGGTTTTGCCGGCAGAATTACCGCCTGCCGGTGGCTGGCCGTGGGTGTGGTCGATGGGCGCGATGGTGGTGATCTCGCTGTTGATCGGCATTCGTCCGTATCGCCAGTTGCTTGCGACCCAGCCACTGCGGGTGCTGCGCCATGATGTGGTGGCAAATGTATGGCCGCTGCGTTATTTCCTGCCGGTGATGGTTGTGGTAGTGGTGGGTTTGCTGGCGGCGCTGATGGGCGGCAGTTCGCTGCTCTGGTCATTGCTGGCGGGCGTACTGGTACTTTCGCTGCTGCTTGGTCTGATTGGCTGGGGGGCGCTGCTGCTGTTACGCAAGCTGACATTCCGTCAGTTACCGCTGCGTCTGGCGGTCAACCGTCTGCTGCGTCAGCCGTGGGTGACGCTCAGCCAACTGGCGGCATTCTCGATGTCATTTATGTTGCTGGCGTTGCTGCTGGTGATGCGCGGGGATTTACTGGATCGCTGGGAGCAACAACTGCCGCCGGACAGCCCGAATTACTTCCTGCTTAATATCACCAAAGACCAAATCCCGCAGGTGACGGATTTCCTGCATCAGCATAACGCGCAACCGGAAACCTTCTACCCGATTGTGCGGGTACGTCTGACGAAGATTAACGACAAAGTTGCCACTGATATCATCAAACCGGATGACGCAGGGGGAGAGGCGGTCAACCGTGAACTGAATCTGACCTGGATGCAGGGACTGCCGGATCACAATCCGCTGGTTGCAGGCAACGGACCGCCGAAAGCCGGTGAAGTGTCGGTAGATGAAGGGCTGGCGGGGCGTCTGGGACTGAAGCTGGGCGATACCGTCACGTTCAGCGGTGATACGCAGGAATTCAGCGCCAAAATCACCAGCCTGCGTAAAGTGGACTGGGACAGCCTGAAGCCGAATTTCTACTTCATCTTCCCGCCGGGTGCGCTGGATGCACAACCGCAAAGCTGGCTGACCAGCTTCCGTTATCACGGTGATGTCAGCACCATCACGCAGCTTAACCGTCAGTTCCCGACGCTGAGTTTGCTGGATATCGGCTCGATCCTGCGTCAGGTCGGCCAGGTATTACAGCAGGTGAGTCGGGCGCTGGAAGTGATGGTGATCCTGGTGATGCTGTGCGGCGGATTGCTGCTGCTGGCGCAGATTCAGGTCGGCATGCGTCAGCGCCGTCAGGAGCTGATTGTTTACCGCACGCTGGGTGCCAGCAAAAAAATGCTGCACCGGACATTGTGGTGTGAATTTGCCGTGCTCGGGCTGGTGGCGGGGATCGCCGCCGCCATCGGCGCGGAAGCTGCATTGTGGCTACTGCAACGCCAGGTTTTCGATTTCCCATGGGAACCGAATTATCTGATGTGGATTGCGGTACCGGTGGTCAGCGCGGTGCTGCTGTCGGTTTGCGGCGGTTGGCTGGGTGTGCGGTTGCTGCGGGGGCGGGCGTTGTTCCGGCAATACGACTCGTAGTTTCTAAACTCCTCCCCCTGCGAAGGGGGAGGCAGGGAGGGGGTTTTAATGGCTAACTGTTTGTCAAAGCACACTTTAACTATGAGATTTTGACCTTAATACCCCACCCCAACCCTCCCCTTCGCAGGGGAGGGAGCCGATCAAATCAAAGCTTTTCAACTGCCCATTCAATCCCGCTGGCGTATTCTTCCGGCAGCATCGGGACCAGTGCGTTGAGATTGTCTTTCAGCAGGCGGACGCTGGCGTCGTTGAGATTCAGGTGTCCGACTTTACGACCCGGACGCACGTCTTTCTCGTACCAGTGCAGATTGACCAGCGGCAGGCTCAGCCATTTTTCTGACACATCCGTGCCAATCAGATTCACCATCACTGACGGTGTGCTCACCACCGGTTTCGGCAGCGGCAGACCAAGGATGGCGCGCAGATGCATTTCAAACTGACTGTAAGAGGCGCCGTTCTGTGTCCAGTGCCCGCTGTTATGCACACGCGGTGCCAGCTCATTGATCAGCAAACCTTCGCTGACCACGAAACACTCCATTGCCATCACGCCGACATAATTCAGTTCGTTCATGATCGCCGACAGCATGTTTTCTGCCTGCTGTTGCAGGGCGGCATCCGGCTGCGGCAGCACAACACTGGTGCGCAGAATGCCGTCCTGATGCAGGTTATGGGTCAGCGGATAAAACACGGTTTTACCATCGTGACCGCGCGCGCCCACCAGCGAAACTTCACCGGAGAAGTTGATACCCTGCTCAACGATGCATTCGCCATAGCAATCCTGCGGCAGCGTATTTTCTTCACCAGAACGCAGACGCCACTGACCCCGGCCGTCGTACCCGCCGACGCGACGTTTCACAATCGCCAGTTGGCCAAGCCGGGAGAATACCTGCGGCCATTCGGCGGCATCGGCCAGCAATTGCCACGGCGCAGTCGCCAGACCGAGCTGGTCGAGCAACTGTTTTTGCGTCAGGCGATCGGCCAGACGCGGGAAAATGTCGCGGTTAACGAACGCATTGTGCGTCGCCAGTTCGCGGGTCAGTGCCGTTTCCGGCCAGCGTTCGATTTCAGCGGTGATCACGCTTTGCTGATACGGCACGGCTTCCGGTTCAGCATCAAGGCCGACAGGATAGACGGCGATGCCCAGCGGTTCACCGGCCTGACGCAGCATTCGGCCTAACTGGCCGTTTCCGAGTACGCAAACCGGTTTCATGCTTCCTCCCGCGGGTCGGGATTATTCAGCACTTCGTCAGTTTGTGCGGTGCGCCACGCGGCCAGGTTTTTGGCAATCTCAGCATCGTGCAGTGCAAGAATCTGTGCCGCCAGCAATGCGGCGTTTGCGGCACCGGCTTTACCAATCGCCAGCGTACCGACCGGAATACCACGCGGCATTTGCACAATGGAATAGAGACTGTCGATGCCACTGAGTGCAGCACTTTGCACCGGCACGCCCAGCACCGGCACCAGCGTTTTCGCCGCCAGCATGCCCGGTAAATGCGCTGCGCCACCGGCACCCGCGATGATCACATCAAAACCGTTAGCGGAAGCCTGCTCAGCGAAAGTAAACAATTTGTCCGGCGTACGGTGAGCGGAGACGATATCGACATGGAAAGGAATATTCAGCGTTGTGAGGACGTCGGCGGCGAACTGCATGGTCGCCCAGTCACTTTTAGACCCCATAACGATGGCGATTTTTGCCGGGGTAACGTTGGATGACATGTCTGTAAAGCTCCTGTGATTCGGAAATAGAAACTGCGAGGGCGCAAATGATAGCACGCTCCGTGAGGGAGGAAAACGGTTGCGTCGCCGGAAAACGGCGCATTTTTGATGAGAAGTTGGCGGCAGATTTGTATAATCCAAACCAATATATTAATGACAAACTTCATTGGAAACTGATTTATGACGCAGGCTTTACTGGCACCGATTTATGATTTTCTTCACTGTGAAACACCCGCTCTGTGGGTGGATGTGGCGCTGGAAAATCAGACGGTGATGCTGATCGACCACGCTAACTGTGAAAAGAAAGCGGCGGCCACGGCGATGAGCCTGATGACCAAATATCTGGATCGCACCGAGCTGCTGTTTTGTGCGGCGCGTCTGGCGCGTGAAGAGCTTCATCACTTCGAACAAGTGGTGGAAATCATGCAAAAGCGCAATATTACTTATACCCAGCTTTCCCCCTCGCGCTACGCCAGCGGTATGATCAAACATACCCGTCATCACGATGATCTGAATATTCTGGTCGACCGGCTGATTATCGGGGCGTACATCGAAGCGCGATCCTGTGAGCGTTTTGCCAAAATTGCGCCGCATCTCGACGAAACCTTGTCGCGTTTTTACACCTCATTGCTGCGTTCAGAATCACGGCATTTTGCCGATTATCTGGCGCTGGCGGAGCAATATGCCGGAACGGATATCAGTGAGCGGGTAGAGGAGTTTGGCAGGATTGAAGCGGAACTGGTCCTCACGCCGGACGAACAATTCCGCTTCCATTCAGGCGTACCCGTTACCCTTCATACTTCGGGCTGCTGATGCGTTGACTGCACTCATTCACCCCGGTCACTTAGTCAGCTAAGCTCCCAGGGATTCATGAGCTTGTCGCCTTCCAGCAACTCAAATTATTTTGGGTAACTTTGAGGTGACTCAAAACGGGAAGCTGATCAGCTCGACGTTATCGGCGGTGACTTTCACCATCGAGCCTTCTTCGTGCCATGCGCCGAGTACCACGCGGTGGCCGGTTTTATTTTCCAGCGGCACATCGTGAATTGCCGGACGATGGGTGTGACCGTGAATCATCCACTCCACGCCTGCCATCTGCATTTCGCTGACCACCGCCTGCGGGTTCACATCCATAATTTCCAGTGATTTGCCCTGATTCGACGCCTTGCTGTTGGCGCGCATTCTGGCAGCAATGCCCAGTCGCCATTTCAGCGGCAGCATCAGGAACAGTTTCTGGATCAGCGGATTGTGGACTTTTTTGCGGAAGTTCTGATACGCGACATCGTCGGTGCACAGCGTGTCACCGTGCAGGATCAGGACGCGGCGGCCATACAGTTCCAGCACTTTTTTCTCCGGCAGCAACGTCATCAGGCTGTCGCGGGCGAAACGTCTGCCGAGCAGAAAATCGCGGTTGCCGTGAATGAAGAAGCAGGGCACACCTTGCTGGTGTAACTGATTTAGGGCCGCCGAGATTTCAGCGTGAAGCGGCTGCGGATCATCATCGCCAATCCAGGCTTCGAACAGGTCACCGAGAATGTACAGGGCGTCGGCCTGCGGCGCATCTTCACGTAGAAAACGCAGAAAACCGGCAGTGATTGCCGGTTCCTGTGCGCAAAGATGGATATCTGCGATAAAAAACGTGGTCATCCCGACGTTGATTATTCGCTGACTGTGACGCTTTTGATCACAACATCTTCTTTTGGAACGTCCTGGTGCATACCGCTGCGGCCGGTTTTGACGGCTTTGATCGCGTCAACCACGTCCTGACCTTCAACCACTTCTGCGAATACGCAGTAGCCCCAACCCTGTGCGTTTTTGCCACTGTGGTTCAGGAAGTCGTTGTCAGTTACGTTGATGAAGAACTGTGCCGTGGCGGAATGCGGATCGTTGGTACGCGCCATCGCCAGCGTGCCTTTGGTGTTTTTCAGGCCGTTGTCTGCTTCGTTATTGATAGGCGCATCGGTGTTTTTCTGGTTCATGCCTGGCTCAAAACCGCCGCCCTGGATCATGAAACCGTTAATCACACGGTGGAAAATTGTGTTGTCGTAGAAGCCTTTACGGCAATAGTTCAGGAAGTTTTCAACCGTGGCTGGCGCTTTGTCAGCGAAAGTTTTAATGACGATGTCGCCGTGGTTGGTGTGGAAAGTGACCATAATTATCATCCTGCTAATGTTGATGTGTGCTCTTAGTAAGAGCGGCTACTATAGCCTTTTCTTATACCATAACTCAAAAGTTGCCGTCAGCAGCGGCTTTGTGACGACTAAAGCCCGTCCGGCGGCCTTATGCCGTTTCGGTGAAATCATTTTCGTTATATTATACGCGTTAGTGTCGCTTAAACGCGCCAACGTCATTTTCTACGCCCAACACACGGAATAGCCTGATGCTGAAGATTTTTAATACCCTGAGTCGCCAAAAAGAGGAATTCAAGCCAATTCATGCCGGTAAAGTCGGGATGTACGTGTGTGGGATCACTGTTTACGACCTGTGTCATATCGGCCACGGTCGCACCTTTGTGTCTTTCGACGTGGTGTCGCGTTACCTGCGTTACCTCGGTTATGACCTGAAATACGTGCGCAATATCACCGATATCGACGATAAAATCATTAAACGTGCCGCTGAAAATGGCGAAACGTTTATGGCGCTGACCGACCGTATGATCGCCGAGATGCATGCTGATTTTGCTTCACTGAACATTCTGCCGCCGGACTCCGAACCGCGCGCCACGCAGCACATTCACGAAATTATCGATATCGTGCAGAAGCTGATTGACCGTGACCACGCCTATGTCGCGTCGAACGGTGATGTGATGTTCTGGGTGGAAAGTGATCCGGATTACGGACTGTTGTCCCGTCAGGATCTGGATCAGTTACAGGCGGGTGCGCGCGTCGAAGTCGAAGCCAACGTGAAACGCAATCCGATGGATTTCGTACTGTGGAAAATGTCCAAGCCGGGCGAACCGAGCTGGACATCTCCGTGGGGCGAAGGTCGCCCGGGCTGGCATATCGAATGTTCCGCGATGAACTGCAAACAGCTCGGTGCGCATTTCGATATTCACGGCGGCGGTTCTGACCTGATGTTCCCGCACCACGAGAACGAAATTGCGCAGTCAAGCTGTGCCCATGACGGCCCGTATGTGAATACCTGGATGCACTCCGGCATGGTGATGATCGACCGCGAAAAGATGTCCAAATCACTGGATAACTTCTTCACCGTGCGCGATGTGCTGAAATATTATGACGCTGAAAGCGTGCGTTACTTCCTGATGTCGGGTCACTATCGCAGCCAGCTAAACTACAGCGAAGAGAACCTGAAACTGGCGCGTACCTCGATGGAGCGTTTGTACACCGCACTGCGCGGCACTGATGCCGCTGCAACGCCAGCCGGTGGTGAGGCTTTCGTTACGCGCTTCCGTGCGGCTATGGACGATGATTTCAACACACCGGAAGCTTATTCCGTGTTGTTCGATATGGCACGTGACATCAACCGTCTGAAAACGGAAGATCTGTCTGCGGCCAACGGTCTGGCAGCGGAACTGCGGCAACTTGCAGGCGTACTTGGCCTGCTGGAGCAGGATCCGGAGCAGTTCCTGAAATCCGGTGCTCAGGCGGATAACGATGACGAAGTGGCTGAAATCGAAGCGTTGATTAAACAGCGTAACGATGCCCGCGCCAGCAAAGACTGGGGCATGGCGGATAAAGCGCGCGATCGTCTCAATGAAATGGGTATCGTGTTAGAAGACGGCGCGGCAGGGACCACCTGGCGTAGAAAATAGTCTATTCTTTTGTTCTTAATACTGAATTATGGCTCCCAACCGGGGGCCATTTTTATAAGGATCATGCTGTGACAACCCTGTTTCTGACCTATCAGCCTCCGTATGACTGGCAATGGATGACGGCATTTCTCGGCGCGCGTGCATTGCAGGGTGTTGAACAGCAGGATGGCGAATATTACCAGCGTACGCTGGCGGTGATGCACCACGGCGAACGGCTGACCGGCTGGTTGCGGTTGCGTCCGTTGCCTGAGCGAAATGGCGTTGAGCTGGAAGTGTCGGCGTCGCTTTCGCCGGTCACGGAGAACATAGTTGCCCGGGTGCGGCGGTTGCTGGATCTGGACGCGCAACCCACGCTTATCGCCGAGGGGCTGGGGGGACTGGCTGACAATGCGCCGGGATTACGCCTGCCGGGCTGCGTCAACCGTTTTGAACTGATGGTGCGCGCGATCCTCGGGCAACTGGTGAGCGTGAAAATGGCGGCGACACTGGCGACGCGGCTGACTGAAAAATGGGGCGAACCGGTGCGTACGCCGTTTGCCGCGCTGACGCATTTGTTTCCGTCTGCAGCGGCCATCGGGCAGTTAACGGTAGACGATTTACGGGGTATTGGTGTGCAGGCCAAACGTGCAGCGTGTCTGATTAATATTGCGCAGGCAGTGGATGAGGGGCGCTTGCCGCTGGATGACATCACCGATGTGCAGGACGGAATAAAACAGCTGCAGGCGATGCCGGGGATTGGCAACTGGACTGCCAGTTATGTGGCAATGCGCGCCTGGTCTGCGCCTGATATTTTTCTCGGCGGTGACTATCTGATTAAACAGCGTTTTCCGGGCATGACGCCCGCGAAGATAGCCCGCTATGCCGAAGTCTGGAAACCTTGGCGCACCTACGCCACGCTGCATTTGTGGTTCAATAATGAGTGGCAGCCGGGCACGCCGTAGGCGGGGATTAACGTGACACTTCTGTGCCAGACTGATGGTCTTCAGGGGGGATGGCACCGCTGGTATGTGCAGTGGCCGTTTTTTGCGCCGGTTCATATTTATAAACCCGCCCGCGTCCGTTGTGTTTGGCGATGTAGCAGGCCATATCCGCTTGCGCCATGTATTCGCTGCCGGTGATGTTCGCATCGTTTATTTGCGTCATTCCTGCGCTGGCTCCGATCCGGTAGGCATTTCCTTCCCAGATAAATTTGAAATCGTTGATTTTGTCCACCAGATGCTGCAGCGTTGCCAGCCCTTCTTCCTGAGGACAATCAAATAAGATCAGCGCAAATTCATCGCCGCCCAGCCTTGCCAGCCGGTCGCTGTTGCGGATGTTCTCCTGCATCAGTGCGCTGATCTGGCGCAGCAGTTCATCCCCTGCAGCATGTCCTGCGGTGTCGTTAATCGCTTTAAAATGATCCAGATCGATAAACGCCAGACCGTGAGGCTGACGTTGCGTTGCAGTCAGATTCAGCGCTTTTTTCAGGCTCGATTCGAAACTGCCACGATTCGACAACCCGGTGAGTAAATCGTGAGAGGCGCTGTAACTGAGTTTTCGCATCAGTTCGCGGGATTTACTGACGTCCTGTAGCACCAGCACAATGCCAATCGGTTCGTCTTTCAGGGTGCGCAGCGGTGACACTGCCAGCTGAACATCAAACAAAGCCGTGTGATGGCCGTGCAGAACCAGCGAACGCTCAACGGAAGAGTGCAGATTTTCATTGATATCAAACTGCAAAAGATCGTCGATAAGCGGCCCTCCCGCTCCTTTGCTGATGCGCACGATGCGGCCTACCGGTTGCCCCTGCGCCTGCTGTTCTTTCCAGCCAGTCATTTTCTCTGCGACCGGATTCATGAAAGTGATATTCATATTCCGGTCGGTGGAGATCACCGCTTCATTGATCGAATTCAGCGTGATATGCAGCAGCTCTTTTTCTTCATGCAGCGCTTCCGAAAGGCGCTTGTTAGTCATTTCGGTGTGTTTAAGCTCGTTGATATCTTCAATCTGAGAAATGAAATACATCGGATTATGGTGTTCATCACGTACCAGAGATACGGCGAGGAATGCCCAGATAACTTCTCCGCTGCGGCGCAGATAACGTTTCTCCAGGGTGTAACTCTGGATGTCATCGTTCAGCAATTGCTGCAACAGCGCCAGGTCTTTGCCCAGATCTTCATGATAGGTAATTTCCTGGAACGTCAGGGTGGTCAGATATTCCGCCTCATAACCCAGCAGATGACACAGGGCTTTGTTCACCTGCAGCAGCTTGCCTTCCGGTGATACCAGCGTCATGCCAATTGCGGAATATTCCATGGCGTTTCGGAAGCGATTTTCACTTTGCGTGATGTGAGATTTTTCAGTACGCAACGCATGCATTGCCATCGCCATGGCATTCGCAGGCATCAGAATCAATAGCAGCGGCAGGAAAATCAATCCCTGAGGGAGCTGATCCGCCAGGTGCGGCTGAACGGAAATAATGCCGCTGGTATGCAGTAACGCAATCATCAGTGTCATCGAGAGGAAAATGATGAACGATTCCATACGGGGTAAACGGATGGCGGCCGATAACAGCGGAATGGTGATAAAGGCGAAAGTGTAAGGCAGCCATTTCAGGGCCAGAAAACCGGCCGCCAGCGTCAGGATCAACGTCAGAAGCAGTCCGAAAAGACGCGGCGAGGTGATCAGTTTAACCAGGTAGCCGCGATGGTAGATAAGCCCCAGCGGCGTGAGCGCGAGGATCGCCACGGCTTCTGACATAAACCAGGTGGTAAAGCGACTTTGTAATTCTGCCGGAGAATGAACATGCAGAATAAACAACAGCATGATTAACGCGCTGACCAGCGGGCAGAAGATCACCGCGACGAAAAGGAATTTCATCCAGGAACTCAGCCCCGAAAGCGGATCCTGCGCCGGCAATATTCTGCGCAATAAATCCGCACACAGAGAAGCCTCAATAAGGTTGTTGAGCAGATAAGGCAGATAGCGAAAGAAGGGCGTACCGAGGATCGTATGTGATGCCGCGATGCCCAGTGCGGCGGCGCACAGCAGCGGGATCCAGTCGCGATAGCGATGGTGGAATAAAACAGGGATCAGCAATGCTGTCGGTAGCCACAATCCGGCGAGGCTGGACGACTTCTGAATGATACTCAAACAGGCAAAGGCCAGCAGGCAGGTTGAGGTGCCTAAAAGTAAGCAGGATGTCCAGTTTGCCCGATTAGCCCCAGTTGAGGGCGGCTTGCTATTTTCCACGGTGAAAACCTTTTTCTGGCTGACGGAGCGTTGCAGGCAGTCGCAGTGATACTTATTGATTAATGTTATCAATGCACTACCGCAGGGCGAACTGCGGCAGGGGTTAATGAGTACCGGAAAATCAGCGCTAATGATTAATATAAATTCTACATTACGCTGTAATAGATAACGAATTTTCCGGCCAGAAAGCCGGAATTCATTTTGTTAAAGCAGGAAAATGGTGGCAAGGCCGAGGAAAATGAAGAATCCGCCAGTGTCTGTCAGCGCGGTAATCATCACACTGGATCCGACCGCAGGGTCGCGGCCCAGGCGTACCATGGTGAGGGGGATGACGACACCCATCAGCGCGGCCAGCAGTAAATTTAGCACCATCGCCAGCGTCATCACCGCGCCCATCTCCCAGTTGCCATAGAGCAGCCAGGTGACAATCCCCATTAATCCGCCCCAGACGAGGCCGTTGATCAGCGCCACGCCCAGCTCCCTGAACATCAGGAATTTCAGATTGCCGAGCTGAACATGGTGCAGCGCCAGCCCGCGGACAATCATGGTGATGGTCTGATTGCCGGTATTTCCGCCGATACCGGCGACAATGGGCATCAGCGCGGCCAGCGCAACGAGCTGCGAAATCGTGTGTTCAAACAGGCCGATCACACGGGAAGCCACAAACGCCGTACACAGATTGATGGCCAGCCACGCCCAGCGGTTACGCACGGCTTTGGTTACCGGCGAGAAAACATCTTCTTCAGGGCTTAAGCCACCCATGCGGCGTAAGTTACTGTCGGTGTCGTTATTGACGAAATCGACGATTTCTTCCACCGTCAGGCGGCCCATCAGTTTACCTTTTTTATCCACGACGGCTGCGGTGATCAGGTCATAACGTTCGAACGCGCTGGCGGCGTCTTCGGCTTTGTCCTCCGGTTCAAAACTGGTGAGATCGGTGATCATCACGTCGGAAACCAGCGTATGCGGCGCGTTCAATAAAATCGTGGTCAGCGGCAATTCGCCAAGCAGCGTATTTTTCCGGTCAGTAATAAAGACTTTATCGGTTGCCTGCGGAATTGACTTACGTGAGCGGAGAAAGCGCTGAACGGTGCCCAGTGAGACATCCGGGCGAACGGTCAGCAACTCGAAATCCATGATACGGCCAACGCATTCTTTGCTGAATTTCATCACTTCGCGGACTTTCTCTCGCTGGCGGGGATCCAGTGAGGTCAGTACGCGGCCAATCAGGTCGCGGGGCAGATACTCCGCCAGATAAACCTGATCGTCCACATCCAGCAGTGACATGGTTTTGAGCAAATCCTTATCGCTCATTTCTTCGATCAGACTGTCCCAGACGGTTTCTGAGACTTCCACCAGCGCTTTACCGCGTGCAGCGGGTTCGACCAGCCGCCATAACGCCAGACGCTCACGGATCGGCAGTGCTTCCAGTACGTCCGCAACGTCCGCCGCGTGAAGACTTTGTACCCGCGAGGTCAGCTCGGCGGTGTTGTCCATCAGTTGTGCGCGGGTGACGTCATCAACATCAGGTTCCTCGCCCAGAATACTGTCGGCGAGGTCATCGGTGTTCAGAAGGAGATCGAGGATCCTGCTGCGGCTTTCAGCCAGTTTCTGGCCGTAATTCTTTGGTTTTCCACCAGACATTTGTGATCCTTAGTCCTTTGAGTAACGACAGGTTTTCAGCGTGCCGGTACAGGTTTTTGCCGGAGTCTGTTCCTGTAACTCCACAGTTTGCGTATCGGTCCGGGTTTGTTTTTGATTCTGATGATGTGAATACGCACCGATAGCGGAGTAGACCAGACGCCCGAACAAAATAATGAAGCTTATCGCTAAAACGATTTTCGTCATTCTGATGTTGGTTTTTCGAGACATAATTTAATCGCTTAAGTAAATCGTTGCTCCGGTGAAGGAATGAAGGTGTGCAAATGATAACGTTTACAATATATAACACATCTAAACAGGCAGCCAGATAATCGGATTAAGGGCAAACGCGCGGTTTAAAGGGGTATAAATCCATCAAACCTAAGACTTTTCGTTCTCCTTAAGAAGGATCGCATGAAATTGCCAAAAAAATTTTATTTCATGCATCACGCGATGAATTTGTCTGAGATGAATTTTTGTCAAATCACAAAGATTGTGTTTATTGATATGCATCAAGGGATTTAAGATAAGTCACATTAGAATCCAGCCATATTTTAAAATTTATATCCCGGCCTCCGCTGTATTCTTTTTTCTTCTGCGTTTTTTCTGTGAGATGACGTTTTTACAACGATAATTGAGGACGGAACCTGTGGCCATCGTCATCGGACTGTCTGTCTGATGTCTATTACACCCTGAACCCTTCACTGCAGCATGAAGTTCATGCGCAAAACTTAGATGGACTTGATGCGTAAAAAATTTTCCTGGCAAGACATGCGCCATAAATGGTGGGGCCTTCCTGCGATTTTTGCTCTGGTGCTGATCCCGGTGACCTCGTGGCTTTCTCCGATGATTTCCCTGCCGGATGGCCGTACTTATCTCATTTATATGCCGATGGCGACCTGCGTCGCGTTGCTGATGGTATTTGACTGGGCCGCATTGCCGGGCATCGTCCTGACGCTTTTCCTGCGCTATTACCTGCGGATTGGCTTCGAGATGGGGATGCTGATGACGGTGATTTATTTCGCCGCGCTGTCTCTGGCCTGGCTGGGCTATCGCTGGCAGGCGGGAAGTCGCTGGTCCGCACCGCTCGGTCTGATGAATCTGGCGAAAGCCCGGGTAGGCTGGTTGCTGATTTTCCTGACATTATTCTTAGTCATCGTGCTGCAAATTGTGATTGAAAGCGGATTGCTGCCCGATTATCTCGGCATGGCGACGCGGGACTTTTTCACGCTCAGGACCTTGGTCAATTTACAGGGGATGGTCCTTGGTATTCTGCTTAACTCGCATGTGATTTATCTGGTGATACGCATTATCCGCAAGCCGCATTATTTACGTGTGGTCTGCACGAGGTTGCGTCAGGAAATGGCACCAGGCGTGAAGTTTGCTGAGATTATGCTGTGGTTTGCGGTTCTGGGGGTCATGGTCACGTTGTTGTGCCTGCCGGGGCTGAGTGAACCGTTCATGAAGATTTTACTCAGCGATTACACGCTGACGCTACTGTTTCCGGTATTGCTGTTTGGAGCCTGGCGCTACGGTTATTACTTTATCAGTATCGTCTGGACCGTCACCCTGACTGTGTTATTTGAATTTTATCAGGGGTTTATCTCCGAACACGGCTTTGTTCATAATCTGGTGTTCGTGTCCGCCCTGATGTTGGTCTATACGATGACGTTGTTGCTGATGGCGGCCATCGCCTCACGTCAGCGTCTGCTGATGAAAAAATCCAGCGCCGCCGCATTGCAGGATCCGGTGTTTGGTCTGCCAAACCTGCGTGCCTTCAACCGCGATCTGGCGAGCTATCCGCGTTCCATGCTGTGTTTTATCCGTGTTTCCGATATGGACGTGCTGAGCCGTAACTACGGCATGCAGTTGCGTATCCAGTTTAAACAACAACTGGCCCACGGGCTGAAGCCTTATCTGCAACCGGGTGAGCGGGTTTATCATTTACCGGGTTATGATCTGGTCTTGCGGCTTAACTGCGAAGATTCGGATAAAAAATTGCAGAATTTGCATGACTATCTGGAAGACTTTCGCCTGATCTGGAACGGCTTGCCGCTGCATCCCAATATAGGCTTATCGTACTGTACCGTGTATTCGCCAGTGGAACATCTGCCGATTTTGCTGGGCGAACTGAGCGGTATTGCTGAAGTTTCCCTGACCACCGGGCAGCCGGAATCCAATAAAAACGACCACAGTCAGGTACAACTGGAGATCAGAGAAAAAGTCGACATGCTGCATAAAATTCAGCGGGCACTGGATGACGATCGCTTTGTGCTGATGGCGCAACCCATCTTCGGGGTGCGTGGCGACAGTTATCATGAAATCCTGCTGCGTCTGTCTGACAGCGCCGAAGGAACGCTGATCACACCGGATAAATTCCTGCCGGTGGTGCATGAGTTCGGTTTGTCGTATCAGCTGGATATGTGGGTGCTGAAACATACACTGATGTTTATTAATCAGAACCGTGTTCATTTGCCGAGTCTGCGCTTTGCGGTGAATTTCACGCCCTCGACGCTGTGCCGCCCGACCTTTAGCCGCGATTTTAAAACGCTGATGCTGGAATATGAGGTAGAACCGTTCCAGATCGTGCTGGAAGTGACCGAATCCCATCTGCTGCAGAACATGAAATATGCCGACCTGGCGATGCGGGAATTGCGTTCCTACGGTTGCCGCATTGCGATTGATGACTTCGGTACGGGCTACGCCAGTTACGGTCGTCTGAAGGCTATTCAGGCCGATATCCTGAAAATTGACGGCAGCTTCGTGCGCAATATGCTCACTGATTCGCTGGACGCCTACATTGTGCAGTCAATCTGTCAGGTGGCGCGCATGAAGCATCTGTCGATTGTGGCGGAGTATGTGGAAACTGAAGAACAGAAAATCGCGTTGCACGAGCTGGGTGTGGATTACATGCAGGGTTATCTGGTGGGTAAACCGCAACCGTTAAACAAACTACTGGAATTCCCGAACGTCTGACATTGAGCGATGTCCGGAAAGAAAAAGCCCTCTGCGCATCAGATGCCAGAGGGCTCTTTTATTGCAGCGAAACGGTTAGTTTTTCACAATACCGTCTTCTTCCTCAAGCATCAGTTTCCAGCCTGTCACGTCATCCCAGTAACTCTGTTCTCTTTCGAAATCCAGCTGAACCAGGTTGTTCTGAGCCAGATATCCGGCCGGGAAACGCAGCGTCCAGTGATTATCATCGGTAGATAACCGCAGGGATTCAGGCGTTGTCGTTGACTGACGCTGATTGTTGAGCAACGCCCCTAGACGCAGAAGCTGGATCAGCGGAATGTAGTGTTTCTTCTTGAACAGATTCAGGCGCGGCAGTTCTTCCAGCTTGATGGCTTTTCGGTGGAAGCGGACCAGTGTGGCCAGCAGCGTTTGCTGTTCCTGGTTGAAACCCGGCAAGTTGGTATTTTGCAGGATATACGAGGAATGGCGGTGCATGCCGGTGTGGTTAATGCTCAGACCGACTTCATGCAACATGGCGCTGAATTTCAACAGTGATTCCAGCTGTGGCTGCACCAGTTTGGTATTTTGCGCCAGCCACTGGGCATACAATTGCTCTGTGGTATCCAGCACACGGCGCGCCTGTTCACGGTCAATGTTGTAATGCTCAGCCAGACTTTTGGCAGTACGGGTACGGATATCCTGATGACGGAAACGGCCTTCCATTTCATACAGCACACCTTCACGCAGTGCGCCGTCAGAAAGACGCAGCTCTTTGATCGCCAGCGCATCGAACACGCCGCGCAGAATGGCAAGCCCCGGCACGAACACCGATTGCCTGTCTTCCGATAAGCCTGGTAAATCCAGGGCACTGAAATGTTTAAAGTTCAGTACCGCTTCGGACAGCATTTCCAGCCGTTCAGGGGTAATTAAGCCGTCTTTTTCGCCCATCGCGACCAGCACTTCGTGCGCCGCTTTAATACTGCCGGAGGCACCCAAAGCATACTGCCAGCCCTGCAGGCGGTACTGCCACGCCAGGGTTTCCAGCTTTTGCGCAGCAGCGAGCTGGGCACGTTTGAAGTTACTGCGGCTGATTTCGCCATTGGGGAAAAACATCTGCGCAAAACTGACACAGCCCATACGGCGGCTTTCGGCCAGCAACGGCTCGAAGTCCTCTCCGATGACCAGTTCTGTTGAACCGCCACCGATATCGACCACCAGCTTGCGGCCTTTTTCAGGCTGCGTATGTTCAACACCCATAAAAATAAGTCGTGCTTCTTCCTGCCCGGAAATAATTTCAATCGGGTAGGGGATGACTTCTTTGGCACGCTTGAGAAATTCCTCGGCGTTCACTGCCTGACGCAGCGTATGTGTACCGACGATAGTGACGTTATTTTCCGGAAAACCCTGCAGGCGTTCGGCGAATAAAGCCAGGCAATCCAGCCCGCGTTGAATGGCTTCTTCACTGAGCACATTTTTACTGTCGAGACCATCGGCCAGATGGACGCGCTGTTTCAGGCGTCCCAGGACCTGCAGCGCGCCGTTAACGACGCGTGCAATGACCATATGGAAACTGTTCGACCCGAGATCAATCGCCGCAATTTCCTGTGGCTTGGCATTCAGTGGGCTGCTTTTAAGGGGCATAGTTGTGTAACGCTCCAGGGGTTCAGGCTTGCTGACTTTGTTGTTCCAGCTCTTTCAGATATTCATAAATCGCCAGTTGCGCACGGACTTTGCGGCGATTTCCGCGTGGAACATACCGGTTGCTCAGTTCTTTATCAATCACTCTGGCTTTTACTGTGTCACTAAACAGCAGCTCAAGGATATCCAGAACGCGCTGTTTCAAACGCGGATCGAGCAGGGCGACGGCCACTTCAATACGATAATCAATATTACGCGTCATCCAGTCGGCTGAAGACAGGAAGACTTTGGAATCGCCGCCATTTTCAAAGACATACACGCGATCGTGTTCAAGATAGCGGTCAATGATGCTGGTAACCTGAATGTTTTCGCTAAAGCCGGGTAAATTCGGCACCAGAGAACACATCCCGCGGATCAGCAGACGGATTTTCACCCCGACGTTAGACGCGACGTAGAGGCGGTCTATCAGCCCTTTATCCACCAGATTATTGATTTTTAGCGTAATTCCGCCTGTTCCGCCCGCCTGAACGTTGGCAATTTCACGGTCGATCAAACGGTAAAGCATGTCGCGCGAGTTTTGCGGTGACACCATCAGATGCTCGAACGACACCGGGCGGTAAGGGTTTTCAATAAAGTTGAAGACGCGGCGGACCTCGTTGGTGATCCTCGCATCGGCGGTGAGCAGTGAATAGTCGGTATAAAGGCGCGCCGTTTTCTCGTTAAAGTTACCGGTCCCGATATGAGCATAGCGGACAATCTCGTCGCCTTCGCGTCGGGAAATAAGAAAGAGTTTTGCGTGTATTTTCAGGCCCGGCGCAGAGAAAATAACGTGCACACCGGCTTCAGTCAGACGTTTCGCCCAGTGAATATTGGCTTCTTCATCGAAGCGCGCCTGCAGTTCGACGACAACAGTGACTTTCTTACCGTTGTGCGCGGCGTGGATCATCGATTCGATAATGCGGGAATCTTTCGCCACGCGGTAAATATTGATTTTTATCGACAGCACGTTCGGATCGAACGATGCCTGACGCAACAGTTCCAGTACGTGCTCAAACGTGTGGTACGGATAATACAGCAGCACGTCTTGCTCGCGGATCGCCGCAAAGCCGTTGCGGAATTTATCGAACCACAAATGGCGCAGACGTGGCAGCGGACGGTTGACCAGATTGGCTTTGCCGACGTTCGGGAAGCCGATGAAATCTTTAAAATTGTGATAACGGCCACCGGCAATCACCGAATCATAATTGGAGATGCCAAGTTTACCGCGCAGCAGTTCGACCATTTCATCCGGCATATCACGCTGATAAACGAAACGTACCGGTTCGGCGGTCAGACGCTGTTTCAGGCTTGATGACATCAGCTCAAGCAGGCTCGATTCCATTTCCGTGACCAGATCATATTCGGCGTCACGGGTCATTTTCATGGAGTACGCGTTCAGTGCATCGTAATCGAAGAAGCCTTTGAAAATATCATCCAGACAATAACGCAGGATGTTATCCAGCAGGATCATCGGCTTACGACGGCGTGGTGCTTCCGGCGGCAGGTTAACGAAACGCGGCACTTTATCGGACGGGATTTCCAGCAGCGCGTAATGGATCTCTTCGCCACGGATAATTTCCACTGCCAGATAGGTGTAATCGTCTTTGAGGAATTGCACCAGATTGGTATCGTGGTTAATCAGAATCGGTGTGATGTACTGGCGCAGCTGATGTTTGAAGTACTGACGCAGCCAGGCTTGCTGGTTTTCAGAAACCTGGCGTTCGTTAATCAGGAAGATCTGATTACGCGCCATTTCCAGAAGCAAATCGTTGTAAAGACTGTCGAATTCCTGATCAATGCGCAGCACCTTCGCCTGAATTTTTTTCAGCAAATGACGGGACGCGCCCAGAAAACCTTGTTCTTCACTGATGAGGATCCGTCGTTTTAAATCGGCAAAACGGACTTTATAAAACTCATCCAGGTTATTGGAGTAGATCCCTAAAAAACGCATCCGTTCGATCAGGGGATTGCTTTTGTCAGCCGCTTCCTGCAACACGCGCTCATTGAAGGACAGCCAGCTTAGTTCTTTCTCGATATAAAGCTTTTCCTGACCCATTTTCACTCCGTTCATTTAGCTTGCAACCTGGCCCATACAGGCAAATTTGCCTGAAAACACCGCAATGTAGCTCAACATATTCTTCGTGTTGCCCGCCTTTTAAGCAGCCAGCGCAGCAGGAAGTCATCTGTGAGAGGGGCCTAGTGTCTACTATCAATATTGCGAAAGATTGACAGGAAAGTCCAACATAACAAGGGATGATTTCAGGAGAGTCTTTAACGGGGAGTCAAAAGAGAGAAAAGTGTTACCGATGAAGGACATTTGTATCCTTCACCGGTCATTTTTTTACCGATTTATGTCGCGGTGGAATTAAACCGCGCTGGCGCCAATCAGGGATTCCGGTTTGACCTGAACAGGCTTGGTTTTGTATTTCGCCAGAAACTGCGGCTGGAAAATACACATGCGGATGGCGCTGCGATATTCGCCGTTCACAAAGAATTCCTGTTTCAGTTCACCTTCAAGCTCGAAGCCTAATTTGCTGTAAATGTGGATCGCCTTTTTATTTTCTTTATCCACGATTAAATACAGTTTGTAGAGGTTAAGAACGGAGAAGGCATAATCCATCGCCAGACGGACAGCGTCACCGGCAAAGCCTTTGCCCTGATGCTGCGGATCGATGATGATCTGAAATTCCGCGCGGCGGTGAATATGATTAATTTCCACCAGCTCGACCAGGCCGACCGGTCCGCTTTCGTATTCAATAATAAAGCGGCGTTCGCTTTGGTCGTGAATATGCTTGTGATACAAGTCGGTCAGTTCGACGAAAGCCTCGTAAGGTTCTTCAAACCAGTAACGCATGATGCTGGCGTTATTATCAAGACGATGAACAAACGACAGGTCGTCCTTTTCCAGTGGACGTAATCTGACGCTGTTATGGCTAAACATGGGGTGTTCCTCAACTATAAAAGCCGTTTTATGAGGGTAACCTTCGTAAATATGAAATCGGAAACAACCGTGTTTCCGATGAAGGTCGGCGCACAAACGACGTTTAAACGTGCGCCGGGATGTGCATTATATCGGACGAAATGTAAACAAATGTCAAATGACGGAAAATAAAAAACCGGCGCATGGCCGGTTTATAGTGAAATCATGATGCAGTGGTAGATTAATCTTCTGCATATCCGCGTTCAGAAAGCGGATTGTTATCCAGCAGCGCCTGACCCTTTTGCAGCGACAAACGTCCGTCAACGAACCAGCTGACGACCAGCGGATAAATGCTGTGTTCCTGCGTTTGTATGCGGGCAATCAGCTCTTCTTCTGTATCGTCAGCAAACACCGGGACTTTGGCCTGTAAAATCACCGGACCGCCATCGAGTTCTTCAGTCACAAAATGCACGGACGTACCGTGTTCCGCATCCTGATTTTCAATGGCCTGACGGTGGGTGTGCAGACCCGGATATTTTGGCAGCAGGGAAGGGTGGATGTTGATCATGCGTCCGGCAAAGCGCTGGACGAATTCAGCGGTCAGAATACGCATATAACCGGCAAGTACCACCAGATCAGGCTGGAAAGTGTCAATGGCATCCGCCAGTGCAACGTCAAATTCCGCCCGGTCCCGGTAAGCCTTAACATCCAGTGCATGCGCGGGAATACCGGCTAAACGGGCTCTTTCAAGCCCGTATGCAGCTGCTTTATTGCTGAAGACCGCACTGAGTGTTGCGTTAATTCGTCCCTGCTGGCAGGCATCAATCAGGGCCTGTAAATTGCTCCCCTCGCCCGATACCAGAACCACAATCCTTTTCATTTTGCTACCCGTCTTCAGTCAGTTGATTTACTGGTTTTATTCAATAACCACGCGTTCAGCGGAGTCAGAGGCTTTAATGTAGCCAATTTTCCACGCTTTTTCGCCATTATCGTTCAGTAATGCAATCGCCTGATCGGCCAGTTCTGCCGGAAGTGCCACCAGCATGCCCACACCACAGTTAAAGGTGCGGTACATTTCGTGA
Source organism: Rahnella aceris (assembly GCF_011684115.1). Classification (NCBI taxonomy): domain Bacteria; kingdom Pseudomonadati; phylum Pseudomonadota; class Gammaproteobacteria; order Enterobacterales; family Yersiniaceae; genus Rahnella; species Rahnella aceris. The sequence goes on along the minus strand of NZ_JAADJV010000001.1, from coordinate 2,461,997 downwards.
CGGCTGACATTACCGGCGGTTTGCAGCCAGGTGAAGACATCCGGCCACTGCCAGCTTGATTCGTCGATAATCACCTGCGTGTTGTCCGGCAATACACGTGGGATATTTTCCCAGAAGCCGCCACCGGTCAGATGGACGATGCCGTGAACATCCACGTTTTCGATCAGGTTCAGAATCGATTTCACGTAAATTTTGGTTGGTGCGAGCAGGTGATCGGCCAGCGGTTTGCCTGCCAGATCGGTGGTTTCCGGGTCAGTCTTACTGACTTCCAGAATTTTGCGCACCAGAGAATAACCGTTGGAATGCGGGCCACTGGCGGCCAGGCCGATCAGCACATCCCCGTCAGCCACTTTGCTGCCGTCGATGATTTCTGATTTTTCCACCACACCCACGCAGAAGCCTGCCACGTCGTAATCTTCGCCGTGATACATGCCCGGCATTTCAGCGGTTTCACCACCGACTAACGCACAGCCAGACTGTTTACAGCCTTCTGCGATACCGGTGATCACGCTGGCGGCAGTATCGACGTCCAGTTTGCCGGTGGCGTAATAGTCGAGGAAGAACAGCGGTTCAGCGCCCTGAACGATTAAATCGTTGACGCACATCGCGACCAGATCGATACCGATAGTATCATGGCGTTTCAAATCCATCGCCAGACGCAGCTTGGTGCCAACGCCGTCGGTACCCGAAACCAGTACGGGTTCACGATATTTTTGCGGCAGCGCGCAGAGGGCACCAAAACCGCCCAGTCCACCCATCACTTCAGGGCGGCGAGTCTGTTTTACTACACCTTTAATGCGGTCTACCAATGCGTTACCGGCATCGATATCTACGCCTGCGTCTTTATAGCTGAGAGAGGTTTTGTCGGTCACTGCGAAGTCCCCACGGCGGTTTGGGTTGGTGGTTGAAGAATAAAGCGGGGCAATTCTAACAGTGGAAGCAAACGTTTGCGAGCGCCTTATTCGATGATGAGTTTTAGGCTGTCTATACTCTAACCGGGTTACTGATGATCCAGATCAGGCTATTTGGTATGGCGTTCAAAAAAAATGGCGTTATAATCTCGCGATTTTTTTTTGCAGCTCAACCACCTTAGGAGAATAAATAATGAAGATCGTCGAGGTGAAACACCCGCTGGTGAAACACAAGCTGGGCCTGATGCGTGAAAACGACATCAGCACGAAACGTTTTCGCGAACTGGCTTCTGAGGTGGGAAGTCTGCTGACGTATGAAGCGACTGCTGATTTAGAAACTGAAAAAGTGACGATCGAAGGCTGGAATGGCCCGGTTGAAATCGATCAGATTAAAGGCAAGAAAATTACCGTAGTGCCTATCCTGCGTGCCGGTCTGGGCATGATGGAAGGCGTACTGGAACACGTTCCGAGTGCGCGTATCAGTGTGGTCGGCGTGTACCGTGATGAAGAAACCCTCAAGCCTGTGCCGTATTTTCAGAAACTGGTTTCTAACATTGAAGAACGTCTGGCACTGGTGGTTGATCCGATGCTGGCGACGGGGGGGTCTATGATTGCCACCATCGACCTGCTGAAAAAAGCCGGCTGCCAGAGCATTAAAGTGCTGGTGCTGGTTGCCGCGCCTGAAGGGATCGCCGCTCTCGAAGCCGCACACCCGGACGTTGAGTTGTACACCGCCTCGGTGGATCAGGGACTCAACGATAAAGGCTACATCATCCCGGGGCTCGGCGATGCGGGCGACAAGATATTTGGTACGAAATAAATAAGCGTTTAGCCGACTAATCAGTCGGCTTTTTTTTGCTCGTCATATACAACATCACACCATTGAGAGGATCACATTCATGACCCGTCGTGTCATCGGGGTAAGCGAACGTCCGCCATTGCTGCAGACGATTCCCCTGAGTTTCCAGCATCTGTTTGCCATGTTTGGTGCCACCGTCCTGGTGCCCATTCTGTTTAAGATCAACCCGGCAACGGTGCTGCTGTTCAATGGCATAGGGACTTTGCTGTATTTATTTGTCTGTAAAGGGAAAATACCGGCTTACCTTGGCTCGAGCTTCGCGTTTATTTCCCCGGTGCTGTTGCTGTTACCGATGGGGTATGAGGTGGCGCTCGGTGGTTTTATTGCCTGCGGGCTGTTGTTCTGCCTGGTGGCGCTGATTGTTAAGAAAGCCGGAATTGGCTGGATTAACGTGATATTCCCGCCTGCGGCGATGGGCGCAATCGTTGCCGTCATCGGACTGGAACTGGCGGGCGTGGCGGCGAATATGGCGGGTCTGTTACCTGCCGAGGGCGCGGCGGTGGATTCCACCACCATTACCATTTCGCTGGTGACACTGTCTGTGACCATTCTGGGGTCCGTGCTGTTCCGTGGTTTCCTGGCGATTATCCCGATCCTGATCGGCGTGCTGGTGGGTTATGCACTGTCGTTCTTTATGGGGGTGGTGGATGTCTCAACGATCGAGAATGCGCACTGGTTCGCGCTGCCAACCTTCTATACGCCACGTTTTGAATGGGTCGCCATCCTCACGATCCTGCCTGCGGCGCTGGTGGTTATTGCCGAACACGTCGGGCATCTGGTTGTGACGGCAAACATTGTGAAGAAAGATTTACTGCGTGATCCGGGCCTGCACCGTTCGATGCTGGCAAACGGTTTGTCGACCGTGTTGTCCGGTTTCTTCGGCTCAACGCCAAATACCACGTACGGTGAAAACATCGGCGTCATGGCCATCACCAAGGTATACAGCACCTGGGTTATTGGCGGCGCGGCCATTCTGGCTATTCTGCTTTCCTGTATCGGCAAACTGGCGGCAGCCATCCAGGCTGTGCCGGTACCGGTGATGGGCGGCGTTTCATTGCTGCTTTATGGTGTGATTGGTGCATCCGGTATCCGCGTGCTGATTGAATCGAAAGTGGATTACAATAAAGCACAAAACCTGATCCTGACCGCAGTGATCCTGATCATCGGTGTCAGCGGCGCGAAAATCCACATTGGTGCAGCGGAGCTGAAAGGCATGGCGCTGGCAACGATCGTGGGCATTTTCCTGAGTCTGCTGTTCAAAGTTATCGAGATTTTCCGTGGCGAAGAACAGATCATTGATGTTGAAGATGAGCGGGAAAATCCGCCGGTCTGATCTGCACGTTTTTAAGTGAATCCCTGACCGGCGGGTGTATTGCCAGCCGGTCAGGTGCTCGGATCGCAAGCGGTTGCACCGGGCACAGTTCATTTCACAACGGATCCTTGCTAGAATTCGGCAGTTCCTTTTATTGACGTGACAACATCTGCGGTCATTATACCGCTTTGGTTGAGGTGCTTCTGAATACGCCGGCACAGCTTTCTTTGCCACTTTATCTTCCCGATGATGAAACCTTTGCCAGTTTTTATCCGGGGGAAAACCCCTCTCTGCTTTCTGCCATTCAGAGCGCATTGCATCAGGAACACGGCACTTATATTTATTTCTGGTCACGCGAGGGCGGCGGCCGCAGCCACTTGCTGCATGCAGCCTGCGCCGAATTATCACAGCGCGGTGAAGCCGTCGGTTATGTGCCATTAGACAAACGCGCGTATTTCGTGCCTGAAGTGCTGGACGGTATGGAGCACCTGGCGCTGGTGTGCATCGATAATATCGAAGGCATTGCCGGTGATGATGAATGGGAAGCGGCTGTTTTCCATCTCTATAACCGCATTCTTGAAACCGGCCGTACGCGCCTGTTTATTACCGGCGATCGACCTCCGCGTCAGCTCAATCTCAGCCTGCCGGATCTGGCTTCCCGTCTCGACTGGGGGCAAATCTACAAACTTCAGCCGCTTTCCGATGAAGAAAAACTTCAGGCATTGCAGCTACGCGCTAAACTGCGCGGGTTTGAACTGCCGGAAGACGTGGGCCGTTTCCTGCTCAAACGTCTGGATCGGGAAATGCGTACGTTGTTTATGACCCTGGATCAGCTCGATCGCGCTTCGATTACGGCGCAGCGGAAACTGACGATCCCGTTCGTGAAAGAAATTCTCGGGTTGTGACAGGAAGGGATGTCCGGGTTCGTTAGCACTGAACCCGAACTGAAAGCGCGGGGTTATAAAATCTCTTTGACCTGTTCCGGCGGACGCCCTAAACGCGCTTTGCCGTTGGCCACCACAATCGGACGTTCAATCAGCCGCGGATGATCGGCCATCACCTGTAACAGCGCGTCCTCGCTCAGACTGGTATCCTTCAGATTCATGTCTTTATAAATCTGCTCACCCTTACGCATCAGTTCACGTGCTGAGCTGAAACCCAGCAGGCCGATCAATTCTTTCAGCTTATCCACTGACGGCTGCGTTTCCAGATACAAAATCACTTGCGGTTCAATGCCTTCTGCTTCCAGCAATTTCAGGGTTTCACGGCTCTTCGAGCATGCCGGGTTATGATAGATTGCGACATCGTGTTGCATAAAAGTTTCTCCATTTTGGCACTGAAATCAGCCTTTCTGATACTGACGGAATCGTTGCTGCAACTGACGAAGCTGGTCGATTCGTGCGTCATAACGGGCCTGTTCCAGACTGCCTAATTTTTGTAATGCGCTGGCATTGCTCAGCATTTCAATCGCCTGATCCAGACGTCCGACTAATGCCACGCTTTCCGCACGGGCAGCCAGTTCCTGCGCACGTAAACCCTGGGCGGCAGCGGCCTGAGACAACAAATCCCAACCATTCGGATCACCCGGATAATTGAAAGTATAGCGGTTGAGGATTTTCATGGCATTGGCCGGTTTCGCGCCTTCGAGATAAGCATTGGCCAGATTGAGTTGCAGCACGGCGTTGGCACTGCTGGCCGCACCGGCCTGCTCCAGACGCGCTATCGCCTGCGGCGCACGTTTGCTGTCGATATCATTATCGGTGGCTAAATCGAGTAACCATTCGTTGCCCGGATTCTGAGCCAGCAGCGGTTCAAGGATCGTCCGCGCCTGATCGTATTTTTTGGCTTTATAAAATTGCAGTGCATGGCCGTATTTTGCCGCCAGTTGCTCGCGGATATTGCCATTGCTCAGTTTCAGCAGATAGTCGTCACTCAGCGGGAAGCTCTCTGAACCGTACATCCCCAATATGCGTACTTTCGCCAGGGTATAATCTTGTGAAGATTGCACAATCGGGTGCGGCATCTGGTTGGCGCGGTTACGGATATCGGCCAGACGGCTGTCGGGCAACGGGTGCGTCAGCAACATTTCCGGCGGACGGGTTGAGTAGCTCGCCTGATCTGCCAGTTTTTGCAGGAAGGCGGGCATCGCCTGCGGATCAAACCCCGAACGCTGTAAGACCTGAATGCCGATACGGTCGGCTTCCTGCTCATTGCCCTGCGTGAAGCTGATCATGCCTTGCTGCGTGCCTGCTAGTGTACCGGTCAGCGCCGCCATGCCCATTTGCGGACTGGCCATCGCCAGTAGAATTGACCCCAGCGCCCCCACCCAGGTGAGCGGCGCGTTACGTTGCTGGTCTTCCATCGCACGCGCCAGATGGCGCTGGGTCACGTGGGAAATTTCGTGCGCCATGACCGACGCCAGCTGGCTTTCGTTATCGGTATAACGGAACAGTGATGAGTGAAGCACCACATTGCCGCCAAAGAAGGCAAAGGCGTTCAGCTCATCGTTATTGACGATGAAAAAATGGAATGGCGTGCGGACGGAATAGGCATGCGCCACCAGCCGTTGCCCCAGTTCGTTGATGTACTGATTGAGCAGCGGATCGTTAATCAGCGGCGTGCTGGCGCGCATCTGACGGACATAAAAATCGCCCATCTGTAATTCCTGATTAATACTGAGTGTACCGCCTGCAGTCGTGCCGATGTCCGGTAATTGGTCGCTCACCGGCGGGGCTAACGGCGAGTTAGGGCTTTTTACGGGGCTCACGGGGGTTGACCAGAATGAACTGTCATCCGCACCGGCGGGCGGTATGGAACCCGCCAGCAGGCTGCCCAGACACAGGGCAATCACCCTTTTTTTCAACCGCATGACCATAAACATTTGCTTCCCAATAAGTTAACCGCGATACCGATGAGCTTTGCGAGCCTTTCTTCTGCGGACAGTCAGTCAGACCATTATTTTCTTGCGCTTTTCTCTGCGCTGGTCTCTATAGTAGCTATCCGCGTGAGAGTTTAAAACACTCCGAAGCTACAGTCGTGTGACAACGAATTTTTTAAATAGTTACTTGTGTCTGAGCGCGCAGGGAACGAACAGCGCGTAGATGCCAGACCCGAAATTACAGGAGCGTTTTATTAATGTTGGATATGTTATTACAGTGGTATCGCCGTCGCTTTACCGACCCGCAGGCTATCGCGCTGCTGGCGATTCTGGTCGCAGGATTCTGCATCCTCTATTTTCTCAATGGTATCCTTGCGCCGCTTCTGGTGGCGATCGTACTCGCCTATTTGCTGGAATGGCCGACGGTGCGTCTGCAACATGTCGGGCTTTCCCGCACGCTGTCGGTCAGCGTGGTGCTGATTATTTTTGCCGGTATTTTGCTGCTCGGTATGTTTGTCATTGCCCCCGTGACCTGGCAGCAGGGGGTGAACCTGATGACCGATTTACCGAGCATGCTGAACCGCTTTTATGATTTCGCCGCAACATTGCCGAAGCGTTATCCGGCGCTGGTGGATGCGGGCATCATCGATATGATGGCGGAAAACATGCGCAGCAAATTATCCGGGCTGGGTGAGTCAGTAGTGAAATATTCACTGGCCTCGCTGGTCGGTTTACTGACGCTGGCAATTTACCTGATTCTGGTGCCGATGATGGTGTTCTTTCTGCTCAAAGATAAAGAGCAGATGCTGAGTGCCGTGCGTCGCGTTCTGCCCCGCGATCGCGGGCTGGCCGGACAGGTTTGGGTGGAGATGAATCAGCAGGTCACCAACTATATTCGCGGCAAAGTGCTCGAAATGATTATCGTCGGAGTGGCCACGTATCTGGTGTTCTGGGTGATGGATTTGCATTATTCGCTGCTGCTGGCGGTGCTGGTCGGCGTATCCGTTCTGATCCCGTATATCGGCGCGATGCTGGTGACCATTCCGGTGGTGATTGTCGCGATGTTCCAGTGGGGGCTGGGCGCGGATTTCTGGACGCTTTTCGTCGCCTATCTGGTGGTGCAGGGGCTGGACGGTAATGTGATCGTGCCGCTGTTGTTCTCCGAGGCCGTGAACCTGCATCCGCTGGTGATTATTCTTTCTGTCGTGGTGTTTGGCGGTCTGTGGGGATTCTGGGGGGTGTTCTTTGCCATACCGCTGGCGACGCTGGTCAAAGCCGTGGTTCACGTCTGGCCGGATGAATCACTCAACGAAACGGTCTGATTTTTTCTGCTTACCGCACCCAATAAAAAAAGCGCGTCTGCGCTTTTTTTGTCTCCACAATCTGACCGTGTCGGCTATTTACCGTTGAGGTAGGCCATGACGATGTCATGGTGATTGGTGGTTTTGAAATCGTCGAACACTTTCTCGACTTTGCCATTGCCGTCGAGCAGGAAGCTGATGCGATGGATGCCGTCGTAGGTTTTCCCCATAAAGGATTTTTCACCCCAGACGCCAAACTGCTCACAGACCTGATGATCTTCATCGGACAACAAGGTGAAGTTCAGCAACTCTTTCTCAGCAAAACGCGACAGTTTTTCCGGTTTATCGGTGCTGATCCCCAGCACTTCCACTCCGGCATTTTTTAACTGATCCATGTTATCGCGCAGTCCGCAGGCTTGTACGGTACAGCCCGGCGTCATGGCTTTAGGATAGAAATAGACCAGGACTTTCTGTCCCTGGAAGTCGGCCAGATTAATTTGTTCACCGTCTTGGTCGGGCAAACTAAATTGCGGCGCAGGGTCACCGGCTTTCAGTGGGCTCATTGTCTTTCTCCATATCTCTTAGCGATTACTGCAGTTTATCTTCATTCTCAGAATAACTAACCACGTTAATACTGCCTTGCGCTTTCAGTTCTGTACATAGCTGATGAAACGCCTGCTCAATAATTGCCGCATCGGTATTGGCTGCGCTGTGCGCCGTTATTTGAATCGATAACTGCGCTGGCGTGGCGGCATCTGCCGGGCGCGTTTTTGAGGCAAGTTCGGCGATATTCATCTGATGCGTATCGAATAAATCGGTAAAACGTTCGATCAGATGCGGAGAGTCTTTCACCTCCACTTTCACCCAGACCGTAGCAGGCATTGGCTGGCGTTCATGTGCACTGGTTCGCTTCATCACGATCAATAATTCCAGCTCTGCGCCTTTTTGCGGCAGGGTGGATTCGATCAGTGTAATCGCGTTCCAGCTTCCGGAAAGCAGCATGATAAACGTAAACTCATCACCGAGCATCGCCAGACGGCTGTCTTCAATATTACAGCCGCAGCTGCTGACCTGACGGGTAATGGTGTTGACGATACCCGGACGATCAGCGCCTAAGGCGGTGATCACGAGATAATGTTGTTGTGGCTGCGGCAAAATAGGTCTTCCTGTCGTGCTTGGGAGTATTCCCAAGGTAAACATAAAAAAAACCGCCGGACAAGCGGTTACCGCTCGTTGATTGCTTGCTTTTGCAGTGGTGTCAAAAGTACCATGAGTGACCTGTTTGTGGAGGGGAAGGTCAATGTTTACGGGAAGTATTGTTGCACTGGTTACGCCGATGGACACCAAAGGTGCTGTCGATCGCGCGAGTCTGAAAAAACTGATTGATTATCATGTGTCCAGTGGTACTGCGGCGATCGTTTCCGTTGGCACGACCGGCGAGTCGGCCACGTTGAGCCATGAAGAGCACGGTGACGTGGTCTTACAGACGCTGGAACTGGCTGATGGACGCATCCCTGTTATCGCAGGCACGGGCGCAAACGCGACTGCTGAAGCGATTTCTCTTACGCAACGTTTTGAAAAAAGTGGCGTTGTTGGTTGCCTGACAGTCACCCCTTATTACAACCGTCCGACGCAGGAAGGTCTGTATCAGCACTTCAAAGCCATCGCTGAAAATACCTCTTTGCCGCAAATTCTCTACAATGTGCCTTCACGTACCGGCTGCGATATGTTGCCGCAGACTATCGCGCGTTTAGCAAAATTGAAGAATATTGTTGCTGTTAAAGAAGCAACAGGGAACTTAAGTCGGGTTAGTCAGATCCAAGTGCTGGTTGATGATGAAGATTTCATTTTGCTGAGCGGCGATGACGCCAGCGGTCTGGACTTTATGCAACTCGGTGGTAAGGGCGTTATTTCCGTCACGGCTAACGTAGCTGCCCGTGAAATGGCCCAACTTTGTGAGCTGGCAGCGCTTGGCAACTTTGCCGAAGCGCGTCGCCTGAATCAGCGCCTGATGCCTTTGCATCAGAATTTGTTTGTAGAAGCAAACCCAATCCCGGTGAAATGGGCCTGTAAGGCACTGGGTTTGATGGCAACCGATACGATGCGTCTGCCTATGACGCCGTTAACAGATGCTGCCCGTCCGGTCGTGGAAGAAGCATTAAAAAGCGCCGGTTTGCTGTAACTCTTAGGAAGATTTGATGGCCTCTTTATTTGACAAGAACAGTTTCCAGATGACCCGATTGCAGAAAACGGCCGTAGCGAAAGTGGTCGGGGTTTCCCTGATCATGCTGCTGGCCGCCTGTTCAAGCGATCAACGTTACAAACGCCAGGTAAGTGGCGATGAAGCCTACCTGGATGCGTCAGGTCTGCATGAGCTGAAAGCGCCGGTCGGGATGATTCTTCCCGTGCAGAACGGAACGTATGAAGTACAGGCAGGATCAATGCAGGGCGCCGTGGGCAAACAACTCGACATCCGTCCACCATCCCAGCCACTGGCGCTGCTGAGCGGTTCCCAGACGCAATTCTCTGGCAACAGCAGCACCGTGTTGCTGGAAAATACCGCGCAGAACCGTGATCTGTGGAATAACGTCGTGAAAGCGGTTGAGCAAAATAATTTCAAAATTGCCAACCGTGATGATGCTAACCAGACACTGACCACCGATTTCGTTGACTGGAATCGTGCGGATGAAGACTTCCAGTATCAGGGGCGTTATCAGATCAGCGTGAAACAGCAGAGTTACCAGTTAGCGCTGACGGTGAAAACGCTTGAGCTGAAACAACAGGATAAACCTGTGACCTCTTCTGCTGAAATCCAGCGTTACAACAGCCAGATGATGAACGCCATCACGGCGAACCTGGATAAAGTGCAGCAGGATACTCAGGCACGCCTCGACAACCGTCGTGTTGGTGAGATTGATGTTCAGAGCGGTGCAGATGATACCGGCCTGCCGGTGCTGATTGTTCGTGAGAGCTACGGTGTTGTGTGGGATCGCCTGCCAAATGCCCTGACAAAAGTCGGCATGAAAGTGACCGACAGCAGCCGTCCGCAAGGCACATTGTCTGTGACCTACAAACCGCTGAATGACGATGCGTGGCAGACACTGGGTGCGAAAGATCCGGGGCTGACTTCCGGTGATTACAAACTTCAGGTTGGCGACCTCGACAACCGTAGTAGTTTGCAGTTCCTTGATCCGAAAGGACATGCTCTCAGCCAGTCGCAGAACGATGCGATGGTGGCGGTCATGCAGGCCGCGTTTAGCCAGAGTAGCGCAAAATAATACCAAGGGGCTCCGGCCCCTTTTTACATCTGTTTTTTCCACTGGAGTAAGTAAAGATGCAAAAGTTAGCTGAGTTGTATCGCGGCAAGGCGAAAACCGTCTACACCACCGAAAACCCGGACCTTCTGGTACTGGAGTTCCGTAACGATACGTCAGCACTGGATGGTCAGCGTATTGAGCAGTTCGACCGTAAAGGCATGGTTAACAACAAATTTAACCATTTCATCATGGCTAAGCTGGAAGAAGCCGGTATTCCTACTCAAATGGAACGCCTGCTGTCTGACACCGAAGTGCTGGTGAAAAAACTGGATATGGTCCCGGTTGAATGCGTGATCCGTAACCGTGCTGCTGGTTCGCTGGTAAAACGTCTGGGCATTGAAGAAGGTCTGGAACTGAACCCACCGTTGTTCGATTTGTTCCTCAAAAATGACGCCATGCACGACCCGATGATCAACGAATCGTATTGCAAGACGTTTGGCTGGGTGAACGAAGAAAACCTCGCGCGCATGAAAGAGCTGAGCTACAAAGCCAACGACGTGCTGAGCAAACTGTTTGATGATGCCGGTCTGATCCTGGTCGACTTCAAACTGGAATTCGGTCTGTTCAACGGGGAAGTGGTGCTCGGTGATGAGTTCTCTCCTGACGGCAGCCGCCTGTGGGATAAAGAAACCCTGAACAAAATGGACAAAGACCGTTACCGCCAGAGCCTGGGTGGCCTGATCGAAGCTTACGAAGAAGTCGCTCACCGTATCGGTGTGAAACTGGACTAAGCTGCACGTTATTTTTTTAGCCAGACTACGCAATCGTTTACGCGGTATGCACTAAACGGGTGATGGCCTCCGTCACCCGTTCTCTTTCCTGCATTTAATTTTCTTGTTTTAACACTGATTCCTTTCATTTAATTCCTCCGCCACTAAACTTACGTCCTTTCGCAGATGGTATTAACTGCGTGTGCTGGCTAGTCTTAAAAAAACAGGTTGGAGGTATCTATGCGTTGGCAAGGGCGTCGCGAAAGCGACAATGTAGAAGACAGACGCGGACAGGGATCTAACGGCGGCGGTTTAGGCGGCGGAGGAATGCGCCTGCCGATCCGTGGCAAAAGCGGTATCGTGATCATCATCGTGGTGCTGGTGGCCGGGTATTACGGTATCGACCTCACTCCGCTGATTGACGGCGGTCAGTCCGGCGGCATGCAGCAAACACAGTCACAATCCATCAGCCCGAAAGATGACGAGCAGGCAAAATTCACCTCGGTGATCCTCGCTTCGACGGAAGACACCTGGAAAGAGATTTTCCAGCGGCAGGGCATGACTTATCGTGAACCCAAACTGGTGATGTATCGCGGCGCGACCCGCACAGGTTGTGGCACCGGCCAGTCAGTGATGGGGCCGTTCTATTGTCCGGCGGACAGCACGGTGTATATCGATCTGTCGTTCTATCAGGAATTGCAGAACAAACTCGGCGCGGGCGGTGATTTTGCGCAGGGCTATGTGGTGGCGCACGAAGTCGGCCACCATGTGCAGAATTTGCTGGGCACCGAACGCAAGGTTCGCGAGATGCAGCAGGGCGCGTCGCAGACTGTGGTAAATCAGTTGTCGGTGAAAATGGAATTACAGGCTGACTGTTACGCCGGTGTCTGGGGGCACGCGATGCAGCAGCAAAATGTTCTCGAAGAGGGCGATCTGAAAGAAGCGCTGGATGCCGCGCAGGCCATCGGCGATGACCGGTTGCAACAGCAAAGTCAGGGGCGCGTGGTGCCGGACAGCTTCACTCACGGTACTTCCCAGCAGCGTTATACCTGGTTCAAACGCGGCTTTGATACCGGTAATCCGGACCAGTGTAATACCTTTGCCAGCCGCTGATTAAGTGGCAGGAAGCGCTGGTCTGCTGCTAAAAACTGTTCAATAATCAATGACCGATCCAGAGAGGCTCCCCGGGCCTCTCTTTCATTTTCATGTTGAACCGCTGGGAATGCCATGGCTTTTCTCGATCCAACCCTATTGATCTTACTTGTTTTCGCCGGTCTGGGCATTATCAGCCACAACAGCGCCGTCACCATCGCAATGTTCTTCCTCCTCACGGTGCGTATTACGCCACTGAACAGTTTTTTTCCGTGGATAGAAAAATACGGCCTGACTATCGGCATTATTATTCTGACCATTGGCGTGATGGCGCCGATTGCCAGCGGAAAAATCAGCGCCAGCACCATGGTGCATTCTTTCCTCCACTGGAAATCTATTGTCGCCATTCTGGTGGGTGTGCTGGTGTCGTGGCTTGGCGGACGTGGCCTGACGCTGATGGGCACGCAGCCGCATCTGGTGGCTGGCCTGTTAGTCGGCACCGTGCTGGGCGTGGCGTTGTTTAAAGGCGTACCGGTCGGGCCGCTGATTGCTGCCGGTCTGTTATCGATGATTGTCGGGAAAACCTGACATGTCTGCGACGTTGCTACAGCAGCAGATGCAGCGGCTGGGTGTCCGGCGTTTGCTGGTGTTCAGTGGCGGGACGCAGTGGTGTGAACAACAGGCTGTCCTGTTCTCTGCCCAAAGTGCCGGTGACTGGCTGTGGCTGAGTGATTCACCGCCTGATGGCGTCACATCCTGCCCGCCTTCAGCGGCGCAGACGCTGCTCGGACAGGACATTTTTCACGGTGTGTTTGATGCGCGTTATGGCCTCAATACCGAGGCGCTGGCGGTATTTTCCGGCACATTGAAAGCCGGAAGCTGGCTGATTCTGCTAATACCGGAATGGAACGCCTGGCCTGACACGCCGGACGCGGACAGCCTGCGCTGGAGCGAATACCCGCAGGCGATCCCGACGCCGCGTTTCATCCGCCGTTTCCAGTCTTTACTCGAACAAGATCGCAACATTACGGTTTGCCGGCAGGATCAGCCTTTTGATATCCCCCCGCTGCCAGCAGCACCCGACTGGCTGCCACCCGACGGTCAGCCCACCGCTGAACAATCGCAGATTTTACAACAACTGATGCAGGCTCAGTCCGGCGTATGGGTGCTGACGGCTGCCCGTGGCCGTGGAAAATCGACGCTGGCGGGAATGCTTGCCAGACAGTGGCCGGGTACTTGCTGGGTGACCGCACCGGCGAAAGCCTCAGCCAGCCAGATTCTCAATCATCAAACAGAGTCTGCCCGCTTTATCGCACCAGATGCGTTGCTTTCATTATGCCGCGAAGGTGCGGTAACGGACATTGACTGGCTGATTATCGACGAAGCGGCAGCAATTCCGACGCCGATGCTTTCGGAAATTATCGCGGCTTTTCCGCGTGTGTTACTGACCACTACGGTTCAGGGATATGAAGGCACCGGACGCGGGTTCTTACTTAAATTCTGTGCATCCCTGCCGCGGTGGCATGACCTGCGTCTGAATTCCCCGATCCGCTGGTCATCATCCGACACGCTTGAGCCGTTTATCAGTCAGTTATTGTTGTTTGACGAGCATTTGCCTGTAGCAGGACAGACGGGCGGCACATCAGAAATTTTCTCCATTGATGCCGACGACTGGCTGAGTGAACCGGCGCTGTTAGAGGAATTCTACGGCCTGCTGACCAGTGCGCACTACCGCACGTCGCCGCTGGATCTGCGGCGTTTGCTGGATGCGCCGGGCATGACATTCAGTGCGTCACGACAGAAAAACACCCTGACCGGAGCGTTATGGCTGGTGGATGAAGGCGGGCTGAGTGCTGAACTGGCGCAGGAAGTCTGGGCGGGCAGGCGACGTCCGCGCGGTAATCTGGTGGCGCAGTCTCTCGCCGCGCACGCGGGTTTCCCCGAGGCTGCCGTATTGCGTTCACGGCGTGTCAGCCGGATTGCGGTACATCCCGCGTTTCGCCGTCGGGGTATCGCCCGTGATCTGTTATCGGCGCAGAAACAGCAGGCGCGGCTGGCGGGGCTGGATTTTCTGTCCGTCAGTTTTGGTTACACCACGGATCTGGCGGCCTTGTGGCAACAGGCCGGATTCCGGCTGGTGCGCGTCAGTATGCAGAAAGAAGCCAGCAGCGGCTGTTATGCCGCAATGGCGATATTACCGCTGAGCGTGGCGGGGCAGGCACTGGCGGACAGAGCCGTGCATCAGCTTGACCGTGACTGGCGCTGGCTGGCGCCTCAGATGGATTTAACCCTGCCGCTCGGCACCACTGCGGATACGCAACCCGATGATGCCGACTGGCGCGAGCTGAACGGATTTGCGTTCGCCCATCGTCCGCTGGAAAGCAGTTTACCGGCGCTCAGTCGCGTGCTGTTGCACAGCACTTTGCCACTGACGGCGTTGCGTGCGCATCTGCAACAGGGGCAAAGTGTCGCGCAAGTCGTCATGTCGCTGAAGCTTTCCGGCCGTAAAGCGCTGGTTTCGCGCTGGCGTGAGGAGACACGACAGGCGCTGAAAGCCGCGGGAATGGCTGAATAAATCAGCGGTTTCATTGCAAAAAATGGAAAGACTCGTTCAATAAAACCCGATTTCACTGACCGGCGGGCGGCGTATAGTGAACTCATTAAATGACAACGGGAGAGAGCAATGAGCTCAGAACAAATTATCGTCCAGCAGCCGGAAGAAATCGCTAACCAGCTGATTTTATTATTTCATGGCGTGGGTGATAACCCGATTTCTATGGGCGAAATCGGTAAGTTTTTCGCTGTTTCATTCCCGCAGGCGCAGGTGATAAGCGTCGGCAGCCCGGATATTTGTGATTTTGGCCGGGGCTTCCAGTGGTTTTCCGTGCAGGGCGTGACCGAACAAAACCGTCAGCCGCGAGTGGATGCCGCAATGCCAGCTTTTGTGCAGATTGTCCGTGACTGGCAGCAAAAAACCGGCGTTACGCCGGAACACACCACATTAGTCGGCTTTTCGCAGGGCACCATCATGGCGCTGGAATCGACGAAAGTGGAAGAGCATCTGGCGTCGCGCATTATTGCGTTCAGCGGGCGTTTTTCAACGCTTCCGGAAAAACCGATTGCCGCCGGTACGGTGGTGCATTTCATTCATGGCGAACAGGATCCGGTGATTAATCCGTTCCAGTCGAAAAGTGCGGCAGAACGTCTGAAATCATTGGGCTGTGAATGTACGCTCAATCTTCAGCCAGGTATGGGACACGGGCTGGATTCGCACATGATTAATACGGCGATAGCGCATTTGCAAAATTACGAACCGAAGTCGCATCAGCACTGATTTCATTGCCACTTTTATTGAAAAACGCCCCCGGCTGCATCACAACCGGGGGCGTTTTTTTAATGTCTGACTGAGGCGATTATTTGCGGTTTTTACGCATAAAATCATCCATGAAGTTCGTCAGCTTTTCTGCCGCTGGCAGTGACAGGGCGTTGTAGATAGAGGCACGGATGCCGCCAATCGCACGGTGCCCTGCCAGACCTGAGAAGCCAGCTTCCTGGCTTTCGGCCAGGAATTTCTTCTCCAGATCCGCATCCGGCAACTTAAACGCAACGTTCATGTGTGAACGGTCGGCTTTGCTGCTCCAGCCATTGTAGAAACCGTCGCTGTTGTCGAGCATTGCATACAGCAGTTCTGCTTTATGGCGGTTGGTTTGTTCCATATTTTCCAGACCGCCGACGTCGTTAAGCAGCCAGCGGGTGACCAGCAGCACCACATAAATCGCAAATACCGGCGGCGTATTGAGGTTGGAATGAGATTCCACCTGGCGGCGGTAATTCAGGAATGATGGCAATTCGTCAGATGACGCTTTCACCACGGTATCGTGCACCAGCACGATAGTGACGCCCGCCGGGCCGATGTTTTTCTGCGCATGAGCGTAGATGACTGAAAACTTATTGGCATCGCACGGTTTGGACAGGAAATCGGAAGACATATCGCAGACGCGGGGTACGTCGTCGCGGCCCAAAACGCGCTGAAACTGTAACCCTTCCACTGTTTCGTTCGAGACATAATGCAGATAGGGCGCATCAGGCGAGAATGCCAGTTCTTCGTCAGAGGGCAGACGGTTGAATCCGCACGATTCGCCGCTCCACAACACTTTTACCGGCCCTTCGCGACGCGCTTCGGTCACGACTTTACTGCTCCAGTAACCGGTATCCAGATATTCTGCCGCATGCTTCTGACCGCGCAACAGCGTCATCGGCACCATCGAAAACTGCTGCGTTGCGCCACCCTGCAGGAACAGGATATGGAAATCTTTCGACAAGCCGAGCAGGGTGCGGATGTTGTTTTCGGTTTCCTGCACAATGGCGGCAAACCAGTCTGAACGGTGGCTGATAC
Organism: Rahnella aceris; assembly: GCF_011684115.1. Classification (NCBI taxonomy): domain Bacteria; kingdom Pseudomonadati; phylum Pseudomonadota; class Gammaproteobacteria; order Enterobacterales; family Yersiniaceae; genus Rahnella; species Rahnella aceris. The sequence continues at coordinate 2,445,221 of NZ_JAADJV010000001.1, read as the reverse complement.
CGAGGATCGACAGGCCGACTTCCGGCACTTCTTTTATCGCGGCTTCAACCTGAGTGAGAACGGTTTCCGGCAATGCGCCAGGGCCACCGGAGAAGTTCAGGGCGTTACGTGAAATCATGTTTATTCTTGTCCTTTAAACGCATCAGCAGAGGTGTCGGTGTGCGCAAAGGCACGGGATAACAGCAACTCGCGGCATGCTGTTTTAACTTTATTCATGTGGATTTTTTTGTGCGGGAACATCACTTCCAGATCCATTGCGTGCACCACCATCGCCGGATCAATTTCAAACACCAGCAATTCGCCGTCCGGTGTTTCGCTGCAATCGATGCCGAGATAGTCGAGCTGCGTGGTGTCATAAATCGCTTTCAGCGCCTGCTGGTGGCGGGTGGCAAATTCGTGGAAGTTGTTCAGGAATGCGGCTTCTTCTTCACGCTTTTGGATATCTTCGTACATAAAAGCGTTAACGTAATGCACCATCCAGTGGGATGAAATCGCCATATGACAGGCATACGGCACGCCGTCGATCAACGAAATGCGGTACTTACGGAACTGACCGTCTTCATTGCTGTAATCAATAAACTGCGACAGGAAATAATCTTCAACCTGCACGCGGGTCAGATAATCAGCCAGTTCTTCCTGACCGGTGATTTTTTCCAGACCGTGACCACCGTGCGAACCTGCAGGGCGCAGGATCACCGGATAACTGCTGTCAGGCAGCGCAGCGTGCAGCGTGGTTTCTCCGGCAGCGACGGCAGATAACGCCGCAAACGTCATCGCATGCGCCTGGGCAATGGCTAAACCCGGTTGGTTTTGCAACAGGCGGCTGGCGGTTTGGCGTTCAGAACTCGGGATATGCTGTGGCGCATTGATCACCGGCACCGGCCAATGTTCCGTGACATCTTCCAGTTGCTGCAACAGGAACAGATTTTCGGTAGTGGCGCTGATGCCGACCATCAGTAAATCATGTTCAGGGATCGGGGCTTCAAAAGGGGCTTCGGGCGTGATGTAGTAATAAATCAGCTCGATGTCGCTGTTTTCCAGCAGGCAATCCAGCGGCACATTCGCGGAAAGCGTGCCGGGCACCATGAGTATCAGTAAGCGTAACTTCGCCGGTTGTAGCGCGGGGCAAAGGGTATAGACCTGCTGCATCGCCAGTGCCTGATTCTGAATCGTCAAACCCAGTTCAGTGCGTTGCAGGCACAGCATGACAGTGGAAAGGTTCATCCACAATACGGCGTCATCCGGGGTCTGTTGCGCACGGGTGATCAGTATCTGCGCGATGTCAGACCATTCCTCGCCCGCGATGCTCATACGTAGAAACGGAGCCAGACCCAGAAATTTCGACGCGTCAAAGCGTTCAGGCACTGCCTGATCCGCCCGGGTAATAGGTAATGTTTGCAAAGACTTGTTCTCTCCGTGCATCAGTTTCATGTTGAATGATAACGGCAGGAGGTAAAGTCAATCGGCGGAGAATCGCTAGATTATCCGCCGACTAATATTGATTAAAAGTGAGATGCTACCGGGGTGGGATTACTTTTTCTTTGGCCAGTCGTCATCTTTATCCCACTCGGCATTGTTGTCGCGATGCGGCGGGATCTCAGGTTTATCTTTCAGGAACTTTTTCACATCAACGCGGTTCAGCTCTTTGATGCCGCTGATAAACATGCCGACCAGAATGATCAGAACGATCCACCAGTAATCTTTAATCCACTCCATGGTGTACTCCTTAAAAGGGTGAGAGGGCGATAAATCGCGGGAAAAGAGTGTCCATTTGCCCGGCTAACCAGTCTGCAGCAGCGACGTCTTTTCCGGTCCAGGAACTGATCAACACCTGCGGCGTAAGCTGTTTTTCACATTCTGCCGCCAGCGGGCGGTAACTCAGATGCCAGGGTTCGACAGCCACACCGCCTCGATCTTCCGCATACGGCCGGTAAAAACCATATTCTGTCATATGCGCTGACATCCATTGGTTCAGCGGATAAAAATACCCGCCTTCTTCATATTCCCACGGCTCCAGTTGCAGCGTCTTGCCTGCCGGTAACAATGAAGGATCGTAGACATCCAGGTCACTGCCCCAGTGGTGACGGCTTGCACCCGGCAGCGCAGACCAGCGCAAAATCAGCTCGCAACGTTCTGCTGTCGTCAGCGCGCTGACATCCACCGGCTGACTGTTCTTATCTAATACTGGTCGCTCGCCGCGAAATTTGCCATTCCAGATAGCCAGTTGCCGATCGAAATCACGAAAGGTGCTGGCCGGTTGCAAGTCAAAACCGGCTTCACGGGCTGCCAGACGCATTTTTTTGAATGCCTGCGCCGCTTCCTTCTGCAAACGATGCGGCCCGTCGCCGATAATCACCAGATGCGCAGCGGAGCGTCCGGTCAGCATCTCGTGAGTGATCATGCGACTAATTGTTCCATGATGCGCTGATACATGCGGCTGAGCACCTGCAGATCGGCGGCATGTACGCATTCATTGATTTTGTGGATAGTCGCGTTGACCGGCCCGAGTTCAACCACCTGCGCCCCCATCAGCGCGATAAAACGCCCGTCAGAGGTACCACCGGTAGTTTGCAGTTCCGGCGTGATTTCACTGTAATGGCGCACCGCATTGACTACGGCATCCACCAGCTCACCGCGTGATGTCAGGAATGGCTGGCCGGAAACCACCCAGTTCAGGGTGTATTGCAGGTTATGGCGATCCAGTAATTCGGCGACGCGCTGTTTGATGATGGCATCAGTCAGCTCGGTGCTGAAACGGAAGTTGAACTGCACATAAAGTTCGCCCGGAATGACGTTGTTGCTGCCGGTGCCCGCGTTGATATTGGCAATTTGCATGCTGGTTGGCGGGAAGAATTCGTTACCATTATCCCACACGGTGGCGACCAGCTCATTCAGCGCGGGCATGGCGCGGTGTACCGGATTATCCGCCAGATGCGGATACGCCACATGCCCCTGAACGCCATGCACATGCAGGTTGGCGGTCATGGAACCGCGACGGCCATTTTTCACAATATCGCCGACGCGCGTGGTGCTGGAAGGCTCGCCGACCAGACAGTAATCAAGGCGCTCATTGCGTGCCATCAGCGCGTTGACCACTTTGACGGTGCCGTTGACGGCGCTGGCTTCTTCATCAGAAGTGATGAGAAAAGCCAGACGACCCTGATGATGGGGATTGGCGGCGACAAACCGCTCTGCTGCTACTACCATCGCCGCCAGTGAGCCTTTCATGTCTGCCGCGCCGCGACCATACAGCATGCCGTCGCGCAGCGTTGGCTCAAACGGGCCGGTAACCCACAGCTTATGATCGCCGGTAGGGACCACATCGGTATGCCCGGCAAAGGCCAGGGTTTTGCCTTCACCACGTGTCGCCCAGAAATTCAGGGTATCGCCAAAATGCATCGGCTCAATGTGAAAACCAATGGCCTCAAGGCGGGCAATCATAATCTCCTGGCAACCCGCATCGTCCGGGCTGAGGGAAGGGCGGCGGATTAACTGTTGCGCTAAATCGAGAACCGGACAACTCATGTTACTTCACCTGTGCAAGGAATTGCTGATAGCTTTCTGGTTTGAATCCCAGCAGAGACTGGCCTTCTGGCGCCAGTAAAAACGGACGTTTGATGACAGCCGGATGTTCGAGCATCAGCGCTTTGGCGCTGGCTTCGTTATCACAGGCTGCGCGCGTGGCCTCATCGAGCTTGCGCCAGGTGGTGCCACGGGTATTGAGCATCGCTTCCCAGCCTTGTTTATCTAACAAATCCTGCAGCAACGCGGCATCCAGCCCTTCGACCCGATAATCATGAAACTGGCATTCAACACCGTTTTCTTCCAGCCAGCGGCGGGCTTTCTTAACGGTGTCGCAATTTTTTATGCCGTAGAGAATAAATGAGTTTTGAGCTGAAGTTGTTGCCATAGAAAAACGTAACCTGTCAGTAAAATAAGCGCTTTTTAGCTGCGCTGATAAGTGGCGTCAGAGAAGGACACATAATGAGGCAAAACGCCGGCAGGATCCAGACGGGGCGGGATTGTGATCGCGCTTAAAAATTAGTCACGGAGTTTTTGCATGGTCAAAAAATAAACGTATACTGCCAGCGTCCAATCAAGGGGAGTAAAATGTTAGAGCAAGAATTAGGTCACTGGAAAGACTTTATCGACCGTATGTTGAAAGCGTAATTGCCCACATCGTTACCGACAAAGCAAAGCAAAGAAAAGATTTATTCTCAGTGCAGCACGTCATTATAAAAACGTTTGTTCAGGAAGACCATTACGTTGCATTTAGCGACGATTCTCACGCCAGTAAATCATGAATAAAAAAGGCGTTAATGTGAATTAACGCCTTTTTTGTTGCCTGCGATCCGGCGTTTTACCGGTGTTCAGCGGGGACTGTTTCCACGATATCAGCAATTACCGGTGCAGTGTGTTTGCCCGGAAAACGACGCCGAATCAATACAAAGAACAGCGGTACGAAGAAAATCGCCAGCACCGTGGCGGAAATCATCCCGCCGATCACACCGGTACCGACGGCGTGCTGGCTGCCTGAACCGGCCCCCATGCTGGTCGCCATCGGCAGAACGCCGAAAACAAATGCCAGCGAGGTCATCAGAATCGGACGCAGACGCATTCTGGCGGCTTCGAGCGTGGCCTCCAGCAGTTCCTTCCCGCGAACATTCAGGTCATTGGCAAATTCGACAATCAGAATGGCGTTCTTCGCTGACAAACCGATGATGGTCAGCATACCGACCTGGAAATACACATCGTTTTCCAGCCCGCGCAGCCAGGTGGCAATTACCGCGCCGAGCACGCCGAGCGGCACCACCAGCATGACGGAGAACGGAATGGACCAGCTCTCGTACAACGCCGCCAGACACAGGAACACCACCAGCAGGGAAATCGCATACAGCGCCGGTGCCTGAGAACCTGACAGTCTTTCCTGATACGACAGACCGGTCCATTCCAGACCAATACCCACCGGCAACTTCGCGACCAGTTTTTCCATGTCATCCATCGCAGTACCGCTGCTGATGCCCGTTGCCGGTTCACCGACAATTTCCAGCGCGGAATAGCCGTTGTAACGCTCAAGACGCGGCGAACCTGTCAGCCATTTCGACGTGGCGAAAGCGGAGAAGGGCACCATGGTTCCGGCGGAGTTTCGCACATACCAGCGGTCAATATCGTCCGGCAGCATGCGGTATTGTGCAGCGGCCTGCACGTAGACTTTCTTCACACGGCCACGGTCAACGAAGTCATTGACGTAGGTTGAGCCCCACGCGGTACTCAGCGTGCTGTTGATATCAGAGATAGCCACGCCCAGCGCCTGCGCTTTCACCTGATCGATATCGATCTGCAACTGCGGGCTGTCATCCAGACCGTTGTGACGCACGCGGGTCAGGTTGCTGTCTTTGGATGTCATGGCCAGCAACTGATCGCGCGCCGCCATCAGCGCATCATGACCAAGCCCGGCGTGGTCCTGTAATTCCATATCAAAGCCGGTGGCGCTGCCCAGACCGTTGATTGCAGGCGGGCTGCTGGCGATCACGCGGGCTTCGGTTATCTTGTTAAACGCTTTGGTCGCCCGCTCAATCAGTGCAAAGGAAGAATCGTCGGTGCCGGTGCGTTCATCCCATGGCGTCAGGCGCACGAACATACGCGCAACGTTTTGCCCGTTACCGCCGGGGCCAGCACCGATGGTTGAGAACACCGAAAGCACGTCTTTCTTATCTTCAGTCAGGAAATACTTTTCGACCTTTTCCACCACTTTTTGTGTCTGCTGCAGCGTTGAACCCGGCGGCAACTGAACCTGAACAGTGAACACGCCACGGTCTTCCATCGGCAGGAAGGAGGTGGGCAGTTTGATAAACATCACTGCCAGCAAGGCGACCAGTGCGGCATATCCCAGCATATAACGCAGGCTGTTACGCAGAACCCTCGCCACGCCGTTTTCGTAGCGACGCGCGTTGCGGTCAAACATGCGGTTAAACCAGCCGAAGAAACCGCGTTTACCGTGATGATGTCCCTGCGCGACAGGTTTGAGAATGGTCGAGCACAGCGCTGGTGTCAGCGTCAGCGCGACGAACACTGACAGCACCATCGCCGAGACAATGGTGATGGAGAACTGACGGTAAATCGCGCCGGTAGTGCCGCCGAAGAATGCCATCGGCACGAACACCGCCGACAGCACCATGGTGATACCGACCAGCGCACTCTGAATTTGTCCCATCGATTTTCGCGTGGCCTCTCTGGGGCTGAGGCCTTCTTCACTCATCACGCGCTCGACGTTTTCCACCACCACGATGGCATCATCCACCAGCAGGCCGATGGCGAGCACCATCGCGAACATCGTCAGAGTATTGATGCTGTAACCGAACTGATGCAGCACGGCGAACGTCCCCAGCAAGACCACCGGCACGGCAATTGTCGGGATCAGCGTAGCGCGGAAGTTTTGCAGGAACAGATACATCACCAGGAACACCAGCACGATCGCTTCAAACAGCGTTTTCACCACGTCGGTGATCGCCGCTTTAACAAACGGCGTGGTCTCGTAAGCGATTTCGGCTTTCAGACCGTGCGGATAATAGTGAGAAAGCTCATCAAGGCGCGCACGGACGGCTTTGTCGGTTTGCAGTTCGTTGGCACCGGACGCCAGTTTAACGCCCATCCCTGACGCAGCCTGTCCGTTATAACGGCTGAGCAGGGCGTAGTTTTCCGCGCCGAGACCGATGGTGGAAACATCCCCAAGTTTGACCTGCGAACCGTCCTGATTCACTTTCAGGGTGATCTGGCGGAACTGTTCCGGCGTCTGTAACTGTGCCTGGGCATTAATGGTGGCATTCAGGGCCTGAAAATCCACCGAAGGTGCGCCGCCGAGCTGACCGACAGCGACCTGACTGTTTTGCGCTTTGATGGCGGTGACCACATCGGCGGTGGTCAGCTGGTAATTATTGAGCTTGTCCGGATCCAGCCAGATGCGCATCGCGTACTGTGAACCGTAAGCATCAATGCTGCCGACGCCGGGCACGCGGCTCAGCGGATCCTGAATGTTGGACGCCACATAGTCGGCGATATCCTGCTTATCCATGCTGCCGTCGGTGGAGACAAACGCCACCATCATCAGGTTGGTATCACCGGTTTTTGACACCGTCACACCCTGCGTCTGCACGTCCTGCGGCAGGCGTTTCAGCGCCTGCTGCAACTGGTTTTGCACCTGTTGCAGCGCTTCGTTGGGATCGGTACCGGCGGTAAAGCTCAGGGTTATCTGCGACTTACCGTCATTACTGCTTTGCGATGACATGTACATCAGATTATCGAGGCCGGTCATGTTCTGTTCGATAATCTGGGTAACGGTATTTTCTAATGTTTGTGCTGATGCGCCGGGATAGGTTGCAGAAATCCTGACGTTTGGCGGAGCCAGATCGGGATACTGTTCAACCGGCAGAAAATAGATAGCGAGTGCGCCGGACAAGGAAATGATGATCGCTAAAACCCAGGCAAAGATTGGGCGATCGATAAAAAAGTTAGCCATGCTTCAGGAACCTCGTTGTCACTCTGGCGTGAGTAACTAACATCAGCAAACAAACAGAACGTCAGTAATCTGACAAAAAAATCCCCTGAGCGCTATTTTCTCATAGGCAGTCTCAGAGGCGGAACCGTCCCGACGGGACTGAGCAAGTGTTAGAGTGGAGTTCTACGTCAATGCACTTTACCTTCTCATGTCGCATAAAACGTGGAGAAATAAAGGAGATAATGTAAAAAAAACCTCCCTGTACACAGGGTTATGCCGCAGACAGATTCGCTGATACCGTCTACGCTTTGACAGCCTGCTTTTTTATGACACGCATTCGTATGTCCACACTGGAGCCGTTCAGATGAGTTTGATGTTAAATTCGGTTTTCGCCCGTCGTCTCTACCTTTGCTGGTTGCTGGACTCTGAACAAAAACCGAACGTACCAAAACTGATGGAAATCACCGGCTGGCCGCGCCGCACCTTGCAGGACGTACTGAAAGCGCTACCGGGTATGGGTGTCGAACTGGAATTTGTGCAGCAGGGTGTGCGCAATAATGACGGTTATTATCAGCTTTCCGGCTGGGGGCCGCTGGATGCGAAGTGGGTTGAACGCCATCGGGAACAACTGCTTAATGCAATTGAGCACGGCTGAATCTGGCGTGCGCGGTGTAATGCCGCTATGATGTCTGGCTTCTCTCACCCTCTGAGCGGAGGCACGCTTTATGTCATCTGATGACAAGTCATCCCGGATCGAAAACGTTCAAAACCAGTTACTCTCTGATAACTGGTATGTTCTTCGCAAATACACCTACGATTTAATCAAACGTAATGGCGAACGCCAGCCGCAATCCCGTGAAGTGTATGACCGGGGAAATGGCGCGACTATTCTGCTTTATAACCGTCCTAAAAAAACCGTTCTGCTGATCAGACAGTTCCGTATGCCGACCTACGTCAATGGCAACCCGACCGGTATGTTGCTGGAAACCTGCGCCGGTTTGCTCGACAACGATTCGCCGGAAGATTGCATCCGTAAAGAAGCCATTGAAGAAACCGGTTTTGCAGTGGGCAAGGTAGATAAACTGTTTGAAGCCTATATGTCGCCGGGCAGCGTGACCGAAATCGTGCATTTTTTCGCGGCAGAATACGATGAGTCGCAGCGTCAGAACGCCGGTGGCGGCGTGGAAGACGAGGACATTGATGTGCTGGAGGTGCCGTTTACCGAGGCGCTGGCGATGATCAAAGATGGCCGCATCAGAGATGGTAAAACCATTATGTTGCTGCAATATGCGCAGATTCAGGGCTGGCTGGCGTAAAGATGACCGGCGAAAATGCATCTGAGGCAAAGGCACCCGCGGGTGCCTTTGTTATTTCAGTGTTCCAGGTTTATTGCGGTGCTGCCCGCGTGGCCTTTCATGGCAGACCATGGCAGAACGGACCATTCCGGGCCTTCGCATGAACGCATGACACGGGCAAACGTCGGATCAAAATACAGCCCTTTTTGCGTGAAATACCAGGCCGGGAATTGCCAGATCGACGGGTCTGAATAATCACAATCGTCTTCGCTTTCTTCCGTCGGCTTTTTCATCTGTTGCGGATAAGCCGCGGTCAGTTGTTTCACCAGCCACGGCGCCCATTTCTTATCGCGGTACTGCGCGAAGGTATCGAAATCCACATCGTTTTTACCCGTAAGGGCGCGATCTTCAGCATTCAGATAGTGGAACGGTGCGCCATCGCCCACCCAAATCACATCTTCCAGCGTCAGCGTTTCTGCGGTTTTGGCGTTCAGGTTGATCGGCGCTTCGCCGAAATCAGGATGCGCACCGCCGCAGTCATAAGAGGTAAATACGCTGATGCTGACCACATCGGGACTCATGAACTTCGGCGTCACCGTTTGCTGATATTCTCCCTGACCAAAACGGCTTGCCCCGAGCATACAGGCATGCCAGCCGCTGACTTCCTGCCATAGACGGGCGCGCAGCTTCTGGTTAATGGCTGGTAAACTGGCTTCCGGATAACCGGAGACAATCTCAAAGAAACTGATTTTTGATTGCGGTTCCGTCCACCATTGCAGCTGATAGCCCATGAAGTTTTCGTTTTTGCCCGCTTTCAGTTGCAGCGCGGATAAACGCAAATACTCGTACGGATCGGTGTGGATCAGCGAACTGAGATAGCCGTCGTCCGTGGCGGCTGCCGGTAACTGCGCGGGTTGCAACTTAACCGGCAGTGTTTTGCCCTGCGGGTTGGTCCAGTTGCCTTGCCAGTCACCGTTTTCATCTTTGGTCAGCGTCAGTTCAGGGCGCGGTGTATCGTCGAAATCATCCAGACCTTCCTGTAATTTCAGTTCCTGACCATCCAGCGCTCCGTTGAGCGGCAGATCCAGACGGTATTTTTGGTAGAAATACCGTCCGGTCACTTCGTCAGGTTTATTTAAATCGAGTTCGACGACAATGCTGGTTTTACCCAGTGTGCCGGCGTACACCACCGGAGGCTCTTCAGCCAGCGCCGGCAGTGATAACAGCGTTATCATCAAAATCAATAACTTCATCCGTATCTCCCAGAGAAATGATCTTCATCCTTTTCGCCATTATTGTTTGTTTTTGGCTCAGCCAGTGTACTGAAAGTTTCCCTGCGTCACCATTGCGGCTTCTCGTATGTCATGAAAAATTATTGTCTGCCGCAAACCCTGCGGGTGGAGTATCTCTTTATAATTTCGGGTAAAAAATGCTGCATTGAAGGCAGTCTCCTGGCGAGGGTTACGCTATTATCAGAAAGATAATTTCGAACAGAGCTGAAACTTATAATGTGCAGATGGATAACCGCCCCTTTATGCCTGCTGGCCACCATGCTGGCTTTTAGCGCCCAGGCTGAGCCGTTGCAGGCTATTTATAACGACTGGCAGGTCAGCTGTGACAACCTGAATCACTGCGTCGCGCGTAATTCGCAGGACGGGCAGGAACTGGTAATGAAAATCACCCGTGAAGCCGGGCCGGAAGGGAAATCCTCCGTCAGCATTGATTACCAGCGTAACAGTGATGAGCAGACGACGGATGCGCCGGTTGCCAGCCGCTTGCAGATGAACGGTAAGACACTGAGTTTTAATCACCGTGAATGGGATGTCAGTAAAAAACATCTTTCCACCACTAACCGTCTGGTGGTGAATGATTTTATTGCCGCGATCCGCGAAGGCAGCAGTATTCAGCTGGCAGTGAAAGCTGACCCGGCTCAGCCCGTTAAACCGGAAGTTTCACTGAAAGGGATCAAAGCCGCCTTGCTGGCCATTGATGCGCAGCAGGGGCGCGTTGGCACCAAAACGGCCTGGATTAATCGTGGTGCGAAACCGGCGAATACCGTGCCGCCCATTCCTGCCACGCCGGTTCTGCCGCGTTTCAGTGAACCGCATGCATTATCCGAAACTGAGATTTCGGCCATCACGCAGAACGCCGCCGCCACCATTGAGAATAATGATTGCAGCCTCGACCCTTCCGAACGGGAAGTGCATATTTTCGCGCTGAGCAACGATAAAGCCCTGATGACTGTCAACTGCGACATGGGCGCGTATAACCTGTATGCGCTGGGCTTCCTGGTTTCACGTCAGGCGCCTTATAAAATGGACAATCTGGCGCTGAATATGCCGTTCAAACTGGGCGAAGATGATGATTCGCCGGAACTGATCAACGCTGATTTCGACCCGAAAACCGGTATGCTCTCGACTTACGATAAAGGGCGCGGCATCGGTGATTGTGGCGTGTCTTCACGCTGGGTGTTTGATGGTAAACAGTTCCGGCTGGCGGCATTTGCCTCTGAACCCAGTTGTGACGGTTACAGCAGCGGTGGCGAATGGCCGGTGTTATGGGTGACGCAGCAGTAATTTGCCTTCGGCCTGTCACTCTGCCGATAAATAAAAAAATGCCCTGTGAGCTTTCGCTTGCAGGGCATTTTCTTTTGTCGTGCAACGCTACCGGAAAGATTATTCGGACGCTTTCACCACGACTTTGTTGCTGGCGAACTCGACGTTCATATCAGCAACGATTTTGCAGCGCTTACGGGTTTCGACTTTACCGTTGACCTTAACCTGGCCTTCGGCAATCACTGCTTTCGCCGTACCGCCGCTGTCACACCAGCCCATAAATTTGAGCAGATCGCACAGTTCAACGTGCGGGTGTTTTTCGAGAAAGAAAGTTTCCATGTATTCCTGACTTTTTGTGTAGTGCAAAGGGTTTAAGACTTACTGGCGCTGACGTCATGATATTCCTCGCACGCCTGCAAGGTATTCTGAATCAGCGTCGCGACCGTCATCGGGCCAACACCACCCGGCACCGGTGTGATAAAGGAAGCACGCTCGGCGGCGGCATCATATTCCACATCGCCGACAACTTTACCACTTTCCAGACGGTTAATACCGACATCAATGACAATCGCGCCCGGTTTAATCCATTCGCCGGGAATAAAGCCCGGTTTGCCCACAGCAACAACCACCAGATCGGCATTCTCAACATGATGGCGCAGATTTTTGGTGAAACGGTGGGTGACGGTGGTGGTGCAACCGGCCAGCAGTAATTCCATGCTCATCGGACGGCCCACAATGTTGGATGCGCCAATCACCACGGCGTTCAGGCCGAAGGTTTCAATACCGTAACGTTCTAACAGCGTCACAATGCCACGCGGCGTACAAGGGCGCAGCGTCGGCGCGCGCTGGCACAGACGGCCGACGTTATAAGGATGGAAGCCATCGACGTCTTTATCCGGATGAATACGTTCCAGCACTTTGATGTTATCGATACCGGCAGGCAGCGGAAGCTGAACCAGGATGCCGTCGATTTCGCTGTCGTTATTCAGTTTTTCGATCAGGTCCAGCAACTCACCTTCAGTGGTGGTGGCTGGCAGGTCGTAAGAGCGGGAGATGAACCCGACTTCTTCACAAGAACGGCGTTTGCTGGCGACATAAATCTGTGACGCCGGGTTTTCACCGACCAGCACCACGGCCAGACCGGGCGCACGCTTTCCTTCAGCCAGTCGTTGTTGAACACGCGCTGCAACTTCGCTTCTGACTTGCTGCGCAATCGTTTTACCGTCAATAATCTTTGCTGCCATCAGGGAATAAATCCATTAATTAATAAATGCAGGGGGATGCGCCTATTTTGTCAGAAGCCGCGGGCGCTGTCAGGCGTTGAATGCGAATAACTTGTTATCTGCGGATGAGAATTTAACCTGCGACAGTGGCGAAAAAAGTGTCTATTTTAGGTATGACTCTTTTTAAATCATAAGGAAAGAAACAAATGACACGCAAAGTGGGGATCATCGGTGCCGGTCATGTGGGCGCTGACGTTGCATTCTCTCTGGTCACGCTGGGGCTGTGTGACGTGATTGTCTTGCTGGATGAAAACGAACCTAAAGCGGCCAGTCAGGCGCTGGAGTTGCGGGATATGGCGTCGCTGACGACCTCACGCGTGCAGGTTATCGCCAACGACTACAGCGAACTGCATGATGCCGATGTGCTGGTCATCGCCGTCGGCCCGAAAACCTTGCTGCGTGAAGATCGTCTGGAAGAACTTGCTGAGACCCGTGCCGCCGTGCGTGAAGTGATCCCGCGCGTGATTGCCAGCGGCTTTGGCGGCGTGATCGTCAATATCACCAATCCGTGCGATGTCATTACCCAGATTATTCAGCAGACCAGCGGATTCCCTGACGCACAGGTGTTCGGCACCGGCACCTCGCTCGATACCGCGCGCATGAAACGCGTGGTCGGTGAGTTCTTCGGTTTCGATCCGAAAAGCGTCACTGGCTACGTGATGGGCGAACACGGCGAATCACAGTTTGTGGCCTGGAGCACCGTGACACTTGGCGGCTGTCCGGTGGCAGAACTGGCAGGCGACCGTGACGTCGACTGGGCAACAATGAACGACGCTGTGCGCGGCGGTGGCTGGGAAATCCTGAAAGGCAAGGGCTGGACCAGTTTCGGCATCGCTACTGCAACAGCGCGGCTGGTGGATGCCATTTTGTCCGACGCCCGCAGTGTCTGGCCGGTGTCTGCCCTCGATGAACAACTGGGCGTTTATATCGGCCAGCCAGCGGTGATTGGTAAAAAAGGTATCGTACAAACATTACGACCGGAACTGACGGCTTACGAAGGTGTCGCTTATCACGCGTCTGCCCGCGTGATTGCTGCCGCGCTGAAATCCGAAAAATAGCCGATACTGATCACATAACGTTGCAAGACAGTCCGGGAATATCGGCAAATTGTTCAGGCATTAAGCAGTGAGTTCGAAAGCCATTGACTCATCCCGGTCTGCCCGTATAATCCGAACCCGCAACGCTCCCGAAAGGGACAAGCAATGCGCCCTTAGCTCAGTTGGATAGAGCAACGGCCTTCTAAGCCGTAGGTCACAGGTTCGAGCCCTGTAGGGCGTACCATTTCAAGTCAACACACCTCTGCTGAATTCGCCTTTTCTCCTTTATACTCCCTGAAATTACTGAATTTTTCTGTCACGAGTTCTATCGAAGTCAACTCAGTTATACCCAAATCAAGTGGTATTGTAAGTATCTCTGCTTTAGTTCCACGCGCTTTTTGAGATTTCCGGTTTCTCAGCCATAAGCTGATATTCTTCCCGCGTCCAGGGTTGTTTGCCTGTGATTTGCGTAGCGATATGTTCGAGAAGCTGCTGTGTGGGTGCTTTCTTGCCAAAGCTCATCAGTGACAGAGGGAGAATAAGCAGAATAGCTAATGGAGTGAATGTGAAATAGCGCATGTTGCGGTCGTGTTGTGTATATAAAAAGATTACGCTGCAAAGACTGCCGAGAATAAATCCTGAGATCACTTCGCTGACGGAATGAGCATGCAGTGCGAGCCGGCTGATACCCACCATAATGGCAATGAAATACCCAGCAGTAATCATCAGCCTGCGTCCGTCAGGTTGAAAACGTTGGCCTATCAGCCAGAACATGACCGGCCATAAAGTGGCTGACATCGTGGTATGCCCGCTGAAGCCTGTAAAATTAAATGTACTGCTGCCAATGCCCCAGGCGAGAAACAACAGCTTTGAGATGCTCACCGCGAGGCCAGAAATACCCAGTATAATCAGCCAGATTAATGCTGTGACTGGGTTGTCAGCCTTCCATAACATAAATAAAGCGAGGGTTATTCCGGTTGGCAAAATGAGCATGCTGTCGCCAAAATAGGTCAGGATATTCCAAAGCAAAACGTAGCCCTCGACGATAAATAGTAAATTTTTAAAAAGAATCAATCGGTAAGTGTATCAGCAGGGTTTTTTTACCAAAAGGGATTAGCTTCTCTCATTTAATTTTCAGACTGCAACCCGATTTATTTCTGTAGGGTGAACTCACCCTTGGAGTATCAGCCGCATATTCTGGCGCTGCGATAAAAGCATTAAAGAAACGTAATGAAGACCAGGCAGAATTTATCGCTACTTTGTCTGAACGTTTGAAAGCGATCGAAACAACGCTTGTCATCTTTTTGCATGTTGGGACGTGTGAGCGGGGCTATATGCGGTAAGTTAATGATTTATTGCACGGTTCTTAGAGATTCTAAGCCGCAGGTCACAGGCTCGGGCCCTGTAGGGTTCAGGTCAATAGACGTCAACTGACGTCTATTTTTATGCATTAAATTCAGTGAGTTATCAGGTTTTAGCGCTTCATGGTTCAAGCTGATTTTACCTATATCAACCGACATCAAGTACTATCTGTTGGTACATGTGTTGGCATCGTAAACATCCCCTCAAAACGTACGACTAGCCTGTGCCCACACCCGGGGCGTGCGATCCGTGTCGCTTTGTGCATCGGCATTACCCAGTTTCCATGCCGCGACCGCCATCAGATGCCAGTTGCCGGCAGACAATGTCGAGCCCACACCCGTAGCAGAAAGGCTGCGGTGATTTTCGCCGTCAGCCCAGGTGTCTTTGTTCAGCCGTACTTCGCCATGATCGACGAAGGTGAACAACTGCACCATTTCGGTCAGTGCGTATCGCAGTTCGGCGCTGGTCACATACCCCTGGTCACCCTGTGCTTCGCCTTCCGGGTAAGCCCGTACGCCATACGCGCCGCCGAGGCTGATTTTTTCAGAGGAATCAAGGTTGCCGTCAGTCCATTGGCCCTGGAACTGACCATAAAGACTGATCCGATCCGTCAGGCGCTGCAGGCGCACGATGCCAGGATTGATCTTCTGAAAGGTGCCGCGAGTCCTGGCTGTGAGATCATCCAGCACTTTGTCTTGCGGGTTATCCAGCGTCAGGTTGCCCTGGCTCCAGGCCAGCGAGAATGCATTCGAACCGCCACCCAAAAAATTGTCGCGGGAGTTGCCGTTGAGACTGGCAGTCACGACATGCGACTGTTTGTGACTTTTATAGTCGTAAAGATCGATGTCATCTCTTAAGCGTTTGTCATCGAATTGCAGTTGCGCAGTCAGGCTGAAATCCCGGAGGCGAATCAGTGGCTGCTGCACAAACACGCTGGCAATCTTCGCGTTACCCGAGGCATCAAGATTGTCAAAGTTCCTGGCTAACTGATAATTCATGTACGAGTAAGCGACACCGACTTGCGTCGCCCACGGACCGATCGGTAACTGATACGCTGCCCGGAAGTAATGCTGATCTTCATCAGAACCCATGATCCGTATGCTGGCCTGATCACCCATGCCTGACGGGCTGGCGAGGTTCAGCGTACTGCCCAGACGGTATTCACCGGTGAAGCGGTTGCCATAGTTGTCCAGATCCACCTGACCCGAAACCATCGGCGCCGAGCGGGCATCGACCACCAGGTCGCTGGCACCCACGGCGGTACCGGGTTTCAGCGTGGACCGGACTTCAACGCCGGGGATTTCCTGAAGCAACAGCAGACTGCGTTCCAGAGGGCCGGCGCGCACCGCTTCACCGTTTTTCAGCGCGCGGAGCGGCGCAGCCAACGTGCCGTCGCTGATGCGCGAAGCGTTATTAAGCTTCACTTCGCCAAAATGACCTTCGAGGACGGCAATGGTGACGACGCCATTCTCCACGTCCTGAGCCGGCAAATAAGCCCGTGCCAGCGGGTAATTTTTCTGTCGATAAAACAGGGTGATACGCCCGGCCGCCGCCTGCAACTCACCAAAGCTGACCGTGCGATTTTGCAGGTCAGCCAGCAATGGCAGCAGATCGGCGCTGCTGATCGCCTGATTGCCTGTCAACCTGAATTGCGCGACCTGCATCGTTGGCCCGCGGGCAGTCGGATGAGTGTCCGGCGTGTCGGGAAGGTTCAGTTCCAGCGTCTGGCGCGGCGGTAAAACCGGCGGTTTAGTTTGGATCTCACGGATTGACTGACCCGCGTCCGGCACAATTTCAGCCCGGGCCGTACTGGCAGTTAACGTCAGGAGAGCCAGGGCAATGGGAGTAAGACGGATACGCATAAATCAAAGTCCTTCCGGAAGGCGCAAGCCTTGCTCAATTACGCTATAGAGGCTGTTGGACGGCAACTGCACCGCCAGAGACGTGGTGGGGGTCGGTAATTTACGCAGAGGTTGGGTGGTCACCACCGCTACGTTTTCGGGGGCATTGAGCAAACTGAGCAATTGGTTTAGCGGCGTTACACCGATGTTGAACGTACCGTCAGTGAAAGCGATGGCGTAATTGCTGTTGTTTAGCGAGCCTTGTTCAATCCTGTACTGACCGGCTGTTTCGCCAGCACTGCGCGTCAGATTGCCGTTGAGGTGGTCACCGTTAACCAGATTTCCATTGGTGAACCAGGTCAGTGCCGGGTCGCTGGTGTTGACGATTTTGCCAAGGTTGTTAGCAATAACGGCCAGGGCGCGGGGAGCGACGATCCATTGGCCATCGGATGTTTGAGTCACGCGGTAATTGCCATTGGTCAGTACGCCCTCCACGCGCACCACATGGGTGCCGACGTTGGTGGTGCCGCTAATGCCTGTGCTGCTCAAACCGCTCAGCACCGACACATCCTGGCCGTTGACCAGGCCGATGGCGCTCAGGGCTGGCTGGACAGGGGTCGCGCCGTACGTTGAGCTGCCACTGCTGGCCGCCACGGTGACGTGTCTGGCATTGACAGTTAAGTTTCCGTGGCTTGCAAGTGCGACCAGGTAACCCTGCAAACCGCTTAAAGTCCCCTGGCTTGCCAGGATGGCGTAAGTGCCTGCACCCGCAGTAGCCGCTGTTCCCGTTGAAGATATCGCTAAAGTGCCCGCTACCACGTTAGCCAGGGTATCGGCTGCAAATGCTCCTGTAACCCCGGCACTTACTCCAGAGGTTGTATACGCAGAGCTGACATCTGCCGTATCACCATAGGTCTTGCTGACATTTGCCGGGGTGTAGGTGACCGTCGGTTGATAGCGGAACACGTACCGGTTACCGGTTACGGAGCTCGCCGGAAGGGTATTAATGCTGGCATTCCAGATAGCAGTATTGTTGCTGTTCAGTCCGGTAAAGGTACCGGTGGCGGGGGTATTGGAATAAATCACCCAGTGGTGTCCGCCGACAGTTGAGGCGGTAACGGCATGACTGCCCGCGTTGTTAATAAAGGCACCCGTGGTGGATAACACCACATCAGACCCGCTGACATGCTCGCCCAATGCGATGGTCAAATCCCCTGCGACGCTCACGTTGCTGTTGCCGACCGCGCTCAGGGATTGGTCAAAAATGAAACTCCCGGCCCGGGTGAATTGCACATTACCGGTGGCGTTCAGACCACTGGCATCGAGGGTAAACAGCTTGTGGGCGCTGTCTGCGCTGCCGCTGGCCGTGTTCAAATCTGTCAGCAGCGAGGACAGAGAGTTTTCATTGCCCGTCAGTACCAGCGTGTCAGCCGTCAGATTGATGTTACTGGTCGTCCCCGTCACACCCTGCGTGAAGGTATTAGCCAGATTGCCGCCGCTTTGCGCATAGGTGAACACATCAGTGTTCGCCAGGGTGCCGGGCGCGAGCAGACTGTAGTAGTAACCCCCGGCGCCGATGGAGGAGGTACCGACCACCAGGCCGTTAATCACGGTGGAGACCTGGCCAGCCGCATCGCTGTTTTGAGCGAAGCCGGAAATGGCTTGCGGTGTGCCGTTCGGATATTGGGATTTCAAATAGGGGTAAAGACCGCTGGCTGTGCCCCAAACGGTATTATCGAAATAAGAAGGTAATACGCCCTGTAACTGTGCGAGGGTTAAACCGGTGACCCCGGAAGTGACGCCGCCGCCAATCCCGACAGTGTTGCCACTGGTGACGCTATTCCAGTAAACGTTTGTCACCGTGCTATTGGCTTGATTGTAGCCAATAGCACCGCCAGCGTTACTGCCCGTCGCCCCCCGCACCTGACCGGTGGAATAACTGGAGAAAATAGCGCTGTCGTTATAGCCTGCGACCCCGCCCACATTATAGTCAGCCTGGACATTGCCGAAATTGTAGCTATTGGCGAGGGAGCTGGCAGTATCGTTAAGGCCAACAACACCGCCAACAAAACTGTTGCCCGATATGTTGCCCGTATTGTAGCTGTCAGAAATCGACCCCCGGTAGCTGTTGCCTGCCACCCCGCCAACACGTGTATTGCCCGACACGTTGCCGGTGCTATAGCTGTTAGTGATGGTGGCGCTTTCGTTAGCGCCCACGACCCCGCCAACGTAGTCACCATTACCGCCATTTACGTTGCTGGAGCTGTGGCTGTTTGTCACCAGGGCACTGCCGTTATAGCCCGTTATTCCCCCTGTCCAGCGGGTGCCCGTTACCGTGCCCATGCTATAGCTGTTTGCAATCGTCGAGTTATTTCCATTAAAGCCGGCGATCCCCCCGACCATTATGCCGGAGGATGACGTTGACACCGTGCCGCTGAAATAGCTGTTTAATACAGAGGAGGAACTCTGGTTCATAGAGACGATACCGCCGACGTAAGATCCGCCGCTGATAGCGCCATTAACTACACCCAGATCCCGAACCGTTGCCCCCTGATTGTCGCCAAACAGCCCCGTGTAGTTTGCGTCCGGAGCCGTGATGGTCAGATTCGATAGGGTATGACCCAGGCCTTCAAAGGTGCCGGAGAAGGGCGAATCATAATCATAATTGCTCCCCACGAGTGCGTTCGTATATATGACGCCACTGGCATCCTGATTACGGGCCAGGGCGTAATGACCTGCCAGTCCGCCTGCCGCTGTCTGGTCTGTAATTGCGCCAGACGAAGCCGGATCCCCGTCGATTCCGTCGATGTCGGCCATGCTGTAAACCAGCGTGTAAGCCGAACCGTTGATGTTCAAACGCTGCCCGCTGCCTTCCGGTGCCGTGAAACTGGCCGAGACGCCTTTGGCAAACGTGAGATCACCGCTGCCACTGCTGGTGCCGTTGCTGTTGTTATTCGTCACCAGCACCAGACCACCGGCACCGGTGACGGAGACATTGGCATTGATCGCAATAGAGTGGAACGAGTCCAGCGTCAGGGTGTTTGGTGAACTCCAGCTCAGGGCTGAATTAACGGAAATATCACCGAGGCCTGTTGCCGTGGAGGTGAGGGTGCCGGTGGTTTGCAGGGTGACGTCGGTGTTCAGGAGAGCGGCGTTGATTGTGGCTGCTGAAGCGTCATCAACGTTCAGGTCTTCAGGATCCACCCGCCAGTTACCCGTTTTGCCTTGGGTCGCCGAGGTGTTCACCTGGATGCCAGTGAAGTCAACGTGATGGCCGGAGGTTTCTACGGATCCTCCGTCACCGCTTTGCGTGCCGCCCCTGGCCGAGAAATTGCCCTTGGCCACGGTCGTTCCGTTGGACCAGACGACTATGTTGCCGCCTTTTCCCGTGGTTCCGGCGTCAGCCTTGACGCTGCTGCCCGCATCCACGCTGACACCTTGTGCGTTAGCCAGGGGGCCTTTGCCTTGAGCGTCGCCGCCGATCTTGATGCTGCCGCCACCGCGGGCACCTGAGACATTCAGAGTGGCGGATGTGAGCGCAATGTTCTGGCCGGTGATTTGAATCGCGCCGCCCGTGCCGTGGGGTGAAGAGGCATCCAGGGTACCGGCGACGCGCACCAGACCGCTGTCACTGCCACCGAGGGAAATCTTACCGTTCTTGTTCTGCAAGCCTCGCGCTTCAATCACACCGGTGTTGTTGACCACCGTCCTGAGCAGCGCATTGCTGGCCGCCGCGGTCATAATGACCTGGCCACCGTCGGCCTGAATCAACTGGCGGTTTTCCACCAAGGCATTTCTGGTCGCTTCATCGACCTGGACGTTAAGCAAGCGATCACCTGCGAAGTCCAGCGTCACCGCATTGCCGGCGGCCAATGCGACGGAACCCTGTTTCGCAACAATCACGCCCTGGTTGCTGACGGTGCCGCCGAGTAACACCACGGCTCCCCCGTCGGCAGCGTTAATCGTGCCCTGGTTGATGACGCTGGCGTTGCTGCCATCCCCCCTGAACCTGTACTTGCCGTTAGCAAAATCCTGGTTCGAGATATTGAGTGTCGAAGCCACCAACCCGCCGACACTGACGGAGGCGCCCTGACCAAACAGCACGCCATTGGGGTTGATTAAGAACACCCGGCCATTGGCGTTGAGTTGGCCCATGATCTTCGAGCCGTCAGCACCGATCACCCGGTTCAGGGCAACCGAATCAGCGCCGGGCTGAACAAAGGTCACTTTGTTGTCTTTGCCAATATTAAAACTCTGCCAGTCAATTGCCATTTTTTGGCCGGACTGGTTGATCGTCAGTTGATGATCGGCCGCCGCGCCAATCTGGCCGCTGCCGAGAACGACATTACCGCCAGTGGGCAAATCTGCGGCCATGCTGATAACAGGCATGAATGAAACAATGAATGAGATAAGGGCAATGGCAAACGGTGGCGGCGTGATCGCGCCGTTGAATGGGGTTGAATGATCATCGACCTGAATCGCACGGACGTCACTGCGTTTTCCACGGCGAGTGGTCAGCTCACTGACGACCACAAAAGCATTACGGCTGTGGTTCCAGATCACGCTGAAGATGCAATTCATATGTACGCCTTTCATAAGGGGGGGAGGAAAGCATGTTGACTAAACTGTATTAGCGGCAGGGGGCGTGCTATCGCTGGCGCACATTGGAATGAGAGGCGGTGTTGCCGCCTGTATCAGAAATATCGGCAGGGATGAGGAGAATCTTTATCAATAGAAATGTTTAATATGATATTTGCGTGTTGCGTCAAAGGGAGAGACATCAGGCGGCTAAACCCCTTGCAAACTTACCTCAATGGGGATTCATGGCGATAATGTGATCACTATTTTTCATTTCCCAGCTATTAATGACTTGGTTAAAGTAGAAGCGACTATTTTCCCCCTGAATAATTCATGAGAATTAATGATGCAAGAACTCGATACGATCGTAAATTTCGCGGCGAATCCGATATTGGATACGAATTTTCTTTCTCAGTGTAAACAGACGCTGAATGAAAAGGGCGTTCTGGTCTTGCATGACTTTCTTAATCCTGCTGCGCTGAAAGCGATTAAGCGTGAGGGGGATGAAAATCGCCATCTGGCCTATTACACCAGCAATAATCATAATGTTTATCTATTGAAACCTGATGCCGGGCTGCCAGATTCGCATCCAAGAAATCGGCAGATTGTCTCCTCAAAGGGCTGTATCACCGATGAAGAGATCCCGCAGGATTCGGCGCTGCGCGCACTGTATAACGCGCCAGTGTTTCGTGCGTTTCTTTGCGCGGTGCTGGGTGAGGCGCAACTGTATCCTTACGCTGATAAACTCTCTTCAATCAACCTGCATTACGCCAGCGAAGGCCAGGAGCTGGGCTGGCATTTCGATAACTCCTCTTTTGCCATCACCCTGCTGATTCAAAAACCTCAGGCTGGCGGTGTGTTTGAATACGTTGAGAACTTACGCGACGCTGATGCTGGCGACATGAATTTTGATGGCGTTGAAAAATTACTGGATAAGCAAACTGAGCCGAAAAAACTCGGCATTGAGGCAGGCGATTTGGTGCTGTTCCGCGGCCGGAATGCGATTCATCGTGTGACTCCAACGGAGGGGGAGACCACGCGCATGCTGGTGGTTTTGGCTTACAATTCTCAGCCTGATATTTCGTTGTCTGAGTCTGCCAGAATGACCTTCTACGGGCGGATTTAACGGCCTGCGATTCTGATTCAACACAAAGCGAATCAGCAATAAGTTTATCATCGGCTAATGTGTTCGCGGCTGAACGTTGCCGCGTGCGAAGCTGAACAAGTTGCAGCTATCGATTGAACTCACCCTGTCAGGGGGATTTTCGTCAGTGCAAAATAATGCCTGGGGCTGGCAGACGATCTGTTGTCAGCTAAAACCGTTTTGATGCGCATTCAGAGATGATTGTTAATTTTTCTAATGGAAAAATTTTTTCTGAAATCTTCAGCTACTCTACGGGGGTTTTTTTAGTCCGTTTGGAGGTTTTATGGAGATTTTGAATCCCGTTTTTGAAGAAGCGTGCAGGATGGTAGGTGAATGTTGCTTTATGCTTGCTCAGAATGGGGAAGAGATAAGTCGCTCTAGAATTGCCAGTCGTTTAGAGCGTGTTCAACAATCAGCTGTGACAATAACAGGTAAGCCTAATGATGCATTGTGTCAGGCGATAGAAGGTCTTAGAGAGTAGTGGGTTACACGCACCAAAGCCCGGTCCGCTAGCCGGGTTGAAATGAGCAGAACATCACAGCCCTGAGCGCAACAGTACACATGCTGTCAGGGGAAAGGGATTTAGCAAACCGGCCAGCGCATTCAACCACGAGGCCTCTGGCCGGTTGCTGTCATGACAGTGAAAATATAATTTTGGCTGTTTCAGGTGTCAAGAATGCTTCGCACTTCACCGGGCAGGGTAAACCTGTCGTCTCATCAGCTTCAGAAGTCCAGCTCAAGTGCAAAACACAGATAGGACATCAACGGCGCACAATGTCTGAACTGCTCTGCGCAAAAATCAATAACATCTGGCTTGCACAGATCCTCAAAGGCGATGTTTTTAATCGCGATAAAATCTTTGCGTTTTAATTCAGCTAACAGCGGGTGGTTTTTGTCGTAGCCTCTTGGCGGACGACTCAGACTGTCGCCATCCATCACAAACCCGTTATCGTGCAATGTCTTGAGCGCTTTCTGATAGGCATTCGGGTTCTCATCAATACAGGCGCGAATCGCGTTTAACGCTTTTGATTCCGGGTGCCAGATCCCTGCCGCAATAAAACAACCGTCTTCGGCGATGTGCAGATAGAGGCCGGGTGCGTGCACATCTTTGCCCTGGAAATGACGAAACTGAATGCCGACATTGGTTTTATACGGCGTTTTATCTTTGCTGAACCGGCTGTCGCGCTGCGGGCGCATCAGGCTGCCCCCCACTTTTTTCGCGACGGCAGTCAGTCTCGGAGAAATGGCAATAATCTCTGGCTGCATTTGCTCGATAAAGCGCAGCGCGGGCGTTCTCAGCGTATTCTCGTATTCGTCCTGATTAGCCTTAAACCAGTCCCGGGTGTTGTTTTGCGCGAGTTTATTCAGAAATTGCAGACCGGCTGCGCTAAAAATTGTCCCTGCCGCAACCGGCGTTTTAGGTGTCTGAGTCGTCATTATCGATAAGCCTTTATCACTGCCAATGGGGAATCAGGGTAAATCCTGACGCCAGACACGACTCAGTGCAAACTGAAAAGTAAAAAATTTTCCGGATTAAAGGATGTGGGGAGAGTGGGTGCTTTAAAGCCCGCCAGAACAGTCCGGCGGGCCTTTTCATGTCTGATACCCGTCAGTTAATCGCAGCAGGACTCACTTTTCCCGCTTTCCCTAAGCCGTCATTCGCCCGTTCACTCAGCTCAAACAATACGGGTAATAAATGCGCGGTTGCCTTGAGATAGGCGCTGACCTGCGGGATACCTTCCGGCGGTAATATCTCACCATTCTCCAGCCCTTCGCTCAGGCACAGCAGGCCGTGGCACAATCCTTCGGCAGAGTCCGATGCCAGCGCGCTGAGATCGTAAAGCTGAGCATCTTCGAAATGGCTGAAATCCAGCTCGGCGATCAGTGAGCGGAAGACGGTGATTGAGTTTTCAGAGAAAGCAGTTTCGGTGTTCGTCATGATAGAAATCTCGTGTAAGAAAGTTAAAGACGACCACCTGAGACGCTAAACTCGGGTGGCAGCTCAGACAGGGTTAGCGTACCGGCTTACACGAATCCGATGCTTCTTGCGAAGCCCCTGCCTGAGCCACCATTATTTGGGGTGAATCAAAGCGCACGAAATTATCACATAATTTCGCCGTGTAAGTATCGGAACGCTAATTCCGGCTGCGGATTTTGCCGCAGCGGGGAGACTTTATTCCTGCTGCCGAAGCAAAGAAACAGGCTGGATGCATTTACAGGGAGTTGTATTCAGATTTGGAAGATATCTCGCAGGAAAGACGAAACGGCCAGCATGGTACTGACCGTTTAAGTGCTTGGATTTTAAAACGGATGAACTAATTCAGTGCAGCCTCTGTTAAAGCATCCGCCAGGTGAAGTTGGGTTTGCTGGGCGGATTGCAGGCGGGATTTGAGATGATCACAAGTACCAAATAGGGCATTAACCCTCGACACTATTCTCTCCTGCTCATTCAACGGTGGTAATGATATAACGGGTTCGATAACATCTTCTCTTGAAATTCCAGGTATAGCTATACCTACACCTTTCGCTTGAAAATAGTCATACATGCTTGATAACAATAATTTAAAATAGTCACAATTTGCGCGAACTGTTCTAATAGCCATAAGTTGTCTACTGATGGCTATCTCTACGTTGGCAACATTGAGTTTCCCTAAGCCCGCGCCCTTACAGGTAACAAGGATATCTTTAGGTTCAGCCACTGCTCTTTTTTCGATTGTGAATTTTGAATACGTTGGATTCAAATCACCGAATTCAGCCGGACCAGTAATATAGGGAATTGCTCCTTCGATTATATTTTCAGTGTACTCATTTGGTTTTAGATGCTGCCCAGATATTAAATGGATACAATGTCCTAAGCGACACCATTCCCACCCCACTGGCAACTCAAACGGTTTTTCCTCTTCACTAATCGGCGGCAAAGGTTTTTGCTTTTTAATTTTACCTTCTTTTACCAGTTGCGCTTTTTCCTGCTCGATACGTTTAAGCAGTTCAGAGGCGGGTTCATCATTCGGGTCTTGCGGCACCAGTTTACCCATCACCGCCAGTTTCAAAATGGTTTGCTTAAGTGCGTCGATACTGGCTTCGGTGGTAAAAAGCGTATCGAAATGTTGGCTGATTCGCGTCCAGTTTTCGGCGAGTTCTTCGGCATTTTGGCTGGCGGTAAGCGTTGCCAGCAGCGTTTCAACCAACTGATAATGCGCATCCAGACTGGTCAGGGATTGCTGTTCAAGTTGATCGCAGAGGGACATGAGTTCGTGAACTTTGCAGATAATTCGGTTTTGTTCAGCTTTAGGCGGAAGTGCAAACACTGTGGCAATAAGTTTTTCTCTTGAGATATTCGGTTGAGCTCCACCAGCGCCCATGCCTATAAAAATTCGCTTGTAAGCTTTTAAAAGAGTTAATAAATAGACATTCGAAATTCCACTATATGGGGTACAAGCACATACTGCCTGATTAGTAGTACCGCGAACATTTAGGATCGATGTCTTACCAATTGTAGCTCCATACATCGCAATTAATACATCACCGATATTATTATCTCGGAGTGAACATTCTTGCAAAGCCAATTCTGTAACTGTCTCCTCTGAATCCGAAATGAAATCTGAGGAAAGCTCGCCTGATTTAAACCACGGAATATTACCATTATAATATTCTGAATTAGAGCGGCTTGGCGTAGAACCAGCCCCCCAATTACCTATGTCATCTAAATAACACCATTCCCAACCATCCGGTAATTCAAAGGGTATTTTGGAGTTTGTAATTTTTTCAAGTGTTTTAGGCTTTCTAATCACTTTACTCTTAACTAGTTCATCTCTTTCTTTTGCAATCTGCTTCAGTAATTCAGACGCCGGTTCATCATTCGGATCCTGCGGTACCAGTTTGCCGCGCACGGCCAGTTCGAGGATCAGTTCGCGCAGCTTTTTAATGCCGTACAGGTCAATCTTGCCCGATGTTCCGCGTCCGGCGGTGGAACGGGTGCGCAGGGCAGATGTCCAGGTATCGATATGTTGAGTGATCAGTTGTTCGACAACCATCAGTTCGCTCCTTTACCGGCCAGCGCAGCGCCGAGGATGTCGCGCAGCTGATTGCGCAGTTCGCTGATTTCAGTTTGCTGCTGCTGATACTGACCTAACAACGCATCCGGATCGTGGCTGATGGTTTCGCCCTGATAAGGGTTTTTAATGTCTAGATTGAAGTTGCGAGCAATCACGTCATCAATACTGACTTTCCAGGCCTGATGGCTTCCTTCGCGGCTGGCAAAACCATCGCCTTCATCGCCCCACCAGTCGATTTCTGCCTGGAATTCTTCAAATTTCATCGGGCGGGTTTTGTTGTAGTTCTTCACGCCTGCCGGGTACGGATGTTCGTAGAACCAGATATCTTTGGTCGGCTGGCCTTTGGTGAAGAACAGGATATTGGTTTTAATGCCGGTGTACGGGCTAAACACGCCGTTCGGCAGGCGCACGATGGTGTGCAGGTTACACTCTTCGGTCAGCATCTTTTTGATTTTGGTTTTTACACCTTCACCAAATAAGGTGCCGTCAGGCAGTACCACGGCGGCGCGACCTTTATCAGCCAGCACTTCGACGATCAGTTGCAGGAACAGATCGGCAGTCTCGCGGGTCTGCATTTCGGCCGGGAAATTCTTCTCGATGCCGTCTTCTTCTGTGCCACCAAACGGCGGGTTGGTGACAATCACGTCTAACTGCTCATCCCAAGAGGAGAGCGGTTTGTTTAGCGTATTGTCGTGGCGAATTTGCACCGGCACTTCAATGCCGTGCAGCAACATGTTGGTGGTACACAACAGATGTGGAAGCTGCTTTTTCTCAACGCCAAAAATCTGCTTTTGCAGTATCTGATGGTCTTCGGTGGTGTTGACGTAATGCTCTTTAACGTGGTCAAAGGCACAGGCCAGAAAACCGCCGGTGCCGCAGGCCGGATCCATAATGGATTCGCCCAGTTTCGGGTCGATGCGGTTCACCATAAAACGTGTTACGGCACGCGGGGTATAGAACTCACCGGCATTACCGGCGCTTTGTAAATCACGCAGGATCTGTTCGTAGATATCACCAAACAGGTGGCGTTCATTGCTGTTGCTGAAATCAATTTCGTTCAGCTTATTGATCACCTGACGCAGTAAAGTGCCGTTTTTCATGTAGTTGTAGGCATCACTGAAGGCCTGCTTCACTACAAAACCGCGCGGATTAATATCGAGCGGCGCAGTCAGGTTTTTCAGTGCCGGGAACAGGTCGTCGTTAACAAACTCCATCAACGCATCGCCGGTGATCCCTTCATTATTGGCCGCCCAGGTGCGCCACAGATAACGCTGCGGGATCGGCAGACGGTAATCATCCTGCTCGAGTTCCAGCTCTTCTTCCTGTGTATCGAAAATCTTCAGGAACAGCAGCCATGAAAGCTGGCCAAGACGTTGAGCATCACCATCGACACCCGCGTCTTTACGCATGATGTCCTGCAGGGATTTAATGACGGAGCTAATAGACATAGTGGTTTCCATACTTCAAAAAATGATGCCACCGGAAGCCTTAGCTCCCGGTGGCAGAAAAGTGTCGTGCAATCAGGCGGAGCGTGGCGATGGCTGGTAGATTTCGTTTTCCAGTTCGTTCACGGCGTTCTCATAGGATTTTTTATCGCCAAAGCTGTTTTTGATGATTTCTAACGGGCGGCCAAGGGTATCGAAAGGTTTCAGTTTTAGCACCTGAATATCTTCAATTTCGTGCACACCCTGATCGGCATATTTGTCCAGCAGCGTATTCAAAACGTTCTGTGCGGGGGCGGAATATTTGGTGAAGTAATTACGCTTACGCACGTTGTCCGCGCGTTCACGACGCGTCAGCGGCGGCTGACCGTAAACGACGTGACAGAGCAGATCAAACGGGTCGAGATCTTTACCCACTTCTTCCGCCAGCACTTCCCACAAAATACCCAGTTCCTTCAGTTCATCAATGATCACCTGTTTGCGGGTGGCAGACTGCCACTTACGGGTAAAATCATCAAGCGATGCGTAGTCTTTGTCTTTCAGCAACGTTTTGCGGGTGTAATCCTGGAAGGATTCAGTGACCAGTTTGCCATCCGCATCGTAATACTGAACGCGTTTTGCCAGCACTTTCACCGGCACGCCATTCACGTAGAATTTACGGATTGGACGCTCTTCATCTTCTTCAAAAGGCGCGAAATCCGGATCGGGCGTAACGTTATATTCTCCCGGTGTTTCATGAACCGCTAAGGTATCAGGATCCGGTATTTCATCCGTAGATTCATCTTCCAGCATTTCATCAAACTCAGAATCCGGATCGGAGATGTCCTCCGGCGTGGTGCGGATAACTTTTTCCGGCACGCCATCAAAACGTTCATCGGCAAACAGTTCGGTGGCTTTTTTAAAGTCGAGAATGGTGAACCACAGTTTGCCGAATTTCTCGTTGATACGCGTACCGCGCCCGATGATCTGTTTAAACTTGGTGATCGACTGAATATTTTGGTCCAGTACCACCAGCTTGCAGGTCTGGGCATCGACTCCAGTACTCATTAGCTCGGAGGTGGTGGCGATAACCGGATACGGCTTTTTCGGATTGATGAAGTTATCCAGTTGTGCCTTGCCGATGGCATCATCACCCGTAATTTTCATTACATACTTTTCGTTTTCCAACACCCGCTCAGCGTTGAGGATCACCAGCGCGTGGCGCATCCTGTCCGCGTGGTCGATGTCGTTACAAAAAACGATAGTTTTATCCATCGGGTTAGTGCGTTTTAAGTAGTCGGTGATAGTTTGCGCCACCAGCATTGTGCGTTCTTCAATGACCAGGTTACGGTCAAAATCCTTGATGTTATAAATACGATCCTCAATGGCTTGACCATATTTATCCAGTTGACCTTTAATGGGCCGCCAGCCCTGTACGTCCACATTGATATCCACACGGACCACTTTGTAGGGCGCCAGAAAACCATCTTCGATCCCTTCTTTTAGAGAATAGGTATAAACCGGTTCGCCGAAATAATCGGTGTTGGAGACTTCATCTGTTTCTTTCGGGGTTGCCGTCAGGCCGATCTGCGTGGCGCTGCTGAAGTAATCAAGAATTTCGCGCCATGCGCTGTCTTCCGACGCGCTGCCCCGGTGGCATTCGTCAATCACGATCAGGTCGAAGAAGTCGGGCGCCACTTGTTTATAGGCCTTTTGGTATTCCTCCGGTCCGGTAATGGCCTGATAAAGTGCGAGCTGAATTTCGAAAGCGGGGTCAATGGTTCGTCCGGTGACTTTTGCCATCGCACTGCCGAAAGGCTGGAAGTCGTTATTCTTGGACTGATCAACGAGGATGTTTCGGTCTGCGAGAAACAAAATGCGCTTCTTATTTTTGGCTTTCCATAAGCGCCAGATGATTTGAAACGCAGTGTAAGTTTTACCGGTACCGGTCGCCATCACCAGCAGTACCCGCTTTTGTCCGGCTGAAACGGCGGCAATCGTTTTGTTAATTGCCTGAAGCTGATAATAGCGTGGCGATTTTCCCGTGCTGTCATCGTAATAATCCTGACTGACGACGGGTAATTGCTCAGTAGTGAAACCTTTCCACACGCAATACTTTTGCCACAGCTGCTCTGGCGTCGGGAAATCCTTCAGTGAGATTTCAGATTCAATGTGGGCTGCGTTCGTTTTGTCATGAAAGATATATCCATCACCGTTTGAGGCAAAAACAAACGGAACATCAAGCAGACGGGCGTAATCAAGCCCTTGTTGCATACCTTTACCGATCTCATGTTTGTTGGCTTTAGCTTCGATGACTGCCAGCGGTAATCCGGGTTTGAGATAAAGCACAATATCTGCTGATTTCACTGAAAGGCGCGCCGCCAGTTTGCCGCGCACGACGACTTTACCATCGCGGAGTTTAACTTCCTGACGGATTTGCGTCATGACATCCCAGCCCGCCTCTTTCACAGAAGGGAGGATGAATTTGGTAATGATATCAGTTTCAGTCAGGTTGCTTTTATTCACGCCAGCCATAGCAAAGCACTCAACAGAGAAGGGGGGAAGCAGGGATTTTTGCATACATTGATGCGTTAAGTCATGACCTAAAACGGTATTTTGAATCCCGGTACTTACGGGTACTTAGTTAGGGCGAGCTAAGAGCTCAGTAAGGGACTTTTATTGACCTGATCGTGATGTTGCTTTGATTCTGGCTTTTGACGCTTGTACTGCCCGCATATCGCGTTATTATTTTGTGCATTCCCTCTCAGATTTCAGCTTTTGCGATTAAGACTATTGTTATTCCACGCCTTCGTATCGCATCGGCTTAAGTAAAACACAGCATAAAAACGAAACAGTGCAAAACGGTTGACCAATTTGGGTTAAATGTCCTCGCGTTTTTGCCGATAAGTCATCAATAACTTTGGGTAAGGGCTTTACATGGAACGGCTAAATTCATTATTGGTCATGTTGACGTCAGTGCAACCTGCCTACGTACCGGTCACGGTTTTTTGCTTTGTCATGGTGGCATTGTTCTTTTTCTTCGTGTTCTACCTTATTCCTGCTTTCAACATTGTCCGCCAGCTGAAAAGTAAGGCAAAAGTGATCGCCAGATGGACGGAGGAATCACCCGCTAACAAATTGAAAAATCTGGGTGAATTACTTGTTTATAAAACCATGAAACATTCATGGAGCGAATTTAAGGAATCCCTCCATTCCCAAAAAAGAGAAATCGACGGAGAATATAAACTTCAGGAAGTCCGTGCTACGGCGCCTGCAGCCGCTTATTTTACCGATCAGCAACAAGTCGACATTCCTCTTAATACCGAATTCTTTAAACATCTTCCGGGTATTTTGACCGGTATCGGGATTATCGGAACCTTCTACGGTTTGATGATTGGCCTTAATCATTTTGATCCCAGCAGTCCGGAACAGGTGAGTGAAAGCGTTAATGCATTATTGAAAGATGTGCTGTACGCATTCCTGGGATCTGCATTCGCGATATTCGCTTCCATCGTCGTCACCTGGTTTGAAAAATTTTCTATCGCAAAATGCTATAAACATCTGGAAAGATTCAATTCTGCGATTGATAGCCTGTTTGAAAGTGGAGTCGGTGAAGAATATTTAGCCGAGCTGGTTAAATCGAGCAATGAAAGCGCCACTCAGGCACGTCAGCTAAAAGACGGTCTGGTGACAGACCTGCGTACTATGCTCCATGAATTGGTCGAAAAACAATCGAGCGAAAATGAAAAACTGGCGCAAACCCTTTCTTCGACTTATCGCGAGACGGGGCAGCAATTTGCTGAACAAGTCAGTGGCGCCATTGAAACCAGTCTTAAATCCCCCCTCGATAAAATTGCCGGTGCAGTACAAACGGCCAGTGGCGATCAAAGTGGCCAGGTTCACACCATGCTTGAGGATGTGCTGACCGCTTTTATGTCAAAGCTAGATACGACCTTTGGCAAGCAGTTTGAAAATATGCACGACATGATGGGGAAATCCGTCGGTGCTATTGAGTCAATGCAGTCTGGATTCTCAACGCTATTACAAGACATGCGCAGTGCCAGCGAAGAAACCAAGCAAGGCAGCGCAGATTTGATGGCGGATTTGCTCAGAGAGATGAAAGCTGGGCAACTGTCGATGCAGTCCGGAATGAGCGATATGCTTGCCAGCTTGCAATCTTCTGTCGCAAAAATCGGTGCTGAAGGTGAGGGTGCCGGTGAACGCATGGCCCGGCAGTTTGAAAGAATGTTTGCTGACAGCGAAGCGCGTGAAAAAGCGATGGCTGATCAGATGAAGGAATTTATCGCATCTATTCAACAGACCTCCCAGCAAGGCCAGAATGAAACTATGCAAAAAATGGCCTCTTCAGTGGAGGCGTTAGGGGAGCAATTAGGCTCTCTGTTTACACAACTTGAGCAGGGCCAGCAGCAACTCAGCAGTCATCAGCAGGAGACACAAACTTCCCTGCATCAGGAGACTCAGCAAATTGTTTCTGGTTTTGAAGAACAGGTCAAAACCTTGCTGGGTGCACTGAACGATCAGCAGGAAGCAACAGAAAACACGCTGCGCAAACTGGCTGAGCAAACCACAACCCATCTTCAGGATATGAATACCGGTGCAGACAAAATGCGCGTTGCCGCTGAACGCTTTGAAATTGCTGGCGATAAGGTCAAAGAAGCTAACCACCTGACCGCTGAAGTGCTTGATAAAGCGCAAGGGGCAGGGAATGAGCTGGGACTGGCAAGCCGTGAACTCAGTACAGTGGTTGCCGACTATCGAAATAACCGTGATGCAGTGGCGAAATCTATCACCTTGCTGGAAGGCATTGTGGCGAACGCTCAGGCTGAACTGGCAACACGCACTCAGTTCCTGAAAGACCTGAAGCAGCATAGCGAAGGGCTTGAGAAGTACAACAAGGAAGCTAAAGAGTTTCTGGAAAAAGGGGGGCAGGTGCTTGCGAACGGTTTTAATCAGTTCTCTGACAGTATGCGAACCAATCTCGATAAAACATTGGGTGCTTTGGATTCTAATCTCGATACCGCTGTTAAACGCCTGGGCAGCGGGATTGAAGAGCTAAGCGAAAGCATTGAAAGTCTCGAAGAAGTTCTGTCGAAAACGCCAGCATGAGGAGCGCCTGAATCATGTTTGGTCAATCATTTCGTGTAAAAAATCGTCGGTCTGATGAAGCGGAGAAACCCTTCTGGATTTCCTATGCTGACCTGATGACGGCGATGATGGTGCTTTTTTTGGTGGTTATGGTTGCCTCGCTGAGCTCTGTCACTCAGCGAATTCAGCGTGTCGAACAGGGAGAGAAATTGCGCGGGCAGGATATTACCCGCCTGTGCGAGCGTCTGGAGTTACACGCTAAAAATCTGAATAAAACCATCGTAGTAGACTGCCGCGATAACCGCATCAGTTTTGGCGAAGCAGGTCGTTTTGATCATAACCGATTCTTCCTTAATGCAGACGGGCAGAAGGCCTTGCAGGATGTTGTTCCCCTGGTGCTTGACGCGGCGAACAGTGACGAGGGCAAGAAGTGGTTTAAACAAATCGTTATAGAAGGTTTCACTGATACTGACGGTTCATATTTGTATAACCTTCATCTTTCATTACAGCGTTCTGAATGGGTGATGTGCAGCCTGTTAGACAGCCGAAGCCGGCTTCAGCAGCAGATCACACCGGTGGAACAAGAACAGATCCGTAAGCTATTTTTAGCCGGTGGCGTCTCATTTAACAATGCGAAAGAAAGTAAAGAAGCCAGCCGCCGTGTCGAGCTTCGGATGCAGTTTTTTGGCCTGAAAGATGAACATGAAAAACCTGCTGTTGATGTTGAGGGCGTCGCTGTGCCTAATGCAGAGAAATGCCAACTGGAGATGCCAATATGACGTCCATCCTCAGCCTGTTATCCGCAGGTATTTCATCGACATTGCAGCGTCATAGTGGTATCGATGCGCCGCAGTTCACTGAGTTTCCTAAGCTGAAAGCGGCAGAACAGCTTTTAGCCAGAACTATGGAAAAAAGTGAGAAGACGCTGGTGCCTCCTCTCGAAAAAAGACTGCAGGCTATTCGGGCGCTACGCCAACTCAAGGTGCTAAGTTTGCATGACTGGCGACTGATTTTTGCTGGCTTATCGGATAAAGATCCTGATGCCACCTATCCTGTGTTGCTTGACGATGATTCGTTATATAGCCGTGTAGAACAAGAAATACAAAAACGTATCGATAAAAGAACGCTGAAGCGTCGTGAGTGGAAGTTTTTATGCAGCAGTTATTTTGGATATCACGAAAAGAAACCCGAGGAAAATAACAACTGGTGTTCTTTACGGGAGCATTTGCGTATTGGTTATGGACTTCTGAAAAGTAAAGTCATTCGCGAGAAAAGCTGGATGCGGGTAATAGATCAGTATCGCGATTTATTTACATCTTCAGCGGGCGAACTGCTGGCAGAAAAAATGAGTTCAGGGGAGATTGTTGATTTCTCCGCACTTGAGACGATTGCTCAGATCCCTGATAACAGTTGGCTCTGGTACCGTGCCTTTGTGGTGCTTTTAAGGCATGTGAAGGATCTTGAAGAAGATGAGTTTAAACGGCGTATCCCTCATCTTTTGAGACTGGCGCAGGAACGTGATCGTTACCGGGATATCATTATCCGGGCCTGCCTGACCCAATATTATCGTTCCTCGTTTAGAGAGGTTTCTCACCCTCAGTTAAAACAGATGGCTCTCGATAACTGGGGGAGTCCGCAATTACGCAGTAAAGAAAACGTATGGCTGACACATTTAAAAGACCCGGATTCTTGTGAAAAAATTTGCGGCATGGTGCGAAGCTGGCTGGCAAAAGAAGATTTGACGCACTTTTTCCAGTTACTTAAAGGAAATGGGGATGTTGATCAGGCTCGTCTTTTTTATTGGTTAAGGTTTGCCAATCAGATGGGTTTTACCCGAATTGTTATGGGGCCTGATGCCTGGGATAATAACGCTGCTGATTTCATGTCTTTCAAAGAAAAAAATAAAGGGCGGTTGAGTCACTTAATCGGTGGCAGAAGCTTGGATAACGCCATGATCATGCAAATTGGCGAGTATTTCTTTGTAGAGTTCTCCGGTACAGGGAATGCGATGTTCGTCTACCGTGTTTCTGATAATGAATTCAAGCCTGAAAGCGAATATTTGCATATTACAAATATGCTCAAGAAAAAACGTGGAATTGTAGCCAGGATGCCCCATTCTTCCCCGGTGCATCGTCTTGACCTGCGTTATATCCAGGGATGGATGGCTAAATTTGACGAAAAGCTGAATGAATTAGGGATTTTTTATCAGTCGGATGTCATTACGCCTGTGCCCAAAGAAAAACCGATTCCAGATTCAAACACGACAAATCCTTCCCGTGAAGAATCCATCCGGAGGGTAACCGATTCTATTCCGTGCACCGTTACCGACAAACGAAACCTGGGCGGTGCTCTGCACGTTCGTTTAACCCATCGTGACCCCGAAGCTATCACAAAACTATTACGCCTTGGCTTCGCAGAGAAACATGGCGACCCACTTTTGTTCTGGAGTAAATAATGCTTAAGCGTCTGCTCAGTAAATTTAAGGGTAATCATTCATCCGCTGAACAGCTGATAAGTCATCAATATAGAACAGAAGAAGCCGGGTTATCGTTCTCTTTCGCGCTGGCTGATGATGATGCGATGTGGCCTCTGGTCGCTTATATGGAGCAGCTCTCTGAGGAAGAGTTTGTTTCTACACTCTCCGACCGTTGGTTGCTCACATGGGATGAGCTATACCGTCTTGCTGAAGACACTGAACATCAGACCAGTCTGCCCTTATTAGGTATTCCGGACGTTATTTCATTGCGGGTGAATCTCGGTGGTAATGGCAGTCTGAGTGATGAAAATTTCGGCTTATACATTAAAGAATGGAAAGAAATTCCATCAGGCCGCGCCATTGAATTTGAGCGCACAGGCGCAGTGATTGAAACCGCGCAGGGGCATTTCCTGCTGAGTAAAAATAACTGGCAGTTGTTATCCGCCCTACAGCAATTTCGAAAAGAACAGGAAACGTCCTGCACCGAAATAACACATCAGTTGGGCTGGGCTAAAATCAGAAGACTGGCAAAAAAAGCTTCCGCAGAATTAGATGATTACTTAACGAAAACCATTGTTGTAAAACCTGAGTCGCTCAAACTTAAACTTCGCAAAGTGATGATTCAGGATATGCCTGTTATAGAAATAGAACCTTCTTTCGAGGATCAGCCGAGGCAGTGGTTGAATAACTTCGACAGCAGTCGTCTGGTTCAGGATCAGTATCGTATTCCCGGCGAAGATGGTTCACTGAGCCATGTCATTATTTCCCCGGAGGTCAAAGAAGTTTTGTCTTCTGTTCATGCGATAACGGGCAGGCGTGTTGCGGGTGATGATGCCATGTCTTTTATCCGCAATCCCTATACGTTTATCGGGGAGGATGCTGCAGGTGTTGTTTCTCCGGAGCAACATGAAGAAGCATTACAAAACGCGCATATTTTTTTCCATCGCTTTCATCTTGAACCGCAATTCAATACTGAAAATACGAAAATAGCTTCAGTTTTGCTGACGCTTAAAGCCTTGGCTGCTGTCCCCCAGCCCCCTGTTACTTTTGAATTCGTCAAACCTTACGAACTGGATAAATTTGTTGAGGAACTTGCGATTAAGCTTGCTTCTGGTTTACCTGCAGGTATCTGGCAAGGCTATGAACTTGAACTGAGTCAGTTTACGTTGGGGCAACTTCAGGAATATCAGACACTGCTCGCCCGCTGGGAGCAGGAGTCTACAGGTGCAGAATTTGAAGATGTTTTGGACTTAAAAAAATATGGGGATCGGGTCATTGGGATTGGTGAATTTGAGAAAGTGACCTCCCCATTTTTAGTGAAAAGCGACAGTGAAAATTGGTTACCCGGTGAACTGGAACAGGGTTTACTTTCTGAGGATTTCTTTGAAGGGTGGGATCAAAAAAGTCTGGATCAACTGATGGCACTCGATGAAAGGATTGAGCTTGCTGAACAACAGCAAGAATCCTCTGTTTCAATGCCCTGGAATCAACAAACCTTGCCTTTAGACGATGCTAAATCCTTCCTCAAAGATTGGCAGAAAAAAATTGAAGCCTCCTCTCAGGATGAGAGAGCAAACCCTTCCGGGCCGGATAAAAGGGCTGTTTTACAGGTTGAACAGAACATCGAAAATGTTGCATACATAAAACAGAAGCGTGATGCGCTTTTAAATGCAAGAGGCGCGGAACCTGTTTTACCTGGTTTGCTGAAAGAACATATTCAACTGCGCGATCATCAACGTCAGGGCGTCGCCTGGTTACAGCAACTTTTTCTGAAATCCACTGATCAGGTTTCCGGATGCTTGCTGGCGGATGATATGGGGCTCGGTAAAACACTACAAATCCTCACTTTCCTGATGTGGTATATCGAGCAAAATCCTGAAGGATTACCAACGATGATCGTTGCTCCTGTATCACTGTTAGATAACTGGGAGCGGGAACTTGATAACTTCTTTTATACCGCAGGGGTAAAGGTTCTTAAACTCTATGGGGATGCAGTCAAAGCGGTGAAATTCCACAAGGATGAAATTCCGGCGGAATTAAGAGCACAGGGGATTAAAAATCTGTTGCGACCAGGGTGGGTGGACAATGCGAAAATTGTTTTGACCACCTACGAGACATTACGCGATCAGGAGTTTTCTCTTGGCCGGCAGAAGTGGGCAATCATGGTCTGTGATGAAGCGCAAAAAATAAAGAATCCGGCGGCGTTAATTACTCATGCAGCTAATGCGGTTCAGGCGCAATTTAAAGTCGCGTGTACGGGTACGCCGGTTGAGAATACGTTGGTCGATCTCTGGAGTCTTTTCGATTTTGCACAGCCTGGATTGCTGGGGGCGCTTAATGATTTTGGCCGTGAATTCCTGAGGCCAATTGAAGGCGGGGAACAGTGTAATAACAAAGCCTTAGAATTATTGCGTCAATTGATCGAGGCTCAAACTCTCAGGCGAACTAAAGAAGAAGTGGCAAAAGATTTGCCGAAGAAACTGGAAGATTCCTCATGCAAGCAACTGATTATGGTGCCATTGCAGCGGGATCTCTATATTTCTTCCATTGCATCCTATCAGAACAAACAGAAGCTGCAGGATGAACTTGAGCAGGCTGGCATGGGTATGCTTGGTTTATTACACCGGCTTAAATTAATTTGCGCCCATCCCTACAGTGTCAAACCTGATAGCCGATTCCGAGAGAATTCGCCAAAGATGGCATGGATGATGAAAAAACTTACGGATATTCAGGCTGCCGGTGACGACAAGGTGATTATTTTTACTGAGCTTCGGGACATACAGCGTGAATTACAATATGCAGTTTCACAGCGATTTGGTTTCAAACCTTATGTGATCAACGGAGATACCAGTACAAAAAGCTCCAGCGCAAATAGTCGGCAAAAACTTATTGATCATTTCCAGGAACAACCTGGCTTCGGCGTGATTATATTATCGACAGTTGCAGTGGGTTTTGGTGTTAATGTACAAAAAGCAAATCATGTCATTCATTTTACTCGCTGCTGGAATCCAGCTAAAGAAGATCAGGCCACAGATCGTGCCTATCGTATTGGGCAGACAAAAGATGTGTATGTTTATTATCCAACCGTTCGTGATGCGACCATGCCCACATTTGAAGAAACTCTCGACACATTACTGCAAAAACGTCGGGCATTAGCAAGAGACATGTTAAGTGCGAAAGGCGACCTTCATACTGATGACTTTAATCAGATTTTAAACACTCAATGAAGAAGGGCGGAGATTTATTTTAATCGACGCAGACTTGATACAAAAGCAGAGAATTTATGCACACTAAAATGTGGATGACTCGCGGTGATAGCGGGAAGCTTTATGATGATTTTCGTGAGCGTGGTGTGGCAGCAATTGGCTGGTCATTACTGGCACCTTATGTAAAATCTGGCATGACACGTGCTCAGCTTACTGAGCGTTATCTGGAAATGGAACCGCAAACGAAATCCGGAACAGTACGTTCTGGTGTTTCTCAGGTATGGCGTTTTATCAATGAAGTTAAACAAGGAGATTGGGTAATCACCTATTCTCCTGCCAATCGAACTTATCTGGTTGGTAAAGTCGTTTCTGATTTTGAATTTCATCCTGAATGGATGGAAGAGGGGATGGGTATTGCCCGGAGAGTTAAATGGAATACTGAAGAAGTATTTCGGGATACGCTGAGTATAGCCAGCAAAAATACATTAGGATCTACGTTAACTGTTTTCCAGCTACCCGAGACTGTGGTGGCTGAATTGCTAAAAGATAAGTCTGTAATCACCCGCCCACTCTCTGTTACTGACGATGTAAAAGATGTTGATGAAGACCCATTGTTAGGTATGGAAGCGTTAGCATTTGAACGTATCAAAGATAAGATTAATTCTCTGGACTGGGATGAAATGCAGAACCTTGTTGCCGGCGTACTGCGCAGTATGGGATATAAAACACAAGTTTCTCCAGCCGGAGCAGATCGTGGTAAAGATATAATAGCTTCGCCGGATGGTTTTGGTTTTGAGAACCCACGAATTGTTGTAGAGGTTAAACATCGTAAGGCGCAGATGGGAAGTCAGGAACTCCGAAGTTTTATTGGCGGACGTCATAAAGATGATCGCGGTTTGTATGTCAGCACGGGTGGTTTCACGAAAGAAGCACGGTATGAAGCAGATCGTTCCACAATTCCTCTCACGCTATGGTCTCTGGATGATTTAGTACGTGCACTGATTTCGAATTATGATCAGGTTGATATTGAAACGAAACTGTTGGTGCCACTGAAACGAACGTATTTACCGGCCTGATATTATCATGCGGTAGTCATTCTGATTACCGCCTCAATACTTACAAGCATAGCCGCCATCTTCTCCCCAGTGATCCCGATCACAGAAAGTCCGGTGCAGCACGATTGTGTATATATGTGCCTTTCCTGCTCTCACCCCACAGGGCACTTGTGCTTATCGTAATGGCTGAATGATTTTTTTCTGATGTCCGTTGCTGTATTCCCCCTTTCCGGAGAAAAAAATGTCGTCATCTGATGTGGTTAAACTGACTGAAAGTTCGCTCAAAAACACCAAAGTGATGAACCTGTTTGTGTCTTTTGCGGCGGCGATGGCGGGGCTGTTATTCGGTCTCGATATTGGTGTGATTTCTGGTGCGCTTCCCTTTATTACCGAACATTTTGTGCTGAGCAGCCGCCAGCAGGAATGGGTTGTCAGCATCATGATGCTCGGCGCAGCGTTCGGTGCGCTGGCCAATGGCTGGCTCTCTTTCCGGCTGGGACGCAAATACAGCCTGATGGCGGCAGCGCTGTTGTTTATTCTCGGTTCTCTCGGCTCCGCCTTCGCTTCCAGCATTGAAATCCTGATGGTGTCGCGCCTGATCCTCGGTTTTGCTGTCGGTATTGCGTCCTACACCGCACCGCTGTATCTGTCTGAAATGGCGTCAGAAACCATTCGCGGCAAGATGATTGCCATGTATCAGCTGATGGTGACGATCGGCATTTTGCTGGCTTTCCTTTCTGATACCGCATTCAGCAGCAGCGGTGACTGGCGCGCAATGCTGGGCGTGCTGGCGATTCCGGCGTTTGTGCTGATGATTGCGGTGTGTTTTTTACCAAACAGCCCGCGCTGGCTGGCCGCCAAAGGGCAGCATATTGAGGCCGAGCGTGTGCTGAGAATGCTGCGCGATACCTCGGAAAAGGCCCGCCAGGAACTGAATGAAATCCGTGAAAGCCTGAAACTGAAACAGGGCGGATGGGAATTATTTAAAGCCAACAGTAATGTGCGCCGGGCTGTCGGCTTAGGCATGTTGTTGCAGGCGATGCAGCAGTTTACCGGCATGAATATCATCATGTATTACGCGCCGAAGATTTTTAATCTGGCGGGATTTACCAGTACACGCCAGCAGATGATCGCCACGATTATTGTCGGTCTGACGTTTGTGCTCGCCACGTTTATTGCCATCGGCATGGTTGATAAAGCGGGACGCAAACCGGCACTGAAAATTGGCTTTAGCGTGATTGCGCTCGGCACGCTGGTGCTGGGATATTGTCTTCAGCAATTCAATCAGGGCACGGCCGGTGCCGCGCTTTCCTGGCTGTCGGTCGGTATGACCATGATGTGTATTGCCGGTTACGCCATGAGTGCGGCGCCGGTGGTATGGATCCTGTGCTCTGAAATTCAGCCGCTGAAAAGCCGTGATTTTGGTATCACCTGTTCGACCACCACCAACTGGATTTCGAACATGATTATCGGCGCTACTTTCCTGACGCTGATGGACAATATCGGTGCAGCAGGGACATTCTGGCTGTACACCGCGCTGAACGTGATGTTCGTGGTGATCACTTTCATCCTGATACCGGAAACGAAAAACGTCACGCTGGAGCAAATAGAAAGAAACCTTATGTCCGGAAAAAAACTGCGCGATATCGGGCAGTAAACTCGCCGGTGATTCATTGTGGATGTGAACAATATCAGGGAACAGTTGATGCGCGACTTACTCAAAATGACCAGCGGGCTGGATTACCATATTAATGATAACGAATTACGTGAAATTCGTTATCAGACCCGCGATAAAGTGGATGGATTTAATGCGCTGAGCGCCCGTCAGACGGCGGAGAAAGACGCCCTGATCAGGGAAATATTTGGGGAAGTGGGCAGCAATGTCCATTTTGAAAAAGGCATGCGCATTGATTACGGCATAAATACCCGAATCGGCAATAATGTTTTCATCAATTTTAATTTTGTGTTACTTGATTGCGCGCCGGTCACAATAGGGAATAACGTTTTTATCGGCCCTGATGTGCAAATTTATACCGCACAGCATCCGCTGGATATTGATTTACGTCGTGAAC
Organism: Rahnella aceris; assembly: GCF_011684115.1. Lineage (NCBI taxonomy): Bacteria > Pseudomonadati > Pseudomonadota > Gammaproteobacteria > Enterobacterales > Yersiniaceae > Rahnella > Rahnella aceris. The sequence continues at coordinate 2,403,240 of NZ_JAADJV010000001.1, read as the reverse complement.
ATATTGGCAGCGCCCGGCCAGTCACTATTGGCAACGATGTCTGGATTGGCGGCGGATGCGTGATTTTGCCCGGCGTGACCCTTGGCGATGGTTGCACGATTGGCGCCGGAAGCGTGGTCACGCGACCGGTGCCAGCGGGCGTGGTTGCCTGTGGAAACCCCTGCAAGGTGGTGCGGAAACTGACGTAATGTTTACCTGACCGTCTCTCCGACATAAAAAAGCCCGCTCTGAGGCGGGCTGCAAATGCAAAAAATACAATATTTCTTAAAGTGCGAACAGAATGAGACAAAATTTAAATAAAATCAATTAATTATCTTCCTGAAATAAGTGTCCGTTTTTTAGAGATGATTGTGATCAAATCGTGATCTTTATTGTTATTTTTATATCGCTGTCCTGTCGCGCGTGCTGACTTATGAATTTATCTCATAGCTCCTTTCATATTTTGCCCTCTGGTCGTCATAAACGAACGGCGCTATTGTTTATGACATGACGAACTTTCCAGCAGCAGTCCCTCAGGCGGAGAATGAAATGACTGATAAAATGAAAATTACCAAAAGTGGTTCTGTTCCTTCACAAAACGGCCCGGAAAATTACTTCACCGGCAAGGTGCGTATCGACTCGCCGTTCAGCGGCACTGCCTCTGCCCGTGTCGGTGGCGCGATCGTGACCTTTGAACCGGGTGCGCGTACCGCCTGGCACACACATCCGCTGGGTCAGACGTTGATCATCACACAAGGCCGTGGCTGGTTGCAGGAGGAGGGCGGCGAAATTCGCGAAATGAATGTGGGCGATATCGTGTGGATCCCGGAAGGGGTGAAACACTGGCACGGCGCGACCCCGGAGAATGCCATGACGCACATCGCGATTGCCGAGTCCCTGAACGGCAGTCCGGTTGAGTGGATGGAAAAGGTGACGGACGCGCAGTACAGTAAGTAATCATCTGTCCCGGTGGAATTTATATAACCTTTGCTCAAAAGGGCGGCGTAAAAGCCGCCTTTTTTGTGGCAATATATTGTGACTGCATAAAATCGATACAGTTATTTCTGTATTTCCGAATTTTTATCCTAAATTCTCTGGTTAACCATTAACCTGTCTTATTTAACGCTAAAAACCCCCGTTGTTCGGCGCATTAAAATTATCGCTTTCAGTAGCTCTGAGATAAGTAACTCGACTAATATAAATAGAAATCAACTCAAGAGCCGTTTCCCGTATGCCATATTATTCTCCAGGTGAAAGTCTCGTCCGTGAGCGCTCAGAGCGCTTCTTACGGCGAATGTACTTAATGCGGATACTTGGCACTTTTCTCTGCTTTTTTCCTGTGTTTTCTGTCCTTCTTGAACGCAATGCTTCCTGGATCGCCATCAGCCTGCTGGCGCTGAATGCCTTTGTCTGGCCGCATGTCGCTATGCTGATTTCACAACGCTCAAATCACCCTAATCAGGCGGAATTCCGGAATCTGGCATTTGATGCCATCGCGGGGGGAGCCTGGGTTGCGCTGATGGGCGTTTGTCCGCTGCCGTCGGCCATTATTACGGCTATTCTCATCGCTGACCGTTTTTCTGCCGGTGGCTGGCAGTTGCTGCGCCGCGCTGCGCTGTTTTATTGCGCAGGTTTTATTGTCTGCTGGCTGTTGTCGGGAATGACGTTTTATTTCACCGTCACTGACCGGACGTTGTGGCTGACGTTGCCGCTTTCCACGATTTATATTATTGCTTTCAGTGCAGCGAATTATTCCATTTCCAGAAAGCTGCGGGATAAACAACACGAGCTGGAAAAAGCCGCCCTGATGGATCCTTTTCTCGGTTTGCCTAACAGGCGGTTACTCGACCGGCGTCTGATGCTGGAGTTTGAACGCGCAAAACATGATTTATCCTGCCTGATGGTGCTGGGCGTTGATGACCTGAAAATGGTGAATGATTTGTTCGGGCGTGAAGCGGGGGATTATGTGTTGCGCTCGGTGTCAGCGATTTTACGGCAGGAAACCGGGCAAAATGATTTCCCGGCTATTCTGGGGGGCGATGAATTTGTGGTGATCCTGCCGGGGGTTTCTGAAGAAGAAGCGTATGCCGTGGGTTACCGGTTATTACTGAAAACCTCAGAAATCCGCTTATCGCAGGATTCCGGTTTCCAGTGTTCGCTGAGTATCGGCGTGGCGACATCCCGCAATCATGAAGATTATAACCAGTGGCTGGCGGCTGCCGAACGGGCATTGGTGAATGTGAAACAAAATGGCAAAAACAGTATTGGCAGCGTGAGCAGGACAGATACTTCTGCTCAGCTACACTGAATAACGTTAACGTTTTCCGGGATGAGTAATGAAAAATATCACCATAATGTGGGTCGCTGCGGCCGTCGCCGCAGGTTTGCTGGCAGGCTGTTCATCTATCGATAAACCGGTTGGCGATGCTACCTATCGCCCGGCCAATTTTGACCCGTCGTTTACGCAGGGCGAAGCAAGTTATACGACATCCGTGTTTTCAATCCTTGAGCGGCAGCGTCGCGCGGATACCTACAAAAAGATCTTCGATTTTTGTAGCGGCAAATTCCAGACGCTGGGTGAAAGCAACGACGGCGAGAAGGTACACATAAGATTTGCCTGTCTGCCTAAAAATATTGCGCAGACGCAAAGTCCGTACTCAATACAGCAGAAGTCGCCTTCGCTGTACTAAAATTGACTATTGGCAATGTTATCCGGAGATTTTATGAGCAAGGAAAGACCTGATTTTATCCGACACTGGACCGAGCTGGAAGGTCCAGACGACGGCAATTATCCCGGCGATGATGAACTGATGTCGATTGGCGCACCGCTCGGCAGAGCGCTTGGCCTGACGAAAATTGGTATTCATCACGAACGTTTATTACCGGGGCGTCGTACCTGTTACGCCCATGCGGAAAGTGCGGAAGATGAATTTGTGTACGTGCTGGAAGGGTATCCTGACGCGTGGATTAACGGCCATCTGCATCCGCTGAAACCGGGCGATGCCGTGGCCTTTCCGCACGGCACCGGTATCTGTCACACCTTCATTAATAACAGCGATGAGGAAGTGCGGCTGCTGGTGGTGGGGGAGGCAAATAAGCCGGAAAACCGGATTTATTACCCTCTGAATCAGGAATACGAAGCGACGCGCAAAGACCGCTGGGTGGATGTACCTGAGCAACAATTTGGTGATCACGACGGCATTTCGGACCAGCGACGTGAACAAAAGAAAAAGCCGGTCAGTTGAATGCCGGCTTTTCTATGGCTGACGTGCGTGTAAACCCATTTATTGAATGGAAAGCGACTGCCAGCGTTGCTGACAATACGGCATCATTCGGTGAATTTTCAGGCTCTGTGCCTGATGACGGTTCAGTGAATAGCCCTCCGGCGTAATCTCTAAGGTATCGCCGGTTTGCAGCTTAAAATCATTGTCTACGGACAAAATCAGCTTCAGGTTTTTAAAAGCCTGGATACAGATATATTTCAGTCCGGTCTGCGGGATATTCAGGATGTCGATGATCTTCCATTCCATACATTCACTCCTTTTCTGTGGCTGCCTGATTTTCGTTTCCCTTTTCTACCTCAAATCCCTGTCATTTTTTGTCATGACAAAGTAATGATTTCTTTATAGGCGTTCCTGTTATTTCATTGCTTGAAGTGACTCACAAAAAAGGATTGCCGAAACCATGCAGATCGCAGAATGGATTATTTAAGGACAATCCTGCATTTTTCAGAAGGTTATTCAGAACGTAAAAGGAAACTAAAAGACTTGAAATCACCGCCATAAAACGGGTATTTCTGGATGCTTTCTACTTTTCTTTTATTTTTCAGGGGCAGGATGAGATGAATTATTGGGTAAAGGGTTTTCTGGGCACCTTATTCGCGTTGAGCACATTTTCTGTACTGGCAGAAAACTGTATCGAAACCCGCGGGGCAATTGACATGGGATCCGGTACAACCAAAATTCAGGTGGCGCAGGTTGATATTTGCCGACATCTGCCGGGAAAAGTGCTGTATGAAGACCAAAAACCGCTGGGCTTTAATGAGGATTTGGGCAAATCCGGCAACAACCAGATCAGCGAGGCCATGCAACAACAGGGCGTGACGGCGCTGAAACAGATGGTCGATAAAGCCCGCAGCTTTCATCCGCAGCGCATTACCGGCGTTGCCACCGCAGTGTTTCGTTCAGCGGCTAACGGTCAGCAGGTTATTGACCGTTTCAACCAGCAGACACAAATCCAGCTTCGTGTGATTTCTCAGGAACAGGAGGCGGAGCTGGGTTTCCTGTCGGCGAAGGCGGCGCTGCATGACAACACCATCAACAATCAGGATCTGCTGGTCTGGGATATCGGCGGCGGCTCGATGCAAATGACCGCCATCCGCGAACAAAACGGTCAGCCAGTGACGGATATATATCAGGGCAAACTGGCATCGGTAACCCTGAAAGAATTCATTATCAGCGTGCTTAAAAATCAGGAACTGGATAAAGCCGCCTCGCCGAACCCGATTGGATCGCTGCGCAATACGGTGCTGCGTTACGTGAATTTCTACGCGAGGACCCACGTCAGTCCTCAAATCAAACAGGATGCGCAAACCCGCCGGGTGATTGGTATCGGCGGCGTTCATGGTTTTTCGCTGAAAGACCAGATCCATCCGGCGAACAATACTTACAGTCTGGCTGATGTAGAACGCGTGTCGAAAAATCAGGTATGGAAAGGGGACAGTGAACTTACCGGTGAATACCGCGCGACCGATGTCAGCAATTTACTGCTGGTGGAGGGCTTTATGCAGGCGCTGAATATCTCACAGGTGACGATTGTCAAAGCCAGCCTGATCCAGGGCATCCTGGTGCAATAAATTCCTGAAGCGATAAGCGACACTTTTTATCTTGAGAGTAAAAGTTATCGCTGAGAGTAAACGCGTTGATGTAAAAGCATTCAAAATGGCTGTATTGACTGAAGGAGCAGAATGACATGACAACTGACTCAGGCACTCCCCCGCAGGATGATTTCATCTGGCTCGAAGGTTTACGCAACGAAAAAGCCCTTGAATGGGCGCGTGAGCAAAATGCCATCACGCTGGCAGCGTTTACGCAGGGGCACGATTTCGAGCCGCTGCGGGAGAAAGTGCTGGAAGGCCTGAATTCGCCGGATCAAATCCCCGGCGTGTGGAAATGTGGCAACGACTGGTACAACTTCTGGCAGGACGCGAAGAACCCGAAAGGCATTTTACGCAAGACCACGCTTGATGAATTCCGTAAAGCCGAACCGCAATGGCACACCGTACTGGATATCGATGCGCTGGGTAAAGCCGAAGGGAAGGAGTGGGTGTTTCACGGTTTCTGGAATTTAAAACCGGATTTCGGGCGTGCGTTGTTAGTGCTGTCGCCAGACGGCGGTGATGCCTCTGAAGTGCGTGAGTTTGATTTAATCACTCAGGATTTTGTGCCGGACGGTTTTTATTTGCCGGTCGCGAAAAGCCGCATCAGCTGGATTGACCGCGACCATTTGTTTGTCGCCACTGATTTTGGTGAAGGCTCAATGACCGGTTCCGGTTATCCGCGCATCGTCAAAATCTGGCAGCGTGGTACACCGCTGTGCGAAGCGGTCACGGTGTTCAGCGCAGAAAAGACAGACATGATGGCGGCGGGTTATAGCGATGCCACCAAAGGGTTTGAGCGCAATTATGTGGTGCGTGTCACCGACTTCTATCACCGTGAAGTGTTCCTGCTTGATGACGACAAAAACTTAATCAAAATCGATCTGCCGGCGGATGCCAAATTCAGTAGCTGGCGCGAGTGGATCCTGATCCAGCCTTCTAGTGAATGGCAGGTGAACGGCGAAAGCTGGCCGTCCGGTTCGTTGCTGACCATGAATTTTGACGCTTTTATGGCAGGCGATCGCACGCTGAAACCCCTGTTTATGCCGGGTGCGCATTCTTCTCTCAGCGGCGTGACGGCAACCCGTGACCAGCTTAACGGCTATTCCTACACCCGTGATCATATCATCCTCAGTATCACGCGTGATGTCGTCAACCGGCTTGAAGTGCTGACGCCAAAAGACGGCGACTGGCAGCGTGAGCCGTTCGGTAAAGTGCCGGGGCTGAGCAAAATCAATGCGTGGGGCGTGGATGATGAGACCAATGAATATTTCATGAGTGTCAGCGGTTTCCTGCAACCGGCCAGTTTGTCGCTCGGAAATCTGGATAGTGGCGCGGACGTGGAAGCCGAACTGCTGAAACAAGATCCGTCGCATTTTGATGCCACCCGTTATCAGGTCAGCCAGCATTTCGCGGTGTCCGACGACGGTACCCGCGTGCCGTATTTTGTCATCTCGCGCAAAGATGTGGCGTATGACGGCAGGAACCCGACGCTGCTTTATGGCTACGGTGGTTTCGAAGTCTCCCTTGAGCCGTATTATCTCGGGATCAGCGGTGTGTCGTGGCTGGATCGCGGCGGCGTGTTTGTGGTGGCAAATATCCGTGGCGGTGGCGAATACGGGCCGGAATGGCATAAAGCGGCGCTGAAAGAAAAACGTCTGCGCGCTTACGAAGATTTCGCGTCCGTGGCGAAGGCGCTGATTGCCAGCAAGATCACCTCACCGGCCCATCTGGCGGCGCAAGGTGGCAGCAACGGCGGTTTACTGGTCGGCAATATGCTGACACGCTACCCGGAATTATTCGGGGCCATCGTGTGTGAAGTGGCGCTGCTGGATATGTACCGGTACACGCAAATCTCGGCTGGCGCTTCGTGGATTGCTGAATACGGCGACCCGCAGAAACCGGAAGAATGGGCGTTTATCCGCGAATTTTCGCCGTATCACAATATCGATCCGGCAAAAAAATATCCGCCGGTATTGTTCTCAACGGCGACCAGCGATGACCGCGTCGGGCCTGACCATGCACGTAAAATGGCCGCGAAAATGCAGGCGCTGGGTATCCCGCAGGTCTATTTTTACGAGAATACTGACGGCGGCCACAGCGCCGCGGCTGACAAAAAACAGTCCGCGTTTAAACGGGTGATGGTGAGCGAATTTCTGCTGCACTTTATTGGCCGTGACAAAGCCAGCGGCTGATATTGCCCGCGAGAGTCTGATGAAAAACGGGATGCCTCTGTGGTATCCCGTTAATATTTCGACATGTTTTAACTCCCTCTGTCCGCTTTAAAAACGTTGCCCCCTTCACCTTTCCTTGTTTATTATTTCGGCTTGTGTTGATAACAATTATCAAAATCATTTTTCATTCATTCTCATTTTCGGGTAATCGCATGTTAAAGAATACTGCTCGCGTGCTGTCTGTTGCCGGTCTGATGGCGGCCTCCTTTGCCAGTTTTGCTACCACGTATCCGCTGACGGTCACGGACATAGCCGGTCAGAAAGTCACCATCGATAAAGCGCCGCAACGGGTCATTTTGCAGGACGGGCGCGATCTTCTGGCGCTGGCGGTGCTGGATAAAGCCAATCCTTTTCAGCATGTGGTGGCCTGGAATAACCTGCTGAAGAAAACTGACAGCGGCACCTGGGAGATGCTGAAAAGCAAATGGCCTGAATCGGCGAAAATCCTCGATATGGGATTCAGCGACAAAGGGCAGGTGGATCTGGAAACGGTGATCGCTAAAAAACCAGATCTGATGATTGCGCAGATGCGGGCGAAAGATTCACTGGCGCAGGCCGGGGTGCTGGATAAACTCGCCGCGTTGCACATCCCTGTACTGTTTGTCGATTACGAACTGGATCCGGCAAAAAACACCGCGCCAAGTATTGATCTGCTCGGCAAAGTGATGAATCAGGAGGATAACGCCCGCGCCTACACCACGTTCTATAACCAGCATTTCCAGGCTATTCAGAAAGCCGCAGAGGCGATTAAAACCAGGCCGAATGTGTTTATCGAGCCAATTGCCGGTCGCGACGACTCCTGCTGTTTCACACACGGTAATGCGGGATGGGGAAAACTGATCCAGGCGGTAGATGCCAATAACATCGGTTCCAGCCTTCTGCCGGGCGCATCCGGCACCGTTTCTCTGGAACAGGTGATCAGCATGAAGCCGGACGTTTACATCATGACCGGTTCGGCACGTCCGAAAAGTGGCTCTGTGACGCATATTCTGCCGTTTGGCTACGGTGCGGATGAAGCGGATGTGGATAAAGAAGCCAAAGTGTTGCTTTCACGCACCGGCGTGGCGCAAATCCCTGCGGTGAATGCGGGCCACGTTTACGGTATTTATCACCAGTTCTACAACCATCCGTATAACATTGTCGGGATGGAATATCTGGCGAAGTTTATTTATCCGCAACAGTTTAAAGATCTGGACCCGGCGAAGACTTACCACGACATCGTACGTAACTATACCAACCTGCCGGATCAGGATTTCATCCTTGGCTGGACACCGAAAAAGTAAGTGCTGATATTTCCCCCGCCTGTGGCCCCGCAGGCGGTTTTTCAATCCCTCTGCGCGCTTTCTGCACTAACTTTACCTCCGTCACATTTGTTGACACTCCGTTAATTTATACAAAAAACTAACTGTATTACTGTATCTGAATAACGCCGACCGGCGTCGCTCCTGACGCAGTACGACATATCAACAAGGTGAATTTATGCAATCTGAAGAACAGCGTTTAATTGACGGGCTTTTTAGTCGCTTACAACAGGCTGAGTCCAACACGGCACCGCGTGATGCGGAAGCTGAACGTGTGATTCAGGCCCATATTCGTCAGCAGCCATCTGCCCCGTATTACATGGCGCAGGCAATGATTATTCAGGAAGCGGCGCTGACCAAACTGAATGCGCAGGTACAAGAATTGCAACAGCAGGTTCAGCAGTTGCAACAACAGGCGCAGACGGCCAAACCGCAAAGCACCGGTTTTCTGGCTGGCTTGTTTGGCGGTGGCACGTCTCAGCCTGAACCGCAACGCCAGGCGTCGCAGGGCAGCCAGCCCATTCCCGGTACACAAGGCTGGGGAAGTCAGCCTCAGCAACAGCAATATGCCCAACAGCCGCAACAGCAGGCACCGGCACAAGCTGCACCCCAGCAGCCGGGTTTTCTGGGCAGTGCATTGCGCACGGCGGCGGGCGTCGCGGGTGGGGTGGTGCTGGCGGATATGCTGACCGGCATGTTCCATCACAGCCAGCCGCAGGAAATCGTCAATATCATCGAAGAACCGCCAGTGCAGGATCTCAATCCTGCCGACAGCAGCTTCCTCGATAACAGTCAGGGTTTCGACAGCAATCAGCCGTCATGGGAAGATGCGTCGCTGCGTAATGACAATTCGGATTTGGGGTTTGGAAATGATGACTTCAACACTGATGATTTCAACAATGATGATGACTCATTCTTCTAACCGGTTGATGTCATAAGGCTATTAAGGGGCTTTTTGGCAGCAGAAAAAAGCAGCAGAAGGTGAAGAGTGAGAGGTTTATCGCTTATTGCCATCAGAATTCTGGACAAAAGCCAAATCTGTTGCTGTACTGTGTTTGACACACATTTTGTGTCCAACATTCACGTAAAGGTAAGTTTGATGTCTAAGATTAAAGGTAGCGTTAAGTGGTTCAATGAATCTAAAGGTTTTGGTTTCATTACCCCTGAAGATGGCAGCAAAGATGTTTTCGTTCATTTCTCTGCTATTTCCAGCAACGGTTTCAAAACCCTTGCTGAAGGCCAACGCGTAGAGTTCGAAATCACCAATGGTGCCAAAGGCCCGTCGGCTGCTAACGTTATCGCTATCTGACTTTAGCCGATTTATTGAAAAACCCGCCGAAGCGGGTTTTTTTTTGCCTGTCGTTCGCCAGAACCTTATGCCGGTTTACGCACCAGCGTCACGAACATCAGGATAGCAATCGCGTAGCAGCCGAGAATGGTCAGCCCCATCGACAACGCCGGATGGCTGCCGAAACCCGTTACCGGTACGGCAACTGCCCCGAGCGCAAACATACACACGCCCAGCAGGGCAGACGCGCTGCCTGCATTTTTCCCCTGACTTTGCATCGCCAGCGAGCCTGCATTCGGGCTGATAATCCCGATCACCATCACCGAGAAGAACAGCGGCACCAGTAACATCACGAGTGGCGCATTCAGGCTGGCGGCAATCACCAGCGCCACCGAGGCCACTGCGGCGATGCACAAACCGGCCTTGACCAGCGCCATTTCGCCGAAGCGGCGGCTCAGACGGGTAGACACCTGTGCGGAAATCACCAGGCCGATGCCGTTAATCGCAAAGCACAGGCTGAACATCTGCGGGCTGAGATGGTAAATCTGTTGCAGCACAAAAGGTGACGCGCCGATATACGCGAACATCCCGGCCATAATAAAGCCCTGTGTCAGGCACAGCCCCATAAACGGACGATGTTTCAGCAGGCTGAATACCGAGCCCAGCATGCTGAAAATACCGCCCCCTGAACGGCGTTCGGGCGTTAAGGTTTCATGCAGTTTTAGCGAGGAGAAGCTGAACAGTAAGATGGCAATAAACGCCAGTACGCCGAATATTCCCCGCCAGTTAACCCAGTGCAGCATTGCGCCGCCCAGTACCGGGGCGATGATCGGTGCCAGCCCGTTCACCAGCATCAGCAACGCAAAAAACCGTGTCAGTTCGTGCCCGTTATACAAATCCCTTGCCACCGCGCGTGACAATACCGCGCCACCGGCACCGGCGATCCCTTGCAACAGACGAGCGACAATCAGCTGACTGATGTCCTGTGCCACCGCACACCAGACCGAGGCAGCCAGCAATAACGCCAGTGACCATAACAGCGGGCGCATACGGCCATAGCGGTCGCTTAGCGGGCCGAACAGTAACTGGCCGAAACCGAGGCCGAGTAAACCGGCGGTCAGGCTTAACTGCGCGCTGGCGTTGGACGTATTCAGGTCGCCAGCCATCTCCGGCAATGCCGGTAAATATAAATCCGTACATAACGGCCCGAGTGCGGCAAGCGAGCCGAGAACAAGGGCGTAACCGAGGCGTTTTTCGTGCAGGTGAGCGCTCATGGTAAAAGTTTATTCCAGTTTGCTGGTGGTTAAATCCGTTTCGAAGAGGCTCCGGAAGTAGCGATGGTATAAGGCTTCCAGAATCTCAGCGTCGGCGTGAACAGTCGTCAGGCGACGAAAAGCCGTGCCTTCGCAAATGACCGCTAATGATTCGACTTTTGCGGTCATTTCAGCATCGGAAAATTGCGGGAAGGTGGCACTGAGGAGCGTTTTTGCTTCGTTAAAAAGCTGTTTTTCGGAGTCACGCCAGATTTTTTCCACGATCGGATTGCGGGTCGCTTCTGCGGCGACTTCCAGCATCAGCGCGTGGTCAATTTCGGCCTGCTCTTTTTGTTCGATGCACTGATCTTCTTTATACGGCGCGCTTAAATTGCCAATCCGACGGTGCGCCAGGTTATGAGCCACCTGCTGCAAATTATGCGCGTTGCCGGTCATCAGCCTGATTTTTTTCATCACTATTCGCCGCACGATATCTTCGATGATCGCATCTTTATTGGCGAAGTAGCGGTATATCTGCCCCACACTGAGCTGTGAAGTTTTAGCGATTTCAGCCATACCGGCACCGTGGAAACCATGCTTGCGAAAACACAGGCGGGCGGCGGCAATAATCTGGTCGCGTCGGGCGCTGATGCGCGCATCTTTAGTGCATTGTTGTGGGTGAAGCATGAGATACCCGATAATGTGACTGATGTAGGTTGCGAACGATCATTCTCAAGTATAGGCAATAAGGAGGAACAGGTAAATATTTGTATTATGAATGAAATAAAAAGTGGCGTTTCGTTTCAGCGCAATTAAGCGTGACGCACAAAGGCAAACGGCGCAATCCAAAGGAATGCGCCGTTTACGGGAAAGGGGGGCTGCGGGTCAGGCGGGGCTGTTAAGCAAAGTATGCCTGTAAAAAAGCCACAACTGTCAGAACACAGAGGGCAACAACCAGGAACTCAGAAGACGTTTTTGGAACAGAAAACATGTCATACCTCAAAGATAAACCAGAGTGAACTGACGCTATTATCTGCAGATAAGATGAAGGAAACATTAAGATACGGCGGGAGGAGGTGAACCCGCGTCACAGATTTATCACAGCGATGCCTTTTGTCATTAAAAAGGCATCGCCGGAGGATAGGATCAGTGTGCGCTGAACCAGCTGACCAGCATAAACGCCAGTAATGTCATGGCCAGTGAGCCGGTCAGATTCAGCGCCATGTTCAGCAGGGCGGCGCCAAAGCGACCATCCTGTAGCATGTAAACCACCTCCAGAGAGAAGGTGGAGAAGGTTGTCAGGCCACCGCAGAAGCCGGTGGTGATCAGCAGCTTCCATACCGGGTCGATATGGGTCAGGCGGGTGAAAATCGCGATGCCCAGACCAATGATAAAGGCGCCGACCAGATTCACGGTCAGGGTGCCGGCGGGCAGTAGCGGACTCATTCCGTTCATTTTGAGACTGACATACCAGCGCACAACGCTGCCAATACCACCGCCAATAAAGACTGCAAGTAAGGTGCTAAACATAGTGATACCTTAAAAAATAGATGAAATTCAGAAAGGCCCGGGCATGACGCTACGAACCTCTCGCGAGATTGCGCAGACATCATCAGCCGGTAAAGGCGGTTTGGGAGGAATGTCATCTCCACAGTGCAAAGTAATGCAGGCGCTCAGTTTACATTGTGTGATGGCGCTTGTGTAGACGCGTTTCGGAAACAGTTTGTGAAAAGGAAAAGGCGATGTTAATCAGAGAAGGTACCGTGCAGGATGCGCCAGTTCTGGCGCAATTGCTGGGGGATTTGGATTATCCCAACAGGTCTGAAGCGATAGCAGAACGTGTGGCAAAAATGGCCGTGAACCCGGACAGCCGCCTGTTAGTGGCCGAAACAGAAGGTCAGGCTGTCGGGTTTATTTCGTTGCATTTCATTCCGCAAATTGCGCTGGCTGGCGAATTTTGCCGTATCAGTTATTTGTGCGTCAGCGATCACGCGCGTGGCAGCGGTATTGGCCAGAAATTGCTGGATGAGGCCGAACGTCTGGCAGCGGACCGGGGGTGTGACCGGATGGAAGTTCACAGCCATACCCGCCGTGTACGCGCCCACACTTTTTATGCGCGTGCGCAGTACGAGGAATCGCCAAAGTATCTGCTGAAAAAACTCTGAATGATCAGACATCCAGCGCCAGCACGATAGCGTCGGCGATCAGATCAACCTGCTCCGGTTTCATCTGACTGGTGCTGATACGGATAAATTGCCCCGGCCCGATGCGGCTGCGCTCGCCGGGCAGAACCGCGATACCGCGCGCGGCCATCGTTACCAGCGCAAACTGTTCCGATGGCACCGGGATCCACATCGCCAGTCCGTCGCGGTCGGGGATATTCACGCCGCGAATGCGCAACGCATCGGACATGGCTTTGCGTCGCTCCGCATACACTTTTTTAGCCTGCGTAATCCCTTCCTGCGTTTTCGGATCGTTAATCAGCCACGCCAGCGCTTCCTGCAAAATACGGCTCGACCAGCCGGCACCAAAGTTACGGAATGATTTGATTTGTTTGATTAAATCCACCGATCCCGAAATCACCGCCAGCCGCAAATCCGGGCCGTACGCTTTGGAATAAGAACGGACATGCACCGTGCGGTCCGGCAGTTTGCTGCCCATACTCAGCGGCGCGTAACGTGACAACTGTCCGATCCCGTCATCTTCAATAATCAGTGTGTTACTTTGGCTGAGAATGTTGGCCAGCGCAGCATAACGTTCTGCGTTAATCGCATGGCCACAATGCGAATGGGTACGTGGCTGAAAAATAAAGGCTGAAGGATTTTTCAGCAGTGCCTGACTGAGTGATTCCGGCGTGGGGCCGAATTCGTCGCACTTCACCGGAATGACCTGCGCACCGAGATTGTCCAGCATATCCAGCAGGCGTGTGGCAGTCGGGTCTTCAATTGCCACCACCGAACCCTGCATCAGCAGGGTTTGCAGCGTCAGGTTCATGCCGTCAAATCCACCATCCGCCGCCATAAAAGCGGGGGCGTCATAAGGCCAGTCCTGGCGTGCGGCCTCAAGCAGCGACGGCGCGATAGCCTCACGCTGATAACTGTTCAGATTGTCTGCGCCAACACCGCGCTGCATGGCTTCGTGCAAGTCAGGCAACAGTGCCGGATCCGGCGATGACAGCGCCAGATCCGCAATAATATGCTCACCAAAATTGCCGATTTTCTCGAAGCGTGCAGGTCGTGGAGACAGCATATCGCCGCACACCCAGACGCCGTTTCGCCCCCGCCCGGCGATCACTTTCTGACGTCGCAACTGACCCCAGGCGGCTGAAACCGTGGCCGGACTGACGCCCAGCGCCTGCGCGAGTTCACGCACGGCGGGAAGATGCGTACCAATCTCGATCACACCGGATCGGATCATCGCTGCGGTTTCAATCGCAATGCCCCGCATGGAACGATCCTGTAATTGCGTCGCTAACCATTCTGCATCCAGCGTTTTTTCGAGAGAGTTTTCTGTCATTTTTTTGCCTTTTGTTCAGTAACAAAGATTCTATTGTACATATTAATTTATGCCATTAGTATCAAACTTAGCCAACACAGGCGATAAAATAATCATCTTGCCGTGAAGATGATGGCCTTAGTAAAAGAATTTGGTGTGTTTTCGGGCAGGTTTGTAAACGCACAGTTGTTTTTCTGCATATCAACCATGCTGACACTTAAGGGGAAAGATGTGACGATTACCATCAGGCTGGCGGTTCGTGACTGGGATTATTTTACGCCGCTGGCATTAGGCGATCTTAAACCGGAAGGGTTTAATCTCGAGATAGACCGCGTGGGCACTTTGGTTGATAACCTGGGGACCAGCGATAAATACGATGCGGGTGAAGTGTCTTTCAGCCGTTATGCACAAGGGCGTGCGCGGGGCGAATCTGATTTACTGGCGATACCGCATTTTCTGATGCGCGGCTTCCGTCAGCGCTGCATCATCACCCGTGAAGACAGCCCGCTGACCGAACTTTATCAACTGGCCGGTAAACGTATTGGCCTGACCGGCTGGCAGGATTCCGGCAATACCTGGACCCGCACGTTGCTGGCACTTGAAGGTGTGGGCATTGAAGATGCGAACTGGTATGTCGGCCGCCTGACCGAAGCGCACCCGATTGTTGACCGTCTGGCCGGCTTTGGCCGCGAAGGGCGCATCGAAGCCGTGCCGGAAGAACGTCCTATGATGGAGTTGTTACAGGAAGGCTGGCTGGATGCGGTATTTACACCGTTTATGCCTGAGGGATTCTTCAAACCTGATTCCGGTTTCCGTCAGTTCCAGCCGGATTTTCGTGCCGCCGAACTGGCCTATTTCAACCGCGTCGGGTACATCCCCGGTATTCACCTGCTGGCAATCAAACCTGCGCTGGCCGAAGAGCATCCGTGGTTACCGCAGGCGCTGAGCGAAATCATCGATCGCTCTTATGAAGTCTGGATGGATAAGCGCGCGAAATATGCCGATACCACGCCATGGTTGCTGGATGATTTACGTCGCACTGTGGTCGATTTACCTGCGGACTGGAATGCAAACGGTTACGCCGCCAATGAAAAGATGATCGACGATTTTGCGCAGGAATTACATGCCCAGGGGCTGACTGCCAGGCGCCTGACGCCGGGAGATTTGTTCCCGAACTTTGCTAAGTAACACTTAACCGATCGCTTTCACAAGTAAGCGACGGGGGGAGTCAAAAATGAAAGTTGCATTAGGTCAGTTTGCGGTTTCCCGTGAATGGGAAGCCAACGTCGAAACCTGTCTTTCGCTGATGGCGAAATCTGTCGAAGCGGGCGTGGATTTGCTGGTGCTGCCGGAAGGCATTCTGGCGCGTGACATTACCGATCCGGATTTGGTTTTAAAAGCAGCACAACCTCTGGATGGCCCGTTTGTCAGTCAGTTGCTGGCGGCCAGTCGTGGCAATCAGATGACCACCATGATGAGCGTGCATACGCCTGCACCGGATGGCCGTGCATATAACGTGCTGATTTCAATCCGTAATGGCGAGATTATTTCTGAATATCAAAAGTTGCATCTTTATGATGCGTTCTCCTCTCAGGAATCAAAAAATGTCACGGCGGGTGACGAAGTACCGCCGCTGGTGAATGTCGCCGGGTTTAACGTCGGCCTGATGACCTGTTATGACGTGCGTTTCCCGGAACTGGCGCGGCGTCTGGTGCTCGACGGTGCCGATGTACTGGTGCTGCCTGCCGCGTGGGTGAAAGGCCCGCTGAAAGAAATGCATTGGGAAGTGCTGGTCACGGCACGCGCACTGGAAAACACCACCTATATGGTGGCCGTGGGTGAATGTGGCGAGCGCAATATC
The DNA here is from genome assembly GCF_011684115.1 of Rahnella aceris. NCBI lineage: Bacteria > Pseudomonadati > Pseudomonadota > Gammaproteobacteria > Enterobacterales > Yersiniaceae > Rahnella > Rahnella aceris. Next base: position 2,386,953 of record NZ_JAADJV010000001.1, on the reverse strand, counting down.
GGCAACAGTATGGTGGTTGATCCGCTGGGTGTGGCTATCGCCCGCGCCGCCGAGGCCCCGGCACTGGTGTTTGCCGAGCTGGATAAAGATCGTCTGGCGCATGCCAGAAAAGTGTTACCGGTGCTGGCAAACCGTCGTTTTGGTTTACCGCAACTGCGTAACGACTGAGTCTGTGCGCGGCCGGTCCTCAACGGCTGCCTCAGCGCTCATGCAGTACCGCGCCCTCACCAGGGGATGCGTTTGTTTTTTCTATAGATAAACAGCCATAAAAAGAAAAACCCGGAAAGTTGCCACGGAAGGTAATCACTATAAAACCACAACATTCATAAACTCACAGACCGACTTTTTACACAGAGGAAACAAGAGAATGATGGCAAAACAACTTCGTCAGATTGCTGTACTGACCGCTGCATTACTTTCCGTATCTTCCATAAATGCCTTTGCTGCTGAAAACGTGACAATCCCGACTCAGACGATGGATCCGGCGATCCACGCAAAATTACCTGCGGATATTCAGAAGTCAGGTGTGATGACCTCTGTGAATAACGGCTCTTTCCCTCCGTATGAAATCGTGACCAGCGCCAACGGTCTGGATGGCGCGAGTGCGGATCTGGCGCATGCGCTGGCACAAGTCATGGGGGTAAAAATAGAGCATGCTTCCGTGAGCGGCTTATCCGGCATCCTCAGCGGCATGGCCGCAGGACGCTACCAGATGGGCATCGGCCCGATCGGCGATTATCCTGATCGTCAGGCGAAAAATGATTTCATCGATTTCGTCAAAGAATATGTCGTCTTCGGGGTGCGCAAAGGTAACCCGGAAAATATCAATTCCCTTGATGATACCTGCGGTAAACGCATTGCCGTGATGGCGGGGGGATCGGCTGAACAGGTTATCCGTAAGCAGTCTGATGTGTGTGTCAAAGACGGCAAACCGGCCGTGACTGTACAGTCATTTGCCGATCAGCCTACGTCGATTCTGGCGGTTCGTTCTAACCGTTCCGACGCGTTCTTCTCTTCTCAGGCACCGCTGACCTATTTTGTGGAAAAAGCCAACGGTCAGCTTGAACTGACCGGCACCGGCAAATCCAACGGCTTTGGCGATATCTTCCAGGGGACGGTCGTCGCCAAAGACTCACCGGTTCGTGACGCGATCCTCGCCGGTTATCAGAAACTGTTCGACAACGGCACGTACGCCATCATCATGAAAAAATGGGGTCTGGAAGGCAATATGATTTCAGCACCGGGCATTAACCTGGCAAAGGCGCAGTCTAAATGACGGATAAATCGTATAGTTCAACGCCGGCAGTCAAGGACGACTATACGCAGGATCCGCGACGTAACGTTGAGTTTTCCCACGCACCGCGTAACTACGGCCGCTGGATTGCCTGGATAGTGGTGTTGCTGATTGCCGCTGATGTGGTTTGGGCCGTTTCGCACAACCCGAACTTCGAATGGCATGTGGTGGCGCAGTGGTTCACGGAAGGGGCGGTGATCAAAGGTCTGGGCGTCACGCTCGGCCTTACCGTGGTGTCGATGCTGCTCGGTGTGTTCATCGGGCTGATGCTGGCGATTGCCCGTTTGTCTGACAGCCTGTTGCTGAGAAGATTAGCAGGGCTGTATATCTGGTTCTTCCGCGGTACGCCGCTGCTGGTACAGTTATTGTTCTGGTACAACATGTCGACGCTGTTCCCGCGCGTGGTACTCGGCGTCCCGTTTGGCCCGGAGTACATGAGCTGGAATACCAATGATCTGATCACGCCGCTGACTGCTGCCATTGCCGGTCTGGCGCTGAATGAAGCGGCATATATGGCAGAAATCATTCGGGCAGGCTTGCTGTCAGTCGATAACGGTCAGGCGGAAACCGCGCAGGCATTTGGCATGAGTCGTGGCCGTGCGCTGCGCCGGATCATCATTCCGCAGGCCATGCGTTCGATTATTCCGCCGACCGGTAACCAGCTGATCAGCATGATTAAAGCGACGTCGCTGGTCAGCGTTATCGCGATGGGCGATTTGCTGTATTCCGTGCAAACGGTCTACAACCGGACCTTTGAAGTGGTGCCTATGCTGATGGTGGCGGTGATCTGGTATCTGTTTATCACGTCATTGCTCAATCTCGGACAGTCTGCGATTGAACGCTATTATTCCCGCGGTACACGCCGGACGTTGCCAAATGCCAAACGGCGTCAGAGCAATGCGGAAGAAAAAACCGCGCCGATCATCAATTCACCGGGCATGGCCCAAAAGGAGGACTTATGAGTCAATTGCCCGCTGACGTACAGTCATCCGGACAAGCATCACTGGTGGTCGCCCGTAATGTGCATAAAAGTTATGGTGATAACGAAGTGCTGAAGGGGATTGATCTGGATGTGAAACCCAGCGAAGTGGTGGTGATCCTCGGGCCGTCGGGTTCAGGTAAATCGACATTCTTGCGCTGTATAAATCATCTGGAAGATATTGATCGCGGTTCCATTATGGTCGGTGGCGAGCAAATCGGTTATGAACTGCGCGGAGACCGTCTGCATAAACTGCCCGAACGGGCGATTGCGCGGCAACGCCGGGATATCGGCATGGTATTCCAGCAATTCAATCTTTATCCGCACATGACCGTATTGCAAAACATCATTGAAGCGCCGGTTGGTGTGCATAAAGAAAGCCGTCATGAAGCGGAGAAATATGCGCGTGAATTGCTGCAAAAAGTCGGCCTGAGTGATAAAGCGAATGCCTACCCGCGTCATCTTTCCGGTGGTCAGCAACAGCGCGTTGCTATCGCCCGTGCGCTGGCGGTGAAACCTAAACTGATGTTGTTCGATGAGCCAACGTCCGCACTCGACCCTGAACTGGTGGGTGAAGTGCTGGCTACCATGCGGGATCTGGCAAAGCAGGGGCTGACGATGATTGTGGTGACGCATGAAATCGGTTTTGCAAAAGAGGCTGCAGATCGCGTGGTGTTTATGGATCGCGGCGTTGTCGTTGAGCAGGGGGCAGCGGATGATGTTCTGGTCAATCCGAAACATCAGCGGACACAGGCTTTCCTGAGCCGCTTTATCTGATCCGAAATCAAGTTTGCAGGTGGTTTGCTGTAAATAAAGACAGAAGTCCTTTATGGGCGTGCTGTTCACGCTCATAATAACTCACTCTGGTCACAATGCGCACAGTTGCGGATCCGTTCTGTTACATTTTCGGGTTGTATTAACGTCGCGAATGGCCGTTAATAACGGCAAATTGTCACTGCTGTTTTCCAGCACTCAGTGTAAAGAAGGTATGTATGGAAGGTTTAAGTATTACTAAATTGTTGGTGGTCGGCGTGCTGATCGTTCTGTTGTTCGGTACCAGCAAACTGCGTTCTCTGGGCGGTGACCTGGGCGCGGCACTGCGTGGCTTTAAGAAAGCCATGAACGATGATCCGGCTCCCGCTTCTGCTGAAAAAACCGCAGAAGAAAAGCCAGCTCAACGTGTTGAGCACAAAGACTGAGTTTTCAGAACGCCAGTCTCCGGCCTCTTAGCAAACGAAAAAGGTTGTTCTTGCGAACAACCTTTTTGTCTTTCTGAAGCGAAAAAGTAACGAGATATTACTTAACTTCTAACCCTTTGGCTTGCAGGTCGGCGTGATAAGAAGAACGCACGAACGGACCGCAGGCTGCATGGGTGAAGCCCATTTCCATCGCTGCTTCTTTCATCTGATCAAACTCTTCAGGGCTCACATAACGCTGCACCGGAAGATGGTGACGGCTTGGCTGTAAGTACTGGCCGAGTGTCAGCATCGTTACGCCATGACGACGCAGATCGCGCATCACTTCGATAATTTCTTCGTTTGTTTCGCCCAGACCCACCATCAGACCTGATTTGGTTGGAATTTCCGGGTGCGCTTCTTTAAAACGTTGCAGCAGCGTCAGGGACCACTCGTAGTTAGCACCCGGACGAACCTGGCGGTAAACACGCGGCACGTTTTCCAGATTGTGGTTAAACACGTCCGGCGGGCTGGCGTTAAGAATTTCCAGCGCACGATCCATACGTCCACGGAAATCTGGTACCAGCGTTTCGATTTTGATGGTCGGGTTTTTTGCACGGATAGCCGTAATACAATCCGCAAAATGCTGAGCACCGCCGTCGCGCAAGTCATCCCGGTCAACCGAGGTGATCACGACATAACGCAGACCCATATCAGAAATAGTCTGTGCCAGTTTTTCCGGCTCGTTGATATCAGGTGCGGTTGGACGACCATGTGCCACATCGCAGAACGGGCAGCGACGGGTACAAATGGCACCGAGGATCATGAACGTTGCGGTACCGTGGTTGAAGCACTCGGAAAGGTTAGGGCAGGCCGCCTCTTCACAAACGGAATGCAGGCCATTCTTGCGCAGTGCTGATTTAATGCCCTGAATTTTTGTTGAGTCGGCAGGCAGTTTGATTTTCATCCATGCCGGCTTACGTAACATTTCCTGCCGGTCACTGACCACGGTTTTCACCGGAATTAACGCCATCTTATCTGCATCGCGGTATTTGACGCCGCGTTCCATCTGAATCGGTTTACTCATAATCTTGCAGCTTCCAGGTTTGTCACTCGTTATCCGAGTTTTTTCAGGACATTCAATGAACTGGCTGATTCATCAAAAAAAGTAGAAATAATGCGGAAATTATATCATTGAAGCATCCCTTCGTTCAGCCCTTCGTCATGACCGGAAGTGCTAAATGCTGCAATTTTTTAACCTTAAACAGGAAGGGTTATCAAAAAAGGAGTCATTAATTGAATGTAATATTTTGAAAATACTGATTATTTTAGCGGTTCGCTGAGGGGGCTGATGGGGTGTTAATGGTGTGTAAATATTTTCTCGCGCTCCCGATAAATGACAAAAACACGAGGTACGCGAGAAAAGATCAATACAGCCGTATCAGCTCTGCCCAAAAATCACGGCGGAGAAGGGGCGTAATGTTCTATCTGCCAGGGCAGATAATCAACCTGCTGATAATCAAGGCGATGGTTGAAGGATTTCACCAGAACCGGCATCACCTGATCGACCGTCAGCCCCGGTTTTTCGAGGCTAACCTGCGTCATTTCAAGGCCAGCATAACCACAGGGGTTGATGCGGTGGAAAGGCTCCAGATCCATATCAATATTTAATGCCAGGCCGTGTAACGAACAGCCTTTGCGGATGCGTAACCCTAGCGAACAAATCTTTTTGCCATCGACATACACGCCCGGCGCGTCCGCACGCGGATAAGCGTCGATAGAGAAGTGTGCCAGCGTATCCACCACCGTTTGCTCAATTGCCGTCACCAGTTGACGGACACCGAGTTTTTTTCGTTTTAAATCCACCATCACGTACATTACCTGCTGACCGGGACCGTGATACGTCACCTGACCGCCGCGATCGCTCTGGATAACCGGAATATCACCGGGCATCAGAACATGTTCAGCTTTGCCTGCCTGACCCTGCGTAAAGACACGGTGATGCTGAACCAGCCAGATTTCATCAAGCGAGTCGGCATTTCGGTGCTCAGTAAAATGGTGCATGGCCAGAGAAACCGGTTCATAGGGCTGAAGACCAAGCTGGCGCAGTACGATACGTTCTTGCGGATTTTGTGATTGCACGGCAGTTATCGTCATTGAAGAGGGGGAAAACGCGCGACAGTGTGACTCCCGCGCGGATCGGTCAGAAAGGGCTTACAGCACCATGCGGACAATTTCGATATTGCCCAGTTCATCGTACAGGGTTTCGACCTGGTCGATGTGAGTCGCAGTGATCGTAATCGAAACGGAGTGGTAATTCCCTTTACTGCTCGGTTTTACCTGAGGATTGTAATCGCCAGGCGCATGGCGTTGCACGACTTCCACAACCTGGTCTACCAGCTCGGGTTGTGCCAGGCCCATTACTTTGTAGGTAAAGGGACAAGGGAATTCGAGCAGTTCGTTCAGTTTGGTTTTCATGTGCACTCCAGCGTGTTGTACAGCGTATTAAGTGTTGTCTCTGAAAGTATAACTCCCGCCGTAGCGGGAGCTATAATCTATACCGGTTATATGGGGATTGTTGCAAACTTTTTCAAGCGGGCAACTTAGCCAAACCAGTGGTGGAACATCAGTTTGATGTAATCCACGATGCGACCGAAGAAGCCGCCTTCTTTCACTTCGTTCATGACCACCAGAGGGCGCTCATCAATGGTTTTGCCATCAAGCTGGAAATTGATCGACCCAACCACCTGATTTTTCTGCAAGGGCGCATGCAGTTCCGGTGTGTTCAGCACGTAGCTGGCTTTCAGATCTTTCATACGACCACGTGGGATCGTCAGGTAAGCATCTTTCTCAACGCCCAGTGCGACGCGGTCGGTATCACCGAACCAGACAGGTTCTGACGCGAACTCTTTACCGGCTTTCAGCGGAGAAACGGTTTCGAAGAAACGGAAGCCCCAGGTCAGCAATTTTTTACTTTCAACTTCACGGCCTTTATACGTATGACCGCCCATCACTGCGGAGATCAGACGCATCTGGCCTTCTGTCGCAGAAGCTACCAGGTTATAGCCCGCTGAATCAGTATGACCGGTTTTAATGCCGTCAACATTCAAGCTGTTATCCCACAACAAACCGTTACGGTTCATCTGGCGGATATTGTTGAAGGTGAATTCTTTCTCTTTGTAGGTGGCATATTCTTCCGGTACATCACGGATCAGCGCCTGACCAATCAGCGCCATATCGCGGGCTGAGCTGTACTGGCCAGCGGCATCAAGACCATGAACGGTGCCGAAATGGGTATTTTTCAGACCCAGAGAGTTCACGTAATTGTTCATGATGGCAACGAAAGCATCCTGACTTCCGGCCACATGGTCAGCCATTGCCACACAGGCGTCGTTACCGGATTGCAGAATGATCCCGCGGTTGAGCTCAGAAACCGGTACACGGTCGCCGGGTTTGAGGAACATCAGGGAAGAGCCCTTGAACACCGGATTGCCGGTTGCCCAGGCGTCCGGACCCACGGTAACGATGTCGGTCGGAGAGATTTTGCCGGCTTTGATGGACTGACCGATAACATAACTGGTCATCATTTTAGTCAGGCTGGCTGGGTCGCGGCGCGCATCGGCATTCATTTCTGCCAGAACTTTGCCGGAGTTGTAGTCGATCAGGATATAGGCTTCAGCATCAATCTGCGGAACGCCAGGGATCATTGTTTTTAAATTAACATCGTCGGCATAGGCGGACGCTGCACTCAGAGTGATTACGGTGCCAAATGCGAGGCTTTTGACTAAACGTGAAGTATTTACAAGTTTCATGATCGGGACAACAACATCCGTGGGAGTAAGTGATAAACGTGCGCCACTATAGCAGAAGAGTCATAAGTCAGACATCTTCGATTACCGGCGCTTACTGACTTTTACTTATAAGACAGGGGACTTATAAGAACGGGGCCGATGCCCCGTATTTTGAGATTACATGCCAGCAGTGACGAAAGACTGCTGCTGAGCTTCGCTGGCCAGTCGCTGTTTCAGCTGTTCGGCCTGCTGGCGGGTGGTGAACGGACCAAGCTGCACGCGATAGGTGCTGCCATTGGCCTGTACTTTACCGGGTACAGAGAAGCGCTGGCTGAGGCTTTTTTGCCACAGTTGCGCGTTCTGAGGATTACTCAGTGCGCCAACCTGTACCATAAATCCCGAGGAAGGAATGGCAGTGGTATGCGCAGGCGCTGCGGAGGCCGCAGCTGCTGCTACCGGTGCGGCACTGGCGACAGCAACCGGTGCTGTTACCGGTTCGCTGCCTTCTAACACACCCTGACGCAGAGGTGTTGGCGCGCTCAGAAACCCGCCGCCGCTGCTGTTACCGGACATCGTGGTCGCTGCTGGCGCAGAGGCTACGGCGCCGTTGTTATCTTCGTCATTCGTTAATGGCGCAGCATTAGGATTACTCAGGGTGCTGTTACTGATCGGGCGTACATCTGACGTATTCGGCGGCTCTGCTGTCAGCGTAGGCGTCCCCATATTGCTGGCGCCTAAACTTGGACGAGACGGTAATGCATAAGATTGTTTGGCGACGGTCGTACCAATAGTCCCCGGGCCGGAAAGCGTGCCGTCAGGCGCAACGTTGATAAAATCAATGCGTACTTTGGTGCTGTTGGTCAGGTTCAGACGGTCTGCCGCAGCCTGAGACAAATCGATAATTTTGCCCGGCACATAAGGGCCACGATCGTTAACACGCACGACCAGCATGCGTCCTGTCGCCATGTTGGTGACGCGGACATAGCTTGGGATCGGCAATGTCGGATGCGCAGCGGTCATGGCTGTCGGGTCGAATTCTTCACCGAGCGCGGTAGTGTTGCCTCCATTCTCCTGACTGTACCAGGCCGCTTGTCCTACCTGCGAAAAGTTGGACGGGTCTTTGATGATCTTATAGGTTTTACCGTTAACGGTATAATCCTGCATCGTGCCCTGATTATAAGGTTCGTAACGCGGATCAGCCCCGCCGATTTCTACCACAGGGCCATTGTAGGCTTGCTGCGGTGCCGGTTGTTGTTGCTGTGTATCTTCAGTGGCACAACCACTTAACAGCAAACCGATAATGACAGCTCCAAGCCACTCCTTACGCATTGCTCACCTCTATAAGTTTTTCGACAACATTTTTCGATGAGTATGTATCGACATAACGATACCAAACCCTGCCATTAGCACGATGAGTGCTGACCCGCCATAGCTGACCAGAGGCAAAGGTACCCCAACTACCGGGACAATACCACTGACCATGCCGATGTTAACAAACACATAAACGAACAGAATCAGCATCAGTCCGCCGGACATCACGCGGCCAAAAGTAGTCTGTGCATGGGCGGCGATCACCAGACCGCGCATGATCAGGCATAAGTACAGCCCAAGCAGCACCAGAACACCAATCAACCCCAGTTCTTCGGCGAGTACAGCGAAGATAAAGTCGGTATGTCGCTCGGGCAGGAATTCCAGCTGAGACTGCGTGCCATGCAACCAGCCTTTGCCGGAAAAACCGCCAGAGCCGATGGCAATTTTAGACTGAATAATATGATAGCCCGCACCCAGCGGATCGCTTTCAGGATCAAGCAACATCATGACGCGGTCGCGCTGATAGTCGTGCATCAGGAAGAACCACAGGATCGGGATAAATGCGGCAACCAGCAGGGCGGCGACGGCAATCAGTTTCCAGCTCATGCCCGAAAGGAACAGCACGAATAAACCGGATGCGGCAATCAGAATCGAGGTGCCCAGATCGGGCTGTGCCGCGACCAGCAGGGTAGGGATGAAGATTAATGCCAGGGCAATCGCGGTATTTTTAAGTGAAGGCGGGCAAACGTCGCGATTGATAAAGCGCGCGACCATCAGAGGCACGGCGATTTTCGCCAGTTCTGACGGCTGGAATTTAATGATCCCCAGATCCAGCCAGCGCTGTGCACCTTTACTGATACTGCCGAAGGCATCCACCAGCACCAGCAGGAAAACGCAGAAGATGTAGAGATAAGGTGCCCAGCTTTCGTAAACGCGCGGCGGGATTTGTGCCATGACCAGCATAATCACCAGACCCATCAGGATCTGGCCGATTTTACGTTCCATCATGCCCATGTCCTGACCACTGGCGCTCCACATCACGAACGCACTGTAGGTCAGCAGCGCGAGCACGATCAGCAACATCGTCAGGTCGATATGCATTTTCGACCACAATGATCTTTTTTGTTGGTTCTCAGTCATTGACGGTTAATCACCTTCGGTTCCCGGTGGCGCTGGCGCGTCAGCCGGTAATTGTGTCGTGTTGTCGCCCAGTAAAATGTGGTCGAGTATCTGGCGTGAAATTGTCCCCACTGCCGGACCCGCACCGCCATTCTCCAGAACCACGGCAACGGCCACGGTCGGTTTGTCATAGGGTGCAAAAGAGGTCATCAGCTTGTGGTCACGCAGATGCTCAGCGATTTTATGCGCATTATAGATTTCATTGGCTTTCAAACCGTAAACTTGTGCTGTCCCGGATTTTGCGGCGGCTTTATAAGGCGCGTCAGCAAAGTACTTGCGGGCCGTACCGTTCGGACGGTTTGCTACGCCATACATACCGTCTTTGGCAATTTCCCAATAGCCGGAATGAATATCGCCAATCTGGGTCGTTTCCTGTTGTTTGTACGGCACCTGCTGGCCATCAACTTTGGTGCTCAGCAACAAATGTGGCGTTTTGACATTGCCGTCATTAATCAGCGTGGTCATGGCTTTCATGATTTGGATTGGAGTTGCGGTCCAGTAGCCCTGACCGATACCCACCGGAATGGTGTCGCCCTGATACCAGGGTTTTTTGAAGCGTTTAAATTTCCAGTCGCGGTTTGGCATATTCCCGCTACGTTCTTCTGATAAATCGATACCGCTGTACTGGCCGTAACCAAATTTGCCCATCCACTCGGAAAGACGGTCAATCCCCATATCATAAGCAACCTGATAGAAGAAGGTATCAGCCGATTCCTCAAGGGCTTTCGTCACATTCAGGCGACCATGCCCCCAGTGTTTCCAGTCGCGGTAACGCTTGTCTGAACCCGGTAACTGCCACCAGCCTGGATCAAACAGGGAGGTGTTTTTATTGATAACACCCGTTGTCAGCGCAGAAACTGAAATATACGGTTTCACAGTAGACGCTGGCGGATAAACCCCCTGCGTTGTCCGGTTGATCAGCGGCTTATTGGGGTCGTTAAGCAGCGTGTTGTAATCTTTACTTGAGATGCCATCCACAAACAGGTTCGGGTCATAACTCGGGTTAGACACCAGTGCACGGATGGCGCCATCGCGCGGATCGGTAACCACCACAGCGGCGCGGCTGCCGGTCAGCAAGACTTCAATATATTGCTGTAATGGCAAGTCGATCGTCAGGTAAATATCTTTGCCCGCCTGCGGCGGTTCTTCGTGTAGCTGGCGGATAACGCGGCCACGGTTGTTCACTTCAACTTCTTCATAGCCGGTTTTACCGTGAAGCGTGTCTTCGTAATAGCGCTCAATGCCGAGCTTACCAATGTCGTGCGTGGCGGCATAGTTGGCCAGAATGCCATCTTTATCGAGGCGTTCAACGTCACGGTCATTGATTTTCGATACATAGCCGATAACGTGCGTCAGCGCTGAACCATACGGATAGTAGCGACGCTGATAGCCTTTGACTTCAACGCCGGGGAAGTGGAACTGGTTGACGGAGAAACGCGCAACCTGAACTTCAGTCAGGGCCGTTTTGACGGCAATAGACGTAAAGCGTCGCGAACGCTGGCGCTCTTTTTTGAAGTTATCGATATCTTCCTGCGTGAGGTCAACTATCGGTTTGAGGCCTTCAAGCGTGGCCTGCAAATCGTCCACTTTTTCCGGCACCAGTTCAAGCTGATAGATCGTGCGGTTCAGCGCCAGCGGCGTACCGTTGCGGTCATAGATAATGCCGCGGCTGGGCGCGATCGGCACCAGCTTGATACGGTTATCGTTAGAACGGGTTTGGTAATCCTGAAAACGGACAATTTGCAGATTATAAAGATTAAAAGCTAAAACGCCGCTAAGTAGCAGAATGCCGATAAACGCCACCAGTGCACGGCGCACAAAGAGGGCTGATTCAGCCGTATAGTCGCGAAAAGGGTTACGATCTATTTTCATCCCACTACTTAATTCATGTTGCTGACATTCACCACCCGTTATTCGCGGTGATATGGATGATTAGTGGTAATACTCCAGGCGCGATAAAGACTTTCCGCCACCAGAACCCGCACCAGCGGGTGAGGAAGCGTCAACGGAGAGAGCGACCAGCTCTGTTCCGCTGCTGCTTTACAGGCCGGTGCCAGCCCTTCCGGACCGCCGATCAACAGGCTGACATTGCGTCCGTCCTGCTTCCAGCGTTCCAGTTGTTGCGCCAGTTGCGGGGTTTCCCATGGTGTCCCTGGAATATCCAGCGTCACGATGCGATTCCCTTTACCGACAGCGGCCAGCATCTGCTCGCCTTCTTTTTCAAGAATGCGCTTGATGTCTGCGTTCTTCCCACGTTTCCCGGCCGGAACCTCTGTCAGTTCAAACGGCATATCTTTAGGGAAACGGTGCAGATAATCGTTAAAACCGGTTTGCACCCAGTCAGGCATTTTGGTGCCGACGGCGACAAGTTGCAGCTTCACGCATCAGCCCCAGAGTTTCTCAAGCTCATACAACTGACGGCTTTCTTCCTGCATAACGTGCACGATCACTTCGCCCAGATCGACAACCACCCAGTCAGCTTCATTAATGCCTTTCACACCCATGGCATCAAGGCCAACGGCTTTAATTTCTTCAACCAGATGCCCGGCGATGGACATGACATGGCGGCTTGACGTGCCGGTACAGATAATCATGCAGTCAGTAATACTGGATTTACCTTTAACATCAATGGCGATGATGTCTTGTGCTTTCAGGTCATCGACTTTATCGACAACAAAATCTTGGAGCGCTTTACCTTGCAAAGGTTCCCCCTGGGGATGTTTGAAACAATTGACCTCACGAGATGTCCGCCGGTGTGGCACCGAAGCAATGATCAATCTCATGAAGGATAAACATAGCGGTTGTCTGGAAAACAGCTTAAAACGTTTAACAATCAATACATTGTATTGGTTGATTACGCAGCGTTATCGAGAGCCGAAATTAAGCGGCGCAGTATAGCACGCGTTAGCTACTCGCGGTACAAGCCCTGTGATTCTATATAACGCTCAACGGCGGAAGGCAGTAAATCTGAGCAATCAAGACCCGCATGACGGCGTTCACGGATTTCAGTCGCTGAAATATCCAGCAATGGGGTATTGGCCTGATAAATGAATCCGGCCGGTTTTTGCTTAAGCGCATTGGCATCATTCACCCGATGGGCGTCATACCATTTCTGCAGTTCCGGTGTATCAAGTTGTTCCTGATAACCCGGACGCGCCATTACCACGATATGACAGAAATCCAGTAACGATTCCCAGCGGTGCCACTTATGCAGCGTCAGTAACGAATCCTGGCCAATGATAAACGCCAGCGGGCATTTGTCGCCATGTTCTTTACGTAACGTTGCAAGTGTCTCAATCGTGTAGGAGGGCGTATCAACAGCCAGCTCGCGGGGGTCGACTGAAAACAGCGCGTTATCCGCCACAGCCAGCTTCGCCATATGCAGACGTTGCTGCGGCGTGGCTTCGGGTTGTGGCCGGTGGGGAGGAACGTTGTTGGGCAGCAGGATCACCTGATCAAACCCGGCCTGCGCTGCCAGCGCTGCAACGGGTTTCAGATGACCATAATGGATCGGGTCAAACGTACCGCCAAAAAAAGCCAGCAGCTTTTCAGCGGTTGCAGAAGAATGTGCGGCGCGGCGCGGCATAACGGTGTCCTGCTTCAATACGAACCCAACTCCGTCAATCCGGTGGGTAAGGATTTCCCACAGAGTAGCATAGACAGGCTTTCAAGCTCGGCCCAGACTGACTGACCGTAATCCTGTTTTAGTGTGATTTCCATCTGGGTCAGTAAGCGAACGGCCTGAGACAGCTGGGCAAGAGACAGGCGTTGCAGTGCCTGAGTCACCAGCGCCCGGCGGTTTTGCCAGACTTTTTGTTGATCAAACAGGGTCCTGATCGGCGTCGTGTCCATTTTCCGTTTCAGATTGAGCAGCATCAGCAGCTCACGCTGTACGGTTCGCAGTAAAATAACCGGCTCGCTGTCTTCCTGTTGCAACTGACGCAAAATATGCCAGGCTCGCTTACTTTTCCCGGCCAGTAACGCATCCAGCCAGTGATAAGGTGTGAAATGTGCCGCATCGTTGACGGCCTCTTCGACGCGCGGTAGCGTGAGTTTGCCATCCGGATAGAGCAGGGAAAGACGCTCCAGCGACTGCGCCAGCGCCAGCAAATTTCCTTCATAGCAGTAGCACAAAAGCTGATTAGCCGGTTCATCGAGTTCAAGTGAAAGTTCTTTGGCGCGACGGGTCACCCAGCGGGGAAGTTGTGCCTGTTCGGGCGTCTGACAACTGACGAAAACACCTTTGTCACTTAACGCTTTAAACCAGGCGCTGTTTTCCTGCGCTTTAGTCAGTTTTGTACCGCGCAACAGCAGCAGAATATCGTCGTGGAGCAGGGTGGTCAGTTTGAGTAATTGTTCTGCCATCGGCGCCGTCGGGCCATTTTCGGGCAGAATAAGCATCAGGGTCTGCCGGCTGGCAAACAGGCTCAGGGCCTGACAGATGCTGAAGATGGACTCCCATTCGGTATGGGCGTCAAGAATGTAGGTGTAGTGCTCCTGGAAGTCAGCCTGCTGGGCAGCGTGACGTATGCTGTCCTGGCTTTCCTGCAAAAGCAAAGGGTCGTTTCCACATAACACATAACAAGCGCGCAGCCCCTCACGGAGCTGCGCGGCAAGTTGTTCCGGATAAACTCGGATCATTGTGCGGAAGGGGTGGCCGGTGCCGTGGAAGATGCCGCAGAGGCATCAGACGACGTCGTGGCTGATGAACCGGTAGAAATGACTTCTACCTGACGCCCGCCGACATCCTCTGCTTTCTGCAATTCTGAAGCATGGACGGTCAGCAACTTACGGATCAGTTGCTGCGCAGCCTGCTGGCGCATTTCCTCGATAATGATGTCCTGTTCGTTATCTTTGGCCAGCGCCGTTAACGGGTTGTCAAAGAAGGAACGGAACACTTTTACATGGATAGGATACAAATCCTTGCCAGGCATCAGAACCGTCGCATTAATGTTCATTTCCATCTGATATTCCGCAGTCTTACCGTCCTGGAAGATTGATGCGGTAGTCTGACCCACTGACTCAGCCCCAATGCGCAGCGACGGGATATCCTTACGCTGTTCTTTGGTCGGATCATCAACAATGGTCACATTACTTAGACGCAACTGGGTCCTGATATTACGAGTCAACGGACCATATGGATCCCCACTGTCCAAAACGATTGTTTTCAGTTCGTCAGGAACATTGGTTTTCCCACGTAAATGGAATCCACAACCTGCTGTAACCAGCACTGCTGCGGTGAGCAGCAATGTCATTATGGGATGTCGCACAGATCCTCCTTGACTCAACCTACAACCAGGTTAAGCAGTTTGCCCGGGACGTAGATTACTTTGCGAACCGTAACCCCATCCAGATATTTTGCGACCAAATGTTCTTCTGCCGCACGATCGCGCACTTGTTGCTCGGTAGCATCAGCGGCTACGGTGATTTTAGCACGCACTTTACCGTTCACCTGTACAACGACCAGCTTGGAATCTTCAACCATTGCCTGCTCATCAGCTTGTGGCCATGGCGCGGTATCCACGTCGCCTTCTCCTTGCAGCGACTGCCAGAGGCTGAAGCAGACGTGCGGAGTGAATGGATAAAGCATACGGACAACCGCCAGCAAGGATTCCTGCAGCAGCGCACGGTCCTGTTCGCTATCCTGAGGTGCACGACCCAGCTTGTTCATCAGTTCCATGATTGCCGCGATAGCGGTGTTGAAGGTCTGACGACGGCCGATATCATCGGTCACTTTGGCGATGGTTTTATGCAAGTCACGACGCAGATCTTTCTGTGCTTCATTGAGAGAAGCCACATCCAGAGCGGCAACACGACCTTTTTCTGTGTGCTCGAAGGCCAGTTTCCAGACACGTTTCAGGAAGCGGTTTGCCCCTTCAACGCCGGACTCTTGCCATTCCAGCGTCATTTCTGCCGGAGAAGCGAACATCATAAACAGACGCACGGTATCTGCACCGTATTTATCGACCATCACCTGCGGGTCGATGCCGTTGTTTTTAGACTTGGACATCTTGCTCATGCCCGCGTAAACCAGTTCGTGGCCTTGCGGGTCAGTGGCTTTGGTGATGCGACCTTTTTCATCACGTTCAACAATGGCATCCGCCGGGGAAACCCAGATACGTTCGCCGCTGTTACCGGTGTAGTAGAACGCGTCAGCCAGAACCATACCCTGACACAACAGGCGCTTGGCCGGTTCGTCAGAATCCACCAAACCTGCATCACGCATCAGTTTGTGGAAGAAGCGGAAATACATCAGGTGCATGATGGCGTGTTCAATACCACCGACATACTGATCGACTGGCAACCAGTAGTTGGCGGCCGCAGGATCCAGCATACCTTCGTCGTATTGCGGGCAGGTATAACGCGCGTAATACCAGGAAGATTCCATGAAGGTGTCAAAGGTGTCGGTTTCACGCAGACCCGGCATACCGTTGACGGTAGTTTTCGCCCACTCAGGATCCGCTTTAATCGGGCTGGTGATACCGTCCATGACCACATCTTCCGGCAAAACAACCGGCAGTTGATCTTCAGGCGCAGGAATAACGGTGCCGTCTTCCAACGTGATCATCGGAATTGGTGCGCCCCAGTAACGTTGACGGGAAACCCCCCAGTCGCGCAGGCGATAGTTCACTTTGCGCTGACCTACGCCTTTAATGACAAGGTCATCTGCTATAGCGTTCCAAGCTTCCTGATATCTTAAGCCGTCATACTTACCAGAATTATAAGATATTCCATCTTTTTCCAAATATGGTTCACTACGCTCATTATATAAGTCATTTTCTAAACTCATGAGCTCCGATGGATCACTAACGGCTAATGGTATTGGATCTACATGACTTGTTGTGCCTTTAAATATGGCTTCTTCATATGCTTCTTCAACAAGTGACTTAATCACGCGCTTAATAGGGAGGTCATATTTGGTGGCGAACTCCCAGTCACGCTGGTCGTGAGCTGGAACGGCCATTACCGCGCCGGTGCCGTACTCCATCAGAACGAAGTTAGCGACCCAGACTGGCAGCTTTTCACCGGACAGCGGGTGAATGGCAAACAGACCGGTTGCCATGCCTTTCTTTTCCATCGTCGCCATTTCTGCTTCGGCAACTTTGGTGTTACGGCATTCGTCGATGAAATCGTTCAGCGCAGGATTATTCTGTGCGCCCAACTGTGCCAGAGGATGACCGGCAGCCACAGCGACGTAGGTCGCGCCCATAAACGTATCAGGACGGGTGGTGTACACCGTGACTTTTTCATCGCTGTCAGCCACATCAAAGGTGATTTCCACGCCTTCGGAACGGCCAATCCAGTTGCGCTGCATGGTTTTCACCTGCTCTGGCCAGCTTTCCAGCGTGTCCAGATCGTTAAGCAGCTGATCGGCGTAATCGGTGATTTTGATAAACCACTGAGGAATTTCTTTGCGTTCTACTTTGGTATCGCAACGCCAGCAGCAGCCGTCGATAACCTGTTCATTCGCCAGAACGGTCAGGTCATGCGGACACCAGTTCACTGCGGAGGTCTTCTTATAAACCAGACCTTTTTCGTACAGCTTGGTGAAGAACCATTGTTCCCAGCGATAATAATCAGGCTTACAGGTCGCGATTTCACGATCCCAGTCATAGCCGAAGCCCAGCAATTTAAGCTGGTTCTTCATGTATTCGATGTTTTCGTAAGTCCACGGCGCAGGTGCGGTGTTGTTTTTAACCGCTGCTCCTTCCGCTGGCAGGCCAAACGCATCCCAGCCAATCGGCTGCAGAACGTTTTTACCGAGCATGCGCTGGTAACGGGAAATCACGTCACCGATGGTGTAGTTGCGCACGTGTCCCATGTGGAGACGGCCTGATGGATAAGGCAACATGGAGAGGCAGTAATATTTCTCCTTGCCAGGCTGTTCGGTAACTTTGAAGGTTTGCTTCTCTTGCCAGTGAAGCTGAACGTGTGACTCGATGTCTTCTGGACGGTATTGCTCTTGCATGGCGGCCGGTGGTCCTGTGAGTGAAAACAGCTACGCCTGTAGCTCAAAAAGTTTTAATCAAAAGATCCGCATAGCATAGCTGATAAGCGGTTGGAGCAACAACACCCAGCGAAGGCTAAAGGGAATTTCTGTCCGCTTCTGGCGCAATATTCATAATCTGCGAGTCAGCGCGAGATAATCTGCGCAACGGATCAGGGATTTACGACTAAAATAAAGGCAGTGCGTTCCCGCCGTGAAAATGGTTATGACAGTTCAAGGAGAGGAAATATGAGCAATATTACGCAATCTTACCGTCAGTTGGTGACATCACTGACCGAGCGGCTAAAACACGGTGAACGTGATATCAGCGCGCTGGTACAGGATGCCCGCGTCAGACTGCAGGAAGAGGGCAAGCTGACGGAAATCCAGATTGAACAGTTAACGTCGGCGGTACGCCGCGATTTGCACGAATTTGCCCGCAACTATGAAGAAAACCAGCAAGCCGTGGCAGAAGAAGATGACGGCACGGACAGTGTGTTCATGCGGGTCATTAAAGAAAGCTTGTGGAAAGAGCTGGCCGATATGACCGATAAAACCCAGCTGGAATGGAAAGAGGTTTTTAAAGATGTCAGCCATCACGGGATTTATCACAGCGGAGAAGTCGTCGGTCTGGGCAATCTGGTGTGTGAAAACTGTCATTTTCACTTAGCGGTGTATACGCCGGAAATTCTGAGTAAATGCCCGAAATGTGGTAACACTGAGTTTACGCGTCGTCCGTTTGAACCTTAAGCGTCAGACACCTGCCCCAGAGAGTCGGGGCAGGTGTGCTTTCTTTTTTTCAGTGCCGGTCAGTGCAGGATCTTCGCCAGGAAATCCCGGGCGCGATCGGATTCCGGATTATTGAAGAAATCGTCTTTATTGCGATCTTCTACAATCTTGCCTTCATCCATGAAAATCACGCGGTTGGCCACTTTACGGGCGAAGCCCATTTCGTGTGTCACCACCATCATTGTCATACCTTCGTTTGCCAGCTCAACCATAACGTCGAGCACTTCGTTGATCATTTCCGGATCAAGAGCGGACGTCGGTTCGTCAAACAACATCGCGATCGGATCCATACACAATGCACGGGCAATCGCCACACGCTGTTGCTGACCACCGGAAAGCTGGCCGGGGAATTTATTGGCGTGCGCGGACAAACCGACACGATCCAGTAATTTCAGGCCCTTGTCTTTCGCTGCCGCTTTATCACGTTTTAAAACTTTGACTTGCGCCAGTGTCAGGTTATCGATGATGGAAAGGTGCGGGAACAGTTCGAAATGCTGGAAAACCATGCCCACTTTTGCACGCAGTTGCGCCAGATTGGTCTTCTTGTCATTGACCGGCGTCCCGTTGACCAGGATCTCACCTTTCTGAACTGGTTCGAGTCCGTTAACGGTTTTGATCAGCGTCGATTTCCCTGAGCCTGAAGGCCCGCAAACCACCACAACTTCACCTTTTTTAACTTCGGTGCTGCAATCGGTAAGCACCTGAAAGTGCCCGTACCATTTAGAAACATTCTTCAGTGAAATCATGAAACGGTCCTTTTCTTCAAATAACGCACCAGCAAGGAAGCACAAAGGCTGATAACAAAGTAAATAAGTCCTGCAAACAGCACCATCTCAACCAGCGTACCGTCACGGTCACCAATATTAGATGCGCTGCGGAAGAAGTCTGCGAGGCCCAGAACATACACCAGCGAAGTATCCTGGAACAAAACGATCGCCTGCGTCAGCAGTAACGGCACCATCGCGCGGAAAGCCTGCGGCAGGATAACCAGCTTCATGGATTGCCATTGCGTCATACCCAGCGCCAGCGCTGCAGAAGACTGACCGCGTGCGATGCTGATAATCCCTGCGCGGATAATCTCCGAGTAATACGCCGCTTCAAATAACGCAAACGCGACCATCGCAGAAATCAGGCGGATATCGGTTTTAGGTGACAGTCCGAGCACTTTTTGCAGAAAGCCCGGCACAATCAGATAGAACCACAACAGCACCATGACCAGCGGAACCGCGCGGAAAAGGTTGACGTAAGCCGAGGCAAACCAGCTGATCGGCTTGAACGTTGACAGGCGCATGACCGCCAGCAGGGTGCCCCACAAAATACCGACTACAATCGCCAGCGACGTTATCTTCAGCGTAATGACCATGCCTTGCCACAGATAGGGCAGGCCGGGACCAATAGAACTCCAGTCGAATTCATGCATGCTTATTTCCCTCCCATGTTGCCCGGCAGGCGGACTTTACGTTCTACGAAATGCATCAGCAGCATGATGACGGCATTGATAAGGACATAAGCAACGGTGATTGCAGTGAATGATTCATACGCATGCGCGGAGTAATCCAGCAGCTTACCGGCTTGTGCGGCCATATCAACCAGACCAATGGTCGAGGCAATGGCGGAGTTTTTCACCAGGTTAACCATCTCAGAGGTCATTGGCGGCACGATCACGCGGTAAGCATTGGGCAACAGCACATAGCGGTAAGTTTGCGGCAGCGTAAGGCCCATCGCCAGTCCGGCATTGCGTTGTCCGCTTGGCAGGGACTGGATGGCTGCACGCACCTGTTCGCATACACGGGCGGCGGTGAACAACCCGAGGCAAATTACCGAGGAAGTGAAGAACTGTACGTCAGGCGCCAGTTCGGATTTAAACCACATGCCGATATTTTCAGGCAGCAGTTCAGGGACCACCAGATACCAAATGAAGAATTGCACGATTAATGGCACGTTACGGAATAATTCGACGTAACAGGTACCAATACCCGAAAGGATGCGGTTGGGGACGGTACGCAAAATACCGAATAGAGAACCGATGAGGAAGGCGATTATCCATGCGCAAATTGACAGTGCGACAGTGACCTGAAATCCATTCCAAATCCAGCCCAGATAAGTGGTGTTACCGAAGGGGGCTTGTTGCAGAAAAATGCCCCAGTTCCAATCTATTGACATAAAAACTCCGTAAAGCGGGTAAAGGCTTACCCATCTGAGTGATGACGCAATTCGCCTAAAGTGAATGGGAAAGAATGCGGGGTGGGGAACGACCACCCCGCATCTGTATCATCACAGGTTGGTGGTCCAACCTTGTATTTTAGTCACTTTTCACTCTTCTCTTGGTTATACCCGTCCATTTGGTATGACTTACAGCGCCTTATCGTTTGGCGCTTTGAACAGAGCTTTCATGTCATCGGACAGCTCAAAGTTCATATTCAGGTTTTTCGGAGGAATTGGTTTTTTGAACCAGGTTTCAAACCATTTGCCTGCTTCACCGGAGGTTTGTGCCTGCACGATGGTGTCATCAACCAGTTTTTTAAACTCAGCATCGTCTTTACGCATCATGCAGCCATAAGCTTCTTTGGATTGCGGCGTACCGACAATTTCCCAGTTGTCTGGTTTCTTGGCTTTCGCACGTTCACCGGCCAGCAAGGCGTCATCCATCATGAAGGCCACTGCGCGGCCAGTTTCCAGCGTACGGAAGGAGTCACCGTGGTCTTTGGCACTGATGATGCGCAGATCCAGTTTTTTCTCTTCGTTCAGCTTGTTCAGCAGAACTTCGGAAGTCGTACCGGAGGTTACAACAACAGTTTTGCCTTTAAGGTCAGTGAAATCTTTAATCTCTGAACCTTTTTTCACCAGCAGACGTGTACCGATCACAAAGATGGTGTCAGAGAAGGCTGCTTGTTGCTGACGTTCCAGGTTGTTGGTGGTTGAACCACATTCGAAATCGTAGGTGCCGTTTTGCAGCAGCGGGATACGGTTCTGCGAAGTGATTGGCATCATTTTGACCTGCAGGTCAGGCAGGTTCAGTTTTTTCTTCACTGCGTCAACGATAGCGTCAGAATAGTCCTGTGAATAACCCACAACTTTTTGTTCGTTGTTGTAGTAAGAGAATGGCACTGAGGATTCACGGTGACCCACCACGATAACGCCATTGTCTTTAATTTTTTTCAGGGTGCCGGTCAGTTCTTCTGCGTGAGCAAAGCTGCTCACGGTAACGCTTGCCAACAGTACTGATAACGCCAATTTGCGCAATTGCATGTCCAACTCCTTGCTGTCATTAGGGATCCAAACTCAGGGATCAGAAAGTACTAATGCCTCGTCATATGAAGCTAGAAAATAGCTGAATGTGAATATTATGAAACCACATTGTTTCTTTTTTGAGACGAGACACGCACCAAATCAAAGCAATCAAACGGCTATGCACCCGGAAAGTGCATGAGGAGCAGCCTGTTTGTACCAAAATGATGCATCCCGTCATAAAAAGTAACTAATCAGATATCTTTCAATCAGATGTAGCAAGAGTCGTGCCAAATGGCCTGATTTAACTTCATAAGCGGGCAAATCGGCAGCGCTTAATGCCGCAGTCGAAACAATCGGCAGCAGGTAAAAGGGGAGGGGTATTGAGATTAAAAAGGGGTGCTACAAAAAAGAACAGACACCCGGAGGTGCCTGTTTTAGAAACAAAACGCTTGTACTCAGGATTTACGGCGACCCAACCACAGCGCAACTGCCGCCATGACTGCCGTAGCAAACCACACCGGCCACCAGCCAGCCCGGGCATAAGGTGTCATACCCGTTGTCGGTGTGACCTTCACGTTCAGCACCTGACGGGTAAACTGCGGAATTTCGTGGGTCACATCGCCCTGAGCATCAACGACGGCGGTAATGCCATTATTGGTGCTGCGCAGCAACGGACGGCCCAGTTCCAGCGAACGCATTCGCGCCATCTGGAAGTGTTGCCATGGGCCAATCGAATGACCAAACCAGGCATCGTTTGAAATCGTCAGCAGGAAATTAGTATCCGGTTGCAGATTGTCGCGCACCTGTTCGCCGAAGACGACTTCGTAACAAATCGCCGTGGTCAGATTCAGGCCACTGACAAACAACGGTTTCTGCACGTAATCACCACTGGTCAGCCCGGACATCGGCAAATCGAAGAAAGGTGCCAGCGGGCGAAGAATGGCTTCCAGCGGTACGAACTCTCCAAAAGGCACCAGATGATGTTTGTTGAAGCGGTTTTCGTCAGGATAGTGATAGGGCTTTTCACCGCCGAGCACGATGGCGCTGTTATACACTTTCATGCCTTCTTCATTGCGACGGGCATCGATAATGCCGGTGATTAACTGGGTGCCGTGTGAGCGGTAGATATTATCCACCATGCTCAGGAAGCCCTGCTGATCGGATTCAATGTCTGAAATTGCTGATTCCGGCCAGATGATCATGCTGGATTTACCCACGTACGGGCGGCTGAGATCCAGATAGGTCTGCAGCGCACTTTCCAGTGCTTTCGGATCCCATTTCATGGACTGTGGAATGTTGCCCTGAACCAGTGCCACATCGACCGTTTTATCTGGCTGTTCCTGATACCAGTGGATATAACGCAGCGGCCACGGCAGTAACAGCATGGCAACAGCGATAATTCCCGGTGTGACGCGACGCTGATGTACTGCGTACACAATCAGTCCGCTCAGCGAGGTGAGTAAAATCGTGATGCCGTCGACGCCGGTAATCGGCGCGAGGCCTTTCAGCGGACCGTCGATCTGGCTGTAGCCGAACTGTAACCACGGGAAACCGGTCAGCACCCAGCCGCGCAGGAATTCAGTAACTTGCCACAAGGCGGGCGCGCCAAGTGCCAGTTTCCACCAGGTGGTTTTCGGCCACAGTTTGCTGAACAAGCCGGCAAACAACATCGTGTACAGCGATAAATACGCTGCCAGCAAGACCACCAGGAAAAGGTTGATCGCTTCCGGCATGCCGCCAAACGTGGCGATGCTGACATAAACCCAGTTTACGCCGCTGCCAAAAAGACCCATTCCCCAGAAAAAGCCGATGAGCGCGGCCTGAGCCGGACGACGATCGAGCGTTAATGCCAGCAGACCGCACAGCGAAATGATCGCCGCAGGCCAGAAGTCATAAGGGGAAAATGACAGCGTGCCACAGGCACCGAAAAAGAGCGCCAGCAGGGCGCGAACCCGCTGGCGTTGATATAAAGAGGCAATTGCCATGAAGTAATTATTCTTCCAGTATCGGTTGCGGCGCGTCGTCCGGTATTTTTACATGAACCTGAATGATACGACGGCTGTCAGCCATCGCAACCTTGAACAGGTAACCGTCAATTTCAATGCTTTCACCACGCGCCGGTAAATGGCCGAATGACTGCATGACCAGACCACCAATCGTATCGACTTCGTCGTCACTGTAATGGGTCCGGAACACTTCATTAAAATCTTCGATCGGTGCCAGTGCGCGGACGGTGTAGGTATGGCGGCTGAGCTGACGGATATCCAGATCTTCTGCTTCATCGTACTCATCATCGATTTCGCCGACGATCAGTTCGAGAATATCTTCTATGGTTACCAGACCTGAAACGCCGCCGAATTCATCAACGACAATCGCCATGTGGTAACGCTGTGAGCGGAATTCCTTCAGCATGCGGTCTACGCGTTTGCTTTCAGGGACAACGACCGCGGTTCTCAGCACTTTATCTATGCTGAATGGCTCAGACTCTGTGCGCATAAACGGCAGCAGGTCTTTGGCCATCAGGATGCCTTCAATGTGATCCTTATCTTCGCTGATCACCGGGAAGCGTGAGTGTGCAGATTCAATAATGACATCGAGGCACTCTTCCAGCGGCTGGTTGCGTTTTAGCGTGATCATTTGTGAACGTGGGATCATGATGTCCCGGACGCGCTGCTCGGCGATATCCATCACGCCTTCCAGCATGTCACGGGTATCGGGGTCGATCAGATCGTTTTGTTCTGAATCACGGATCAGCTCAACCAAATCGCCACGGTTTTTTGGTTCACCGTGAAAAAGCTGGCTAAGGATAAGGGAAAAGAAGCCCTTCTTGGGACTGGGGCTGTCACTATTTTGTGAATGGTCATCGCTCATGGCGTTTGGTTTTTTTTACTCGTAGTTAGTGAAAATTATGCGAAACGCCTGCGGATAAACACGTTATCAGGCAGGCATTACGCGAGTTTACTGTGAAGCTTAGTTATCTTCTTTCTCTGAAATATACGGATCCGGATACCCCAGACCCTGCATGATTTCAGTTTCAATCGATTCCATTTCTTCGGCTTCTTCGTCAACGATATGGTCATAGCCCAGCAAATGCAAACTGCCGTGAATGACCATATGCGCCCAGTGAGCCAGAAGTTCTTTGTCCTGCTCTTTTGCTTCTTTCTCCACAACCTGGCGACAAATAATCAGGTCGCCAAGAAGCGGCATCTCCATACCAGGAGGTGCTTCGAACGGAAAGGATAACACGTTGGTCGGTTTATCCATCCCACGATAAGTCATATTAAGTTCATGACTTTCAGGGATATCGACCAGACGGATTGTGACTTCTGATTCTTCCTGAAACTGAGGAAGAACCGCTTCAAGCCAGGTCTGGAAATCATTTTCTGACGGTAAACCTGCTGCATCTTCGCAGGCAATTTGTAAATCGAGGATTACCGTGTTCATTGACTGGCCTGTTGTGTTGAGCTGTTCTGATGTTCATGTTTACGCTCTGCGGCAATCGCATCGCGGCGTTTTTGATCTTCTTCTTCCCAGGCTTCGTACGCGACAACAATGCGCGCAACGACCGGATGACGTACCACGTCTTCACTGTGGAAGAAGTTAAAGCTGAGTTCTTCGACTGACGACAGCACTTCAATCGCATGACGAAGCCCTGATTTCTGATGACGCGGCAAGTCGATTTGCGTCACGTCACCGGTGATCACCGCTTTGGAGTTAAAGCCAATACGGGTCAGGAACATCTTCATTTGTTCGATAGACGTGTTCTGGCTTTCATCAAGGATAATAAAAGCGTCGTTCAATGTACGTCCACGCATGTAAGCCAGCGGGGCGACTTCAATAACGTTGCGCTCAATCAGTTTTTCAACTTTCTCAAAACCGAGCATTTCGAACAATGCGTCATACAGCGGGCGCAGATATGGGTCAACTTTCTGACTGAGATCCCCCGGCAGGAAGCCCAGTTTTTCACCGGCTTCAACGGCAGGGCGGGTCAGAAGAATGCGGCGCACTTCCTGACGCTCCAGCGCATCCACCGCAGCAGCCACGGCCAGATATGTTTTACCGGTACCTGCAGGACCGATCCCGAAGGTGATGTCGTGGTCGAGAATGTTGGCGATATACTGCGCCTGATTGGGCGTGCGCGGCTTCACCATGCCACGCTTGGTTTTGATGATGACCGCTTTGCCGAAGTCGGGCACACTTTCTGCTGTTTGTTCCAGTACCCGGCTTTCTTTGATCGCCAGATGAATTTTTTCAGGATCGATATCCTGGATCTCACCGCGCAGCGGCGCAGTGTCAACGTATAAATCACGCAGGATGTCGGCGGCTGCCGCAACCGGCAGGCTCTTTCCGACCAATTTAAACGCGTTATCACGACGGTTGATTTCAACGCCCAACCGGCGCTCCAGTTGTTTGATATTGTCATCAAACGGCCCGCACAGGCTCAGCAAACGCTGGTTGTCTTCGGGCTCCAGTAAAATCTCTTGTGTTACAACGTTCAAACGAATCCTCTGGGTCACTTCGGACCAGTTGTCATTTCACCCGGCTGAGTCACTGCTTTCAGCCGCCAACCATACCTGACTTAATAATACATGCCCTTGGCAAAATATGCTGCGCCGTGGCAGCAGTTGCAGGCACCGTCATCCGGATATGCGGCCTTTGCTGGAAAATTAAACCCTTATGATGAGGTTATTACCGAAAATCTCAAAAGAAACAGGACGCCGGAGCGCCCTGTTGATTTCAGGCTGTGCATTATTCTGGTGGTTCAGGGTTGATATAGTCCAACGCCCAATTCATTTTCTTTGCGGGTGCGTTCGATAACTGATTGTGGTGATTCATGCAGGCGAAGCGCCATCTGTTCTTCCGTACGGACAACCACACCGCGCAGTGAGTTGGCATACACGTCGACAATTTCGACATCAACGAACTTACCAATCATGTCCGGTGTGCCTTCGAAGTTGACCACGCGGTTGCATTCGGTACGGCCGGTCAGCTCCATAATGTCCTTGCGGGACGTGCCTTCCACCAGAATACGCTGAACAGTACCCAGCGTGGCGCGGCTAAAGCGCATGACTTGCTGTGTGATTCTGTCCTGTAACAGCGCCAGACGCTGTTTCTTCTCATCCATGCTCACATCATCAACCATATCTGCCGCCGGTGTGCCCGGACGCGGAGAATAGATGAAGCTGAAGCTGACGTCGTAATTCACCTGCGCAATCAAATCCATCGTGCGTTCAAAATCTTCGTTCGTTTCGCCAGGGAAACCGATGATAAAATCTGAACTGAAATGAATATCAGGACGCGCGGCGCGTAACTTGCGGATAGTCGATTTATATTCCAGCACTGTATGAGGACGCTTCATCATCGTCAGAATGCGATCGGAACCACTTTGGATCGGCAGATGCAGGAAGCTCACCACTTCAGGCGTATCTTTATAGACTTCTATAATATCATCAGTAAATTCGACCGGATGACTGGTGGTGAAACGAATACGGTCGATACCGTCAATCGCTGCCACCAGACGCAGCAGCTCAGCGAAGGTGCACACGCCACCCTCAAACGCATCGCCACGATACGCATTAACGTTCTGGCCCAGCAGGTTAACTTCACGCACGCCTTGCGCGGCCAGTTGTGCCACTTCAAACAATACGTCATCGCACGGGCGGCTGACTTCTTCACCGCGCGTATAAGGCACTACACAGAAGCTGCAATATTTGTTGCAGCCTTCCATGATGGAAACGAAAGCGGTCGGGCCGTCTGCGCGCGG
Source organism: Rahnella aceris (assembly GCF_011684115.1). Lineage (NCBI taxonomy): Bacteria > Pseudomonadati > Pseudomonadota > Gammaproteobacteria > Enterobacterales > Yersiniaceae > Rahnella > Rahnella aceris. The sequence goes on along the minus strand of NZ_JAADJV010000001.1, from coordinate 2,359,453 downwards.
TTCCGGCAGCCGGTCAAATTTTTCGATTTCAGGAAAGCTGATATCCACGACCGGGCTTTTGGTGCCGCGTACGTGGTTCACCATTTCCGGTAAACGATGCAAGGTTTGCGGACCGAAGACGATGTCGACACAAGGCGCACGTTTACGCAGCATTTCGCCTTCCTGTGATGCGACGCAGCCACCCACCCCAATGATAATATTCGGGTTTTTCTTTTTCAGTAATTTCCAGTGTCCGAGCAGGCTGAACACTTTCTCCTGCGCTTTTTCCCTTATTGAGCAGGTATTCAGCAGCAGAATGTCTGCTTCTTCAGCGTTATCCGTCAGCTGGTAACCATGGGTGCTGTCGAGAAGGTCAGCCATTTTGGATGAATCATATTCATTCATCTGGCAGCCCCAGGTTTTTATGTGCAGTTTTTTAGTCATCAGCGTGTCAGTACTCAATACGGGAAACGTTAGATCGGCAGTGCCGCAGTGCATAGCATAGTTCAGGGGCGCTATTGTAAACCCTCACTCCAGTGCTGACCAGTGCAGGAAAGCAGCTTAGGCCCTGATGCCAACACAAAAATCCGGTACACTTCGCATAATGAACTGAACAGAAAGCCGGAATAATAATGAATAATTCTGAGAAGACATTTGATGCAGTCATTGTGGGTGGCGGCATGGTGGGCGCTGCCACAGCCCTGGGGCTGGCGCAGCAGGGATTGCAGGTTGCTCTGATAGAGAATGAAGAACCTGCCGGGTTTGATCCGTCAGCGCCGGCTGATTTGCGTATCTCCGCGATCGGTTGTGCGTCTGTGCGCTTTTTACAGAAACTGGGGGCGTGGGGGGCGGTTGAGAAAATGCGCTCAGTCCCATACCGCCGCCTGGAAACCTGGGAAGTTGACGGTTCTGAAGTGAAATTTGATGCGCAGTCTCTCGGATTGCCGGAACTGGGCTTCATGGTCGAAAACCGGGTACTTCAGCTGGCGCTGTGGCAACAGTTTGATGCCCTCACCAGCCTGACCCGTTTTTGCCCGGCAAAATTGCGTCACCTTTTGCAGCACGATGATAAAACCTGGTCTTTGCAACTGACTACGGGTGAATTACTGCGCACGCCACTTGTGGTCGCTGCCGATGGTGCGAATTCGCTGGTGCGGCAGTTAGCGGGGATTGGTGTGGATGGCTGGGAATACCGCCAGCACTGTATGCTGATTCATGTCGAAACCGCAACGCCGAATCAGGACGTGACATGGCAGCAATTTTTCCCTTCCGGCCCGCGGGCGTTCCTGCCGCTGTTTGATAATCAGGCCTCGCTGGTCTGGTATGACAGCCCGCAGCGTATCCGTTATCTGAAAACGCTGAATATGCAGCAACTTACGACAGAAGTGATGCAGGCTTTCCCGGCACGGCTGGGCACAGTGAAAGCAATATCCGCAGGTGCATTCCCACTGGTTCGCCGTCACGCTCAGCGTTATGTCTTACCGGGGCTGGCGCTGGTGGGTGACGCAGCGCACACCATCAATCCTCTGGCAGGGCAGGGCGTCAATCTGGGATACCGTGATGTGGAAGCATTGTTATCGGTGCTGGAAAAGGCGCGTGACCATGATGAAGCGTGGAGCAGCGAGAAAGTCTTACTGCGCTATCAGCGTCAGCGTCGTCTGGATAATCTGCTGATGCAAAGCGGGATGGATTTATTCTATACCGCCTTCAGTAACGATCTGGCACCGGTGAAAGCGTTGCGTAATCTGGCGCTGATGACCGCACAACGTACGGGCGCACTGAAAACCAAAGCACTTAAATACGCATTGGGGATTTAATGACGTCAAGGCTGGTGGGAAAACATCTCCACCAGACCTCTATTTTTAGATAAATATTTAAAATACAGAAAAGCAAAAGGCCTGCTAAAAAGCAGGCCTTTCTAATGTGGCTGGGGTGCCAGGATTCGAACCTGGGTATGCTGGTATCAGAAACCAGAGCCTTACCGCTTGGCGACACCCCAATTTTGTTTCTCACTACCTTTTGAGTAGTGTACTGCAAGTAAAATGGTGGCTACGACGGGATTTGAACCTGTGACCCCATCATTATGAGTGATGTGCTCTAACCAGCTGAGCTACGTAGCCAAATTCTACTGACTTACTTCAAAACTTCAAGCACTAATTTAACTAACTTAATAATAAATTTCAAGTGCTTACCAATTATACAGAAAGAAGTATGGCTGGGGTACCTGGATTCGAACCAGGGTATGCTGGTATCAAAAACCAGTGCCTTACCGCTTGGCGATACCCCAACAGTACAACTTCTTCAAATTGGATTTTCCTCACAACCACATCAGTACAACAATGTGAAAGGTAAGAAAATGGCTGGGGTACCAGGATTCGAACCTGGGAATGCTGGTATCAAAAACCAGTGCCTTACCGCTTGGCGATACCCCAACTGTGCTGCCGATGTCTGGAAATGGTGCGGGAGGCGAGACTTGAACTCGCACACCTTGCGGCGCTAGAACCTAAATCTAGTGCGTCTACCAATTTCGCCACTCCCGCAAAAAGATGGTGGCTACGACGGGATTCGAACCTGTGACCCCATCATTATGAGTGATGTGCTCTAACCAACTGAGCTACGTAGCCATCTTTTTTCGCGCTACCTTCATCGGCGTTGCGGGGCGCATTATGCGTATATGACCGTTTTGCGTCAACACCTTTTTTGGAGAAAAAGGCCTGACGGCGTCCATTTGTCTGGCTTATAACCACTCTGGTGATTAATTGGACAAAAGACATTATTTTTACTGACTTTACCCATTAAAAAACGGGCCTGAAGAGGCCCGTTTGCTACAAGGATATTTACCGGTAAATCGGTTATTTATAAGCGGACTGATGCACGCCAACGGCACGGCCAGAAGGATCGTCCATGTTTTTGAACGCTTCGTCCCATTCAATAGCTTTCGCTGAAGAACAGGCCACTGACGGCCCGCCAGGCACACATTCAGCCGCGCTTGGCACCGGGAATAACTCTTCAAAAATCGTACGGTACAGGTAGCCTTCTTTCGAGGTCGGCGTGTTGTACGGGAAACGGAAATGTGCAGTTTCAAGCTGTTGATCGGTGATCTGCTGAGAGGCCACTTCTTTTAAGGTATCGATCCAGCTGTAACCTACGCCATCAGAGAACTGTTCTTTCTGGCGCCAGGCCACGCTGTGTGGCAAATAAGACTCGAAACATTCACGCAGGATATGTTTCTCCATCTTGCCGTTGCCGCACATCTTGTCTTTCGGGTTGATACGCATCGCGACGTCGAGGAATTTTTTGTCCAGGAACGGGACGCGGGCTTCAACACCCCAGGCTGACATGGCTTTGTTGGCACGCGCACAGTCATACATATGCAGGGCCAGCAATTTACGCACGGTTTCTTCATGGAATTCTTTAGCGTTTGGTGCTTTATGGAAATACAGGTAGCCGCCCAACACTTCGTCTGCGCCTTCGCCAGACAACACCATTTTGATGCCCATCGCTTTGATTTTACGCGACATCAGATACATCGGCGTTGATGCGCGGATAGTCGTGACGTCATACGTTTCAATGTGATAGATAACATCGCGGATAGCATCCAGACCTTCCTGCACGGTGAAGTGAATTTCGTGGTGCACGGTGCCTAAATGGTTGGCGACTTCCTGAGCAGCGCGCAGGTCCGGTGAACCTTGCAGACCGACGGCAAAGGAGTGCAGTTGCGGCCACCAGGCTTCGCTCTGATCTTTATCTTCGATACGGCGGCCGGCAAATTTCTTGGTGATGGCGGAAATCACGGAGGAATCCAGACCACCAGACAGCAGCACGCCGTAAGGCACGTCAGACATCAGGTGACTTTTTACCGCTTCTTCCAGTGCATCTTTCAGCGCCGCAGCGTCAGTGACGTTGTCTTTGACGTTTTCGAAGTCAAACCAGTCACGCTGGTAGTATTCGCGAATTTCACCGTCCTGGCTCCACAGATAGCTGCCTGCCGGGAATTCTTTGATGGTGCGACAAACCGGCACCAGCGCTTTCATTTCTGAAGCGACGTACATGTTGCCGTGTTCGTCGTAGCCCATGTACAGCGGGATAATGCCCAGATGGTCGCGGCCAATCAGGTACGCGTCTTTTTCTGTGTCATACAGAATAAAGGCGAACATACCTTGCAGTTCATCGAGGAAGGCAGGGCCTTTTTCCTGATACAGCGCCAGAATGACTTCACAGTCAGATGCGGTCTGGAATTCATACTTGTCGCCCAGTTCTGCGCGCAATGCCTGATGGTTGTAAATTTCGCCGTTCACAGCCAGAACGTGGGTGTGTGCTGCGTTGTACAAAGGTTGTGCGCCGTTGTTCACGTCGACAATGGACAGACGCTCATGCGACAGAATGGCTTTATCGCTGGCAAACACACCGGACCAGTCGGGTCCGCGGTGACGCATCAGGCGCGACAGTTCCAGCGCTTTTTTGCGCAGCTCGACAGCGTCAGTTTTGATATCGAGCACACCGAAAATTGAACACATATGACTTTCTCCCTAACGACCTTTCTCTGGCTGTTATTTTTATGATTACGAATGAGGATCAACGTTGCCGTTCTTTCAGTTTTAGCCCGGCGTTGTTGCGTTGCTGACTATGAAAATGCGTCAAAACCCCTATGTTGTGCAAGTGGTTTAACGCTCTTCTGATAAATAGTTGGTTGATGGTGGGTGATCTTTGATGAATCATCAGTTTTATGGCGATTTTATTAGCGGATTATTAATTTAATCGCCAAAAATTGAGGAGGATTCAAAAAAAGAGAAAAGTGGATAAAAATCAGACGGCAAGACAAAAAAAAGAGCCTGAATAAAGATCCAGACTCGTTTTCAGGCAGTGGCCGGAAACGCTTAAATCACGTCGATATCGGCAACTGAAGGGTAAATCCAGGTCGGACGGAAAGGCATTCCCTCAATATCGTTGAGCGTTGAAACGCCAGTCAGCACCAGAACGGTTTCCAGACCTGCCTGGAAGCCCGCCAGAATGTCAGTACGCAGATTATCCCCCACAATGACGGTATCTTCGGAATGCGCCTGCATTTTATTTAACGCCGAACGGATAATCCACGGACTCGGTTTGCCGACATAAAATGGCTGGCGTCCGGTAATTTTTTCGATCGGTGCACACAATGCGCCGCAGGCAGGAACAAAACCGTGTCCGTGGTTATCAGGATTTGTCGCGATAAAGCGCGCGCCGTTTGCCACGAAATAGGCGGCTTTATGGATCATGTCCCAGTTATAAGAACGGGTTTCGCCGACAATCACGAAATCAGGATTGATATCGGTAATGGTAAAACCGGCTTTATAGAGTTCATGAATCAGCGCACCTTCGCCGACGACATAGGCTTTTTTGCCTTCCTGACGTTTGAGGAAATCGGCTGTGGCCATCGCAGAGGTGAAAAATGCACTTTCAGGCACGTCGAGACCGGCAGCGCCGAAGCGGTTTGCCAGATCCTGTGCTGTCTGGGAAGGGTAGTTAGTGAGAATAACCAGAGGCATTCCCTGTTCCTGAATCCGCGCCAGAAAACGATCGGCGCCAGGTACTGCGGTATTGTCGTGCAACAGCACGCCATCAATGTCACAAATTACGTTCTTTATCGTCATAATTTCCAAACCCACATTTTCAGTCCCATTCCTGGCAGCCAGATACTATAGCACGTCTTAATTTTCCATCAGACGCTGTAACAGAACGCCATTCAGCATCGCCCGTTTAACCAGGGCAAACGCACCAATCGCTGACTGATGATTCAGGGCAGAGGTCACTACCGGTAAATTACGGCGGAAATCTTTCAGAACCTGCGCATTAATGCAGTTCTGAATTGCCGGAAGCAGAACCTTATCGGCTTCGGTGATTTCGCCGGCAATCACGACTTTTTGCGGGTTGAACAGATTTATCGCGATCGACACCCCTTTACCCAGCTGGCGGCCAACGTGTTCGATGACTTCGGTTGCCAGCGGATCGTGGCGGTTGGCCGCTTTGCAGATCGCCGAAATTGAACAGTCATTCAGACTCAGCTTGCTGGCGTAGCCTTGCGTCAGTAAATGGCGCACCCGATTTTCGATGGCAGCGTTAGCCGCAACGGTTTCCAGACAGCCGAAATTACCGCAGTGGCAGCGTTCGCCCAGCGGGTCGATCTGAATATGGCCGATTTCACCGACGTTGCCGTTACTGCCGAGAAAAATCTGGCCGTTAACGATGATTCCGGCACCGGTACCACGGTGTAAACGAACCAAAATGGAGTCCTGACAGTCGCGGGTTGCACCGAAGTAGTGTTCGGCAAGCGCCAGACTGCGGATATCGTGGCCGACAAAACTGGTGACTTTAAACCGGGCTTCCAGCGCATCGACTAATTTCCACGCGCCCACGCTGATATGCGGCATATAGCGCACGATGCCTTTATTCGGATCGACCAGCCCCGGAAGGATGACGGAAATGGCAATCAGTTCGCGGATTTTGCGCTGATTTAGTTCAATGAATTGCTGTATAGCCTCGAACAGCGCGTTCTCCAGGGTTTCCTGAGTGCGTTCGGGCAGGGCGTAATGTTGTTCGGCCAGCGATTTTGCGCTGAGATCATAAAGCGTTATCGTCGCATCATGGCGACCAAGACGTACTGCGATGGTATGGAAAGGGCGGGTTTCGGTGATGATAGAAATAGCGCGGCGCCCTCCGGTGGAAGCCTGCTGATCAACTTCTTTAATCAGCCCGCGCTCAAGCAATTGTCGGGTAATTTTGGTCACACTGGCGGGCGCTAACTGACTCATGTCAGCAATCTGAATGCGCGAGATGGGACCTTGTTGGTCAATCAGGCGGTAAACCGCCGCGCCGTTTAACTGCTTAACCAGATCAACGTTGCCGATTTGTGCCTGCTGTCCGCCAGTTGTCATCAATGCTGTTATCCGCTCAATTAAACTTCGTCACCATTAACGATAGTTTTTGTGATTTTAAAATCATGAGTGAACGCGGTGAGGTTGGCGACTTTACCTGCTTCGATGCTGCCCAGTTGGTCTTCAACACCAATGGCGCGTGCCGGATAAAGCGTTGCCATACGCAGCGTTTCGTCCAGCGCGATGCCAACATGTTCGACGCTATTTTGTACCGCTTCGATCATCGTCAGCGCAGAGCCGCTCAGTGTTCCGTTTTCGTCCACACAGAGTCCGTCACGGTAGTATATTGTTTTACCGGCAAAAATGAACTCATCAATATTCGCGCCAGCCGGAGCCGTTGCGTCAGTGACCAGCACCAGCTTCTCGCCTTTGAGCTTTTTCGCATTGCGAATATTCGCCCAGTCAACGTGAAGACCATCAGCAATCACGCCGGTATAGACTTCTGGCGTATCGAAGATTGCACCAATAAGACCAGGCTGACGGCCCGTGATGGCTGGCATTGCATTATAAAGGTGCGTAGCAAAGCTGATACCTGCGGCAAAACCGGCACGGGCTTCAGCATAGGTGGAATTTGAATGGCCTGCGGAAATCACTATTCCTGCATCACGCATCTGGCGGATATATTTTGCATCAACCTGTTCGGGTGCGAGCGTCAGTTGGGTGATCACGTCCGCGTTTGCACACAGAAAATCAATCATCGCGCTGTCTGGCAGGCGGATAAAGGCCGGGTTGTGCGTGCCTTTTTTCAGCGGGCTGAGGTAGGGTCCTTCAAGGTGCAGACCCAGTGCCTGGTTAGGATACTTTTCCAGATAGGTACGCATCACGCTGATACCGTGTTTCATGTAGTCGTCGCTACAGGTAATCAGCGTCGGTAAGAAACTGGTACAGCCGGATTTTTCATTGGCTTTCTGCATGATTTCTAACGTTTCTACTGAAATGGCTTCCAGTGAATCGTTGAATTGCACGCCGCCACAACCATTAAGTTGCAGATCGATAAATCCGGGGGCAAGAATGGCGCCATCCAGACTGCGGGTTTCCACATTCGCCGGCAATTCACTTACCGGGCAGACACGTTCAATTTTGCCATCGGCAATGACCACCGCGTGGTTATCCAGAACGTCATGACCGGTATAGACCCGGCCGTTCACTAAAGCGTACATCATGCCCCCTAGTACGTTTGCCCTTCTCCAGTCACGCTGCTGCTGCGTTGGCGGCCTCACTCACTCCGGTCACTTACTTCAGTAAGCTCCCGGAGATTCGCTCGTTGCCGCCTTGCCGCAACCCGACTGGCTTTGGGCATAATTTTGGATCAGAGATTTTTCATATTTTCCGCTTCTAACTCGCGGAAATATTTAACAGTTTTGACTTTCAGTTCCATGGTGGACGGTTCGTCACACACCATAACGGCTTTCGCGTGCAATTGCAGGCAGCTGATGGTCCACATATGGTTGATATTACCTTCAACTGCCGCTTCCAGCGCCTGCGCTTTCGCATGGCCGGTCACCAGAATCATCACTTCTTCTGCGTCCAGCAACGTGCCCACGCCAACGGTCAGGGCGTATTTTGGCACCTGAGAGACATCGTTGTCGAAGAAACGTGAGTTCGCGATACGGGTTTCATGGGTCAGGGTTTTGATACGCGTACGGGAAGCCAGAGAAGAGGCTGGTTCGTTGAATGCGATATGACCGTCATTACCCACGCCGCCCATAAACAGGTGAATTTTGCCGTAAGACTTAATTTTCGCTTCGTACTGGCGGCATTCTTCGTTGACGTCTGGTGCATTACCATTCAGCAGATTGATGTTTTCGCGTGGAATATCAACGTGGTCAAAGAAGTTTTTGTACATAAACGTATGGTAGCTCTCAGGGTGTTCCTGCGGCAGACCGACATATTCGTCCATGTTGAAGGTCACTACGTTCTTAAAGCTAACCTGGCCTGCTTTATGCATGGCGATTAAATGTTTGTAAGCTTCGAGCGGCGTACCACCGGTTGGTAAGCCCAGAACAAAAGGGCGGTCAGCAGTGGGTTTAAATGCGTTGATGCGTTCAACAATATGACGTGCAGCCCATTTGCCAACTTCAGTGGGGGTGTTTAATGGAATAAGTCTCATCAGATACCTCTTAGTTTCAGAATATTGAATATAATGTGTCTGTCCTCCGCAGAAGTGCTAGCGCGGGACAATAAGTCAGAAAGCAGTTTTGGGTTCAGGGCGGTCTTGTTAAGCGTAAACCACCGCAACGGTTTATGACTGGCACAATACCGTCTGGATTTTTTTAATGATAAAATAAGTTTGGTGTATTGACCAGTGAAATGGCATGTTATGACCTCTTTTTGGTGACAAATCTCACAAAAAGAGAGGTTTTAATTTGCGATACGAAATAATATTTTTACACTCGCAATTGCAGTTGGTTAAATCGGAACGGTAAATGTAAAAGGTAGTAAACATACTAATTAAACTACTTTGGTGATTCGCTTACGGGCGAGTAGGGGGAATGTTGAATATACTGAGTTATTTACAAAAGATTGGCCGGGCATTAATGGTGCCCGTTGCTACGTTGCCAGCCGCCGCAATCCTCATGGGCGTCGGTTACTGGATCGACCCTGTGGGTTGGGGGGGAGACAATGCGCTGGCGGCATTTTTCATTAAATCTGGCTCCGCCATTATTGAAAACATGTCCGTACTGTTTGCGATCGGTGTGGCGTATGGCATGTCCAAAGACAAAGACGGTGCAGCTGCACTGACGGGTTTTGTCGGTTTCCTGGTGCTGACCACGCTGTGTTCGCCTGCAGCCGTGTCCATGATTCAGAAGATCCCGTTAGACCAGGTGCCGGCGGCATTTGGTAAAATCAATAACCAGTTTGTCGGTATCTTAGTCGGTATCATTTCTGCTGAGTTGTACAACCGTTTCAGCCACGTCGAGTTGCCGAAAGCGCTGTCATTCTTCAGTGGTCGTCGTCTGGTTCCGATCCTGACTTCTTTCCTGATGATCATCGTTGCCTTCATCCTGATGTATGTATGGCCTCTGATTTTCAACGGTCTGGTGACCTTCGGTGAGCATATCCAGCAACTGGGTTCTGCCGGTGCCGGTATCTATGCCTTCTTCAACCGTTTACTGATCCCGGTCGGTCTGCATCATGCACTGAACTCCGTGTTCTGGTTTGATGTTGCAGGTATTAACGATATCCCTAACTTCCTCGGTGGTCAGGAATCTATCCAGTCAGGTAAAGCGGTGGTGGGTATCACCGGTCGTTATCAGGCAGGTTTCTTCCCGATCATGATGTTTGGTCTTCCGGGCGCGGCACTGGCGATTTACCACTGCGCACGTCCTGAAAACAAAGCAAAAGTTGCTGGTATCATGCTGGCTGCTGCTTTCGCTTCCTTCTTTACCGGTATCACCGAACCGCTGGAATTCTCCTTCATGTTCGTTGCGCCGGTGTTGTATGTGATTCACGCCGTACTGACCGGGATTTCGGTCTTCATCGCAGCAAGCATGCACTGGATTGCCGGTTTCGGCTTCAGCGCAGGTTTGGTGGATATGGTGCTGTCTTCCCGTAACCCGCTGGCGACTCACTGGTACATGCTGATCCCTCAGGGTCTGGTGTTCTTCGTGATTTACTATGTGGTGTTCCGTTTCACCATCCAGAAATTCAACCTGCTGACCCCGGGACGTGAACTGGCAGTGGCCGGTGACGAAGCGGACGGTTACGACGTTGATGTGGAATCTGCTGGCAACAAAGGTGACGAAACCGTTGCTCTGGCACGTCGTTATATCAGTGCCATCGGCGGTTCAGAAAACCTGACCGGCATTGATGCCTGTATCACCCGTCTGCGCCTGAACGTGAAAGACTCCGCACTGGTCAACGACGGACTGGCGAAACGTCTGGGCGCTTCAGGAGTTATCCGTCTGAATAAACAAAGCGTGCAGGTGATTGTCGGTACCCGTGCCGAAATCATTGCCGGTGCGATGCGTACCGCACTGAATGCAGGCCCGATTGCTGCGGCTACCGTGACTCCGGCTGCGCCACTGTCTGAAATCAAACCTCAGGCAGTGCCAAACAGCGTGAAAACGGTAGTGGAAACCTTAGTGTCTCCGGTTACCGGTGACATTGTGGCGCTGGATCAGGTGCCTGATGAAGCCTTTGCCAGCAAAGCGGTGGGTGATGGTGTTGCCATCCGTCCTACCGATAAAATCGTTGTGTCGCCGGCTGCGGGCACGGTGGTGAAAATCTTCAATACCAATCATGCGTTCTGCCTGGAAACGATTTCCGGTGCTGAAATCGTGGTGCATATGGGGATTGATACTGTTGCACTGAACGGCCAGGGCTTTACCCGCCTGGTTGAAGAAGGGGCAACAGTCACTGCCGGTCAGCCTGTACTGGAACTGGATCTGGATTATCTGAATGCCAATGCGCGCTCAATGATCAGCCCGGTAGTCGTCAGCAATATTGATGATTATACCGGTGTGACGTCACTGGCCAGCGGTTCAGTGGTTGCCGGTCAAACGAAACTGTTCGATATCCAGGGCAAATAACCCTGCGGATGATGTAACAGGTCGACGTAGTGACAGCGGGAAGAGAGCGATCTCTTCCCGTTTTTTATTGTCTGAGGACAGAGGCACCAGAGATAACCACGATTTAATGCAACTAACGGTTGTTTCCCGGCGTGGCTTGTTGGAACATAAGCGGTTATCCGTAGAGTCAATGTTGCGTAGAGGAATTGCACAATGAGTGAGGCTGAAGCCCGCCCAACAAATTTTATCCGTCAGATTATTGATGAAGATCTGGCGACCGGGAAGCACAATACCGTTCACACCCGTTTCCCACCTGAGCCTAATGGTTATCTGCACATCGGTCATGCGAAATCTATCTGCCTGAATTTCGGCATCGCGCAAGACTATCAGGGCCAGTGTAATCTGCGTTTTGACGATACCAACCCGGCAAAAGAAGACATCGAATTCGTTGAGTCAATCAAACGCGACGTTCAGTGGTTAGGTTTCGACTGGAGCGGCGATATTCATTACTCCTCGGACTATTTTGATCAACTGCATGCTTATGCGCTTGAACTGATCAACAAAGGTCTGGCGTATGTTGATGAACTGTCTCCTGACCAGATCCGTGAATATCGCGGCTCCCTGACGTCGCCGGGTAAAAACAGCCCGTACCGCGATCGCACCGTGGAAGAGAACATTGCGTTATTTGAAAAAATGCGTAACGGTGAGTTCGCCGAAGGCGCTGCGTGTCTGCGTGCAAAAATCGATATGGCCTCGCCATTCTTTGTCATGCGTGATCCGGTTCTGTACCGTATTAAATTCGCAGAACATCACCAGACCGGTAAAAAATGGTGCATCTATCCGATGTACGATTTCACCCACTGCATTTCCGATGCGCTGGAAGGGATCACCCATTCGCTGTGTACGCTGGAATTCCAGGATAACCGTCGTCTGTACGACTGGGTTCTGGATAATATTTCTATTCCATGTCACCCGCGTCAGTACGAATTCTCCCGTCTGAATCTCGAATACTCCATCATGTCCAAGCGCAAGCTGAACCTGCTGGTGACCGAGAAGATTGTTGAAGGCTGGGATGACCCGCGCATGCCGACCGTTTCAGGTCTGCGTCGCCGGGGCTATACCGCGGCGTCTATCCGTGAATTCTGCCGTCGTATCGGCGTTACCAAGCAGGATAACAACGTTGAAATGATGGCGCTGGAATCTTGCATCCGTGACGATCTCAACGAGAACGCACCGCGCGCCATGGCGGTTATCAATCCGGTTAAAGTGATCATTGAAAACTTTACCGGTGATGATGTGCAGATGGTGAAGATGCCGAATCATCCGGGCAAACCGGAAATGGGCACCCGCGAAGTGCCGTTTACCCGTGAGATTTACATCGATCAGGCTGATTTCCGCGAAGAAGCCAACAAGCAGTACAAACGTCTGGTGTTGGGCAAAGAAGTGCGCCTGCGTAATGCGTATGTGATCAAAGCAGAACGTATCGAGAAAGACGAGGAAGGAAATATCACCACTATCTTCTGTTCTTACGATATCGACACGCTGAGCAAAGATCCTGCCGATGGCCGCAAGGTGAAAGGCGTGATCCACTGGGTGTCCGCGTCTGAAGGCAAACCGGCTGAGTTCCGCCTGTATGACCGTCTGTTCAGCGTCGCAAACCCGGGCCAGGCGGAAGACTTCCTGACCACCATCAACCCGGATTCCCTGGTGATTTCCCACGGTTTCGTGGAGCCATCACTGGTGGCTGCACAGGCTGAAATCAGCCTGCAGTTTGAGCGTGAAGGTTACTTCTGTGCCGACAACCGCTACTCAAGTGCTGAACATCTGGTGTTTAACCGTACCGTTGGCCTGCGTGATACCTGGGAAAGCAAACCCGTCGCGTAAGTCCTCAGTATGAGGTAACAAAAACGCAGTTCAGGCTGCGTTTTTTTTCGCCTGTTATTCTTGTCAGAGATGCCTTTTGTTTTTCGTCGCGAATTAATGTATTTCCTATGCTTACTTTTAAAACGTTGTGCCACAGCCGTTCATATTGCTGAAACGTTTAAACTGTAAGATGATTTTGTTTAATCGTATGTTTTAATTATATATTATTATAGTCCATTGCTTTAATCCTTTCCTGCATACCTCTGTAATGCTTTTTCATCTTTATGTGCACTTTGTCATATTTCGATAATTAATGATTAATTACTCATTGATAATTCGCGTCGCGAAAAATACTCTTGATGTTGATTTAACCGGTTACGCCTCTGGCGACCGCTTTTTATACCCGTTTGGGTTTTGCTCGTTTTTTTAGTCAACATGAGGAATCTCTATGCACAAGCGCCGTAACAGGGGCAGGGGATCGGCTTACCTGAAACCTGCCATGTATTCTCTCGCCGGCACCTTACTGGGTGGCGGAATGATGTTTTCACAAGAGACCAAAGCAGCCGGTTTTATTGATGATTCCACACTGACCGGCGGTGTGTACTACTGGCAGCGTGAACGTGACCGCAAGGACATGGATCCGGCGAGTGACCACTACAAAGACTATACAACCAACCTTTCGCATTCTACCGCTAACCTGAACCTCGATTTTTCTTCCGGCTATGCCTGGGACATGTTTGGTATTGATATCGCAGCCTTTACGGCGATTGAAATGGCTGAGAGCAGCGAGAGCGGCCATCCCAACGAAATCGCCTTTTCCAACAGCAACCGCGCCTACGACGAAGATTACTCCGGGGATAAAAGTGGGGTCAGTCTTTATAAGGCAGCCGGTAAATTCAAATACGGCGGATTCTGGGGGCACGCAGGGTATATTCAGCCTACCGGACAGACGCTGATCGCACCGCACTGGAGCTTTATGCCGGGTACGTATCGCGGTGCGGAAGCCGGTTATAAACACGATTTCGGTGACCCGGGTGAACTGAGTTTCTCCTATATGTGGGCTGATGAATATAAATCGCCGTGGCATCTGGAAATGGATGATTTCCGCCAGAATGACAAGAAAACCGGCGTTTCTTATATTCATTCGCTCGGTGCGAAATATGATTTTAAAAATGACTTCGTACTGGAAGGCGCATTTGGCCAGGCTGAAAGTTATGTCGATCAGTACTTTGCTAAGGCCTCGTACAAAATGGATCTGCTGGGCAATCCGCTGACCACCAGCTATCAGTTCTATGGTGCAGAAGACCGCATCAGTGACAAGAATGATCCGAACAGTCTGTATGACGGTCTGGCATGGTTGCAGGCACTGACCTTTGGCTATACCACCGGGCAGTTTAACTGGCGTCTGGAAGGGACGATGGTGAAAGCGGAAGGGAATCAGGGCTACTTCCTGCAGCGCATGACCCCGACTTATTCTTCCTCAAACGGCCGTCTTGATGTGTGGTGGGACAACCGCTCGGACTTCAACGCCAACGGTGAAAAAGCAGTATATGCAGGCGTATTGTATGATCTGGCGAAATGGGATTTACCGGGCTTCGCGGTCGGTGGTTCGTACGTCTATGCCTGGGATGCCAAACCGAGCACCAACGCCGCTTATGACCAGAGCCAGCGTCTGAAAGAAAGCGCATGGAGCCTGGATGCGCTGTACACCATTCAGGAAGGGCGCGCCAAAGGGACGTTGTTCAAACTGCATTACACCCAGTACGACAACCATTCGGATATTCCGAGCTGGGGCGGCGGTTACGGCAACATTTTCCAGGATGAAAAAGACGTGAAATTCATCGTTATCGCTCCATTTACTATTTTCTGAGGTCGCTATGTCGATGAATAAAGTACTGATGATCATGGTTTCGGCTGTTTTGCTGGCCGGTTGTGCACCCACCGCCGATCAGGCACAAATATCCCAAACGCGGGAAGATTACCGTGCCTGTATCAATACGTCAGAAGGCAATCCGGACAAACTGGCATCCTGCGAGGTGTTACTGAATAAACTGAAACAGGAAAAAGCCCACCAGCAATTTGCGGAACAAGAAACGGTACGTGTGTTGGATTACCAGCGATGTCTGACGGCGCGTAAAACTGGCGACGGTCAGGCATATGCTGCTGATTGCGGGAAAATCTGGCAGGAAATAAAAACGAACAATTCACCTAAGTCGTGAATCTCAGCAGCGAAACATACCCCGGCTTGCCGGGGTTTTTTATGCCTGCTATCCGGGCTCAATCTGCGTCGATATCAGACATAAAAAAACCGCTTTTCAGCGGTTAATTTAGTCAAAGCCTGTGCAGATTACTGCGCAGGTTTATCGTTGTGCAAAGAGTCATCTTCGCGGCAATCGCCTGCTTCACAGTGACCGTACAAATACAGGCTGTGGTTGGTGAGCTTGATACCGTGTTTCTTAGCAATCTCACGCTGACGACCTTCAATATATTCGTCACGGAATTCGATCACACGACCGCAATCCAGACAGATCAGGTGGTCATGGTGATGTTGCTGGGTCAGTTCGAATACGGACTTGCCGCCTTCGAAGTTATGACGGGTGACAATACCGGCGTCGTCAAACTGGTTCAGAACGCGGTAAACCGTCGCCAGGCCAATTTCTTCACCCATATCAATCAGTTGCTTGTAAAGATCTTCCGCACTAACGTGATGACCTTCCGGCGCTTGCAGCACTTCCAGGATTTTGAGGCGCGGAAGCGTGACTTTTAAGCCGGCTTTCTTCAGTGCGGTGTTGTTGTCAGTCATGCGGATTCAGTCCTGTTACTATGTGCTAATCAAGTTGAGGCATGCAGCCTGTGGCATCGGCGGCACAAAATTATTCGTTTAGTCTCTTCGTTTAACGCAATGTGCCAATTCTCGTCAACGACAGCCTGTTAATAAAGATCACAAATTGCCGGTCACATTTGGAATGCAACGACTTGATCAATAGAAAAAACAGAGGAACTCAGTGTACCTTGATACGACCGAAAGTTACAATTTTGTAGCAGTTAAATTGTTAATTTCAGTAATAGTTTGGCCCTTCAATTGTAGAATAAATCCTCAGGGCCAACAGGGTTTTTAGCCAATAATTTCAGAAAGGCTAAGTTCTTCTGTGATCTGTTTCACCCAGGCATCAACACGTTCGCTGGTCAGTTCGGGCTGACGATCTTCGTCAATTGCCAGTCCTATGAAGTGCTTATCATCCGCCAGGCCTTTAGATGCTTCAAAGTGGTAACCTTCGGTAGGCCAATGTCCGACAATCACTGCGCCGCGTGGCTCAATGATATCGCGCACGGTGCCCAGCGCATCGCAGAAATATTCGGCGTAGTCTTCCTGGTCACCGCAACCAAACAGTGCCACCAGCTTACCTTCGAAATCTATCTCTTCCAGCGTTGGGAAAAAGTCGTCCCAGTCACACTGCGCTTCACCGTAATACCAGGTTGGAATGCCGATAAGCAAAATATCGAATTTTTCCAGATCCTCTTTGCTGCTCTTCGCAATGTCATGCACCTCTGCAACATCTTTACCCAATTGCTTCTGGATCATTTTTGCGATGTTTTCGGTGTTACCTGTATCGGATCCAAAGAAGATACCTACAACGGCCATAAGATTACCTAACCTCTTGTTCTCAATGAAGTGCTCTGCAACGCAGGCAATAATAATGCAGATGATAGCAAACTCGTGCGGCGGAGAATATGCTTCTGCTCGCCTTCTTAACTGGGAAATAAGTTTATCGGGCAATATTTTTATGTGTTATCGCCTTTGTGTGCTTTCACCTGCGGCGAATTAACCTCAGGGTTAATGAGGTCAAAAGCAAGTTTGAGAAATAAGTTGTCACAATACTAAATTTCGAGAACATTCCGCCGATAGATGATTCGGGAGCAATCTCAACATAATAAAGAAATCGATGCCCGGAGAGGTGTTCAAACATGTCCTGGGGCACTTGCCTGCTGGTTACCTGTCTTGATTCTCCGCATCCCCGTCAATCCTCAGGCCAGAAACAGACATGTTTCGAGAGAGGCATATCGTGCAGTTTTTAAAAAATATCACCATCAGGGCCGCTTTATTAACCATTCTTGGCATCTTTTGCGTCATGTGGGCAGGTGTTTCCCTTTACACCGTCACCTCACTGGACACACTGACCCAAAATACCAAAAATAGTACCGAGCTGGTCAACAATATGGCGCTGATCAATAAAGGAAATGATCAGTATTTTCGTACCGTGACGCGCCTGAGCCGCGCCGTGGCACAGCTTCAGGCCGATCCGTCAAAAGGTCCGGAAATTTTTGATACCGCCAAACAATCACTCAGCGGGCTGACGCAGGCTCTGGCCAGTTTTAAAGCGGCACCGCATCCGGGGCTGGAAGATTCCTCCGTGCAGGAATTAATCACCAGTTGGGAAAATCTGATCACGCAGGGCGTCACGCCATTGTTCGACGCAGCCCGCAGCAAAAATACGGAGTCCTATAACCAGCTAGCCAATTCCACCGTGCCTGCACTGAGCCGCAGCTTTGGCTCATCAATGGAAAAAGTCAGCGGTCAGATCGCTGTCGATTTTGATGCGGCACAACGGCAATCCACCCATCTGACGTCATTTAGCAAAGTGATTCTGCTGACGGCATTTGGTATCGGGCTGGTGATTTTATTGCTGACTGACCGTTATCTGGTGATGGCGCTGGTGAAGCCGCTGGATAAAATCCGCGGTCACTTCGCGGTGATCGCCAGCGGCGATCTGACGTTTTATCTGGAAGAATTCGGTAAAAACTGCGCCGGTAAGCTGATTCCGTTGCTGAACGAGATGCAGTTGAGCCTGGTCAATACCGTTCAGACCATCCGCAACTGCACCAATCACATCTATCAGGGCGCGTCAGAAATTTCAGCCGGGAACAACGATTTGTCTTCCCGTACGGAAGAACAGGCGTCGGCGCTGGAAGAAACCGCTGCCAGCATGGAAGAACTGACGGCTACCGTTAAACACAATGCCGATAACGCGCATCACGCCAGCCAGCTGGTGATGGAGGCTTCCACCACCGCGCAGAAGGGCGGCAACATCGTGGCAGACGTGGTCAGCACCATGAAAGATATCTCCGGCAGCTCGAAGAAAATTGCTGAAATCACTTCTGTGATTAACAGCATCGCTTTCCAGACCAACATTCTGGCGCTGAATGCTGCCGTCGAAGCGGCACGTGCGGGCGAGCAGGGGCGCGGTTTTGCAGTGGTTGCCAGCGAAGTGCGCAATCTTGCACAACGCAGTGCGCAGGCGGCGAAAGAAATCGAGCAGCTCATCAGCGAATCGGTTTCCCGCGTCGACAGCGGTTCGAAATTGGTTGAAAACGCCGGTCAGACGATGAATGAAGTGGTGCGCTCAATTACGCATGTCACTGACATCATGGCGGAAATCGCCTCTGCATCCGATGAGCAAAGCAAAGGAATCAGTCAGGTGGCGGTTGCCGTCACAGAAATGGACAGCGTCACACAGCAGAACGCCGCGCTGGTAGAACAGGCGTCGCAGGCTGCAGTATCACTGGAAGAGCAGGCTTCATTGCTGAACAATGCCGTTGCTACGTTCAAACTTAAAGATAGCGTGACGAGCGTCGGTTCACGTCCGGGGAAGTCAATTTCCGCACCGTTATTGCGTCCGGATACCAGCATGCTTTCGGCGAAAAGTGCTGAAAACTGGGAAACGTTCTGAGCAGGAAGACGTGAATTAATATGGAATAAGTAAGAAAAAACAAACGGGTAGCCTGAGAGGGTTACCCGCTTTTCAATCAGCCTTCATGACCGTTAAGATGCGACAGCAGCATCTCTTCAATCAATTCGCTACGACTGATATTGCGTTCTTCTGCCAGCTTATTGAGCATATCAACAGCATCGGCATTCATTTTCAGCTCCACACGACGCAGGCCGCTCGCTTTATCGCGGCGTAACTGGTTGCGCTTATTGATCCTGAGCTGTTCATCACGGGATAGCGGATTTGTTTTTGGACGCCCCGGACGACGGTCATCTGCGAACAGATCAATCGTCGTGCGATCCAGTTGTTCTTTTGCCATAGGTAGCGGTACAACCAGGGAAGTTTTTACATCGGAAAACCGCAAGCCGGTTCCTGACGAGCGTTTCACACATTTCGGGCTAAGAAACCCTGACCCAATTCACCTCCCGCGACTCACTGTGAGTAAACGGGGCGGCAAAATTATAGCGCGCAATCATACACTGGCGCACCAGGGGTTCACAACGCCTGATTACCCTGATTTCATGATAACTTCTTAAGTTGTGCAGACTTTTTGCACAATTTATCCCCAGGATGTTAAACCTCAGGCCGCATCGATGAAACGGTGCACCGCGCGCAGTACTGCATCGGGTTTTTCCGCGTGCACCCAATGACCGGCTCCCGCCACCACATGCGCTTTGGCCTGCGGAAATTGTCGGGCAATCGCGTCGCGATATTCATCCTGCACATACGGCGATAGCCCGCCACGGATAAACAGCGCCGGGTGATCCCACGGAGGCACGTCTTCCCAGCCGGTAATAGTTTCGTATTCACTGAGCAGCACCGGCACGTTAAAGCGCCATTCTCCCTGCTGGAATGATTTGAGCAGGAACTGGATCACGCCGTCTTCCTTTATATACGTGCGCATGCATTCGGTAGCGGAGGTACGGTCGCGGAGTCCTGCCTCGGTCACGGCATTAATCGCCGCAAAAATCTCATCATGGCGACGCACGTGATAATCCACCGGCGCGACATCAATGGCGATCAACTTTTCGATACGGTCGGGGATCAGTGCCGTCAACGCCATCGCCGCTTTCCCACCCATTGAATGGCCGATCACAATGACTTTTTGGAAACCAACAGCATCCAGCGTTTCCACTAAATCCTGCGCCATGGCGGCGTAAGACATTTCATCAGAACGTCCTGACTGGCCGTGATTACGCAAATCCACCTGTAACACGTTATGCTGTTGTCTCAGGTCCCGGGCCAGAATGCCCAGATTATCAAGGGTGCCGAACAATCCGTGGATGAGCAAAACCGGCAGTGCAGTGCTGTCAGCGACTTCAGATTCTTGCAGGCGATAATGTAATTTCATAGAGAAGTTCATACAGATAAACAATCTCATTAGGTTATCATGACTTGCGGATAATTTTTTAAAACAGAAAGTTTCTGCCAGATGCCTGAGCGGGATTTGACTACCAGGAGCAGAACGGGCCGGAGCCTGCATGCAGCAAAATCGGGAAGTTGTCTGGATTTTACTTCGCGGCGCAATTCCTCTGTTTGTTACTGCGTAGAAATTTGTATAATCCTTTCGAATGAATTAAGTAGAAAAACAGTACTGGATAAAGATGAAAACTATTGAGGTTGACGAAGAACTCTACCGCTACATTGCCAGCCACACGCAAGCAATCGGTGAAAGTGCGTCTGATATTTTACGCCGTATGTTGAAGTTTACTGCCGGTCAGACCGCTCCTGCCGTACCAGTGACCACTTCTGTTATCGCCGGAACTGTCGCGCAGGAAAAACCTGCCGCCGCCGCCGCACCGACGTCGCGTGATAAAGTCCGCGCCGTTCGTGAACTGTTGCTGTCCGACGAATACGCAGAACAGACTAAAGCGGTTAACCGTTTTATGCTGATCCTCTCGACCTTGTATACCCTGAACCCTAAAGAATTTGCGACGGCGACCGACTCTCTGACCGGGCGCACGCGGACTTACTTTGCCGGTGACCAGCAAACCTTGCTGCAAAACGGCATTCATACCAAGCCTAAACACGTTCCCGGAACGCCGTATTGGGTTATTACGAATACCAACACAGGTCGCAAACGCAGCATGATTGAACACATCATGCAGCTCATGCAGTTCCCGACGGAACTGACTGACAAAGTTTGCGGCACCCTTTAATTTCAGCGTAAGGGAGAAGCGCCAGTGGCTAATCACCCCCGTGCAGGGCAACCTGCTCAGCAAAGCGATTTGATCAATGTGGCGCAGTTAACGTCACAGTACTACGTTCTGCAACCGGATCCGGCAAACACGGCGCATGCTGTGAAATTCGGCACGTCCGGCCATCGCGGTAGCGCGTTGCGTCACAGCTTTAATGAAGCGCATATTCTGGCGATTGCTCAGGCGATTGCCGAAGTGCGTAAAGAGCAGGGCACCACCGGGCCATGCTACGTGGGTAAAGACACGCACGCGTTGTCTGAACCGGCGTTTATTTCCGTGCTGGAAGTGCTGACCGCCAATGGCGTTGATGTCATTGTTCAGGAAAACAACGGGTTTACGCCGACACCGGCTGTGTCTCACGCCATTCTGACGCATAACCGTAACGGCGGCGCGCTGGCGGATGGCATCGTCATCACGCCTTCGCACAACCCACCGGAAGATGGCGGCATCAAATATAACCCGACCAACGGCGGTCCGGCGGATACCAACCTGACCTCCGTGATTGAGAAACGTGCTAACGCATTGCTGGCCGCGAAACTGACAGGTGTGAAACGTCAGTCTCTGGATCTGGCGTGGAAAAGTGGTCATCTGGCAGCGAAAGATTTGGTTCAGCCGTTTATCGAAGGGCTGACCGACATCGTTGATATGGCTGCGATTCAGAAAGCGGGTCTGAAACTGGGTGTGGATCCCCTCGGTGGTTCCGGTATCGAATACTGGAAACGCATCGCGGAGCATTACAAACTGGATCTGACGCTGGTGAACGATGAAGTCGATCAGACTTTCCGTTTCATGCATCTCGACCACGACGGCGTGATCCGTATGGACTGCTCGTCCGAATCCGCAATGGCGGGTCTGCTGGCGCTGCGTGATAAATTCGATCTGGCCTTTGCTAATGATCCTGACTATGACCGTCACGGTATCGTGACGCCTGCGGGTCTGATGAACCCGAACCATTATCTGGCGGTGGCGATTCAGTATCTGTTCCAGCACCGTCCGCAGTGGGGCAAAGACGTTGCCGTCGGTAAAACGCTGGTCTCAAGTGCGATGATCGACCGCGTGGTGGAAGATTTGGGCCGTAAACTGGTGGAAGTGCCGGTTGGTTTCAAATGGTTCGTTGATGGTTTGTTTGACGGCAGCTTCGGTTTTGGTGGCGAAGAAAGTGCAGGGGCTTCTTTCCTGCGTTTCGACGGCACGCCGTGGTCTACCGACAAAGACGGCATCATCATGTGCCTGCTGGCGGCGGAAATTACTGCCGTTACCGGTAAGAACCCGCAGGAACATTACAATGAGCTGGCTGCCCGCTTTGGCGCACCAAGCTACAACCGTATTCAGGCACCTGCGACTCATGCGCAGAAAGCCGCGTTGTCTAAACTTTCTCCTGAACAGGTGAAAGCCGACACGCTGGCCGGTGACCCGATCACCGCCCGTCTGACCAACGCACCGGGCAACGGCGCGTCCATCGGCGGCCTGAAAGTGATGACCAAAAACGGCTGGTTCGCGGCCCGTCCGTCCGGTACAGAAGAAGCTTACAAGATTTATTGTGAAAGCTTCCTCGGTGCTGAACACCGTGAGCAAATCGAGAAAGAAGCGGTAGAAATCGTCAGCAAAGTGCTTGCCGACGCTAAATAAGCCGTTCTCTGCTTCTCATCAAAGGCGCTGATTATTCAGCGCTTTTTTTTTGTCCATTTTTTGCCGGAAGTTCAGACATCAAAAAGAGTTATCTAAATGCATTTTTCGGCTTGCCAGTTTCTGAAAACCGATCTAGTTTAGATATATCGAAATGATTCGATATATCTAAATGGGACATAAATTATGTTTAGCAAAATGTTTGAAGGCCGCCATCGCGGTCACGGTAGCCGGGAAGAAGGGCATCGCGGCCATTGCCGTCATGAATCAGAACGCAGTGATCACAGTGAGCGTCACATGTTACGCCGTGATGGTCGTCATCGTGGGGAAGACAGGGGTGAGGAAGGGCGTGAACATCGCGGGCGTGGCGATGGTCGTCGGGGTGGTCGTGGCGAGCGCGGTGTACATCGTCTGTTCGAACACGGTGATTTACGCCGCGTCCTGCTGGCGCTGGTGGCGAAAAAACCGAGCCATGGTTATGAGTTGATCAAAGCGATTGAAGAGGCATCGTCAGGTCTTTACGTACCAAGCCCTGGCGTGATTTATCCGACGCTGACGCTGCTGGAAGAGCAGGATTTCCTCGAGCCTGTCGCCACCGGTAATGGCCGGAAAAGTTATCAGATCACCGAAGCCGGTAAAGTGGAACTGGCGCAACATCAGGCGGTGGTTGATGTGATTTTTGCCCGTCTGGCTGGCGCGCAGCGTCCGCGTGAAAACAACCTGGCAGAGGGCATTCATGAGTCGATGCACCGCCTGAGGCATGCACTGCGCGGTAACATGATGCGTGCGGATTTAACGCCGGAACAGGTGGTGCGGGTGAGTGCGATTTTGCAGCAGGCTGCAGAAAGTCTGGAAGCCGAATTTGCCGAAACCAAACCGCAGACTGACGAACCTAAGGCATAAAGCGATAGCCCACGCCGGTTTCGGTCAGTAAATGACGTGGCCGGGTGGCGTCGGCTTCCAGTTTCTGGCGCAAATGCCCCATGTAGATGCGCAGATAATGGCTGTGTTCGACGTAATTCGGGCCCCACACGTGGCTCAGTAACTGACGCTGAGTAATGACTTTGCCGCTGTTCGCCAGCAGTTCGGCCAGCAGACGAAACTCAATCGGCGTCAGATGACAATCATCACCGTTACGCTGTACGCGCCGGTTGATCAAATCTACCGTCACATCAGAAAACGTCACCAGCGGGCTTTCCTGCGCGCTGCCCGTATGGCGGCGCAGGGCCACACGAACCCGCGCCAGCAGTTCACCCACGCCAAACGGCTTGGTGAGAAAATCATCGGCACCGGCATCCAGCGCGGCAATTTTGTCTTCCTCACGGGTGCGTGCCGACAGCACAATAATCGGGATGGCGCTCCAGTGGCGCAAATCACGAATATAGGTCAGGCCGTCACCGTCTGGTAAACCGAGGTCGAGAATAACCAGATCCGGTTTACGCGTGCCGGCCTCAATCAGCCCGCGTTGCAGCGTTTCACTTTCAAACACCCGCAGGCCTTCCGCCTCCAGTGCCGTACGCACAAAGCGGCGGATCTCTTTTTCGTCTTCAACAATTAAAATATTTATCGGGGATGCGCTCACGATACCTCGTCGATGTCTGATTCCATGTCACTTTCCATCTCCGGCGATGCCTCGAGCGGCAGCCTGAAACGAAAACGCGCACCGCCGTTCGGGCCATTTTCCGCCCAGATCCGTCCGTCGTGCACCTCAATAATGGCACGACAAATCGCTAATCCCAACCCCACACCCGGAATGGCGGATTCTTTATTACCGCGGGCGAATTTTTCGAAAATGGTGTGCTCGGCGCCAGCCGGAATACCAGGGCCGTTATCCCAGACTTCCATCTCCAGCCATTCATCCAGCGGCGTGGCTTTAATGCCAATTGTCGCACCGGTTCCGGCATATTTATGGGCATTTTCCAGCAAATTGATCAGCACCCGTTCAATCAGGCTGGCATCGCAGTTAACCAACACCATTTCCTTCGGCAAATCAATTTCGATGTTGTCGTGCGCCAGTACGGGTTCGAGCATCCGCAATGCGCTGCCGGTGATTTCTTCCACTGACTGCCACTCTTTGCGCAAATTAAATCCGCCGGACTGAATGCGCGCCATATCCAGCAGATTATTCACCAGCCGCGTGGTGCTCAGCACCTGCTGGCGGATCTGGCTGGCCTGCGGTGCGTGCTTCGAGCCCTCCGACGCCAGATCCAGCGTAAGGATTTCCGCCTGCCCGAAAAGCACCGTCAGTGGGGTACGTAAATCGTGGGAAAGCGCTGAAAGCAGCGAGTTGCGCAATTGTTCGCGTTCGGTTTCCAGCCGTGCCGTTTCCGCGCGGGCAGCCAGATGCAGACGTTCAAGCGCATTGGCAATCAGCACGGTAAAGGTCTGCAACAGACGCTGCTGTTCAGGCACTAACAACTGACGGATATTCGGCGGTTCGACCGCCAGCAGGCCGCGTGATTCGCCGGATGCAATCAGCGGCAGAAGCTGGTACGGCACGCCAGGCAGGGTATCCGTGCCCGCACCGGCTGGCAGTTTTTTGTCGAAACTCCAGCGGGCGATAGCGTCATCCACCACAATCGAGGTGATTTCACCCGCAGGCTGCGCCAGTTCACCGTTCTCCTGCGGCAGCAAAATGGCGGTTTTGGCATTCAGACTGGAAGAAATAAAGTGGCGGCTGGTCTGCGCGATGGCTTCCGGCGTCAGCGACTGGCTCAGCCCTTTGGACATTTCATACAGATGCTGCGCACGCTTTTCACGGTGACGGGCGATACGCGCCTGATAACGCACCCCTGCTGTCAGGTTCCCGATCAGTATGCCGACAGTCAGCATCACGCCGAAAGTCACCAGATATTGCGCGTCAGTCACCGCCAGCGAGCCACGGGGTTGCACGAAAAACAGATCAAAGCTGATGACGTTAATCACCGCCGCCAGCACTGACGGCCAGCGGCCATAAAACAGCGCGACAATCACCACGCCGAGCAGATACACCATCACCAGATTGGCCTGATCGAACGTCGGCACCAGCCATTGCGACATCACGGTGATCACCGCGCACAGCGCCACGGCCAGCGCACAGCCCCACAACTGGCGACTGAAGCGATCAGCAAACGTGCGCGAGTCCTGCTCTTTGCGCAGGGGCGTGACCGGTGCATCTTCCAGCCCGACGACGATTAAATCGAGGTCGGGCGCGATTTCCGCCAGCTTATCAGCAAAACTGGCGCTGAATTTCCAGCGCTTTTCACGGCGTCTGCCGGTCATGATTTTGCCCAAACGATGTTCGCGGGCGTAACGCAAAATCGCCTGTTCCTCCTGCGGATCGGAGAGCGTGGCAGTTTCTGCCCCCAGTTCCTGCGCCAGTTTCAGGGAACGCAAAATGGCGCGACGCTGACCTTCAGGTAAACGGTGCAGACGCGGGGTTTCGACATACACCGCGTGCCAGACGCAACCGAGGCGCGCTGCCAGGCGCGAGGCGACGCGGACTAATTTCTCATTGCCGCCACCGTGACCGATACACAGCAACAGCGCATCGCGGGTATGCCAGACACGACTGATGCCCTGATCATCGCGGTATTCGCGCATCTGGTCGTCTACCCGGTCGGCGGTACGACGCAGGGACAGCTCGCGCAGGGCAATCAGATTGCCTTTGCGGAAGAAGTGTTCGATGGCGCGTTCGGCCTGACCGGGAATATAAACTTTGCCTTCTTTCAGGCGCTGACGCAGGGAATCGGGGGGTAAATCCACCAGCACGACTTCGCTGGCGCCATCAAACAGACGGTCGGGAACCGTTTCACGAATAATGATGCCGGTGACGCCGCTGACCACATCGTTCAGGCTTTCCAGATGCTGAACGTTCACGGTGGTAAATACGTCGATACCGGCATCGAGTAACTCTTCGACATCCTGCCAGCGTTTCGGATGGCGCGAACCGGCAGCATTACTGTGCGCCAGTTCGTCCATCAGGATCAGGGCAGGGCGGCGGGCCAGCGCAGCATCGAGGTCAAACTCCTGCACCTGACGTCCGCGGTGTTGAATGCGTTTCGGCGGTAACAGAGAAAGCCCCGGCAACAGCGCCTGTGTTTCCTGCCTGCCGTGGGTTTCCACCACGCCAACCAGCACGTCGAGGCCGGTGGCGCGCAGGCGCTGCGCCTCCTGCAACATGGCAAAAGTTTTACCGACGCCCGCGCAGGCACCGAAAAAGACTTTCAGTTGCCCGCGTGGCTTCTCGTTGGCGAGCGCCAGCAGGCTGTCGGGATCGGGGCGATCTTCTGTCATATCATCCTGTGAGGTTGGTTAATTGGTTTTCAGTTCATCCAGCGCCTGATTCAGGCCGAGCACATTAACGACGTCGGGGCCAAGGTAACCAATCAGCGGTGATGATGTATTATCATCAATCAATTTATTCACTTGCGCCAGTGGCAGCCCGCGTGCGGCAGCAATGCGCGGAGCCTGCCATTGTGCCGCTTCCACTGAAATCTGCGGATCCAGTCCGCTGCCGCTGCTGGTCACCAGATCCACCGGCACCGTTGCCGGGCTTTGCGGATTGGCTTTGCGCAGCGCTGCCACGCGGTCTTTCACTGCCTGATCCAGCGCCGGGTTACTGGCCGCCAGATTACTCCCTGCCGACGCCATCGGGTTATACGGCGAATCGGAGGTGACGGACGGACGGCCCCAGAAGTAATCATTGCGGGTAAAATTCTGCCCGATCAGTTCTGAGCCAATCACTTTATTGCCGCTGTCTTTAATCAGCGAACCCATCGCCTGCGGGCGAAATACCAGCTCTGAAACGCCGGTGGTCAGCAGTGGATAAACGACGCCGGTTGCCAGCGTCAGCAGAACTGTCATCACCAGAGCCGGACGCACATAGGACATTCTTGTAACGGACATAATGGTCTTCCTTAAAAATCAGCTCAGATGTAAAACGGTCAGGATCACGTCTATCAGCTTGATACCCACAAACGGCACCAGCAGCCCGCCCGCACCATAAATCCACAGGTTACGGCGCAACAGGGCGGCGGCACTCATGGCTTTATAGCTCACCCCTTTCAGCGCCAGCGGGATCAGGAACACAATCACCAGGGCGTTGAAAATGACCGCCGACATAATGGCCGAAGACGGCGACGTCAGGTGCATCACGTTCAGCGCATTGAGTTGCGGATAGGTTGCCGCGAACGCCGCCGGGATAATGGCGAAATACTTCGCCACGTCGTTGGCAATACTGAAGGTGGTCAGCGAGCCGCGTGTCATCAGCATTTGTTTACCGATATGCACCACTTCAATCAGCTTGGTCGGGTTGGAGTCGAGATCGACCATGTTCCCGGCTTCCTTCGCTGCCTGCGTCCCGGAGTTCATCGCCACCGCGACATCGGCCTGTGCCAGCGCCGGCGCATCGTTGGTACCGTCGCCGGTCATCGCCACCAGACGACCTTCTGACTGATACTGACGAATCAATGCCAGTTTGGCTTCCGGTGTGGCTTCCGCCAGAAAATCATCCACGCCCGCTTCGGCGGCAATCGCGGCGGCGGTCAGGCGGTTATCCCCGGTGATCATCACCGTTTTAATGCCCATTTTGCGCAGCTCGGCAAAGCGTTCCTTGATACCGCCTTTGACAATATCTTTCAGCTCTACCACGCCCAGCACTTTCGCGCCTTCAGCGACCACCAGCGGCGTGCCGCCTTTACGCGCCACGGTTTCCACCAGCCCCTCGACGGCTTTCGGGAAGGTACCGCCGTTGGATTCCACATGGCGACGGATAGCGTCAACCGCCCCTTTACGGATGCTGCGGTCACCGACGTTGACGCCGCTCATGCGGGTTTGCGCGGAGAAGGGCACGAAGGTTGCATTCAGCGAATGAATATCGCGTTCACGCAGGTTAAAGCGCTGCTTCGCCAGCACCACAATACTGCGGCCTTCCGGCGTTTCATCAGCCAGAGAGGATAACTGCGCGGCATCGGCCAGTTCCTGTTCCGTCACCTGCGGCGCGGGCAGGAACTGCGATGCCTGGCGGTTACCGAGCGTGATGGTGCCGGTTTTATCCAGCAGCAGCACATCCACGTCACCGGCGGCTTCCACCGCACGGCCGCTGGTGGCGATGACGTTCGCTTCCAGCATGCGGCTCATACCCGCCACGCCAATCGCCGACAGCAAACCGCCGATGGTGGTCGGGATCAGACACACCAGCAGGGCGACTAGCACGGTGACAGTCACCGGAATACCAGCGTGACTGGCGTCAACACTGAACAGCGAGAACGGATACAGCGTGGCGGTAGCCAGCACGAACACCAGCGTCAGCGCCACCAGCAAAATCGTCAGCGCCACTTCGTTTGGCGTTTTGCGGCGTTTCGCACCTTCGACCATCGCAATCATACGGTCGAGGAAGGTATCGCCTGGGTTCGCCGAACATTCGACCACCAGCCAGTCTGACAAGACGCGCGTCCCGCCGGTGACCGAGGAGAAGTCGCCGCCGGATTCGCGGATCACCGGCGCAGATTCACCGGTAATGGCGCTTTCATCCACCGACGCACCGCCGATCAGCACTTCACCGTCGCATGGCACGGTATCGCCTGCTTCGATCAGCACGTAATCGCCTTTGCGCAGGGTATCGGCGGCGACTTTAATCACCGGCGATTCAGGGCGTGGTTCGTAGATTTTTTTCGCCCAACTGGTTTTCTGCACGCCTTTCAGGCTCTGCGCCTGCGCCTTGCTGCGGCCTTCCGCCAGTGCTTCGGCGAAGTTGGCGAACAGCACGGTAAACCACAGCCACAGCGACACGCTGCCGGTAAAAGCCGCGCTGCCGTCGGTCCGGTGCAGCAGAATTGCCAGCCAGATCAGTGTGGTCAGAATGCTGCCCAGATACACCACGAACATCACCGGATTGCGCCACTGAACACGGGGATCCAGTTTTTTCACCGAATCCAGCAGGGCAGTGCGGATCAGACGGGGTTCAAATAACGCACGTTGTTTACGACTCATCTTTTTAGTCTCTATATTCATCAGTTCAACGAGTTACGCAGCATTACTGTGCTGACCAGACCTGCAAATGTTCTGCCACCGGTCCCAGCGCCAGCGCCGGAATAAAGGTCAGTGCACCGACTAACAACACGGTACCGACCAGCAGACCGATGAACAGCGGGCCGGACGTCGGCAACGTGCCGTTGCCTGCCTGCTGGCGTTTTTTCATCACCAGAGAACCGGCAATCGCCAGCACCGGAATGATGACGCCGAAGCGGCCGAAGAACATACAGGCTGCCAGCAACAGGTTGTAGAACGGCGTATTGACGCTCAGCCCGGCAAACGCACTGCCGTTGTTATTGGCGGCGGAAGACACCGCATACAGCACTTCACTGAATCCGTGCGCGCCGGGGTTTAAAATGCCTGCGCGACCGGCGTCGGTGACCAGCGCCAGTGCCGTGCCGAGCAGCACCAGCGTCGGTGTCACCAGGATTGCCAGCGCGGTCATCTTCATATCGTAAACGTCTATTTTCTTACCGAGATATTCCGGTGTACGGCCAATCATCAGCCCGGCGATAAACACCGTCAGCAGTACAAACAGCAGCATGCCGTACAGACCGGAACCCACGCCGCCGAACACCACTTCGCCAATCTGCATCAGCCACATCGGCACCATACCGCCGAGTGCCGTAAAGGAATCGTGCATGGCGTTGACCGCACCGCACGAGGCCGCCGTAGTGACGACGGCGTACAGGCTGGAGGCCAGAATGCCGAAGCGGCTTTCCTTACCTTCCATATTAAAATTGCTGCTGGCACCAAGTGCTATGAAGTGCGGATTGCCTTTAAGCTCGGCGTACATCACTACCACGACCGACACCACGAAAATCACCGACATCGCCCAGACCAGCGCGTGCCCCTGACGGTTATCGCCGACCACGCGGCCAAAAGCGAAGCACAAGGCACAAGGGATAATGAAGATCGCCAGCATCTGCACCATGTTGGTCAGTGCGGTCGGGTTCTCAAACGGATGGGCAGAGTTAGCACCAAAGAAGCCACCGCCGTTGGTGCCGAGCATTTTGATCGCTTCCTGCGAAGCCACCGGCCCCATAGGTAAGGTCTGTTGCAGGCCTTCCAGTGTGGTGATGTGCTGGTACGCTTCGAAGTTTTGCAGTACACCCTGACTGACGAAAAACAGTGCCAGCAGGAAAGCCACCGGCAGCAGCAGATACAGTGTGATGCGCCATAAATCCGTCCAGGCATTGCCGATGGTGTGTGCTGAAGGGCGTGCAAAGGCGCGGATCAGGGCAAACGCCACGGCGATACCGGTCGCAGCGGAGAGGAAGTTTTGCACAGTCAGCCCGACCATCTGGCTGAGATAGCTCAACGTGCTTTCGCCGCTGTAAGCCTGCCAGTTGGTGTTGGTCACGAAACTCACTGCGGTGTTAAAGGCCAGATCCCATGACAATCCGCCGAAATGCTGCGGGTTCATCGGCAATACGCCTTGCGCCATCAGCAGCGCCATCAGCACGATAATGCCCAGAATGTTAAATACCATGATCGCCAGTGCATACTGCCACCAGTTCATTTCAGCATTGCTGCTGCCAGACGTGCGTAAAACACCGTTTTCTATGCGCTGAATAAATGCGCCGGGCTGTCCTTCAATCAGTTGAGCAATAAAGTTACCCAGTGGTTTTGCCAGCAGCAAAAGCACCAGCATAAAACTGGCAATCAGTAAGAATCCGGTTGCAGCCATTTAAAAATCCTCCGCATTCAGCAGGGCATAAACCAGATAGCCGAGCAGCAGAAGAACCAGTAATGCGCCGCAGATTACGCCAACACTCACAATCCACCTCCACAGGTGTGTTTTTATGTTGTGGCGAGAATAAGGAAAGGCGGGAAAAGATCCTGAAAAGAAAGCGTTCCTGCGTGTAAAAAAAGTATAAAAATTCCTTCGTCCTTAAAGCCACAGCGGCGTTACTTGCGCTCACTAACCCGAATCACTGACCTGAGTCCGCTCATCGGGATGCTTTCGCCTGCTGCCTTGCTGTTACTCCAATGACTTAGGAATTGGTGGTTAACCTGGGTTACGTATTTATTTAACCATTTTGTAACTCAATTACAGCAACAGGCCAAAATTGGCGAAAATTTACACTTTAAAGTGGTCAGATGAGTAGTAAAATTTCATCAATTGCAGTATATTTTTCACAACTTACAGTTTCCGAAAACTTTCCAAATTGCACAGGAGCAACGCGATGAATGATTACACGCCATACACAATGACCCGCATACTGGCCCGCCGCGCTTTTGTTATCGCTGCCGGTGTTCTGGCCCTGCCGGTCATGCTGTTCCGCGCTGACCGCGCCCGTTTTTACAGCTATTTACACCGTGTCTGGATGAAAACCAGCGATAAGCCGGTATGGCTGAGTCATGCCGAGATGGCGACCCAAGACTTTTACTGATTTAGCTCTCTCCCCTGCGAAGGGGAGGAGCCAGAAACCCCGTTCCCCGCGGGGTTTTTTATTGCCTGTCGATAAACTTGTACAATATTATTTTTATGTATAACTTGTGCTAAAGTTATACATAAGGGTGATGAATCAATGCCACCTCTTACTTTCCTTTCTGGGACACAAGGCGCCGACAATGACGAAAACAATTCCGATTGGTATCAGTGCATGCCTGCTGGGTGAAAATGTCCGCTTTGATGGCGGGCATAAACGTCTGGCGTTTGCCGTAGAGCAACTGGCGCCTTATGTGCGGTTCGAGCCGATCTGCCCGGAAATGGCGATAGGCTTACCGACGCCGCGTCCGGCGCTGCGTCTGGTGAAAATGGATGACAGTATCGTGATGCGTTTCAGCAATGACGAGTGCATCGACGTCACCGAAAAGATGCAGAGTTACGCCGAAAAACGCGTGGCGCCGCTGACCGGCCTTTGCGGTTATATCGTCTGTGCAAAATCCCCGAGCTGCGGGATGGAGCGGGTGCGGGTGTACAGCGCTAACGGTAAAGATGCCAAAAAAGCCGGTATCGGGATGTATACCGCCGAGCTGATGAAACAGCATCCGTGGTTGCCGGTGGAAGAAGATGGCCGGTTAAACGATCCGGTGCTGCGGGAGAATTTTGTTGAGCGCGTTTTTGCGCTGTTTGAACTGAACCAGCTTCGCGAAAGTGGCCTGACGCGCGGCAAACTGATGGCATTTCACAGCCGTTATAAACTCATTTTGCTGGCCCATTCTCAGCCGGAATATCGTGAGCTGGGGCGCTTTGTGGCTGCGATGGCAGAGTGGGATTCCCTTGAGGACTACTTCACTGAATACCGGTTACGGCTGATGAACCTGTTGCTCCACAAAGCCACGCGCCGCAATCACACCAACGTGCTGATGCATGTGCAGGGGTATTTCCGCAAACAGCTGAGTTCGCCGCAGCGTCAGGAACTTGCGGGCCTGATCGACCGCTATCGCCAGGGCATGCAGCCGTTGCTGGCGCCGATCACCTTGCTCAAACATTACATGTCGGAATACCCGGATGCCTATCTGGCTGACCAGCGTTATTTCGAGCCTTATCCGGAAGCTTTAAAACTTCGATACGGACATTAATACGGATATAAAAGGGAAAATATGACCACGCATTTAGTCTGGTTCCGTAATGACCTGCGGATAACCGACAATCGCGCGTTGCATGCCGCCTGTGAAGACCCGCAGGCGCGTGTTATTGCCGTATTTGTTGCCA
This sequence comes from Rahnella aceris, assembly GCF_011684115.1. NCBI lineage: Bacteria > Pseudomonadati > Pseudomonadota > Gammaproteobacteria > Enterobacterales > Yersiniaceae > Rahnella > Rahnella aceris. Next base: position 2,325,919 of record NZ_JAADJV010000001.1, on the reverse strand, counting down.
CGCCCGAACAGTGGAAACAACATGAAATGGCACCGCGGCAGGCGATGTTTATTTATCAACATCTTCAGGCGTTACAGCATGCGCTGGCTGAGCGTGGCATCGGTCTGCATTACCACCAGTGTGATGATTTTGCCGACAGCGTGGCGTGGCTGAAAGATTTCTGCAAAACCGAAAAAGTGGATGCGCTGTTTTACAATAAACAGTATGAGTTCAACGAGCGTCAGCGTGATGCGGCGCTGGAGAACGCGGTCAGTGAATCGGTCATCTGCCACGCTTTTGACGACAGTCTGCTGCTGCCGCCGGGTTCGGTAATGACCGGCAATAATGAAATGTACAAGGTTTATACGCCTTTTCGCCGCGCGTTTTTATCCCGCCTGACCGAATCTGACAGCCGTTCGCTGCCTGCGCCACAGGCGCGAGAAAATGCTGAAAAAGTGGTGACACACCGGCTGATGCCGTTCGATTATCCGCTGGCGGATATCGGCGATCATTTTGCGATTGGCGAGGAAGCCGCGCGTAACCGGCTGCGAAGTTTTTGTCGTGAACAGGTGCAGGATTACCTCGAACAACGTGATTTACCGGCGGCCGACGGCACCAGTTCGCTTTCGCCGTATCTGGCCATTGGCGTGCTTTCGCCGCGCCAGTGTCTGAACCGTCTGCGCGCCGAATGCCCGGACGTGCTGGAGAAAACCGACGGCGGCGCGTTCGGCTGGCTGAATGAGCTGGTGTGGCGCGAGTTTTACCGCCATCTGATCGTCGCCTGGCCGAAACTTTGCAAACATCAGCCGTTCGTTGCATGGACTGACAACGTGCGCTGGCGTCATGCGCCCGATGATTTGCAGGCGTGGAAAGACGGGAAAACCGGTTATCCGATTGTAGATGCGGCTATGCGTCAGCTGAATGCGACTGGCTGGATGCATAACCGTCTGCGTATGATTGTCGCCAGTTTTCTGGTGAAGGATTTACTGATCAACTGGCGTGAAGGCGAACGCTATTTCATGTCGCAACTTCTGGATGGTGATCTGGCCGCCAACAACGGCGGCTGGCAGTGGGGTGCTTCGACGGGTACTGACGCCGCGCCGTATTTTCGTATTTTCAATCCGACGACACAGGGCGAACGTTTTGATAAAGCCGGACGCTTTATCAAAGCCTGGGTGCCTGAACTCGCGGATGTGCCGGAAAGAGACATTCATCAACCGCATCGCTGGGCGGAAAAACATCATCGCGTGCTAGACTACCCGCTGCCGGTTATTGATCACGCGCAGGCGAGAAAAGACACGCTCGCGGCGTTTGAGGCGGCAAAAAACCGGTCAGACTGACTTTACTCTCTCACCACGACAAGGAGCGATGTGATGAAAAAATACCTGCTGGCGATGATGCTGGCATGCTGGGCGGGCCAGGCCAATGCGGGATTTGATGTTGTGGCGCTCGGCGTGAACGGCGGCGTCGAAGAAGGTAACCTCACCTCCTATCTGATCCGAAGTGACGATCAAAAACTCTATCTCGGACTGGATGCCGGTTCTGTTTTACCGGGCATCCGCAAGGCGCTGGAGAAAGGCAGTTTTCCGCAGGTCACCGCCGAAAATGCCGCACCGCTGACCCCGCAGGGCGCGGTTTTCCGTAACCTGATTGGCGGATACTTTATCAGTCACGGTCATCTCGACCATCTTGCAGGGTTGATTATCAGCTCGCCGGAAGACAGCAAAAAACCGATTTACGGCATGGCCGATACCATTGGCACGCTGCGTCAGCATTATTTCAATGGTCGCGTCTGGCCGAACTTTACCGACTCCGGCAGTGGTTTACGTATCGGCACCTATCGCCTCAACCAGCAGCGTCCGGCACAGAGATTTTCTCTCGGGCTGACCGGTCTGGACGGCATTATTTATCCTCTGAGTCACGGCGGTACGCCATCCAGCATGATCCTGGTCAGCCGCAATAATCAGTCTTTTGCCTTCTTCGGCGACACCGGCCCGGATGAAGTCGAGAAATCAAAAAATCTCGATACCGTGTGGCGCGTGCTGGGCGATGAAGTGAAAGCACAACGGCTGAAAGGGCTGATTATCGAAACGTCGTATCCCGATGGCGTACCCGACAGCAAACTGTTTGGGCATCTGACGCCGCACTGGCTGCTGAAAGAGCTGGGAACGCTGCAACAATACGCCGGTGGCGAAGGTTCGCTGAAAGGCCTGACGGTGATTATCAGCCACGTTAAACCCAGCCTGAAAGCCGGGGCAGATCCTGAACAGGCGATCATGGCGCAGCTGGAAAAAGGGAATAATCTGGGCGTGAATTTTGTCAGGATGGCGCAGGGTGATAAATTAGAGATCAAGTAGACCATCCATTAATAACGAGAAACGCCATGAATAATCTCCAGCTTGAAAAGCTGATTAATCAGAAACTGGATATCAGCAATTACAAAGATTACGCACCGAACGGATTGCAGGTTGAAGGGCGTCGTGAAGTGCAGCGCGTGGTGACCGGCGTGACGGCGTCGCAGGATCTGCTGGATGCCGCGATTGCTGTCGAAGCTGATGCGGTTCTGGTGCATCACGGTTATTTCTGGAAAGACGAACCGGCTGAAATCCGCGGCATGAAGCGTAACCGTCTTAAGACGTTGCTGGCAACGGATACCAATATGTACGCCTACCATCTGCCGCTGGACGGCCATCCGGAGCTGGGGAATAACGCGCAACTGGCGAAACTGTTCGGTATCGACGTGCAGGGGGAAATTGCCCTGCTGTTGCCGTGGGGCGAGCTGGAAAAACCACTGACCGGTGAAGCATTCCGCCAGCGCATTGAAGTGACGCTGGATCGCAACGTGCTGCACAGTTCACAGAATGCACCTGCCGAAATCCGTCGCGTGGCATGGTGTTCCGGTGGCGGTCAGGGCTACATTCAGAAAGCCGCAGAATTTGGCGTCGATGCCTTTATCAGCGGCGAAGTGTCTGAACAAACCATTCATATTGCCCGTGAAATGGGCCTGCATTTCTTTGCCGCAGGCCATCACGCCACCGAACGTTATGGCGTGAAAGCGCTGGGCGAATGGCTGGCAGCGGAACACGGGTTAGACGTCATGTTCATCGACATCGACAATCCTGCCTAATTTTTCTTTTCGACCGTCTCTTCAGAAACGTTGTCTTCCAGCAGGGTGAACGCCCGCTGTAATCCGGTATCCACTTCGGGGTCTGCGCCCTGCGGTGGATACTTGCTTTCTTCTTCCTCTGCGGCTTCGCTTTCCTCAACCTGCGGTTCCACCACGTTTTCCGGTGCGGGCATGGTTTCCTGAATCATCTGTTCGTCAAACGCCGGGTTTAGCGCAGGCGAGAGCGGGGAACTGCTCAGGCTGTCCGGCATGGCGATGTGCGGAACCGGTGCATCGACCGCCATCTGTGTTTCTTCTTCCTTTTTCGACGTCCGGCTCAGTGCCACAATCCCGGCACCGCACAGGGCAAAAAACGCATACAGGATATTGCCACCCAGCGGTTCGATCAGCGCGCCTACTGCCAGCGGGCCGATACAGGCGCCGACGCCAAAAGCCATCAGCAGACAGGCTGAAAGCGAGACGCGACGCTCCGGTTCGATCATGTCATTGGCGAGTGCGACGATCAGCGGGTACAACGTGAACTGCATCAGGCTGACGACAAAACCAATGGCGAGCAACAGCGGGAATGAGATGTGGCTGAACAACGCCAGCGGCAGGGCGGTAACGGCCAGCAGGATGGCGTTTATGCGCATCAGCATGTTGCGGTTATAGCGGTCGGAAAGCCAGCTGAGCGGGAACTGTGCCAGCAGCCCGGCGAAAATCGCCAGCGCCATAAACAGACCGGTTTGTTGTGTGCTCAGCGATTGCTGGCTGGTGTAAATCGGCGCCAGCCCGTAGAACGAACCGACGACCATGCCAATCAGCAACGTGATAGCCAGCACTTTGGGGATAGCACCAATAAAGAATTTCAGTTCCATCGGCGCTGGCGACATATGGCCGACGTTGGTGCGTGTAGTCAGCGCAATCGGCACCAGGCACAGGGCAAAACACAAGGCAATAACGATAAGCGTACTGACGCCTAAATCGCTGTTGAGCATCAGTACGACCTGACCAAGCGCCATCCCGAGATAAGACGCCACCATATAAAAGCCGAATACCACGCCGCGCTGACTGGCTTCGGCCTGATCGTTGAGCCAGCTTTCCAGCACCATATATTGCACCATCATGCATAAGCCGATGATCAGGCGCAGCACCACCCAGACCGGGATGATGTCAGTCAGGCCATGGCCCAGCACGGCGGCGGTGATAATGCCGGAGCAGGAAACGTAGGCACGAATATGGCCGACGCGGGCGATCAGGATATGGCCGACTTTGCCGCCGATCACCAGCCCGATGTAGTTGGCTGCGATGATCGCCCCGATCATCGCGCCGCTGACATGAATCGCGGAAAGACGCAGGGAAATGTAAGTCGTCAGCAGGCCGGAACCCAGTAACATCAGTAATGTCGTGGTGTAGAGCGGAAAAAAGAGTGCTAATGGTTTTCTCACAGGCCATCCCTATTGTGTAACGAAGGCGTTATCCAAACGCTAAAAAACAGCAACGTTTCTGAGAGTAGCAGTTGCAGGCGGCGGGCGAAACCTCCGTCACCTGCGCAAAGAGGCAGATGAGTTGACATCAGCACTCTGTTTCACGCATAACTGATAACAAATCTCACGCTATTGATTCGATGAATAACCCAATGATCCACAACCCTTCTTTAAGGAGTGCCTGAGTGCAACGAGCACGATGTTACCTGCTGGGCGAACGCGCGGTAGTGCTGGAACTTGAACCCCCGGTATCACTGGTAAGCCAGCAACGGATCTGGGGGCTGACGCAACGTTTACAGGATCGCGCCGCGTATCCGGGCGTGCGTGAAGTCATTCCCGGCATGAATAATCTGACGGTATTACTCTCCGAGGCGCAAAGTTCGGCGCTGGATGCCATTGAGCGTCTGCAAAACTGGTGGGAAGAAAGCGAAGCCATCGAGCCTGAATCGCGGCTGATCGAAATTCCGGTGATTTACGGGAAGGCGCAGGGGCCGGATTTGGACAACGTGGCGCGTCATACCGGCATGACGCCGCGGCAGGTCGTCGAATGTCATGCAGGTGCTGATTACATCGTCTATTTTCTCGGTTTCCAGCCAGGTTTCCCTTATCTGGGCGGCATGCCTGCGACACTTGCCACGCCACGTCACGGCGAACCGCGCCTGTCAGTGCCTGCGGGTTCGGTTGGCATTGGCGGCAGTCAGACAGGTATTTATCCTCTTGAGACACCGGGGGGCTGGCAACTGATCGGCCAGTCGCTCATCGCGATGTTTGATCCGCTGCGGGAACAGCCGACATTATTGCTGCCGGGCGACAGCGTGCGTTTTGTGCCACAGAAGGAGGGCGTATGCTGAAGGTTTTACGCGCCGGGATGTTGTCCACGGTGCAGGATTTAGGCCGCAATGGTTACCGCCAGCAGGGCGTCAGTCAGTCCGGCGCGCTGGATGCCCCGGCGCTGCGGTCTGCCAATCTGCTGGTTGGCAATGACGAAAATGCGGCTGCGCTGGAAATTACCCTCGGTCAGTTCAGTGCCGGGTTTCACCGCGAAGGCTGGATCGCGCTGACCGGCGCCGGTTGTCACGCACAACTTGATGGTAAAGAGGTGTGGACCGGCTGGTGTTACGAAGTGAAACCGGGGCAGGTGCTGACTCTGAAAATGCCCACCCGCGGCATGCGCAGCTATCTGGCAGTTTCCGGCGGCATCGATGTGCCGGAAGTTATGGGATCACGCAGTACCGATCTGAAAGCCAAATTCGGCGGTTTCCACGGGCGTCCGTTGCAGGATGGCGATATGTTGCCCATCGGTGATTCGTTCCGGCAACCGCAAAAAACCGGTGGCATTAAACAACTGCTGTTTGGCAACCGCATTCGTGCATTGCCGGGGCCGGAGTATCAGGAATTCAGCGAGAAGTCGCGCGATGAATTCTGGCGCGCCGCCTGGCAGCTCAGCCCGCAAAGTAACCGTATGGGATACCGTCTGCACGGGCATACCCTGAAACGCGAAACTGACCGTGAAATGCTGTCGCACGGCTTATTGCCGGGCGTGGTGCAGGTGCCACATGGTGGCCAGCCGATTGTTCTGATGGCCGATGCTCAGACCACTGGCGGCTATCCGCGTATTGCCTGTGTTATTGAGGCGGATTTGTATAATCTGGCGCAAATCCGCCTGGGCGAACCGATTCATTTCGTCAAATGCACACCGGAAGACGCGCAGAAGGCCTTACGTGAGCAATCACTCTTTATCGAACAGATTAAACGGGGGCTGCATGGTTGTTGATCTTAACGCCGATTTAGGCGAAGGCTGTGGGAATGACGAGGCGCTGTTGCAGCTCGTCAGTTCAGCCAATATCGCCTGCGGATTTCATGCCGGTGACGCGCAGACCATGCAGCAATCCGTGCGCCGGGCGCTGAAATACGGTGTGGCGATTGGCGCGCACCCGAGTTTCCCTGATCGGGAAAATTTTGGCCGCACCGCCATGCAACTCCCTGCCGAAACCGTGTATGCGCAGGTGGTGTATCAACTGGGTGCGCTGGCTGCCATCACCCGTGCGGAAGGCGGACACATGGTGCATGTAAAGCCGCACGGCATGTTGTACAACCAGGCAGCAACCGACGCCGTGCTGGCGGATGCCATCGCCCGAGCGGTACATGCGGTGGATCCGGCATTGCGTCTGGTCGGGCTGGCGGGCAGCGAATTAATTCGTGCTGGCGAACGCCTTGGCCTGCAAACCCGTCAGGAAGTGTTCGCTGACCGGCGTTATCAGAACAACGGATCACTGGTGCCGCGCACTCAGCCGGATGCGATGATCGAAAGCGACGAACTGGCGTTGGATCAGACATTGTCGATGATACAGCAACAAAAAGTGCTCAGCCGCGAAGGTGTCTGGGTGCCCGTTAATGCGGAGACTGTCTGTCTGCATGGTGATGGTGAGCACGCGCTGACGTTTGCCCGCCGGTTGAGGCACGCGTTTGCTGAACAGGATATTCAGATCAGCGCAGGCTGATTTTTGCAGAATCTGAGGAGTACCTCTATGCGTAAAGTTTTAGTCACCGGTTTTGAGCCTTTTGGCGGCGAGCGCGTTAATCCATCATGGGAAGTAGTAAAGCAACTGGGTGACCTGGAATTGTCGGGCGCGCAGATTGTGGTTCGTCAGTTGCCGTGCGTGTTCGGCAAAGCCATTGATGCGCTGAATGCGGCGATCGATGAAGTGCTGCCGGAAATGGTGATCTGCGTCGGACAGGCCGGTGGCCGCAATGATTTCAGCATCGAACGCGTGGCGATCAACGTCGATGACGCGCGTATTGCCGATAACGACGGCAATCAGCCGGTGGATGAGGTGATTGTCAGCGACGGCCCGGCGGCGTATTTTTCTACTCTGCCGCTCAAGACAATTGTCAACGGATTACGCGAGTCGGGGATCCCTGCATCGGTGTCGCAAACCGCCGGTACCTATGTCTGTAACCACGTGATGTACGGCCTGATGCATCGTCTGGCGCAGCCTGCCTGTAAGGTGGTGAAGGGCGGTTTTATCCATATTCCTTACCTGCCTGAACAGGCCGCGCATCATCCGGGGGCGCCAAGTATGTCAGTACATACTGTTCTGAACGCCCTTGAGCTGACGATCGCCATCGCGCTGCACACGGAACAAGATTTGAAAATTGCCGGGGGTGCGACTCACTGATGCCTGAAGGTCCTGAAATTCGCCGTGCGGCCGATGTGCTGGCTACGGCGGTAGTGAATAAGCCTCTGACGGATGTCTGGTTTGCGTTTCCTGCGCTGAAACCTTATCAGTCAGCGCTGCGTGGAACCAGAATCACGTCGATTGAAACGCGGGGGAAAGCCCTGCTGACGCACTTTTCCAACGGACTGACGTTGTACAGCCACAATCAGCTTTACGGCGTCTGGCGGGTGGTCAATGCCGGTGAAGTGGAGAAAGAAACCAAACGCTCGCTGCGGGTAAAGCTGGAAACCACCGAAGCGGCGATTTTGCTCTACAGCGCGTCCGAAATCAGTATTTACGATACGGCGGAAATCGAAAAGCATCCGTTCCTGCAACGTATCGGCCCCGACGTGCTGGATGAGACGTTGACGGTCGCACAGGTACGTGAACGGTTACTTTCACCTAAATTCTGCAACCGGCAGTTAGGCGGAATGTTGCTGGATCAGGCTTTTCTGGCCGGGTTGGGGAATTATCTGCGGGCGGAAATTCTCTGGCTGGCGAAACTGCTGCCGGATCATAAACCGAAAGAGCTGAATGACACGGAACGGGATGCGCTGGCCGATGCCTGTTTGTCTGTTGCGCGGTTGTCGTACGCCACGCGAGGTACGATGGATGAAAATGTGCATCACGGCGCGCTGTTCCGTTTTAAGGTATTTGGCCGCACAGGCCAGCCATGTGAACGTTGCGGCGATCCGATCATGAAAACCAGTGTGTCATCGCGACCATTCTTCTGGTGTCCGGTGTGTCAGGTCTGAAAGATAAAAAGAAAAGGGCACCGGAGTGCCCTTGCTCAGTGTTTTCAGAATCAGAAATTCACTTTGATACCCAGATTACCGCTGTAACCTTCCAGATCTGAATCGAATCCTTTCTGGTAGCGGACGTCTGTATAAATCGTGGTATTTTCACTGAGTTTGCCCGCCAGCCCTGCGCCAGTCTGCCACCAGTTGTCGCTGAATTCCGCTTTAAGCCGTTGAGTCGCGAATTGTACTTCGGGTTCATCGCCAATAGTCGTGACGGCATCCAGCGTCAGATAAGGCGTCCAGGTTGGATTATCCATGAACAACCGCACACCGCCGCGTGCCTGCGCATTACTGGTTGATACGCCGGAGACATTGCTGATGCCATCGTTGAAATCTTCCAGATTCAGATACTGATAAATCACCTGCGCCTGAGGTTCAATTTTCAGATTTTCATGCAGTGTAAAGGGTTTGCCTGCTTCTACTGATAACGCGACGCCATAACCGTCCTGATCGGCATCATGCGTGCTGTCATAGCTGTTTTTATACCAACTGCCCATACCCACCGCGTCAATGTAGCCGCCATCCTGCGCTTTTAGCGTGTAGTAACCGCCGAGGCTATAGATGTCGCTGTCTACACTGCCAGCTTGTATGGAATATATCGGGTTATTGCTGCGAAGGCTGTCTTCCGCGTCGGTATTCTGACGTCCGAGTGTCACGAGAATACCGGCACTGCGTTCGGTGTTTTCTTCGTTTTTATCCCATATCAGATCCATACCCAACTGCGCATACCAGGTATCGGTATCATAGCTGTAACGGCCTGCGTCATTCTCGGTGTGAGTACCGACAATCCGACCCCATGCGCCGTCTTTATGCAGCACATCACCGCCGGTACGCTGGTGATAAGTGCCAATCGCATCAAAGCCATACTGCATATTCAGCGCCGGTGCCGCGATATATCCCGGCACTTCCTCACGCCACGGCTGGATGTCGTCGGATGGCGTCGGAGTTGGGTTCACATCAGGATTGGCGTCAGGCGCAGGGGCAGGGATCGGCGTTGAACAATCATAATTAGCGCAGGTGCTCAGATACCAGTTTTCACCCTCACCGGTGGTGATATCACCTTTACGCAGCCCGTAGTTGAACGCACCCGCTGAGACAGAATTCCCCAGCGTGAAGGCATTGGTTCCCTGTGTATTGGTTCCATCCACGGTAACCACTTCAATCCCGTTGCCCTGTGTATAGTTACCGTTGCCGCCTGTGCTGGTGACAAACAAGGTATTTTGACCGGTAATGTCGCCCGTTACGTGGATCTTGTCTGTCGGCGAGTTGCTGTCATCCAGATAGGTATTGATACGGTATGTGCCGTCGCCGGTCATATTGCTGTTCACGGTAAGTTCAGAGTATTCATTACCGTTATGTGTGAAGAACGTGGTGCCACCGGAGTTCATCTGCGAAATCGTGGAATCACCGGTCAGCGTCCACCGGCTGGAATCGTCGATATTAATGCTGTTGGTACTGGCGGTGATGCCTTGCCATTCAGAGCCGCTGTTAAGATAGACATCCACAACACTGCCGGTATCGGCAATGATATCGCCTTCCATATAAGAATTACTGGCAGATAAATTCACCTGACTTTGCGCGGTAACGCCCGTATCAGTATCTGTGAAACTTCCGGCTCTCAGCAGAATGCCGTTTCCGCTTTGCACGGTTGACCCGTTGTTCACGTTAATCCGGGTATTGGCACCTGCAGCCAGTATTCCCTCACTGGTGGCGCTGCTGACAAGGCTGTTATCCAGCGTCACGATAGCCTGATGATCTGCATCAAAACCCTGCGTATAGATGCCATTTGCGAATGCACCGGAGGCCGATAACTCGCTGTTGCTGATGGTCATCTGGCTGTTGGCGTAGGAACGGACAGCGGAAGCCCCTTCGCCGGTAGAAATCCCCGTAACCGCATTGGCATCAAGGGTAGAATCATTCATCGCAACCAGCAGATTACTTCCCGTACCGGTTGTGGTGATCTCAGCGGTATCAAGTGCCATAGCCCCGGAGCCTGTGGCTAAAGCAGCGGCTGAACGGGTACCTTCGGTCTTGAGCACTATATTTTTGGCCGTTAGCGTTGCGCCCTGACTGGCAAAAAAACCGATGTTATTATTGCCTGTCGTGGTGTAGGTCCCGCCTGTCAACGTCACATCGCTATAGGCGTTGCTATTCACCATGATATCGTCAGTGCCGGTCATTTCGACGTTGCCGTTTATTATGTCAACGGTAGTTCTTTTGGCATCGCTGGAACCTGACGCATAAATGACATTTTGGGAACCTGCAGAGTTTTGTTTAACCGTGAGATTTTCAATGCTCAATGAGGCGTCAGAAACGGTGAGCGCATGTTTTGCGTTAGTTAATTCTATGTTTACATTACTCAGGTTCACCGATGCACCCGACTGGATATTAATTCCCTGTGCCTGAGCGGCATCACTGGTGATACGTATATCATTACCTGTTAATGTTGAACCGACATCTGAGACATAAATAACACTGCTGTCATCTTTACCCGTACGGATGTCGGTATTATCAATTTCGGCTGATGCGCCAGTAATAATGTTAAATGTTTTGCTGGAATCTGTTGTGCTGACATCAGCATAATTAAGGATTAACTTACCTCCGCTAATAATATTGAATGCATAAGCTTCGCTGCCGGTCGTGGAAACCACGGATTGAACGGGCACTGGCGAAGGTATTCCGGGAATAGTGATTTCACCATCAACAATAACTTCTGTACCCGCGCCGGTGATGGTGTAAGCGTGATCGCCCGTACCCGTCGTAGCGAAACTCAAGGCATCAGCAGGGGTTATGCCCGTTGAAAATGTGGTTGTTGCAAGTGCAATAGATGACGGTAATAAAAGACTAAAGATGGCGCTCGATAATAATGTTTTTTTAAATGAATGCGGGTGTTCCCGATATTCTTCCATGTCAAAGTGTCCTTTGTTTTAATAATGGCGTGTTTATCTTACATGTTTCATTAATACGCTTTTTTAATTAGCGGATTGCAATGAATCATATTGTTGATGACTATGAGTTTATTGTCAGATGAATTTCGGGGGATGGTATATCACGGAAGGATAAGCGTCAAATATTGGTACTGATATATTGAATGGTTAATTTATGCTTAATATATAATTAAGGTCTCTTTGGGTTGAATAAATAAAAAGGCCAATGAATTATTCATCGGCCTTGTATATTAGGACAGGAGGGAATTATTTTTTCAGCTGAGAATGGAAATCGCGTTTGTCATAGCCGGTATAAAGCTGGCGAGGACGGGCAATTTTGATACCTTCCTGATGCATTTCGCTCCAGTGAGCAATCCAGCCAACAGTACGCGCCATCGCGAAGATCACGGTGAACATGGAAGAGGGAATACCCATGGCTTTCAGGATGATGCCGGAGTAGAAATCGACGTTCGGGTACAGTTTCTTCTCGATGAAGTACGGGTCGTTCAGCGCGATATGTTCAAGCTCCATCGCTACTTCCAGCAGGTTGTCTTTCAGATCCAACTCTTTCAGCACTTCATGACAGGTTTCACGCATCACGGTTGCGCGCGGGTCGTAGTTTTTGTAAACACGGTGACCAAAGCCCATCAGGCGGAAAGAATCATTCTTGTCTTTTGCACGTTTCACAAATTCAGGGATGTGATCAACGCTGCTGATTTCTTCCAGCATTTTCAGTGCAGCTTCGTTCGCGCCGCCGTGAGCCGGTCCCCACAAGGACGCGATACCGGCAGCAATACAGGCGAACGGGTTAGCGCCAGAAGAACCGGCGGTACGCACGGTGGACGTGGAGGCGTTTTGCTCATGGTCAGCGTGCAGGATCAGAATACGATCCATCGCGCGTTCCAGAATCGGATTCACTTTGTATTCTTCACATGGGGTGGCGAACATCATGTGCAGGAAGTTACCGGCATAAGACAGGTCGTTGCGCGGATATACAAACGGCTGGCCGATAGAATATTTGTAACACATGGCAGCGACGGTCGGCATTTTAGACAGCAGACGGTAAGCAGCGATTTCACGGTGACGTTCGTTTTCTACGTCGATGGAGTCGTGATAAAACGCGGCCAGCGCGCCGGTGACGCCACACAGGACCGCCATCGGGTGAGAGTCGCGACGGAAGCCGTGGAACAGACGGGTGATTTGCTCATGCACCATGGTGTGACGGGTGACATTGGTTTTGAATTCATCGTACTGTTTCTGAGTCGGCACTTCGCCGTTCAGCAGCAAATAGCTCACTTCAAGGAAAGTGGACTCCTGTGCCAGCTGGTCAATCGGGAAACCACGGTGCAGCAGAACGCCTTCGTCACCGTCGATATAGGTGATTTTGGACTCGCAGGATGCAGTAGAGGTGAAACCGGGGTCATAAGTGAAAAGACCTTTAGAACCGAGGGTGCGGATATCCACTTCATCCTGGCCCAGTGTGCCGGACAGCACGTTTAGTTCAATCGGGTCGTGACCTTGTAGGGTAAGTGTCGCTTTCTTATCAGCCATTTACAGTCTCCTTAGCGCCTTATTTTTAAAAATCAGTAACAACAGAAATGCCTGGAAGCGACGCCTTGTAAGGTCATTATTATTGTCAGCCTTAGCTCTGCGATCGAATGGGAAGGGAACGTAGAGCTGAGTCGAAGTGCAGTCTCAGACTGCTCTGTGACAAACAAGCGGCGTTTCATCGTTGTTAACGATTCGGTAAATCATTACTGTTCTGTCGCTCAGTACCTGTGAAGAGTATGAGGATTTACACAATCACCACTTTTGCATAACTTGAGCCGTCAGGGAAGACCCTGCATTGCGATTGTGTGATCCACTGATTCTTCAGAAACTTTCACCATTTTGGTGCGTGAAGGCGAAGCCGGTATGTGCGCAGAATCACAGTCCTATAGGGATAGTTCATTTGTAATGGAAATGTTGATCAAATGTCAAACTGGATAATTTATTTCGTGTCTTTTGTGAAAAATGGGAGCTAACTCACTGTTTCGGAGAAATGTGAATAAAGCATTTGTAGGGCAATTGTAATAGGAATGTGATCAACCTATACTCCTACAAGGTCTCCGGGCAATCCGAAGTAGGAGCACCCAGCACTCTCTTTTTTGTCTCAGATTTTATGAAAATGGACTTAAAGGAAAACACATTTCTGCGCCGTTTAAGCACATCGGATGTCGTTGTTTGAGCGCGTGAAATGTTGGGCTTTTAGCTCAGCTTTCCAACGTTATTGGTTCTGTGGGGAGGCGGTAAGTCAACGCATCCACAACGACAAGAACGAAGGAAAGGGTGCTGTCTGACATACTGCTCCGGACCGGAGGAAAAATAATAAGAGCTGTGTGGGCAAAACCGTGAAAAAACAAAGACCTGTCAATCTGGATCTGCAAACGATCCGGTTTCCTGTTACTGCGATAGCGTCCATCTTACACCGAGTCTCTGGCGTAATTACCTTCGTCGCCGTCGGTATCCTCCTCTGGCTGTTAGGCCTGTCTCTCTCTTCTCCTGAAGGGTTTGCGCATGCTGCCGCCATCATGAATAGCTTCTTCGTCAAATTCATCTTTTGGGGAATACTCACTGCGCTGGCCTATCACGTTTGCGGTGGCGTACGCCATTTGCTGATGGATTTTGGCTATATCGAAGAGAGTTTGGCTGCCGGTACCCGTTCTGCCCAGGTGGCAATCGGGCTGACCGTCGTGCTGTCAATTCTGGCTGGAGTTCTCGTATGGTAAGCAACGTTTCTGCGTTAGGGCGTAATGGTGTGCACGACTGGCTGTTACTGCGTGCTTCCGCAATTATCCTCACCCTGTATATCCTCTATATTCTGGGCTTCGTGGTTCTGGCTCAGGAACTGACATTTGATGTCTGGCATGGCTTCTTCTCTTCCTCCATCACCAAAGTATTCACACTGCTGGCGCTGCTCTCAATTCTGATACACGCGTGGATCGGCATGTGGCAGGTGTTAACGGACTATGTGAAACCGCTGGCTGTCCGGCTGATGCTGCAACTGGCTATCGTCGTGGTGTTAGTGGTTTACCTACTTTACGGAACAATTGTTGTTTGGGGAGCGTAGTAAATGAATCTGCCAGTCAGAGAGTTTGATGCTGTCGTCATCGGTGCAGGTGGCGCCGGTATGCGTGCCGCGTTACAGATTTCACAAATGGGGCTGTCTTGCGCCCTGATTTCAAAAGTCTTCCCGACCCGCTCCCATACGGTGTCCGCGCAGGGCGGTATCACCGTCGCGCTGGGTAACACCCATGAGGATGACTGGGAATGGCACATGTACGACACCGTAAAAGGTTCCGACTATATCGGTGACCAGGACGCCATTGAATATATGTGTAAAACCGGGCCGGAAGCGATTCTGGAACTCGAACACATGGGGCTGCCTTTCTCCCGTCTTGAAGACGGCCGCATTTATCAGCGTCCGTTTGGCGGCCAGTCGAAAAACTTCGGTGGCGAGCAGGCGGCACGTACTGCGGCCGCCGCTGACCGTACCGGTCACGCCTTGCTGCACACGCTGTATCAGCAAAACCTGAAAAAAGGCACCACGATTTTCTCTGAATGGTATTCACTGGATTTAGTGAAAAACCAGGACGGCGCGATCGTCGGCTGTACCGCAATCTGCATTGAAACCGGCGAAGTGGTGTATTTCAAAGCCAAAGCCACCGTACTGGCGACCGGCGGCGCAGGCCGTATTTACCAGTCCACCACCAACGCCCACATTAATACCGGCGACGGTGTTGGCATGGCGTTACGTGCAGGTGTTCCGGTGCAGGACATGGAAATGTGGCAGTTCCACCCGACCGGTATCGCCGGCGCAGGCGTTCTGGTGACAGAAGGCTGCCGTGGTGAAGGCGGTTATCTGCTCAATAAAGACGGCGAACGTTTCATGGAACGTTATGCGCCGAATGCCAAAGACCTGGCAGGTCGTGACGTGGTGGCGCGTTCCATCATGATCGAAATCCGTGAAGGCCGTGGCTGCGAAGGTCCGTGGGGCCCGCACGCTAAACTGAAACTCGATCATCTGGGTAAAGACGTTCTGGAATCCCGCCTGCCGGGCATCCTTGAACTGTCGCGTACCTTCGCACACGTCGATCCGGTGAAAGAACCGATCCCTGTTATCCCAACCTGTCACTACATGATGGGCGGCATTCCGACCAAAGTGACCGGTCAGGCGCTGCGTGTTAACGCACAGGGTCAGGATGAAGTGATCCCTGGTCTGTTCGCGGTGGGTGAAATTGCCTGTGTATCGGTACACGGCGCTAACCGTCTCGGTGGTAACTCACTGCTGGATCTGGTGGTGTTTGGCCGTGCGGCGGGTATGCATCTGCAGGAATCTATCACCGAACAGGGCGAAAGCCGTGATGCTTCTCAGGACGACATTGATGTATCTCTGGAGCGTCTGAACCGCTGGAACAACACCCGTTCAGGTGAAGATCCGGTGGCTATCCGTAAAGACCTGCAATCGTGCATGCAGAACAACTTCTCGGTATTCCGTGAAGGTGATGCGATGGCGAAAGGTCTGGAAGAACTGAAAGTGATCCGCGAGCGTCTGAAATCTGCCCGTCTGGATGATACGTCCTCAGAGTTCAATACCCAGCGCGTTGAGTGTCTGGAACTGGATAATCTGATGGAAACTGCGTTCTCCACCGCTGTCTCTGCAAACTACCGCACTGAAAGCCGTGGTGCTCACAGCCGTTTCGACTTCCCTGAGCGTGATGATGCGAACTGGTTGTGCCACACGTTGTATCAGCCAGAAACAGAAAGCATGACCCGCCGTGAGGTGAACATGCAGCCTAAGCTTCGCGCGGCGTTCCCGCCGAAAGCGCGTACTTACTAGGGCGGAGCGGAGACAGATTATGAAAATTGAATTTTCGATTTATCGCTACAACCCGGACGTTGATGACGTGCCGTACATGAAAGATTACGTGCTGGAAGCTAAAGAAGGGCGCGATATGATGTTGCTCGACGCGCTGATTTTGCTGAAAGAACAGGATCCGACGCTGGCTTTCCGCCGCTCATGCCGTGAAGGTGTTTGCGGGTCAGATGGCGTCAACATGAACGGCAAAAACGGCCTGGCGTGTATCACACCCGTCTCGACATTGCGTAACGGCAGCAAGAAAATTGTAATCCGTCCGTTGCCGGGGTTACCGGTTGTCCGTGACCTTGTAGTAGACATGGGACAATTCTATAAGCAGTATGAGAAGATTAAGCCTTACTTGTTGAATGATGGGAAAAATCCTCCGGCGCGTGAACATTTGCAAATGCCGGATGACCGCGAAAAGCTGGACGGATTGTACGAATGTATTCTCTGCGCCTGCTGTTCAACGTCCTGTCCGTCTTTCTGGTGGAATCCCGACAAGTTTGTCGGTCCGGCAGGCCTTCTGGCCGCTTACCGTTTCCTGATCGACAGCCGCGATACCGAGACACAATCGCGCCTTGACGATCTGAATGATGCTTTCAGTGTATTCCGCTGCCACAGCATCATGAACTGTGTGAGTGTATGTCCAAAGGGGCTGAACCCGACCAAGGCTATCGGCCATATTAAATCGATGCTGCTACAACGCGGTGCCTGATTGATAAGCCACGCACAGCGGGAACTCAGGTTCCCGCTGTTATTTAGTTACCACCGGTTTTTCGCTTTCTTTAGTTACAAATGTGGTAACTGAGGTGGGGATAGCAAATAATTAATTTTTTAATAACAAAGTAGCAACAAGTGCAACAAAGTTGCGCCTGACTGGAGTAAGATAGCCGGGTCAAAAACCGGGAGATAAAAATCCCCCGAAAGGCAGCAGAAATAAGCAGGGTAACTTCAAAAATCAGTCACGCGCATGGCGGATTTCTGAAGGTTCCTTGAAGAGCCAACCGCTCAACCAACGAACTGTTTTAGTATGGAAAACCGTTTTACCGCGGTGTATCACGGTCATTATTATTAACCACGGCGAAAACTAAAGCTTCAAAGCTTAAGGGATCACGATGCAGAACGGCGCAATGAAGGCCTGGCTGGATTCCTCCTATCTGGCGGGTGCAAACCAGTCTTACATAGAGCAACTCTATGAAGACTACTTAACCGATCCTGGTTCCGTTGACGATAGCTGGCGTTCGATTTTTAAACAGCTACCAACAGTGGGTGTGAAACCAGAGCAACTCCATTCTCAAACTCGGGACTACTTCCGCCGCCTGGCGAAAGACGCGTCACGTTATAACTCCTCCATCAGCGATCCGGAAACGGATGCCAAGCAAGTCAAGGTGCTGCAGTTAATCAACGCCTTCCGCTTCCGTGGTCATCAGAACGCAAACCTTGATCCCCTCGGCCTGTGGAAGCTGGATGCCGTGCCTGATCTGGACCCGGCGTTCCACCATCTGACTGAAGCTGATTTCCAGGAAACCTTCAACGTCGGTTCATTTGCCATTGGCAAGGAAACCATGCAGCTCGGCGAGCTGTATAAAGCCCTGAAGCAAACCTATTGCGGTTCCATTGGTGCGGAATACATGCACATTACCAACACTGAAGAGAAACGCTGGATCCAACAGCGAATCGAATCCGTGGCAGGTCGTGCGAGTTTCACCAATGATGAGAAGAAAACGTTTCTTAAAGAGCTGACCGCTGCAGAAGGTCTGGAGCGTTATCTGGGGGCGAAATTCCCGGGTGCAAAACGCTTCTCACTCGAAGGTGGCGATGCGCTGGTTCCGATGCTGAAAGAAATGATCCGTCATGCCGGCAAAAACGGAACCCGCGAAGTCGTGCTGGGTATGGCGCACCGCGGTCGTCTGAACGTACTGATCAACGTGCTGGGCAAAAAACCTCAGGACCTGTTCGACGAATTCTCCGGTAAGCATAAAGAACACCTGGGCACCGGTGATGTGAAATACCACATGGGTTATTCGTCTGATGTGGAAACCGAAGGCGGTATGGTTCACCTGGCGCTGGCGTTTAACCCGTCGCACCTGGAAATCGTCAGCCCGGTCGTCATCGGTTCTGTTCGTGCCCGTCGTGATCGTCTGGACGAAGCGCGCAGCAACATGGTTCTGCCAATCACCATTCACGGTGACGCGGCCATTACCGGTCAGGGTGTGGTTCAGGAAACCCTGAACATGTCGCTGGCACGCGGTTATGAAGTGGGCGGTACCGTGCGTATCGTCATCAATAACCAGGTGGGCTTCACCACCTCGAATCCGAAAGATGCGCGTTCTACCGATTACTGTACCGATATCGCGAAAATGGTGCAGGCACCGATTTTCCACGTCAATGCCGATGACCCTGAAGCGGTGGCTTTCGTGACCCGCCTGGCATTGGATTTCCGTAACACCTTTAAACGTGACGTCATGATCGACCTGGTTTGCTACCGTCGCCACGGCCATAACGAGGCCGACGAACCTAGCGCAACCCAGCCGCTGATGTACAACAAGATCAAGAAACACCCGACGCCACGCAAGATTTACGCTGATGTCCTGACTGAGCAAAACGTAGCCAGCCTCGAAGATGCCACGGAAATGGTCAACCTGTACCGCGATGCGCTGGATGCCGGTGAATGCGTGGTGGAAGAGTGGCGTCAGAATGACATGCACACTTTCACCTGGTCACCGTATCTGAATCATGAATGGGATGAGGCTTATCCGAACAAGGTCGAGCTGAAACGCCTGCAGGAACTGGCGCGTCGTGTCAGCCATGTGCCTGATGCGATCGAAATGCAATCCCGCGTTGCCAAGATTTACGGCGACCGTAACGAGATGGCCGAAGGCAATAAGAAGTTCGACTGGGGTGGCGCGGAAAATCTGGCCTACGCTACGCTGGTAGATGAAGGTATTCCGATTCGTCTTTCCGGTGAAGATACCGGCCGCGGCACCTTCTTCCATCGCCATGCGGTGATCCATAACCAGAAAAACGGTTCGGTGTACGTGCCGCTGGCCAATATTCATAACAGCCAGGGCGAATTCAATGTCTGGGATTCCGTGCTTTCCGAAGAAGCGGTGCTGGCCTTTGAATACGGTTACGCGACCGCTGAACCGCGCACCCTGACCATCTGGGAAGCGCAGTTCGGTGACTTCGCCAACGGTGCACAGGTGGTTATCGACCAGTTCATCAGTTCCGGCGAACAGAAATGGGGCCGCATGTGTGGTCTGGTGATGCTGCTGCCGCACGGCTACGAAGGGCAGGGGCCGGAGCACTCCTCCGCGCGTCTGGAACGTTATCTGCAACTTTGCGCTGAGCAAAATATGCAGGTATGTATCCCGTCTACCCCGGCGCAGGTTTACCACATGATCCGCCGTCAGGCACTGCGCGGTATGCGCCGTCCGCTGATCGTGATGTCACCGAAGTCTCTGTTGCGTCATCCTCTGGCGGTTTCTACGCTTGAGGAGTTGGCTGACGGCAGCTTCCTGCCAGCGATTGGTGAAGTCGACGAACTGGATCCGAAACAGGTTAAGCGCGTGGTGATGTGCTCCGGTAAGGTTTATTACGACCTGCTGGAACAACGTCGCAAAAACGAGCAAACCGATGTGGCGATTGTCCGCATCGAACAGCTTTACCCGTTCCCGCACAAGGCAATTCAGGAAGTGCTTGAGAAATTCTCACACGTTCATGATTTCGTCTGGTGTCAGGAAGAGCCACTGAACCAGGGCGCGTGGTATTGCAGCCAGCACAATTTCCGTGAAGTGATTCCTTTCGGGGCTTCTTTACGTTACGCAGGACGCCCGGCCTCTGCCTCTCCGGCAGTGGGCTACATGTCCGTTCACCAGAAGCAACAGCAAGATCTGGTTAACGATGCGCTGAACGTTAAATAACCGCGTCGGTGTCAGTTAACTATATGGAACATAAGAAGGATTGATAATGAGTAGCGTAGATATTCTGGTCCCTGACCTTCCTGAATCCGTTGCGGATGCGACGGTTGCCACCTGGCACAAAAAGCCGGGCGACAGTGTTGAGCGTGACGATGTACTGGTAGAAATTGAAACCGACAAAGTGGTTCTGGAAGTCCCGGCGAGTGAAGCCGGTATCCTGGACAGCATTATCGAAGACGAAGGTGCGACGGTCATTTCCCGTCAGATCCTGGCGCGTATTCGTCCGGGTAACAGCAGCGGTAAGCCAAGCACTGAGAAAAGCTCCGATAAAGAAGCGACTCCTGCGGCACGCCACACAGCAGCACTGGAAGAAGAGAACAACGACGCACTCAGCCCGGCTATCCGCCGCCTGATTGCTGAACATTCTCTGGATGCCAGCGCGATTAAAGGCAGCGGTGTTGGTGGTCGTCTGACCCGTGAAGATATCGAACAGCATCTGGCGAAAGCCAAAGACGCGAAACCGGCAGCCGCGCCAGCCGCCGCTCCGGCAGCGACCAGCGCCGCTCCGGCTCTGGGTTCACGTAGCGAAAAACGTGTGCCTATGACCCGTCTGCGTAAGCGTGTTGCTGAGCGTCTGCTTGAAGCGAAGAACAGCACTGCGATGCTGACGACCTTCAACGAAATCAACATGAAGCCAATCATGGATCTGCGTAAGCAGTACGGTGATGGTTTCGAAAAACGTCACGGCGTGCGTCTGGGCTTCATGTCTTTCTATCTGAAAGCCGTGGTTGAAGCACTGAAACGCTACCCGGAAGTGAATGCCTCTATTGACGGCGAGGATGTGGTTTACCACAACTATTTCGATGTCAGCATCGCGGTATCCACGCCACGCGGCCTGGTGACCCCGGTTCTGCGTGATGTCGATACGCTGGGCATGGCGGATATCGAGAAGCAAATCAAAGAGCTGGCGATCAAAGGTCGTGACGGCAAACTGAAAGTGGAAGAACTGACCGGCGGTAACTTTACTGTGACCAACGGCGGCGTCTTCGGCTCCCTGATGTCCACGCCAATCATCAACCCACCACAGAGTGCGATCCTCGGCATGCATGCCATTAAAGATCGTCCTATGGCGGTCAATGGTCAGGTAGTGATTTTGCCAATGATGTATCTGGCGCTGTCCTACGATCACCGTCTGGTTGATGGCCGTGAATCGGTCGGCTTCCTGGTGACCATTAAAGAGATGCTGGAAGATCCGGCTCGTCTGCTGCTGGACGTCTAGTCCCGGCACTGCGAAAGATTAGAGATCGAAAAATCTGCGGCACAGTTCGCTGTGCCCTGATAAGCCTTCCTACTAAGAATGGATAGAACATCATGAATTTACACGAGTATCAGGCGAAACAGCTGTTCCTGCGCTACGGCCTGCCAGCACCGACGGGCTTCGCCTGTTCCACCCCGCGTGAAGCGGAAGAGGCTGCATCGAAAATCGGTGCCGGTCCGTGGGTGGTGAAATGTCAGGTTCATGCCGGTGGCCGCGGTAAAGCGGGCGGCGTGAAAGTGGTCAAAAGCAAAGAAGAGATCCGCGCTTTTGCTGAGCACTGGCTGGGTAAACGTCTGGTCACTTACCAGACAGACGCCAGCGGTCAGCCGGTTAACCAGATCCTGGTTGAAGCGGCAACGGATATCGATCAGGAACTGTACCTCGGTGCGGTAGTGGATCGCAGCTCCCGTCGCGTGGTGTTCATGGCGTCTACAGAAGGCGGCGTGGAAATTGAGAAAGTGGCAGAAGAGACGCCACACCTGATCCATAAAGTGGCACTGGATCCGCTGGCAGGTCCGCAGCCTTATCAGGGGCGCGAACTGGCTTTCAAACTGGGCCTGACCGGTAAGCAGGTTCAGCAGTTCACCAAGATCTTCATGGGTCTGGCGAACATCTTCCTTGAGCGCGATCTGGCGCTGATCGAAATCAACCCGCTGGTGGTGACTACCGCTGGCGACCTGATCTGCCTCGACGGCAAACTGGGTGCAGACGGCAACGCCTTGTTCCGTCAGCCAGAATTGCGTGAAATGCGCGATTACAGCCAGGAAGATGCCCGTGAATCTCAGGCGGCGCAGTGGGAACTGAACTACGTTGCACTCGACGGCAACATCGGTTGCATGGTGAACGGTGCCGGTCTGGCAATGGGTACCATGGATATCGTGAAACTGCACGGTGGCGAACCGGCTAACTTCCTGGATGTTGGCGGTGGCGCAACCAAAGAACGCGTGACCGAAGCCTTCAAAATCATCCTGTCCGATGAAAAAGTCAAAGCTGTCTTCGTTAACATCTTCGGCGGTATCGTTCGTTGCGACCTGATCGCCGACGGTATCATCGGCGCGGTGGAAGAAGTGGGCGTCAGCGTACCGGTTGTGGTGCGTCTTGAAGGTAACAATGCCGAGCTGGGTGCCAAAAAACTGGCAGACAGCGGTTTGAACATCATTGCAGCGACCAGCCTGACGAATGCGGCTCAACAAGTTGTCGCGGCAGTGGAGGGGAAATAATGTCGATTTTAATCAACAAGAACACCAAAGTTATCTGCCAGGGTTTCACCGGTAGCCAGGGGACTTTCCACTCCGAACAAGCCATCGCTTACGGCACCAAAATGGTTGGCGGCGTTACGCCAGGCAAAGGCGGCACCGAGCATCTGGGCTTGCCAGTGTTCAATACCGTGCGTGAAGCGGTAGAAACTACCGGCGCAACGGCGTCTGTGATTTATGTGCCGGCACCGTTCTGTAAAGACTCTATTCTGGAAGCGCTGGATGCAGGTATTAAACTGATCATCTGTATCACTGAAGGCATTCCGACGCTGGATATGCTGGTGGTTAAAGTGAAACTGGATCAGAGCGATGCAGTGATGATCGGGCCAAACTGTCCGGGTGTTATCACGCCGGGCGAATGCAAAATCGGCATCATGCCGGGCCACATTCATCTGCCAGGCAAAGTGGGCATCGTTTCCCGTTCCGGTACGCTGACGTATGAAGCCGTTAAACAGACAACTGATTACGGTTACGGCCAGTCTACCTGCGTCGGTATCGGCGGTGACCCGATACCGGGCTCTAACTTCATCGATATCCTGAAGCTGTTCCAGGAAGATCCACAGACTGAAGTGATCGTGATGATCGGTGAAATCGGTGGTAACGCGGAAGAAGAAGCTGCCGCGTACATCAAAGCACACGTGACCAAACCGGTTGTGGGCTATATCGCGGGTGTGACTGCGCCTAAAGGCAAACGTATGGGCCATGCAGGCGCCATCATTGCCGGTGGTAAAGGCACTGCTGATGAGAAATTTGCAGCGCTGGAAGCGGCAGGCGTGAAAACCGTTCGCAGCCTGGCCGATATCGGCGAAGCCGTGAAATCATTGCTTCCGCAATAAGTATTACCCCACCCGCACCGGTGAAATTACGGTGCGGGTGAAGCCATTTTATTTAAGAAAAAGATTCGACATGTTGGCCACCTTCGGGTGGCCTTTTTTATTTTAAGCGAAATAGTTAACATTCGCTGAATTGAGCTATATTTATTAACACAGCACGATAGGTTCATTGGAAATAAAAGGTTAATAATTAGGTTTAAACAGGTAGCAAAATAAATATTAACGATAACCATATAAACACAATTAATTAACATAAAGGCCACCCTTAAAGCTCAATGAAACCAACGGTTAACATCCTGAAATATTTTTTTCGAAATTGATGAAGACATTATAGAAATAAACAATGAGATAGGCTTAAATTGCGTCAGATCAATTACAGCGATTATCACTGTTTTGTTCTTAAATTGACCTGTACACGGAAATCCGCTTTGGGTCACTAAAAAACCTATTTAATGTGTGGGATTACTGGCGTAACATAATGCTCCTGTAACCATCCGTTTTTTGTATGATTATTTTTCCCGTGATTTTGCCCGTTCATCAGCCTGTTACAGGCCCGCTGATCGCGCTTTTTCCGGGTTCAGAGTGTCCCGCTGACAGCGTTACTCGCACTGAATGCTGGCTCTCTGTTCTGCACACATTTGAATACTGGTAGTCATGAGGCGTTCCGGCAACCGGTTCGTCAGAGATCGCAATTTGGGGTCTTCCTCCGAGGAGCAAGGGGTCAAGATGTTTGATATCGTTGAACTGTCGCGTTTACAGTTTGCTTTAACAGCCATGTACCATTTCCTATTTGTCCCATTAACGCTGGGTATGGCGTTTTTACTGGCAATTATGGAAACGGTTTATGTGCTTTCCGGCAAACAAATCTATAAAGATATGACCAAATTCTGGGGCAAACTTTTTGCAATTAACTTTGCATTGGGCGTTGCAACCGGTTTAACCATGGAATTCCAGTTCGGGACTAACTGGTCATATTTCTCACATTACGTCGGTGATATCTTCGGTGCGCCTCTGGCGATTGAAGGTTTAATGGCGTTCTTCCTGGAATCCACTTTAGTGGGCCTGTTCTTCTTCGGATGGGACCGTCTTTCTAAAGTTCAGCATATGACAGTGACCTGGTTTGTTGCCCTTGGCTCAAACTTGTCAGCACTGTGGATCCTGGTGGCGAACGGCTGGATGCAAAACCCGATTGCATCGACCTTCAACTACGAAACCATGCGTATGGAAATGGTCAGCTTCTCTGAGCTGGTTCTGAACCCGGTCGCACAGGTTAAATTCGTTCATACCGTAGCGTCTGGTTATGTGACTGGCGCGATGTTCATTCTGGCTATCAGCTCTTACTACCTGTTAAAAGGCCGCGACGTAGGTTTTGCGAAGCGTTCATTTGCTATCGCTGCAAGCTTCGGTCTGGCCGCAGTGCTCTCCGTTATCGTACTGGGTGATGAATCCGGTTATGAAATGGGTGACGTACAGAAAACCAAACTGGCGGCTATCGAAGCAGAGTGGGATACCCAACCTGCACCGGCAAGTTTCACGCTGTTCGGCATGCCTAATCAGGACAAAATGGAAAATGAATATTCCATTCAAATTCCTTACCTGCTCGGCCTGATTGCTACGCGTTCCGTGGATACGCCGGTTACTGGTCTGAAAGACCTGATGGCGCAACATGAAGTGCGTATCCGCAACGGTATGAAAGCGTACACCCTGCTGGAAGAACTGCGTTCGGGCAATACTGACCCGAAAGTCCGCAGCGATTTTGAAAATGCTAAGCAGGATCTGGGCTACGGTATGTTGCTCAAACGCTATACCGACAACCCGGCGGGAGCGACTGACGCACAGATTCAGAAAGCGACCAAAGATTCTATTCCACGCGTTCTGCCTCTGTACTTCGCATTCCGTATCATGGTTGCCTGCGGCATCCTGATGTTCGTCCTGATTGCGCTGTCCTTCTATACCGTCCTGCGCGGCAAGATTGGTCAGAAACGCTGGTTACACCGCGCGGTATTCATCGGCCTGCCATTGCCGTGGATTGCTGTCGAAGCGGGCTGGTTCGTGGCTGAATATGGTCGTCAGCCTTGGGCGATTGGTGAAGTGTTACCGACTGCGGTTGCACACTCTTCACTGACTGTGGGTGATGTACTGTCCTCGATGATCCTCATCTGCGGTCTGTACACCCTGTTCCTGGTCGCTGAAATGTTCCTGATGTTCAAATATGCGCGCCTGGGCCCAAGCAGCCTGAAAACTGGCCGTTATCATTATGAACAAACTTCAGCGCCACTTGAGCAAGCTCGGTAATAGGGAGTCCACTTATGTTTGATTATGAAGTTTTACGGTTCATCTGGTGGGTGCTGATTGGCGTGCTGTTTATCGGCTTCGCCGTCACCGATGGATTTGATATGGGCGTAGGCATCCTGGTGCGCATTATCGGTAAAACCGATACTGACCGCCGCGTGATGATTAACGCCATCGCCCCGCACTGGGACGGCAACCAGGTCTGGCTGATTACGGCCGGTGGCGCATTGTTCGCTGCCTGGCCGATGGTCTACGCAGCGGCTTTCTCCGGCTTCTATGCCGCGATGGTGCTGGTGTTGTGCGCCTTGTTCTTCCGTCCGCTGGGCTTTGATTACCGTTCAAAACTCGAGAGCGCTCGCTGGCGTGGCATGTGGGACTGGGGCATCTTTATCGGCAGCTTCGTGCCCGCTCTGGTGTTCGGTGTGGCCTTCGGTAACCTTCTGTTAGGGGTGCCGTTCCATATCGACAGCGACCTGCGTCTGTTCTACACCGGTAATCTGCTGGGCTTGCTGAACCCGTACGGCATTCTGGCCGGTCTGGTGAGCCTGACTATGCTGATCACCCAGGGCGCTACCTACCTGCAAATGCGTACTGTGGGTGAACTGCACCTGCGTACCCGTACCGCGTCGCAGATTTCTGCGCTGGTGATGATGGTGTGCTTCCTGCTGGCGGGTATCTGGTTAGTGAAAGGGATTGATGGCTTCACCGTGACATCCGTTATGGATCACGCGGGTCCGTCTAACCCGCTGCGCAAAACTGTGTCTCATGAAGCGGGTGCATGGCTGGCGAACTTCAACAAGACGCCGGGCCTGTGGGCAATTCCTGCGTTAGGTGTGATTTTGCCGCTGCTGACCATTTTGTTCTCGCGCATGAATAAAGCCGCGCTGGCGTTCATCAGTAACTCACTGACTATCGCCTGTGTGATCCTGACTGCCGGTATCACTATGTTCCCGTTCGTGATGCCTTCTATCACTGAACCGAATGCCAGCCTGACAATGTGGGATGCAACATCTACGCTGTTGACGCTGAGAGTGATGACCGTTGTCGCTTGTATCTTTGTGCCAATCATCCTGATTTACACCTCATGGGCGTATTACAAGATGTTCGGGCGCCTCGATAAACACTACATCGAGAACAACAAGCATTCGTTGTATTAAGGAGAACACCATGTGGTATTTTGCCTGGATCCTCGGCACCTTACTGGCTTGCTCATTCGGTATCATTACCGCGCTGGCGTTTGAACACAGCGAAGCCAATAAAGCGGCTAAAGAAGAGAAGTAATAATGAGTGTGATCGTGGATAAACTCTACGCCATCACAGACAAGGGCCCCTTGCGGGCCCTTTCGCTTGTGATGTCACTGGCACTGGCCGGTTGCGTTTTCTGGAAACCGGGCATGTTTGCCTCGTCGACCAGTCAGCTTGAAGTCTGGCATGGGCTCATTTTGATATGGGCTGTGTGCAGTGGCGTGATCCACGGCCTGGGTTTTCGCCCGAATAAATCAGTCTGGAAGGCTTTCTTCTCGCCATTGCTGGCGATGATTGCGCTAGCTGCAGGACTTTATTACTTTTTCAGCTGATTTTTTGCATAAAAAAAAGACAAATTTACAGTAATTTTCTTATGGGCCGTGCTGGCCCATAATTATTTTCATTCCAGCAATCCTACCCATTCCCAACCCCAATTCTCTTGCGTATAGTAGTGCCGTCAAATTGCATTACGGGATGTACAGTGAGTAATTCGTTGTTCCGATGGCCGGTTCGTGTCTATTTTGAGGACACAGACGCGGGAGGTGTGGTCTACCATGCCCGATACGTCGCCTTTTATGAAAGGGCTCGCACAGAGATGTTGCGCCAACGCAATTTTCACCAGCAGCAGTTGCTGAGTGAACACGTCGCTTTTGCTGTCCGCCGCATGACGGTCGAATACTTTGCACCAGCTCGCTTAGATGACCTGCTGGATGTTCAGAGTGAGATTACGTCCATTCGCGGAGCTTCTCTTACTTTTGCACAACGAATTCTTGATTCGCATGGAAACCTTCTGAGTTCTGCAGAAGTGTTGATCGCATGCATTGATCCAAACCAAATGAAGCCCCGAGCGCTTCCTAAGTCTATTGTCGCGGAGTTTAAGCAGTGACTGACATGAACATTCTTGATTTATTTTTGAAGGCCAGCATCCTGGTCAAGCTGATTATGCTTGTCCTGGTGTGCTTCTCTATCGCGTCCTGGGCGATCATCATTCAACGCACCAAAGTGCTGAATGCCGCCACCCGCGAGGCAGAAGCGTTCGAAGATAAATTCTGGTCCGGTATCGAACTTTCCCGTCTGTATCAGGAAAGTCAGGGCCGCCGCGAAACCCTGAGCGGGGCAGAGCAGATCTTCCATTCTGGTTTTAAAGAGTTCGCCCGCCTTCATCGTGCCAACAGCCACGCGCCAGAAGCCGTGATTGAAGGTTCTTCACGTGCGATGCGTATTTCTTTTAACCGTGAACTCGAATCACTTGAAACTCACATTCCGTTCCTTGGTACTGTCGGTTCTATCAGCCCTTATATCGGTCTGTTCGGTACAGTCTGGGGGATCATGCACGCCTTTATCGGTTTAGGTTCTGTGAAACAGGCAACGTTGCAAATGGTTGCTCCGGGTATCGCAGAAGCACTGATCGCCACCGCGATTGGTCTGTTTGCCGCTATCCCTGCTGTTATGGCGTACAACCGCCTGAACCAGCGTGTGAACAAGCTTGAGCAAAACTACGATAACTTCATGGAAGAATTCACGGCTATCCTGCACCGTCAGGCTTTCTCTCGCGAAACCAGCAGTAACTAAAGGGGGAGAGTATGGCTCGTTCACGAGGTCGTCGTAACCGTCGCGAAGGTAAGTCGGAGATCAATATCGTTCCGCTGCTGGACGTACTGCTGGTTCTGTTACTGATTTTTATGGCAACAGCGCCCATCATTACCCAGAGTGTGGAAGTTGATTTGCCTGACGCAACGGATTCTAAAACGGTGTCCAGCGATGATAATCCGCCAGTGATTGTTGAAGTGTCTGGCGTGGGTCAATACACCATCGTGGTTGACCATCAGCGTATGGAACAATTGCCTGAACAGCAGGTGATCGCGGAAGCGACCAGCCGTATTCAGGCCAATCCGAAGACGGTATTTCTGATCGGTGGTGCGAAAGATGTGCCTTATGATGAAATTATTAAGGCGCTGAACATGCTGCATCAGGCTGGCGTGAAGTCTGTCGGATTGATGACACAACCTATCTGAGGATAGGTAATTTGTAACACTTATTTGAAACCCGGCATTCTCTGGCTTGTTAAAAGTATGACAGGCAATACAGGAAACCGGGTTTTTAGTAATCCTGTCTTGGGAAATCTATTTTGGTAAAGGCAACTGCAACTGAACAAAACGATAAGCTCAAACGCGCCGTTATTGTTTCGGTCGTTCTGCATATCATCATTATAGCCCTGTTGATTTGGGGATCGCTGGACGAAGATACCAGCATGAGTGGCGGCGGTGGCGGTAGCGATATCTCTGCCGTAATGGTTGATCCAAGTGCCGTGGTCGATCAGTACAACCGTCAGCAGCAGCAACAGGCTGATTCCCAACGTGCTGCCGCAGCGCGTCAGAAAAAATCAGAACAACAGGCTGAAGAGCTGCAACAGAAACAGGCCGCAGAACAGCAACGCCTGAAAGAACTTGAGAAAGAGCGTCTGCAAGCGCAGGAAAATGCCAAGCAGCAGGCTCAGGAACAGGCTCAGCAGCAGAAGCAGGCTGAACAAGCCGCTGAGCAGGCGAAAGAACAGCAGAAACAGGCAGAAGCTGCTGCCGCACAAGCGAAGGCTGAAGCGGCCAAAGCGGCCGCTCAGGCGAAAGCAGATGCTGCGAAAGAAGCGGCTAAAGCACAAGCTGATGCTAAAAAACAAGCAGAGGCTGAAGCTGCCGCCGCCGCTGCCGCAGCGAAGAAACAAGCCGAAGCGGACGCTAAGAAAGAAGCGGCCGCAGAAGCCAAAAAACAGGCTGCTGCTGAGGCAAAAGCTCAGGCCGCGGCTGATGCGAAGGCACAAGCTGACGCCGATGCCAAAGCCGCCGCCGATGCAAAAGCTGCCGCTGCCGCAGAGAAAAAAGCGGAAGCTGCCGCTGCTGCCAAGAAAGCTGCAGCGGATAAAAAAGCTGCCGCCGCAGCCAAAGAAGCCGCTGATGCGAATAACTTATTTGATGGCCTTGCCGACTCCAAAAATGCACCGAAAGGCGCAACAGGTGGCGGCGCTTCTGCTCCTTCAGGGAAGGGGACTCAGAAAAAGGCGGGGGCATCCGGGGCTGATATTGCGAACTATGGTAGCCAGATTAAGGCTGCCATCGAGAGCAGATTCTATGACGCGTCATCTTATACAGGCAAAACCTGTGCGTTGCGCGTTAAAATGAACCCTGATGGCTCATTAATCAGTGTGTCGGCAGAAGGTGGGGATCCTGCACTGTGTCAGGCGGCGCTTGCCGCAGCCCGACAGGCGAAGTTCCCGAAACCGCCTTCTGAAGCCGTCTATGAAGTATTTAAAAATGCTCCGATAGATTTCAAACCTCAATAAAAGATGAAAATGATAACTTTTCAGATTTTTACGATGGTTTGCAGGGTGTAATTCTAGTTTTGTGTGCGTTGGTTTGTTAAAATTCTGCTAAATTATCGCGGGCAGATACGTCCAGATAAGGGAGATACAATGAAGCAGGCATTTCGAGTAGCGTTCGGCCTTTTGATGATGTGGGCATCTGTGGTTCATGCAGAAGTTCGCATTGAAATTACCCAAGGGGTAGATACAGCTCGTCCGATTGGCGTTGTGCCATTCAAATGGGCTGGCCCGGGTACACCACCTGAAGATGTGGGTGGTATCGTTGCTGCTGACTTACGTAACAGTGGCAAATTCAATCCTATTGATGCATCACGTATGCCTCAGCAGCCAACCTCCGCCGCAGAAGTGACCCCTGCAGCCTGGACCGCGCTGGGTATTGATGCTGTTGTTATCGGTCAGGTTCAGCCTGCAGCCGATGGCAGCTATGTGGTGTCTTACCAACTGGTGGATACCTCTGGCGCACCAGGTACCGTGCTGGCGCAAAACCAGTACAAAGTGACCAAACAATGGTTGCGTTATTCCGCCCATACCGCCAGCGATGAAGTGTTTGAAAAGCTGACCGGTATTAAAGGCGCATTCCGTACCCGTATCGCTTATATCGTGCAGACTAACGGCGGGAAATTCCCGTATGAACTGCGTGTAGCGGATTACGATGGATACAATCAGTTTGTCGTTCACCGTTCACCTGAGCCTCTGATGTCTCCGGCCTGGTCTCCGGACGGCAGCAAACTGGCTTACGTCACCTTTGAGAGCGGTCGTTCAGCATTGGTGGTTCAGACGCTGGCAAACGGTGCAATCAAGCAGATTGCCTCATTCCCTCGTCACAACGGTGCACCAGCTTTCTCTCCGGATGGCAGCAAACTGGCTTTCGCACTGTCTAAAGACGGTAGCCTGAACCTGTATGTGATGAATCTGTCTTCTGGCCAGATTAGTCAGGTGACTAACGGACGTAGCAACAATACGGAACCAACCTGGTTCCCGGACAGCCAGAATCTGGCATTCACGTCGGATCAGGGCGGTCGTCCGCAGGTTTATAAAGTCAACATTAATGGCGGTGCGCCTCAGCGTCTGACCTGGGAAGGCTCGCAGAATCAGGACTCTGACGTAAGTACAGATGGCAAGTTCCTGGTTATGGTGAGCAGCGCCAGCGGTACACAGCACATCGCTAAACTAGATCTGGCAACGGGAGCCGTTCAAACATTGACGGACACGTTCCTGGATGAAACGCCTAGCCTCGCACCAAATGGCACCATGGTAATTTACAGTTCCTCTCAAGGACTGGGTTCCGTATTGCAGTTGGTATCGACTGATGGGCGCTTCAAAGCGCGTCTTCCGGCAACTGATGGACAGGTCAAATTTCCTGCCTGGTCGCCGTATCTGTAATGCATAGAAAAACTATGTATGGCAAAAAATTATAAAAGGATCGAATAGATGCAACTGAATAAAGTGCTGAAAGGGCTGATGCTGGCGTTGCCTGTACTGGCAGTAGCTGCTTGTAGTTCTCACAAGAACGCAGACAACGACCAATCCAACGGTATGGGTCTGAACTCTGGCGCAGGCACTGAAAACGCAAACATGTCTTCAGAAGAGCAAGCTCGTCTGCAGATGCAAGAACTGCAGAAAAACAACATCGTTTACTTTGGCCTGGACAAATACGATGTGTCTTCTGAATTCGCTCAGATGTTGGACGCGCACGCTGCTTTCCTGCGTAGCAACCCGTCTTACAAAGTGACTGTAGAAGGTCATGCTGACGAACGTGGTACTCCAGAGTACAACATCGCCCTGGGCGAACGTCGTGCTACTGCTGTTAAAATGTACCTGCAAGGCAAAGGCGTTTCTGCTGACCAAATCTCTATCGTTTCTTACGGTAAAGAAAAACCAGCTGTACTGGGCCATGACGAAGCGGCATACGCTAAAAACCGTCGTGCCGTACTGGTATACTAAGAGAGTAGTATGAGCAGTAACTTCAGAACTCACTTGTTGAGTCTGTCGTTACTGGTTGGCGTAGCGGTCCCATGGGCCGCTACTGCCCAAGCGCCAATCAGTAATGTCGGCTCAGGCTCGATTGAAGATCGGGTCACCTCTCTGGAGCGTATTTCTAACGCTCACAGCCAGCTATTAACTCAACTCCAGCAACAACTTTCTGATACCCAACGTGATATGGATACTCTTCGTGGTCAAATCCAGGAGAACCAATATCAGTTGAGTCAGCTTGGTGATCGCCAGAAGCAGATTTTTAATCAACTGGACAGCTTAAGCCAGAGTTCTGCCGGAGCCGCCAGCACGGGTGCTGCAGCAGCCACAGGTGACGCTTCCGGTTCTGCTGCCACAACGCCTGATGCGGGTGCTGCACAAGCCCCGGCAAGCACCGGTGACGTGAACAGTGACTACAATGCTGCAGTTTCACTGGCGCTGGAAAAGAAACAGTATGATGAAGCCATTGCGGCTTTTCAGAGTTTCGTAAAAAAATATCCTGATTCAACTTATCAGCCTAATGCCAATTACTGGCTGGGACAGTTGTATTACAACAAGGGTAAAAAAGACGATGCTGCCTATTATTTTGCGGTTGTGGTCAAAAACTACCCTAAGTCTCCAAAAAGTTCTGACGCAATGTTCAAGGTTGGGGTGATCATGCAGGAGAAAGGGCAGGCTGATAAAGCCAAAGCCGTCTTCGCACAGGTCGTGAAACAGTACCCAAATACCGATGCGGCAAAACAAGCTCAAAAACGTTTATCTGCAAAATAGTTCCTCGTTCAGGTCCGGAAAATGTACATATCGTGCATTTTCTGGGCTTGAGTGTGTGAAACGCCATCAGTTAGCACTCTTTCTGAAAATTAAAGTTGCACTGAAAAGTTAAATAAGTAATATATGCCGCCGTTGCCCAGACAACTCCAAACGGCTAACGCTGTCAGAGATTTAGGCAATATGCAGCAGGTTTAGATGGGCCGTTAGCTCAGTTGGTAGAGCAGTTGACTTTTAATCAATTGGTCGCTGGTTCGAATCCAGCACGGCCCACCACTTTTAAAGTGGAAAATGCAGTGAAGCAGTGCAGGATGAGAACCATAGGTTCGAGCCGAGCGAAGCGAGACGACAACGCGCAAGCGTTGCCCGCAGGCGAGGTGAAACCGAGTCAATCCAGCACGGCCACCAATCTAAATCAGCATTGCATGTGGCTTGCACACCAACTGCAAGACACGCTGGCAATAAGCAGTATTCAGGAAGGGCCGTTAGCTCAGTTGGTAGAGCAGTTGACTTTTAATCAATTGGTCGCTGGTTCGAATCCAGCACGGCCCACCACTGTTAAAGTGGAAAATGTAGTGAAGCAGTGCAGGATGAGAACCACAAGTTCGAGCCGAGCGAAGCGAGACGACAACGCGCAAGCGTTGCCCGCAGGGCGAGGTGAAACCGAGTCAATCCAGCACGGCTCACCACTCTTTAGAGTGTAATGTCCTGAATAATTTTAGAAGCCGACAGTAAAAGCAGTACGCAGCATTTAGATGGGCCGTTAGCTCAGTTGGTAGAGCAGTTGACTTTTAATCAATTGGTCGCTGGTTCGAATCCAGCACGGCCCACCACTTTCAAAGTGGAAAATGTAGTGAAGCAGTGCAGGATGAGAACCACAAGTTCGAGCCGAGCGAAGCGAGACGACAACGCGCAAGCGTTGCCCGCAGGGCGAGGTGAAATCGAGTCAATCCAGCACGGCCCACCACTGTTAAAGTGGAAATGCAGTGAAGCCATCTAAATTGCAGAATTCAGAGAAAAGCGCCTTTTGGCGCTTTTTTCGCATGTGAGTCCCAAAAGACCTCATTTTTTCTTAAGTCTTCGCTTTTTGTTCCCCCGTTGCGTGTCTTGTTCGAGACTCTTTTAAGTCCAGTAAACATTTTAAGCCCTGCGTCTATTATTTGGACGACTTCCCCTGCTTTTTGCGGTATTTTGTTTAGCATACAAAACTAAGGATTCCCGGGTGGGATCTGTTGTGGCTTATGGCTATCCGGGCAAGTTGCCTGACTGAATGAGATAACGAGTATGAGCGAAACATTGGATCTGAATGCGACGGTTTATCCTTTCCCTCCGAAACCCGCCGTGCTGACTGCAGATGAAAAGACCTTCTATAAAGAGAAGATCAGAAAACTGCTGAAGGAACGTGATGCCGTGATGGTGGCGCATTATTACACCGATCCTGAAATTCAGGCGCTCGCTGAAGAAACCGGTGGTATTGTCGCGGATTCTTTAGAGATGGCGCGTTTTGGCAGCCAGCATCCTGCTTCGACCCTGCTTGTCGCGGGTGTGCGCTTCATGGGAGAAACGGCCAAAATCCTCAGCCCGGAAAAAACCGTGCTGATGCCAACCCTCAACGCTGAATGTTCTTTGGATCTGGGCTGCCCGGAGCAAGCTTTCTCAGATTTTTGCGACCAGCACCCCGACCGCACCGTTGTGGTCTACGCTAATACCTCAGCAGCAGTAAAAGCCAGAGCCGACTGGGTCGTGACCTCAAGCATTGCGGTTGAGCTGATTGAACATCTCGATAGTCTGGGTGAAAAAATAATCTGGGCACCTGACCGGCACCTCGGAAATTACGTCCGTAAGCAGACGGGGGCAGACGTCTTGTGCTGGCAGGGCGCCTGTATCGTCCATGACGAGTTTAAAACACAGGCCCTGACCCGAATGAAAGGCTTGTATCCGAACGCCGCTGTTCTGGTGCATCCGGAGTCTCCTCAGGCGATCGTTGATATGGCTGATGCGGTCGGTTCTACCAGTCAGCTTATTCAGGCGGCAAAAACGTTGCCTCAGAAGCAACTGATCGTCGCCACTGACCGTGGTATTTTTTACAAAATGCAGCAGGCGTGCCCGGACAAAGAATTGTTTGAAGCGCCGACGGCGGGTGAGGGCGCAAGTTGCCGTACCTGCGCACATTGTCCGTGGATGGCGATGAATGGCCTTAAAGCCATTGCTGAAGGTCTGGAACACGGCGGCACGGAACATGCTATCGAGGTGGAAGAAGCGCTGCGTGTGAAATCACTGATCCCCCTGAATCGCATGCTGGATTTTGCTGCCCAACTTAGATTACGGACGCAGGCTAAAGCGCTGTAAGCATTTTTTGTGACTGATAATGTCTTGTGACTGACAATAAAAGGAAAAGGATGTGATGATGGATTTTTTCAGTACCAGCAATATTCTGGTTCATATACCGCTTGGAAAGGGCGGATATGACCTGTCGTGGATTGAAGCTGTAGGCACCCTTTTTGGATTGCTCTGCATCTGGTACGCCAGCAAAGAAAAGCTGATCAACTATCCTTTCGGTCTGATCAACGTCACATTGTTTGCGATCATCTTTTTCCAGATCCAGCTTTATGCCAGCCTGCTGCTGCAGATTTTCTTCTTTGCCGCGAATATCTACGGCTGGTATGCCTGGAGTCGTCAGACAGCCGATCAGGAAGCTGAATTGCAGATCCGCTGGTTGCCGCGTGGCAAAGCGCTGATATGGGGCGTAGTGTGCATCGCAGGCATTCTGCTGATGACCTTCAACATTGACCGCGTTTTTGCCACCCTGACGCTAGTGGCGGTGAATCTGATGCAGGCGCTGGGGCTGAATGTGCAGATGCCTGAACTGCAACCTGATGCCTTCCCGTTCTGGGATTCGTCAATGATGGTGTTGTCGATTGTGGCAATGCTGCTGATGACCCGAAAATATGTCGAGAACTGGCTGCTGTGGGTCATCATTGATGTCATCAGCGTCGCGATTTTCGCTTATCAGGGCGTTTATGCGATGGCGCTTGAATACGTGCTGCTGACGCTGATTGCACTGAACGGTTCGTGGCTGTGGATCAAAAGTGCAAAGCAAAACGGTTCTCAGCCTTTGCAACCGGCCTGATTTTGCGACCATAAAAAACGCCTCCATAACGGAGGCGTTTTGCTTTCTCGTTCTGACCTGAGGAATCAGTGGTGATGATGTGCATGGCTATGACCATGATGATCGTGCCCGGCGCGGGTCACCGGAATTTCATTCATCTCACAATCCGGTGCTTCACACTGGCCATATTCCATCTGTATCGTGGCATGGCCGATGCGGCATTTTTCCAGTAAATGGTGCTGAATGCGGTAAAGCAGCGCGTCGTGATCGTGCGGTGGAACAACCTGCACGTGCACGGTCATCAGACGCTGTTCACCAATCTGCCAGACGTGAACGTGATGCACGTTGCGCACCTCCGGGATACTCAGGGATAAATCCCGGCGCAGTTTATTGATATCGATCTCTTCCGGTGTGCCTTCCAGCAACTCATGGAAACTCTCCCGCAGCAACCGCCAGGCATTGTTTAACACCAGGCAGGAAACCAGCACTGATAAAATCGGGTCCACAGGTGTCCAGCCGGTATACATGATGATCAGCGCCGCAGCGACCGCCCCAATTGACCCCAGCAAATCACCCAGAACGTGCAGCGCGGCGGCACGCACATTAATGTTGGCTTTTTCCTGGCCCTGATGCAGCAGCCAGAAGGCCAGAATATTGGCAAACAGGCCAGCGATGGCGATCACCAGCATAGTGGTGCCCATCACCGGCTGTGGATTAAAGAATCGCGCGATGGCTTCCCAGACAATCAGAACGACAATCACCAGCAGCGCAGCGGCATTGACGAAGGCCGCCATGGTCGTCAGGCGCAAATAGCCAAAAGTATGGCGGGTATTCGGCTTACGTTTAGCAAAGCGTACGGCAAGCAATGCGACAAGCAGCGCGGCGGCGTCAGTCAGCATGTGTCCTGCATCGGCCAGAAGCGCCAGAGAGCCGGAGACCAGCCCGCCAATCACTTCGGCCACCATGAAAATCACAGTAACGAGGAAAGCCAGCAACAAACGGCGACTGTTTTTGTCCTGTGGTAACAGGGAAGAAGACATAATTATATTCACAAAAATGATGAACCGAGACAATCACAATAGCGTAATCATAACGTGTTGCAAGAAGGGGAAGTTAAGGAAGAAGGAGGAAACAAAGTTCCTCCTGTGTGAACAACCGTGACGGGATTAGTTACCGGTTTCTTTCGACGGTGTTGTGCCCGGGGTCTGATTCGGACAACGGCCATCTTTGCACATGGTTTTCTTATGCTGTTTGTCTTTGCTCATGTGATGCGTAGTGGTATCCGTTTTGGTATTCACTTCATTCACCGGTTTACTGGTATTGTTGATCTGATCGTTGCTCACACTTTTTGGCGCAATTTTCTGAATTGAACCCGGCGAGCCGGACTGATTTGCCTGGCCATTGTTATCGCTGGCTGAGGATTCGCCGGCAGCATAAGCAGCGCCGGTGGTCAGCGCCATGGTTGCGGTCAGTAACATGATTGCGAGCTTTTTCATAATGTTCATCTCCATTGTTTCGTTAAAGGTCCATGGTCGTTTTTCATGTGCCTGATAAAAGCCTAGCTAAATAAATTATGTCCTAAATCAAAATGAGACGAATCGTAAGTGTAAAAGCAGGTTTACACTGACATTCAATACGGCTAGATTGAACGCGGTCAGCGTTTCGCTTTGTCTCTTATGAACACCCGAATGGAACAGTTATGAATTATCAAAACGACGATTTACGCATTAAAGAAATCAAAGAACTTTTACCTCCGGTTGCCCTGCTCGAAAAATTTCCCGCCACTGACAAAGCGGCAAAAACAGTTTCTCAGGCTCGCAATGCCATTCATAAGATACTGAAAGGAAACGATGATCGCCTTCTTGTCGTCATCGGGCCGTGCTCTATTAACGATCCGAAAGCCGCGAAAGAATACGCTGCCCGTTTGCTGAAAATGCGTGAAGAGCTGCAAGGTGAGCTGGAAGTGGTGATGCGTGTTTATTTTGAAAAACCGCGCACTACGGTGGGCTGGAAAGGGCTCATTAATGATCCGCACATGAATAACAGCTACCAGATTAACGACGGTTTGCGCATTGCCCGCAAACTGTTACTGGATATTAATGACAGCGGTCTGCCAGCGGCGGGCGAGTTCCTGGACATGATTACGCCACAATATCTGGCGGATTTAATGAGCTGGGGTGCCATCGGCGCACGTACCACGGAATCTCAGGTACACCGTGAGTTGTCCTCCGGCTTATCTTGCCCGGTTGGTTTCAAAAACGGCACCGACGGTACCATTAAAGTGGCGATCGACGCCATCAACGCGGCTGGCGCGCCGCATTGCTTCCTGTCTGTCACCAAATGGGGGCACTCCGCTATCGTGAACACCAGCGGGAATAACGACTGCCATATCATTCTGCGCGGCGGCAAAAAGCCAAACTACAGTGCTCAGGATGTGCAGGAAGTGAAAGAAGGCCTGAAAAAAGGCGGACTGCCAGCCCGTATCATGATCGATTTCAGCCATGCCAACAGCAGTAAGCAATTCAAAAAGCAGATGGAAGTGTGTGAAGACGTTTGTGGTCAGATTGCGGGTGGCGAACAGGCGGTGATGGGCGTGATGGTCGAAAGTCATCTGGTCGAAGGGAATCAGAGCCTCGACAGCGGTGAACCTCTGCTTTATGGCCAGAGCGTGACCGATGCCTGCATCGGCTGGGAAGATACCGAAGTGCTGCTGCGTAATCTCGCGAACGCCGTTAAAGCGCGTCGCGGATAATTCTTTAACGCCAGCATATCTTTCTGAGCCCCGCTTTTGCGGGGCTTTTTATTACCTGAATATGTTCAGAGCGTGCATTTCATATCCATACAACGCAAATCAGCATTCGCCATCTCAGAGCGGTAAAGACTCTCTTTTACCAGACTGAAACCGTTCCTCTTATAAAATTCAAAAGCATTCGGTGTGGAAGCCAGCGTAAGTGCTGTGAATCCCCGCGATTTGGCTTCCGCTTTTATGGCAGCAAGAATTTGGGTGGCGAGACCTTTGCCTTCGAATTCCGGCAACGTAAAAATCGCTTCAACACTGCCATTTTTCAGATCGAGAAAACCTGTTGCCGCCGGTGTCTCCAGCCCGTGCACCTGTGCGACAAAAAAAGGATTCTCCGCAATAGCTTTGCGATATCCGGCAGGCATCTGTTCGGGCGTCCACGCCATCACAATGTCTGCGCCATAGGTATTTTTACATCCGTGGCGGATAGCCTGATTTCTGATTTCCCAGAGTATTTCCGCTTCATCGGGGCAGGCGAGTCTGACGGGCATTGTTATCTCCTTTTTGATGGCGTTCAGAAATAACTTACATGAATTCATCGCTCAATGTGTTGAATATGAAGTTTA
This sequence comes from Rahnella aceris, assembly GCF_011684115.1. Taxonomy (NCBI): domain Bacteria; kingdom Pseudomonadati; phylum Pseudomonadota; class Gammaproteobacteria; order Enterobacterales; family Yersiniaceae; genus Rahnella; species Rahnella aceris. The sequence goes on along the minus strand of NZ_JAADJV010000001.1, from coordinate 2,286,048 downwards.
TTTTTTCACCGCGAGGTGTAACATTATCTTTTGCTAACAATAAAAACTGACAGGGATGAGAGATGAACGCAGTACAGATAAGAACAATAGAAATCCGAAAAATTACCGCCGGGACTGTCTATAAATTGGTGTCTGTCGGCATGCTGTTTGCAGCCTTACCTGTGGGTTTGCTGATGGGAATTATGGGGGCTTTTGGGTATGACGTGATTTTACTGAATGGCGAATACGTCTATGGCATTACAGCGTTTATCACCGCGCCGGTCCTTGCCTGCTTAATGTCACAAGTGTTCACGCTATTCTTTGGAACATTTATTTGCCTGGGATTGTGGATTTACTCACGTATTAAACGGATGAATATCAGGATAGTAGAAGATTCAAATACCTGATAAAGCAAGAGCAGGATGATGACAGAAAACGAACTGGATAAAGCCATTCACAAAGCTAATGAAAGGGAACGTTATCTCTGGCGGTACGCTCGCTGGTTTATCAAAATCTTGTGGTTTGGCTTGTTTATGGCTTTCCTTGCGCAATTAATACAACGTTATTTTCAGTGCTAACGTGTTTCTGATTTTGCCTGATGAGAAAGTCAAAGCCCCGGTTAATTATCGGGGCTTATTGTTTTATGCATTACTGAAAACGTAGCCGCGGAGTTACTTCTTCAGCCCTACGCCCAGCCGTCCGTTAGCGTTGAGATCTCGTTCAAGGAATCGGCCTGTCCAGTTTGCTTCATAGTTTTCGCGGGGGAAATCCGCTGGTGAAGCGCCTGTCTTCAGCGCTTCGTGTACCTTACGGGCATAAGCGACATTCTTTTCGCACAGCGGCGCGGCTGGAATGTACATCACATTTCCCCATCCTTGCTGATCTTCAACCGGCGCGACGGAATGAATGACGTCACAATGCCACCATACCGAGTCGCCCGCCTGAAGTTCCGGAATACTGCACAGGCCTTTAATCAGATGCGGATGCCATTTTTCTGAAACAGGTAAAACGCGGCCAGGCGCAACGCCACAGAGTTCATCTTCCGGCACATCATCAAGCAGCGGACGCAGCAGCACATACGCCATCGCCTCAGGCACCGGAACGACGTGCAGCAAGCCCTGTCCGGTTTGCATATCAGATAGCGCAGTCCAGCCCTGGAATGTCCGGAACGCTGAGCATTTCGTCGTGTTTTCCACATCGTATTCATTGACGTCGGGTCTGAAAGCCGCATCCCATGGATCGTATTCCTCAAAACGGTTGGTGAAAATCTTGCGGAAGACTTTCTGATACGCCGGTAACAGCCAGCGTTCTAACGCGCCGGAATCGGTATGCGCGCCCAGCCCCTTAGAAGTGGTGCCCGGAAGACGCCTGCGGATCCTGTCCGGATAGATAATATTTACGTCAGGATTAAACCATGCGCCCTGATGGTCCCCGAACTTCCAGAGACGGTTTAAAAATGACTGAACCGTGCCGATTTCCTGGCTCTGTCTGGCTTCCATTTGCGCGTGAGACCAGTAGATCGGATAAATTTCAGGCCGGGAAGCTTCCAGCGATCCGAAGAAGTTATCACCCGGCCCGCGGTAGACCTCATCGAAATGGTTGGCATCGAGGTAATGCAGCATGGATTTATCCATCGCCAGCGCGTCATCGCGGTCAAATGTCTGACGGACCACCAGACAGCCGCGGCGTTTCACCTGAGCAATTTGCGCATCAGAAACCCGGCCTTCCGCCAGCGCTGCCCAGCTGATTTGTGGCCATGCAGTCCCGTTCGCTGCCTCCTCCGCCCGTGCTGCGGCGATCTCCGTTTCAATTTTTTCGCATACCTGACGGAAGAGTCCTTCAACATCGCTAATCTGTGCGCGGAGTTGTTTTTTCATCTCGATAATATTCTTTTTATAATCAACAGGTAATGTCGTTGACGTAAATCTGTTATCCATAAAACCTCCGGCAGGTTGCTGAAATGATTATTTCGTACGAATATTAAATTACTTTCATTCGAAAGTTTAAATGAATGTAGCAAAACTGTTATCTGAAAAGCCGGCGTTGGATCACGATTTTCACAACAGGGAGGATTTACCGGAAATCCGGATAAGGGCGGGGGAGTGTCGGATTCAGAAAACAAAAAAGGCACGCGTGTGCGTGCCTGTTCCAATCTTCCTGCTTAACGCAGAAGAAAACGTGAAATTACTTCGCTTTACCCTGGTTTGCCACGGCCGCTGCTTTCGCTGCGATTTCGTCGGCATTACCCAGATAGTAACGTTTGATTGGTTTGTAGTTTTCGTCAAACTCGTAAACCAGTGGAACACCGGTAGGGATGTTCAGTTCCAGAATTTCTTCTTCGCTCAGGTCGTCGAGATATTTAACCAGTGCGCGCAGGGAATTACCGTGTGCCGCGATGATGACGCGCTCGCCGCTGGCGATGCGTGGTTTGATCACTTCAGTCCAGTAAGGGATGACGCGTTCGATGGTCAGCGCCAGGCTTTCTGTCGTTGGCAGTTCTGCCGCGGTCAGTTTAGCGTAACGTGGGTCGTGGCCAGGGAAACGTTCGTCAGCGCGATCCAGTTCTGGTGGCGTCACAGCAAAACCACGACGCCATTGTTTAACTTGCTCGTCACCGTATTTCTGTGCAGTTTCTGCTTTATCCAGACCCTGCAACGCACCGTAATGACGTTCGTTCAGTTTCCAGGATTTCTCAACTGGCAGCCATGGCTGGTTCAGTTCGTCCAAAACGCTCCACAGTGTGTGGATGGCACGTTTCAGCACAGAGGTGTATGCAAAATCGAATTGGAAGCCTTCGTCTTTCAGCAGCTGACCAGCAGCTTTTGCTTCGGTGCGGCCCTTATCGGACAGTTCAACATCATGCCAACCGGTAAAGCGGTTTTCTTTATTCCACTCACTCTCACCGTGTCTTACCAGCACCAGCTTGGTTACAGCCATAGCTAAACTCCTCAGTTAACTCAATTTTCAATGATAACAGTTATCATTATAGGGTCTGGGCATCCCACTCAGCAATCTGAAACTTCCTCAGGAAATCTTTGCGGGACGCTGTTTGTATTAAACATAACGAATTTGCTGCGACGATGTAAAACAAAACGCGCAGAAGGTCACCCTGACAGCGCGTTTTGTACAAGCAGGTCAGCGTGATCAGCTGGCTTTTTTCAGGCAGGTACTCATGAAGGATTTACGCGCATCGCCTTTCAGATTTTGCTTCGCGGCATCGGCATTACAGGTTTTCATTTTCATCTGCTGAGGATTCATTTTATCGTCAGTTTTAGCCTCTGCTTTCAGACAATTGCTCATGAATTTTTTACGTTCATCCCCTTTCAGGGACTGCGTAGTGGCCTGCTGATTACAATCGGTCATTTTTTGGCGTTGCTCAGTCTGAGCAGGAGAAGGGACTTTCACCGGGTCCGCCGCCAGAGCGGAACCCGCCGCGCACAGCGTTGCCAGCAGGGATAGCACAACAGGTAAACGCATATCAAAACTCCTTAATAAACGTCCTTTTATGCAGGACACCCTCTGAGTTTAGATGTTTAGCTGAGAAAGTGCGGAAGCAGATGCGCAGTCAGTCACAAATTCGAAGAAGTTTGGGAAAAGGACAGAGCCTGGAAGCCCTGTCCTGAACGAATTACAACGCGAAGAACTGATACGTCGTCGAGGACTTATACGTCTGACCCGGTTTGACCCAGCAGCTCGGTTGCGGCCAGGTGGCGTGATTCGGGCTGTCCGGCAGAAATTCGCTTTCCAGCGCGACACCGCTGTAACTGGCGTATTCACCGCCGCTGCGGTTCGGTGTTCCGCCCAGGAAATTACCGCTGTAGAGTTGCACGGCGGGCGCAGACGTAAACATTGTCATTTTGACTTTGCCGTCGGCAGACCACAAATGCGCTGCCGGATTGCTGCCGCTGTTGCAGGTGCGGTTGAGCAGATAGGCGTGGTCATAGCCTTTCACGCGTTGCTGGTCGCGGTCGGTGAGGAAATCTTTCGCCAGCGTTTTGGCTGCGTTGAAATTCATGCCGGTGTTTTCAACCGGGGTCGGATCCGCACAGGGAATGCCATCGCTGTCGACCGGCAGGAAACGGTCCGCAAACAGTTGCAGCTTGTGCTGGCGCGCATCGGTGCCTTCGCCGTCGAGATTGAAATAGGCATGATTGGTCAGATTGACCGGGCACAGCTTATCAACCGTCGCTTCGTAACGGATTTCCAGACGGTTATCGTCAGTCAGCTGGTAATGCACTTTCGCCGTCATGTTGCCCGGATAACCCTGATCGCCGTCGGCCGAAAATAGCTGGAACGTCAGCTTCTGCGCGGTCTGTTCGAGAATAGTCCAGCGACGCGCATGGAAACCTTCCGGCCCGCCGTGAAGCTGATGCACGCCCTGATTGGCGACCACCAGATGCGGTTTGCCGTCAATATCAAACTGCGAGCGGGCGATACGGTTGGCATAACGTCCGACGGTCGCGCCCAGATACGCGCTCTGGTTCATGTATTCCTGCGGCGACTGGCAGCCCAGCAGCAGTTCACGCGTGGAGCCATCTGTCAGCGGCAGGGTAAAGGATAACCAGGTCGCGCCCCAGTCCATGAATGTGGCGGTGGCACCTGCCGCATTCTGTAGCGTAACCTGTTCAAACGGCTGGCCATCGGGCGCCAGTTGCGTGTTTTCAGGTTTTAGCATATGCCTGCTCCTTGGGAAGCTGTGCAAACGTAGAAGGTTTCTTTCAGACCGCTGTGCGCGTGATATTGCTGTTCAACGGCATGACGGACTTTCTCCACCATGTCTTCCGGCACCAGCGCCACGATGCAACCGCCAAAGCCGCCGCCGGTCATGCGCACGCCGCCTTTATCGCCAATCACTTCTTTAACGATTTCCACCAGCTTATCGATTTGCGGCACGGTGATTTCAAAATCATCACGCATTGAGGCGTGAGATTCTGCCATCAGCTCGCCCATACGTTTCAGGTCGCCACTGGCCAGCGCATCAGCTGCTGCCAGCGTACGGTCATTTTCTGTGATGACGTGACGTGCACGGCGGGCAACGACCGGATCCAGCTCATCCTGAATGGAGAAGAATAGGGCAGGGTCAACGTCACGCAGCGCTTTTACGCCAAAGAAGCGTGCCGCCACTTCGCACTGTTCGCGACGGGCATTGTATTCGCTGTCCACCAGACCGCGTTTCACGTTGGAGTTGATAATGACCACCGCGGCGTTTTTCGGCATGGACACTGCACGGGTTTCCAGCGAGCGACAGTCGATCAGCAGTGAATGATTTTCTTTGCCCAGCGCAGAAATAAGCTGATCCATAATGCCGCAGTTACAGCCGACAAACTGGTTCTCCGCTTCCTGACCGTTCAGTGCCAGCGCAACGCCGTCCAGCGGCAGATCGTACAATGATTTCAGCGCCTGACCGACCGCCACTTCCAGCGATGCGGATGAACTCAGGCCTGCACCCTGTGGCACATTGCCGCTGATCACCATGTCCGCGCCGGAGAAATCTTTGTTACGCAGCATCAGATGCTTCACCACGCCACGCACGTAGTTGGCCCACGGGTGCGCATCGCTGTGCAAAATAGGCTCGTCGAGCGAGAAGCTGTCTTCGTCGTTATCGAAATCGGCGGCGATCACGCGGATGGTGCGGTCATTACGCTGTGCACAGGCAATCACTGTTTCATAATCGATGGCGCATGGCAGCACGAAACCGTCGTTGTAATCGGTATGTTCGCCGATCAGATTTACGCGGCCCGGTGCTTTGATGGTAATGGTGGCAGGGTAGCCGAATTTATCGGCAAAGATTTCCAGGGTTTTGGTCTTCAGTTTCATTATTTTTCTCCGGCCTCACGATAATGGACATCACTCACCGCCCGCAGACGCTCGGCGGCTTGTTCCGCTGTCAGGTCGCGTTGGGTCTCAGCCAGCATTTCGTAGCCGACCATAAATTTGCGCACCGTGGCTGAACGCAGCAACGGCGGATAGAAATGTGCGTGCAACTGCCAGTGTTCGTTGTCGTCTTCGGTAAATGGCGCGCCATGCCAGCCCATCGAATACGGGAAAGAGCACTGGAACAGGTTGTCATAACGGCTGGTCAGCTTTTTCAGCGCCAGCGCCAGATCACCGCGTTGTGCATCGCTCAGTTCGGTAATGCGTTTGACGTGAACTTTCGGCAACAGCAAGGTTTCGAACGGCCACGCTGCCCAGTAAGGCACCACCGCCAGCCAGTGTTCGGTTTCGACCACCGTACGGCTGCCATCGGCCAGTTCGCGCTGCACGTAATCCAGCAGCATCGGCGAACCTTGCTGTTCAAGATAGGTGCGTTGCAGGCGATCTTCGCGTTCGGCTTCGTTAGGCAGGAAGCTGTTGGCCCAGATCTGACCATGCGGATGCGGGTTGGAGCATCCCATCGCCGCGCCTTTGTTCTCAAAAACCTGCACCCATGGATAGGTTTTTGCCAGATCCGCGCTTTGCTCCTGCCAGGTTCTGACGATCTCCGTCAGGGCTTCAACCGACAGTTGTGGCAGCGTTTTGCTGTGATCCGGCGAGAAACAGATCACCCGGCTGGTGCCGCGTGCGCTCTGAACGCGCATCAGTGGATCGTCGCTTTCCGGCGCAAAAGGGGTATCCGGCATCAGCGCGGCATAATCATTGGTAAACACAAACGTGCCGGTGTATTTCGGATTCACATCGCCAGTCACACGGGTGTTGCCCGGACACAGGAAACAGTCCGGGTCATGCGCAGGCAGCGTTTCCTGCGAAACGGCTTCCTGCTGGCCTTGCCACGGACGTTTTGCGCGGTGCGGGCTGACTAACACCCACTGATCGGTCAGCGGGTTGTAGCGACGATGCGGGTGATCAATCGGGTTAAACGTGGTCATAAACTTTCCTTAGTGCACCTTAGTCCGGGTAGCCTTGCGGGTTTTTCGACTGCCATAGCCAGGTATCGTTGGCCATGTCTTCAAGCGTTCGGGTGACTTTCCAGTTCAGCTCTTTCGCCGCTTTGGTCGGATCCGCCCAGTAAGCCGGTAAGTCGCCCTCACGGCGCGGTGCAAACTTGTAATTCACGGGCTTGCCGCAGGCTTTGCTGAAGGCATTTACCACATCCAGCACGCTGTGGCCGAAGCCCGCGCCCAGGTTATAAATATGTACGCCCGCTTTGTTGTGCAGGGTTTTCATTGCCGCCAGATGGCCGTCGGCAAGATCCACCACATGGATATAATCACGCACGCCGGTGCCGTCCGGTGTCGGATAATCGTTGCCGAAAATCGCCACGGACTCACGACGGCCTACCGCTACCTGCGCGATAAATGGCATCAGGTTATTTGGCACGCCCTGGGGATCTTCACCCATCAGGCCAGACGGATGTGCGCCGACCGGGTTGAAGTAACGCAGCAGCGTAATGCTCCATTCAGGTTCTGCACGCTGCACATCCTGCAGAATTTGCTCGACCATCAGTTTGCTGCGGCCGTACGGGCTGGACGGATTGCCGGTCGGGAAATCTTCAACGTAAGGCGTTTTTGGCTGATCGCCATACACGGTCGCCGAAGAGCTGAAAATCAGGTTTTTAACGCCAGCTTCACGCATGGCTTCAACCAGCACCAGCGTGCCGGTGACGTTGTTGTCATAATAAGCCAGCGGTTTTGCCACCGATTCACCCACGGCTTTCCAGCCAGCGAAATGAATGACGGAATGAACAGGGTGCTCACTGAAAATTTTATCGAGAAGCGCGCGGTCGCGAATATCACCTTCGTAGAACAGCGGCGTTTTGCCGGTCAGGCTGTGGATGCGTTCCAGTACGCTGACTTTGCTGTTATGAAGGTTATCAAGAATGATTGGCGTAAAGCCTGCATCAATCAGTTGCACGCAAGTATGACTACCGATGTAACCGCTACCACCTGTGACTAAGACGTACATAAGAGCTCCCCGATGATTATCTTGATGCAACGATATCACGCTGCAAGGCTGAAAAAGGTGATCCATCCCCAATAAAATGGAATCGCTTACACAAACAGTTTACCACCTTTCAACATGACTCAACAGGTGCTGCGTGCCATGCAGAAAGCCTTCTGCAGCTGGCAGCAATCCAGAAAGGATGGGTTTTGTAATCGCTTACACTAACGTTTATGCTTTGTCTGAATCAGTTTTCCGTGCTCATTTTCAGACTCCAGCCGGGGAAATGCCGACATTTTGTCCAGTAACCAGCGGCGGAGCGTCACGATGTCCTCGCGCAGTGCTTTCTCTTTTGCGGTCACCAGATAATAGTTTGCGCCGGGAAGATATTGAGGGAATGGCGTGGTCAGAATGCCTTTTTCAATGAAGTCATGTGCCAGCAAACTGCTGACAATCGCCACGCCCTGACCGGCAATTGCCGCCTGAATGGCATGGGTTTCATCTGTAAAGCGCAGGCCGCTGTCGGTATTTAATTGCGCGGGACCGACGTGTTTTTTCCAGTTTTCCCAGTCGGGAGAAGGATGGGGAATATGACGGTTTTCCACATGAAACAACGTCACCTCTTTCAGATCTTCCATCGTTTTCAGCGCCAGTGCAGGACTGGCAACCAGCACAAAAGTGTCGTGATAAAGCAACGTTGAATCGAGGCTTTCATTGGCGGATTCACTGTAACGGATCGCCACATCCACGGTATTACGGGTTAAATCCACCAGTTCGATGCCGGTGTGCAGGCGTAAATCCATTTCGGGCGCTGCGGCTTTTAAGTCCGCCAGCCGCGGCACCAGCCAGTGCGTCAGGAAATTGGACGTGGTGGTCAGTGTCAGTGCCGCAGGCAACCCGGCGTGATGGATTTCTTCGACGGCTGCCTGTAATCCGGCAAATGCCTGCCGGGTGGCGTGGCGCAGAATTTTCCCCGCAGCGGTTAGCCTGACCTCACGGGCGCTGCGCTCAAACACCGCCGTGCCCAGTGCTTCTTCAAGCACACGGATCTGATGGCTGATGGCGGTGGCCGTCACGCCGATATCTTCTGCCGCGCGTTTGAAACTCCTTTGCTGCGCCACGACATCAAACGCTTTGAGCGAACCCAGCGGCGGTAAACGGATCTTCTTCATGATGAGTTATTTTCATCCATTGCTGAAATCTATGACTTTGAGTTAGCTAAAATAGGCGGTGTAAGCTCTTTTATCAACACGATGAAGATGAAGCATATTCATCTGCTGAGCCGATGAATGTTGATAAAGGAACTTGCTATGAACGCCAAAAAATTACCCATGCCGTTGCTGGCGTCTGCGCTGGGCACGCTGTTTGTGCTGAACCTGGCGCTGACACTGCTGAGCGTCGCCTTTTACGGTCTGGACACACCGCTGTCCCACTCGCTGGCGGGGGCTGCCGCACTCTTTTTTGTACTGTTTATCATCAGCGAACGTTATCACCCCGAACCGCTACTGCCACGTCATCTGCGGTCGTCGTTGCTGTTACAGATAAGTCTCTGGACGCGTATTTTCGTCACAGCGGTCACTTATGCCACGTGGTTCATGCTGGCGGTGGCGATGTATCAGCTTTACGGATTGGGCGTACCGGGCATTATTCTCAGCTTTGTTGCCTTATTGCTGATAATGCTGCCGGGCAAAGCGCTCAGCGAAAAGCTCGGGCGGAGAATGACATCTGCCCGCACCTTGCTGTGGGGTTTTATGATTGTGGCGGGCGGACTGGAGGGGATGGCGATGACACCCTCGTTCTGGCCGGTGCTGCTGCCGGGATTGTTACTGACCGGATTCGGGGCGGGTATGGTTCGCCAGGCCGCCGCGGCAGAAAGGGATCTGCTCACCGGGGCCGAATACCATTATGCAATCCTGCTGGGAGGTTGGGTTCGGGTGAGCAGTACCATAGTGATACTGGCACTGCTCATTCTGCTACTGAGAAATAACCCCGGCCAGCAGGGGATTGAAAACGGATTTGCATTGCTGGCGGCACTGGCGCTGGCTGGTGTCGTGACCGCGCTGATGGTTCCCGCAAAGGCGAAGCAAAATAACGTTACAGCGCGTCAATCTGATAACGGTAGATTTCGCCATCAGGAATAAAGCTCAGCCGGTGAGTAATACATTCCGGCGCATCTTCCGCATGATGCGAAACAAACAGCAACTGGGTTTCGCCTTCGCCGATCAGAATATCGACAAAACGGCGCACCAGCTGGCGGTTGATCGGATCCAGACCCTGCAAAGGTTCATCCAGAATTAACAGCGCCGGATGCTTGACCAGCGCGCGGGCGATGAGCGCCAGCCGCTGTTGTCCCCAGGATAAACTGTGGAACGGGCTATCACCGGCATCGCCGTCCAGTCCGAGCAGTGTCAGCCATTGCGAGGTGAGCAATCTCTGCCGGTCAGATACCGCCTGATAAATGCCGATCGAATCGAAGAAGCCGGAAGTAATGACATTGCGCACGCTGGTGCTGACGCGATAATCCAGATGCAGACTGCTGCTGACGTAGCCGATATGGCGTTTGATGTCCCAGATGGTTTCACCGCTGCCACGCCGGCGACCGAACAGCGTCAGATCATTGCTGTAGCCCTGTGCGTGATCGCCGGTGATAAGGCTCAGTAAGGTGGATTTCCCGGCACCGTTCTGGCCGGTGATCTGCCAGTGCTGACCGTGATCGACCTGCCAGCTCAGATTGTGCAGGATCGGCTTGTCGTTGTACTGCACCACGCCGTCACGCAGTACGATCAAAGGGCTGTCGGCAGGCGGACTGACGCGGGCTGTCGGATCTTCTGCTTCCGGCACAGCCATGCCGTTCAGGCTTTCGCTGTGTGCCAGTTGCGCGACCAGCGCATCAGCCATCACCTGTTCGCGCGCACCCACCGAGGCCAGCGTGCAGTCAGCCAGAACGCCGACATTTTTCACAAATGCAGGAATGTCGTCAAAGCGGTTAAGCACCAGCACCATCGTCTGACCTTCGCCGGACAAGGTTTCCAGCAACTGTGCCAGTTGCGCCCGGGCGTTGACGTCGAGGCCATCGAACGGCTCATCAAGCACCAGCAAATCGGGTTTTTGCATCAGCACCTGGCACAGCAGTGTCTTGCGCGTTTCGCCGGTCGATAAATATTTGAAACGGCGGTCGAGCAATTTCTCAATACCAAACTGTGCGGCAAGGGCAGCACAGCGGGCGGGGTCGCGCACTTCATCCTGAATAATTTCAGCGGTGGTGCGGCCGGTATCGTCTTCACCTTCGCTCAGTAAGTCGGTGTTGTTACGCTGCCATTCATCGGCCACCAGCTTCTGCAACTGTTCGAATGAGAGACGCACAATATGCGGAAAATTGTTTTCCCGGGTACCTTTCAGCAGGGTTAAATCGCCTGCCAGCGCTCGTGCCAGTGCGGATTTTCCACTGCCATTTGAGCCGACAAACGCCCAGCTGTCGGCCTGCCGGATATTCAGATCAGAAAGTGTGAGGGTTCGGGTATCACTGAGACGGAAAACGCCTTGCGAGATATGTAACGACGACATCTTAATCTCTCATTTTCAAATGATTATAAAACAAGGGATAAGCGCTGCACCTTCGCAAGTCAATTGACAAATCTGCAAAATGAAAACGCTGATTTTGCAAGATACTGATTAAATTCTGCTTTTAGCACAGGGTGGCCAGGATCACTTTGTCGTCATCAAACTGCGCGTAAACGCTCTGACCGTTTTTCAGAGCCAGTTTATCGGCTTCGGCATTCGGTACCGTCGCACACAGAATTTCACTGCTTTGCAGTTTCATCAGCACTTCGCTGCTGTTTTCACCGCGCTGGATGTGGGTGACACTGCCCTGCAAGGCGTTATGCGGATTTTCTGCGGTGAAGCCAAGGGTGATCCAGGGCGCTTTGATCAGCACCAGCACTTCCTTGCCGGGCGTTAACGCCAGACGGTCTGCGCTTTGTTCAGTGATCGCGGCGCGGATTTTTGTTTTGCCGTCAGCCAGCAGGACATCAATATGCTGCTGAACGGTGCTGTTATCGCGGTCAATCACGTTGCCGAAGAACTGGTTGCGCGCGCTGGTTTGCAGGGAGAAGCGTGAAATGGCCGCCAGCAAACTGTCGAGAGGGAGCGAATCCTCTTTTAGCACGTCGAAGGCTTTTTGCTGGATTTGCGCCAGTAATTCATAAAGCTGGATCAGGCGCTCGCCGTAAGGTGTCAGCACTGCGCCGCCACCGCCTTTCCCGCCGGTGCTGCGATCGACCAGCGTCTGATCGGCAAGCTGATTCATTTCATTGATGGCATCCCAGGCGCTTTTGTAACTGATGTTCGCGAGCTTAGCCCCCTGACTGATTGAACCGGTGTGGCGCACCTGCCGCAGTAATTCAATACGGCGCGGATCGGCAAACAAACGTTGCTGAAGTTTAAGGGTTAAGAGAATTTCGGCTTGCATCGCAGCTTCCTTGTTAGAATCATGGCTTATTGTCGCCGCTAAACCTGCAGGCAGGCAAGTTGGCTAAATGCTAAAGTAATTACCGTCCCGTGCTGTTATTATCCGCAACAGTTTGATTTTTCGTTTTTGACTTCATGTACGAAGTCCAACATCGCCTCAGGGCGATTCAGCCAGTTAAGTGAGGCTATCATGTTAGAACTATTAGAAAGTTTGATTTTCGCTGCCATCATGGTGCCGGTCTTCATCGCTGTGATCCTGGGCTTGATCTGGGGGCTGGGCGAAGTATTCAACATCATTTCACACGTGGGCCACTCTAAAGAATCCCGTGAGAAACCTCATTACTGATTAATGAGACTGTTTGTTTCCGGAACCCGGCCCTTGCGCCGGGTTTTCTTTTTTCCGGGTTTTCTTTTTATAGTTCAGATCAAAAAAACATAGGTTATCTCCCCCTGATTCATAAAAATGAATGACATCGTTTTTCGTCGCGCTATATTAAAGATTACATAGCGAAATATCTCTTCATAAAGGCGAAGGAAAACGATGACATATCAATGGGGTAAAGTATTCACCGCAACCATTCTGGTCGCAGGGCTTGGCGTTCAGGCGCAGGCAGCAGAGAAAATCACGGTGTTTGCCGCTGCATCACTCACCAATGCTTTGCAGGATATCGCCACCCAATACCAGAAAGAAAAAGGCGTGCAGGTGGTCTCATCCTTCGCCTCATCTTCGACACTGGCCCGCCAGATTGAACAGGGCGCGCCGGCAGATTTGTTTATTTCTGCCGATCAGCAATGGATGGATTATGCCATCAGCAAGCAGCAGATGGTCGATAACACCCGTTACACGTTGCTGGGCAACGAACTGGTGCTGATTTCTGCGGCTAACAGCAAAATCAACAAAGTCGACATCTCTGAGAAAACCGAATGGACCAAACTGACGGGCGACAGCCGCCTGGCGGTGGGTGACCCTGATCATGTCCCGGCCGGGATTTATGCCAAAGAAGCGCTGCAAAAACTGGGGGCCTGGACCACGCTGGAACCTAAACTGGCGCGCGCCAGCGACGTCCGTGCGGCCATGGCGCTGGTTGAACGCGAAGAAGCGCCAGTGGGCATAGTTTATGGTTCTGACGCCGTCGCCAGTAAAAAAGTGAAAGTGATCGGTATTTTCCCTGCCTCCAGCCATAAGCCGGTTGAGTATCCGATGGCGATGGTGAAAGGGCACGAAAATGCCACCGTCAGCGGTTTTTATGATTATCTGAAAACCCCGGCAGCGGCTGCAATCTTCAAAAAATACGGTTTCACGCCTCGCGGCTAAGTTCATCGCTGTTGCTGAAAACAGATAAAGCCTGCGCTGCGCCAGGAGGCTTTATCTGTCCATCCCGGTTTCTTTCCCCGTGTGTGATTCTCTATACTTTGACGTAAATTAAAGCCTGCGAAATTTTTGCCGATATTTTATCTCTGCGACACATAAATTCAGGATTAAGAAACCGACATGATGTTGAGTGAATATGAGTGGCAGGCGGTACTTCTTAGTCTGAAAGTATCGAGCCTGGCCGTTGTTTGCAGTCTGCCGCTTGGTATTCTGATGGCGTGGGTCCTCGCCCGCGGCCGCTTTCCCGGCAAGTCCCTGCTCGACAGTATTATTCATTTGCCGCTGGTATTACCGCCGGTGGTGATTGGCTATTTGCTGCTGGTGGTGATGGGGCGACGCGGCTTTATCGGCCAGCGTCTGTACGAATGGTTTGGTTTCAGCTTCAGTTTTAGCTGGCATGGTGCAGTGCTGGCCTCGGCGGTGGTGGCATTTCCGCTGATGGTGCGGGCGATACGCCAGTCGCTGGAGGCGGTTGACCCCAAACTTGAACTCGCCGCCCGCACGCTCGGTGCTTCGCCGTGGCGGGTCTTTTTCACCATCACACTGCCGCTTTCCGTGCCGGGCGTCATTGCCGGCGTGGTGCTGGCATTTGCCCGTTCGCTGGGCGAGTTTGGTGCAACGATCACCTTCGTCTCGAATATTCCGGGTGAGACCCGCACCATTCCGCTGGCGATGTATACCCTGATTGAAACGCCGGGCGCGGAAGGCGCTGCCGCACGGCTCTGCGTGCTGGCAATCCTGCTGTCTCTGGCGGCATTGCTGATTTCTGACTGGCTGGCAAAACGCAGCCGTATCCGGCTGGGAGGCTGACATGCTTGAACTCGATTTCAGCCAGACGCTGGGCAGCCTGGAATTACAGGTATCGCAGACCTTACCGGCGCAGGGGATAACGGCCATTTTTGGTTTGTCAGGCGCAGGAAAAACCTCGCTGATTAATGCGATCGGCGGCCTGACCCAACCTGATAGTGGCCGCATTACCTTGAACGGCCGCATCTTATCGGATAAGCAAAACAACATTTTCCTGCCGCCAGAAAAACGCCGCGTCGGTTATGTTTTTCAGGATGCGCGACTGTTCCCGCATTACCGTGTGAAAGGCAATCTGCAATACGGCATGGCGCCGTCGATGCGCGGACAGTTCGATAACATCGTGCGGTTGCTCGGTATCGCCCCCTTACTGGACCGCTTCCCGCTCACGCTTTCAGGTGGCGAGAAACAGCGCGTGGCAATTGGTCGTGCGCTGCTGACAGCACCGGAAATTTTACTGATGGATGAGCCGCTGGCCGCGCTCGATATCCCGCGTAAACGCGAACTGATGCCTTACCTGGAGCGTCTGGCGCAGGAAGTCAGCATTCCGATTTTGTATGTGACGCACAGCCTCGATGAGATTTTACGTCTGGCGGAAAAAGTGCTGGTGCTCGACGGCGGTAAAGTGCTGGCAATGGGCACGCTGGAAGACGTGTGGGCGAGCAATGTGATGCGGCCGTGGCTGCCGAAAGAAGAGCAAAGCAGCGTGCTGAATGTCAGCGTACTGGAACATCATCCGCGCTATGAAATGACCGCACTGGCCATTGGCGATCAGCGTTTATGGATCAGTAAAGTCGAAGAGGCGCCTGGGACGGCGTTGCGCATTCGCGTGAATTCCACGGACGTTTCGCTGGTGCTGCAACCGACGGCTAACAACAGCAGTATCCGCAATATTCTGCCAGCGAAAGTGCTCGAATGTCTGGATCTGGGGAATCAGGTGGAGGTCAAACTGGCGATGGCCGATCACATCATCTGGGCGCGGATCTCGCCGTGGGCGCGGGACGAACTGATGATCCGCGCAGGCCAGTGGTTGTATGCGCAGATCAAAAGTGTGTCGGTCAGTCGTTAATCGTATTGCACCTTACTTTTCTGACGGGTTAAAGGCGGCGTAAAGCACCAGAACCTCTTCGGCAAACGCGTCATCAATAATATAGAAATAGCATTCCGGCACGTTAAGCACCCGGGCGAAATGACACATGGTGTCGAAGTTCGGGCTGTACGTGCCGTTTTCATATTGCGACACCCGCGAACGCGCAGTGCTCTCATCTATTCCGGCTAAAACACCCAATTTTTCCTGCGTAAGTCTGGCTTTTGTCCGTGCGGATTTCAGTCGATGTGGGATCATTATCAATAACCATAGAAACTGTATTGACGTTATGTTTAGCATCACTTAACATTATTGTTGTTTAGAGTTACTGGACATCGTTATATGTCAGTGTAATTCACAATTCAGATAGTTGAACAAACAACATAAGGAAGAGGGATAAAAATGGAAAATGACTGGCATCCGGCAGATATCATTGCTGCATTACGTAAGAAAAAATCCTCACTGGCGGCGGTCTCGCGTCAAGCCGGTTTAGGCTCATCCACACTGGCCAATGCGCTGGCGCGTCCGTGGCCGAAAGGGGAACTGATCATTGCTCAGGCTCTGGATATCCATCCGTCGGTGATCTGGCCCAGCCGGTACTTCGACGAAAATCAGCAATTAATTACCCGCGCCGTCCGGCCGGTCAGGAATAAGACGCTGAAAAGCGACTGATTATCCTGCATAAAAAAACACCTTCCTCTGTGGCAGAGGAAGGTGCATTGGTAAAATTAGTTCAACACTTTATTACGGATAACTTCAGCGATGCCGGGTGTTTCGTGATCGCCAATCACCAGCGCGGCACGTTCTTTGATAGCATCTGCTGCATTGCCCATCGCCACGCCCAGACCGACATTTTCCAGCATGCTCAGGTCGTTGTAGTTATCACCGAACGCCACCACATCCTGCATGCTCATACCCTGCGATTCGACCCATTCCTGCAAGCGGCGACCTTTGCTGTTGCCTCCTTTCGCCACATCCACCTGATCATGCCATGACCATTCGCAGGCCAGACCCAGCTCGTTTTCAACCTGCGAGGCAAACGTATGCAGGGCATCGAGATCCTGATGTGAGGTGGCGAATTTCCAGATCGACTGCGCATCATCAGCGGCCTCGCGAAGACTGTTCACCTGAATAATGTTTGGGCGCTGATGTTCCGGCAGGGTTTGCCCCCAGGCAATGGACCGGCTGACGTGGCCGCTCGGTTGCTGATACAGCATGGCGTCATCGACATACAACAGACCGTGGATGCCGTGATATTCCAGCAAGTCGACCACTTTTTTTGCTTTGACCGGATCCAGCGGATCAGAAGTTAAGACCTTACGTGCCTGATAATCATACAAATAGGTGCCGTTACAGCAGATAGCAGGTGTATCGAGCTGCAATGCCTGATAAAACGGATGGATAGCGACATGATGGCGTCCGGTCACGACGACCACTTTGATTCCCTGTGCACGGGCATCGGCCAGTGCGGCAAGGGATTCTGGAAGGATACGTTTTTGGCGGTCCAGCAGCGTCCCGTCGAGATCGAGCGCAATAATGCGATAAGTCATGAGCAGTCCATCGTAAGTGAGGGGGAATAAGGGGAAATTATCGCCATATTACCTTTTTTAGCCTGCTAATTAAACCGGGTATCCGGCACTAAAGGTGCCGTCGTATCGTGCTAACCTGAGCTACGCTGTAAAAAACATAACGACTCATTCAGTCTTAATAAGGAGATGTGATGAAGCAAGTTGTCTACATTGCCAGCCCTGAGAGCCAGCAAATCCACGCTTTTCGTCTGGCAGACAATGGTGAACTGAGCCTGCTGCAAACGGTGGACGTTCCGGGACAGGTTCAGCCGATGGTGATTCATCCCGATGGTCATCGTCTTTACGTCGGCGTACGTCCTGAGTTCGGCGTGCTGACCTACCGCATCGACCATGAAGGTAAACTGGAAGAAGCCGCGATGGCACCTCTGCCGGGCAGTCCGACGCATCTGGGTATAGACCTTCAGGGGCGTTTTGTGTTCTCCGCGTCCTACAGCTTTAACAATGTCAGCATTCATCCGCTGGATGAAAAAGGCCTCGCACTGGCCCCGGTGCAGGTGCTGGAAAACATCCAGGCTCCGCACTCAGCCAATATTGACCCGACCAATCAGGTGCTGATGATCCCGGCGCTGAAAGAAGACCGTATCCGCCAGTTTGACTTCAGTGTGAACGGCGAAGCGACGCCGCATAACGCGCCGGAGCTGAAAACCGCAGCGGGTGCGGGCCCGCGTCATATGGCATTCCACCCGAATCATCATTTTGCCTACTGTGTAAATGAGCTGAACAGCAGCGTGGATGTGTACCAGAAAGACGTCACCAGCGGCGAATACCGTCAGGTGCAGACACTGGGGATTATGCCCGCTGATTTCACCGGCACCTGCTGGGCGGCCGATTTGCACATCACGCCGGACGGCAAATTCCTGTATGCCTCAGACCGTACTGCCAGCCTGATTTCTGTGCTGACCGTCTCAGAAGATGGCAGCGTGCTTGAACTGGCCGGGCATCACGCCACCCAGACACAGCCGCGTGGTTTCAATATTGATCACTCCGGCCAGTATGTGATCACCGCAGGACAGAAATCGGATGCGATTGAAGTCGCTAAAATTGATCCGCAAAACGGTCAGCTGACGACGTTGAAAACCTACGCGGTGGGCAAAGGCCCGATGTGGGTAAGCATTCTGGAAATTAATTAATCACGGCTGTTTACTGGTTAGTTTATCTAATGATTTATTTTTAACTGATCAATAATACCGCTCTGAAATAATGATCAAGCCCCTGTAATAAGGGGCTTTTTTATTGCCTGTGCTATACGTGCTATATATAAGAAATATTTTAATGTTTCTATAAATGTTGAACATTGCTGGTCGATAACTCTCCCGTTATTCACTGATTCTTCGGTGGCGTTGCCACTTCAGAGTCAGTCCTTTTGGTTATCAGGGAGAAGAAAATGAATGTACTTTCAGGGATCGCTGGCCGGGTTCGCCATGCCTCAATTGCCAGCAAGCTCGGTGCAGGATTTGCGCTGGTGTTGCTTCTGGGATCCTTTATCGCTGTGTCCGGTGTCTACCATCTGACCAGCATCAATCAACGCGCTGAAAAAGCGTCCTTGCTCAAGACCGTTAACGATCTGCTGAGCGATGCCAAATTTACCCGGCTTTCATATATGTCCAGCAAAGACCCCAAATTTGTTGAAGAAAACCGCCAGGCGCTGGATAAACTGGAAGCCCGTCAGGCTGATGTTGAGGCGTACTCCTGGGATCCGCAAGACCAGCGTCTGGTGGAAACCATGCCGGAAAATATCCGCCGTTATCGTGAAAGCTGGCAGCACACGCTGAATCCTCCGGCAGGCAGCGATGCGGAAAAAATCACCGCGCAGTTGGCCGAAGCCGGGCTGGCCCTGACCTCTGCGTCTAACACGTTGCTCGATCATGAGATGAACAATCTGCATAACGAAGTGACGCGCACCATTTCTGAAATGCTGGTGATCATTGTGGCGACTGTGGTTGCCGGTGTGTTGATTTCGTGGCGCATGACCCGTCAGCTGACACTTCCTCTGCGCCGCACGCTGCAAACCGCAGAACGTATCGCTGCCGGTGATCTTTCTACTCATGCCACCAGCCACAGTTTTGACGAAGTGGGGCAACTGAGCCGCGCCATTGAAACCATGAACCAGAACCTGCACGGCATCATCGGTGATATCCGCGAAGGCGTAACGCAGGTGACCCGCGCTTCGGGCGAAATAGCCGCAGGTAATATCGATCTGTCAGCCCGTACCGAAGAGCAGGCGGCAGCGCTGGGGCAAACAGCGGCCAGCATGGAACAACTGACCTCAACGGTGAAACAGAACGCCGACAATGCCGCGCAGGCCAGTCAGCTGGCCTCCGATGCGGCCAATACGGCGGCACGGGGGGGTAAACTGGTGGCCGATGTCGTGGGCGTGATGAAAGAGATTACTGTCAGTTCGAAGCAGATTTCCGAAATTACCACGGTCATCAACAGCATCGCTTTCCAGACCAATATTCTGGCGCTGAATGCTGCGGTTGAAGCGGCGCGGGCAGGGGAGCAGGGCCGCGGTTTTGCCGTGGTCGCCAGCGAAGTCCGCAGCCTTGCGCAGCGCAGCGGGCAGGCGGCGAAAGAGATTGAAGGGCTGATTGGTAAATCGGTGATTAACGTCAATAACGGCTCTGTGCTGGTTGGCAAAGCGGGTGACACCATGGAAGAAATCGTCGGCTCTGTCCGTCATGTCACGCAAATCATTCATGAGATCGCATCGGCGTCTGACGAGCAAAGTCGCGGCATCAGTCAGATTGCGCAGGCGGTGGCAGAGATGGATACCGTCACCCAGCAAAACTCGGCGCTGGTTCAGCAGTCTGCCAGTGCGGCGGCTTCGCTCGATGAGCAGGCGGTGAATCTGGAACGCACGGTGTCGGTATTCCGTCTGGGCAACGAAGCGTTGTAACATTTTCGCAGAACGAAGTCCGCAGAACGAAAAAAAACCGCCGGAGGCAACCCCGGCGGTTTTTTCATGGCATCAGACTGAATTACTTCGCAGGCTGTGTCAGCACGTTGTTGTACTGCCACAGGCGGTTGAAGTTAGTGTCATTCAGATTGCGCTGTTGTTTCTCATCTTTTGGCACGTTGCCGGCAAATGGCTGGCCGGAGAAGACAGAAGCGCCCCACGGATTCATCTGGTCATAGCTGTTGTCGAAGCTGCTGTCGCGGATTACCAGCTGGCTGCTTGCGCCATCAGCATCCCACGCACGCCCCATTTTCGCTTTCGCAGCCTGCTCGAAGCCACGGTCGCCGGTCAGGTTGCTGTCGATCACCAGGAAGCCATACGGTGCAGCTGCTGGCGTGTTTGGCGCAAAGACAGACGCCTGTTTCACGCCACGGCTGCTGACGGTGTGGAATTCAACGTGGTCAAAGACGGCATTCGCCCGACCAAATACGTAATCCACATCACCCACGATCAGGCTGTTATGCACGTATGCACGGCTGTAACGACTGTTGTCAGTCTGGTTGTGGATGTTGGCGGTGTTCACCATAAAGGTATTCTGGCGGCCAATCAGGCGCACGTTATCCAGAATCACATTGTCACCGTCGGTACGCAGCGCAACGGCGGAATGATCGCCCCCGTCAACAGTATCGAGCAGGGAATTGCCGATGGTCAGGTTCTGAATCTGCACACCGTTGCTTTGTGACCACACGGTCGCGGTACAGCCGGTGCCGATGGTTTCAGTGGTCAGGGTGGCGCAGTTCTGGAACATATAGAACGCGCGATCGCCCGGCAGGAACTGGCCGTTAGGACTGACGGTTGAACGGTAAGTGGCGGGTGCCGCTGCGGCTTCCAGACCTTGTGCGAGGGTCACATCAGCAGAGCTGTTGCCCGCACCGAATAAGGTGACCGGTGGTGAACCCGCCGGGATGTACACGGCGCCGTTGTAAGTGCCTGGCAGGATTTTAATGAAGATACGTTCACCGTGGTTACGCACAGCCAGTGCCGCGTTTACCGCCATCTGAACGTTAGAGTATTCTGCGCCGTCGGTGCCTAACTGCGGGCCGACCACGAAATGGGTGTTCACACCGTCAGTGCTGGCCAGTTTAGGGAACCAGCCCTGTTGCTGAACCTGCAAAGAAGGGCCGCCAAAGGCCAGATAATTTTTCGTTGTAAAATTGGCCGCTTCGTCCGCTGATAACACGGGCAGTGACGCGGTGCCCGGAGCAACCTGGCTGGATAAGCCTTGATGGCTGCTGCTGCATGCCGCCAGGATCAGGCTGGCAGACAACATAGCGCACGCGCGCGACAGGGTGGAAATTTTCACTGTGACTGACTCCTTGATGAAGAAGATTGTTCTTTTTTTTCAATGTTGCGGTCATCGCCGCAATAAAAAAACGGTGGCCAGTAAAACTGACCACCTTTTCTGCGTCTTTTATACCACAGGAATCAGCTGTATATCACTGTCAGTGATGCTTTGCCGAGAGTATGGAAATGCACATTGAAGCCGAGATACGCGCCGCTGGCATTCTCATCGACTTCCAGCGTTTCAGTATCGATGGCGTATACGGTGAAATGATAGTGATGGTGTTCGCCCTGCGGAGGGGCTGCGCCGCCATAACCGGCTTTGCCAAAATCGGTGCGGGTCTGCACGGCACCGGCAGGTAAACCGCCTTTGCCGGAGCCCGCGCCTTGCGGCAATTCGGTGACGTCTGCCGGAATATTCGCGACGCCCCAGTGCCACCAGCCGGAGCCGGTCGGGGCATCCGGGTCATAAACGGTTATCACAAAACTTTTGGTGCCCTCGGGGGCACCGGACCAGGCCAGATGCGGCGAAAGGTTGTCGCCGTTGTAGCCCATACCGTTAAAAACCTGCGTTTCCGGCATTTTGTCGCCATCGCGCAAATCATTACTGGTGAGTGTAAATGCCATAGAACCCTCTTCAGATGATGAAATAGTCACGGGCAGATTACTTGCCGACCTCGCCGCCGCCCAGCATTTTCAGTAATGCCTGCGCGACTGCTCTGGAAGAGGCCGGATTCTGACCGGTGATCAGTTTGCCATCGGTGACGGCATAAGGCCGCCAGTCCGCTGCCTTACTGTAATCGCCGCCATTTTTCTTCAGCTCGTCTTCAACCAAAAAAGGCACGATGTCGGTCAGGCCAACCGCGTCTTCTTCGCTGTTACTAAAGCCGGTTACGCGCTTGTCTTTCACCAGCGGCGTGCCATCTTCCACCAGCACATTGCGCAACACCCCCGGCGCGTGGCAGACCGCAGAAACCGGTTTGCCCGCTGCCCAGAAAGCCTGGATCAGCGCGATGGAATGCGGGTCTTCAGACAGATCCCACAACGGTCCGTGACCACCCGGATAGAAAATGGCATCGAAGTCATCAGCGTTAACATCAGCAAGTTTGTGCGTGTTCGCCAGCACCTTCTGCGCATCTTTATCACTGCGGAAGCGTTCGGTTGTTTCGGTCTGCGCATCCGGCTCATCACTTTTCGGATCGAGTGGTGGCTGTCCGCCTTTCGGCGAGGCCAGCGTCAGCCCGGCGCCTGCATCCAGAAACTCGTAATAAGGCGCGGTAAATTCTTCCAGCCAGAAACCGGTTTTCTTACCGGTTTCGCCGAGCTTATCGTGTGATGTCAATACAATCAGTAATTTCATGTTACCTCCTGTGGACGCCGTCAGCTTTAGTTAAGGAGTAATCAGTCCTGACCGACACGAACGACCAGTTTGCCAAAGTTTTTACCCTCAAGCAGGCCAAAGAACGCCTGCGGTGCATTCTCTAATCCTTCCACGATATCTTCGCGGAATTTCACTTTCCCTTGTTCAAACCATTCGCTCATCTGTTTTGCAAACTCCGGATAGCGATGGCCGTAATCATCAAAAATAATAAAGCCCTGCACACGCATGCGTTTCTTCAGAATGGTGCCGGTCAGCAGGGAAAGGCGATCTTGTCCCTCTTTCAGACCGGTCGCGTTATATTGGGAAACCAGCCCGCACAGCGGAATACGCGCTTTGGTATTGAGCAGCGGCAATACGGCATCAAACACCGCGCCACCGACGTTTTCAAAATACACATCAATGCCATCCGGGCAGGCCGCTTTCAGGCGTTTATCCAGATCCGGGGCGCGGTGATCGAGACACTCATCGAAACCGAAATGTTCAACGGCATAGCGGCATTTCTCTTCACCACCGGCAATCCCGATCACGCGACAGCCTTTGATTTTACCAATTTGTCCGACCAGCGAGCCGACCGGCCCGGTCGCTGCAGCAACGACCAGCGTTTCCCCCGGCTTGGGTTCGCCAATATCCAGCAGCCCCATAAAAGCGGTGAAGCCCGGCATGCCTAAAACACCGAGTGCAAGGGAAGGTTGTTTGAGTGCCGCGCCTTCGAGTTTCTTCACGGCTTTGGCGTCGGCCACGGAATAATCCTGCCATCCGGTGCTGCCGACCACGAAATCCCCGGCTTTAAAATCCGGGCTTTTTGATTCCACCACGCGGGAAACTGCGCCGCCGGTCATTACTTCACCGATTTGTACCGGCGCAGCGTAAGAAGGCGCATCGCTCATACGTCCGCGCATGTACGGGTCGAGCGAAAGCCACACGGTACGCAGTAATAACTGACCGTCTCTGGCCTGCGGTAACGGCGCTTTTTCCAGACGGAAATTGTCATCGACGGGTTTGCCGTGAGGGCGTGAAGCCAGCACGATGCGGCGGTTTTCAGACTGTAACTGGGGCATAGTCATTCCTTTTCGTTTTCTTATAAGAAAGTTAAAAGCTAACGTAATTGGGAATAAGTATAGGACGCTAAACAGTTTTCGAACCAAGCGCTTTATGCCATGTTTGAATAAACCCTGCGATTTTTCCCTGAAATGTGACCATCATCTTTTCCTATGACATCTGCCGGAAAATTCCTTTAAATCTGCAGGTTGCACAGGTATGGTCGGTAAGATTTTTGACCCGTTGCTCCACTTTATCTGCAAGATTAATAAGCATAAAAAAGGGATCCTAATGCGTAAAACTCCTCTGGCACTGAGTGCCGTTTTCCTGTTGCTCAGCCTGAATCAGTCTGCCTTCGCCAAAGAGCCCGCGCCCGCGCCGCTCTGGCCGGGCGTCAATGTGGCGCAACTCGCGCAGCAATCGCCGGTTCACTGGGTGTCGGTCGCGCAAATTGAAAACAGCCTGAACGGCCGCCCGCCAATAGCTGTCGGTTTTGATATCGATGACACGGTGTTGTTTTCCTCGCCGGGCTTTTACCGCGGGCAGGTCGAGTTTTCCCCCGGAAAACAGGATTATCTGAAGAACCCGAAATTCTGGGAGAAAATGAACAACGGCTGGGATGATTTCAGCATGCCAAAAGACGTAGCGAAGGCGCTGATTGCCATGCACCTTAAACGCGGCGACAGCATTTACTTCGTGACCGGCCGCAGCGAAACCAAAACTGAGACCGTGACGAAGACGCTGCAGAACGATTTCCAAATCCCGCAGGACAAAGTGAATGCGGTTATTTTCGCCGGTGACAAAGCCGGTCAGAACACAAAAACGCAGTGGCTGAAAGATAAGCAAATTAAAGTGTTTTATGGCGACTCTGACAATGATATCACTGCCGCTCAGGCCGTAAGCGCGAGGGGGATCCGCGTACTGCGTGCGTCAAACTCCAGCTATAAACCGCTGCCACAAGCCGGTGCGTTTGGCGAAGAAGTCATTGTAAATTCGGAGTATTAAGTGGCACCCTCCCCTGCGAAGGGGAGGGCTGGGGTGGGGTATTAAAGCAAAATCAATGGGTTGAAGTTTTTTTGACGAGGTGTTAGCCCTTAAAAACTCCCTCCCGGCCTCCCCCTTCGCAGAGGGAGGCGCAAAAGTTAAACCTGTCTTCCTGGCGGCTTTACTTCACGCTCACATCAATATCACCAAAGTATTTCTTCGAAAGCTCTTTCACCACGCCATCTTTTTGCACTTTAGCGATCGCTGTATCCAGCTTTTCTTTCAACTGGGTATCGCCTTTACGCAGGCCGAAGGCGATGCCGCTGCCGAGAATTTTGTCATCGCGTACGGCGTCACCGACGAAGCCGTAATCTTTACCGTCCGGACGCGACAGGAAACCGGTCTGACCGGCCGGGGCCAGCACTAATGTGCCGTCGAGACGACCGGATGACAGATCCAGATACACCTGATTCTGATCCTGATAAGAGACGATATCTACGCCTTTCGGTGCCCAGTGTGCCTGCGCATAACTTTCCTGAATCGACCCCTGTAACACGCCGATATGCTTGCCTTTCAGCGACTCCGTGGTCGGCAGCAGGCTGGAATCTTTCTTCGCAATCAGTTTGGTGGGGACGCGGTAAATCACGTTGGTAAAATCAATCGCCTGACGACGTTTATCCGTCACGTTCATCGCCGAGTTAATCGCATCAAATTTACGCGCCTGCAGGGCTGCAATCAGGCCGTCGAAAGAAGTGTCGTACCAGTCGCATTTCACACTGGCGGCGGCGCAGACGGCGTTGCCCAGATCGATATCAAAACCCTGTAATTCACCGGTCGCACTTTTCGATTCGAACGGTGGATATTGCGCTTCCAGACCAAATTTGAGCGTGGAACCGTCCGCCAGTGCGGAGAAAGACGCGACGGCACAACCTAACAGCAATGCGATTTTCAATTTTTTCATTATTCACAATTCCCCGGCGTTATTGAGATGAATACAAAGGTTCAGACGCGACACAACCGGCGTGCGCCTTCGTACAACGTGTCGTTATCTTTGGCAAAGCTCAGACGGATAAGCCCTGTTGGTTGGTTATTGCTGTAAAAGGCTGACAGCGGAATGGTCGCGATCTGATGATCGCGGATCAGGCTCAGCACAAATTCGTCGTCGGTCAGCGGACTGAAATGACTAAAACGCGCCAGCATAAAGAAACTGCCACGGCTTGGCAGTAATTCAAAGCGGGATTCGCTGAGGGCTTCGGCCAGCAGGTCGCGTTTTTGCTGATAAAAATCGGCCAGTCCCAGATAACTTTGCGGGTCAGCCAGCGCTTCGGCGAATGCGACCTGCATCGGCGTATCGGCAGAGAACACCATAAACTGATGCACTTTGCGGATTTCATCCATTAGTTCTGCCGGTGCCAGGCAATAACCCACACGCCAGCCGGTGACGTGATAGGTTTTGCCGAAAGACGACACAATCACGCTGCGTTCAGCCAGTTGCGGATAGCAGGCCATGCTTTCGTGGCGCTCGCCGTCGAACACCACGTGCTCATACACTTCATCGGACAAAATCACGATGTCGGTGTTTTGGGTCAGCGCGGTCAGCCGTTCGATATCAAATTCAGTGAAAATGGCACCGGTCGGGTTATGCGGGCTGTTGATGATGATCATTCGCGTGCGGCTGTTGATCGCGCTGGCGACCTGATCCCAGTCGATGCTGAAATCATCCAGCGACAGGCCGATAGCCACCGGCTTCGCGCCCTGTAAACGGACGATCGGTGCATAGCTGTCAAATGACGGCTCGAAATAAATGACTTCATCGCCCGGATGTACCAGGGCGCTGATGGCGGAATACAGGCCTTCGCTGGCGCTGGCAATCACCGTCACTTCGCTGTCGGCATCATATTTGCAGCCATAAAGCGCTTCGACTTTGGCGGACAACGCATGGCGTAATGCCGCCACGCCACTCATTGGTGCGTACTGGTTATGCCCCTCGCGCATGGCTTTTGCGACGCTGTCGATTAACGCGGGCTGGCATGAGAAATTCGGTGCCCCCTGTGACAGGTTCAGGGCGTTATGTTCAGCGCTGAGCTGGCCGATAACGGTAAAAATGGTGGTGCCGACGTCAGGTAATTTTGACAGGGGCGACATGGCGCTCTTCATAGCATTTTCCCCAAAAAGCAGGCCGGGTGGCCATGAGAAGGTAAAAACGGGTGTTGAATGATTAAGCAATAGTTCCCCTGTGCCGACAATGGAAAGTTTGTCATACTCGTTATGATCTGAAGTCATGGCTTTATAACGTTTCTGACGAGGTAACTGTGAGTTTTTCTCCTGAACTGCCGTATCTGAATTTACCCTCGCTCAACGTGCTGAAAACCTTTGCCGTGGTTGCGCAAACCTTGAATCTGACACACGCGGCGGCGTTGCTGCACATCACCCAGGGCGCGGTCAGTCGCCAGATCACCGGACTTGAGGCCACGCTGGGTTATCCGTTGTTTTTACGTCAGGCCCGCGGGCTGACGCTGACCCCGCGCGGGGCGCAGTTGTTGCCGCCGGTACAACAGGCGCTGGCGCTGATGGGAGAAGCCCTGCAACGTGTGGGTTCGCATCCGGATACCTTACGCATTAAATGCCCGACCTGTTCCATGCGCTGGCTGCTGCCGCGTGTTATCCAGCTACAAAACGACAGGCCGGATATGCAGATTGAGCTGACAGCTTCCATCGCCCACGGCGTGGATTTCAGCAACGAACATTTTGATGCTGCCGTAGTGTTTGGTCGTCCGCCGGAATCACAGCGCCGGGCGCATCATCTGTTTGATGAAGTGCTGACGCCGGTGTGTACGCCGGAGTTTCTGCCGCGTCATAAAGGGAAAACGAAAGTGGCGGATCTGGCCGATAAAACGCTGCTTCACCCGACGCGTGACCGTCGCGACTGGTTGTTGTGGCTGCGGGAGGAGGGCGTACAGGGATTGCCGTCAGCCAAATCACAGCATTTCGATACGCTGGATCTGGCGATCAATTCGGCGTTGCAGGGCTACGGTGTGGCGATAGGCGATCTGACATTAATTGAAGATGATTTGCAGGCGGGAAGGGTGATTGCGCCGTTCCCGTTGTGCGTGGCAAGCGGCGCGTCTTATACGTTGCTGTATCCGGAAAACCCGACCCCTGCGCTGAAAGTGGCAATTGATTTTCTTAATGAAGAAGCGCGGCTCAGCCGGGAAAAACTGAGCGCGCTGTTATCTACCTCACACCGGTTAGTCACTACAGGCTAATCAGTAAAGCGCAGCCAGTGCGCTGGCGATTGCGCCGGTCAGTTTGCTCAGTTCTTCAGGTGAAATGATGTACGGCGGCATCAGGTAAATCAGCTTGCCGAACGGGCGGATCCACACGCCCTGACCGACGAAATGCTTCTGCAATTGCGCCATGTCTACCGGCTGGCGCATTTCCACCACACCAATCGCCCCGAGCACCCGCACATCGGCGACCGCCGGATGTGCTGCCAGCGGCTGTAAACCGGCATTCAGCTGTTTCTCAATGCTCAATACCTGCGCCTGCCAGCGGTTTTCCGCAAGTAAATGCAGGCTGGCGCTGGCGACCGCGCAGGCCAGCGGATTGCCCATAAATGTCGGGCCGTGCATGAAACATCCCGCCTCGCCGTCACTGATCACCTGCGCCACATGGCGGGTGGTGAGCGTGGCGGAAAGTGTCATGTAGCCGCCGGTCAGGGCTTTGCCGAGGCAGAGGATATCCGGCGAAATCCCGGCGTGATCACAGGCAAACAGCTTGCCGGTGCGGCCAAATCCGGTGGCAATTTCATCG
Source organism: Rahnella aceris (assembly GCF_011684115.1). Classification (NCBI taxonomy): domain Bacteria; kingdom Pseudomonadati; phylum Pseudomonadota; class Gammaproteobacteria; order Enterobacterales; family Yersiniaceae; genus Rahnella; species Rahnella aceris. Next base: position 2,257,419 of record NZ_JAADJV010000001.1, on the reverse strand, counting down.
GCAATCAGCAACACGCCATATTCATCGCATAACTTACGCACGCGTTTGAGATACAACGGGTGATAAATCCGCATCCCGCCCGCCCCCTGAACGATGGGTTCTACAATGACTGCGGCGATTTTGCGGTGATTTTCGTCCAGCATTTTGGCAAATGGCGCGATATCCGCCTCGTCCCATTCCCCGTCAAAACGGCTCTGCGGCGCATCGGCGAACAGATGCTGTGGCAGATAACCCTGATACAAACTGTGCATCGAGTTTTGCGGGTCACAGACTGACATCGCGCCAAAGGTGTCGCCGTGATAGCCGTTGCGCAGGGTCAGCAACGTCTGGCGTTTTTCACCGCGCGCCTGCCAGTATTGCATCGCCATTTTCAGTGCTACTTCAACGGCCACCGAACCAGAATCCGCCAGAAACACGCATTCCAGCCCGGCGGGGGTCATTTCTACCAGACGGCGGCACAACGCAACCGCCGGCGGATGGGTGATCCCGCCAAACATCACATGTGACATTTTTCCGATTTGTTCGATGGCCGCCTGGTTCAACTGCGGATGGTTGTAACCGTGGATTGCCGCCCACCAGGACGACATGCCATCAACCAGTTTGCGGCCATCAGCCAGCTGCAACATCACGCCGGACGCGGATTCCACCGGATAGGCGGGCAGCGGTTTGGTCATAGAGGTATACGGATGCCAGATGTGGCGCTGGTCGAATTCAATATCGGCGGGGGTCATAAACGAATCCTGAGGCGTAAGCTGTAAACTAAAAAATAATTTTAACGTTGACGGTAAACCAAAACAAATTAAAAATGGTTTACGGATTATGAAAAAAATACAACTGAACACTTTTTAAAGGAGTCGCAATGACTGCCCGCACCCACTGGACGCTGGAAAAAACGCAGGCTCTGTTCGATAAGCCATTCCTGGAGCTGATGTTCGAAGCGCAGCAAATTCACCGTCAGCATTTTGACCCGCGACAGGTTCAGGTCAGCACCTTGCTGTCGATCAAAACCGGTGCCTGTCCCGAAGACTGTAAATATTGCCCTCAAAGTTCCCGTTACAAAACCGGGCTGGAATCTGAACGTCTGATGCAAGTCGAGCAGGTGCTCGAATCTGCCCGACAGGCGAAAGCCGCCGGTTCAACCCGTTTCTGTATGGGCGCGGCGTGGAAAAACCCGCACGATCGTGACATGCCGTACCTCGAGCAGATGGTGCAGGGCGTGAAAGAAATGGGCATGGAAACCTGCATGACCCTCGGCACGCTGAACACTACGCAGGCACAGCGTCTGGCGCACGCCGGGCTGGATTTCTACAACCATAACCTTGATACCTCGCCGGAATTTTACGGCAGCATCATAACGACCCGCAGCTATCAGGAACGCCTGGATACGCTGGCGGAAGTGCGCGGCGCGGGCATTAAAGTCTGTTCCGGCGGCATTGTGGGGTTAGGTGAAACCGTCAAAGACCGCGCCGGTTTGCTGATGCAACTGGCAAACCTGCCGGTGCCGCCGGAAAGTGTGCCGATCAACATGCTGGTGAAAGTGAAAGGTACGCCGCTGGCGGATAATGACGATGTGGATCCGTTTGATTTCATCCGCACGATCGCTGTCGCGCGCATCATGATGCCGCAATCTTATGTGCGTCTGTCTGCCGGACGTGAGCAGATGAGTGAGCAGACCCAGGCGATGTGCTTTATGGCCGGTGCCAACTCCATCTTCTACGGCTGCAAACTGCTGACCACGCCAAACCCGGCAGAAGATAAAGACCTGATTCTGTTCGGCAAGCTGGGGCTTAACCCGCAGTCATTTGAAACAGAAATGGGCGATAACCAGCAGCAGGCCGCGCTTGCCGAGCAGCTGGTCCACGCCGATACCGATCAGTTCTACAACGCTGCGGTATAACCGGTGAGCTGGCAAACGCGGATCAACGACGCGGTGGCGGCGCGCAAACAGGCGGCGGCATTTCGTGTACGGCAGCCGAATGAGGGCGGCAGTGCGCGTTTTCTGACGCAGGGCGGGCGGCGTTATCTGAATTTTTCCGGTAACGATTATCTCGGCCTGAGTCAGGACGCTGAGGTGATCGCCGCGTGGCAGCAGGGTGCGGCTAAATACGGTGTCGGCAGCGGCGGTTCAGGACACGTCACCGGTTACAGCGAGGTGCATGCCGCGTTTGAGCAACAACTGGCGCAGTGGCAGGGATATCCGCGGGCTTTGCTGTTTATCTCCGGTTTTGCGGCGAATCAGGCGATTCTCGCGGCGCTGATGCAGGCTGAGGATCGCGTGCTGGCTGACAAACTCAGTCACGCGTCTTTACTGGAAGCCGCAGCCCATGCACCTTCGCAGTTGCGGCGTTTTCACCACAATCAGCCGGATTCCCTGCAGCGCCTGCTGGAAAAACCGGTAGCCGGTGAAACGCTGGTGGTGACCGAAGGTGTATTCAGTATGGACGGCGACGCCGCGCCGCTGGCTGATCTGCATAACTTGTCCAAAGCGCACGGTAGCTGGCTGATGGTCGATGACGCGCACGGTGTGGGCGTTACCGGTGAAGAAGGGCGCGGCAGTTGCTGGCAACAGGGCATCCGGCCGGAACTGCTGGTGGTCACATTCGGAAAAGCTTTCGGTTGCAGCGGCGCGGCGGTGTTGTGTGATGATGCTACCGCCGATTACCTGTTGCAGTTTGCCCGCCATCTGATTTACAGCACGTCGATGCCCGCCGCGCAGGTGTGCGCGTTACAGGCTGCACTGGCACGAGTCCGGCAGGATGACGGTCTGCGTGATAAACTGGCCGCCAATATTGCCCGTTTTCGCGCGGGTGCCGCCGGTTTGCCGTATCCGCTGACCGGTTCACAGACGGCGATCCAGCCGGTGATTGTGGGTGAAAACCAGCCCGCGCTGGATCTGGCATCCACCTTGCGCGATCGCGGATTGTGGGTCAGCGCCATCCGTCCACCGACGGTGCCACCGGGCAGTGCGCGGCTGCGCATTACTCTGACAGCGGCGCATGAGCCGGAAGATATCGATTTTTTGCTGGAGTCCCTTCATGGGTGCAGTCACTGAATTAGTGAACAAACAAGCGGTGGCCGATGCGTTCAGTCGCGCCGCCATCAGTTACGAAAACGCCGCACAGTTGCAGCGTGATGTGGGTGAGGAATTACTGGCGCTGGCAGCGCCGTATCTGCAAGACGCCGGCAAGATTGTCGTCGATGCGGGCTGTGGCACCGGCCACTTCAGCCGTTACTGGCGTGCGCAGGGTAAAAATGTCATTGCGCTGGATCTCTCTGAGGGCATGTTAAATCGCGCCCGTGAGCTGGATTCTGCTGATGAATACGTGCCGGGCGACATCGAACGTTTGCCGTTTGCCGACAACTCTGTCGATATCTGCTTCAGCAATCTGGCGGTGCAGTGGTGTAACGCACTGCCACGCGCACTGGAAGAAATGCACCGCGTCACCCGCAACGGCGGGCTGGTGCTGTTTTCCACGCTGGCAGAAGGTTCGCTCAATGAGCTGGCCGCGGCATGGATGAAGGTCGATGGCCGACGTCACGTGAATCAGTTCCTGACGCCGGACAAAATCGCCGAAGCCTGCGCGCCGTATCGCCATGATGTGACCTTCAGCGATCATGTTGCTCAATTCCCCGATGTGATGTCGCTGCTGCGCTCGCTGAAAGGCATCGGTGCGACGCACATCAAAAATGGCCGCCTCGGCGGTCTGGGCGGGCGTGAACGTCTGCAATTGCTGGACAAACACTATGCCCGCCGCGACGGCATCCTGCCGCTCAACTACCGGCTGGTCTACGGCATTTTGCAGGTCGAAGAACTTATCCCACGCTGATTTACTCCTCCCCCTTCGCAGGGGGAGGGAGCCAGAACCAACACCAGGCTTTTATTAAAATAAATCATGAAACAAAAATACTTTATTACCGGCACCGACACTGAAGTCGGTAAAACCGTCGCGACCACCGCTTTTTTGCAGGCTGCCGCGCAGGCAGGACACAAAACAGCCGGATACAAACCGGTGGCATCCGGCAGTGAAATGACCGGCGAAGGCCCGCGCAACAGTGATGCGCTGGCGTTACAGGCTTACAGCACCGTCGGGCTGCGTTATGACGAAGTGAACCCCTGCACCTTTATCGAACCGACTTCGCCACATGTCGTCAGCGAACTGGAAAAACGGCCGATTGATCCGCGGGTGCTATCAGACGGATTACGTCATCTCGAACCGCTGGCGGACTGGGTGGTGGTGGAAGGCGCAGGCGGCTGGTACACACCGCTGACGGCAGATTATACCTTTGCTGACTGGGTTATCGCCGAGCAGTTGCCGGTAGTGTTAGTGGTAGGCATGCGGCTGGGTTGCATTAATCACGCCGTGCTGACGGCGCAGGCCATCACACAAAGCGGGTTGCATCTGGCGGGCTGGATAGCTAACGACGTACAGGAAACGGGGAAGCATCATCAGGCATACATGGATACGCTCACGCGTATGCTGCCTGCGCCTTTGCTGGGCGAGATCCCGTACCTGAGTGCCGGAACTGACGTTAATTTGGGACAGTATCTTCATCTTAACCGTCTCACGGCATGAGACGTCAGACGGTCAGATAATTTTTGACTAATGTATCGTCAAGCTGCGCCAGTGTGCCTTGCGCGATGTTGCGTCCGCCGTCGACCAGGCAGAACCGGTCGGCAACGCTGCGGATGAACGGCAGTTTATGACCGACCAGCAACAATGTCAGGCCGAGATCACGGTTCAGGCGGTGAATGATATTGCCCATGTTTGCCGCCATCGATGCGCTGGTGTGCTCGGTCGGTTCATCCAGAATCAGTAATTCAGGTTCCTGAACCAGCGCACGACTGATTGCCAGTTGCTGCTGCTGGCTTTCATCGAGCTCACCGGCTTTGCGCGCCCCCATCTCCTTTAATGTCGGAAACAGGTCATACACCTCTTCCGGCACGCGACGGGTCTTATTCCGGCTGGCCATCATGGCGATTTGCAGGTTTTCATCGACGCTCATCTGCGAAAAAATCTGCCGTCCCTGTGGCACATAACCGATCCCCATTTGGGCGCGGCTTTCGACCGGCAAATTCAGCAGACTTTGCGGCTCTTCGTCACGCGACTGCCAGGAGATGGCGCCGCTTTTCACCGGAAGATGCCCCATGATGCAGTTCACCAGCGTGGTTTTTCCCACGCCATTTCGCCCGATCAGGCAGGTACATTGACCGCGGTACAGTTCGAGATTGATATCCCACAGAATATGTTTTTGCCCATAATACTGATTAACTGATTTTACACTTAACATCAGACCTCCCTCCCGCACGGAGCCTTCCGCTGAACTTCATTTTGACGGCCACTGTCATATTTCTGACATTTATGTTCCGCTGTTAATGCCCCAACGCAGAATTTAATTCCGTTTGTTGACGGCTAATCTGACAGCATCAATTACAGATAAATCCCCCTTAATCAGTGATAAATGGGGTTAAGTGGCATTTCCTTGCGCTAAAAATGATTTTTCCTGCCTGAAAGCAGGGGAATTCTCATTTTTTATGGCGGGGCGAAAAAAGCAGTTCCGGCTGTCGCAACCTCCACATGCAGAGACGTTGCAACTCTCAGGCCAAGTTTGTAAAAACGGTCAGGGAAAGAGAAGTTACAGGGGTGTTAACAGGCGCGCCGCTGATGATTTCGGATTATTCATTAGCATTTCTGGGGTTTTTGAGATTACCCCATAAGGAGTAGTCCACGGTGACCTGCACTTTGCCAGTGCCGTCTTCACTGTTTTTGGTGCAAACACATGGACAAACGTGAGCAAAAAATTCTGGTGAGATGCACTTTTGGTTTTTGCAAGAAACATCAGCCCAGAAATTTAGGCAAAATAGGCATAAATAAGGAGATAAAAAAGATAAAAAATAACTAAAAAAGACCTTTCAGACTCACGGAAGGCAAAATTCAGTTTTTTACCAACTCCCGCAGCGCGGGGCGTGCTGGGACTTATCCACTATTCCTGTGGATAACCTTGTGCATGAGAGTGAGAAAAGTTGCTACAGACGAGTCAGCATGCGGGTTCCGCTTAGTTTGCCCGTATTCGCAGCTTTTTAATGATACTGTTTTTAATCAACGAGTTAGTTAAAAGCAATACAGCCGTAATTCGTTCGTCATAGTTGTGTCAATCTTCGTCAACCTGTGGTCAGAAAATGGAGGGAATGCGGATTTTGGGAAAAAATGTCATCTGATGGTGAGAATTCTCATTCGTCATATCCTAAAAAAGTGCAGCATCGACAGCACGTTAAAACGCCAACACTTTTTATCGATTGGAAGCTGGTTTTATATACAGTATTATAGCGAAGGTAAAATCAGGGCTGGCAAAAATCGCGAAGTCTTTCATACTATTTTTCCGCAAACTGTTCACCCGTTCAGCGCGCACGGCCCTATGCATTCCCATTTCAGTCAGGTAGCCCGTCATGAGTAAAGAGTTCAAACTGCATTCCGAATTTAAACCGTCAGGTGACCAGCCTGAGGCAATACGCCGTCTGGAAGAAGGGCTGGAGAACGGACTGGCGCACCAGACATTGCTCGGGGTAACCGGTTCAGGAAAAACCTTTACCGTGGCGAATGTGATTGCGGATCTGAACCGTCCGACGATGGTGCTTGCCCCCAACAAAACGCTGGCCGCACAGTTATACGGCGAGATGAAAGAGTTCTTCCCGGAAAACGCCGTCGAATATTTCGTCTCTTACTATGACTATTATCAGCCTGAGGCGTATGTTCCGAGTTCCGATACCTTTATCGAAAAAGACGCCTCGGTGAACGAACACATTGAGCAGATGCGTCTTTCTGCCACCAAAGCGCTGCTCGAACGGCGCGATGTCATTGTGGTGGCCTCTGTTTCTGCGATTTACGGTCTGGGCGACCCGGACTTATACCTGAAAATGATGCTTCACCTGACCAAAGGGATGATTATCGATCAGCGTTCGATCCTGCGTCGTCTGGCGGAACTGCAATATGCACGCAACGATCAGGCTTTCCAGCGCAGTACTTTCCGCGTGCGTGGCGAAGTGATTGATGTGTTCCCGGCGGAATCGGACGATCTGGCGCTGCGCATTGAGTTATTTGATCAGGAAGTTGAACGCCTTTCGCTGTTTGATCCGCTGACAGGCCAGGTGCAGCATGAAGTGCCGCGTTTCACCATCTACCCGAAAACCCACTACGTCACGCCACGCGAACGTATTGTGCAGGCGATGGAAGAAATTAAAGTCGAACTGGCGGATCGCCGCAAAGTGTTGCTGGCCAACAACAAATTGCTGGAAGAACAGCGCATCAGCCAGCGTACGCAGTTTGATCTCGAAATGATGAACGAGCTGGGTTATTGCTCCGGTATCGAAAACTACTCACGTTATCTGTCTGGCCGCGGGCCGGGCGAGCCGCCGCCGACGCTGTTTGATTATTTACCGGCTGACGGCCTGCTGATTGTCGATGAATCGCACGTCACCATTCCGCAAATCGGCGGTATGTACAAAGGCGACCGCTCGCGTAAAGAAACGCTGGTGGAATACGGTTTCCGCCTGCCTTCGGCGCTGGATAACCGCCCGATGCGCTTTGAGGAATTCGAAGCCCTGGCGCCGCAAAGTATTTATGTCTCGGCCACGCCGGGCAAATACGAGCTGGAGAAATCCGGTGACGATGTGGTCGATCAGGTCGTGCGTCCGACCGGTTTGCTGGATCCGATCATCGAAGTGCGACCGGTAACCACGCAGGTTGATGACCTGCTGTCTGAAATCCGCAAGCGCGTGGCGATTAACGAGCGTGTGCTGGTCACCACGCTCACCAAGCGTATGGCCGAGGATCTGACTGAGTATCTGGAGGAACACGGCGAGAAGGTGCGTTACCTGCACTCTGATATCGATACCGTCGAGCGCGTCGAGATTATCCGCGATTTGCGTCTGGGGGAATTTGACGTGCTGGTCGGCATCAACTTACTGCGCGAAGGGCTGGACATGCCGGAAGTGTCGCTGGTGGCGATTCTCGATGCGGACAAGGAAGGCTTCCTGCGTTCTGAACGTTCGCTTATCCAGACCATCGGCCGCGCGGCACGTAACCTCAACGGTAAAGCGATTCTGTACGGTGATAAAATTACCAATTCAATGGCCCGCGCCATTGAAGAAACCGAACGACGTCGCGCCAAACAGGAAGCGTACAACCTCGAAAACGGCATCACGCCGATGGGGCTGAACAAGAAGATCTCCGACATCCTGCAACTCGGTCAGCCGAAAACCAAAAAGAACAAAGACAAACGCGATGCCGAAGCGGCGCAAACCTTCAAATCGCTTACGCCGAAAGCGCTGGAGCAACGCATCAAAGAGCTGGAAAGCAAGATGTATGCGCACGCGCAAAATCTGGAATTCGAAGAGGCGGCCAACACGCGCGACGAGTTGCATGCCCTGCGTGAGCAGTTTATTGCGATTTCGTAACGAGAAGGGTGGTAGACTGCGCGGCTTAAAAATCATGACCCAGACATTTTAACGAAGAGCGAGCCAATGACTGATACACCACAAAACCCTGGCGCAGCGAAAGATCCGCTGCACGGCGTCACGCTGGAAAAACTGCTGACAACGCTGGTGGATAACTTTGGCTGGCCGGCGCTGGCCTCGCAGGTGAATATCAACTGCTTCAAAAGCGACCCGAGTGTGAAATCCAGCCTGAAATTTCTGCGCCGCACGCCGTGGGCGCGTAAGGAAGTGGAAACGCTGTATCTGGATTTCATTGAAGGTCATCTGCGCCCGGATATGACCCGCAGCAAGCGCCGCACACCGCTCTCAGCACAGGCTCCGCAAAAGCCAAAAGTCAGCACCGCCAAACCGGCTGCCGACAGCCCGTGGAATAACCATCCGCTGGTGAAAAAGTAATTTAGGCGCATTTCATTCTGTTCATTTGAGGGGAAGGATCGTGTCAGAGCAACATGTTCTTATCGTGGTGGATATGCAAAACGGGGTGTTCGCTTCCCCGCGTTATGACCGCAGCGGACGGGCTGAGCGCATTAATCAGCTGATTGACCGGGCAGGGCGGGTTATTTTCATTCAGCACGCTGAAGGTAAAATGACCGAAGGCAGCGAATTCTGGCAGATATTACCGGAATTGCATCAGCCGGAAGGCGCGATTTCTGTGACTAAAACCGCCTGTGATTCCTTCTACCGCACTTCACTCGATAACGTTCTGCAGGAACTGAATGCGACCCGTTTTACCCTTTGCGGTTGTGCAACGGATTATTGCGTAGACACCACCATCAAAATCGCTGCCAGCAAAGGCTATGCCGTGACGGTTGCGTCAGATGCGCACACTACCGGCGATCGCACACACGCGACGGCGCAGCAACTGATCGGGCAGCATAATGAAGTGTGGCGTGAGTTATCTGTGCCGGGAAATCCGGTAACGGTAAAAACCACTGCGGAAATCCTGGCTGACTGGCAGTAAATTCAGTTTTCGGACGCAAAAAAGGCCGCATCGCGCGGCCTTTCTTATATCTGATGTTTACCAATCAGATCATTTTTTGCAGCGCCTCTTCAATCGCCATGCGTAACATGTCGCGGTCATGACGATAGGGCACATCACTGGCTTCGAGCGGGCTTTGAATAATCAGATGTTCAGTGGCACTTCCGCCGATTTTGACTTTCGGCCCGACAATCGCGGCATCGGCGCGGCGGCCGATGCGTTTCTCGATCATATCCAGTTTGTCGTCCAGCGTCAGCGACGCGGCGGCGACACTCAGTTCCTTCCCCAGATTTCCGATATACACGATATGCGCCCGGCTGCGGCGCAGCGCGGTTGTCAGATCATTCATCAGTAACAACGGCATCAGGCTGGTAAAGAAACTCCCCGGCCCGATCAGGATCAGATTTGCCTCAGCAATGGCCTGTAACGCTTCGCGCGTGGCCGGCACCTGAGGTTCCAGCCGCAGTTCTCGCGGGATCAGCGTCAGTTTATCGACGTTGACTTCGCCGTGAACCGTTTCACCATTGGCATCAATGGCCGCCAGATCGACTGGCTGTTCTGACATCGGGATCAGTTCTGCGTCGACTTTCAGCAGGCTTCGTACCAGATTGATCGCTTCGAGCGGGCGCACGGTGAGATGATCCAGCGCGCGCAGCATCAGATTGCCAAGATTATGGCCATCCAGCTCGCCCTGGCCGCTGAAACGGTATTCGAACATCGCCGACGCCAGACTCGGTTCGGTGATCAGCTGATTCAGGCAATTGCGCATATCGCCCCAGGCAATGCCGCCAACGGAACGGCGGATACGGCCAGTCGAACCGCCGTTATCGGTGGTCGTCACAATGCCGGTCAGGCGCGGACCCAGCAGCGAGAGTGAAGACATCACACGGCCCAGCCCGTGACCTCCGCCTAATGCCACCACCCGGTCGAGGTCTGCTAATGTTCGGTTGCGCATGGTTTTCCTTTCAAATGGGGAGCGGCGGGTTTACATCGTTTTCTGCGGCGGATTTTACCTAATTTTGCAACAAGATGTTATCCCTTCACGCCACTCTCAGGACATTAAAAACCGGGCAGTTTCAGCGTTGAAAATGCAGCCTTTTGTCGTAAAAAATCGTTATGTATCAAAATGCATAACGAAAAACCATCTTGGCGTTCAGGACTTTGCGGCGTTAGAATATCCCCCGTTACCCCCGTATTCATTCTCGATCCGCTATGGACGGCATGAATCAACTCCTAGCCCTGGTTCCTAAGTTGCCTTTCTGACGTCGTTCCCACAGAAACAATATGGAGCCCTGGCCGTGACGAAAGTCACCAGGGTGCATGGCAGAAATGCCCGCATCTCCCGTATCTGGAAAGGTGTTAAGGTGCTTCAACTTACTGATGCTTTTGCCCGCAAGTTTTATTACTTGCGGCTGTCGATCACAGATGTGTGCAATTTTCGTTGCACCTATTGTCTGCCGGATGGCTACAAGCCGCACGGACACAGCAATAAAAGCTTTCTCTCGCTCGATGAAATCCGTCGGGTCAGCCGCGCGTTCGCCAGTCTGGGAACGGAAAAAGTGCGCCTGACCGGTGGAGAGCCGTCGCTGCGCCGCGATTTCTGCGAGATCATTGCCGCAGTGCGCGAAAATCCTTCCATCAAAACCCTCGCGGTGACCACTAACGGTTATCGCATGGCGCGTGATATCGATAAATGGCGCGATGCCGGTCTGACCAACATCAACGTCAGCGTCGACAGTCTCGACGCCCGCCAGTTTCACGCCATCACCGGTCAGGATAAATTCCGCGACGTTATGGCGGGTATAGATGCGGCCTTTGACGCCGGTTTCAGCAAGGTGAAAGTCAATACCGTGCTGATGCGCGATGTCAATCACGCCAGCCTGAATACCTTCCTCGACTGGATAAAAACCCGTCCGATCCAGCTGCGTTTCATTGAACTGATGGAAACCGGCGACGGCGGCGACTTGTTCCGCAAACACCACGTCTCCGGTGAGGTGCTGCGCGAGCAACTGGTGCGTCAGGGCTGGCAGTTACAACTTCGCTCACGCAGTGATGGCCCCGCGCAAGTCTTCAGTCATCCGGATTATCTGGGTGAAATCGGTCTGATCATGCCGTACGAAAAAGACTTCTGCGCCAGTTGCAACCGGCTGCGTGTGTCTGCCCTCGGCAATCTGCATTTGTGTCTGTTCGGCGAGCAAGGCATTCCGTTACGGGATTTATTAGCCGACGACATGCAACAGGACGATTTGATGGACCGCATTCAGGGCGGCCTCAGCCGTAAAAAACAAACCCACTTCCTGCATGAAGGCAATACCGGAATTACTCAGAACCTGTCGTTTATCGGCGGCTAAACCCGGTACTGATCGTTTAAGGAGCAAACTGATGAGCAAAGCCAGTAAAGAGTTCTTGCCTTTATCTGTCGCGATCATGACGGTTTCTGACCGCCGAACCGACGCTGAAGACACGTCCGGGCATTACCTGAAAGAAGCGGTGACCGAAGGCGGCCATCATGTCGTCGCGCAGCAAATTGTCAAAGAGAACATTTACAGCATCCGCGCTGTTGTATCTGCGTGGATTGCGGATGAAAAGATTCAGGCGATTTTGGTCAACGGTGGCACGGGTTTTAACGCGGGCAACAATACGCCGGAAGCGCTGAAGCCTTTGTTTGACCGTGAAATTGAAGGTTTTGGCGAGCTGTTTCGCATGGTGTCGTTTGAAGATATCGGCACCTCGACGATTCAGTCGCGCGCCATCGGCGGCATCGCCAACCAGACGGTGATTTTCGCCATGCCCGGTTCAACCCGCGCCTGCCAGACTGCCTGGGACAACATTATTGAAGCGCAGCTCGATGCCCGTCAGGGGCCGTGCAATTTCACTCCACATTTGAAGAAATAAGTATGTCTGAACTGACCCATATTAATGCGTCCGGCGACGCTCACATGGTGGATGTTTCCGGTAAAGCCGAAACGGTCCGCGAGGCCCGCGCCGAAGCTTTTGTTGAAATGGCCGCTGACACGCTGGCGATGATCATCAACGGTAATCACCATAAAGGTGATGTATTTGCTACGGCGCGTATCGCTGGCATTCAGGCGGCGAAGAAAACCTGGGATCTGATCCCATTGTGTCATCCGCTGCTGCTGACCAAAGTGGAAGTGAATCTGCAAGCACAGCCGGAACATAACCGTGTGCGCATCGAATCCCGCTGCCGTCTGAGCGGTAAAACCGGCGTGGAAATGGAAGCGCTGACGGCGGCTTCTGTGGCGGCACTCACTATCTACGACATGTGCAAAGCCGTGCAAAAAGATATGGTGATTGGCCCGATCCGCCTGCTGGAGAAAAGCGGCGGTAAATCAGGAGATTTTAAGGCGGAAGGTAAGGTGGAAGTATGATCGACATTCTGTTCTTCGCGCAGGTACGCGAACTGACCGGCACCTCCGGTCTGCAACTCCCTGCTGATTTCGCCACGGTGGAGGAGCTGCGCGCTTCGCTCACCGGACGCGGCGACCGCTGGGCACTGGCGCTGGAATCCGGGAAATTACTGGTGGCGGTTAACCAGACGCTGACCACGATGGCGCATCCGCTGCGTGCGGGCGATGAAGTGGCGTTCTTCCCGCCGGTCACCGGGGGCTGAGATGGATCAGACGAAAATTGTTGTTGATGCCGCGCCGTTCAGCGTGGGTGATGAGTACAACTGGCTGGCGCAATCGGACGCTGACGGTGCCGTGGTCACGTTTACCGGCAAAGTGCGTAATCATAATCTGGGTAATCATGTCAGCGCCTTAACGCTGGAACATTATCCGGGCATGACCGAAAAAGCGCTGGCTGAGATTGTTGCTGAAGCCCGTACCCGCTGGCCGCTGCAACGTGTGTCTGTTTATCACCGTGTGGGACCCATGTATCCGGGCGATGAAATTGTGTTTGTCGGCGTGACCAGCGCACATCGCGGCATGGCTTTTGAAGCCAATGAATTCATTATGGATCATCTGAAAACCCGCGCGCCGTTCTGGAAGCGTGAAGCCACAGAAGAGGGTGATCGCTGGGTCGATGCCCGCGACAGTGATAAACAGGCGGCGGCGCGCTGGTAAATAGCGCCTCAACCACACGCAGACCTCCCATGCTTTTCTCTCTATCTGTGATACGCTTTACAAATCGGGAGGCTGTTTTGGCCTCATTTTTCATCCTCCATGCAAAAGGGTAATCATCATGGATCGATATCCACGCAGTAACGGTTCAATTGTTGAACGCGCGAATACCGGCATTCAGGCGTACATGGCGCAAGTGTATGGCTGGATGTTCTGTGGTTTGCTGCTGACCGCATTTGTGGCCTGGTACGCTTCCGGCTCTGAAAAAATCATGAGCTTTGTTTTCTCCAGCCAGATTACTTTCTTCGGCTTGATCATCGCGCAACTGGCGCTGGTGTTCGTGATTTCAGGCATGGTGAACCGCCTGAGCGGCACGGTCGCCACCGGCCTGTTTATGCTGTATTCCGCACTGACCGGTCTGACGCTTTCCAGCATTTTTCTGGTCTACACCGGTGATTCAATCTTCGGAACGTTCATCGTCGCTGCCGGTATGTTCGGCGCAATGAGTGTCTACGGTTACGTGACCAAGCGCGACCTGACCGGGATCGGCAGCATGTTGTTCATGGCGCTGATTGGTCTGGTGCTGGCATCACTGGTGAACATGTGGCTGAAAAGCTCCGGCCTCGCGAACATCATTTCGTACGCTGGTGTGCTGATCTTCGTCGGTCTGACGGCGTATGACACGCAGAAGCTGAAAAATATGGGTGCGCAGTTGTCAGCGGATGACCGCGATAACTTTCGTAAATACTCGATTGTTGGCGCACTGACCTTGTATCTCGATTTCATCAACCTGTTCCTGATGTTGTTGCGGATCTTCGGCAACCGCCGGTAAGGTTTTTTGATTTCAAATATGAGAAAGGGGCACTGAGAAGTGTCCCTTTTTTTATGCTGACAGGTTAGGTTTATTAGCTCCCTCCCTTGCGAAGGGGAGGGTTGGGGTGGGGTATTAAGATCAAAAAATGAAAGCTGAAGTGTGCAGGGATAATGGTGTCAGCCCTTAAAACCCCCTCCCGGCCTCCCCCTTCGCAGGGGGAGGAGCAAATCAAAACCTGACCCGCCCCGTCGGCACCTGCCGAAAACTCCACCAAACCTGCACCGTATTGAACAGCACCAGTATCGCCGTGACAATAAACACCCAGCGGAAGCCAAGCAGTGCCGAGGCACTTGAGCCAATCAGCGGCCCGACCACATTCCCGAGATACATAAAAGACTGGTTGTAACCGAATATCCGGCCGGTGACCTGATCACTGCTGTATTTCACCAGCAACGCCTGTACCGCAGGCATCAGCGCGCCATCGCCGAAACCGAGCATGAAACGCAGGATCCCGAGCTGGGTCGGCGTATTAATCAGTGCCATCAGGCAAAACAGAATGAAGCAAAAAACCAGCGCGGCAATCAGAATGCGATGCGCGCCAATGCGGTCGCCGAGCTTGCCAAGTTTCGGGGCGGCCATCAGCGCGGAAACGCCCGGCACGGCGGCAATCACACCACTGATAAAGGCGATATTGCTGGTATCCGATGACAGTTCGCGGATAAATAGTGTCAGGATCGGGCTGATGGAACCGTTGGCGAGCTGAATCATCATGGTGGTGACGAACAGGCTGACAATCAGCCACGGGTAGGGCAGCGTAGTAAATACGGCTTTGCCGCTCAGACGGTTGGCTTTGGTGACCGGCACCACGCGTTCTTTAATCAAAAATAATGTGATCAGAAAGCTGATAAACAGCATGCCGCTGGTGACGAAAAACACCGTGCGCAGGCCCAGATGGTCAGCCATAAAGCCGCCGAGCAGCGGGCCGATAATCACGCCGGATACCTGGCCGGTAGACAGCGTGCCGAGCGCCCAGCCACTTTTATCGCGCGGGACCTGCGAGGCGACCAGCGCCATCGCGTTGGGAATATACCCGGACGTCAGGCCCATTAGTGTGCGCAGAATGAAAAGCTGCCAGACGTTGGTGGCGAACCCCTGCAACATCATGACAATCGCCATCCCCAGCGCGGCGCGCAGCAACATCAGTTTGCGGCCTTTGCGGTCAGCCAGACTGCCCCACAACGGCGCAACGATGGCGGAAACCAGGAACGTGCCGCTGAATACCAGCCCTGACCACAGGCTCAGGGATTCATGAGACGTTACGCCAAGTTGTTCGATATAAAGGGGTAAAAAAGGCAGGATCTGACTCATCGCCATGCCGGTAAAAAAACAACCCAGCCAGACGGAGATTAAATTTACTTTCCAAGTTTCCATGTTGCAGCGATGTAGCCTTATGGACAGAGGAGTGAGAGAAAAGAAGCATAGCAATCAAATCTGTGAAGTGGGACGCAAAAAGTGGGAACCCATTCATCAGGTTTATAATTGATTATCCTGTGTCAAAGTTTCGGATTATCGCGGCAGATTATGCGGCCTGAAACTGTTACCAGAATCTGCGGCTGTAACCATCAGTTACAGGCCAGAAGGAGATAACTTCACGCAGAGCGGCGTTTTGTGCTACTATCGCCCCAACTGGCGCACTGCAGTTTGTGCCGAATCCTCGTGGTAATGCCTCATTTGCCTCGTCTGATCATCCACTCTTGAAACTGCACCGAACCCCGTTCGGGTTAGAGTGGACTGGAGCTTTTCCTTATATGTCATTTGATTCCCTCGGCTTAAGTGCCGAAATTTTGCGTGCTGTTGAAGAACAGGGCTATCGCGAACCTACGCCTATTCAGCGTCAGGCTATTCCTGTCGTGCTGGAAGGCCGTGACCTGATGGCGAGTGCGCAGACCGGTACCGGTAAAACCGCTGGTTTTACCTTGCCGCTGCTCAATATGCTCAGCCATACCAACGCGCAATTCAAAGGACGTCGCCCGGTTCGTGCGCTGATCCTGACCCCAACCCGTGAGCTGGCGGCGCAGATTGGTGAAAACGTACAGGCCTACAGCAAATACCTCACCCTGCGTTCTCTGGTGGTATTTGGTGGTGTGAGCATCAACCCGCAGATGATGAAACTGCGCGGTGGTGTGGATGTGCTGATCGCAACGCCGGGTCGTTTGCTGGATCTGGAACATCAGCGTGCTGTTGATTTATCTCAGGTTGAAATTCTGGTGCTGGACGAAGCCGACCGCATGCTGGACATGGGCTTCATTCACGATATCCGTCGCCTGCTGGCAAAACTGCCTGCCAAGCGTCAGAACCTGCTGTTCTCCGCGACGTTCTCTGATGAGATTAAAGGTCTGGCGAGCAAGTTGCTGACCAACCCGGCCTCTGTCGAAGTCGCGCGTCGTAACACCGCTTCTGCGCAAATTGAACAAAGCGTTCATTTTGTTGATAAGAAACGCAAAAGAGAATTGCTGTCTCAGATGATCGGTGAAGGCGACTGGAAACAGGTGCTGGTGTTCAACCGGACAAAACATGGTGCAAACCATTTAGCTGAACAACTCAATAAAGATGGCATCACGGCTGCTGCTATTCACGGCAACAAAAGTCAGGGCGCACGTACCCGTGCACTGGCTGATTTTAAAGCCGGTTCTGTCCGTGTTCTGGTGGCAACAGACATCGCTGCGCGTGGCCTGGATATCGATATGTTGCCGCACGTGGTCAACTATGAGCTGCCAAACGTACCGGAAGATTACGTTCACCGTATCGGCCGTACCGGTCGTGCGGAAGCCACCGGTGAAGCGATTTCTCTGGTGTGTGTGGACGAACACAAACTGCTGCGTGATATCGAGCGTCTGCTGAAACGTGAAATTCCTCGCATCGCACTGGAAGGTTACGAGCCCGATCCGAGCATCAAAGCTGAGCCGATCATCAATGGTCGTCAGGGCAGCGGCGGTGGTGGTGGTCGTGGCGCGCCACGTCAGGGCCAGCGTCCTGGCGCACCGCGTACGGGTGCTCCACGTTCAGGCGCTCCGCGTCAGGGCGGTAACGGTCAGCGCAGCGGTACGTCTGAAAACCGGGGTTCAGAAAACCGTGGTTCAGCTGAGAACCGTCCGGCACGTTCGCGTCCTGCCCATGCAGGCCAGCGTCGCACCGGCAATGCAGGCAGCGGCAACAAATAAGTTTCCGGATCCCCTGTAATGCAATCAAACCGCCTTCACTGAAGGCGGTTTTTTTTCGCGGGTAATCTAACGAATCACGTACGCACAACGGCGTGCACCCTGCAAAATATGTTCGGTGCGTTCGACACTGGCGTTCAGCACATCGCTGAATACATCGCGTTCCGCACGGCAAAATCCCTGACAGGTGGCTGCGGCAGCGCAAATCGGGCAGTGATTTTCGACAAACAGATAACTGCCATCCTCCTGCATTTTCCAGTCCGCCATATAGCCTTCACGGGTACGGATATCCGTCAGCCTTTGCAATTTGTCTTCCATCGACACCGCCTCGAGCATCGCCTGGCGGTAGTGTTCCTGCGTGATTTTTTCCCGCGAGGTGATGAGCTGATCCAGCGCCGAATCCCCCAGAGAGGTGCGGATCAGTTGCAAAAGTTGTACGGTGAGGTCAGCGTGGGCATCGGGAAATCGCGCATGACCGGCGGCGGTCAGTTGCCAGAACTGCGCCGGGCGTCCGACACCCTGTGAGACAGATTTGGCTTCCACCAGTCCTTCCTTCGCCAGCTTCACAAACTGCTGGCGCGCGGCTTCACCTGTGGTACCCAGCAGATGGCCGGCATCGCTGGCCTGAAGTTGCCCGTGGGTTTTCAGCAGCATCAGTAAACGCTCTGCGACGCTTTGCCGTACGTCATTTTTATTTTCCAGGTCATTGCTTGACATATTGCCTCGACGGGTTCTAGATTACGTAAAAAATATTCCAAGTTATTTCTTGTTTTAATCATATCATAACCACAGCACGCTTCAATGCGTGGACAGTACAAACCAAAGGGATGCAGAGAAAATGTCGGGAAGTCAGAACGGATGGGCGGATTTATTCAGCGCCGAAAACCGGGGCAGTGCCATTACCCTGAGCGCAGGTGTCGCGCTTTATGCGACTAACAGCTACATCGTCATCACGATTTTACCCTCCGTTGTGCAGGATATCGGCGGGCTGGCGTGGTATGCCTGGAACACTACGCTGTATGTTGTGTGTTCCATTCTCGGCTCAGCACTTTCTGCACGATTGATGCGCACCGCCGGGCCGCGTGGCAGCTATCTGATGGCGACCGCTATTTTTATTGCCGGTGCCGCCATTTGTACCGCCGCGCCGAATATGCCGGTGCTGCTGCTCGGACGGGCGCTGCAGGGGCTGGGGGGCGGATTCCTGTTCGCACTCTCCTACGCGATGATCAACCTCCTGTTTAAAGAATCTCTCTGGCCGCGCGCCATGGCGCTGATTTCGGCGATGTGGGGCATTGCGACGCTGGTCGGCCCGGCGGTAGGGGGTATCTTCGCCGAACTGCATGCATGGCGCTGGGCGTTTGGTTTGCTGTTGCCGGTGACGTCGCTGTTCGGGGTGTGGGTCTGGCGGATTTTGCCAAAATCCCGGCACGACCGGCAGCCGGACGAACCGCTGCCGCTGATGCAACTGGCCTTGCTGACCGGCGCAGTGTTAGTGGTATCGGCGGGCAGCCTGTCTTCATCAGGGCTGATTAACTTGCTCGGTTTCGTGGTCGCGGTGGTGATGATTTTAATCTTGCGCCACCGCGAATTTACGGCGGATGTCAGACTGCTGCCGCGCAACGCTTTACGCCGTTCCTCACCGCTCTATGGCCTGTATCTGGTGATGACGTTGTTGATTATCGGCCTCGGTTGCGAACTGTTTGTGCCGTATCTGCTGCAACATTTACACGGTCAGACCCCGCTGGCTGCCGGATACATCACTGCCGCGGCGGCCGCGGGCTGGACATTAAGTGAAGTGGCCAGTTCCGGCTGGACAGGCCGTCGCGCGGATGGCGCGATTATCTGCGGGCCACTGATCCTGGCTGCCGGTTTGCTTTTACTGTTGTTCACCGTACCGGTCGCTTTCGGCCTGCCGTGGCTGAATATCAGTGGCGTAGTGCTCGGGCTGACGCTGGCCGGTTTTGGGATTGGCCTCGGCTGGCCGCATTTGCTGACCCGCGTTCTGCAACAGGCACCGGAAGAGGATCGCGAAAAAGCCGGTGCGTCGATAACCGTGGTGCAATCTTTTGCGGCGGCGCTTGGCGCGGCGTTAGCCGGAACGGTGGCTAACTTTGCAGGCGTTGATAAGGGGGATAGCGGTGCAGCCAGCGCGGCATTCTGGATGTTCCTGCTGTTTGCTGTGCCTGCGCTTCTGGCGGTGTGGATTGCCTGGCGCTCCGTCAGAGTCAGACGCTTGCAGGGCAGGGCGAAAACCTCATTAAGCGGCGATTTGTCTCAGGGGTAATTGCCCGGCGGCGGGCCTTGCGGTAATCTTGCGCGTCATTTTTAAGGGTTGAACTGCGATGCGCGTATTACTGGCTCCGATGGAAGGTGTGCTTGATCCTCTGGTTCGTGAACTTCTCACAGAAGTAAACGACTACGATTTGTGCATCACCGAGTTTTTGCGCGTGGTGGATCAGCTGCTTCCCGCCAAATCCTTCTATCGCTTGTGTCCTGAATTACATCATGCCAGCCGCACGTCTTCGGGCACGTTAGTGCGCGTTCAGCTACTCGGTCAGTATCCGCAATGGCTGGCCGAAAACGCCGCCCGTGCGGTGGAACTGGGCTCTTACGGTGTCGATCTCAACTGCGGTTGCCCGTCCAAACTGGTTAACGGCAGTGGCGGTGGCGCAACGTTACTCAAAGATCCTGAGCTGATTTATCAGGGCGCCAAAGCCATGCGTGAAGCGGTGCCCGCTCACTTACCGGTGACTGTCAAAGTGCGTCTCGGCTGGGATTCGCTGGAACACAGTTTTGAAATTGCAGATGCCGTGCAGCAGGCGGGTGCAACGGAACTGACGGTGCACGGGCGTACCAAAGAAGACGGCTACAAGCCGGAACGTATTAACTGGGCTGCGATTGGCGAAATCCGTCAACGCCTGAGTATTCCGGTGATCGCCAATGGTGAAATCTGGGATTACGAAAGCGGCCAGGCGTGTCTGCACACCACCGGTTGTGATGCCGTGATGCTCGGGCGCGGTGCGCTGAATATTCCGAATCTCAGCCGTGTGGTGAAGTACAACGAACCGCGTATGCCGTGGCCGGAGGTAATAACGTTGTTGCAGAAATACACCCGTCTGGAAAAGCAGGGCGATACCGGTTTGTATCACGTTGCGCGCATTAAACAGTGGCTGAGTTATTTGCGTAAAGAGTACGAAGAGGCGACAGAGTTATTTACTGAAGTGCGCGTGCTGAAGACGTCGAAGGAGATTGGTTATCTGATCGACAATCAATAATATTCACCTGTGTATTTCGAAGGGACGCTTTCTGAGCGTCCCTTTATTTTTTCAGTGCATTCTTACGCAAGTGTTCACTTACTCGTCGTTCCACGGTCTGTGGGTGGTGGTGACAGACTTTGTGACAAATAGAATTGAAAATTGCGGGTGCTAAGACTTTTCGCCTCACTTATAATTCCGCCCGCTGTTACGACATATCTTAATGACAACTTTCTAAATACAGAGCAATGCATGTGAAAATCCGTCTTTTGGTTCTGAGCTTATTAGCCTTAAATACAGGCATGTTGTCTGCCCCTGCCGCCACCGCTGCAAAGCATGAGCCGGCCGTCGCCCCGATCGTTCAAATTGCTTCCGGCAGTGCCATGGTGGTGGATCTGAAAAGCCACGAAGTGATTTATTCCCGAAATCCGGATGAGGTGAGGCCGATTGCCTCCCTGACCAAACTGATGACCGCGATGGTGACGCTTGATGCGAATCTGCCACTCGACGAAGTGATCAATATCGATATCAGTAATACACCTGAAATGCGTGGCGTGTTCTCCCGCGTGAAACTGAACAGTGAAATTACCCGTCGTCAGATGATCCAACTGGCGCTGATGTCCTCAGAAAACCGGGCTGCGGCCAGTCTCGCGGCACATTATCCGGGCGGTTATTCTGCATTTATCAATGCTATGAATGCGAAGGCGAAATCGCTGGGCATGACCCATACGCATTATGCTGAACCGACCGGTTTGTCGCCGCGCAACGTCTCCACCGCGCGTGATTTAACACGGCTGCTGCTGGCTTCACAGCGCTATCCGCTGATCGGTCAGCTAAGTACGACTGCTGAAAAAACGGCTGTCTTCAGCCATCCGGCGTATGCATTGCCGTTCCGTAATACCAACCATCTGATTATGAACCCGTCGTGGAATATCCAGCTGACCAAAACCGGTTACACCGATGAAGCCGGCCATTGCCTGGCGATGCGTACCACCATTAACGGCAAGCCCGTTACGCTGGTCGTGATGGATGCCTTCGGGAAATTTACGGCCTTTGCCGATGCCAACCGCCTGCGCACCTGGATGGAAACCGGCAAAGCAGTGCCTGTTCCACAGATTGCCAAAAACTACCGTAAGCAGAAAGAGCAGCAGAAAACGCAGCCTTCCGTCGAAGAGGCGGATGATTGAGCAGATGATTGAAATGAAAAAGTCCGGCCAGATGCCGGACTTTTTGTTTTGCAGGGACAGACAACGTGGTCAGAAAATCAGTTTAAACACCCCTGTCAGGGTCAGTAAGCCGACGATAAAGATGATGGCGATGATCCACAGAATAATTTTCATGTTTTCTCCTTAACATAACCTTCAGTCGTCATCGGCCATCCGGCTAAGCCAATGATATTCCTTATCAGTATAGCTTCTGCCTGCATTTTTGCTGTGTGCTTGCTAATTTCAGGCCAGTGCCGCGCGCAGACCACATTCCGGGCTGGTAAGCGGTTTGCCCATTTGGGTCAGTTGTGCCGCACCGGTCATCGAAGCCTGAGCCAGCACCACGCAGGCCGCGCCTCGCCTGTATTCCACATCAGCCGCCGCTGCGATAGCCTGTAAATATCCGGCCAGATCCCCCTGCTTAAACTTTTCCCATGCGCCTGCCACCAGATGGATTTCAAACTGCGCCTGCGGATGTTTTTCCACCTTCGCGAACAACTGCCGCGTCGGCTCCAGGGTCGTTTCGACCGCACAGAGTGCGACCACACTGCCCGCTGTTTTCATGGCCTGTTCCGCCAGCGTCTGATCGACACGCAACACCGGCACCGCGGCACTTTCACTGGCAAGCGTCGCGGCAGAACCCAGCGTCGAACAGGTCAGTAAAACGCGATCGGCATTTTCACTCAATGCCAGCAGCACATCCGCCGTTTGCTGACGAATTTCTGCAGTCAGCCCGCCCGCCTTTTCGGCTGCAGCCAGTAAATCGGGCCGCGAAACATGCACAAACTTATGCTGATCCAGCCCAAGTTCGTGAGCTGTATTTTCGAAAACCGCAATATTGCTGTCGGCCGTATGTAAGCAGGTAATGCGCATGTAATTCTCCTGATAAGTGTCTGCCTCTACGTTAATGATTTTTTAACCGTACCGCAGACTTTTTTACCTGTAAAAACTGATGAGTTAATGCGGGCTGGAAAATGCCCGGTTTCCCCGGTGCACGCTATGATTTCCATAACCCGCGGGCGTCCGTAATTCCTTAAGTTTGACCTGTTAACGATCCCCGTAACAGGTTATTTTCATTGATATTTATTCATTAAAGCAATGCAACTCAATCATATATAGATACATAAGCAATCGCGTATTTGTCGAGAAGGAAATTGATTTGAGGTGGTTATTTATCCAGTGCAAACTGTGGCCAGATTAAGGATTTCTAAACAGGGAAAGCTCATGTGAGGGACAACAACTATGTTTCAGCTCAGCAGACGGGATCTATCGCCGATCAACAGGATGCTCTATTTTCCAGGCGCGCCTGCCTGGCCGGAAGATTACAAAGGAAAATCGCTCATGGAAAAGCTCATGCAAAACCAGATCAACAATATTGAAAAGCAGGGCATCAAAAATGGTGAGGAAATTGCCGGGCTGAATCTGCGGGTAGGGAAGGTGGAACAGCAGGTCAGTCAGCTAACGGTAGTGATCACGGAGACGAATCTCCGTGTCGGCAAACTGGAGCACCAGATGGTCACGCTCACTGAAGCGGTGACAGATATCGGGGGTCGTGTCGGGAAAACCGAACAGAGCATCGACGGGCACCTGCTGAGAATTGACGATCATCTGGTGAGGATAGATAAACAGTTTGAACAGGTAGATAAACAGTTTCAACAGGTCGATAAACAGTTCGATCGTGTAGATGAGCGCTTTGACAAAATAGATCAACGATTTGAGAAGATCGACTGGCGCTTTGAAAAAGTAGATGAACGCTTTGTGAAGATTGAAGCTTCACTGAGTGCAATGCAGGCAATGTTTTACGATCTCATGATTAAACAGACCCGATGGATTGTCAGCATGATGCTGGTACTGGTTGGCGTGACGTTTACGGCTGCACGCTATATTCACTAACGGCGACCTGATACGGTTGATCTCCCATTACGCTGAATTGGCCGTATCAGCAAAGCTGGCAAGAGCGACTATAATATAGACAGGTCGCCACCTTCTTTATGCC
This sequence comes from Rahnella aceris, assembly GCF_011684115.1. Classification (NCBI taxonomy): domain Bacteria; kingdom Pseudomonadati; phylum Pseudomonadota; class Gammaproteobacteria; order Enterobacterales; family Yersiniaceae; genus Rahnella; species Rahnella aceris. The sequence continues at coordinate 2,233,380 of NZ_JAADJV010000001.1, read as the reverse complement.
CTTGTCTGACGGGCAATCCCGAAGGTTTATCACTGCGCGCTGCTGGCGGCTTTCGGCGTACAAGGGGGTGTTTCATGGCTAATCATGTCTGGGGACTGATATCCAATCCGGGTCCCGAATTGCAACAAATCCAGCGTGAGCGGGAAACCGTTTCACATGTGTATTCCCACCATGTTCTTTTAATGGCGCTCATCCCGGTTGTCTGTTCTTTCATCGGAACAACACAACTTGGCTGGAACTTCGGTGATGGCGAGAAGCTGATGGTTTCCATGTTTACCGCGTCTTATATCGCCGTCATTTTCTATGTTCTGATGCTCGCTGCTGTCGCACTGATGGGGCGGATTATCTACGGAATGGCGCGTCGCTATGACAGCCGCCCGACACTCAACAACTGTATCGTCTTTGCCGGCTACGTGGCCACACCCATGTTCCTCAGCGGGGTCGTAGCCCTGTATCCGATGGTCTGGTTATGCCTGTTTGTCGGGCTGATCGGCCTGTGTTACAGCGGATACCTGTTGTATCTCGGCATTCCTAACTTCCTCAATATCGACCGTCGCGAAGGGTTCCTGTTCTCCAGTTCAACACTGGCAATGGGCGTTCTGGTATTAGAGCTGCTTCTGGCTCTGACGGTAATTATGTGGGGTTACGGAACACAGTTATTTTAACTTAATGGCTATCTTACTTGCCATTTTGCCCCCGGGCAGTGCTCGGACTCCTCACGTACTTTATGTACGCTCCGGGTCCTCCGCGCTGTCTGGGAACAAACTGCCTGCGCCGACTACGCCATTCCTCTTTTGAAGGACATTATTCCTGCCAGTTCTTCATCTTACTGGTTTTCCCGATACCCGGATTGAAGGTGTTGGTCGGGTCTGCCTGCCGGTAGAATTCTTTCAAATGTGGTTTTGCCAGATACAAATGGCCGACGTTATGTTCGGCGGGATATTCCGCGCCTTTGGCGTCGAGCAGTTCTAACATCCTGTGTTTCAGCGCCTTGCTGTTTGCGCCTTTTTTGACGATGTAATCCTGATGGAAAACGTGGCACATGAAATGGCCGTAATACAGTTTTGCCACCAGTTGATTGTCGATATCTTCCGGCAATGTCTCGAACCAGTCGCGGTCATTGCGGCGCAGTGCGATATCCAGCGCCAGAATATCTTCCACTTCTTTTTCATGTACCGCGTGATACCGCACGGCGGCACCGGCGGCGGCAAAGCGATGCAGGAAGGCTTTCTTGCCTTCGTCGGCGGAACAGATAAAGAAATCACCCTGACCCTCACTAAAGAAACGTGTCAAAAAGGTTCGGGCTTCGTCAATACCGGGGCCGGACATTTTCAGCAGTAAGTGATGTTCAAACCGGTCACGATACTGCTTCATACGCGGTGGCAGATGATTCGGCAGGGCTTTGCTCAGACACTGCATCACGCGGTCGCTGAAATGTTTGGGCAGGAAAGGGACCTTGCTGGCGTGTGCATCGAACTTTCCTTTGGCAGTAAACATGTCTGGCATTTTGTCGGTGCCAAGTTTGTCGATCATCAGGAAAGTGTCTTTGCCATAGACTTCGGTGATATCGAAAATATCCCGGTGCATGTATTCCCCTGCCACCGGAAGGTTAGCGAAGTCACGCAGGATCTGGCGGCGTAATTCTGTCAGCACCGCCGTGTCATTGGTGCCGATGTAGAAAACCTGCTGCTGCGTTTCTGCCGGAAACGTATCGAGCCGCACGGCGAAAACCGCCAGCTTGCCCGCACAACCTGAAGCTTCAAATAAACGTCGCTCATCCGCGTTGAAACGCGACGGCGTATCCGCATCCACTTCGCGGACACGTGAGGCATAATCGTGATCCGACGCCAGACGCTGATCATGCTGGATATCGGTTTCCAGATAATCGCCTTTTTCCAGACGTGTCAGGATTTCTTCCGGCGTTTCACCAAGATTAATGCCCAGATGGTTAATCAGCCGCAATTCACCTTGTGCATCGATTTGTGCATAGAGCGCCATTTCGGTATACGCCGGGCCGCGTTTCACCAGCGATCCGCCAGAATTATTACAGATCCCGCCGACCACCGATGCGCCGATGCAGGACGAGCCAATCACTGAATGCGGTTCGCGGTTGTAGGGCTTGAGGATTTTTTCCAGCTTATACAGGGTGCTGCCGGGAAAACCGATCACCTGATGACCGCCGTCGAGTAACTGGATCGTGTCCAGTTTCAGGGTGCTGAAAATAACAATGTCGCGGTCATAGTCGTCGCCGCTGGGCGTCGAACCTTCGGTCAGCCCGGTATTGGCGGCCTGCATAATGACAATCTTGTCGGCGGCGATGCAGGTTTTGAGCAGTTGCCACTGTTGCAGCAGCGTTTGTGGAAATACGACCGCCAGCGCTTTACCGCCACCGGAGCGAAACCCTTTGCGGTAGCGTTCGGTGTTGCTGTCGCCGGTTAAAACGTGGCGGCTGCCGGCAATCTCTTTCAGCGTGGCGATGAGTGACTGATTATCCATTTCATCTTCCTTTTTTGATGGGATGCCATCTAATCATAGACTTAAATGATACTTGTTAAGTTAAACGTCATTCGGGATATGGGTTAGGTAATTTCACTTAATCTGTTGCATTTTTGTCATGCGCTGTCCATTAAATCGTCATTGATGTGTCATAAAACTCGCGCTTAATGAACGCCAGATAACGAAAGCAACCGAGAGACAGCATCATGGCGCAAGCTCAACTTAAGCTGGCACAGGCTGAATATCCTCAGACCGGGCCACAGCATCTGAACAAAGTTCTGGACGTCAAAGGCCTGGTGAAATCCTATAAATCGGGTCAGCGTGTCCTGAATGACATCAATTTTGATCTCCACGCCGGTGAGTTCGTGGCGGTAATTGGCCGTTCTGGCGCGGGTAAATCCACCCTGCTGCATGTGCTCAACGGTACGATCCCGCTCACGGATGGCAGTGTGGTATGTCATTACGAAAATGGTGAACAGCAGGAGCTGGCCGGGCTTACCGGCAAAGCATTGCGTCGCTGGCGTTCAGGCTGTGGCATGATTTTTCAGGATTTCTGCCTGGTGCCTCGTCTGGATGTCCTGACAAATGTGTTACTGGGGCGTCTCAGCCACACCTCAACGTTCAAATCATTCTTTAACCAGTTCGATGACGAAGACCGCGCCCGCGCCATCTCTTTGCTTGAATGGTTGCACATGCTGCCGCATGCATTGCAGCGTGCCGAAAACCTTTCCGGCGGCCAGATGCAGCGTGTGGCGATTTGTCGCGCGCTGATGCAGAACCCGAAAATTCTGCTGGCCGATGAACCGGTGGCGTCACTGGATCCGAAAAATACCCTGCGCATCATGAATGCGCTGAAAAAAGTCAGCGAAGAGAATATCGCCGTGATGGTCAACCTGCACTCTGTCGAGTTGGTGAAAGATTATTGCACCCGCGTTATCGGCATCGCGAAAGGGCAGATTATTTTCGACGGCCATCCGGACCAGTTAACTGAAGGCATTTTGCATCAGTTATACGGTGAAGAACACGAAGCGATAAACAGTTAAACAATAACGTTATTTATTTTGCAGTGCTTATTTCTACTTTCTCTCAATCTACACAAGGTCATCATTACATGAAGAAGTTATTACGTCTGGCAGTCTTCGTAGCAGGTTCTTTTACTGCAATGCACAGCATGGCAGAAGATGCTCCTAAAGAATTAAACTTAGGTATTCTGGGTGGCCAGAATGCCACCCAGCAAATCGGCGATAATCAGTGTGTAAAAGATTTCTTCGATAAAGAATTAAATGTGGATACCAAACTGCGTAATTCATCCGATTATTCAGGTGTTATTCAGGGGTTATTAGGTAAGAAAGTGGATATGGTATTAAGCATGTCCCCGTCATCTTTTGCTTCGGTTTATATTAATAATCCGAAAGCGGTGGATCTGGTCGGCATTGTTATTGACGATACGGATAAATCCCGGGGTTATCACTCCGTGGTTGTCGTAAAAGCCGACAGCCCGTACCAGAAATTATCTGACCTGAAAGGCAAATCATTCGGTTTCGCTGACCCGGATTCTACTTCGGGTTACCTGATCCCGAACCAGACATTCAAGAAAGAATTTGGCGGCACGACGGATAACAAATACAACAACTTCTTCTCCAGCGTGACCTTCTCCGGCGGCCATGAGCAGGATATTCTTGGCGTGCTGAACGGCCAGTTCGAAGGCGCAGTCACCTGGACTTCAATGATCGGCGACCGCGAAACCGGTTATACCTCCGGTGCATTCAACCGCATGATCCGCATGGACCATCCGGATCTGATGAAGAAAATCCGCATTATCTGGGAATCGCCATTAATTCCTAATGGTCCGATTTTAGTGCGCAGCGATTTGCCACCGGCATTTAAAGCTAAGCTGGTTTCTGCCATTAAGAAACTGGATAAAGATGACCACGCTTGTTTCGTAAAAGCGGTGGGCGGCAAACAGCATATCGGCGAAACGTCCCTGGCTGAATATCAGCAGATTATTGATATGAAGCGTGAACTGACCAAAGGCGGTCGCTAACCCGTAACTCCCTCCCCTGCGAAGGGGAGGGTTGGGGTGGGGTATTAATGGCAACTCAGGAAGCGAAAGCTTTTACCATTATTGTTTTTTTAATACCCCCTCCTGACCTCCCCCTTCGCAGGGGGAGGAATAATGATTATCGCAAATCGGAAATATTATTTTGAACAAAGACTTCAATCGTTATTACCAGCAGATACGCGGTAAACAAAAGCGGGAAGCGCTGATCTGGTCAGGGCTGATGTTGTTGTTATATCTGTGGTCAGGCAATGTTTCCGAACTTAATTTAAAAACGATTATTGTCTCCGCGCCGAGCTTCTTTGATTATATTGGTCAGACGGTGCCGGTATTACACTGGTCATTGTTATTTGCTGACGGTCATACCGAAGGTTCACTGGCGTATTGGGGATATCGTCTCAATATTCAGCTGCCGCTGATTTGGGAAACTATTCAGCTGGCGTTGTCCTCAACGATATTGTCGACGGCGCTGGCAGTCGTGCTGGCTTTTCTCGCCGCCAGCAATACGGATTCGCCTAAATGGGTGAAATTCAGCATCCGTACCTTTGTCGCTTTCCTGCGCACCATGCCGGAACTGGCCTGGGCGGTAATGTGTGTGATGGCGTTTGGCGTCGGTGCCATTCCGGGCTTTATCGCCCTGACGTTACACACTGCCGGCAGTCTGACCAAATTGTTCTACGAATCCATTGAAACCGCATCGGATAAACCGGTGCGCGGACTCAGAGCCTGCGGCGCGGGGCGTTTGCAGCGCATGCGTTTCGCCATGTGGCCGCAGGTGAAACCGATCTTCTTATCCTACAGCTTTATGCGCCTCGAAATTAACTTCCGCCAGTCGACTATCCTCGGGCTGGTCGGGGCCGGTGGTATCGGGCAGGAACTGATGACCTCAATCAAACTGGACCGATATGACCAGGTCAGCATGACCTTACTGCTGATTATTCTGGTGGTGTCGGCGATGGATTTTCTTTCCGGTAAATTGCGCAAACGCGTTGTGGAGGGCACTTTCTGATGTTAACTGATGCGCTCGAACCTCATGTGGTCAGCAGCCTGAAGCAGAAGCACGGGCATCTGTTTGCCGCGCAGCGCCGCTATCTGCGCTACCTCGCGATACTGGCTGTCGTGATTACGCTGTACTACGTCTATTTCTTCAGTTATTTCGGTATTCCATGGAGCGAAGTGGTGCGCGGCACCCGCGAAGTAGGACGTTATTTCCTGCGGATGTTTGTCTGGCATAACGTTTCCGAATGGCCGTTTATGTATTATTTTTCGCAAATAGCTATCACGCTGGCGATTGTGTTTTCCGGAACCATCACCGCGTCTTTCCTCGCATTGCCTCTTTCATTCCTTGCGGCGCGTAATGTGATGTCGACGCCGGTTCTCAGACCCGTTTCCATGGTCATCCGCCGTCTTCTGGATGTTTTACGCGGGCTGGATATGGCGATCTGGGGGCTGATTTTCGTTCGTGCTGTCGGCATGGGGCCGCTGGCCGGTGTGCTGGCGATCGTGATGCAGGATTTAGGCTTGCTGGGCAAGCTTTATGCGGAAGGGCATGAGGCGGTAGATCGTTCGCCGAGCCGCGGCCTGCGGGCGCTGGGGGCTTCCCCGCTACAAACGCACCGCTTCGGGATTTTCACTCAATCCTTCCCGACATTCCTTGCGTTGTCGCTGTATCAGATTGAATCCAATACCCGTTCAGCCGCTGTTCTTGGTTTTGTTGGCGCGGGCGGGATCGGTCTGGTGTATGCGGAAAATATGCGTCTGTGGAACTGGGATGTAGTGATGTTTATCACATTGATTTTAGTGGCTATCGTGATGATTATGGACAAGATTTCCGCGATGCTGCGCGCCAAATATATCCTGGGCGAAGAGATTAGTTTATTCGCACCGGAAGAACGGAAAATGAAGCCGCCGGTGGAGCTTTATCGCTCGTAAATGTTAACGGTCGAAACAGAATAAAAGAAGGCGGCATCCGGGATGGATGCCGCCTTTGCTGTTATTGAATCGCCGGGAGTTTACTCGTCGAAATACCAGTAACCCTGATTCACCAGATCCGTTAACAGAGCGACAAATTCAGGATCCTGCAACGCAGCACCCAGCTCTGTTTTACTGATCAGCGTATAGCGGCACAGCGCATCGGCAGCGGCATGTTGCGATGTTTCCAGCGGCTCGCTGTTAACAAAGAAACGTTCGCCGACGTTGAGAACCCGCAGACCGCTCAGGCGCACCAGGCTTTCGCCCTGCATCAGTGCATCGGCAATTTCATGTGATTCGTATGGCGGTTCGGCTGGCGCGATATCCAGTTCATGGCGCGGCGTAGTGGCGAAACGGCCAAACCATTGTTTGAAATCTTCCGGCTGGCTGATCAGCTCAACCATCATCTGGCGCACACGTTCCAGCTCGTAATCTTCTACTTTACCGACGTGGTCGCGCAGCGTGAGATCCGGATCGCTGTAATGGCTGCCGCCCAGATCGTTTTCCAGCGCGTAGTCAGCAAAACTGCTGATGAAATCGCGGCTGTTAGGGCCACGGAAACCGACGGAATAATTGAGAGCGGTTTCATGGGTAAAGCCGTCGTGCGGGAAGCCCGGCGGAATATACAGAATGTCGCCGGGTTCAAGATCTTCATCAATGATTGGCGTGAACGGATCCACATGCAGTAACGCCGGGTGCGGGCAGAACTGACGCATCGGCAGAGCATCGCCCACGCGCCAGCGGCGGCTGCCCATGCCCTGGATGATAAACACGTCATACTGATCGATGTGCGGGCCGACACCGCCGCCGGGCACGGAATACGAAATCATCAGGTCGTCTAAACGCCAGTCCGGCAATACGCGAAAAGGTTTCACCAGTTCTGCCGCAGGCAAATGCCAGTGGTTTACGGCCTGTGCCAGCAGTGACCAGCCGGTTTCACCCAGCCCGTCGAAATCTTCAAAAGGACCGTTACTTGCCTGCCATTCACCATCTTTATGGCTCACCAGACGGCTGTCCACTTCCGGCTCCATCGCCAGACCGGCTAATTCGTCTGGAGAGATTGGATCAACAAAATTTGAGAACGCTTTTTTGATAACAACAGGTTTTTTTTGCCAGTATTTTTCTAAAAATTCCGGCCAGTCCAGATTGAGTTCATAAGCCATGTGATTTACCAGTGGGAAGACAAACGGGTCTGATTATAGAGAGGCGGTGCTTGAGCGCGCTTTGTCGTGGGTCAAGGCTTGGTAAATGAGGGAGAAAGGAAAAGTGCGGAGAGAGGAAAAAATCCCCCTCCGCAGGGGGAGAAGAAGCATCAGGACTTCGCGGCCAGCACCACCAGTTTCTGGTTCACAAATTCTTTGATACCGAGATCAGAGAGTTCGCGGCCGAAGCCCGAGCGTTTCACACCACCGAAAGGCAGTTCAGCAGCGGTATCCGTCGGTGAATTGACGTATACCATACCGGTTTCAATCTGGCTCGCCAGCTTACGGGCGCGGGTCAGATCGGTGGTAAACAGCGAACCGCCAAGGCCGTAATGTGAGTCGTTGGCAAGTTTCACCAGTTCCTCATCATTTTTCACCACGTACACCTGTGCGACCGGGCCAAAGAACTCTTCGAAATAGGCCGGATTATCGCGGGTAATGTGCGTCAGAATCGTTGGCTCAAAGAAGTTGCCCGGATTGTCTGCCACCTTTTTACCGCCAAAGTGCAGTTTCGCCCCGTGTTTCACGGCATCATCCACTTGTTTGCTCAGCGTTTTTACCGCTTCGGCAGAGGACAACGGTCCCAGTGTGGTGGATTTATCCAGCGGATCGCCGATCTTCAGTGCCTTGAAGTGTTCGGTGAATTTTTTAAGGAATTCATCGGCGACTTTTTCATGAATAATGAAGCGCTTGGCCGCCGTACACACCTGTCCGGCATTAGAGACACGGGCCTGCGCACCGGCTTTGGCAGCTTTATCGATATCCGCATCATCGAGTACGGCAAACACGTCATTCCCGCCGAGTTCCAGCGTCGATTTCTTCAGCTTAGATGCCGCCCGTGAAGCCACGACCGCACCGGCTTTCTCCGAACCGGTCAGCGCGACACCCTGAACGCGGTCATCATCAATGATGGCACTGACCTGATCCTGAGAAATAAACAGGTTGGTATAAGCGCCCTTTGGGGCACCCGCTTCGGTAACCAGTTTCTCAAAGGTTTCCGCACAATGGGGAACGATACTGGCGTGTTTGACGACCACGCTGTTACCTGAGGCAAGATTCGGTGCCAGTACGCGCATTAACTGGTAGAACGGGAAATTCCAGGGCTCGACGGCCATGATCACCCCAATCGGATGATGCTCGACCCAGGCTTCGCCGAGATCGGATTTATACGGCACAGGTTTGAGAAATTCCTCGGCGTTTTCGGCATAGAATTTCGCAATATCCGCGCAAATCTGCACTTCGCCACGGCTCTGGCCGATGAGTTTCCCCATTTCTACACTGACCACTTCCGCCAGTTCATCGACACGGGAAGCCATCAGTTCTGACAATTTATGCAGCACGTTAACGCGTTGCTTAATATCGCCCTGACCCCAGTCAGATTTGTATAAAGCATGGGCGGCAGAGAGTGCCTCTTCAACCTGCTGATCGTTATGTGTTTGATATTCTTTGATGAGCTTATTGTTGAACGGATTTATCGTTTGATATGGCATATGTTGCTCCTTGTTTTGTGGCGTGTCGTCGAAAACAACGGCACGTTGGAATTGAGGTGCGTGCGCCTTTCTGCGTTCTCAACAGAACATTAAGCATAGTCGAAAAAACGTGACCGCTGTCCCACAGACATCTCATGCAACACAACGGTATGGCGTGTGCTGCCCGCATTCTCCCCTGGCCCTGCCATACGTGCGCTGCAGCCTGTCTCTAAGAACAATCGGCTTTACGCAACTTTGCGAGCGGCTGTTAATGAATTGTTTTCAGCAAGCGATTGATAAATTTACCGCTCACTTTTATGCTGGCTTTCCTTCCTTTTCCCGACATTGAGAAACTCATGAAGCTTGATGCGATTCCGTTTTGCACGACTGACTGGAGTGATGTCACGCCGACGCAGCATCCGGGTGATACCGGCATGGCGCTGTGGCGTACGCAAAAATTTGGCGATATCCGTGTGCGTATCGTTGAATATTCACCTGGCTATGAGGCTGATCACTGGTGCAGTAAAGGCCATGTTTTGTTCTGCCTGGAGGGGGAGCTTCATACGCGTCTTGAGGACGGACGGAATTTCACCTTATCGCCGGGCATGAGTTATCAGGTGGCGGACAATGCTGAAGCACACCGTTCATCCACACCAATTGGCGCGAAACTGTTTGTTGTTGATTAGTCGTGGTTGTTTATAGAAACGTTCGCCGTCCGCTGAGGCTGGCGACAAGGAGCAGCAGGTGAGTAAATTACGGGTTGGTATTATTTTCGGTGGTAAATCGGCAGAGCATGAAGTGTCACTGCAGTCGGCAAAAAACATTGTGGATGCGATTGATAAACAACGCTTTGATGTGACATTGCTGGGCATTGATAAGAAAGGGGAATGGCATATTAATGATGCCAGTAACTACCTGATCAATGCTGAAAATCCGTCGCTGATTGCCCTGAACCGCTCGAATAACCAGGTTGCACTGATCCCCGGTCAGACTGAGAATCAGTTAATTGAGACTCACAGCGCCAGCGCGTTGTCGCAAGTGGATGTGATCTTCCCGATAGTGCACGGAACGCTGGGGGAAGACGGTTCCTTGCAGGGGCTGCTGCGCATGGCAAATATTGCCTTCGTGGGGTCCGGCGTGCTGGGTTCCGCCGTGAGCATGGATAAAGATGTCACCAAGCGTTTGCTGCGCGATGCCGGTCTGGCTGTTGCCCCGTTTGTGTGCCTGACACGTGCGAACCGTCAGAAAAATACCTTTGCCAGTGTTTCGCAACAACTCGGTCTGCCGCTTTTTATCAAACCGGCGAATCAGGGCTCATCGGTGGGCGTCAGTAAAGTCAGTGATGAAGATGGCTATCAGCGTGCGCTGGATAAAGCCTTCAGCTTCGACCACAAAGTGCTGGTGGAATCGGCCATTAAAGGTCGTGAAATTGAATGCGCTGTGTTGGGTAACGATCACCCGCAGGCCAGTGTGTGTGGCGAAGTGATCCTGCACGACGAGTTTTATTCCTACGATACCAAATACATCAACGAATCCGGTGCTTCCATTGCGGTTCCGGCTGATTTACCCCGTGAGACCCACGACCGTATCCGCGCCATTGCCTTGCAGGCATTTCAGGTGCTGGAATGTCGCGGCATGGCGCGTGTGGACGTTTTCCTGACAGAACAGGGCGATGTCGTCATCAATGAAATCAATACATTGCCGGGCTTCACCAACATCAGTATGTATCCGAAACTCTGGGCAGCCAGCGGGTTAAGTTACAGTGAGCTGATCACCCGCCTGATTGAGCTGGCGCTCGAGCAACATCAGCAGGATAACCAACTGAAGAGTTCTGCCAACTGATTATTCAAATTTTGCATTGAGATGAAAAGGCAGGGAGAAATCCCTGCCTTTGTCGTTTTCTTTGCTGATTATTCAACCACCAGCTTTACCTGTTTTCCGGCCAGACTCAGCATCAGAATCAGGGCATCGAGCGTAAATTTATCCGTCTTTTTGTTCACTACGTCAGAAACGCGCGGGCGGGAAACTTGCAAAATTTTTGCAGCATCGCTCTGAAGTAAATTCTGATGGGCGATCCAGAGGCCAATTTCAGTCATCAGTTGTTCTTTGAGCGCCAGAGTATGGGCAATTTTACGCTGTGAATCGGCATGTAAAGCCTGTGCTTCGACAGCGCTGAATCCCAAATCGGCGAAAACATTTCCGCCTGCTGGTGTGATATGTCGTGATGCGACATCAATAACATCCTTTTTCATTTTCTCTCCTGTGGCGCTCCCGGACAATTTGGGCATAGCGGCTTTTTATAATGGAAATATCTTTCGGGCTGGTTTGCTGCTTCTTTTTCGCAAAGCAGTGCAGGATGTAAATGGCCTCGTCGAATTTAGCGAGATAGATAACCCGAAAAGTACCGGCAAACACATCAAGTTTGATTTCAACCACGCCAGCTCCCCAGTCGCTGACTGACTTCCATTGTGTTGGGGGAAGCCCATGCTGAATTTGTTCAAGTTCATAGCCTGCTCTTTTTCTGGCGTCTGTGGGGAAATCACGTAAATCCTTCAACGAACTTCCACGCCAGTCGATATCTTTAATCACCATCACTTTCCTTGTGTATAAAATTTTATACCTAAATATGCCTCACGCCAACGTCTTTATACGACAGCCAACGTCTGACGAGATAAGTAAGGAGAATTCTTGCGAGATATGCCGAAGAAAAGCACTCCCATGGGGTTAAAAGGCAGAGAGAAATCCCTGCCTTTGTCGTTTTCTGATTACGCTCTGTAGTGCCAGAGTAAGATAACAACCCCGGTCAGGCTGGCGATTGACACACTATAAAGCGCGCCGGTTGCCCCGATGCTATCAGCCAGTAAACCGGCGGCGCCGGTGGCAAAAGCGCTCACCATAACTTGTCCGCGCCAGGCCAGAGCGCTGGCTGTGGTGACCTGCCTGCCCGCAAAATTTTGCAGCACGCCGAAAGTCCCTAATGTAAACACCACATTCGAGGCCAGATGAGCACCGAAAATCAGCATCAGACTGGCCACCGGCCAGGTGGAGAGGGGAGAAAGCAGAAAATATCCGCCCAGAAACAACATCAGGCATAGCAATAACCGTCCGTTGCTGGCGCTGTAACGGCGGAGTTTGTCGGCATTGAGCAATAACGGCCCGCAAAGTTGTCCCAGGCTACGGGAGAACAACAAAGGGAGCGCCAGACCTGTGGCTTCTTCAGGGCGGATTTGTTGCGCCAGTGCGGGCAATAATGCCATCGCGGGTGAACCGACGGCGGCGAGCGCCGGTAGCAGCAAGACGCTTCGTTTCTGTAGCGGTGAGTAATTTTTCCAGCGCAGTGACGCGGGTACGGCGGAATCAGCGGGCGTTGTGTCGGCGCATCTGGCCTGAAATATTTTCCGGGTGATCAGAAGCAAAATGGCAGATGCGGCAAAACTCAGGGCATCAAGCAGCAGAATGCTGAGTGGCGAAACAACATTGAACAACAAAACCCCTGCGCCGGTGCCGAGCATGACCTGCGCCGCGAAGATCAGCGTTTCCATTGCCGTCGCTGCCGGTAACTCATCAACACTCAGCCCGCGTTTGAATAACAACGTGAGCGCCGGATAACTCATCCCGCTGAGCAACGCCTCGGCAGACTGAACAGCCAGCAACGCGGAAATATTGTGTGACAGCAAGCCGTACAGCGGAAATATCAATGCCACCATGCCGAGAATTTCGGTCAGGATCAAAATCTGCAGCGGCGACATTTTTCTGCACAAGCGTTCGCCCCACAGACTTCCGATAAAGCCGGGCAATGTTGCCAGCATATAAGCGAAAGTCAGCGTAGCAGGGGAGGCGTTCCAGCGCAGCAGTTGACCAAAAACCACCACCTGTGTCAGGCCATTACCCAGAGATGATAAAATAAAGGCAAAGCCCAGCAGCCGCAGCCAGCGATGGCTGCGCAGTGCGCGTATGAGCGCAATTAATAACGAATTCATGAAAGAGATTCTCATCAGAAATAACAGAAACCCCGAATTGCCCGCAGGCAACAGGGAGAAGAAAAACTGTCAGTGATGAGAGTTCGTTACATTGGGAAAGAGGGCCTTAAGGAAATAGAAGAGAAAAATGTAGCACAAGGTCAGGCGGGCAGGGAGCATTCAGAGAAATTTTTCATAAAACACAGACACGAAAAAGGCGGCAAATGCCGCCTCTTCTGCTTACTGCTTTTTTACTGCTTACTTCAGCTTATTTATACAGTTCAGCTGTGCCATACAGATGGTTATCACCTGAAGCACCGATGATACGGTAAGAGCTTGCACCGGCTTCGCTGGCTTTAGCATTCAGTTTGTCCTGCAGGCTGCTCAGGCTGTTACCTGATGTTGCGCTGACCACACCAATTGCCTGCTGACCTGCCGGTGCGGACTGAACTTCAGTCGCTGCCAGAGTCGAGAATGAAGCGGTAGCCAGTGCGATTGCAGCAAGAGTCATTGTTACGTTTTTCATGTTATTTTCCTCATTTCGTATTTTTGAGCTTTGCCAGGCGTTGTCATCAACGTTCATTTAATGTGCAAAGCTGTCTTCTGTCCGATACAACATCTAGCTTATTAATCGTTAACTAAATGCTGTTGTACCCTTAAATTGCTTATTCTTGTGCTTATTTATACAGCTCAGCAGTACCGTACAGATGGTTTTCACCTGAAGCGCCGATGATACGGTATGAGCTTGCACCCGCTTCGTTGGCTTTTGCATTCAGTTTGTTCTGCAGGCTTGATAAATCATTGCTTGAAGAAGCACTTACCACACCAATTGCTTGTTGACCTTCTGGTGCAGACTGAACTTCAGTCGCTGCCAGGGTAGAGAATGAGGCGGTAGCAAGCGCAATTGCAGCTAAAGTCATAGTGATATTTTTCATGATGGTCTTCCTTTTTATCTGTTTATCAGCAGGTGATTATTAGGTCCGACTGTTATTTCTTAACAGTTGATAAGTAAATGTTAGACCTGGATCACATTCTGTGCAACTCATTTATTTATTAATCGTTAACTTATTGTGCGGAACAATCTGCTAACGAAATCTTCAGGCCTTATTTATACAGCTCAGCAGTACCGTACAGATGGTTTTCACCAGAAGCACCGATGATGCGGTATGAGCTTGCACCGGCTTCAGTGGCTTTCGCGTTCAGTTTTGACTGCAGTGTGCTCAGGTCACCGTTTGAAGAGGCGCTGACAGTACCGATAGTTTGTTCACCCGCAGGTACAGACTGAACCTCAGTCGCCGCCAGGGTAGAGAAAGAAGCGGTAGCAAGTGTGAGTGCTGCGATTGTCATTGCGATAGTTTTCATGATGTTAATTCCTGTTCGTCAATTTTTTATTCGGGGTGCCTTATTCAGGAACCTCAGTTTCGGGTCAACGTTAGTTATTAGTTAACGTTCGATAAGTAAATGATAGGGAGTGTTGAGAGTTTGTGCAAGATGTTTTTTTAATGAACGTTAACTAATCGTGCTGTGATGAATGTCACGCTAAACGCGGTTTTTGTTTTCATTTTGTTAAATGAATGTTTTTAAAATGATTCGCGATAAGAATTGAAAATCCTTTATGCATAATTTTGCTGAATGAATCTTTAATGATCGCTAAGTTAATGGTTGGTTCTGGCCAGCGAGGGTGATAAAACATGGGGCGGCCAGGAAAAAGATAAGGCGACATAAGCCGCCTTATCGTGATTCCTGCCCTGACGGTCTGTCATCAGGCTCCGTGGTCATTAGTAATAAACAGAAGCGGGCTGATGACCAGAGGTTGAAGGCGCAGGTGGTTGAGTGGGAGAAGTAGGAATACGGCCCTGTTCGATTTTTTTGTTCGTACAGGTGGCCGGGTTACAGAAGTTACTGTCACCGGTCACATTGACCATCCGCACTTCCTGACTCTGCAAAGGCATCATGATAACCTGCTGTGCGGCAACATTGGCAACCGGTACAGCGGTTAATGCCAGAACTGCAAGAAGGATTTTAAAGTTACTCATGATGTTACGTCCTGAATGTGTTGTCTGCAAAAGGCTTATAAAAGCGTTTTAGTTGTGCAGCTTTGCGGGTTTGAGTGATTTTCTTATCGCTCGATAATTAAATGATAAACTCCGCTGGACTTGTGCGCAACTATTTTTAATAATGATCGTTAAGTTATTTCTATAACTATTTTAATAACCATAATCACAATGGTGATGGAAGGAGGGTGTATGAGCACTGAACAGACGGCTTTGGTCCGGAAAAGTCGCGGTCGCCCAAAACAGTTCGATCGTGGAACTGCTCTGAGCAAGGCCTTGAATTTATTCTGGCGCCATGGTTACGAGGCCACTTCATTAGCCGATTTGGTCGAAGCAACCGGTGCAAAAGCGCCAACTTTGTATGCCGAATTTGGTAACAAAGAAGGGCTTTTCCGCGCAGCCGTTGAACATTATCTGAAAAACTTTTACGAAAAGAGCTCATGTTTACTGAGCAGAACAGATTTGTCCGTTGAGGATACGGTTGGGCGCTATCTGCGTGCCATCGTTGAGCTGTTTACCGACTGCGACACGCCAAGTGGCTGCTTTATGATCAGCGCATCATCCGGGATGTCTTCATCTTCTGCGGATATTGCCGAAATGCTGCGTGCGCGCCACCTTTCGCAGGAACGCACTCTGTTTGAATATTTCGAGAAGAAAAAACAGAGCGGTGATTTGACTGCGGTAACTGACAGCGCGCTGCTGGCGAAATACCTGGCCTGCACCATTCAGGGCTTCTCCGTACAGGCCCGTGACGGCGCAAGTTCTGATGAACTCAACCGGCTGATTGACGTGGTCATGAACCTGTGGCCGGAGCTGACCAAAGCCACGGTTGTCAGCAAAGCCGCACATTAATCACTGAGTTAAGATAATTGTTAAGAAAGAGAATAGAACGTCAGGTGCTGAGTCTTTCGGGCCTGGCGTTAGGCGGTATAGACTTTGAGAATCCGCCGGGTGACCCGGGACTGTTTGGTCCGCAAAGCATCACCTGGCGAATTCACGGAGACTTCTCATCCATGCTTTGTGGCGGCGTCAGTGCCTTATTGCTGCAAATGCTTCATCCGCTGGCGCTTGCCGGTGTCTG
Source organism: Rahnella aceris (assembly GCF_011684115.1). NCBI lineage: Bacteria > Pseudomonadati > Pseudomonadota > Gammaproteobacteria > Enterobacterales > Yersiniaceae > Rahnella > Rahnella aceris. The sequence goes on along the minus strand of NZ_JAADJV010000001.1, from coordinate 2,217,089 downwards.
GGATCATTCCTCATTTCGTGAAGATATGCTCGGGCGACTTCGTCGCACCAGTCAGTTCATTTCCGGGACGACTTTTGCGCCTGTTAATGACGCCAACGCGTTAATCGAAAAAGTAAAATCCATTCATTTGCGGGTGACCGGTACCGATGCTTACGGCACGCCTTATGCGGCCAGCGATCCGGATTTACTGGTCTGGGTGCACGTAGCCGAAGCGTACAGCTTCCTGCAATCGCATCTGCGTTATCGCAATCCTGCGCTCAGCCTGAGCGATCAGAACCGCTATTATCAGGAGTTTTCCCGTGTGGCGAAAAGCCTGGGGGCGGCAAATGTGCCGGAGAGTGTCGATGCGGTAGAAGCCTATCTGCAGGCGATGCGCCCGCAGTTGCGCTGCGATGAACGGACGCTTGAAGTGGTAAGATTATTGCAGAATGCACCCGCGCCGAGCCGTCTGGCCAGGCCGGTGGGCAGCCTGATGATTCAGGCTGGCATTGAATTATTGCCTGAGTGGGCAGCAATCCAACTGGGGATTTCCCTTTCCCCGCCGAAGCGCCGGAGGATTCGTTTCGCCACCCGTTGCATTGCAGGGGTATTGCGCTGGGCGGTGAGAAACGGCTCATGGCACCGGGCCATGCGCCGTATGGGGCGTCTGCACTGACCGTTAAAGATGCGGATAAACGCCCGGACCGATGGGCAGACCCAGCAGATACCAGCCCACCAGCATCAGCAGCCACACCACGAAAAACACAATCGGATACGGCAGCACCAGCGAATAATAGGTGCCGAGTTTCGCTTCTTTGTTGTAGCGCTGCAGGAACCCGAGGAACAGCGGCACAAACGGCGACATCGGCGCAAGCGGGATCACCGAAGAATCCGCGACGCGGAACACGATTTGCGCGAACGCCGGATGGAAACCGAGCAGCATAAACATCGGCACAAATATCGGTGCCAGAATCGACCAGATTGCCGAGCCGCTGGCGATAAACATACACAGCAATGCCGACAGGAAAATCAGGCCGAGAAACGCCGGGATGCCGGTCATGCCTAAGTTTTCCAGCACATCCGTCAGCCCGATCGCCATGAATTTCCCCATATTACTCCAGTTGAAAAACGCCACAAACTGGGACAGCGGGAACACCATCACAATAAAACCCGCCATGGATTTCATCGGATCCACCAGCAAATCCGGCACGTCACTGGCGCTGCGGATCTGCTTCGTCACCATGCCGTAAGGCACTGAAATCACGAAAAAGAACAGAATAATCAGCGGTACGATGCCCTGAATAAATGGCGAAGGGATGATGCCGCCGGTTTTCGGATTGCGCAGCGGCGCGGCTTCCGGCACCACCAGCAACGCCACCAGGGCGATAAACACCAGCGCCGCAATGCCGCTCGCCATCAGGCCGCGGTTCTGTTCCGGCGTCAGCTTTTTCATCTCTTCGTTACGCTCGCCGTGATACACCGGCAGGCGCGGTTCAACGAATTTATCGGTCAGAATGGCACCCACGATGGTCAGCAAAATCACCGAGGCTGCCATAAAGTACCAGTTGTCGATCACACTGACCTGAACCGCCGGATTAATCGCCTTTGCCGCCTCGGTACTCAGACCGGATAACAACACATCGGTGGTCACAATCAGCAGGTTAGCCGTGAAACCGCAGCCAACACCGGCGATAGCCGCCAGTAAACCAGCCACGGGATGACGTCCGACTGCGAGGAAAATCAGTGCGCCCAGCGGCGGCATCACCACCAGTGCGGCATCCGACGAAATGTGGCTGAAGAAGGCGATAAAAATCACCATATAGCTGGCGTAACGGGCGTTTACTTTGGACGCCATTTTGTACATCAGGCTTTGCAGCAGCCCGACGCGCTCCGCCAGTCCGGCACCAATCACCAGCGCCAGAATCGAGCCGAGCGGGGTAAATCCGCTGAAATTTTTAATGACGTTCGGCAAAATCCACTGAATACCTTCCACGCTCAGCAGGTTTTTTACATGGATTACCTCACCGTTGGTTGGGTTTACTGCCGTAATATTCAGCCATGAAATCACCGCACTGGCGACCATCAGCACGGCGATCAGGTAAACAAATAACAAAAACGGGTTGGGAATTTTATTCCCCACACGTTCAACCCACTGAAGAAATCCCCCCGGACTCTGGCCGGAATCTTGCGCCTGAATACTCATCTGTTAACCCTCTGTCGTGTTTGTCTTTTTTTATATTTATGCCGCTCATCCGTGCCGGAACGGGACGCGAATGAGCGGTTTACATCATTAACTGACACCCGTGATTTATTTCAATGGCGAAGGTTTTACGCCTGCCGGGATCGGGCACTGATACGGGCGTCGTGCACGTTGTGCATCGCGCTCTTTCTGACAGGCCGTCAGTAAATCCGGCCGGGTGAACAGGTCTATCGCGGTCGATGACATGATTTTCGCTGCCAGACACATGCCTTTATGGGCGATGGAGGTCCGCCCCTGCGACACAATCTGCCAGGTATGCAGCGGCGAACCGACCGCAAAACACGGGCTGAAACACTGCGCCGTCGGCACCAGCCAGCTCACATCACCGACGTCCGTTGAGCCGTAGAGGATATTGCCGTTCGGGGCATACGGAGCAACGGAGTCTGTCAGCGGGGAATGGCGCAAGGTTTCGGCGAATTCCACGCCTTCCGCGCCGCTGGTACGGGAGATATTCAGCAGATTATTATCAATATCCTGTTCCGTCAGCGTGGCATGAATCGACGCCGCAAACGCCCGCTCTTCGGCGGTGTAATGCGGTGTGCCGAAAGCCTGGACGTACTGATACATCGCGCTTTCCAGCGTGCGGTTGGGCACGTAGTTGGAACAGGCCTTGTCAAAGCGCATCGACATCTGTGTGCCGGTCATCAGCGCTGCGCCTTTGGCAATATCCACTACGCGGTCGAAAATCGCCTGCGCCTGATCCATTTGCGGCGCGCGTACCAGATACAGCACTTCGGCGTCTGCCTGCACCACGTTGGGCGAAATCCCGCCCGCGTTGGTGATCGCGTAATGCAGGCGCGCTTCCTGAATGATGTGTTCGCGCAGGAAGTTCGCGCCGGTATTCATCAGCGTCAGGGCATCCAGCGCGCTGCGACCCAGATGTGGCGCGGCGGCGGCGTGTGAGGACACGCCTTTAAAGCTGAACGACGCCTGAATATTGGCCAGCGTCTGGTTGCTGAACATGCCGCTGTAGGTTTCCGGATGCCAGGTCAGTGCGGCATCGACGTCATCGAACAATCCTTCGCGGGCCATAAAGGTTTTGCCGGAGCCACCTTCTTCACCCGGGCAGCCGTAAAAACGCACCGTGCCCTGAATGTTTTCACGTTCCATCCAGGCTTTCACTGCCAGCGCGCCGCCGAGTGCCGCCGTTCCCAGCAGATTATGGCCGCAACCGTGGCCGTTGCCGTTTTCCACCAGTGGCTGCGCTACATCGCAACCGGCTTTCTGGCTTAAACCGGCCAGCGCGTCGAATTCGCCGAGCAGGGCAATCACTGGTTTTCCGCTGCCGAAGCTGGCGATAAACGCCGTTTCCATGCCACCCACGCCGCGCTCAACGGCAAATCCGCTGGCGTCGAGTTTGTCGGCCAGTAATGCAGAAGAGAAGGATTCGACAAAGCGGGTTTCAGGATGATCCCAGATGGCATCGCTGATTTCTGCCAGCGCGGGTTGCTGGTTATCGATGAAATCATTGATGAAATTCACGACGTTCTGTTGATGTGGCACGTGCGACGTCATCAGCGTTCCCCTTTGAATTCAGCGATATTCAGCGCCAGTGCCGCCAGGGTTTTAATGCCCTGAGACATCACTTTTTCATCGAAATCAAACAGTTCATTGTGATGACCCGCGCTCAGATCAGTGCCGAAAATGACATAAGAGGCTTCGCCACCGCGGGCTTTTACGCGCTCCATCATATAGGTGGCATCTTCCGAACCCGCTGCGCCTTCCTGACGGTCGATAATCTGCTCAAACTCGCCGAGTTTTTCCGCCTGACGGTGGATGTAATTCACCCAGGCGGGCGTCGGCGTGCTGCTTTGCGCCGCGCCCATCAGTTTGATGTCGAATTTCACCTGATGCATTTCGGCTGCGCCGGAAATCACTTTCAGCGCCTGCTGATAAATAAATTCGTTCACCTCATTGGTGGTGCCACGCGTTTCTACTTTCATCGTGGCGCTGGAAGGCACCACATTGCGCCCGGTACCAGCCTGTAAAACGCCGACATTAATGCGTGAATCACCGCCGCTGTGACGCGGGATCGCATGCAAACCCAGTGTTGCCTGCGCCGCCGCCAGCAGGGCATTGCGGCCATCCTCCGGCTTACCGCCCGCATGTGAGGCCACGCCGGTGAAGTGCACGTCGAGCTTGGTCGTTGCCATAAAAGTATCGTTACCGCACACGATGTGATTAGCCGGTACGCCGGTGCCGATATGCACGGCGGTGAAATATTGCACGTCGTCCACCACGCCCGCTTCAACCATGGATTTCGCGCCGCGCGTGCCTTCCTCGGCAGGCTGGAAAATCAGCTTGATGGTGCCGCAGAGCTGGTCGCGCACCTGCATCAGCACGTCTGCCAGCCCGAGGCCAATGGTGGTGTGACCGTCGTGACCACAGGCATGCATCATGCCGTTATTGGCCGAAGCAAACCCGTCGCGGAACGGGCGATGCTGGTCTTCCTGTACTTCGTTTAAATCCAGCGCGTCCATATCCACCCGAAAACCCATTACCGGGCCGGGGCGACCGGTTTCCAGCGTGGCGACAATCCCGGTGAAACCGCCGGAGAAATGCGGCATCCAGCGGGCAATCGCGCCTTGTTCCAGTGCGCGCTGCTCCTGTTCGGCCAGCACGGCTGCGGAAGGCAGCCCCATACGCGAATCCGCGTCGATAACTTCTTTGCCGAGTTGCAGTGAATAGCCCAGTTTTTCCAGACGATCGGCCACCAGCGTGGAGGTACGAAATTCTAGCCAGCCGGATTCGGCGTATTTATGCAGATCACGACGTTGCTTTTGCAGGGAAGGGAACAGCTTTTCTACACGTTCAGAAATCTCATTAACCATCACGGACTCTCTTTTTACACAGACATGCAGGCTTTCCGCACAGCGGCAGAAAGGAGGAAATCAAAGCTTCGGGAAGTGCAGACCCGCACGCAGAAAGCGGCGAAAGGTGGCCTGATATGATTTTCAATGTACATAAAGCGTTCAGGGCATATAAGATGCCAAAATCTTCTTAGTGATAATCAGGGGTTATCAAAGAATCTCATGCCATCACAAATAAAAATGCATCAGTTACGGGCGTTTGTTTCGGTCGCACGTCAGGGCAGTATTCGTGCCGCCAGCCGGATGCAGAATCTTTCACAGCCCGCGCTGACCAAATCAATTAAAGAACTGGAAGAAAATCTGGGGGCGAGGTTATTTGTCCGTCGCCGTCAGGGCGTGACGCTAACTGATTGTGGTGACGCGTTTTTTAAGCGCGCAAGCCTGATTCTGGAAGAGCTGCGGGTGGCGCAGGAAGACATCGCTCAGCGCCTCGGCGGGACCAGCGGCAGGGTCAATATCGGCGTCGGTGCCAGTATTGCCCGCACCATCATGCCGGAAGTCATTGACCGTTTTCACCGTGAATTCCCCCATGTGAAGGTGCGGATTGCCGAGGGACAACTGGTATCGATGATCCCGGAGCTGCGTCAGGGCGAGCTGGATTTCACCGTGAATACCTATTATCAGGGACCCTTTGATAACGAACTGTTATATGAAAAGCTTATGGATAAAGAGTATCGCGTGGTGGCAAGGCGTGGTCATCCGATGCAGCATGCCCGTTCGATGCAGGAGCTTTTGCATTGCGACTGGACGATGCCGACGCCACGCGGCAGCTATTACAAACTGCTCAGCGAAGTGTTCAGCGAAATGGATGCCGAGCCGAATATCAGCGTGATTTGCGAAACTTTTATGTCCTGCACCAGCCTGATCGCCAAGACCGATTTTCTCAGCGTGTTGTCCGTCGATGTCATTAACGATCCGGTGATCGGCCAGAGTCTGGTCGCGCTGGATCTTGATCTGCCGCTACCGAAAGCCACGTTCTATCTCATTCAGCGACGTGATACCACGCTGACGCCGATGGCCGCGCATCTGGCGCAGCTGTTTCGGATGTATTGCCGCTGATGTTGATATTTTGACAAAAAAGCACCTGTTTTAATGATTTATCGGGGATTTTTGGGAATATTGCCCGTTATCGGCCTGGCTTATCCGTTCTACACTGACCATCACAGGGAATAATAAGCTTCCTGATATTGTTGAGGTCATATGCGCCAGTCCGACATTGTTGCTGAAGTCAGTAACGACAAACAAACCCTGACCGCGCTGGTCGAGCAGGATAACCGCGTGGTGTATTTTTATATTTTCGCCCGCGAAGATTTGCGCGACCGCTTTCCGAAAATGCGCGCCTGCTGGGTACGTAATCTGGTGCCCGCACCGCTGAACGATGACACAGAGGCAATGGAGCAGGGGATTGCCCCGATGCTGGCGGCGCAATACTGCCGCAATCTGGAGGGCGAAGCGCCGCTGGAGCCTGCACAAATTCAGATCCTCTGGAATGAAAGCGATGACGGCGCGGCGTTGTGGTATCAGGGATTATTGCTGGCGGTGATCCCCGGCTGGAGTTTGTATATCGACCATTCGGTGTGTTATTCCGCCGGCTGCATTAAACAGAATCCGCTGACCTTCCCGCTGGGTTCTGCCTCGACCAACACGCAATGTGAACTGGCAGAAAAGACCCGCCTGTTCTGGCGTGACTGGCAAAATGAATTCAGCAATCCGTGGCCGAAAATCCAGCGCAAGCTGCTGGAATCCTACGAAGATCGCTTTGGCTCATCACTGAAATATTATCTGATCAATCAGGGCAACTGGCCGCCGATGGCGATTTCTCAGCATGAAGATGAAGAGAACTATTACTTCTTCACGGTCGGCATGAGTATCCGTCCGATGCCGCAAATTGATATTGTTTTCAACGATGAAGCAGAAAAGCATCGTCGCATCGAACTCGCCTTTTCGGTCGGCAAAGAATATGTGACGGAAGAAAATGCCGTGCAGATGGCCAGCGCGTTATCCGGTTATGCACAGATTCCCTGGACGACTCTCAGCTGGTTGGGTGAAGGCCACACGCTGATGTCGCCGATGGCACCGCTCGGCTTTGAAGGACACGTGATTTCCTCCGCATTATGCGGTCCGGCAGACAAAATGCGTCTGCCAAAAATTTACGGGGATCCGGTGAATCTGTTTTGGGTCAGTCCGGTGTTTACCAGCGAACTGGAGTTTGCGCAGGCCAGACCGAATGGCGGATTTGAACTGGTCGCCGCGATGATCAAGAACGATATCGGGTATGTGTTTGCGCCGAGAAGTGCGGTGGTCTGATGTCACTCTCTCAGTTTTCTCACAGAGATGAGTAAGAATACCGATCTGCTCCCTCCCCTGCGAAGGGGAGGGTTGGGGTGGGGTATTAATGGCAACTGAGTTGTCTGCTAAACCCCCTCCCAGCCTCCCCCTTCGCAGGGGGAGGAGCAAGAAAATCCTCTCCTTCGCGGGGGAGGAGCAAGGTAAAAACCTAAACCGGTTTAATTTCCTGCTGAAAATCCTCAGCATCAACATCATATCCCGACGGTTCCCAGCGTACCGCTGTCAGTACGATTAAGCCTGCCAGTGGCGCTAAGGCGATCACCCAGAACACGCCGGTGCCGAGTGCGGCGGAAAGCACCGGAAACAGGAACAGTGAAAGGGTAGAGCTGGCGCGCATCAGCGTCTGGTTGAAGCCGACACCTATGCCGCGCAGTGATGTCGGGTAGCTCAGTGACGCAAATGTCATGGTGTGCGATCCCGGGCCGAAGCCCTGACCGAACAGGAATAACGCCAGCATGGCGATGGAAATCGCCGCTTCGCCACCGTCTGCCGGGCGGCCGACCAGTGCCAGACCGATCATCGCCACCAGCTGGCAGGCGTAACCGGCGTAGGTCATTTTCCATGCACCAAATTTCGACACATACCGTACCGCAATCAGACCACCGACGAAGGCGAAGCACAGGTTCAGGCCGAGCGAGAACAGAATGGTGCTGATCATCGATTGTTGCAGGAAGCTGGATAAAATCACCGGTAACCCGAATGCCACCGCATTATAGGCAAATGACGAGGCCACCGCCGTCACGGTCGCCAGCACGGTGCGCCGCAGATAAATGCCCTGCAACAGCGTGCCGTAGTTACGCCATGCGGCTTTGCGCACTTTCACCTGCGGTGTTTTGTCCGCATCTTCAGCCACTACCGCATTGATGTTGTAAGACTTTCTCAGGATCGCCGCCGCGCTTTGCAGGTCGCCCTGATTGGCCGCCCAGACCGGCGATTCATTCATATAACGGTGACGGATAGCGATAATCAGAATCGCAGGCACCGCGCCGAAGCCGAGGATCAGACGCCACAACCAGTCGGTGTGCGTGGCAGGCAGTACTGCGTAAAGCAGCAGAACCAGCAGATACGAGACGCTGATCGCCGCGTACCACGTCGGGCACCACATTGCCACGCGCGAGGCTTTATTGCCGCGCCCCTGAAGTTTTGAGAACTCCGCAAGAAACGCCATCGCCACCGGTAAATCGATGCCGACGCCTAATCCCATCACGAAGCGCGACCCGCCGAGCACCCATTCATTCGGTGCAAAGGCGCAGGCCAGCGCGGCAATCACGAAGAAGAACATATCAGCCATAAAGACGCGGTAACGGCCGATTTTGTCGGTCAGATAGCCGCCGAACAATGCGCCGACAATCGCCCCGAAAGTGATCGCCGAGGCCACAAAGCCCGCGCCGGAAGGCGTCAGCCCAAACTGGCGGGTGATATCTTTCATTCCGAAAGCCAGCGCACCGAGATCATAAGCGTCGAGGAAAACGCCGCCGAGAGCGATAGCAATCACGATGCGTGCGTCGCTGATTTTCGCTGCGCCGCGGTTCACTAACTGAGTAATATCGGCAGCGGAGCGAATCACCACCGGCTGGTCAGACGCAGAATCTGCGCTGTAATCCCCTGAAGAGGCGGTCTGAGAGGCCGCAATTGAATCAGACATTGTTGTGTTTACGCTTTTTGACAAAAAAACCAGCATAGAGGCGAGGTGATGCCGGTCACAAGTCCTGATTAGACGTTGCGTGAAAACAAATGGCTATAAGTTAAAACAAAGTGATCTAAAAGGCAGCGGTGAACATCTTCTTCGGGGGAAACAGCCTGTCTTGTCTCAGTGATTTAGCGGATAAGCTTCGAACATTTATGCATTTTACTCCGCTTCCGCCGCCTGCTTTTATGGCTCACTCTCCGTTTCCCTGCGCGAAATTGGACTATTCTTGTTAGCAGCTTGTTTATTCAGATGAAAGCCGAAAGACAGAGCAGTCGCCGGGCGACAAAAACCAACATAACCCGATAAGAGGATAGAACATGACTGTAACAACTGGGCGAGTACGGGGATTTTCAGTGGCAGCACTGGCGCTGGCTTCCGTGTTAAGTTTCAGCGCACAGGCCGCTGATGATGCCGTGCGTGTCGGCTCAAAAATTGATACCGAAGGGTCGCTGCTCGGTAACATTATTATTCAGGTGCTGGAAGCCAACGGTATTCACACTACCAATAAATTACAGCTGGGAACGACGAAAGTGGTGCGTGGCGCAATCACCTCCGGTGAAATCGATATCTATCCGGAATACACCGGCAACGGCGCGTTCTTCTTCTCCGACGATAAAGACCCGGCGTGGAAAAATGCGCAGGCCGGTTTCGATAAAGTCAAAAAGCTGGATTACGACCAGAACAAAATTGTCTGGCTGAATCCGTCTCCGGCCAATAACACCTGGACTATCGCGGTACGTCAGGACGTCGCGAGTGCGCACAACCTGAAATCGCTGGGTGATTTGGGCAAATACATCAGCAGCGGCGGCGATTTCAAACTGGCGGCGTCAGCCGAGTTTATCGAGCGTCCGGATGCCTTACCGGCGTTTGAGAATGCCTATGGCTTCAAGCTTAATCAGGCGCAACTGTTGTCTCTGGCGGGCGGTGATACGGCGGTGACCATCAAAGCGGCCGCTGAGCAGACTTCCGGCGTCAATGCGGCAATGGCTTACGGCACTGACGGCCCGGTCGCCGCGCTCGGCCTGCAAACGCTGGAAGATCCGAAAGGCGTACAGCCGATTTACGCGCCTGCGCCTGTCATCCGCGAGGCCGCGCTGAAAGCGCATCCGAACATTCCTGAATTGCTCAAACCGGTGTTTGCTTCGCTTGATACCAAAACGCTCCAGGGGCTGAACGCGAAAATCGCGGTTGATGGTCAGGATGCGAAGAAGGTGGCGGCGAAGTACTTGCAGGAAAAAGGTTTCGTTAAAAAATAACCGGGCAGTGACCGCCCTGAGCACGATCTTCGGATCGTGCTCTCTGATATCAGGTAATGTTTTGACTTATCACTCACCCGTTAAAAACCGCGTCCTGCTGACGCTGGTTTTGCTGCTGTTGCTGGCCGGTTTCGGGCTGGCTTTTGTCAGCCATGCGCCCAACCGGCTGGTATCCGGTAAAGGTATTTCACTGGCGAGCCTGCTGCATGGCTATTCTGCGTTACTCCTGTTGCCTGCCGTTTTGCTGCTGGCCTGCGCCTTTCTGACCCTTTATGGTCGCCATCATTTGCTGGTGATGCTGCTGGCGGAAATCCTGCTGGCCGTGCTGGTCTGGCTGGCCGGTCACAGCGCGGTGCAACTTGCGGGGGGCGATGAAGACAGTATCGCGCGCACCTCGCTCGGCGGCGGTTTCTGGGCAGGTGCGGCGCTTTGTCTGCTGATCGCCTCCGACGCCATTTCCCGTTTTACCCGTAATCACAGCCTGCGTATTTTGCTCAACGTGCAGATGATCGTGCCGGTGGTTTTGCTGCTGGCGTACGGTCAGCTTGCCGAACTTTCGCTGCTCAAGGAATACGACAACCGTTCCGACGTGTTCAACGATGCGCTGTGGCAGCATCTCGGCATTTTGTTTGGCACGCTGGTGCCTGCGGTGCTGATCGGTCTGCCGGTCGGGTTGCTGTGTCACCGTAAACCCCGCTGGCGCGGGCCGGTATTGTCGGTGCTGAATATTATTCAGACCGTGCCGTCGATTGCGCTGTTTGGCCTGCTGCTCGCACCGCTGGCGGGGCTGGCAAAAGCGCTGCCGTGGCTGGCTGAACACGGCATCAGTGGCATCGGGCTGGCACCGGCGATTATCGCGCTGGTGCTGTATTCGCTGTTGCCGCTGGTGCGCGGGGTGATTGCCGGGCTGGAGTCGGTGCCGGAATCGGTGATCGAATCTGCCCGCGGCATGGGTATGAACCGTGCGCAGGTGTTTTTCCGCGTGCAGATGCCGATTGCCTTGCCGGTTATCCTGACAGGTGTGCGCATTGTTGCGGTGCAAACGGTCGGTATGGCGATGGTTGCGGCGCTGATTGGCGCGGGCGGACTGGGGGCCATCATGTTCCAGGGTCTGCTCAGTAGTGCGCTGGATCTGGTCTTGCTCGGGGTGATCCCGGCGGTGCTGATGGCCGTTGTTGTCGACAGCGTCTTTAAATTTGCAGTCTCAATTCTGGAAACCACACGCAGATGATTCATTTCAAGCAGGTTAGCAAACACTTTGCCGGAAAAGCGGTCGTGCGCGATCTCACGCTGGAAATGGCCAAAGGCGAATTCACGGTGCTGATCGGCACCTCCGGTTCGGGGAAATCCACCACGCTCAAAATGATCAACCGGCTGGTGGAGCACGATCGCGGGGAGATTTTATTTGCCGGTGAACCGATAGAAAAATTCCGTGCGCAGGATCTGCGCCGCCGGATGGGTTATGCGATCCAGTCCATTGGCCTGTTCCCGCACTGGACGGTGGAGGAGAATATCGCCACCGTGCCGCAATTACTGAAATGGCCGAAGGCGAAAATCCGTGACCGCGTGACTGAACTGCTCGAACTCCTCAATCTCGATCCGAAACAGTTCCGTCATCGTTATCCGCATCAGCTTTCCGGCGGACAACAGCAGCGCGTCGGTGTGGCACGGGCGCTGGCTTCTGACCCGGAAGTATTGCTGATGGATGAACCTTTCGGCGCGCTCGATCCGGTGACCCGCGCGACGTTGCAGGAAGAAGTGGCGCGCATCCATAAAATCACTCACCGCACCATCGTACTGGTGACGCATGACATCGACGAAGCGCTGGCGCTGGCCGACCGCATCGTACTGCTCAATGACGGACAAGTGGTGCAGCAGGGGACGCCGCTGGAATTGCTGACCCGACCGGCGACGCCGTTTGTGCGTGATTTCTTCGGTGGCAGCGAGATGGGGATCCGCTTGTTGTCGCTGCGCGAAGTGGGTTCGCTGATGCGGCGCGGCGAGTCGTATTCCGGCAACCAGTTACCGCTGACCGATACCATGAGCCTCAGTCAGGCGCTGTCAAAATTTGTCGCGCAGCAGGCTCAGCAGTTACCGGTGGTGGATGAACAAGGGCAACCGCTCGGCGTGCTGCATTTTGCGGATCTGACCGCACCGGAGGGCAGCGCATGAAACGGGTATTTGCAGATCCTCTGATTTGGTTATTCGCTTTATTGCTGGCGCTGATTTTCGGTATGACCTCGCTCGGCGGGCTGTTCCACTGGATGTTCCCTGAACTCAGCAGGCCGGTGTATCAGCAGGAAAGCTTTGCCGCGCTGGTGGAAGCCCATCTGTTGCTGGTCGGCATTTCCAGCCTGATTGCGGTGATTATCGGCGTAGCGGCGGGGGTGGGCGTAACACGTCCGGCGGGCAAAGAATTCCGTTCACTGGTGGAAACGCTGGTGGCGATGGGACAGACGTTTCCGCCGGTTGCGGTACTGGCAGTCGCGGTGCCGGTGATGGGATTCAGTGAAAAACCGGCGATTATTGCGCTGGTGCTTTACGGGTTGCTGCCGATCCTGCAGGGGACGATTGCCGGGATTGAATCGGTACCGGCGTCGGCGCGGGAGATTGCGCAGGGCGTGGGGATGAGCCGCTGGCAGATGCTGCGGAAAGTGGAAATTCCGCTGGCCGCGCCGGTGATTATTTCCGGCATCCGCACGTCAGTGATTATCAATATCGGGACGGCGGCGATTGCCTCGTCGGTCGGCACGTTAAGCCTCGGCTCGCCGATTATCATCGGCCTGAGCGGTTTTAATACCGCCTATGTATTGCAGGGGGCGGTAATTGTCGCGTTGCTGGCGATTTGCGTAGATATGCTGTTTGAACGCTGGAGCCAAGGGTTACAACGCTGGCAGCAGCGGTCAGTGGACGAATCAGTTCGTTGACGCAGACGGCGGCGCAGGCACCACGGAAGGGGCGTCGTTATCGCTGACCGGTTTCGCGTCGTCCTGAATCACCACCGCATAACCGGCAACCATCACGCCACCAATTGCGCCAATCGCCATCAGACCAAACAGCGCGATAAATAATTTTTTGCCTAGCGAATTCATGTGCAGTACCTCAGGATTTTGAACGGCGAATTATAAATCGTTTCCTCACCCCTGCAACAGACTATTCATGCTGTGATTACTTTTAACGGTGATGCCAGCGCATTTTTTGTCATATACAGGAACTTTTTAGCAACATTTTGACGCGATCGCACGGATTCCCTTGCCGGAAATCAGGGCAATAGCGTTAACTGTTTGCCTTCATTATCACGCTAATAAGTTATTCCTATGACTGGTTCCGCCACCCGTTCCCTGCTGCCATTAATTGCTGCACTGTTTGCGCTGTATTTTATCTGGGGTTCGACCTATTTCGTGATCCGCGTGGGCGTGGAAAGCTGGCCACCGCTGATGATGGCCGGGCTGCGTTTCTTCGTCGCCGGATGTATTTTGTTCACGTTTTTATTGCTGCGCGGGCATAAAGTCCCGACGTTGAAGCAGTGGATGGCCGCCGGTGCCGTAGGTATTTTGCTGCTCTCTGTCGGTAACGGGCTGGTGACGGTGGCGGAACATATGCAGGTGCCGTCGGGCATTGCCGCCGTAATGGTCGCCACCGTGCCGCTATTTACCCTGTGTTTCAGCCGCCTGTGGGGAATGCCCAACAGCCGCCTGGAATGGACCGGTGTCGCCATCGGCCTGTTCGGGATTGTGCTGCTTAATACCGGCAGTAATCTGGAAGGGAACCCGTGGGGCGCGGCGCTGATCCTGCTCGCCTCACTAAGCTGGGCATTCGGTTCGGTGTGGAGTTCTCGCTTGCCGCTGCCAACCGGCCTGATGGCGGGTGCGGCGGAAATGATTATCGCCGGTGTGGTGTTGCTGGTGGCAAGTCGTGTCACCGGGGAACACATGACCGCGACGCCTTCGCTGAGCGGTTTTCTGGCGCTCGGTTATCTGGTGGTATTTGGCTCGATGATTGCCATCAGCGCCTATATGTTTCTGCTGAAAACTGTGCGTCCCGCCGTGGCCACCAGTTATGCCTATGTGAACCCGATTGTGGCGGTGTTGCTCGGCATCGGCTTCGCCGGTGAATCCTTGTCTCCGGTCGAATGGGTGGCGTTGGGCGTGATCCTCTGCGCGGTGCTGCTGGTGACGCTGGGGAAATTTGTATTCGGGCGTAAGAAGACGGTGATTAAAGAAGTGAAGGTTTAAACCGCTTCCTTTTCGCAAATGTGAAAGCTGATTTTGTTTTGCTCCTCCCCTTCGCAGGGGAGGGATCAGACCGGGTTAAGCCTATTTTTTCTCAAAGAAAATCGTCACCCGCGCCACTTCCACGCCGAATTTTTTCAGCGCGGTGACGTTAAACAGGTGCTGTTCGTCCTGCTGATAAATCCAGTCATCGAACGTCAGCCGGTAGGTGCTGCCGCCTGATTTTACGTCCATCACGTATTTCCAGTTAAAGGCATTGCCTGCGGATTGCCCGGTGGCGGTGCCGATAATGTCGCCCGCCGTGCCGGTATAGCTGCCGTCTGCCAGTTTGCGGATCCGCCAGACGCGGGTCTGTTTCTCGCCGTCGTCATACACAAAGTCTTCATGCAACGTCAGCGTATCGCCCGCCACATCACCGCGGATTTTCACGGTGAAGCGCCGGGTCTGTTTGTTGCTGTAATCCTGCACCATGCCGTAGGCCACGCTGTCACCGGCAAACCAGGTGAAAATATCCAGCTTCGGTTGCGCTTGTGCGTAATCCTGAATATTGGCTTTACAGCCGGTGAGTAACAGCATTCCGCCGAGGATCAGCGTGACAAAAATCTTGCGCAGAACAGTCATAAAACCTCCATAAGATGCCATTAATCGGACGCGGATGCGCCGGTCAGCTTGCTGCGTAAATCAGGATATTGCGTGGCGGGCGAGAGCCAGATCGCCAGAAAGGCATCGCGGAATGCCGGGCTGAAAGGCTGACCGACCGGTGTGCTCAGCACGCTGTTTGCGGGCTGGCTGTAAAACTGGCCGCCATTTTCAGTGGCGACAAACATGATTTCGCTGCCGTTGCTGACATCCGGCCAGGTGTTTTGTACCGCCTCCAGCCAGCCATTTTTCTGTGCCTGTGCCAGCAATCCCAGTGCCTGCCATTGCTCTTCTGTTGCTTTGGTCAGCTCCTGATGATCAATGCTGCGCAGATACTCAATCTTCAGCGCCTGCGGCCATTTTCCGGCCTGATACTTACCGTCGGGCGTCAGCAGTTGCGAATGATAAACCTCAAAAGGCCCCCAGCTCAGCGTGGCACGCCCGACCTGTTGCCATTGGTTCCACGGCGTGGCTGCAAAGGCAGAGAAAGAAATCATCAGCGAAAGTACGGCCAGAAATGCGCGCATCATCAGGTTTTCCGCTCTGTGTCATGGCTGAGCAGCACCGGCAGGCTGATCAGCGGTAAGAATATCGCCCAGCCCGCCGCCAGCAGAAGCCAGACATAAACCGGTGCGGCGAGAAGTTGCATGGCACCGAGCTGCATGCCGAGGTAATAGGCCAGCGGGCCGCTGACCGCGCCGACAGGCATCAGCCAGTACCATGTCAGCCGTAAATAGCCGAGTAACCACAGCCACCAGGCGCTGAAGCCCAGCCATAACGCCATCATCCACGGCGGTACGGCGGAAGAATCGCTAAATTCAAACAGACCCAAAATGCACCACAGCGAGTCCATCATGATGCCCAGCGTACAGGCAGTGGCGACCCACAACCGGCGTTTTGATGGTGTAAACGCCAGCATCAGAAAACTGCTTAAAAGCAGGAAGAGGATAAACCGTCCGCGCCCCCAGACGGCCAGCGTCCACCAGGCATCAAAACCCAGTGTCAGCAGCCAGAAGCGCAAGGTTTTCATCCGCGTCGCTCGGCGACCAACTGCACGGTGCTGATGGTGCGTGCACGAAAACCTGCCTCGCAGTAGCACAGATAAAACAGCCACAGACGGCGGAAATATTCGTCCTGCACGCCGTCAGTCTGTGCATTCCAGTAGCGCTGCACCCGCTCACGCCATTCATGAAGGGTGCGGGCGTAATCGGAACCGATATCGAACAGATCACGCACCACCAGACTGGTGCAGCGGGTCATGGTGTCATTCATGGCGGTAATTGAGGGCAGAAAACCGCCGGGAAAAACGTAGCACTGAATAAAATCGACGTTACGGCTGTAGGCGGCATAACGCTGGTCGGCGATGGTGATTGCCTGAATTGCCATACGCCCGTGCGGTTTGAGCAGCGCATTGCAGCGTTTGAAAAAGGTGGAGAGATAGCGTTTGCCGACTGCTTCAATCATCTCTATCGACACCAGTTTGTCGAACTGCCCCTGCAGCGAACGATAGTCTTCGAACAGCACCGTCACGCGGTCACTCAGCCCGGCTTTTTCAATCCGCTCACAGGCAAAGCGATATTGCTCGCGGGAAATGGTGGTGGTAGTGACCTGACAGCCATATTCGCGCGCGGCAAATTCGGCCATCGCGCCCCAGCCGGTGCCGATTTCCAGCAGATGATCGCCCGCTTTTAATTGCAGCTGTTCACACAGGCGGCGCATTTTGGCTTCCTGCGCCTGTTCCAGCGTCATCTGTGGCTCCTGATACCAGGCGGAGGAATACAGCATCTTCTCATCGAGAAAACCCTGATAAAAATCGTTGCCCAGATCGTAATGCGCCGAGATATTTTTACGCGCCTGCGACGGACTGTTGCGGCGGAAAAAATGAATGACTTTTTTGGCCGGTGTGCTGAGCCAGCTGAGGCGTGCCTCGATTTTATCGACCAGCTTCAGGTTCTCGGCCAGCAGTTGCAGCACGACGGTCAGATTAGGCGTGGTCCAGTCGCCATCAATAAAACTCTCACCCGCTGCGACGCTGCCGCCCAGTAAGACACGCCGGTAAGCGCGCTGATGCAGAATGTCAATTTCACCCTGCAAGATAGCCGTCGGATCGCCAAAAAATATCGCCTGCTCACCGGGTTCACGCAGCGTCAGGCCCGCGCCTTTGAGCTGCTTCAGGACGCTAAGGATGAGCGCGCGCGCCGCTTTGCTGCGCCTGTTATTCGTCCCTTCACGGGCGAGTTGCATTTCAGGTTGGCTCATGGTCAGTCCTTATCAACGGGAGGATGAGAATAAATGGGCGCCCGTTTCAGCCACAGTTTCAGTGCCTGCCAGTAGATAGTCAGTGCGGTTTTAGCGGTCATGACAGGCAGCCGCCACAATTGCTGACGCAACGCCGCGCGGGTCAGCGGACGGGCTGTCAGTGAAAGGGCTGCATCGAATTCCCGTTCTTTACGGTGATTTTCGATAGTGATGTGTAACTGCTTTCCAGGGGGTGTCAGCCGCCAGTGATAGACCATGTCCATCGGATTAAAGGGCGACACATGAAAGGCTTTCGGCACCGGTTGTGAACCGTCAGGCAGAACGGCGTAAGTGTGACGTTCGTTCCAGGGGGTATTGCGCACCTCGGCCAGCATCCAGCGCAAAACACCATGCTGATCATAAAGATAGTAAAAATTCACCGGATTGAAATAACAGCCGAAATAACACAACTGACATAACAACATCACCCGCCCGTCCGGGCGTTCGCCGGTCAGCGCTTCGATTCTCGCCTGCGCTTTGGTTTTGATATCACCGCCGCCGAGATAATCTTTGCGGCGAAAACTGGCGGCGGAAAACCGGTCGAGCTGGATACCTTGTGCAGGTAACTGGTCCAGTTCATCAAGGTCAATCAGCGGCATGAAAATATCGTAGTCGAATCGGTGTTCAACCGGCGTAAACCGCCGATGGCGCACCGTGCCGACATACAACTGGCTGTTCATGACGCCTCCCGTTTTTCCTGCTCATTCTGTTGCTGCGCACTGAAAAGTTGCAGATTGAGTTGTTCCACCACGTCACGCGCACTGTTGACACCGTCCTCGTGAAAGCCGTTGTACCAGTACGCACCGCAGAACCAGGTGCGGTTGTGGCCGTTGATCCGGTGGCGTTCCTGCTGTGCGTGGCGGCTGCCCAGATTGAGAACCGGGTGCATATACGTGGTGCGGAACAGGACTTTGTTTTCATCAATCGGCGTCAGTGGATTGAGTGACACGCAAAATGTCTGCGGCGTATTCAGCCCCTGCAAAATATTCATGTTATAGGTCACGCTGGCGCGGCGGCAGTGCGAAGGATTGCTGTCGCGTATATCCGCGTGGTCCGCCAGATTCAGCGCGTTCGGCAACTGATAATTCCAGCTCGCCCAGGCGCGTTTTTCGCGAGGCAGCAGGTGGGTATCGGTATGCAAAATGACGTCGTTGCTCTGATAAGGCAGGGCAGTGAGAATGCTTTGCTCATCAGCAGTGGCGTTGTCACCCAGAATGGTCAGCACCTGATCGGAATGGCAGGCGAAAATAATCTGATCAAAATGCGCCTCGCCATGCGGGGAATGCAGCGTCACACCGCAGGGTGTGCGGACGACTTTACTGACCGGTGCGCTGGTCAGCAGCCTGACGCGGGCCGGCAGTTTTTCCTGCATCCGGCGGATATATTCCCGTGAACCGCCGGGGACCACCATCCATTGCGGGCGGTTGCTGACGTCCAGTAATCCGTGATTATCGAAAAAGCGCAGGAACATCGACAGGGGGAAATTCGCCATATCGCTCAGCGAAGAAGACCAGATGGCCGCCCCCATCGGCAGCACATAATGCAGGGCGAAAAACGGGGTGAAACCGTTTTGATCGAGCAAGTCAGCCAGCGTATCTTCGTCATTGTGCGGATTCAGCAGGCGCGCCTTGCACAGTTTGTTAAACCGCAGGATCTCGAGAATAAAGCGCCAGAATTGCGGTTTGAGCAGGTTGCGGCGCTGGGCAAACAGGCTGTTCAGCGAGTGGCCGTTGTATTCGAGTTTATTAACCGGATTGCGTACGGAAAAACTCATTTCCGTCGGCTGTCCTTCAATGCCCAGTTCTTTGAGCAGGGCAATAAAATGCGGGTATGTCCGGGAGTTATAGACAATAAAACCGGTATCGATGGCGTATTCTTTTCCGTCGGAAATCACATCCTGCGTGGCAGTATGTCCGCCTAAGGTTTCAGACGCTTCAAAGACGGTAATCTCACAGCCGGGCTGACTTTTTGCCAGCAGCCAGGCACAGCTCAGCCCTGAAATTCCGCTGCCTACAATCGCCACTTTTGTTGTCATTTTATTTCACCATTTTCCGGCATAACCATTGTTGCAAACTGACGGGCAGCAAGGAGAGCACCTTGAGTAAACGGGCAAAAAGCGGAGGGAAGGCGATTTCACTCGCACCGCGCGCCAGTTTTTTACGAATGTGCTTCGACGCCTGGGCGACGCTCACCATCATCGGCATCGGGAAGTCATTGCGCGATGTCAGTGGTGTTTCGACAAAACCCGGCTGAATCAGCGAAATGTGAATCTGACGTTTCGCCAGATCAACCGCCAGAGAGCGGGCAAAAAAGGCCAGCGCGGCTTTGGATGCCCCATAGGCTTCACTGCGTGAAAACGGCAGCAGCCAGGCGACGGAACCCACCAGCGCTATCCGGCTGCCGGGCGCTAAGCCGGGGAGCAGGGCGTCGAGGCAATTGACCGGGCCGGAAAAATTGGTGTTCATCACCCGCATGACTTTTTCGGCATCGACGACGCCGTTGTCGAGATATTCGCAGGTGCCCGCGCAAAGAATCACTAAATCGGCCTGCCTGCCCTGCAATGCTTCACGGGTAGCCTGTAAATCGGTGATATCAAAACACAGCGGGATGATCAGCGGGCTGGTGGCGGCGACGGCCGTCAGCTTTGCGCCATCTCGCCCGCAGGCAATGACCTCCCAGCCTCCGCTGGCATAATCCAGTGCCAGTTGTTTGCCAATGCCAGAACTGGCACCGGTAATCAGTACGCGCCCCATTATTTCAACCTGGCTTTGACGGCGCGCACGACACCGCCGAGCACCGGAATGTGCTCGTACAACATGGCACCGAGATCGTAATAATCGCGCTGATAGATAATAAGGTTTTCATTCAGGCGCAGATGGCTTGTGCCATCAAGAAACATTGCCTGACCTTTTTTCAACGCCGGGTGTGAGAATTCCATCCGCCAGAACAGCGACACTTCGTCACCCTGAATAAGTGGAGGCTGGATCTCAAAGCGGCAGTAATTCGTTTTCTCAAGCAACTGCGCAAAATAGTGTTCCAGCGCATCCACGCCGTCGTAATGTGAAACCGGATCGATAAACACCACATTCGGATGATAAATAAGGGAAAGCTGCGGCAGGCGGCTGATATCAAGGTGACGGTAAAATTCGCACAGCCGTGTCAGAACGTCGGCCGGGGTTGCGTGTTCAGAAGCATGTTTAAGCATCATTTTTTCCTTCCCGACGAACAGGCTCAATACGAAGGCTGGCGCGATGATCATGGTCATCGGGGGAGGCGCTGAGCTCATCTTCCTTAGCGTCTGTTTCTTCTGCACCGAGCAGGATAGCTGAGCTGCCCAGCAGGATGATCGACAAACCCTGCGCCATCCAGTTCTGCAGCCGCTGGCGCTGAACCTGCGTCAGCTTGCCTTCGGACCACAACAGAATTTGCGAGCCGCTCAGGTTTTCCAGATACGGCTCGCTGAGAGGAACCGGCAATATTTCGACCTGCAAACCTTCTTCGCACCGCACAATGGCCTCAAGCCACAACTCGGTGCTGTCTGTGTTCCCCCAGCCGATCAGCGTGGCAGCCGGTCCGGGACGCTTACGGGCGGCGTTCATGCACATCACCGCGTGTTCAATGATCAGACCGTCAAGCTGGCTGCGCAGCATCAGCAGTCGTGAATCGCCGGAACTCAGGCGCTCACGCAGGGGGCGAAGCACGTTATTCACAAATGTTACCGCCGGGTATTCACGACCGAACTCCAGCATCAACTGACGAACTTTTTGCGGGCGGCCATCCTGTAAGGCGGTCAGCAGCTGATGTTCTGACTGCGACCAGCCACCGGGTAGCACGTCCACTTTACCTTCCAGCAAAGATTTCACCTGACCAACCGGAATACCGCGATTGATCCAGCCCAGAATGGTGCGGATGGTGTCGAGATCATCATCATTAAACAGACGATGGCCACCCTCTGTGCGCTGTGGCTTCAGCAGGCCATAACGCCGCTGCCAGGCACGCAACGTGACCGGGTTGATACCACAAATTCGGGCGACTTCACCGATGCTGTACAGAGACATATTTCCATCCAAATATTCATACCACTTATAAGCTAACTCTAGCGCCACATCGTAAAGTTGTACAACTTTATTATTTCTGTACAACTTGGAAAATCCTTTTGGTTACACTTTTTTAACTTGCGACATTCTCATATAAGAGATATTTTCCCTGTATTGAGATTTCACGACAGGGTAAGAAAATGGGAGAAGGGCAGGACAATCACGATCTCCGTCTGGCGGAACGGCTGGCTGAATTACGCGTCAGCCAGGGCTGGTCACTTGAACAACTGGCGCAGATGACCGGCATAAGCCGCGCGACACTTTCACGCGTGGAGCGGGCAGAGACCAGCCCGACGGCCTCGTTGCTGGGCAAACTGAGTGCGGCTTACGGGCTGACCACTTCCCGTTTGCTGATGGCGCTGGAAGATAACCCCCCGGAGCTTATCCGCGCATCGCAACAACCGGTGTGGCATGACCGGGAAACCGGCTTCGAGCGTCGTTCCGTTTCCGCACCGGCACCGGGTTTTCGTGCTGAGTTGATTTCAGGTGTGCTGAAAGCTGGCGCCAGCATTACTTACGACGCACCGCCGGTAGAGGGACTCGAACAGCATATCTGGATGCTTGAAGGTGTACTGGAATTTGTGCTCGATGGCCGCAGTTACCGGCTGGAACCGGGCGACTGCCTGCGTTTTCATCTTCACGGCAGGACTTCTTTCTATGTGCCCGGCCCGGCAGATGCCCGCTACGCCATCGTCATTTCACGTCCTTAAATGTCTGACTGAGTAAGGTTTAACATGATGCAAAACAGCAATGAAGTGGTGATCAGTGAAGTGCAGGGCGGCGTATTGTCGCAAATCGATCTGGATGCGCTGGCCGAAACCCTGATGCAGTCCGTGGCGTTGGGTGCCAGCATCGGTTTTATTTTGCCTTTCGGTTTTGTGCAGGCGCAGGCGTTCTGGCAAAAGCTGTTACCGGCTTTTGAGCGTGGCGAAAAACGCCTGCTGGTGGCGCGCATGGCAGGCAAAATCATCGGCACGGTGCAACTGGTGGTCGATCAGCCCGCCAACGGTGCGCACCGCGGTGACGTGGTTAAACTGATGGTTCACCCCGATGGCCGCCGCAAGGGTATCGCGCGTAAACTGATGACGGCGGTTGAAGCGCTGGCGCGGGAAGAGGGCAAAACCTTGCTGGTGCTGGATACCGTCACCGGCAGTCCGGCACAGACATTGTATGAAAATCAGGGTTTCACCCTGAGCGGGACGATTCCGCATTATGCGATGTCGACGGGGGGAATGCTGGAGTCGACGAGTGTGATGTATAAGGTGCTGGTGTGATCTGATTTTGACCGAATCAGGGGCGGTTTTAACTTCAACTTCAAATTCAAATTCAAATTCAAGGTCGTGGGCGTCGGCCCACACCGACTTGGGGGACGGCTTATCGCCGCCGCCCCCCAAGACCCCCCGGGCTCTTTCACTGCGCGCTCCGCTCGCTGACTATGTTTCATCAGCCGCAGTGATAGCCGCAAAATCCCGCCGCTGCGCGGTTCCCTCCCATCGGGTTACAACCCGCGCAAAAAGATGCGCGGTTTTCCACCTCTCGTCCGGCGGTATTTTGGAACCGGCCTCAGGCTCTTAATTCACAACCTGACTGATTTTGAAATCTTAAACTGTCTGCCCTTGAATTTAAGATCCCGCGGGCGATTCAGAAATCTTGCTGAACGGAGCGGCTTCGAGACCTATGGCTCGAAGACCGAGAGAAGGTACCGCGCAGCGGCAAGATTTCCAGCCTGTCGCTGTGGTTTCTGAAACATAGCCAGCGAGCGAAGCGCGCAGTTAAAAAAACGCAGGATTCCAAAGGGTTTCGTTTAAAACCCTTTGGGCCAGTGTGGGCGGCAAGCCCACGGTGTTGACCTTAAAGAGGCCGAAATATAGCAGCGGCCTCCGCTATCTCTTCTGGATATACGTCAGCGCTAACGCCACTGCCAGCACTAACCCTTTGATGATATCCATCGCATAATACGGCACCGACAACATCACCAGCCCGTTCGACAGCACGCCTAAAATCACCGCGCCAAGCAGTGTGCCGAGCGCATTCGGTTTACCGGAACCTGCCAGCGAGAAACCGATATAAGCGGCGGCAACGGCATCCATCAGATAGCCGCCACCGGCATTCACCTGTGAAGACCCGATGCGTGAAGCCAGCAAAATCCCGCCTGCACCGGCCAGAACAGATGACATCACATACGCAATCACGCGGTAGCGCGCGGTGCGGATCCCCGCCAGACGTGCGGCCAGCGGATTTCCGCCGATGGCGTACATGCGGCGGCCATGCTTGGTCAGCGACATAAACAGTTGCACCGCAATGGTCACGACGGCCATCACGATCACAATCACCGGCACCTGACCGAGCAGGCTGAACACCGCAGGGACCGTGCCTTCGGCCATGTCGCCGCTCGGCAATAACATGTTTTCAGTGATGGAACCGCCGTAGCTGTAAGTCATCGCTGCGCCCTGAATCACAAACAGACTGGCGAGCGTTGCCAGCATGTCAGGAATTTTCAGGATGACGATCAGAAAGGCGTTGAACAGGCCGACCAGCGTGCACAACGCCAGCGTGATAAGTATCGCTTCGGTCGTGCCGAAACCGTGCCAGACGAACATCGAAATCACCAGCGCATTGGCAAGCGATGCCGTGGAGCCGACCGATAAATCGAAGCCGCCGACCGCCAGGGAAATCGACACGCCGATGGCAATCACCGTCACGATGGCAATCGAACGCAAGATATTGATGATGTTCGACGGTTCGAGGAAGTTATCTGACGCCAGACCAAAAGCGGCGATCAGCAACACCACGGTCAGCAACATGCCCCATTTATATAAAAATTCGAACAGCTGATGACGCCACGGCTGGCGGGCATCGGGCACGTTTTCTTTACTCACCACGGCTTTGTTCACGCGGGTATTCCTCCGGTTGAATAGACTAATAAGGTTTCTTCGTCGACGTCTGCGGCGTTCAGTTCGGCGACGATACGGCCGTCCCATAACACCAGAATGCGGTCGCATAAACCGACCAGTTCGGCGAACTCACCGGAAGCATAAATAATGCCTTTTCCCTGTTGCGCCAGGCCGTCGATCAGCCTGAACACGTCCGTTTTGGCCTTGATGTCCACGCCTTTGGTCGGTTCGTCGAAGATCAACACCTGACTCTCACTGCGCAGCCATTTCCCGATGGCGACCTTTTGCTGGTTGCCGCCGGAAAGCCGGGCCAGCTTCTGCATCGGCCCGGAAGCGCGAATGCCTAAGCGGCTGATAATGTCTTTTGCCCATGACAGCGACTGGCGCGCGTTGAAAATACTCCAGCGCGAAAAGGTGTCATCAGCGGTCACACTCAGGTTCATCGGGATATTTTCGTCAATGAAAATCCCTTCCTTGCGCCGTTCTTCCGGTACTAACGCCAGCCCCTGTTCGACAGAAAGGTGCGGCTCTTTCGGCTTCCACGGTTTGCCATTCAGCTCACCGCTTTCTACCTGACTCGGCGTTGCGCCAAACAACGCTTTGCACAGTTCCGTTTTTCCGGCTCCCGCCAGCCCGGCGATGCCGAGAATTTCGCCACGATGCAGTCGCAGCGAGATATCGCGCAGTTTGTCTTTATCGTGCATCCCGTGAATGCTTAGCAGCGTTTCACCGCTGTGCGGCGGACGGCGCGGCGGATAAATATCGTCGAGCTGATGGCCGATCATTTTCTCGATGATGTGTTCATTGCTCAGACCGTCCATGCTGTCATCGCTGACCAGACGCCCGTCACGCAGCACCGTCATACGGTCGCAGATATCGCGCAGTTCATGAATGCGATGCGAGATAAATACGATCGCCATTCCGGCGGCTTTCAGCTTGCGGACCAGCGCGAACAGGCGTGCACTTTCCGCCTGATCCAGCGGGGCGGTCGGTTCATCAAGGATCAGAAAACGGCATTTATGCGATAACGCCCGCGCCAGCAAAATCAGTTGTTTCTCGGCCAGCGTGCAGCTTTCGATCCGCGCCCGCAGGCTGATGTTCAGCCCGAGTTGCTCAGTCAGCAGTTGCGCCTGACGATAAAGTTGCGGCCAGTTATGCAGATGGCCCGGTTCGGAAAGGCGGTCGAGCATGATGTTTTCGGCAACGTTCAGCGTCGGCACCAGCGCGACGTCCACTTCCTGCTGCACCAGATGAATACCGTGCTCGCGGGCATGATGTGGCAGGCGGATATTTACCGCTTCGCCGTCGATAGTGATCTGCCCGGTGTAATGGTCATGCGTGCCGGAAAGCACCGCCATCAGCGTCGATTTCCCCGCGCCGTTTGCGCCGACTAATGCATGGACGGATCCGCCTTCCAGCGTGAAATCCACCTGGCGCAGGGCAGGAAAACCGGCAAATGAAATCGAGATATTACGCATCTCAAGGAGGGAGGAAGTCACTGGGCGTTGGGCCTTATTAAATAGACGGTTGGGGATTTAGACGTTTAGCCGTCTAAGACTCGCAGTAGCAGAGTTTTAACATATCAGGGAATTTAAGCAACAAAATAAAAGTGATAACTAAGAGCGAAAAGATCTAAAGTCTTCAGCGGAAACTCGATCGACTCCCTCCCCTGCGAAGGGGAGGGTTGGGGTGGGGTATTAAAGACAAATCAGCGGGTTAAGTCACTGCGCAGGCATTTGCGTTAATACTTAAAACCCCCTCCCGGCCTCCCCCTTCGCAGGGGGAGGAGCTAAAAGCAGATCATTCCTCGCTGAATCCAAGCGCCACCCCAAGCCCGTCCGCTGCCCGGACAGACACACGGTTAACGTCATCCCTGAAAAGTATTTCCCCGACCCGCAAACTATTCCGTACTGCCTCCAGCGACCGCGTGGCGAATTCCAGTCCGACCATGCGGGCGCTGCCGTTCTCGCCTTCCGGCACAATGCCGAATTCAGCGGCGGCTTGCTCCGGTGTGATAAACCGGACGGTGGCGCGGCCTGCGCGCAGCACGACT
Source organism: Rahnella aceris (assembly GCF_011684115.1). Lineage (NCBI taxonomy): Bacteria > Pseudomonadati > Pseudomonadota > Gammaproteobacteria > Enterobacterales > Yersiniaceae > Rahnella > Rahnella aceris. The sequence continues at coordinate 2,190,472 of NZ_JAADJV010000001.1, read as the reverse complement.
TCCTGCGGTTTGAACTCCAGCGCACTGACACCAAACAATTCGCCATACACCTTAGCGGCTTCCTGCGGATTTGCCGCAGAAATCACGAAACCGGTGATATCGGCAACACCGTTCGGGTGGTGTTGCCATTCGTTGCGCCACACCAGTTCCGGCGTCAGATGATGACAAAAGAAACTGCGGCCATTCGGTACGCGGCTGGCGGCCAGCGGTACGGTGCGGAATCGCGCATTCGGTGAAGTGCCGTCGTTGAGCCCGACGGGGCGGAAGAACTCCGCCGGTGCGGAACCGGCAATATCTTGCTGTTGCAGATGTTCGTATACCGCCGATGAATTCTGCGTTTTCCACACCAGACCGGTCAGGCCAAGCGGTGCCTGCCACAGGTCTTTGCGGGTGTGAGCGTTGCCCGGCTCATAGCCGAGCAGTTCAAGATAGTTTTCGCCGAAAATCGCCAGATGATTACTGGATCCCAGCGAGTGATGGCCACGCGGCGTGAGATGAAACCCCAAACGGCGGAACTGCTGCCCGGCCTGATCCAGTTGTTCGGCGACGTTGATCACCACGTGATCAAGCTGCGGGCGAAGGGGCTGCGAATGTTGTGCTTCAGTCATTAAACGGTTCTCCCAGCGTTAACATCAGACGGTTTGCCCAGGCGAAGAACGCCGCAGACTGCGCCAGATCGACAATCTCCAGCTCACTTAAACCCTGCTCGCGCAGCGCCGCAATGTGCTGCTCCGTGGCGACCGGTGGTGTGGCGGAAAGCGCGGCGGCGAAATCAATTTCGGCCTGCCAGCGCGGGGATTGCTCTTTGCTGAGAATGCCGCCCGGCGGGGTGTCGATCAGACGCTGGACATCTTCCGTCTGTTTGGAAAGCTGGCTGGCTTTGCGTGAATGCACCGAGGCGCAGTAAATACAGCCGTTAATTTTGCTGGCAACCGTCGCCGCCAGTTCGCGCTCTTTGCGCGGCAACCCGCCTGCGGTGTAGAAAATTCCTTTGTCGGTCAGCGTGCGCTGTTCGAGTACCGGTAAATTACGACCTAACAGGCGGAAATAGTCAGAATCGGTATGGCCGAATTTCGCCAGAATAGCCTGCTGGGCTTCATCAAATTCTTCCAGTTTTTTCGCCGGGATCCACGGCTCCCAGCCCAGTTCTTCCTGGGTAAAGGCCTGCGGTGCATCGCGGCCGCTGTGGGTATTGGGTTCGGTGCGCCAGAACGCGGCACCGACCGGCTTATTGCTGCCGTTCTCCACCGGCTTGCCACCGATCAGACGGTAGCTGCGCAGCACGCGGCTCTGGAAACTGACGAAGGCGATCAGTTGCGACAGCGTCACAATGGCATCCACCGACCAGCCGGCTTTTTTCAGTGCCTGCAAATGCGCCGGAGTCGCGCTGGCAGGTTTGAAGCTCAGGCGTTCGCCGTGGGTCAGTGCCGCGTCGAGGCGCGCGGTTTCGTCGATATCCGGCAAATCCTGCAAACGCTCGGAATAGTGGTTAGTCAGTTGCGAATCGCCGTGCCAGCGCGCGACGTTTTGCGCCAGCCTCAGGCGCTCAGCCAGTGAGAAATCCACGCCATCCTGTTCGGTAAACAGCGCGTCATAGCTGCCCTGTGCGTGACGGGTGGTGGCGTCGCGGGTATCACGAGCCTGTTTCAATGCGGAATCCGGGGCAATATCGGCCAGTTTTTCCAGCAGGTCGGTCGAAAAGGTAGTCATAGGGCTTCCCTTGAGAATGAGGAATCGGCAGAAGAGGTGGAAACACTGCGTTGCGGCGTGCGGCGAACCCAGCCGAGCGCGGGCGCAACGTGACGGGCAATCAGTTCGATGGAGCGTAAAATATACGGATGCGGCGGATCGATGGAATGCACCTGAAACGCCAGATCGGTGACGCGGGCCAGCGCGGTATCGGCCTGCAACGTTGCGGTCACCTGCGCTGGCGTGCCGAGATGCACGTCGAAGGCGCGGATATAATCATCCAGCGTGTCGCCTTGCACAGTCTGTCCGCTGGCGCGGTGATTTTCGGCCTGACGGCGTAAGCCTTTTTGCGCCAGCTCACGCGCTTCATCGCCATTTTCGGTGACGAATGCGGTACGCGAACCCATGATGCGCGGCGGTACGCCTTCCGGCAGTGCATCCAGATAGGCATCGATAATCGGGTTTTGCAGCTCATCGAGACGCAAATCCGGCGCGTCCGCCGGACGTGGCTGGGTGCGCGAGAGCATCAGTCCGTCGCCGGATTTACCGGCACGTGCGCCGCCGTCCACCGAGAAAGTCGCCTGCCAGACGCGGTTCGCCAGTTGCGGCGCCGCCGGATATAAGCGGTTATCGGTGCCCGCCAGCGGTTCGCCACGCCAGGCGGTGAGCAGGGTTTGCAGATTATTGCCAAATGCCGTACCGCGTTCGTGACTTTCCAGCCCGAACGGCGGGAAGGATGACGGTGTGCCGCCGGAGCCTAAACCAACCTCAAGCCGTCCGCCGGAGAGTAAATCCAGCACGGCGGTGTCTTCGGCAACGCGCAATGCGTTTTCCATCGGCAGCGTGATTACGCCGGTGCCGAGACGGATAAAGCGGGTATGCGCCGCCACCTGTGCAAGAAAAACCAGTGGCGCAGGCAGGCCGCCCTCGGCTTCATGAAAATGGTGCTGCGCGACCCACGCGGAATCAAAACCTAACTGTTCGGCATGAATGATTTGCTCGGTCGCCAGCCGGTAACGTTCCTGCGCACTGGTGTTGTCCAGCAGGCGGGTGAAAAATCCAAGACGTTTACTGCTCATAATGTCCCTCTTGTTTCATGGTCTGGTTTATGCGGCGCGGTGGCGACCGGGAATAGCATCGATTAGCTGGCGGGTGTAATCGCTGGAAGGCAGGGCGAAAACGTCTTCCACCTTGCCGGAATCCACCTGCTGCCCGCGGTTTAACACCGAGACGCTGTGTGAGATTTGCCGGACGGTGGCCAGATCGTGCGAAATAAACAAATAGGTCAGGCCGAGTGAGTCCTGTAACTGCTGAAGTAACGTCAGGATTTGCGCCTGCACGGTGACGTCGAGCGCCGACGTGGCTTCATCAAGGATCAGCACTTTCGGCTCTAAAATCAGCGCGCGCGCAATCGCCACACGCTGGCGCTGACCGCCGGACAGTTCGCGAGGTTTACGGCTGAGTAATTCTTCCGGCAGCGCCACGCGGCGGGCGATATCCAGCACCCGTTCACGGCGCACGGCAGCCGGGATTTTTTCGAAATTCAGCAGCGGTTCTTCGATCACGCGAAACAGCGTTTGCGACGGATCCAGCGAGGCGAACGGGTTCTGATATACCAGTTGGATTTTCTTGCGTAACTGCCGCAAGGCTTCACCTTTTAGCCGTGTGATGTCTTCACCGTCGATCAGTACGCGTCCGCTGTCCGGTTTCTGAAAACCGAGCAGAATGCGCGCCAGCGTGGTTTTGCCGGAGCCGGATTCGCCGACCAGCGAATGGGTGGTGCCGCGCGGAATGCTGAATGACACGTGATCCACCGCGCGGAACGCCGCCTGATGTTTGCCACCCAGCGTGAAATCATGGGTGATGTTTTCGACCACCAGCACCGGATCTTCCGCTGCGCGAAGTTGTGCACGGTGACGGCCGGAAAGGGCCGGGGCATCGGCGAAAAGCTGGCGGGTGTAATCACTTTTCGGTGCATCCAGCACCTCGCGTGTGATGCCCTGTTCCTGCACTTTGCCGTGACGGAACACCAGCAACCGGTCAGCGCGTTCGGCAGCAATCGCCAGGTCATGCGTCACCAGCAACACGGCGGTGCCGGATTCGCGGCGCAGTTCGTCGATCAAATCCAGAATGCGTTTTTGCACTGTGACGTCCAGCGCGCTGGTCGGCTCATCGGCGATGATCAGCGCCGGTTGCAGCGCAATGGCAATGGCGATTAAAACGCGCTGTTTCATGCCGCCGGAAAGCTCGTGCGGATACTGTTTCGCCCGTTGCTCAGGATGCGAAAGACCGACGCGTGACAGCAGTTCCACCACGCGGGCGTCGCGCTGCACACGCGGCAGGCGCTGATGGATATCGAGAATTTCCGCCACCTGCGAACCGATGGTTTTCACCGGATCCAGCGAACTGGTCGGATCCTGCGGAATGAGGCTGATGCGCGCACCGCGCAGGGCATCAAGACGGCGCTGCGACCACTGGCTGATGTCGGAACCGTTCAGACGGATTTCGCCCTGTTCGATATGGCCGTTCTCTGCCAGCAGGCCAATAATCGCCTGTGCGGTGGTGGTTTTCCCTGAGCCGGATTCGCCGACCAGCGCCAGCACCTCCCCGGCGTTAATGGAAAACGATACGTTATACACCACCGGTTTGCCGTCGTAGGCAATCGATACGTTTTCCAGTTCGAGAACCGGCGGAGCGTCATGCGTAAAAGTGGCCTGTGCGTTCATCGCGTTCTCCTGCGTAATGACTGGCTGATGCGGTTGGCGGAAAGCACCACTAAAACCACCACCACGCCGGGGAAGGTGGTCAGCCACCAGGCGGTGGAAATGTAATTGCGGCCTTCGGCAATCAGTAAACCCCATTCCGGTGTCGGCGGTGGCGTGCCATAACCGAGAAAACTCAGGGTGGAAATCGCCAGAATCGCGCTGCCAAACTGCAACGCCGAGAAGGCGATCACTGAGGTCAGCGAGTTGGGCAAAATGTGTCGCCACAAAACAGCGAAGAAGGATCCGCCGCTGCCGTACGCGGCTTCGACGTAATCGCTGTGACGTACCAGCACCACTTCGGCACGTGCCAGGCGGGCGAAGTTGGCAACCGACGTCACACCGACGGCAATCGCCGCATGAACCGTGCCGAAGCCGAGCAGAATAATCACGCTCAGTGACAACAGCAGGCCGGGAATTGACAGCAATACGTCATTGATGCGCATGACAATGGCATCCACCAGACCGCCGCTGGCACCCGCCGCCAGCCCTAGCGCGGTGCCGAACACCAGCCCGAGCGCCACCGCGACCAGTGCACCGGAAAGGGAATGCGATGCGCCATACACAATGCGTGCGTACACATCGCGGCCGAGCTGATCCGTGCCCAGCCAGTGTCCGGCCTGCGGCGCCAGACGCTGCGCCCCGGCAATCCCTTCGGTACCGCTGTAATCCGTAAATAAGCCGGGGGCAATCGCCCACAAAATGACGGTCGCCATCACCAGCCAGGCGAGAATTAAGCCCGGCTGCAGGCGGGCGGGTTTCCAGCGGCGGCGCTGTGTCACCGGCAACGACAGAATGCTTTTGCCAAGCGGTAAACTGCTCATGCGGTGGCTCCTCCTGAATGTTTAGAGGCAGAGGTTTTAAGGCGCGGGTCGAGCAGCGGATACAGCAAATCGACCAGTAAATTGATGCCAACAAAGGCGGCGGCGGAAATCACCACAATCGCCTGCAATACCGCGACATCCTGATTATTCACTGCCTGCTGGGTCAGTTGCCCGAGGCCGTTAAGACCGAAGACGGTTTCGGTGATCAGCGCTCCGGCAATCAGTTCGCCAAACAGCAAACCGGCAATGGTCAGCGCCGGAAGCAGGGCGTTGCGCGCCACATGACGCCACAACACGCCGCTGCGGCTGGCACCTTTGGCGCGGGCGACGGCGACAAACGGCTGGGTTTGCACCTGATCAATACTGCGGATGAGGATCTGCGCCAGCGGCGCGGAAATCGGTACCGCCAGGGTGATAACCGGCAGAATCAGCCCGACCCATTCACCCGGATTAATCACCGGGATCCAGCGCAGATGGAACGAGAAAAACTGAATCAGCGCGATGCCCAGCCAGAAGGTCGGGATGGAAATAAACAGCGACGGCACCGCCTGAAAAGCATTTTTCAGCCAGCCGAAATGCAACAGGCTGGAAAGAAATGCCAGCGCAAAAGCCACCACGGCGGCCAGAGCAAAACCCATCAGCGCCAGACGCAGTGTCGGCGGAAAGTTGCTGCTGAGTAATTCGGTGACCGGTACGCCAGCCTGAATCGAGTAACCCAGATCCCCGCGCAGGAAATTGCCCAGCGTATGCAGATATTGTTGCCAGACCGGCACATCCGCGCCGTAAGCGGCACGCATATCGGCGATTTGTGCCGGGCTTAATCCCATGTCCGGGTTCTGGAATTTAATCAGAATCGCGTCGCCGGGCAGCACCTGCAACAGGATGAAGGAGACGGTAAACGCCGCCCACAACACCAGCAAAGCCTGCCCGAATCGACCGCTCACGTATCGGCTCATGATTTACTCCCCGTCAGTTAATGCTTTTCCAGCCATGCGCCGTAGAAGCTCGGACGCCCGACCGCTTCAAAGCTTACGCCTTTGAAATACGGCGCACCGGCAAACACCTGCGGCTCTTCGAAAATCGGAATGACATACGCCTGATCGAGCAGGTAGTTCTGCACGTCACCGGTCAGTTCAAGCCGTTTTTTCGGATCGACTTCGGCAGAAATCGCGGTCAGCAGATCGTTAAGTTTGTCGTCACGGAAGCTTTTCACCTTGCTGCTCAGGCCGCCTTTTTGCAGCAGCGCATCGCGGTTGGTCGGGTAGAAGGAGCTTTTGATGACGTCCGGATCGGCGCGTCCGACTTCCACCACGTTAGCCGGGGTTTTCTCCGGATCGAGGTTATCCGCTACGCGGCTGCCCGCGTCGCCCGCCAGAATATTCAGCTTCGCGCCGACCTGGCTCCATTGCTGGGAAACCAGTTGCAACACCTCTTTGTTCTGCGGCTGTGGCAGCGATTCATAAATAGTCAGTGACAGCGTTTTGCCGTCTTTCTGGCGGATGCCGTCCGGGCCTGGTTTCCAGCCCGCCTCATCGAGCAGCTTTTTGGACAGCGTCGGGTCGTAGGTCAGTTTGTGGCTCAGATCGACATAACCGGCCGCCGTTTTGGCAATCACCGAAGTGGCCTGCGGATAGTTTGGTGAGAACAGCGTATCGACCACCTGTTTGCTGTTGGTGGCGTGCAGCAGCGCCTGACGCACTTTCAGATCCGACACCAGCGCGTTGTCCGGCCGGAACGAAATGCTGTCGTTAACGCCTTTGGTCGGCGCGGCATAAAGCGGGAAGTTCTGGTCTTTGGCCTGTTTCTCGTCATACGCCTGAACCTGACGGATGAAATCAGCCTGACCCGCCAGCAGTGCGCCGATACGCACGCTGTCTTCACCGGTCACGATCACTTTGATGCCGTCGAGGTTAGCGCGACCCTGCTGTTTAAGGTTTTTCGGCCCCCAGTTGTAATCCTTGCGGGCAGTCAGATCGACTTCACGCCCCAGCGTTTCTTTGCTGACCACAAACGGGCCGGAACCGATGATGTGCGTGGCGTCGCCCAGCGCATCAAAATTACGATCCAGCGTGCTCAGCGACACCAGACCGGAGCCAATGGTTGCCGTGCCCTGCAGGAATCCCGGCGAGGATTTTTTGAAATAGAACTTCACGGTCAGCGGATCAACCACTTCGCTGTGGTCATAATTGTTGATGACTTCGGAGACCGGCAGGTGATGCTCTTTGTTGCCCAGACCGTAAGTATCAAAGTTTTTGGCGACCGCGTTGGCATCGAGCGGCGTGCCGTCGGAGAAGGTCACGCCCGGACGCAGTTTAAAGGTGTATTCGGTTTTATCTGCGTTGAATGACCAGGATTCAGCAATCCAGGGTTCAATCTCCAGCGTCTTCGGATTCTGGTAAGTCAGTTTGTCGGTGATCTGATTGAGTATGCCGCCGTTCGGGTAGAAGCCACCTGCGGGCGGATACAGGTTGGTGTGCGCCTGCTGTTCAAGATAAATCAGCGTGCCGCCCTGAACCGGTGTGCCGTCGGCGGCGATGGCAGAAAACGTGCTGGTGAGAAGTGCCCCTAAAGCCAGTGCGCGGGTCACCGCGTTAATCCGGCGAATGTTCTTCATCGTTAAACCCTTTTTCTTATTGGTCATGGTGACAGGTGATGACTTTGGCGTGCTTAGAACCAAAGTGCTGAGCCCATAACAAACCAATTTAAGAGGGAGGTGAACGAAGGAATTTTGCAATCGTTAGCTGGAAACGGCATTAGGGAAAATGTGCGGGAGGCAGAAAGAAAAAAACCAGCGGCTAATCCGGACGGGTGGACCGGCTAACCGCTGGCGATCATCAAAAATGATGAGCTAAGGAGAAACTGAGGTCGTCAGTGATCTTTTAATGCAGCTTCTGTGCCAGCTTTTATTTCAGGCTGAATTTTTGCCTGTTTGCTGCGACTCAGGAAGGCATTGAGCAAAATGGCACCAAACGTGGCTGTGCCGATGCCGCCCATGCTGAAGCCGCCCAGGCTCAGGGTAAAGTTGCCTGCGCCCAGTACCAGCGTGACTGCCACCATGATCAAATTTCCGTTAAGTCCCAGATCCACCTGGTTTTGTACCCAGATGCGGGCACCTGCCACAGCAATCAGTCCGAACACCACAATCGATGCGCCGCCGAGTACCGGCCCCGGAATGGTGTGGATCAGTGCACCAAACTTGGGCGAGAAGCCCAACACAATGGCAACAATCGCCGCAGCAACAAAAATCAGCGTGGAGTAAATCTTGGTGACCGCCATCACGCCGATGTTTTCGGCATAAGTCGTCACACCGGTGCCGCCCGCCGAGGCGGAAAGTAAGGTTGCCAGACCGTCACCGACAAACGCGCGGCCCATGTACGGGTCGAGATTTTTGCCGGTCATACCGGCCACGGCTTTAATGTGGCCCAGGTTTTCCGCCACCAGAATCACCGCCACTGGCGCAATCATCAGCATGGCGTGAGAACTGAACACCGGCGTGGTGATGGCCGGGATGCCAAACCACGGCGCCTGTGCCACAGCGCTGAAATCTACCGGTGTGCCCAGCCCGAGGCCGTTGGTAATGACCATGTAAATCAGGTACGCCGCCACCAGACCGAGCAACAATAACAGGCGCTGCACCAGGCCGCGGGTGAACACCGCCACCGAGCCGATACACAGCACGGTCATTACCGCCATCCAGCTGTCAAATGAAGAGGCCGACACGCTGTTAATGGCAATCGGCGCGAGGTTCAGACCAATTGCCATCACCACCGCACCGGTGACGACCGGCGGCATCAGGCGTTCAATCCAGCGCGTACCGGCTGCCATCACCACAAAACCGATCAATGTATAAATCACGCCGCAGGCAATAATGCCCCCCAGCGCCACGCCGATATTCGGGTTCGCGCCATGGCCGCTGTAGCCGGTCACAGCGATCACCAGCCCGACAAACGCGGCGCTGGAACCGAGATAACTGGGTACGCGTCCGCCGACCACCAGGAAGAACAGCAGGGTGCCGATGCCCGACATCAAAATCGCCATGTTGGCATCAAAACCCATCAGCAATGGCATTAACACGGTGGCACCAAACATCGCCACCGTATGTTGCAGCCCCATGATTACTGTCGATCCGAACGGCAGCCGTTCATCCGGCGCGATCACTGCGCCATCCAGATTGCCTTCTCTTTTACGCCATTGTGGAAACCAGGTATTTGCCATGCACGACCCTTACTAAGTTGAGGATTGAGTTATCAGGCTATCTGACGCATCAGCGGGTGATAGCGCCGGTCGAAATACACCAGTCCGTGGCTGTCGTCGTTGCGTCGTAACGCAACGGCTTCACAAAACAAAATGTCGTGGGTGCCGACGCTGGTGATTTGCGTGACTTTGCAGTCAAACGACACCAGCGCGTCGGTGAGGATCGGCGAGCCGGTGGCGAGGCGTTCCCACTCAGCGGCTTCAAAGCGTTGCTCCGTCGGCGTTTTTCCACCGAATAAATTGGACAGTGACTCATGGCAATCAGCCAGCGTGTTAACGCACAGCACCTGATTCTCTTTGAAGACCGGATACACCGACGCTGAGCGGTTCAGGCAGACCAGCAATGTCGGCGGCGAATCGGTGACGCTGCATACGGCGGAGGCGGTGAAACCTGCACGTCCGCCGGGGCCGTCGGTGGTGATGATGTTGACGGCTGAGCCGAGGCGCGCCATCGCATCGCGGTACTCTTGTTTTTCAACGGCGGCTTGTTTCTCAACGGCAGCGTGTTTTTCAACGACTGGCATATCGGGAACAGGCAGTGTGGCGTTCAGGGTTGATGGCATGGTCGTGTCCTCAAATTTTTTCATTGATGCTTACAGCACGCGGCAGGCGCGGTCGAAATCAAGGCGTGGTGCACGCGGATACACTTTGCTGTGATCGCCGTAACCGATGTTGATCAGGAAATTAGATTTCCAGCCTTCCTGCGCCAGAAATGTTTCATCGACTCTGGCGTTGTCAAAACCGGACATCGGCCCGGTATCCAGCCCGAGGGAGCGGCAGGCCATGATCAGGTACGCGGCCTGCAAGCTGCTGTTGCGAAATGCCGTGTCGTGCGCCAGTTGCGGGCTGGAGGTGAACCACGAACGGGCATCGCCGGAGGGATACAGTTCCGGCAGCAGTTCGTAAAATTCCGGATCCCAGGCAATGATCGCCGTCACCGGCGCAGTCATGGTTTTTTTCAGATTGCCGCCCGAAAGCGCCGGAGCCAGTTTTTCTTTCGCCTCCGGACTCTGAATAAACACGATGCGCAGCGGGCTGCAGTTGGCCGAGGTCGGCCCCATGCGCGCCAGTTGGTAAATCGTTTTCAGTTGTTCGCTGGTGACCGGTTTATCCAGCCAGCCGTTGTGCGTGCGGGCTTCGGTGAATAAGGTTGCCAGCGCGCTGGCGGTTAATGCTTCGGCCATGATGTCTCCGTGGGCAGGTGACCGGACGGCGTAGCGGACGCTTGCGATGAGTGCCGCAGCAGCCAGTCCAGTAAAATCGGGTTAAAGGTTTCCGGGTCGGTTACGCTCATGGCGTGGCCGCCGTACAGCATTTGCGTGTGTTCGCCGTTAGGCAGACGGGAAGCGAGATCGACCGAACGCGACCACGGCACCAGCAAATCGTCTTTACAACTGAAAGCCAGCGTCGGGGTGATCACTTGTCCAAGCGACGCCGTCAGGTCTGAATTCATCAGCGCCTGCAAACGGTGCAGCAGGTTTTCCATCCCCTGAAAATGCGCCACCTGATGCTGGCGCTCTTCCTGCAATAACGCGTCATGTTCAGAAAGCCAGTCACCCGGATACAGAAACAGCGGCTGCGCCTGCACGTAGGCATCGACCCCGCTGTTGAGCAGTAAATTCTGCCGCACTTCAAAGCAGCGCCGCGTCTGGCTGTCGAGCTTCGTCCAGCCGTTAATCACCACCAGACTTTGCAACAACGCCGGATAACGCAGGGCAAGATGCAGGCCGATAATGCCGCCGAGCGCGTGACCGACCAGATGACAGCGGCTGATATCCAGCCCGTTGAGCATACCCGCCAGTTCATCGGCCATGTCTTCCATCCGGTAACCGGCGGGCACCGTGCCCTGACTGACGCCGGTACCGTGCTGGTCATAGACCACCACGCGGAAATGCTCCGCGAGCATGGTCAGTTGCGGCTGCCAGAAACCACCGGAACCGCCGAGGCCGGAGGAAAGCACGACGGTTTCTGCATCAGCATTTTTCTTACCCAGTACCTTGTAATACATGCTGTTACCTCAGGGAGTTCAGGACAGGTTCCATCGCACGCATCATTTGCCGATATGGGCAATCGAGGCGATTTCAATCAGCGCATCCGGTTTCACCAGCCCGCACTGAATGCAGAACCGTGCCGGTTTTTCGCCCGGGAAGTATTCGGCGTAAACCTGATTTACCGCACCGTAGTTCGCCCAGTCGGTGATGAAAATTGAGTTCATGGTGACGTCGTCCATCGTGCCGCCCGCGGTTTCGATCACCTTTTTGATGATCTCCAGTACGTGGCGGGTTTGCGCCGCGGCATCGCCGACATGCACGACGTTGTTGTCTTTATCAAACGGCAACGTGCCGGAAACATACACCACGCCATCGGCGAGGGTGCCCGGAACAAAAGGTGCCAGCGGAACGCCGCTGCCAGCCGGAATAATGGCGCTTTTAGGCATGGTTAATTGTCCTTTTCAGAAAGCGGTCAGGCCGCGTTTTGTTCAGTTTTGTAACCCACGGCGTCGCAGAAATTACGTACGCTGGAGACCCAGCCAAAGAAGGTTTCGATATTATAAATCGCCGCTTTTTGCGCGAATTCCGGCCCGGCCTGATGGGTGGCGTCTTCCAGTACCACACCGAAATATTCGAGGAAGAAGCCGTCACGCAGCGTAGATTCCACGCAGACGTTAGTGGCGATGCCGGTGAACACCAGATGGTGAATACCGTAGCTGCGCAGCAGGCTGTCGAGCTGAGTATTGAAGAAGCCGCTGTAGCGTGGTTTGGGCAGAACAATGTCGCCCGGCTGCGGCTGCAGTTCATCCACCAGGTCATAATCCCAGTCACCTTTCGCCAGCAGTTTGCCCATCAGTTCCGGGCGTTTACGCATGGTTTTCAGCGCATTGGATTTATGAAAGTTAGGCGAACCGGCACCGCCAGCTTCGACGTACTGATTGTCCCAGCCGTTCTGGAAGAAAATCACTTTGATTCCGGCGGCGCGGGCAGCGGCAATCGCCACTTTGATATTGGCAATCACCGGCGCGGTGGCGGAGACATCAAACCCCGCCAGATCCAGATAACCGCCCTGTGAGGCGTAGGCGTTTTGCATATCCACCACAATCAGCGCCGTTTGCTGCGGCGTAAACGCAATGGCTTCAGGACGTGCTGTGAGGATCGTTTCCTCGCCGGTGTTGTGGGGCTCGCGGCGGACCACAGTTTGATTCTCAACAACGTTCATCATGCGACCTCTTTCTGCTCAGTGCCGATGTGCTGGCGGGTTTTCATGAGTGGCTGGATATAACGGCCAAAGTTTTCGATGCCTTCGACAAAATCGTCAAAGGTCAGCAGTACGCCGCCTGCGCCGGGCACGGTGTCGATTTCGTCAAGCATTCTGGCAACGCTGGCGTAAGAACCGACCAGTGTGCCCATGTTGATATTGACCGCCGAAGTCGGGTCAGCCATCTGGCGGACGTTGGTATCAGCGCCGGATTTTGTGTCTTTGCTGCTCTGGTCGGTGAGCCACGCGAGCGCCTCGGCGTCAGCACCGGATTTATACAAATCCCATTTGGCGCGGGCAGCGGCGTCGGTTTCGTCGGCAATCACCATAAACAGGACATAAGAAGAAACGTCGCGCCCTTCGGCTTCGGCCGCCGTTTTCATGCGTGCGGCGGTCGGTGCAAAGGCGGTCGGTGTGTTAACGCCTTTGCCGAAGCAGAAGTTGAAATCGGCATGTTTGGCGGAGAACGCCATACCCGCATCGCTTTGTCCGGCGCAGATCACTTTCATTTCGCTCTGCGGGCGCGGACTGACACGGCAGTCGTCCATTTTGAAGAATTCGCCGTCGAGTGTGCAGTGACCGGTGCCCCACAGGTCGCGCAGCACGCTGACGTATTCGGTCAGGTAATCATAGCGGCGGCTGAAATAGTCATCGCCCGGCCACATGCCCATTTGCTCGTATTCCGGTTTCTGCCAGCCGGTGACGACGTTCACGCCGAAACGTCCGTTGGAAATGGAATCAATGGTGGCGGCCATGCGCGCCACAATCGCCGGAGGCATCACCAGCGTGGCGGCGGTGGCATAAAGCTGGATGCGGGAGGTCACGGCGGCCAGACCGGCCATCAGCGTGAACGACTCCATATTGTGTTCCCAGAATTCGGTTTTGCCACCGAAGCCGCGCAGTTTGATCATCGACAGCGCGAAATCAAAATGATAATGCTCCGCTTTCTGCACGATGGTTTTGTTCAGTTCGAAGGTCGGTTTGTACTGCGGCGCAGTTTCTGAAATTAACCAGCCGTTGTTGCCGATAGGAATGAATACACCGATTTTCATAGCTCACCTCGGTTGAAAATAAAAATTACCAAAACAAGGGCTTGCGAAAATCTCTGCGCGGCTTGAGTGCGTCCTGCGGGTTCCGAATTGCACCGTGCTGAAATCTCCTGACGGGAAAGCTATTGCAAACGTGATGCCACTTTTAGAATGCGCAGTGTTATCAATGAGTTAAAAATGTGTTTCGTTTTCAGGTGGAGCAAATGGTCTGTTTCAGACCATCTGGTCAAAAATAACTGCACATCTATCAGGCAGGATTGAACAAAAATGGTGCAAATTTGTTAAGCGGATAACTCTTTGTGGTTAATGTTTATTGTCTTTGGTGTTACTTTCATCATCGACAGGCTTAGCGATAGTCGCTTGTACCTCCATTTGTTATGATTTCCGTCTTGCTGTTTGTCTCAGGGAGACATTGTGAAGCCATTGGTTGAACCTCCGTTGCCTCACGCCGGAGAGAAAAAATCCCGCCAGACGGCGGCGAAAGCGCCGACGCGACGCTCGCGGGCCGTCGCCGCCAAACGCAGCAATATCATGGCGGCGGCGCTGGAGTTCTTTTCGTTGTACGGCATGCATGGCACCAGTCTGGATCAGGTTGCCGAGCGCGCCGACGTGTCCAAAACCAATCTGCTGTATTACTTCCCGTCGAAAGAAGATTTGTATATCGCGGTGCTCAAAGGGTTGCTGGATATCTGGCTGGCGCCGCTGAAAGCGTTGCAGTCGGATCAACATCCGCTGGAAGCTATCCGGGAATATATCCGCCTGAAGCTGTGCGTTTCGCGCGATCACCCGCAGGCATCAAAGCTGTTTTGTCTGGAGATGGTGCAGGGCGCGCCGCTGCTGAAACAGGAACTGGGCGGTAGCCTGAAAACGCTGGTGGAAGATAAATCGGATGTGATACGCGGCTGGATTAAAGCAGAACTGATCGCACCTGTTGATCCGATGCAACTGATATTTATGCTGTGGGCGACCACGCAGCATTACGCCGATTTCGGCGTGCAGGTCGAAGCCATCACCGGCAAAACGCTCAGTGATCCTGAGTTCTTTGAACAAACGGTGAGTAACGTGCAGCGCATTATTACCGAAGGCATTCAGCTTCGGGTCTGAGAGGGCAGAATGGATTCGGTTTCACAATTAGTTCTTGGCGCTGCGGTCGGCATTGCGGTGATGGGCAAACGGGTGCCGGTGTGGAAATCTGCACTGGCTGGCGCGGTATGCGGAACCTTGCCCGATCTGGATGTGTTTTACGATCACGGTGACGCCATCAGCAATATGACCCTGCATCGCACCGAAAGCCATGCGCTGTTTTATCTGACGCTGGTTTCGCCGCTGATTGCCTGGCTGATGGCAAAATTGCTCAGCGGCGGGCAGCATTTCAAACGCTGGTGGGGCGCGGTCTGGCTGGCACTGATCACTCATCCGTTGCTGGATCTGATGACGGTGTACGGCACGCAGCTTGGATTGCCATTCACAAACTATCCGTTTGCGGTCGGCAGCATTTTCATCGTCGATCCGCTTTATACCTTACCGCTGATCATCGGCGTCGGGCTGGCGCTGTACCGCGAGCAACAGCGTGGGATCATGTGGAATAACGTGCTGCTGGGCGTGAGTTGTTTATATCTGGCCTGTACCGCCTTCGAGCAACATCAGGTGACGCGGCATGTGGGCGAGGAATTACAACGCCAGAACATCGAAAGCACACAGATTCTGGTCACGCCGACCCCGCTCAATTCGCTGGTGTGGCGTGTGGTGGTGATGAGTAAAGACAGTTACGGCGAAGGGTTTACCTCGCTGCTGCATCCGGATTCGCCGATCCGTTTCCGCTTCTATCCGCGCGGCGAAGCGTTGTATGAAGCACACAAAGATAATGCCTTTCTGGCGCGTGTCGCCTGGTTCAGCCACGGCTTTTTCAGCGTAAAAGAGCAGGGCGGCCATATTCTGGTCAGCGATTTACGTATGGGGCAGGAACCGGATTACACCTTTGTGTTCGATCTCGGCGAGATGAAAGCCGGTGCACCACCAGAACTGCCGGTGAAAGTGGCATCAGCCAGACCGTCGGCGGTGAAAATGTGGGATCAGTTCAGACAGGCGCTGGAAGTGGAGTAATCTGCAATAAAGCAAAAGGAGCCCGTGGGCTCCCCCGGACTGAGGTGTTAGCATCAAAGTGTTGTCATAACGGTGGGAAGTGTTTGCCTGCATTGACTCTCGCAGACAAACACCGGAGATCCGACCGTTAATTAACTCTCACGTGGCGGAATGTCATCATCGACAAAACCGATAAGAGATAAGGCCTGCTGAATTTCAGGGCAGGTCATAAAATAGCGCCATAACAATCCACTACGATGGTTTTCAATCATGCCAATGATTGGCCCCTGGTCGATGGCCAGATATCCATCGGAATACCAGTTTTTGGAAAGATTAACACCATCAATAAACCCGCATTTCTCTGTCCACAGCGCATTTCCCAGGTCGTCATAAAAATGGCGCAGCGCTGCCATCGACGCTTCAGGTAAATAAGGTAAGTCACATAGTGCAGCGGTAAGGGTAATCGTGCCGTCATCAGACGTTGGATCATGACTTGCATAACCTGCAGGCCCGTAACCCGATGTCAGTCCCCAGTAATTTTCTGCATAGCCGTTAAATCCGCCAGGATTATCGATACTGTAAGCCTGCTGGATCTGGCTTTGCGCTTCACCCTGCTGGAAATAATTCACGTTATTAGCACTGTCCCGCAGGTTACGCGGGTCAAAACCGAGGAACGAGTAATGCATAAAGAACATCGGGCCGCCCATCGTCGGGCCGATCGGCAACGTGATGTCGTAATAGACTTTGTTTTTGTTGTTATAACTTCCCTGTGACCAGCCACTTTTCCAGAGTGCCGGGTCGATGGCATGCGTCGGAGAAGCGATAGCCAAAAGATAGGTTATCATCGCCTCATTCCAGCCGGTGATTTTCATCCCCATGGTGAACTGCAAATCTTTATCGATATGCCAGTACAGGCTGTTGCTGTTATTGGTGAAGTAGTTCCAGTCAATGTCATGCCAGAGGGCGTTGATTTTGTCCGTCAGCGCAGTGTCGTTAAAATACTGACGCGCTGTTAACAAGCCCTGCACCATATACGACGTTTCCACCAGATCGGCACCGTTATCATCGGAACCAAACGGAATGGTCGCGCCCGTGCTGCCGTTAATCCAGTGCGGCCAGGCCCCTTTGTAGCGCGTGGTCGGCCCGCCAAGGAAATCGACCATTTTGTTAATGCGGTCGTAGCCATCCTCACGACTGACGAAACCGCGCTCAATCGCCACTAAAATCCCCATGATGCCAAAACCGCTCCCCCCAATCGCAATGGGTTCATCAGGCCCGGCATCGCTGTTGCGATATAACCGCTCAAAAGCCAGACCGCTGGTCGGGTGTGCGTAGTCCCAGAAATAGCGCAGCGTGGTTTGCTGTACTTTATCAAGCAACTGCTCGTCATCGAGGGATGGATAAACTGCCGCGTTGACGGCCGCAAGTTGTTGAGAAACAATCGGGTCCAGTTCTCCGAAACGGTTGATGCGAATATCCATACAGGCCACGCCATCACGGGCAGCTACGTCTTTCACCCATTGGGCGAGCGCGTCGGTGTCGTAATGTTTACCGGTATCGCTTGAACCCATCGCGCCCCAGCCCGCATTCACCGTCTGGTTACCGAGTGCTATCCAGCGGAACCACTGATGATAGCCGTCGTTGCTGTCCCAGCGTGTGTCCGGCAGGTCAGTCATCACATAGTTGCCTTCGGCATTTTTCGAGCCGTAGGATTCACCCGCTGAGTAATCCGTGTAAGTCAGGGTATGAACACCAATCCCGGTGACAATTCGGTCCGGATTCCCCGCCCGCGAGCCGTCCACCACGTCATTGATATTGTAGGGCTGGCTCATGTCGGTGTAGTTATTCCACATGCCATCGAACCACCAGCCTGCTAACAAATCACCGTAGCGTTCACCAAACTCTCTTACCACCGCGTAATTCATGCGCGTGGTTTCTGACGTGATAACGTTGTCAAACGGGGAGCATTCGTACAGATGCGGGACCAGCATGTCACCCCAGCGATCCGGCGAGTGCTGATTCGCGTCATCATCGTAATAGACCAGGCTGGCTTTAGCAGGCGCGTAACCCATCATGTACAACATCAGTTTGATATCGTATTTCGCCAGTTCCTGAGCCATTTCCAGCGGCAAATCACGAATGGCGCTGCGCACGCCAGGTTCAATATCCAGAATGGCGTCATGAGTTTTATTCGGGCCAAGGTTATATCCGGCATGTTGATCCATCGTCAGCAGAACAAATCCCGCCCCCGTTTCGCTGACGGCTTTGGCATAAGCCTGCACGTCAAAAGTACTGAGGAAATCGTCCCAGCTTTCGCCCGGCTGCCATTTCTCATCTTGCGGAATATCCGATGAGAGATTGAGATAGTTAGGCAGGAAATGGTGCGATACGCCGTAGTGCGCATTGCGGAACCAGTCGGTTCGCGGGTTGCCACTTCGCGCAACGACAGGCCCGACAATCACAGATTGTGACTCACCAAAGCACAGGCGTTCATTGCGCGGTGTAACCGTGACACGAATATATTTCCCGTTGTGCTCAGGCAACAGCATCATTGTGCGGGTATGCAACCCGTTGATGGTACTGAATGGGCCAGTCGTACTGCCCGCCACTTCCCACAGGTATTCACTGCCATTTTCTGCAAAACCGCCGGGGTCAGTAAAAAGATAATCCGGGCGTAAAATTTCGCGCGTCAGTAACGAACCGTTTAATACCAGTGACGAGAGGGAAGGCGCGGCTATCGTGGTCGGTTCCAGCGAGAAATCCGCATCGACAGGCAACTCCCGATAACGCACGGTGAAGATGATATTTTGTTCAACCGCCGCAAGTTCGAGTGGCGTGAAAGAGAGTGTTGCCGTATTGCTTGCCGCATCCCACACAAAACCAGTTATTGGCAAACCCACGCGCATTTCACTGTTCACTTTGAGGTGTGTCCGGAAATCACTCAGCACAGGCTCGACAGATTGCGGGTGAACAAACGCAGCTTTCAGCGTGCCGTTACTCGCCTGAAGGTTGAAGTTCGTGTCGGCCAGTTGACGATAATGCCCGCTCAACGTTTGCGGGCTTATCTGTGAATCAAAGAATTTAACTTCATCAATGATACCGTCGAAAGCATCCGTCACCGCGCCGTTGGTATCCAGCCGTCCGCCCACTTTCACCGAAGTGGTGACGTTCGTTTGCACCACGTTACTGCCGCCTGTCATCGCCATATTGCCGTTAACGGCCAGGGCATATTCATCACCCTGGCGCAAAATGGCGACGTGGGTCCAGGCATTCAGCGGAATAAAAGACTTGGTTTTTAAAGTAAATGAGGTGCTGTTGGTATCATTCGACATCGTGCAAACCAGCTGATTGTCCTGGGTGTAAAGCTGCCAGCGCTGGTTGTTGTTATTACGCGTATCCTGGCTGACGATCATGCTCATCGCTGTTGAACGCGGGTATATCCAGGCTTCCACGGTAAAGGCGGAATATTGCAAACAATCAAGCACGCCTAAATCAATATAACCCGGCTGCCCGCTGGCAAAATCGATACCATTGTTGAGCTTTGCCGTCACCAGCGAGGGGGCTTGTCCCTGGCTTATTGCACTACGTTGGTTATTAATGGTCTCTAAGAAAGCCCCGTCAGTTTCATCATCAAAGGTGTAGTAATACTTCATGCCCTGGTTGTAAGTAAACGTGGCCTGAATATCGGCAAAATCTTTCGTCAGGATCTCATTTTTAAATCCGTGGAAAGTCAGGGTATAGGGAATTCCAGTTTGTAAGTCAGGCACATTAAGTGTCAGTGTGGTTTTTAAATCATCCAGCGCGACACTTTGAATAACGCCACTATTATCCAGCACAGAGTTAGTGAGAGTTAACGCACTCGTTGAATCCAGAGCCTGGTTAAACGTCACCAGAATATTGTTATTACTGTCGGTAGTGGTTTCAACAATTTCAAGATCACCGGCATTGTAGACTTTTAATGCATCCAGATGTGCATAAGACCCCGAACGTTTAATTCCCTGAATCGTGTGTGAACCAAACGGTAAATCCACCTTTTGATACAGAATATGGCTGTCCAGATGGGTGGAAGACCAGGTGCTTATTCTGCCCTGAGACACACCATCAATATAAATTTCAACATCACCCTGATCGCTACTGCTTTCGGCAATATAAGAAATACCGGTACCAATAAAGTTTAGTGTAAAGGTCGCAGAGTTATTACTCTGGGTATACGAGGTGGTGTGATAAAAGATACTTTGTGTACGGTTCGTGCTGTGCGTCCACTTACCGGCATATACAATGTCGGCGACCGGGTCGTCATAAACCTGTTCCGCAGGAAGTGCAGTGTAGTTTAGCGTAAAGGTCTGATTTTGAACGGTGGTGGTCAGAATCTGGTTGCTGATTTGGCTCAACGTGAGTGTGTAATCCGTTTGCGTGGTCAGCCCGGTAATGGTGAGGTCAGCAGTTTTTCGGTCATTGCTTAAAGTGACGGAGATAACGCTTGCTCCGTTGTTCAACTGATAATTTCCCGGTTCAGTTCCGCTTTGGCTATCCAGCGATTGATTGAACTGAAGCCGTGCTGTCCCTTCACTGCCTGCGCCCAAAAATTGCTCTACTTCAGCGGTAAGCGCGGCATCGTTATACACTTTAAGCTGATCAAGCAGCATCCAGGATCCGTTTTTTTTCACCCCTTTAAAAGTATGTTCTCCGGGCGATATGTCGGTAATATAATAAATAAGATCGCTGTACTGGCGCGTTGAAGTTTTGGTTGTTGCCGTACCGTGTAACACGCCATCAAGATAAAAATCTATTTCGCCCTGATCGGTATTTCCTTCGCTGTAATACCCAATGCCGGAACCGGTAAATGTGTATTCAAAATACTTACCGTTATCATACAACGCCATACTTGCACCATCATCGCTGTATGCTCGTCCGGTATATCGGGTCCAGTTTCCGGTATAAATAATAGAGGGGTCATTATCCTGAATGATAATTTCTGGTTGTACATCTTGCTTTGCAGAACACATAATATAGACCTCACGCTAATCGACATTAAATTCAATTTAATGCTAACTAAGGTATGAGGCGGGCGTGTATCATAAATAATCACGCAGAGGAAATTATATTTTTTAGTGAATGTTTATGATTTAAATATTTAAATGAAAGTACCGCAAAGGATTTGCAGCGCCTTTATAATAAAAAAGAGATTAATAATTAATGAGAGATAATTACTGAGGAGGGTTTTTATGCTCCTCAGTAATTCAGGACACTGTGATTACCAAATACCTTTGGCAGTATATTCGTGCAATCAGGACTGGCGTCTGCGTCTGCGCAACCCGTAGCCAATCGCCAGAATCACAAACCACAGCGGCGTGACGAGTAACGCCTGACGGGTATCATCCTGCAAGGTCAGCAGTACCAGAACAAAAGCAAAGAATGCCATACAGACCCAGCACATCAGTTTGCCGAGCGGCATTTTGTAGATTGAAGCTTCGTGCAGTTGCGGGCGTTGACGGCGGTAGACCAGATAAGAGCAGAGGATGATGGTCCAGACGAACATAAACAGAATCGCCGAAACGGTCGTGACCAGCGTGAAGACCGTCACCACATTCGGGATCAGGTAAATCAGCACCACACCGCCGAGCAGGCAGATGCAGGAAAATGTCAGGCCGTTCGACGGTACAGCGCGGGAAGAGAGCTTGCCGAACGCTTTCGGCGCATTGCCTTCCTGTGCCAGACCGAACAACATGCGACTGGTGGAGAATACGCCACTGTTGGCGGAAGAGGCCGCCGAAGTCAGCACTACAAAGTTGATAATGCTCGCCGCAGCCGGAAGACCGGCAAGTACGAACAGTTCAACGAACGGGCTTTTATCCGCCACCACATGGCTCCAGGGTGTCACCGACATAATCATGATCAGTGAGAACACATAGAACATGATGATGCGCAGCGGAATGGCGTTGATGGCGCGCGGCAGGGATTTCTGCGGATCTTTAGTTTCAGCGGCGGTGGTGCCCACCAGTTCGATACCGACAAACGCGAACACCGCTATCTGGAAACCGGCAAAGAAACCGCTCACGCCTTTCGGGAAGAACCCGCCGTCATTCCACAGATTGCTGAAGGACGCGACGGTGCCGGTCGGCGTCTGGAAGTGCGTCAGCACCATCACCAGCCCGGCGATAATCAGCCCGACGATGGCGACGATTTTGATCATCGCGAACCAGAATTCCATCTCACCGAACATTTTCACAGTAGCGAGATTGAGGCTCAGCAGCACCAGCACGCAGAGCAGGGATGCGACCCATTGCGACAGTCCGGGGAACCAGAACTGTGCGTAAGCGGTGATAGCGACGACGTCGGCGATGCCGGTGACCACCCAGCAGAACCAGTAGGTCCAGCCGGTGAAATACCCGGCCCACGGGCCCAGCAGGTCGGCGGCAAAGTCACTGAAAGATTTGTATTCGAGGTTGGACAGTAACAGTTCGCCCATCGCGCGCATGACGAAAAACAGCATAAAGCCGATGATCATGTAGACGAAGATGATGGACGGACCGGCGAGGCTGATGGTTTTGCCTGAGCCCATAAACAGGCCGGTACCGATCGCGCCGCCAATGGCAATGAGCTGGATATGACGGTTGGAAAGATTTCGCCGCAAACCTTCAGCGTTCTCTTCCCCAGGCTGGACGAGGATTTTTGACTCTTCTTGCATGTTGTATTGATTCCTGTTTTTTGCTTTTTGCGTATGAACTCCGCCATATCGCATTCATTTACGTCAATTTTTTGAGCTCTGAGTGGCCCTTTGGTCACCACGACCGGAACGACAGCGTGCGTGAACGTTGTAATAGTAATGTTAAGTGCGCATTTATTATAACTGGCATGAAAAATGCCAACGGAAAAAATGTATCGTAATTTTTACATCGCGGATAACTGAGTGTTAATTAATCAAGTCTCTTCAGAGACGGTGGGAATAATAGCGTTTTTAAGAGTGATGAGCTTCACAAATATTAATGAAAATAACGGCAAAAAAGTGAGGGTAAGCGTTTGACATCATCCTTGCAGAGGAGAATAATCCGTCCCGTTGGGTCGTTAGCTCAGTCGGTAGAGCAGTTGACTCTTAATCAATTGGTCGGCGGTTCGAACCCGCCACGACCCACCAACAAATGATTAATCAATGCATTAAGCTCCTTCTGCTTTTATTTCCCTTCTTCTTTAATCCGTCAGTTCCTCTGTTTTATGCACTGCTAATAAAGTCATCGCCTGTCGGGAAATAAACCTCAACGGTTTGTCGTTTATTTACGCAATCTGGCAGGAATATTTTTATGGCATATAAAGATGAGCAGAAGGAAGAAATACAGGGAATAGCTGTCAGGCCCCGGTTTGAGGCCAAAACAGTGTTAAGTGCAGGAATGCATCAATACATAATGGTGGTATTGGGTGTATTGCCATTTTTGAGTTGTTTTTGTACACGCATGCACAGGCTGAAGATCAGCAGATGAACGTGCGTGATAAATGTGCTTTCTTCGGTGAACCGGTCACTGCGCAAGACGACCGTCTCCGAACGATTCTGTTTGGCAACCAGTAACTCAATCCCTTTGTCGCGGAATTCGTCTTCGTAGGCTTTAACGATCCCTGCGGGGGCGATTAATGTGTAGCTGTACATAGTGATTCCTGAAACTGAGTTGAACGACTGATCGGATAAATCCTAACAAGAATATCAAATACCAGTGGAGGACTATTAGCAATTCGGGTGATGTTTTTTTGTACTAACGTCACAGATTTAGATGACTTTTTTACGCTTGCGGACACTCCGTACCCGCTCCCACCGGTTTTTTGTTGCCCGCTGCGCGCACACTGCTATCATTCGTGCATAAACTCAGGGAGATAACGATGAAAAAAACACTGGTGGCCTTGGCTGCTTTATTTTTAGCCGGGTGTGCGGCCAATCCTTATGAACCGACGCTGCAGGTCAAGTCATCTTTCGCTAACGCCAGCTCGGCAGCGCCGGCAGGGCAGACCCACATCCGTTTACACCGTTTAGATCAGTGGTCAGTCGTGCCGTTTGAGAAAACCTGTCCGCTGATAGTGTTTTTAGACGGACAAACCGTGGCTTCCCTACATTTTAATCAGTACGTGGATTTGAATGTGCCGAACGGGATGCGCACTATTGATGTTCGCATTGCCTGCGCGCTGACCAAGACATCAGGTTCGATTACCGTTGATGCGAATGGTAAAAGTATCAGTCTGGAAACGGATCGCAGCTTCTTCGGAACCTACAATATCCGGCCGGAAGGCAGCGGCAATAAATAACAAAATGAATAAACCCGCAGAATGCGGGTTTTTTTATGATCATTTTCTTTTTGTCCGTTTTGCGAGGGTGACTGTCAGTTAGTCAGGCGCAGGAAGTTATCGTTTGCGTACTATGGATTTAACGGAACATAACCGCTGCCCAATGATAAAAGGAGAATCGTATGTTAAACGACCCGTCGCAAAAATATCGCCCCTTCCCGCAGGTGAATTTACCCGATCGCCAGTGGCCAGGAAATGTGCTCTGTAAAGCGCCGCAATGGTGTTCAAGTGATTTGCGTGACGGCAATCAGGCGCTTGCAGAACCCATGGATAATGCCCGTAAGCGTCAGTTTTTTGATTTGCTGGTGAAGTGTGGTTTTAAGCAGATTGAGGTGGCGTTTCCCTCGGCTTCACAAACCGATTTTGATTTTGTCCGCAGCCTGATTGAAGAGAAGCTCATCCCGGATGATGTGGTGATTCAGGTGCTGACGCCTTCGCGGCCGGATCTGATTGCCCGCACCTTCGAGGCACTCAAAGATGTGCCGCGTGCCATTGTGCATTTATATAACGCCACTGCGCCTGTGTTCCGTGAAGTGGTATTTAATCAGGATCAGGCCGCAACGCGCGAGCTGGCGGTTCGCGGCGCTCAGCAAATTCGTCAGTTGTGCGGGCAATATTCGCAAACTGAATGGACATTTGAGTATTCACCGGAAACCTTCTGCTTCACTGAACTGGAGTTTGCGCTGGAAGTGTGTGAAGCCGTGGCGGATGTCTGGAAACCGGGCAATGAAAGGCCGATGATCATTAATTTACCGGCAACAGTAGAAGTCAGCACACCGAATGTTTATGCCGACCAGATTGAATGGTTCTGCCGTCATTTCAGCCACCGCGAACAGGTTTCCATCAGCGTTCATCCGCACAATGACCGCGGAACCGGTGTGGCCTGTGCTGAGCTGGCGATGCTGGCCGGTGCCGACCGTGTGGAAGGATGTCTTTTTGGTAACGGTGAACGCACCGGCAACGTGGATATTGTGACGCTGGCGCTGAACCTTTACACGCAGGGCATCTCGCCGCAGCTGGATTTCAGCAATTTGCAGACGATTGTCGAGGCGGTGGAGGAATGTAACCAGTTACCGGTGCATCCGCGCCATCCGTATGCCGGTGAACTGGTGTTTACGGCATTTTCGGGCTCGCATCAGGACGCCATCAAAAAAGGGTTTGCTGCACAGAAAACATCAGAGAGCACGGTCTGGCGCGTGCCGTATCTGCCGTTAGATCCTGCGGATGTCGGTTGCAGTTATGAAGCGGTGATCCGCGTGAACAGCCAGTCCGGGAAAAGCGGGGCGGCCTGGTTGCTGGAACAGAATCACGGGCTGAAATTGCCGCGCGGTTTGCAAATTGATTTCAGTAAAGCGGTGCAGCGTGAAACCGATACGCATGGCAAGGAAATGAGCACCAGCGATATCTGGCGACTGTTCCGGCAGCGTTACGGGTTAACCGATCTGCCCGTGGTGAAATTGCTCAGTTATGACATCCGCAGCGATGAGCAAAACGTCTGCCATTTCAGTGCGCGGATCCGCTATCGTAATGAAGAACAACATATTACGGGTAGCGGTAACGGTTTGCTGTCCGGTGCAGCGGATGCATTGCGTCGCAGTTACGATGTGCTCCTGGAAATCGGCGATTATCATGAACATACGCTGGGACATCAGAGCCACAGTCGCGCGGTGGCGTATCTGAGCTGTCGGGGGAGGTTGGGCGAAACGTGTTATGGCGTGGGGATTGACAGCGATGTGTCCAGTGCTTCATTGCAGGCACTGTTCAATGCAGCCAGCGCCATTATGACTGATTAAAATATTCGCTGGGTGAGACGCCAAGCGACCGGCGAAACATCGCACTGAAGGCACTCGGGCTGTCGTAGCCGAGTGCCA
This sequence comes from Rahnella aceris, assembly GCF_011684115.1. NCBI lineage: Bacteria > Pseudomonadati > Pseudomonadota > Gammaproteobacteria > Enterobacterales > Yersiniaceae > Rahnella > Rahnella aceris. The sequence continues at coordinate 2,164,364 of NZ_JAADJV010000001.1, read as the reverse complement.
GCGCCACATCAATAACTGAAACGCCAACGGCAAGCTGGTTCAGTGCTTCGAGCAATTTTGCCTGGCGAACCCAGTCACTGAAACGTAATCCCGTTTCACGCTGGAAACGGCGTGAGAGCGTTCGGCTGCTGATATTCAGACGTTGCGCGACATCTTCCAGTTCCCACGTTGAACAAAGATCTGCACGAATTTGCTGGCAAAGCCCGCTCAGCTCCGGCTCGTTGGGTTCCGGCAGATAAAGAGGCAGTGTCGGCAACAGACGCAGTTCATCAAGCAATAATTCCATGATGCGTTCATCGCGCCCGCCGGGCAGATAATCGGCCGGAATAGTCAGCGAGGCCAAAATCAGTTCACGCAGCAGCGGAGAAATCTGCACTACCTGACATTGCGCAGGTAAGTCAGCACGGGCGAGGGGATCGACAAACAGCGTGCGGGCCTTTACACCGCCGATAAAACGCAGACTGTGTTCAACCTCTGCAGGCAGCCAGACCCCGCGCCCGGGCGGCACCATCCAGGTGCCGAGCGACGTATGCACTTCTACAATACCGGATAGCGTATGAATCAGTTGTGAGCAGTTGTGACTGTGGGCTGGCTCGCTGTCACCATGTTGATAATCAATAGCCAGAGGCGCAAGCACCTGATGCGGGGCAAGGAAGTTGTGATGCATTGATCAATGATTTTTCTGTTTTTTGGCGTCTTCTACGGCTTGTTTGGCTTCTTCTGCCGCTTTTTCAATTTCTTCTTCCGTCAGTTGTTCAGAAACTTCAAACAGTTCTCCCAGCCCGTCACTGACATGGACTTCGTCGGCTTTGCTTTTGTTTTCTTTATTCTTTTCGTCGCTCATGCTTATGTCCTCATTGAATGAATGCAGGGCATGATTATAGCAGACATTGCGGGGAATAACCGGGCGGAGAGAGGCAGAGCCTGTCAGGGTGACAGACTCTGAAATAGCATTACTGACGGTAAGCAAACTTGATTTGCTGCAGGGAATTTTTGAACACGGCAGCCTGCTGTTCGTCTTCCATCTGCGCGACAAAACGCTCCATGTTCAGCATCACTTTACCTGCATCAGCCTGGCCAATCGCTTTGAGGATCAGGGTCAGGGTGGCTTTCAGGCAGGCAACTTCTGTTGCCAGTGTTTCAACGTTTGCTTCAGTCGTAAAATCGCAATTACTCATTATTTGTATCCCCTCAGGCAAGCTGTCAGGCAGCGCACCGAATTCTGAACAGGTGAAAAGTGGCCGCATTTTAGCATAGTTGGCACGTTTTAGGGCAAGGCCAGAATGGCCGCTTAAAACGGGAGGTTAAGCGTCTGCATATAGTGTTTCCGGACAATGAGTAAAGAATACTAAACGTAATGGGGGATTGAGAATTTTTCATCTTTATGTGCAGACTTATTCATATAAGCCATCATCAATTCGTGCGATCGCAAATAATAATTGGATATATCATAGATATATGAAGTGACAGTGCTGACGCTTAAATAGCCAGCATGGCGTAAAGAGAGTTTCAGATATGAGTAAGGGCCTGGAGTTATTTACTTACCGCTTAAAAGAGACCGCAGATTTTTCTGCTTGATCTTTGATTAGACACGTATTTTTAATAATTTATTAATACAGTTGGTGGTACTTCTCATTTACATTCAGCAAAGTAGTTTTTTGCAGACATTCCTTGGTCAGGAACGTCTGATAGAGTAAAATACGCGGGCTATAATAAATAACTGTGTCTTTCTGCTTTAAAAATACTACCGATGAGCGGTAGTGGGGCGAGTTAGTTGATATTGGCCTCTTATTTGCCACCTTCTCTTCATTTATAAGCTGTCTGAGAGCAAATTTTTAATGTTCGATACGTAGGTTTACGTAAGACAAGCGTGAAGTCCCTGACGGTGTGTTGCCCTTATTTTTTGGAGAATTCTCTTTGATAAGCGTTCTTCTTGTTGATGACCACGAACTGGTGCGCGCAGGGATCCGACGCATTCTTGAAGATATCAAAGGCATCAAAGTTGTTGGTGAGGCGCAATGCGGTGAAGATGCCGTCAAATGGTGTCGGACCAATGACGTTGATATTGTCCTGATGGATATGAACATGCCAGGTATTGGCGGGCTTGAAGCGACCAAGAAAATTGTCCGCTTTTCGCCAGATATCAAGATCATCATGTTAACGATCTATACTGAAAACCCGCTACCGGCCAAAGTGATGCAGGCGGGGGCTTCCGGTTACCTGAGCAAAGGCGCAGCTCCACAGGAAGTGGTCAATGCTATCCGTCTGGTTGATTCGGGTCAGCGTTATATTGCCTCCGACATTGCTCAGCAAATGGCACTGAGCCAGATTGAACCACAATCTGAAACGCCTTTTGATTCCTTATCCGAGCGTGAACTGCAGATCATGCTGATGATCACTAAGGGACAAAAGGTCAATGAAATTTCTGAACAGCTGAACTTGAGCCCGAAGACAGTTAACAGTTATCGTTATCGGATGTTTAGTAAATTAAATATCAGCGGTGATGTTGAGTTAACACATCTGGCAATCCGGCACGGTTTGTTCAATACGGAGACTTTATCAGGCAGTGAGTGATGAGCGTTTCGACCCAAAAGCCTTTTTGAAAACGGTCACCAGCCAGCCTGGCGTCTACAGAATGTATGACGCCAGCGGCACCGTAATCTACGTAGGTAAAGCCAAAGACCTCAAAAAACGTCTTTCGAGTTATTTTCGCGTCCAGGTTTCCAGCCGCAAAACCGAAACGCTGGTCAAAAACATCGCGCAAATCGATGTGACGGTGACCCACACGGAAACCGAAGCGCTGCTCCTCGAACATAATTACATCAAACTTTATCAGCCGCGTTATAACGTATTGTTACGCGATGATAAGTCGTATCCGCTGATCTTCCTCAGCGCGGATAATCATCCAAGACTTTCAGTTCACCGCGGTGCTAAGCACGCCAAAGGCGAGTATTTCGGGCCTTTTCCTAATTCCTATGCCGTGCGCGAAACACTGGCGCTGCTGCAAAAACTTTTCCCGATCCGCCAGTGTGAAAACAGCGTATACAGCAACCGTTCGCGCCCTTGTCTGCAATATCAGATTGGTCGCTGTCTGGGGCCGTGTGTCAAAGGGCTGGTGAGTGAGGAAGATTATAAAGATCAGGTGGAATACGTTCGCCTTTTCCTGTCCGGTAAAGACCAGCAGGTCGTCACACAGCTCGTAAACCGCATGGAAGAAGCCAGTAAAGCGCTGCGCTTCGAAGATGCCGGGCGGATAAGAGATCAAATTCAGGCTGTACGCCGCGTGACAGAGCGTCAGTTCGTGTCGGGTAACAGCGAAGATCTGGATGTGATCGGCGTGGGCTTCGAGTCAGGTATGGCATGTCTGCACGTTCTGTTTATCCGTCAGGGCAAAGTGTTGGGCAGCCGCAGTTATTTCCCGAAAGTACCAGGCGGCACCGATCTGGGCGAAGTGGTGCAGACCTTCGTTGGACAATTCTATTTGCAGGGCAGTCAGCAACGGACACTGCCCGGCGAAATTCTGCTGGATTTCAGTCTGGCGGAAAAAGATCTGCTGGCCGATTCGCTCAGCGAACTGGCCGGGCGCAAAGTGCAAATCCAGAGTAAGCCGCGGGGCGACCGTGCCCGTTATCTGAAACTGGCGCGCACCAATGCCTCTGCTGCACTGACGACCAAACTGGCTCAGCAGTCGACAATCCATCAGCGGCTGTCTGAACTGGCAAAAACACTGAATCTTGCGGAAATTAACCGTATGGAATGCTTCGACATCAGCCATACTATGGGCGAGCAGACAGTCGCTTCCTGCGTGGTTTTTGACGGCAATGGCCCGGTGCGTTCTGAATACCGACGCTACAACATTACCGGCATTACGCCCGGCGATGATTACGCGGCGATGGCGCAGGTATTGCAGCGTCGCTATGGTAAGACGCTCGATGACAATAAAATTCCTGACGTTATCTTTATTGATGGCGGCAAAGGGCAACTCGGCATGGCGCTGGATGTGTTTCATTCGCTGAATGTGGAGTGGGACAAATCCAAACCTTTACTGATTGGTATCGCGAAAGGTGCGGATCGTAAGGCCGGGCTCGAAACGCTGTTCTTTGTGCCGGAAGGTGAGGGGATTGCGTTACCCGCTGATTCGCCAGCGTTGCATGTCATCCAGCATATTCGTGATGACTCGCATAACCATGCGATTACCGGCCACCGGCAGAGACGTGCGAAAGTCCGTACGACCAGTGCGCTGGAAGAAATTGAAGGCGTCGGGCCGAAGCGGCGTCAGGTTTTACTGAAATACATGGGAGGCATTCAGCCATTACTGAATGCCAGCGTAGAGGAAATTGCACAGGTACCGGGTATTTCTATCGCATTGGCAGAAAAGATTCATAATGCGTTGAAACACTAAGGGCAATGTAGCAACATACTCATAATATCCACACCGGACAAACAGTTACCTTCGCTATGCAATTTAATATACCTACGTGCCTCACCCTGTTCCGCGTTGTACTGATACCGTTCTTCGTGCTGGCCTTTTATCTGCCTTATCCATGGGCATCAATGGTCTGTGCGTTGATTTTCGTTTTTGCTGCCGTGACCGACTGGTTTGATGGCTATCTGGCACGCCGCTGGAAGCAAACGACGCGTTTCGGTGCATTCCTTGATCCGGTAGCCGATAAAGTGATGGTGGCGATCGCGCTGGTGCTGGTGGCTGAATATTTTCACTCCTGGTGGATTACGTTACCGGCTGCGACCATGATTGCCCGCGAGATCATTATTTCCGCGCTACGTGAGTGGATGGCTGAGATTGGAAAACGCAGCAGTGTGGCGGTTTCATGGATCGGGAAAGTGAAAACCACGGCGCAGATGCTGTCGCTGGTCGCGCTGTTGTGGCGTCCTGATGCTATTGTGGTCTGGGTTGGCGTGGTTGCACTTTATATTGCTGCAGTGCTGACTTTCTGGTCAATGTTCCAATATCTCAACGCTGCGCGCCATGATTTGCTGGAACCCTGATCAAACTGCCGTAAAAAACGTCAAACGAACGCATGAAGCAGATAATTTTATTGACTCAATCCGTCAGGTCAGTAGAATGCAACGCATCGGAAGGCAGCCAGTCTTGTGCCAGAAGATTAGTTAAAAAAATCAGTACGTTCTGATTAAAGCGGGAATAGCTCAGTTGGTAGAGCACGACCTTGCCAAGGTCGGGGTCGCGAGTTCGAGTCTCGTTTCCCGCTCCAAATTTTCTTAAACTGGTTCGTGAATTGGTTTAAGTGCAAGACAAGTAGTAAGATTTAAGGCGCGTTAACAAAGCGGTTATGTAGCGGATTGCAAATCCGCCTAGTCCGGTTCGACTCCGGAACGCGCCTCCAATTTTCCCGGAGCCCGGGTGGTGGAATCGGTAGACACAAGGGATTTAAAATCCCTCGGCTTATGGCTGTACGAGTTCAAGTCTCGTCCCGGGTACCATGGGAAAATTAGCTGAATAATCAAAAGCAATAAAGTAGTAATGTCGTTATAGCCACCTTCGGGTGGTTTTTTTATGCCTGAAATTCGCGTAATCCAGATGCAATAAAAAAGGCCACCTGCAACAGGGGCCTTAAGTGTTTCTTCAATAACATCCTTCGCGCACGCGACCTCAGCCAGAATGAGGTGCTCTGAACACAATGTCGGTTGTTGAGTAAAAGGGATGAAGAAAATCAGGAATTAAAACAGCCCCGAGGGGCGTTTTTAGGGTCAGAATTCACCCGATGAATCAGTGTTGCTCAATGCCCTGATTGATAGCGGCAAATGGTAGTTAGGCTGGCTGGTGAAAAACGCCTGCAGGGCAACGCGTTTCTTCCTGTCGATTGAAATCTCTTCCATGGTTTTGCGGAAGATACTGTAGCGGCCACACGAAGTGCAGGTCACAGTAACAATTTTCGCCGACATATTAACCGACGTCTTATTCCTGCTTTGACATAACGGACACTCGTCTTGAGCGCTTAAAACTGTGGAACTCATAAAACCTCCGGTTTTACTTAGAGCGGGCAGTAGTCTAGCACAAAAAGGCGTCAGTTACTTAACGATAATTTAATTATCAGTGGATTTCAGCGTCAACTCAGTGTAGAGAGCGCATAAGCCGCTGATGAGAGAGTAAAGTCTTCTCCCGATTTTCTCCGCTTTCCTCATTATCATCTTGCATTACACTTAAGGTATTCATCCTGATTATGGATTTTGGCGAAGTATGACTCCTGCTCTGTACCAGCGTATTGATTGTTCAATATACAGACACATTTATATTGTTGGCGATTTGCATGGTTGCCTGAGTTTGCTTGGGGAAAAGCTGGCGAAAGTGTCTTTCGATCCCCACCGCGATCTGCTGTTATCTGTGGGGGATCTTGCCGATCGCGGGCCTAACAGTGTCGGTTGTTTGCAACTGCTCAATGAATCCTGGTTTGCTTGTGTACGCGGAAATCACGAGCAGATGGCGATTGATGCCATAAACGAAGAGAATATCCCGCGCTGGTTACGTAATGGCGGCGACTGGTTTTATGCTCTTGAACACGACAAACAAGAAGAGGCGAAAGCGCTGATTTTACAGGCTGACACGCTGCCACATATTCTCGAACTGACGAACCGTGAGGGCAGGCGTATCGTGGTGGCCCATGCTGATTACCTTTCCAATGAATATGTGTTCGATAAGCTAATGGATGGTGATGAGGTTATCTGGGATCGTGAACGTGTGAATTCTGCGCTGGCGGGTCGCTTTCAACCGATAGCTGGCGCTGATGAATTTTATTTCGGTCACACGCCGGTTGAACATGCAATGCAGTTTGCCAATCAGTTTTATATTGATACGGGCGCTGTATTTGGCGGTTATCTGACGCTTATTCAGCTGCAGTAATGTCAGGCGTTACCGGGGTTTGCGGTGACTGACGGGCAACGGTATAGTGAGCGGCTGCGAACCGGGAAGGCACGGGATAACATCATGGAAAATAAGCGTGAAGACAGGATTCAGCGTCTGTTGCTGGCATTAAAAAAGACCGACAAAATTCACCTTAAAGAAGCGTCTTTACTGCTCAATGTTTCGGAAATGACTGTCCGCCGTGATCTCAGCGCAGCACCCGCACCGGTAATTTTACTCGGCGGTTATATTGTGATTGATCCGAAGAATAATCCGGCGACGCACTACTTTATCAGTGAACAGAAAACCCGCCATGTTGCAGAGAAACAACGTCTCGCTGCCCGCGCAGCCAGTCTTATTCAGGATAACGATACGGTATTTTTTGACTGTGGCACGACAATGCCTTATGTGATTGAAAGCATTGCCGATAACCGGGTATTTACGGCCATTTGTTACTCGCTCAATACGTTTCTGGCGCTGCAGGATAAACCTCACTGTGAAGTCATCTTGTGCGGCGGTGCGTTTAAATCCAGTAACAGTATTTTTACGCCTATCGGGCGCAGCAGTGAACTCGACTTTATCCGCCCGGCGAAAGCCTTTATTTCCGCTGCGGGCGTCAGTATTGAACACGGTGTGACCTGCTTTAATTTTGATGAATTACTGATGAAACATCAGGCCATAGAACGCTCAGCGCAGAGCATTCTCGTCGCTGACAGCAGCAAATTTGATCAGGTCAGGCCCGCAGCCATCGCGCCGCTTGCGCGTTTTAATGTGGTGGTCAGCGACGCTGAACCACCACAGGCTTATGTCGATTTCTGCGAGCTCTCCGACATTCCGCTGCTGGTTTAACACTTCAGCGGATTGCCGGGATTTTTTCGACCGACTGATAAAAAACCACTTCCCATATGCCATTTTTGGAGCCGTCGCTGAGATAGTGCTCAAAGCACGCTTTTCCGTCCGGGCGATAGCTCGTACTGGCCAGCAGCTGGCTGTAGAATTCCCGCCAGGCCTTTTCAAAATTGCCGTCTGTGATCGTGGTGTGATACGCCGCATACGTGCCTCCCGGCAGCGTTTGCAACGCCAGTCCTTCTGCATCATCGAGAATAAAATTATCGGCTACACACACCGACGGATCAGCACGTAAAGCTTCTGCCGGTGTGGTGTCAGGATTATCATGAAACCACGTCAGCCATTCGTTTTGCGGCTGATGATGCCGTACAGCCCATTTCATCAGTTGCTGAAAACCACTGTGGATTGACTCCTGATAGGGGCCAACCACCCGGTAGCTCACCAGCTTTTTGGCCGGTCTCTCTACAATTAATAATGCCACGATGATCTCCTTTTATCTGACATGCATTGAACGGGTTCCATGTTGAGTAAGGTGCAAATACCAAACTATAACAGTTTACCGATTAACGGCGGTGAACTGCTCTACGCGCTATAACAGTTGTCGTGATAAAATTATGTAATCAGATTGCATTATAGTCGTGACGCAATGAGGTATGAGATGGACGTAATCAAAAACGTATTAAACAGTGAAATTGATCGCATCAATCGTCAGGAAGGGCGCGATGGTAAAGCGCGGATCAATGCTGAGTTCTTTATAAACCATCCCTGGTTATGTCTGGCTATGCTGGTCGGGTATATCGCCGTGGGCATCGTCATGTACGTTTCACCTTATATGGGGCTCGGCTGGTTTATCGGATTTACGGCTTTCCTGATCTTTATGTCCGCGATGCTGTTGCTGGAAATTAAGCCAGTTTATCGCTACGAAGATATCGGGGTGCTTGATTTACGCGTTTGTTATAACGGCGAATGGTATTTCAGCCGCGAGCTTTCTGCTGATGCCGTGAAGCAAATACTCAGCGCCCCTGATGTCAGCGAGCACATCAAAAACCGCATTGAATCCATTGTCCGACATAAAGGTTTTGTGGATTTCTATGATGTTTACGATCTGGCCCGGCTGGAACGCCATTTGCCAGATAGCACCGGAACAGCACAGTTAGCTCACTCTTAACCCCTCTAAACATGGCATCAGGCCATGACGTTACCCTGCATGCTCTGATAAAATAGCGGCTGGGCATCATTTTCGTGAATGTGTTTAAACGAGAAAATGATGTTGAGCCGTGACAGGAGCTATAGTGGAACGAATCAAACTTACCATTCACCATCTGCACAAAATCATTTCGGGCGAAAAGCAGGACACGCAAGCTACTGCACGTATTTATGCTGGCGATGAACTGTTAGTCACCGAAACGATGACCGGGCAGGCTGCACATTTTGATCGTTTCATCAAAGTCGTACACGATAACGGCAAACCGTTGAGAGTAGAATGGGACTCCGACGGCAGTGCGCAAATGTCGGTAACGCGCGCCGAAGTGTGCCCTTGCTGTGGCGGCGACGCCTTACACCATTGATTTAACCCGGCAATGACCGCAAGCAGAGTAAAAGCCAGGCAGAGGTAAATGATGAAATTTATCAGCAACGAATTTGAATACCGTCAGTGGATAATGGATGAAATATTCCAGGCGAGTGCGGTAGGCGAAACCTCTGAGTTTGCCGATCAGGAAGTGGATGACTTTATCTTTGACGCCCGTCCGGTGGCTTATCCGTGCGTGGCTGTGATGATCCAGACACCAGGCGAACCGGGGGTGTGTGAGCCGCGTTTTTTCTACAAAGAGCAAATCTTTGAGTGGGCGCATAAAATGGGATTTGGCTTCGACAGCTAACTGCCAGGCCGGTTTAATGCAGATTCAGCCCTAAGTCTGACTCAGGGCTGAGCGTCAGCCGTTCACGCTGTGGCTATCAGACATTTTGCCGATCAATTTTCTCTTCGCCCCAGAACAAATGGTCTTCTTTGGTCTTGGCGAACGCGATAGGCAATACTTCGTCGTTACCTTCTTCCCAGATTTTCTGTGCCAGCGTCTCGTCGTTATTCGCCAGTTCGAAAATGGCCTCGGCGATTTCGTGAGAGGTTTCACGGGTATTTGCCCACGCTTTGATGTTTGACGTCGTCATCCGGTTCTCCTCGTGTTTATTTCATATTCATAAAGGTGTCTCTGTTACACCGTTGCATTCACCATAACTATGGTTTCCCGATGCACTTTATGCAAATGCGGCGGCAGCAGGGCACAAAAAAACCGGCGCCTGGCAGGGGCTGTCGTTTATACTGAACGCGATTTTGAACATTTAAGGTGATGATAATGAGCGACGATATTTTTGATTTTGACATTGATGCTGCACTGGAAACTGCCGAAGTGAAAGCAGCTGAAAAAGCAGCAGAAGTGCCTGAAGCCGTTCAGGACGAAAGTGACTGCGAAGGCTGCAAAATCTGATTTTGCACAACAAAGCAGCAAAAAGAAAACCGCTTCGGCGGTTTTTTTGTATCTGTCATTTATAACGGCTTTGCAATGTTGAACTGAATTTCCTTTGCAGCCATAGCGTTGCGCCTGGTTGGACGAGGTGGTGGATTGACGCAAATGTAAGGGTTACGTTAAGGGTTTTTTTTTTGGGATAAATTCCTATAGAACAGGAAGATAGCTGGGGGTACTTTGACACCACCTGATAAGCAGGTCGTGAGGTTCACAATGAAAAAACTAATTTTAGTTCTCGCCGTTTTGCTAACTTTGCCAGCTGTCGCACAGGCGAACGTCGAGCTTGGCGTTAATATGCCAGGGTTGTCACTGCATATCGGAGACCGTGACGACCGCGGATACTATTGGGATGGTGGTGACTGGCGTCCACCGGGTTGGTGGGACCAGCATTATCGTGATGAAGGCCGCGGGCACTGGGTTTATTACGAACCGGCCCCGCCGCCGCCACGCTACTGGCATCATGAGCACTGGCATGAAGGCCCGCCACCCGGCTACTGGCGCGATGGCCCTCCTGGGCACTGGCGTGATGGCCCTCCGGGACACTGGCGCGAAGGTCCGCCTCCGGGCCGCTGGTAACGAAAGTTTGATGAGTTGAAGGGCAGACGTTAAAGATTTTGGGAACAGGGTTGGCAGTGGCGATGCAAAAGCATCCCCAATGTCAGTTCTGTTCCTTCCACATTCTCTCCCCCCGCTATTAATAATTCTCTCCTAATTAATTACTTTATGAATGCAAATAATGTGATTCATTTATTTGAATTATATAAAGATGTTTTTTCATTCTATTGAGCGCAGGTGAGTTTGGAAAAAACTTTTTTAAGAGTAATTGCAGCTTGCTAACGGTCATTAATATGTTAATTTCTTGTTATGAAATCGGCAATGGATGGCTCGAATACGACACATATCTGATGAAACAGGCCGTCATACAGGGGAAAGCCCTGTCAGATATGTAACATGTCATTTAGCGAGATTATTCCTATGCAATTGATTAAAAATGATTTTGAATACCGCGCCTGGATGCTGGATGCCTATTTCTATCAGGATAAAATAGAAGGCGATAAGTTGATGACTGATGAGGAAATGGATGATTTCCTTTTTGAATATCGTCCGCTGGAATATCCGTGTTTAGGCAGTGTGACGCCATCAAAGGAATGTTCACTGGAACTGGACATCACTTTCTTTTATCGGGATCACATCTCAGATTGGGCAAAATCCATGGGACTGATAAACATTAAATAATCCGCTTCGTTATTGCTGTTCTTTATCCGTCTGAAAAAGCGCCTGAGGGCGCTTTTTGTCGTCTGGCATCAGAAATATTAATTACCGCGAACTTCAACCATAACCGGGCAGGGGGCGGCCGCGATCACTTCCGCACTGACTGAGCCTTTCATCATCCGTCCAAACGCTGAAAGCTGACGGTGGCCGATGACAATCACCGAGGCATTGATTCTTTCAGCTTCAGCCACCAGCGCTTCTCCGGCCGGACCGACGATCAGATTGCCTTTCGCATTGATCCCTGCTTGCGACAAAATTTCCAGCGCATGCCCGACCACGGCGCGTGCGGTGTTTTGCTCTTCTTCTGCTGGCGGGTAGCTGACAATTTCACCGGGAACATCGCCGTTATTTTCCAGTGCGTAAGACTCGTCAATGCAGCAGGTGACGAAAACCGTTGAAGCTCGTCCCTTTGCCAGCTGGCGGGCGAGATCAATCACGAGAAGGGATTGCTTTGAGCCGTCTACGGCTAACAAAATGACATCAAACACGGCAATTCCTTTCTTTATTATTTTCCACCGGATACCTGGGTTTCATCCAATTTACCAATTTCGCCAATCAGGGCATGTTTGCATTCCAGCAACGCTTCACGGATTTGCGACTCTTTGGCCGCCCGCCGGGCAGTAGGGAAAAGTACCGATACCGAGTAACGGCCTAAAATTGTATCTATTGCGATAGCCAGCGTGGTAACGCCGTTTACCGTTTCTCCCTCTTCCATCGCAATTCCGCTTTCCCGCACACTGGCGATTTTTTCCAGCAGTGAGTCAAGGGTACGCACGGTATTTTCCGTGGCGGGCTCCAGCACATCCCCGACAATAATGCGGATCTCTTCATCGGTTTTTAGCGACAGCAGGGCACGGCCGCTCGATGTGCTGTAAATGGGCAGATTCAGGCCGACGCGCGGCACCACGCGCAGTTCCCGCTCGGCCACAATGCTGTGAATATTGGCGATCTGCCGACCACTTGCCCGCCCGAGCGACACCGTTTCCTGTGTGTTGTCGCAAAGCTGACGCAGAAATGGGGAGGCGATGGCGATGACATCGGTATGGACCGTTGAAACGAGTTTCAGAAGCGTCGGGCCAAGCCGTACGCCTCCGCTACCTTCTGAGCGAACCAGCCCTTCTTCGGCCAGTGCGGCGACGATGCGCTGCACAGTCGAACGTGGTAAATCCACTTCATTGGCAATGGCACCGAGACTCATTCCCTGCGGATGTTTTCCCAGCGAATTGAGTATGGTGGCCGCCCGCGAGATCACCTGAATCCCACCGCTGCGTTCTTCGTCTGCCGGATTGTCCTGAGCCATGATTTCTCCTTTATCTCCGTGCGTGATCCTGTCCATAAACCTGAGTGGTCAATGTAATGGCTCAACGGGTGAAAAACAATTTTTAATCACATTGCAATACAGTGCACCGTATTATAGTATTTCTGTGTGTATCACAATGTGGTGCAATGCATCGAAATATTTGTGATGCAGGTCGCTTATTTTGCACTTCTGCGACACAAAACCTGCCTTCTTCCTATCGCCGCCATGATAAAGCGGTGGAGTTAACGATGAATCAGACAATCACAATGGCGCCTGTTGCTGCACTGCCCGTGCCGCCCCCTTTTACGTTAAGGCTGGTTATCGGGTTACTGGGGGTTTTAATCGCCTCATTGTGTTCTGGCCTTAACGACCGTGTTACTGACATTGCGCTTGCCGATGTTCGTGGCGCACTCAGCATCAGCACAGATGAGGGCTCATGGCTGATTGGTGCCTATCAGGCGGCGGAAGTCTCCGCAATGATGCTGGCACCGTGGTTTGCCATGACCTTTTCACTGCGTCGTTTCACCGTGTTCGTCACGCTGGGTTTTGTTCTTATTGCCGCTGTTTTGCCGTACACCCCAAATCTGCCGGTATTCATTGCACTGCGCGCAGTTCAGGGCGTGTTCGGTGGTGCTTTGCCGCCGTTACTGATGACGTCCGCCCTGCGTTTTATGCCGCCGCAATACAAGTTATACGGGCTGAGTGCTTATGCGCTGACGGCGACTTTCGGGCCAAATATGGCGACTTCACTGGCGGCCATCTGGACCGATTATGTCGGCTGGGAGTGGGTGTTCTGGCAGGTGATCCCACCGTGTCTGCTGGCGGTAGCGATGATTGCCCACGGGCTGCCGCAGGATCCGCCGCGTTTTGAGCGTTTCCGGCAAATGGATGTCGTTGGCATGCTGACTGGCACGGGCGGAGTAACGCTGCTGGTGCTGGCCTTGCAGCAGGGAGAACGCCTCGACTGGTTCAGTTCGCCGCTGATTACGCTGATGTTTTTCACGGCGCTTGGCTTGCTGACGGTTTTCCTGGTCAACGAATGGTATCACCCGTTGCCATTGTTCAAATTACAAATGCTGAGAAGACATAATCTGACGCACGGCTTAATCACGTTGTTCGCTCTGATGTTTCTCTTCTTATCGGGCTCCGCGTTACCCGCCAGTTATATGGAGCAGGTTGGCGGATTTCGTGCCATACAGGTCGGACCGCTGGCGCTGACTATCGGTTTACCGCAGCTATTACTCGCCCCGTTGATCGCTTTTGTGCTGACCATGCGCTGGATAGACAGCCGCTGGGTGCTTGTCTGCGGATTAGGGTTGGTGGGCTTTTCCTGTTACTGGGGAACACATCTTACCGGTGCCTGGGCGCGCGATAATTTCTATCTGATCCAGATTATGCAGGCTTTCGGACAACCGATGGCGGTCCTGCCGATCCTGATGAGTGCAACCAGTGTTGTACAGCCACTGGAAGGGCCTTTTGCCTCCGCGATGTTTAACACCACCCGCGGTTTGGGCAGCGTGATGGGCGGTTCTTTGCTGGCTGTTTTTGTCAGCCAACGCGAACAATTCCATTCCAATGTTTTGCTCAATCACGCCGGTAGCGTGAGCTATCTGCTCTCACAGCCATATGGTGGCGACAGCAGCTTTCTGGCCCCGCTGAACAGCGGCGGCGCAGCGATTTCGACAGAAATACTCACCCGGTTTTCTCAAGGGGTGAGACAGCAGGCGCTGGTGCTGGGAATATCGGACGCTTACATGGTGATCATCGGGCTGGCACTCTCCCTGATATTGCTGGTCGCCATTTTGCCTAAACGCACATATCCGCCTCAGTCTCTGGTTAAACGTCCCTGAGTATCGCATCACTATTAACCGTAGTATTCCACTCTGAAAAGTACGAGAGAACAACATCATGATAAAAACCTCACCTGTCCGCCTGAGCTGGCTGTGTGCCGCTGTGGTAGTGATATTTCTGGTTGTCATCGCCTTGTGGATACTCGGCAAGAGCACTCTACCCGTTACTGACGATGCCTTTGTTTCTGCAGATTCCACGCTGGTCGCGCCGCGGATTTCCGGCACGATTGCGGATGTTTACGTGCAGGATAACCAGATGGTGAAAGCCGGCGATGTACTTGCCCGAATCGACGATCGTGATTACCGCAATGCGGTACTGACGGCAGAAGCAAATCTGGAAACCGCTAATGCGCAGATGCTCAGCCTGACCGCGCAACTGGCGAAACAACAACAGACTATCTTGCAGGCCCGGGCACTGGTTAATGCTGATGCGGCCAGTATTGCTTATGCGCGTCAGAGTGCTGACCGTTATAAACGCCTGCTGCAAAATGGCTCCGGCACGGCCGATGCACGTGATGAGTCTGATGCCAATTTACGTTCAAAACTGGCTGCGCAGCAGAGTGATATGGCCGCAGCACTTGGCGCTGAAAAGCAGGTTGATGTGCTGAAAGCGGAACAGGCAGAAGCGAAAGCTGCAATCGATTCAGCCGCAACGGCGCTGGCACAGGCGAAGCTGAATCTTTCTTATACCGAAATTACGGCGCCGGTGGATGGCGTGGTCGGGCAGCGCTCGTTGCGTATCGGCGGATATGTGGCTGCAGGAGCACGCGTTCTGGCCGTGGTGCCGCTGAAAAACGCTTACATTGTGGCGAACTACCTTGAGACACAACTGGGTGATGTGCAGCCGCATCAGCCGGTTGAGATTAAGGTGGATGCGTTGCCGGGTGTGACCCTCAAAGGGAAGGTGGACAGCATTTCGCCTGCCACCGGCGTGACGTTTTCGCCTATTTCGCCGGACAATGCGACCGGCAATTACACTAAAGTTGTACAGCGTCTGGCGGTTAAAATTGTGCTCGACAGTAATCAGCCCGATGCGAAGCGTCTGAAAGTCGGGATGTCTGTGATCCCGACAATTGATATCACATCGCGCTGAATAACAAATTTTGAAACAAAAAGGCGACTCCGGAGGTCGCCTTTTTCATGTCGCTGACTTTGTATGGGGTCAATGTCCGCGTATCAGGAAGCCTGATTTTGCGGCGGATTCGCGTCGGTTGAATTCTTTTTAGCCGGATGCTGGGGTTTGCCAGAGAACAGGAACCGCAGGATCGGGATGCGCTTATGCACTTCATACAGCAAAAAGGCGATACCGAATACAAACACCAGCCCCAGCCAGAATCCCAGCCAGTCGCTGTGAATTTTCGGTGTAATGAACGCACCGTAAATCAGCGTTAAAGGATGGTGGATCAGATAGATAAACAAGGATGAGTTCACCAGATAGGTGATCCATGGCGCCTGAAAATTCAGTAAATAATGGCTGAATGAAAACACCACATTGACCATCAGGAACCCGAGCAGGGTAGTGATGATGGCATCGATTTCCATTGAGTACAGCTGTGGCGTATTGACATGTTGATTGAACATGTAAGCGGCGAACAGGAAAATGCTGACTACCCCGGCAGTCGCGGACGGTTTCAGAAACAGTTCTTTCAGCCAGGAGAATTTATAAGCAAGTGCACCCAGGATGAAAAACGGCAGATAAAACAACGTTTGCATGACGATGAAATTAAACGCGCCGTTGGAAAGTAAATTTGGTGCAAAAAGATACAGGCTTCTGTTAAATGCCGCGTAAATTAAACCGATAAAAAGAAATATAATTGAGATTTTTCCTAAGCTATTTGTACGGCTTTTTATTATTTGAATACGACTATTCTTAATTTCTTTAATAAATTTGAAGAGGTAAAAGCAAATGCTGGTGAGAATAACCAGGGTTAACAGGAACCATAAATGCGAGACCAGTTCCCATACAGTCACATTAATTCTCTGATAAAAATCCATATTATTCCAGTCAGAAAACTTGCTGGTGAATTTCATCAGGAAATAGAGCTGCGGAATCGTGATCAGCGGGAAGGCCGCCGCCAGCGGGATGGCAACCCGCTCCAGACGCACCTTCAGCCACTGCTGCGGGTCATAGCGCTCATACAGCATATAAGAAAAATAGCCCGAGATAACAAAGAACACCTGCATACGGAAGGCGTGAATAACATCATTAAATATTGTCAGGCCGTCAGAGGGTATTGCACTGTTTACCGCCCAGATATGACTGGAGTAAATCAATGATATATGGAAAGGAATACCCAGCAGCATCAAATATGCGCGGATGGAGTCTAAGAAAAACTCACGTTGTGGTTTTGGCTGTGTCATTACGTATCCGTTGTAAGTAGCTCATCCTAATTTTAGAGCGTAATTTGTCTTTAAGGCTAATTTTGCACGTAAGCAAAAATGACCATCGTTGACATTAGTTTAGTTTCTAACCTTAAAACATGCTTTGTTATAGGACAAGTTTCCATAGCCGGAGTTTCATCGAATTGATATCCTTGTACCCTGTTGCGCTTAAACGGTTCATCAATGGATGAACCATCGACTGCTCAAGTTGTCGGAAACCTGACACTTCCCTTAAAATAGTTACAGTAAATGAATGAAGCGCGCGTAAAGGAGACAAGGTGTCGGATAAAAATTTTTCCATAGGGTCACGTATGATCAAAGTCCGTTTGCTAAGTGCCGCAGTGTTGATGACCATGTTCACCTCATCTGCCTGGGCTTTTTCTATAGATGATGTTGCCAAACAAGCGAAGGCGTTAGCCGATAAAGGTTACGAAGCGCCGAAAAGCAATCTTCCGTCTCAGTTCCGCGATCTCAAATTCGCAGACTACCAACAAATTCAATTCAATCATGACAAAGCGTACTGGAAAAACCTGAATACGCCTTTCAAGCTTGAGTTTTACCATCAGGGTATGTACTTCGACACTCCGGTGAAAATCAACGAAGTAACGGCTGATTCAGTCAAAGAAATCAAATACAGCCCGGACTACTTCAACTTTGGCAACGTCAAGCATGACGCTGACTCAGTGAAAAACCTCGGTTTTGCCGGCTTCAAAGTGCTTTATCCCATCAATAAAGCCGACAAAGATGATGAGATTATGAGTGTGCTGGGTGCCAGCTACTTCCGTGTCATCGGTAAAGGCCAGGTTTATGGCTTGTCTGCCCGTGGTCTGGCGATCGACACCGCGCTGGCTTCCGGCGAAGAGTTCCCACGTTTTCGTGAGTTCTGGATCGAACGTCCTAACCCGGATGAAAAGCATTTAGTCATTTACGCCTTGCTGGATTCCCCGCGTGCGACCGGTGCTTATCGTCTGGACGTTTATCCGGGTAAAGAAGCCACTGTCGATGTGCAGTCTCAGGTTTATCTGCGCGATAAAGTCGGCAAACTGGGTGTGGCTCCGTTAACCAGCATGTTCCTGTTTGGCGCAAACCAGCCTTCGCCGGTGCTGAACTACCGTCCGGCGCTGCATGATTCCAACGGACTGTCTATTCACGCCGGTAACGGTGAATGGATCTGGCGTCCGCTGAACAATCCGAAACACCTTGCCGTCAGCCAGTTCTCGATGGAGAACCCGAAAGGCTTCGGGCTGCTGCAACGTGGTCGCAGTTTCTCTAACTTCGAAGACCTGGACGATCGTTATGACCTGCGTCCAAGCGGTTGGGTTGAGACCAAAGGTGACTGGGGTAAAGGGAAAGTTGAACTGGTGGAAATCCCGACGGCGGATGAAACCAACGATAATATCGTCGCCTTCTGGACCCCTGATCAGTTACCCGATGCAGGCAAACCGCTCAGCCTGAACTATCGTTTACATTTCACCCGTGAAGAAGAGAAATTGCATTCTCCTGATCTGGCGTGGGTTGAACGCACCATGCGCTCTACCGGGGATGTGAAACAGTCGAATCTGATCCGTGAGCCAGATGGCAGCGTTGCTTTCCTCGTCGACTTCGTCGGTCCAAACCTGAAAGCGCTGAAGAGCGACACGCCAGTCGTGTCTCAGGTCAGCGTGGGCGACAACGGTGATCTGGTTGAAAACTCCGTACGCTATAATCCTGTAACGAAGGGCTGGCGTCTGACGCTGCGCCTGAAAGTGAAGGATCCTAAGAAGGCGATCGAAATGCGCGCTTCTCTGGCCAATGGCGACAAAACTCTGAGTGAAACCTGGAGCTATCAGCTGCCTGCAAATGAATAAGTCAATGCACTCTACTCAAGATTATGTAGAAGCTTTGCCGCTTACTGATGAACAGAAAGCGGCGCTCTCTCAGCAGCTTCCCGCTGAGCCGGGGCAGGCTTTTGCTACCGTACATCACCGTTTAGGCGGTGATGCCTCGACCACAGCTGATGCGGCCGATCCTGATGCGCCATTGGTGTCAGTGAAAGCCCGCGTCGGCGCAAGCTGGCCTGATGCCCTTGAAAAGGGCTCGTTAGACGAAGTCGATAACGAAGGGCGTACGATTGCCAGCGCCATGCCACCGGTTAAACGTTCTAGCATGTTCCCTGATGTCTGGCGCACCAACCCGGTCGGGCGTTTCTGGGACAATATGATGGGGCGCAGCGCGGTTTCGCGTCACACCACATCAGATATGCCCGAGTCAGAAAAGCGCTGGCGTCACGCCGGTTCCGTGCGTCGCTATATCCTGCTGGTTCTGATGCTGGTGCAGACGGCGATCGCGACCTGGTACATGAAAACCATTCTGCCGTATCAGGGCTGGGCGCTCATCGACCCAAGCGATATGCTCAATCAGGACTGGCAACAGTCGGTTCTGCAACTGCTGCCTTACGTCTTACAGACCGGGATCCTGGTGCTGTTCGCCATTCTGTTCTGTTGGGTGTCGGCCGGTTTCTGGACGGCATTGATGGGCTTTTTACAATTGCTCATCGGTCGGGACAAATACAGCATTACCGCCTCGACGAAAGGTAATGAGCCGCTGAATCCGAACAACCGTACCGCGTTGATCATGCCGATTTGTAACGAAGACGTGGAGCGCGTTTTCGCGGGTCTGCGTGCAACGTATGAATCTGTTAAAGCGACGGGTGATTTGGATCAGTTTGATATCTACGTGCTGAGCGACAGTTACGATCCGGATATCTGCGTAGCGGAACAAAAAGCCTGGATGGAAGTGTGCCGCGACGTTGAAGGTCACGGACGTATTTTCTATCGCCGTCGTCGTCGTCGTGTGAAACGTAAAAGCGGTAACATTGATGACTGGTGCCGTCGCTGGGGCGGGGAATATGCCTATATGGTTATTCTCGATGCTGACAGCGTCATGAGTGGCGAATGTCTGACCGGCCTGGCCCGTCTGATGGATGCCAACCCGAACGCCGGTATTATCCAGTCTGCGCCAAAAGCGTCAGGCATGGATACGCTGTATGCACGTTGCCAGCAGTTTGCGACCCGTGTTTACGGTCCGTTGTTTACCGCCGGTCTGCATTTCTGGCAGTTGGGCGAATCCCACTACTGGGGCCATAACGCCATTATCCGTGTGAAACCGTTCATTGAGCATTGTGCGCTTGCACCATTGCCCGGTGAAGGCTCCTTCGCCGGTTCCATCATGTCTCATGACTTTGTGGAAGCGGCATTGATGCGTCGTGCGGGCTGGGGCGTGTGGATTGCTTATGATCTGCCGGGCAGTTATGAAGAGTTGCCACCGAACCTGCTCGACGAGCTGAAACGCGACCGTCGCTGGTGCCACGGTAACCTGATGAACTTCCGCCTGTTCCTGGTGAAAGGGATGCATCCGGTTCACCGTGCGGTGTTCCTGACCGGCGTGATGTCTTATCTGTCCGCGCCGTTATGGTTTACGTTCCTGGCTTTGTCTACCGCATTGCAGGTCGTGCACACACTGATGGAACCGCAGTATTTCCTGCAACCCCGTCAGCTGTTCCCTGTGTGGCCACAGTGGCGTCCTGAACTGGCGATAGCCTTGTTCTCGACCACCATGGTGTTGCTGTTCCTGCCAAAACTGCTGAGTATCGTGCTGATTTGGGCGAAGGGGGCGAAACAGTTTGGTGGTGCATTCCGACTGCTGATTTCCATGTTCCTCGAAATGCTGTTCTCAGTATTACTGGCGCCGGTACGTATGTTGTTCCACACCGTCTTCGTGGTCAGCGCATTCCTGGGTTGGGAAGTGGTCTGGAACTCACCGCAGCGTGATGACGACGATACTCCGTGGGGCGAAGCCTTTAAACGTCATGGTTCTCAGTTGTTGCTGGGTGCGGTCTGGGCTGCCGGTATGGCGTGGCTGGACTTGCGTTTCCTGTGGTGGCTTGCGCCAATCGTCTTCTCCCTGATCCTGTCGCCAATCGTCTCTGTACTGTCGAGCCGTGCAACGCTGGGGATTAAGAGTAAGAAGGCCAAGCTGTTCCTGATCCCGGAAGAATACGATCCTCCGCGTGAACTGGTGGCTACCGAGGAATACCTGGCGCTGAACCGTTCGCGTAAGCTGCAAAATGGCTTTATGCATGCGGTCTTCGATCCGGGCTTCAACGCACTGGCAACGGCGATGGCAACATCCCGTCACCTGTTGCGTGAAACGGTAGAAAACGGCCGTCGTGCCCATCTGGAGCATGCGTTGAAAACCGGTCCTAAGGATCTGGGCAAGGCGGATCGTCTGATTCTGCTGAGCGATCCTGTGCTGATGGCGCGTTTACACTCTGCGGTGTGGACGCAACCTGATCAGCAGACCTGGAGTGCTTACTACCAGCAATTACCTCGCAATGCGCAGGCATTCCCTGTCACTCAGACGCTGGAAGTTAAACCCGCCTGAAAATGACATGGAGTGAATAAAAAACGGGCAGTATGTGAAAACATACTGCCCGTTTTCTTTGTGATGAAAGACGGGTTACTCTTTAGCAGGTCATGCAGGAATTTTACCTCGCCTTAACATAAGGCAGGCGCTGTGCATGATAAGCTGACAGCGCTGTTCAGCGCTTCTGAATGTGCCTCTTTTGAATTGAATCGACAGGTTGGGTGAGTGATTAATCGGGTTATTTTTCGCGGATGCGTGCTGGCGTTAGTGGCGACGGTACTGACCGGATGCGGCAGTATTATCAGCCGGACTGTGCCGGGACAGGGGCATGGCAACCAGTATTATCCCGGTGTGCAGTGGGATTTGCGGGACAGTCCGTGGCGTTATGTCACCGTCATCGATGTTCCGCTGTCGATGATTGTCGACACTTTCATGCTGCCGGTTGACGCCCGCCACGGGCCTTACGAATAAAATAACTTAATCAATATCACGACCCGGATACTCGTCTTCATCGTCCCATTCTTCAGCTGCCGCTTTACCTTCTTCAGTATCCAGCGGCGGTTCATGCTGGTATTCACCTTCATCCCATTCATACAACGTGGCTTCTTCCTGCCATTCTTCTTCGAGTTCTATCTGATCATAATCCTCGTCAAAGATAGCCTGCGCCGCCGCACCGCTACGGAACGTCAGCGCATCGATGGAATCACCTTCGCCGCTGAGGAATTCCGCCTGCCACATCACATCGCCATCCTGCATGATGTATTTCTGCAGATTAAACTGGTCCGGAACTGGCTCTTCGTCGTCATGGATCCTATCCTGCGCGGCTTCAAGGAATTCTTCGCGGGCGGCATCAATAGCTTCTTCAAGCGTTGCATACATGCTCATTGTTGTCTCCTGAGTTGAAACTGTTAATGGTTGTGCAGCAAATAGCGTTATTAATGAACAAGTAACGGCCATCTGACAGGGGAAAACCTGATTAAATGATTGTTGTCTATAACTGACAGGATGCAAGTTTTCAGACTAAATCAGTCGGATTTATTTCTGCTATTCTCAATTTCTCGCTGGCGACTTTGCGGCGGTTTAAAAAACGGGAGTGCACATGGTTTCACGACAATCAGTATTACGGGTGGCGCGCCCGACGGACAATCTTGAGCAGGTAGCCCGCATGTATTCGCAGGGGCTGGGTTTCGACATCATCGGCAGTTTTAGTGACCACCAGGGGTTTGATGGCGTGCTGGTCGGGCATCCGCATCATCATTATCATCTCGAGTTTACCCATCATCTCGGTTCCTCCGTGGGGCGTGCGCCCACCGAAGATAATCTCCTGGTGTTCTATATTCCTGATAATCAGCAGTGGCTGACGCAGTGCGAACGGATGCTGCAGGCCGGTTTTATCGTCGTGCCTTCGTTTAATCCCTACTGGGATGAATGCGGTAAAACCTTCGAGGATATTGACGGTTATCGGGTGGTGCTGGCTTTGCGGGACTGGACGGCATAGGCGCGAATGTCAGCGGAATTTCAGCTTTGCAAAGGCTGTGAGGGGAGAGGGTAAAAGTTTAGCAAACCGGCTACACGGGCAGCGTTTGAGGCATAAAGTGATTCAGACTTCTCAAGATAAGGTGAATGTTATGAAGACTCTTTCCCGCGTTTTGCTCATGCCGCTGTGTGGCCTTGGCGTATTATTCAGCGTGGCCAGTACCGCGGCTGAAAATACACATCCCCAATCACCGATAGAACAGCCGCACG
This sequence comes from Rahnella aceris, assembly GCF_011684115.1. Lineage (NCBI taxonomy): Bacteria > Pseudomonadati > Pseudomonadota > Gammaproteobacteria > Enterobacterales > Yersiniaceae > Rahnella > Rahnella aceris. Next base: position 2,141,159 of record NZ_JAADJV010000001.1, on the reverse strand, counting down.
GGTTGCCACCCTTCCACGGCGAGGGCATGCTGCCACCGCCGCCAATGATGGTCGGCTTTTGCCATCCGGGGCAACTGTTCTGTGCCAGCGTAGCCAGTGATAACCCGACTGAAACTATTCAGAAACTGACGTCGGTACTTCCGGCTACAACGGCAGGCAAGCATTACGAAGTGCGTCTGGCCGTCGTCGAGGTGCCGGATTACATGTCAGTGCCGCCGCTGGCAGAAAAATCTCAATAAGCCTCGCTGCTTCGTCGGCTGGAATTTAGTCAATCATGGCCTGATGAGGCCGGCGTTGCAGACACCAGTACGAATATCCCGCGTTGAATAACACCACCATCGCCGTAACAAAAAATACCGTCCGGAAGCCGTAACTGGCTGAGACCGCCGCACCCAGTAACGGACCGGTGACATTGCCGACATCACGGAACGACTGGTTGTAGCTGAATACCCGTCCTGCTACCTGATTAGTGCAGTTATAGATGAGCAGGGTCTGAACGGCCGGCAGCAATGCGCCATCGCAGGCACCCAGCAGAAAACGCAAAATACCCAGTTGCAGGGGTGTTTGTACCAGGGCCATCGGGATCAGCAACAACACAGATAACGCCATCATCGCCACCAGGATCCGCTCGGGGCCAATCCGGTCGCCGAGTTTGCCTAAACGCGGTGCACTCATCAGCGCGGCCACGCCAGGTACCGAAGCAATCATGCCGCTGATAAACGCCAGGTTTTGTGTATTACCGGCCAGCTCCCGTACGTAAAGCGTCAGGATCGGCGCAATCGAACCCGTCGCCACCTGAATAATCATGGTGGTGACAAACAAACACAGCACCAGTTTAGGATTTTTCAGCGAGGCAAAGACCTGCTTACGGTTCAGCATGTCTTTTTTGCTCACCGGGACAAACTGCTCACGGATAAAATAAAGCGTCATGATGAAACACAAAAACAGCACCGACGCGGTGATAAAGAACACCGGACGCAAACCATAGCTGTCCGCCAGCAACCCTCCGACCAGTGGCCCGAGCAGCGCACCGCTGACACCGCCAGTTGATAACGTACCCAGCGCCCAGCCGCTTTTATTGCGTGGGATTTGTGTGGCAATCAGCGCGTTAGCATTGGGAACAAATCCGCCCAGCAAGCCAAGTAACGCGCGAAGAATCAGGAACTGCCAGATATTCTGCGCGAAGCCCATTAATACCATGACGATGGACATGCCGAGTGCGGATCGCAGCAGCATGATTTTGCGGCCTTTACGGTCCGCGAGTCCGCCCCAGAAGGGGGAGGCGATGGCGGAAAACAAGAAGGTGATACTGAAAACCAGACCCGACCACATATTCAGGGATTCATGACCGGTTACGCCGAGGGTTTCCACGTAAAGGGGCAGGAAGGGCATGATCAGACTGAATGCGGCACCGGTCAGGAAGCAACCGATCCAGGCGACAAACAGATTACGTTTCCAGTTAATGGGATCTGGGGCGATTTCAGGTTCAGAGGCCGAAGTCATAAAATACCGAAGAAAGAGGTCAGATTCGCTCTGGAATGACACAAAGAAACAAGGCAGAGCATAAGTAACAATCAATTGGCTTAATAATTATGCGCCTAATTATCATTCACTTCAATGATGTTAACGAACTGTAACAAGCGAAGTGAAATACAGGTTCAAAAAGTCTGGAGGAGTGAGGGAGAGCAGATGAAAGCCAAAAAACGGTCAGCAAGGAGGCTGACCGCGACAGACAAAGAATTAAAAACGCAATACTAAAACCGGATTTTAGCGCAGGGCTTCGTTCTTCATGACAGAGTAACGGCCGCTGCCCAGGAACATGATGACCAGACCACCAAAGAAGTACAGAGCTTCACCTTCCAGCCCCCATGCACCGACTTCAGTAACGGTGAAAAATTTGCCACCCACGACCAGGAAAACTGCCACTAAAATGTTGAATGCCAGCACCAGAGCGGCAGGGCGGGTCAAGATGCCCAGAATAATCAGAACCGGCGCAATCACTTCACCGATGTACGCACCGTAAGCAATAAAGCCCGGCAGGCCATCAGCCTGTAACATCTGTGCAATCCAGCCCACGCCATTTTCCATTTTTGCTACACCATGGAATAAAACTAAAATACCAAAAGTCAGACGCAACAAAAGTTTACCAAAGTTCTGATGATCAACAGCACGGGTAAAAGCGGAGTTCAGTTTTGCCAACATAATGTGTTCCTTGCAAAGGTAACATGCCTTTAAGAGGCGGGAGGCACGCGGCTCCAAAATCAGCGGAGTAATCACATGCAGAAATTATGGAGAGAGTATTGGCCTAAATCGGGTGGGATCAAATCTGATAAGTTTGAAGAAGTCTGTGAAAAAAACTGATGAAGCAAATCAAAAAAACCGGACCTGCGGCTGCCGGACCGGTTCCGGGTGATTAATCGCTAAGGGCTTTATAGAGCGAAGGCTCACCTTGCGGGCGTGTTTTAAAGCGACGGTGCAGCCACATATATTGCTCCGGCGCCTGACAGATCTCGTTTTCCACCACTTTATTCATATACGTGGCGGCAACCACTTCATCATCCAGCGGGAAGTCAGCGACCTGAGGGTGAATAATCATCTCATAACCTTCCCCTTTCGGCAGACGGCGCGGAGTGAAGGGAATAATTGCCGGTTTGCCCATGCGTGCCAGCAGATATGTCCCGGTGGTGGTGGCGGCTTTATCGACCGCGAAGAACGGTACAAATACGCTGGCGCGCGGGCCGTAGTCATGATCAGGCGCGTACCAGATGATGTCGCCTTGCTTGAGGCTGCGGATCATCCCTTTGAGATCTTTGCGATCCAGCATCCCTTTATTCGAGCGCATTCGGCCTTTGGTCTGGATCCAATCCATCAGCTTGTTATCGTGAGGACGGTAAACCCCCACGCCAGGATTATGGATACCAAAGATACGTGCACCCAGTTCCAGCGTCAGGAAATGTACACCGATCAGCAGAACGCCTTGCTTGTTATCACGCGCATGCTGGATATGTTCCAGACCGCTGACTTTAAACCAGCGCTCGATGCGCCAGTCTGGCCAGAACCACGCCATGCCGGTTTCAAACAACCCCATGCCGACGGATTCGAAATTTTTCACAATCATATCTTCGCGCTGTTCCGGACGCATATCCGGGAAACACAATTCGATATTGCGTCTGGCGATTTTATAGCGACGTTTCAGGAAGCGCATTGAGAAGCGACCTAGCCCGGTACCGATGCGATAAATAACCGGATAAGGCAGTAACACCAGTGCATAAAGCAGTCCCAGACCCATCCAGGTGATCCAGTAACGAGGGTGCAGTAACGAACGATTAAAGGTTGGTACCTGAGTCATAGAATCTCTGCGTCAGTGAGTCGAAGTAGAAAGTTTATAAGCTCTGTCTAATGCAGCAGCCTGCCACAGAAACACGCACACATATTCATCCGGAATATGTGTTGTCCGTTATCTTCTGCAGCAAAGTGACATATTGTGGCATTTTTTTGATGTGAGGTGAAAATTCACGGCACTAATACCTCATTTATTTATAGGTTGAGTGAATGAAAAACAAAACGAATTCTCATTAATGTCCCGGCATATTCATTCACCATCAATTCAAATATCAATAGAGAATGTCTTTTTGTCAATGAAACGGGCGGCTGTCGGGCCGCCCGTGATCACGTTTGCAAAATCCCCTTTCTGGCGACTTTCGCGTTAATCTTAAATCTGGTTATTATTCCGGCAGGAAAAGGCCTTTGACGCTATGCGGTTCGCTGCGCCAGTACTGTTTCGGCGCGGCCACTTTTTCCCCCAGTTTTGCCGCTGCATGCCAGGGCCAGCGCGGGTTATACAAAATACCGCGTGCCAGAGCAATCATGTCTGCCTGTCCGGTGCCGATAATGGCTTCCGCCTGTTCCGGTTCAGTGATCAGACCCACAGCGATCACCGGCATTTTCACATAACGCTTAATGCCATCAGCAAATGGCACCTGATAGTTCGGGCCGACGGTGATTTTCTGATGCGGACTCAGACCGCCGCTGGAGACGTGAATGTAGCTGCAACCCAGTTCATCAAGCGCTTTGGCGAGTTCAATGGATTGCTCCAGATCCCAGCCTCCCTCCACCCAGTCGGTGGCGGAAATACGCACACCAATCGGTTTTTCTGCCGGGAATGCCGCACGGATTTCCCCGAAGATCTCCAGCAGCAGGCGCATACGGTTTTCCAGTGAGCCGCCGTACTGGTCGGTGCGCTGGTTTGAAAGTGGCGACAGGAACTGGTGCAGCAGATAACCGTGAGCGCCGTGCAGTTCCAGCAGATCAAAGTCCAGACGGTCGGCGCGACGAACTGTATCGACATAGGCTTTTTTCAGCTCAGCGATTCGCTCCAGCGACATTGCCTGCGGGGCCTCAGTGCCTTCGGTGAAGGCGACGGCGGAAGGCGCAATCGTCTGCCAGCCACCCGCTGACTGGGCGATTTGTGCTCCGCCTTGCCACGGCGCAGCACACGACGCTTTACGTCCCGCATGTCCGAGTTGCAGGCCAAGTGGCATATCGCTGTTTTCACGTAAGCCGGTCACTAAATCCTTCATGGCCGCTTCGGTTGCATCGTCCCACAAGCCCAGATCCTGAGCCGAGATACGCCCCACGGCCTCGACAGCGGTCGCTTCCAGGATCAGCAAACCCGCACCTGAAAAGGATAACTGCCCGAGATGCGCGTGATGCCAGGACGTGGCTTTCCCTTCGTCGGATGAATACTGGCACATTGGCGCGATCACGATGCGGTTAGCGAGTGTCAGCTTCCCTAAGGAAATCGGTTCAAAAAGCTTACTCATGTTTCATGCCCCTTAAAATTCAGCGTGGTGATGGACTACAAGAATAGATAACAACTAAGAATAGGTTATCGCATTTCAAAAATGGGCAATGTACAGCAGGTGTTTTTCTCCTGACGAATTTGCAACGGGAGATGTCCTCATTGTTGCTTTAATGTATAATCTTGCCGCTTCAAAAGTAGCTATTCGGTATCAATAGTTAAATTCCCCTGAAAGACAGGAACGTACACCATGCCAGTGTTACATAACCGTATTTCTAATGAGGAACTGCGTGCGCGCATGTTGGCTGAAACTGAGCCCCGCACTACGGTTTCTTTTTATAAGTATTTCCAGCTCGAAGATCCAAAAGCCTTTCGTGACGCCCTGTACGTCAGCCTGACACGCCTTAACGTATTTGGCCGTATTTACGTGGCAAAAGAAGGGATTAACGCACAAATCAGCGTGCCGCAAAGCCAGTTTGAAGCGTTCAAAACCGTGCTGTTTTCCAGCCATCCGGCGCTGGATCAGATCCGCCTGAATGTCGCGCTGGAAGATGATGGTAAATCCTTCTGGGTGTTGCGTCTCAAAGTGCGTGACCGCATTGTCGCGGACGGGATTGATGATGATTCTTTCGACCCGTCAAATGTGGGTGAGTACCTGAAAGCCGAACAGGTCAACGCCATGATTGACGATCCGGACACATTGTTTGTCGATATGCGCAACCACTACGAATACGAAGTGGGGCATTTTGATAATGCGATTGAAGTCCCGTCTGACACTTTCCGCGATCAGCTCCCTATGGCCGTTGATATGCTTAAAGAAGATAAAGACAAGAAAATCGTGATGTATTGCACTGGCGGCATTCGCTGTGAGAAAGCCAGCGCGTACATGTTGCATAACGGTTTTAAAAACGTCTATCACGTGGAAGGCGGTATTATCGAATATGCACGCCGTGCCAAAGAGCAGGGGTTACCGGTAAAATTTAAAGGCAAAAACTTTGTCTTTGATGAGCGTATGGGCGAGCGTATTTCCGATGACGTGATTGCACACTGTCACCAGTGCGGTGTGGCCTGCGATAACCATACCAACTGCAAAAACGACGGCTGCCATCTGCTGTTTATTCAGTGCCCGACGTGTGCGGCGAAATTTGACGGCTGTTGCAGCGAAATCTGTATGACAGAGCTGAAGCTGCCAGTAGAAGAACAACGTGCATTGCGCGCGGGTCGTGAGAATGGCATAAAAATATTCAATAAGTCCAAAGGCTTATTGCAAACCACCATGCATATTCCGGCACCTGAAAACGACTGACCGGCGTGTATAAAAAAGCCCTGAATGGCGGCAGCGATTCAGGGCTTTATACGTTGAGGGAAGGGGATTACTTCTCCTGCACACCCTCGACCGAAATAATCAGCTCGACATTCTGCGATGCCGGACCGAGATCGGTAGTAATTCCATAATCCTTCAGCGCGATGGACCCTGCCGCTTCAAAACCTGCACGATAACCGCCCCATGGATCCTTGCCCTGACCGAGCAACTTAGCCTGTAACGTTAAAGGTTTGGTGACGCCGTTCAGCGTGAAATCGCCAGTCACTGCCAGATTTTCACCTTCTTTCTTCACTGATGTTGATTTGAATGTGGCCTGCGGATGTTTGCCAACATTCAGGAATTCAGCGCTGCGCAAATGTTTGTCACGTTCGGCGTGATTGGTGAATACGCTGGTGGTGTTAATCGTGACATTCACTTTATCCGCAGCGGGATCTTTCTCATCAAAAGTGAATCCGCCATCGAAATCATTAAAGCTGCCGTACAGCCAGCTGTACCCTAAATGCTTGATACGGAATTCAATAAAAGCGTGCTGACCTTCTTTGTCGATCTTGTAGCTGGCTGCCGTTGCCGAACCCGCCGCCAGTAACAGCGACGCCAGGGTTAAACCCAGAGTGGTCTTTTTCAACATGGTTATTCTCCGTTTATCCATAATATGAACAACATAAGTAAAGAGCTGACCGTGAGCCGGATCAGCGCCCCAGCATGCGGGTCAGGGTGCTGTCACGATCGATGAAATGATGTTTAAGCGCGGCAAGGGCGTGAAAACCTGAGATGATCACAATGCCCCACGCCATCCACAGATGCAGCGTGCCCGCGATATCGGCCTGTTGTTCCAGTCCAGACAGTGTGGCAGGGATCTCAAACCAGCCGAAGACACTGACAGGCTGACCTTCAGCCGTCGAAATCAGATAACCGCTGATCAGAATGCCGAACAGGCCGATGAACAGCAGAACATGAGCCAGCCAGGCGCCAATACGCGTTTTCACGCTGTAGCTTGCCAGCGGCTTAGGTGGCGGAGAAATAAACCGCCAAGCAAGACGAAATACCATCGCAGCAAAAATCAGGATGCCGATACTTTTATGTATTTCCGGTGCACGGTGATACCAGGTGTCGTAATAGCCCAATCCGACCATCCATAATCCCAGTGCAAATAAACCATAAACGGCCACAGCGATGAGCCAGTGAATTAACACTGAAATATGGCCAAAGCGTGCAGGTGTATTTTTCCACAGCATAAGATGATGTTCTCAGTGAAGAGGGTGTTTGTGGAAAATAAACATTTGGAAACATATTGGCAAACTATTATTTTCAAATTAACCGATTAATTTAACTTGTTCATTATTTTTGATGGTATCAGGAAGGTTTCCTTCAGTGCTTTTGCTTTTGTTATCTTACGGCGGTTTTGATTATATCGATTTCAGTGATGACAGGGGTCTGTAAGGTTTTGTCATCGAAGGTAAAGTTAATCCTGATACTAAAAATTTGAGTAAAAATAATGATTTCAGGAGTGATTAATCCTTGTTGATGCTTTTCATTAGCCGGTCATTTTATGTGAACATGAAGTTTTGTTATTCAGGCTATCAATCTAAATGTTTCTTAAATAAAACGTAAATATGTTAAAGGTTGATTCTCGAGGTGATCGAGATCAGTTTGTGATATCAGACAATATTTATAATTCTCAATAATCCTGATTAGGAATTTTTTTATAGATTAATATTTGATGTTTGCCGGTGTGGGCGCTTTAGCTGAATTAAAAGAGCACCATCCGACATCACATGGAGAGTGACATATGTTTCCTGCAATGAGCCGTTTTATGGCAGTGCCAGTGCTGCTGACAACATTATTATTCCCCCTGACCCGCGTGGCGGCGCAGCCTTTGCCGACAGTGACCACTGAGACCATCACCACTCAACCTGATGGCGTCAGCCGGACCTATCTCGGGCGTCTTGAAGCTGTTCAGGCCGTCAATGTGACCAGCCGGACTGAAGGATTTATCGCCCGCCGGGCCTTTGAGGAGGGGCAGTTTGTGAATGCCGGCGACGTCTTGTATGAAATCGATCCCGCCTTGCATCAGGCGGCTGTCGCTCAGGCCAAAGCCCAGCTCGACAGCGCCAATGCTACCGCACGCCATGCACAAACCCATCTGAACCGCATACAGCGTCTCGGTGATGCGCGTACCGTCAGCCAGTCTGATGTCGATACCGCGCTGGCTGCCCGTGATACCGCCCGTGCGGCTGTCGCGCAGGCGCAGGCGGCGTTAAAAACGCAGGAACTGCAACTAAGCTATACCCGCATTACGGCGCCCATTGCAGGGCGCATCGGCGTGAGCCATTTTCATACCGGCAGTCTGGTGAATCCGGCCAGCGGTGCACTCACGGAAATCGTGCAACTCGATCCGGTACGTGTGGTGATTTCAGTGAATGAACGTGATGTTCTCAGTGCCAGCCACAGCAGTGGCACGCTGGAAGACGCTTTCTCTGCCGATAACATGACGCTTTCTCTGCGCTTATCGGACGGTTCACCTTATATGAAAGCGCCCGTGCTGGAATCCCTCGGCAATCGTATTGATGCGCAAACAGGGACCTTGCCGGTCAGGCTGACCGTGGCAAATCCAGACCATCGTTTGCTGCCGGGGGGCACCGTGAACATGGCCGCAGAGCCGCGTTCCGGACATTCTCTGCCGGTACTGCCTGCGCAGGCTTTGCAGCAAAATGCGGCAGGGCACTTTGTCTTGCTGGTGAATGCCGGACAGCGCGTGGAAGCACGCCCGGTGCGTCTTGGTGCACAAACGGGACACGGCTATTTCGTCATTGAGGGTTTGCAGGGCGGAGAAAAAGTTGTGACAGAAGGCCTGCAATGGATCCGGCCAGGTATGGAAGTGAATGCACGGGCTGCTACGGATGCCCCGGATATGGCCGCGAAGAAACGTTAAGGAATAACGATGCTCCAGCAATTTATTAAAAGACCCCGCTTTGCGGTTGTCATCGCACTGGTGACGGCGCTGATCGGTGCCGTCGCCCTGAAGGTCATTCCGGTTGAGCAATATCCGGATATCACGCCACCCGTGGTGTCAGTCAGTGCTATTTATCCCGGTGCGAGTGCACGGGACGTAGCGGAATCCGTTGCCGCGCCGATTGAGGCGCAGGTTAACGGTGTCAGTAACATGCTGTATATGTCGTCGAATAGCGGCAATAACGGCAGCTACACCCTGACTATTACGTTCGCCAGCGGTACGGATCCGGATACGGCGGCTGTTGAAGTACAAAACCGTATTTCACAGGTCAGCTCACGTCTTCCGCCGGAAGTGCTGAACACGGGCGTGTCGGTGCGCAAACAGGCTTCTAATATTCTGATGGGCATCAGCCTCCTTTCACCGGAAAATACCCATGACATGCTGTTTATCAGCAACTTTGCCAGCATTCAGTTGCGTGATGCGCTGGCACGTGTGGATGGTGTGGGTGATGTCCGGGTTTTCGGTTCCCGTGATTACAGCATGCGTATCTGGCTGGACCCGCGCAAAATGGAAGCGCTGGATGTCAGCAGTATGGAAATCAGCGCCGCTATTCAGAATCAGAATGTGCAGGCGGCGGCCGGGCAGATTGGCGCGTCACCGAGTCCGTCAATGCAGCAGCAAACCCTGACCATCAGCGGCGCGGGGCGTCTGAGTTCGCCGGAAGCGTTCGGCAATATTATTGTGCGTAAAAATGCTCATGGCGGTACGGTGCGTTTGCGCGATGTCGCGCGTATTGAACTGGGTGCGCAGGATTATCAGGTGAATGCGACACTGAATCAGACGCCGTCTGCCTTCCTGTCAGTCTATCCCGCACCGGGGGCAAATGCGCTGAATGTGGCGAATGCTGTGCGCGAAGAAATGTCGCGTCAGGCACGCAATTTCCCGGATGATCTTACCTATGAAATCAAATTCGACTCGACTCGTTTTGTCAGTGCTACTCTTGATGAGATTGCCGTTTCACTGGTACTGACCTTCGTCGTCGTCCTGTCGATTGTTTATCTGTTCCTGCAAAGTATGCGGGCGACATTCATCGTCGCACTGACCATTCCGGTGTCTTTACTGGGGACGTTTGCCGTGCTTTATGCCTTTGGCTATTCCGCCAATACCCTCAGCTTATTTGCCATTATTTTGGCGCTGACGGTAGTGGTCGATGACGCCATCGTGGTGGTGGAAAACGTTGAGCGCCTGATGATGGAGGATCCGTCGCTCGGGCGTGTGGCCGCAACCCGCAAAGCTCTGAAGCAAATTGCCGGGCCGGTCATCGCCACTACTGTGGTTCTGCTGGCGGTATTTGTGCCCATTGCGGTTCTGCCGGGTATTACCGGTGCGCTGTATCGTCAGTTTGCTGTCACTCTGTCGGCGGCCGTTGTTCTTTCAAGTATCAACGCGCTGACCCTGACCTCTGCGCTGTGCGCAACCCTTCTCAAGCCGCGACCTGCGAAGCCGGCCCGTGTTTTCCACTGGTTTAATCAGGGGCTGGACGCTGTTCGCGATGTCTATGTGAAAGCCGCACGGGGCATCAGTAAAAATGTGTTCACCAGCGTTGTAACGGTTCTGGTGATCGGCGGAGCCTGTGTATGGGGCTACAGCAGTTTGCCAAAATCCTTCCTGCCGGATGAAGATCAGGGCTACTTCTTCGTGAATGTGCAGTTACCCGACGGGGCGTCATTAAACCGCACCGATGCCGTGCTCGGGCAGATGCAGCAGATTATGCAAAAAGACCCGGCGGTCGAGGATGTGATCGCCATCAGTGGCTTCAGCCTGCTGAGTGGCGGGAGTTCGCCAAACGCCGCCTTTGGTATCGTGTTGCTCAAGCCGTGGGGGGATCGCGACAGTGTGGATCAGGTGATTGGTCGCCTGCAACCGGCGATGGCGGGCATTCCCTCTGCAATGATTAGGGCAATAAATCCGCCCGCGATTTCCGGATTAGGTACGGCCTCAGGGCTGGATTTACGTTTGCAGGCGTTACAGGGGCAATCGCCACAGGAACTGGCTGTCACCGGACAGGCGCTGATCCAGGCCGCTAACCAGGATCCTCATCTGAGCCGTGTGTTTACTACCTTCAGTGCATCCGTGCCGGAAATCGCCCTGAGTGTGGATCGTGACCGTGCGGCGCTGTTACAGGTACCGGTCAGCCGTATTTTCGGTACGTTGCAGACATCACTTGGTGGCGTGAACGTCAGCGATTTCATCATCAATAACCGTCTGTTCAATGTGCAGATGCAAAACGAAATGGAAGATCGTCAGCGCGCAGACCAGATATCCACACTCACGGTACGCAGCGACAACGGCTCACTGGTTAGCCTGGCGAAGATGGTTGAACTGACACCGTCGCTGGGTGCACCGTTTATCACGCAATATAATCAGTTCCCTTCACTGGCTATCAGCGGCTCGGCGGCACCCGGCATCAGTTCCGGTGAGGCGATGGCGCAGATGGAACATATCCTGAGCGAGAAGCTGCCTGCGGGTTACGGCTATGAATGGACCGGCATGTCATTGCAGGAAATTCAGGCTGGTGGCCAGGCCATCCTTATCTATGCCGCGGCACTGCTGTTTGCGTATCTGTTTCTGGTGGCGCAATACGAGAGCTGGAGCATTCCTCTTGCTGTGATGATTTCTGTGATTTTCGCGGTGTTTGGTGCAATCGGCGGCCTGCACATGGCGGGGCTGAGCAACGACGTATATGCTCAGATTGGTATGGTCTTGTTAATCGGCCTCGCGGCGAAAAATGCCATTCTGATTGTTGAATTCTCAAAAGCCAGAAGAGAAGAGGGGGCATCCGTTAGCGAAGCGGCACAGGACGGCGCGAAACAGCGTTTCCGCGCGGTAATGATGACGGCAATCTCGTTCATTCTCGGGGTGTTACCGCTGGTCATGGCATCCGGTGCAGGTGCCATGAGTCGGCATATCATCGGCGTTACGGTGTTCAGTGGTATGTTGCTATCCACGACGGTGGGGATCCTGTTTATTCCTGCGCTGTATCTGCATATCCAGCGTCTGCGTGAGTGGGTGAAATCTCGCTAAGGATCCGGCCAGCTTCAGGAGAGAAAGGCTTGCGTAAAACGATCGTGACAACTCAGGGTCTGAAAATTGTTGTAATGATGGCGATGCTGGTAGTGATCTTCGCGGGGATTAAATCTGCTGCAGATATCATTGTGCCCTTTATTCTGGCGCTGTTTCTGGCTTTCGTATTGAATCCGCTGATTGTCTTACTGGAAAAATGGCGGGTGCCCCGGGCACTCGCTGTTTTGCTGGTGGCAACGCTGGTGATTTGCATGATGGTTTTTCTGACCACCAAACTGCTGGTGACGCTCAATGAATTTGCCCGCACATTGCCACAATATCGCGGACTTATTGTCGACAAACTCAGTGATATTGAGGCCTGGTTTCCGCAAAGCGAACTGACGTTATCTCCCGAGCAACTGGCCAGTTACATCGATCCGGCGGCGACGCTGAATATGGTCAGTAAGTTAATCAGCTATTTGTCCAACGCCATGGCCGGTCTGTTCTTACTGCTGATGACCGTGGCATTCATGCTGCTTGAAGTCCCGCAACTGCCCTACAAAGTGGAGCAGATGTCTGAGGACCCGGGCAAAGGAATGGCTAATATTCAGCGTGCCCTGGACAGCGTGACACGCTATCTGGTGATCAAAACGCTGATAAGTGTGGTGACGGGGCTGGCAGTTTGGGCCTTGCTGGCAGTTACCGGCATCCGTTTTGCGTTCCTGTGGGGGATGCTGGCTTTCGCCCTGAATTACATTCCCAATATTGGTTCTTTTATCGCGGCTATTCCGCCGATCATTCAGGCATTTTTGTTTAACGGTTTCAGTGAAGGGTTGATCCTGGCAGGGGGCTATATCCTCATCAATCTGATTTTCGGCAGCATTATTGATCCGAAAATTCTGGGGCGCGGATTGGGGTTATCGACGCTTGTGGTCTTTATGTCGCTGATATTCTGGGGATGGCTGATGGGGCCGGTCGGCATGTTGCTTTCGGTGCCGCTGACGATTGTGCTCAAAATAGCCCTTGAACCTACGGCGGCAGGTCACAAAATTGCCGTGCTTCTGGGCGATGGTCCGCCAGAACATAAAAGTTAGCTTTTCTCTTCAAAATGATGAGCAAACATTTCAATTTTTTATGCATTAAGCGAATCACTGAAAGCAGGATGTTTGTGATCTTTGTGGGAGTCGCGTGACGAGAAATTATGCTTGTCATTGGTGAGGCTGCTCAAGATGAGTCTGCTAACATTAAGTCCATCGTCGGCTTCTGTCGTCATAGTGCAACCTGGCGAGAGAGAAGGGATACAAACAAGATATTTAAAAAGATGGGTGAAGAATATCACGATATAAAATGCCCTGAATTATCAGGGCATTTAGGGTTTTTGCAGGTTTAGCTATAAGTTTTGTAAATCATCTGCAAGTCGTCTTTAATTTGTCGGCTGATTGGCGTCGCAGAAATATCATCAATGGGCCAGAATAAATACTTAATCAGGTTGTAAATGAAACAAAACTCCAACCGGTTACGGACTTTGATTTTCTGCGCCAGATGTCGTTTATGGACATATACCGTACGGCTGCTGATGTTTAATTTTCTGGCAATACGGTAGTTCGGCATCTCAGACATCCAGTAGCTCATTACCAGAATTTCCTGATCGCTAAGTAACATTTTTGGCAAACCGAAGTTATTTATCGGCATAAATGCTTCGGGATCTGCTGCAATCTGCTGCAAGAGGGAGGTGAGTGCCTGCTTGTTGAGAATAGAGACTTCGCGGGTAACGGCAATCGGTGTTTCAGAATCCGGGTAACTGGCGTCAACGTAGCAGTATATTCGGGCGCTTTTACGAAATTCAAAAAACGCTTTTAATTCCTCAGATACTTCTGCGTTATGGCAATGGTTTGTCATATTCACAAGAATAATATCAGGTTGAAATTCAGGAATTAGATTGAGGGAGTGAGAAATATTCACAGTGTCGATAATATCGAGGCTGTTATTTTCAATAAGATAAGAGAAAATTCCTAAACGCGTAAAACCACAGGGTTCAATTATACAAATTTTCATACCACGTCCTTGTCATGCGTAACATTACGCGCCGAAACCACTCCTGTGATTTCTGTATCCAGCATAGATTCTTTTCTATAATGCTGTCAATTCGTAAATTCCAGTCTATTGATCTTGTTCAAACTGGAATTGAAAAATCGTATCGTAAATAAAATGATAACCCTCGATGAATATTCACGAGGGTTGAAATTATTTTACGTTAATTGAACCGCGTAAGAGAAAAGGGGGTGAGATCAAAAGGAATAGGATGATTGTTACCGAAGTGAGTAACTATTTCCCCTAATACGCTGGCGAATTTAAAACCGTGACCACTTAATCCCGAAATCACTAAGGTATTTTCTCTGTCCGGCAGGGTATCAATAATGAAATCTTCATCAGTCGTCATGTCATAAGTGCATGACGCACCACGCAAACTGACACCTACACCCGGCAGGAAATGGCGGAAGAAATTGAAGGACTCTGTGCCATCCTGACTGACGCTGCCATAAGGTTTACGCTGCTCGGGTTCCGTTATCCATTGACCACCGTTATGCTTACCTAACTTAAGTTCATCCTTCACTGAGGGGAATCCATAGTACTGATCGCCCTGCAGAGTTTCGAGCGTAAAGGCTGGAAAATGGTTTTCTTCACTGTAGCGGCCATCTGCATGGAACCAGGCAAACACCTTACGCAGAGGTTTCACGGGTAATTCCGGGAGGATTTTCGTGACCCAGGTTCCCGCCGTTACTACCAGTTTTGCCCCGCGGTAGACTCCGTCAATCGTTGAGACTTCAATGCCATCATCCAGCCAGTTAATACTTTCAACGGGACAGTTGAATAATTGCGCACAACCCGCTTCCCGTGCGAGACGAATGTATGCCGCAACCGCCATTTCACTTTGCAGAAAACCCGAGTTGGGTTCGTATACACCGCAATAGCCGTCGTGCAGCGTGAACAGAGGCCACTTTTCACGAATTTCAGCCGCACTGAGGGATTGTATGACGAGATTGTAGGTTTCTGCGCTGTTCTTAACGTTACCGATAAATTCAGAGTTTTCAGGACCAATATTCAGGACGCCGCTACGATGGAAAATCTTATCGCTGCTCAGTTCTGCCAGCTCATCCCAAAGCGTTTGAGCTCTCAGCAGCATTGGCACATAACGGGAACCTTCGCCGTAAGCGTGGCGGATAAGGCGTGTTTCGCCATGGTGACTGCCCGCCTGATGGGGTGGCATTGCGCTATCTATCATCAGCACTTTCAAGCCGGAACGGGTGGCGTAGTAGCCTGCGGCTGAACCGACCGAACCGCTGCCTACGATAATGAGATCGTAATCCATAATTCAAACGTTCCTGTGGTGAGAATTTTTAACAAACTGGCTACTGGCATGATAGAGAGTTTAAGGCGAAGAAGGCAAGCAGCGCGGAGGCAAAGAAAAAGGCACCAGGATAAATCGCTGGTGCCTCAGACTGGCAGGTAAAGATTAGTGTTTTCGGTGATCACTGTATTCGTACTCGTTAGATTCTATCTTTTCGATGCCGGCTTCAAGAATGTTAATGAGTTGCCGTGCAACGTCGGTAGTTAACCACAAGGTTCTGTCTACCTGAGCATCCTCGGGTGTCTGGTCTTTTGAAGACAGGTAATGAAGGCGTATCATCATGGCATCATAAGAGTCGACGGTACTGATATCCCAACCAACAAGCGGGTGTGTCTGAATAACTTCATCATTTCTGTCCATATAGACCCCTTATATTGTAGTGACTGACGTGAGTGACTATCTGAGGATCAAGGCGGCTCATTATCATGTGAGCAATTTCAGTATAAACAGATAAACCGATTTATGGAGTGATTTAAGCGTATTAAATTGTAAATAATTTGTGTTGATTATTTATTCAGCGGAATAATCTGAGATTAACTTAAATTTTATTTTTCAGAAGAGTCTGTTTTATGCAGTAAAAAAGAATAAAAAACCGGACTGCGACGCCCGGTGAAATACACCAATAGCCTTGCGGCGTGGTTTTAATAAACCTGATTATTATAGATAGGGAGTAAAAAGTGAATGGCTTTTCAGGGATTTCATCGGGTTACTCATCGTTCTGATTTGAGAACCAGTCATCAGCGCTTTCCCAGGTTTCCTGAAGAATTTCCTCGATAAGGTCACGGTCAGTTTTTGCGCCACCCAAAACGGACAGGCTATTTGCCCCCGCATAGCGGACCTGAATTTTATTTTCGCGGTCAGAAAACTGTTTGTTAATTCTTTTACTCAATTCACCTGATAACGCGTCCAGCGCGCCAGCAGGCAGAGGCTTGGTTTTATCGATTGTGACTTCAACACGCATAGGACCTCCTGAATAGGTTTGACTGTATATTTATACAGTCAAATCATGATCAGTGCAATACACGCTTGTGAGAATTTGTATTTAGTTCGACGTCACTTTCCAGTTCAGTGTCTGACCTGCGAGGAATGGCACAACAGATTCATTGCCCAATGCAATTTCTTCCGGCTGCGTCACCGGTATACGAGACATTTCGATGAAGTCTTCATTGAGCGGCAGGCCATAGAAACGCGGGCCGTTAAGGGAGCAAAACGCCTCAAAGTGTTGCAGTGCATTCATTTCTTCAAAGACGGTCGCATAAGCCGATAACGCCAGTGGGGCATTGAAGCAACCTGCACATCCGCAGCTCGATTCTTTACGGTCTTTGGTGTGCGGCGCAGAGTCGGTACCGAGGAAGAAGCGATCCGCGCCGCTGGCGATGACCTCACGCAATGCTTCCTGATGAACGTTGCGTTTGAGAATGGGGAGACAGAACAGGTGAGGGCGCACGCCGCCAACCAGCATGTGATTGCGGTTGAACATCAGATGCTGCGGCGTAATGGTTGCGCCCAGATACTGATTGCCGGAAAGAACATACTGCGCGGCTTCTTTGGTGGTGATGTGCTCGAAGACAATTTTCAATTCAGGGAACTGACGACGCACCGGATCCATAACTTCATCAATGAAGCGGGCTTCACGATCAAAAATATCAACATGGTTGTGAGTGACTTCACCGTGGATCAGCAAAGGCATACCGATTTTCTGCATACGTTCCAAAACAGGGTAAATCATTTTGGTATCAGAAACGCCATGCTGGGAATTTGTTGTCGCGTTGGCCGGATACAGTTTTGCTGCTGTGAACACGCCTTGCTCGAAACCGCGGGCAATTTCTTCCGGATCCAGAGAATCGGTCAGATAGCAGGTCATCAGAGGGGTAAAATTATGTCCGACAGGCAACGCGGCCATAATCCGTTCACGATATGCTATCGCAGCCGCCACGGTGGTTACGGGAGGGCTCAAGTTTGGCATGACAATCGCACGACCAAATACTTCACTGGTGAAAGGTAACACCGTGCTGAGCATTTGGTCGTCACGAAGGTGAATATGCCAGTCATCTGGACGGCGGATTTTCAAAACTTGCGGTGTTGCGGTCATCAGGCAAAACTCCGGCATTGAGAGACAAGATATTGGGATCAGGTGCGGTAATGGGAGCATTAACGGCGGGGAACAAGAATAAGCGTAAAAGCGATGTGTTGCATCTGTTAAATAAAGTTCGTATTGAAATCAATGTGTCGAAAGGTTCATAGTGGGGACAGATTTTAGTCAGAGTGCTTACCGGTTCGCCGCTAAGCATGACCAAAAAAACAGGAGAACCATTATGGAAATCAGAGTTGTTGCCACTATTGTCGCTAAAAAAGAGTTTACGGCAAAAGTGACAGAAGCGTTGCTTGACGTAATTGAACCAAGCCGACAGGAAGTAGGGTGCCTGCAATATGAGTTGCATCAGGATCTCGATACAGAAGGGACTTTTGTTTTCTACGAGCGATGGGCCTCTGAAGAAGCGCTGAATCAGCACAACAAAACTGAACATTTCCAGCATTTTGCAAAAAGCCTGGAAGGTAAACTGGAGGAACTCACGATTCGCCGGTTGAAAAGTCTGGCCTGATGAGATTGAATCTTCAACAGTTTCTATAAAAAAACCCGCCGAGGCGGGTTTTTTTAGACTGAGTGGTCAGCGATTACTCGGCTGGCATCTCAGGTTTGGTGGCCGGGGCTGTTGCAGTGGTGGCTGCCGCATGGCCGCCTGCAGAGCCCTTACCCTCAAAGTTGAACTCAGGACGAATCCAGTCACTGTGACGAGGTGGCTCTGGCACATAGGCAGGTGCTGGCGCCTTCGTCATTGGCGCGGTTGCGAGGTGCTTGAAGCGAGGTGCAACAACCGCAGCTTCAGTACCTGTCGGAGCGGCTGCGACTGGCGCAGTTTCCACAGCAGGTTTAACTTCAGCAACAGGTTCAGCTTTCACTTCGGGTTCGGCGACTGGCGCAGGTGCCTGAACTTCAGATGCAGCGAGAACATCTGTGGGTTCAACGATCGCAGGCTCGAGCGCTTCTGGCGCAACATCAACCACAGGTGTTTCTGCAACAGGTTCAGCTGTTGCCGGTTCGACCAGCACTGGCTCGTCGGCTACAGGTTGTGCAACGTCTGCTGCTGCGATTTCGGCCGGCACCTCTTGTGGTGCAGCGTCAACAACATCATTGACAGGCTCTGCGACTGGCTGTTGCGTAACTTCAGTGATGTCAGATATGACCGGTGTATTCGCCTGTGCAATCTCGACCTGCTCAGTCAGCACTTCAGGAGTTTCTGTTTCAGTAACCTGTTGTTCAGAGGACTGAGCAACCGGATAAGTGACCCAGACTTTACCCGAAGCCATTTCCGGAGAAACGAACGCACCTGCAAGTGGCATTGGTGACTGGGTCGGATAACGCTCATCACGATAACGACGACGACGTTGGCCGCTTACACGCAGATGGCGTGGAGAACGACGTGAACGACGTGGCATGCCATTTTCACGGGCGTTGTCATTCTGATTATCTTCGCTATCAGCAACGTTTGCGGTTTCAGCATCAGAAGGTTCCTGCTCAGCAATCGCTGGCGCCGCAGGGCGAGTGCCGGTGATCAATAACTGAGCTGCAGCTTCTTCTTCATGATCTACTTCTGCTTCAGATTCGAAACGGATTTTATGCGACAACTGACGACGCTGACGGCGCTGAGTTGGCTGACGATCTTCCTGCTCAGTGTCATCGGCAACCACCGGAGCAGCAACTTGTTCGACAACTGCGACATCCTGAACTTTCTCTTCAGTTTGTGGTTTACGCTTGTCTTCAGAACGGCGACGCGAACGTTCACGGCGAGGCTGTTGCTGCTGTTCTTCACGAGCGACAGTTTCAACTTCTTCGCTACGGGTTTCGGTAACAACCTGTTCCTGATTACGGCGGCCACGGCGCTGCTGATCATCACGCTGTTCGCGATTATTTTCGCGGGTATCACGGCTTTCACCACGATTATCACGATTGTTGTCACGACCTTCGCCACGTTCACCACGATTACCGCGGTCATTGCGCTCACCGCGTTCTCCGTTGCGATCACGACGTCCGCCCTGGCGGCGTTGATTACGGCGTTCGTTGTTACGACGGTTTTCCGTTTCAGTAGCTTCCGGCGTCTCTTGCGGTGCTTCAACAGGTTTAACTTCCTGCTGTGGCTCCGGTGCGAACAAGCTTTTCAACCCACTCAGAAGGCGGCTGACAAACCCTGATTTCTCAGCAACAGGTGTCGCAGGCGCATTAACTGTTGCCGTTCGGGTTTTAACCGGTTCTTCGGTCACTGTTGCCTGCTCAAAGCTGGATGGAGGCGCTTCGCTTTGAAGCGCAAACGCAGCCAGAGCCGGTTGCTCAGGACGACGACGTTCAGTCGGCAACTCTTCTGAAGGTTGCAGCATTTCCGCTTCATGAATCTGTGGCAGCAAATAGCTCAGTGCAGAAATTTCTTCGCCTTTACGAACGCGAAGAACATGGTAGTGCGGAGTTTGCATCTGATCGTTAGGCACGATCACTGCACGCACACCACCCTGACGTTTCTCGATGGCATTCACCGATTCACGTTTTTCGTTCAGCAAGTAAGAAGCGATTGGCACCGGAACGATGGCATGCACTTCTTTAGTATTTTCTTTCAGTGCTTCTTCTTCGATCAAGCGCAGAATCGACAGTGACAGAGATTCGTTGTCACGGACGGTACCAGTACCTGCACAACGCGGGCAGATATGGTGCGTTGATTCACCCAATGACGGGCTGAGGCGCTGACGGGACATTTCCAGCAAACCGAAACGGGAAATGCGGCCGATTTGAATACGGGCGCGGTCCTGACGAACGGCATCACGCAGACGATTTTCTACTTCGCGCTGGTGGCGAACAGGTGTCATGTCGATGAAGTCGATAACAATCAGACCACCGAGGTCACGCAGGCGTAACTGACGGGCAATTTCATCTGCAGCTTCAAGGTTGGTGTTGAATGCGGTTTCTTCGATATCGCCGCCGCGGGTTGCACGCGCGGAGTTGATGTCGATAGCGGTCAGCGCTTCGGTGCTGTCGATAACAATAGAGCCACCGGAAGGCAGACGGACTTCGCGCTGGAAAGCGGATTCAATCTGCGATTCGATCTGGTAATGACTGAACAGCGGAATTTCGCCAACATACGGCTTAATTTTGCTGCTGAAATCAGGACGACCCAGAGCAGCAATATGTTCTTTTGCCAGCTCGAGGACTTTCGGGTTATCGATGAGGATCTCACCGATGTCCGGGCGCAGGTAATCACGAAACGCACGAACGATAACGTTGCTTTCCTGATGGATCAGGAATGGCGCAGGGCGGCCTTCAGCGGCTTTCTTGATCGCATCCCAATGCTTAAGACGGAAAGTCAGGTCCCACTGCAGAGCTTCTGCGGATTTACCGACACCGGCAGTACGCACAATCAGTCCCATGCCATCAGGCAGTTGCAGGGAAGACAAGGCTTCTTTCAGTTCAGTACGGTCATCGCCTTCAATACGGCGGGAAATACCCCCTGCGCGTGGATTGTTTGGCATCAGAACCAGATAACTACCGGCCAGACTGATAAACGTCGTCAGTGCTGCGCCTTTATTTCCACGCTCTTCTTTATCTACCTGAACAATGACTTCCTGGCCTTCGCGCAACACATCTTTGATGTTCGGGCGGCCATGGGAAGAATAATTGTTTGGGAAATATTCGCGGGAAATTTCTTTCAGAGGGAGGAAACCATGTCGTTCCGCGCCGTAATCTACGAATGCTGCTTCCAGACTTGGCTCAATGCGGGTGATTTTACCTTTGTAAATATTCGCTTTTTTCTGCTCATGGCCCGGACTTTCAATATCCAAATCATACAGCCGCTGTCCATCTACGAGGGCAACGCGCAACTCTTCTTGCTGAGTTGCGTTAATCAACATTCTTTTCATCTTAACTTACTCATTATTATTCCATTATTGACAGAGCTGCGGGCAAAATGACCTCATGACCGGATAAACCGTTGGCCCCGAGTCTTCTCGCAAATCGTCAACCTCACGGCTGTCGCTTGCATAGGGGCGCATTATTTCGGTAAGTCTGCTTTTGCTGTATTAAAGACACCAGCGTTGTGAAAACAGCACTTTTATTAGGGGAATAGCTTCTGAATTTGCGTTAACAGATCTCATTCCATTCGCCGGCCAAGCTGCAACCCGCAGCCCGCTAATTGCTTGATTTCACATTACGTCTTACGCCATTGCTGCGTTTTTGTGCGATCAGGCAAATCTATAATTCCTGCGTTTTCCCTAACTTAAGAGAAACAACGCCGAAAGTGACTTCATTATTCCATTGCAGGCACTGTGATAGCAAGGTGACTTTTCCCAAGCAGGTAAGATATTTACCTCAATGAGAGATGCGCCGCATTGTCAGAACCTGAGCTTTCTTAAAAAACAGGGGGAGTGAGAAGGTTTTCCTGTGCTGTTACTGGTAAAGTAAAAGTTAAGCACATAAAAATCAGTGGCGCGAACCGTGCCGGATATTTAGAATCGCGAGCCATGAAAACTGAGAATCCAACTGTACAATTAATCCCCATTTCTGACGACGAAGCTGGTCAGCGTATCGACAACTTCTTACTTAAAATCCTTAAGGGCGTGCCGAAGAGCATGATCTATCGCATCGTGCGTAAGGGTGAAGTGCGGGTAAATAAGAAAAGAATTAAGCCGGAATATAAATTAATTGCCGGTGATGAAGTGCGTGTCCCGCCCGTTCGTGTTGCTGAACGTGATGAAGCGCCTGTTTCTGCAAAGCTGGATAAAGTCGCCGCGCTGGCGGATTGCATCTTATATGAAGACGATCATTTGCTGATCCTTAATAAACCTTCCGGCACTGCCGTACACGGCGGCAGTGGTTTAAGTTTCGGCGTGATTGAAGGCCTGCGTGCGCTGCGTCCGGATGCTCGTTTTCTGGAACTGGTTCACCGTCTGGACCGTGATACTTCCGGTGTTTTGCTGGTCGCCAAGAAACGCTCTGCACTGCGTTCCTTACATGAGCAACTGCGTGTGAAAAGCATGCAAAAGGATTATCTGGCGTTGGTCCGGGGTGAATGGCCGTCACACTGCAAAGTCGTGCAGGCCCCTTTACTGAAAAATATTCTGCAAAGCGGCGAACGTATTGTCAGGGTTAATGCCGAAGGCAAGCCTTCAGAAACGCGCTTCAAAATTGAAGAACGTTATGAGTTTGCAACTCTGGTTAAAGCCAGCCCGGTGACCGGCAGAACCCATCAGATCCGCGTACACGCATTGCATGCCGGACATCCGATTGCGTTTGATGACCGCTATGGTGAGCGTGATTTCGATGCAAAACTGTCCGGAACAGGCCTCAATCGTTTATTCCTGCATGCGGCGGCGTTGCGTTTTGAGCATCCGAACACGGGTGAGACGATGCGTATTGAAGCACCGATGGATGCCAAACTGCGTAACTGCCTGAAAGTTTTACGGGGTAAAACGACAGCACGTTAAAGTGCGAATAGTAAACAGAGGCGCACAGAGTGCGCCTTTTTTATTCCTTTTATAGCAACGGATTGATGCCTTCCTGACGCAACAAGGCGAGCAGGGCAATAAGAGGCAACCCAATCAGCGTGTTCGGGTCGCGTCCTGCCAGACTGTCGAAAAGTGTGATCCCCAGTCCTTCGCATTTAAAGCTCCCGGCACAGTCATAAGGTTGTTCGCGATGCAAATAACCGGTAATTTCTTCATCAGTTAATGACCGGAAGGTCACGTCAAATGTTTCACATAAAGTCTGCGCCGTTTGTGTTTCGCCGTTATACAGGCTCAGGCCGGTGTAAAACGTCACTGTCTTGCCACTGGCAGCACGCAACTGGTGGAATGCGTTATCAAACGTGTGCGGTTTGCCGGTTATTTTTCTGTCAATCACGCAGACCTGATCAGAACCGATTATCAGGTGTTCAGGATACAAAGCTGCAAGCACGCTGGCTTTGCTGTAAGCCAGACGCTGCACCAGTTCGGCGGGTTTTTCGTCCCGACCCGGCGTCTCATCAATGGCGGGTGAGGCGCAGGAAAATACCAGGCCGGCTTTATCGAGAAGGGCCTTGCGGTAAACCGATGTTGAAGCCAGAAGTAATTTTTTTTGATGTGCTGACATAATTTTTTTTCACAAAGCGTAGCGTTATTGAATCGCACATTTTAAACTGTCGGCCGCTGCGGAAGCGAATATTGGTGAAAGGTGCGGTTTTAAGGCCTTTTTCTTTGACTCTCTGTCGTTACAAAGTTAATATGCGCGCCCTATGCAAAAAGTAAAATTACCCCTGACCCTTGATGCGGTTCGCACTGCCCAGAAGCGTTTAGACTATACAGGTGTCTATACTGCTGATCAGGTTACGCGTGTTGCCCAATCAGTGGTCAGTGTGGATTCTGATATACAAACCTCTTTGTCGTTTAATATCGACAACCAGCGTCTGGCTGTGATTACCGGCCACTCCGATGTTGCTGTCACTCTGGAATGCCAGAGATGCGGTAAGACGTTTGAACATCAGGTTCACACAACATATTGTTTTAGTCCTGTCCAGAATGATGAACAGGCTGAGGCATTACCGGAAGCGTACGAGCCGATCGAAGTCGATGATTTTGGCGAAGTTGATTTGCTGGCAATGATTGAAGACGAAATTATTCTTTCACTGCCTGTCGTGCCGGTACATGAATCTGAACACTGTGAAGTGTCCGAAGCGGACATGGTATTCGGTAAACTGCCTGAAGAGGCGGAGAAACCAAATCCATTTGCCGTATTAGCGAGTTTAAAGAAAAGTACTTAAGGAGTAAGGTCCATGGCCGTACAACAGAATAAACCAACCCGTTCTAAACGTGGCATGCGTCGTTCACATGATGCTCTGACCACTTCCACTCTGTCTGTGGACAAGACTTCTGGTGAAACTCACCTGCGTCACCACATCACTGCCGACGGTTTCTACCGCGGTCGCAAGGTAATCGGCTGATATTTGTCTGCAACTTATTCACGTGATAAGTGCTGGCAAGGCGATACCTTGACTCGTCTAACCATCGCGTTAGATGTAATGGGCGGAGATTTCGGTCCTTCCGTCACAGTGCCTGCTTCATTGCAGGCACTGATCTCTAATTCTGAATTAGACCTCCTTCTGGTCGGCGATCCCGACGCAATCACACCTTTCTTAGCCAAAGCCGATCCTTCTTTAACAGAACGAATTCGGATAATTCCTGCTGAATCAGTTATAGCCAGCGATTTACGTGCGTCGCAAGCTATACGGGCCAGTAAAGGAAGCTCGATGCGTGTGGCGTTGGAACTGATCAAGAGTGGTGACGCACTGGCGTGTGTCAGTGCCGGGAATACCGGCGCACTGATGGGATTAGCCAAGCTGGTTGTCAAGCCGCTGGATGGCATTGAGCGCCCGGCGTTGATGAGCGTGCTACCTAACCAGCAACGTAGTAAAACTGTGGTGCTGGATCTGGGCGCCAACGTTGAGTGCGACAGCACGATGTTGGTCCAGTTTGCCGTGATGGGGGCTGTGATGGCCGAACAGGTGGTGGGGATCACGAATCCCCGCGTTGCCTTGCTCAATATCGGCGAAGAGGAAAGCAAAGGGCTGGATAATATCCGTGAAGCCGCCGCGATTTTAAAAAATACCGCACTAATCAACTATATCGGTTATCTTGAAGGTAACGACCTTCTGACCGGTAAAACAGATGTGATGGTGTGTGACGGCTTTGTGGGTAACGTTACGCTCAAGACCATGGAAGGTGTAATAAGGATGTTTTTGTCACTGTTAAAATCCTCGGGAGAGGGTGGCAAGAAGGCCTGGTGGTTGAAATGGTTAGGTCGGATTCTGCAGAAAAAATTGCTAAAGCGTTTTAGCCATCTCAATCCCGACCAGTATAATGGCGCATGTTTGTTAGGATTACGGGGCATCGTTATTAAAAGCCACGGCGGAGCAAACCAGCGTGCGTTTGCTGTTGCTATCGAACAGGCTGTGCAGGCGGTGCAGCGGCAAGTCCCTCAGCGGATTGCCGCGCGCCTTGAAGCTGTATTACCCAAGAGTGACTGATCGTACATGTATACAAAGATTCTCGGTACGGGGAGCTATTTGCCCGTGCAAGTTCGGACTAATGCCGACTTAGAAAAAATGGTGGATACCTCCGACGAGTGGATCGTCACACGTACGGGTATTCGTGAACGTCGTATCGCTGCACCGGATGAGACTGTGGCCACAATGGGCCTGCACGCTGCTGAAAAAGCACTTGAAATGGCCAGCGTCAGCGCAAGCGACGTAGGTTTGATCATTGTTGCAACAACCTCATCTTCACATGCATTCCCGAGTTCAGCCTGCCAGGTGCAGAATATGCTCGGCATCAGGGATTGCGCAGCGTTCGATCTGGCGGCGGCATGTGCAGGTTTCACCTATGCGCTGAGCGTTGCCGATCAATACATTAAAAACGGTGCTGTAAAATACGCGCTGGTGATTGGATCTGATGTGCTATCCCGTAAACTCGATCCTGAAGATCGTGGCACGGTGATCCTCTTTGGAGATGGCGCTGGCGCAGTATTGCTGGGAGCTTCCGAAGAGCAAGGCATCATCTCCACTCACATGCATGCCGATGGTCATTACGGTAATCTGTTGACGTTGGCGTACCCTAGCCAGTCAGAACCAGAAAAACCTGCTTATGTCACTATGGCGGGTAATGAAGTCTTCAAAGTCGCGGTGACTGAGTTGGCGCACATTGTTGATGAAACCCTGACGGCAAATAATCTCGACCGCTCTGCTCTTGACTGGCTGGTGCCACATCAGGCGAACCTGCGTATCATCAGCGCAACAGCGAAAAAGCTGGGCATGGGCATGGATAAAGTCGTTGTTACGCTCGATCGTCATGGCAATACGTCGGCGGCTTCTGTGCCTGCAGCACTTGACGAAGCGGTCCGTGACGGCAGAATTCAGCGCGGGCAATTAGTGTTGCTCGAAGCATTTGGCGGTGGCTTTACCTGGGGCTCGGCGCTGGTACGTTTTTGATTTAACAGGATGATAAAAATGACAAAAATAGCGGTGGTTTTCCCTGGTCAGGGTTCTCAGACACTCGGTATGCTGGCTGATTTAGCGGCTGCGCATCCGGTGGTTGAAGAAACATTTGCCGAGGCTTCTTCGGCACTGGGGTACGATTTATGGCAGTTGGTGCAGCAGGGGCCTGCTGAAGAACTGAATAAAACCTGGCAGACGCAACCGGCATTGCTGGCCGCTTCTGTCGCCATCTGGCGCGTATGGCAGCAACAGAATGGCACTCAGCCTGTTCTGATGGCTGGCCACAGTCTGGGTGAGTATTCCGCTTTGGTTTGTGCTGGTGTACTGGATTTTAAACAGGCGATTTCTCTGGTTGAACTGCGCGGTAAGCTGATGCAGGAAGCCGTTCCGGCCGGAACTGGCGCGATGTATGCGATCATTGGTCTGGATAATGATGCCATTGCTAAAGCTTGCGAAGAATCTGCACAGGGTCAGGTTGTTTCTCCGGTGAACTTTAACTCGCCTGGTCAGGTTGTGATCGCGGGTAACAAAGAAGCCGTAGAACGCGCTGGTGCAGCATGTAAAGAAGCCGGTGCAAAACGTGCTCTGCCTCTGCCTGTCAGCGTACCTTCACATTGTGCACTGATGAAGCCAGCCGCTGAAAAGATGGCGATTGCGCTCGAAAATGTCACTTTCAGTGCGCCACAGTACTCTGTCGTGAATAACGTTGACGTGAAAGTCGAAACGTCTCCTGAAGCGATCCGCAGTGCGCTGGTACGTCAGTTGTACAGCCCGGTTCGCTGGACTGAGTCTGTCGAATACATCGCTGCACAAGGCGTAGAACAGTTATTAGAAGTGGGACCAGGTAAAGTGCTGACCGGTCTGACCAAACGTATTGTTGACACCCTGACGGCTGCCGCTGTGAATGACACGGCAAGTCTGGCAGCGGCGCTTGAACAGTAATAAGAGGATGAGTATGAGCTTCGAAGGCAAAATTGCACTGGTTACCGGTGCCAGCCGTGGTATTGGCCGCGCAATCGCAGAAAAACTGGTTGCTGGTGGCGCAAAAGTGATCGGCACTGCGACCAGCGAGAAAGGCGCAGAAGCGATCGGCGAATATTTAGGCGAAAATGGCAAAGGTATCATGCTCAATGTGGTTGATTCTGCATCTATTGAGCAAGTATTGGCGACGATTCGAGCTGAATTTGGCGAAATTGATATTTTAGTTAATAATGCCGGCATTACCCGTGATAACCTTCTTATGCGTATGAAGGATGATGAGTGGCAGGATATCCTGGATACGAACCTGACTTCAGTGTTTCGGCTGTCAAAAGCTGTCATGCGGGCTATGATGAAGAAACGGTGTGGACGGATTATTACAATTGGTTCCGTTGTTGGCACCATGGGTAACGCAGGGCAGGCGAATTACGCGGCGGCTAAAGCTGGCTTGATTGGTTTTAGTAAGTCTTTGGCACGTGAGGTCGCTTCACGTGGCATTACTGTCAACGTCGTCGCTCCTGGCTTTATTGAGACGGATATGACAAGGGCGTTGACAGATGATCAACGCGCAGGCATTTTGTCATCAGTTCCAGCCAACCGGTTGGGCGATGCCAAAGAAATTGCCAGCGCCGTTGCTTTTTTAGCCTCTGACGAGGCCAGCTACATCACGGGTGAAACATTACATGTCAATGGCGGCATGTACATGATTTAAAAATTACGAAATTATTTGCGTTTTTTGCGGTAAAAACCGCAAAATAGAGCAAATTCGTGGTTTGAACAGCCTGGATTTAGTTGCATCTTTTTCAACATTTTATACACTACGAAAACCATCGCGAAAGCGAGTTTTGATAGGAAATTTAAGAGTATGAGCACTATCGAAGAACGCGTTAAGAAAATCATCGTTGAACAGCTGGGTGTTAAACAGGAAGAAGTAGTGAATGCTGCATCTTTCGTAGACGACCTTGGCGCTGATTCTCTCGACACCGTTGAGCTGGTTATGGCTCTGGAAGAAGAGTTTGATACCGAGATCCCTGACGAAGAAGCTGAAAAAATCACTACTGTTCAGGCAGCAATTGATTTTATCAACGCTAGCCAACAGTAAGCGTACATGCTTTAAGTTTAGATAGTTAGGCGGTCATTTGACCGCCTAAGTTTTTTTTATCCCACGGTATTACTACTTTTTTCCCTCCCTGGAGGACATACGTGTCTAAGCGTCGAGTTGTAGTGACTGGACTGGGCATGCTGTCTCCTGTCGGCAATACTGTAGAGTCCACTTGGAACGCTCTCCTTGCCGGTCAGAGTGGCATCAGCCTGATCGACCATTTTGATACTAGTGCCTACGCAACGCGTTTTGCTGGCTTAGTAAAAGATTTTAACTGTGAAGACTTCATCCCGCGCAAAGATGCCCGCAAGATGGATGCCTTTATTCAGTATGGTATTACTGCCGGTATTCAGGCGATGCAAGACTCCGGGCTTGAGGTAACTGCTGAGAACGCGCCACGCATTGGTGCGGCGATCGGTTCCGGTATCGGTGGGCTTGGTCTGATTGAAGAAAACCATTCCTCATTGGTTAACGGCGGACCCCGCAAAATTAGTCCTTTCTTCGTTCCATCCACTATCGTCAACATGATTGCAGGTCATTTGAGTATCATGTTCGGGTTGCGTGGGCCGAGTATTTCTATTGCAACAGCCTGTACTTCTGGGGTGCATAATATTGGTCATGCAGCACGTATCATCGCTTATAACGATGCCGACGTGATGCTGGCAGGCGGCGCGGAAAAAGCCAGTACCCCGTTGGGCGTCGGTGGATTCGGTGCAGCACGCGCGCTTTCAACGCGCAATGACAATCCTCAGGCGGCGAGTCGTCCGTGGGATAAAGATCGTGATGGTTTCGTACTGGGTGACGGCGCAGGTATTATGGTGCTGGAAGAGTACGAACATGCCCGTAAACGCGGTGCAAAAATTTATGCTGAAATTGTCGGTTTTGGCATGAGCAGCGATGCTTACCATATGACATCACCGCCGGAAGATGGCGCGGGTGCGGCATTGGCGATGGAGAACGCACTGCGTGACGCGGGTGTTTCTGCGGCTCAGATTGGTTACATCAACGCACACGGCACCTCGACTGCGGCGGGTGATAAAGCCGAAGCCCAGGCGGTTAAATCCGTCTTTGGTGCTGATGCGCATAAAGTTATGGTCAGCTCGACAAAGTCGATGACCGGCCATCTCTTAGGCGCAGCGGGTGCGGTGGAGTCCATTTTCACCTTGCTGGCATTACGCGACCAGGCGGTTCCGCCGACCATCAATCTGGATAATCCGGATGAAGGTTGTGATCTGGATTTCGTCCCTCACGAAGCGCGCCAGGTTAAAGATATGCAGTATTCCTTGTGCAACTCGTTCGGTTTCGGCGGTACCAATGGTTCGCTGGTATTCCGTAAGATCTGATCCCGCACAAGCTGTGTTTGTGAAGGCCCGTTAATCGGGCCTTTTTGTTGTCTGAATTAAAGCGAAGACTGAATACAACAATGCGTAAACGGGATGCGTGTTCCTGCTGGCAGCGCGTGTCAATACGATAAAGTAAGAATGCTCTCCTTGATGCGACAGACCGGCTCACGCAGGCTCTGCTGTCAGAGAATCGTGACCATAAGCTCCAGAACCGGAGGAAGTAACCATGTGGATTAATGGTGTGGCGGCCGCGATGTTGTCGGCAAGTGACCGTTCAGTGCAGTTTGGCGACGGTTGCTTTACCACAGCCAGGGTGTCAGACGGTGTGATTGTGTTTCTGGCCGGGCATATTCAGCGTCTGCAACGTGCTGCGTCGGTACTGCGGATTGAAGGTGTGGACTGGACGGCTCTGGAACAGGAAATGGTTCTGGCTGCCGGACAGCAGAAAGAGGCAGTGGTTAAAGCCGTCGTGACGCGCGGGCAGGGCGGCCGAGGTTACAGCGCCGCAGGTTGCTCTGCGCCGACGCGTATTGTTTCTGCGTCTGATTATCCGGTGCATTATCACGCGTGGCGGCAACAGGGCGTGAAACTCGCGCTGAGCCCGGTCACACTGAGTAAGAACCCGTTGCTGGCCGGAATAAAACATCTTAACCGGCTGGAACAGGTAATGATCCGCATGCATCTTGACCAGACAGATGCCAATGAAGCGCTGGTGGTTGACACCTCGGGCTGCCTGGTGGAATGCTGTGCGGCAAATTTATTCTGGCGTAAGGGAAATCAGGTGTTTACTCCGGATTTATCGCAGTCCGGCGTTGATGGTCTTATGCGTCAGCACGTCATCCGCGTACTTGAAGCGACATCCCCCTGGGTTGTGAACATCGTCAGTGAATCTGCGGAAACATTATCAGATGCTGACGAAATCCTGATTTGTAACGCCCTGATGCCCGTTCTGCCGGTGAATCAGGTCGATGACAAATATTACATTTCACGGCGTTTGTGCGATTTCCTGCTCCAGAGCTGTTAAGAAAAAGTGATTAAACAATGACAAACAAAAAGACCAAAATCTTCGCCCTCATTGCCCTGATTCTGTTAGGGCTGGCGACGTTTGCCTATCAAAAAGTAAAACAGTTTGCGGATCGCCCGATCAATGTCAGCAGCGAAACTATCTTTACCCTGCCCGCAGGCACGGGACGCGTGGTGCTGGAAACACTGCTAATTGACAAAAAACTGATGAAGCCCAATCCGTGGTTTCCGTGGTTATTACGTTTAGAACCTGAACTGAGCGAGTTTAAAGCTGGTACTTACCGTTTTGAAAAAGGCATGACAGTACGTCAGATGCTTGAGCTGCTGAAAAGCGGTAAAGAGGCCCAATTCAGCGTTCGTTTTGTAGAGGGCTTTAAGCTCAGCGACTGGATGAAAGTTCTGGATAAATCAGAGTATCTGAAGCATGAACTCAGTGGTAAAAGTGGCGAAGACATTGCCGCCGCGCTGGGCGCAACGGACACCAAAAATCTCGAAGGCTGGCTGTATCCGGATACTTACCATTACACTGCGGGCATGACCGATTTATCTCTGCTCAAACGTGCTCACGTAAGGATGGAAAAAACGGTGGCGGATATCTGGAAAGGCCGCATGGATTCTCTGCCGTATAAAACACCTGCTGATATGGTCACCATGGCGTCGATCATTGAAAAAGAAACTGCAGTTAAAGATGAGCGCCCTGAAGTCGCTTCAGTATTTATTAACCGCCTGCGTATTGGTATGCGATTGCAAACCGATCCGACGGTGATTTATGGGATGGGTGATAAATACACTGGCAACATCACCAAGAAAGATCTGGAAACGCCGACTCCGTACAATACCTACGTGATCACCGGCCTGCCGCCGTCGCCAATTGCGATGCCGAGCGAAGCCTCACTGCAGGCCGCCGCGCATCCGGCGAAAACCCCGTATCTATACTTTGTCGCAGACGGCAAAGGCGGGCATACTTTCAGCACTAACCTTGAGAACCATAACAAGGCGGTTCGTGTGTACATAGAGGCGCTTAAGAATAAGAATGAAAAGTAACTTCATTGTGATTGAAGGCCTTGAAGGGGCAGGGAAAACTACTGCTCATGACGTGGTCGTCAATGCTCTGCGTCAGCACGGCGTGGGCGAAATCGTCTTCACCCGTGAACCGGGTGGAACGCCGCTTGCTGAGAAATTACGCGATTTATTCAAACGCGGCGTCGATGGCGAAAAACCTACCGTGAAAGCAGAAGTACTGATGCTTTATGCCGCCCGTGTTCAGCTGGTCGAAACGGTAATTTTGCCTGCACTGGCGCGTGGCGCGTGGGTTGTCGGGGACCGGCATGATCTTTCTTCACAGGCCTACCAGGGCGGTGGTCGCGGGATTGATGCCAAACTGATGACCTCCTTGCGTGATACCGTCCTGGGTGATTTCCGTCCTGATTTGACGCTGTATCTTGATCTGCCTCCGGCTATCGGATTGCAACGTGCCCGTGCCCGTGGGGAACTGGATCGTATTGAGCAGGAAGCGTTGCCTTTCTTTGAGCGTACGCGTACGCGTTATCTCGAACTTGCTGCCGGAGACAGCCGCATCAAAACCATCGATGCCTCCCAATCCATTGAGCAGGTCACCGCTTCCATCGAGCTGACGTTGAAAAACTGGTTCGATGAGCAGGTTTTACAAGGCAACGCATCATGAACTGGTATCCGTGGCTCAGTGGCCCGTACAGACAACTGGTCGGGCAATATCTGACGGGGCGTGGCCACCACGCTTTGCTGATGCATGCGGCTGCGGGGATGGGTGATGAGGCGCTGGTGTATGGTCTGAGTCGATGGTTGCTGTGCCGGCATAAGGACGGGGAAAAAAGCTGCGGAACCTGCCACAGCTGCCAGCTGATGATTGCCGGAAACCATCCTGACTGGCATATTCTCCAGCCTGAAAAGGGCAAAAGCTCTCTGGGCATCGACCCGGTGCGTCAGCTTATTGAAACGCTGTACAACTATTCGCAACAGGGCGGCGCAAAAGTTGTATGGATCCCTCAGACGGAAATGCTGACCGAAGCGGCGGCCAATGCCTTGCTGAAAACGCTGGAAGAGCCGCCTGCTGGCACTTATTTCCTGCTCGGTTGCCGGGAGCCTTCGGCTTTACTGGCGACGATCCGCAGTCGCTGCTTCTACTGGCATCTGCCGGTGCCTGAAGAAACGCTGGCGGTGCACTGGATAAACCGCCAGCTCAGCGCGGATCCGTTCGCGATTAAAACCGCCCTGCGTTTGGCCAACGGCGGGCCATTATCGGCCATTGAACTGTTGCAGCCGGAGCGCTGGAAACAACGCGTGGCGCTTTGCCAGCAGCTTTACGTTCAGTGCCAGCAGCAGGATATGCTTTCTCTGTTGTCTCAGCTTAATCATGAGGATGCCGCTGAACGCCTGTACTGGCTGGCGACGTTACTGCTGGATGCTGTCAAATGGCAGCAACATGCCGGGCAGTTCATCATTAATCACGATCAGCAGCCGCTGATTGCTTTGCTGGCAGGCGCGCAGTCTAACGCATCTCTGCAACAGTCGGTTACGGCGTGGATGCACTGCCGTCAGCAATTGATTTCCATCGTGGGGGTAAACCGCGAACTGCTGCTGACAGAACAGCTGCTGGAATGGGAACAAATGCTTCAGGGGGCGGTTTCCTCGTCAGTTTTCAGTTCCGCGCTATCGCGCTGATATACTCTTTATCTTCAACATACCGCAACGAGTTAATTATTATGTTTTTAGTCGATTCCCACTGCCACCTCGACAGCCTGGATTACAACGAGCTGCATTCAGGCGTGGACAGTGTGCTGGAAAAAGCCCGCGAACGTGATGTGAAATTTATGCTGGCCGTCGCAACAACCCTGCCGGGCTATCGGGCAATGACGCAGCTGATTGGTGATCGCCCGGACGTGGCATTTTCCTGCGGTGTTCATCCGCTGAATATCGACGATGGTTACGATTTCAACGAGCTGCGTGAGCTTGCCGCCAGCCCGAAAGTGGTGGCGATGGGGGAAACCGGTCTGGATTATTTTTATCAGAAAGAAGCGCATCAGCTGAAACTGCAGCAGGACTCTTTCCGCGAGCACATCCGTATTGGCCGCGAGCTGAACAAACCGGTGATCGTCCATACCCGTGATGCCCGCCAGGATACACTGGATATTCTCAAAGAAGAGAAAGCAGGGGAGTGCGGTGGTGTACTCCATTGCTTTACCGAGGATTTGCCGACCGCAAAATTCCTGCTCGATCTGGGTTTTTATATCTCTTTCTCCGGAATTGTGACTTTCCGTAATGCCGATGCGCTGCGTGAAGTGGCACGTTACGTCCCGCTGGATCGTCTGCTGGTAGAAACTGATTCGCCATACCTGGCACCGGTTCCGCATCGCGGAAAGGAAAACCAGCCTGCTTATGTGCGTGACGTTGCCGACTACATGGCAGTGCTCAAAGGCGTGAGCGTGGAACAACTTGCCGAAGCCACGACAGCCAACTTTTCACGATTATTTCACATCGATTCTTCTTCCCTGATGTCACTTTAGGCCAGGTCATATTCTCTGTATTTATTTTTCACCTCGTAATTAATCCTCTGAATGAGGTATTTTGGCACCGTTTTAGGCGGTGTCAGGGGGCTTTTATTCGGATTTTATGTTGATAAATGGTGGCTTTTAAGACGCTCTTACTGCATTTTTCAGAAAAACGTGACTGCCATCAAACATTAACAAAGGGAATTATTTTACCCTGCGTAAAAATTAAAAGGGGTGCTCAGACACCCGACAGCAAAAGGTTCGCAACACTTTTGCAAAGCGGTTAGTTATCAGGCTAAACCGCAATAAGTATCAAAAAGAATCATTACTCAGGAGCACAATCAATTATGTTTAAGAACGCGTTTGCAAACCTTCAAAAGGTCGGTAAATCGCTAATGCTGCCAGTATCCGTACTGCCAATCGCAGGTATCCTGCTTGGTGTCGGTTCTGCAAACTTTAGCTGGCTGCCACTGATCGTTTCTCATGTTATGGCCGAAGCCGGTGGTTCAGTCTTCGCTAATATGCCTTTGATCTTTGCTATTGGTGTTGCCTTAGGCTTCACTAACAACGACGGTGTTTCTGCACTGGCGTCCGTTGTGGCATATGGCATCATGGTGAAAACCATGGCGGTTGTGGCTCCACTGGTTCTGCATTTGCCCGCTGAAGAAATTGCAGCCAAGCATCTGGCCGATACCGGCGTACTGGGCGGTATCATCTCCGGTGCGATTGCGGCTTACATGTTCAACCGTTTCTATCGTATCAAGTTGCCAGAATATCTGGGCTTCTTCGCCGGTAAACGTTTTGTTCCGATCATCTCTGGTCTGGCTGCGATTATCCTGGGTGTGGTTCTGTCCTTCATCTGGCCGCCAATCGGTACAGGTATCCAGACCTTCTCACAATGGGCGGCTTACCAGAACCCGGTCGTGGCATTCGGTATCTACGGTGTGGTAGAACGTGCACTTGTTCCGTTTGGTCTGCACCATATCTGGAACGTTCCATTCCAGATGCAAATCGGTGAGTACGTGAACTCTGCAGGTCAGGTGTTCCACGGCGATATCCCACGTTATATGGCCGGTGACCCAACTGCAGGTAAACTGTCAGGTGGCTTCCTGTTCAAAATGTACGGTCTGCCAGCCGCTGCGGTTGCTATCTGGCATTCAGCGAAACCTGAAAATCGTGCAAAAGTCGGCGGCATCATGATTTCCGCTGCCCTGACTGCGTTCCTGACCGGTATCACCGAGCCAATCGAATTCTCCTTCATGTTCGTTGCGCCGATCCTGTACGTGATCCACGCGATTCTGGCCGGTCTGGCATTCCCAATCTGTATCCTGTTGGGTATGCGTGACGGCACCAGCTTCTCGCACGGTCTGATTGACTTCATCGTTCTGAGTGGTAACAGCAGCAAAATCTGGCTGTTCCCAATCGTAGGTGCGGTGTATGCGGTTGTTTACTACAGCATCTTCCGTTTCCTGATTGCGAAGCTGGATCTGAAAACACCTGGTCGTGAAGACTCTACCAGCGAAACCACCGCGCAGGGCGGTTCTGAAATGTCCGCCTCTCTGGTTCAGGCTTTCGGCGGCAAAGACAACATCACTAACCTTGATGCCTGTATTACCCGTCTGCGTGTCAGCGTAGCGGACGTCTCCAAAGTCGATCAGGCTGGCCTGAAAAAACTGGGTGCGGCAGGTGTGGTAGTTGCAGGTTCTGGTGTTCAGGCGATTTTCGGTACTAAATCTGACAACCTGAAAACCGATATGGACGAGTACATGCGTAGCCATTAATGGTGAGCAATGTCTGGTTCTGAGAAAGGAGGCTTCGGCCTCCTTTTTTTATGTCTGCGATTCAGCGGAGCGCTGGCTGACGCTTTCTGCGTCAATTAAGCATCAAAAAGCGTAATCAGGTTGAAAGGAATGGAAATTCTAACCCATACTGCGTACAACGCTTTTTACTTTGTTAAGGACAGTTAAGATGGCCGAAGAGACAATTTTCAGCAAAATCATTCGCCGTGAAATCCCTGCCGACGTGGTTTATCAGGACGAACTTGTCACTGCGTTTCGCGACATTTCTCCTCAGGCACCCAGCCATATTTTGATTATCCCGAATGTTCTGATCCCGACAATGAATGACGTCGATGCGACGCATGAAGCAGCGCTGGGCAGAATGATGACGGTGGCCGCGAAAATTGCCGAACAGGAAGGCATCGCCGAAAGCGGTTACCGCCTGATCGTCAACTGCAACCGTGATGCTGGTCAGGAGGTTTATCACATCCATATGCATCTGGTCGGTGGCCGTGCACTGGGTCCATTGCTGTCACGTCAGTAAGGGTAAACATGCGTTTTTTGATGGCGTTATTGCCAGTGATTTTGTTGATAGGTTGTAGCAGCAAGCCCACTATTGCGCTGAATAATCAACAAAGAGTGGTAATGGAATCCCCCGTTCTGACGGCAGGCATAATCCCAGGTTCGCCATCCGTATCTGATTCCGGCGGGCAGAAAAAAGCCACAACCAGGTTGGATAACAACCAGCCACACTCAGTCACCCTGCATTATCGTTACTATTGGTATGATAAACAGGGGCTGGATTTATTCCCGGTCGCCGAGGCCAGGACCATTACTGTTCCGGCGAACAGCAGCGTGGACGTCAGTTCCCTGAACGGCAATCTTGATGCGTACAGTGTGCGTATTTACCTTTATCTCTAATTTTTTGCACGGAGAAGGTTGATGAAAAAGTATTTCCTCATTGTGGCAATTGCCGCATTGATCCTTGGCGGTTGTACGTTGCCAAACCAGCAGCAAAACCAGCCACAGCAGCCTGAGCAACCGCAGCAGCCACAGCAACCGTTGCCACCGGTTAACCCGCCGGTTCCGGAGCAACCGCAGGTCCAGCCAGTTCCGCAGCCGCCTAAATTTGCCAATATCGACTGGACCGCAACTGTTGAGCCAATGCTTGCGAAAATGCTGAAATCCGGTGGTGTGCAGCCGGGCAGCGTTCTGCTGGTGGATGGCGTGAAAAACAGCACCAACGGTTCCCTGCAAATGGCAAAAGCCACCGATGCATTGCGCAATGCACTGGCCAACAACACGACCTTCCAGGTGGTACCCGCCGAGCAACTGGCTTCGGCCAAACAGTCTCTGGGATTATCGCCGGATGACAGTCTGGCTTCGGTCAGTAAAGCCATCGGCCTGGCAAACATCGTAAAAGCGCAGTACGTGCTTTACAGTACCGTGAGTGGTGATGTGAAAGCGCCGACCATGTCGATGCGTCTGATTACCGCACCGAGTGGTGAAATCATCTGGTCAGGCCGCGGTGCAGTTCAGAATTAACGCTGAGCTTCTGCAGCACGAACTCCGGCAACTGATTGAGCAACATTATCCGGCGGTGAAAACCGCCGGTTTTCGTTTATTACCGGTTGCCGGGCTGACCGGCGAAAGCTGGAAAATCAGCTCGTCTGCCGGCGAGTTTCTGGCACGACATCAGTCTGTACAGCGGCAAGCTTTGGGCGCTGACCGGCAACGTGAATCTGTGATTTTGCGGCATATCGCGCGGCACAAATTAGGCCCTTGTGTCAGACTTTATTCGCCGCCGTGGCTGATAGTCGACTGGATAGACGGAACGCCTTTGCAAGATCAGGCACTCGCCGCCGTTTCAGGCCAGAAAGCCTTGTGCCAGCGTCTGGTGCAGTTACACCAGTTGCCACTATCAGGCTACCGGCTGGATTTACAGCAGCAATTTGCCCGCTACTGGCAACATATCGACCGGCGCAGGCTGACGCCGCACTGGCTGCGTTTGCACCGCAAAATGTTGTCGCAGTATCCGCCGTCACCGCTGAAACTGGCGCTGGTACATATGGATATTCACGCCGGTAATGTGCTTAGTACGCCAGACGGGCTGCGGCTGATTGACTGGGAATATGCGGCGAATGCGGACATTGCGCTGGAGCTGGCGGCGATTATTCGTGGCAACGACTGGAACGCGCAGCAGCAAAATGCGTTCATCGGCGAATACGTTGATGCTGGCGGCTATCAGGAAATATTTCTTTTGCAGCAGCGGGTTAAACGCTGGATCCCCTGGGTTGATTACCTGATGCTGATGTGGTTCGAAGTGCGCTGGCAGCAGACCGGCGAGAGTAAATATCTTGAATGGGTGCGCCCGTTGCACCCGTGATAATTGTCTGAAAAATGAAAAGGAGCGTCCATTTTGTTGGGACCTGTAATGCTGGATGTCGCTGGCTACGCGCTGGATGCCGAAGAACGTGAAATTTTGCAGCACCCGCTGGTGGGCGGGCTGATTTTATTCACCCGAAATTATCATGATGTCGATCAGTTACATGAACTGATCCGCCAGATCCGCGCCGCGTCGCACGACAGGCTGGTGCTGGCCGTGGATCAGGAAGGCGGGCGCGTACAGCGCTTCCGCGAAAGTTTTACCCGTCTGCCTGCCGCGCAATCTTTTGCGGCGCTCAATGAACCGCACGAAGCGGGGCGTCTGGCCCAGGAAAGCGGCTGGCTGATGGCGTCGGAAATGATTGTGATGGATATCGACATCAGCTTCGCGCCAGTGCTGGATATCGGACATATCAGCGCAGCTATCGGCGAACGTTCGTTCCATGCAGAACCCCGGAAAGCGCTTGAAATGGCTGAGCAGTATATTCTCGGTATGCATTCCGCTGGCATGAAAACCACCGGTAAGCATTTTCCGGGGCACGGTGCCGTCAGCGCGGATTCCCATAAAGAAACGCCACACGACGATCGCCCGCTGGAAGTTATCCGCCAGCACGACATGGCTATCTTCCGTCAGCTCAACGAACGTAAATTACTGGATGCCGTGATGCCGGCGCACGTGATTTATACTCAGGCCGATCCACGTCCGGCCAGCGGTTCGCCATACTGGTTGCAGGAAATTTTGCGCAAAGAGCTGAATTTCAACGGCGTGATCTTCTCCGATGATATCTCAATGGAAGGTGCGGCAATCATGGGGTCTTATCCCGAACGCGCGCAGGCCTCTCTGGATGCGGGTTGCGACATGATCCTGGCCTGTAATAACCGGCAGGGCGCTGTCAGCGTGCTGGATAACCTGTCTCCGGTCAACGCTGAGCGCGTTGCACAGTTGTATCATCGCGGACTGTATAGTGGAAAACAGGCCCGTCAGGACCTGCAAAATTCGAGACGCTGGAAAGAGGCAAACCGTGATCTGACCACACTCGACGCCCGCTGGCAGGAACATAAACAGGCTGCCCTGTAACGTTTTTCCGACCACGTGAAGGGTTCAACGCACATTCAGGATGAGGTAAACGATGATTATCTATTTGCATGGCTTCGATTCAACCAGTCCCGGTAATCACGAGAAAGTGTTGCAGTTACAGTTCATTGATCCGGACGTGCGCTTCATCAGTTACAGCACGCTGCACCCGCGTCATGACATGCAACATCTGCTAAAAGAAGTGGATAAAGTGCTGCAGGAAACGACGGACAAGAATGCGCTGATTTGCGGCGTCGGACTTGGCGGATTCTGGGCTGAACGCATCGGTTTCCTGTGCGGGATCCGCCAGGTGATGTTCAATCCGAATTTGTCACCGCAGGATAATATGACCGGGAAAATCGACCGCCCGGAAGAGTATGAAGATATCGCCACCAAGTGCATCAGCGATTTCCGCGAGAAAAACCGCGACCGCTGTCTGGTGATTTTATCCCGTGAAGATGGCGTGCTCGACAGCAGCAAAACCGCTGAGAAATTGCATCACTATTATCCGGTTGAATGGGACGAGCATCAGAGCCATAAATTCAAAGATATCTCGACGCATCTGCAACGCATTAAAGCGTTCAAAAATATCGTCTGATTTAACATTTCGTTTCTGAAATCGCTAAAACCACTGCCTTTGCGCAGTGGTTTTTTATTTGTGTCATTCCCGCTTCAGTATTCGTTTTCATGGCAGATCCGCGTCTAACTTGCTGATTTAAAGATGTCAAAATGCGTGCCATTTTCCTAAGTCAAATTAGCCAAATGAATTTAAATTGACCTATATCAATTTTGGTATGACCAAATCACCACGCGTGATATCCTCCGTCTCAGATACCGATTTAACTTAAGCAACCCTATGTTATATAAGGATTATATTTTTACTCTTATATAACAATTGGTTCACATTTGAGGGGGTCATTTTGACATCACCAATGAAGAAAATTGTGATTATCGGCGGCGGCGCCGGCGGTCTGGAACTGGCGACCAGCCTGGGCCATAAACTTGGCCGCAACAAAAAAGCGGAGATCATTCTGGTCGACCGTAACCACAGCCATTTATGGAAACCCCTGTTGCACGAAGTGGCGACCGGCAGTCTGGATGACGGCGTGGATGCGCTGAGCTATCTGGCTCATGCCCGCAACCACGGTTTCACCTTCCAGATTGGCTCACTGACCGATATCGACCGTGAAAATCAGACCATCAAACTGGCTGAAATCTGTGACGAGAACGGCGAAATGCTGGTGCCGGTACGGGATATTGCGTACGACACCCTGGTGATGGCGCTGGGCAGCACGTCTAACGATTTCGGTACACCGGGCGTCAAAGACCACTGCATCTTCCTGGATAACCCGCATCAGGCGCACCGTTTCCATAACGAAATGCTGAACCTGTTCCTCAAATTCTCTGCCAGTGCAGACAAGCAGAAGAAAGTGAACATTGCGATTGTTGGCGGCGGGGCGACGGGTGTCGAGCTGTCTGCCGAGCTGCATAATGCGGTAAAACAACT
Source organism: Rahnella aceris (assembly GCF_011684115.1). Taxonomy (NCBI): domain Bacteria; kingdom Pseudomonadati; phylum Pseudomonadota; class Gammaproteobacteria; order Enterobacterales; family Yersiniaceae; genus Rahnella; species Rahnella aceris. The sequence continues at coordinate 2,099,828 of NZ_JAADJV010000001.1, read as the reverse complement.
GCACAGCTACGGTTTCGAAGGGCTGGACAGCGAAGCGCTGAACGTCACGCTGGTGGAAGCCGGTGAACGTATTCTGCCTGCGCTGCCACCGCGTATTTCTGCTGCGGCGCACAACGAGCTGACTAAACTGGGCGTACGCGTTCTGACGCAAACCATGGTGACCAGCGCGGATAAGAACGGTCTGAACACCAGGTCCGGCGAATTCATTGACGCCGATCTGATGGTCTGGGCGGCGGGGATTAAAGCCCCTGATTTCATGAAAGACATCGCGGGTCTGGAAACCAACCGTATCAATCAGCTTGTGGTGGAACCGACGCTGCAGACCACGCGCGACCCGAACATCTATGCGATTGGCGACTGCGCTTCCTGCCCGCAGCCATCCGGTGGCTTTGTGCCGCCACGTGCGCAGTCAGCGCATCAGATGGCCTCCCGCTGCTTCGCCAATATCATGGCGCAGCGTAAGGGGCAAAGCCTGAAACCTTACGTCTATAAAGACCACGGTTCACTGGTTTCCCTTTCACGCTTCAGTACTGTCGGCAGCCTGATGGGTAACCTGATGCGCGGTTCTATGATGGTCGAAGGCCGTCTGGCGAGACTGGTTTATATCTCGCTGTACCGTATGCACCAGATTGCATTGCACGGTTACATCAAAACCGGTCTGATGATGCTGGTCGGCGGCATTAACCGGGTGATCCGCCCGCGTCTTAAACTGCACTGATACCTGTCAGCTGATATTTTTCAACGTCAGCTGAATCGTTTCATAGCCTAAAGCCTGTTTCTGACAGGCTTTTTCTTATCTGCATGAATACCCCTGTGAACAGCATAAGATCCCGCCACGATGAGGTTGTCTGCTAAGAATTCTCCGAAACAGGGGGATGCACCGGTTGTTTATCTCACTTACAGATTTCGTCTTATTGTTTGCTTACGTTTAGGTGTGCAGACTTAACAATAAGTTTACAAGAACAGATGGTCACAGACGGCGATTCACGCACGCCGAACCTCAGATGTGAAGCTGTCCGCTGAGGGACTCCGGTAACGGAGTCATTGCGTGGTAACATTTGCGGAGGAAGTCCTGTGAACAAGTCAATGTTAGCTGGGGTCGGTATCGGTGTGGCTGCGGCGTTGGGCATTGCTGGCGTTGCAAGCATGAATGTTTTTTCATCTGGCCCGGAGTACGCGCAGGTTGTCAGCGCGACGCCAATCAAAGAAACCACGAAAATCCCGCGTCAGGAATGTCGTAATGTGACGGTCACTCACCGACGTCCTGTACAGGATGAACATCAGATTGCTGGCTCCGTGCTCGGTGCAGTCGCCGGTGGCGTACTGGGGCACCAGTTTGGTGGCGGCCGCGGACGTGATGTTGCGACGGTAGCGGGTGCGTTGGGCGGTGGCTATGCGGGTAACCGCGTGCAGAGCAGCATGCAGGAAAACGACACCTACACCACGCAACAGCAGCGCTGTAAAACCGTGTATGACAAAGAAGATAAAACGCTCGGTTATGATGTGACCTATAAAATAGGCGATCAGCAAGGGAAAGTTCGTATGGACCACGATCCGGGCACACAAATTCCGCTGGATAAAAGCGGTCAGTTGCAACTTACCCGTTCATAATCAAGCGGGAAGTGTGGAAAATAAAAAGCCTGAGGTGAAAACCTCAGGCTTTTTTTAACGCATGAAGATCAGATTCAGATCAGATGCTCAGTAAACTCATTCAGCATGTCACCGACAAACTTCAGGCGTTTCGGGCGATCAGTCAGATCTAACACAAACTTCAGTTTTGTCGGGCCGTCCAGCCGGTAAACCTGGGGTTGTTTCTGTAACAGACCAATCAGGAAGCCCGGATCCACACGGTTCTTATCGCCAAACTCAATGAATCCGCCGCGCTCGTTGCCTTCAATACGCCGGATGCCGAGTTCTTTGGCTTTCAGGCGCAGCACGGCAATCAGCAACAGATTGCGCGCACCGTCCGGCAGTGTGCCAAAACGGTCGATCAGCTCAACGCGGAGTTCATCCAGTTCGCCTTCGGTTTTCGCACTGGCGATACGTTTATACAACGACAGGCGCGTATTCACATCAGGAATGAAATCCTCCGGCAGCAGCGCAGGCATGCGCATTTCAACTTCGGTCTGGCTGGTGGTTAAATCCTCCAGCGATGGCTCGCGGCCTTCTTTCAACGCTTCGACGGCGTTTTCCAGCAACTCCATATACAGCGAGAAACCGATACTGGTCATCTGGCCGCTCTGGCCTTCGCCGAGCAGTTCGCCAGCACCGCGGATTTCAAGGTCGTGCGTCGCCAGCGCAAAACCGGCACCCAGGTCTTCCAGCGAGGCAATGGCCTCCAGACGTTTATGTGCATCGGCCGACATGGCTTTCGGTGGCGGCGTCAGCAGATACGCATAGGCCTGATGGTGTGACCGCCCTACGCGGCCACGCAACTGATGCAACTGCGCCAGACCAAAGTGGTCGGCGCGCTCAATAATGATTGTGTTCGCCGTCGGGATATCGATACCGGTTTCGATAATGGTGGTACACACCAGCACGTTGAAACGCTGGTGATGGAAATCATTCATCACACGCTCGAGGTCGCGTTCACGCATCTGACCGTGGCCGATGGCAATGCGCGCTTCCGGCACGAGTTCGGCCAGCCGCTGCGAGGCTTTCTCGATATTCTCGACATCGTTGTAGAGATAATAAACCTGCCCGCCGCGCAGAATTTCACGCAGGATTGCCTCACGCACGACCAGACTGTCGTACTCGCGCACAAAGGTTTTCACCGCCATACGACGTGCAGGCGGTGTGGCAATAATCGACAGGTCGCGCATGCCGCTCATGGCCATGTTCAGCGTACGCGGGATAGGCGTTGCGGTCAGGGTAAGAATATCTACGTCTGCACGCATCGCCTTGATGCGCTCTTTATGACGTACGCCGAAACGGTGCTCTTCATCGACAATCAGCAGTCCCAGATCTTTCCAGCGTAGATCGGTTTGCAGCAGTTTGTGTGTGCCGATAATAATATCGACTTTGCCTTCAACCGCATCTTCCAGCACGACGTTTTGTTCTTTGGCGCTGCGGAAACGCGACATCATTTCGATGCGCACTGGCCAGCTGGCGAAGCGGTCGCGGAAGTTATCGAAGTGCTGTTGTGCCAGCAGGGTGGTCGGTACCAGAACGGCCACCTGCTTATTGTTGGAAACGGCGAGGAAGGCTGCGCGCATCGCCACTTCGGTTTTACCAAAACCGACGTCGCCACATACCAGCCGGTCCATCGCCAGCGGTTGGGTCATGTCAGTCAGTACCGCGTTAATGGCCTGTGCCTGATCCGGCGTGGTTTCAAACGGGAAAGCCTGACAGAACAGCTGATACTGTGCTTTGTCGTGCTTAAACGCGAAACCACTTTTGGCTTCGCGCTGGGCGTAGATATCCAGCAGTTCCGCAGCGACATCGCGCACTTTCTCGGCCGCTTTCTGCCGCGCTTTTGACCAGGCTTCACCGCCGAGTTTATGCAGCGGCGCGCTCTCATCCGCGCCACCGGCATAGCGGCTGATGAGATGCAGCGATGATACCGGCACATACAGTTTGTCTTCACCGGCGTAGGTCAGTATCAGGTATTCGGCAGTGATGCCGCCGGTTTCAAGCGTTGTCAGCCCGAGATAACGGCCCACACCGTGTTCGACATGCACTACCGGCTGGCCGGGACGCAGTTCGGCGAGATTACGGATCAGTGTATCGGTGTTGATCGACCGTCGGCTGTCCTGACGGCGACGCGCCACGCGTTCACCAAGCAGATCGCTTTCACAAATCAGCGCCAGCTGTTTATCCGCATCCAGAAAACCACGTTCGCACGCGCCGATCATGATGTAACGACCGGCGATATCGGCTTCTTCAATCCGGGTGATAAGCGTCGGCATCAGCTTGATGCGTGCCAGCAAATCCTGAAGCGTTTCGCGGCGGCCTTCACTTTCTACAGAGAATACCAGGCTGCCGGCAAAGGATTCATTAAAGCGACGCAGGTTATCCATCGGCGCTTTATTCTGCGGCTGAACGGATAAATCTGGCAGCTTTTCGTAACTCAGATTGGTATTGGCGGCTTTCTTCGGCAGCGAATCAGTACGCAGCTGAACACGTGGCCAGGCTTTCAGCTCGGTAAACAGCGACTCCACACGCAGCCAGAGATTTTCCGGCTCGAGCAGCGGACGCATCGGATCGACCCGGCGGCTTTCGTAACGCTGGCAGGCGTCCTGCCAGAAGCGCTCAGCGGCGGCTTCGAGATCGCCGGTATTCAGCACCAGCGTGTTTTCCGGCAGATAGCTGAACAGCGTGGTCAGCGGCTGACTGAAAAACAACGGCTGCCAGTATTCGATACCGGCGGGGAAGGTCCCTTTACTGACCTGCTGATAAACGTGTTCGGCATCGCGACGTACTTCGAACTTCTCGCGCCATTGGCTGCGGAACAGTTCAATGGCATTTTTATCGGTTGGAAATTCGTGCGCGGGTAGCAGATTGATATGTTCCACTTCACTCAGCGTGCGCTGGGTATCCACATCGAAAATGCGCAGGCTGTCGATTTCATCATCAAAGAAATCAATGCGATAAGGTTCTTCGCTGCCCATCGGATACAAATCCAGCAGAGCGCCACGGGTGGCAAACTCGCCGTGCTCCATCACCTGATCTACGCTGCGATAACCGGCCTGTTCCAGCTGTGCACGCAATTTATCGCGCGAAAGCTGCTGACCTTTCTTCATCACCAGCGCGTGACCGTGCAGGAATTCGTGCGGGCAGACGCGTTGCATCAGTGTATTCACCGGCAGAATAATGATGCCGCGTTCCATAGTAGGAAGCTGATACAAACTGGAAAGGCGTGAAGAAATAATTTCCTGATGTGGAGAAAAACTGTCGTAAGGTAGCGTTTCCCAGTCCGCAATACTCAGGACTTTGTTGTCAGTAAACTGTTGAATTTCATCGCGCAGGCGCAGGGCATTTTGCATATCAGGCGCAATCAGCAGGATCGGGCCTGTATGGCGTTCACTGATTTGGGCGCATTCCAGCGCGCAGGCGGAGCCTGTAAGCTGGCCTAACAGGCGGTTGTCGCCCGGGCGTTCAGGCAACGAATAACGATAATCTTGAGACATAGGCTGTGTTGAGTTCTCGTTTTGGCGGCTGTCGGAGGCCAATTAGCAGACCGTATCTTGCTTTGCAGGGGTAATCGGGGTCAACCCGTTGTCTGTATAAAAGGGTCAACGGCGTCACAAAGTTAAACCGATTACTTTGGGTTAATGGTTCCATAAAGCGGTGCTAGCCTTTATTATCCTTGATCACTTTAGTCTGCGCCACGCACTTATTTGCGGCCAAGCACTTAAAACGGATGTTATGTATCAACCTGTCGCGTTATTTATAGGTCTGCGCTACATGCGCGGGCGTGCTTCGGACCGCTTCGGGCGGTTTGTCTCCTGGTTATCCACCATTGGTATCACTCTCGGCGTGATGGCGCTGGTGACCGTGCTGTCAGTGATGAACGGTTTTGAGAAAGATCTGGAAGGTAACATCCTGGGTCTGATGCCTCAGGCGTTAATCACCACGCCGGGCGGATCCCTCGACCCTCAGAAAATCACCCATCAACAGGTGTCGGCGCTGAAAAGTGTTAACCGCGCTGTACCGCTGACCACCGGCGATGTCGTGCTGCAAAGCCCAGGCAGCGTCGCGGTGGGCGTGATGCTCGGTGTCGATCCTGACCAGAAAGACCCGCTGGCGAAATACTTAATTGGGGTTGCCCAGCAGGAACTTCAACCCGGTAAATACAACGTTATTCTTGGCGATCAGCTGGCGCAGCAGTTAAAAGTGCGCCGTGGCGATCAACTGCGTCTGATGGTCACCAGTGTCAGCCAGTTCACGCCAGTCGGCCGCGTCCCGAGCCAGCGTTTGTTCAACGTTATCGGCACTTTCTCCGCCAACAGCGAAGTGGATGGTTACCAGATGCTGGTGAACATTCAGGACGCCTCACGTCTGATGCTGTATCCGAAAGGCAATGTCACCGGCTGGCGTTTGTTCCTCGACAAACCGCTGGACGTCGACAGTCTGAGTACGCAAAAACTGCCTGACGGTGCAAGCTGGAAAGACTGGCGTGAACGCCGCGGCGAATTGTTCCAGGCGGTGCGCATGGAGAAAAATATGATGGGGCTGTTGCTGAGCCTGATCGTCGCCGTCGCCGCGTTTAACATTATTACGTCACTGGGTTTACTGGTGATGGAGAAGCAAGCCGAAGTGGCCATTTTGCAAACACAGGGCTTAAGCCGTCGCCAGATTATGGCGCTGTTCATGGTGCAGGGTGCCAGTGCCGGTGTGATCGGCGCGTTGCTCGGTGCCGTGCTCGGCGTGGTGCTGGCCACCCAACTGAATACAATTATGCCAGCTATCGGGCTGATGCTCGATGGCGCGTCGCTGCCGGTCGATATCGAACCGGTTCAGGTCGTGGTCATCGCGCTGGTTGCTATGGCTATTGCTTTATTATCTACGCTTTATCCTTCCTGGCGCGCTGCTGCCACCCATCCCGCAGAGGCTTTACGTTATGAGTAATTCTTTATTATTGCAGTGTGAAAACCTCTGTAAGACTTATCAGGAAGGTAAAATGCACACCGACGTGCTGCGTGACGTCAGTTTCGCTATGCAGCCGGGTGAGATGATGGCGATTGTCGGCACCTCCGGTTCCGGCAAAAGTACTTTGCTGCATTTGCTGGGCGGACTCGATTCCCCGACGTCCGGCGAAGTGATTTTCAAAGGTCAGTCTCTGAACGCGATGTCTTCATCGGCGAAATCTGAATTGCGTAACCGCGAGCTGGGCTTCATCTATCAGTTCCACCATTTGCTGCCGGATTTCACCGCGCTGGAAAACGTCGCGATGCCGCTGCTGATTGGCAAAAAGAAATCTGCCGAAGTGCAGGAACGCGCGCTGGCGATGCTTGAAGCGGTGGGACTGCAACATCGCAGCAATCACCGTCCTTCCGAGCTTTCCGGTGGTGAACGTCAGCGGGTGGCAATTGCCCGTGCGCTGGTGAATAATCCTTCGCTGGTGCTGGCCGATGAACCGACCGGTAATCTCGATCAGCGCAATGCCGACAGCATTTTCGAATTGCTCGGCGAACTGAATGTGCGCCAGGGCACGGCGTTTCTGGTGGTGACTCATGATCTGCAACTGGCGAACCGTCTGACGCGTCAGCTGGAAATGCGTGACGGCAAGTTGCAGCAGGAATCGATGTTGCTGGGAGCGAAGTAATGTCTGGCATTCCTTTTTCATTATTGATTGGCCTGCGGTTCAGTCGTGGACGCCGTCGCAGCGGCATGGTATCGCTGATTTCGGTGATTTCAACATTAGGCATTGCACTGGGTGTGGCGGTGCTGATCGTTGGCCTCAGCGCCATGAATGGTTTTGAACGTGAGCTGAAAGAACGCGTACTGGCGGTCGTACCGCACGGCGAAATCCGGCCGGTCAATCAGCCGTTCAACAACTGGCAGGGCGTGCTGGATCGGGTGGAAAAAGTGCCGGGTATTGTGGCGGCTGCACCCTATATCCAGTTCAACGGCCTGATTGAGCACGGCGCCAAACTGCGCGCCATCCAACTGAAAGGTGTTGATCCACAGAGTGAACCACGTGTCAGTGCCGCGCCGAAATTCGTGCAGAATAATGCCTGGCAAAATTTTAAAGCCGGTCAGCAACAGTTGATCCTCGGCAAAGGTGTCGCGGATTCGGTGGGCGTGAAGCAGGGCGACTGGGTGACCGTGATGATCCCGAACAGCGACCCGGAAATGAAGCTGTTGCAGCCAAAACGGATTCGCCTGCAGGTTGCCGGTATTTTGCAGCTCAGCGGACAACTTGATCACAGCCTTGGCATGGTGCCTCTGGCCGATGCCCAGCAATATCAGGATATGGGCAGCAGCGTGACCGGTATTGATATCAAAGTGAACGATGTCTTTGCCGCACAGAAACTGGTGCACGACGCCGGTGAAGTGACTCAGGCTTACGTTTATATCAGCAGCTGGATCGGAACTTATGGCTACATGTACCGTGATATCCAAATGGTGCGCGCTATCATGTATATGGCGATGGTGCTGGTGATTGGTGTGGCCTGCTTCAATATCGTTTCAACGCTGGTGATGGCGGTGAAAGATAAAAGCAGCGATATTGCGATTTTGCGCACACTGGGCGCGAAAGACGGACTTATCCGCGCAGTCTTCATCTGGTACGGTTTACTGGCGGGGCTGGTCGGCAGCGTTGCAGGTGTAGTGATCGGCGTGATTGCGGCCTTCCAGCTGACTAACATCGTCAATGCATTGCAAAAACTGACCGGTCACCAGTTCCTGTCGGGCGATATTTATTTCATCGACTTCCTGCCTTCTGAAGTTCACTGGCTGGATGTCGCAGGGGTGCTGGTAACCGCCCTGGTGCTGAGTTTGCTGGCAAGCTGGTATCCGGCGCGGCGTGCGAGCCGTATCGATCCTGCCCGCGTACTCAGTGGCGGTCAGTAATCCATTTTTAAATGAAGTCTTAATCAGACACAGAGAGTAAGGAGCACTTCATGCGCACACGTCATCGTCTGTGTCGGTTTCGCAAAAATAAGCGCATTCGCCATCAGCGGTTCCGGTCGAATATTTTCCACCGTGACTCGATGGCGGCTGCGTCGTTGAAGAAGCCGTTTGTCGTGGTGCTGACCGGCGCAGGGATTTCCGCCGAGTCTGGCATTCGTACTTTCCGCGCCGCTGACGGTTTGTGGGAAGAACATCATGTTGAGGATGTGGCGACGCCCGAAGGCTATCGCCGTGATCCTGAACTGGTACAGCGTTTTTATAATGAGCGCCGCCGTCAGTTGCAGGCAGAAGATCTCAAACCGAATGCTGCACATTACGCGCTGGCAACGCTTGAAGAGGCGCTCGGTGAGAACTTCCTGCTGGTTACGCAAAATATCGATAACCTGCACGAGCGCGCGGGCAGCTTACGCGTCATTCATATGCACGGCGAATTGCTAAAAGTGCGGTGTACGCAATCGGGGCAGGTATTGGACTGGCCGGGCGATCTGACTGTGGATGACCGCTGTCATTGCTGTCAGTTTCCGGCACCGTTGCGCCCGCACATAGTCTGGTTCGGTGAAATGCCTTTTGGCATGGACGAGATTTACGATGCGCTGGCTAAAGCCGATTTTTTTGTCGCTATCGGAACCTCAGGGCATGTTTATCCGGCCGCGGGATTTGTCCATGAAGCGCGCATCGGCGGCGCCTGTGCTGTTGAACTGAACCTTGAACCGAGTCAGGTTGAAAGCGAATTCGATATGAAGCACTACGGGCTGGCGAGCCAGGTCGTACCGGAATTTGTCCATAAGTTCCTGACCAAGAAAGACCAGGCCTGGTGATCACCAGGCTTTTTTTTATTGTTCCCGCCAAAAATTGCGCCTGCCCCATAGACATATCTCGTTAAACTTGGTGAAAAATGACCTGACGCAATATTCAGGGTTTTCATGCTGCGCATAATAAAACCCAGCCGCCAGAGGATACCCAAATGAATAAGTTGCTTGATCGTTTTCTTCATTATGTTTCTTTCGATACTCAATCTAAGCCCAATGTTAAACACACGCCCAGCACCGACGGACAACTCAGGCTGGCGCAGGCCCTGCGTAATGAACTGACCGAGCTAGGTTTTTCTCAGGTTACGCTCAGTGATAAAGGCTGCGTGATGGCCACCTTGCCTGGCAATGTGGCCTGGAAAGTGCCGGTGATTGGTTTTATTTCCCATCTGGATACCGCGCCTGATTTCACGGCTAAACACGTTAATCCACAAATTGTGGAAAATTACCGCGGCGGCGATATCGCACTGGGTAATGGCGATGAAATATTATCTCCGGTGATGTTCCCGGTATTACATCAGCTTCTCGGGCACACGATTATCACCACCGACGGCAAAACCTTGCTCGGGTCTGATGATAAATCTGGTATCGCAGAAATTATTACCGCGATGGTGCGACTGAAAAACAGCAATATTCCGCACGGACCGGTGCGTATTGCCTTCACGCCAGACGAGGAAATCGGCAAAGGCGCGCAGAGTTTTGATATTCCTGCATTCGGCGCGCAGTGGGCCTACACCGTCGACGGTGGCGGAGTGGGGGAGCTGGAGTTTGAGAACTTCAACGCTGCGTCGGCCACGATTAAAATTGTCGGTAATAATGTGCATCCGGGCAGTGCCAAAGGGGTGATGGTGAATGCGCTGTCACTGGCGACGCGTTTTCACAACGAGCTGCCTGCAGATGAAACGCCCGAACATACAGAAGGTTACGAAGGTTTCTACCATCTGACGACCATCAAGGGCAACGTTGAGCGTGCGGAAATGCATTACATCATCCGTGATTTCGACAAAACGCAGTTCGAAGCCCGTAAGCAAAAAATTATTGATGTCGCACACGTGGTCGGCAAAGGCCTGCACCGTGATTGTTATATCGAAGTGACGCTCGACGATCACTATTACAACATGCGCGACAAAGTGGCTCAGCACCCGCACATTATTGCACTGGCGCAGCAGGCGATGAAAGATTGTGATATTGAACCTATCATGAAGCCCATCCGTGGCGGCACTGATGGCGCACAGCTTTCGTTTCGCGGTTTGCCATGCCCGAATATCTTCACCGGCGGTTATAACTTCCATGGCAAACACGAATTCGTAACGCTCGAAGGAATGGAAAAAGCGGTTGCAGTGATTATGCGTATCGCGGAACTGACGGCGGAAAGATCTCAATAAATCCTGTTCAGCCTTTGAGTTATAACGTTTAACAATATAAGGCTGGTTAGATTGCCCTTTATTATCAGCGTGTTAACCACTTTATCTGGTTATGACAGATAACCTGCCTAAATATATCTTGATTTCGTATCTCTAATTTGTATTTTTTTCTCATTTCTCCTGTCTGTAAAATACATTTTTGCCTCTACGGATTTGAGAAAATGGAATTAAAGGATGTAGCATCACTGCGGGATTTTGTCAGAACTCGCACCCCGACTCGTGGTACCGGCACTTGTTATAGTGCATGGGTATTAATCTGGTATCCGGATGGTGGGAATGTAGGCCATGCGTCAATGTTTATTGGTGATATTTTAGAAACCAGTCCTTATGTCAGCTGGTGGCCACAAACAGAAGATAAAAAAATCATGTTCGGTAAATACCTTTCAAGAATCGCTTGCATGGGGAATACCAGTTCAACGACTTATCGTTCTGATGCACGTACCGAAGGTAACCCACCAGATGTTATTTATGGATTGATGAACCTGGACGAGAGTGCGATGAAAACAGCCTGGTATGATATTTGTCATAAAGCAGGAGGATCATCATTTCGTACCGTCGGGAAGAATTGCGCTAATATTGTTGGCCGGGTCATCAATGCAGGACTTATCGCTTCACCATTACGTGCCAGGGCCTTTGGCTATATGCAGGGTGGTTTTTTACCCTGTACGCCTAAGCGTGTAGGGGTGGCATGTAATTATCTGAGAGATAAAGACCTCGCCATAAAAATAAGTCTGCATACCAAATCTCTGAACCTTAATCCTTTCAAACGCCTGCTGCGGCTTCGATAACTTCGTCGGGCTGTGAAAGCCCGACAGCATTGCGTTTGTTATTTTAGACGCTCCATTCCGTGCAGCGCTATCCGGTAGCCGTCTGCGCCATTGCCTTGTGTAGTGATCAACCTTTGTCTGGCATGGCTACTGCCCGGCATGAGAGCTGTAAGTGAAACTGGCTACGTTTTTTATCCACCATTCTAATGTTGTTATTTCTGAGTAGAATGTTTGAAATATGTGCCTGAGTAACTAACTTAATCATGCCTGTGCTGGAGATATAAAAGCTGGTGGCGGTTCTATTTCTCTCCAGAGAACCATAGCGATTTCCTACTTGCGGTCATCACTGGCCTTCCAGTTATCCACAGCACAAAAAAATCAGGAAAAATACCCTGATGCAGGAAAGAAGACAGCGAGCCGATATATTCCTGAATCCATTGGATATTTGGGTTCAACGATCTGAGTGGAAAAGTTAGTTTTAGATTGAATGTCATTACCAGGAACGGATATTTTTTGTTATCAATAAAATAACTCATTCGGGAGAAATCGGCCAGCATACTCGGATTCATGGCGGACTTACCAAACCTGCGGATGTCTCGAACTATGTGCTTATTAATTGTATCGTATAATCTTCGAGTTATTTCAGGTGAGATATTTCGATTTATGTAGAGCTCGGATTTTCTTGCTTCAGGTTTCGGGAGGGGATAACAGGCAAAGGTATGGGTTTGAGTTAACTCATTTTTTTTCGTGAACAACTGTGTGAAGAATATGTCTGGCCTTTAATAACCGGGTGTTGGTAATGAAATATATTCCCTGATTATAAAGTTTAAAAGATGTTGACTAATGTGAATTAACTATTCTTTACCGGTTAGCCATTAATAACTAAAATATTAAATTTCTTAATTAATACAGAATGCCGAAGCATCCTGTATTAATAATAAGATTAAATAGCTCTTAATATCAGTCGTTAAAGTACCAGTAACCGCTGTTTACCAGCGCAGACAGCAGCGCAAGGAATGAAGGATCGTCCAGCGCATCGCCAAGCATGTCTTTGGTTACGGTTTTATGGCGGGCAATCGCATCCACCGCAGCGATATGTTCCGTGGTCATGGCTTCGCCGTTGACGTAACAGGTATCACCCACGCGCAGCACGCGAAGACCGCCCAGACGTTCCAGCGTTTCACCCGACTCCAGCAGTTCATAAATTTCACCCGGCTGATAAGGCGGTTCCGGCGGTGCCAGATCCAGCTCATGACGCGACTGGGAAATAAACTCGCCAAACCAGCTGTTGAAATGCGCCGGATTATCAATCAGATCCAGCATCATGCCGCGCAGTTTATCCAGCTCAGCCGGTTGTACTTCGGCCGGATGTTCACGTTCAACCAGTTCCGGATCGCTGTAACGGTGGCTGCCCAGCTCGCGGGAAAGCACGAAATCTGCAAAACCACTGACCATCTCACGGGCGTTTGGCGCACGGAAACCGACGGAATAGTTGAGGGAGTTTTCCAGCGAATAGCCGTCGTGCGGGAAGCCCGGCGGAATGTAGACGATGTCGCCCGGTTCCAGTTCTTCATCAATAATCGCCTCGAACGGCTCGACCTGCAGCAAATCAGGATGCGGGCAATGTTGTTTCATGGCGACTTTCTCGCCCACACGCCAGCGGCGGCGGCCAGTGCCCTGAATAATAAATACGTCGTACTGATCCAGATGCGGGCCAACACCACCGCCGGGCACCGAGAAGGAAATCATCAAATCGTCCATGCGCCAGTCAGGAATGTGGCGAAATGGCGTCATCAGATGGGAAGAGGGTTCATGCCAGTGGTCGACCGCCTGAACCAGAACTGACCAGCCCGTTTCACCCAGATGATCGTAACTTTCAAACGGCCCGTGGCTGACATTCCACTTGCCGTCCTCATTGCTCACCAGACGGCTGTCCACCTCATTTTCCATCGCCAGACCAGCCAGTTCGTCCGGAGAGATCGGATCGACGAAATTTTTAAAGCCGCGTTTTAACACCACAGGACGCTTTTGCCAGTAACGCTGCAGGAAATCATTCCAGTCTAGGTCGAGTTGGTAATCCATAGTATTTCCCTTGCATTAAATGGAGGGTGATAAGGAAGAGAAGAGTCTGTAAATGATTATAACGGAAGGTGTTGCGGCTGAGTTGGGCAATTGCCAGCAAATTTCGCACTATGCTTAAGATTGCGCCGAAATTTGCTGGCAAAATAATCGGGGGAGAACGTTATTCCAGTTCAATGCCTTGTTGCAGACCAAAACAAACGCGCATGCTGGCGCCGCCAAGCGGGCTGTCACCAATGATAATTTTGCCGTCGTACTGTTCAATGATGTCGTTGGCGAGCGATAACCCCAGCCCTTGTCCCGGACGCAAGGTATCTGCCCGCTGCCCGCGCTGGAAAATCACCTCGCGCTTACTTACCGGAATACCCGGGCCATCGTCTTCAATCAGGATCACCAACTGATTCTCGGTATGGACGGCACTGATTTCGACAAACTCCAGACAGTATTTGCAGGCGTTGTCTATCACATTACCCATCACTTCCATGAAGTCATTTTTTTCGCCCACAAAGGTGATTTCCGGTGAAATATCCACCGTGATCACCACGCCTTTACGCTGATAAACCTTATTCAACGCCGAACATAATCCGTCGAGGATCGCCGGGACGGAGTGAACTTCACGGATCAGCAGGTTTTGTTCGGAGCGCAATGTCGCGCGATGCAGGTAATAGCCAATCTGCTGTGAGATGCGGCTGATTTGCTCAAGCATCACCGGCTCGGCATCTTCAATGGTCATCTGTTTACCATTGCGCAGTGCACGCAGGGTGGACTGCAAGACAGCCAGCGGCGTTTTCAGGCTGTGCGTCAGGTCAGCCAGCGTGGTGCGGTAACGATCATAACGGCCACGCTCCCCGTGCAGCAAAATATTCAGGTTACGCACCAGACCGCGCAGTTCACGTGGCGGGTTTTCATCCAGTGATTCCCGCTCGTGGGTTTCCAGTTCGGCGACCTGATGGATCAGTTCTTTGATTGGCCTCAGGCTCCAGTAAGCTGCCAGCCATAACAAAGGCACCACCAGCAGCAGGTTCGCCAGTAAGACATAGCTGAACCATTCCCAGACAAGATCAGATCGCTGTAATTCCTGCGGAATGGTATCGACCACCACAATGTTCAGCGCCGGCAGGCGCGAGGTTGCATTATAGGTATTGACCGCAATGGAATGGGTCATCGCGTTGGCGTCGGTATCGTCGTAATCCTTCAACTTATCCTGCGCTTGCGGGTTGTTGCCCAGTACTTCGCTGCTGATTTGCGTGTCGGTATCCAGCTCATAGAAGCCGGGTTTGTTCATCCACGCTTTATCGATATGCGCTTCGAGCTCAGGGATGCGGCGCTCGGCCCATAACAGTTTTCCGTCTGCGTCGTAAATGAACACCAGCGTCGGCGTGTTGAGGTCGAGATCAGGTGGAACGTTGATAGTCAGCTTGCCGTCGCGCCATTGTGCAAGGCTGAAGAAGAGGTTACTTTCGCCGCGCAGGAGCCGGTAGGCGGTTTTGTCGAAACTCACCATGTAACCCACCACGGCCACCAGCCCGTAGGCCAGCGACAGGGTAAGTACCACCGCAGCGGTCGCCATCATAAAGCGGACGCGAAGGGAGAAGGGGTTCCGGGTACGACGTCCTTTCATGAAGCGTCCTTTGAACATGACGATGATTATGGCCTGATGTCGAAACGGTAACCCTGACCACGTACGGTCGTTATCACATCAACCGGGTGTTCTGCCTGCAGTTTTTTGCGCAGACGGCCCATCAGAACATCGACGGTGTGACTTTCACGCAGCTCGGCATCCGGATAGAGCTGAAGCATCAGAGAGTCCTTGCTGACCACCTTTCCCGCATTGCGGATCAGTGTCTCGATAATCGTGTATTCGAAAGCGGTCAGTTTAATCGGCTGCTCATTGACGGTCAGTTCACGACGTGACAGATCAATCTGGAAAGGTTGCAGCGTGATCACCTGTGAAGCGAGACCGCTGTTACGGCGCATCAGCGCCTGCATGCGCGCCAGCACTTCTTCCAGATGGAATGGCTTAGTGACGTAATCATCCGCACCGGCTTCCAGCACTGCGACTTTATCCTGCCAGCTTTCGCGGGCGGTCAGCACCAGAATCGGCAGATTGTTCTGATGACTTCGCCAGCGGCGGATCAGGCTCAGGCCATCTTCACCAGGCAAGCCGAGGTCAACAATGGCGATATCAGGCGCATGCTCATGCAGAAAATAGTCTGCTTCTTTGGCGTCTTCTGCCGCATCGACCTGATGGCCCATTTCCCGCAGCTGTACTGAGAGGTGATGACGTAACAGTGCGTTATCTTCAATGACTAAAATTCGCATGGTGATTCCTTATCCTGACAGCGCGAAAAATGGATTAAACATTCTGAGTGCGATTGTAAATGATTCAGAAACATTTTAATCAACCTCAGGTCAACGCAGGTGTGCCGAACATCAACAGAACCTAAACGAATTATAAGCGGCTTCCGCCAGGCGTGGCATAAAAAAGGCGACCCGAAGGTTAATGCCGGTCACTTAAGGAAATGAGGCCCGTGAATTTGGGCCTTCGATGAAGAAAAATAGCGCTATAAGCCTGATTCCTTCATTATCCTTTGAAGCACAAAAATGAATTTGTATTCATAAAAATGCTTAAGTGACCGGCATTAACCCGAAGGTCGCCTTTTGACGTGCAGAGCAAAAACTTACTTCAGTTCGTCAACCATGGTGGTGGCGCGGCCGATGTAGTTGCCCGGTGTCATGGCTTTCAGACGCACTTTCTCGTCTTCGGGTAATTCAAGCGAATCGATAAATGCCTGCATACCGGCAGCATCAACACGCTTGCCGCGTGTCAGCTCTTTCAGCTTCTCGTAAGGCTTTTCAATACCGTAACGACGCATCACGGTCTGGATAGGTTCAGCCAGTACTTCCCAGTTGTGATCCAGTTCGTTCGCCAGATTCGCTTCGTTCACTTCCAGCTTGCTGACGCCTTTCATGGTTGCCTGATAAGCAATCAGTGCGTAGCCCAGACCCACGCCGAGGTTGCGCAGTACAGTAGAATCCGTCAGGTCGCGCTGCCAGCGTGAAACCGGCAATTTGCTGGCCAGATGCTGCAATACCGCATTTGACAGACCGAGGTTGCCTTCGGAGTTTTCGAAGTCGATCGGGTTCACTTTGTGCGGCATGGTAGAAGAACCTATTTCGCCTGCAATAGTGCGCTGCTTGAAGTGGTTCAGGGCAATGTAACCCCAGATGTCGCGGTCGAAGTCGATCAGGATGGTATTGAAACGCGCCACGCAGTCAAACAGTTCGGCGATGTAGTCATGTGGCTCGATCTGGGTAGTGTACGGATTCCAGGTAATGCCCAGAGAGGTAACGAACTCTTCACTGAACTGGTGCCAGTTCACTTCCGGATACGCCACGATGTGAGCATTGTAGTTGCCGACAGCACCGTTGATTTTACCCAGGATTTCGACGTTTTGCAGTTGCTTAAACTGACGATCCATACGGTAAGCGACGTTAGCCAGTTCTTTACCGATGGTGGATGGCGTAGCAGGCTGGCCGTGGGTACGGGACAGCAGCGGAATGTCGCGGTATTTGTGTGCCAGGTCTTTCACGGCATCAATAATCTGTTTCCAGTACGGCAGCACGACATCCTGACGTGCAGTTTGCAGCATCAGTGCGTGAGACAGGTTATTGATGTCTTCAGAAGTACAGGCGAAGTGAATGAATTCAGACACCGCATGCAGGGCAGGGAGCGTAGCCACTTTTTCTTTCAGGAAATACTCAACGGCTTTGACATCATGATTGGTGGTTTTTTCGATATCTTTAATGCGCTGTGCGTCATTAACATCAAAATTTGCCACAATCTGGTCGAGGAAAGCGTTTGCGTCGGCATCAAAAGCAGGAACTTCCTTGATTTCTGCACAGGCTGCCAGTTTTTGCAGCCAACGTACTTCAACCTGCACACGGAATTTCAGCAGGCCAAATTCGCTGAAAATAGTACGCAGCGCGCTGACTTTATCACCGTAGCGTCCATCAACGGGGGAAACGGCGGTCAGTGAGGATAATTCCATCGGTAGCAACTCCTGGGATCTTATTAACAATGAGCGAGAATATTCTTCGCCTGTTCAAACAAGCGATTACGGGAAAACATCAGTTGCAGGCGGCCACCGCCGACCTGGTGCCACAGCACCGCGGAGCGGATCCCGGCCAGTAAAATGGCGCGGACCTTTGCCTGCACTTGCGAATTTTGCAAAATTGCCGGTGAACCGGTCACCTGAATACGCGGACCGGCCGGGCTGACTACGTCGACATAAATCGAGGCCAGAGAGCTGATCATCGTTTCAGATTCCAGTTCGAAATGCGCGAGTTGACGGTCGAGCTGGTCGATACGTTCACCGAGCTGATTCATGGCGGCTTTGTTGGCGTACAGCTTGCGCTCCAGCACCATCAGGCTTAACGCATAACGCGTTAACTCAGCGCCCGGTCCCTGGCGGTTAGCGTTCAGCACGCCCAGCAGCGTCTCAAGCCCCATCTTCAAATTGGCTTCATTATTACCGTAAACTGCCAGCGTCGAGGCCGGATTCATCTCCAGCAGGCTGCGCAGTGACACTGACATTTCTTGCTGTGAGCATTGGCCTTCATGTGCCAGTTGCTGAACCAGGCGTGCTGCCTGACAGATCCCCGCCAAAGCCAGCGTAATGTCGTAATAATTTTTAGCCACGTTTACTCCTGTAAGCGTTTTGAAACGATGAGACGCAGTGACAATGAAATAGCCCAAATTCATGGCGACAGATCATGCCATAAAACTGCCCCTAAACACAGTTCGGAATCAGTGCAGGGCGTCACAGTCGGGCAGAAATAAAGCGGGACGCCCGAAAGCGTCCCTTATTCAATCACATATTGACCCGATATCAGGCCTGAAGCGGCAGACGCTGTTCAATTACGCCCCCGCCGAGGCACACTTCCCCGAGATAAAACACCGCTGACTGACCCGGCGTGACGGCGGCAACGGGTGCATCGAAACGCACCTCGATGCGGTCGTCACCGAGCGGTGTCACTACGCACGGGATATCTTCCTGGCGGTAACGGGTTTTCACGGTACAGGTGAGCGGGCCGGTCAGCGTTTTGCGATCCACCCAGTGCAACTGTTGAGCAATCAGACCGACATTCATCAGGCGCGGATGCTCGTGGCCCTGTGCGACGTAAAGAATGTTGTTTTCCACATCCTTCTCGACGGTGTACCACGGTTCTTCGCTGCCGTCTTTCTGCCCGCCGATGCCCAGACCTTTACGCTGACCGAGTGTGTGATACATCAGACCCTGATGTTGTCCCATCACCTGACCGTCAACGCTTTTGATCACGCCCGGTTGCGCCGGTAAATAGCGGCCCAGGAAATCACGGAATTTACGCTCACCAATAAAGCAGATGCCGGTAGAGTCTTTTTTCTTCGCGGTGATCAAATCCAGTTCTTCGGCGATGCGGCGAACTTCCGGTTTTTCCAGCTCACCGACCGGGAACAGGCTTTGTGCGACCTGTTCGTGACCGAGCGTGTAGAGGAAATAGCTCTGGTCTTTATTGCCATCAATGCCCCGCAGCAAATGGCTGACGCCATTGATATCCTGGCGGCGAACGTAGTGACCGGTCGCGATATAATCCGCGCCCAGGTCTTCAGCCGCAAATTCCAGGAAGGCTTTGAATTTGATCTCTTTGTTGCACAGGATATCCGGGTTTGGCGTGCGTCCGGCTTTGTATTCCTCAAGGAATAATTCGAACACGTTGTCCCAATATTCCGCCGCGAAATTCACGGTGTGCAGTTCGATACCCAGCTTGTCACACACGGCTTGCGCATCCGCAAGGTCGGTGGCTGCTGTGCAATATTCTTCGTCATCATCCTCTTCCCAATTTTTCATGAAGAGGCCCTCGACCTGGTAACCCTGCTGTTGCAAAAGGTACGCAGAGACAGAGGAATCGACACCGCCGGACATCCCGACGATCACTTTTTTCTGGCTGTTGTCAGACATAATAGTCCCGAAACGCATGAATTAATTGCCCGGTACTGACGGTGTTTTTCTGAAGCTTGTCCCACGAGGATGAAGGCCGCGCGCAACTCATAGTTCACAGAAAACCCGAACACCACAGAAACCCGAACAGAGAGGTACTGCTTTACACGAGGTAAATCGTGAAGCGCAAAATTTTATCACGTCGGGCCGGTTGCTGCATCGCTGATTCACCGCGTGGCAACAACCGGGGGAGGGTGTTATTCCGGCAGGTTGAAATTATGCAGGATTTCCAGAGGATAGCGCGGCGATTGCTGATAACAGCGAATGCTTTCGGCCACCAGCGGCGAGCGCAATTGCGCAGAGCCGATAATTTCTTCGGCGCTGACCCAACGGCACTGGTCGATATCATCGTCCTGCGGCGCAGTTTCCAGCATTTCAGGCAAATCAATCACGAAAGCGAAACGCAGGAACGGCGTATCGTCCGGCGCCTGCCACTGATGTAAACCCAGGAAAAACTGCGGCTCGGCGTGGATGCCGGTTTCCTCATACAGCTCGCGTTTTGCGGCGCTGACTAAGGTCTCATTGGCTTCAAGATGTCCGGCAGGTTGATTCCAGGTGACTTTGCCGTGAATGGTTTCTTCGACAACCAGAAACTTTCCCTGTGCCTGAACGATGCAGGCGACAGTAACGTGCGGTTTAAACATGTGGAATTTCCTTCCATTGGCCGGGTTGTAAATCGCCGAGAGTAAACTCGCCCATGCTGTAACGGATCAGACGCAATGTCGGGAAACCGACATGAGCCGTCATGCGGCGCACCTGACGGTTTCTTCCCTCGTATAACGTGATTTTTAACCACGCTGTCGGGATAGATTTACGTTCGCGGATCGGCGGATTGCGCGACCATAGCCATTCCGGCTCTGGCACAATCTCTGCACCTGCGGGCAGCGTCGGGCCGTCTTTCAACGTGATGCCTTCACGCAATGATTTCACTGCGGCGTCATCCGGTTCGCCCTCGACCTGGACATAGTAAATCTTACCGGTGCGCTTGCCGGGTTGGGTCAGCGCAGCCTGCAGTTTGCCATCGTTGGTCAACACCAGTAAACCTTCGCTGTCCCGATCCAGACGGCCTGCGGCATAAATATCTGTTAATGGAATGTAATCTTTAAGTGTCGCACGACCCGCCTCATCAGTGAATTGTGGCAGCACATCAAACGGTTTATTGAAAAGAATCACCTTTACTGGCCCTTTTGGGGCAGATTGTGCTTTAGACGGCCTTTTGCTGAAACGTTTAACGTTGTGATTTTTAAAAGATAGCGGGTTCATAGGCATTGAAGTTAGAGAGAATTAGCGCATTATACTTGAAAAATGTTTCGGATTGGCTAGCGAGAAATATTCGAGTAATATCGACCGGCATCTTACAAATTTTTAACAAAAATGCGCTCGAAGGAGAGGTTAATGGAAAGCAAAGTAGTTGTTCCGGCTGAAGGTAAAAAGATTACAGTAGACGCTCAGGGTAAACTGGTCATTCCTAATAATCCTGTTATCCCATTTATCGAAGGTGATGGCATCGGTGTTGATGTGACGCCTGCCATGATCAAAGTCGTTGATGCGGCTGTTCAGAAAGCCTACAAAGGTGAGCGTAAAATCTCCTGGATGGAAATCTACACCGGCGAAAAATCCGTAGAACTGTACGGCAAAGATGTCTGGTTGCCAGAAGAAACCCTCGATCTGATCCGTGATTACCGTGTTGCTATCAAAGGCCCACTGACAACTCCAGTTGGCGGCGGCATTCGCTCCCTGAACGTGGCACTTCGCCAGCAACTCGACCTGTACATCTGTCTGCGTCCGGTACGTTATTACACCGGCACACCCAGCCCGGTGAAACGTCCTGAAGATACCGACATGGTGATCTTCCGCGAGAACTCTGAAGATATCTACGCAGGTATCGAGTGGAAAGCCGGTTCTGCTGAAGCTGATAAAGTGATCAAGTTCCTGCAAGAAGAAATGGGCGTGAAGAAAATCCGTTTCCCACAAGAATGCGGTATTGGTATCAAACCTTGCTCCGAAGAAGGCACCAAACGTCTGGTTCGTGCGGCGATTGAATACACCATCACCAATGACCGTGATTCACTGACGCTGGTTCATAAAGGCAACATCATGAAGTTCACCGAAGGTGCCTTCAAGGATTGGGGCTACCAACTGGCGCGCGAAGAGTTCGGCGGTGAGCTGATCGACGGTGGCCCGTGGGTGAAAATCAAGAACCCGAATAACGGCAAAGACATCATCATTAAAGACGTGATTGCGGATGCATTCCTGCAACAAATCCTGCTGCGTCCTGCTGAATACGACGTTATCGCCTGTATGAACCTCAACGGTGACTACATTTCTGACGCTCTGGCGGCGCAGGTTGGCGGCATTGGTATCGCACCGGGCGCAAACATCGGTTCTGATTGTGCACTGTTCGAGGCCACTCACGGCACTGCACCGAAATATGCCGGTCAGGACAAAGTGAACCCGGGTTCAATCATTCTGTCCGCAGAAATGATGCTGCGTCATATGGAATGGTTCGAAGCCGCAGACCTGATCGTGAAAGGCATGGAAGGCGCAATCGCTGCCAAAACTGTGACTTACGATTTCGAACGTCTGATGGAAGGCGCTAAGCTGCGCAAATGTAGCGAGTTTGCCGACGACATGATCGCAAATATGTAATTGCGAAATTGTTGAAATCGACATCGGGGGCATCGCGCCCCCTTTGTTTTTCATCCCTTCAAAAATTCTTCTGCAAAATCCCTGTAAAATCTTCTGCAAACCCAGACTGAAAACGCCTGATTTAAATAGTCAGAACCACAAACCTTTCCTGCAGTCTTTGTCCGTGAAAACATGAGAGCTATTTGATTAATAATTTGGGCGATGATCCTGATAAATAATGAGAACAGCGTTATTAAGCTTTACATCGTCTTAAAAATATAAAATAGGAATACATGAGATTGTGAAAGGGCGTTTTCTCACATAGATTTAAAAAGTGTCATTCACCTCAAGGAACAACCATCATGTTTAAGCGTCGCACACTCCAGATTGCTCTGGCGGCGGTTATTTCTCTGACAGTGCTGTCAGCGCCCGTTTTTGCTAATCCCGGGAATGGGAATAGTAATGGTAACGGCAATAGCAACGGTAATAGCAATGGCAATAGCAATGGCAACGGCAACGGCCACGCCAATAAAGGTCAGGGAAATGGTAAATCATCTGAGCACTCCGGGAATCGCAAAAATTATGGTAAGCCAGACCATGTCTCGTCAGATATAAGCTTCTCACGTGCCCGTTCACTCGCAGTTAACTATGGATTAACCGGATATCAGGCTCTACCACCAGGAATCGCAAAAAATTTAATGCGTGGCAAACCATTGCCTCCGGGCATTGCCAGGAAAGCTGTTCCGGCCTCAATGCTGAACGAGTTGCCGTATTATCCTGGTTATGAATGGCGAGCTGTGGGGGATGATTTAGTTCTCATTGCCCTGAGTACTGCAATTGTCACTACGATTATCAATGGCGTATTTGATTAAAAATGACATAGCATTCTTTTAAGCCTCGCATTAGCGAGGCTTTTTATTTGAACTAATATGAAGATGACGATTAATGGTATCCCGAAAAAGGTCGCTGCTCAGGAATAACCAGAAACTTATTTCATCAGGGGATTCTGCGGCCCTGATGCTGTTTATTTAGCGGTCGCGACCTGCTGTTTTTTAGCTTGTGCTGCGAGATGATGCCCAATAGCGCATCCTGCCACCGCGCCGAGAACAGCGTGATGTTTCAGATGACCGACTATACCCCCCGCCACAGCCCCTTTGAGACATCCTTCTGCCTGAGCAAATGAACTCACTAACATCATGCTGAAAATGGCTGCACTCAACATCGTTTTTTTCAACTGAATTCTCCCAAATGAACACATAGTGCTGTGGCAGAAAATGTCATAACAGCCCCGGTTTGTCATTTTGCTATCTGTAAGCAGGTACTGCTGCTGTTACTTCTCAGATAAGAGAAACTGGTTGCCGACGGCCATGAGTGGCTTATCCCGGTTACATCTGCCGAGGCAGTTAACGGCTCATTGACCAAAGGTTTACTTTATATATAGAAGGCGAGGGACTGCACTTTTTTTAAGTCTGCTAAACTTATATTCAGTAACCGGCGGAGGTCTGCTTTCTCCGCTGTCTCCGGTTATTTTCCACCCGTGAAGAAGGATGCTGCTATGACGCATCAAGAGCAATTGCAGGCCCTGATGGTTCGCATTGACGCGCTGGAACAACGTGAAAGACAACTGACTTATGCTTCAAATGCTTATCAGGCGATTTTAACAACATTACTGGGAATACTGGATAAACCAACCCGTGACCGGGTGATCAGCATGGTCGATCAGGCTCATGATGTGGCATATGCCAGAGCTAATCTGGAGCAGAAAGGGAATATTCTGGGCGCTGATGATATCACCCAGCGCATTTTCTTATTTGCGCAGGGACGTGCGGCACAATCTAAGTAGCGACTGACGGATCATTGATAAGTAACTCGTTGCCTGAAAAGGCTGCGAGGTTTTGTTGTGTCGCACAATCAGCAACGCCGGTCGGCTTTGAGCATATTAATCGCTGCACCCAGCATAATACGGCGCTGGACCCCCGTCGCGCAGGCCAGTTGCTCGTCGAGATAATTAATCAGCGCATCGGCACTCAGAGGTTCTCCTCTGTGGCGCATCTTAATGACACCATCACCGATAATACGCGCGACTTCATCCCAGAGCGGTTGGATCTCACTTTCCGAGAATTTCATAACGGCTCCCGTTTGTGTGATTTACGTACAATCTATCATCTGGGCGGCGCGTGGCAAGTGGGTTAGAGGAAGAAGGGCGGTGCGTAGCATTTGAAAAGCCTCTCCTCAGGCAGTCACGCCGCAAGGAGAGGAAGGCAGCTTAATGCTTAATTACATACAAATCTTTGGTATAAATGTAATTGAGCAGGCTGTCGTTGAAACCACCCACATACGGTTTGACCAGACGGGCGCTGACGTAGTGATACAAAGGAATGACCGGCGACTGCTCGGTTAACACCTGTTCCGCCTGCTGATAGGCTTTGCCCACATCCGCTTTGTCCGTGGCTTTTAACGCATCATCCAGTGCCTTATCGTAGGCGGCATTGCTGAATTTTGGCGTGTTCTCGCTGTTACCCGTGCGCAGGGTATTCAGAAAAGTGGACGGCTCGTTATAGTCTGCAATCCACGCATAACGCACCACTTCATATGTGCCCTGATGCATGGTATCCAGCATGGTTTTCCATTCCTGATTCTGTAAAACAGCATCGACGCCCAGATTCTTTTTCCACATTGATGCGGCGGCAATCGCAATGCGCTGATGCGCTTCAGAAGTGTTATACAGCAGGTTGAATTTCAGCGGATGGTTCGGACCGAAACCTGCTTCTGTCAGCAACTTTTTAGCTTCTTCGTTACGCTGTTCCTGTGTCAGGCTGGCCTCTTTAGGTTTGGCGAAAGTAAAACCGCCGGTGTTATCCGGAGAAAGATGCCAGGCTGGCGTTTGTCCCTGACCCATGACTCTATCGGCAATGATTGACTTATCAATCGCCAGATTCAGCGCTTTACGCACGCGAACATCGTTAAACGGTGGCTTCTGCGTGTTCATTGCATAGTAATAAACGGCCAGATAAGGGCTGACATGGACTTGCGAACCCAGCTCTTTTTTCAGCGATGCAAACAGCGGGGAAGGGACGGTATAAGTAATGTCGATTTCACCGGCTTTATAGCGGTTAACGTCCGCAGTCCCCGAAGCGATCGGTAAATAAGTGACTTTGTTGATGACAGTATGTGCGTTATCCCAGTAGTTCGGGTTACGGACAGCCGTGATGCGTTCGTTAACCGTCCATGTATCAAGCTTAAACGGACCGCTGCTGATCAGATTGCCTGGCTGAGTCCACTTATCGCCGTATTTCTCCACATCTGCCTGACTGATCGGGGAGAGAGAAGGGTGTGCCAGCATACCAAGGAAATAGGAAAGCGGTTGATCCAGGGTAATTTCCAGCGTCTGCTTATCCAGCGCTTTGATGCCCAGTTGCTCAGCAGGCTTTTTGCCGTTGATGATGTCGCCGGCGTTCATTACATGCATACTGCTAAGATAGGTTTCATAAGGTGAAGCCGTTTTCGGGTCTATAAGGCGTTGCCAGCTGAAAATGACATCCTGCGCGGTGATGGGCGAACCATCAGACCAGACGATTCCAGGGCGCAGATGGAAAACCCAGGTTTTGTTATCTTTAGTTTCCCAGCTCTCCGCCAGAGAAGGTTGCGCATTGCCTTTGTTATCTACCGTGACCAGTCCGGCAAAAAGATCGCTGAGGATATTGAATTCAACGTCGCTCTCCACTTTGTGCGGATCAAGTGACGCGGGTTCGCTACCGTTGTTGCGGACAATTTCCTGTTTGGCTGCCAGTTCAACACCTGCGGGAACGGTCGCAGCGTAGGTAGCAAAAGAAGCCATGAAAGAGCCGGAGAAAAGGAGTGCGAGAGGAAGTTTTTTGAAGCACCCATAAGTTTTACGTATCGTCATTGCCATTTCCTGCCCTGTCAATATGGTTAAATATCAATGAGTAACAGGGTATTCATACCGTTCTTCGAACACTTTGGCAATCGTTATGGCATTTTTTGTCGCGCTGTGTGAATGCTGACACAAATGTTCAGTAGTCAGCGTTCTCATGTGCAGGGATCCAGTAGCCGTCGATAAAATCTTCGATTGGGTAACAGCCAGCCTGGCGTAAACCTTGCTGATGCATCGCGACCATGCATTGTTTCTGAGTATTAAAGGCATCAACGACTAAGTCTTCACATCCTCCGCCCAGATAACAAATAGTCAAAACAAGTGCGAACATAGCGCATCTCCATTTTTGTCATCCTGTTAAGCATAGAACCATTATGCCCCTGGCAACATCCGACGCGGTGCGTTTGCTGCTTATTTGTCCGTCTTTATCGGACGAAAAAATGTGAAGTGGCAGAAAAGAGAATTTCAGGAAAGGGCGTGATATCCTCGCGGCCATAATTTTTATGAATGACCATTATGGAAGGAGCAGCTCATGTCTGAGTCTTTGAACAGAGAACAGGAAATCGAATCCGATCTGGTTGCATGCCAGCTGGTAATTAAACAAATTCTGGATGTGATTGAAATTATTGCGCCAGCAGAAGTGCGCGAGAAGATGTCTCATCAGTTGAAAAGCATTGATTTCAGCAAGCATCCTGCCGGTGCAGATCCTGTGACGAAGCGCGCTATCGAGAAAGCAATCTCACTGATCGAGCTGAAATTTACCAGGCACGACAGCTGATAAATAATTGTCATGCCTGCATCCGCGGGCATGACAATAATGTAGTGCGGTAAAATATTTGTTTTATTTGTTGTCGACCACTTCATCCACCCGCTTGAAAATCGGGCAGTTTGCAACACCGATGACGCCACTGTCAGAGTGAATATATTGCGAACTTACAATTCCTCTGGCGGTTAAGTACTGGCATTTCAGTCCCAGTCCTGCGGCATTCTCACTGCTGCCTACCGTCACGCCATAACCCGAAAAAAGAAAAATCGCGTAAATGACGGCCAGCAGGATAACGGTTTTAATTATTCCCATTCTGTAACTCCCTAAACATCTCGTCCTGAACGATTCAGGATATTGATAAGTATAGTAGAAGTTATTTTTCAGAAAATGTCACTGCAGCAGAATCCTAATCAGCAAAGTCGTGAAGATGCCAAAAAAATTGGCCCCTGAAAAGGGGCCAAAAAATTACTGAAGAGTGTTATTCAGACCGGCAAGTTACCAGCGGTATTTCATACCCAGGTTTGCTGCCCAAGGCTGGTCAACATCGCTGCCGCCAAGGTAGTTAGCCCCTGCGTAAACGGTGAAGTTTTTGCTCATGTCGAACTGACCGCCTAAACCAACGCGGACAGCAGAACCATCAACGCCGTTGTCGATACGGTCGCCATTGATGTTTGCATCGTTGTTAGCATCTTCATACACATACGCCAGTGTGCCGTACGGGCTAATTGCCTGATCTGCACCCAGGTCGAAGGTATAACCCAGATTACCACCCAGCTCATAACGCATGCTGTCATAAGCCTGATCGCTGACATGCATGTTGTTGCTCATGCTGTAATCGTCATCGCCGATAAACACGCCAGTAATGCTTGCGTATGGTGTCAAATAAGCCTGAGGAGCGAATTTCCAGTCATAACCCAGTTTCAGACCAAAGCCCCATGCATCAGTCGAGTTATCACCTGATACTTGCTGACCGTTGCTCATGGTGCTTTCTGTTGAGTTGCTGAAGTGGCTGTAGCTCAGAGAAGTATCGAAGAATGCGCCATTATTGAAGTCCAGGCTTGAGTAAACGCGTGCTGACTGGCTGTCAGTATCCGCATCGGCATCATCCATAGACAGGCTGGATTTTGCGAAACTTGCCGCCATACCGACCAGCCACTGGCGTTCACCGCCACCTTCGGTCACTTTATCCAAACCCACCATGATGCCATTAACGTCCTGATCGTAATCAATCACGCCGTTGTCACCGTTTTGCTGACCGCCGAAGTAGTTAACCCACACACCGCCTTTATCATTGCCCTGGGTGTGACGCGAACTATTCATGCGGTTTTCTAAGGTGTCTTGTTCCATATGCCATGTTGCCGCATTGGAAGAAGGCAGGCTCAGGGCCGCATTTGCAGTAGAGGTAATGCCTTGTTTTGCCAGCACGACAGTATCGCCGTACTGCTCAGCCTGATATTTATAAGCACCCAGATCAGCGGTGTTAGCATGGTTAAAGGTCGCATTGCCGCCGTAGATGCGGATCAGCTCTTTATTCTGATAATCAGCAACCTGGCCTTCACCTGTCGCGTTATCGATGCGTACCTGATAATTACCGTTGGTCACGCCATTAACGGCCAGATGACCGTCTGAGTTAATGCCGATAGTGCCCTGATCATAAACATAGTCAGCGGCAGTTTTGTCGCGTGCGTTGTTCAAATCAGAGTTGAGAACATATTCACGGCTACCGATATCGAAAGTACCGTTATCGGTCAGAACCATGTTATGTGTATCAACCTGACCTAAACCTAAGTTCAGCTCAGAACCGCTGCCCACAATGATGGTGTTGGCGTAGAGAGACGCAGTTTCTTCGGTCAATGATGCCTGGCTGCCTGAGTTCAGGTTCAACACATCGGTTTTAACGCCGCCGTGCGCGGCAATTTTCAGGGTTGATGCATTGGTGAGGGAGATGTGATCTGCCAGCAGGGCAGATTCAACAACATTCACCTGAGACCGGTTGTTAACAGTCAGATCGTCAATGTTGGATGATTTGGTGGTGTCCCACTCGGAACCGTTGTTTAGCGCGACATTAAACAATCCGCTTTGATAAACGTCATCGCCAACCAGATAGCCATTGGTACTGCTGAAGACAGAGTAAGGCCAGATGCTGTTGGTGCTGCGGTTATAGAGGGCTGAATCCATCTGAACATTTGAGATAGCTGCGCCAACCCATTTGCTGCCATTATCCAGCGTCAGATTCAGTTCGTCTGTATCATCCCAGCCATTGGTATCCAGCACGCCATCCGCATTGCTGTCATGACCGCCGACGTAATAGTTCTCGTCGAAGGTGCTGACAAAAGCGACGTCACCGGTAATGGTTGAATTATTGAATACGGCATGGGTTTTCATTGCGTTATCTGCGGTGGCACTGGCAACAACAGATAACGCGATATCGTCAGCCTGAGTACCGGCAGCGCTGATATTACCGTAATCGCTTGGCTTATCAGACTGGCCGTAGAAACCGCTGGTCTGCAATTCTGTATAAGAACCTGAAGTCAGCACGGAATCATTAACTGTCAGGGTATTATCAAAAGTATTGCCATTATTTACGTCAGTATCAACCCATTCGTAGCCTTGCGTCAGCGCAATGCCCGCGACGTGAGAGTTATTTTTAATAACGATGTCACTTTCCTGATCCAATGTCACCGCAACGCCCTTGTCAAAGGTGTTCAGGGTTTCATGATCCCGAACGTTGTTAGCATCAGTAACGTCGTAATCGAAGTGTTCGTAAGTATCGTTAATGGTGGAGTTATCAATAGTCAGCTGCAAAGGTGACTGATCATATTCATTACGGGTTGTACCGCAATCGCTCGTCATGCACTCAGAAGTGATCATGCCGTTGACAGTAGTATTGGTGATATTCAGCGTGTTGCTGTTATTGCTATCAAAACCGAGATAATGAGTGGAAATAACGCCGTTAACCACAGCGTTATTGATTGAAGAGTAGATGTCTCCGCCAACGTAACCGTTATCTGCGCCGTCGTTATCCACATATCCACGATAGCCGATATGACCCGCCAGAGTGGAGTCATGATAGAACGTATCGTATACGGTGCCAGAAATATCAGCTGATATTGCGGCAGGTGCTGTTACTGCAACAGCGCAGGCCAGCGCTATTTTAGAAACGAAGAACTTTTTATTCCATGCATGCATTTATTAATCCCTCAACAAAAAATAGTCAGCATGAATCAGCTGAAATTAATTCAGCCACTATGCTTTCATTTATATAACCGAAGAGACAGAAGAACTGTTCGACGGCGGGAGTAATATTATTGGATTTATTTGGCAACCATAATGAAAGTAATTTCTTTAACGGTTTCTGAATAATAATTATAAAGTCATTATATAATTTTACTGCTATTAGGCTTGTGTTCTTCCGGCCTTGTGGATATAACGCAAGGCGTAATCCCGCTTATCTTGTCAGCACCCGAAACAGGAGTCAGGTTTCTGTCATGAGCCTTGCGAGAATTAATGCATTATTTCACGTTCTGTTCCTTTCTTAATAAATAGGGTTATGGTTTTTATTAAAATGTCTATTTTATAGAAATTATTGTATGAGAGTTATCAGAAATGCAGCGGAGTAAACATTACTTTGCTTGACCAGGATCAAACAAGCGTTACCTGCTATTTATAGATAAAGTTTATACATTTTATTGTTTGATTTACGTAGGTGATTATTACACGTTGTATCACGTGTAAAAGCCGTACTTTCGTTATATCGTTGTTTAGGATATTCGTCGTACTATGTCCTTCTGTTCAGTCAAATGCCGGACGTCGCCTTTGAGCCCTGATAGACGCTTTTTAAACCAAAAGAGACCTGCCATTAAATTGAAAAAGCCTGTTTTCAATGTCCGAAGGATCATTACGTTCGTTCTTTTTCTGCTCATCTGCATCGGCCTGTATCTGCTGGCGTTAAACAGTTACTGTGATCAGGGGGGCAACTTTGATCTGGGCGTATGTGCCATCACCTCATTCATTCCTTTTTAGCGGATGCCTGCCTGAATGACTTTTTGCTCAATGCTTGCGCTGATTGCGGGGGAGTAAGAAAACCCTGTTTTTTTGCGAATAGCTTCCCTGGCCTGTCGGGGATGGTAAGATGAACGCTCTGAACATTCAGTGGTAGGGTAGTCAATGTTTGATTTCGCAATGGGCCAAAACAGCCTGGCCTCATTGGTGCTGTGTGCACTTTCAGCACTGTTATTTCTGTTGGTATGGTTTTTCGTTAGCCGTGCCAGTGTCAGGGCAAATGAACAGATTGCTCTGTTACAGGAGATCGCTGAGCAGCAACGCCAGCAGACCGAATTACTTAAAATTCTGGCTGCACAGGCAAAGGGCAATGTGTCTTCTGTTGAGGCAGACGATGACTCTGCGCTCAGCCTGCGTGGTTTTATTCCTGAAAGATAATGTTGTTTTGTTAACCCGCCTTCCGGCGGGTTTTTCGTTGATACGCGGCGTGCATATCTTTCCTTCTCTTCCTCTCTGATCTTCCTTCATAAAACTGTCTTATTCCTCCGGTAGTCTCCACGCATGTGCCCTGCAGGATGGAATAACTGATGATCAAATGGTCTGAAGAAAACGACAGTGAAGTGAACCACAACATAGCCTTACTGACCGGAGAGGAACCTGAGAAGTGGTATCCCTATGGCGGAATGAAAGGCAAAGATTATTGCAACAACCCCTCCGATGCGTGGCCGATCATTTGCGCCAACAAAATCAGCATTAATTTTAAAGAGTTGCAAAGCAATCCTCTCTGGCTTGCTGAAATCAGCAGTCCTCAAGGCCAATGGCAGGCGCAAAGCAAACGTCCCCTTCGTGCCGCTATGGTATGTTTCCTGCTTAGTAAGACTTGCGTATAAACAAAAGCGCAGAGATACTCAGATAGTGACAAAGTTTTGCAAAGAAGTGATTCGAATAAGCGTCGCATAAAGCGATGCGTATCAAGTGATTAATGTTTCCTCATTTTGACAGTTGTGTCTAAGGCGGAGTCCATTATGAAGCGCATCATTAAAGGTGATAAAACTCTCTCCCATCTGGTGGTTGCTCATGCAGCTATCGACAGTCATGAAAAAGCCTACGGCAAACGCCGGCAGGGCTGGCCTTCCACCTATCTCATCAAATATAAAGATGCGCGTGTTGCGGTCGAAGTTGTGACCCGCAGACAATCCTATGTTGCCACCCTCATGATCGGTGCCAGAAATCTCACCAAACTTTGTGGTATGCCTGCCTGATAATCGGGAAGTATTCCTGTAACTTCAAACCGTGCCGGAGATATCCGCCACGGTTTTTCGTTATACAGGCTTTCTCATCAGATAACGCTGCCGGAGGTTACCCCGCTGAAAAGGCCGTTTCATAACAGATAGCATCAGTGCGATGACATCGAGGATCAACAGCAATGTTCCGGTGATGGCTAACGCCGTCAGCCCCAGCAGGGCGAGAAGGAAAATCTTTACTGAGGTCGGAACGGTCATCCGGCGAAAGCGGGAACGCAGCCATAAACGTCCATATTGTGCCTGGATCTGCATAATATGGGTCAGCCTTGACGCAAAGGTTTTGCGGTCTTTTGTTGTGTTCCTGGTCATAAATAATCTCCTTTTTGAACATCATCAGTTAAACATGAAGTTATTAAGATTTTCTTAACCCCACGTAGTGGCTGAACTGCCACATAATTTTTCACTTTCGATCTGTAGTGCGCTCAATAAGTATGCTAATTAATCTGCCTCATGGTTTTACGCTGCCGCCGATAAAATAGTGATCTCATGGAGCCTTATGTCAGGTAAAAATCCCTTTTACGACCCGTCAAAAACACATCACACACCGGATGGTTTTACCAATGCCGAACCCCATGACCGGCAGGAGGGTGATCTCAAGCGCTGGAGGAAAGAGCGCAAGGAACTTCGCCTGCCTGCGCCTCCGGCGAAAGGTTACGAACATTTTGTCAGCCAGTGGTGGCAGGCTGCCGACTTCAGCGGGTCTGATGATCGTTTATGGTTTTTAGGACATGCCTGTTTATTGCTGCGTGTTGCCGGGCGCTATATCCTGATGGATCCTGCATTGTCTCATCGTGCTTCGCCATTCAGTTTCTACGGGCCTGAGCGAAAAACGCCGGTTGCTGTTACGGTAGAAGAACTTCCACCGATTGATGTTGTTCTGTTATCCCACAATCATTATGACCATCTCGACAGCGCGACGGTCCGCAAGCTATTGCGACGTTTCCCGGAAGTGCAATTTATGGTGCCTTTGGGCATAAAGCGTTGGCTGGAGCGGCGCGGGGCACGATACATCGAGGAACTCGACTGGTGGGATGAGCAGCAGTTTGGTGAGCTGAAGTTTTCAGCTGTGCCGGCGCGCCACTGGAGTATGCGGACATTATGGGATCGAAACCGGTCTCTCTGGTGTGGATGGGTGGTCAGCCATCCCGGTTTGCGGTTCTTTTTTTCCGGCGACAGCGGGTACAGCAATCAGTTTGAAATAATTGGACAACGTCTGGGACCTTTCGATTTAGCCGCAATTCCTGTCGGCGCCTATGCACCAAGATGGTTCATGCGTGCGCAACATATGGACCCGCAACAGGCAGTGGCTGTGTTTACTGAGCTGTGTTGTAAAAAGGCGGTTCCCATTCATTGGGGGGTTTTTGAATTAGCCGATGAATCACTGGATCAGCCACTGATTGAATTAGCGGAAGCCATAAGTCAAAGTGAATCGCCTGAAATGGAATTTAAACCATTAAAAATTGGCGCAAGCATTTCTAAAGATTGAATATCATTTCCACCGGTATTGGGAATATATAAGTAGCTACTTCACCTATGAAATGAGAAGTATTATCAGTTGGGTGACATTTTTTATAACACTTACACTTCGTGTGTGTTATGTGAATGTTAATTATTAGGTCAGATAGATTAATTACCTGCTCAATTCATCTTTATCAAAACAGAATGTTTTTTGTAAGCGCGGAGAGACTTCTTTTTGTCAGAAAAAATGGATTTTTTTGTTGCTAAACAGGGCATTGAACTGCGCTTCGCCTGCCTGCAACGCAGGCGGGTTGTCTGTCAGACTATCGTGGTTGGCTTCTGGCAGGTAATGAGACGATTTTAGCGTGATCTGAGTATGAATAGAAAGCTGATATGGGATTTTGATCACGGTAATTAATATTAGTTTTTCATATGGATATTTAGTATTTGAATAAGGCGGCCGGGAGTATAGGCAAACTGTTATGTTGTTTTAACCAACTCGCAAACTTTAATTCATTATATTGTCAAAATCACCACGATAAAAAATAGTCATTACCGGGTGTCGTAATTTGGAATTCATTTTGCCTGAAGCCGGTTGGGTTTGGGCTATTATCAGGCAGGAAGTACAGGCGCACAGTTAAGGTGCATTTATTGATTTTCACTGTTTGTTTTGCACCATTTTATCCGTCTATGGCGTAATTGATTATTGCATAACCAGTCATATTGGGAGGCACTGACGTTGTGCATATACCCGTTCTGTTGCACAAGTGCCGCAAACGCCGTGTGATGCGCTGTCACCGGACCTGATCTCACGCTGTAAGGCCTGTAAAGCGGTGCCGAATGGGCACAGAAGCGGAGAGTTTTAGCTGGCTCCCGCAATAAAAATTCAAATAAAGGTGTGTTTTACGCTTACGGTTCTGCATTAAATGATCAATAATCGAAACAGGTCGTTATTGTTTTGTTTGATATGCAGGTAAAACTGCAAAGCAGAAAAAAGCATGTCTATCAACATATTTCAGCTTAACTGAACACGAAGTGCCTTTAACCGGCTCAAATATGTGCGACATGTCCATCACTGATTAAAAATGGCTTGCCATCGAATTCAGAGTATGTGATAACGCATCTGGGTAAAACGAGGTACAGTTCTGTATATGTGTGGCATTTTCAGTATAGAAGTTCTGAGTAAAGACGTTCACGTTGAATACCGCTTCTCTGCCGATTCTAATCTTAGTGCCTCAAGCAGTAACGACTCTAGTTTGTCTATGTAACGCCGCTGGGCGGTTTAAACAATCCAAAGGAAATACTCAAGATGGCAAAGATCAAAGGTCAAGTTAAGTGGTTCAACGAGTCTAAAGGTTTCGGTTTCATTACTCCTGCTGACGGCAGCAAAGATGTGTTCGTACACTTCTCTGCAATCCAGGGTAACGGCTTCAAAACTCTGGCTGAAGGCCAGAACGTAGAGTTCGAAATCCAAGACGGCCAGAAAGGCCCGTCAGCAGTTAACGTAACTGCAATCTAAGCAGCGTTAGCTGTAAAAAAACCCGCCAAGGCGGGTTTTTTTGTGTCAGCCGTTCAGGCTCAGAGGATCATGATCCCTGATTGCTGGTTACGTCCGCTGATACCCGGGTGTGTCGGGTCCTGCGCCCGCTGATGGCTGTTACGGCGAAAACTCGTGTACCTGAATCCGGTTCCGGCTGCATCGGGCGAGCAAATCGTGCAACGGCCTGCGCGATCAACGCCTGCAAATCCTAACGCCCGCAATTTGGCTTCAGCAATGGCAACCAGATCAAGATGGCGGTGGCTTGGTGAGATGAGTGCAGGGGGTAAATCGAGACGTTGCAGAAAAGTATCAATCAGTTCCTGACTGACTTCATAACAGCAGGCTCCTGCGGACGGGCCGACAGACACAAACCAGTCAGAAGTATCACCCGACTGATTAATCCGCTGTGCCATTTGCTCCAGAATGCCGTCAATCAGCCCGCGCCAGCCTGCGTGCACTGCCGCAACTTCTCTGCCATCTTTGCGACAGAAAATTACCGGTAAGCAGTCTGCAGTGAAAACGGCAAGAAGAATGCCCGGCATAGCGGTGATGAAGCCATCCGCCTCACCGCATTCCTGGCCTGCGACTGTCACATCGACAATCCGTGTGCCGTGTACCTGTTTTTTTCCGGGACAGGTCGCTTCATAGCTTTGCAGATGTTCAGGCAGCAACGCCTGTTTATCGCCGAAGCCATGCACAATACCGGGGATTTGACTGAGTAAAGCTGAGTGGTCACTCATCTTGTGTCTCGTTAGAGAAATGTGATGCAACCAGTGTAGCCGCCTTTGAGCGGGATTTTCCAGCAGTTGCAACCCCTGAGCACCTTCTTTAGACTTAACACTATTGCGAATTTTCGCCCCCTCAGACTTTTCTTGCAGGTTTTCCGCATGACTTATCAGTGCCCGCTTTGTTTCCAGCCGCTTACGCTGGCCGGTCAGCAATGGTGTTGTCCCGCCAACCATCAGTTTGATAACGCGAAAGAGGGGTATGTCAATCTGATGCCCGTACAGCACAAACGCTCAAAGCAGCCGGGTGACAGCCCGGAAATGATGATATCGCGTCGTGCTTTTCTTGATGCAGGCCATTACCAGCCTTTGCGTGACCGTCTGACAGATATTCTGGACGACGTCATCGCGCAAACGGCGGACACATTGCTGGATATTGGCTGCGGGGAAGGGTACTACACCGCCGCATTCGCTGAGAGGCTCACACAAAAACGTGCGCTGAAAGTGTTTGGGCTGGATGTCTCGAAAGTGGCCATCCGTTATGCATCCAAACGTTATCGCGATGTGTCATTTTGTGTGGCTTCCAGCCATCGCTTACCTTTTGCTGAGGGTTCACTGGATGCGGTCATTCGTATTTATGCACCCTGTAAGGCGCAGGAATTGTACCGGGCGATAAAACCGGGCGGCCTGGTGGTTACGGTGGCACCGGGACCACGTCATTTATATCAGCTGAAAGGGTTGATATACCAGGATGTACAACTGCATGCTGATCTCGATGAGCAGCTGGAAGGTTTTGACCGGATAAGTACGGAAGCGCTCGCCTATGACATGATGCTTTCCGGAGAGCAGGCGTTTGATTTATTGCAGATGACGCCATTTGCATGGCGTGCGACAGAAGAAGTGATGGCCAACTTAAAGGCTCAGACAGCCTTTGAATGCGAGACAGACTTCCTCATCAGGATACATCAGCGTGCGTCAGCGTAAATAACCCAGATGCTCCAGCAGGATGCTCGACCCAATTCCTATCAGAACCGCACCTCCTAAAACTTCGGCCCATTTGCCTAACAGCGGGCCGATAAAACGCCCGACCATTATCCCGAGCGTTGACATCACCATGGTCGCCATACCGATGAGCAGCGCGGTAAGGATGATGTTCACTTCAAGAAAAGCTAAACCGACGCCGATCGCCAGAGCATCCAGACTGGTGCCGATAGCCGTTGCAGCCAGGATCCAGAACCCGTGACGGGTTGCCGTTGTCAGGTTATCTTCCGGCTTATTTTTTAGCCCTTCGATGATCATGCGTGTGCCCAGAATACACAGCAGGGTAAACGCGACCCACTGGCTCCACTGCATGATGTACTGGCTGGCAAATAAGCCCATATACCAGCCAATCAGTGGCGTTATGGCTTCTATGACACCGAAAATAAAACCCGTGCGGAAGGCCTCGCGAAAGCAAGGACGATGAAGGCTGGCGCCTTTGCCAATTGATGCGGCGAAGGCGTCCATGGACATGCCAAATGCAAGAATAAGCGTAGCGGATAAGTTCACGAGAATAGCCCCCAAATAACGGCGCAACCTTACCACACTATTTTTATTCGGGACAACACCAAATAAAATGGGGTTTTAAATAATGCCGTATGTTGGGGAATAACAATATTATTGACAAGGTATTTATCAACATTGTTATCTGTAAGGTTAACTTAAATCCTGGGAAATATGCACTATGCTATAACTGATAACTCATGGTCTAAATTCAAGCTATTGATTATTAACCATAATTTTATATATTCTTTCAAGATCATCCAGTTCGTTTACGCGAATTAATAACTTTTTCTGTTCTAATTCAAATACCAGGATACCGTCTTCAGAAAGATTCATACTGCGGATCCGATCGTAGGTGATGAAAGTGTTGGCGAAATAAAAACCCTCCTCTTTGAAGAGCATTTTTGGCCAGCGAATAAAAGAGAGATAAAAAGCAATCAGCCCCAGGCCGATCAGTAAATAATTGGTAATAACGGTGCCATTCGCATGGATATTATTATAAAGAAGAATAGCCAGAAGACCGATAAAGATAATCGAATCGAGTCTGTTACGGCGGCGCAGGTTGACCCGCAGGCGAGTTTTACCCTTGCGTGTACCCATGATGAATTCGTCATAGATGGCGTAGGCAAGCAACAGGAGAGTGAAAAGGGCGAGGACGATATCGGTTACAGACATGAAAACTCCAGCTAACAGCCATCAGGCAAAGCAAAGTAAAAATGACAAAGAGATCAATAGCAGAAACAAAAAAGCCGGGGAAAGATTTCCCCGGCTTTGAAGGTTATCAGAGACCTAGCAGGCCAATCCAGTAACCGAAGATACCGATGGCGAAGAAGCCAACGATGATCCACAACGCATTCACTTTCTTCCGCAATAGCCACATACAACCGAAGGTCAGCAGTAATGGCACCAGACCCGGCATCAGCTGGTCCAGAATAGTCTGGACAGTCGTGACGGTGGTATGGCCCGTCTGGTCGGTGATTTTCGACACGACTAGCGGAATGTTAACGTGTGTCCACTTGTTAACCAGGGCCCCCATGACAAAGAGGCCGAGAATTGACGCCCCCTCGGTCAGTTTTTGCAGGAAGCCGCCGCCCATATCGTTAACGATATCGACACCTTTTTTGTAGCCATAAGACACGCCGTAGTAGCGGGTCAGCAGGCGTACAAGGTTAAACAGAACAAAGAACAGCAACGGACCCAGCAAGCTGCCGGTCATCGCAATACCCGCACCCAATGCAGCAAACACCGGACGCACAGTACCCCAGAAGATCGGGTCACCCACACCGGCCAGAGGCCCCATCAGACCGACTTTCAGGCCGTTGATGGCTGCGTCGTCGATAGGTGCGCCATTGGCACGCTGTTCTTCCATCGCCAGCGTCACACCCAGAACCGGAGCCGCAACGTAAGGATGGGTATTAAAGAATTCCAGGTGGCGTTTGATAGCCGCTTTGCGATCGTCGTTATTTTCAGGGTAGAGACGACGGATTGCAGGCACCATACAGAAGCAGAAGCCCAGAGCCTGCATACGTTCGAAGTTCCATGACCCCTGGAAAAGGTTGGAGCGTATAAACACACCGCGAATATCGCTGGCCGTGAGTTTTTTAACTGCAGTTTGATCAACCATGTCCTTCACCCTTAATCCAATTCGTTGTCGAGATCGTTAACACCCGGTGCAGCCGCCGCTTGCGCAGACTTGTTGTATTTCGGGCTCAACTGGATGTAAAGAACAGCCATCACCACACCAATCACACCCAGTGCAACCAGGTTGAAGTTGGTGAATGCAGCAGTAACGAAACCGAGGTAGAAGAACGGCATCAGGTAGCCAGCACGCATCATGTTGATGACCATGGCGTAACCCACGACGACGATCATACCACCAGCGATGTTCAGACCGTTGGTAACCACTTCAGGGATTGAAGCCAGTAAGTCATGAACAATAGCAGTACCCACAGACACAGCAACAATCACAGCAGGGATGGCAATACGCATTGCCTGCAGGATCAACGCTGAAACGTGGATCCAGCTAATCGCGCTCAGATTCCCTTTTTCAGCCGCTTTATCCGCTGCGTGCTGGAAGGCGACGGTGATGGTACGAACGATGATGGTTAATACCTGACCTGCTGCTGCCAGCGGTATCGCCAGTGCGATACCGGCACCGACAGACTGACCGCCTGCGATAACCAGAATGGTAGAAATGATAGAGGCGAGGGCAGCATCTGGCGCAACAGCAGCACCGATGTTCATCCAGCCAAGCGCGATCATTTCCAGAGTACCCCCGATGATGATCCCGGTTTTTACATCACCAAGAACAAAACCGATCAAAGTACAGGCGACTAACGGACGGTGAAACTGAAATTCATCCAGGATCGAACCCATCCCGGCAATACATGCGACAATAAATATCAGCACAATTTGTAGTGTGGTGATCTCCATTGCACTTCTCCTATGACCAAAGGACGCTGAGTATAAACAGGCACACCAGACAGATAACGTTGAGGGAATCTGCCAACAACGGCGCGCTTATTAATTCATTTTATTAATGAGATCCATCATCTTGAGGCGTGAGTCAGTAGAGACTTTACGCACTTCAAGTTCGATACCTTTTTCATTCAGTTTCCTGAATGCTTCGATATCTTTTTCATCGACAGACACGGCGTTATTCACCTGAGTTTTACCCTGGCGGAAAGCCATACCACCAATGTTTACGGAGGTGATTTTCACGCCACCCTCAACCAGACGCAGAACATCTGTCGGGTTAGTGAACAGGAACATGACGCGATCGCCCGCGTATTTTGGGTTATCCCAGACACGAATGGCTTTCGCAACGTCAACAACGTGTGCGGTAACACCAGGAGGAGCAACCTGAGTCAGCAACGTTTTACGCACGGTA
This sequence comes from Rahnella aceris, assembly GCF_011684115.1. Taxonomy (NCBI): domain Bacteria; kingdom Pseudomonadati; phylum Pseudomonadota; class Gammaproteobacteria; order Enterobacterales; family Yersiniaceae; genus Rahnella; species Rahnella aceris. The sequence goes on along the minus strand of NZ_JAADJV010000001.1, from coordinate 2,059,381 downwards.
TCGGCAGCCACTTCGTCGCTGACAACAATAATGCGTGTCACGTTGGTTTCTTTGGTCCAGCGGGTCGCTACCTGGCCATGGATCAAACGGTCATCGATTCGGGCAAGGCCGATCTTCATATGGTCGTTCGGACCGGCAGGTTTCGCCGGGGCGGCTGCTTTTGGCGCAGGGGCGGCGGCAGGGGCTTGAGCGGCAGGTTCAGGGGTTTTCAGCGCTTTTACGCCGATACGACCCGTCTCAACTGCAATGGCAACCAGTTCTGCGAAAGCAGGGTTGTCATCACGGGCCATGAAAGTCTCTGCCAGCATCGGGATGTTAACACCGGTGACAACTTCGTAATTTTCCTTATCGACAACAATACGGCTGGCGGCATTGAACGGGCTGCCACCCCAGGTGTCGACCAGGAAAAGGACGCCGCTGCTGGTGTCTAAACCACCCAACTTAGCCGTGTACTTTTCGATCAGGGTTTCGGCGTTTTCGCCGGGAACGAAATCAATAAAGGCGACATTATCCTGTTCACCTAAAATCATTTCCGCTGTTTTCAGCAATTGCTCAGCTGCTGACCCGTGCGTGCCGATGATAATAGCAATACTCACTCGCTACCTCCTCTGTTAACTCTGGGAAAGAGTTATGCACATAAGTAATGGTGCTGATGATATCCGCCCGTTTTTATTCCTGAGGCGGACGGGGCATTCCGTGCGTCCTGACTGTCCTTAATTTCTGATAAGACTGCAAAACTATAAATGGCAGAACCTCAACGGGTTGTGCGACGTGATTTATTTTAGTGTGCGAAAAAATAATTTTTGTGACGACTGTCCGTTATTGAACGACGTATTGTGAATACGGTTTCACATCGCACATTAAAACAGCATAGATGTTACAAACTGATGCTGAAGGTAAAAGATCACTCTTTCTTCAAATAATCATTCCTGATAAAGTGATTTTCCGAATAATTGAACAGGAGTACCGGGCCTCAGCCCTCCCTATGGACTGTCACCGACGTCACTATTCTTCGCTTTTTCACCTCATTCTTACCGGCAAATCTGCCCCAATGGGCCTGATTTCAGCCGCACTGAAACCGCTTTCATCTGCTATTTCTGCAGCCAATACTTCCGGACGGTCATCTGACAGCCTGGGGTGTGGTGTTTTTGTGCGTCTTTTTTCTTTAACTCATTGCGGAGTCTGACATGGAATTTTTGATGGACCCTTCAATTTGGGTCGGTTTGCTGACGCTTGTCGTGCTTGAAATTGTTCTGGGTATCGACAACCTTGTTTTTATTGCCATTCTTGCCGATAAACTGCCACCGAAGCAGCGTGATAAAGCCCGTATCATCGGCCTCTCGCTGGCGCTGATCATGCGTTTAGGTTTGCTGTCACTGATTTCGTGGATGGTGAAACTGACCACGCCGCTGTTCAGTATTGCGCAGTTCAGTTTCTCCGGCCGTGATCTGATTTTGTTAGTCGGGGGGATATTCCTGCTATTCAAAGCCACCACAGAGCTGCATGAGCGGCTGGAAGGGCATGACGAGCATGGAACAACGAATCGCGGCTATGCCAGCTTCTGGGCTGTGGTGGCGCAGATTGTTGTGCTGGACGCGGTCTTCTCGCTGGATGCGGTGATAACCGCCGTCGGTATGGTGAATAACCTGGCCGTCATGATGACTGCAGTGATTATTGCCATGGGCGTGATGCTGCTGGCATCGAAATCGCTGACCCGTTTCGTAAACAATCATCCAACCGTCGTGGTGCTATGCCTCAGCTTCCTGCTAATGATTGGTCTGAGTCTGATTGCTGAAGGCTTCGGGTTCCACATTCCGAAAGGTTACCTGTACGCCGCGATTGGTTTCTCTATCCTGATTGAATTGTTCAATCAGATTGCGCGCCGCAACTTCCTGAAAAGCCAGTCCAGCCGTCCGATGCGTGAACGTACAGCGGAAGCTATTCAGCGACTGATGGGCGGGAAACGCCAGAATGAGCATGAAGATGAGCCCGCTGGCGATGTATTGCCAGCCGGTGAAACCTTTGCGGAAGAAGAACGTCACATGATCACCGGCGTGCTGACGCTGGCGTCACGCTCCCTGCGCAGCATCATGACGCCACGCACCGAGATTTCCTGGGTAGACTGTGAAAAGTCACCGGATGAAATCCGCAGTCAGCTTCTCGATACGCCGCACAGCCTGTTCCCGATTTGCCGTTATTCACTGGATGATGTTATCGGTGTGGTGCGTGCGAAAGATCTGCTGGTGGCGCTGGAAAACGGTGAAAGCATTGTCGCGTTCGCGGAAAAAACGCCGCCGATTGTGGTGCCGGAAACCATGGACGTCATCAACTTGTTGGCCGTTCTGCGTAAAGCCAAAGGTCGTCTGGTGATGGTCAGCAATGAGTTTGGTGTGATTCAGGGGCTGGTGACGCCGCTGGATGTGCTGGAGGCCATCGCGGGTGAATTCCCGGACGAAGATGAAACGCCGGACGTCGTGACTGACGGTGATAGCTGGATTGCTAAAGGCGGAACCGATTTGCATCTGTTGCAGCAAATTCTGGACGTCAAAACGCTGGTGAATGCTGACGACGATTTTGCTTCTCTTGCCGGGCTGCTGCTGTCGAAATCAGGACAAATGCCGGTCGTGGGTGAAGTGATCGAAATGGCGTCGCTGCACTTTGAAATTCTTGACGTGTCGGAATACCGTATCGAACGCGTGCGTATTACGCGGCTGAAATCAGAAGACAAATGGGATGAAGACCAGTAACGGGGCTTTATTTCGGGATGTAAAACGGCGACTCAGGTCGCCGTTTTTTATGGTCGGGGAAAACGGGTTCTCACCTTCAGACCGGATCTGTATTATCCTGCAATTCCATGTTCTGCGTAGTTTTTTTATAACGTTCCAGCCAGATTGGGAATACTTCTATAGGCATCGGGCGGGCAAAGTAGTAGCCCTGCAATGAATCGACCCTGCGTTCGCGCAGATAATCTACCTGCTCACGGGTTTCCACCCCTTCAGCAATCAGCTTTAGATTGAGACGCTGCGCCAGTGTGATGATGGTATCCGTGACGGTGGCGTTAATCGCATCGGTGCCAATTGAGGCCGTAAACGCCTGATCGATTTTCAGCACATCGGGATTAAGGGTTTTGAGATAGCTCAGGGAACTGTGACCCGTCCCGAAATCATCAATGGCCAGCAGAATACCCATTTCTTTCAACTGTGAAATCTCAGCAGCACGTAACTCCTGTAACCGCGTCCGTTCCGTCAGCTCCAGCATGAGAGAAACTGACGGCTGCGCCGGAAGCCACAGCTTTCGGATGTCATCAACAATTTCCATATTATTAAAGTGTTGTGCTGCAACATTAATACTGACGTAAAAACCCGGCGTTGCCGGAAATACGGACAGATTTTCAGCGACTGTCTGAATGAGATAGCGTGTCAGCGCAATGATTAAGCCGTGCTGTTCAGCCAGAGGAATAAACACATCGGGCGAAACCCATTCCTGCCGGCGGTTTTTCCAGCGCATCAGTGTTTCCACGCCAATACAACGGCCATCCGTACTGTTAATAATGGGCTGACAATAAACTTTAAACTCGCGGTGGGAAATGCCGTGGCTGATCGGATAAGCCAGACTGATGCGACTGCCGGAGAACAGATATATGGCTGTTGCTGTCAGCAGGCTGATCAGAACCGACAGCGGCAGATGTGAAAACAGCTCCTCCCAGGCCAGTGTGCTGGCTTCTTCACCATAAATAGAGACCGCAAAATCATATTTTTCCGATCGGGCGCTCAGCAAAGGGGCGCGCGGCAGGGCACTGGTGTTGATGATTGAATTTTTGCCGTATTCGAGATTTTGTTGTCCGACGTTGAGAACGATGTGGCTGGCATAAGGCGGTTGGGGCTCGAGCAGGAAATTCGACAAGATCCCGATGTTATAGACAAACAGTTCACCGTTAAGATTATCCGGTGTGGTCGGATGCCATAAAACCAGCGTCGGTGTATTGACACGGCTCCATTTCGAGGCGCGCAACTCAAGTTGGGTTTTACCCTGTGCGAAGGAAGGCAAGGTTTGATTGAAATTCAGATCCAGCGTGCCTACCAGGCTTGAACAAACAATGGTGCCGTTGCTGACGAGACTGATTGAACGTAATGTTTGCATGCGGGCGACGGTTTGTTGCAACAGAGGTTGCTGTGCCTTACAGGCGAGTGTCTGGTCGAAAGGAATAATTTTGCCGGCCGGAGAAGCGGGTTCAAGCAATTTTTCCAGTTTTTCAACGGTGTGAACAGCCACCCGTTTTTGATCTTCGGCGATAACCTGGGCTTGTTCGTAGATACGAATGCCCAGCGTCAGAAGCAGCGTACATATCCCCATTGCACTGGCGAGGGCAATGCGATAGTAGCGATACTTCGCGAGTCCGGTCTGGGAGAACAGCATCGTTCTAATCCTTTTATCCCGAGTTAAAGGCAGGCTCAAAATTATTATTTTAAAGGGTTACCGATGCGTAACAGCCATTTCGTTTTTATAGAGAGTAGCTGTAAATCGTCGGGCGCTCAGTTTGAGTAGCGGCAAACTCCCTATATTTCTCTGTTCAAATCGAAAAAAAAACATACAGGTGACAGTGTCACTGAGGTTTTTCCTGTCCATTTCCGACATTTACGCAGACGTAATAAGGGGGACCCGGACAGGGGAAATCAGGCGGAAATCAGCATGCCGCACCTGCAGGGTATAATGCAAGTCTCACTACCATTATGTATTGATAATACAACAGGTTGTTGTTAGCGAAGGTTTTATTGCTGCCGGCTACCGGCCAGGTGGTATTTCCTGCGGTAAATTGGTTGAAATTAATACAACCTGAAAATACCGCAGGAAGAGGTCATCTTTTCGACCGGATCAGTCGCACTGAACCTTAATCGCCAGACCGCCACGCGAGGTTTCCCGATATTTGGAATTCATATCTTTACCGGTTTCGTACATTGTCTCAATGACTTTATCCAATGAAACTCTCGGCTCACTGGTGCGGCGTAATGCCATACGGGCGGCATTAATGGCTTTCACTGACGCGATGGCATTACGTTCGATGCACGGTACCTGAACCTGTCCGGCAACAGGGTCACAGGTTAATCCCAGATTGTGTTCCATGCCAATTTCGGCCGCAACGCACACCTGTTCCGGGCTGCCGCCAAGCAATTCCGTCAAGCCTGCCGCCGCCATTGAACAGGCTACGCCAACTTCACCCTGACAGCCCACTTCAGCGCCTGAAATCGACGCATTCATTTTATACAGAATACCGATAGCACCGGAACTCAGGAAATAACGCAGATAAATGTCCGGGCTGACCGACTGAATGAACTGGTCATAATACGCCAGCACCGCAGGCACAATGCCGCATGCGCCGTTGGTGGGGGCCGTCACGACACGTCCGCCTGCCGCGTTTTCTTCGTTAACCGCGAGGGCAAACATATTCACCCAGTCGATCACGTTCATCGGGTCACTGGAAAGTTTGTCGTTAGACACCAGCATCCGGCGCAGGGCAGAAGCACGACGCGGCACCCGCAACGGGCCAGGCAGAACGCCTTCGGTATTCAGGCCGCGATCGATACAGGCCTGCATGGTGTGCCAGATTTTCTCGAAATACTGCTCAATGTCCTGCTTACTGTGCTGCGCCAGCTCGTTTTTCATCACCAGGCCGGATAATGACAGCCCGGTTTCCTTACATTTTGCCAGCATTTCACTGGCCGAATTAAAGCTGTACGGCACCGCCACTTCATCCAGCACAGGCTGACCGAAATGCTCGTCATCAACGATAAAGCCGCCGCCGACCGAGTAATAGGTTTTGCTGTAAATCATCTTGTCGCCAGCAAAAGCGTGAATTTGCATGGCGTTTTCGTGACGCGGTAAATTCTCCCCGCGGAACACCATACCGGTATCACGTGGGAAATCGACTTCATGCTGGGTTCCGCCCAGCGGCAGACGCTCACGTTGCTCAACGTCGCGGATAAAATGTGGAATGCCGTCGATGTCGACGGTATCTGGCTGATTGCCCGCCAGACCTAAAATAATGGCGATATCTGTGTGGTGGCCTTTACCTGTCAGAGACAAAGAACCAAAAACGTCCACGGCGACACGCGTAACGGCAGGCATCATGCCCTTTTCCAGCAGGTCATCAGCGAACTGTTTGCCTGCTTTCATCGGGCCCAAAGTATGGGAACTGGAAGGGCCAATCCCGACCTTGAACATGTCGAAAACGCTAATCACGTCGAATACTCCTGTAATAGATTGCGGCAGGGAACGGGATCCCTGGCTTCCATAAATGAACCAACACCAGAGACAGCCCTTATGGACGGGTCTCTTGTTCTTATGGATAGACTTATAGTTTAAAAGGGCTGAGAGGCAAAAGTTTCATTTTTCGCATGAAATAAACTTATTTGATGCAAAAGTGTGATCGTAATGTAATCACTGAGCTCAGACTTCAACCTGCCGGGCCAACTGACGGATGATTCCCGCCGTCAGCCCCCAGACAAATTGTTGCTGATACCAGGACAGATAAACCCGGTGATGAGTGCCTCTGCGGTGAATATCCAGGGGGTGATAACGTGCGAGATCAAAGGCTTCCCGCAGCGGCATTTCAAACAACTCGGCGACTTCATCTTCCGCGGGATGCAGTGGTACATCAACAGGCAACAGCCCGATAACCGGCGTGACCTGAAAACCGCTGCTGCTGTCCTGCGGCGACAGTGTGCCTAATATATGAACCTGTTCAGGGGGGATCGCGACCTCTTCATGCGCTTCGCGTAATGCGGTGGCAATAATCGAGGCATCGGAAGCATCTGCTGCACCACCGGGAAAGGCGACCTGGCCGGCGTGTTTACGCAACTGATCGGAGCGGCGCGTCAGTAAAAGGGTCGGTTCCGGACGGCAGATAATCGGGATCAACACAGCGGCGTGGCGGGTTCCGCGCAACGCCGCAGCAGGCAGGCGCGGCTGCTGCAATTGAAAACGCAGGATGAAATCTTCCACGGCAGGTGAAAACGTCTGTAAGGGCGCGTGTTGTTCCAGCAGCGTCACGGCTGTATTTCTCCTAATTCAGGCAGAATACGGGCAATCTTATCAAAAGTTTCCTGATATTCCGCCTGTTCCTGACTGTCAGCGACGATCCCGCCACCCGCCCAGCAGTAAATTTTGCCCTGTGCGGTGAGCAATGTGCGGATGGTGATATTGCTGTCCATCGTGCCGCAGCAACTCAGATATGCAATGCTGCCGCAATAGCCGTTGCGCCGGTGCGGTTCAAGTTCTTCGATAATTTCCATGGCACGCACTTTGGGCGCACCGGTAATGGAGCCGCCGGGGAAACAGGCACGCAGTAAGGCGCTGGCGTGACAGGTTTCGGGTAACCGGGCGGTGATCGTGCTGACCAGATGATGGACGGCGGGGAAGGGCTCCACAACGAACAGCTCCGGCACCCGCACACTGCCGGGTGTCGCCACGCGGCCGATATCGTTACGCAGCAAATCGACAATCATCAGGTTTTCGGCGCGATCCTTTTCCGATGCCGCGAGCCGTTCTGCCTGCTGCATATCCTCAGTCGGATCTTCGCAGCGCGGCAGCGTTCCCTTAATCGGGCGGGTCTGTATCTCAGCGTCTTTCAGCCAGATGAAACGCTCGGGTGAAAGACAGACAACGGCATTTTCCGGCAGACGCAGAAACGCGGAGAAAGGGGCGCGGTTAGCCTGATTGAGGCGCAGGAAAGCCTGCCATTCATCGCCGCTGTATTCCGTCGAAAACCGCTGCGCCAGATTGATCTGATAGCAATCACCACTGTGAATATATTCCTGAATCTTACGGAATTTCTCACCGTATTCTTCGCGGCTCATATTTGCCCGCCACGGCGCATGTAAACAGAAAGGCGCAGGAGAAGGAACAGGTTGGTACTGGGCCAGCCAGCGTAAACGTTCAGAAACGTCACCATGGCAAATCAGCGTCAGGCGCTGTAAATGGTGATCGGCAATCAGCGCCCAGTCATAAATCCCTACCGCCATATCCGGCAGGTCAATATCCCGTTCTGCAGTTTCAGGCAATGTTTCTATCCTGCGCCCCAGGTCATAACCGAACAAACCCAGTGCGCCGCCCAGAAAAGGAAAATCCGCTGAACTTTCTGCCCGTAAACCGGCCACTGCCATTTGCTCTTCCAGTAAAGCAAACGGATCTTCAGTCCGGGTTTCGGCCATGCCGTTGTGCTCAATCTGCGTTAGCTTGCCACGTGTGGTCAGCGTGATCAGCGGATCGGCCACCAGAATATCGAAACGATTATGCTGGTGCTGTGCCGAACCTGAATGCAGTAACATCGCCCACGGCAAAGCAGAAAGCGGCGCGAACCGTTCAGTTATTGCATCGGGCTGATAAGGTAATGAATGGAAAACAACGGGTTGGGCGAATGGCATGACGGGTATGAGTTTCTCTGGCGCAGTGACTATTTTTCAGGATCCTAACACAGATCGGGCTGCCTGAAAGCAGCGCAGGCGATTTGCGTGAATAAGGCGTATACTGTGCAACCCCGCACTGCGCGGGCTTTTTATTATCACCCGTACAACAGGACACTCCCATGCTGACAGGTATGCCTTCATTATCACATCACGAACAAGAACAGGCCGCCGATCGTATCCGCCAGTTAATGGAAAACGGCATGAGCAGCGGCGAAGCCATTGCGACCGTTGCAGAAGAAATCCGCGAAACGCATAAAGGTGACCGTGTGACCGTCATTTTTGATGACGAAGACGACGAATAAAACGTTGCTCCGCAGTTTCCCTTTGCTGCAAAGAAAAACCGGACTCTTTTCAGGCGTCCGGTTTTTTTTCATCTCAGCGTCAGGAATGGATTAGCCTTTAACCACCACTGCAGCCGCTGCCTGTTTGGCCTGTTCCACGGCGTCTTCAACGTTGTCCGCCGTCGCCAGCGCTACGCCAAGGCGGCGCTTACCACTGATTTCCGGCTTACCGAACAGACGGATCTGGTTGTAACCGGTCAGTGCGTTTTCCAGGCCGGTAAACGTCACGTTGCTGCTGGTCAGTTCCGGCAGGATTACGGCAGAAGCGGAAGGGCCGAACTGGCGGATATTGCCCACCGGCAGACCGAGGAATGCGCGCACATGCAGGGCGAACTCTGATAAATCCTGAGAAATCAGCGTTACCATCCCGGTGTCGTGCGGGCGAGGTGACACTTCGCTGAAGATCACTTCATCACCACAAACAAACAGTTCAACGCCAAACAGACCTTTACCGCCCAACGCTTTCACCACTTTCTCTGCGATGTCTTTGGCGCGCTGCAATGCAAGGTCTGTCATCTGCTGTGGCTGCCAGGATTCGCGGTAATCACCGTCTTCCTGACGGTGTCCGATTGGCGCACAGAAATGAATGCCATCAACGGCGCTGATCGTCAGCAGGGTGATTTCAAAATCAAACTTCACCAGACCTTCAACGATGACACGTCCGCCGCCAGCACGGCCACCTTGCTGGGCATAATCCCATGCCGCCTGTAACTGATCGGCACTGCGGATCAGGCTCTGACCTTTACCGGAAGAGCTCATCACCGGTTTGATAATGCACGGATAGCCGATGGCGTCGATCGCCTCACGGAAAGCCGCTTCATCATCGGCAAACTGATAAGTGGAAGTTGGCAGCTTCAGCGTTTCGGCAGCCAGACGACGGATGCCTTCGCGGTTCATGGTCAGGCGTGTCGCTTCAGCACAAGGCACGACGTTGTGACCCTGTTTTTCCAGCTCGACCAGCATGCTGGTGGCAATCGCTTCGATTTCCGGCACGATAAAATCAGGGTGTTCGCTTTCGATAACCTGTTTCAGTGCATCGCCATCCAGCATGTTAATGACATGGCTGCGATGGGCGACCTGCATCGCGGGTGCATCGGCATAGCGATCAACGGCGATCACTTCCAGACCCAGTCGCTGGCATTCAATCGCCACTTCTTTGCCCAGTTCGCCGGAGCCTAATAACATGACGCGGGTGGCGCCAGTGCGCAGTGCAGTACCAATGGTTAACATAGCTTCGTACCCAGATCTGTGTGAAGGAAAATAGGAATTTCGGCGCGCAGTATATCTGAAATTATTGTCGACGAAAACGATTGCGCAGTGCTGTTGATAAATTTAAGCGGGAATAAAAGCAGGATTTTTTCAGCCTGTTTTCTGCCGTTTAAGGCAGTCTGCGGGCGTCTCTGTTATCATTTACTCAAACCATGGCGTCAGGCTTCCTGCCGCTGTCCCGATTTTTGCCTCACATAAAGAGTTATCGCCCTTGAGCACGCATTCCTTTTCTGCCCTGACATTACCCGTTGAGCAACTTTCTAACCTGAATGAACTGGGTTACACCGAAATGACCCCGATTCAGGAAGCGTCGTTGCCTGCCATCCTGCTGGGTCAGGACGTCCGCGCCAAAGCCAAAACCGGCAGCGGTAAAACAGCCGCTTTCGGTATCGGTTTACTGAACAGCATTACCGTTTCACAGTTCGTCGCTCAGGCGCTGGTATTGTGTCCGACCCGCGAACTGGCCGATCAGGTCAGCAAAGAATTACGCCGTCTGGCGCGTTTTACCCAAAACATCAAAATTCTGACCCTGTGCGGTGGCCAGGCAATCGGACCACAGCTTGAATCGCTGGTCCATCCGCCGCACATTGTGGTGGGTACGCCGGGCCGTATTCAGGAGCATTTGCGTAAAGGCACGCTGAAACTGGACGAACTGAAAGTACTGGTGCTGGATGAAGCGGACCGCATGCTGGATATGGGCTTTAGCGAAGATATCGAAGATGTCGTCAGTTATACGCCGCAGGATCGCCAGACGCTGCTGTTCTCCGCGACGTATCCGGACGGCATTGAGCGCATCAGTTCTAAATTTCAGCGTCAGCCGCTGAAGGTAGAAATCGAAGGCGAAGATGACATTGCTGATATCAGGCAGATTTTCATCGAAGCCGACAAACATCAGCGTTTATCGCTGCTGGCCGCGGTGCTGTATCAGTATCAGCCGACTTCCTGTGTGGTGTTCTGTAACACCAAACGTGACTGTCAGGATGTTTGTGATGACCTGAAGGCGAAAGGCATCAGTGCGCTGGCGCTGAACGGCGACCTCGAGCAGCGTGACCGCGACCGCGTACTGGTGCGTTTCTCCAACGGCAGTTGCCGCGTACTGGTGGCGACAGATGTTGCGGCACGCGGGCTGGACATTAAACAGCTCGGCCTGGTCATTAATTACGAGCTGTCTTTCGACCCGGAAGTTCACGTTCACCGCGTGGGCCGTACCGGTCGTGCGGGCACCAGTGGCCTGGCCGTCAGTCTCGTGACACCGCAGGAAATGCCGCGTGTAACGGCGCTGGAAGATTACACCCGCCAGCGGTTTACCTGGCAGCCCGCAGCGCAGGCACTGGCCGCCGCCCCGGTAGCGCTTGATCCTGAAATGGCAACGTTGTGCATCGATGGCGGCCGTAAAGCCAAAATCCGTCCCGGCGATATTCTGGGCGCGCTGACCGGTGACGCCGGGCTGACCGCAGCTGAAGTCGGTAAAATCGATATGTTCCCGGTTCATGCTTATGTGGCGATTCGTCAGAAGAGCGCTAAGAAAGCGCTGCAACGTTTGCAGGAAGGGAAAATTAAAGGCAAGAATTGCAAAGCCATTATCTTGCGTTAACCGGGTTTCTTATCGCTTTGCATTGGTCGTCTTGTTGTTAATGTTGTGTTATTGCCTTGTTGAGGATTATATTATCTAACGCAAGCGATGACCTTGCCTTATGTAGGGATATTGTCCGGCAAGGTCAACTGAATGAACGACAAAGACTGGGAAGACGAACGATGAAAAAGATAATCTTGGGCGTTGTGATGGCCGTTGCAGGAATGAGCGGTCTGAGCCAGGTTGCACAGGCCGATGAGCCTGAAGTGAGAACGGCAACGGTAACACCCTGTTCCACGGCCACAAAAGATGAAGTGGCAGCACTGGTTAAACGTGATTTCCTGCAAAACCGTATTCCGCGCTGGGATGCAGATAAAAAAGTGCTCGGCACTTCTACACCGGTGGCCTGGGTGGTGACTGACAGCATCAGCGGCAATAACGCCAGATGGAATATCCCGCTAAAAGTGCGCGGTGATCACACTGATAAAACCTATCAGGTGACCCTCAACTGCCAGATCGGCGAAATCAGCTACAGCACGCCGGTATAGCCTTTCTGCACTTCCGGTTGCGTCCGTTATTTCTTAGCGGACGCATTATTTCCCTGCATTGACGTCTCTTGGTTTCCCTGCCTAAACCTGTCACTCTTGTCACACCGCAAAGAGGACAAAGAGATCCCGAGATGATGACACCTCCAAAGGCTGAAAAACGCCCGCAAACCCTGAGCGTACACGGCGATGACCGCGTCGATAACTATTACTGGCTGCGTGATGATGACCGCGCCGATCCTCAGGTTCTGGCGTATCTGACCGCTGAAAACCAATATACCGAACAGGCCATGCAACCGCATCAGGCGCTGCGTGAAACCCTGTATGGCGAAATGGTTGCGCGTATTGCGCAACAGGATCATTCCGTTCCCTACGTGAAACATGGCTACCGTTATCAGACCCGCTATGAACCGGGCAACGAATACCCCCTTTATCTGCGTCAGCCCGCAGCGGAACATGAAAACTGGAGCACGCTGATTGATGGCAATGAACGTGCCAGAGACAGCGAATTTTACACGCTGGGCGGTCTGGATATCAGCCCTGATAACAAACTGATGGCCGTGGCGGAAGACTTTCTTTCGCGCCGTCAGTACGACATCCGCATCAAAAAACTTGATGACGAAACCTGGACTGACGATCTGCTGAAAAACACCTCCGGCAGCAGCGAATGGGCGAACGATTCTCAGACACTGTATTACGTGCGCAAACACAAGAAAACGTTGCTGCCGTATCAGGTTTATCGCCACGTGGTCGGCACTGATCCTAAGACCGACAAGCTGGTGTATGAAGAGAAAGACGACACGTTTTACGTCGGGCTGGATAAAACCACGTCTGAAAAATACATTCTGATCCACCTCGACAGCACCACGACTTCCGAGATCCTGCTGCTGGATGCCGATGATCCGCAGGCAAAACCGCAGGTGTTTCTCTCACGCCGTAAAGATCATGAATACGCTCTCGATCATTACCTCGGGCATTTCTACATCCGCTCCAATAAAGATGGCAAAAACTTCGGACTTTATAAGAGTGAAGATGGCGTGGAAGCAAACTGGCAGACGCTGATTGCGCCGCGTATTGAAGTGATGCTTGAAGGCTTCAGCCTGTTCCGTGACTGGCTGGTGGTGGAAGAACGTCATCAGGGGCTGACGCAATTGCGTCAGATCCACTGGAAAACTGGCGAGGAAAAATCGCTGGCGTTTGACGATCCGACCTATACCACCTGGCTGGCGTACAACCCGGAGCCGGACACCTCATTGCTGCGTTATGGTTATTCTTCCATGACCATGCCGAGCTCGCTGTTTGAACTCGATCTGGATACGCATGACCGTACGCTGCTCAAGCAGCAGGAAGTGAAAGACTTTGATGCGGCAAATTATCGCAGCGAACGTGTCTGGGTTACGGCACGTGACGGCGTGAAAGTCCCGGTGTCACTGGTGTATCGCCGCGAACTGTTTAAGCCGAATGAAAATCCGTTACTGGTTTACGGTTACGGTTCCTATGGCAGCAGTATGGATCCGGCGTTCAGTGGCAGCCGTCTGAGTTTACTCGACAGAGGATTTGTTTTCGTACTGGCGCACATCCGCGGTGGCGCTGAGTTGGGCCAGCAATGGTATGACGATGGCAAACTGTTCAACAAACTCAACACTTTCCATGACTTCATTGATGTGACCAAAGAACTGGTTGCTGAAGGCTACGGTGACGCCGGGCAGGTTTACGCCATGGGCGGCAGTGCAGGCGGTTTGCTGATGGGCGCGATTATTAATCAGGCGCCAGAATTGTATCGCGGCATTGTGGCACAGGTGCCGTTCGTTGACGTGGTGACCACCATGCTTGATGAATCCATTCCACTGACCACCGGTGAATATGACGAGTGGGGCAACCCGAACGACAAAGCGTATTATGACTATATGCTGCAATACAGCCCATATGATCAGGTTCGCGCGCAGGCGTATCCGCATATGCTGGTCACCACCGGACTGCATGATTCGCAGGTGCAATACTGGGAGCCGGCAAAATGGGTGGCGAAATTACGCGAGCTTAAAACCGATGATAACCAGTTGCTGATGCATACCGATATGGATTCCGGGCACGGCGGTAAATCCGGACGCTTCAAAGCCTACGAAGATATCGCGCTGGAATATGCCTTTGTGCTGGCGCTGGCAGCGAAGCACTAAATATCACACCTTTCCCCTAAATAATTCGGGTTGCAGCCAACGCCACTGCAGCGCGAAGTAGGACGGGGAGAATAAAAAAACCCGCTCTCGGCGGGTTTATTCTACGAAGTCCATTGTCAGGCAGAAGCTTTCTTGGCTTTTTTCTCAGCCTTTTTTTCGGCCGGGGTTTTCAGTGGTTTTTTCTTCGCATTCTTTTTGCTATCCATTCCTTTACTCATATTTGCCTCTCTTAAAGCTGGTGGATTGGGTTGCTCTGCTATTTACTGCTTAATTCGCTCCGGTTGCAAGTGTCTTCGCAGGTTTTTCTTCACTCTTTGCACGGCCGCTTTAAGGCGGGCCGGGCGTGCCTGAAAGTGAAATTGCGCGATAAGTATGCGAACGGTATGCAAAATAACGATTTTTGCTTATAACACCTTGTGGCGGGCTAGCCGATGCGCTGTTATGAAGATGTAAGCACATCAATCAATACACTGGCCGAATAGAACAGGAAATGTCATGCCAAAATTTAAAGGGTTATATCCGCCACGGGAAGCCTATGCCAGCGGCATGCTTGATACCGGCGATGGTCACCAAATTTACTGGGAACGCAGCGGAAACCCGGCAGGCAAGCCAGCAGTATTTCTCCACGGCGGACCCGGCGGCGGCTGCTCATCGGTACACCGTCAGTTGTTTGATCCCAATGATTATGACGTCATGCTGTTTGACCAGCGTGGCTGCGGACGCTCAAAACCTCACGCCAGTCTCGAAAACAATACAACCTGGCATCTGGTCGAGGATATCGAGCGTTTGCGCAAAATGGCCGGTGTCGACAAATGGCTGGTGTTCGGCGGCTCGTGGGGTTCAACACTGGCGCTGGCGTATGCCGAGACGCATCCTGAACATGTCAGCGAGATGGTGCTGCGCGGAATCTTCACGCTGCGTAAGCAGGAACTGTCCTGGTATTATCAGGACGGCGCGTCCCGCTTCTTCCCGGAAAAGTGGCAACGT
Organism: Rahnella aceris; assembly: GCF_011684115.1. Classification (NCBI taxonomy): domain Bacteria; kingdom Pseudomonadati; phylum Pseudomonadota; class Gammaproteobacteria; order Enterobacterales; family Yersiniaceae; genus Rahnella; species Rahnella aceris. Next base: position 2,044,030 of record NZ_JAADJV010000001.1, on the reverse strand, counting down.
ATTTTGTCGATTCTGTCGGATGAAGAGCGTAAAGACGTGATTGCTTCTTACCGGGCCCGTCTGACTTCCGGCGATCGCGCTGTGCAGCTTGAGGCTGCTAAAATCTGGAGCCTGTGGGAAGGGGAGACCGTGACACTGTTGCCTGCGGAAGGTTCGGCATCCTTTGGTGAGGACAATTTTGCGCTGGCGTTTGCCCGTATAGAAAACCACTATTTTACACATCTGGGTTTTCTGGAAAGTGACGACCAGTTGTTGAAAAATGTCACACGTATTCGCCACATTCCGGCCGTCATTGTGCATGGCCGTTATGATATGGCCTGCCAGGTGCAAAATGCCTGGGATCTGGCGCAGGCATGGCCGGAAGCGGAGTTGCACATCATTGAAGGGGCAGGGCATTCGTTCGACGAGCCTGGCATTCTCGATCAACTGATCCGCACCAACCAGCGTTTCGCCGCCCGGCGCTAACGTTGCCTGCTACTCCCGTTTACTTTTGCTTCGGCTCATAAGGTAAGCGGGAGAACTTATGTGATTCCCCGCGATAGAACATCACCCGCTCACGAAAATAGGTGCGCAGATGCGCAGGCTGTTCGCGTTCCGCCATCTCAGCGACAACCGGCATGTTGTAGCGTTCTTTAAAGGCCACCGCTGAGGCCGCAAGATCGACATTGATACGATCCATTTCTTCTTTGCTGATTTCAGCCAGATTGATGCTCATAACTGCTTCCCGATGATCCGTTTTACCACATTGTACCCGAGGCAGGCGCCAGCGTGAATGTTGCGATTTGGCTTTTATGTTCCTGTGCCCGGCAAAGAATGCGGATAATTATCAGGAGTAAATAAGAACCATTCACAAATCAGAAGTGATAATTATATTCAACAAGGCGACGTTAATTAATATCGTAAATAAGAATGATTCCTTTTAATAGGGAATTACATGTTAATGATTATCATTGTTGAATATTTATTGGTTTATAAAATGATTTAAAATCAATATGTTAAAATTAATTGTTATTGCTGCGCATATTAATGTGAATGAGGTGTATTTATTTTGTGTTGATGCGGGCATAATGCAGATAAATAAATCAGCCCACCTGACTTAATTCAATTTATGGAGCCGTATCGTGCTTAAAAAAGAAATGATTGATCAGCTTAATGAACAGCTGAACCTCGAGTTTTATTCTGCCAATTTATATTTGCAGATGAGTGCATGGTGCAGCGACAAAGGCTACGAAGGTGCCGCCGCTTTCCTTAAACAGCATTCAATGGAAGAAATGGACCACATGCATCGCCTGTTCAAATACGTCAGCGATACGGGTGCTCTGCCTTTGCTGGGCGCAATTGCCGCTCCGCCGGTGGCTTTTGAATCCCTGACTGATCTGTTCAAACAGACTTACGAGCATGAACAGCTGATCACCCAGAAAATCAACGAACTGGCTGATCTGTCTATGACGCTGAAAGATTACTCTTCTTTCAACTTCCTGCAGTGGTACGTTTCTGAACAGCATGAAGAAGAGACGTTGTTCAAATCAGTCCTTGATAAACTGGCGCTGGTCAGCAACACCGGTAACGGCCTGTTCTTCGTGGATAAAGATCTCAAAAATATGGTGACGCAAACTCCGGCAGGCTAATTTCCCGCCAGAGGTGTTCACAAAAACGCAGAGTGCTTCCGCCTCTGCGTTTTTTTATGCCTTTTTGGCAAACGTTTTGTGGCGGTTTGCGCTAAAGTGACGGCGTTATAAATTCATCGTTAAGCAAGCCAAGGAATTATCGTGTTCAAAAAAACCACTTCTCTTTGCCGTGCCCTGGCAGTCTCAGCCGTTCTGCTGAGCGGATTTATCTCACAGCAGGCTTCTGCTCACGCCCATCTGAAAACAGAAACCCCGGCGGCGGATTCGGTGTTAACCGTCAGCCCGACTGAACTGTCTCTCGGCTTCAGTGAAGGGATCGAGCCTGATTTCAGTAAAATTACCCTGACGGACGCCAGCCAGAAAACAGTGAAAACCGGCAAAATGACGCTGGCAGCGAATGACAATACTCAGGCCGTTCTGCCACTTTCCGATGCGTTGAGCGCGGGGAAATACATTGTTTCGTGGAACGTTGTCTCCGTTGATGGTCACAAAACGCACGGTCAGTACAGTTTTACCGTTAAATAAACGATGAGTCTGACTGCACTGTTTGTTCTGTGCCGCTTCATGCATTTTGCTTCGCTGATGCAAATCTTCGGTCTGAGCGTTTTCTGCTCGCTGCTGACGCCTGCAGGTTTCTCGGCCGTGTTGTTGCGCAAAAACCAGACCCTGATGATTTGCTCCGCCCTGGTTGCGGCGGTCACTTCGGTCGGTATGCTGGCGATTCAGGCTGCGCTGATGGGCAACGGCTGGAGTGATGCGCTGAATCTGAATGTCTGGCTGCTGGTTTTAACCACTGCATTTGGTGAAGTCTGGCGCTGGCATTTATTACTGACGGCCGCGCTGTTGCTGGTGCTTTTGATGGACTGGCTGCCTGCGCGGAATATGCTGGTCTTCCTGTGCTCATGCGGTTTACTGATGAGTCAGGCGTTGGTCGGCCATGCTGCGATGCATGAAGGTCTGCCCGGGCTGGTACAGCGGACGAATCATGTGGTGCACCTGCTCAGCGCGGCCTACTGGTTCGGGTGTTTGCTGCCATTGCTGATCTGTATGGGGTATACCCGACAGCCTTCAGCAAGACCTTATGCTATTGCCACGCTTATCCGTTTTTCGCTCTGGGGACATGCCGCCGTCGCGCTGGTGATCCTCACCGGTATCATCAACACGGCCATTATTTTACAGCGCTGGCCAACGGATATGACGTCGCTTTACCAGTGTCTGCTGGTGGTCAAAGTGATCATGGTAGGAATGATGGTGGCTGTCGCTGTGTTTAACCGCTACCGGCTGGTGCCCTTAATGGGTAAAGAGCCAGACAGGGCACAACACTATTTTATCATGATGACCTGGCTCGAATGGGGGCTGGCGCTGGGTGTGTTACTGCTGGTGAGTGTGTTTGCCACACTGGCACCGCGCTGAACGGGTTATCTGAATAAGTACCAGGAAATTTAATATCACCGAGGAAAAATTATGAGGAAAACACTGCTAGCTTGTGTGCTGCTGACCTTATCTGCCAGCAGCTTTGCGGCACCCCAGTTGGAAACGATCAGCCGTCTGCAATACGGCAAAGCCTGGGCCTTTACCCGTGAAGAAGTCATGCTGCAATGCCGCCCCGGTAATGCGCTGTATGTGATTAACGACAGCACGCTGGCGCAATATCCTCTCAATGACGTGGCGAAAGAGCAGGTAAAAAACCATCAGGTTCAGGCTGTGCCACTGGAGAAAATCTGGCTGGACGATCCGCAGAACCCAGGGCAAAAAATGAGTCTGGCCCCTTTTATTGCCAAAGCTCAGTCGCTTTGCTGAACAGCCGTGCCGACGATAATTGACTGATGTAAATCCCATGTTTTGCGTATGTTGTCACACAATGAAAATAATACATCATTGTTATTATCACTATGTTTCAAACTGGGTGGAAAATAGTCATCTGTCGTCTACTCTTTAAGTTGTACGGCTTAACCGCCTGCATTAATGCCAACTTTTAGCGCACGGCTCTCTCCCAAGAGCCATTTCCCTAGACCGAATATAGGAATCGTATTCGGTCTTTTTTTTACTATTTGATTTATAAAGATAATTTCAGCATCTCCCTAAATCCTAAATCCTAAATCCTAAATCCTGTCTATATCTCCGTCCACTCGGTACCGCGGCTATCAGGATAAACGTTCGTCATTTTCATCGATTTATGCCCCAATAGTTTCTGAGCAAATTCCGCGCCGTATTCACGCTCGTAAAGCCGGGAAGCAAGACTGCGGGCTTTCGCTCCGTGATACACCGTTTTTTTACCGCGCGCCAGAATGCTTGGGTAATGCTATCCGCTCGAAGCGTGCCGGGCTGCCATCTGGTTTTTCTGCTGGCAGAACTGAGAATGAACTCAGTATTATTATTCTGCAAACTAAAATTATATATAGGGGATCTGCTGAGTAACAAGAAGAGAATAAATCATAATAATAGTTATCATTCCTATTTCATGGGTATCAGTATCATGAAGTGAGCTAATGTCTGCTGAAATTTTCAGAATTAAGGTTATGCTAATAATTCTTTTGTATGATTCAGACTATGGGTAAATATGCTAAGAGCTCATTAATGAAATTGCGAGTCTGGAGTCTGTTACCCCATGAATATGCTACTTTTTTTCGTATTCTTCACACCATGATGGCATTTTTAATACTGTCGGAAATTATTAACGCTAATCTGACAGAGACCGAAGCAATTGCTGAACATAGTCTTGAAGGGGTTATAACCTGGATGCACATTATTTAAGGATTTGGGCTTATTATATGTGGCTTTCTAATTTCATCGAGGTCTATTTTTATGCACATGGTGCGATGGGAGTTTTGCATCTTTTAATTGAAGCATATAAAAATGGTACACCTGACTTAAGTGATTAATTTTTGATGTGGCAATAATTTAGTTTGCCGTCCATTACAGGGTGAAATAATGAGTAAAAACAAAGCATTGACGCCATCCCTTACGCGCTACGCCTGGCTGTCCATTGCCACTGCGATTGCCACCATCGGACTAAAAGGTGTGGCGTGGAAAATGACCGGTTCGGTCGGTCTGCTGTCTGATGCCATCGAATCCGTGGTCAACCTCGCGGGAGCCCTGATGGCGCTCTGGATGCTGACCCTGGCTGCACTTCCGGCCGACGATAAGCACGCATATGGACACGGTAAAGCCGAATATTTTTCGAGCGCTTTTGAGGGGTTCTTGATCCTATTGGCGGCAGCCAGTATTGCCTATACCGCCGTTGATCGTATGTTGGCCCCGCAGCCACTCGACGCGGTTGGTGTCGGACTACTGGTTTCTGTGGTTGCATCCGTTCTTAATTTTGTGACGGCACGAATATTGTTAAGGGCTGGCAAGCAGCACAATTCAATCACGCTTGAGGCAGATGCTCACCACCTGCTGACCGATGTCTGGACGTCGGTCGGGGTCATTTTGGGCGTCGGACTGGTCTATCTGACCGGCTGGTTATGGGTCGATCCGGTTATTGCATTGCTGGTCGCGGCCAACATCGTGTGGACCGGTTATCAGCTCATGAGCCGTTCAGCTGCGGGTCTGATGGACGTCTCGCTACCCGTTGAAGAACTCGAAAAAATCGAGTCGCTGCTGGCGGGATACCGTGAGCAGGGGCTCGATTTCCATGCGCTGCGCACACGCCAGGCGGGCGGACGCGCGTTTATGACACTGCACATCCTCGTTCCTGGGATATGGACTGTTCAACATGGTCACGACTGGGCTGAGCGTATAGAGAATGATATCCGCACAGCACTGCCTTTTATCCATATCACCACTCACGTAGAACCCTTGGAAGATCCGGCGTCAATGAACGACCAGGCGCTCGACTGACGCACTCCCTGTTTATTAAACTTATTGATTTTAATAAATTGAATGAGTGTTTGGTTGTTTTTTTGATCATTCTTTAAATCAATAACCTATCTTTAGAACAACCCATTAAACCCCTTCCTGTTACCATAATAAGAAAGGGGAACGTTGCACCCGCGTAAGCATGGCAGCCATTCCCCTTATGTTTCAGCGAACGGAGTAAACTAGAGAAACTGCAGGTTCAGCCCGGCAAAAATCTGCCATCTGGGCTGACCAGGTCCGTGATCTGCCACTGAGCCTTGTGGCTCGATAAAGAAGTTGTAGACGGTTTTTTCCTGCCTGATGACCTGCCCAATCCCAAGCCCCATGGGGACGCTATAACTGTCATTCTGGAAGTTATAAACCCATATAGGTGCTGCGCGAAGATAAGTCCCGCCCCCTAACTGGTAAAAGAGAAATGGCTGGAATGTCCCGAGATGAACATCGTTGCGATCGTCTTTTCCGGCGAAACTGTGCTGCCATGACGCAAGGTAGCCGTATTGAAATTTTGGTGAACTCGCATCAAATAACACGTTGACCAAACCCGCTGACCATTTCTCTGTGCCCAATGAATCATCGCTTGCAGTAGGGGCAGTGATTTGCGGTCCAAAGCCAAAGCTGACAGCAGGATTGCCGGTATCAATCAGCCATGACGCGAAAAGATTAAGATCACCTGTGCCGGTTTTATGGCCGCCAGAGGGAGGTGAAGGGTATGTGTTTACAGGTAAAGAGCCGCGCAGTAGCCAGTGACTTTCACCCAGCGAAAATGGCTGGGCATAACGGAACCAGAACTGGTTGGCATCTTTATCGGTTCCGCTGGCGTCGCCGATATAATAATTCTGCATATTGAATGCAGTCATATTGGCCAGCGGGTTATTCGCCTGCGCAGCGTCCGGCGTATGTTCTTCGGCCGCCAGGACATAACCCGAAACGAAGGGGAAAAGTAAGGGTAATAGTGTGAATATCCGACGCATAAGATCACCTGAATTGAATTCCCCTGCGGCTGTGGTAGAAACACCGCAGGGGTTTTATTTATGGCGTGACGATATTGAACCAGAACTCAAATTTATCCATATAACCCAGCATTTCATCCAGCTTCGCACCGTTGCCGGTCACCTTCACATCGCCTTTATCTTCAGCTTGTTTCAGTGTGACTTCCTTGAGGATAATTTTGTTGAGGGTGTCACGGTTCAGGACAATAGTGGCATCGGCGTCTTTCGCTTCTGCATCGGCTGTATGATTGAGCACACCGTTTTCCAGTTCCAGCTTGTACTTGCCGCCGTCACTGCCCAGATCAACGTTAAACACCGCTTTCGCATTCGCCGCTTTCTCGCCATTGATATGCACACCCAGATAGTCGAAGAACATTTCAGGCGACATGGCTTTTACCGTATCCGCGCTTGCCGTATTCGGCGTTGGCAGTTTCTGCACGCCATTACGTAATTCCTGCGCGCCAGTGAGATAGAAATTACGCCATGGTCCTGATTCGGCCTGATAGCCCAGTTGTTCCAGTGCATCAGCTTCGAGGTTACGCGCAGCCTCATTTTTCGGGTCAGCAAAGACAACTTTACTCACCACCTGTGCTACCCACCGGTAATTCCCTTGATCGTAATCCTCTTTGGCCTTTTTCAGGATGTTATCGGCACCCCCCATATAATCGACAAACTTTTTCGCCGCCTCCTCAGGTGGTAGTTCATCTAATGTTGCCGGGTTGCCGTCAAACCAGCCGAGATAAAGCACATAGGTCGCTTTTACATCGTGGCTGACAGAACCGTAATAACCACGACTTGCCCAGGTTTTAGCCAGACCGTCCGGGAGTTTAAAGTTTGCGGCTATTTCATCACGTGTCAGGCCGGTATTCGCCAGGCGCAACGTCTGATCATTGATATAGCGATACATATCGCGCTGACTTTTCATCAGGCTGACAACGTTATCTTTACCCCACGTCGGCCAGTGGTGCTGTGCCATGATGATTTCTGCTTTATCACCCCAGCGGTTAATGGCATCGTTAATGTATTTTGACCAGGCTAGGGGGTCGCGAATTTTTGCGCCACGTAACGAGTATGTGTTGTGCAGGGTATGAGTAACATCTTCTGCTGCTTCGATGAGTTTTTTCTCTTCGATATACCACAGCATTTCAGACGGTGCTTCAGAGCCTGGCGCCATCATGAAATCGTAAGTCAGGCCATCAATCGTCTCTTTCTGTCCTGTCTTGGTGATGTAGTTGGTTGGAGCAATTAACGTTACTGTTCCCGCCGATGTCGTGGTACCCAGACCCGCACCCACCTGGCCTTTCGCATCTGGTTTCAGCAGGTTACCGTACATGTAACTGGCTCGGCGGCTCATGACATTACCCGCCATGATATTCTCGGAGACCGCTTCATCCATAAATCCGGCAGGCGCATAAATTTTTACCTTACCGGATTTCACATCAGCCTCGTCGACGACACCACGGACGCCGCCATAATGATCAACATGGCTATGGGTATATATCACCGCGACGACAGGTTTTTGCCCGCGATTTTTATAGTACAAATCCATACCCACTTTCGCGGTTTCTGCCGATACCAGCGGGTCAACCACCGTAATCCCTTCTTTACCCTCGATAATTGTCATGTTTGAAAGATCAATATTGCGGATCTGATAAACCCCGTCGGTAACTTCAAAGAGACCGCTGATATTAATTAATTGTGACTGTCGCCAAAGGCTTGGGTTGACGCTTTCAGGAGCCTTATCGCCTTCTTTGATGAAGGCATATTTCTGAGGATCCCAGACAATATTCCCCTGGGAACCTTTGATCACCTCTGCTGGTATTGCAGCAATGAATCCTTTATGTGCGTTGGTAAAGTCGGTGTTGTCGGAGAAAGGAAGCTGATTATAAAGTGCGTCATTGACCTGTTTGGTCGCCGCCGTAGCATCCTTTGGCGCTTCCTGGGCAAATAGCGGTGTGAGGCTGGTTGATGAAAGTAACCCTGCCAGAGCAAGGCTTTTGACTATCAATTTAAGCTTCATTGCTTATCCTTAAAAATAATCACCCCACCAGGTGGGCATATTCATTAATCCGCATGCGATATACCTCACCCGGGGTATAACGACTGTGGATTAATCTTTTCATGACTCATTTTAAGGATAATCGTGATGTTACATTACGCAATGTTTGAACATAGAAAAACACACAACTTATTGGATTCAAGTGCTTTTTTAAGTAAAATATAAGCTGTGACTATTTTTAATTTCATTTAATTCAGTTTTTATTTCTGTTTCCGGTCATCGCTCTCTGTCCTCCCGGGGGACAGGTCTGACAGTAAAACTTCCCGATTCAACGCCGTCACATTGCCCCACAAGAATGACGAACCAGCCCTTCCCATTCATGCCGCGAAGGGCTGGAATATCAGAACTTCGTCCAGCCGCCATCTTCTGTGGTTAAGACTCTGCTATTTTTTTGTGTTTTATTTTTGGGAAGAAGACTCGCTGAAGAAAGGGGAGCCCTGCCTTCGATTTTAAACACCGAGACAATTTCTGTGAGCTGACGTGCCTGCTCTTCAAGTGAGGCGGCGGCGGCGGCTGATTCCTGCACCAGTGCGGCATTTTGCTGCGTAACACTATCCATTTGCACGACTGCTATACCGATTTGGTTTATTCCTTTGCTTTGTTCAGTCGATGCAGCCGCTATCTCGCTCATGATGTCATTTACACGGCTGACAGAGCTGACGATTTTCTCCATGGCTCCCCCGGCCTGGGTCACTTGTTCTGACCCGGACTGAATGTTCTCAACCGATTCATTAATGAGCACACCAATCTCTTTTGCGGCTTGTCCACTGCGCTGCGCCAGATTTCTTACTTCGCTTGCAACGACGGCGAATCCCCGACCTTGCTCTCCGGCTCGTGCTGCTTCAACAGCGGCATTAAGAGCAAGAATGTTGGTCTGGAAGGCTATACCATTAATAACACTGATTATTTCTACGATTTTATGCGAGCTGGCGTTAATTTTTACCATGGTAGATATGACGTCGTTCACAATAACACCGCCTTGGTTTGCCTCCTGAGTTGCCTGTTCTGCCAGTGTGCTGGCCTGACTCGCATTATCTGCATTATGTCGAACGGTTGAACTCAGTTGTTCCATGCTTGCGGCTGTCTCTTCAAGTGCAGATGCCTGTTCTTCTGTCCTGGAGGAAAGATCGGTATTCCCGGTGGAGATTTCACTGGAGCCTTTATAAATTGAATCAGCGCTGTTTCGGATGTCGTATACTGTTTTTGCCCAGTTATCTTGCATCTTGTTGATATAAGGTATTAATTGTCCAACGCAGTTTTTACCCTGGAAAGCAATTTTGCTGTCAAGTATGCCGGTTGCCAATGATTCAAGGTGAGCTTTCACTTTGTTTAATGGTTTAACAAGAAAGTTTGCCAGATAACGATCGCTCAAAAGCATAATGACAACGCTGAGGGCCATAGCACCTATAAGTATATATTGGCACCATGCAACCCACTGGGTAATTCTGTGATTCGCTTCAGCGTTAAGAGAGGTAATTTTGTCATTATATTTTTCTATGGCTGCACTAAAGTTACGTCTAAGCGGAAGATATTTATCATTTTTTAAAGACGCGAACAGACTTGTATTTTTCACTGCTGCTGATTCATACATGGGGAATACAGCACTGTTGAAAAGAGTAAAGGAACTGTTATAGATATCGTCCACGGTGTTGGAGTCTAAATTCCCATGATCAATATTTTTAAATTGATCTAACCCTTTTTTAAGACTTTCTAATTCAATCAACGTGGCTTTTATTTCAATATCATAAATGCCGTTATTGTTTTTTTCTAACCCAGCTATAGCGCGTTCCAGTGCTGTTACTGCACGGTAATACTGTGCATTGGCACCATTGATGATGTCACCGTTTTGCTGTTGAACATTGGTGAAGTTCAGTTCACTTTTTAACTGATTAAGTGAGTATAAAGCGAAACCTGATACTCCGGCCCATAAAAGTGAAAAAGTGATGAGAATGGTTATTAATACTGTTCGTATTTTAATATCTCTTATAAATCTCACTTTAGAATCCTCATGTATTTAAACGATAAATTCGCCCTCAACAGGCTTCGGATTTTTTTTATAATTTATAAAACAGCTGAGCCAGCTTTTTTATATTTCATTGATCTCACTATCGGCATCAAAATTTATATCTTGAGCTGTTTTTTGATTTATAAAAGTGAAAAGTATGTGGAGAGTCTTTCGTGTTGAAAAGTATAGATATTACTTAATGATAGGGAAATACTAATATGCATCCTAATTACCAGTCCTTTAAGTGTTTCAGTCAGATTTAAATGGGTAGCAGAATTACCGACCGTTAATTGTGTGGATAAAATTAATACACATTAAATTATGACTGAACGTAGAGTACGTGAATCAGCGGGGGAATATGGCACCTTCGTTGTACTGCTGGATTTTTTAACCAATTGATTTTTCATGATTAAAGTAAAAACTCTGTCCCATATTGCCTGAGTATCTGCCGTCATATTCCTCATCAACAATGGAAATGAAACTTTCCGCCAACGTTTTGAACTTGATAGTTAAAGCGTTTCATTCTCATTTGCAGCCAGATAAATAGCGTTGTAACTTTGAGGTTCCGCCACAACGATAAGGAAAGGAAAATGAAAGCTGCTGTTGTGAATAAAGACCACTCTGTGGACGTCGTGGAGAAGACTCTGCGCGACCTGGAACATGGTGAGGCACTTTTGGAAATGGAGTGCTGTGGTGTATGTCATACGGATTTGCATGTCAAAAACGGTGATTTCGGTGACAAAACCGGCGTAATCCTCGGGCATGAAGGGATCGGTATTGATGTTAATGATCAGCAACTGGAGTTTGCCGCCGATATGGGGGCTGACCTGACCATTAATATGCGGAAAGACGATGCAGCAAAAATTATTCAGGAGAAAGTCGGTGGCGCTCATGCTGCGGTGGTAACAGCAACGGCGAAATCCGCTTTTAACTCCGCAGTGGATGCGATGCGCGCTGGCGGTCGTATTGTCGCCGTGGGTTTACCGCCGGAATCCATGAGCCTGAATATTCCTCGTCTTGTGCTTGACGGCATTCAGGTCGTCGGTTCACTGGTCGGTACCCGTGAAGATCTGGCTGAAGCTTTCCAGTTTGCCGCTGAAGGTAAAGTGGTGCCGAAAGTCACAAAGCGTCCGCTGGGCGATATCAATGCGATCTTCCAGGAAATGGAACAAGGCAAAATTAAAGGCAGAATGGTGATCGACTTTACGCATAAGTAAGGTTTTCAGGGTGTCGGGTGGCGCGACTTAGCATCTTTTGCTGCGTCACTCATGACTTACGCGCGAGATAGCCGATAAAAAAAAGCCCGCTCGGGGCGGGCTGAAAGGGGTAATGCGAGGGTCTTACACACTATGAAGGACAGTTCACAGTGGACACAGGAGAAGAAATATCGTCTTCGGATATAAAAGTAACAAACTCAATGTCTATTTATGTCAAAGCTAAGTAAGTTTATTTCCCGACTTGTAACCCCGTCAGATCACTATTTACTCAGGCGCTATACTCAAAATATTCCGCGTGAAAAACAATGTACTGCTAAACCTAAGTGGTGCTAAAGGAACACTATGCGATATTGGGTTAGCTTCATTGTGATTATTGGCATCGCCTGGTTCAGTGGCCCGTGGATAAGCCGTCATGTGCCTTCTGAATATAATCCTTTCACACCGATAACTATTAATGACCCGCCGAATCTGATCACCCGCTACAAATTAAGGAAGCTGGATAACAATCCTCAGGAATGTCTGGCTGTGCTTGAACGGGCTCAGCAAGAGGGGATGATTGAGTTTAACAGCGCCGGAAATATGGGCGGGAAATGTCCGCTGACTCATTCTGTGCGCGTTCGCGGATTTGGTGATGTTTCATTGAGTTCGAGTTATCTGGCGAGCTGTCGCCTTGCACTGAGCAGCGCAATGTTTGTCGCGCAGGTGGCGAAACCGCTGGCCACTCGGGAATTAGGTTCGCCGCTGGTGCGTATTGATCATCTGGGCAGTTATGCCTGCAGGAACGTCTATAACAAGCCCGACGCCCGGCTAAGCGAACACGCTACGGCGCAAGCGCTGGATATTGCCGGTTTCTCGCTGGCTGACGGGCGCCATCTTACGGTGCTGAAACAATGGCCTCAGCCCGGCGCAGAAGGGGAGTATGTGCGGACATTATTTTCAGAGAGCTGCCCGTATTTTGGCAATTCCATCGGGCCGGAATACAACGCAGCGCATGCCAATCACTTCCACCTCGGCATGCGCTGGTTCGGTTTTTGCCGTTAATCGACTAAATAGCGCTCCACCAGACGCGTCCAGTAGGCGGTGCCAAAGCTCAGGCTTTCATCATTAAAGTTGTAGGCCGGATTATGCAGCACCGCGCTGTCTCCGTTGCCCAGACGCAGGAAGCAGCCGGGCTTCTGCTGCAGGAAATACGCAAAGTCTTCACTGCCAGAAATAGGCGGAAGATTATCGACCACGTTTTCTTCACCCAGCAGTTCTTTTGCCACTTCCACAGCAAATGCCGTTTCCTGATCGTGATTCACCAGTACCGGATATCCGGGAACATATTCAATTTCAGCGCGGGCACCGTAACCGGCAGCGTGATTCTCTGCCAGAGTTCGGATACGTTGCTCAAGCGTTTTGCGGACTTCGGGATCGAAGGAGCGAACACTCATTTCAAGGCGTGCAGTTTCAGGGATGACATTCGCCGCATGCCCTGAATGTAATGAACCGATGGTGACAACCGCTGTGTCATTAGGGTCGATATTGCGCGAAATAACAGACTGCAGGGCGATGACCAGACTGCTGGCAACCAGTATAGGATCTACGGTCATATGCGGGCGGGCTGCATGTCCGCCTTTACCATGAATAGTGATGTTGACCGTGTCGCAGGCTGCCATAAACGGGCCAGAACGGAACATCATTTTGCCGACCGGATAGCCGGGATGATTATGCAGCCCGTAGACGGCATCACAGGGGAATCGTTCAAACAACTGTTCGGCCAGCATGCGCTCCGCACCGCTGTTAAACCCAATTTCTTCAGCGGGCTGGAAAATAAGATGCAAGGTGCCGGAAAAGTTTTTGCTGCGTGCAAGCTGTTCAGCGGCACCCAGCAACATCGTCGTATGGCCGTCGTGGCCGCAGGCATGCATTTTTCCAGGAAACTGGCTGGAGTAGCTCAAGTCTGTTCGTTCGGTGATGGGCAGGGCATCCATATCTGCGCGGATGCCAATGCTACGTGACCCGTTTCCATGCTTCATTGAGCCGACGACGCCGTATCCGCCCACGGCGGTGGTCACCTGATAGCCTAGAGATTCGAGTTTTTCAGCGACCAGTGCTGCGGTTGCAGATTCTTCATTGGAAAGTTCAGGGTGTTGGTGCAGGTGTTGGCGAACCTGGCGCAATTGCGGAACGAGATCCGCTACGTCAGCGATGGTGCAAAGTGATTTATTATTCATTATAAGGATCTGTTTTTTGCCTGAAAGAAATCCGGCCAATATGACCGGTGCCATGTCATTACCTTTGACAGAATGCAATGTGAAATCCGGACTGGCAATACATAAATCAGGCAAAAAAAGGACTTTTGAAAATTATGGAATGTTCAATTCAATAACGGTATGTAATTGATGTGACAGACTAAAGTTTTTTCCGCGACGTTACGCAATTCAACATTTTGCTGCTGGATGGTGTCAGCGGTTAACTGTAACGTTGTGATGCAGACCGGGCTGACTGGTAATTCATGAAATATCAGGCAAATGGTTTTCCATCCGCCTGATAAAGGTCTCAGATAAAGCAGCAGAATCGAGGAGGTAATGGCGGGTTTCAGGCGGGCATATAACTTATTGAGTGCTCCAGTGAGTCACACTGGGAATCGATAAGAACATTCCAGATACCTTTATAAGGGATCCCCACATAAGCCGTATTTTGATCATTAACCGTCAAAATATCGCCGAAACCTGAGTGACGTCCTTTTCGCTCAACATCATTTTCACACATCAGATGAATGTGACATTTTTCTGAACAACGTATGACGACGGTGTCGCCACCAAACAGACTCAATCTGGCTCGAACGATAGGCATGACTTCCCCCAATAAGATAAAACACCTGAAATACGCTGTAACCGAACACTGCCAGGTTTGACGCCACCCGGACCGGGAGTGATATTGGTCACACAACGCTCTGGAATCTATAAAACCAGACAAAAGAGGGGGAAATAATGACCTTAATCAAGAGTTGTAATAATCTTCCGAAGATTAATTGTTAGCCACTCAAACACATGTAAATGAAAATGATCTAATTTCTAGTAAGGAGGTTGGAATGTTGCTGTCAGGTTATCGGCGGGTGAGTAATGCAGGTGAGCGGTAACACACAAGGCGTCTCTTTCCGGGAATTGATAATATGTATTCATTCGTTACAGAGTAATAAAATAGCTGCTTTTTCTTTCACAAGCTGACACCCTATAGGCGTATGGCATGTGCGCTCGCTTTAAATTGATTATTATCGGTTTTTTTACCGTCTCACGCGCCCATTCTGCGGGTGATGAAAAAAATGCGGGCGCTACACTTTCTAATTTTATCCAGTTATAAGGGCATCGGATGAATTGCTCCGAAAAATTCAAATATGTCAGAAACTTCAGTGCGTTATCCCTGGTTCTGAATGCTTTTTTTAGCCTGCCGGTACATGCGGATGACGCACTGTTACGGGCGTGTAGCAATGCAAAAACGGCCAAGGATTGCCAGTTGCCTTTCCAGCAAGGGCTTTCCCCTGTGCAGGTCGGGTTATCCCGCGAACCGTTGTGGGGGTACGTGGATACCACCGGGCATATGGTGATCAAGCCTGATTTCAGTGAAGCCCGGGGTTTTGTGAACGACCTGGCTGCTGCGAAAAAAGGCGATAAATTCGGCTATATCGATAAGAAAGGCCACTGGGTTATTGAACCTAAATTTACGCGGGCAACCGATTTCAATGCACAAGGCACCGCGCTGGTCGTGACCGATAACCGTCTGGTACTGATTGATCGCAAAGGTGCAGTGATAAAAACGCTGCCGTTTGCCGTTTCTCTCGACAGCCAGGGATTTGTGCGCGGTCAGGCATTGGCAAGTGTGCAAACGCAAGTTTCGCCTGCCTTGTGGAATGCCTCCACAAATCGTTCCCTTTCTCTGCCTGATGATGTCATTGCACTGGATTTGCCTCAGTCCGGGCTGATTCCAGCTAAAAAGCGTGATTCTGCGCAAGACGGTTACTGGGGATATCTCGATGAAAATGGTGACTGGGCGATTGACCCGATGATCCTGAAAACCCGCGACGAGCCGCAATTTAGTGGTGATGTCGTTGCGGTGAAAACCAAAAACGTCTGGATGTTCGTTGACCGGCAGGGTGTTTCGTTAAATAAAGAGCAATATAAATCTGTACGTCCGCTGGCTTCAGGTAGCTGGCTGGTTACAGCTGCGGATAGCAGCAAACAGTTGCTCAACAATAAGCTGGAAAAAGTGCAGGATATTCCTGCAGATCAATCTGAAAACATCCTCGACTGGGGTAAAGCTACGCTGGGAACGGGCAGTAAAGGCATTGTGATTATCGGTGCTGATAATCAGGTTGCTTCGCTGAAAGTGAATAAGCCGCAAGTTCTGCAACAGGGCAACCGTCTTTGGGTGATGCAAACTGAGGGGAAAACGCCTCAGGTCGCGCAGATCTATGACAATAACGGCGTAGCGCTTCTTAATGACGCCACGCTGACAGCGCTGAAAGACTATCAGTTAAGACCATTGGCCACGACGCCGATGACCGATGACATCAATGCTTTGGCGCAAGCAACCACAGATACGGCACAAAGCCTGCCATGGGCAGTTCTGACGCCTGTTGATGCGACAAAACCTCCGGCAATCCTCACCTCCCAGGGGAATGTGCTTTCCGATCCTCAGTGGGCATCGATTGAAGGAGAGGCTTCTCAGGCTCCGTTGATCATCCATACTGAAAACAAAAAAGTTGGCGCGATCGATGCCGCAGGGAAATGGGTTATCCAGCCAGTCTTTACGCAAATCACCCCGTTTAACGGCGACTATACCTGGGCCACTGACAACAATGGCAATACAGACGTTAAGCACCTTATTGATCGCAGCGGTAACGCGATAGACGTTCCGGCAAATATTCAGCAAAGCGCTCAGCGTTTGTCATCCGGACTGCTGTTTTATACCGGGGGCGAAAAAGATGCCCAACGCTGGGGCTTATGGGACATTGCGAGTAAAAGCAATAAAGCTGCACCTCAGTTTATTCAGATTGATTCCTTCAATGACGGTTATGCCCTGGCGCAGACAGATACGGGCTGGGGCGTGATCAGAACCGACGGCAGTTGGGCGATTGAGCCTGATGCGGGCCGTAGCGGTAAATTCCAGTATATCGGGCAAGGTGCTTTTACGCTTTCTGATAACGATCAGCCCGGTGAGCGTGGTGCGCTTGCCAGCCATTACAGCCTCTACAGCGCTGAAAACGGTCAGGCTTTAGCCACAGATTTGCTCTCAAGGCCGCAGCCTGTGGGCCGCAACCACTGGCTGGTTCAACCTTCCGAAGGTGGTGTTGCATTGCTCGACAGCGCAGGGCGTTTCCCTGTCAGCAAGGCAATTACTGCATCTTCAAGTTCTGTTGATGGCGACTGGGTTATGCTCAGTTTTTCCCCTCATTTTGGGGCGATTAACAGTCAGGGCGACTGGCAAGTCCCACCACTTTATACCGCTGAATTCAATTTCATCCCGCCTCTTAATCTGAGCCGCGCGGTCAGTGATGGCCGCGTCACATTGATTAATGATCATGGCGCGGTTCCGTTAGACGGTTTTGAACAGGCCCAGGCATTGAACTCGATGGCGCGGTTGGTCATGAATGACGATCTTACAGGCGAAACTGTGTTGTATGACAACGACGGCAATGAGATTCAGCGCTTCGCCGGACTCGACAGCCTGCAGGCGGATAAAGCCAATTCTGGCGTCATCCCTCTGCGTGATAGCAAGGGCCTGTATGGTTTTGTTGATCAGCAAGGCAAGAAACTGATCGGTTCTTACTTTGATCAGGTTGGTGCAATGAGCAATAATTTTGCTACCGCCATGAAGAAATCGACCTATGGCAATTTGCTAGGTTACATCAATACCACAGGGCGTTTCGCTATTTTGCCTAAGTTCGATTGGGCAAATGATTTCAGCGAGAAACATGCCTGGGCAGGGGGTAAAGGTGTGGTCAGTTTGCTAAACGGTGATGGCGCTGTTCAGGCGAAAATTCAGGTGCGCTGTAATCAGCGTGTCATTGTGGATGCTAAGGGGGCTTATCTCTGGCCAGCCAAGGCTCCTGCATGCGGTACCGGAGGTAATTAATGATTGTCAGCAAACCTTCAAGGCTAAGAAATGCACTCCGTTGTGCTCTGAATACCAGCAGTACACTGGCCTTATTGACGCTGACATCCGCTGCAATCGCGGCAGAGCCCGACAGTTGCTTTGCGCCGTTATCTGCGGCGCGGGCGGATGCACAAAGGCATAATGCATTGCCTGTGGTTCAGAATTTATGTATCCGTGATGTCCATGAAGGCCGTGCAGCAGTGCTTTTGCCTGCTGCAGATGCAAATGGCGAGCGTTGGGGCTTTTTAGACAATCAGGGGCAACTGGTCATTAAACCTGTTTTTGAAAAAGTCGGTGACTATCATTTTGGTGCCGCCGCTGCCATGCAACAGGGCAAGTGGGGATTCATCGATCTGACAGGAAACTGGATGATTCCGCCGGCCTTTGATCGCGTCCAGCCCTTTACCGAATCCGGGTTGGCCGTGGTGACGGCGGGAGGTAAACCACAAATTATTGACCACAAAGGTGCCCAGGTCGGTAAAGCGCTGGATGAATTAGTGGATGACGCCACTCTGAGTGACGGCATTCCGGCCCGCCTGAGTCTGACGTTTAACAGCGTTCTGCTTTCCCCTGATGGTGTCCGTCATGTGGCTACCGACAAAATGGAAGTGGTTGAACCGTTTGGCCCGAAAGATCTCTTTATCGCTTTTGATGCCAGCAAAGGTTACGGCATCATTGATGGCAATCTTACCTGGCGCGTTCTGCCGCAATACACCGCAATCACCCTTGATCCGCAAAACTCTTCTGTTGCCCTGGCGAAAAATGCGGAAGGAATTACCTTAATTCGCACCGACGGTGTGCCGGACGAACAGAAGTACTTGTCGGTCAGTGAAGAAACTGGCGCTTTCTGGCTGGCAAAAACCCCTGAAGGGATCAAATTACTTGATAATTCCGCAGTGGTTATCGCCACCTTTAGCGAAGCCGAGGCCTCTTCGCTACGTGTCTCCGGTGATTACGTGTTGAATCCCGTCACCAAAGACGCTCTTACATTGTATGTACCGGGACGTAAACAACCTCTTTTGTTGCCTGCGGGCAGTGAGCCCTGGGAGCACAGTACGGGTGAATACCTGATCACTACCAAAGGTGACCCGAAAAAGGTCAACGCGATTGTTGCACCTTCTGGCGGCATCATCGGAGGCTCACAGAATGTGGGCTGGCTGGCGCAAATCAACAGCGCAGAAGTGATCAACCACCGTTTATGGCTGCGCAACGACCAGGGTGATGTCGTCAATATTGTTGATGCATCAGGAAAGGCGTTACTGAATCAGAAGAATAGCAGCGCCCTTGATGGCAGCCGGATTGAACCTCTCTATGTCAGAAATGATGTTACTTCTGCACAATCGCCACTCGCACTGATTCGTCCTGAATCCGGAAGCGGTAAAAACGGTGCCGGTTTCCTGCGCCCGGACGGTTCACTTCAGCTCGACAGCAAATGGCAGGATATTCAATCTGCTGACGCAGACGGTAATATCGAACAGTTTATTGTCAGAACGGCTGAGGGAACCGGTGTTGTCGATGCTCAGGGGAAAATTGTTATCCCGCTGACCGAAGACAATATTTCGCCCTTTGTTCATGGCTACGCGCTTGATTATCTGGACGGCAAGCTGACCGCACTGGATCACGCGGGTAAGCATTATGATTTGCCCAACGTATTCGAGATTGAGTCTGTGGGTAACGGCTGGTTCCGTTTTCGCGAAACCGCTGCCGAAGGCGCGCTGTGGGGCATCTTTGATGTCAACACACAGAAAACGGTTGTTCAGCCCTCTTATCAGGATTTGGGTGACTACGCCGATGGTCTGGCGGCGTTCAGAGCGCCGGGAGGCTTATGGGGCATTGTGGACGGTCAGGGTAAAATCATTGTTGAAGCGAAGTATGCTAAAGCAAAACGTATCAATTCTGCGCTCTGGCTGCTGACGCAACCGGCCGCTCCTGACCAAGCCGAATCCAGTGTGATTGCTGAAATCATTGGCAATGATGCGAAAGCGAGAGTCGCACCAACGGCGGGGTTATCAGTCACTCAGTTCAGTGATGGACGCATTCTTGCCACCTCTGCCGCAGGGCAGTCCTGGCTTTTGGATCCCCAAGGCAACATTGAACTGCACGAACAGCAAACCCGTATCAGCGCGCTGGGCGATTGGGTAAAATTATCCCGTAAGCCGCAGGAAGGTTATCTTTCTGCGCAAGGAGAATGGCAAATTCAGCCCGTAGCGGAAGCCCAAAGTTCTGCTTTTGTGCAGGGCCGTGCTTTGCGTTCGACGCCGGCAGGGTATGAGCTGATCGATGATAAAGGTGTGCGGGTTGCGGCTATGCCTGAGGGCAGGTGGACAATGCCGTCAGCCAGCACGTGGTCTGTCTCTAACGACCCGCAGGATGGTACGCCAGCGACCCGTTATGTCGACAACACCGGTAAATTAGTACTGACGGTACAGGGGAATGCCAGCCTGATGGTGAATGATCATGCTGTACTGACACGCGCAGACGGCATGAAAACCTGGATAAACGGCCAGGGTAAACAAGCTGAGGGCATTGCTTATGCCGACTTAGGTTTGCCTGTGGATGGCCTGGCATTCGCCAAAACGAACAATAATTACGGGTTTGTCGATGTACAGGGTAACTTTGCCATTGCACCGCTATTCAGTGCCGTCTCACCGTTTGACAGCGGCGTTGCCGTCGTTTCAACGCCTGCGATGTCAATGATGATTGATAAAACGGGTAAACCGCTTGCAAGGATCGATAAGGAATGCGGCATTGCCGTTTTATACGGCGCTGGCAGCGCAAGACAGTGGCCGGTAGCGATGCCGGATAACTGCAAACCGTAGAACGCATTTCTGGCTTTTAAAACCCGCTACGGCGGGTTTTTTTGTGCTAATGTTTAACTGTCATAGTAGTGAACTATCTCAATTGAAAGGATAAATTATGATTCCGCAGATCCCACTTAAATACAGGGATGCAGAGCGCTGGTCGTTTGGTGATACCGAGTCGTCAGCAGACGAACTGGCTAAACGTGTTATTGCAGGCACAAAAACCGCCACCTGTTCAAACCTGGATGATGACCCGGAACCAGAACCTGGCGAAATCTTTGTGGTGGTCGATGGTCGCAATAATCCGGTGTGTGCCGTACAACTGACCGAAGTGAAACAAGTTCCTTTTGATCAGGTGACAGAGCAACATGCCTGGGAAGAAGGTGAAGGTGACCGCACGCTGGCTTACTGGCGCGCTGAGCATCAGCGTTTCTTCGAAGAGTACGAGATGTTTGAACCCACTATGCCATTGTTACTGATGAAGTTCCGGATGATAGAAAAGTTCTAAATATCTGAGGGGCCTGATAAGGAAAATCAGGCCTTAAATCTCGCCAGCCAGCGATATGATCAACCTGATGTTGTCGATCTGCCGTTCAGGAATATGTCATGTCAGTGAATTCAGTAAATCAACGCGCTTTTGCAACCCTTTCAGGAATACCTTATTTCAGCCAGTGGGAAGACCCTGACTGTGCTGCCGGAATTATTGCCGGTGAACTCGAACTGAGTGATATCAAACTATGGGCCCAGTCTGGCGCATCAACCCAGCAGGAATTTATTGAGTGGGCAAACCATGTTTGTGGGATGTGTTGCCTGAAAATGGTGCTGGCGGCGGTTTCCGGAAAAGTGGTGCCTGTTCTTAATCTGACTCAGCGCAGTCTGCCATATGGCGCGTATGTTCGTGATGGCGACAACATTAAGGGGTTGATTTATGCACCTTTTGTTGAGTATGTTCGCCAGGAGTTGGGGATGACCGCAGTAGTTAAAGTGGGAATTGCTGCAGAGGATATTGCTGCACAAATGGTAGATCACCGGTTCTTCATTGCCTCGGTGCATCCGTCGGTTCGTATTCCGGAGACTGTTCCGCCGCGTAAAGGCGGGCATCTGGTGCTGGTGACGCGTGCCGACAGGGAGTTTGTGACCTTTCATAATCCTTCCGGTCATGATATTTCCACACAACAGGATGTCACGTTACCGGTGAAAGTCTTCGCCCGCTTTTTTGCCGGACGGGGTATTTCGTTGGTTGAAAACGCTGAGTGAACGCAAGCGGCATGGCGAACATCATCCCGTTCGCCATGCTGTATCACTCCAGTCGCATTATCCACTCATCTTTCTGTTCGTCATACTTCTCCTTGTACAACACAGAGTGACGACCATCGACCACTGCCGGGACACTGGTGTGATCATCCCAGGCATCAAGTTGCATACACAAATCAGGATCTGATTTGCACGGGATGTGCACTTTATCGCCGCCTTTTGCTTCAGGCGTTGAGAGATGCGCATCGTCAATTTCGTAGCTACCAATTCTTATGCTCGATTTTCCCATCAGGTACCCCTTGCCAGAGTGACGCGAGTAATTTCAACAACATCAGGTATGACCAGTTGGTCGCCCTTATATGAGGATAGACGACAGCACAAAAAGTGCCACCTGAATTTTACTGCTGCATAAAACAGGCAAAAAAAAGAGGAGGGGAAGGTGAACCAGCCGCGCGGCAGATAGCGCACGACTGACTGTACAGAGGATTAAAGTTTATTGAATCTTACCGAGACGGGCATGGCATTAATCTGATTGCGACCGTTGTTTTTTGAGAGGTACAGCGCTTCATCAGCGGCACTCACAATATCCGACTGATCCTCAATGTCCGGATCCTGATCTGGCATATAGGTCGCAATCCCCTGGCTGATGGTGACGCGATTAAATTCACTGAAGCTGTGTTTGATGCCCAGCACTTCAATGGATTCCATAATATGCTGCGCCACAATCCACGCCCCTTTCAAATCCGTATCCGGCAGAATCGCGGCAAATTCTTCGCCGCCAAAACGTGTCACGACATCGGTGCTGCGTTTGAGTGATTTTCGTAATGTACGGGCGACCAGACGCAGACAGGCGTCACCGGAAAGATGGCCGTAGTGATCGTTAAAATGTTTGAAGTAATCGATGTCGATCATCACCACGGTCAGCGGCGTGCGGTTACGCTTGGCACGCATGTATTCATGGCTGAGCACTTTTTTAAATTCACGGCGGTTCGGCAATTTGGTCAGCGAGTCCGTGCGCGCCTGAATTTCCAGACGGCGGTTAGCTTTGACCAGTTTCAGTTCCAGCAACTTACGTTCATGCACATCTTCGGCGGTGCCATACCAGCGCTGAATGGAGCCGTCAGCGGCATAGCTCGCTGCGGCACGAATGCGCATCCAGTTCCAGCCGCGGTCTACGTGGCAGAAACGAACTTCAATATCCAGGGGGGCGCCGGTCTTCAGGCAATGTTCCCAGGTTTGTACGGCAGCACGGCGGTCTTCCACATGCATACTCTGGATCCACTTATCTGCCAGAATATCCTGTCGCGTCATGCCGGTAATCCGCTGGAAGCGCGAGCTGACGTCGTTGAGCAGACCGCGCGGATCGGCTGTCCACGGGATTTGCGGGTTCAGCTCAACCATATTGCGGTAATGCTCCTGGCTTTCACGCAGTGCTCTTTCCATACGTTTGAGGCTGGTAATGTCGGTCATCGCGACGGAAAGGCCATTAAGCTGATTCTGCGTATCACAGGCGGCTTTGATACGTACAAAGAAAACCTGATTCTTACCGGGAACGGAAAATTCGCGGTCCGGCGTGGTTTCATTCCGCTTCGCAAGTTCAAGTGCATTATTGAGCAACGGAGAAAGACCGGGCAGAAACACGCCGACTTTACGACCAATCGCTTCGTAAGGTTGTAAACCGATAATATTCGCCATGGCATCGTTTACGGTGACGTAGCGCATTTGCAGGTCGATAAAACACAGGCCGACCGGCGCATTGGAATAAATGGTTTCAAGCTGGAAGAGGCGCTGACCCGGAGCCTGATCAAGGCTGGTCAGGTTACGATCGATCCCCCGATAACCCCGGAAATTACCTTCGTTGTCAAACAGCGGAACACCGCTGGTTTCAAGAATGACTTCCGTCCCGTCAGGGCGAATATTACGGTTCAGCAAACCGCCGAATGGCGCGCGTCGTTCGACGATAGCAGCAAACTGCTCGCCAACCCGTTTGGCTTCATCAGGTGGCATGAAGTCAAAAGGCGTTTTGCCTAATACTTTTTCAGGTGGAACACCGAGAAACTCGATGCATTTATTGGAAGAGAAAACATAACGCCCCTGCGTATCGACTTCCCAGATCCAGTCAGAATTGTTATCGATGATATCCCGCAGGCTGGCCATTTGCTGTAATAGCAGCCCATCTGCTGATTCGAGTTTCATTTCATCCGACATGACACTTCTCCGACTGGCAGGTCTTTACTCAACATCAGGCATTAAGATTTATATCTGAAAATGATATATCACTAGCAATGTTATCTTGATGGCAATAATACATGTCACGGTAGGATTATTCCTACTTATAATTCAATAAATCTTTCTTGATAATATAAATAATTATCTACTATATTCGGCATAAAATGTTGCCTAAGTAAGGGTTCCATACACTTTGTCACCCCTATTTCACCTAAACACGACGTTGTACAGAATTCGCCAAAATGCTTGTCAGGATGAGTTTTTAATCGTTAAAGATAATGATTAGGTAGAATATTCTGCGCCATCACGATGATCTTATGGCACAGAAGTTTGCAAAAAGTTTAAATTAATTAATCGTTCGATAAGGTCTGCGGACGAACCGCGCCATCCCTGACCAGCTCACGCGGCAAACTATTTTTAATCCGGCTTCCGATTCGTTTCGCTAATCCCAACGGCTGGCCGAGCCATGTCACCAGACATTCATCTGCCGGTGGGGCAGTTTGCGGATAAATATCGACGCCCCGGAACCAGCTTTGCGCCAGTTCGTCGTCAATTTCAAAACGGTTTTTAGTTTCAGTATCGCTGAATGCCACCACGGCTTCGTGTTGCCAGCGGAAGCCTTTCGGAAAGCGTTCAGCCAGCCTGATACCAATACGCGAAAAGCGTACTTTCCCAAACAGCGGTTCCAGAACTGCCGGGAATATCCAGATCTCTTTGTCGCGTTGCCACAACGTATATTGTTTTTCCTGCCATAACAGTCCGGACTGACCGGCAGCTTTGATAATTTCTGCGCTGTCCTGACGGGAAAGCGGAGAGAAAGGGAAACGACCGACTTTGTATCCCGGAACAGGCAAGCGCGGTACGGAGTCCGTTTTGCGAAAACGCGCGACGAAGAAACCTTCACTGTCATAAACCTGAGGGAATACGTGCAGATAGCCTTCCTGCGTCACCGCTTTCCTCGCACCCGGGAATAAGTCTGCCAGCGATTCACTTTCCACCGCATCAGCATAAGTCTCGAGCAGCCACTGGCAGACCTGCTGGTTTTCCTGCGCATTAAGGGTACAGGTTGAATAAACCAGTACACCGCCCGGTTTCAGCGCATGAAAAGCGCTGTCGATCAGTTCACGCTGCGTGGCAGCAATTTCCGACACGCTGTTTTCAGACCAGTTGCTCATGGCATCAGGATCTTTACGGATAACGCCTTCGCCCGAGCAGGGGGCATCCAGCAGAATGGCATCGAAAGTTTCCGGTAATGCGGCACCAAATACGCGCCCGTCAAAGTGGGTGAGTGCTGTATTGCTGACACCGCAGCGGCTGATATTGGCGTGCAGAACTTTTACCCGGCTTGCGGAATATTCATTGGCAACGATGCCGCCCTGATTTTCCATCAGCGCCGCAATCTGCGTGGTTTTTGAACCCGGTGCGGCGGCGACATCCATCACCAGCGTCGGCTGAGTGCCATCAGCAAATAACGCAGTGACCGGCAGCATTGAGCTGGCTTCCTGAATATAAAACAACCCCGCAAGATGAGACAACGCATTGCCTAAACGCGATTCATCCAGTGCATGGCGGTTGATCCAGAAACCTTCGGTGCACCACGGCACAGGCTCTAAATCCCACTGATAACTGCCGGCCAGTGTAAGGAAATCTTCCACGCTGATTTTGAGGGTGTTGACCCGCAGGCTGGGGCGAAGAGGGCGCTGACAGGCAGCGATAAAATCTTCCATGCTCAGGCTGGCAGGCATGATTGCACGAGTGGCTTCCAGAAAAGCGGCGGGTAATTTATCAGCAAAACTGCTGGCAGTGGTGAGCTTTGACAAGAGTGCGGTTCCAGAACTGAATAAGTTTTCAGCCGCGGAGTTTAGCATATTTACCTGCGCAGGGAGGGGCTTCAGTCGTAACCAGGAAACGAAAAGGCCACCCGAAGGTGGCCTTGATGAAAATCATATTGGTTAATTTTTGGGGATTGCCGTTCCCCATTTCTGCCAGTCTTTTGGCGCTTCCGGATTGAGCAGGAAATGGTTGCCATTGCTGGCTTTCGGCGCCAGCGGCGTTGTCGGTGGGGTCGCAAAAGCGATACCGCCACGGATAAACTGCTGGAATGTGCCGCTTTTGAACACGCCGCCGGTCAGACCGAATTGAAGGTCATAACCGGATGCCAGCCAGAACACCGAGTTTTCGCGCACCAGATACTGGTATTTCTTACTGATCCTCAACGTCACGTTTACCCGGTCGGCCATCGCACCAAGGTAGAAGCCCGAGACCGTACCTACTTCAATGCCACGGAACAACACTGGCGTGCCGATTTGCAATGAACCGACTTCTGCTGCGTCAACAACAATGCCAAGACCGTCGGTGTAGCGGGAATCGGTAATGGTAGATTCCTGCAGGTCGAAATTACGCGCCGGAACGCCTTTGCCTGCTTCAACGTTGATATAAGGCTGGAGCAGGGTTTCCAGATTACTGACACCACCGGCTGAAATTTCCGGAGAAACAATCGAGAAGCGCGAACCGCGACGGGCGAAGTCGTTCACAAATTCCGGATATAACACGGCTTTGGCCGAAACCTGATTGAGCTGCGGATCGAGCTTCAGTGATTCGACCTGACCAATTGTGATGCCCAGATAGCGTATTGGCATGCCAGCAGAAAGCTTACTGGCATCATAAGTGTTCAGCGTTATCTGGCTGCCGACAGCGCGGGCCGCGGTTTCTGAATCATACAGAACCCGTTTCACGCCTTTACTGGTGGAGACACCTTCAAGATTATCAAAGCTGATGGCGCCTTTCAGCGCACGATCCAGCGGCGAGGCCTGAACGGTCAGACCGCTGCCATTGAGCTGCACTTTGGCACCACCTTCAGCCCAGAAAATGCTTTTCTCAGACAGAAGATTGCGGTATTGCGGCTGAATATACACATCCACTTCAAACTCGTTCGCTTTCGGGCGAACATTCACAATCTGCCCGACCTGGAATTTACGGTAAAGCACCACTGATCCTGCCTGAATATCTGGCAGGGTTTTCGCCGTCAATGTCAGTGTGGCACCTGGCTGATCTCCCTGAATACCTTCAGCGGCTTTTTCCGCGTTGCTGTAAAGCGGGTATTTCTGAACGGGTTCACCTTTACTGCCAGGAATGAGGCGGATACCCCCATCGACCCATTCCTGTGCGCTGGCACCCAACACTTCCATGCCATCAATACCCAGCTTCACATCCACGCGGCTGTTGACCACAAACTTGCTGTCTTTGTGCAGCAGATTTTTATATTCCGGCTTGATCGCGGCATTAAACAGGATGCCTTCATCAGTCAGCGTGCGGTCAATCACCGAGCCGACGTTGATACCGTAAAGCTTGATCGGCTGCCCCGCATCAATTCCATAGCTTTGCGGCGCAATCAGCTGAATCTTGACGGTACCGGGGTTCTGAAGCAGGCGCTGGTTACTGTCAAGCACCACGAAATGCTTTTGCGCTTCCCCATCGCCCGGGATCAGTTCCAGCGTATTACCCGTCAGTAACTGACTGATGTTAGCGTTGTTCAAACTAATTTTCGGGCTGTTCATTTCGATACGCGTCCCGGTACGCATCATGTCGATTACCGAAGGGTCGACAGTGAGTTTACCCGTAACTTTATTGTCGGGTTGCAAAGTGACTTTGGTCAGGGTACCGACCTGCAACCCTTGATACATCAGCGGTGTCTGTCCTTCTGACAAGCCGTTGCCGTTCGGCAAATCGAGATTGATTTCAACCCCACGCTGGCTCTGCGCCAGATCCGGATACAGCACGTAAGACTGGTCTGCTTTGGCCGGATTACCATCATTTGGCGAATCCATTGAAATGGCTCCGTTAACCAGCGCGGCCAGACTTTCCATTTGCACTTTCGCGCCACTCAGGCTGAAGTCGCCTTTAAAACCGGATACGTTCCAGAAGCGCGTGTTGTCTTTCACCAGACCGGCAAAACGCTTGTCGATCAGCAAATCAATCGTGACGCCGTCATTACCACTTTCAATGTCGTAATCGTAAACTTTCCCGATAGGGATTTTGCGGTAATACACCAGGGAGCCGGTGCTCAGTGAGCCCAGATCTTTTGAATGCAGGTGAATCATCAGCTCACCGGTATTCAGGCGGAATTTAGGCTGGGTATCGAGCGCGACGAAATGATCTTTCTCTTTGCCGGGTCCGGGCATCATACCGATATAGTTACCGCCCACCAGCGCATCAAGGCCGGAAACCCCGGCCAGTGAGGCTTTTGGCGTCACCAGCCAGAACTGTGTGCCTTCGCGCAGGGCGTCAGACAAATCGCTTTTGATACTGACTTTTACCTGAATGGTACGCAGATCTTTGGTCAGACTGATGGACTCTACTGTCCCAACCTCAACCCCCTGATAACGCACAGGAGTACGGCCCGCAACGATACCCGCTGCTGACTGGAAATCGATCGTGACAGTATTTCCACGCTCCTGATAGTTGCTGTAAATCAGCCATCCGGCGATCAGTAAAGCAATAAACGGCAGAAGCCAGAAAGGCGAAATCCGGCGCCTGTGTTTTATCCGTGCTTCAGTCGGTGTATTCGGCGTTTCCTGTTGCATGTGCATCCCAAATCAAGCGGCTATCAAGCCATTCAACGGCAAGAATGGTCAGAATTACGGCAGAGCCAAAGTAAAAGGCGGCCGGACCCATAGTAAAAGACAAAAGCTGGTCACGGTTTACCAGCGACATCATTAATGAAATAACAAACAAATCCAGCATCGACCAGCGTCCTATCCAGGTGACCAGTCGCAGTAAACGGATGCGCGTTTTCAGTCCCTGAATCGCTTTAAAATGGATGCTGAGTAACAGTGTCAGCATCACAATCACTTTAGTAAAAGGCACCAGTACGCTGGCAATAAACACAATTGCGGCAATCGGGATATTCCCTGAAGTGGCAAGCGAAACGACACCGGAGAAAATAGTGTCCTTCAGTTGCTGCCCGTTGGCGTAAATGATGGAAATCGGCAGCAAATTGGCCGGGATTAAAAACATCATGGCCGCAATCAACGCCGCCCAGGTTTTTTGCAGACTGTGTTTGTAGCGTCGTTGCATGGGAACATGACAGCGTGGACAGCGCCCGTGTTCATCCGGTAATCCGGTAAATTTACAGGCAATGCACAAACGCAGTGAAGACGGTACGCCCTTTGGCCTGCGCTGCGGATAAAACTCCTCCCACAGCTGCTCAATATTAAGATTAATCATCGTCATTGTGACCATCACAGTCATCATCAGATACGCGGCCAGTGCAACTCCGGCATTGATATCCGCATATTCTTTGACCTTGATGCTGGCGACCGCCATGCCAATCAGATAAATATCCAACATCACCCAGTCTTTCAGGCGGTCAAGCATCAGCAATACAGGTTTGAGATTCATCCCCAGCTTGCTGCCAAAATGCAGATAAAGAATTGAAACAGCGAGTGTCAGCGGCGCACCGATGGTGCAAAACGCGACCATACTTGCCGTGACCGGATCGCCCTGACGCGACATCTGCCAGATGCCTTCAAGCAGGCTGGCGTCAATACGCGTGCCAAGCAGACGGATGCTGATCAGTGGTTCGGTATAAGCGAAAGGCATCAGCAGCAAAATGCTGATGGCCATAGTGATCAGCCGGGGAAGGGAGCAAACTTTGCCTTTTTCCACTTTGGCATTACAGCGCGGGCAATGTGCAGTTTGCGTCCGTTTCAGCGCCGGAAGCGAGAAAAGGTAATCGCATTCATGGCACCGCTGGTAGCGAACATGCGGTAACTGGACTGATATTGTGTTTATTTTCATAGTACCTGGAATAGTAAAGAATACCTGTTGTTACAATTACGCATCCCCGTTGGGGGGCAGACGAGGCCATCAGGCCAAGATCAGCCAGGTTTTTTTGACAAAATAACGTATTATGCGGTCGGCAAACAGTTATTGTAGGCGAGTCTTTTTGATGTCACACAGGATTAACCTTGTTCACATGGGCATTTAATGCTTATTTTATAGGGGTTAAGCACAACAGAACGGCTCAGTGCCCTTAGGTCATTATTGGTTACTACATGAATAAAGAAGCATTCTACACGGAATTAAAACGTGATTTGAACGCGTTGATCGCCGGAGAAAACAATTTTATTGCTACTCTGTCGAACGCAAGTGCCTTACTTTTTGAACGTCTTGATGGCGTCAACTGGGTAGGTTTTTATCTGCTGGACGGCACAACACTCGTGCTGGGGCCATTCCAGGGTAAAATTGCCTGCGTGCGTATTCCGGTAGGAAAAGGCGTCTGCGGTACCGCAGTAGCGGAAAATGCTGTACAGCGTGTGGGCGATGTTCATGCCTTCCCCGGGCATATCGCCTGTGATGCAGCAAGTAATGCCGAAATTGTTCTGCCAGTGGCCGTTAATGGCACAGTGATCGGCGTATTAGACATTGATAGCACCGTTTATCAACGCTTCGATGAAGCGGATGAACTGGGGCTGACAGAGTTAGTCAGCGGGCTTTGCCAGCATCTCGAAAGCTGCGATGCTGAAAAATATGTCAATCTGATCGTAAGTTGATCGTCGGATAACGTGGCATTTAATAATGGCGTCATTATAATGACGCCTGTTCATGCCTGCGCCGGTTGGCAAACCCGTTGTAATCAGGAAATTTCATGGAAAATCAACCTAAGTTGAACAGTAGTAAAGAAGTCATCGCCTTTTTGGCTGAGCGGTTCCCGCTCTGTTTTACCGCCGAAGGCGAAGCACGCCCATTAAAGATCGGTATCTTTGCGGATTTGGTCGCGCGCGTGCAAGGTGAAGAGAATCTGAGCAAAACTCAGTTACGCTCTGCTCTGCGCCTGTATACCTCAAGCTGGCGTTATCTGTACGGCGTTAAAGTCGGTGCAGAACGTGTTGATCTTGATGGTAATTCATGTGGCGTTCTTGAAGAACAGCACGTAGAACATGCCCGTAAACAGTTGGAAGAAGCGAAAGCCCGTGTTCAGGCACAACGTGCGGAACAACAGGCTAAACGTCGTGAAGCCGGTGAAACCGCTGAGCCACGTCGTCCACGTCCGGCCGCTAAAAAACCTGCGCCGCGTCGTGAAAATGCGCCCGCAGCTGTGGCTGGCCAGGAAAATCGCAAACCACGTACACCTCGCCCACCGCGTGAGGAAAAACGTGAACCGCGTCATGTGCCAGTAACAGACATTTCAAAACTGCAAATTGGCCAGGAAATCAAAGTCAGAGCAGGTCAGAGTGCGATGGATGCAACCGTATTGGAAATTGCCAAAGACGGTGTTCGCGTTCAACTCTCTTCGGGTCTGGCGATGATTGTACGCGCAGAACATTTGCAGTTCTGATACGGAGGCCAACTCAGGCATGAACAAATTTGTCAGATTAAGCGTTATTGCGGGTCTGTTAATGGCAGGAGCCGGGCTGGTGAACACCAGCTTTGCTGCGAACGAGAGTACACCGGTGACTCTCGCTCAACTTCCTAATTTAACGCAGGATCCGCAGGATGCAACGGTGAGCGAGCGTGTGACTGCTCGTTTTACCCGTTCACATTATCGTCAGTTCGACCTTAATGCAGATTTCTCAGCGAAAATCTTCGACCGTTACCTCAACATGCTCGATTATGGCCATAACGTATTAATGGCTTCCGATGTCGCACAATTTACTGATAAACGTGCCACCTTGGGTGAGGAACTGAAATCCGGTCAGTTAACTACCCCCTATGCCTTATTCAATCTGGCTCAGAAACGCCGCTTTGAACGTTATGACTATGCGTTAAAAGTGCTTGAGCGCCCGATGGATTTTACGGGCAACGACACCATTGAACTTGATCGCAGTAAATCACCGTGGCCGAAAGACCGCGCTGAGCTGGACAAATTGTGGGATGCGAAAGTCAAATATGACGAGCTGAACCTCAAACTGACCGGCAAGAACGATCAGGAAATTCGCGATGTATTGTCTAAGCGTTATCATTTTGCGATGAAGCGTCTGACGCAAAGCAACAGCGAAGATGTCTTCCAACTGGTCATGAATGCCTTCGCGCACGAAATTGATCCGCACACCAACTATTTATCGCCTCGCAGCACTGAACAATTTAATACTGAAATGAGCCTGTCTCTGGAAGGTATTGGTGCGGTCTTGCAAGGTGACGACGATTATACAGTCATCAATTCGATGGTTGCTGGCGGCCCGGCGGCCAAAAGTAAAGCCATTGCAGTGGGTGACCGTATTGTGGGTGTCGGTCAGGTTCAGGCAGGAAAACAGACTCCGATTGTTGATGTGATCGGATGGCGTCTCGACGATGTGGTTGCGTTAATCAAAGGGCCAAAAGGCAGCAAAGTCCGTTTGCAGATCTTGCCAGCGGGTAAAAATGCCAAGAACCATGTGATTACGCTGACCCGCGAGAAGATTCGTCTCGAAGATCGCGCCGTCAAAATGACCATCAAAAATGTTGGCGCTCAAAAAGTCGCTGTGATGGACATTCCTGGCTTCTATGTTGGCCTGACAGATGACGTCAAAGTGCAGTTGCAGAAAATGGCTAAGCAGAACGTTAACAGCCTGGTTATCGATCTGCGCACCAACGGAGGGGGGGCGCTGACGGAAGCTGTTTCGCTGTCCGGTCTGTTTATCCCAAGTGGTCCGGTGGTTCAGGTACGCGATAATAATGGTCGCATCCGTCAGGACAGTGATACTGATGGCGTCGTTTACTACAAAGGCCCGCTGGTGGTTCTGGTTGACCGCTTCAGTGCTTCGGCATCAGAAATCTTCGCCGCCGCTATGCAGGATTATGGCCGTGCGCTGATTGTCGGTGAGCCGACCTTCGGTAAAGGTACGGTTCAGCAGTATCGTTCACTGAACCGCATTTACGACCAGATGCTGCGCCCTGAATGGCCTGCGCTCGGTTCTGTGCAATACACTATCCAGAAGTTCTATCGCATCAATGGCGGCAGTACTCAGCGTAAAGGGGTTACCCCGGATATCCTGATGCCAACCGGTATTGAATCGATTGAAACCGGCGAGAAGTTCGAAGATAACGCACTTCCGTGGGATAGTATTAATGCGGCAACCTACACCAAATTAGGCGACATGAAACCGTTCCTGCCTGAATTGCTGAAAATGCATGAAGCCCGTATTGCGCAAAATCCTGAGTTCCAGTACATCCAGCAAGATATCGCGCGTTACAAGGCGCTGAAAGACAAACGTAACATTGCCTCTCTGAATTACGCCCAGCGTGATAAAGAAGATAAAGAGGATGATGCACTGCGTCTTAATCGCCTGAATGAACGCTTCAAGCGTGAAGGCAAGAAGCCGCTGAAATCTCTCGACGATCTGCCGAAAGATTATGTTGCTCCGGATCCTTACCTTGATGAAGCCGACCATATTGCTGTCGATCTCGGCAAGCTGGAAAAGTCTCAGGTTGATCAGGCCCCGGCAAAATAATTCTTGTGACAGACTGACTAAAAGCGCACTCCGGTGCGCTTTTTTTATGTCGTGTATTTCTCAATAACATCGGTATTTCAGCCCTGTCTGTAAAAGCAAACGCTTCAAAATGTAAAGTATTGTGAATTCAGGCCTTCAGAACGCATGGAGTCTTGAATCCTGATAAGAAGCCCATAGGATCAGTACAGCCCGGCATGCTATGTGCCGGTGGTATGACTCGCTAATAACAATGAAGTAACAATGAGGAAGTGAAATTTTATGATGCGTATAGCGTTGTTCCTGCTGACTAACCTGGCCGTTATGCTGGTATTCGGGCTGGTACTTAGCCTGACCGGCATTCAGCACAGCAGCGTGCCGGGGCTGATGATCATGGCCGGGCTGTTTGGCTTCGGTGGCGCAATTGTCTCATTACTGATGTCGAAATGGATGGCGTTACGCTCAGTGGGGGGGGAAGTCATTGAGCAGCCGCGTAACGAAACTGAGCGCTGGTTGATGGACACCGTGCGTCGCCAGTCTCAGCAGGCGGGCATTGCGATGCCACAGGTCGCGATTTATCACGCACCCGATATTAACGCCTTCGCCACGGGTGCACGTCGCGATGCCTCTCTGGTGGCGGTGAGCACCGGATTGCTGCAAAGCATGAGTCAGGACGAAGCCGAGGCGGTTATCGCCCATGAAATCAGCCACATTGCGAACGGCGATATGGTAACCATGACGCTGATTCAGGGGATCGTGAATACCTTCGTGATCTTCATTTCACGTATTATTGCGCAGGTGGCCTCGGGCTTCCTTTCCGGCAACCGTGATGGCGAAGAGAGCAGTAACGGCAATCCGCTGATTTATTTTGCCGTGGCGACCGTGCTTGAACTGGTCTTCGGTATTCTGGCCAGCATCATCACGATGTGGTTCTCGCGTCACCGTGAATTCCATGCGGATGCGGGTTCTGCAAAACTGGTGGGCCGTGAAAAAATGATTGCTGCGTTGCAGCGCCTTAAAACCAGTCACGAACCGCAGGAAGCGGGGAGCATGATGGCGTTTTGCATCAACGGTAAATCGAAGTCATTCAGCGAGCTGTTTATGTCCCACCCGCCACTCGACAAGCGTATCGAAGCGCTGCGCAGTGGTGCATACATCAAGTAGTTTGTTTCCAGCAATGCTGAACAAAAAGCCCGGCTACTCTGCCGGGCTTTTTCATATCAGGATTTCAGGTTTTCCGATTCCTTCTGGCTGCTGGTTTTCTGCGTCATCCTCAGTAAACTGACCAGCGCGCCGGTTCCGGCCAGCATTCCTGCAAGGATCAGTGATGCGTGAGTGCCATGCTGCGGGAACAGGTTAAACATCAGGGCAACCATCGCCGCGCCGGTTGTCTGACCCAAAAGACGCGCAGTGCCCAGCAGTCCGCTCGCACCGCCACTACGGTTTCGCGGGGCTGAACTGATGATTGTGTGATTATTCGGCGACTGGAATAACCCAAAGCCGGCACCACACAGCAACATGCGCCAGATAATGTTCAGATGCGAAGGCTCTGATGGCAGTAATGACAGGGAAAAGAGCCCGAATGAGAACACGATCAGACCAATCCCGCCCAGCATTCCCGGATGGAAGCGCTCAACCAGACGGCCGGCGATCGGCGCCATCACCATCGTCGCCAGCGGCCACGGCGTGAGCAGAAGGCCTGTTTCCACGGAATTCAGACCGAGAGTGTTTTGCAGGAAGAAGGGCAGTGAAACAAAAGCCAGCATCTGGGCGCTGAAAGAACACAGCGAAGTGCCCAGAGACATACTGAAAATAGGAATGCGCAATAAATCGATCGGCAGCAGCGGGAAAGGCTGGGAAAGCTGACGGCGTACGAAGAACCAGCCGATGATCAGGAGGGCAATGACTTCGCTCAGGATCAACATAGGGTTCTGACCTTGCGCAAATCCACTGATGGCGCTGATCAGCAGGCCAAAGGTCAGGGCATTCATCACGCTGCTGATGATATCAAAACGCTGACCCTGACTTCGCGTCGAGTTCGCCGGTAAAAACTTCAGACCGAGTATCAGAGCCACAATACCAATCGGAACGTTGATGGCAAACAGCCATTGCCAGGAGGCTACCGACAGAATACCAGCGGCAATGGTGGGTCCGGCCGCTGCCGAGACGGCAACGATAAGTGCATTAATACCGACGCCACGTCCTAAGAAACGCTGCGGATAAATAATACGTATCAGCGCGGTATTTACACTCATGATCGCTGCCGCACCAAAACCTTGTAACACACGGGCGACAGTCAGTGTCATCAGTGAATCCGACAAGGCGCAAAAGAGCGAGGTGATACTAAATACCAGCAAACCCGTCTGGTAAATACGGCGGTAGCCAAATATGTCGCCCAGTGAAGCCAGAGAAAGCAGAGAAATCGTGATCGCCAGCTGATAGGCGTTAACCACCCAGATAGAGGTTGCCGGGCTGGCATGGAAATCATTAGCGATGGTGGGCAGTGCGACATTAGCGATAGCGCCATCCAGTACAGAAACGGTAATACCCAGCGCAATGGCCAGAATGGCACCATATCGTTGTGGAATGGGTAATCCGTCAGCAGGTGTAGAAGTCATGAGTTCTGTCAGTGCGTAGTCATCAGAGAGGGGAATATTACTACGCTAATTAACGTAAAGTGACAATTGTCACATGATGTAATGAATTTTTTATCTCTCTGTCGGGAATGAAACTGGCTTAACAGTTCTTACATTCTTGATCAATGGGTTGATTGCTTCTCAGCGATGCTTGACAGTATAATAAAAACCACGTTCTATTTTTTTTGAAACAAACTCAACGCGAGCAGGTAATACACCCTATGGCTATCGCAGATCTTGATAAGCAACCCGATTCCGTCTCCTCAGTCCTGAAAGTTTTTGGCATTTTACAGGCGTTGGGGGAAGAGCGTGAGATTGGCATTACTGAACTTTCTCAGCGCGTAATGATGTCTAAAAGTACGGTCTACCGTTTTCTTCAGACCATGAAATCCCTGGGTTATGTCGCACAGGAAGGAGAATCAGAGAAATATTCCCTGACGCTCAAGTTGTTTGAACTGGGTGCCAAAGCGTTGCAAAACGTCGATCTGATCCGCAGCGCTGATATTCAGATGCGCGAATTGTCCCGTCTGACCCGCGAAACGATCCACCTCGGTGCACTGGATGAAGACGGGATTGTCTACATCCATAAAATTGATTCGATGTACAACCTGCGCATGCATTCGCGTATTGGTCGCCGCAATCCGCTGCACACCACCGCAATCGGTAAAGTGCTGCTGGCATGGGGCGATAAAGCAGAAGTCAGCGCGCTGTTGCAGGAAATTGAATTTACCCGCAGCACTGAAAATACCATCATGAATGCTGCCGATTTGCAGACTGCGCTGGATCAGGTTCGCGCGCAGGGTTTCGGCGAAGACAATGAAGAGCAGGAACAAGGGCTTCGTTGTATCGCAGTTCCGGTATTCGACCGCTTTGGCGTGGTGATTGCTGGTTTGAGTATTTCTTTCCCGACGATTCGTTTCTCCGAAGAAAGCAAAAGTCATTACGTAGAAATGCTGCATACTGCCGCGCGGAATATTTCAGAGCAAATCGGTTTTCACGACTATCCGTTCTGAATAATCGCGTTCTGAGTGATTGCGGAATTTCAGACATAAAAATCTATGGTCACCCCCGTTTTTGCAACGTTGATTTTGATTTATGATGGACTTGCTTAAATCTATACGGCGTCTGATGGGCAACCTTACGTTGCCTGCGCCACGATGAAGTCCGCGCCTGCAGAACCTTAAAAAACGGACGGCTTCAAAGAGCCATTTTTTATGTCAGGTTCATCCGCAGGTCGCTGTGCCGTTCATGTCATCAATAATCGGTCGTCGCAAAACCAGAAAGTCACTGCGTAATGCCTAAGAGCTAACAGTTCGTCCCTGTTGGCTCTTTTTATTGGATAAAAGCTGTACGATGGGTTGTCACCGACCAGGCTATTCGGGCCAGTTTGTTGGCTAACCCGCAGGCCACTACGTTCGAGTGATGCCGCGAGAGCTGGGCCTTCACCCAGTCAGCCAGCCGCCCCTGATTGTGTTCAAGTCGTTGCATAAAAGCGCGAGCGCATTGCACCAGAAGACGTCGCAGATTTTTATCCCCGCGCTTACTGATGCCCATTAGCGTACTTTTACCGCCAGTGCTGTACTGACGTGGGACTAACCCCGTCGATGCAGCAAAGTCCCTGCTGCTGGCATAACTTTTTCCATCGCCAAGCTTCGTGGCTAAAAGGCTTGCCGTGATAAGTCCAACGCCGGGGATAGTCAGCAAGCGCTGCGCGGTATCGTCATCCGCCATGTGGGTTTTTAACTCTTGTTCGAGTTCTTCAATCTGTTCAGTGAGGTAGGCATAATGCTGATGGAGACGCATAAGTAATCGCGCTAAATAAGGCGGCAGTTCGTGCTCTTCAAGCACCGCGGCAAGACGCCTGATAACCGCGATGCCGCGCGGCATGCTAATGCCAAACTCCAGCAGGAAAGCGTGCATCTGGTTGGTGGTTTTAACGCGGTCTCTGACGATTGCGTCACGGACGCGATGAAGCGCCGACATAGCCTGCTGGTCTTCGGTTCGCGGAGTCACGAAGCGCATAGAAGGTCGTGATGCGGCTTCGCAGATAGCCCCGGCATCAATGAAATCGTTCTTATTGCTTTTAACGAAGGGTCGGACAAACTGAGGAGATATGAGCTTCACCTGATGCCCGAACTGGCTGATGTGCCGGGCCATAAAATGGGCGCCCGCACAGGACTCCATAACAACGGTAGAAGCGGCACAAGTAGAGAGAAAGGCGGTTAACGGGTTGCGGGAAAACTTCTTACGTAGCAATGCATTACCGTTTTTATCCTGAGCGTGGACATGGAACGAATGCTTGCCGAGATCAATACCGATGAGCGTAACGTTTTGCATGATGATCCCCTTCAGAAAGAAAAACACCCTGTCAGCGTACCGCTCACAGGGTGGGGGTGACCATCTTATTAAGCGCCTCCCGGAGGAGGCGTTCGTCAGCCCTCATCAGACGCTTGCGCGTTTACTGAGCAGAAGCCAGTTCAGGTTGTTTCTCATCAGTTTCACGATCCAGCGTCATGCGGTGCAGTTTAGATGCAGTGACCAGCATCAGCACAGCAATCACAGCGGTTGCAATACCAATCTGCAGGAACACGTGGCTATAAATTGCCAGTGAAGCATGCGCGTCATCAATGTCAGCAGGCACGGCAGTCAGATTGGCCACGTAACCCGCGATAATTGCAGCGGCTGCGGTGGTCAGGAACCAGGCACCCATGATGAAGCCCATCAGACGCTGCGGAACCAGTTGAGCAACCATCGCCAGACCCAGACCGGAAATCATCAGTTCGCCGATACTCTGCAGCGCGTAGCTCAGTACCAGCCAGTTTACTGACACAATGCCTTGCTCATTCGCCAGGCTCGCACCCCACGGCAGCACCAGGAACGCACCGGAACACAGCACCATACCCATCGCAAACTTGTGCGGCATTGGCATACGGTCACCGACCTTGGTGTAGACAGCTGCCAGAACCGGGCTGGCAACCATGATCCAGAATGGATTCAGCGCCTGGAACTGCTCAGGCTGGAAGCTGATACCCAGCAAATCGTGGCCTACGTTGTGGATAGCGAAGAAGTTCAGCGACGTTGGCATCTGGCTGTACAGCACGAAGAACACCACCGCTTCCATCATCAGCAGGAACGCCACAATCATCTTCCGGCGGGCGATGCCTTTCATTGAGAACGTTTCTTTCGCAAACACAATAATGATACCGACGGAAACCACACCCAGAACCATACGTGCGATGGTTTGGTTATGCAGTAACCAGCTTGACAGGAACACCAGCGCGACAACACCGACCAGCACCATCAGCAGTTTTTTGAACTGCAGCGGCGCGAAGTCTGGTTTTGACCCCTGACGTTTGACCCATTTGCGGCAGAACAGGAAGTTCACGATGGTGATCAGCATACCCACAACGCTCAGGGAGAACGCGACACTCCAGCCGTACTTCGCGGCCAGCCATGGTGTTGCCAGCATGGAGAAGAACGAACCGATGTTCACCGACATGTAATACATGGTGAATGCGCCATCGAGACGCGGGTCATCTTTTTCGTAGCAGGTAGAAAGCAGTGAGGATGGATTTGCTTTAAACAAGCCGCTACCGACGGCGATAGTCGCCATACCCAGATAAACCCAGAAAATTTCATGGCCGGAATAGGCAACGAATGAATAACCCAGCGCCAGCACAATCGCGCCAAGCACGATCACGCGTTTTGAACCCAGCACTTTATCGCCCAGCCAGCCGCCGATAGCGACGAAGCCATAGACCAGCGCACTGAATGATGAGAACAGGGTGATGGAGTCGGCTTCACTCAGGCCAAGCATTTTGACCAGGTAAACCGCCATGATCCCTTGCAGGCCGTAGTAACCGAAACGTTCCCACAATTCGATGGAGAAGATCAGGTAAAACGCTTTTGGCTGTTTGAAGGCGTTAAGACTCACGCTTTCATTGTTTGGTGTTTTGTTTGCAGTTGACACTCGTACCTCTGTTTATTCCTTCCGGCCGTATGTGGCGGAAACGCATAAGTGGCGCGAAATAAGCACCCTTTGCATTGTTATAAGATGGGATGACGGCAAGTAATGTTCACTATCTTCGTAAATGTGGCAAGGAGTTTGACATATGCTGTTACATTTAACTTATCCGACGTGATTAAACTATGTTCGAAATGTTATGCAGAATTAATGTTTATGTTTTCTAAATAGACAATATGAATATGTTGCACGAATTGTAATCACTACTCTTATAGTGCCATTGTTTTACAGGGAAATACTTAAGTGGTTTATTTGTCTGATTTGGCGTGAATATGTAGTGAATATCTCTGGGGTGTTGTGCTTTATATGGTGGTTTATGAATGGCTTGTTTGCTGCTGAAGACGCAACCAGAACGGCGCACAGTGTAATGTGATCAGTTTCTCGTTTTAACACTAAATTTTCGATTGAAAATAAGATTAATACGACTTATGCCGGTTAGGTGGCGCAGGTATTTACAATTGGCATCACCGGCAGGGGAATATCCTGCCGGAATGAGGGGAGAAAGAATGAAGGTAAACAGGTGAAGAACTACTGATTCAGGGTATCGCCCAGCGTCTGAATCAGACGGTTTGACCAGCTGAACAGCGCCGCAGTCAGCAGAATATCCAGAGATTGTGTTGCCGTATAACCTGCATCAGACAAACTATGCAGCTGGCGTGCATCAAAACGTTCCGGGGTACGGGTCAGGGCGACCACCGTTTCCAGCAAGGCAATCTCTTTTTTGTCTTGCAGATTTTTCGACAGCGTATCAACGGCATCATCGCGATGATTTTCTGCGAATAATTCGTTAATCAGCATCTCATTCCCACCCGCTTCAAGATACAAACGTCCGTGGATCCCGGCGCAATACAGACAACCGTTTAGCTGCGACGTGGCTACGGCAGCCAGTTCACGCCACGCGGCCACCGGCTGCGCACCTGCCTGCATAATATTATTAAATACCGCAGAAAACTCGCTCAGCGCGTCGGCGTCATGCACCAGCAATGTATAGAAAGAGGAAGAACGCGCATCTGGCGCGATTAAATCCAGTACATCCTGCTGATGCTGGCTGGCATTTTCCGGTACCACTTCAGGTAAACGCGACGTCCATTGCAACATCGCCAGTGAAAACCCTTTCTGCCCGCAACCTTCCGGCGAAGGAAATCCTGGCAATACGGCGGCGGCGCGACCACGTAAACCATTCAGAACCGCCAGTACGCGTGCCTGATAGCTGACAAAGCCAATCACTTGCGTAAAGGTCACGATATCGCGTGTGCTGAAACCCACGTCATAAAGCTGATGCAGCATCGGCGCAGTAATCAGTGTTGGCTGGGTTGCGAGTAATCGTGCGAACTGGGTAATGTGGGTCTGGCGGATGTTACTTTCGCGGGAGGCGTCAGGGCTGGGAAGCGGGGCGAGACGGGCAGCGTAATGGCTACAAAGTGTCTGTACGCCGCTGACCTGTGCCACCGTCAGCGCACTACTGAGACGGTCATACAAGGATAATGTTTCGGTACGTGAAACCTGCAGATTGTCAGGAAACAGTACCTCATAACAGGCGCGGGAGGCCCTCAGTAGTCGCTGGCGGTCGTTAAGTAACTGGCGAAGTGTCGGGTCAAGTTGAGCATCAAGGCCCAGCAGAAAGCGATCCTGTACCAACGCAGCGTGCGGATCGAGCGGCAGATGACCATATTGGCTGGATTGTGTTTCATGATACCAGCCGCTGTGCGCGGCCTTGCGTTGTTGTTCCATGAACGGGTCCTTTCTTCAAGCCTGCTACTCAGGCAAATTATCAGACCCTATCGTTGCCGATACTGCTGCCGATATAAAATAATGTTAAGCGATAAATCATATCGAAAAGGAATAGAAGAGGGTGGATTTGCATAATAAAGAAAACGGCATCAGTTTCCTGACACCGTTCAGGGGGTGAATCTGCCCGTTTATTATGCAGAAGGGGCGTTAATTACCGTCACGACGCCAGGCATCAGCAGTCAGCGCTTCGCCAAAGTGACTGGAAATCAACCGTTTGGTGAGGTCATGCAGCGGTGCCGCCAGAACTTCGGCCGTATTTCCGCGTTCCACCACCTCGCCTTCGTGCATCACCAGTACCTGATCGCTGATGTGTTTCATCATGCCCAGATGCTGCGTCACGTAGATGTACGAGATGCCCTGTTTTTCCTGTAATTCGAGCATCATATTGATGATTTGTGAACGCATCGACATATCCAGAGACGCCAGCGCTTCATCAGCCACGATCACTTTGGGTTGCAGGATAAGTGCACGTGCCAGTGCCACGCGCTGCTTCTGACCCGACGCCAGCATATGCGGGTAATAATTGGCGTGATCGGGCAGCATGCCGACCAGCCGCAATGTCTGGTTGATGCGTTGTTCGCGCTGTTGTGCATCCATTTCGCTGTTCAGTCGCAGGGGCGCTTCGAGTAACTGCCCGATACGCTGACGTGGATTAAGTGAGGTGCTCGGGTCCTGAAAAATCATGCGGATTTGCTGGCTGCGGAAACGATAATCACGAAACGTCAGCGGATGATCATCAATCAGAATTTCGCCGTCGCTCGGCTCGACCATGCCGGAAAGCATTTTAGCCAGCGTCGATTTGCCCGAACCATTCTCGCCGATGATCGCCAGCGTTTGTTTTTCGCGCAGGGTAAAGCTGACCGGTTTCACGGCCTCGAGATTCATCTTGCGGAACAGTCCGGTGCGATAACGGAACGTTTTGCTCAGATTACGGACTTCGAGCAGGGTTTCGCCCATTATTGCTCCTCCATGTTCAGCGGGAAGTGGCAGGCATACGCATGGGTTTTCGCCAGACGCAGGCGCGGCGTTTCGATGCATTTTTTCTGCGCGTAAGGGCAGCGTGGCCCCAGACGGCAGCCAATCGGCAAATGTTCCAGCGAAGGAATGGCACCTGGCAGCGTATTCAGACGGCTTTTATGTGGCAGTGAGCGGCCGAAATCAGGCATCGCGCGGATGAGCGCCTGCGTATAAGGATGATGCGGCGTGGCCAGCAATTCTTCACACGCTGCGCTTTCAACCGTTTGTCCGCAATACAACACGTTGATACGGTTCGCCCATTTGCTCATCATTTGCAGGTCGTGGCTGATCAATAAAATGGTGGTGTTATTGTTCTGGTTGAGTCGCGCCAGCAGGCGGAAAATCTGCGCCTGCGTCGTCGGCTCCATGGCGTTAGTCGGTTCATCGGCAATCAGCAGACGCGGCTGATTCGCCAGCGCGATGGCGATCATCACTTTCTGGCACTCGCCTTCGGTCAGTTCATACGGATAACTGGCCATAACGTCTTTGTGATCTTTAATACCGACGCGGTGCAGCAGCTCGATGGCGCGTTTTTTGCGCCACTTCCAGCGCTGATACCAGCGGCCTTTGTAGGTCCAGCCGGGAATGGCCTGAATAAGCTGGCGGCCGATGCTTTCAGAAGGATCCAGACAGGACTGCGGCTCCTGAAAAATCATCGACACATTTTGCCCGACCAGTTTACGTCGTTCGCGTGGCGTCAGTTGCAACAGCTCGATGTTATCAAAGCGCATCCGGTCCGCCGTCACGCGCCAGTTGTCTTTGGTAACGCCACAAATCGCCTTGGCAATCAGGCTTTTACCCGAACCGGATTCGCCCACCAGCCCGCGAATTTCACCGGCGTTGAGCGTCATACTGACGCGATCCACAGCTTTGACCGGGCCATCGGCGGTCATAAATTCAATGGTCAGATTGCGGATATCGAGTAACGGCATTATTCCACTCCCGCATTAATCGCCCGAC
The DNA here is from genome assembly GCF_011684115.1 of Rahnella aceris. Taxonomy (NCBI): domain Bacteria; kingdom Pseudomonadati; phylum Pseudomonadota; class Gammaproteobacteria; order Enterobacterales; family Yersiniaceae; genus Rahnella; species Rahnella aceris. The sequence goes on along the minus strand of NZ_JAADJV010000001.1, from coordinate 2,000,014 downwards.
GCACACCGTCACCCAGCAGGTTGATCAGCAACACGCTGATAAGAATGGCGGCGCCCGGCAGCATGACTGTCCACGGCGCGACATACACCAGCTCCAGCGAATCGCCGAGCATGGCTCCCCATTCCGGTGACGGCAGTTGTGCGCCCAGATCCAGAAAGCCTAACGCGGCGATATCCAGAATCGCCATCGACAGTGCGCGGGTAAATTCCGTTGCCAGCACCGCAACGATATTTGGCAGAACGGCATAACGCAGAATCTGCCAGGTGGAGGCACCATCGAGTCGTACGGCGACCACATACTCTTTTTCCAGCTCATCATGCACGGCGCTGTAAATCGTGCGCGAAATGCGTGGCAACAGCGCCAGCCAGACGGCCAGCATCGCATGCTCAAGTTTCGGCCCGATAAACGCGACGACGACAATCGCCAGCAGCAGGGAAGGGATAGACAGCAGCGTATCGAAAATATGGTTCAGAATGGCCGATTTCAGGCCACGGCTGATCCCCGCCAGTACGCCGATGATCACACCACATAAAGACGCCGCGAGGGTTATCACCAGTGCGCCGCCAATCGTCGGCGCAGCGCCTGTAAGCATCCGGCTGAGTAAATCGCGGCCAAGATCGTCAGTGCCGAGGAAGAACGACACATTGCCGTAGCGCGACCAGGAGGGCGGCAACAACTGATAACCAAGGAATTGTTGATCGAGCGCGTAAGGCGCTAATAAATGGCCAAATATGCACAGCAATAACAAGCCGAGCACGCCGTAGAAACCGATCATCGACAGTGTGTCGCGATAGAAAATCCCCCACGTATGGCGCAGAGGACTCGGGACCTGTTTTTCGCGGTATACATTATCGAAGGGCATACCATTCCTTATGTTTCAATGGATTCATCAGTGCGCCCAGAATGTCTGAAAGCACGTTAACCACAATTACCAGCGAGCCAACGACCATCACCCCGGCTGAAATCGCCGCGTAATCCTGCTGGCGGATGGCGTTAATCAGCCATCGCCCGATGCCTGGCCAGTTAAAGACCACCTCAGTAATCATCGCCAGCGTCAGCATGGTCGAAAATTGCAGGCCGAGCTTGGGAATGATCGGCGGCAGCGCGTTGTGTAATACATGGCGACGGATAATCGTAAAGCGTGATAAACCGCGCGTTGCGGCGGCTTTCACATAGTTTTTCTCCAGCACATCGTCGGTGGAAATGCGCATCAGGCGGATCACTTCGGTCGTCGGCGCCACGGCCAGCGCGGCGATCGGTAAAATCATATGGCGGATAGCGCTCATGATCATCTCATGGCGGTATGGCGAATCAGAAAGCCACGCATCAACCAGCGTCAGGCCGGTGACACTTTTCAACTGATAGAGTAAATCCAGGCGACCGGAAACCGGCAGCCAGCCCAGTTGCAGCGAGAAGAACAGCATCAGCAGTACCGCCAGCCAGAACACCGGAATGGAAAAGCCGAGCAGGGCGATGCTGCTGATGGCGACATCCGGCCATTTTCCACGCATCACTCCCGCCAGAATGCCCAGCGGGATCCCGACGACTAATGCCAGCGCAAAGGCCAGCACGCACAATTCCATCGTGGCCGGGAAAACCGCTTTCAACTGATAAGAGATGCCTTCGCCGTTGATACTCGACACACCGAAATCAAACTGGCAAAGACCCGCAAAATAGAAGTGGTAGGCGTCCCACAAGGACGCGCCGCGCAGTGGCGCATTCGGCGTGAAATAGCTCAGGCTGAACGCCACAAGGCTCAGGAAGAACAGGGTCACCAGCAGCAGCAAAATGCGGCGTAACGTAAAGATAATCATGGAACTTTCCTTCCTTCATTATCACGACTTTTTTCATCATCACGGAAGACGCCGGCAAACGAGGAGTTGCCAAACGGGCTCAGTACCAGCCCTTTGATGTCGTAACGGTAAGCCTGAAGACGCAGGGAAGACGCCAGTGGCAACACCGGCAGTTCCTGCTCAAGGATTTTTTGCGCCCGCTGATAAAACTCAATACGCTGGGAAAGTTGCTGTGACAACAGCCCCTGACGCAGCAATTCATCAAATTCCGGGTTACACCAGTGAGCATAGTTGGTCTGCGAATGAATCGCTGCACAACTGAGCATGGGGCGGAAGAAACTGTCCGGGTCATTACTGTCCGTTGACCAGCCAGACAGCGTCAGGTCGTGATTCATCTCCATCAGCTTGGCTTCCTGGAAACGTCCCTCGACCGGGACAATGGTGACTTTAATCCCTACCTGTCCCAAATCGGCCTGGATCAGTTCGGCGGTTTTCAGCGGGCTGGGGTTAAAGGACTGCGACGCCGTCGGCACCCATAAATGCAGGTTGAGCTTTTCCTGCCCGAGGTCTTTCAGGATTTGCTTCGCTTTATCCGGATTGTATTCCGTTACCTGCGCGTTGCTGTCATAAGCCCAGGACGCACGCGGCAAAATAGACGCAGCGGTTTCAGCGGTGCCGTAATAAATCGACTGCATCAGGCGCTGATTGTTGATCGACAGCGCCACCGCCTGACGGATACGCGGATCATTGAGCGGGGCTTTGTTGGTATTGAAAGCCAGGTAGGCAACGTTCATCCCCGGGCGCAGGGAAAGACGCAAGCGCGGATCCTCACGTAGTATGGACAGCTGACTGGCCGCCGGATACGCCAGCACATCACATTCACCGGTCAGCAATTTCGACAAACGCCCGGTGCCGCCAACGCCCATATCAATCACCACCTGTGCCATACGCGGTGTGCCTTTCCAGTACTGTCCGTTGCGCGCCAGCCGCACATATTGCCCGGTACGGTATTCACCAAGCTGGAACGGGCCGGTGCCTACCGGCTGGCGATCAATCTCTTCTTCGTTGCCGGATTTGATGAGATTCGCGGCATATTCAGCCGAAAGCACCGGTGCGTAATGCGTGGCAAGATGCCAGAGAAAAGAAGCGTCAGGATTATTGAGGCGAAACTCAACGGTATAGTCGTCCAGTTTTTTGATGCTTTTCACCGCATGGGCAAACTGCAGGCTGTCGAAATACGGATATTCTTCACCGTTTACAGCATGGTAGTGATTATTCGGGTCGATGATGCGCTGGAAGCTGAACACCACATCGTCGGCGTTCATCTTGCGCGACGGTGAAAACCAGCCGGTTTTCTGGAAAGGCACATCTTTGCGCAGATGGAAACGGTAGGTTGCGCCATCATCCAGCACTTCCCAGCTTTGTGCCAGTTCGGGGATCAGGCGATAGGTATAAGGGTCGACATCCAGCAGGCGGTCATATAACTGTGCGGCCAGCGTATCAATGATCAGCCCGCTGCTGGCTTTCTGCGGGTTAAAGGTATTGACCATGCCGTTAACACAATAGACAAAGCCGCTCTGGCGAATATCTTTCACCGGCGCACTGACGACTGGCGGGCTGGCGTGTGTTGGAGCAGTCTCAGCAAAAACTGTCGTGGACAAGCCACTCAGTAAAATCATCCACAAAGTTAGACGACGCATAAAGGCTTCAAAGTTAAGGTGCAATAGCTTAAGTGTACCGTACTCTGCGAGGTACCCCAATCCATTGAGCAAATCAGCGTGCGGGACTGCGGCACTTCGCGCAAAAACCGTTCGTTTCCCGGCAAAAAAAGAGCATGTATCAATAAAACCCTTGAAATTGGATTGCTATTGTTATGTTATATTATAACAATAATCGCAGGCGAAGTATTCCTGCACTGTCCTGAGATATGAGGTTAATGATGTCCTTACTCCCTGTTACCGTGCTGTCCGGTTTTCTTGGCGCAGGTAAAACTACCGTTCTCAACCACATTCTGAACAACCGTCAGGGATTGCGCGTGGCGGTGATCGTCAATGATATGAGCGAGGTGAATATTGACGCCGCACTGGTCGCCAGTGAAATCACGCTCGACCGTCAGCAGGAAAAACTGGTGGAAATGAGCAACGGTTGCATCTGCTGTACCCTGCGGGAAGATTTGCTGATTTCAGTGCGTGAGCTGGCACAGGCCGGACGTTTTGATTATCTGCTGATTGAATCGAGTGGTATTTCAGAACCGCTGCCGGTGGCGGAAACCTTCACTTTCGAAGATGAAAACGGTGAAAGTCTGTCGCAGTTCGCACGACTGGATACGCTGGTGACCGTGGTCGATGGCGTCAACTTTATGCAGCAATATCAGGAAGCGCGCAGTGTGCAGGAGGCCGGTGAAAGTCTGGGCGAGGACGATGCGCGTAGCGTGACGGATTTGCTGATCGACCAGATAGAATTCTGCAACGTGCTGCTGGTGAGCAAAACCGATCTTCTCGACAGCCTGCAACAGCGGGAAGTGATTGCACTACTGAAAAGCCTCAATCCCGATGCGCACATTATACCGATTTCCCCCGGCAGCCTGCCGCTTGAAGCCGTGCTTAATACGTACCGGTTTGATTTCGCCAAAGCACAGCAGGCGCCGGGCTGGCTGAAAGAGTTACGCGGTGAACACACACCGGAAACCGAAGAGTACGGCATCAGCAGTTTTGTCTACACCGCCCGCAGGCCGTTTGATCCGGATAAGTTTTACCGCGTGGTGCACGGCGACTGGGGGGGCGGTACCTTACTGCGTTCCAAAGGCTTTTTCTGGCTGGCGTCGCGTCCGCGCTTTGCCGGGCAGTGGAGTCAGGCGGGCGGCATAGCGCGCTATGGCATGGCGGGTATTTTCTGGCGTTCGCTGCCGGAAAGCGACTGGCCGCAGGACGAGGAGACCCGTGAACACATTATGGAGAAATGGGTTGAGCCGTTTGGCGATATGCGCCAGGAACTGGTGTTTATCGGCCAGCACCTGAATAAAGAAGAGATTATCCGGCAGCTGGATGCGTGTCTCTTAAGCGAAGAGCAGATGGCAGAAGGCATCGAACACTGGGTCAACATGGCCGATCCGTTCCCCGAATGGTAGTCCTTAGTGACCTTAAGGTGTTCATAAAGTAGCCATAATATCAGTATGGTAATGAGAAATATTCTCAACAAAGTGCTTTACAGACGATACTGAGAACTATTATCATTCTTTTCACCGGACGAGAGGCGGCCCGCCAGGGACGTTAATCGCGAGGTACGACATTGCTCACATTGCTTCCAGTATTACTTAGCCAGCTCGGGTGCTGGCTTTTTTTTTGCCTGTTATTCAGCCCCTTCCTGCGAATTGACCTGAATTGCGTGTTTCTTCAACATTCCGCGCAACTGATGATAAGTCACGTTCAGCAACTCTGCGGCTTTACGCTGATTAAAGCGTGCCTGCCGTAAAGCCTGCTCAATCAGATTTTTTTCCTGTCCGGTCACCCATTGCTTAAGATCCAGCGGTAACGTCGGCAGCGTGTCGTGTGGACTGACGTCAGCCGTTTCGACGGTGGCAGTGCGCTGCGCAAACGGGTTCAGGATAATATTATCGAGCGGAAAATCGCTGGTACCATGGCGGTACATCGAGCGTTCGACGACGTTTTTCAGCTCGCGGATATTGCCCGGCCAGCGGTAGGCCATCAGCGTCTGACGCGCATAGTCGGTAAAGCCGGGGAATAACGGGAGAGACAGTTCGCGGCACATCTGAATGGCGAAATGTTCCGCCAGCAACATGATGTCCTGCTGGCGTTCACGCAACGGCGGCAGTTGCACCACATCAAACGCCAGCCGGTCCAGCAGGTCGGCGCGAAACTTTCCTTCAGCGGCCAGCACCGGTAAATCATCGTTGGTCGCACACACCAGCCGGACATCCACCTGTAACGGCTGGCTGCCGCCGACGCGCTCCAGATGACCGTACTCAATCACGCGCAGCAGTTTTTCCTGCACCAGCATGGGCGCTGTCGCCAGCTCATCGAGAAATAACGTGCCGCCATCCGCACGTTCAAAGCGTCCGAGATGACGTTTCTGTGCGCCGGTAAACGCGCCAGCTTCATGGCCGAACAACTCGGAATCCAGCAGGTTTTCATTGAGCGCCGCACAGTTGAGCGAAATGAACGGCCCCTGCCAGCGGGGCGACAGATAATGCAGACGATGCGCAATCAGTTCCTTTCCGCTGCCGCGTTCGCCGGTGACCAGAACCGGCTTATTCAGCTTCGCCAGTTGTGAGACCTGTTCCAGCACTTCGATGAAGGCGTTGGCTTCACCGAGTAAATTGTCTGTGTTATCCGTCATTTGGCTTTCCTTGTGTGGTGAAACACACTAACACTTAGTGAAAATAATCATCTCGAAAAATAAGCATAGCAGAGACAAAAGTAAAAAATTCAATTTATTCATGCAGATAATGATTTTAAAAAGTTGGCACGGATCCTGATATAGGTTTATCGCCGCAGTGAAAAATTTTCCTGCGGATTTAACCGGTAATCATTTGGCCGGAAACCAACAGAAACAAAGAGGAATTTCGATTATGGGTATTTTTTCTCGCTTCGCTGACATCATTAACGCCAACATCAACACCTTGCTGGATAAAGCAGAAGATCCGCAAAAACTGGTTCGTCTGATGATTCAGGAAATGGAAGACACGCTGGTGGAACTGCGTTCTACCTCCGCCCGTGCGCTGGCAGAAAAGAAACAACTGATCCGTCGTATCGATCAGGGTGAATCCCAGCAGAGTGAATGGCAGGACAAAGCCGAACTGGCGTTGCGTAAAGATAAAGACGATCTGGCGCGTGCGGCGCTGATCGAAAAGCAAAAGCTGTCTGAGCTGGTGACCACGCTGAAAAACGAAGTGAACGTGGTAGAAGAAACGCTGGATCGCATGAAGTCAGAAATTGGTGAGCTGGAAAGCAAACTGACCGAAACCCGTGCGCGTCAGCAGGCGCTGACCTTACGTCATCAGGCCGCAGCGTCCTCGCGTGACGTCCGCCGTCAGCTCGACAGCGGTAAAATTGATGAAGCGATGGCGCGTTTCGAGCAGTTCGAACGCCGCATCGATCATATGGAAGCGGAAGCAGAAAGCGTCAGCATTGGTAAAAAGAAATCGCTGGATCAGCAATTTGCCGAACTGAAAGCCGACGATGAAATCAGCGCACAAATTGCTGCGCTGAAAGCTAAAATGAACGGCAATCAGGACGCATAATGTTTGCCATTAAACCTGCCTGTTCGCAGGCAGGTTGTTGCAGGATTAACGCCGTAACCGGTAATAAATAAGACTCATAAGGAGAGACAATGAGCTTCCTGTTTTTAGCTATTCCGCTGACTATTTTCGTTTTATTCGTGGCGCCCGTCTGGTTGTGGCTTCACTACAGCAATCGCCAGCAAAATGGCAGTCAGCTTAGTCAGCATGAGATACAAAATCTCACCAGCCTGACTCATGAAGCGCAACGTATGCGCGAACGTATTCAGGCACTGGAAGAAATTCTTGATGCCGAACACCCGGGCTGGAGGCAATCATAATGGCGACCCGTCTGTCTGAGAAAAAACTCTACCGCGTGCCGGAAGAGGGCGTGATAAAAGGCGTTCTGGCCGGGCTGTCGCACTATCTGGGCGTGCCGGTAAAACTGTTGCGGATTATGGCCGTGCTGTCGATTTTCTTTGGTTTATTCATGTTCACCGTCCTGGCGTACATCATTCTCAGCTACGTGCTGGATCCGGTACCGGCCAGTGAATATGACGATGAAACTGCGCCATCGCCGCGTAACTTGCTGGAAGAAGCCGACCGCGAACTGAAAGCCAGCGAGCAGCGTTTACGCCAGGTCGAACGCTATGTCACCTCTGAAACCTTCGGGGTGCGTAGCCGGTTCCGCCAGCTTTAATTCTTTATTCACCGCTTTGCCTCTGGCCGCCGGACGTTGCTCCGGCTGCTGTTTTCCTTCTCCTCTCCCGCTTAAGGAATCTTTATGACCCGTTACCTGAATTCCTCGCTGCCGGGTAAGCGCAGCCTGTTTTCGAAAATTTTCAGCGTGATCATTACGCTGGCGCTGACCTTTGGCCCTGCCGGGCTGGCAGCGCGTGTGTTGGGCGTGGTGGGAAAAGGGCCAATGAGGTATGTTTTAGCACTATTATTAGAACCATTATTCAAACGTATTTTGACCGCGCTGTTTGGGCGCTACGCCAGGGAGAGCAATGAAAAGACTACAAAATGAGTTTAATTCACTGATCAATCGCGGCATGGACAGACATCTGCGGCTGGCTGTCACCGGTTTAAGCCGCAGCGGAAAAACCGCCTTTATCACCGCCTTCGTTAACCAGCTTTTACACATGCACAGCGGCGCACGTTTACCGCTGTTTTCGGCTGCCCGCGAGGAGCGTCTGCTTGGCGTGAAACGCGTCCCCCAGCGTGATCTGGGCGTGTCGCGCTTTGCCTATGACGAAGGTCTGGCGGCACTCTACGGCACGCCGCCCGCATGGCCAACGCCAACCCGTGGCGTCAGCGAAATCCGTCTGGCATTGCGTTATCGCTCTAATGATTCCCTGCTGCGTCACTTCAAAGACACCTCCACGTTATATCTGGAGATCGTCGATTATCCCGGCGAATGGCTGCTGGATTTGCCGATGCTGGAGCAAAACTATCTCGACTGGTCGCGCCAGATGGCGGGGCTGTTGCAGGGCGATCGCGCGCAATGGGCGAAGCCGTGGCTGACGCTGTGCGCACAATGTGATCCGCTGGCTCCGGCGGATGAAAATCTGCTGGGCACAATTTCACAGGCCTACACCGATTATCTGGTGTGCTGCAAGACCGAAGGTTTGCACTTTATCCAGCCGGGGCGTTTTGTTCTGCCGGGAGATATGGCCGGTGCACCTGCGCTGCAATTTTTCCCGTGGCCGGAGCTGAACCGCTATTCCGATGCGCAACTGGCGCAGGCGGATAAAAACAGCAATCTGGGTATGCTGCGTGCGCGTTTCGACTATTACTGCCAGCACATCGTGAAAGGTTTTTACAAAGATCACTTTGTGAAATTTGACCGCCAGATTGTGCTGGTCGATTGTCTGCAGCCGCTCAACAGCGGACCGCAGGCATTTAACGATATGCGCCTGGCGCTGACGCAGCTGATGCAAAGTTTCCATTACGGTAAACGCACGCTGTTCCGCCGTCTGTTTAATCCGTGCATCGATAAACTGATGTTCGCCGCCACTAAAGCCGACCATATTACCGGCGATCAGCACGCTAATCTGGTGTCGCTGTTGCAGCAACTGGTGCAGGAAGCCTGGCAGAACGCCGCTTTCGAAGGCATCAGTATGGATTGCGCCGGTCTGGCGTCGGTTCAGGCGACGGAAACCGGCATGGTGGAATATCAGGGGCAAAGTCTGCCCGCGCTGAAAGGCCACCGGTTGCAGGATGGCGCGCCGCTGACCGTGTTCCCCGGCGAGGTGCCTGCGCGTCTGCCGGGACATGCGTTCTGGCAAAAACAGGGATTCCATTTTGATGAGTTTCGTCCGCGTGAAATGAGCGTGGACACGCCGTTGCCGCACATCCGTCTGGATGCGGTGATGGAGTTTTTACTGGGAGATAAAATGCGATGAGCGAACCGATTAAACCGCGTATCGATTTTGAAACGGAATTAAAAGCCCCGGCTGAACCGGTGATCAAACCGGCGCTGGCGTTTGACGAACAAATTTCAGAGCGCTTTATTGCGGTATCCACCGAAGCAGACGAACAGCAGGAAGAGGGCGAGGCCGAAGCAGTGCTCAACCGTGCGCTGAAACCGCGTCGCAGTTTGTGGGGCAAAATTGTGCGCCTCGGCGTGGCGGTGCTGGGCATCAGCGTGGTAGCACAGGGCGTGCAATGGGTACACGAAGCGTGGATCCAGCAGGACTGGGTGGCGCTTGGTGCCTGCACCGCAGGCGGGCTGATTATTGTCGCCGGTGTCGGTTCCGTCGCGACCGAATGGCGACGCTTGTACCGCCTGCGTCAGCGCGCCGACGAGCGCGATACGGCACGCGAATTAATGCACAGTCATGGGTTAGGGCAGGGACGTGTATTCTGCGAAAAACTGGCGGCGCAGGCCGGGCTGGATAACAGCCATCCGGCGCTGCAACGCTGGCAGGCTTCACTGCATGAAACCCAGAATGACCGGGAAGTGGTTGAACTGTATGCCCGTCTGGTTCAGCCGGTTCTCGATGCGCAGGCCCGGCGTGAAATCAGTCATTCAGCAGCCGAATCCGCGCTGATGATCGCTGTCAGCCCGCTGGCGCTGGTGGATATGGCCTTCATCGCCTGGCGCAACCTGCGGCTGGTTAACCGTATCGCGGTGCTGTACGGCATCGAACTTGGCTATTACAGCCGTATTCGTTTGTTCCGTCTGGTGCTGCTGAACATGGCATTCGCCGGTGCATCCGAACTGGTGCGTGAAGTGGGCATGGACTGGATGTCACAGGATCTTGCTGCCCGCCTTTCAGCCCGTGCGGCACAAGGCATCGGTGCCGGCTTGCTGACTGCGCGTCTGGGCATCAAAACCATGGAACTCTGCCGTCCGCTGCCGTGGCTGGAAGGCGATAAACCTAAACTCGGTGATTTTCGCCGTGAGCTTGTCGGCAAGCTGAAAAACAGCATGGTGAAAAGCGATAAAACTAAATCAGGCGTCTGATATTTCTTCAGTTTTAAACTGCCAATAAAAAAGCCCCCAAATTAACGGGGGCTTGTATTACTCTGACTAAGTTGCTTATAAATTAACTTTCGGTACAACAAAAGCTGTTTATAAACTAGGTTGTCAGATAGTTCTGTGCTTTAGCAAGACCATCGGAAATTTGTGAATACGCCTTGTTCACCGCATTACTGGTGTCACTCACCGCGTCCTGACCAAAGTTTGATAGGCGATCGGCAACCTTATTAACATCTTCCGACCAACCCGCACCATTAACCATTTCAATATCATGTTCTGTTAATTGTTTCATCTTAGGCCTTCCTTTTAATCTGTTAAAGCAAGTCCCCTTAAATAACGGGGGCGATGAAAACATTGAGTAAGTCTATGGAGATAATTTCTACGCAATGTCTTCACAGGGATTAAGCCTAGAGTACTGCGGACGGAATTTGACTAGGAATAATCTCCTATGTGAATTTAGATATGTAACTCATTGTTTGAAATCATTATTAAGATATTTTTAAATCTGAATAATTAATGCAATGTGCAAAAAATAATCGAACCAGAGGTCAGGTGGTTATTTTTTATAAGACATTGAAATTAATATTACTGCGCAATTATCCCTGCGTGGTAATAACTTCATCCGGTGTTTCAGAGTAATCGCGGTGGCAGCGTGATTATGTGCTGCTATCTTTCAAAGATTCTGTTTTTACAGCCGGTTTTTCTGGAACACTTAAATATGCTCTTTCGTAAAGAGGTAAATGAACATCAGCAAAGTCACTGGGCGGGTAAGGCTTTATTGCTCGCCGGCTGGCCTTTATGGATCATCACGACACTCACGGCCCTCTTCCTGTTTGCTTTACTGGTATTCCTGATCTTCGCTAACTACACACGTCGCATCAACGTCAGCGGTGAAATCATTACTCAGCCGCACAGCATTAATTTATTCAGCCCTGAGCAGGGCGTGGTCACCAAATTGTATGTCGATACCGGTAAACCCGTAAAAAAAGGCCAGCCTTTATATGAAATCGACGTCAGCCGCGTGACGCAGGCGGGGAATGTCAGTACCACCACGCTCGCCGCTATTAAAAAGCAGCGCGAGCAAATCGATTCCATTATTGCCCAGCTGGAACACAATAAGCAGCAAACCCTGCAAAACCTGCAACAGCAACTCGATCAGTATCAGAAGGCGCATGAAGTCTCACAAAGCATGGTGGATTCGGCGCAGGAAGGGCTGGATGCCATGAAAAAGAGCATGCAGAACTACGGGGCATATCAGAAGAAGGGCCTGATCAATACTGACCAGCTGAATAATCAGCGCTACCTGTTTTACCAGCAGCAGACATCGTTCCAGAGCCTGAACACCCAGGCGATTCAGGAAGCATTACAAATCACCAATCTGCGCAGCGAACTGGTCACCCGCGCCGCCGAGTTTGATAACCAGATTTCACAGTACGGCTACCAGCGCAATGACCTCGAACGCCAGCTGGCGCAGGCCGATGCCAAAGGCTCATTGCTGATCACCGCGCCGACCTCCGGCAAAATCTCTTCGCTGAGCGTCACGCCCGGACAGATGGTCAACGCCGGTGATAGCCTCGCGCAACTGGTGCCAGCCAGTAATTCCCCGTTCTTTCTCGTTGCCTGGCTGCCGAATGAAAGCGTGCCTTACGTGAAAGCCGGCGAGCACATCAATATTCGGTACGAAGCCTATCCGTTTGAAAAATATGGCCAGTTCCCCGGCAAGGTGGAATCGATTTCCTCTGCGCCGGTTTCCGAACAGGAGCTGAATTCTTACGCCAGCGCGCCGAGAACGGCCAATGGCACGATCAGCGGGCCGTATTACAAAGTGATTGTTTCACTGGATAAAAAAGCCATGAACTGGCACGGCGAAACGCTGAATTTATCCAGCGGCATGAAAGCCGAGTCGACGTTATTCCTGGAGAAAAGGCCGCTGTATCAGTGGATGTTGTCTCCGTATTACAGCATGAAGAAAAGCGTGGTGGGGCCAATCAATGAATCTCGATAACGTACGGGAGCTGGCTGACCGCCTGCACTTTAGCTGGCGCCACCGGGTGCCGCAGATTATTCAAACCGAGGCCGCCGAGTGCGGACTGGCCAGTCTGGCAATGGTGTTTGGCTATCACGGCAAACACGTGGACTTGCAAAGCCTGCGTCAGCGCTATGGCATATCTTCACGGGGCGCGACACTGCGCACGCTGATGGATATCGCGGCAGCGAATGAGATGAAATCCCGCGCGTTAAAGCTGGATATCGATGAGCTGAACGCGCTGAAAACGCCGTGTATTTTGCACTGGGATCTCAATCATTTCGTGGTGCTGGTTGGCGTTAAACAGGGCAAAGTGATTATTCACGATCCGGCCTTTGGCCGCCGTTCGCTTGGCATGCGCGAGGTGTCCGAGCATTTCACCGGCGTGGCACTCGAGCTGTGGCCGGACAACGGTTTTACCTCGGAGAAACCGCGCGTACGGCTGGATCTGCGCAAAATGATGGGCAATGTCAGCGGCCTTATTCCGGCGCTGACCAAAATCTTCTGCCTCTCGCTGATGATCGAATCGGTCAACCTGCTGCTGCCGGTCGGGATGCAACTGGTAATGGACCATGTGATCCCGGCGAAAGACCCGGATTTACTGACCCTGATTTGCCTCGGGTTGCTGTTCTTCATCATTTTCCGCACCGGCGTCAGCATGTTACGCGCCTGGACATCGCTGGTGATGAGTACGCTGATTGATGTGCAATGGAAAGCGCGGCTGTTCGATCATCTGATGAAACTGCCGCTCGATTATTTTGAGAAACGCAAACTCGGGGATATTCAGTCGCGTTTTACTTCCCTCGATACGCTGCGTACCACGCTGACCACCAACGTGGTCAACAGTATTATCGACGGCATTATGTCGGTCGGGTTAATCGTGATGATGGTGCTGTATGGCGGCTGGCTGATTTGGGTGATTCTTGGCTTCACGGCGATTTATGTCATCTTCCGCCTGACGACGTATAACGCTTACCGCCAGGTTTCCGAGGAGCAAATCGTTAAAGGTGCGCGTGCCGGTTCGCACTTTATGGAAACGCTCTACGGCATCAGCACGCTGAAAGCACTGGGTTTATCGAAAGCCCGCGCCAATTTCTGGCTCAATCTGAACATTGATAACGCCAATGCGACGGTGCGCAAAACCAGGTTTGAGATGATGTTTACCGGCGGCAACACGCTGATCGCCACGCTCGATCAGGTCGCGCTGCTGTGGCTGGGGGCGACGCAGGTGATTGACGGCCATATGACGCTGGGGATGTTTGTGGCCTTCAACACCTACCGCGGGCAGTTCTCCGAACGTGCTGCCAGTCTGCTGAATATGGTGTTGCAACTGCGGATGCTTTCCCTGCACCGCGACCGTATCGCGGATATCGCGTTGACCGGCACCGAGAAATCACTGCCGGAACGTGAGTTGCTGCGGGCGGGCGAGGCAGCGTCGCTGGAGGTGCGGGATCTGGTGTTTCAGTACGACAGCCTTTCCGCACCGCTGATCAACGGGCTAAACCTGTCGGTGGCGGCGGGCGAAAGTGTGGCGATCACCGGGCCGTCGGGGCAGGGTAAAACCACGCTGATGAAGATCATGACCGGTTTGCTGACGCCCACCGAAGGCCGCATTCTGATTAACGGTATGGATATCACCACCGCCGGACTGAACAATTACCGCAGTTGCATCGCCTGTGTGTTACAGGATGACACGTTGTTCGCCGGATCTATCGCCGAGAACATTGCCAGCTTTGATGAGCAGAAAGATGAAGCGCGTATTATTGATTGCGCCCGCCGTTGTAACATCCACGACGATATCGAACGGATGCCGATGGGCTATGAAACGCTGATCAGCGAACTGGGCGGCAGTTTGTCCGGCGGGCAGAAACAGCGTTTGCTGATTGCCCGCGCACTGTACCGCCGTCCGGCGATACTGTTCCTCGACGAGGCCACCAGCCATTTAGATCTGGACAATGAAATGCGCATCAATCAGGCGATCAGCGAACTGGATATTACGCGAATATTTATCGCCCACCGTCCGTCTACGATTGCCTCAGCAGATCGCGAGATCAAGCTCGGTTAAATCATTCCTTCAGGCGATCCCTGTTCCGGGATCGCCTTTCCAAAATTGCGGCCTCTGTTACATCTCCTCACGGAAAGTTCATCATTTGTTTAAAAGTTATTATAAAATGCGGGCTTCATCGTCTGACGGCGCTGCATCGCCTCCTGCCGTCTGAACTGTCTGTGCTCCTGTTTCTAAAAAATATCAGCGCAACAGATTAATTTTTAGGAGTTTTCATGTCGAATCAGTTCCCGAGCTCACGCCTTCGCCGCCTGAGACAGTCCGAATCCCTGCGCACTCTTTTTCAGGAAACTGAATTTAGCGTCAACGATCTGGTACTGCCGATTTTCGTAGAAGAAGAGACCTCTGAATACGTACCCATCGAAGCTATGCCGGGTGTGTTGCGTATCCCTGAATCCCGCCTGGCATTTGAAATCGAACGTTACGCCCGCGCCGGTATCCGCTCTGTTATGACGTTCGGTATTTCGCATCACATGGATGCCACCGGCAGCGATACCTGGAACGAAAACGGTCTGGTCGCGCGTATGGCGCGTATCTGTAAAGACACCGTGCCTGAAATGATTGTCATGTCCGACACCTGTTTCTGCGAATACACCTCACACGGCCATTGCGGTGTGTTGCACGACCACGGCGTGGATAACGACGCAACCCTGGTCAACCTCGGTAAACAGGCTGTCGTGGCGGCGGCTGCTGGTGCAGATTTCATCGCGCCATCCGCCGCGCAGGACGGTCAGGTGCAGGCCATCCGCAGTGCGCTGGATGAAGCCGGATTTATCGATACCTCAATCATGGCGTATTCCACCAAGTTTGCATCTTCCCTGTACGGGCCTTTCCGCGAAGCGGGCGGCAGTGTACTGAAAGGCAACCGCAAGCAATATCAGATGAACCCGATGAACCGCCGCGAAGCCGTGCGTGAATCGTTGCTGGACGAGCAGGAAGGCGCCGATGCGCTGATGGTGAAACCGGCCGGTGCGTATCTGGACGTGATCCGCGATATCCGCGAAGCCTCCCGTCTGCCACTGGCGGCGTATCAGGTCAGCGGTGAATACGCGATGATCAAATTTGCTGCACAAGCAGGTGCTATTGATGAGCGTGCCGTCGTACGTGAAAGCCTTGGCGCGATTAAACGTGCGGGCGCAGATATTATCCTGACGTACTTTGCGATGGATATTGCCGAAAACGGGCTGTAATTTTTGTTCTCGCTGCAAACCAAAACCGGGCTTCCGCCCGGTTTTTTTATGTCCTCGCGTCGGAAGCTGATACTGCGCGATGTATGTTCAGATAACGTCTTTAATATTTAAGAATAGCAGAAAATTAAAATAATGCTTTTTTATAGAGAATTACCTCACCATTAATAGGGTGTAATTAATAAAAAAGTATTCATACAAAGAATAAGGTTTTATAGCGGTTAAATTACTGACTTTTGTAACTTAATAAACTGAGTTTTTTATTAACTAATTTTTATAGCCTGCCGATACCCCATGTGCTTCACATACAATTGTATTTATAAAAATAATGGAGAGCCATGCGCTATGAAAATATTTATGTCATATTTTGAAAATCTAAAAGTCGGGAAAAAATTAGCATTAGGTTTCGGACTTATCTTATTGCTGAGTATTGCAGTTGCTTTATGTGGTATTAAAAATCTGAATGATATTTCCATTCGAGCTGAGAAAATAAGCCAGCTTAAAGTGATAACTGACCAGTTTGCTATGGCGAAGTCTGAAAGACTGGAATATGTGAAAACGCACGATGAAAAATACATCACAATGAATGAGGTGAACTTACAGCAGGTTGATAAAAAAATTGAAAGTCTCAGGTTGCTTCGTTGGGATACAGAGCACCTGAAGATGCTTAATGAAATGTCAGAGGTCATGAAGACGTATCGTGACAAGCGTGCTCAAACGGTCCGCGAGACCCAACAACGTGATCTTGTTGTCAGTCGTTTTGTGCTGACACGCGAAGAATCTGAGATTAACAGTCTGGCTCAGTCCTATGCACGAGATCCCGCACGTGCTGTCACCGCGATCGCGTTAGGGGATATCGTCAGACACATTGATGGGGTGGCGACACGTGTAAAACTCCTCCAGTTTGAGAATACTGAGGAATCCCTTCAGGCTTTAACAGGTTTTATGGATGAATCGATTCAGCAAATGGATGCCGTCAAATCCCAGTTAAATCCGGCTGATGTCAGCATACTTGAAGAAATTGAACGCTCGGTCTCGGCCAAAAAGGCGAGTGCCGGAAACTACCTCCAATCCTATATTGCTGAGCAGGAAGCGACTCAGTTGCTTGCGAAAGCAGGCGGCAAGCTGACCACCCTGAGTGACAATATATTTGAATCGGAGCTGAGCGCGGCGCATGACGATATCAGAAATGCAGTTATATGGATGACTTCACTCCTGGTAGCAGCAGTCTTATTAAGTATTGGCATTGCACTGATTATTTCCCGCCAAATTGTGAAGCCTCTGGCTGACACGCTTGACGTCGCCAGACAGATAGCGCGCGGTGATTTAAGAGCCCATCTCAATACCACGCGTCGTGATGAGCTGGGAGAACTGATGCAAGCTGTAGATGAGATGAACACCGATCTCCGCCGTATCATCGGGGATATTCGTACCGGTGTGACGCAGGTGAGCCATGCCTCCGCAGAAATTGCGGCAGGTAATAATGATTTATCCGCACGCACTGAGGAACAGGCTGCTGCGCTTGAAGAAACGGCAGCCAGCATGGAGCAGTTAACTGCGACGGTTAAACAGAACGTGGACAATATTCATCATACCAGCCGCCTGGCGGGCAGTACTTCAGAAACGGCGAATAAAGGCGGGCAACTCGTCTCTCATGTGGTGAAAACTATGAATGAAATTACTGCAAGCTCAGCAAAAATTGCTGAGATTACGACGGTAATTAATAGCATCGCTTTTCAGACCAATATTCTGGCTCTCAATGCGGCTGTTGAAGCGGCGCGTGCTGGCGAACAGGGGCGGGGATTTGCTGTTGTGGCAAGCGAAGTGAGAAGCCTTGCGCAGAGAAGCGCTCAGGCTGCAAAAGAAATAGAAGGTTTAATTGGTGAATCGGTAGAGCGAATTAATGCAGGGTCAGATCTGGTAGAACAGGCGGGGACTACCATGCATGACATTGTGACCAAAGTGGCTAATGTTACCGAAATACTGAATGAAATTACTCAGGCATCGGATGAACAGAACAGGGGAATATCTCAGGTAGGGCAGGCAATAGTGGAAATGGACAGCGTGACTCAACAAAATGCGGCCCTGGTGGAAGAGTCTTCTGCTGCCGCCAATGCGCTGCGAGATCAGGCACAAAATCTTGCTGCGTCTGTTTCACGTTTTATTACTGAGTAATCTGATTCTCAAAACAGTCGTGATATTGCGTGCCGTTTGTGCACCACATAGCATGACTGTTTTGTTAAGCCGACCATGTGTGTCATCGGCCAGGTTTTGAGATAAATGCAATTCCCATCCGTAACCCTACTTCTTCACAATGCCCGCAATATCATTGGTGTTCATCAGATGATAATCGCCATTCATGTCGGTGTAGCTGGTCATGCCGGTATTGCGGTCACGATCCGGTTCGCCGTGGGCGAAAAACTGGTCACCGGATTTGGTGTTAATCACATAATCGCTGGCGCAGCCAGTTAACGACAGAGCCAGAACCACAGCCGTCAGGCAGGATAATTTCTTCATTGTTCAGTAGTTTCCCGTTGCAATCATCTGCCCATATTACAAAACAACCCGCCGCAAGAAGCAAAGAATAAAAATGTCACCCGGCGTAAGCGTGCGTGCAAAACCGTGCTTGTGCACCAGCGCGGTGCGATGTGATCCCGTCGTTGTTTCTGTCAGTTGCCCGTAACGCTCTCCCGTCGCTATCTATACTCACATAACCCGTCACATTCTCAGAGGTTGAGTAACAATGGCAGATATTTTGCTTATGTTTTTTTACCTTTGATGTTTTCACCCCCGGAGATAAGCGGGAAACCCTCAGTCTTAAGGCTTAAGCGTTAAATTTCAGATTTTCTGATTACGACTTCGTGTTGGTGTTTTTGCTACATGCGTTTTCCATAACCCGTTTTGCATAAACTCTGTCCTAAGGATCATGATGATGTCGATGAAATTTATTAAAAGTCCTCTTTCTTTGTTGCTGGCAGGCTGTCTGGTCACTGCGTTTACCGCGCGTGCGGATATCGTGATTGGCGTCGCTGGCCCGTTCACCGGCCCGAATGCCACCTATGGCGATCAGTACTGGCATGGTGCCACACAGGCCGCTGAAGACATTAATGCCGCTGGCGGAATCAACGGCGAGAAAATCAAACTGGTGCAGGGCGATGATGCCTGCGAACCGAAACAGGCCGTTGCGGTCGCTAACCGTCTTGTTGATCAGGATAAAGTGCAGGCGGTGGTCGGGCATTTTTGTTCATCTTCTACCATGCCCGCATCTGAGGTGTACAACGATGCCGGCATTATCGCCATCACGCCGGGATCCACTAACCCGCAAATCACCGAACGCGGCATGAGTGATATGTTCCGCATGTGCGGACGTGACGACCAGCAGGGGCAGGTTGCCAGTGATTACATCATCGACAAGCTGAAAGCCAAAAAAGTGGTCATTATCCACGACAAAGACACTTACGGGCAGGGGCTGGCGGATGCCACCAAAGCGGCGCTTAACAAGCGTGGCGTGAAAGAAGTGATGTATGAAGGGTTATCGCGCGGCGAAAAAGACTTCAACGCGCTGGTCACCAAAATCAGTGCGCAGAAACCGGACGTGGTGTTCTTCGGCGGTTGCCATCCTGAAGCCGGTCCGCTGGTACGCCAGATGCGTGAGCAGGGCGTGCAGGCCACGTTCTTCTCCGGCGACTGTATCGTCAACGAAGAAATGGTCACCGCCGCGGGTGGCCCGCAATATACCAACGGGATTCTGATGACCTTCGGCAAAGACCCGCGTCTGATCCCGGAAGGCAAAGTCGTTATCGATAAATTCCGCGCCAGCAAGTTCGAGCCGGAAGGCTACACCCTTTACTCCTATGCCTCCGTTCAGGCTATTGCCGCGGCATTCAAAGCCACCGGCGGCAGCGATTCCGCCAAAGCCAGCGCCTGGCTTAAAGCCAACAGCGTCGATACCGTCATGGGCAAAAAAGCCTGGGACAGTAAAGGCGACCTGAAAGTCTCTGATTACGTGGTTTATAAATGGGACGACAAAGGCAAATATCAGGAAGTTAAGGAATAAAGCACTCTTATTTGCCATTTTGAACCCGGGCAGTGCTCACTCTTTATGAAAGAACTGGCTCACGTACTTAATGTACGCTCCGGCTCTTGTGCGCTGGCCGGGTCCAAACTGGCTGCAACGATAACGCTTTATTAGCTTTAATGAATGCGCCCTTAGCCAGGCGCGGTCACAAAAAGAGACTGCGTATTTATGGATTCATTCTTCCTGCAACAACTGTTTAATGGCATTACGCTCGGTGCTGTCTACGGTCTCATTGCCATCGGCTACACCATGGTTTACGGCATTATCGGCATGATCAACTTTGCGCACGGCGAAGTGTATATGATTTCGGCTTACCTCTGTGCCATCGCGCTGGCGCTGCTTTCCTTCTTCGGGCTTCACTCTTTTCCGCTACTGATCCTGGGCACGCTGGTGTTCACCATCGTGGTCACCGGCGTGTATGGCTGGGCGATTGAACGCATTGCCTATAAGCCGCTGCGTAATTCGACCCGTCTTGCACCGCTGATTTCTGCTATCGGCATGTCACTTATCTTACAAAATTACGCGCAAATCAGTCAGGGGCCGCGACAGCAGGGCATTCCGACCATGCTGGATGGCGCATTCCGTTTTCATATCGGCGAAAGTTTTGTCCAGATGACCTACACCAAAATTTTCATTCTGGTGGCGTCGCTGGCTGGCATGCTGGTTTTATCGTGGATTATCAGTAATACCAAACTTGGTCGTATGTGTCGTGCGGTGCAGCAGGACAGAAAAATGGCTTCCATTCTGGGTATTAACACTGACCGCATTATCTCGCTGGTCTTCATGATTGGCGCAGCGATGGCCGGACTGGCCGGGGTTCTGGTGACCATGAACTACGGCACGTTTGATTTCTACGCCGGTTTCATCATCGGCATCAAAGCTTTTACTGCGGCGGTGCTCGGCGGCATTGGTTCATTACCCGGCGCGATGCTGGGCGGGCTGATCCTGGGGATTGCCGAAGCGCAGTTCTCGGGCATGGTGAATTCTGATTACAAAGATGTGTTCTCCTTTGGATTGCTGGTGGTGATCCTCATTTTCCGCCCTCAGGGCCTGCTGGGCCGTCCGGTCGTGACGAAAGTGTGAGGGAAATAAAATGATGTCACAAACTGCTGTGAACAGCGGATTTTCATTTAAACGCTGTCTGCTGGATGCCATTTTTGCCGGGCTGGTGGCGCTGATTATTTTCGGGCCGGTGGTCGGCGTGGTGCTCGATGGTTACAGTTTTAACTTTCATAGCCAGAGGCTGGTCTGGATCATTGCTGCGGTGATGACGGGCCGCTTCCTGCTCAGTGCATTTTTAGAAACCACAGCCGGGCAGAAAATGCGTGCGCGTTTCGAATCCGACAGCGCGGGCGTCTATGTCCGGTCGCCGGATTATAAAAGTCATCTGCGCTGGGTTATTCCGCTGCTGATTGTGCTGGCCATTTTCTTCCCGTTCGTCGCCACCAAATACATTCTGACGGTCGCCATTCTGGGACTGATTTATGTGCTGCTCGGCCTCGGGCTGAATATCGTGGTCGGACTGGCCGGTTTGCTCGATCTGGGGTATGTGGCGTTTTACGCCATCGGGGCTTACGGGCTGGCGCTGGGGTATCAGTATCTCGGCCTCGGCTTCTGGTCGATGCTGCCGCTGGCGGCGGTGATGGCCGCGCTGGCGGGTGCGTTGCTGGGTTTCCCGGTGCTGCGTATGCACGGCGACTATCTGGCGATCGTGACGTTAGGTTTCGGTGAAATCATCCGGCTGGTGCTGACCAACTGGTTGTCGTTTACCGGCGGCCCGAACGGTGTTTCCGCGCCTCCGCCCACCTTTTTCGGGCTGGAATTTGGCCGGCGGGCGAAAGAGGGCGGCGTGCCGTTCCACGAGTTTTTCCATCTGACCTACAACCCGAATATGAAATTTATCTTCATCTATGCCGTGCTGGTTCTGGTGGTGTTGCTGGTGTTGTTTATCAAACACCGGCTGACCCGCATGCCGATTGGCCGCGCGTGGGAAGCGCTGCGTGAGGATGAGATTGCCTGCCGCGCGATGGGGCTGAATCATGTGCTGGTCAAGCTGTCTGCCTTTACCCTCGGGGCTTCCACGGCCGGAATTGCTGGCGTGTTTTTCGCCACGTATCAGGGCTTCGTTAATCCGACGTCTTTCACCTTTTTCGAATCTGCACTGATTCTCGCTATTGTGGTTTTGGGCGGTATGGGCTCAACCATCGGCGTGGTGCTGGCGGCATTTGTGCTGACCGTCGCGCCGGAACTGTTGCGCAGCTTTGCCGAATATCGCGTATTGCTGTTCGGCGTTTTAATGGTGGTGATGATGATCTGGCGGCCACGCGGGTTGATCCGCATCAGCCGCAGCGGGTTTGCCGTGCGTAAAGGAGTCGCGCCATGAGCGAAGCGTTAGCGGATAACAACATCCTGAGTGTCGAGCATTTGCGCATGCATTTCGGCGGCATTAAGGCGCTGAACGATGTGAATCTTGCGGTGAAACGCGGATCGATTACCGCGCTGATCGGCCCGAACGGCGCAGGAAAAACCACGGTATTTAATTGCCTGACAGGTTTTTATAAAGCGTCCGGCGGCAATATTTTGCTCAATACGCGCCGCCGGACGACCAATGTAATCCAGGTGCTCGGGCAGAAATTTCAGCCTGATGACTGGATAAAACCAGCGCAACTGGGCAAACGTATTTTCTACAAAATGTTCGGCGGTACACACCTGGTTAACCGCGCCGGGCTGGCGCGTACCTTTCAGAATATCCGGCTGTTTCGTGAAATGTCGGTGGTTGAAAATCTGCTGGTCGCTCAGCACATGCAAACCAACCGCAACCTGATTGCCGGTGTGCTCAATACGCCGGGTTATCGCCGTGCGGAAAATCAGGCGCTGGACCGCGCATTTTACTGGCTGGAAGTGGTGGAACTGGTGGATTGTGCCAACCGGCTGGCAGGGGAAATGTCTTACGGTCAGCAGCGCCGGCTGGAAATCGCCCGTGCGATGTGTACCGCGCCGGAAATGATTTGCCTGGACGAACCGGCAGCCGGTCTGAATCCGGTTGAAACACGTACGCTGAGCAAAATTATCCGCTTCCTGCGCGATCATCACGACATCACCGTGCTGCTGATCGAACATGATATGGGCATGGTGATGGACATTTCCGACCACATTATCGTGCTCGACCACGGCGACGTGATTGCCGAAGGAATACCGCAGGCTATTCAGAACGATGAGAAAGTCATTGCCGCGTATCTGGGTGCTGATGAAGACGACGAGGTCAGCTTATGAGCGACGCGATGCTGGAATTTCGTGATGTGAATGTGTATTACGGGGCGATTCAGGCATTACAGCAGGTCTCTTTGCAGGTGCATGAGGGGGAAACGGTGGCGTTGATTGGTGCTAACGGTGCCGGGAAATCAACGCTGCTGATGTCGATATTCGGCCAGCCACGTATACAGAGCGGGCAGATCCTGTTTCGCGGGGAAGATATCAGCCGCAAATCGACACACTTTGTGGCTTCGGCTGGCATAGCGCAATCGCCGGAAGGGCGACGTGTTTTTCCGGATATGACCGTGGAAGAAAACCTGCTGATGGGCACCATTCCCGTCGGGAATAAACACGCGGCAGAAGATCTGCACACCATGTTTGAGTTATTCCCGCGCCTGAAGGAACGCCGTAAACAACGGGCGATGACCATGTCCGGTGGTGAACAGCAAATGCTGGCGATTGCCCGTGCGCTGATGAGTCGCCCGAAGCTGTTACTGCTCGATGAACCGAGTCTTGGGCTGGCGCCTATTATCGTTAAACAGATTTTCCAGACCTTGCGCGAACTGGCAAAAAACGGCATGACTATCTTTCTGGTGGAGCAAAATGCGCATCATGCGCTCAGGCTTTCTGACCGGGGTTATGTGATGGTCAACGGACAAATTCGGCTTAGCGGTTCAGGCGAGGAACTTTTACATAATCAGGAGGTGCGGAAAGCTTATCTCGGAGGAATCTGATTTTTCATCTTCAATGCCCGCGATACCCCGTATTGCGGGCCTTCCCGCCAACTTTTTTCCGCATTTTCAACCTGCCTCCACATTTCGCCCACAGTATTCCGCTATCATGCAATTCTTACAGAAAGGTGACCGGAAAGTTAATTTTCTGAGGTATCATGCGGAATTAGCTGTCATGAATTTGTAAAACGTCAGTTTTTTTGGGCACATCAGTGGCCTGAAGCCGTGTTAAGGCGTTGACCCACCAGGATCAACAGGCTATATAGCGCTATCCGTTTTTGGCATGAATTTTCCTGTCTCAGGGATGAAGTAAGTGAATGACAAACGGGTCATTCGCTCGATGAGTTGAACCGTCGGCGCTGCTCGCAAAACAGCAGAAATGGGTCGTAGAGTTTATTGTTTAAATCAGACAGGGTGCTGAAATGGCTTCTGAGATAATTTCCTTCGTATTATTTCTTTCTTCTATTTTTCTCTACGTCACGCGGGCGTCGGCCAGCCGTGTCTGGTTTTCACTGGTGCTG
Source organism: Rahnella aceris (assembly GCF_011684115.1). Classification (NCBI taxonomy): domain Bacteria; kingdom Pseudomonadati; phylum Pseudomonadota; class Gammaproteobacteria; order Enterobacterales; family Yersiniaceae; genus Rahnella; species Rahnella aceris. Next base: position 1,975,638 of record NZ_JAADJV010000001.1, on the reverse strand, counting down.
TTTTTCCTCGGGCTTTACGTCATTCTTAACGTCATCCTGATCGGCAGCAATTATTTCACCGGTGAAGGCATCACGGACGCAGTGTTATATACCGTCACCAGTAGCCTGAAAGGGGCGGGGCTCAATAAATATATCCTGCCGTTTATCGGTTTACTGGCAGGGCTTGTCAGCGTATTCGCTTTGCTGGCGTGGGGGCTGAAGCAGCGTCGTGCCAAAAACAGCAGCGCGGTCTACAGTGCGCTGGCCGTGGTGCTGGCGGTCTTTTCTGTCGGTTCCACACAGGCATTCCAGAACATCTCGCGTCTGGTCAAAACGCAAATCTCAGGCAGCGGTGCAGATTTTAGTACCTATTACAAAGTGCCCGAAAAAGCCATTAAAGGCGCGAAAAAGCCTAACCTGGTTTATATCTACGGCGAGAGTCTGGAACGCACGTATTTTGATGACAAAGTCTTCCCCGGCCTGACCACCGAATTAAACCGCCATAAAGCGCAGAGTACCGATTTCACCAACACCAAACAGTTGCCGGGCACTGGCTATACCATTGCAGGTATGGTGGCTTCTCAGTGTGGGATCCCGCTGTTTGCGCCGTTTGATGGTAATGCCTCCAGTGCACTGGCGACCTTCTACCCTGAAAACGTCTGTCTTGGCGATGTGCTCAAAGGTGCAGGTTATACCAACTATTTCTATCAGGGCGCTGAACTGGCTTTCGCAGGCAAAGGGACCTTCCTGAAATCCCATGGTTTCGACCATCTTTATGGTTACAACGAATTGCGTCCGACTGTGGCGGACCCGTCTTATAAAAATGACTGGGGCTGGTATGACGACACCTTGCTGGATGAGGTGTACAAAAAATTCGTGACGCTGAGTCAGGAAGGTAAGCCGTTCTCACTGTTCACGCTGACCGTTGATACGCATCATCCGGACGGCTTTATTTCCCGCGGCTGTACCCGCAAGGAATATAAAGTGAACGGTAAAGCCAACCAGTCTCTGAGCGCCGTGTCCTGCAGTCAGGAACTGATTGCCGCATTTATCGATAAGATTAAAAAGTCCGGTTATTTCGATAACACCATCATTGTGGTGTCTTCCGATCATCTGGCGATGAACAACACGGCTTACAACATTCTGACCAAACAGAACCGTAAAGACCTGTTCTTCGTACTCGACGGCCGTCATCCGGCGGGGGAGCTGAACGGTGCGAAACGCAGCACCCTGGATAATGGCGCGACCGTACTGGATATGATGGGCGGCGACAACTACATCGGTCTTGGACGCAGCGGTGTTTCTGCGACATCGATGACTGCGCAGTTCCTCAATATTGATGACAAAGTGAATGCCTGGAAACCGGCGGTCATCAAACAGTGGGGCTTCCCGAACAGCATCAAAGACTATGCGGTGAATACCAAAGACAGCACTTTCACCTTCTCCGGCATGACCATCAAAACGCCGTTTATTCTGAAGGTCACGGCAGACAAAATTGAGCCGATGTTTGATGTCTATCTGTCCACGCCGCTGAAAAAACAACTGGCCGGACTGGCGACCAGCGATAACTTTGTCTGGGTTGATAAATGCTACGAAATGGGACGCGTCTGGGCACCAGAGTTGTCGCTCAATACCGGCCTGTGCGTTGCATCGGGGAACCTCGGGGCGAAGCCGACGATCGTGCAGATCACCGGTGATACCTTCAAAGGTAAAGTGGACTTCGTGAAAGACACCTCGGGCAGCAATGCGATTTATCAGCAAACCCTGAAGACGCTGAACATTGATGATTCCGCCACCACTTATCAGTCGAAAGCCATCGCTTTTATGGTGCCGGGATTGCCGGAGCAGGTAAAAGCGATTACCGGTGTTTCAGCCGTTGAAAACTGGGGACGCTGGTCAGATGCCAATCTGGCACCGTCGGTGAAAATTGATTACGTTAAACCGCTGCCCGCCACCTTTGATGTGGTGATCCGCGCACGGGCTTACGGCAATAACATCGATAAGCCGGTTTCCGTCCGTGTCGGAGATCAGGAGCAGTTTGTCACCTTCGGCGATAAAGACGGTATCGTGAAAGTACAGTTCACCAATCCGGGAGCGGAGCAAAGTATCGTCATCACGCCGCCGGAACCGACCGAACCCACTGAAGGCACCAGCGGCGGCTTCCAGCCTCGTAAACTGGGCATCGGCATGGTTTCTCTTGAAGTTCAGCCGGTGGATCCGCAGTCTTAATCCGCTGTTTGCCCGAAATGTTAAAAACCCGCTCCGGCGGGTTTTTTATTGGAAGCAAATTGGGGAAATGGCAATTGAAATAACACTTAGCATTTTTATCGCTTTACTATCCCATTTCGGTTATTCATTTCAAGAATAACTATCATTAAAACAATATTATAAAGAAATAAGCCGATGGGTATACTCGCCAAATTCCTGCACGGAAACACAGCCCGGAGCAGGCATCTCATCACACTTTTGGGGATAGCGTATGCGCAAGACATTCAACAAAACAAAGACCCGTATTCACCGTGCTGTTTTACTGGCCGCAACCTCGGCAGTGATCATTTCCGGCAGCGTGCTGGCGCCGCTGAGTGCGGCACAGGCCGCCGATAAAACCACGGTTAAGGTCGGTATTATCAGCGGGGAAGACGAAGATGTCTGGCGTGAAGTGGTCAGACAGGCCGCAGCAAAAGGTCTGACGGTAAAACCGGTGATTTTCAACGATTACAACCAGCCAAACGAAGCCCTGCAAAACGGCGAAGTGGATGCCAATGCCTTCCAGCATCAGCCTTTCCTCGATAACCAGATCAAAGTGAATCACTACAACATCGTGCGCGTGGGTGATACCGCTGTGTGGCCAATCGGGTTGTACTCTAAAAAAGTAAAATCTGCCGACCAGCTGAAAGAAGGGGCGGTGATTGGCGTGCCGAATGACCCGGCGAACGAAGCGCGCGGGCTGATCCTGCTTCAGCAATCTGGCGTGATCAAACTCAAACCGGGCGCCGGTATTTTCGCCACTACGGCGGATATCATTGAGAACCCGCGCCACGTCACCATTAAAGAGCTGGATTCCGGCATTATCGGCCGCTCCGTGCCGGATCTGGATGCTGCGATTGTGAACACCGACTGGGCGCTGAAAAGTGGCCTGACGCCTGCGGATCGTATCGCGCAGGAACCGGTAAAGAATAATCCTTACAACAACTTCATCGCGGTGAAAACTGAAAATGTGAATGCGCCGTGGGTGAAAACGCTGGTCAGTTCTTACCAGAACGAGGCTGTCAAACAGGTGTTTGATAAGGTCTATAAAGGCACCGGCGTGACGGCCTGGTAAGGATGTAAAGCATGACGATCATCTCTGAAACCGGTGCGCAGTTCACGGCGACGTCTTCAGAAAAAGCCCCTCCACGCCCGGCTAACGCCGGGCAGTTTGCCGGTGGCACTCTGAAAACGCATCAGGATGAGGTGCATGACGTCGTGCGCCTTGACCATGTAAGCCGTCAGTTCGGCACAATTCAGGCGCTGAAAGATGTCTCGCTGACGGTCCGGCGGGGCGAAATCCTGGGCATTATTGGCCGTAGCGGTGCGGGGAAATCCACCCTGATCCGCTGCCTGAACGGACTGGAACAGCCGGACAGCGGCGTGATTGAAATCGAAGGCCATGCCATCACCGGCCTGAGCGAGAAAGCCTTGCAGTCAGTGCGCAGCCGCGTGGGGATGGTGTTCCAGCATTTCAATTTGCTGTCGGCCAAAACGGTTGAGCAGAATGTCGCGCTGCCATTGAAAATCGCCGGATACGACAAGGCACGGCGTCAGGCGCGTGTCGCCGAGCTGCTGGCGCTGGTCGGGCTGGAAGATAAGGCAAGGAACTATCCGGCGGCGTTGTCCGGCGGTCAGAAACAGCGCGTCGGTATTGCCCGTGCGCTGGCAGCCAGTCCGGCACTTTTACTTTGCGATGAAGCGACATCGGCGCTCGATCCTGAAACCACGCGTTCGATTCTGGCGCTGCTGCAATCCCTCAATCAGAAACTCGGCATCACCATTTTGCTGATCACCCATGAGATGGAGGTGATTAAAAAAATCGCGCATCGCGTGGCGGTGATTAATGGCGGTGAAATTATCGAAGAGGGGCCGGTGTGGCAGGTGTTTGCGCATCCGCAGTCCGCGCTGACCCGTACGCTGTTACAGGGATTATTGCCGCAACTGCCGGAAGCGCTGGCTGAACGGTTGTCGCCGGTACGTCAGGGCGAGGCCATTTACAGCGTCCAGTATGCGGAGCAGGGGCGGCAGGGCGAAATACTCACTCAAATGGCGACGGCATTACCGGGCAAATTCCGGCTGATCCAGGGCGGCGTGGATCATATTCAGCATTATGCCGTTGTACGTTTCTTCTTCTCAGTGCCGGTAAACGATACGGCATCTGAGCAGGTTGTTTTAGACTGGCTGCGACAGCACCAGGCCACCGTGGAGCTGACAGGCTATGTCTCCGGTAATGATTGATTTACTGATTAACGCCGTCGAAGAAACGTTGCTGATGACGGCAGTTTCCGGCCTGTTCTCGCTGATCGCGGGTTTGCCGCTGGGCCTGATTCTGGTGATGAGCAGTCCCGGCGGCATTGCCGAAAATCGCTGGGTTAACCGCTCGCTCGGACTGGTGATCAACGGTTTCCGTTCTCTGCCATTTATCATTTTGCTGGTGGCGCTGATCCCGGTAACCCGTTTTCTGGTGGGCACATCGCTCGGCACCTGGGCGGCGATTGTTCCGCTGTCGATTACCGCCACGCCGTATTTCGCCCGCGTGGCAGAAGTCTCGCTGCGCGACGTGGATCGCGGACTGACTGACGCCGTTCGCGCGATGGGTGCCAGTAAACTGCGTATTGTCTGGGACGTGCTGATCCCGGAGGCGCTGCCCGGTATTTTGTCCGGATTTGTGGTCACGCTGGTGGCGTTGATTGGCGCATCGGCGATGGCGGGCGCTATCGGCGCAGGCGGACTGGGTGATCTGGCAATCCGTTACGGTTATCAGCGTTTTGAAACAGTGGTGATGATAGAAGTGATCGTCGTGTTGATTGTGATGGTTTGCGGCATTCAGTGGCTGGGCGATCGTATCGTGGCGCGCGTCGATAAACGTCATTAAAAAGCCGGTTGTGCGGCGACCGGCTATGTTCAGTCTCTACAACTCGCTGCGTGAACGCCAGCGTTCACGGGCCATAAATCCTTTCACACCGACATCCAGGAACGGGCGCGGCGGCAGATAACTGGCGCGTCCGATGCCCTGCATATCGGCCAGCAACGGATTGTCCTCTCCCAGCGCATGTTCCGCCAGCAACCGCCCGAACGCACTCTGCTTGGAACTGCCGGAACCATTACATCCCGCTGACGAATACACGTTCGGCGCAATATTCCCCCATACCGGCGCGCCGTTGCGCGTAATGCTGATCAGCCCCGACCAGGTGTACGCCATATTGACGTCCTGTAACTGCGGATAAATACGGGCAAATAATGCCTGATGGCGGCGGGCATGACGGCCGGTTTCTACCGCACGGGTCACCAGACCTGGCGTAAAGTTGACGTGCTCACGGATCAGGAAGCGATGGTCAGAGGTATAGCGCAACGTCGCACCCGCCAGTGCATTCACCGGCGTCGAGCCCCACGGCGCAATATCACCGATCAGCTGACGTTGTGCGGGTGACAGCGGTTCAGTCAGTGTTGCAAACGTCGACATCGCGAAGACGTTGCCTTTGAACAGCGGTAACCCGCGTGCTGCACCATTGATCGCCAGCATCAGTTTACCGGCACGCACTTCGCCGTGCGGCGTTTCTGCATGAATAGTGCCCTGAGTGTCAATCTGCAACGCAGGTGAGTTGGCATAAACCGTGACGTTTGCCGGCAACGTGGCCACCAGCCCGCTGATCAGCGCCGCCGGATTCACCAGAATACAGTTGGGTGTATACACCGCGCTGCGGTAGAAACCGGTGCCCAAACGCTGACGGAGTGCGGCTCTGTCCAGCAGCTCAAAGCTTTCGCCGAGCGTGGTGAGTTCCTGCTGATAATGCGCGATTTCACCGTCAAACTGCGCACTCACGGCGCAATGGTATTTGCCTGAATTCAGCCAGTCACACGCAATATCATGCTGATCGACGGTCTCTTTCAGATGATGCAACCCGTACTGTAAAAGACGCCGGTACGCATTGGCGTGTTCCAGCTCAGCCGATGTGCTGCCGACGGTATGCGGTAAATCAATCACAAAACCCGAATTACGGGCCGAAGCGTTATCGGCCACGTCGAGCGCCTCGAGTACCACAACATGCTCATGCGGCCGAAGCTCGGCAATACGACGGGCAAATGCCAGCCCGGCAAAGCCTGCGCCAATCACCAGCCAGTCTGCCGTGACTTTTCCACGTAAAGCCGGATGGCGGGGAGTATCACCCCGCAGCGCCGCCCAGCCGTTAATATTTTGATCAAGAGGTAAATGTTTAATTTTCATTGTCTGTCAGGTGGTTATCCCGGGTGCAATGATCCTAAGGGATAGACGTATAGATGTCTAATGCGGATTAATGCTATCAAAAGAAGGTGAGCTGAATACTGCACAGATAGCGGCTGAATCTGGTCGTCTGCTACCCCCTGAGAATTTTGCCGGTGACCGGTCGCCTGTCTCCGGAAGTTGGCTATGAAATCCTCATGTTGCGCGAAAGAAAAAATTGAGAGCGCTATCCGTTGAGAACCAGAGACATGTCCGGGTATCGGGCGCACAGGAAATCGACGAATGCGCGAACTTTTGGCGCAGCAAGCCGCCTGGAAGTATGCAAAACCCAAAGTTCCCGCTCTGCCCCCGACACGATGCCCCACTGAACTAAATCGCCGCGGGCAAGCTGGTTCCATGCGATGGATTGCGGAATGAGGGCAGCCCCACCGCCGGCGATTGCCGCATCGCGGACCATCAGTAACGAAGAGAAGCGCAATTTTGGGATCGGCTCCAGGACCAGTTGCCCGCCATCGAGACTCCAGTGGGCAGGCTGGAAGCTCGACGTTACGATGCCGGGCACTGGCCTGATTGCGCCGGGTAGTGGCCTGATTATTTCAGGAGCGGCCACGACAACCAGCCTGTCTTTGGCGAAACACAGTCCGACTAAATTGCTGTCGGGGCTTGGGTTGATGCGGATTGCGACGTCAAATTGTTCCTCGACCAGATCTACCATGCGATCTTCCGCCACGATTTCAATTTCAATTTCCGGGTAGGCCGCACAGAATTCGGCACCAATGCGCCCCATCGCAAGCTGGGAAAACAGGACCGGAGCGGCGACACGCAAACGCCCGCGAGGCGTCGAAATACCATCACCGACCGCCGTCATGGCTTCGGTCACCTCACTCAGCAGGCCTTCAGTCCGGGAGATCAGCGTCGCCCCGGCTTCGGTGAGCTTCAAACCGCGAGCGCTTCGCTCGATCAGCCTCACACCCAGTTGCTCCTCAAGATCTGCGATGCGTCGCGATAGCGTGGCTTTGGAAATGCCGCTTGCGCGGCTTGCCTTCCCCAGCCCTTCATTTGTGGCGACGAGGATAAAATCAGACAGCGCGTTCAGGTTCATGGTGTTCCATTTATGAGACAAGGTGTCTAAGTTTTAGGATCTTTGTTTTTTAATTGCAACGGAATATTGTCTCGTTATCAGAACTTGCTACGAGGAACTGCAATGAACAACGTACAACGCGCCGTACTGATTGGGGTCTCTGGTTTATGAATAAGCCCGATCCGGTATTACTCGGGAAGCTGGCCAACGACGTCGCCAGCGGCACGCTACAGTCCAGAATTGGCGGCGTAGTGGGCTTCGCTGATATTCCCAACGCAATCGAACGTAATCGTACCGTTTCACGGACCGGTAAGGTCGTTGCGGATTTCTCACGTTAACCATTATCACTATCTTGCAGGAGTTAAATATGAGCATTCTCGTTACCGGTGCCACGGGCACCATTGGTTCACTTATCATTCAGGGTCTGGCTGACGCTGGCGCCGGGGTCAAAGCCCTGGTACGCCAGGCGGGTAAGCGCGAGTTTCCGGCAGGGGTTACGGAAGTCGTTGCAGACCTGACCGACGTCGCGTCGATGCGTGCCGCGCTGTCATCGGTACGAACGCTGTTTCTGCTGAATGCGGTTACGCCCGATGAGGTTACTCAGGCCCTGATCGCCCTGAACCTCGCCCGCGAGGCGGGCATTGAGCGTATCGTTTATTTGTCGGTGATCCATGCTGATAAATTCACCAACGTTCCGCACTTTACCGGCAAGCATACGGTTGAACGCATGATCAAAAGTCATGACATCCCCGCCACCATTCTGCGTCCGGCTTATTTCATGCAAAACGACCTGATGGTTCAACAGACGATTCAGAACTACGCGGTGTACCCGATGCCTGTCGGCTCGGCGGGCGTCTCAATGATTGATGCGCGCGATATCGCGGATGTCGCCGTGGCTGAGTTGCTGCGACGCGACAAGGCATCGTCTGCGCTGGATCCTGTCACGCTGGAGTTGATTGGGCCGCAACCGCTGACCGGTGCGTCCGTGGCGAAGATCTGGAGTTCAGCCCTGGGTCGCGAGATTACTTACGGGGGAGATGACGTCACCGCGTTTGAAGGGCAACTCGCCTCGTACGGTCCCAACTGGCTGGCTTATGACATGAGCCTGATGATGGCTGGTATTCAGACGTTCGGCATGCAAGCTGCTGAAGGAACCGCAGAACAGCTACAGGCTCTCATTGGACACCCGCTGCGCACTTATGAAGATTTCGTTCGCGAGTCTGTTGCCGGGAGCTAAACCGCGAGGCAAAGGGGCGGTTTACTGTCAGGCAGTACGCCGCCGAACAACCGGTAAACGTAACCCAGTCAGGCACTTGTTACCTTGCAGGCATCTTCTCAGGAGGATACGGTATGTACTGGGTTCGGCAGTTCCTCATCCGCACAGGCTTCACCCTGGATACGACTCTGTGCATACCCGCGCAGGCGCTGGAACGGGCTGGTCAGAACGGTATAAACCGACGATACGGGAGTGATTATGAAAAGAGAGTCGTTATTCAGGTACGCGCGGGAACACTATAATTCGGAGCCGGAATATCTCTGGCGTAACCTGCCGGATTATGCCGTGCTTCGTCATCACAATGGTGATAAATGGTTTGGTCTCGTGATGAATGTATCCGGTACCAAGCTGGGGCTGAAAACGGAAGATAAAGTCGACATACTTGAGGTTAAGGTCCGGCCGGAGCACATCGGCTCATTACGTCAGAAAGACGGCATTTTGCCTGCTTATCATATGAATAAAGAGCACTGGGTCAGTGTGATCCTTTCCGGACCGCTGTCGGCAGATGAAATACACGAGCTGCTTGCCGACAGTCATGAACTGACATGCTGATAATATATTCAAAGACAGAGATACCTATGCAGGCGTTATTTCTTAAGCCCCCTTTGATGGATAAGCTCTGAGCGGCAAGGCGCTGCAAAGGAATACGCCACGTGCATAATTAATGGTGCAATAAGTCACTTAAAAACTTCCTGGCACGCGGGTGTTGCGGATGATTGAAGAAGTTTTCCGGTTTGGATTTTTCCAGAATTTTCCCCTGATCCATAAACCAGATTGTGTCCGCTACGTCGCGGGCAAAATTCATTTCGTGTGTGACGCACATCATGGTCATACCTTCACGTGCCAGACTGCGCATCACATTCAGGACTTCACCGACCATTTCCGGATCAAGCGCCGACGTCGGTTCATCAAACAACATCACCGGCGGTTTCATGGCTAATGCCCGGGCGATGGCAACACGTTGCTGCTGCCCGCCGGAGAGCTGTGCCGGATAGGCATTGGCTTTGTGTGATAATCCGACACGTTCCAGCAGTTCACCCGCGTGCTTGCGCGCTTCCTGACGTTTCACGCCGAGCACCTTTACCGGCGACATCATGATGTTGTCCAGCACCGAAACGTGCGGAAAAAGATTAAAGTTCTGAAAGACAAAACCGATACGCGTGCGCAACTGATTCAGGCGGGTGCTGGTGCCATGAATATCCATGCCATCGAACAGGATCTGGCCCTCTTCAATAGGTTCCAGCCGGTTCACGGTGCGGATCAGCGTTGATTTGCCCGAGCCGGACGGTCCGCAAACCACCACGACTTCACCGCTTCTAATTTCAGCACTCAGGTCGGTCAGCGCCTGATATTCGCCATACCATTTATTAACCTGATTAAATAAGATCATTGGTCGCATCGTCGTTCCTTATTATGATTGAGTCTTCAGCAGTGGAGCCTTCGTCATTTTCTCCGCTTCCGGCATCCGGTTCTGCCGTTTGCGCGTGATACGGGCTTCAAGCTTATTGGCCAGCCACGTCAGGCTGAAACAGATGATGTAATAGCCAATCGCGACAATCGCGAAGACTTGAAAAGGTTTGGTCAGCAGTTGGTTATTCACCTGATTAGCGGCAAAGGTCAGCTCCGGCACGTTAATGACGTAACCCAGCGTGCTGTCTTTAATGATAGAAACCAGCTGGCTGACCAGACTTGGCAGCGTGTTGTATAACGCCTGCGGCAGAATAATCAGACGCAGCGTTTTGAAATAACTCATCCCTAAAGCGCGCGCCGCTTCGTACTGGCCGCCCGGCAGCGCCTGAATGCCGCCGCGCACGATCTCGGCGATATACGCACTTTCATAAATCACCAGCGTACACAGCATGGTGCTGAAGCCGCTGATGTTGTGACCGATTAACAGCGGAACGCAGAAATACGTCCAGAACACCACCATCAACAGCGGAATGCCGCGTAAGCCGTAGACCCAGCAGGCAGCGGGCCAGCTCAGCCAGCGGAAAGGCGATAAACGCGCCAGCCCGAGCAGAATACCCACCGGCAGTGCAAACAAAACGGCCAGCAGGGAAATCAGTAACGTACAAAGTATCCCGCCGAGCGGTCCCTGCGGATATTGCCCCATCAGGAACAGCATCCCGTTGTCGTGCAAAATCGTGAACATCTCGAGCATGTGATTACCTCGCGTAGGCCCGCTGGAACCGGCGGGCCAGCAACGCGCCAGCACCCATCAGCAGCAGAGAGAAGAACAGATAACCGGCAGAGGCCACCAGATACGATTCGAAAGTCCGGAACGTCTGGTTTTCAATATCACGGGTCACGTAAGTCAGTTCAGCTACGCCAATGACCATAGCCAGACTGGTGTTTTTGAACAGTAAAACGGTGTGGTTGAGCAGCGAAGGCAGCGCGTTGCGGATGCCCTGCGGTAAAATAACCGAACGCAGCGATCGGGTGTAACTCATGCCCAGCGCGCGTGATGCTTCGGTTTGCCCTTCAGGAATAGCGCGTAATCCGCTGCGGATGTCTTCAGAGAAATACGCCGCCTGACACAATCCGAGCGCAAACATCGAGAACAGAAACTCGGCGTTGAAATCGTTAATCCACATCTGCACAGATTCCGGCAGCAGCGTCGGAATGGCGAAATACCACATCATCAGCTGAATAAGCGTCGGCACATTGCGGTGATACGACACATAGGCGCGGACGAAATATTCAGCGGCGCGTTTGTGCGTCAGCCGGATGACGACCAGCAGCAGGGCAATACACATCGCGAGCAGCCAGGACCCCAGCGCCAGCTTGAGGGTGACAACCATGCCATCGACGATCATCTGCTCGAACTGACCGGTCAGGACTTTGCTGAAATCGAGCGTCATCGTATTTTCACCCTCCTGAATGGTTGAACTGTGGGTTTATAGGAAAAAGATCACAGACCTTCGCCGGGGCGCATGGTGGAAAGGCCACCGGGAACCTGCAACGTCGGGGTGATTTCGATGTTGCCGATGTTGACGGCAATCGGCGCAGAAACGGCAAACGCCACGCAATCGGCGATGTCTTTGGCTTCGGGCAGTTCAAAACCGTCAATGAAACGGCGGCGGGCTTCTTCGTGATCGCCGGAAACATTGCCGAAAATGTCAGTCGCCACGCGACCCGGGCAGATTTCAGTGATGCGCACACGCTTGCCGTAGCAGTCAACGCGTAGCTGGCGAGACAGGGCGTGAACCCCGGCTTTGGTGGCGTGATAAATCGAGTTGCCGCCGAAGTTATAAATCGCGGCAATCGAGGTGATGTTGATGACGTGGCCGCGATCGCGTTCCATCATGCCCGGCACCAGCAGGCGGCAAAGATGCAAAACGGCGCGCAGATTCACATCCACCTGCGTATCCACGGATTCTTCATCGGCGCTCAGGATAGAGCCGGGACGGGAAACCCCGGCGTTGTTCACCAGAATATCCACGCTGATCTCGCTGCACAGGCGCGTCACCGCGTCGAGGTCGCTGACGTCGAGCGCATGCGGAATACAACCGGTGCGGGCGGCGAGGGCGGCCAGCTGATCGGCGCGGCGTGCGACAGCATGAACGGTGATCCCTTCCTGACAAAGGCGTTCGACAATGGCTTCACCCATTCCGGCCGATGCGCCGGTCACCAGTGCGGTTTTGTAATCTGAAAATGGCATTGCGACTCTCCTGTTAAACCGCCGGCTCCATCATGTTCTGCCGGTGGGTGTTTTCTGACTGTATCCAGTAATTCTCAGACGGTATAAGACATAAACCGTGTGAGGCGATAAGAGGGGCTTATAACAGCGTGTTTTACCCTGCCATCAGGCGGCGTTGCCGGGCTGGCGGCATCAGCGCGATGTCCATTTCGGTAATAATTTCCCGCAGCGTATGCACCATTTCGAGGGATTCCGGCGTATCGCCGTGAACCAGAATCGATGTCGCATCCACCGGCAACGTCACGCCGTCGATGCTTTGCACCGTGCCTTCGCGCAGCAACTGGCGGATGCGCGCGCGTACCTGCTCTTTGTCATGAATAACCGCGCCCGGTTTCGTCCGGCTGACCAGCAGGCCGTTGCTTTCATAGGCGCGGTCGGCGAGAAACGTACAAATCACCGGCAAATCCAGCGCCCGCGCCATGCGTTCGACGGCGTTGCCGGGCATCGTGCTGATGATCATTTGTGCATCGAAATTCTTCACCGCCTGCAATAACACCCGCGCCAGCCGGGCGTCTTCGGACACCATATTGCCCAGCGCACCGTGGAAACTCATGTGCGTCAGCGGGTAATCCGCCGCTTTCGCAAAAGCAGAAAGCGCGCCAAGCTGATAGGTGACGTAATGCGCCATCACCTCCGGTTCGATGTGCATCCGGCGGCGGCCAAACCCGGACAAATCAGGGAATCCGACGTGCGCGCCGAGATCTACCTGATACTTTTTCGCCAGCGCGACGGTTTTCGCCATAATCACCGCATCCCCCGCGTGAAACCCGCAGGCCACGTTGGCGGAGGTGATCAGCGGCATCAGCGCGGCGTCGTCGGCGATGGTGTAATCGCCAAAGCCTTCGCCGATATCGGCGTTTAAATCGATGTATTTCATGCGGCCAGCTCCTCGCGGCGTAAAGTGAAAATCTCCGCGCCGTATTCCACGCAGTCACCGTCTTCCACGGACAGGGATGCCACCACGCCCTGCACCGGGCTGCGCAGCGGCAGATAAATCACGCCGACTTTCAGCAGCCCGAGCAGCGCATCTTTCCCGACTTTTTCACCCGGTTGTGTGAACGGAATTTTGTTGAGCGGATGCTGTAACAACACGATGCCGGGGAAAGGTGCACACACCGCGTCGGGGGCGGTCAGCGCGGGAAGCGCAGGCGTTTCGTCCGGCATGCGGCATGGCAAAATGGCGGGGGAGACTGGCGCGTATTTCATGCTGACCCGAAAGCCGTTTCCGCTGAGTTCAATCTGGCTCAGGCCGGACTTACGCATCTTTCGTGCGATATCTCGCAACTCGCTGAGTGCTGGTGCTTTTTTTTCCATATCCTTCCCGTCGAAGAGAGAGTGTCCCCGCGCAATAACGACGACAAACGACCCGCTTTGCGGGCGGTAAAAGCACTCTATCGTGTCACTGCCGACGTCAGGAAAGAGGATTTCGCTTTGCGGTAATAAGGTGCGCTTATTACCCCACCAGCGTCAGTGGCCGGTTATCCACCGTGCGGCTGGCCATCAGCGACAGCAAAATCGCTTTGACCGCTTCGGCGGGCTGGGACAGCGGCAGATGGTCGGACATACAAAATGACAGCGCCGCCTGAATATTCGGTTTATCAATTTTCGCCATCCACGAATCCGAGGCTTTGAGCATCGCGCGGGCGGCGGATTCCGGCATGATCGTGCAGCCTAAACCCGCCGCCAGCGCGGCATTGAGGGTGGTTTGCGATTCGATTTCGCACTTCACGCGGTACGTCACAGCTTCATGGATAAACGCGTCGTCGATGACTTTTCGCATGATGTTGTAAATGCGCGGCAGGAACAGGTCATACTTTGCCACCTGCGCCAGACTGACGGATTTCAGCGGTTTGCTCAGCGCGTGCGGGCAGACGAAATACAACTCTTCTTTCATCAGCGGCATAAACCGTAATCCGTGAATTTCCCGGTTGCCGTAAATCACCGCCATGTCCATCCGGCCATTCATGATCAGCTCGCTGAGCGTGGTGCCGAAGTTTTCATTGAAATACAATACGATGCCCGGATATTGCCGGTGGACTTCTTCCATCAGCGGCAATGCCAGTTGCTGTGCGGCGGTGCCCGGCGCAAGCCCGACAGAAACGCTGCCCGAAAGCGCCAGCGCCGAGCCGTCAATCGCGCTCTGGGCCTGATCGCACTGGCGCAAAATGGCCTGCGCGTGGATATACAAAATCTTGCCCGCTTCAGTCGGCGTCACGCCGCGTTTGGTGCGGATCAGCAGTTGCTGATTCACTTCGCCTTCCAGCGTCGCGAGTTGCTGGCTGAGCGCAGGCTGCGCAATGTGCAGGATATCTGCGGCCTGAGTGAGGCTACCCACATCGACAATCTTGATAAAATATTTAAGGCGGCGGAGATTCACGATGGCATCCTCATCACGGAAACAAGTGGTGTTATAAGTAATGTGTATGAAGCAAGATGAGTGCCAACACGCACTAACAGGCTGATTTATGTCCGATATCCGGTTTTCCTTCTGATTTATCCGCCGATTTATTCACTGTATAGCCGGATGTTTTCTGCCTTTGCGCAGCCTCCCGAATAATGAAAATCCCCGCCTGCACTGCGCCGGTGCAAATTGCCTGATTTGCGCGTTCAGCCATTGTTTTGTGTTATGTCACCACAACAAAGCGCTATTGGTCGGCGCGGTCCGTTCCTCATTACTCTTTCCCCTGAAGTGCCTCATCGCTGTCCGTCTTTTTACGTTCGATAAAAACAATGGAACCCCAGGACCATGCCTGATATCGCCGATCGCTTAAAAAATGTCTCTGTTTCTGCCTCCGTCGCCATGACGCAAAAGGCCCGTGACCTCGCAGCCGCAGGCGTGAACGTCATTGCGCTTTCTACCGGTGAACCGGATTTTCCGACGCCCCCTCATGCCACGGAAGCCGCCTACGCCGCCGCGCTCGGCGGTGATACCCGTTATCCGCCAACCGACGGAACCCCGGCGCTGCGGGCGGCCATTGCGCGTAAATTTCAGCGCGATAACAACCTGAATTACGACGTGAGCCAGATCCTCACCGCAGGCGGCGCGAAGCAAATTATTTTTAACGCGATGCTGGCGACGATTAATCCGGGCGATGAAGTGGTGATCCCGACGCCGTCGTGGATTAGCTATGCGGATATCGTCAAATTCGCGGGCGGTATTCCGGTGCCGGTGGCCTGCCCGGAGGAGAACAATTTCAAGCCGTATCCGCAGGACATCGACGCGGCGATTACGCCGAAAACCAAGTGGCTGCTGCTGAATTACCCGAGCAATCCGACCGGTTCCGTGGCAACCCGCCAGGAATTGCAGGCGATGGGTGAGGTAATGCTGCGCCATCCGGGCGTGTGGATCCTGACCGATGACATTTACGAACATCTGATTTATGACGACGTGACATTTTATACGCTGGCCGAAGTGGAACCGCGTTTGCTCGATCGCGTGCTGACGGTCAACGGCGTGTCGAAAGCCTATTCCATGACCGGCTGGCGTTTAGGTTTTTGCGGCGGTCCGCAAGATCTGATTAAAGCCATGAGTAACGTGAACACGCAAAACAGCGGTGGCGTCACCACGCTCACGCAGGCGGCGGCGGTCGCGGTGCTTAACGGCCCGCAGGATTTACTGAAAGAGCGCGCCGAAATCTACCGCCAGCGCCGCGATTACGTGCTGGAGCGGTTAACGTCCGTGCATGAACTGCGCTGTCATAAACCGCAGGGCGCGTTCTATCTGTTCGTGAACATTGAAGGCTGCATCGGGAAAACCACCGCAGGCGGGCGTCACATCAATAGCGATGCCGATTTCGTGATGGCGCTGATCGAAGAAAAACACGTCGTCACCGTGCAGGGCGCGGCCTACGGCATGAGTCCGTATTTCCGCATTTCGTATGCGACCAGCATGGAAGTTTTGCAAGACGGCTGCGACCGGATAGCAGCGTTTTGTGCGGAGCTGAAGTCATAACGTCTGAGTCAGAACCATAAAAATCTATGGTCACCCCCGTTTTTGCAACGTTGATTTTGATTTATGATGGGCTTGCTTAAATCTATACGGCGTCTGATGGGCAACCTTACGTTGCCCGCGCCATGATGAAGTCCGCGCCTGCAGAACCTTAAAAAGCGGACGGCTTCAAAGAGCCATTTTTTATGTCAGGTTCATCCGCAGGTCGCTGTGCCGTTCATGTCATCAATAATCGGTCGTCGCAAAACCAGAAAGTCACTGCGTAATGCCTAAGAGCTAACAGTTCGTCCCTGTTGGCTCTTTTTATTGGATAAAAGCTGTGCGATGGGTTGTCACCGACCAGGCTATTCGGGCCAGTTTGTTGGCTAACCCGCAGGCCACTACGTTCGAGTGATGCCGCGAGAGCTGGGCCTTCACCTAGTCAGCCAGCCGCCCCTGATTGTGTTCAGGTCGTTGCATAAAAGCGCGAGCGCATAGAAGGTCGTGATGCGGCTTCGCAGATAGCCCCGGCATCAATGAAATCGTTCTTATTGCTTTTAACGAAGGGTCGGACAAACTGAGGAGAGATGAGCTTCACCTGATGCCCGAACTGGCTGATGTGCCGGGCCATAAAATGGGCGCCCGCACAGGACTCCATAACAACGGTAGAAGCGGCACAAGTAGAGAGAAAGGCGGTTAACGGGTTGCGGGAAAACTTCTTACGTAGCAATGCATTACCGTTTTTATCCTGAGCGTGGACATGGAACGAATGCTTGCCGAGGTCAATACCGATGAGCGTAACGTTTTGCATGATGATCCCCTTCAGAAAGAAAAACACCCTGTCAGCGTACCGCTCACAGGGTGGGGGTGACCATCTTATTAAACCGAAGCCACTGGCTTCGGTTTTTTGTTTGCAGCAATCTGAAATTAACGGTGAGCCAGCTCAGCCGTTTCTTCAGCATCCATCACCGCTTTATCCGTCTGTTTCAGCAACTGACTTGTGATAGTGCCTGCCGTCATTGAACCGCTGACATTCAGCGCGGTACGGCCCATATCAATCAGCGGCTCAACAGAAATCAGCAGGGCAACCAGCGTAACCGGCAGGCCCATGGCTGGCAACACGATCAGGGCTGCAAATGTCGCACCACCACCCACACCGGCAACACCGGCAGAGCTCAGGGTAACAATACCCACTAATGTTGCAATCCATACCGGATCAAACGGGTCGATGCCGACGGTTGGCGCAACCATGACGGCCAACATGGTTGGATACAGACCTGCACAGCCGTTCTGACCAATCGTTGCCCCGAACGATGCCGCAAAGCTGGCGATAGATTCAGGAATACCCAGACGGCGTGTCTGCGCTTCAACGCTCAGCGGGATGGTCGCGGCACTTGAACGGCTGGTGAAGGCAAAAGTCAGCACCGGCCAGACTTTACGGAAGAATTTCGCCGGATTAACACCGGTGAACGACAGCAGTATCGCGTGAACAACAAACATAATGCCAAGACCCAGGTAAGACGCGACCACAAAGCTGCCGAGTTTAATGATGTCCTGAATGTTCGAGCCGGCGACCACTTTGGTCATCAGAGCCAGTACCCCGTACGGGGTCAGTTTCATGACCAGACGCACCAACTTCATCACCCATGCCTGCAGGGTATCGATAAAGGCCAGAATGCGCGGACCTTTTTCTGCATCATCTTTCACCAGTTGCAGGGCGGCTACACCAACGAAGGCTGCGAAGATCACGACGCTGATGATTGATGTCGGACTTGCGCCTGTCAGATCAGCAAACGGGTTCTTAGGTATAAAGGAAAGGATCAACTGAGGCACGCTCAGGTCAGCCACTTTGCCGACATAGTTAGACTGAATTGCCGTCAGTCGCGCCGTTTCCTGCGTACCCTGTACCAGGCCGTCAGCGGTGAGGCCGAACAGGCCCGTCACGAAGATACCCACCAGAGAAGCGATCAGTGTGGTGAACAGCAGGGTACCGATGGTCAGGAAGCTGATTTTCCCCAGCGATGACGCGTTATGCAGTTTCGCTACCGCGCTCAGAATAGAGACGAAAACCAGCGGCATGACGATCATTTGCAGCAACTGGACGTAGCCGTTACCGACAATATTGAACCAGGTAATTGAGGTTTTTAGTACCGGATCATCGGAACCGTAGATCAGCTGTAAAGCCAGGCCAAATACGACACCCATAGCCAGACCCAGTAAAACTTTTTTTGCCAGGCTCCATTGCTTGTGGCGGGTTTGTGCCAGCAGCAAAAGCAGGGCAACGAAAACCACTACGTTAAGAACGAGCGGAAGATTCATACCAGACTCCAAACTTATAATTTTGATAAATGAAACGGGTGTTTCCGGAAAAGGACTGCACCATCCCAAAGCATTGGGGGGCAGAATATCAGTTTGAGGGTCCGAGCATTTATATCCAAAAGGAATTCATTATAACTTTTTGTTGGTATTTGTATTAATTTTCATCATATCGGCAATATTTCATGCTATTCAGATGAATAATTTCAGGATGTGATTAAAAAAGTCAGGATTTATTGCACCAATGATGGGCGTCCAGTCTGGCCAGAAAAGCGTCAGGCCGACCAGCATAAGGCAGAGCGTGCGCTCGAGTTGATTACCTTTCTGGCTGTTAATCAGCGGTAGCCGGAAACGCCATCGACAAGGCCAGAGCAGCGGCACTCCTGCAGGCGTCAGCATATCTGCCAGGATATGGCTCAGGTAACCGATAATCATGGCGTGGAAAGCATCAGCGGGGATCACCCAGTCATGAGGGAAATGAGTGCGTAGCAGGAAAATCCCTCCAGCCACCGCCAGCAAACTGTGAGTGAATCCACGGTGACCAAAAGCCCGGGCGATGGGGGCCGACAACCATTTGAGACGCTGGCCCAGCACCGATTTGGGGTGATCAATATCGGGCAGCAGACAGGTAAGCAAAGACCCTGGAATGATGTGCCACCAGTCACCATGCGCCAGTTCGGGAGAAAGCTGGGCCTTCTTAGCAAATACTGCACAGGCAATTGAGAAAATGAGATGGCCTTCCGCCGTCATGACGCGTCCGAACTGGATAACTGTTATTTTATCCAGTATAAGTGAAACTGTCACAATCTTGGAAGAGATGCCCTGTAACTAATTGTCAACGGACTGATAAAAAACAAAAAAGCGTATAAGAATACGCCTTTCTGGTGTCACTTATTCTGCCCTTAACGCGCGAGCCAACCACCATCGACGGCAATGGTGTAACCATTAACGTAATCAGAGGCTTTCGATGCCAGAAAGACTACCGGCCCCATGACATCTTCCGGCAGACCCCAGCGTCCGGCGGGGATTCTGTCGAGGATTTCTTTGCTGCGTTCTTCATCGGCGCGCAACTGTTCCGTATTGTTAGTCGCCATATACCCCGGCGCAATCGCATTCACATTGACGTTATGCTTCGCCCATTCATTGGCCATCAGTCGGGTCAGACCCATTACTGCGCTTTTTGACGCGGTATAGGAAGGCACCCTGATCCCCCCCTGATACGAGAGCATAGAGGCAATATTTATAATTTTGCCACCGTTACCCTGTTTGATGAACTGCTTCGCCACGGCCTGAGACATAAAGAACAGCGTTTTGCTGTTCACATTCATCACATCATCCCAGTTTTTCTCGCTGAATTCGATGGCATCTTCACGGCGGATAATACCGGCGTTATTGATCAGAATATCGATATGACCAAATTCCCCGACTGCTTTCTCGATCAGCTCAGGAATGCCTGTGATGGTGCTCAGATCAGCCCTCAGATCGAGAAAACGGCGGCCTAACATGGTGACTTTTTTTTCAGTTTCTTCAGGGGCGGAAACGTTAATGCCCACAATATCGCATCCCGCCTGCGCGAGACCCAGCGCCATGCCTTGTCCCAGCCCGGTATTGCAACCGGTGACGATTGCGACTTTGCCGCTTAATTCAAATGAACGGAGGATCATATTCAGAGTCTCTTTTGCAACGGCGCGTTCGCCATAAAAAATGAGTTGCTCTGCCGGTAAGGCAGAGCAAGGGGGAGTTAGCGCAGTTCGCTGACTTTGACGTGATCCATGTCATCGAATACCTGGTTCTCACCGACCATCCCCCAGATGAAGGTATAGTTTTTGGTACCCACTCCGGCGTGAATTGACCAACTAGGAGAGATGACAGCCTGCTCGTTGTGCACTAATAAATGACGGGTTTCCTGTGGTTGCCCCATCATGTGGAACACGGCAGTTTCCGCTTCCATATTGAAGTAGAAATACACTTCCATACGACGTTCATGGGTGTGGCAAGGCATGGTATTCCACAGGCTCCCCTCTTCCAGTTTGGTCAGCCCCATGGTCAGCTGACAGGTTTCCAGAACGTCGGGCACGATGAATTTATTGATGGTGCGGCGGTTGCTGGTAGCTGCATCGCCGATGGTCTGCGGAGAGGCTTCCGCCAGTGTGATTTTTTTGTTCGGGAAAGTCGTGTGTGCCGGCGCACTGTTGTAGTAGAACTTGGCCGGTCTGGAGGCATCAACGCTGCTGAACTCGACCCGCTTTGCCCCTTTGCCGACATACAACGCTTCTTCATGACCAATTTCATAGGTTGTACCGTCAACCACGATCAGACCCGGGCCGCCGATATTAATCACGCCGAGTTCGCGACGTTCAAGAAAATAGCTCACACCAAGCTGTTTACCGACTTCATCACCCACGGATACCGTTTTTTCAGCGGGCATGACGCCGCCGACAATGATGCGGTCGATGTGGCTGTAAGTCATGGTATAGGCATTTTTCTCAAAGATTTTCTCAATGAGGAATTCACGGCGTAATTCAGCGGTATCAAGCGTTTTTGCGTGGTCGCTGTGGATACTTTGACGAACTTGCATGTCGGTGCCTCTCATGAATGACGGTATTAAGGAGGACTTACCGGGCTAGTCTGACCGTTGCGTGGCAGTGACAGCGTACAGAAGCAGGAGAGCTCCCGGCTCGTCCTTGTTGCAGGAATCATAGGTTCATTGGCATGCGAATTCAATAAAAATGAAATAACGTTTTATTTATTTTATGAGTCAGTTCAAGATTTACGAAATTAAACGAAGCTTCAAAAATTGTGGCAGGAGAAATGCGTAGATAAGGTATATGGAAAGGAGAGAAAGCAGAGAAGGTGCGCAGCGGCATGAGCGGCTGCGCATAAATTTTAGCTGATGTGTGCCACACGCAATTCTTCGAGGGAAGAAAGTTTGACATCGGCAAGCGCCCAGCGTGGATCCACACTGTATTCATGGTCCGGCACCACCACCGAGCGCATACGCGCGGCTTTGGTGGCGATCATGCCATTAAAGGAATCTTCCAGCGTCACACAGTTGAGCGGATCAACCTGTAATTCTCCGGCAGCCAGCAGATAGACCTCAGGATGCGGTTTGCTGTAAGGCAGCTTTTCCGCTGAAACACGAACCTTAAAGAAGGAGTGTAAATTAAACATTTCCAGCACGGTATCGAGCATAAACAGCGGTGATGCCGACGCGAGACCAATCTTCAGCCCCTGATCACGGCAAAGCTCAAGGGCATGATTTACGCCAGGCAGTAACGGCCGGGTTTGTTCTACCAGTTCAATCGTGCGGGCAATAATCATTGAGGACACTTCTTCCTGACCCGGACCCTGCCACGGAAGCGCCTGATACCACATCCTGACCACCTGATCGATACGCAAACCTAGCGTATCCGGCAGCAAATGGCGCTGGGAAATATCAACGCCCAGGCGACTGAAAACGTCCAGCTCAGCCTGAGTCCATAACCGTTCAGAATCAATTAACAGACCATCCATATCGAAAATTGCTGCATTAACAGGGCGGACATAAGCCATGAAAGCGGACTCCCTCACAATAAATAGAAACCCACTTTAACATCGGTGGGAATGCAGGTGAAATCTGATGTGAAAATGGACAGGATGGACGTTCCCGGTACAGCGTTACGCTAACTGATTAAAACATTGGGCGGAGCAGGCTTTCTGTGGGTAAACTTAGCCGTTGCTTTAGGTATCCTAACAAGGGGAATTCATGACGTACCAACAAGCCGGACGTGTGGCAGTAATTAAACGAATTGCGGGATGGATCATTTTTATCCCTGCGCTGCTTTCTACGCTGATTTCTTTGCTGAATTTTATCAACGAGCACACTAAGACGGAGCAGGGCATCAACGCGGTCATGCTGGATTTCATCCACGTGATGGTGGATATGGTGAAGTTCAATACCTCGTTTCTCAATGTCTTTTGGTACAACTCACCGGTGCCAGCTTTAGGGCAGGGTTTCACCAGCGCGAACATCATGTTCTTCATTATCTACTGGCTGATTTTTGTGGGGCTGGCACTTCAGGCTTCCGGCGCGAGAATGTCCCGTCAGGTAAAACACATTCGCGAAGGGATCCAGGATCAGCTTATTCTGGAACAGGCGAAAGGTGCTGAAGGCCGGACACGTCCGCAAATTGAAGAGCGTATCGTGATACCGCGACACACGATTTTGGTGCAGTATTTTCCATTGTATATTTTGCCAATTATCATCGCTGTCATCGGCTACTTCATTTTGAAATTATTAGGATTAATGGCCTGATAATTTGACGACATATTTATAACGGGTTTCTGTGAAAATGAAAAATAAGGCCTGAATATTAACGTTTTCAGGTCTTATTTGTTCAGAGCTGAAATATTTATCCCGCTAACTGATATCTTCGTGTAACAGCCTTTCTATGGCGCGTTGCGCCACCACAAGATGCTGACCACCGAATAAATTACTGCGGTTAAGCAGGTAATATAACTGGTAGATCGGTTGCCTCGAAATGAAGTCGTCAGGGAGTGGCGTTATACTCTGATAACCGTCATATAATTGCGGCGGAACATTCGGATATAACGGCAGCATCGCCAAATCGCATTCCCGATCTCCCCAGTAACAGGCCGGGTCAAAAATCACCGGACCATCATCAGATAAGCCACAGTTATGCGGCCATAAATCGCCGTGTAAAAGTGAAGGTTGCGGCTGATGATTCTGCAAGCGGGCATGAACCATAGCGGTGATATCTTCGATATTACCAAATATCATCCCTTTTTCAGCAGCCAGTTGCAGCTGCCAGCCAATGCGCTGCTCGGCAAAGAAGGTAGCCCAGCGCCGTTGCCAGCTGTTGGGTTGCGGAACTGTCGCCAGTTCATTATCGAAATCCAGACCGAATTGCAGTTGTTCACTCCACTGATGCAATGCGGCAAGTTGCTGGCCTAAAACATAGGCATTATGTGCATCCAGAGGTTTTTGCGGGATATATTCGAGCAAGAGGAAACTGTAATCACGGTCGCTACCTACACCATAAACTTCCGGCACCCTGACGGTCTGGCTGCGCGCAAGTAAGGCCAGCTGATCGGCTTCAGCGGCAAAGATAGGCAACATTTCGCGTGCATTGCATTTCACAAACACGTTTCTGTCGCCGTAGCTCAGCCGCCATGCCGGGTGGATTTCGCCTCCCGGAAGCTCAACACGTTCGCGGATTTCAGCATTGCCTAAGTGTTCACTCAACAAACGATTGACGGCTTGCCACATGGTATGACCCCTTCTGACTGGCCAGATAATTCATTAAGTTAGCGTTTTTTCAGCTTCGAAAACCCGATCCGGCGCACGGCTGAATCAGATGATGATGTCAATTTATGCAATTTCTCAGATGTCTAAATAGAACGTATCATCAGCGGACAGATTAATTTAGGAATATGTGACATGAAACGGGTTTTATAAACGGAATTGTCTTATCGACATCCCTCTAACCCCTTTGTTTAACAAAACAATAATAATAATAGACGAAAAATATATTCAGGTGTTGGAAGAAGATGTATATGCTACATCTCGTCCCAGTCGCGAGAGAGATAACGTGAAACCAAACATTCTTTATTTGATGGCCGCGCTATTGCTGGCGGGTTGCGCTAAAGAAACACCGGTTCAGACGACGCGTTTTTTGAATCCATCGCCGCCACCTCAGCGCGATACTTCATTAATGCATCCAGGGCCTTATGGTGATGTTATTCACCAGGCGGCAAATACCTATGGCGTCGACGAAACACTTGTTAAAGCAATCATTCAGGTCGAATCTGGATATAACCCAACCGTTGTCAGCAAATCGAATGCGATTGGGTTAATGCAGCTAAAGGCCTCAACGGCAGGACGCGATGCCTACCGGATGAAAGGACGTTACGGTCAGCCCACGCCGCGTGATTTAAAAGATCCGGCGGTGAACATTGACCTGGGTACGGCTTATTTAAGTATTTTACAACAGCAGCTTGCGGGTATTAATAACCCTGAAACTCGCCGTTACGCCACCACACTGGCATATGTGAACGGAGCAGGGGCGTTGTTGAGAACGTTCGACAAAGATAAGACGTATGCGATTGCGAAAATCAATCTGATGACGCCTGCTGAGTTTTCTGCTCATGTGCAGAAAAAACACCCGGCGCCACAAGCACCACGTTATCTGTGGAAAGTGAACAATGCCTACCTCGCGATGCGGTAAGCATTGATGTTCCCGCCAGCGGCTCAGGCTGCTGGCGGGAAGGTTTTAATAATCTCAAGAACCCCGTTGATAACGAACTGAACGCCCATACACACCAGCAAGAATCCCATCAGACGTGAAATAGCCTCAATCCCGCTTTTCCCGACCAGACGCATAATCGCCCCCGAACTGCGCAGAGATATCCACAAAATCAAACCCACTAAAAAGAAAATCATCACCGGAGCAACGGTAATAATCCAGTGCGGGAAATCAGATGATTTCACCGTTGAAGCACTGCTGATGATCATGGCAATGGTGCCCGGCCCGGCGGTACTTGGCATCGCCAGAGGAACAAAAGCGATATTTGGCGAATCCTGTTTCTTCATTTCCGCCGTTTTGTTCTCGATAAGGATCCTTTCTTCCACGTGTGGCTGTGGGAAAAGCATTCTGAAACCGATAAAGGTGACGATAAGTCCCCCCGCAATACGCAGGCCGGGAATGGAAATCCCGAACGTATTCATCACCAACTGTCCCGCGTAATACGCCACCATCATGATGATAAAGACATAGACCGAGGCCATCAGCGACTGCTGGTTTCTTTCCTGTGTGGTCATATTCCCGGAAAGACCGAGCATCAAAGCCACGGTCGTCAGTGGATTTGCCAGCGGAAGCAGTACCATCAGGCCCAATCCCAGTACTTCAAATAACTGCCTGACTTCTGTCATATCCTTCCCTTTTTTAAATGCTGCTCTGGTTACCTTAACGTGTCAGGGGGGATTACACGAAAAATATCCGCGTTTAGCAACACAGGTTGCTGGAAATTCGCACTTTACGAATGCTAAACTTATGGACTGTTTTCGCGTCGCATCCCGATACAATTACGTGATGTATTCAGGGTGCCTATATTTGGCAAGGTAAAGCTAAATAGCGTGAATAACTACGTGAATTTAAACTCAAATATTTTTCTAGATGTGCTCTGTCGTGTGGGGCACCACTGTAGATTAAGGAATTAGCATGCCTGTCATTACTCTTCCTGATGGAAGCCAGCGCGTTTTTGATCGCCCCGTTTCTCCCCTTGATGTTGCCCTTGATATCGGCCCTGGCCTGGCGAAAGCCTGTATCGCTGGTCGTGTTAACGGCGAACTGGTTGATGCAACCGACCTGATTGAGGTTGACGCGCAACTGGCGATCATCACCGCTAAAGACGAAGCCGGTCTTGAAATTTTGCGCCACTCCTGTGCGCACCTTTTGGGTCATGCCATTAAACAACTGTGGCCAGACACCAAAATGGCAATCGGCCCGGTTATCGATAATGGCTTCTATTACGACGTCGATTTAGATCGTACGCTGACTCAGGAAGATATCGAACTGCTTGAAAAGCGCATGCACGAACTGGCTGAAAAGAATTACGACGTCATTAAAAAGAAAGTCAGCTGGCAGGAAGCGCGCGATACCTTTGCAAGCCGTGGCGAAGAATACAAAGTGGCGATTCTGGATGAAAACATCAGTCATGATGACCATCCGGGTCTGTATCACCACGAAGAATATGTGGATATGTGCCGTGGTCCACACGTACCGAACATGCGTTTCTGCCATCATTTCAAACTGCAGAAAACCTCCGGTGCTTACTGGCGTGGTAACAGCGATAACAAAATGTTGCAACGTATCTACGGCACTGCGTGGGCGGATAAAAAGCAACTGAATGCTTACATTCAGCGTCTGGAAGAAGCCGGTAAACGTGATCACCGTAAAATTGGTAAGCAACTTGACCTGTACCATATGCAGGAAGAAGCACCAGGTATGGTGTTCTGGCACAACGACGGCTGGACCATTTTCCGTGAGCTGGAAGCCTTTGTACGCATGAAACTGAAGTCTTATGACTATCAGGAAGTAAAAGGTCCGTTCATGATGGACCGCGTGCTGTGGGAAAAAACCGGTCACTGGGAAAACTACAAAGAAGCGATGTTCACGACCTCTTCTGAAAACCGTGAATATTGCATCAAGCCAATGAACTGTCCGGGACACGTTCAGATCTTCAATCAGGGTCTGAAATCTTACCGTGATCTGCCATTGCGTATGGCTGAGTTTGGCAGTTGCCACCGTAATGAGCCATCTGGTGCATTACACGGTCTGATGCGCGTTCGTGGCTTCACTCAGGACGATGCTCACATCTTCTGTACAGAAGAGCAGGTGCGTGATGAAGTGAACAGCTGTATCCGCATGGTGTATGACATGTACAGCACGTTTGGCTTCGAAAAAATCGTGGTGAAACTGTCCACCCGTCCTGAGAAGCGCATTGGTACTGACGAAATGTGGACTCGTGCTGAGGATGACCTGGCGGCTGCGCTGACGGAAAACGACATTCCGTTCGAATATCAGCCGGGTGAAGGGGCGTTCTACGGTCCAAAAATTGAATTTACCTTGCATGATTGTTTGGATCGTGCGTGGCAGTGTGGTACCGTGCAGCTCGACTTTTCATTACCTGGTCGTTTGAACGCCTCTTATATTGGCGAAAGTAACGACCGTCAGGTTCCGGTAATGATTCACCGTGCTATCCTGGGTTCAATGGAACGCTTCATTGGTATTCTGACTGAAGAATACGCGGGCTTCTTCCCAACCTGGATGGCTCCGGTTCAGGTAGTGATTATGAATATCACTGATTCACAAGCTACCTATGTCGAAGAATTAACTAAAAAACTGCAAGATGCAGGCATTCGCGTTAAAGCCGACTTGAGAAATGAGAAGATTGGCTTTAAAATCCGCGAACACACGCTACGCCGTGTTCCTTATATGTTAGTTTGTGGCGATAAAGAGGTCGAAGCAGGCAAAGTTGCTGTTCGTACCCGCCGCGGCAAAGACTTAGGAAGCATGGATGTTAGCGAAGTCGTTGACAAACTGCTGGCGGAAATCCGCAGCAGAAGTCTTCATCAACTGGAGGAATAAAGTATTAAAGGCGGAAAACGAGTTCAACCGGCGCGTCCTAATCGCATTAACAAAGAGATTCGCGCGCAAGAAGTTCGCCTCACCGGCGTCGATGGCGAGCAGATTGGTATTGTCAGTCTGAATGAAGCTCTTGAAAAAGCTGAGGAAGCGGGCGTCGATTTAGTAGAAATCAGTCCGAATGCCGAGCCGCCAGTTTGTCGAATCATGGATTACGGCAAATTCCTCTACGAGAAGAGCAAGTCGACCAAAGAGCAGAAAAAGAAACAAAAAGTTATTCAGGTTAAGGAAATCAAATTCCGACCTGGTACCGATGATGGCGACTATCAGGTCAAACTACGCAACCTGATTCGCTTTCTGGAAGATGGCGATAAAGCCAAAATCACCCTGCGTTTCCGTGGGCGTGAAATGGCGCACCAACAGATCGGTATGGAAGTGCTTAACCGCGTCCGTAAAGACCTGTGTGAAGATTCTGAACTGGCCGTTGTCGAATCCTTCCCTACGAAGATCGAAGGTCGTCAGATGATCATGGTGCTCGCACCTAAGAAGAAACAGTAAGGCTTCCAAGTAATCCTGCTACGCGGTGTTCGCACCGCGTATTCTGGATTCGCCTTTCTGATTCATGTTAATAACAATGCGAAGTGGAATTTAAAATGCCAAAGATCAAAACAGTACGCGGCGCCGCTAAACGCTTCAAAAAAACCGCCAATGGTGGTTTTAAGCGTAAGCACGCAAACCTGCGTCATATTCTGACCAAAAAAGCTACTAAGCGTAAACGTCACTTGCGTCCAAAAGGCCTGGTATCCAAGAACGATTTGGGTCTGGTCTCTGCATGTCTGCCGTACGCATAAATACACTTTTTTTCATCTAGAATATAAAACTCAGGAGAGCATATGGCTCGCGTAAAACGTGGTGTGATTGCACGTGCACGTCACAAGAAAATCTTAAAACAGGCGAAAGGCTACTACGGTGCCCGTTCTCGCGTATATCGTGTTGCATTTCAGGCTGTTATCAAAGCTGGTCAATACGCTTACCGTGACCGTCGTCAAAAGAAACGTCAGTTCCGTCAGCTGTGGATCGCGCGTATCAACGCAGCAGCTCGTCAGAACGACATGTCTTACAGCAAATTCATTAACGGCTTGAAAAAAGCTTCTATTGAAATTGACCGTAAGATCTTGGCTGACATCGCAGTATTCGACAAAGTGGCATTCTCTGCACTGGTCGAAAAAGCGAAAGCAGCTCTGGCGTAAGTCAGGTGAAAGAGGGAGCTTGCTCCCTCTTTTATATTTTGTGTTTAAAAACATTCTGTTTCGTTGTTTAATACCCACAGTTTCGTTTCAATTACGGCACAAGATTTACAACCGACAAGGTAACGCAAGCATGCATGCTGCTATTTTCCGTTTCTTTTTTTACTTTAGCGCCTGACTTTGGAAGGCTTTCGCGCGTAAGAGAAGAAACGAAAAGTAGCGCCTAAGCCTCCCTCGTGGAGGCTTTTTTGTATCTGTGCTTTATACGCTAAGGTTCAGGGTCAAAATCGCGCCCCTGATTAATCACGGTTATTTTACATCGGGCCATATTGGCCAGAAGAAGAGGAAAGCAATGCCACATCTCGCAGAGCTGGTTGCCAATGCCAAGGCAGCCGTAGAGAGTGCTCAGGATATCGCCGCGCTGGATAATGTGCGTGTCGAATATCTGGGTAAGAAAGGCCACCTGACACTCCAGATGACAACCCTCCGTGAATTACCTGCGGAAGAACGCCCGGCTGCGGGCGCGGTCATCAATGAAGCGAAAGC
The DNA here is from genome assembly GCF_011684115.1 of Rahnella aceris. Taxonomy (NCBI): domain Bacteria; kingdom Pseudomonadati; phylum Pseudomonadota; class Gammaproteobacteria; order Enterobacterales; family Yersiniaceae; genus Rahnella; species Rahnella aceris. The sequence goes on along the minus strand of NZ_JAADJV010000001.1, from coordinate 1,945,947 downwards.
GCAGGTTCAGGAAGCCCTGAACGCGCGTAAAAATATGCTGGAGTCCGCTGAACTGAATGCCCGCCTGGCAGAGGAAACGATTGACGTTTCCCTGCCTGGCCGTCGCATCGAAAACGGTGGTCTGCACCCGGTGACCCGTACTATCGACCGCATTGAAACCTTCTTTGGTGAATTAGGCTTTACCGTGGAAACCGGCCCTGAAATCGAAGATGACTATCACAACTTTGATGCCCTGAACATTCCGGGTCATCACCCGGCACGTGCCGATCACGATACTTTCTGGTTTGATGCCAAGCGCCTGCTGCGTACGCAAACTTCCGGTGTTCAGATCCGCACCATGAAAGACCAGCAGCCGCCAATTCGTATTATCGCGCCGGGCCGCGTCTATCGTAACGATTACGATCAGACTCACACCCCGATGTTCCATCAGATGGAAGGCCTGATCGTTGATAAAGACATCAGCTTCTCCAACCTGAAAGGCACACTGCACGATTTCCTGAACAACTTCTTTGAAGCTGATTTGCAGATCCGTTTCCGTCCTTCCTATTTCCCGTTCACAGAACCTTCCGCAGAAGTGGATGTAATGGGCAAAAATGGCAAATGGCTGGAAGTGCTGGGTTGCGGCATGGTGCATCCGAATGTCCTGCGCAATGTGGGCATCGACCCTGAAGTGTATTCCGGTTTTGCCTTCGGAATGGGGATGGAACGTCTGACTATGTTGCGTTATGGCGTGACTGATCTGCGTGCATTCTTCGAAAACGATCTGCGTTTCCTCAAACAGTTTAAGTAAGGCGGGAATATCACATGAAATTCAGTGAACTCTGGTTGCGTGAGTGGGTAAACCCAGCCATTAGCAGCGAAGCATTATCAGACCAAATTACTATGGCCGGCCTGGAGGTTGATGGCGTTGAGCCGGTTGCAGGCGCATTTAATGGCGTGGTTGTCGGTGAAGTTGTCGAATGCGGTCAGCATCCAAACGCAGACAAACTGCGTGTGACTAAAGTCAATGTGGGCGGCGATCGTCTGCTGGACATCGTTTGTGGCGCGCCAAACTGTCGTCAGGGCCTGAAAGTTGCAGTTGCAACGGTGGGCGCCGTATTGCCGGGTGATTTCAAAATCAAAGCTGCCAAATTGCGTGGCGAGCCTTCAGAAGGCATGCTGTGTTCGTTCTCTGAGCTGGGTATTTCAGAGGATCACGACGGTATTATTGAACTGCCACTTGATGCGCCAGTCGGTACAGATATCCGTGAATTCCTGAAACTCGATGACACCACGATTGAAATCAGCGTAACGCCAAACCGTGCTGATTGCCTGGGTATCCTCGGCGTGGCGCGTGATGTTGCTGTCATCAACCAGTTGCCACTGGTTGAGCCGGAAATGAACCCGGTGAAAGCAACGATTGATGCCACCATCCCCATTGATGTGCAGGCGCCACAAGCGTGTCCGCGCTATCTGGGCCGTGTCGTTAAAGGCATCAACGTTAAAGCACCTACACCATTGTGGATGCGTGAAAAACTGCGTCGCTGTGGCACCCGTTCTATCGACGCCGTGGTCGATATCACGAACTACGTGTTACTCGAACTCGGTCAGCCAATGCATGCGTTTGATCTGAATCGCATCAGTGGTGGCATCGTCGTGCGCATGGCGCAGAAAAACGAAGCATTAACGTTGCTCGATGGCACAGAGGCGAAACTGGCGGAAGATACGCTGGTCATCGCAGACCATGAGAAAGCCCTGGCAATGGCCGGTATCTTTGGTGGCGAACATTCCGGTGTGAACGACGAGACGCAGGACGTCCTGCTGGAATCTGCATTCTTTGCTCCGCTCTCAATTACTGGCCGTGCACGCCGTCAGGGTCTGCACACGGATGCTTCTCATCGCTATGAACGTGGTGTGGATCCTGAGCTGCAGTTCAAAGCTATCGAACGGGCTACTGCGTTGTTGCTGAGCATTTGTGGTGGTGAAGCCGGTCCGGTCATTGAAGCGACCTCCGACGTTGATTTGCCGAAAGCGGCAACCATCACCTTGCGTCGTGAAAAACTGGATCGCCTGATCGGGCATCATGTTGAAGATGCTCAGGTGACTGACATCCTGACCCGTCTGGGGTGTAAGGTTCAGCATAATGGCGACCACTGGGTAGCTGTGGCGCCAAGCTGGCGTTTCGATATGCAAATCGAAGAAGACCTGGTGGAAGAAGTCGCGCGTGTCTACGGCTACAACAACATTCCTGATGTGCCGGTTAAAGCCAGTCTGGTGATGACCAAACACCGTGAAGCGAACCTTTCACTGAAACGTGTGAAAAATCTGCTGGTTGATCGTGGTTTCCAGGAAGCGATCACTTACAGTTTTGTCGATCCAAAAGTGCAGGCTCTGCTGCATCCCGGCGAAGAAGCGCTGATTTTACCCAGCCCGATCTCGGTTGAAATGTCTGCAATGCGTCTTTCCCTGTGGTCTGGCCTGCTGACTGCTGTAGTAAATAACCAGAATCGTCAGCAAAGTCGCGTACGTTTATTTGAAAGCGGCCTGCGCTTTGTACCTGATACGCAAGCCGATTTGGGTATCCGTCAGGATGTCATGCTGTCTGGTGTGATCTCCGGCACTAAAAATGAAGAGCATTGGGATCTGGCGCGTCAGGCAGTTGACTACTACGATTTGAAAGGTGATCTTGAGGCTATTCTTGAGCTTACCGGCAAAATGAACGATGTACAGTTCAAGGTGGAAGCGAATCCTGCGTTGCATCCTGGGCAGAGCGCAGCAATTTATTTACGCGGCGAACGTATTGGTTTCATTGGTGTAGTACACCCTGAGCTGGAACGTAAACTCGATCTTAATGGTCGTACCGTGGTCTTCGAAATGTTGTGGAATAAGGTCGCAGACCGCGTGCTGCCTGATGCGAAAGAGATTTCTCGCTTCCCGGCGAACCGTCGTGACATCGCTGTGGTAGTGGCCGAAAACGTGCCCGCAGACGATATTTTGGCAGAGTGCAAGAAAGTTGGCGCAAATCAGGTAGTTGGCGTAAACTTGTTTGATGTGTACCGTGGCAAGGGCGTAGCTGAAGGTTACAAGAGCCTGGCTATCAGTCTGGTGTTGCAGGATACCGGCCGTACACTGGAAGAAGAGGAGATCGCCGCTACCGTTGCAAAATGTGTAGAGGCTCTAAAACAGCGATTCCAAGCATCCTTGAGGGATTGAACCTATGGCGCTTACTAAAGCTGAAATGTCAGAACACCTGTTTGAAAAGCTCGGGCTGAGCAAACGGGATGCCAAAGACCTTGTTGAAATATTTTTCGAAGAAGTACGTCGTGCTTTGGAAAATGGCGAGCAAGTTAAACTGTCTGGCTTTGGCAATTTTGATTTGCGTGACAAAAACCAACGTCCGGGACGTAACCCGAAAACCGGCGAAGATATTCCGATCACGGCGCGTCGTGTGGTGACTTTCCGTCCGGGACAGAAATTGAAAAGTCGTGTAGAGAATGCCACGCCGAAAGAATAAGTGAAAACATCAAAAAGGCCGCGAAAGCGGCCTTTTTTTTATCTGATTTTTAAGAGTGCAGTGTCATCGGAAACAATAGGTTTTAACGCTTTTAAGTAATTAGCACAGAAAGTGAAAAGATAGCGTTAAAGGGGTAGGCGGTTCAGGATTAGTCTGATAGATTAAATTTCAAGGCCTGAAAAGAACTTTTGTTTATTATTTATCCGGATGCCATTCAAATAAAACGGGGCCGAAGCCCCTATGGTAAGTCACTCATTATGTTCAGTTAATAATATGTACATATTAATATCTGAATAAAAGGCACCGGACAAATTAACCGGGAACGGGAGAATGGAATTATAAAAGGTGACTAGTGGTTATAGAACATACGAGGTCCACCCGGACCGCCGCCACCGTGCCCACCGCCGCCATGACCGCCACCACCAGGACCCCAAAATGGTGGGAATAAACAGCCACTGAGGCTGACGACAACCAGAGCAATGCTCAGCAGAGCGAAAATACGACGCATAAAATACATCCTTCGTTTGAATAAACAGGTCGATTATAAATAGAATGCAGACAGGTTGTTGTCAGGCTTGCGTTAAGATTTGTTAGTGTCTTAATAGGAATTGAATAGATAACACACACCGTCTTGTTGAATTATTTCAACCAGGACATGTTTGTGTTTTTATTGTAAGGTCAGAGCAAGTTATCCGAAAATACGCTTATTTCTTATATTTTCTTCAATACCTGACTGATATAAAAATCACGTCATAAAAAATAAAGAAGGCGTAACTAACGTGAAAAAATCTCTCTTATTGCTTTGTTGTGCACTGGCTTTGCCTGTGATCGCGCAGGCAAATGTTTCTATTGACCTCAACGTACCTGGCGTATCACTTCACCTCGGGGATCAGGATCAGCGCGGTTACTATTGGGATGGCTATGACTGGCGTCCACCGCAGTGGTGGCATGATCATCAGGGCCATCATTACGGTGAGCGTAATGAACATGGCATGTACTGGCACGGTAATCGCTGGGACGCTAAACCACCGCAACGTAACCATGATAAGCCGGGGCGTAATCAGCCAGGACCGCAGCCCCATAACCCGGGCCGTCCAAACGGTAATGATCATCATGATAATAATGGTCATCAGGGGAACGGCCAGCCGATCCCGCCGAATGGTTATCAGGGACACTGATTTTCCCTGTAAATGCCCAACGTGTCCGAAGCCGGTGCTCAGTCACCGGCTTTTTCAATTTCTATTTATGGTATTCAGCCGTTCTTCGCTAGAGCTAACTGCCTAATATCGGTAGGATAGTCACTTCCCGTGAGCCCCAGGAATTAGCCATTCATGCCTATCCCGCAGACCTTTTCTGCCTTTGAACAGCAACAGAAATACCGTGACCGCCGCTGGTTATACGGGCTGGGTATGTTCTTGTTGTTGATATGGGTGTTCAGTCTGAGTGCGGGTGAACGCTGGCTGTGGCCGGATCAATGGCTCAGCACTGAGGCGCGTCTGTTCGTGTGGCAATTACGGTTTCCGCGCGCTGTCGCTGTCATTTTGGTGGGCGCAAGTCTCGCTGTCTCCGGGGCAGTGATGCAGTCGTTGTTCGAAAATCCTCTTGCCGAGCCCGGTTTACTCGGTGTTGCCAATGGTGCCTGCGTCGCGCTGGTTTTATGTGTCATGTTAAGCCACGGCCTGTTGCCTGTTTGGATCATGAGTCTGGCAGCCATCGCGGGCGCTCTGATTGTCACTTTCTTTCTGCTATATATTGCCCGTAAACGCCTTTTGACGAATGCCCGTATGCTTCTTGTCGGGATTGCTATTGGGATTGTCTGCAGTGCTTTAATGACCTGGGCGATTTATTTCAGCAACAATCTCGATTTACGGCAGTTGATGTACTGGATGATGGGCGGATTTGGCGGTGTTGACTGGAATCAGCTCTGGCTGGGATTAATGTTGCTGCCTGTTTTACTGTGGCTGGTCTTACAGGGGAATGCACTCAATCTATTGTCTCTCGGGACGCAGCAGGCGAGGCAACTCGGCATATCGCTGAACACCTGGCGTTATATTCTGGTGCTTGCCGTCGGCTGGATGGTCGGGTTGAGCGTCGCCTTATCGGGCGTCATCGGTTTTATCGGGCTGATCATCCCGCATATTCTCAGGCTTTGCGGGATCACCGATCAGCGCCGTTTGCTGCCCGCCTGTGCGCTTTGCGGCGCTTCAGTTTTACTGTTAGCGGATGTGCTGGCGCGAATTGGTTTATCTGCGGCGGAATTACCGATTGGTGTGGTGACTGCCACGCTGGGTGCACCGGTATTCATCTGGTTGCTGACCAGAACCGGACAAATCCGCTGATGCTTTTCGGTGTGTCGGCTATGCTGTTCACTGAAACCCTTCCCCTAACCTACAAATATCAGGACGAAAACGATGAGTAATGAAATTTATAATATCTCCCTGAAAACTATCGATGGCGAAACCACGACGCTCGGTGCTTATAAAGGTTCTGTATTGCTGGTCGTGAATGTGGCATCACAATGTGGCCTGACCAAGCAATATGAGGGGCTGGAAAATATCTACCAGGCCTGGCACGATCGTGGTTTTGAAGTGCTGGGCTTCCCGTGCAATGAATTCGGCGCACAGGAACCGGGCACTGAAGATGAGATCAAAACCTTCTGCACCACCCATTTTGGCGTGAAATTCCCGATGTTTAGCAAAATTAACGTCAACGGAGACAACCGTCATCCGCTGTATTCAGCGCTGATTGCAGCCTGCCCGACAGCCGTCAAACCGGAAGACAGCGCGTTCTACGAACGTCTGGCCAGCAAAGGTCGTCAACCTCTTAAGCCCGATGATATCTTGTGGAATTTTGAGAAATTCCTGATTGGTCGTGACGGCACCGTGGTTCAGCGTTTTGCACCCGATATGACACCGGAAGATCCGATCCTTATGGAAACCATCAAAGCCGCACTGGCGAAATAATTTGCGTGTGAATACACCAATGCTGGAATGTCGTGAGATAACCGTTGCGGGGCGGCTTAGCGCATTTAGCGCGCAGATTGTGCCGGGCTGTCGGATCCATATTATCGGCCCGAATGGCGCCGGGAAAAGCACTTTACTGACCCGTCTGGCGGGTATGTCGGCAGGGGGAGGCGAGGTTATTCTCGACGGACAACCGCTTGCCGACGTTCCCGGACCCAGGCTGGCACGTCTTCGCGCCTGGTTATGCCAGCAACTGACCCCGGCATCCCTGATGCCGGTATTTCAATATTTGTCTCTTCATCAGCCGCGAGAAGTGGATCCTGCTGTTCTTGAGCGCACGGTTTCATGTTTATGTGATGCTTTACATCTCAGCGATAAACTTGGCCGGCCGGTCACGCATTTATCCGGCGGGGAATGGCAGCGGGTGAGGCTGGCGGCTGCTTTATTGCAAGTGTGGCCGACGGTGAATCCTGATAGTCAGCTTTTATTCCTTGATGAGCCGATGAACAGCCTGGATGTTGCCCAGCAGCAGGCGCTGGATCAGTTACTTGCGGAGTTTTGCGCGGCAGGACGTTCCGTGGTGTTAAGCGATCATGATCTCAACCATACCCTCCATTACGCACATCAGATCTGGCTTATGTCGCAGGGTCAGGTGATGGCGGCGGGAAAATGTGCTGATGTCATGCAGCCTGAAATACTTTCAGACGTGTACAAAGTGGCATTTCAGATACACGAACTGGCAGGCAGGCAATGGATAATGGCGACCTGAGCTTAATGCATAGCGGTTTAATTATATTATTATTGGGGTTTACGCTTTACCCCAATTCTTATTTGTTCATAAAAAACGCAGAAGATGCATTGTTTTAATAAAGTTCATTTTTTTCATAAAAACATAATTTAATGTAATTGATTGTTATTAAATGATTTTTATTTTTTCCTGCTATTTAATTTTTGTTTATTTACTTTCTGTTTAGCTTCGCGTGACTGGTAAATCCTTAAGGTTAAATTAAGATTAAACCGACATCATAAGATCCATAATTTCATGACGGCGTTTACTTACTGTTAAATAAATGCGGTCTACAGTCGGTATCGGTAATTACCTTTTTGGGATAGCGTAATGGAAAACTTTTTGCCTTTTTCCCGTCCGTCTATGGGCGAAGAAGAAATAGCTGCAGTGGGGCAGGTTTTACGTTCTGGCTGGATCACCACAGGGCCACAGACTCATCAGCTTGAACAGGATTTTTCTGCCACTTTCGGTTGTAAGCATGCTATCGCAGTCAGTTCTGCGACCGGCGGCATGCATGTCACCCTGATGGCGCTCGGCATCGGACCGGGCGATGAAGTGATCACGCCTTCACAGACCTGGGTTTCAACCATCAACATGATTGTCCTGCTCGGCGCAGAACCGGTGATGATTGATGTTGATCCTGACACGTTGATGGTCAGTGCCGACGCGGTTGCTGCGGCTATCACGCCAAAAACCAAAGCGATTATCCCGGTGCATTACGCCGGCGCGCCTTTAGACCTTGACCCGATTTATGCTGTTGCTAATGAACACGGTATTCCGGTCGTGGAGGATGCTGCGCACGCGGCAGGCACAAAATACCGTGAACGCTGGATTGGCGCACAGGGGACAGCAATTTTCTCGTTCCACGCGATCAAAAATATGACCTGCGCAGAAGGCGGTCTGATTGCCACCGACGATGATGCTCTGGCTGAAAAAGTACGTGCATTGAAATTCCATGGTCTGGCGGTTGATGCATTTGATCGTCAGGTGCTGGGGCGTAAACCGCAGGCTGAAGTGGTTGAGCCAGGCTTTAAATACAATCTCTCCGACATTCATGCTTCTGTGGCTGTCGTGCAGCTTAAACGTCTTGCACAAATGAATGCCCGCCGTGCGGAGCTGGCACAGCGTTATCTGGATAAATTACAGGGCTCACCTTATCTGCCAATGGCTGTACCGGCTTACCCGCACCTTCATGCGTGGCACTTATTCATGATCCGTGTGGATGAAGCGCGTTGTGGTATCAGCCGTGACGCACTGATGGAACGTCTGAAAGAGCAGGGGATCGGAACGGGTTTACATTTCCGTGCAGCTCACACCCAAAAATATTACCGCGAACGTTATCCGCATCTGAGCCTGCCAAACAGTGAATGGAATTCGGCTCGTTTATGCAGTTTGCCGCTGTTCCCTGATATGCAGGACAGCGATGTGGACCGCGTTGTCGCGGCTCTTTTTTCCCTTCTGGAGGCGCAGTAGTGGCGCAATACGAACCAATCCGTAAAGTCTCGGTGGTTATCCCGGTCTACAACGAAGAAGAAAGCCTGCCTGCGTTGCTTTCCCGCACGCAGGCCGCTTGTCAGCAATTAACCCAGCAATACGAAATCATTCTGGTGGATGACGGCAGTTCTGACAGCTCCGGCGACATGCTCGCTGCCGCTGCAGAACAACCGAACAGCCATGTTATTGCCGTTTTGCTCAACCGCAATTACGGCCAGCATTCCGCCATTATGGCCGGTTTTAGCCATGTGACCGGTGATCTGGTCATTACGCTTGATGCTGACCTGCAAAATCCACCGGAAGAAATCCCGCGCCTGGTCGCCACTGCTGATGAAGGCTATGACGTTGTCGGCACCGTACGTGCAAATCGTCGCGATTCCTGGTTCCGTAAAACGGCATCAAAGATGATCAACATGATGATCCAACGTGCCACCGGTAAATCGATGGGTGACTACGGCTGTATGCTACGGGCTTATCGCCGTCACATTATCGAAGCTATGCTGCATTGCCATGAGCGCAGTACCTTTATTCCTATTCTGGCCAACACATTCGCGCGCAGAACCATAGAAATTCCGGTTCAGCATTCTGAGCGTGAGTTTGGTGATTCCAAATACAGTCTGATGAAACTGATTAACCTGATGTATGACCTGATCACTTGTCTGACGACAACACCGCTGAGAATGCTCAGTGTTGTTGGCAGTGTGATTGCCATCTTCGGTTTCCTGCTGGCGGTATTCCTCATTTTAATGCGCCTGATCAACGGCCCTGAGTGGTCTGCGGAAGGCGTATTCACGCTATTTGCATTGTTATTTATGTTTATCGGTGCGCAGTTTGTCGGTATGGGATTACTCGGTGAATACATCGGGCGGATCTACAACGATGTTCGTGCGCGTCCCCGTTATTTTGTTCAAAAAGTCGTCGGCGTTCGTTCCGAAGACCACAGTCAGGAAGAAGAGTAATGAAAGCGATTGTATTTGCCTATCATGATATTGGTTGTGTTGGTTTACAGGCTCTGGTTGACGCGGGTTATGATGTTCAGGCAGTTTTCACCCACACTGATTCCCCGAATGAAAACCAGTTCTTTTCTTCCGTTGCCCGTCAGGGCGCTGAGCTGAACCTGCCCGTTTATGCACCGGAAGATGTTAACCATCCATTGTGGGTTGACCGCATCCGTGCTTTACAGCCCGATATCATCTTCTCTTTCTACTACCGTAATATGCTGAGCGAAGAGATTTTATCTCTGGCGCCGCAGGGTGGCTTCAATCTGCACGGTTCATTGCTGCCGCGTTACCGTGGTCGTGCACCGGTTAACTGGGCGCTGCTCAATGGTGAAACCGAAACGGGTGTCACTTTGCATAAAATGGTCAAACGACCGGATGCAGGTGATATCGTCGGTCAGCGCAAAGTGGCGATCACTGGCGATGACACGGCGCTGAAACTTCATGCCAAAGTGCGTGAGGCAGCGAAAGCATTACTGACAGATCTGTTGCCGGAAATGAAAGCGGGTAACATCACACTGACGGCGCAAGACGAATCTCAGGCCAGTTACTTTGGTCGCCGTACCGCCGCTGACGGTGAAATTCACTGGCACAAATCGGCCACTGAAATTAATAACCTGATCCGCGCGGTGACTGAACCCTATCCCGGCGCATTCTCTTATCTCGGCCAACGTAAGCTGACTATCTGGCGCGCACGTCCGCTGGCAACTCAGCACGACAAACAACCGGGCACCGTGCTTTCTTCTGATCCGCTGACCATCGCCTGTGGCGAAGGCGCGCTGGAAATTCTGGCAGGGCAGAGTGAAAACGGCCTGTATGTACAGGGTTCCCGTCTGGCACTGGAACTGGGCATTATGCCGGATATGCGTGTCGCAACGTTGCCCACGGCGGTGATGAAACGCCGTACCCGTGTTTTAATCCTCGGCGTGAATGGTTTTATCGGTAACCACCTGAGTGAGCGTTTGCTTCGCGAAGACCGCTATGAAATTTATGGCCTGGATATCAGCTCTGACGCGATCAGCCGCTTTATGGGTAATCCGCATTTCCACTTCGTGGAAGGCGATATCAGCATCCATTCAGAGTGGATCGAATATCACATCAAAAAATGCGACGTCGTTCTGCCGCTGGTGGCGATTGCAACGCCAATCGAATACACCCGTAATCCGCTGCGCGTATTCGAACTGGATTTCGAAGAAAACCTGAAAATTGTCCGCGATTGCGTTAAATACAAAAAACGCATTATCTTCCCGTCAACGTCTGAAGTTTACGGCATGTGTGATGATAAGGAATTCGACGAAGATCATTCCCGTCTGATTGTCGGCCCGATCAACAAACAGCGCTGGATTTACTCTGTTTCCAAGCAACTGCTGGACCGCGTGATCTGGGCTTATGGCGCGAAAGAAGGCCTGAAGTTCACCCTGTTCCGTCCGTTCAACTGGATGGGACCACGTCTGGATAACCTGGATGCTGCGCGTATCGGCAGTTCCCGTGCGATCACCCAACTGATTCTTAATCTGGTTGAAGGATCACCGATCAAACTGGTGGATGGCGGCGAGCAAAAGCGTTGCTTCACTGATATCAACGACGGTATTGAAGCGTTGTTCCGGATCATCGAGAACCGCGACAACTTATGTGATGGCCAGATTATTAACATCGGTAACCCGACTAACGAAGCGAGCATTCGTGAACTGGCAGAAATGCTGCTGAGCAGTTTTGAATCACATCCGTTGCGCGCGCAGTTCCCGCCGTTCGCTGGTTTCAATCTGGTGGAAAGCAGCACGTATTACGGAAAAGGCTATCAGGACGTGGAGCACCGTACGCCGAGCATCAAAAATGCCCGTCGTCTGCTTAACTGGAAACCGGAAATCGGCATGGATAAAACCGTTGCTGAAACCCTGGATTTCTTCCTGCGTTCAGTAAATCCTGACGCTGGCAAAGCCTGAAACGGTGCCCGTCATGAAGAAAGTGGGTCTGCGCATTGATGTGGATACCTGGAGTGGCACCCGCGAGGGTGTCCCTCAGCTTCTGCAAACTCTTGCAAATCATAAAATTACTGCCAGTTTCTTCTTCAGCGTTGGCCCGGATAATATGGGGCGTCATTTATGGCGCCTGCTTAAACCGCGCTTCCTGTGGAAAATGCTGCGCTCTAATGCGGCGTCTCTTTACGGCTGGGATATCTTACTGGCAGGCACCGCGTGGCCGGGTAAACTTATCGCGCGTGATCTCGGTTATCTGATGAAAGAAACTGCAAAACGCGGGCATGAAGTCGGGCTGCACGCCTGGGATCATCAGGGCTGGCAGGCAAAAGTCGGGAAATGGTCCGAGAAACAGCTGGAAGCACAAATCCGCCTGGGGCTGGATGCGCTCGAAAAAAGTTTGGGCCATGATGTCGAATGTTCGGCTGTCGCAGGCTGGCGTGCCGATGAGCGGGTTATCGAAGTCAAAGAACGTTTCCACTTTTACTACAACAGTGATTGCCGCGGAACGCGACCTTTCCTGCCGGTACTGGAAAACGGAACACTGGGCACTGTGCAGATTCCCGTGACGTTACCCACTTATGACGAAGTGGCTGGCGGCGAGATTAACGCCGATAACTTCAACGACTTTATTCTTGATGCTATTGCGAAAGATCATGGTGTACCGGTTTATACCATTCATGCCGAAGTGGAAGGCATGTCACTGGCTAAACAGTTCGATGAATTGTTAACCCGTGCGTCTGCGCAGGGGATCCAGTTTTGCGCGCTGGGTGAGTTGCTGCCGCAAGATCTCAGTACATTGCCAAGAGGCAAAGTGGTTCGCGCCAGTTTCCCGGGTCGGGAAGGCTGGTTAGGCTGTCAGCAAGAAGGTTTTTCCTGATGTCGAAAACAATTAAAGGCTTGTGGGGCACGCTGATTTTGGTGTTCTTTGCCCTGGTTTACCTTGTTCCTCTTAACACCCGTCTCTTATGGCAACCCGATGAAACCCGTTATGCAGAAATCAGCCGCGAAATGCTTCAGCGCGGCGACTGGGTTGTGCCACATCTTCTCGGGTTACGCTATTTTGAGAAACCCGTCGCGGGTTACTGGTTTAACAATATCAGCCAGATGATTTTTGGCGACAGCAACTTTGCCGTGCGTTTTGGATCGGTATTCAGCACGGCGCTTAGCGCGATTTTAGTATTCTGGCTGGCGCATCTTATGTGGCGCAACCGCCAGACGGCTTACACTGCGGCATTGATTTATCTGTCCATGACGTTGGTTTTCGGCATCGGGACTTACAGTGTGATGGATCCGATGATCACGCTGTGGATGACGGCCGCAATGGTCGCAAGCTATTTCTGCCTGCGGGTATCGCGTACACCGCAAAAAGCCCTGAGCTGGATTGCACTCGGGCTGGCCTGTGGTATGGGTTTTATGACCAAAGGCTTTCTGGCGCTGGCGTTACCGGTTATTGCGGTTCTGCCGATTATCTGGCGCGAAAAGCGTTTCAAAACCCTGCTTGGCTGGGGGCCCCTGGCGATTGTGAGTGCGGCGGTACTGAGCCTGCCGTGGGTGCTGGCGATAGCACACCGGGAGCCGGACTTCTGGAACTACTTCTTCTGGGTTGAGCATATTCAGCGTTTTGCTGAGGCTGATGCTCAGCACAAGGCACCTTTCTGGTATTACCTGCCGGTGCTGTTTCTGGGGGCGCTGCCATGGCTCGGGTTGTTACCGGGTGCTCTGCGGGCGGGCTGGACACAACGCGTCGTGCGTCCGGAATTGTTCTTCCTGCTGAGCTGGGCAATCATGCCGCTGATTTTCTTTAGCATTGCTAAAGGTAAATTGCCGACTTACATTTTGCCGTGCTTTGCGCCGCTTGCCCTGCTGATGGTGGATTATTTAGATAAGATCCTTGAGTCAGGAAAATTACGTGCACTGAAAGCCAATGGGACCCTCAACATCGTGTTTGGTGTGTTGCTGGCCGTGGCAGTTCTGTTGATCTCCGGCATATTACCTTTCCACATCAAAGCCGTGTTCAGTCGTTCTGAGTTGCCGCATGCCCTGATCGGTATTCTGTGTTTTGCCGTGTGGGCGCTGGCTGGCGCAGTGTCGCTGACGGATTTGAAAAAGCGCTGGTATTGGTCTGCCCTTTGCCCGCTGGTGCTGGCATTGCTGGCCGGACAGGCTATTCCGAAAAAAGTGATGGATTCCAAACAGCCACAGCCCTTTTTGACGCAAAATATGGCGTTGCTGAAAGACAGTCGTTATGTGCTGACAGATAACGTCGGTGTGGCAACCGCAGTTGCGTGGACACTCAAGCGCAGCGATATTCTGATGTTTGATGAAAAGGGTGAGCTGCAATACGGTTTGAGCTATCCGGATGCCAAAGACAATTTTGTCGATGCGGCACATTTCTCACAGTGGCTGCAACAAGCGCGTCAGGCAGGAAATGTCTCTCTGATCCTCAGACTTGACCGTAATGCTGCGGTGAAATCCTCTCTGCCTCCTGCGGATCAAACGGTGCGGATCGACCGTCAGGCACTGTTATTCTACAAAAAACTGCCATGACCGGTTTCCTTCTGGTTCTTGTCGTCAGCGTTGTCACCTGTGCCGGTCAGCTTTGTCAGAAGCAGGCCGCACAGGTTGCTGCGCATGGCATGGCGAGGGTTTTACGCTGGCTCGGGCTGGCGATATTGTTGCTCGGTATCGCCATGCTGTTATGGTTACGTGTATTGCAATTATTGCCGCTGAGCCTGGCTTATCCGATGCTCAGCCTGAATTTCGTCTTGATCACGCTGTGTGCCCGCTGGTTCTTCGGTGAAGTTGTCGATGGCCGCCACTGGTGCGGCGTCGCACTGATCATGTGTGGTATTGCACTAATGAGTGTCAGCTTATGAAAGGATACCTGTGGAGTGCGGGAAGTGTTTTGCTGGTAACGGCGGCACAATTACTGATGAAATGGGGCATAGTGCAGATCCCGTTGTTTTCACTGGCCGCTATAGATACTCCCTTTATTGTTAGCCATTTACATGCCCTGATTGCCGTTTTTATGGGGCTGTGTGGCTATATATTATCGATGGGATGCTGGTTCTTTGCCTTGCGTTACCTGCCACTCAACCGGGCGTATACCTTACTGAGTCTGAGTTATGCGCTGGTGTATATTGCCGCAGTAACGCTGCCCTGGTTCAATGAAAGCATCAGCTTAAGTAAAACAATTGGCGGGTTGCTTATCCTGTCAGGTGTCTGGCTTATCCACAGTAAACCGGTAAAAAAATCCCATTGAATGATTTTTATGACGATAAAAAACATCATTAAACATTGGATGACGGATAAAATAGCGCTAAATTCTATTAGTTCTTAGATAACGGCGACTTATCCGGCGCGCGTAAACCTTCGCGTCTGGTCAGGCCGTGATGCTATTCGAGAAGGAATGCACTATGCGCTGCTCATCCGTATCCATGTATTCCCTGCTGGCCGTTGCCGCATTAATTCTTAACGGTTGCAGCAGCCACGCTCCGCCGCCAAGCGGCAGGTTTGCCGATTCTATTACTGTCGTGGCCGAGCTTAACGACCAGCTCAGCCAATGGCACGGTGCCCCGTATCGTTACGGCGGATTACAACCGAGCGGCGTTGACTGTTCTGGTTTTGTCTTCCGCACTTACCGCGATCGGTTTGGCGTCGTGCTGCCGAGAACGACCGCCGACCAGACCAAAATTGGCACCAAAGTGCCACGTGATGAATTGTTGCCCGGCGACTTAGTCTTCTTCAAAACCGGCAGCGGTGAAAATGGTTTGCATGTCGGTATTTATGATACTGCCGATCAGTTTATTCATGCCTCGACCAGCCAGGGCGTGACCCGTTCTTCACTCGACAACGTTTACTGGCGAAAAGTGTACTGGCAGGCGCGCCGTATCTGACACGGTGCCCAATCGCATTCCCCCTGATTTCACTGCGTATTTCATCCTGTTTTTTGCTGTTATTATCAAAGCAGACTCATTCAGGATGAATATGCAATGAAACCTCTCAGACTATTACTTTCCGATTCTTACGATCCCTGGTTCAATCTGGCCGTAGAAGATTGTATTTTCCGCGAGATGACCACGCAGCGTGTGTTATTCCTCTGGCGAAATTCCGAAACCGTGGTTATCGGGCAGGCGCAGAATCCGTGGAAAGAATGCAATACCCGCAGAATGGAAGAAGACGGCATTCGTCTGGCGCGGCGCAGCAGTGGCGGCGGGGCGGTTTTTCACGATCTCGGGAATACCTGTTTCACCTTCATGGCGGGCAAACCGGAATACGATAAAAGCGTTTCAACCGGCATTATTCTCAACGCACTAAAAACGCTGGGTATCGATGCTATTGCCTCGGGTCGTAACGATCTGGTGGTACAGACGCCGGAAGGCGAGCGGAAAATTTCCGGTTCCGCCTATCGTGAAACAGCCGACCGCGGCTTCCATCACGGCACGTTACTGCTTAATGCCGATCTCAGCCGTCTCGCCAACTATCTCAATCCGGACGTCAAAAAGTTGCAGGCAAAAGGGATCACTTCGGTGCGTTCGAGGGTCGCGAATCTCAATGAGTTTGTGCCGGATATCAATCATGAGCAAATTTGCCAGGCCGTGATTGCGGCATTTTTCGACTGGTATGGTGGGAATGTAAAACCTGAAATCATCTCTCCGGAGGTGTTTCCTGACATTCCGGGATTCCCCGAAAGATTTGCTAAACAAAGCAGCTGGGAATGGAATTTCGGCAAAGCACCGGCCTTCAGCCATTTACTGAACGAACGGTTTATCTGGGGCGGGGTGGATATTCACTTTGATGTGGAGAAGGGCAACATCAGCCGTGCGCAGATTTTCACCGACAGCCTTAATCCCGCACCGTTACAGAGATTAGCCGCGGAGCTGGCAGGCACGCGCTATCACGCGCAGGACGTCGGGGAAGCCTGCCAGCGCATCATTATCCGATATCCGGCGATGCAGGCTGAACTCACTGAACTGCAAAACTGGCTGGTGCGTTGTATCCAGTAAAGTTGAGAATGCCGGAGGTCGGTGATGATGACGAATAACCTCCGGTTTATTATTACCTTAGCAAAATTACTCATCATTCTTAAAAGCCCGGTTGTGAATCCCGTCACTTGCGCAATATTCCATAAGACACTATAACCATTAGCTAAAATATTTAGTAACATGCTTTTTGGGCATTAGCACAAAACAAAGCAGGAATTCTTGTTGAAAAAGGATTGATAGCGCTCACAAGGCAAGTTGCGTGTTTTCACCTCTGGCGATAAGATTAGTCTGAAATCCCTGTGTTGACTGTTATAACCCCTAAAAAGAAGGCAATAAGGGAAAGGCGTTTTTAAAAAACTTTGAATCGCAGCCGCTCGTGTGGTCGTCTCTGTACACTTACAACCGGACAGGCTCTTTATTGATATCAATTTCTCTAATATTTCGGTTTCGCCTCGGGGCTCCGGTATCTTTATGATCTGATTGATAGTCAAAAAAGTTATTAATCAATTAGTCGTGCCGTTGATGTTTTGGACAAAAATGAAAATACAATTCGATACGGCCTTTAACAGCAGCTACCTGTGCCAGCCGGTCTATACCATTGACGGGAAATTACTCGCCATAGAATTAATTTGCCGTTTTTCCAGCGCAGACAGCAAGTTAGTCATGCCCACAGAACTGGTACTGAACCTGTTAACACCGCAGCAGTTATTACGGTTTCTTAATGAGCAACAGATATGGGCGGGTGAGCATGCCCGATGGTTTAGCGATAATCAGGTTATTTTGAATATCAGTGTTGAGGAAAAACAGGTGGCCTTATTGCTGGAAGATGAAAATCTCCGCAATGCGTTCAGCATGCATACTTTCATTCATCTTAATCTGAGCGAGTCGTTTCCGCGTCTTTCCGAAGGCAAAAATAACCAGCAACTGGTTGCATTAAAACAATATTTTCCACTTTGTCTGGAAAACTTCGGCTCAGGCACTATTAACATGGTGCCCGTTTTTGACCATCTTTTTCAGTGGGTGAAGCTCGACAAAAATCTTTTCTGGCAGCTCTGTGAGGGGGAACATTTCACTATCGTGATGCCCTCGCTGATAAGAAATGTTAACCGGTTTTGCCGTAATATCGTGGTCGACGGGCTCGACTCTCAGGACTATTTTGATGCGTTACGCAAAGTAGAAATACAAGGGGTGAAGGGTTTGCTATGGCCTGGTGTTGAGCCCGCTGAACTGGACAGCCTGCTTGTGCGGCCCACCCAATTTCACTGATCGTCGCAGGTTGTTTCACTCTCAGGATCCCGGCCAGCGCCTGCTGTGCCGGGATTTTTTATCACTCAAGGTCATAATCTCCCTGCATTCGCTCCGTGTTAATTAACGTCCCGCAGTCCTACACTATTAAAAAGGGGGATTTATGCCGCGATTTGAACATCATTATGCTGACCAGTTGCCTGACTTTTACACGCAACTGCAACCGACGCCGCTAAAAGGCGCACGGCTTCTTTATCACAGCGAACCACTGGCGCGTGAACTGGGGCTGGATGACTCGCTTTTCGATGCTCAGCATCGCGAATACTGGTGCGGTGAAAAACTCTTCCCCGGTATGCAGCCTCTGGCTCAGGTTTATAGCGGACATCAGTTCGGCCAGTGGGCCGGACAACTGGGCGACGGGCGGGGTATTTTACTGGGTGAACAGGTTTTACCTTCCGGAAAACGGTTCGACTGGCATCTGAAAGGGGCCGGGCTGACACCTTATTCACGAATGGGAGATGGTCGTGCGGTTTTGCGTTCTGTCGTGCGTGAGTTTCTCGCCTCGGAAGCGCTGCATCATTTATCGGTGCCGACAACGCGGGCGTTGACGATTGCCACCAGTGATGAGCCGGTTTTCCGCGAGCAGCCTGAGCGCGGTGCGATGCTGATCCGCGTGGCGGAAAGCCATGTTCGCTTTGGTCATTTCGAGCACTTCTACTACCGCAAACAGCCTGAACATGTCAGGCAACTGGCAGATTATGTCATCGCACATCACTGGCCCCGGTTGCTGGAAAGTGAGCCGGTTGACGCATCACGCTACCAGCAATGGTTTACCAGTGTGGTGGAACGAACCGCTGCGCTGATTGCACAATGGCAAAGTATCGGGTTTGCACACGGCGTAATGAATACCGACAATATGTCGATTCTCGGACTGACTATCGATTACGGCCCTTACGGTTTCCTCGACGATTATAAGCCGGGTTATATCTGCAACCATTCCGATCATCAGGGGCGTTACAGCTACGATAATCAGCCGGCGGTGGCTTACTGGAACCTGCATCGTCTGGCACAAACGCTATCCGGCCTGATGTCCACGGAACAGCTCCAGACCGCGCTTGGCGAGTATGAACCGGCGCTGATGAGGGCCTATGGCACGCTGATGCGCGGCAAACTGGGTTTCTTTACCGAGAATAAACAGGATAACGATCTGCTCACCGGGCTGCTAAGTCTGATGGCGAAAGAGGGGCGGGATTTCACGCAGACTTTCAGGTTGCTCAGCCAGACAGAACAACAGCAGGCCGCGTCGCCTTTACGGGATGAATTCATCGACCGTGACGCTTTTGACAGCTGGTATCAGGCTTATCGTCATCGTTTACAAACGGAAGATATTGATGATGCCACGCGGCAGGACGCCATGAAACAAAGTAATCCACGCATTATTTTGAGAAATTATCTGGCGCAGAAAGCCATCGAAAGGGCTGAAGTGGATGATATCAGTGCGCTGGAGCAACTTCACCAGGCATTGCGTGACCCTTACAGCGATGCGCCTCAGTATGATGAAATGGCGAAATTGCCACCCGACTGGGGAAAACACCTCGAAATATCTTGTTCGAGCTGAGATAAAAAATGCCACATCTGAATGTGGCATTTTTATTGAACCGTCTCTACTGGCGTAAGAAAACTTGCGGCAATGCGGTTTCCGGATGCGGGCAGACGTTCAAATCGGCCTGATACCAGCGGCTCAGTATGGCTTCGCTCAGTACGTCAACGGGCGTCCCGCTGGCGACCACTTTTCCGCCGTGCAATAAAATAATCCGGTCGGCATACAACGCCGCAAGATTGAGATCATGCAGCACGCAACATACCGCCAGCGGCGTTTGCCTGGTTAGCTGTCGCAGCAAACGCAACGCGTGTTGCTGATGATATAAATCCAGCGCCGATGTAGGTTCATCGAGAAACAACCAGCGTGAGGAAGGGGCGGGTTGCCAGAGCTGGATCAGTACCCGCGCCAGTTGAACCCGCTGCTGTTCGCCCCCCGATAAATGGCGATAATCTCTTTCTGCCAGATTCAGACAATCGGTTTGCGTCATGACTTCAGTCAGTGCCCGTTGCATATTTTGCTGACCGTGCGGTGAACGCCCGAGTGTCAGTACTTCCCGCACGCTAAAGCCAAACGCCAATGTACTGTTCTGACGCATAACTGCCCGGGTGCGCGCCAGTTCCTGTGCTGGCCAGTCATTGAGTTGTCTTCCCTGAAGCGAAATCTGCCCCGATTGTGGCATCAGGTAGCCGGTCAGCATACGCATCAGTGTTGATTTTCCGGCACCGTTTGGCCCAATCAACGCCACCATCTCTCCGCTTTGCAAGCTGAGTGAAACATCGTCAATTAACCGGCGGCTATTGACGGAATACGTCAGATTTTCTGCAACCATTGATGAAGTAAAGTCAGACATTACGCGGAACTCCCGGGCGCAGGATCAGCCATAAGAAATACGGCCCGCCAATCAGGCTGGTGAGCAATCCCACCGGCATTTCTGCCGGAGCAACCAGTGTGCGGGCCAGCGTGTCTGCGAGCAAAAGCAGGCAGGCACCGGCCATGGCCGATCCCGGTAATAGCCAGCGGTGGTCTGCGCCAATACGCATCCGCAACAGGTGCGGGATCACCAGACCGATAAAACCGATCACACCAGAAACCGCGACAGCAGCCCCGACCAGCAGGGCGCTAAGCAGCAATAATTGCAACTGCGTGCGGCGGACATTCACACCGAGATAGTGCGCGTCTTCTTCACCTAATTGCAGGATATTCAGGCGCCGCGCCATGAACAGGGCCGCAACACAGGCTGGCAGGATCAACGAAGAGGCCACAGCCAGTGTCGGCCATTGCGCCTGCCCGAGACTGCCCATGCTCCACAAAGAGAACTGGCGTAACTGCTGGTCATCACTGACGTAGGTCAGCACGCCGACAGCGGCACCGCACAGTGCATTGATGGCAATACCGGCAAGCAGTAAGCGCGATAACCCACCATGGCCGAAACGACTCAGTGTAAAGACGATGGCTGAAATGGCCAGACTGCCAGCAAATGCGCTGATCATATGGCTGTACAGGGCCAGCAAGGGTGGCAATGCCAGTGGCATCACTATAGTCAGGGCAACCGCAAGCGCCGCGCCGCTGCTGATCCCAAGCAGGCCGGGGTCCGCCAGCGGGTTGCGAAACAATCCCTGCATAACCGCACCGGAACTGGCCAGCGCGCAACCGACTACCACAGCCAGCAGCACGCGGGGAAGGCGGATTGTCAGCCAGACCTGCCATAAACTATCGCCAAATGGACGTGCGAGTAACGTCCTTAACGACAGTGACATCGCGCCGGTATTCGCGGCCATCACGGCCAGCACCAGCAGAGCGCCGCCAAGGCCAATCATCGCCCAAACTGGCGAACGGCGACCTGACGGCACCGGAGGGCTCATGCTACTCATTTTGCTTGTTCCGCAGCCTGACGAAGTTGTGCCATCACCGCAGGTGTTTGCAAACCAAAGCCCAGCAGGGACATATCATCGATGACCAGCACACGCTTATTTTTGCCCGCAGGCGTCATAGCAACACCCGGCAGTTTCCACACCTGATCCATTCCACCCAGGGTTTTAACTCCGTCAGCGGTCAGTAGCAGGATATCCGGCGCACCGGCAATCACCCCTTCCTGTGACAGCGGACGGTAACGACTGAATCCCTGCATGGCATTTTTCGCCCCGACAGACGTAATCATCGCATCTGCCGCAGTATTCTGACCTGCTGCCATAGATGACATGCCACCGTGGCTCATCACAAACAACATTTTTACCGGCAGGGCATCGTGTTGAATAGCAGAAATCTGCGAACGATAGGTCGCGATCAGTTTTTCACCTTCCGCCTGACGGTTCAGCGCTGCGGCAATTACTTCGATTTTATCCGGGACGATGTCCGCAGAAGGTGTCCCCGGCACACGCACCACTTTTACGCCGTTCTGCTCAAGCTGTTTTAACACCAGTGAGGGTTCTGCCAGTTCGCTGCTCAGCACCAGCGACGGGTGCATAGACAAAATCCCTTCAGTATTGAGCTGGCGCATATAGCCGACGTCCGGCAGAGCCAGTACTGCCTGCGGACGCAAACTGGTACTGTCGCGGGCAACCATTTCGTTGCCCGCACCGAGTGCGTAAACAATTTCGGTAACGTCACCGCCAATACTGACAAGCTTTTCAGCGGCATACAGCATCGGGGTCGCCAGCAATGCTGTAATAGCGGCCACCATTTTCAAGGTTTTGTTCATGCTGCAACACCTTCATTGCTAAGTTGCGCCAGTTGTTCCCGCCACTGAGTTTGTTCAGGATTGCCTTCGTTACGCTGACCGTAAAGTTGCGCGATCTGCGTACCATCAGCGGCAAATAACTCCAGGCTGGTCACGAAACCGTCTTTGGTCGGCTTACGGGTGATCCAGCTTTCCGCGATAGCACTTTCCACCAGATGCAGGGTGAACTGTTTGTTGAAGACGTTAATCCATTCACCGTGCGGCATGACCTTTTCAATCGGACCGGTGAAAATTTGCACGCAACCCCGGTTGCCTACAAAAATCATGATTTCGTTTTGGTCATCTTTGGCGATATTCAGTAAACGCGTCAGCGAGCCGTTATCGACGCGCCATGCCAGATCATCCCCGACAGCTTTAAACGCTTGCTGGCGGGTGACATCGTGACGTTTCAGCAACTGGAAGAACTGGTGAACGTCGGTCATTGCACGCCATTCAGCATCGAGAGTGCTGGTGTCGGCGGCTGTCGTCGGAGCCGGAACTTCAGGGGCGACTTCAATTTGCAGCGGAGGATTGACGTCACTTTTGTACTGCGCAATCAGCGCGTCCCATGCTGCCATGTCAGTTTCATCGGTGTTATACACTTTATGAACGGCATCACCGTGCGCATCGAAGAACTGAATGCTGTGGCGAACGCCGCGGGCCGTGGTTTCTGACAGGCTGAAAATGTGCAGCCAGTGTTGCAGGAACAAACGCAGGTCCAGCGCGCGTGGATTAAGGATCAGACCGGCGTGACCGCTGAGATGCTGATTCTCATAGCGACCTTCCTGCTCGTGTACGGCAAAGTTGTTACGGGTGATTGACTTGGTGCCACCGACATTCTCCAGAGCAGCCAGCAAGCTACGGGCATCAACATCCAGACGCGCAGCATCATGGGAAACACGTAAAGCCGTTAACTCAGCTTCGCTTATCCGTAAAATTCCCGCCAGATCGCGGGCATATTTACCGGGATTAGCTTCTTTTGCCTGTAAATAGTCCTGATAGTGAACTGAATGCATTGCTGTTTCCTCGTTGTCTAAAGTCACCCGCTCTTTGGCGGATAAAGCTTGCGATGTTATGTGAATGATTTGTAAAAATATTTATGGCAAGAGTACGTTTAATACACGTGTGGTAATGGGAATTAATATCAATTTGATAATCATTATCAAATCATTACCTAAACACATCAAGAAGATTTTTGTCGCTGGAATGTAATTCTGTGGCGTTAACCCCTTAATTTAAGAGGGGAAGCAGGAGGGGATGCGCGGAGAAGTATCAGAACAGACAGAGGGTTACACGCCCCCAGGCCTGCTACTGACACAAAAAAGGGCAACCAAAGTTGCCCTTAAGAAGGTTACAGCAAAGTGATCAGAACCGGCTGTTTGTTGCCTGCGCAAGCATTGAGAGTAATGTCTCGGTGTCTTCCCAACTCAGACATGGGTCGGTAATCGATTTGCCGTAAATCAGAGGTTTGCCGTGAACGATGGGCTGTGTGCCTTCAACCAGGAAACTTTCCGCCATGATGCCCGCAATGGCAGTTGAACCGCTGATGATTTGCTGGCAAATATCTTCTGCTACCTCAAGCTGACGACGGTGCTGTTTCTGGCAGTTGCCATGACTGAAATCGACCACCAGTCGCTGCGGCAAATCGAATTCCGCCAGATTCAGGCAGGCTTGTTCGAGGTCATCCGCATGATAATTCGGTTTTTTACCTCCACGCATAATCACATGGCCGTAAGGGTTGCCGGCGGTACGGTAAATGGTCATCTGACCCTTTTTGTCCGGTGACAGGAACATATGACTGGTGCGCGACGAACGGATAGCATCGATGGCGATGCGGGTATTTCCGTCAGTGCCATTTTTAAAACCAACAGGGCAGGAAAGTGCCGAGGCCATTTCGCGGTGGATCTGACTTTCGGTGGTGCGAGCGCCGATGGCACCCCAGCTGATCAAGTCGGCAATATATTGTCCGATCACCATATCAAGGAATTCGGTCGCTGTCGGGA
This sequence comes from Rahnella aceris, assembly GCF_011684115.1. Taxonomy (NCBI): domain Bacteria; kingdom Pseudomonadati; phylum Pseudomonadota; class Gammaproteobacteria; order Enterobacterales; family Yersiniaceae; genus Rahnella; species Rahnella aceris. Next base: position 1,921,681 of record NZ_JAADJV010000001.1, on the reverse strand, counting down.
TGCCTAGTTGGTTGACGGTCAGTAATACTTTACGTGCCAGCTCAATACCGTCATTCACACGGCAGGAACCGTTCAGTTCAGGGTCTGAAATCAGGCCTTTCCAGCCGACAACGGTGCGTGGCTTTTCAAAGTACGTACGCATGACGATTTCCAGGCGATCCTGATACTTTTCACGCAATACGCTGAGCTTGCCCGCGTAATCAATAGCCGCTTCTATATCGTGGATTGAGCAGGGGCCGACAACGACCAGCAACCGCTGATCTTCACCGCTGATAATCTTTTCAATTCGTTTACGTGATTCCATCACGTGTTGTGCGACCGACGGGGAAATTGGCAGTTTGTCTGCCAGTGCCTGAGGCGTAATCAGGCTGTCGATGCGCGTCGTACGCAGTTCATCTGTTTGTGACATCGTGTTCTCGAAAAATTTGTTTCTTCGCTGCGGCAGGAATACCGGGAAGTGATGCCGATCACAATAACGCAAAACCCGATGAATTCAACCATTGGCGGCAGGATATGCCATCTACATCAGTAAAAGGATTCAGAACATCCGGCGACTCATGCCGAAGCTGTCCATGATCTTCGCCGAAATCTCCTCAACAGAATAATTTGTACTGTTGAGGTAACGGATCTGATTTTTGCGGAATAAGGCTTCTACCTCAGAGACTTCCATCCGGCACTGGCGCAAAGATGCATAGCGGCTGTTTTCAACGCGTTCCTGGCGAATTGCCGTCAGTCGTTCAGGGTCAATCGTCAGGCCAAATAGCTTATGCATATGCGGTTTTAACGCGGCAGGTAACTGGATATTGTCCATATCGTCGGCGGTAAATGGGTAGTTAGCCGCGCGGATACCAAACTGTAATGCCAGATAAAGGCTGGTCGGCGTTTTACCGCAACGCGAGACCCCCAGTAAAATCACCTGCGCCTGATCGAGGTTGCGCAAGGAAATCCCGTCGTCGTGGGCCAGCGTGTAATCAATCGCGGCAATGCGCGCATCGTATTTGCTGATGTTGCTGGCTGTCAGGCCATGCGTCCGGTTGGCAATTGGGGTAGGATCTACGCCCAGCTCATTCTGTAAGGGGGCGACCAGTGACTGAACAATATCCTGACAGAAACCTTCACTGTTTTTAATGATGTCGCGGATGTTGGGTGAAATGATGGAATAAAACACCAGTGGGCGGGCACCGGTTTTCTCAAAAATTTCATTAATTTGCCGGCAGACAGCTTTGGCGCGCTCTTCACTTTCAACAAAGGGGAGTGAATAGGTTGTGGCATTTACCGGAAATTGTGAAAGCACAGCATGGCCTAAAACTTCTGCTGTAATCGCGGTACCGTCCGAAATGTAAAACACGCATCTGTCCACAAACTGCTCCTGAGTTATCGCACTTCATTTATCTTCAACTTATCGCTTATTTAGTAATAACCATAATTTCAGGAAATAAAAAGCGTATTCGTTCCAGCCAGCAATGTTCTGCTTATTGCTGCGAGACAGTGCGCAAAATGACTGTAATAAATGAAATGGTATTTTAAATTTTCCACGATTTCTCGCAGCTTTTTGATTTGCTTCAGCAGAGCTTCAGCAGCTCTGTTAGCATTAATTTAGTTTCGAAACTAAAGGCAACTTCTCCATGATTCATAAGGAATATTGTTGATTTCCATCGCGTGAGTAATTTTGCTGCTGTGGAATTTTCCTAAACAAAAATAGTTTGATTTGCTGGATCGATTCACCTGTCCATCTCTTATGGATCATTATGCTAATCTCAAAATGACAGCGTTGTTAAATGACAGAAAAAGCGTCGCTGACAATGACTAGACAACCGGTTTGCACGCCTACTGACTTTTACTGTAAATAAATAAGAAAGGATTGTTTCATGGCTCATCTCGATCCCGATTTACGCAATGTTATCTGGTACAACCAACTGGGTATGAAGGACGTTGATAAAGTCGGGGGCAAGAACGCATCCCTCGGGGAAATGATCACCAATTTGTCTGATCTGGGTGTTTCAGTTCCAAATGGTTTTGCAACGACTTCTCAGGCATTCAATGATTTTCTCGATCAGAGCGGTGTCAACCACCGTATTCATGAGTTGCTGGATAAAACGGATGTTGACGATATCGGGCAATTAACTCAGGCGGGCATGCAAATCCGCCAGTGGATCATTGAGACGCCATTCCAGCCTGAACTTGAGAAATCCATCCGCGAGGCCTATCAGCAGCTTTCCGACGGTGAGCCTGATGCGTCATTCGCTGTGCGTTCTTCCGCAACTGCCGAAGACATGCCGGACGCATCATTTGCCGGACAGCAGGAAACCTTCCTGAATGTTCAGGGATTTGATGCTGTACTGACCGCCGTGAAACATGTTTACGCTTCCTTATTTAATGACCGTGCCATTTCTTATCGTGTGCATCAGGGCTACGACCATCGTGGCGTGGCGCTGTCTGCTGGTGTGCAGCGCATGGTGCGTTCTGATCTCGCTTCTGCAGGCGTGATGTTCACCATTGATACCGAGTCGGGTTTTGATCAGGTGGTCTTTATCACCTCGGCTTATGGTCTGGGTGAAATGGTCGTTCAGGGTGCGGTTAACCCTGATGAGTTTTACGTACATAAACCTACGCTGGAAAAGAATAAGCCTTCTATTGTCCGCCGTACGATGGGCTCGAAGAAAATTCGCATGGTATATGCTCCGAGCCAGGAACATGGCAAACAGGTTCAGATTGAAGATGTGCCGGCTGAACAGAGCACCCGTTTCTCCCTGACGGACGACGAAGTGCAGGCACTGGCACGTCAGGCATTATTGATTGAAAAACACTATGGTCGTCCGATGGATATCGAATGGGCGAAAGATGGCCATAACGGCAACCTTTATATCGTGCAGGCACGTCCGGAGACAGTTCGTTCAAACGGTCAGGTGATGGAACGCTATCAGCTAAATGGCAGCAGTAAAGTGTTGGTTGAAGGCCGCGCTATCGGCCATCGCATTGGGGCCGGGCCGGTAAAAATCATTCATAGTATCAGCGAAATGCACCACGTTAAGGCAGGTGATATTCTGGTAACTGACATGACGGACCCTGACTGGGAGCCGATCATGAAAAAGGCATCGGCGATTGTCACCAACCGCGGCGGGCGTACCTGTCACGCAGCCATCATTGCGCGTGAATTGGGTATTCCTGCGGTAGTCGGTTGTGGTGATGCCACTGAAAAACTGACAGAAAACCAGAAAGTGACGGTTTCCTGTTCTGAAGGCGATACCGGTTACGTCTATCAGGATGAGCTGGACTTCACCGTGCAGAGCTCTGAAATTGATGAGCTGCCAAAATTACCGCTGAAGATCATGATGAATATCGGTAACCCTGACCGCGCATTCGACTTTGCCTGTCTGCCGAATGAAGGTGTCGGGCTGGCGCGTTTAGAATTCATTATTAACCGTATGATTGGTGTTCATCCCAAAGCATTACTGGAGTTTGATCAGCAGCCGGCGGAGTTGCAGGAAACCATCAATAAGATGATCCAGGGCTATGACAGCCCGCGTGAATATTATGTGGCTCGTCTGACGGAAGGGATCGCGACGCTCGGCGCTGCATTCTGGCCGAAACGGGTGATTGTGCGTTTGTCCGATTTTAAATCGAATGAATACGCCAATCTGGTCGGCGGCGAAAAATACGAGCCTCACGAAGAAAACCCGATGCTGGGCTTCCGTGGTGCGGGTCGTTATGTCTCTGACAGCTTCCGGGATTGTTTCGCGCTGGAATGTGAGGCCATGAAGCGCGTGCGCAATGATATGGGGCTGACTAACGTTGAAGTGATGATCCCGTTTGTTCGTACCGTGGCACAGGCTGAAGCTGTCGTTAAAGAGCTGGCGAGTCAGGGGCTGAAACGGGGCGAAAATGGCCTGAAAGTGATTATGATGTGTGAAATACCGTCAAATGCATTGCTTGCAGATCAGTTCCTTGAGCACTTCGACGGATTCTCTATTGGGTCTAATGACATGACGCAGCTTGCGCTGGGGCTGGATCGTGATTCCGGCGTGGTTTCTGAACTCTTTGATGAACGAAACGAAGCCGTTAAAGCCCTTTTGTCGATGGCAATCAAAGCCGCTAAGAAGCAGGGGAAATATGTCGGTATTTGCGGGCAGGGGCCATCAGATCATCAGGACTTCGCGCAATGGCTGATGGAAGAAGGAATCGACAGTTTGTCACTCAACCCGGATACCGTTGTCCAGACCTGGTTAGCGTTAGCTGAAAAGTAAATAAATGACTAATGACTGACGCTAAGGCTGTCACTTTCGGGTGGCGGCCTTTTTCTTTTTTACCGGGATGGAAGTTACGGGAATAAAAATAACGGTTAGCGGGTTACGGGATAAATAGAACGGTGAGGAAAAGAAATAAAAAAAAAGCCCGTCATAGCAGACAGGCAAAGACTACACACAGCAATTTGGGATATACCAGCTCAGGGGGAAGCTTGTATATAAATCAGTGGGTTGAAATCCGAACTGTTAATAATACTAAGTTTCTCAAGGTATTTAGTCTGTAAGAATTCTCCTAATAGATATTATTCTCATGCTAATTGATGAGAAGAAGTGTTTTTAGTGTGAGTCATTCAGGAAGGAAGCAGGAATAAAAAAAAGCGCTGCCCGGTTGAATTATCAGGGGCAGCGCCGGTGGTCAGTTAAAACGCAACGAAATTATTCATCCAGCGCTTTTAGTGCTTCTTCAGGTTCCATGTCAGGCTCAGGAGCCTCATTGACCCAAAGCGAAATCAGGCGATATGAGACGGCCAGCACGACCGGTCCGATAAACAGGCCAATCATGCCAAAAGCAAATAAACCACCAATAACACCGGACAAGATAAGCAGCATCGGTAAATCCGCACCCATGCGGATCAGAACCGGGCGAAGCACGTTATCCAGGGAACCAACCACGCAACTCCATACCAGCAGAACGGTGCCCCAGGTATTGTCGCCGGACCAGTACAGCCAGATGATGGCCGGTATCAGAACCAGTAACGGACCGATTTGCGCGACGCAGCATACGAACATCACGACGGTCAGCACGGTGGCATAAGGAATGCCAGCGATGGCCAGTCCGATCCCACCCAGTACTGACTGAACAATGGCGGTAACAACGACACCTAACGCCACGGCACGGATTGCCTGACCGGCAAGAATAACGGCTGCATCACCACGTTCTGCTGCCAGTCGCACCGCGAAATGGCGGATACCCATGGCAACATTTTCTCCACGGCTATAAAGCAGGGCACTGAACAATAACATCAGCGCACAGTGGACAATGAAACGGCCCAGATGACCTGCCTGTGTCACAAACCAGGCTGCTGTTTGTCCGACGTAGGGCTGCACTTTGCTCATCAGCGCGTTCCCGCCGCCATTGATCAGGGCATGCCAGCCGTTGTAAAGCTTATTACCCACCAGCGGGATCGCGTTCAGCCACTGAAAATCAGGCATATGTAACGATGAAGGATGGCTCGCAATTTCGACCAGCGGCGCACCATTTTCCACGGCGCTGCTGACCAGCAAGGCGATAGGCAAGACGAATAATAAGATCAACAACAGCGTCATGATAATGACGGCCAGAAAACGGCGTCCCCAGAGAAGGCGCTGGAGCTTGATCATTAATGGCCATGTGGCAATGACTACCATCCCGGCCCAGACAAACCCGAGAATAAAGGGCTGTACAATCCAGATGCTGGCAACGGTCATCAGGGCAATAAATAGCACCCCAAACATAATCTGGGGCAAGTCATAACGTTTAATTGGGAGATTCATTCATGTTTCTCAATGTGATAAACGAAGTAAGGCACAAACCCTGTGCCTCCAAACACTATATTCATAAACAGGGGGCTAAAAATAAGCATGGAACATACGACGGCTTTTGGATAGCCCGCCACATAATTAGTTGCAAGGCGTTGTTGCCGTACGTGCTTTTTGCGGTACGTCATGAAACATCTGCAACAAAGGTGAACCAGACGGAGCGCTTAAAAACGAAGTATGTTAGTTTTTATTCTGGATAAAGAACAGGGTGGATCTGCCCGGCAGATCCGGCAGGTCGCCTCGGGCCCGCCAGGCATACAACAAAGACAGAGTCATAATTCAATGATCCCACAGATTTCTCAGGCACCGGGTGTCATCCAGCTGGTGCTCGATTTTTTGGAAGCATTAAAAAGCAACGGTTTCACGGGTGATGTCACAACAACTTATGCCGACAGGCTGACGATGGCGACGGACAACAGCGTCTATCAGTTGCTGCCGGATGCGGTCTTATTCCCCATCGCGACGTCAGACGTTGCATTGATTGCCCGCCTTGCGGGGCAGGAACGTTTTAAAACACTCGTGTTTACTCCGCGCGGTGGCGGTACCGGTACCAACGGTCAGTCACTGAACCGCGGCATTGTGGTTGATATGTCCCGTCATATGAACCGCATTCTGGATATCAACGTGGAACAAGGGTGGGTCAAGGTCGAAGCCGGGGTGATCAAAGATCAGCTCAATGATTATCTGCGCCCGTTTGGCTTTTTCTTCTCTCCCGAGTTATCAACCAGTAACCGTGCGACGCTGGGGGGCATGATTAACACCGATGCCTCCGGTCAGGGCTCGCTGGTTTACGGCAAAACGTCTGACCACGTTCTCGGTGTCCGTGCGATTGTTCTCGGTGGCGACATGCTGGATACCACCGCTATTCCGACGGCGCTGGCCGATAAGCTGGGTGAAGAGGATTCGGTCATTGGACGGATTTACCGCACCGTGCTGGACAGTTGTCGTGATAACCGCGCGCTGGTGATTGAAAAATTCCCGAAACTTAATCGTTTCCTCACAGGTTACGACCTGCGCCATGTGCTGAGTGACGATCTGCAAACCTTCAACCTGACACGCATTCTGACCGGTTCAGAAGGCTCGCTGGCCTTTATCACCGAGGCGCGTCTGAATATCACGCCGATCCCCAAAGTGCGTCGTCTGGTCAATATCAAATACGACTCCTTTAATTCAGCGTTACGTAATGCGCCTTTTATGGTGGAGGCGAAGGCGCTATCGGTTGAAACCGTCGATTCCAAAGTACTGAATCTGGCGCGAGAAGACATTGTCTGGCACAGCGTTCGTGATTACATCACCGACGTTGAAGGCAAAGACATGCAGGGACTGAACATTGTTGAGTTCGCCGGAGATGATGCAGACCTGATTGAAACTCAGGTCAGTGCGTTGTGCGAACGCCTTGATAGCCTGATAAGTGATAAAGAAGGCGGTGTGATTGGCTACCAGATTTGCGCTGATCTGGCTGGTATCGAGCGTATTTATAATATGCGCAAGAAAGCCGTCGGTCTGCTGGGTAATGCCAAAGGGCAGGCTAAACCGTTGCCGTTTGCGGAGGACACCTGTGTGCCTCCCCAGCATCTGGCGGATTATATTGTCGAATTCCGTGCGCTGCTCGACAGTCATCATCTCAGTTATGGCATGTTCGGGCATGTCGATGCGGGTGTATTGCATGTGCGTCCCGCACTGGACATGTGTGACCCACAACAGGAGATATTGCTCAAACAAATCTCCGATGAAGTCGTAGCCCTGACCGCTAAATATGGTGGTTTGCTATGGGGAGAGCACGGAAAGGGTTTCCGTGCAGAATACAGTCCGGCATTCTTTGGCGAAGCACTGTTCCATGAACTGCGCCGGATCAAAACCGTATTCGATCCGGATAACCGCCTGAATCCCGGTAAGATCTGCGCGCCGCTTGAGTGCGATGAACCGATGATGAAAGTCGATGCGCCAAAACGCGGAACCTTGGATCGCCGTATTCCGCTGGAAGTCCGTCAGTCATTCCGCGGTGCGATGGAATGTAACGGTAACGGCCTGTGCTTTAACTTTGATGTGAAAAGCCCGATGTGTCCGTCAATGAAAATTACCGGCAGCCGTATCCACTCGCCAAAAGGTCGCGCGGGTCTGGTTCGCGAATGGTTGCGTTTATTGTCAGAACAAGGTGTAGATCCGCTGGCGCTTGAGAATGCGCTGCCGGAGAAAGGCATGAGTTTCCGCAGCCTGATCGAACGTACGCGTAACACCTGGCATGCCAATAAAGGCGAATATGATTTCTCCCATGAAGTGAAAGAGGCAATGTCCGGCTGTCTGGCCTGCAAAGCCTGCTCGACGCAGTGCCCGATAAAAATTGATGTGCCGGGGTTCCGCTCACGTTTCCTGCAGCTTTATCACACGCGTTATCTGCGCCCGGCACGCGACCATTTTGTTGCGAGTGTTGAAAGCTATGCCCCCCTGATGGCCAAAGCCCCCAAGGTGTTCAACTTCTTCCTCAGGCAACCCTGGTTGCGCGAGATGAGCCGGAAAAATATCGGCATGGTTGATTTGCCTTTGCTGTCTTCTCCGACACTGCGCGAGCAGTTATCAGGGCATCGCGCCAGTAAGATGACGCTTGAACAACTGGAAGCCATTCCGCCTGCCCGGCGTGGTGAATACGTGCTGGTCGTGCAGGATCCGTTTACCAGTTTTTATGACGCGCAGGTCGTTGCTGATTTTATCCGTCTGATTGAAAAACTGGGCCTTAAACCTGTTCTGTTGCCTTTCTCACCTAATGGCAAAGCGCAGCACATAAAAGGTTTCCTGACCCGCTTTGCCAAAACAGCGAAGAAAACGTCGCTGTTCCTTAACCGTGTATCGCAATTGGGAATGCCGATGGTGGGGGTCGATCCTGCGCTGGTACTGTGTTATCGCGATGAATATAAAGAAATTCTCGGTGACACACGCGGATCGTTCCAGGTCCAGCTTGTGCATGAATGGCTTGACAGCTGGCTGGCTGAGCGTCCGGCACAACAACAAAGTGGCGAGTCCTGGTATCTGTTCGGACATTGTACGGAAAGCACCGCCTTGCCCAACAGCGGCAAACAGTGGGGCGACATCTTTGCCCGCTACGGTGCGAAGCTGGAAAACGTCAGTGTCGGGTGTTGCGGAATGGCAGGGACGTACGGTCATGAAACCAAGAATCTCGAAAACTCACTGGGAATTTATGAGCTTTCCTGGCATACCTCTTTGCAACGGTTGCCACGCCAGCGCTGTCTGGCAACCGGTTATTCCTGCCGCAGCCAGGTAAAACGAATCGAAGGAAACGGTGTTCGCCATCCGTTACAGGCACTGCTGGAAATCATCCCCTAACAATAAGGAAGTATTATGTCATTCTGGAAACGGAGTACCACGCTTGAAGCCCTGAATCAGCGCAGTCAAGGATGTATGGTGGGCCATGTGGGGATTGAGTTCACGCAGTTGGGTGAGGATTTCCTCGAAGCGACCATGCCGGTAGATGTACGCACAACACAGCCTTTTGGTTTACTGCACGGCGGCGCATCTGTTGTTCTGGCCGAAACGATGGGATCAATGGCGGGTTATTTATGCTGCGAAGGAAATCAAACTGTAGTGGGCGTGGAAATTAATGCCAGCCATATGCAGTCTGCACGGGAAGGGCATGTGCGCGGTGTTTGCCGCGCATTGCGCACCGGCCGCCGCAGTCAGGTGTGGCAGATTGAGATTTTTGATCAGAAAGGGAATCTGTGCTGCGTATCGCGGTTGACGACCATGGTAATCGAACATTAATACAGGCTGTTAATCAACACTGATCATACAGTCAGAAAGTGGACAGGCGGATGCATGATGAATGTGTCCGCTTTTTTATTTGACTTAGTAAAGGGAAGTAACCTGTTGAAAGCACATCAAAGCTGGAACGGAACGCGTTTGGCAAAGTCAGTTTGAAATGCCGTTGCTTTTTCCCAGATGCCCATCATGGCATAATACTGACAAATGAGTTTTAACGTGTGCCGTGCGAAATGGTAACTCTGAACACGGAAGAGTTCACACCGAACCACGCTGTTGATTTCCAGGATCAGGCGGTTATGTAATTTGCATAACGCATGAAGATAACTGTGATCATCCCCGTTTTGCAGGCACAGATTGGCCATATCCAGACAGATGCTGTTGAAGCGTTTGAGCTGGCAAAGATGCGCATCCGGGCGTCGTAAGGCGGCATCCGCCATATAAAAATCCACGGTGGCATCGCGGACACTCGATTTATATTCGTCGATCTTGCCTTGCAACCACGCATTTACCGATTGAGTCATTCTCAGTATTCCGGGTTATCTGAATGATAATCATTATCAAATAATGAACATCATATTGGCAAAAAATCGCCGGATCAACGTTTTCATCCGGTTTTTTTATTTTTGTGTAGTTAAGCCAGTAAGCAAAAAGAGCTTTAATTCTTCAGATATGGCGAATTCATAAATAGGCATTTCCGATGAATGTTTTATAATAGACACAATGAAAGCTATTAAACCTTACCTTTTATAAGGTTTATTTCAATTTTTAACAAAAAATTGACAATTTATTCAATCAGTTGATGGTCGCGGTGTTCAAGACCCGCCAGTGGCCAGATGTAAAGACGGTGCACATTGAGTGTCTTTCCTCGTGTGTAATCGCTATACCCTCTTAAAACAAGAGGTTGAAGTGATTAATGTTATCACTAGAATAGAGACAATAGGTCTTGTCTATGACCGTAAAATTATGAGGTAAGACAGATGCAAACTGAAACTGTCGGCTCTTTCTCTTTAGACGACAACGTATGGCAAGGCGTTAGCCTGACAGATTCTGCAGCGAAACAGATTAATACTCTGGTGGCTCAGGATCCCGAAGTCAAAGGTCTCCAGCTTTCCGTGAAACAATCGGGCTGTGCTGGCTTTGGCTACGTTTTGGATTTAACCAAACAACCGGCCAGCGATGACCTGGTGTTTGAACATGACGGCGCTTTGCTGTTTGTTCCGCTGAAAGCCATGCCTTTCATCGACGGAACCGAGGTAGATTTTGTCCGCGAAGGACTGAATCAGATATTTAAATTCAATAATCCTAAAGCTCAGCATGCCTGCGGGTGTGGCGAAAGTTTCGGTGTTTAAAACTTTCTGTTTCTAAGATTATTGTAAACAAAGCGATGTAACCAACATGTCACGAAGCAACGTAGAAATTCCAGATGATGTGCAGTCTTGGGTCGGCGAGGGGACGAATTACAAGGAAGGGTTCTTTACCCAGCTGGCAACCGATGAATTAGCATCAGGCATCAACGAAGATGTGGTGCGTGCGATTTCCGCTAAGCGCAACGAGCCTGAGTGGATGCTGGAGTTCCGTCTGCAGGCTTATCATGCCTGGTTGAAAATGGAAGAGCCACACTGGCTGAAGGCGTATTACACGCCTCTGGATTACCAGGATTACAGCTATTATTCCGCGCCATCTTGTGGCAGCTGCGATGATAGCTGTGGCTCACAACCGGGGGCGACGCAGCAATCGGGCGGCGAGTCCCTCGGTGTTCCTGCGGGCGAAGCGAATAATTATCTGACCAGCGAAGTTGAAAAGGCTTTCGAACAGCTGGGCGTTCCGGTTCGTGAAGGCAAAGAAGTCGCCGTTGATGCGATTTTTGACTCCGTATCTGTCTCCACAACGTATCGCGATAAGCTGGCTGAATCGGGCGTCATTTTCTGCTCATTTGGTGAGGCAATTCATGAATACCCTGAGCTGGTGCGCAAATACCTGGGTACCGTCGTGCCTGCGCAGGATAACTTCTTTGCGGCGCTGAATGCGGCAGTGGCCTCGGATGGTACTTTTGTTTACGTGCCTAAAGGCGTGCGTTGTCCGATGGAACTGTCGACTTACTTCCGTATCAATGCAGCGAAAACCGGTCAATTCGAACGTACGATCCTGATTGCTGACGAAGGCAGTTATGTCAGTTACATCGAAGGCTGCTCCGCGCCGGTACGTGATACCTACCAGCTGCACGCAGCGGTGGTTGAAGTCATCCTGCACAAAGACGCGGAAGTGAAATATTCCACCGTGCAGAACTGGTTCTCCGGCAGCAAAGACAGCAGCGGCGGTATTCTGAACTTCGTGACTAAACGTGCATTGTGCGAAGGCGCTGGCTCGAAGATGTCCTGGACGCAGTCTGAAACCGGCTCAGCTATCACCTGGAAATACCCAAGCGTTATTCTTAAAGGTGATAACTCAATCGGTGAATTCTTCTCGGTTGCGCTGACCAGTGGTAAACAGCAGGCGGATACCGGTACCAAGATGATCCACATTGGTAAAAATACCAAGTCGACCATTATTTCCAAAGGGATTTCCGCCGGTCACAGCCAGAACAGCTATCGCGGTCTGGTGAAGATCCTGCCAAGTGCAGAAAATGCCCGTAACTTTACGCAGTGTGACTCCATGCTGATTGGCGCCGACAGTGCCGCGCATACGTTCCCGTATGTTGAAGTGCGCAATAATACGGCTCAGCTGGAACATGAAGCCACGACGTCAAAAATCGGCGATGACCAGCTGTTCTACTGTCTGCAACGTGGTATCAGCGAAGATGACGCTATTTCCATGATTGTGAATGGTTTCTGTAAAGATGTCTTTTCCGAGCTGCCGCTGGAGTTTGCTGTCGAAGCACAGAAACTGCTGGCGATCAGCCTTGAACACAGCGTCGGTTAATTCGCCGTACGTTTTCCCTGCCGTCGCAGCATGGTGTGATGTGTGCGACGTGCAGGTGTGAGTTCTCAAAGTCACAGCATAAAACAGAATTATGAGCGCCCAGGCGCAAACTCAAGGATACGTATGTTAAGCATTAAGAATTTGAAGGTCCGTGTCGAAGAAAAGGAAATTCTGAAAGGACTTGATCTGGAGATCAAACCGGGTGAAGTACACGCCATTATGGGCCCGAACGGCTCAGGTAAAAGTACGCTCTCCGCGACACTGGCTGGCCGTGAAGATTACGAAGTCACTGACGGTTCCGTCATCTTCAACGGTAAAGATTTGCTGGAACTCGCGCCGGAAGATCGTGCTGGCGAAGGCGTATTCATGGCTTTCCAGTACCCGGTAGAAATCCCTGGTGTGACCAACCATTTCTTCCTGCAAACAGCAGTGAATGCGGTGCGTAAATACCGCGGGCAGGAGCCGATGGATCGTTTTGACTTCGCAGATTTCATCGAAGAGAAAATCGCGATGCTCAAGATGCCTGCCGATTTGCTCACCCGTTCAGTGAATGTAGGTTTCTCCGGTGGCGAGAAAAAGCGTAACGACATTCTGCAAATGGCAGCGCTTGAACCAAACCTGTGCATCCTTGATGAAACCGACTCCGGTCTGGACATCGATGCGCTGAAGATTGTTTCTGATGGTGTCAACACACTGCGTGACGGCAAACGTTCATTCGTTATTGTCACCCACTACCAGCGTATCCTCGACTACATCAAGCCTGACTACGTGCATGTTCTGTATCAGGGCCGCATCGTTAAATCCGGCGATTTCACCTTGGTTAAACAGTTAGAGGAGCAAGGTTATGGCTGGCTTACCGACGAAGAGTAATGTCCCTGCGGCGGGCAGTTCGCACGCCATGCAGCAACTTTACCGTCTTTTTGAAAGCCGTGGCGGTGAGCAATCCCCCCATGCGCATGCTCACTGGCAACAGGTGCTGCGCCTCGGTTTTCCGCATGCCAAACTGGAAGACTGGAAATACACGCCGGTTTCTTCACTGCTGGGCAATCAGTTCTTTGCTCCTCAGCAGCAGGCGCTGACGGTTGAGAAAATCAAATCCCTTGCGCTGCCACTGGAGTGCTACCGTCTGGTTTTCGTGGATGGTCGTTTTGATGCGAGCCTGAGCGACAGCGATACCGGTGCGTTTGAAATCGAAAAACTGAGCCCTTCCGCGCAACAAACGTTACCGGATCCGATTCAGTCAGAGGTGTTTTTACATCTGACTGAAAGTCTGGCGCAGGATTCTTTCTCTGTGCGTTTGCCTGTAGGCAAGCACGCTGAGAAACCGCTGTATCTGCTCCATCTGAGCAGTGGTCGTGACCAGTCGCGCGAAATGAATACCGTTCATCATCGTTATCACCTGGCGATTGAGAATGGTGCGAATGCAGAAGTTATCGAGCATTACCTGAGTCTGAACGACCAGGGACATTTCACCGGTGCACGTATGACGATAAATGTGGGCGATAATGCAGATTTCACGCATTACAAACTGGCCTTTGAAAGCCAGGCCAGTTTCCACTTCTCGCATAATGATCTGGTCATCGGGCGCGATGCACGTGTTTCCAGCCACAGTTTCCTGCTGGGTGCGGGCCTGACCCGAAATAACACCAGCGCGCAGCTTAACGGCGAAAACAGCAATCTGGATATCAACAGTCTGGTTCTGCCGGTTGATTCTGAGATTGCCGATACCCGGACGTATCTGGAACATAATAAAGGCTATTGCAACAGCAAACAGTTGCACAAAGTGATCGTGAACGATCGCGCTAAAGCGATTTTCAACGGCATGATTAAAGTGGCCCAGCACGCACTGAAAACTGATGGCAAAATGACCAACAACAACTTGTTGCTGGGCAAACACACTGAGGTTGATACCAAACCTCAGCTGGAAATTTATGCCGATGACGTGAAGTGCAGCCACGGTGCGACAGTGGGTCGTATCGACGACGAACAGCTTTTCTATCTGCGTACCCGTGGGATCAGCGGGCAGGATGCTCAGCAAATGATCATCTTCGCTTTTGCTGCCGAACTGACGGAAGCCATTAAGAATGAAACCCTGCGTGAAGTCGTCATTGCCCGTATTGCAGGCAGACTAAATCGAGGTAAGTAATGAGTTTTCCACTGGAAAGAGTACGTAGCGATTTCCCTGTGCTGAGCCGTGAAGTTAACGGCCAGCCGCTGGCCTACCTTGACAGCGCGGCCAGCGCGCAGAAACCGCATCAGGTTATTCAACGAGAAATGTCTTTCTTCGAACAAGGTTATGCTGCGGTTCACCGTGGTATTCACACCATGAGCGCGGAAGCGACTGAGCAGATGGAAAACGTCCGCACTCAGGCCGCCCATTTCATGAATGCCGCATCGGCGGAAGAAATCGTCTTCGTCAAAGGTTCCACGGAAGCCATTAACCTGGTCGCCAATACCTGGGGACGTGAGTTTTTACACGCCGGCGACCACATTATTCTGACTGAAATGGAACACCACGCGAACATCGTGCCATGGCAGATGCTGGCGAAAGAACGTGATCTTCATATCGATGTCTGGCACCTGACACCCGAAGGTGAGCTGGATTTGTCACAGCTTGAATCGCTGATCACGCCACGCACAAAATTACTGACGCTGGCGCATGTTTCCAATGTATTGGGCACTGTTAACCCGATCGAAAAAATCATCCCTCAGGCGAAGGCTGCTGGTCTGACCGTTCTGGTTGATGGTGCGCAGGCGGTCATGCATCATGCGGTTGACGTGCAGGCGCTGGGCTGTGATTTCTATGTCTGGTCCGGACATAAACTTTACGGGCCGACCGGTATTGGTATTCTGTACGGCCGCAAGGCGTTGCTGGATCAGATGCCTCCGTGGGAAGGTGGCGGCTCAATGATCAAACATGTCAGTCTGACCGAAGGCACGACATTCGCGGCGGCGCCGTGGCGGTTTGAAGCGGGCACACCCAACACCGGCGGAATTATGGGGCTGGGTGCGGCAATGGAATACGTGACTGAGCTGGGTCTGGAAAATATCCATGCTTATGAACAGGAACTGATGAACTATGCGCTCAACGCGATGGCGCAGGTGCCTGATATTCAGATCTACGGCCCGGCCACCCGAGCTGGGGTTATTGCGTTCAATCTCGGCAAACACCATGCGTACGACGTAGGCAGTTTCCTTGACCAATACGGTATTGCCATCCGCACCGGTCACCACTGTGCGATGCCATTAATGTCCTTCTACGGTGTTCCGGCTATGTGCCGTGCGTCGCTTGCGATGTACAATACACGTGAAGAAGTCGACCGTTTGGTCGCTGGACTGCAACGTATTCACCGGTTGTTGGGTTAATCCTGACAGCCCAGATCAGGATGTCTTTATGGCTTTGCCAGATAGAAACAAGTTAGTCAGAAACTTTTCCCGATGCCCGAATTGGGAAGAAAAATATCTGTACGTGATTGAGCTGGGTGGCCAGTTACCGGTTTTACCGGAAGAATACCGTCAGGATCAAAACCTGATTTCCGGCTGCCAGAGTCAGGTATGGATTGTGATGCGCACTGATGAAAATGGTGCACTGACCTTCGAAGGTGACAGTGATGCAGCCATTGTTAAAGGTCTGGTCGCGATTGTCTTCAGCCTGTATCAGGGTTTAACGCCTCGTGATGTGGTTGAACTGGATGTGCGTCCGTTTTTCACTGAACTTGAACTGAGCCAGCATCTGACACCTTCACGCTCGCAAGGGCTGGAAGCGATGATTCGCTCTATTCGCGCTAAAGCCGCAGAGTTGTCTTAATACCGCTAGCTGCTGTACTGCCTTGCTCATTAGGAATTATCTGCTAATGAGCAAGGCAGATGACTTCTTTCTCTGCACATATCTCCTTTTACTCCTGATTTTTCAACCCACTATCCTCCTGCTTTTTATTCTGACTTCTGTAAGGTAACTTTCTGATTTACAGTGGTTTGATTGCCATGAAATTCTGTGCTGCTAATATTACCGGACAAGATAATTGTCTTGCCTCAGATTCGCTGAGCGCAGGCCGAAAAAGGACTGAGTATGAGACGCGCATTACCCCTTCTGGCAATGTTAGTTGGCACAATAATGGCAACGCATTCCATGACCGCAAGTGCAGCAGAATACCCTTTGCCGCCGGATAATAGCCGCCTGATTGGCGAAAATACAACGTATGTTGTGCCCAACGACGGTAAGCCGCTGGAAGACGTGGCAGCCAAATACCAGATTGGCCTGATTGCGATGCTGGAAGCGAATCCGGGAACTGACCCTTATTTGCCAAAAGCCGGAACTGTGCTGACCATTCCTTCGCAGATGCTGTTACCGGATACCAAACGTGAAGGTATCGTAGTCAATCTGGCTGAAATGCGTCTTTACTACTATCCGAAAGGCGAGGACAAAGTCATTGTCTATCCGATTGGTATCGGCCAGTTAGGGCGTAACACACCGGAGATGGTGACATCAGTCAGCCAGAAGATCCCCAATCCTACCTGGACGCCCACTGCCAATATCCGTAAAGCCTATCTGAAAGAGGGGATCACATTGCCGGGCATGGTCCCAGCCGGGCCGGATAATCCGATGGGCTTGTTTGCGATGCGTCTGTCTGCAGGAACAGGACAGTATCTGATCCACGGCACCAATGCGAACTTCGGCATTGGTATGCGCGTGAGTTCCGGTTGTATCCGTCTGCGTCCTGACGATATCGAAGCGCTGTTTAACTCGGTGCCTAAAGGGACACGCGTACAAATCGTGAATCAGCCAATCAAGTTTGATATCGAACCGGACGGTAAACGCTATATCGAGGTGCATCAGCCGTTGTCCCACACGGAGAAAGATGACCCGCAAACCAAACCAATTCCTCTGACTGCAGCAATGAAGAAATTTATTAAGCATGATGAGACTAACGCTGAGATGGTAAAAGAAGCGATTAAACGTCGTGCGGGTATGCCGGTTGTTGTCAGCGTTGGCGATAAAGCGGGGGATACACCACCGGCTATCAATCAGCCGCAAACAGCGACTTCGGGCGAACCGGCAGTCAATACAGCCAGTACGCAGTAAACGTCGCAGAAACACATCAGAAACGATTTAAACTTCAGGGGCCATCATGGTCCCTTTTTTATGTCTGACATTCACGTGAGTGATTGAGGGCGTTTTAAATGGGGGATTTAGTGATGATTCAAAGACCTGAATGCGAGGGAGAAAAAAAACATAATGAAATTGCAGGTAAAAAAAATGGCGCACTGAGTGCGCCATTGAACTAGAGAAGTAAATATTACTTCTTGTAAGCGTGAGCTTGGTTATCCAGACGTTGGTTAGCGCGAGCTGCATCGTCTTTAGCTGCTTGAACGTCAGAACGGATTGCGTTCACGTCGTTGCTCAGTTGGTCAACTTTAGAGTTCAGAGTAGAAACGTCTGAAGACAGTTGGTCGATTTTAGCATTGCTTGAACAACCAGCCAGCATAGTTGAAGCCAGGATTACAGCGCCCAGTACCAGTTTAGTGCGATTCATTATAAAACCCTCTAGATTAAGTTAATCTCCATGTAGCGTTACAAGTATTACACAAACTATTTTCTAATGAGAATAATTTTTTGCCGGTAGACGCTATATTTTGATCGTTCGCTCAAAGAAACATCTTTTTTTACGAAAAAGTTAAAAATTGCAGCGAAAACAGCCGTATTCCATGGGACTTATCCCAATTTTGCAGCTACTGCATTTAGCACTTTTTATGAAAGAAGATACTTTTTGAATAAATAAACGCCACATTTCGCGGCGTTCATTAATGCTCTTGGTCACGTTTTTAATTAAACAACATGCACCGATGAAGTATTGGTTGTACCGCTCTGTACCAGTGCGCCAGAAACCATCACTACGATATCACCTTTCTGTGCCAGACCGCTTTCAATCGCCGCTTCTTTACCGATACGGTAGAAGTCGTCAGTAGAAGCAATCTCTTTCACCAGTTGAGTCACCACACCTTTGGTCAGGATCAACTGACGTGCGGTGATTTCATTAGTGGTCAGGGCAAGGATAGTCGCATGCGGGAAGTATTTACGCACGGCTTTTGCTGATTTACCGCCGCTGGTGGCAACGACGATCAGTGGCGCGTCCAGTTTCTCTGCAGTTTCAACAGCACCACGGCAAACCGCTTCTGTGATACGCAGCTTGCGGTTTTCGTTCTGGCCATCAATGCGGCTTTGCATTACGCGGTCAGTACGGTCACAGATGGTAGCCATGATAGTTACAGCTTCCAGCGGGTATTTACCTTTCGCACTTTCGCCAGACAGCATCACTGCGTCGGTACCGTCGATGATGGCGTTAGCTACGTCGCCAGCTTCTGCACGGGTAGGGCGTGGGTTTTTGATCATGGAATCGAGCATTTGCGTAGCGGTAATAACCACTTTGCGTGCACGGTTACATTTCTCAATCATCATCTTCTGCGCGAAGATAACTTCTTCAACCGGAATTTCAACACCCAGGTCACCACGGGCAACCATGATGCCGTCTGACGCTTCGAGGATTTCGTCGAAGTTATTCAGGCCTTCCTGGTTTTCGATTTTGGAGATGATCTGGATGTGTTCGCCACCGTGTGCTTTCAGGTGTTCACGGATTTCCAGAACGTCAGAACGTTTACGGATGAAAGAAGCCGCGACGAAGTCAACGCCTTGCTCGCAACCGAAGATCAGGTCACGTTTGTCTTTTTCAGCCAGCGCTGGCAGTGCGATAGAAACACCTGGCAGGTTAACGCCTTTGTTTTCGCCCAGGTCGCCGTTGTTCAGCACTTTACAGGTCACGTCGGTTTCGGTGACGTTGGTCACTTCCATACCAATCAGGCCGTCATCGACCAGAATGGTGTTGCCGATTTTCAAGTCAGCAGCAAAACCCTGATAGGTAACCGCAACACGTTCGGTGTTACCGATAACGCTTTGATCCGTGGTGAAAGTGTAAGTCTGACCCGCAACCAGAGAAGCGTCTTTGCCGCCTTCCAGTTTCATGGTGCGGATTTCAGGACCTTTGGTGTCCAGCAGAATTGCCGCTTTGTGACCGGTCTTCGCCATCACGTTGCGGATATTTTGAATGCGCTGACCGTGCTCTTCATAATCACCGTGAGAGAAGTTCAGACGCATAACGTTCATGCCTGCATCAAGCAGCTTGGTCAGCATTTCTTCGGATTCAGTTTTCGGTCCGATGGTACAAACAATTTTGGTCTTTTTCATGACGATTTTATCTACAAGTTGTGATGGATAGGAAAAGTGTTTGCCTGACAGCATCGCTGCCCGCGCGGAATTGAGGTGGTGCCTGATTGAAGCAAATCATTACTAAGCGTAGAAGACTGTGAAAGGAATGGTGTAGTAAGTTCAGCCAAAGCATAGCGATTTGTGCGATTTATCATCGCTACTGGAGTGGTGATGCTTTTGTAAGTGCGATATCGACAGATCAAGGGGCTGAAACCATTCAATCGAAGAGACGATGCGTATTATAGAGGGGAACAGGTTGGGAAACCAAATAAAAAACGTGATGCGGCGCAAGCTTAGGGCAGATTTCGGAACGTTGTTTTGAAATTATCCAATGCGGGCAGGGGTGAAAGCAGAAGTGATAACGGTTTGTTCACGCAAGTGTCAAAAATGATACATACGGGAAATAATCTTAAAAAATACAAACGGATGACTTAACGTAAATTTATCAGGGAAAATAAAAGCCAACAGAGAGGTTCAGGTCGTTCCAGGGAGTTTGATGCACAAGGGAGAGTTCAGGAAGTTGCTTTGGTGCGTCCGAGTGGACTCGAACCACCGACCCCCACCATGTCAAGGTGGTGCTCTAACCAACTGAGCTACGGACGCACAATATGCAACGGTACTGCTAAGAAAGATGGTGCGTCCGAGTGGACTCGAACCACCGACCCCCACCATGTCAAGGTGGTGCTCTAACCAACTGAGCTACGGACGCATCGTTTTTCTTTTTCATCAGCCAGTGTTGGCGACGGGGACGAATATTAACGACCTCTCTGAATACTGGCAAGGGAAAAAAGACATTTTCCTGTCATATTGTGCGTGACTGCCGAGCTTATGTGCATTGCGTTGTTTTTTTAGACATAAAAGCCAGCGCAATAGCTGAAAAATCCGCGCGCCGGAACAGATATTCACAGCACGCGGATGAAGCCGGGGGGATTAACGGCCCGCTTTTTGCAAAATGGTGTAAGACGGTTGCTTCTGTAACCAGCGCATCCGCAATGTCATCATCAGCGCTGCGAAGGTCAGCCCCAGAATAAATCCGCACCAGAAACCGCTGGGGCCCATCTGCGGAACCAGAATATCGGTCAGTCCGAGAGCGTACCCTACCGGCAGGCCCAGCACCCAGTAAGCGACAAACGTAATATAGAAGATGGAACGTGTGTCTTTATAGCCCCGCAAAATGCCGCTACCGATAACCTGAATCGCATCTGAAATCTGAAACAGCGCAGCAAAGATCAGAAGATGGGAAGCCAGAGTGACGACTTCCGGGCTGTCATTATAAAGGGAGGCAATGTGCTCGCGGAAAATGATGGCCGTCAGACTGGTGCAACAGGCCATCATAATTCCCGTTCCTATACTGGTATAAGCCGCAATCTTCGCGCCTTCAACCGACGATTCCCCCAGCCGCGAACCCACTCGAATCGTGGCGGCGACACCTAAAGACAGCGGAATGACGAACATCAGGGAACCGACGTTGAGCGCAATCTGGTGACTGGCGACAGCCACGATCCCAAGTGGGGAGACGAGCAGGGCAACGATCGCAAACAGTGTCACTTCGAAAAATAATGCCAGTGCGATTGGCATACCGAGCTGGATCAGACGGCGCAATGTCGGCCAGTCGGGTTTCGCAAACCGCGAATGCGGCTGAGTATCGCGCAGGGCACGATTGCGACGTACGTAAATCCGCATGATGAAGAACATGACCCAATATACGGTCCCCGTGGCGACACCACAGCCGACGCCACCGAGCGCGGGCGCACCGAACTTGCCGTAAATAAAAATGTAATTCACGGGAATGTTCACCAGCAGACCGATAAAGCCGAACACCATGCCTGGCTTGGTTTTTGACAAACCTTCACATTGGTCACGCAGCACCTGGAAGAATAAATAGCCCGGAGCGCCCCACATAATGGCATGCAGATAGCCGACGGCTTTTGCTTTCAGTTCGGGATCAATATTATGCATCAGGCTAAGAATATGGTCGCACTGTGACAGCACCGCGATGATCAGCACCGAAACCCCCGACGCCAGCCAGAATCCTTGCTGAACCTGATGACCAATTTTATCGCGACGCCCGGCTCCATTTAAATGCGCGATGGTTGGTGTCAGTGACAAGAGTAAACCGTGTCCGAATAAAATCGCCGGCAACCAGATTGAGGTGCCGACAGCGACGGCAGCCATGTCCGTGGCACTGACCGACCCCGCCATTATTGTGTCCACAACGCCCATGGATGTCTGGGCTATTTGCGCAAGGATGACCGGGATGGCAAGCGCTAACAAAACCCGCGCTTCTGCAAGGTACTTCTGCACAGATACACCTTTTTTCTTGATTATATTGAATAAAAAACGCCACAACAGATGGCATTAAACAGAGAGAAATAGTCCGAAGATTGTACATTGTCGGTATTTTTAAGCAAACAAAGCTGTTAATAGCTGGTTAAATAATGGAATTGAAGCAGACGGTGCTATTTCTTCTTGCAGAGATTTGGCTTTCAATTAATTCTGCGGCAAACTGAACGGAGTGACGTTTTAATACAACAGATTCAAACATTGAGGAAAAGGCTATGTTTACCGGAATTGTACAGGGAACCGGCACGGTCGTATCGATCGACGAGAAACCCAATTTCCGTACCCATGTTGTTCGTTTACCTGAAGATATGCTGGATAACCTGCAACTCGGCGCATCGGTATCACACAACGGTTGCTGCCTGACGGTGACTGAAGTGAACGGTGACCTGGTGAGTTTTGATCTGATGAAAGAAACCCTGCGCCTGACAAATCTGGGCGAACTGAAAGAGGGCGACTCAGTTAATCTGGAACGTGCAGCGCGTTTTAATGATGAAATTGGCGGACATTTAATGTCTGGTCATATTATTTGTACGGCGGAAGTGGCAAAAATCCTGACGTCAGAAAATAACCGTCAGATCTGGTTCCGTATGCCGCATGAAGATTTGATGAAATATGTATTACATAAAGGTTATATCGGGATCGACGGTATTAGTCTCACCATCGGTGAAGTGACCCGCACCCGTTTCTGTGTACATTTAATTCCGGAAACCTTGCAACGCACAACGCTGGGCACGAAACGTCTGGGCGACAAAATTAATATCGAAATCGATCCGCAAACTCAGGCGATTGTCGATACGGTCGAACGCGTATTAGCCAGTCGTGAAGCGGCGATCGCTACGGCACAGGCGATGATCGATAAAGCCGAATAAGTTATCTCAGACCCTTTATTGACATAAAAAAACCGGACATTCAGTGTCCGGTTTTTTATTAGCTAACGCATACAACCATCAGCGTGGTACGCGCATTCCGCCATCAACGCCTTGCGGGCTAAAGACGACTTGCCACAACTGAATGTCCCGGGCGCGGAAAGCACCGGCGCAGGCATTCAGGTAGTAGGTGAACATGCGGTGGAAACGTTCACCGTATTTTTCCGCCAGTTCCGGCCAGTGTTTCTGGAAGCGTTCATTCCACGCCATCAGCGTGCGGTCATAATCAGCGCCGATATTGTGCCAGTCTTCCATTACAAATAATGACTCACTGGTTTGTGCAATTTGTTGAACCGACGGCAGGCAACCGTTGGGGAAGATGTATTTATCAATCCACGGATCGACATTAAGGTCTGTTTTATTAGAACCGATGGTGTGCAGCAGGAAAATGCCGTCAGGTTTGATATTGCGTTTGGCGACATTAAAATAGGTCTGATAATTTTTCGGACCCACATGCTCAAACATTCCGACAGAAACAATGCGGTCAAACTGATCATTAAGGTCACGGTAATCCTGCAGCAGGATTGTGACATCCAGCCCTTCACAGCGTTTTTGAGCCAGTTTTTGTTGTTCAGCAGAAATCGTGACACCCACAACGCTCACGCCATAATTTCTTGCCGCAAACTCTGATAATCCACCCCAGCCGCAACCGATATCCAGCAAGCGCTGTCCCGGTTTTAATTGCAGCTTGTCACAGATCATTTTGAGTTTTGCTTCCTGTGCTTCTTCAAGCGTAGTGGCCTCTTTCCAGTAGCCGCAGGAATATTGCATGTACGGGTCGAGCATCAGAGTAAATAAATCATTCCCCAGATCATAATGCTCTTTGCCAACAATCCACGCCCGTTTGCGGGATTGCAGATTGGTCAGGCGTGCTGCGGCGACACGTAAAGTATCTTTAAAATGGTGGGGGAGTTTACTTTCCAAACCGGCACGAATAACGCGCTGGAAAAAGATATCCAGACGGTCGCATTCCCACCAACCGTCCATATAACTTTCACCGAGGCCCAGAGAACCTTCCTGTAAAACACGCTTAAAGAAGTCAGTGTTTTTTACTTTAAGGTCGAAAGGACGATTACCGTTTACCTGAATATCTGCCATCGCCAGCATTTCACTGGCGATCCGGTACCACTGATTGTCCTGAATGCTTTGATCTTCTATACACGATGAACTCATAGCTTCTCCATCACTTTCTCTTCTGACTTATTAACCTGCCGGGAAAAGCAAAGGCTATTTTTGCAGGTCTTTATGAGAACAGACGACTAGCGCCTCGCCCGATATTCGACACCAACAGAGGAAATTAAGAAGAACGCCTGCGCGCCGTAAGACGTGCAGGAAAATCATCCTTGAAAAAGTACAAAAAAATAAGTGTGACACTGTCCGCGCGTCTGGCTTAAGTATGTGATAAAAGTTTTGTAAAAGTGCTATTTTATTTGGTTTTGTTGAGTATAGGCTCGCTGGCAGGCATTCTCAATAGTTAATCGTGATGAATGAAAATGCCCGTTAAGTGACTGTTACATCAGGGTATTATCACTATTAATTAGCATGCCTTGTCTGAGCTTCCTGCTCTGATTCCTGTCCATTGTCTTGCGGGCTTTCATGCTGCAAAGAGAGCCAGCGGCCCAAAACTACCAACAATAGTGTAGACAGCATGATCGTGACTGTCGCCATGAGCGGATGCACAATAAATGCGGAAACCAGCAAGCTGGCAAGGAAGCACAGCCCGAGCTGCAGCGTATTTTGCAATGCTGCCGCCTTGCCTGTATTAGCAGGAAACGGCATTAATGCATTTGCGACAACAATTGGGTAGGTTGCACCATTCACCAAAGCCATCAGACAGAAAGGGATCAGCAGGCTAATCAGCCCGGCATCCGTGAACATGGCAACACAGAACAAAGTCACCATACTGACGCCGTAACCCGCCAGTAACCATGGCAGAATTTTATTACCGTCCAGCTTGCTGATCACAACACGGCAACCAAAACCACCAAGCAGGAAAGCAATAGTCTGCGGGACATAGCTCAGCCCGATGGCACCGGGTGAATAACCCATGTCGCTCAGGATAAACGGTGAACCCGTTAACCACGCAAAGAATCCGGCTGAACAGGCGGCATAAATCATGACATTCCCGCTGTAAACAGGCGATTTCAGTAACGTCGCAAACCCTGTTTTATCAGCCTTCGCTTGTTTTGCCGGTTTATTCTCACGCAGAGTCAGCGTCGTCAGCACCAGGACGACGGCGACTGCGGTCAGCAGAGCAAAAATGGCTTCCCAGTCAAAATGATTGAGTACCCACGCACCAAGTAATGGTGCCAGTGCCGGAGAAAGAGCCACTAACGGCATAATGCTGGCGAAGGTTTTTTTCGCCACATCGGCAGAGAAACGGTCAACAACGATTGCCTGCCAGGTGACTGCGGCGGCACAAACGCCCATCGCCTGTAAGAAGCGCAGGGCCAGAAGGGCGCGTACATTCTCAACCCAGATAACGCCCAGACAACCGACCGCAAACAGTGTCAGACCAAGAAGCAATACCGGTTTACGGCCGATCCTGTCTGACAACGGCCCCCATAACAACTGACCGAGAGCAAATCCGCCGAGAAAAATGCTCAGACTTGCGCTGATCATCCCGGGGCTGGTCATCAGACTGGTTTGCATGGCGCTGAACGCAGGCAGATACATATCAGTGGCTAAAAAGCCCAGCATGCTCAGTCCCGCGAGATAGAGCATAAATCCAAAGGAGGGTTTCATTATCGTCTCATTAATTTATTTATTGCAGATGATGTGATGCAGATTACATACCGGAGGCGGAGTTTAACGCTTTGATAACAGGCTTGTGAAACGCTAATATTTGCACTCTGCTATCAAAAATATTGAAGGCTGAATTATGTGGTCAGAATACGCCCTTGAAGTGGTAGATGCCGTGGCAAGAACAGGTAGTTTTAGTGCGGCAGCGCAAGATTTGCACCGCGTACCTTCTGCTATCAGCTATACCGTCCGTCAGCTTGAGCAGTGGCTGGCCGTGCCGTTGTTTGAACGTCGCCATCGTGACGTGGTACTGACGCCTGCGGGAAAGGTTTTTGTCGATGAAGCGCGGATTCTGACAAAAAAAATGATAGCCACGCGCCGGCAGTGTCAGCAGGTGGCGAACGGCTGGCGCGGCGAATTACGTGTGGCGGTTGACCGGATTGTAAAACCCGCACGGACACGGCGTCTGGTGCTCGATTTCTACCGCCATTTTGCGGACACCGAACTCATTATTCACTCAGAAGTGTTTAATGGTGTCTGGGATGCGCTGGTTGACGGGCGGGCAGACGTGGCGATCGGTGCTACACGCGCGATACCGGTTGGCGGGGGCTTCAGTTTTCGTGACATGGGATTTATGGACTGGCATTGCGTCGTCAGCCCGCAACATCCGCTGGCTCAGTTATCCGGCGCGCTGAATGATGATGAGTTGCGGCCTTATCCTGCACTCTGTCTGGAAGACACCTCCCGGACATTGCCTAAGCGGGATACATGGACGCTTGATAACCAGCGGCGGCTGGTCGTGCCAGACTGGACCTGTGCGCTGGAATGCCTGACCGAAGGCTTATGCGTGGGTATGATGCCGGTTCATCGCGTCACGCCGTGGATAGAACAGAAAAAGTTGCAGGTGCTGACGCTGGAAAATACGTTTCCCGACAGCCCGTGTTGCCTGACGTGGGATCAAAGCAATCCGTCACCCTCGCTGGCCTGGTTGCTGGAATATATGGGCGATACAGAAACCATGAATCAGGAATGGCTGCGTGATTAGAAAAAAACGCCTGCATCTGCAGGCGTTCGATATCTGTTAACGGCGGTAATCGCGGTACGGACCATCGGCTACGGAACGGCGTTCGACCAGTTTCGGATGCACCTCAATGGTCTGAGACTCTTCACGCTTACTGACAATTCTGTCCAGCAACATGGTAAAGGCCATTTCACCCAGACGTTCTTTCGGCTGATGCACGGTTGTCAGCGCGGGGGAGAAGTAACGGGCGTTACGCACATTGTCGTAACCGATCACGGAAATATCCTGAGGAACGCGCAGGCCCAGTTCGTCTGCGGCACAGATTGCGCCCATTGCCATCACATCGCCACCACAGAATACGGCAGTCGGGCGGTGCTTCTGCATCAGAATTTTATGCATCGCCTGATAGCCCGATTCCGGCTCGAAATCGCCCTGAACCACCCATTCGTCACGCAGCGGAATATTGGCTTCAGTCAGTGCTTTCACAAAACCCTGGAAGCGGCCACCGCCGGTATTACGTGCCAGTTGGCCCGGGATCACCCCAATATCACGATGACCGCGTTCAATCAGATAACGCCCGGCCATGTAACCCCCTTCGAAAGCATTATCAATAATGCTGTCGGTGAAGTTCTTACGCGCTTCGCCCCAGTCCATGACCACCATTGGGATCGAACGGTGCTCCTCGAGCATATTGAGCAACTCATCAGGATATTCCGCGCACATCACCAGCAAGCCATCGACGCGTTTTTGCGCCAGCATTTGCAGGTAGGCTTGTTGTTTTTCCAGATTATTATGCGAGTTACACAAAATCAGCGTATAGCCTTTGGAGAAGCAGCTGTTTTCTACGGCTTCAATCACTTCGGCAAAATAGGGCGCTTCGCTGGAGGTGGCAAGCAGACCGATCGTTTTGGTGTTATTGACCTTCAGACTGCGGGCTACAGCACTCGGCGAGTAATGTAACTCTTTGATTGCAAGGAGAACCGCTTCTTTGGTTTCTTCGGCGACGAAACGTGTTTTATTGATGACGTGCGACACGGTTGTAGTGGAAACGCCAGCGCGCTTTGCGACATCTTTAATCGTTGCCATGTAAACAATGACTCCTGAACTCACGTGTTTCAGCACGTTAGCATTATGTTAATCGTTTGCTTGCGTGGATCTCACTGCTGGCTTCTAAAAGGGCAGTGAAATCGTTGGGTGGATTCTTCAGAATGAGGCGTGAAATGCTCTCGGGTGAAATCAACCGGCACACAGGCGTGTTAACCGACAATTTTCTCTTATAATGCAGGAAAGTGGAAGTAAAATTCTCAGGGATACATTGTCATTCAGCACAAGATTTTAAATGTTAATTATGCGAAAATGCGTTGGCACACAATTAGTGTGGCTTAAAAAATGCCACAATTTGATCCGAAAGGGGGGTTTGATGGACAGCAACCTGAAATTATCGTTGATCACCACGGTATGCGCTTTGCTTATGATTATCGCTTTCAGTTTCACTGCGGTGATGAACTGATTCAGTAAGTGATCCGCCATAAAAAAGGGCGATTCCTGTTACAGGAATCGCCCTTTTCAATTTTACGCAGTGGCCGTTACCGCCGATACTCTTCCCTGCAGAAACTCTTCGTTAAATGCTATTCAATGGCTGATTAGCGAAACTTCAGACTTAACGAATTGTTTATTATCGGATCGTTTTCGGCGTCATTACCCGGCGTGCACCCACATAATGATCTTGCCAGTAATCGTCGCCGAGAGAGGTGATTTTAATGTCTTCGCCCGTTCTTGGAGACTGAATAAACTTGCCGTTCCCCACGTAAACACCAACATGGTCTGCTGCGCCGCGGTTATTGATTCTGAAGAACACCAGATCACCGCTTTCAAGTTCGCCGCGTTTAACCGGAGCCGCATCGCGCAGGTGATACATTTCATTCGCTGTGCGTGGCATTTTAATACGGATCAAATCTTTGTAGGCGTAATAGACTAAGCCGCTGCAATCAAAACCGGTATTCGGCGAGGTTCCGCCCCAGCGATACGGTTTTCCTACCTGATGCATCAGTTTGGTCATCGCCGTTTGCTGGGCATGCTGATAGCGTTTTTTATGCGTTGCACTTAGCGTAATCGGTTTGCTGTCTTCTTCGGGCTTTTTACCTTTACGGTGCCGGCCATACGCTTCTTTTTTACTGACCCTTTCCGTGCTGTTTTTCGCGAGTGAACGGGTTTTGGCGTGTTTCACTGTTTTGCTTTCGGCCCGCGTGGTCTTCAGTGTCTTTTCTTTTTTACTTTCGGCCCGGGTCGTTTTGACACTTTTCTCCGTCGTGGTCTTTCGTTTAGCCAGTTCGGTACTTTTAACTTTCTTCTTCGAATTCTTGTCCTGAATTTTTTGTTCTGTCACTGGCGCGATTTTAGTTTTTTTACTGGTTTTCGCGGCCACCGTTTTTCGCTTTCGCCGTTCTTCAGGTGCAGCCTGATTAACATGGCTTTTACGCTGATCGGCAGAAACACGTGTCTGCGGCGATGCATGTGCCATATTCAGAAATAGCTGGGTAAAGAGCAGCACAAAAAGCGTGAACAGTAAGCGCATAGCTTCGTTACCATGAGTGGTAGGTTAAACATCAGGGATGTCAGAGTATTGCCTAAAAGAACCTGACAAAAAAGCACGAATTGACTCGATTCTAGATCATATTGTGAGAAAAAGTTAATGGCTTTTTTTATGTCGAAATAACCGCCATTTTTAGTCAAAAAAATAACCACTTTTCATGGTGTTAATATTTGAGTTAAAGAATGGAATTTTGCAAATCTGGCGTTATCGGTGAACGCCAAAAATGTTATTCTCAATGAATGTTTAAAGATGTGAGCCTGAGCGCACACATTAAAGATTGTTAAACAAAATGCCAGTATTGAGAAAGACCCCACAAAAAATGGCGTTTTTATCTGATGGCTGCCATCGTTACAATAGAAGGTATTGTGATTGCGCACCGTCTCTTTATGCTGCGCGTGAAGAGTAATGATCGTGACAGCCTGTACCGGCTTGAGGAAGCAAGAAATGACCACTCCAACAATTGAAAAAATTCAGAAGCAAGTTTCTGAAAACCCGATTCTGCTGTACATGAAAGGTTCGCCGAAACTGCCAAGCTGTGGTTTCTCCGCTCAGGCTGTTCAGGCGCTTTCAGCCTGT
The DNA here is from genome assembly GCF_011684115.1 of Rahnella aceris. NCBI lineage: Bacteria > Pseudomonadati > Pseudomonadota > Gammaproteobacteria > Enterobacterales > Yersiniaceae > Rahnella > Rahnella aceris. The sequence goes on along the minus strand of NZ_JAADJV010000001.1, from coordinate 1,891,704 downwards.
GGCGAGCGTTTCGCTTACGTGGATATCCTGCAGAACCCGGACATCCGTGCTGAGATGCCAAAATTTGCTAACTGGCCAACGTTCCCGCAACTGTGGGTTGACGGTGAACTGGTTGGCGGCTGCGACATCGTGGTTGAGATGTTCCAGCGCGGCGAACTGCAGCAGTTGATCAAAGAAACCGCTGAGAAATACAAATCTTCTGAAGAGAGTAATACGACAGAAGACTAACGGTTTTTCGGCCGGAAAGTAAAAAGAGCGACATGATGTCGCTCTTTTTTTGTCTTCAGTTCGGTGCAAAAGTTGTTATTGCTGATTTTCTTCCGATGCTGTTTCGTCTTCGACTTCTTCGTCTGAAAGCGCCAGAGGCCAGCCGCCTAAGCGTTTCCAGCGGTTGACCAGCTCGCAGAACAACTCGGCTGTGCGCTCGGTGTCATACAACGCAGAATGTGCCTGGCTGCTGTCAAAGACGATGCCCGCGCTGATACAGGCTTTTGCCAGCACCGTTTGCCCAAGCACCAGCCCGCTTAATGCGGCGGTATCAAACGTGGCAAAAGGGTGGAACGGATTACGTTTCAGTCCGGCACGTTCAGCCGCTGCCATCAGGAAGCTGTGATCAAAATTGGCGTTGTGCGCCACGATGATCGCGCGGTTACAGTTTTGCTCTTTCATCCCTTTACGGATGACTTTGAAAATCTCATGCAGGGCTTCATATTCACTGACTGCACCGCGTAACGGATTGGTCGGATCGATACCGTTAAACGCCAGGGCTTCCGGCACCAGTATCGCGCCTTCAAAGGGCTCGACGTGGAAATGCACGGTCTCATCGCTTTGCAGCCAGCCGTCTTCATCCATCTTCAGGGTGATGGCTGCAATTTCCAGCAGCGCATCGGTTTTGGCATTAAATCCGGCGGTTTCTACGTCGATAACCACGGGATAAAAACCACGAAAACGGCCTCTCAGGGCGTTAATGTCACTATTCTCGGCCATTAGTTTCTTATCTTCATCGAATTCAGCACGCATTATGGCAAATTTTGCCGCCACTTGCAGGGTTGTGGCAAAAATGGGTCAATAAAAAAGGGCGCGATTGCGCCCCTGTCAGTGTCCGGGAAAGATTAATTCCCCAGCCCCTGACCTGCGTGTTTGGATTCGATCAGCTCGATTTTATAGCCGTCCGGATCTTCTACAAACGCGATAATGGTAGATCCACCTTTGACAGGGCCGGCTTCACGGGTCACTTTCCCGCCTGCATTACGGATGTCATCACAGGTTTGCGCGACGTTATCAACGCCCAAGGCGATATGACCGTAAGCCGTGCCGATGTCATAGCTGTCGACGCCCCAGTTATAGGTCAGTTCGATCACTGCACCTTCACTTTCTTCGGTATAACCGACGAAAGCCAGAGAGTATTTATATTCAGTGTTTTCGCTGGTACGCAGCAAACGCATACCTAAAACATCGGTATAGAAGCTGATAGCACGTTGCAGATCGCCAACGCGAAGCATGGTGTGGAGTAAACGCATAGGTTCCTCTTTATTTGCAGGATGAGAGTTAACGGGTCAAGCCTAACTGATAGCCGCCGTTTTGTCTGTATTACGGCGACGGCTTGTTGAATGACTGACCAAAAAAAACAGCAGAAGGAGGGCCTCTTCTGCTGCAAGAAGTGAATCACTCTTTTTAATTATTACAGTGTCGGATAATCGGTATAGCCTTGCGCACCGCCGCCGTAGAAAGTTTCCGGTTTGGGTTCGTTGAGAGGCGCATGAGATTTCAGGCGCTCAACCAGATCAGGGTTCGCGATATAGCTGCGGCCAAATGCCACGGCATCGATATAACCTTTTTCGATCAGTTCTTCGCCTTTTTCTGCGGTGTAAGCACCGGCCCCCACAATCACACCCTGATAATGCGCACGGATCACTGCCCGGAATTCTGTGGAGTAAGGTTTGCCGCCAGCCCAGTCCGGTTCGGAGATATGCAGGTAAGCGAGTTTGCGCTTGTTCAGTTCATCGAGCAGGTAGATAGCCGCCTGTTCCTGATCTTCGCCGTTATCCAGCCCGTTGAAGGGACCCATTGGCGAAATGCGGATGCCCACACGTTCAGCGCCAATAGCCCCGATGGCAGCATCAACCACTTCCAGCGTCAGACGGGTACGGTTTTCAATGCTGCCGCCGTATTCATCTTCACGCAGGTTGGACGCCGGAGACATAAACTGATGCAGCAGATAGCCGTGCGCGGCATGCAGTTCGATGTAATCGAAACCAGCTTCGGCGGAGCAGGCGGCAGCATGACGGAAATCATTCACGATCCCCGGAATTTCGCTGAACGCTAAGGCGCGCGGTGTCGGGCAATCGACACGAATGGCGTGACCTTGCTCATCACGCAAGCTGGTCCGCGTGTTCGGGTTGACGGCCGAAGGCGCGACCGGTGTCTGGTTGTCAGGCTGAACGCTGTTATGCGAGATACGTCCGGTGTGCCACAGCTGAACCGCAATGCGCCCGTCTTTCTGATGTACGCCGTCCACGATTTTTTTCCATGCAGCGACTTGTTCCGGCGTATGCAGGCCAGGTGCGCCGGCATACCCTTTCGCCTGGAATGAAACCTGAGTGGCTTCAGTAATGATCAGGCCAGAACTGTGGCGCTGTGCGTAATATTCGCCCATGAGCGGTGTAGGGATGTCACCCGGTTCGATGCTGCGCAGACGGGTAAGCGGTGCCATAAAGACACGGTTAGACAACGTGTTTTTACCGACAACAATGGGGGTGAAAAGCTTGGTCATTTCAATAACTCCGACGTTAATGGACTGATCGGTAAGACGTTCATGGATAACTTTCACGTCAAACGACCCTTTCTTAATGCCACCTTTCTATCGCATCTGACCTGTTTGTGACTACGCGCACGGTGCTTTTTCACCAAACGCATCCTGATTTCAGGTTTGCATCCATACTTTAAGGGCAAAAAAGATTGAAAAAGAGCCGGCGGGTGCCGGCTGAGGTGAGGGCAAACCTCTGTTTTCTTGGTGAGGGCTTGCGAAACAGTAGGGCCATTTTCCGACAGGTGAAAACGGCTAAACGGACGGTAGCAGATCTGTGTTGCAGATATTTGAAGAATGAAACACAAGACGTAAATTACCTTGCGGGATAGCAGGAAAGCGTCTTGAATAAATGTTCACCGTTATTTGCGGAGGGTGTGTGGCTCAGCAGCTCGAATTTTTTGACATCCCCAGTCCATGCCGTGGCATTTGTCAGACTGATGAACGCGGTTATTGTCGTGGCTGCCTGCGCAGTCGCGAGGAGCGTTTCGGCTGGATAAAAATGACTGACACAGAAAAACGCCATGTGCTGCGGTTATGTCAGCAACGCCTGCTGCGCCAGCAACGTGCAGGAAAACAGCCGGACGAACCCTTGCCGCAGCAACCGGAGTTGTTCTGATTTCACCTGTCATTTATCGCCATCGTGACGGCGGTCCGCTTCCTGACAATTCTTGCTCGTCGCATCAATACAGCACCACGGGCGTTGTGTATTCTGTGGGTCGAAAATCGAAAATATAAGGGATTCACAATGGAAGCACACACCCCGATTTCTCCGCAAGGGCCGGTATTTTCAACGCTGATTTGTGGTTACTGGCGGCTGATGGAATGGAACATGACGCCGCAACAGGTTCTGGCGTTCATGGAACAGCACATTGAAATGGGCATTACGACAGTCGATCATGCAGATATTTATGGCGGCTATCAGTGCGAAGCGGCATTTGGTGAGGCGTTGCGTCTTAACCCCTCTTTGCGCGAAAAAATGCAACTGGTCAGTAAATGCGGCATCGCCACCACGGCAGATCCCGACAACAAAATCGGTCATTACATTACGGATATGCAGTACATAGTGGATCGTGCGGAGCAATCACTGCGCAATCTGCGTACCGATTATCTGGATTTATTGCTGATCCACCGCCCGGATCCGCTGATGGATGCCGATGAAGTCGCTGAGGCGTTCACGCGGTTGCATAAAAGCGGCAAAGTAAAACATTTCGGTGTGTCCAACTTCACCCCGGCACAGTTCAGCTTGTTGCAATCGCGTCTGCCGTTTTCGCTGGTGACCAATCAGCTAGAAATTTCCCCCATTCATCAGCCCGCCATTCTTGACGGCACGTTGGATCTTTGCCAGCAACTGCGTATCAAACCGATGGCGTGGTCCTGTCTGGGGGGCGGTCGTCTGTTCAGCGATACAGAATTCCAGCCGCTGCGTGATGAACTTCAGACTGTGGCGAATGAAATTGGCGCAGACACTATTGAACAGGTGGTCTACGCCTGGGTCATGCGGCTGCCGTCTCAGCCGTTGCCGATTATCGGCTCGGGCAAAATCGGGCGCGTGCAGTCAGCGCTGAAGTCATTGTCTCTGGAAATGACCCGTCAGCAATGGTTCCGCATTCGTAAAGCCGCATTAGGATTTGATGTACCTTAATGTTTTCACGCGGGTTTTGTGGCGCTGACAGCGGGATCCGCCGGGCCATCTTCTGTTGAGATGGCCTGCTGCAATTGTGACAGCGAGCAGTATAAACGCCAGATCACGCCTGCCAGTTCACGCGCTGCAGGTTCCGGATGGTGAGCCAGTGAATTGCTCATCCGCATTAACTCAATCAACGTGGCGTCCAGATTTTCATGGCTGACGCCGCGCTCCGTCATTACCCCTTTCAGACAATGAATACACACATCCCGCACCGCAGACAGCGGATCCGAGCGGGTTTCCCATTCGCGTAACTGCCAGACAATATGGCTGCAATTAAGCAGCACCACACCCCAGCGTAATAACCAGGTTCGGGAGAGGTGATCTTTACTTTGATTGAGCTGATTCATCCGGTGATAAATCAGGGATTCAAACTGGAAATGGCTCAGCGAGGGGTTACGGCTAAGCTGATCCATAAAATCACGACGCAGGGCGCGGATAATGCGACGGCTTTTGCGCTTATCAGAGCTGGGCCTTAACACCTGAAAGGCAATTCCGGCCAACATCACACCGGCAATTTTCGCTACGCCGTCATTCATAAAAGACTGATAGTCGTAATCCGGCGGATTCGTGACGGCTAAAAAAGATCCCATAAACACAATCATTTGCCCCCATAAACCGGCGTAACTTTTGTATTGTAGTTTCATCATCTGCATCGTTACTAACATCGGCAGGAAGAAAGCGCAGAACACCCAGAAATTGTCGATTTGGACCATCAGCCCAAATTTCAGCAGGAAACAGCCGACAAACAGTAACCCCAATGATTTTATTAACAGCGTGATACTGCTGATCGGCGAGGCCGTGGAAGAATAAAGCACGCAACTGACAGCCGTCAGTGCCACCGCACCGGCACCTGAATCCCACTGCGTCGTCATCCAGAAGGCGCAACCGATCACAATACACAAAAATGTCCGCAGCCCGTTGTACGCGGCCTCAAGGGTATCGGTGTGCTGGGCAAGATGGCTGATTTTCGGTGGCTGGAGAGTGTCGGCTTTGGCTGCGTTGGCATTTTCCACCCGCTGCAACCAACGTTCACTGCGAAGATATAGCCAGCAAAAATCGCGTAAACGGTGCCAGAAAGCCTGATGGCGGAAATCAGACGTATCCTGTGGCTGAATATGCAGCAGAATTCTGGACAGCTTGAATTTATCCGTGTCCGGCTTACGCAGTTCATCAAGCAAAACGACCAGTACCTCTTGTAAGTTTTCCGGGGGATTGGGCCAGTTCAGCAGCATCCGGCGCAGGCTGGAAATGTAGCTGGTCATGCGTAATTGCTGATGCAGTAAATAATTAACGACATTATTTTGGCGACGCAGGCGGTAATGGCTCCAGAATGCCTGGATACGCAGAAGATTCATGGTCAGGATCTGGCCGATCAATCCTTCGTGCGACGTTCTGATCTGATCTGAAATTTCCGTACGCCACAACAATTGCGCATGTTCCAGCAACCGGGTATGCATTTTGCGCAGCGAGGTGAGCAGGGCATCACCGTCGGACGTACTGGGCAGTACCATCATCATAAAACCACCGCACAAAATACCGGTGATGACTTCGCCGACACGCGCCTGTGCGATATCAAAAATCTGTGTCGCATCGGTGACGTCTACGGTGGAGAACGCGATGATTGCCGCCGTGTAACCTGCCAGGGCAAACGCATAAGATACGTTGTTCTGATAATGGTTGGAGACGTAGGTACAAATCCCCAGCCATGCGGCAATGGCAAAAGTGAAGAGCCAGGGCTCATTCAGACAATGTCCGGCAATAAACACCGCGCCCACGGCACCCAGCAGGCTGCCCATAATTCGCCCGATACTTTTACTGATAACGCCGCCGACGGTGGGGAAACTCACCACCGCTGCCGAGGTCAGGGCCCAGTAAGGCTCGTCCATCTGAAATTCAAAAGCGATATAAAGCGCCAGTATCATCGCGATGGAATTGCGCAGGGCGTAGCGCCATTGACCCCACGTGGCTTTTCCCCACGGAGTATTTTTCCATTCGAGCCAGGAAAGATTCACTGCGCGGCCTTAATTACGGATTGCGATTGTGCAGGTGGTTCCGGCAACCAGCACCACGTGTTCCGGCACATTCTCAAGCTGAATACGCACCGGCACACGCTGGGCCAGACGTACCCACGGCACATTGGGTTTCACATTCATCAGCAAATCTTCCGGGGCATCGAGGCTCTGGTCATAAATAGCCCGGCCAATACTTTCGACCCGACCCTGCAACGGAATATTGCCGTTAAATAGTGTGATATCCGCCATGTTACCTTCGCGAATATTTTTGAGTTTGGTTTCTTCGAAATATCCCAGAATGTAGAAAGAATGAATATCCACCAGCCCGACCAGCGGTGTCCCGGACGTGGCATAGTTTCCACGGCGGGTTTGCAGATTGGTGATATAACCATCAGTCGGCGCAACAATTGTGGTTTTACTCAGATTCCATTTGGCCTGTTCTAATGATGCCTGTGCCGCCTGATAGGCCGCCTGCATAGCTTTGGCGCTGATATTGGATTCATCGAGGGATTCGGCGGAAATAACATTGGTACCCAGCCCTCTGCGGCGCCGGGCTTCGTGACTGGCTTTGGCCAAATCAGCTGCGGCTTTCGCTACTGCAGCTTCAGCATTATCAACAGCGATTTTAAAAGGCACCGGATCCAGACTGAAAAGCGGGTCTCCGCTTTTAACAAACTGGTTATCATGGATATTTATTTCAATAATGCGCCCCGAAACTTCCGGCGTGATATTGACAATCTCGGCGCGCACTTTGCCGTCCCGGGTCCAGGGCGATTGCATATAATAATTCCACATCCACCAGCCTGCACAAATTGCGACCGCGAAAACCAGCACGGTAGAGAAATATTTGAGTGTCTTAAATTTCATTTCAGAGGTTCACCATAAGCATCAGTGCGGCACAAATAGAGATCACAAAAAGAGATAAATCCATCAGGGTGGGATGCCAGACTTCACCGGAATAAATCCAATCACGCAGCACGCGATGTATCAAAAGCCAGAATACGAATCCCAGTAAAAATGCTTTGAACATCGGGGGGAAATAAAGTGAGGCACCCAGGACCAGATCCGGTAGCGGGAAGCCTGAGTGAAACATTTGCGCATTCACAATATTAATCTCTGCCAGTGATTGTGTTATAAACAAGCTTAACTTTGGAAGCAGAGACTCTGCTTCCGGATGCAATCGTACCTACTATTATATATAGAATTGTAATTTCTCGATTAATGTTCCTAAAACTAAGCTAAACTCTGGGGAGTTATCTTAGCATGCTAATTATAAGGAGGGGATAATTGGAATCGAATCTGGGGTCAGATCTAGCACGATTAGTTCGTGCCTGGCGTGCGTTGATTGACGATCGGTTAAAACCGTTGGAACTCACGCAAACACATTGGGTAACACTTCATAATATCAATATGTTACCTCCGGAGCAGTCTCAGATTCAGCTGGCGAAAGCCATCGGGATTGAGCAACCGTCTCTGGTTCGTACGCTTGATCAACTGGAAGAAAAGAAGCTGATCACCCGTCAGACTTGTGCGAGCGATCGCCGTGCTAAGCGCATCAAGCTGACTGAAGAAGCCGCGCCGATCATTAATGAAATGGAATCAGTTATTGATTGCACGCGTAAAGAAATTTTGTCCGGCATGTCTTCTTCTGAAATCGAACAACTGGGCGGGATGTTGTCCCGGCTGGAAAAAAATATTGCTTCCCTGCAAAGCAAATCATAAAAATCGACTTTTATTACGTCACACAGCGTTGCTTTTGATCCGACAGAAAAGAATTACCCATAAAAAAACCGAAGCCACTGGCTTCGGTTTTTTGCGTTGAGATCGGGAAAATCAGGCGCCAGGGGACACAGTAATTGTGCTACCGCTGCTGGCCATGCTCACACGCTGGCCGACGCTGAATTTGGTTGCTCCGACTTTCTGAACCACCTGAATGGTTGTACCGTCATCACGACGAATTTGCAGTTCTACGCCGTTTGAACGGTTAAGCGAACTTTGCACACCCTGACCTGCAACGCCACCTGCGACTGCACCTGCAGCGGTTGCCAGACTACGTCCGGTACCCCCACCGACGGTATTCCCCAGGAAACCACCCAATACCGCACCACCAAGTGCGCCGACGATGTTTGCATCATCTCCGCCCTGGATTTGTACTGCACGGGTAGACACGATGGTGCCGTAGGTCACTTGCTGAATTTGCTTCGCCTGGGATGCGGAGTAAACATCGCCAGACAGAGAGTTATCGCTGACGCAGCCAGCAAGGGAAACACCGGCAAGGGCGACGACGAGTAAACGCTTAATCATAAATAGCTCCTTTATTATGCTGCTGCATACGTTTGAGAGTAGCGGCACCAACAGAGAAAAAACAGTGCACAAGTTCAACATCAGTGTCGAAGGTGTCATATAACATACTTGTTTCACTTCCACCTAGTATACAGAAGGCGTGCTCAACTAATAATAAACGCAGGTTTACGTTTTAGACAGCAAAGTGCGCAATCAAAAATACGGGTATCCGATGTTGTTATTGGTGGTTTTTACAACACGGCTATTTTCAGGAATAAAAAACGTAACAAGAAAAACACGAAGTCATCACACCATGTAATAAAAAATCAGTAACTCATGGCGTTGCCCTTCAAATACCGATTACTCTGTGGTGATTACTTTTTCTGACGAGTTTCCTGGAGAGTTAAGGATGTTATCTATGAAGTCAGGTCGCTATATCGGTGTGATGTCCGGCACCAGTCTCGACGGTGTTGATGTCGTACTGGCCGCCATTGATGAGCACATGGTCGCGCAGCAAGCCAGCTATTCACATCCTATTCCTCTGGCTTTGAAAAATGCGATCCTCGGGATGTGTCAGGGCCAGCAGGTGACGCTTGAACAGGTCGGGACGCTTGATACTCAGCTGGGTATTTTGTTCGGTGAGGCCGTATTAGGTTTGTTGAAAAATGCCAATATCTCCCCTGACGAAGTGACCGCCATTGGCTGCCACGGGCAAACTGTCTGGCATCAGCCGAAAGGTGACACGACATTTTCTATGCAACTGGGTGATAACAACCGCATTGCGGCCATGACCGGCATTACCACCGTGGGCGATTTTCGTCGCCGGGATATGGCATGGGGCGGGCAGGGCGCGCCGCTGGTGCCTGCTTTCCATCAGGCATTGCTGGCTGATCCGGCCGAGCGCCGTATGATCCTCAATATTGGCGGCATCGCGAATCTTTCAATGCTGCTGCCGGGCCAGCCGGTGCGTGGTTACGATACCGGTCCGGGAAATATGTTGATGGATGCGTGGGTCTGGCGTCATCTGGCACAGCCATATGATAAAGGGGCTGAATGGGCAAATCAGGGGCGGGTGAACTTACGTTTGCTCCAGCAGATGCTGTCTGATCCTTACTTTGCCGAACCGGCACCGAAAAGTACCGGGCGTGAATATTTCAATATGGCGTGGCTGGAAAAGCAACTGGCGCGTGCTCCTGAAATCTCCCCGCCGGATGTGCAGGCGACGCTGGCTGAACTGACCGCAGTAAGCATCGCCGAGCAAGTGCAACTGGCTGGCGGATGCGACCGGCTGATGGTGTGTGGCGGCGGGGCGCGCAATCCGTTACTGATGGCGCGACTCTCAGCCATGTTGCCGGGCACGGAAGTTTGCACCACGGATGCCTGCGGTATCAGCGGTGATGACATGGAAGCACTGGCGTTTGCCTGGCTGGCATTCCGCACGTTATCCGGTCAGCCGGGCAATTTGCCGTCGGTTACCGGTGCAAGTCGTGAAACTCTGCTCGGCGCAATTTATCCGGTTGTTTCAACCCGTTCCTGATGCGTTCTCGGTTTTATCTCAATGTGCTGCGCCTGCGGGCGTGGTACATAAAAGAGATAATTGAAGACCATCAGGGAGCACCGAATGAAAAAGGCGATTATCGCTACGTTAGCAGGATTCACACTGGCAGGATGCAGCCAGTTCAGCCACCAGACCGAAAGTCCGACAGAAGAATTACACTACCAGTGCGGGACCTTACCGCTGACGATCACGCTGGATAAACCGGCGCAGCAGGTCAGTATGGTTCTCGATGGTGAACAGCTGAAACTGAAACAGATTGAGTCCGCTTCTGGCACCCAATACAGCGATGGCCATTACACGTTCTGGTCTAAAGGTAATCAGGCCTTTGTGCAGCGTGGTGAGAACGTCATTATCGACGACTGCGTCCAAAAATAACCCCTTTCATACTTCGAGTTGCAGATGCGCTGGCTGCGTTTACTCCGCGCCGCGTCAGGAACATTGAGATCCTGACGCGGCGGGTGCACAATGCGCTTACCTTCCTTAGATACGCAACTTAATCCATATGTCTGATAACAAAGAGTTTGATATTGCGGACTCGCGCCGCGAATACACCCGTGGCGGGCTGCGTCGTGCTGATTTAACCCCTGAGCCGCTGCCTTTGTTTGAACACTGGCTGAAACAGGCCTGTGACGCCCGTCTGGCTGACCCGACGGCGATGGTGGTGGCGACGGTTGATGAGCGCGGACAGCCTTTCCAGCGCATTGTGCTGCTTAAGCACTACGACGAAAAGGGGCTGGTGTTTTACACCAATCTGGGGAGTCGCAAGGCGCAGCAACTGGCAAACAACTCACGCATCAGCCTGTTGTTTCCGTGGCACATGCTGGACCGGCAGGTGATTGTGCTCGGTCAGGCAGAACGTCTCTCTACGCTGGAAGTCATGAAATACTTCACCAGCCGCCCGAAAGATAGCCAGATCGGCGCATGGGTTTCGCAGCAGTCCAGCCGAATTTCGGCACGCGGCGTGCTCGAAAGCAAATTCCTCGAACTGAAACAGAAATTCAGCAATGGCGAAGTGCCGCTGCCAAGTTTCTGGGGCGGTTTCCGCGTCAAAGTGGATTCGATGGAGTTCTGGCAGGGCGGTGAACATCGTCTGCACGATCGGTTCATTTACCAGCGTGACGAAGCAGAGCCTCAAACTGGCTGGAAAATAGACCGCCTCGCCCCCTGACCACGAAAAAATACGCGATTTCCTAGCGCTCGGACGACGGGCGCTTTATTCTATGTCGTTCCCCGTAAAGGTGAGAGAAAAGGCACATGCACGGCATGATGTCAGACATGAATCTGCACACATTCAGTACATATTTCTGAGTACAAACAAACGGAGTCTTTGATGGCGAGCAGCAACCTGATTAAACAATTGCAAGAGCGGGGCCTCATTGCCCAGGTGACGGATGAAGAAGCGTTAGCAGAGCGACTGGCGCAAGGGCCAATTGCACTCTATTGCGGTTTCGATCCTACCGCAGACAGCTTGCATTTGGGACATCTGGTGCCTTTGCTTTGCCTGAAACGCTTTCAGCTGAACGGGCACAAGCCAGTGGCTCTGGTGGGTGGCGCAACCGGTCTGATCGGCGATCCGAGCTTTAAAGCCACGGAGCGTAAGCTGAACACCAATGAAACCGTGAATGAATGGGTTGAGAAAATCCGCCAGCAGGTTTCGCCGTTCCTGGATTTCAGCTGTGGCGAAAACAGCGCTATCACCGCCAATAACTATGACTGGTTCGGCAGCATGAACGTGCTGACTTTCCTGCGTGATATCGGTAAGCACTTCTCTGTTAACCAGATGATCAATAAAGAAGCGGTGAAACAGCGTCTGAACCGTGATGACAGTGGTATCTCCTTCACTGAATTCTCTTACAACCTGTTGCAGGGTTACGATTTTGCCTCCCTCTACGATCTGCACAAAGTTGAGCTGCAAATCGGCGGTTCGGACCAGTGGGGTAACATTACGTCAGGTATCGATCTGACCCGTCGTCTGCATCAGAAACAGGTGTTTGGCCTGACCGTTCCGTTGATCACCAAATCTGACGGCACTAAATTTGGTAAAACTGAAGGTGGCGCAGTCTGGCTGGATCCGAAGAAAACCAGCCCGTACAAATTCTACCAGTTCTGGATCAACACGGCGGATGCTGACGTTTACCGCTTCCTGAAATTCTTCACCTTCATGAGCATTGAAGACATCAATGCGCTGGAAGAAGAAGACAAAACCAGCGGTAAAGCGCCACGCGCACAGTACGTTCTGGCTGAGGAAGTCACCGGTATGGTTCATGGTGCAGAAGGTCTGGCGGCCGCAAAACGCATTACGCAGAGCCTGTTCTCCGGTTCCCTGAGCGAGATGACAGAGGTCGATTTCGGCCAGCTTGCGCAGGATGGCCTGGAACTGTTTGAAGTGCCTCGTGATACGGATCTGCAACAGGCGCTGGTTATCGCCGGTATGGCACCGTCGAAAGGCCAGGCGCGTACCATGATTTCCTCTAACGCGGTTTCTGTAAATGGCGAAAAACAGACGGATACAGAATACAGCTTCGCTGACAGTGATCGTCTGTTTGGCCGTTATACCTTGCTGCGTCGCGGTAAAAAGAACTATACGCTGTTGCTCTGGGCATAAGTTTTAGGCCGGTAGGACGGGGGGCTGCAAGGTCTCCCGTTTTTGTTCCCTGATATCAGTAATCCCGCCATCTCCCCGATGACGTTGCAATCGGAAATTCTTCATGAAAAGCATTCTTTCTATCCAGTCACACACAGTTTTTGGACACGCGGGTAACAGCGCGGCGGAATTCCCTATGCGTCGTATGGGCGCAAACGTTTGGCCGCTGAATACTGTTCAGTTTTCCAATCACACTCAGTACGGACACTGGACCGGCTGCGTGATGCCTGCAGCACATCTGACTGAAATTGCGCAGGGAATTGCGGAAATTGATCGTCTGAAGGATTGCGACGCGGTGCTGAGTGGCTATATCGGTTCGCCGGAGCAAGGGCAAAGTATTCTGGAGATTGTTCGTCGGGTGAAAGCTGCGAATCCCGATGCCTGGTATTTTTGCGATCCGGTCATGGGACATCCTGAAAAAGGCTGTATCGTGGCGCCGGGCGTTGCTGAGTTCCATTGCAACCAGGCGCTGGTTAACTGTGACATTATCGCGCCGAATCTGCTGGAGCTTGAACTGCTGAGCGGTCACGCCGTGGCAAGCGTTGAAGAAGCCGTCGTCACTGCGCGGGAGCTGATCAGCAAAGGCCCGAAAATTGTGCTGGTGAAGCACCTGAGCCGCGCTGGTTATCACAGTGACCGTTTTGAAATGCTGTTGGTTACTGCGAGTGAAGCGTGGCACATCGACCGTCCGCTGGTTGATTTCGGTGTCCGTCAGCCGGTTGGCGTGGGTGACCTGACCAGCGGTTTATTGCTGGTGAATTTGCTCAAGGGTGAAGCACTGGATAAAGCGCTTGAGCACGTGACCGCTGCAGTTTATGAAGTCATGCTGGCGACGCATGCGATGGGTGAATACGAGCTGCAAATCGTGGCAGCGCAGGACAAAATGGTCAAACCTGAGCATCATTTCCCGGCGGTAAAACTGTAATCACTGCCTGAATACCTCTTTTCCTGAATAAAAAAACGCCCCGCGCTGTAGCTGCCGGGGCGTTTTTGTTGGCGATCACACCACGAAAGCGGTTATTTCAGACCTTCAGCCGACAGAGCCGCATCAACAGCCGGGCGTGCGGCAACGCGGTCAAGGTAGGCGTTCAGTTCCGTCAGTGCGCTCAGATCAAATTTCAGTGCCTTCGCCCAACCCATCACGGTAAACAGGTAAGCATCTGCCACGCTGAAACGCGTACCCAGCAGGAAATGATTGTCTTTGAGGGCGGTATTCACGTAAGCAAATTTTTTGCTCAGTGCTTCGCGGGTTAATGTCTTGAACTCTTCGGGGGCTTTCGGATTAAACAATGGCGAGAAACCTTTATGCAGCTCAGTTGCAATGTAGTTCAGCCATTCCAGCGCGTGATAACGGGCCAGCGTGCCTTGTTCCGGCATCAGCTGACGGTCTGGTTTCTGGTCTGCCAGATACTGCACGATAGCCACGCCTTCGGTCAGAATACTGCCATCATTGAGTAACAGCGTGGGGATCTGCCCCTTGGGGTTCACTGCGAGGAAGTCATCACCGGTTTCTGTTTTCTTGGTCGCCAGATCAACCTTCTCAATGCTGAAGTCCAGACCCGCTTCACGCAGGATGATATGAGGGGAAAGGGAACAGGCTCCGGGTTTATAATACAGTTTCATAAACACTCCATTGGATGAGCAACCCGCCGGACCCCGCGAGACATTACCGTTTCACAGGGTGGCGATAGGGCTATATAAAAACTGCTTCTATCCTAGAACTGGCGGGAGCAAAAGTCAGTGTTTTAATTGTGACAGTGCGTCCGGTTACTCATATTCTGATCAAACATACGCCCTCAGCGCGAGTGCTGGTTCAGGAGGCCACGCACGGCCAGTTCAACGTTTTCAGGCGCGGGCAGCATAGGAGAACGCAGCTCGTTATCCATCAAGCCGTCCAGCGATAACGCGAACTTAATGGCCGCCGGATTCGGGGCAGAAAACATCAGACGAATCATTGGCAGTAAGCCAAAGAAGGTTTTACGTGCGGCAACGATATCCTGCTCTTTGAACTGTTTAATCAGTTGAACAAACTCTTCCGTGAAAATATGCGACGAGGCAGCAATCGCCCCTTTACCGCCCAGGCTCAGGGTTGAAAATATCTGCACGTCTTCGCCACACAGTACGTCGAGTTCGCCGTCAGCAATCAGTGAAAGCGTCAGGTCTATGCTGCCTCCGCAATCTTTTACGGCGGTAATGCGCGGATGTTTTGCCAGCTGACGGAATGTGTCCAGCTCCATCTGTACGCCAGTACGATAAGGAATATTGTAAAGCACCACCGGCACTGTGGCGTGATCTGCAATTTCCGTAAACCAGGCGACCAGTGCGGCCTGAGAAGGGCGGATGTAGTAAGGCGCGGGGATCAGCAAACCAGCAACAGGACGGTGTAAAATCGCATCCTGCATTTCACGGATAACTGGCATATGCGTGCCTGACAGCCCCATGATCACCTGATGACCCGGTACCACTTCCAGCACAGCATCCAGAACCTGCAGTTGTTCTTCTTTGGTGAGCATCGGGGCTTCACCGGTCGTACCACAGACGACGACGCCGTCAATGCCCCGTTTGAGCAGCCGGGTGCACAATGATTTCAGTGCAGTAAAGTCGATCTCACCCTGATGAAAAGGCGTGACCAGCGGGACCCAGATACCTGAAAACGATGACATGATGTAGTTCCTTAAACGGCGTGATTTATCAGCCTCGGATCATGTCAGTAAAACAGGGACGAGCGCCAATTGAATGAATTAATAAGGTGTTTTGAGTTATCTATGGTGCTTATAAATAGATGGTTTACGTACTGGATAACATGTTCATTTCATTGCTCAGTAACGTGCTTAACACTTCTACCGGTACGGGACGCGAGAACAGATAGCCCTGGAGGTGCGAGCAACCTGCTGATACTAAGAAAGTTTTTTGCAACTGATTTTCAACGCCTTCTGCAATGACGTTGAGATGCATTTTATTGCCAAGCTGAGACACGGCAGAAACAATCGCGGCGGTATCATTCACTTCTGTGACGTACTGCACAAACGAACGGTCAATTTTCACGCTGTCTACCGAGATATCTTTTAGCAAACTGAGGCTGGAATAACCGGTACCAAAATCGTCGAGCGAAATTTTAACCCCGACCTGACGTAATTTAGCGAGATGGCTGAGGCTGATCCCGTTGGCGTTCATCACTGAGGTTTCGGTCAGTTCAAGTTCGAGCCGTGAAGGCGGGAAATCTTCCTCTGCCAGAACCGCCAGAATACGCGGTCCGAAATCCGGTTCACCGAGTTGAACAGCAGAAACGTTGATCGCCAGATTGAGCCGTTCAAAATTCCTGATATCCCGACACGCCTGCCGCAGAACAATTTCACCGAGCTGAATAACCAGTCCGGTCTCTTCGGCCAGGGCGATAAATTGTACCGGCGAGACTTGTCCGAGCACGCCGTGGTTCCAGCGTGCCAGCGCTTCAACGCAAACGACTTTCTCATCGTGGCTGCGTAAAATAGGCTGATAAACACAGGTCAGGTCACCTTCTTTGGCCAGTGATTCCGCCAGCGCTTTCACCATAATGCGTTTACTGACGCTGCTGGCATCGAGCAATTCAGAATAAAACGAGAACATATTTTTGCCGCGCTGCTTGGCTTCCAGCAGCGCCGTATTCCCGCGGCGCATGATCTCGCCGGCGGTAATATTCTCTGCACCAAACATCACGATGCCGAATGAAATCGTAATCATCGGATTAGCCCGCGTCAGCGTAAACGGCTGGCGCATCATCACCAGTATTTCCAGCGCCAGATTATTGGCCATTTCACTGGTCGGATTATTGCGCAGGATAATCGAGAATTCATCGCCGCCGATGCGCGAAACTGTTCCGCTGTTGCCGACTTCATTACGCAGACGCTGGCCGAATTCGCAGAGAATGGCATCGCCCGCCTGATAGCCGTATGTGTCGTTGATGTAATTGAAATCGTTGAGATTCAACAAGAAGAGGGCGCAGGGGTCAGGGCGATACATGCGCCGGGCGGCAATCTGGCTAAGTTCTTCACTCAATGCCGTCCGGTTCGGCAAGCCGGTTAATACGTCATGACGGGCAAGGTAGCGGATCTGCGCTTCTGAACTGCGCAAAAGCGAAATATCCATAATAGAGGTCAGAATGAAATGCCGTGTCTCCAGCGTGACGCGGGATTTACGTACCAGCACATTGCGTCGCTTACCTGACGGGTCAACCAGCGTTTCTTCGTTGACCGTTTTCTCTCCGGTTTCCAGAACTTCAATATCGCGCTCACGCTGCCGGGCAGATTGTTCAGGATCTGTGAAAAAAGAAACATCCTGACCAATCAATTCTTCCCGTGGACGTCCATAAAATTCGCTGGCTTTCTGATTAAGGAATACCAGTTTACGCTCATTATCTTTAAGGACTGTCGCTTCGGGAAGAGCATCAAGAACTGCCTGGCATATCGCAATATCTGTAAGCATGAGTTAAATACCCCGAGCAGAAAATGAGTGTGATGTGGCACAGTTTGTTAGCCAGTAAACTCATCAGATTGTTTTTGCAATTATTACTCACAATCGGATGAGAATATTACCGTTGTTTTTAAATTTTAAAATTCAATCGGTTATCACGCCCTAAGTAAGGTATTCGATATATTATTCGGGTGAATAACGATCAACTCAGTTCAATGCGGTTTTTACCGGCGAATTTTGCCCGATACAAAGCATGATCTGCCTGGATTAATAAGGGCGAGACCGAATCCTGATTGGGCATCACGGAATGCCATACCGATATCGTTCGTCATCGGAATATTATTCTGCGAATTCAGAGCTAACCGAAGCAGGAGATAACCTGCCGACAGATACGGTCCTGGGGAAATTAGCTTAACAGGACTGTGATAACAAATCGGTGAAAGAGTGTGGCGGGTATGCGAACTGTTATTGTGACTGATGATCCGTGCAGGACAGAAACACTTTTATCATATTTAGGAATTTCTTTATAAACGCTAAGGCGACGGAAGAAGAACAGCCTGACATGAAGTCTCAGGGATGCTTTTTAGTCCCAAATTTTTCATCCCATTCGCGGCGGTAACGGCGGGATTGTTTACGGCCTTTCAGCCAGAGGTAGGTGCACACCGCGCAGACACCCGCTGAGAAAACGATATTGCGCATATCCTGATCATAAAAAATGACCAGCACACAGTCGAGAGCAGCCACAATCGCGAACCACTTATGCATGTGCGACTGCCTGCGGGTTTCGGCATTCATTCTTTTAAGCTGACGTCCCTCTTCCAGAACCTTTCTTTTTACCATCGCACGCTCCCGGGATGAGTGGAGTCAATCATTTGACGTAGATTTTTTTGAAGGAGAGTAAACCGAAAAAAGCGGGTTATTATTCGCGATATTAACTGATCCTGAAATTATTATCGCGAACAACCTGCCAGCGCTATTCGTTGAATAGCGCGATTTACTGACTGATTTTACAGTCTTTTAAACGTTATAGGCTGACTAAAAAATAGTTTTTTATGATGAAAAAGTATTACCAATTACTGCTGAGGATTGATTTATCAGGCCGTGGTGGATTATCTTTTTAGGAATTATCTTAATTCTCGGTGAGTAAATGAGCGATTCATCATCACGAAAGATCGTTGATAGTGCGAACATTTATCAGGATTTCGACACCCGTTTTTACGAATGGGAAGACGGAATGTCCAGCGCAGGTTTCAAACTTGAACTGCCGGATCGCAACAGGGAAGAATTTGACTGGAGCGTCACCGGCTACAACTTCGGCCGCGTGATTGGCGGTGTGCTGACTGTCAGTGAGCACGATATCAATCGCCAGTACGGCAACCTGTTTTCGATGCCCGATCATATCGTCATTTTCATTGTGATTATCGGGGGGATGGACTGCCAGTGTTTCGGCGAGCGGTTCATGCTGAGCCAGGGGGATATCCTGATCCAGGATATGTCGCAGCCGATTAAAATCCATGTGTATCCGGGCGAGCAGAAACCGCGTCTCGGTTCTTATCAGTACATTATTATGCCCAAGCACAGCCTGCATTTTAATGTCGATATTGCCTCGTTACACGGAAAGCGTATTCCGGCAGCCTCACCGGTGAACATCATTCTGCGCAATCATTTTGCGACGATGGTGCAGGTGTTTGATCAGATGACCGAACAGGAAGTACTGAGCACTGGCGAGGGGGCGGCGTCGGTATTCCTGCAAACACTGCATCTGGTGGCGGGGAAGAAGGTGGAACATCCGTTTGAGCAAAGTGCACGTCTTGAGCGCATTTGCCTGTATATCGAAAAGCATCTCGGCAGGCCGATCAGTATTGATATTCTGTGCAAAGATTTTGCTATTTCGCGCTCAGGGTTGTATCGCCTGTTTGAACCGCTTGGCGGCATCGCGCAATTCATTCGCAGCCGGCGCTTACTGCTGGCGAAGCGCCTCCTGCGAACCTCTTCGATGTCGGATCAAAGTCTGGCCGCCATTGCGAGACAGTGTGGCCTGGAACCCAGCGCTTTACGTCGCTATTTCCATGAATTCTATGGCACAACGCCTTCTGAGATGCGGGAGAAATTCCGCCGTGATGCTGAGCAATCGGGGCAGGCGGATGCCACTCATGTGAATTGGGTGACTTCGCTTTAATGCATTGATTGCCCCATTTTTGTACGAAAAGTGTTAACCATTCACGCATTTCCTGATCTGTCATTATTCTGATTTTGCCTCTGCGAGGCGGAATCAGAGCCGTTTTCCCGGCCAAACACAGTAGACTTGGTGAAATAGTCATCAGTAATCATTGAGAGCGCATTATGTTAGTCCCTCAACCGGCAGTTGATGAACAGGCTCGTCTTGCCATACTGGCTTCTCTGGGGATCCTGGATTCCCCCGGAATTGAGGAGATCGACCGTATTACCCGGATGGTCGCCCGGCAGTTTCAGGCTAAGGCTGTCGTTGTTTCATTGATTGACGCGGACCGCCAGTGGTTCCTTTCTCACACCGGCATTGATATTCATCAGTCTTGCCGTGATACCTCCTTTTGCGGTCATACTATTCTCGAGCCCGGTCCGCTGATTGTCAGGGATGCCCGGCTCGATTTGCGCTTCCACGATAATCCGCTGGTGACCGGCGCGCCTCACATCGTGTTTTATGCCGGCTGTGCCTTGCATTCAAAAGAGGGTGTGGCGCTGGGCGCGTTATGCCTGATTGATGATCGCCCGAGGGACTGGTGTGAGGAGGAACAGCAGACTTTGCTGGATATGACGGCGCTGGTACAAAGTTATATTTTTCACCTTGAAAACCGGCAGTACACGGCGCGGGTAGAAGATAATCTGGCGAAAACTGAGGCTTTATTTGAACAGACATTTGCTCACGCTGCCGTCGGCTTCTCCTTAGTCGGACTCGACTGGCGCTGGCTGCGCATCAATCCGCAGGTGTGCAATATGCTGGGTTATGCCGAATATCAGCTGCGCGCCTGTTTGCTGCATGACGTGACCCATTCCGATGATCTTTATGCCGAAAATGTGCTGATTCCCCGTTTGCTCTCCGGTGAAATAAACAGTTTCTGCATAGAGAAACTTTTACAGCGGGCGAACGGCAGCACGCTGTGGGTGACTCTGACGGCCTCACTCGTGCGTAATGTGGCTGGTGAAGCCCATCACTACATTGTTGTCATCAGCGATATTACTGAGCGTAAACATATCGAACAGGCATTGTATTCACTGCAGGGGGATCTGGAACGCCGTGTGGCCGACCGGACTTATGAGTTGCAGGTGGCGATGGATCAGCTTCATCAGGAAATCGCCCAGCGTCTGACCCGGGAACGGGAACTGACGGAAAGCAAAAACCGCCTCAGAGCCATCACCGATAACATTCCCGCGCTGATTTGCCATGTTGATGCGAATGAACAATACACTTTTGTGAATCATTTTCACGCCAACTGGTATGGCGTCGAAGAGACACAGGTCAGCGGGAAGCAGGTCAGGGATGTGGTTGGAGATGACAGCTATCAGAAAATTAAGCCCTATATTCGCCAGGCTTTGCAGGGAATGACAGTAAGTTACGAAATCGAATTGTCGGATCACTCCCATCATGCCAAAGGCGGTGTTTTGCATACCACGCTTATCCCCTGCGACGATATTCGCAATGGTTATTACGGCCTTTCAACCGATATCAGTGAAATTAAAGCGTTACAGGCTCAGCTGGAATTTGAAGCAAATCATGACGCACTGACCGGATTACCAAACCGGCGCGCGTTCCAGCAGTCACTGATTCATGCCGCCGGAAAACAAGAAAAAGCAGATAGAGACATCGCATTGCTCTTTTTGGATATTGATAATTTTAAAGCGTACAACGACACCTACGGGCACGAATTCGGCGATTTAATCCTGAAGTTTTTTGGTTATACCTTACGTGAAAATCTGCGTTCACAAGATATTGTGGCGCGTCTGGCGGGAGATGAGTTTACCGTTTTGTTGAGCGGGCTGATGAATACTGAGAGTGACGTCAGCCGTATTTGCATCAGCCTGATGAGTGCTCTGCATTCCATCGAGTGTATCGCAGGTGTCCCGGTGGCGCTGTCTGCCAGCATCGGCGTGGCGATTGGTCGCGCGCGCCAGTCATTGCTGCCGGATGCGCTGCTGGCGCGGGCTGATGCCGCGATGTACCGCGCGAAACAAAGTGGAAAAGGCCGGTATTATTTAGGATGAAAAATTTAGGATAAAAAACCGATACAGACCGGACACCGAGTAAATGAAACATTCCTGAGGCGATAAACGCTGTTCGCTGACGGCAGGCGTTTCTTACGTTTTGATGATTATCTTGCTGCTTTTTTCGTTATAACACACGGCATTGTCCGGGATGTTCTTATTGATGAACGACATCGCACCAATGGTGACATTGTGGCCGATAGTAATGTCATTGCCGATAATGCAGCAATTGGCACCAATATCCACATTATCGCCAATGATTATACGTCTTTTCCCCTCATCCACTTTAATGCCGATGGTGGTGTTTTGCCGGATCCGGACATTCTTCCCAATCATGCAATGAGGATTGATGACGATACCGGTGAGATGAGGAAGCCTGATGCCTTCTCCGATCTGCGTTCCCAGCATGATCTCGATGCCATACTTTCTTATTAACGAGTAGTTAATCTTACGGGCGCGGGCTTTGCAGAAATGGCTGTCCGTAGCGTATAAATAGCTCGCAATACGCCACCAGAAAATGTACCGGTGCTGGGGTTGTTTTATGCATCTGATGATTATCCGCCGCCAGGAGAAATCCTTTTTGTTCTTAAGAATATCAGCGGATAAATAGCGGGTTAATTGCTTATATTGACTGTGATTTTCGTGCATCAGGATGGTTCCGTTTTCGTAAGTCTCGCTTACGCAATCCTAACACAATGAATACTTATCCCAAATTCCAGCCATAAAAATCTATGGTCACCCCCGTTTTTGCAACGTTGATTTTGATTTATGATGGGCTTGCTTAAATCTATACGGCGTCTGATGGGCAACCTTACGTTGCCCGCGCCACGATGAAGTCCGCGCCTGCAGAACCTTAAAAAGCGGACGGCTTCAAAGAGCCATTTTTTATGTCAGGTTCATCCGCAGGTCGCTGTGCCGTTCATGTCATCAATAATCGGTCGTCGCAAAACCAGAAAGTCACTGCGTAATGCCTAAGAGCTAACAGTTCGTCCCTGTTGGCTCTTTTTATTGGATAAAAGCTGTGCGATGGGTTGTCACCGACCAGGCTATTCGGGCCAGTTTGTTGGCTAACCCGCAGGCCACTACGTTCGGGTGATGCCGCGAGAGCTGGGCCTTCACCTAGTCAGCCAGCCGCCCCTGATTGTGTTCAGGTCGTTGCATAAAAGCGCGAGCGCATTGCACCAGAAGACGTCGCAGATTTTTATCCCCGCGCTTACTGATGCCCATTAGCGTACTTTTTCCGCCAGTGCTGTACTGACGTGGGACTAACCCCGTCGATGCAGCAAAGTCCCTGCTGCTGGCATAACTTTTTCCATCACCAGGCTTCGTGGCTAAAAGGCTTGCCGTGATAAGTCCAACGCCGGGGATAGTCAGCAAGCGCTGCGCGGTATCGTCATCCGCCATGTGGGTTTTTAACTCTTGTTCGAGTTCTTCAATCTGTTCAGTGAGGTAGGCGTAATGCTGATGGAGACGCATAAGTAATCGCGCTAAATAAGGCGGCAGTTCGTGCTCTTCAAGCACCGCGGCAAGACGCCTGATAACCGCGATGCCGCGCGGCATGCTAATGCCAAACTCCAGCAGGAAAGCGTGCATCTGGTTGGTGGTTTTAACGCGGTCTCTGACGATTGCGTCACGGACGCGATGAAGCGCCGACATAGCCTGCTGGTCTTCGGTTCGCGGAGTCACGAAGCGCATAGAAGGTCGTGATGCGGCTTCGCAGATAGCCCCGGCATCAATGAAATCGTTCTTATTGCTTTTAACGAAGGGTCGGACAAACTGAGGAGATATGAGCTTCACCTGATGCCCGAACTGGCTGATGTGCCGGGCCATAAAATGGGCGCCCGCACAGGACTCCATAACAACGGTAGAAGCGGCACAAGTAGAGAGAAAGGCGGTTAACGGGTTGCGGGAAAACTTCTTACGTAGCAATGCATTACCGTTTTTATCCTGAGCGTGGACATGGAACGAATGCTTGCCGAGGTCAATACCGATGAGCGTAACGTTTTGCATGATGATCCCCTTCAGAAAGAAAAACACCCTGTCAGCGTACCGCTCACAGGGTGGGGGTGACCATCTTATTAAACGGGCCTTTTCTGGCCCGTTTTCTGTTTCATCCATAGGGCATTTTAAACCCCCATGATTTTCTTCACCGGCATAATGCTATCGCGCAGGCGGGTGAGCCACTGGCTGATCTGCGCCGCAACAGCAATGGCTTCGCGTGCATCGCTTTTGATCAACTGAATGCTCTGACCGGGCTGAACCTGCGCCAGACGCCATAAATCTTCTTCAATAATTCCGGCAATTTTCGGATAGCCTCCGGCGGTATTGGCGTCAGCCAGCTGAATGATCGGCTCGCCGGCAGGCGGAACCTGAACGATGCCGGGGACTAAACCGTATGAACGCATTTCGATGACTTTCGAGGGCGTGACTGGCGCGCCGGATAAGCGGTAACCGGTGCGGTTGCTGTGCAGGGACACTTTCCACGGCTGCGACCAGAAGCGGGGAAGATCGGCTTCAAACAGCGAATATTCTCCGGCGGGAATAGCCCGCAGTTGCACGCATCCCTCAGTGCTGGTCGGGAATACGTTTGCCAGCGCGATCTCCGGCGGCTCGATGCCCATACCTTGCGCAGGCAGGGGAGATGCGGTGGTTTTACCCGCCGCGAGGCGATCGTTTTTCTCCAGCGGTCGTCCGTCTAAACCACCAAAGCCACCACGCAGCGCGGTGCTGCGCGAGCCCATAACGACCGGCACGTCAATGCCTCCGGCGACGCACAAATAGCTGCGGGCACCGTAACGCGGGAACTGCATTTCCAGCTCCTGCCCTGCGCGGACGGAACACGCCCACCAGGGCGGAAGATCTGTACCGTCGAGCTTCGTGCGGCAATCTGCGCCGGTGATGGCGATGCTGGTATCGGCGAGAAACCGGACCTTAAACGGAAACATCTGCACTTCAATGCAGGCGGCGTTTTCGTCATTGCCCAGCATGATGTTGCCCGCGTGAAACGCCAGCGGATCCATCACGCCGCTGACAGACACGCCGATATCCCGGAATCCGCTGCGGCCCGCGTCCTGAACAGTATTCAGCGGGCCAGTTTTCACTATTTCAATCACGGCTGGTTCAGTCACAATTCAATCCTTTCTGGCAGAAAGCGCACTCTGTCCCCCGGTGCCATCAGCGCAGGATTCTCCGCCTGCGGGTCAAACAGCGTCAGTTCGGCGAATCCGATGGCGTTCCAGCCGTTTGGCCCGGTCAGCGCGGAAATCCCGGTCTGTGCGCCGCCGATAGTCACGGTGCCTTTGAGCATATTCAGCGAGGGGACTTTTTTACGCGGCGTGGCCAGAGACGGATCCAGCCCGTGGAGATAGCCAAAACCCGGCGCGCTGCCCAGTGAAAACACCGTGTAGCAACCCTCAGAATGGCGGCGGATGACCTCGCGCGGCGAAAGCCCGGTATGCTGGCAAACCGCGTCCAGATCGGTGGCATGTTCACCGCCGTAAATCACCGGAATTTCAATCAGTTTGCCTTGCGGATGTACGGCCTGTGCCTGTTCCCAGGCGGCCACCAGCAGGGCAAAGGTGGCGTCGTAATCTGCCGGTGTCTGGCGAAACAGCACCAGCAAATTGGTCACGCCGGGGATCAGTGATTCGATATCATCACGCGCGCGCAATGCGACCGCCAGTGACCAGATGCGGCGCTGGGCGGGCAGGTCGAAATCTCCCGGCGCTTCAATCAGCCATGCACGGCTGCCGATGGTGGAGATTTTGATGTTGTCGCCCTGACTGGCAAGAATAAAAGAGGCGCGGGAAGGCGCCTCGTGCGACGCAGTGATCATCGGTTATTCCAGAGGTTCGAATTTAAGGCTGGAGAGCGGCTGTACTTTGTCTTCGCGCACCATTTTGTATTCGGTATTTGGCCCGATCCAGGTATCCCAGATTTTATCGATGGTGCCGTCGTCATCCATCGCTTTCAGGCTGCTGTTAACCTTCGCCAGCAATGCCGGTTCGTCCTTTTTCATGCCGACGCCAATCGGCTCCAGCGCCATCGGCTCTTTGATCATCCCCAGTTCAATGCCGTCTTTTCCGGCCTGAGAAATCATTTTGATGGCGGTCATGGTGTTGGTCACAAAGCCCACCGCTTTATTCTGTTCCAGCGCCAGAAAGGCCGACGCAGCATCCTGGAAGGTCACGGCTTTTGCGCCTGCCAGATATATCGATTGTTCAGACGTTGTGCCTTTGGTGGCGCTGATGCGTTTGCCTTTAAAATCCGCACGAGTTTTATCGACGTTGGGCTTTTTCACCACCAGCACTTCTTTCGCCACGTAATACGGATCGCTGAACTGAATCTGTTGGCCGCGCGTTTTGGTATACGCCAGATTGGCAATCAGCACGTCGGCGCGGCCAGTGGCGATCACCGCAATACGCGCTTCAATAGACGTCGGCATCAGATTGAGTTTTACGCCCATCTGTTTGGCTAACGCCGTACATAAATCGACGTCCATTCCCGCCAACTGGCGCGTTTTCGGATCCGGCGACGAGAACGGCGGCACATCGGAATACACGGCACAATTGAGTGAACCGCGTGCCTGAATATCAGAAAGAACATCCGCTTTCGCAGAGGAAAAGGCCGCCATCAGTGGCAACGCCAGCAAGGAACAAGACAGTAACTTCAGTTTCATCATTCATTCTCCGGGATTTTTTAATTAGCAGTGTGTGACGACAACTTCCCCTGGCTCACTGTGAGCAAAACTGGCTGCGGTTTCTTTATGAGTCAGCCCGACTATATAAGCTCACCCTGGCGTTGTATAAGAAGTAAACCCTGTATGGCGATACGCTTTTTGTATGACCGGGAAAAAGGCGGCTCTGCCAGAATAGCGGACAGATTCATCCCGCTGCTCACCAGGAACGAAGGTTAATAATGAACGCCAGAATGGGTATTTCGCTAAAAATATTATCAGCCCTGTGTGCCACATTAATGCTGGCCTGCGTGAAAGGGCTGGGCGGAAATATACCTACCGGAGAAGTGATATTTTTTCGCTCTTTCGTCGCCTTATTCCCGCTGCTGATCTGGCTCAAATTTCAGGGCCCTGTTTTCCCCCAAATTAAAACGAAGAATATATCCGGCCATTTAATTCGCGGCTTTTCCGGCACGGGGGGAATGTATTTTAACTATCTGGCGTTAGTGTATATCTCGCTGGCGGATGCCACGGCGATAAGCTACGCCGCGCCGTTATTTACGGTGGTCATGGCCGCGGTTTTACTGCGTGAAAATGTTCACGCAGCCCGCTGGCTGGCGGTGGGTATCGGTTTCACCGGCATTATCGTCATGCTGTGGGCGCATCTGACAGACAGCGGTTCGCTGCTCTCGGGCAGTTTTAAGCAGGTTTCGGCGGGGCTGGGCGTGATTCTGGCGCTGCTGGCGGCGATGTGTACGGCGGTATCTTCGGTGCAAATCCGTTTTTTAAATGGCATCGAAAGACCGGGCGCGATCGTTTTCTACTTCTCGCTGATGACCATGCTGATTGGTCTGGCGACGATTTTCTTCGGCTGGAAAATCCCGACCACCTTGCAGCTTTTACTGCTCATCGGTTGCGGCTTTTTTGGCGGAATGGCACAGATCCTGATTACGCTGAGCCTGCGTTACGCCGATGCGTCGCTGCTGGCGCCTTTTGATTACACCACGATGGTCTGGTCGATGATGCTTGGTTTTCTGTTCCTCGACAGTTTTCCGTCATCTTCCACGCTGGCCGGTGCGTCAATCGTGGCCGCAGCCGGGATTTTCGCCTTATTGAGTGAGAGGCGTATAAACAGAACGGCTATTATCAAATCAGCAAAGTAGGGGAGTAAGGGGGGCGGTAAGCATCCTGATCTCCTCCCGGATATCTCAAACATGCGTGCTTACCTTTAGCAGAGGGATTAGTGTGGACTTAGGCATGTATGAGTCATTCGCGCTGACCAGCCAGTTCATGACAAAGCGCACCGATCTGTTCCACTGCATTGAGCAAGGTGGGCGAGGGTTCATTCGCACAATTTAACCGCAGGAAGTTCTGAAATTCCGCCCCCGGGGAAAACAGGAGGCCAGGACTGACACCAATGCCCAGCGCCAGCGCGCGACGATGTACCACCAATGCATTCAGCGGATGCGGAAGTTCTATCCACAACAAGAAACCGGCTGTCGGCACGGCAACACGAGTGCCCGGAGGGAAGCTTGCGTTGACCCGGGCGATAACGGCGTGTACTCCCTCCGTGACCCGGAGCTTCAGGCGCCGCAGATGACGTTCGTAGTCTCCACTTGCCAGTATATCGCTCGCGGCTGCTTCAAGCAGCGGTGCGCCTGCCCAATCCCCGGCCATGCGGGCCTGCAATACCTGCGTGTGGTAGCGTCCTGCCGCAATCCAACCGATTCTCCAGCCCGGGGCAAGGGTTTTGGATAATGAACTGCAGTAAATCACACTCCCACTCTGGTCGAAGGCCTTGCAGGCCGGAGGGCGCTGCCCCTCACCGGCCAGGTCACCATATACATCGTCCTCAATTAAAGGGATGCCTGCACGTTCAATCAGCGCAACAAGTTCCTGCTTGCGGGTGACGGGCATACTGGCACCAAGTGGGTTTTGCACCGTGGGCGAAGCCAGCACGGCTGCGGGACGGTGGCGCTGAATAGCTTCACCCAGAGGTGCCAGCAACAAGCCTTCAGCGGGATCCGTGGGGATTTGCAATGCCTTGAGGCCTAGGTCCTCCAGCAGCAGGAGCGTACCGAAGTAGGCGGGTTGCTCAATGGCCACTACATCACCTGGCTGACATACAGCCCGCAGAGCCAGACGCAGTGCCTGCGTCGCGCCAGCCGTAATGACGAGATCATCCGGACCAAAACGGGCACCCCACTGTGCAGCGCGTACGGCTATATTTCTGCGCAGGTCTGCCCTTCCCGGCGGCAGGCTGTAGCTCTGACCGTGTGCGTCCAGGCGACGGCTTGCAGTCTGCAACGCCCGCTGTAGCGTATCTGTTGGCAGCCATAGGGGATCGGGCAGCGCTGCGCCAAGCGGCACCAGACGGGCTTCTGCGCTGCTGAATAGCGAACGGGCTACTGCTGACATTGTCACGGGGACCGGGCCAGGTAAATGATGGGAAGACTGCATGTTCTGAGGTGTGTTTATCTGGCAAACGAAGTAGCCAGAACGCGGACGCGCAACAATCAGGCCTTCGGCCTCCAGACAACGGAGTGCTTCCAGTGCCGTTGGAAGGCTAACTTGCTCGCGTTCGGCCAGTTTACGTGCGGAGATCATCCTGTCGCCGGCTCGCAATACACCTGATGCAAGGGTAAGGCGCAGCATTTCAGCAATCCGGCGGTAATGTGGGGACAACAGACGTGGGACGGACATTGCGAACTGTACAGTCTGATTTTCGATAAATCTGACTATACAGACAATGATGCGGCCCTTCTATAGTAGTGCCGAACCCGAGCAATCAAGGAGGCATTATGCATAGCGACAACTTTGACCTTTCTACTTATTTCCGTCGTATAAACTACACCGGGCATGCAGCCGCCGATACCGCCACGCTGCACGCGCTCATGCGTCATCAACTCTTTTCTGTGCCCTTCGAGAATCTGGATGTACAGGCTGGCAAAGTCGTCTCCCTGGTACCCGAAGACATTGCAGACAAGCTGCTACAACGAGGTCGTGGTGGATACTGCTATGAGGTCAATGGGCTATTTGCAATGGCGTTGGGCGCTTTAGGTATTACCTACCGTTTCGTTGCAGCTCGTCCGATGTTCTACCCGGCACGCCGACCGAAAACGCATATGGCATTAATTGCTGAAGTCGATGACCGCCTGTGGCTTTGCGATCTAGGGTTCGGCAGCTATGGTATTCGCGCACCGATCGCCATAGACATGCCAGATACCGACATCGAACAGGATTTCGACACTTTCCGACTTATCCGTGACGTTAATAGCGAGTACCTGCTACAAGCGAAGGTGGAGGGTGAATGGGCCAATCAATACAGTTTTGATCTGTCACCCCAGGAGTGGATTGATTTCGTCCCGGCCAACTACCTCAACTCCACCCATCCTGATGCCATCTTTGTGCAGAAGTTACTGATCGTGCAGCACGTCCCCGAGGGTCGGCTGATTTTGCTAGGGAATGTGCTGAAGACGATCACCGCAGAGGGCGTAGAAAAGCAGCAACTGACGGAAGACGATATTGCCCATGTCCTGAAAAACCGCTTTGCTCTGCCTGCACCGCAATACATCGGGAAGACAGTGTAATCCTGAGCACAGCCTTCCCTCTATTTATCCTCATGAAATATACAGAGGGCTGGCTGGTATACCTGTCGCAGACGACTCATTCAACACAGGATGGTCTGGAGGTGTTTTTAATTCAATTGCAACACTGATGCTAATAGACCCTTCATTGAGCAGGTAATTAATGTCTGCTCTTTGCTTGTAGCTGCCCTTTGGTACTCCTGTGCCAAAAGCGGAAGTTACCTCTCGGGGGCATTAAAGATTAGCCTTGGTTATTATGATAAATTCATTCAACTGTCAGGGTTCAATTAGGGGGAGAAAAATGCTCTTGGAAAAGCTGAAAGCACTTGAATGCAGTCTTCACGGTGTCCGGCGGAATGATCGGAAATGGCTTGAACAGATATTGCATCCCGAATTTCGGGAAATCACACGGTCAGGTGTAATAGTTGACCGCGCGGAGACGATAGCATCTTTGACTGGCGAATTAAGTCCAACGATCATTCTTAGCAGTGATTTCCGGCTGATCAGCATGGGAGAGTACTGCGCCATTCTGCACTACAAGACGTTTAATTCGGACGGCAGCCGAGCATCCCTACGTTCTTCTTGCTGGGTGTATTCTGACAAGGGGCAATGGGAGTTGGCTTTCCATCAGGGAACACCAGAGGCGGGTGCGGTATAATTTTGGCAATGACACGCTAAAAAACCATCAGCCCGGTGGGTATCTCTTACAGGCATGAAAAGCCAATGTCAGCTCCCCGCTCAAAGCTGAAACTCACCAAAGCCAACGTCGCTTGGGTTCTTGCCAGGCCCCCTGCCAAAGGTCAAAACGCTTGAGTTGTTCAAGTTTCTGTAGAACAACATCTTCACCCACGGATGAGAGAATTCGCTCTGGAATTGAAATGCCGAAAAGGTCTTCAGCGACCGGGAATATTTCACATTCTGATGTAAGTGACCCCAACGATTTTTCTATCTTCTTACGCTCTGCTTTTACAATTAACTGAAGTCCCATCAGCATTTAAACTCCACAATGGCTGCCTGCTCAAACGCTTGTCTGACCTGGGCCAGGACCTGGTCAGGGATTGATTGTCCTCTAATATCATAGACGACCCGGCAAGTTCGAATGTGCGATGGAAGCTGTGATAGTCCGTAAGATATTCTGGCAATATTGTACGCAATACTGAGTTTTATAGATTCCGGGGATGCGAGGCTGTGGCTGGCTACAAGTAGAAACTCTCCATGTTCATCATTAATAAACTCTGGGGTAAACATCACACCTCCCTTTTATTACCTTCGCCGATTTCTATCAATTGAATGCCTTTTCATCAAAAATTTATCATAGCAGGTATCCTGACCGAAAAACGATGTCCGCTTCTCACTGTGCCGGAGGCGGACATGACAAGCAGCACAGCGTATTAGTTGTCAATGGTGAGGAGGCGGTGTCCGGATGGCGTGACAAAATATCTCTATTAGTGAATGCTCCGGTTAAGCGGGATACTTACGTATGCAAGCCAGATTTCTTATTCGACACGCTTCACCTCCGGATGACGCTCTGTTGCAGCCTCATGTAAAATGTCATCAAGCCAACCTGGAATTTCTGCCTCTGTCAGATCGTTCGGAATTGCGATGTCGTAAAGCCGGGAAAATTTTCGTTCTGTCAGGTCTGCGCGGAATACCAGCCAGCGCTCCCCCTCACGTTTGATCCCAAGGTGTCGTCCAAAAACGTTGTAGATTAGCATTATTAATCTCCTGGCATTTTCATCAAAGTAAAGGTGACAAATTCACAGAGTTTTTTTATTTTAAGCTGATACTATTATTTTTCGCCCATTTCCTTAATCTGCCATTAGCATTAGCATTAGCATTAGCATTAGCATTAGCATTAGCATTGGCATAGGGAGATGATGTGTTAAATGAGATCTTTCGCCCCATAGTCCATTTTGTGTACCATGGTTTAGCATACAAAGCGTCATCAGTGAGCCCATCAATAAGTTTCACTATTTCATCTTTTACTTCCTCGAGCTCAGTAATTAACGCGTTATAATCCAATTCGCTATAATCAGAGTAAAATTTTTGCGCCAGAAGCCCAAGTTGATTCCACTTAAAACCGGTTTCTGGAAAATTAACAGGCAATCCTTTCCCGTCGGAAGTGATCCACTTTACAACCAGAGTGTTCCACCCGAGCAGATAGGAAACCAGATCGCGAACACTCATTTCCGTGCCCTTGCAGTGTCCATCCATTGAGTTATCTAAGGTGAGTTCGGGGGGGATGGCATTAAGATAACTAATTAATTTATTGAAATTTTTATCGATTGCTAAAAGCAATTCAGATTTTGTTTGCGGTACATTCATACAGAGTTACCCCGCACTTCAGAAGAGATCCATAAAGACGCCATGTGGTGTTTAAATATCAATCAATTATGTACTTCCTGGCACGAAAGGGGAAGTCCCTGTAAACAGCTCTCTCTTTGTTCAAGGCACATGAATCACTCGAGGTTTGAGGCTATCAGGGGCTGCGACAGCAGCCCTGTGCCAGAGGCGGAAATCAAGGTATTTTCGATACATTAAATACTAGGGAGTCGGTTAACTAGCTTTCAAGTATGTTAATGATCAAATCGAGTGGGAAGATTATTTCATCGGTATGTCTGAGCTCTTCTATTGTCCACCAGTAATGATCGCGAATAACATTTTTTTCGTTGCTACTCCACCTTGAGCGATCAATATCTGATTTATTTGTATTAATAATAAAGAAATGCTCTTCAGCAAGAACAGTCTCTCCACCTGGTAGCATCATTGTGAAGGTTCTGGATGCTATCTGCGGTCCTGCATCTGTTCTTATCAGCCCCGTTTCTTCAAGTAATTCGCGTAAAGCAGCCTGCTCGAAAGATTCATTGTGTTCAAGTCCTCCACCTGGAGTTGCCCAGTATTTCTTGCCGCTCAAAGCATCATCTTTATGGCAGAAGTTAAAGAGCAAGACGTGATTTTCAGGCGAAAGAACTATTAACCGAGATGATGGACGAGTTCGCACAAATCCCCCTTAAATAAAGTATTAACCCTGACTTTTGAATTTATATATAACCATAATTTTCAGCCTTCATGGCCTAATAGAGCGGTATTTTCTTGCTGCTATAACCGCATTCAAAGTCTGCTCTTCGCCCATAGCTGCCGGTGGTCTTTCTAGGGCTGCAGAGCGATTTTACTAAAGCTGATAATATATCAATGGGTTGGAAAAGGTGTGCTCGACTCTTTTTCAGAAGCGGACAGAGTAAATCAAAAGTTATCAGCCATAGGATTAAGTCTATGATGAAAAATAGTTTAGGATTTATGTTAAAAGGTAGTGAATGACTGACCATAAAATATACAGAGTGAATGCAATCTGTAGCACCTTAAATGGATATCTTATATAGCGCCATTCGTGGCGTTCTCTGGCGTTGGCTTTTGAGATTGAAGCTTCTAAATTTGGTTTTTTTTTCCTTCTTTTCCGCAGCTCAGCACAACCCCAAACTAAAAGAAGTACTACCACCACAATTTTAAGAAGTACTGAGCTGTCTATATTGAAATGTGTTTCCCAAGTCCAATTAGTATTGTTCATCCTTTCTGACCTTTTACATTTTAGCCTGATCTCAAAGAGTTATAACAAGTAATGACTTGCATATCCACTCAAACAAAATGGTTAATCAAAATTCTTAGCAATGATCATGTCCTTAACAAGTTGCATAGTGAAGTCAGATTCGTGTTGGGTAAATGACTTTCCTACCTTTTTGGGCACGATATCAGGCCCCCGCTCATAGCAGACCTTCAGCGTCACGTGTTTGTCTGCTGCGTGCCAACAGCGGACATTATTTACATCACGATATTTTAATTGATGAGAGCAGATTCAACGGATATTTTAGAAAATTCATGTGGTCAGCATGAGTCTATTCAATAATGGAGATGCATATATGGATAAACACTTTTTTGTGTGTATTTTCGCGTTTGTCGCTTTTTCTGTGGGTGCTGCGGATGGTGGAAACGGTGGGTCTATGTCACAACCTGGTAAACCAGGTGCAGACGGAGGGAGGGGCTCTGACGGCGGCAGTTCAGATAATTCACCAGGTAGGGCAGGATGCCCAGGAGGAACGGATCCTGCTGAGAATGGCACTTTTTATCTCCCAGGAACAAAAGAACAATGCAATCCAGGTCCACAGGACTCAACGAAAAGTGCAAATTTTCTGTAATGCATCCTCGTCGTAACTGATTTTATAATTAATCCGACTGGCTGACAGGCTCGGTCGAGGATCCTCATTGGAGATAAAAAATTTGGATATGGAACTCAGTATCCGAGAAGCAATACGTTCTGATCTTGCGATCATTAGTGATTTGGCTCGCGAGCTCAATATCATCTATCATAAAGCGCGCCCAGATATTTATGCTGATGTGACTTTGAATGAGGGAGCAGATGAACCCCATTGGATGGAATTTATTGAAACTGATGATCATGTTGCGTTTATAGCCCGGCATAACTCTCTTCCCATCGGGTTTATTGCAGCGAACATATCAATACCAACAAGTCCACTTCTGAAGCCAGTCCCTGGTTGTAGGATTTGCTCAATATGTGTTCTTGAAATATACAGAGGGCAAGGAGTGGGTAAAGTATTGATGAACAGAGTGCGTGAATGGGCTCTGGCACGTAACGCGCAGGAACTCCGACTGGCTGTTTGGCATTTCAACAAGGCAGCAATCCGCTTGTATGAGGAGTTTGGTTTTGAGGTGCGTGCGCTTGAAATGGGCATGCCGATATCTTCTAAGGGGAAGGCTTGAGCGCCGGCCTCGCTCTCTGTCGGTTAACACACGGGAAGGTGAGTAGAGCATTATCAATGGCGATGACTATTCTGAACTTCCGCTCCTCGCTCATAGCAGTCTGTCCGCACCTTCGGGCGGCTTTGTTACATGAGCGGAAGTTGAAGGACTTATGGTAAAACGGTTGTATTAGGGAGGGTGAGCCTGACAGATTGCTATTCAACACGTATCACATCAGGATGACGCTCTGTTGCTGCTTCATGGAAAATATCGCCCAGACAGCCAATGATCTCGTCTTCTGCCATACTGTCCGGAATAGTAATATTGTAAAGTCGGGAAAGTTTTCGCTCTGTCAGGTCTGCGCGAAATATCAGCAGCGATCATCTTCGCGCTTGATCCCAATGTGTCGTCCCAATACGTTGTAAATCAACATTATTGTTTGTGCCATTCGGCATAGGTCAGTGTAAACAGCATGCTGGCTGGAGCATTTTCCACATCATGAATGTCACGTACATACCTTAGTCCGGCATTCGTTAGGACTTTCTGTGACGCCAGGTGATTTGCTCTTACTGTGGCAGATATATCAGGCAGTTTGAGTTCATTAAACCCATAGCTGACCGCATAGTTAGCAAACTCTGTCGCCAGGCCTTTTCCCCATGACTCAGTGGAGAAACGATATCCCAAGTTATTGATAGAAATATCGGCATAACTGCGGATGTTTAGCCCGCCAAAACCGATAATCCTTTCAGGATTATCTTTTAACGAGATAGCCCAGTTTCCGAAACCGTAATCTTCCCAGTGTTTAAGCCATCGAGCCAAGACATCACGAGCATAATCAATATCAGGATACGGTCCTACAGGATTAAACGTATTTGTGGCAGGGTCGCCATAAATTCTGAAAAGGTCATCTCCGTCTGAGTTGATTACAGGGCGAAGATGCAGTCGAGAGGTAGTTATCGGCAAAATGTCTCCTGAGTTTTTGATTCATTCAATGAGTTATCTTGCTGTTTTTATAACCAAAATCCTTCAGATTCACAACAGGGATGTTATGTTTAAAATGATGAAAATATTTAGTAGTCCTCAGTAAACGTCCGCTCCCCGCTCACAGCGGACAGTCCGTCTGCGTGGAGGCTGCTATGTGACAGAAATGGGCAGAGCGCGAGTAAATACTCATCAACAAGATGATATTGGGGAACTCACTACCCCTGGTTATATTTGCCAAAATTTAAGATGTCCTATAATGATTTTTTCATAAAAATACGGCTTGTTCCTTCCGGTTGACAGTCAATACGCCCGAACTCTTCCCAGCCATACTTTTTATAAAAATCAGGAGCCTGAAAGCTTATTGTATAGAGAAACGCAGCAGAGCAGCCTCTTTTTCGCCCTTCATCTTCAAAGCGATGAAGGATGTCTGAACCTATCCCCATTTTTCGCAACTCGGGTGGAAGATAAAAAAGATCTATAAACAGGAGTCCCAGCGATGACCGCCCTTGCATTCCGCCAAGTACCTTACCCGTGCGGGTTGATCTGACCAATACAGACAGTGGCTTACGATCGTTTATACCCGTCATAAGATCGTTAAATTCATTGAGCCCTTCTTCAATTAGCAGCAATTGCGCTGCATCTGAATCTTCACATACCTCAAGACTGATTTCTTCCGCTAAGCTGACCATTCCCTATGCCCTTTCAAAAGTGACAGACCCAATGCCTGAGTAGCCAGTGAGGTTAGCTCGGACAACCTGGATTTACCAGTTGCCCGCCTTTTCAGAATGCATAAACACCTGCCAGATAATATGTGGTCTTAATGATTTTAACTACCACACCGCGACTCATTATTCGCGCATTCAAACAGAAAGACGCATCGGCACTTTTCGATTACCTGTCTTCACCCCGCACACCTTGTTTTCAGGACGAGAAACTCAATTCACTGGAAGATGCAATAGGAGGGGTTGACAGGAGAGCCCGTGATACCGGCCAGTTCGCTGTATGCCTAAAAGAGACTGATGGCATCATCCAGCCTGTTTAATTCAATTCGACGCATTTCTCTCAGCCCATCTGGCCAGCGAACTCAGGCCAGAAAGCGATAAAAGATTCTCATCTTGTTGGATTTTCGCCAAACGAAAACGATCTTCGTGCTAACCCCTGCTGTTCAGCAAAATCGCAAGGTATCGACCGTTTTGTGATCTACATTGCAGTACATGATTAATGCTTTGTACTACAATTTTCATCAAGGTTAAGAACAATAATTGTGAATTGTGCGGTGATCTTGCGACGCATAGGCTCGATACAGGTAAAGTACCCGGCAACTTTTCCTTTTAGTCTTTTGTGGAGCATCTATGAGTAGCCAGGAGTTGAGCAAAACCGATCGCATTATTCTCGAGATAGGGCAGCAAATCGTCAGTGGCAAATATGCCCCGGGGTCTGCGCTGCCAGCGGAAACGGAGTTGTGCGAAGAGTTCCAGACGTCACGGAACATCATTCGTGAAGTGCTTCGCTCGTTGATGTCGAAGCGGCTGGTGGAGATAAAGCGTTATCGCGGTGCTTTTGTGGCTTTACGCAACCAGTGGAATTATCTGGATACCGATGTTTTGCAGTGGTCGTTGGCGAATGATTATGACCCGCGGCTGATCCCGGCGATGAGCGAGGTGCGTAATCTGGTTGAACCGGTCATTGCCCGCTGGGCTGCGGAAAGGGCGACCTCCAGCGAATTAGCGGTTATTGAAAAAGCGCTTAACGATATGATCGCCGATCACCAAAATCGTGACGCCTTCAATGAGGCTGATATCCGTTTTCACGAAGCGGTACTGGCGTCGGTGCATAACCCGGTGCTGCAACAACTCAGTGTGGCGATAAGTTCCTTACAGCGTGCCGTATTTGAACGGACCTATATGGCCGATGAAGCCAACATGCCGCGCACATTGAAGGAGCATCAGGATCTGTACGATGCGATACGGCATCAGAACGCAGATGCAGCAGAACAGGCGGCACTGACAATGATCGCCAGCTCGACCAAAAGGCTGAAGGATATTACATGAGAGAAAGTTATATCGCCATTGACTGGGGTTCGACCAACTTGCGCGCCTGGCTCTACCTGAACGGTGAATGTACCGATCACCTGGAGTCAGAAGCGGGGGTTACCCGGCTCAATGGCCGTACTCCTGAACAGGTTTTCCGCGACACACTTTTACCATGGCAAGCTCATCAGGTACCGGTTCTGATGGCGGGAATGGTTGGCAGCAACGCAGGATGGATGACGGTACCGTATCTGCCTTGCCCGACGCGGCTGACTGATTTCTCCAGACAGTTAACGCGGGTGGAGCAGGCCACACCGTTCAACGCGTGGATTATTCCCGGTCTGAGTGTGGTCAGCGAGGGTAATTGCAATGTCATTCGCGGTGAAGAAACACAGTTAATCGGTGCTTATACAGAATGTCCGGCTTCGCTTTATCTGATGCCGGGAACGCACAGTAAATGGGTACAGATGGACGGTAGCGAGATTGTTGATTTCCGTACCGTCATGACCGGCGAACTCCACCATTTGCTGATACACCATTCGCTGATTGGTATCGGGCTGACCGGGCAACAGGCAAATCCGGCGGTATTCCAGCAGGGGCTGGAGAGTGGTTTCAAAGAAACCAACATTATTCGCAGTCTTTTTGAGACCCGCGCGGCGCATGTGTTAGGGCAATTAGATAAAAGCGCCGTCAGTGAATGGCTGTCGGGGTTGTTGATCGGCAATGAAGTGTCGCAAATGCAGCGGCAATACGGCATCACTGGCGATCAGCCCATTACCTTAATTGGGAGTCCCAAACTGACCGCACGTTACCAGCAGGCATTGAAGTTTGCCGGACTGACCTGGCAAACGCTGGAAGGCGACCGCGCTTTCCAGGCAGGTATAAGGAGTATTATCAATGAGTTGGAATACTGAACTTCCGTTAATCGCCATTCTGCGCGGTATCACGCCACAAGACGTTCAGGCGCATGTGACAGCATTGCTGGAGGCAGGTTTTGATGCCGTGGAGATCCCACTCAACTCGCCTGACTGGCAGCGCAGCATCTGTGAAACGGTGAAAGAGTTCGGGCATCGGGCGCTGATTGGTGCCGGGACGGTTTTACAACCTGCGCAAGTTGATGAACTGAATGCGATGGGCAGCCGTCTGGTGGTCACCCCTAATATTCAGGCGGAAGTGATTCGCCGGGCTGTGGGGTATGGCATGACCGTCTGCTCTGGTTGCGCGACCGCGACGGAAGCCTTCAATGCGCTGGATGCGGGCGCTCAGGCGCTGAAAATCTTCCCTTCCAACGCCTTTGGACCGGATTACATCAAAGCGTTGAAAGCGGTGCTACCGCCAGAAATTCCGGTCTTTGCCGTGGGGGGTATCACTCCTGAAAATTTACATCTCTATCTTAATGCCGGTTGTATCGGTGCAGGGCTGGGAAGTGATCTCTACCGTGCCGGACAGTCTGTTGAACGTACGACACAACAAGCTAACGCCTTTGTTAAAGCTTATAAGGAATCAACCCGATGAAAGTGACCAAACTAACCACCTACCGGCTGCCGCCGCGCTGGATGTTCCTGAAAATAGAAACTGATGAAGGCATTGTCGGTTGGGGAGAGCCGGTTGTTGAAGGCCGTGCCCGCAGTGTGGAGGCTGCTGTGCATGAGCTGTCTGAATATGTGATCGGACAGGATCCGGCGCGCATCAATGACATTTGGCAGACCCTCTATCGCGGTGGATTTTATCGCGGTGGTCCGATTCTGATGAGCGCGATTTCCGGCATCGATCAGGCACTGTGGGACATTAAGGGCAAAGCCCTGGGCGTTCCTGTCTATCAACTGCTCGGTGGTCTGGTTCGCGATAAGATCAAAGCCTACAGTTGGGTTGGCGGCGACCGCCCGGCGGATGTGATTGAAGGCATTAAAAAGTTGAAAGGTATTGGTTTTGATACCTTTAAACTCAATGGCTGCGAAGAAATGGGCATGATAGACAATTCACGTAAAGTTGACGATGCCGTCGCCGTCGTGGCGCAAATACGTGAAGCATTCGGTAACAGCATTGAGTTCGGACTCGACTTCCATGGCCGCGTCAATGCACCTATGGCGAAGATTCTGATCAAAGAGCTCGAACCTTACCGTCCGCTATTTATCGAAGAACCGGTACTGGCCGAACAGGCAGAATACTATCCTCGTCTGGCTGCTCAGACACATATTCCCATTGCTGCCGGTGAACGCATGTTCTCGCGCTTTGAGTTCAAACGTGTATTGGCCGACGGTGGTTTAGCCATTATCCAGCCGGATTTGTCGCACGCAGGTGGGATCACGGAATGCTTCAAAATTGCGGCGATGGCAGAGTCTTACGATATTTCGCTGGCACCGCATTGTCCGTTGGGGCCGATCGCACTGGCTTCTTGCCTGCATCTGGATTTTGTGGCGCGTAATGCGGTATTCCAGGAGCAGAGTATGGGTATCCATTATAATAAGGGAGCCGAATTATTGGATTATGTCATTAATAAAGAAGATTTTACCATGACGGATGGTTATTTCTACCCGCTGAATAAACCCGGGCTGGGCGTTGAAATTAATGAGGAGTTGGTGATTGGGCGCAGTAAGAATGCCCCTGACTGGCGCAATCCAATTTGGCGTTATGAAGATGGCGCTGTCGCCGAATGGTAACCTGCTCTATATATTTT
The DNA here is from genome assembly GCF_011684115.1 of Rahnella aceris. Lineage (NCBI taxonomy): Bacteria > Pseudomonadati > Pseudomonadota > Gammaproteobacteria > Enterobacterales > Yersiniaceae > Rahnella > Rahnella aceris. The sequence continues at coordinate 1,851,318 of NZ_JAADJV010000001.1, read as the reverse complement.
AAGTCACAGAAGTATCAGGTAAAACTATATCAATAAAGCAATTAATAATAATATCGATATATCCGTATTTGTTTTTTAATCCACATTACGTGGAATGGACATCTTATGCCCTGACACCAGGGACAGACTCATTAAGGTGATAATAATGAACATCGATCTGTGCTCTACAACACTAAAAAAATTAAACGCAAAAATAATACCTTTTATTATTATTTGCTACTTTGTTGCCAATCTGGATAAAACCAATATATCCGTTGCGGCACTGCAAATGAATGCCGATTTAGGCCTGTCTGCCAGTATGTATGGCTTGGGTGTCGGTATGTTCTATATCTCCTACATTATTTTTGAAATACCCAGTAACGTCATTATGACGCGGGTTGGTGCACGCATCTGGATTGCGCGCATCATGATTACCTGGGGGGTTGTCAGCGCCGGGATGTCACTGGTCCATACGCCGACACAACTGTACGTGATGCGCTTTTTGCTGGGTATGGCAGAAGCCGGGTTTACACCGGGGATTATCTACTATATCTCCTGCTGGTTTCCCAAGAGCAACCGCGCCCGTGCCATGTCGTTCTTCTATATGGGATCGGTGCTGGCGTCAGTGATTGGATTACCGATTTCCGGCAGTATTCTCAATATGCACGGCATTGCTGATATCGCGGGCTGGCGCTGGCTGTTTGCGATGGAAGGCATCCCGGCCATCATTCTCGGCTGTCTGGTACTGTTACGTCTGCCGGATACGCCAAATCATGCCACCTGGTTGAGTGCGGACGAGAAAAAATGGCTGAACACCCGGTTACAACAAGAGAATGGTGACGTAGAAGTAGGGAAACATCATTCATGGGCCAGTGCGCTCAGGAATAAAGTGGTATTGATGTTGAGTCTGGTGTGGTTCCTGCAAGCATTTTGCTCAATTGGTATTACACTCTTCCTGCCGCTCATTATTAAAAGTGTGGCTACAGAACAGAGTAATTTCGTTATTAGCGTTTTGTCGGCCATTCCTTTTGCCTTTGCCGCGATATTTATGTACGTGAATGGACGTCATTCGGATCTCACCAAAGAGCGTTCGCTGCATCTGGGGGTGCCGTTAATTATTTCCGGCTTACTGCTGGCTGCTTCGATATATACCAGTAACCTCTTTATTGCCTATATTATGCTGGTATTGACTGTAGGCTTTAACTTCGCGCTTACCCCGATATTCTGGGCGGTAACGACCGAAAAATTAGCGGGTGTTGCTGCGGCGGCTTCTATTGCTTTCATTAATGCCATTGCCAACTTTGCCGGTCTGGGATTGCCGCCATTGCTGGGAAAAATAAAGGATGTCACCGGCAGTTTCCATTATGGCTTATTGATCATTGCTACGGCACTGGTTATCGGCGGCATCGTCGGTATCTATGTCGGCCGTCCGGCTAAAGTAATAGCGACAAAATCGTCAGCCTCATCATTATCGCAACACTAAGGTCTCGTTATGAAGAATATCGCGGTTAAACAGAAAATATTGAAGCAGGCATCGCTGCCAGATCAGTTGAATGCACAACTGAACGCGCTATACGATGTGTATGAATACAACGACATGGCCGCCGGGGAGTTTGACCGGTTAGCCGCCGAGTTTCGTGTAGTACTCACTAACGGCGAAGCCGTGGTCAGTCGCGAATTTATGGGACGGCTACCTAACCTTGAACTCATCAGCGACTTTGGTGTTGGCTATGACGGTATTGATGTTGCCGCAGCAAGAGAACGTGAGATCGCTGTGACCCATACCCCCGGCGTATTGACGGATGACGTCGCCGACCTGGCCATGGGGTTGATACTGGCAACGTCACGCCAGATCCCCGCAGCACAACGCTTTATCGAACAGGGAGCATGGCAGAAGGGCGGTTATCCCTGGACCCGTAAAGTCTCAGGGGCGCGGTTAGGCATTATTGGCATGGGGCGTATTGGGCGTGCTATCGCCAAACGCGCTGCGGCATTTAATATGTCGATCGCCTATACGGATCGCGCTGCACTTGCCGACACGGATTACACCTTCCATGCAACATTGCTATCGCTGGCCGGGGCGAGTGATTTTCTGGTGGTCTGTACCAACGGAGGTGCCGAAACCCGCGGCCTCGTTAACCGCGATGTATTGAATGCTCTGGGCGCGGAAGGCATTCTGATCAATATTTCCCGTGGTTCGGTAGTCGATGAGCGGGCGCTGACTGAAGCCATCGAAGAGGGGACACTCGGGGGAGCCGGTCTTGATGTTTTCACCGACGAACCGCACGTTCCGCACGCATTGTTACACCGGGCAAATGTGGTGGTCACACCGCATATGGCCAGTGCTACCTGGGCGACGCGCAAAGAGATGTCGCGTCTGGTGCTGGAAAATGTCAACGCCTATTTTGCTGGCGAGCCGTTGGTGACACCTGTTCCGCAGTAAGCGAGTGAAAACGTATTCTGCATGTAAATCAAAGCGCGGCGTTACGTCGCGCTTATTGATTGTCAGCGTTAAACCCCCATCCGGGAGGGGATGATTGTCCCGGAGCGGAGGGAAAACTGGAAATGCCTGAGGTATTCAATGGCAGAGACCCTGCCGTAAAGATATAGACAACGTCTATATCGCTTGCGAATAAATCGATTTCACTTTGTTGAACGTCAGACTTATGCTGCTGCGGAAACATTAAGGGCTATCAGGAGAGAATATGGAAACCCAACAACTGGCAGCGTTAGTTGTTCACTCAATTGGCGGCGCGGATAACCTCACTAAAATGACCTACTGTGCCAGTAGGATCCGGATGCAGGTACGCGATGCCTCCCTGCTCGACAGGCAGGCATTAGAAGCACCGGAGGCCATTCGGGCTGTACTTGAAGTAGAAACACCACAATGCGACACGGAGTATCATCTGGTGGTCGGACCGGGCAATACCCGGTCGCTGTATCAGGCGCTGACGGCGTTAACTCAAAAATAGTCAGACCAGCAGGTGGCTGACCCGCGCCAGATGCTCTTGCATCAATGCCTGCATCTGCACCACGTGCGCCGCATCCATCTTCTCCCGCATCATATAAAAGCCCACGTTATAGCGCGGGCTTTGTTGCGTGGTTTGCAGCGGTATAATGCCGTAACGCGCAAAGTAGTCCGCCATGCACGTCGGATAACTCAGCATGATGGCGTCGGAATCATTGACCATGTCTATCGCCGCCATCATCGAGTTAGTTGACCAGATCACCCTATCTTCAAGATGCATCTGGTTGCGCGCCAGCCTTTTGGGTTGCATGTCCTCGACCATGTGTTGAAAACGCCCTTCATCCGGCGTCAGTTCAACGCAAGGATAGTCTTGCAGCTGGAAGGGGTCGATGACGTTGTTGCCTAACGGATGCCCGCGTCGGACAAACAGGCTGTCGGTGACGCTGAACAGCGGCACAAAGGTGATGCCTGCCCTGGAATTCAGCCCCTGAATCTCATGCCCGATAAAGAGATCGATATCACCGCCAAGCAGTAAGTCCATCAGTCGCAGGTGATTTCCCTGATCGATATGGATATTTACCGTGGGATGCAGCGTGCGGTAAGTGTTGAAACTGTCGCGTACAAACATGTGCCACCAGGCATGCCCGGTGCCCATCCGCAAACTCTGCACCTGACGCGCTTTGATAAGCGCCAGTTTACTCAGCGTATTTTCATAAATACGCTGCATCATCTGCGCCTGCTCCAGCAAAAGATCGCCGTACTCGGTCGTTTTCACGCCCGTTGAGGTGCGCACAAGCAGTTGCACGCCCAGATTCTCCTCCAGCTTCTTCATATTATGCGTAAGTGTCGGCTGACTAAGGCAAAGTTTGTTTGCTGCATGACTCACATTTTTGAACATCGCCACTTCGATAAACTGCCGCAGAATTTTATCCAAGATCACACATTTCCCAGGTGGTATAGATAATTTGTATACCTTAGCAGTGAAAATCAATTTCCACCAATGTCTCCGCTTCGCTATTTTCCTCCTATGACGGTATTCCCGCCACGACCTGAGAGTAAGCCATGAGACGAGTAATCCCGGGACTGGTTGCAGCCACGCTGACCCTGACATCGAGTCTGGTTCATGCCGACACCCTGCGTATGGAATGTCCGCCTGGCAAGGAAAGTCGTCAGTTCTGTAACGACATTAAACAGCAGTTTGAAGCGCAGACCGGCCACACGCTGGAATTTATCGATCTTCCACCTGCCTCGAATGAAAAATTGTCGTTGTTTCAACAGATATTTGCCGCCAAAGATTCGGGCGCGATCGATCTCTTCCTGGCCGACACCGTCTGGATCGGTGTGCTGGATAAACATCTGCTGGATTTAACAGATAGCGTCAGTGATATCCGCAATGATTTTTTTCCGAACGCGTTCCAAAACGACATCGTTAACGGTCGTGTCAAAGCTATTCCCGCTTACATGGATGCAGGCGCGCTGTTTTATCGCAAAGATTTATTGGCGAAATACGGCCAAAAGCCGCCTGTGACCTGGAGCGAGCTGACGCGTATTGCCACGCTGGTTCAACAAGGTGAGCGTGAAGCGGGACATCAAAACTTCTGGGGGCTGGTGTTTCAGGGCAAAGCCTATGAGGGGCTGACCTGCAATGCGCTGGAGTGGGTGGAGTCGCAGAAGGGCGGCAGTTTTATTGATACTAACGGCAATATCACCATCAACAATCAACGCGCCGCACAGGCGCTGGATATGGCCGCGGCATGGATCGGGAAAATCGTTCCACCGGGAGCATTAGGTTACATGGAAGAGGAGTCCCGTCCGGTCTTCCAGAACGGTGATGCCCTGTTTATGCGCAACTGGCCTTATGCCTACACGCTGGCGCAAGACCGCAGCAGCCCGATCCGTGGCAAAGTCGGCGTCATTCCGTTACCCCGGAGCGAGGACGGCACCTCTGTTAGCACCATGGGCGGCTGGCACTGGGCGATCAGCGCTTACACCAAAAATCCGAAAGCCGCGCTGGCGCTGTTAAAAATTGTCAGCAGTGCCGAATCACAGAAGAAAGGGCTGACGCTGATGGGCAGGGCGCCGTCGCGCACCGCGCTGTATGACGATCCTGACGTCCTGGCGCAGGCACCCTATCTCGCCGAGTTTAAAGAGATCTTCCTGCTGGCCAGGCCTCGCCCTGCATCGCAGACCAAACGCCAGTACGCGCAGGTCTCCAAAGCGATTTATAACGCAACTTACAACGTGCTGCGTGGCGACAGCGACGGGGCGACCGCAGTGGCAGAGTTGCAGCAGCGGCTGGAGAGAATTAAAGCCAGAGGATGGCGCTGAGTTCAGCGTCCCCATTAACGGTCCGGAGTTTGACGCATGAAGCCAGAAACACCCTCACTATCACTTCCTGACGATAACGTTGGCAGCCGCGCGGTGAAGCGCAGTAAGCCCGGTTATCAGCTACGCCGCAGCCGTATCGCCTGGCTGCTGGTGGCGCCATCTCTTCTGTTACTGGCCGCCGTTGCAGGCTGGCCGCTGTTCCGCACACTGTTTTACAGCTTCACCGATGCCATGCTGGATTCGCCCGATGATTACCGTTTTGTCGGCCTCACCAACTACATTGACCTGGCCGACGGTGCCCATTATTACGGCGTCCTGGCCGATCCGCTGTGGTGGAAGGCCGTTGGTAACACGCTGCGTTTCAGTGTGATGTCGGTGTCGCTTGAACTGGTGTTCGGCATGCTGCTTGCCTTGCTGATGAACCAGAAGTTTCGCGGTCAGGGGCTGGTGCGAACCGCCATTCTGGTGCCGTGGGCGATCCCGACGATTGTGTCCGCCAGAATGTGGAGCTGGATGTTCCATGACCAGTATGGGGTGGTGAACAATCTGTTGCTCAGGCTTGGGGTTATTCACTCCCCGCTGGCATGGGTAGCAGACCCGGGGTTATCCATGTGGGCGGTGGTCATCGTCGATGTCTGGAAAACCACACCGTTTATGGCGCTGATGCTGCTGGCCGCGTTGCAGCTGATTCCGCGCGATCTGTATGAAGCGGCGCGGATTGACGGGGCCAATACCTGGCAGCGTTTTCGTCGAATCACACTGCCGTTGATTATGCCGGCAATGATCGTCGCGCTGATTTTCCGCGTCATGGATGCGCTACGGGTGTTTGATCTGATTTATATCCTGACCTCCAACAGTGAAGCCACCGTGTCGGTGTCGGGTTATGCACGAGATTTGCTGGTGAGTTATCAGGAGATGGGATCCGGTTCCGCCGCGTCGGTACTGGTATTCATGATGGTGGCAGGGATTGCAGCCTGCTTCCTGATGCTGGGTCGCCGCCGCAATGGAGAGGAATAATCATGAAACTGAATCGTCAGCAGCAAAAACTCGCACAGCGTTCACTGATTTTTGCAGGATCTGCATTTGCCTGTTTGATCTGCCTGTTCCCGTTCTACTACGCGGTTATCACCTCGCTACGTTCGGGGGCAAATCTGTTCACCGTGATCTGGTTGCCCGATGAAATGAACTGGGGGAATTACGTGACCGCGCTGATGGATAACGGCATTGCCCGCAGCCTCTTTAACTCGGCGGTGGTGGCAACGCTCACTGTTGGTCTGTGTCTGCTGGTGTCAATCACGGCTGCTTTTGCGCTGTCGCGCATTCGTTTTACAGGGCGAAAGTATCTGCTGTTCACCATTCTCTGTGTGTCCATGTTCCCGCAGGTGGCTGTGCTGTCAGGTATGTTTGAGCTGGTGCGGTTTATGGGATTGTATGACTCGCTTGGCGCGCTGGTCCTGTCCTACACCACCTTTTCATTACCCTTCACAATCTGGGTGCTGACCACCTTTATGAAGGCGATTCCCGTCGAGCTGGAAGAAGCGGCAATCGTCGATGGTGCCAGCACCTGGACCATTATCAGCCGTATCTTTGTGCCCATCATGGGGCCGTCGCTGGTGACGACCGGACTGCTGGCGTTCATCGGCGCCTGGAATGAATTTATGTTTGCTCTGACGTTTGTGATTTCCGGCGACAAGCGAACCGTTCCCGTGGCGATCAGTATGTTGCAAGGATCTTCCCAATTCGAACTTCCATGGGGCGCCATCATGGCTTCCTCAGTCATCGTCACGCTTCCCATTGTGGTGCTGGTGCTTATTTTCCAGCGACGCATTGTCAGTGGATTAACCAACGGCGCAGTCAAAGGCTGATGCCTCAATCAGTATCGTCAGGAGACCCGAATAATATGGCTACAAAAATTGTTCTAGTGGGCGCAGGCAGTGCGCAGTTTGGTTACGATACGCTGGGTGACATTTTCCAGAGCACCGCGCTGTACGGCAGTGAAATCGTACTCCATGACATCAATCCGGCCTCGCTGGCGGTAACGGAAAAGACGGCCCGTGATTTCCTGGCAAAAGAAGATCTCCCCTTTATCGTCAGTGCGACCACTGACCGTGCCACGGCGTTGCGCGGTGCCGGGTTTGTGATTATCTCGATTGAGGTGGGCGATCGTTTTGCCCTGTGGGATCTTGACTGGCAGATCCCGCAGCAGTATGGCATTCAGCAGGTCTATGGCGAGAACGGCGGCCCGGGGGGATTGTTCCATGCGCTGCGTATTATTCCGCCTATTTTGGACATCTGCGCCGACGTGGCCAACATTTGCCCTGACGCCTGGATATTTAATTATTCCAATCCGATGAGCCGCATTTGTACCACCGTGCATCGTGCCTTCCCTGAGCTGAATTTTGTCGGCATGTGTCACGAAATAGCGTCCCTTGAGCGCTATCTGCCTGAAATGCTGGGAACCTCCTTCGATAATCTGAATCTGCGTTCGGGTGGCCTCAACCACTTCAGCGTGCTGTTAGAAGCCCGGTATAAAGACAGTGGTAAAGACGCGTATGCCGACGTCAGGACCAAAGCCCCGGACTATTTCGCGACTTTGCCGGGTTACAGCGACATCCTGGCGTATACCCGCTCCCACGGTAAGTGGGTGGAAACCGAAGGCAGCACCGAACGTCATGCGCTCGGCGGCAAAGACAGCTCGTATCCCTGGGCAGACCGTACGTTATTCAAAGAAATCCTTGAGAAGTTTCACCACCTGCCTATCACCGGCGACAGCCATTTTGGCGAATACATCAGCTGGGCGGGCGAGGTCAGCGATCATCGCGGCATTCTCGACTTTTATACTTTCTATCGTAACTACCTCGGTGAGGTGCAGCCGAAGATTGAGCTTAAGTTGAAGGAGCGCGTGGTGCCCGTCATCGAGGGAATTCTGACCGACTCAGGCTATGAGGAGGCCGCCGTCAACATTCCGAACCGCGGATTTATCAAACAACTGCCAGCGTTTATCGCCGTGGAAGTGCCTGCGATTATTGACCGGAAAGGTGTACATGGGATCAAGATCGATGTCCCGGCCGGTATCGGCGGGTTACTCAGTAATCAGGTTGCCATCCACGACCTGACGGCGGAGGCCATCCTTGAAGGGGCCCGCGATCTGGTGATTCAGGCACTGCTGGTTGACCCGGTGAACAACAAATGCCGTGCTATTCCAGAACTGGTGGATGTGATGATTTCTCGTCAGAGCCCATGGCTTAACTATCTGAAATAAAGACAGACTCTATTGATGCCGGGAGCTTCCGGCATAACAACATCATGGATTCGGAGGGGAATATGGCGCAACTGACCTTGGACAAGATTCAAAAACGCTATGGTGCAAAGACAGAGGTCATCAAATCGCTGGATCTGCACATTAAAAGCGGAGAGTTTGTGGTGATCGTCGGGCCTTCCGGCTGCGGCAAGTCAACACTACTGCGGATGATTGCCGGGCTTGAGGAGATAAGTGGCGGGGGCATGTATATCGACGGGAACTATGTGAACGATGACACGCCAGCAGAACGCGGCATTGGCATGGTATTTCAGTCATATGCCCTCTATCCGCACATGAGCGTCTATCAGAATATGGCGTTTGGGCTGGAGCTTGCGCGCCATCCGGCATCCGAAATCGACCAGCGCGTGCGTGAGTGCGCACGTATTTTACAGCTCGAACCCCTGCTGGCGCGACGGCCAAAAGACTTGTCCGGCGGCCAGCGCCAGCGTGTAGCGATTGGCCGTGCCATCGTCCGTGAACCCCGCCTGTTCCTGTTCGACGAACCGCTTTCAAACCTTGACGCTTCCCTGCGCGTGCAGATGCGCATGGAGGTGTCGGCCCTGCACAAACGTCTGGGCGTCACCATTATTTATGTCACCCACGATCAGGTCGAGGCGATGACGCTTGCCGACCGTATTGTGGTGCTCAATCAGGGCAACATCGAGCAAGTGGGCACGCCGCTGGAGCTGTACGACCAACCTGCCAATGAGTTTGTGGCGCAGTTTATCGGTTCGCCGAAGATGAATCTGCTTCCTGCCACGCTGCGCCAGGCGGGTGAACAACAAAGCGTGGTCGAGCTGGATAACGGCAAGGCGCTGGTTCTGCCTGTTGCCACGCCGGCAGCGGCACAGGGCCGCAGCGTGAACTTGGGTATTCGCCCGGAACATATTCGCAGCGGCAATCGGGAAGAGTGTGAATATCAGGGAGAGGTGATGTTTGTTGAGCAGATGGGCAACGAAACCCTGTTGTATCTGGATAACGGCAATGCCAGTGAACCCTGGGTGGTCCGTCACGCAGAACGTTCAGCCATTCAGGTTGGCGAGATCGTTGGCGTGCGGCTGCCGGTGGAGCGCTGTTACCTGTTCGACAGTCACGGTCGGGCGTTCCATCGCCATCTGACCATGAATCATTAATCCGTTTAGGGAAGAGAAAGTCATGAGTGATATGCACAGCGCACAGCAGTGGAAGGATGCCGTGGTTTATCAGGTCTATCCGCGCAGCTTTATGGACAGTAACGGTGACGGTACCGGTGATCTCAACGGCATCATCAGTAAACTCGACTATTTGCAGCAGCTCGGCATCAATATGCTGTGGCTGTCGCCGGTTTATCGTTCGCCGATGGACGATAACGGCTATGACATCTCCGATTACGAGAATATTGCCGATATTTTTGGCTCGATGGCTGAAATGGAGCATCTGATCGCGGAAGCAAAAGCACGGGATATCGGCATTCTGATGGATCTGGTTGTCAATCACACCTCCGATGAGCATCCGTGGTTTATTGATGCGCTGACATCAAAAAACAGTGCTTACCGTGATTTCTACATCTGGCGCAAACCGGCTGCTGACGGCGGACCGCCCAATGATCAACGTTCCCATTTTGGCGGCAGCGCCTGGACACTGGATAAGGCCAGTGGGGAATATTATCTGCACCAGTTTTCAACGCGCCAGCCCGATCTCAACTGGGAAAATCCCGACGTACGTGCCGCCATCCACGCGATGATGAACCGGTGGCTGGCGCGTGGTATCGGCGGGTTCAGAATGGATGTTATTGACCTGATCGGCAAAGATGTCGATCAACAGATCATGGCAAACGGTAAAAATCTGCATCTTTATCTTCATCAGATGAACCGCGCCACCTTTGGCCCGTACGGCAGCATAACCGTTGGTGAGACGTGGAGTGCAACGCCGGAAGATGCACTGCTTTACAGCGCCGAAGCGCGGCAGGAACTGACGATGGTCTTTCAGTTTGAGCACGTCAGGCTTTTCTGGGATGAACATCATGGAAAGTGGCGCAACAAGCCCTTTGATCTGCTGCATTTCAAGGCTGTTATCGACAAATGGCAGACAGCGTTAGCCCACCGCGGCTGGAACTCGCTGTTTTGGAGCAATCACGATTTGCCACGCGCCGTTTCCAAATTTGGCGATGAAGGTCAGTATCGCGTCGAGTCGGCAAAAATGCTGGCCACAGCGCTCCACTGCCTTAAAGGCACGCCTTACATTTATCAGGGCGAAGAGATTGGCATGACCAACGTGCGTTTTCCGCGTATTGACGACTATCGGGATATTGAAAGTCTGAATTTGTATCAGGAACGGGTGGCCGAAGGCGTCAGTCACGAAGAGATGATGAGGGGGATCCACGCCAACGGTCGCGATAACGCCCGAACGCCGATGCAGTGGGACAGCAGTCAGCATGCTGGTTTTACAACATCACAGCCCTGGATTGACGTGAATCCCAATTATAAACAGATAAACGTGGCGGCGGCGCTTGACGATCCCAACTCTGTTTTTTACCACTACCAGAAACTTGTGGCGCTGCGTAAGCAACAACCGCTGCTGGTTCACGGCGACTTCAGGCAGATTTTCAACAGCCATCCGCAGGTTTTTGCCTGGTTACGCACGTCGGGCGACCAGACGCTGGTGGTGATCAATAATTTCACCCGTGAACCCCTGACGCTTGACGTGCCGGACAACCTGCAGTCGTTGCAGGGCCAGTGCCTGATCAGTAACTATGCGCCACGTGAGCAACTGGGTGCGCGTTTACAACTGCAACCCTATGAATCTTTTGCTTTATTAATCGGGAGTCTCTGATGGCAAACTGGTGGAAAGAGGCCGTGGCGTATCAGATCTATCCACGCAGCTTCAAAGACAGCAACCGCGATGGTATTGGCGATATTAACGGCATAACTGAAAAACTCGATTATCTTAAGGATCTGGGGATCGATCTGATCTGGATCTGTCCGATATATCAGTCACCCAACGACGACAACGGCTACGACATCAGCGATTACCAGCAAATCATGGCAGAATTCGGCACGATGGCCGATTTTGACCACCTGCTGAAGCAGGTTCATCTGCGCGGGATGCGGTTGATTATTGATTTGGTTGTTAATCATACTTCTGATGAACATCTCTGGTTTGTGGAGTCGGGTTCCTCCCTCGATAATCCGAAACGCGACTGGTACATCTGGCGCGACGGTAAACAGGGTGGGGAGCCGAATAACTGGGAGAGCATTTTTAACGGGTCCGCCTGGAAATATAGCGCGGCCACCGGGCAGTACTTTTTACATCTGTTTTCTGAAAGGCAGCCGGATCTCAACTGGGAGAACCCCGGCGTGCGCTCGGCCATTTACACCATGATGCGCTGGTGGCTTGATAAAGGCGTGGACGGCTTCCGAATTGATGCTATCTGCCATATGAAAAAAGAGCCAGCATTCAGTGACATGCCTAATCCGCAGGGACTCCCTTATGTGCCTTCGTTCGAACGCCATCTGAATTATGACGGATTGCTCGATTACGTCGATGACATGTGTGAACAGGTACTCAGCCGCTACGACATTGTTACCGTCGGTGAGATGAACGGCGTCACCGCTGAACAGGGCGAAGAATGGGTTGGTGAGCAGCGCGGCAGACTGAACATGATCTTTCAGTTTGAGCACGTAAAGCTGTGGCAGGACGGTCAACACACTAAAGCGCAGTCTGGCCTCGATCTGATGGGCTTAAAAGATATTTTCACGCGCTGGCAGACGCTGCTGGAAAATAAAGGCTGGAATGCGTTATACGTCGAGAACCATGATCTTCCCCGCGTGGTGTCAGGATGGGGCGACGCGGAAAACTATCATCGTGAGAGTGCGACTGCCATTGCGGCTATGTACTTCCTGATGAAAGGAACGCCGTTTATCTATCAGGGACAGGAGCTCGGCATGACCAATACGCATTTCGCCAGCCTGGATGATTTTGACGATGTTGCCGCAAGAAAACGTGCGAGTGAAATGCGCAGACAGGGCATGGAGGAGTCAGACATTCTGGCAATTCTTAGCCGTACCGGGCGCGATAACTCACGTACACCGATGCAGTGGGATCACAGCATTCATGGCGGTTTCAGCTCCGTGACGCCCTGGTTTCCTGCAAACAGCAATTACCGCGAAATCAACGTCGCGCAGCAGCGCGAAGATAACCATTCCGTTCTGAATTTTTATCGTGCGCTGATCCGCCTGCGGCGGCAGATGCCAGCGCTGATTGAGGGGAACTATCAACTCCTGTTGCCTTCCGACCCCCATATTTACGCCTATCTGCGTACGCTGGAAAATCAGCAGATCCTGGTGATCGGTAATTTCAGCGCCTGTCCACAAGAGGTTGATTCACAACAGTTGGTGCTGGAAGGTGCGCAATTGCTACTGGGTAACTATCAGGAGGAGGGAGCGCTGCACATTTTACGGCCCTATGAGACACGGATTTATCAACGTTAAGCTCTGTCTGCGGGAATATTCTGCGCACAAATAGCCAGAATGCAGGGTTTACCTCCGGTAAGCCCTGGTTCCGTATCAACCCGAATCGAACTCACCTGACCCCAAATCTGACCACCAAATTTTCCCGGTGCGGAGGGGAAACTGAAAATGCATCGGGAAGGTTTTTCATGCTCACTGATTGCCTCAACGCCATACAGGCAGGGGCTCCGGCGCATAAAAAGCAAAAGGCCCGCTTAAGTTTCCTTAAGCGGGCCTTTCTAATTTGGCTCCTCTGACTGGACTCGAACCAGTGACATACGGATTAACAGTCCGCCGTTCTACCGACTGAACTACAGAGGAATCGTTGGAACGGGGCGAATAATAGCGACTGCCTGTGGGCATGTCAAAGGGTTAACGAAAAAAGTTGTCTGACTGCTTTCTTAATATTCAACTTGTTGACTATTAAGGCAAAGTGATTAAAACCTCTGCCATTTTTCTGTACGTCACGCCTTTTCACGTCTGTATTGCACTAAAAGTATTCACAAGTTGCCTGATTGTTGTGCAGGGGTTATCGGTAAGTTTTATTCTGGCCGTTATTCTGCAAGTTTTTTGCCAGCCACCGGCCATAAAATCGTCATAAATTCAGATCTGCTGCACAAATTTCACTCATATTTCGAAACTGGCACACCCCGTGCATTGTTATTTTACTAACAACGGCTAGCTTTTTGACAATGAAGCAACAGGGGATTAACTGATGCAGCCAGCGCAGGATGTGATTGAACAAATCGAAGCCTCGTTTGCCGGGCAGACACCCACGGGCAAACGCATTGCCAGCTATCTGCTGGCAAATCTTGCACAGATCCCGTTTGAAACGGCGGACAGCATTGCGCGCAGCGCGGCGACCAGTGGCATTTCTGTCGGGCGATATCTGCGCAGTCTCGGCTATCGCAATCTCGATCACTTCAAGCAAACGCTGCGCCTGCAAAGCGGCACATCATATCAGCCGTGGGTGGTTACCGACCGTCTGGGCGCTTATCGCGAACGCAGCAAACAGCCGCAGCAGGAAAAGTTGCAACAGTCGCTGACGCTCGAACTCGAAGCCATTAATCACGTGTATCAGCTGGCGCAAACTGACAGTTTTGCACAGGTCAGCCGCCGTCTGGCCGATGCGGAGGCGGTGTTTATTCTCGGTATCCAGTCGGTACGCGGCATTGCCAACAACTTCTCCAGTTATCTCGAGTACTTACGGCCAAAAGTCTATTTCGCCGACGGGCTTTCCGGCACCTATGTCGAATCCCTGAATTCGGAATTCGCGCAGCCTTATCTGGTGGTGACCGACACCCGTGCCTATTCGAAGATGGCGCAAACTTATTGCGAAGCTGCCTGTGAACGCGGCCTGAACGTGGCACTGATCACCGACATTTACTGTCCGTGGGCGCGCGATTATCCGGTGGATTTATTGCAGGTGAAAACCGACACCGGCCAGTTCTGGGACTCGATGGCGCCGCTAAGCTGCCTGTTCAATCTGTTGTGCTCGGCGGTGCTCGAACTGCGCGGTCACGATGTAGAACAGCGCCTGGCGAATAACCGCATCCTGCAAAAACAGCTTGGACAATTTGAATCCTGAATTTCTAAACCAGCGGACAGATTTATTGATGAATACGAAAACACCTGATGTTGCCCTGATCGATCTGGCTGAAATTCTGCCCGATGCGGTGATCGACCTGAAATATGCCACCGCCGATAACCTGACCGGTCAGCCGATTTATCGCGAATCCCTCTGCCTGCTGCATCCCGATGCCGCGTCGGCGTTGGTTCGTTGTAACGAAGTCGCGAAACTGGCCGGATTCACGTTGAAAATCTATGACGCTTACCGGCCGCAGGCGGCGCAGGCCTGTTTGTGGGCGGCGTTTCCGAATCCGGATTATGTGGTGGATATCAGACTCGGTTCGCACCATAGCCGCGGTGTGGCGGTGGATCTGACCTTGCTGGATGAGCAGGGTGAGGCGGTGGATATGGGCGCGGGCTTCGATGAAATGACCGAAGTATCGCATCCGTTTTACCCTGATTTACCGCCACATATTCAGCGTAACCGCTTGCTGCTTAACGCCGTGATGGCGGCGGGTGGCTTTAAGGGTATCACCAGCGAGTGGTGGCACTTTGAATTACCGGATGCCAAAACGTATCCGTTGTTGGAAGAGCGGTTCGGCTGCTATCCGCCGGTTAATGCCGCGTAATTATTGCACGTCTCTTATCACTTTTTGACAGAGCCAGGAGTTCTCAGATGAGCAACACAGCAATCAACACGTTCCGCAAAAATACGAAAACACAGGTCGCCGGTGCCATTTTTCTCGCCTTGTCAGGCTTAAGTTTTGCCACGCAGGCCGCCGTGCCGAAAGACATGCTGGTGATTGGTAAAGCAGCCGATCCGCAAACGTTGGATCCTGCGGTGACTATCGACAACAACGACTGGACGGTCACGTATCCGGCGTATCAGCGTCTGGTGCAGTATAAAACCGAAGACGGCAAAGGCTCGACGCAGGTTGAAGGGGATCTGGCGGCAAGCTGGACGGCATCACCGGATCAACGGGTCTGGACCTTCAAACTCAAGCCGGGCGCTAAATTTGATGACGGTTCCGACGTCAATGCCGATGCGGTGAAATGGTCGTTCGAACGACTGATGAAAATCGGTCAGGGGCCGTCGGAAGCCTTCCCGAAAGACATGACGGTGACCGTTGTCGATCCGATGACGGTGACCTTTACGCTCAAAACGCCGTTCGCGCCATTCCTGTACACGCTGGCGAATGACGGCGCGGGTATCGTCAATCCGGCGATTGCCAAAGCCAATCCGGCCGATGAAGGTAAGGCGTGGCTGGCGGGACATACTGCCGGTTCCGGCCCTTATAAACTCGATCGCTGGCAAAAAGGTCAGCAACTGGTGCTGGTGCCCAATCCGCATTACAGCGGCGCAAAACCAGCCTTTAAACGTGTGACCGTGAAAATTATCGGTGAAAGCGCCACCCGCCGCCTGCAACTGTCGCGCGGGGATCTGGACATTGCCGATTCCCTGCCGATGGACCAGCTGGCTGCCCTGAAAAAAGAAAATAAAGTCGCCGTGGAAGAATTCCCGTCGTTGCGCGTGACCTATCTGTATCTCAATAACGGCAAAACGCCGCTGAATCAGGTGGATTTACGCCGCGCAATTTCTTCTGCCGTGGATTATCAGGGCATGGTGAAAGGCATTCTCGGCGGTAACGCCAAACAAATGCGCGGGCCAATTCCTGATGGCATGTGGGGTTTCGACCCGACGGCGAAGCAATACACCTTAGATCTGACGCAGGCCAAAGCTGACCTGGAGAAAGTCAAAGACAAGCCGCAGACGCTGGACTTCCTGTATTCCGATAACGATCCGAACTGGGAATCCATCGCGCTTTCCGTGCAGGCCAGCCTCGGCCAGGCCGGGATTAACGTGAAGCTGGAAAAACTGGCTAACGCCACCATGCGTGACCGCATCGGGCAGGGTGATTACGACATCTCAATTGGTAACTGGAGCCCGGACTTCGCCGACCCGTACATGTTTATGAACTACTGGTTTGAGTCCGACAAAAAAGGCCTGCCCGGTAACCGTTCCTTCTACTCAAATCCTGACGTGGATGCGTTGCTGAAAAAAGCCGTGTCAGTGACCGATCAGAAACAGCGCACCGACTATTACCAGCAGGCGCAGAAAATCGTTATCGACGAAGCGGCATACGTGTATTTGTTCCAGAAAAACTATCAGGTGGCGATGAACAAAGACGTTAAAGGCTTTGTTTTCAACCCGATGCTTGAGCAAGTCTTCAATGTTGGTCAGATGCATAAGCAATAACCGCAATATCATTCACGAAAACCCCTTTCACGACCTGAAAGGGGTTTTACGGGGAAAAACTATGACTTTTTGGACTCTGATTCGCCAGCGCTGCTGGGGTCTGATACTGGTGATGGCGGGCGTGTGCGTCATTACTTTTATCATCTCGCATATGATCCCGGGTGATCCGGCGCGGCTGCTGGCGGGCGATCGGGCAAGTAATGAAATGGTCGAACATATCCGTGAGCAACTGGGGCTGAATCAGCCGCTTTACGTGCAGTTTTTCCGTTACGTCAGCGATTTGTTGCACGGCGATTTGGGCACGTCGATCCGTACCGGTCGTCCGGTACTCGAAGACCTGAAAGCGTTCTTCCCGGCGACCCTGGAACTGGCGGTCAGCGCACTGTTTCTGGCGATTGTGCTCGGCATTCCGCTGGGCGTGTTGTCGGCGGTGTACCGCAATAAATTTCCGGATCATCTGGTGCGTCTGCTTTCCGTGCTCGGCATTTCCACGCCTGCGTTCTGGCTGGGACTGGGCGTCATCATCCTGTTCTACGGGCATCTGAACCTGCTGCCGGGCGGCGGAAGGCTGGATGACTGGATGGATCCGCCCGCCAATATCACCGGCTTTTATGTGCTCGATTCCCTGCTGACCGGTAACCGGGACGCCTTCTGGAACAGCCTGCAACATCTGGCGATGCCTGCGCTGACGCTGGCGTTTGTACACATGGGGATCGTGGCGCGGCAAATTCGCTCGGCGATGCTTGAGCAACTGAGTGAAGACTACATTCGGACGGCGCGGGCTAACGGGTTGTCACGCTGGCGGGTGATCCTGAGCCACGCCTTGCCGAACGCGCTGATCCCGTCGGTCACCGTGCTTGGGCTGGCGATGGGCGATTTGTTGTATGGCGCGGTGCTGACCGAAACGGTGTTTGCCTGGCCGGGTATGGGCGCGTACGTGGTGAATTCGATTCAGGCGCTGGATTTCCCGGCGGTGATGGGTTTTGCGGTGGTGGTGTCGTTTGCCTACGTCATCGTCAATTTATGCGTCGATTTACTGTATGTGTGGATCGATCCGCGCATCGGCCGTGAGGGGTGAGCCAATGTCTGTGATTGAACCGGGTGTCAATAATCATCGGGCCGACATCGTTGCGCCAGATGTCAAACCGCGCTTTGCCAACTGGCGGCGCACATTCTATTTGCTGAGCCGCAGTCCGCTGACGATGTTAGGGCTGGCGATCATGCTGATTGTGCTTTTCATCATGATCTTTTCGCCGTGGCTGGTGCCGCATGATCCTAACGCCATCAGCCTGACCGACCGCTTGCAGGCACCTTCCGCGCTGCACTGGTTTGGGACTGATGAAGTCGGGCGGGATCTGTTCAGTCGTGTGCTGATAGGTAGCCAGCAATCCGTAGCCGCCGGGCTGGCGGTGGTGATCATCGCGGGCACGACAGGCTCGTTGCTTGGCTGTTTTTCCGGCGTGGTCGGCGGTGTGGTGGATGCGCTGATTATGCGCTGTATGGACATCATGCTGTCGGTGCCGTCGCTGGTATTAACCATGGCGCTGGCCGCCGCGCTCGGGCCGAGTTTGTTTAACGCCATGCTGGCGATTGCGGTGGTGCGCATTCCGTTTTATGTGCGGCTGGCGCGCGGTCAGACGCTGATGCTGCGTCATCAGGCTTATATGCAGGCTACGCGGACGTTCGGCGCGTCACGCTGGCATCTCATTACCTGGCACGTGCTGCGCAATGTGATGCCGCCGCTGGTGGTGCAGGCTTCTCTGGATATCGGTACCTCGATTCTGATGGCGGCAACGTTAGGGTTCATCGGCCTGGGCGCGCAACAACCGACCGCAGAGTGGGGCGCGATGGTCTCCAACGGACGCAATTATATTCTCGATCAATGGTGGTATTCAGCCTTTCCAGGTGTGGCAATTCTGATTACCGCCACCGGTTTTAACCTGTTCGGCGACGGTCTGCGCGACCTGCTGGATCCGAAAAGCAGAGGGCGCTGAAATGACTGAACAATCCCAGGCGCCGGTACTGGAAATCGACAATCTGCAACTGGTCTTTCCGGTTTACGGCGGAGAAGTGAAAGCGCTGAATCAGGTGTCGCTTTCAGTGAACGCTGGCGAAATCGTCGGCGTGGTCGGTGAATCCGGCTCAGGCAAATCGGTCACGGCGATGATGGCGATGCGCCTGCTGCCACCTGACGGTTTTACCGTGACCGGCGGTGCGTTACGCATGCTCGGCACCGACGTGATTCACGCCAGTGAGGAGCAGATGCGCACATTGCGCGGCGCGCGCGTGGCGATGATTTTCCAGGAGCCGATGAACGCCCTGAATCCGACGCGTAAAATTGGCCGTCAGATGTGCGAAGTCATTTGTCTGCACCAAAAACTCAGCAAGGCACAGGCGTGGCAAAAAGCCATCGGCCTGCTGCAGGACATGCAGATTGCCGATGCGGAGCAGGTGATGTCACGTTATCCGTTCGAACTCTCCGGCGGTATGCGTCAGCGTGTGCTGATCGCCATGGCATTTTCCTGCGAGCCGGAGCTGATTATCGCCGATGAACCGACCACGGCGCTGGATGTTACGGTGCAGCGTCAGGTTTTGCGTTTGCTCCAGCGCAAAGCCCGTGCCAGCGGAACCGCCGTGTTATTTATCACTCACGATATGGCCGTGGTGTCCCAGCTTTGCGACCGGGTTTATGTGATGTATGCCGGACATGTGATTGAAAGCGGCAATACGACGGATGTGATCGACACGCCGTCGCATCCGTATTCCATCGGATTATTACAGGCCGCGCCGGAAAACGGCGAGCCGCGCAGCCTGCTGAAAGCCATTCCGGGCACGGTGCCGAATCTGGCCAAACTGCCGCAGGGCTGTGCGTTTCGTGGCCGCTGCAATCATGCCGATGACCGCTGCATCGCGACACCGGCGCTGGCCTCGTTGCCGTATTTTCCGCAGCAATCTGTTGCCTGCTGGCATCCGCAGCGTTATGCCGGCGAAATCCACATTCAACGCATTGAGGAGCATTCCTGATGATGGCTGAGGCACTGGTAGAGTTGCAGGATGTGCGCGTGCGGTTCCCCGCCAGTTATAACTGGCGCGGCAAACCCACCAGTTATGTGCACGCGCTGAACGGGCTGGATCTGAATATTATTCGCGGCGAAACGTTAGGCATTGTCGGGGAATCCGGCTGCGGGAAAAGTACGCTGGCGCAGTTGCTGATGGGCTTACAGAAGCCGAGCAGCGGAGAAGTGCACCGCGCACGCCATGACAATTCCTGGTTCGGCTCCGGTATGCAAATGGTGTTTCAGGACCCGCAATCGTCGCTGGATCCGCGTCTGCCGGTCTGGCGGATCATCACCGAACCGGTGTTCGTGCAAAAACACAACAGCAGCCGCGAGCGTCGTGAACTGGCTGCGACGCTGGCAGAGCAGGTGGGGATCCGCAGGGAATACCTCGACCGTCTGCCGCATGAGTTTTCCGGCGGTCAGCGTCAGCGTATTTCTATCGCCCGTGCGCTGTCTTCAGAGCCAGACATCATCGTGCTGGATGAGCCGACCTCGGCGCTGGATATATCAGTGCAGGCGCAAATCCTTAATTTGCTGGTGGAACTGCAACGCCAGCGCAACCTGACTTATGTGCTGATTTCTCACAATGTGTCGGTTGTTCGCCACATGAGTGACCGCGTGGCGGTGATGTATCTCGGGCAAATTGTCGAGCTGGGCACTGCGGAAAAAGTATTGTCCGAACCGCAACATCCTTACACCCGTCTGCTGCTGGATTCGGTTCCGCGCGCCGGTCGTCAGCTTGATGAAGGGATAGTCGATAAGAAAGGTGAATTACCCAGCAACCGTAACCTGCCGATGGGATGTTACTTCCGCGAACGTTGTCCGCTGGCCGGGGATGGTTGTCAGATGCCGCAGGATCTTGTGCATGGGGCGGGCGGCGTGGTGGCGAGGTGTCATCGGGTTATGCCGGAGCGGGTGTAGTTTTTAGCTCCTCCCCCTGCGAAGGGAAGGAAGCACGCCAGTTAAATCTGACCAGAGTTTGGTTTTAGCTCCTCCCCCTGCGAAGGGGGAGGCGGGGAGGGGGTATTAATGGCGAAACGATTGTTGAAGTATCCGCCGGGTAAAAACGTGCCAAAGCAAACTTCAACGCTATGATTTCTCTGTAATACCCCACCCCACCCCAACCCTCCCCTTCGCAGGGGAGGGAGTTGACCGGTTTTCTCCTCCGGTCAGGTGAGAAAGGGACAACTTATTTTCGTAAAAGATCTACTGTCCTCCCCCAGTCAAACGGCTCCAGATCCGAATACCTGATCCCCTTCGCGGCCAGCGCATCCACCAGCCCCTGCTGGGCAAGTACGGTTCCCCGGCTCAGGTTGGGCGCGACGCCGACGTCTTCCAGTGTTTTCACCACTTCACGCATTTCCTCGGCGCGGCGTTTGCCATGTTCCGCAATCCGGCTGATGAGATAGTGCGGAAACGGTCCGTCCCAGCCCAGTGACGGAAAGCTGGCGTGCAACGAGGCGAGCACTTCTTGCTCAACGCCGTACTGGCGCGCGGCACTCAGGCATTCGGCGGTCAGGGCTTCCAGGCCTTTGATCATCACGCTGCGGCACATTTTAATGGCGGAGGCTTCTCCGACGGTGTTGCTGTGAACTTTGCTGTTAAATCCGGTTTCATTCAGCCATTCATTGATCGCGTAAACATGTGTGCCGCCCAGCAGTAACGGGGTTTTCAGCCTTGCAGGCGGATAGGGGGCCATGACGGCGACATCAATGTAATTGCCACCCGCCTGCTCAATCAGCGCCATCGCTTCGCGTTTGGTGTGCGGCGAAACTGAATTCAGATCGAGAAAGAACTGACCGGGTGCGAGATGCCGGGCGACGGCACCGGCCACATTCAACGCTTCGGCGGCGGTCACAGCGGAGAAAATGATCTGACTGCCTTTCACGGCGTCTTCCAGTGACGGCGCAAAATGCACTCCGGCGTCACGGGCGCGCTGCCGGATAACCGCTGAATCTGTCAGCTTATCAAACGCCACGATATCCGGTGCCGGATTTTGCTTTTTCAGATCCGTTGCCAGAATGGTGCCCACTTCGCCGAGGCCGATGAGGGTAATGCGGGTCACGTTATTCATGATGAGATCCCTGTTGATCGTCCTGATGACCGTCCCAGATGCTGGCGGGGATGGCGACACGGCCTTCAAAAATCAGCCTTGCGGTACGTAACAGGGCACAGCCAGCCAGCCGTTCTGCCCCTGTTTTTGTCGGATCGAGTTGTAATTCCACGCTGAATTCCCCGGCCGGATGTTCCACGCTGATTAAAGGCGTGTTGCCGGACGGCGTATGTGCCAGCCCTTCGGTGATGCTGCCGGGGATCAGGCAGGCGCTGGCGACGCTGACCGCGCCGAGTACGCCAATCGAGGCGTGGCAGCGATGCGGAATAAACGTCCGGCTGGAGATGGCACCGCCATTTCGCGGTTCGGCAATTAATGTCATTTTTGGCACGGTGCGCTGCGTGACATCGCCGAGTTTCATTTTCGGGCCCGCCTGTAAGCGGATGGATTCGAGGCGTTTTTTCAGTTCCGTGTCTGCATCCAGCTGTTCACGGCTTTCATAACCACTGCACCCGAAATCGGCGGCGCGCAGCAGAATAACGGGCATGCCATTGTCGATGCAGGTGACGTCGATACCGTCAAACGTGTCACGGGCGTTACCGGTTGGCAGCAACGCGCCACAACTGGAACCGGCGATATCGGCAAATTCCACGCTGATTTTGGCCGCGGTGCCCGGTACGCCGTCGATGCGCAACTCCCCCTGATAGCACACCTGACCCTCTTTTACCGGCACATGCGCGGTCGCAATCTGGCCGGTGTTTTCCATGAAGATCCGCACCGGGGTAATCCCTTCAACCGCGCTCAGCAGTTGCCTTTCAATGGCGAACGGGCCAACGGCAGCCAGGATATTGCCGCAGTTTTGTCCGTAATCCACCACGGCTTTATCGACATTAACCTGCGCAAAAAGATAATCGACGTCGGCGTCAGGGCGTGCCGAAGGGCGGATAATCGCCACTTTGCTGGTCAGCGGATCGGCGCCGCCAAGGCCATCAATCTGGCGCGGATCGGGGGAACCCATCGCCGCCAGCAGCACATTGTCGCGTAAGGCCTGCTCGTGCGGTAAATCGTCCGCCAGAAAAAATGCGCCTTTTGACGTCCCGCCGCGCATCAGCAGGCAGGGGATTCGGGTCTGCGGCATATCGGCTCCTCAGCGCCTTGCGGCATTTTCCAGTTCTTCCAGCGAATCGAAATACTTCAGGCCTTTTTCTGCCAGACGCGGGCGCATATTGTAGATATCCAATCCGAGTTCACCGTCTGCCATCCTGGCACGTTTACTTTCTTCCAGCGCTTCACGCTCACGGCTGGCCTGTGCCACTTGTGCGACCTCTTGGCGGGGGATGACCACAACGCCGTCATCATCGGCCACAATGGCATCGCCCGGATTCACTAGCTGTCCGGCGCAGACAACCGGCACGTTCACGGAGCCGAGCGTTTCTTTGATCGTACCCTGCGCGTGAACGGCCCGTGACCAGACGCGGAAACCCATATCGCGCAGCGTTTTGGTATCACGCACGCCGAGATCGGCAATCAGCCCGACCACGCCGCGCGCTTTCAGTGACGTTGCCAGCAAATCGCCGAAGAAGCCGTCGGAACAGGGCGAGGTTGGCGCAACCACCAGAATATCGCCCGGCTGACATTGTTCGACGGCGACGTGGAACATCCAGTTATCGCCCGGTGCGGTGAGCACGGTGACGGCGCTGCCGGAAATCGCACAATCCTGCTGTATCGGACGGATGCCCGCATCCAGCAAGCCTTTGCGACCCTGCGCTTCATGTACCGTCGCCACGCCAAAAGCCGCCAGTGCCGACACATCTGCTTTATTTGCCCGTGGAATATGGCGAACCACGACGCCTTTTTTGCCGACCAGACTCATGCTAAATCCTCCGTCACTCGCGGGAAGAGGCTCTGATAGCCTTCGCCGTAAACGATGTTTTTGGCGCTGGTGATCCCGACGTTACGTTTGGCCTGCACGCCGCGCTGTTGGGCGACGCGGGTATAGTATTCCCACAGATGTTCCTGACCGGCCATGCATTGAATGGCCTGATATTTCTTGTCCCAGACATCAGTGATATCGAGCAGAACATCGGGTTTCCAGTCGCACTGTTCCGGCTGATGTGGTTCAAAACAGTAAACCGGGGGTGCACCGACAATGGTTTCACCCGGCTTATAGCCTTCTGCCTGCGCGATAATCCGCGCTTCCTGTGCCAGATGCGTCGCCATCGGGTGATCGTAGTTGTACGGGTCTTTCAGCGAATGGGTCAGCACAAAATGCGGCTGTACGCGGCGGTAAACATCGGCCAGACGGAACAACGATTCCTTGTCGGCGCGCAGCGGATAATCGCCCATATCGAAAAACTCGACACTGGCCCCGAGGATTTCGGCGGCGGCCATGGCTTCTTCGCGGCGTGATGCTTTCACGACTTCTTCGGTCATATTGCCTTTGCGCCACAGTTTGGCAGACTCACCGCGTTCACCAAACGACAGGCAAACGATGTGCACGGCGTAACCGGCCTGAGTATGTCTGGCGATGGCGCCACCCGCACGCCAGACGAAATCGGCAGAGTGGGCACTGACGACTAATGCACTTTTAGTGTTCTCTTTTTTTGGCTGAGTCATGGAGATGTCCTTGGTTTTTTGTTCTCAAAAAGTCTGAGTTCCATGCTGTCAGTCTGAGTCTGCGACGGGTAATTCATTTGATTGCAGGGGGTATGCGTTTTATTTATATTGCAGGGAAAGGTCACGCAAAAAAAGCTGAAGGGAGAAGGGGATGGCAGAGTCTGAGATGCTGAGTAACCTGATGCAAATACGGGCATTTTGTCAGGTGGTCGACCAGGGAAGTGTATCCCGCGCGGCTGATGAGCTGTACCGCACGCAATCTGCGGTAACACGGGCGATACGGGATCTGGAACAGTCCCTCGATGTTCCGCTGTTTGAACGTCATGCCAACGGCATGCTACTGACGGATTTCGGTAAATGCGTGCTGCCGCGTGCGCGACGGGCGATTGCCGAATTGCGGCAGATCCCCTCACAGCTGGCGAAATTACAGGGCAAAAGCGGGCAAAGGCGCGGGGATACCGAACCGCTGTATCTGTTTAACGTCCGGCGTCTGCAAATTTTTATCTCTCTGTGTAAAACCCGGCATATGCAGACGGTCGCCACGCTGCTCGGCCTCAGCCAGCCCGCGGTCAGTGCTGCGCTGAAAGTACTGGAAAACGGTGCCGGTGTTGCGCTGCTGGAACGCACCCCGCACGGCATGATGCCTTCACTTGCGGGGCAGGATATCGTGCCGAACCTGCGTCGTGCGCTTAATGAATTGCGTCATATTCCCGCCGACATTGCCGCCCGTCGCGGTGTGCTGGAAGGCACTGTGCAGGTTGGCGCTTTGCCACTCGGGCGCACGCGCTTACTGCCGCAGGCGATTATCGGCCTGACGCAGCGCTACAGCGGCGTGAAAGTGGTGACCAACGAAAGTGCCTTCAGCGCACTGGCGTCCGAGCTGCGGTCCGGGGAAGTGGACTTTATTTTTGGCGCGCTGAGATCCCGTGATTATGCGGCTGATATGGCAACAGAAACATTGTTTACCGAAAGCATGGTGATTCTGGCGAGAAAAGGACATCCGTTGCTGGCAGAAAATGTCACGCAGGAAACTCTGCGCGAGGCGCGCTGGGTGTTGCCGCGTGCTGAAACCCCGGCAAGACACCTGCTGGATAACAGTTTTGCTGCCATGGGGATGCCGCCGCCGGACCCGGTGGTGGAAAGCGGTGATCTGGGGATTGTGCGTGGGCTGCTGCTCGGTTCGGACATGCTGGCAGCAGTATCAGCCCGCCAGCTTGAGCATGAGCTTGAATCCGGCGAACTGGTTAAACTGCCGCTGGATCTGGCCGATACGCACCGCGCCATTGGCCTGACCTTCCGCGCCGGAAGTCTGCTTTCACCTGCCGCAGAGGCGCTGGTGATGGAGATCAGAAAAGTGTGTGGCAACCCCATTTTCATATGAAAATTTTGATTACGGGTAATTATCGTGTGTGAAATATGAACGATGTTGTTATGTGCTTTGGGTTTTGGGTCATTATTATCCTTAATACAAACAGGATGAATTCCGGTTCGTTGTATAAACAAAATACCTGTATCAGATCGCCCTCGTTTTACAGGCTCTGTCAGTATTGGGAATTCTCTAATTTTTAAGACAAGGTTACGTTTGTGTCTGTTTTGTACATGAATGGCCTGTCATTTTAAGGTAAGATGGCCGCCCTTGTGAAGGGAATGCCTGTTTTTTGATAAACCTTGTATAAATATGTGTTGAGAAATAAAGGTTGAATATTGCTCTCGCGGTTTGAGGGCTGTGAAGAGACTGGACTATGATAACTAAAGAAAAAGAAGTTATTAATAAAAAGAAAATAGTGCTTGTGACAGATTTACTTATCGGGCGTGGCGGCATGGAAAACGTGACCAGCCAGGTAATATCAGCACTCAAAAAGAGTGAAGAGTTTGAGGCGGGTTTTTTCGTCATCAATAGTGGTGAAAAGACGTACTCAAAATCCTGGCTCGATAATGCCGTGCTATTTGAAAGTGTCTGCACACTACGAAATAAAAAAGTAAAAAACTTCATACATACTCTGCGGCTTCTCTTTTTTATCAGAAAATATAAACCAGAACATGTCATTACACTTAATACAATACCCAGCTTAATGGCACGTCGTGCAATTACCTTTTCTGCGCATAAGACTGTTTTATCGACATGGATGCATCTTCCACCCCGGGAGCGGTATCGCCCGCATTATCTGTTATCAGCAGAACATCATTTTGCGATCAGCGATGAAATAAAAAATCAACTGACAGAGTTGGGTGTCGACAAAAATAACGTCGATGTGATTTTTAACCCCGTGAAAAAAACGGATACGGTTATTTTAAGACCCGAGTCGCTCAGAATCCTCTACATCGGCAGAATACATTTTGAAAGACAAAAGCAGTTAAAAGATCTCTTTGATTCGCTTGCCCGGGTCAATGTCCGCTGGTCATTAGATATCGTGGGAGATGGTGAAGATTTGGCCATATGTCAATCTTATACGCAACAGTCGGGGATTTCTGATCAGATTACCTGGCATGGATGGCAAAGTGACCCCTGGGAATATGTCGAAAATAATATCAAAGAAGTCACTTGCCTGGTCATGACGTCTAATTTCGAAGGCTTCCCGCTTGTGCTGCTGGAAGCGATATCCCGGGGAATATATTGCGTCTCCTCTGATTGTATCAGCGGTCCGTCAGAAATAATTGAAAACAATATTAATGGGCAACTTTATCCGCAAAATGACATTATTACGCTTTCTCAAATCATTAATAAAATAGGCAGTGATCGGGTATTGCCAGAGCAGGCCGTGATAAAGGAAAGTATCGGGAAGTTTTACGAAGATGCGTATATGAATAATTTTAAGAATATTCTTAATAAGATTGCTGAGGGAAAAGATGAATAGCAAATCTGCTACAGCTCCTTTGAAAATAATTGTTAATGCATCAGTTATTGCTCTTTGCATTTCACTTTCATTGAGCATGTTTATTACCGGATGGCCACAAAAAATATTCTATGTTGTTTCTTACGTCAGTTTTTTTACCACTTTATATGCTATTTACAAAAAGGATATCTCATTTAAGAATGAACATTTTTATCTGGTGATGTTCTTTTCATTGTTTTTTTTAGCCGCAGTCCGTTTTGTCTGGGCAATGATGCTAAAGCATAATGGCATAGATCCCTCGCCGACGAGCGCAGGCATCATTAACAATTATTTAGTAGGGAGCAAAAGGATCCTGCTGGGTGCTTTTGTCATCTTATGTCTTTCTGTGTATGGTTCGCTGACAACTCAAAAAACTATATTCTTAAGTAAAGTAATAATCGTGCTGGGGTTGATTGTTACGCTGGGCTTCGGGTTACATGAACATTTTTATACCGTGAATGACCGGATAAAACTGACGACTGATGCATCGTCAATGTCCTCCTATATGATTATTTTCATATACGCGGCTTATCTGGGGTTAAGCCGGTTAGAAAATCATCGTTATTCAAAATGTGTGGATCTAGGGGCTTTTATACTGACCTTTATCCTCCTGTATTTATGTGGGACAAGAATTACCATTCTCGCTCTCATATTCCTTAAACTTACCTTTATATTTTTAGAGTATAAAATAGACTTAAGAAAAAATTGGCAGATGGCGGGGTTGGTCGTGCTCGCTATTGTGACGATTTTAGGCATCACCGGGCATCGCTGGGCTCAGGGTATTAATGATATCCAGAAATATGATGTACAAAGTTCAACATCACTGGGGGCCAGGGTGGCGATCTGGGAAAGTGGCATATACCTGTTACATCACCATATTGGTTTTACTACGCCTGATGAGAGAACCACGTTGGCCAGAGCGTTTATCAAAACGCATCATCCGGAAAACACGGAAGGCTATACCAATGTTCAATATAATATGCACAACGAATTTCTTGAGGTCACTACACTTCAGGGATTATTAGGAACGTTTTCCTTATTGCTGCCTTATCTGGTTTTAATCTATGGGTGGGTGAGGAAAGTTAATATTAAAGGCATGGTGCTTCCATTTATTGCTTTATTCGTTACCGGACTGACGGATTCAGTGATTCTTTATGATCAGACAGCAACATTGTTTGTCATATCGCTGGCGGTCTGCTGTATTGGTACGCGAAAATCTGCTGAATAACATGCCTGAAATATAAGGATTCACACTCTGAATCCTTATGTTATTTAAGTTTTACTTTCCAAAAATCTGCTTTATTTATTCAGATTCACCACAGCCTGTCTGATCGCATATTCATAGCCCTGAATGCCAAAACCGCAGATTACGCCGACGGCAACGTCGGAAAGGAATGAATGGTGGCGGAAGGCGTCGCGTTTATGCACGTTGGTGATATGCACTTCGTACAGCGGCAGGCTGACGGCGGTCACGGCGTCGCGGATGGCGACGGACGTGTGCGTCCACGCAGCGGCGTTGAGCACAATCGCGTCCACTTTGCCACGGCATGCCTGAATGCGGTCAATCAGATCTCCTTCGTGATTGGTCTGGAAGAATTCGATTTTTGCGCCGCAGTTTTCGCCAGTCTGATGACAAAGCTTTTCGATGGTCGCCAGCGTGTCGTGACCGTAGGTTTCCGGTTCACGGGTGCCCAGTAAATTGAGATTCGGGCCGTTGAATACGGCAATGTTGTAGTTCATCAGTGTCTGCCTTTTTTCAGTAATCCGTAAATCCAAACAAATCTTTCGGGGTCTGCCACAAAATCTGCTGGCGGATCTTTTCATCAGGAAATAATTGTCCGACCAGCATCAGTAACGTACCGAGATCCATCCGGTGCTCCGCCCGCAGGAACGGCCAGTCGGAACCCCACATGCAATGCTCCGCGCCGAAGGCATCCAGCAGGGCGTGCTGGTAGGCGTGCCCGTCCTGATACGGGAAAGGCTGACGGCTGAATTTCGCTAAGCCTGAGAGTTTTACCCAGGCTCTTTGCTGGTCAGCGAGGCTGAGCAGTGCCTGAAAAGCCGGTTGTTGCAACCCCTGCGTAACGTCTGGTCGTCCTGAGTGATCAATCAGCAGCCGCGTGCGGGTACGGTTAATCAGCGGCAACAACGCCAGAAGCTGATCGTTTTGCACCTGAATGGCGGCGAACATATCCAGTTCGGCAAGACGCCCCATCAGGCCGTCGAGATGCAAAAACGACTCCGTGCCGAGCATCGCGACGTTCATGGCAATTCCGACCACACCGGCATTTTTCAGGTTTGCAAGCCGCTCAATGCCGATGTCAAACGGCACCACGGCAATGCCTTTGAAGCGCCCGTTGCCTTTTGCCAGCGCATCCAGCAGACACGCACTGTCGGTGTTATATCCCGAGGTCGGGCCGACAATCAGCGAGTGGCGGATGTTGTACGCCTGCATCACGGCACGGTAATACTCGGTGGTGCCAATCTCGTGACCTTCCGGACGATACGGCGTGTCCGGAAGGTACGGAAAGCGCGCCGGATCAAACACGTGGTGATGGGTGTCGATCTTGGGTTGCTCAAAAATTGTCATGCTTTCGCTTTACCTGCTACTGAATAGAGAACTTGCTGATTGCGGGTTTTCTGGAATTCTTCCAGCGATTCGCCCCGCATCGCGGAATAAATATGTAAGTTGGACACACCGACTACCGCGCCGAGTTTTTCCAGCAGAAAGAAACTGACGCCGTAATGGATCATGCCGCGCCAGTCGAGTTCGCGCAGCAGTTGCTGTTCCTCGTCCGTCAGCTTGTTTTCGGTAAACAGCGCATGTTGATCGATAAGAAAACGTTCACGCCATGCAGGCTGGATCAGACGGTGCAGGAAACGGTTGATGCGCAACGCTTTCAGACTGCGTGCCTGGGTGAACGGATAGGTGCCCGGCAGCTTTTCAACGCCCGCCATTTGTTGCGCGATTTTGTCACGCTGGCGCTGTTGCACATCATACGGTGCTTCACGCGACTGATTTTCGAGGATCAGCGTGGCGATACCGGTCATCGACGGCAGGTAATAAGCCTGATGCAGTTTCTTCACATTGGCTGACAGCGCACCACGCATCACCAGCCACATGATCACTTCCGCGCCTTCCATGCCGCCCAGCGTGGCGAATTCGGCCAGCGTCATTTCGGTCAGACGTTCCGGGTCGTTGACGATCATATCGACAAACTGCTCATCCCAGTCCGGGTTGTTAAACCCGCAGCGTTCGCCGTGAACCTGATGCGACACGCCGCCGGTGGCGACAATCGCCACGTTTAAATCTTCCGGGAAACTTTCAATTGCACGGCGCAGCGCCTGACCGAGTTTGTAGCAGCGGCGGGCGGTGGGAATAGGGAACTGTAATACGCCGATTTGCAGCGGAACGATTTGTGTCGGCCAGCCGCCTTCATGCGGGAGCAGGGCCGAAAGCGGCGAGAACAAACCGTGATCCAACGGCTTATCCTGGAAGAACGACATATCGAATTCGTCCGCCATCAGGCTGGCACCGATATGCTGCGACAGCGCCGCATGGCCTTTGACCGCAGGCAGATCACGCGGGCCGCCGCCTTCATCGGCCACTTCATATTGCTCGTCGATACCTAACGTAAAGGCGGAATAGTGATCGAAGAAGAACGAGGTCACATGGTCGTTGAAAATGTAGACCAGCACGTCCGGTTTTTTCTCATCCAGCCATTTTTGCATTGGCGCAAAACTCTCGAAAATCGGCACCCAGGCGCTTTCTTCCTGCTTGTTATGGTCAACCGCAAAACCGATGGTCGGGGTATGTGAAACTGCTAAACCGCCTATGATTTTCGCCATCTTAAATCCTCAATACTTTTTGTAGGGTAACTGCGACACGCACGTCGCGCCGCATTATTTATGGTGATGAATATGTTTCTAATTATCAGGTGGCTAATCCGGAGACTAGCGGATATTCATGGTGCGCGACAACTCCGGGATGTCAGTAATATCAACGCCTTTGATCATCTCGGCCGGGTGCGCCGCGCGGTGTAAAAGAATGCTCAGCCCCGCCAGCAACGCAGGCAGCGCCAGAATAATAAAGATCATGTTTTGGCCGGAGAAAACGCCCAGCAGAACGCCGCCCATCGATGAACTGATAATCGCGCCGCTGCGGCCGATACCGTGCATCCAGCAGACGCCGGTGGCACGCATTTCGGTCGGATAGAAGGCCGGAGAAAACGCCTGCAAACCGGTCTGTGCGCCGTTAATACACACACCGCTGATGAACACCAGCAGGGCGAGAATATCCGGGCCAAAGTTGCCAATACCTTGCGACAGCAGGCTGACCACGCCCATCATGTAGAAACCCGCAATGACACGTTTGGCGGTGAATCTGTCCATCAGCCCGCCGACCATCAGGCCACCGAAGGTTCCGCCTAACTGGAACAAACCGGCGACGATAGCCGCGCGTTCCAGCGAGAAACCGCCGTTACGCATAATGGTTGGCAACCAGCCGTTGAGCAGATAAATCACGAACAGGCCCATGAAGTAAGTGACCCACAACACCATCGTGCCTTTGGCGTAGCCGTTGGTGAAAAGCTGGAATACTTTGGCTTTTTTCTGAATAACCGGCGCCTTGAGCACAAATTTGGTTCCTTCGCTGAAAACACCCCCGGCGCGGGTCAGCACTTTGGCAATTTTTTCTTTCGCGACGTCACGCACCACCATGTACATGGCGGATTCCGGCAGGATCCACAGCAGTAACGGCAGCATCAGCAGCGGCAAAATCCCACCGGCAAAAATTACTGCTTTCCAGCCAAAGTGCGGCAACAGACCGGCCGCGACAAATCCCCCCGCGCCGGAACCGACGTTAAAGCCGCTGTACATCACAGTGATCATCAGGCTGCGGCGGCGTTCGGGCATGTATTCCGACACCAGCGTCACGGTATTGGGCATGACCGCGCCTAAGCCGAGACCGGTGAGAAAACGCAGGATCGCCATTTCCATCGGCGTGCGGGCAAAGGTACTCAGCAGACTGAACAGGGCGAAACACAGAATCGACCACATCAGCACCCGCTTGCGGCCGAAGCGATCCGCGTTCGGTCCGGCAATCAGCGCGCCGATCGCCACGCCAAACATGGCGGCACCCAGGATCGGCCCCATTTCCGCGCGGCTGATGCCCCAGTCTTCGATCAGCGCCGGGGCGATAAAGCCCATCACCGCGGCGTCATAACCGTCGAACATGATGATGATGAAACACAGCGATAAAACCACCCATTGATATTTCGATATCGGGCGTTCATCTATCCACGTTTTCACATCCACGATGGTGTTGTTGCTCATAGGGTACGCTCTCTGTTTTTTTTATTAATATGTGATCGGATTAAAACTTTGAACAAAATTTCACTGACCGGTTAAGCACGGAGAACGGCCGTGAGAGGTTTTTATAAGTATTATTTTATTTATTAAACAGTAAGTTGGTTATTCATTGTTGTGTTTCCTGATAACCAACTTAGGGGCTGCAAAGCATGCTGTCTGCCATAAAATCATTATGCAGGTATGAGTTTTGTTTATAGGGGGTCGTACAGAATGAGCGGCAGACAGGCTGCCGTCAGGAGAGTTTCATGCAAGGGAGGTGAGCCGGGAACGTTCAGCAGGCCAGAATGCTATGCCGGCATATCCCGGAAGCAGTCGTTATCGAGGGTAATTATGGCGATTTTCTGCACCGGGCCACGCATGTTGACCTGAAAGTCGCCGCTGAAACTGATGGCGAGTTTTCCGCCCGGCATATGTACCGTGACATGGTCATCCACCAGCCCGAGTTTGCGCATCGCGCTGGCTGCCGCGCAACTGCTGCTGCCGGAAGCCAGCGTATAACCCGCGCCGCGCTCCCAGATGCCGATGCTGATATTGTTGCGATCAAGGACTTGCGCGAACTGCACGTTGGTACGTTTCGGGAAAATCGCCAGCGTTTCAATCTCTGAGCCGAGTTGCTTTACTAAATCCAGATCCAGTTTGTCCACCCGGATCACGCAGTGCGGATTGCCCATGGATACCAGCGTCGCACTGAGATTATGCCCGCCCGCGACGATGGGTAGCGCGAGAGCTTCATCGCCTTCTACACTGGCGGGTAGAGCGGCTGGCGAGAATTTTGCCTGCCCCATATCCACGATCACCTGATGGGCGCCGTCGGTGACTTCGCAACGTACTTGCCCGCCCGGTGTATTCACCAGAAACGGCTCATGCGCGACGCGGCCAATATCAAACAAATAACGCGCATAAATACGCAGACCGTTGCCGCTTTTCTCAGCTTCTGAACCGTCAGGATTGATAATACGCAGGGAGGGGATATCTGCATCGTCATTGTCGATCAGCAAACCGTCGGAACCGATGCCGTAATGACGATCGCAGATGCGCCGGATTTGCTGGTTACTGAGCAGGGCGGCGACGCGGTGATGGCAGACCAGATAATCGTTACCCAGTCCGTGATAGCGGTGAAAAATCATAATGGCAGCTCCGGAATTATTTATTATTGTTATAAATATCATTAACAGGAAATACCAGAATTTACTTTTAACCCATGTCTGCCATAAAAAAGGAGTTGTTTATGCAGTCTTTTACCGTCCCCGTTGCATCGCCGCCGCTGGCTATCACCACATCGCGACTGATTTTGCGCCAGTGGCAGGATAAAGATTTTGAACCTTTTGCCGCCATGAACGCGGATCCGCAGGTGATGGAATTTTTCCCGTCAGTGCTGGCCCGTGAAAAAAGTGATGAAATGGCGATCCGCTGTCGGGATTTGATCACTGAACGTGGGTGGGGGATCTGGGTGGTTGAGTTACGTGAAACCGGCGAGTTTATGGGCTTCGTCGGGTTGCATACACCGGGATATAACCTGCCGTTCAACCCGTGCGTTGAAGTCGGCTGGCGTTTACGGGCGGATGCGTGGGGACAGGGTTTTTGCACCGAAGCTGCCCGCGCTGCGCTGGATGCCGGGTTTATTCAGCTAGGGCTCAACGAAATTGTGGCATTTACAGCGCTGCCGAATGTCCGCTCACAGGCAGTGATGAAAAAGCTGGGAATGGTGTGCGATCCCGAAGAGAACTTCATGCATCCGGTGATTGAGGAAGGGCACTGGTTGCGGGAACATTGTTTGTATCGGCTAAAACGGGTCTGACTCCCTCCCCTGCGAAGGGGAGGGTTGGGTTGGGGTATTAAAGATAAATCAGTGGGATACGTGACCACGCAGGCCTTTGTTTCAATACTTAAAACCCCCTCCCTGCCTCCCCCTTCGCAGGGGGAGGAGTTGAAACCAAAACTGTACGGCCATTGCAGGGAAAGGATCAAACAACTAACTCTGCATTCTCCCCAGTACCGATGCCCCCACTAATCCGCCGTCGGTCAAAAATTTCCCCGGTATCAGCAACGGTTCTGCATAAGTGTGCAGCACACCGCCGCGTACTTTCACATCCAGCGCCGCGATAAGTTCTTTTGCCGAGGCCAGCCCGCCGCCCGCGACGATACGGGAAGGGCCGAGGATGTTGACCAGCAGCGCCAGCGGTTCGGCGACCAGTTCCAGCCAGGCGCTTACGGTCAGCGAACAACCGGGATGCCCGTTCAGCCAGCCGGTGACAATCTCCAGACTGGTATTTTGCTGGCTGTGAAAATGCTGATGCAAACGTTCCATGCCACGCGCACCGCCGAGCATATCGAGGCAGCCAGTCTGGCCGCAGCCACATTTCAGGCGCGGAACGGCGTATTTTTTGTTGTCAATCGTCAGTTCTGTGCGGGTAATCGCACCGTGTCCCCATTCGCCGGTGACGCCGCCGTGACCGCGGACGAGCTGGCTGTTGATCACCAGTCCTCCGCCGACGCCGGTACCTAAAATAATCGCCGCCACGACGGACTGATGTTGTGCGTTACCGGCATGGGCTTCAGCGAGGGCAAAACAATCTGCATCGTTGGCGGCGGTGACCGGACGGTCCAGCGCAGCACTGAGATCTTGCGCCAGAGAATGTCCGGTGAACGCGGGAATGTTGGTGGCCAGCATTTCGCCGGTTTGGGGGGAGACCAGCCCGGCGGTGGAAATCGCCAGTGGTGTGCCAGCCGGTAAATCAGCACCATACGTGTCGATCAGATTTTGCATGGCGTTAACGAAATCATTCCATGAGGCAACGGGTGTCGGCACTTTGCCGCATTCTTCCACTTCGCCGGAATAACGTGAAACACCAAATTTAATAAATGAACCGCCGATATCGGCGCAAAAAACTGCAGAACTCATGAGCGTGTGTCCAGTAAATCTCGCAGTCCGTCGCCCAGTACGTTAAAACCAAGCACGGTCAGCATAATGGCCAGACCGGGGAACAGCGAAAGGTAAATATTAATGCCGAGGAAGTTCCGGCCATCGCTCATCATGGTACCCCATTCCGGCATCGGCGGCTGCACGCCAAGCCCCAGAAATGACAGACTGGCGGCGGCGAGAATCACCGTGCCGGCAGTCAGCGTCGATTGCACGATAATCGGCCCGATGGCATTGCGCAAAATGTAATGCACGATAATACGGTAATTTGATAAACCCAGCGCCTGCGCGGCTTCCACGTATTCCATCTGCTTTAAACCGAGCGTCAGGTTACGGCTGAGGCGTGCATATACCGGAATGGCAAATAATGAAATCGCGATCAGCAAGTTCACCAGCCCGCCGCCGAGAATACTGACCACCAGAATGGCCAGCACGATGCCCGGAAAAGCAAACAGCATGTCCATAAACCACATGATGATCATGTCGGTATAACGGCCCGCCATGCCGGCGATAATTCCCAGCGGAATGCCGATAATCATTGCCAGCCCGACGCTCAGTACCACTTCGATAATCGAAATCCGCGCACCATAAATCACTCTGGCGAAGATATCGCGGCCATAATCATCCGTACCGAACCAGTGACTTGCATTCGGAGAAAGCAGGGTATCAATCAGGTCTTGTGCGTAAGGATCGTGACGGGTGATCAATGGCGCAAACAAGCCCATCAGCACGATCAGGCTGACAATAAATCCCCCGAGAGCCACGGCCGGATGACGCCATAACCAGCGGAACAACCGCAACGTGCGCGGTTTGCGACGGGGTAATTGCGTGATAATGGCAGACATTAATCGAACCTTATTTTTGGATTCAGGAAAGCAATCAGTAATTCACCGAGCAGGTTCATTACCACCACGCCGCAGACGGCGACCAGCGCCACGCCCTGAATGACCGGATAATCGCGATAACGCACGGAATCCACCAGCAGGCGACCAATGCCCGGCCAGTTAAAGACGGATTCGGTGACGACTGCGCCGCCAATCAGGCTGCCGAAATTGAGCGCCACAATAGTGACAATCGGGATCAGCGCATTGCGAAACGCATGGCTGCAATACACGGTAGTGGCGGACAAACCTTTGGCGCGCGCGGTGCGGATATAATCTTCCGACAAGACATCCAGCATGCTGGAACGCGTCATGCGCGCCATCACCGCCATGGGTAAAACCGCCAGCGTCACGGAAGGCAGAATGTAGCTTTTCCATGATGTCGCGCCGAGCAGCGGCAGCCAGCCGAGATTGACCGAAAAAGTATTCATTGCCATCAGCCCCAGCCAGAAGTTGGCGATGGACGCGCCGGCAATCGCCAGTAACATCACGCCAAAATCCGGCCAGCGGTTGCGGTAAACCGCGCCTATCATGCCCGCCGGAACGCCAACCGCTACAGCCAGAAAGTACGCCAGCACCGCCAGCATCAGGGTATACGGCATTCGTTCCCCGATTTCCTGCGTGACCGGCTGCTGCGACTGTAGCGAGATGCCGAGATTGCCATGCAACACATCACCGGCAAAATGCAGATATTGCGTCACCAGCGGCTGATCCAGCCCGAGACGAACGCGCATGGCATCGACCGCTTCCTGTGTCGCTTCAGGCCCGGCCATCAGACGCGCCGGATCGCCCGGCAGCGCGCGGATGGACACAAAAATCAGCATCGACACCCCGATCAGGATGACCGGGAAGGCGATGAGCTTTTTGGCAAGATAGGCTTTCATGGCTATTTTCCACTGTAGATACTGCGGTTATTTTTTCTGTGCATCTTTCACCACAATTTGTCCACCCGGGATCATCGTGACACCTGAAATATTCGTGCCGGTGGCGTACAAATCATTCTGGTAATACAACAGCACCTGCGGTGCCTGCTGGTTAATTTCTTTCTGGGCGTCAACGTAAATCGCGTTGCGGGTGTTTTCATCCAGCGTTGAGGCGGCTTTGTCTAACATGTCGTCCAGTTTCGGGTCACTGAAGAAGCCCAGATTTGCGCCGCCGGGTGCGAAGCTTTTGCTGTAATACAGCGGACGGAGTTGCAGATCTGCGCCGTTGGCGCCGGAAGACCAGGAAGCCAGCACCGCACCGGTGTTATCGGCTTTTTTACCGGCCTGATCGGCAAACGCGGCTTTAGTCCACACGCCGCTTTCCATGATCCGCACGTCAAGTTTCACGCCGATTTTCGCCCACATGCTTTGCAGCACCTGACCGATACGGGCATCCTGGCCCTGTACGGCAATCGACATCGTGAAACCGTCAGCCACACCGGCTTCTTTGAGCAGGGCTTTGGCTTTTGCCAGATCCAGCGGATACGGGTTCAGTGTTTTGTCATAACCGGCGGTCACCGGTGCCAGCGGGGAATTCGCCGGTTGTGCGAAACCGGACATGATGGCGCGCACCAGTCCGTCGCGGTCGGTGGCATAGTTCAGTGCCTGACGGACGCGGACGTCACTCAGGGGTTTAAGGTCGGTATTCAGCGCAACCCAGAACACGGCGGCACCCGGGCTTTCATGCAAACTGAATTTAGGATTATTTTTCAGTACGCGGGCAAATTGTGGCGGCACAGGGTTGATGACGTCGGTTTCACCCGCCTGCAACGCCATGTTCATGACCGAAGGCTCAGCGCTCCAGGTCCATTTAATGTCGTCCGGCCCGGCGGCTTTATCACCCCAGTAACCCGGATATTTTTCTTCCAGCACGAATTCGCCGGTTTTGTACTGCACCATTTTGTACGGTCCGGTGCCGACCGCTTTGCTGTCCAGCGTACCGGTTTTATCCGCTGCAGGGCTGACCATCAGACAGGCGCCGGTAGTCAGTAAATTCAGGAAGGCGGGATAGGGTTTTTTCAGTTTGAAGACAACGGTGGAATCGTCGGTTTTGGTGACGCTGTCAAGGAAAGTACGCAGACGTCCGCTGGCGGCCAGCCCGCGTTTGGTATCGAGATGGCGGGCAAAGTTGGCGACAACGGCGTCAGCGTTAAACGGTGTACCGTCGTGGAAAGTGACGCCACTGCGCAGTTTGAAGGTCCACACCAGCCCGCTTTCATCGCTGCTCCACGAGGTCGCCAGCGCCGCTTCCGGTTTGAGTTGCGGCGACATACGCAGCAGACCTTCATACATTGGATCCAGTACCGTGCCGGTAAAGGTCGCGGTCTGGTTGCCCGGATCCATACTGCGCGGCGCTTCGTTTTGCATCACGTTCAGCGTGGCGGCAAACACCGGCAGCGAAAACGCGGCGAGAAGGGCGCTGCTCAGCAGCGTTAACGGTAAGGGACGCCGGATATAACGGGTAATCTTCATGTTCTGCCCTCTGCGTGAAAAATCGGATTAAGTGGCTCTGGCTCAGTCTGCCGGTTGAGTAAAACGCCGGTTTTAATGACAGTTTGTTTTAACAAAGAGATTTAACAAATAGTTCATATGAAATACTTATATCGGAACATTTAGTTTAATTTGTGAACTAATTGGCATTGATATATCCATTTCTACCGTTTAATGTCAATGCAGATGAGCGAAAACTGAGAGCGCCAAAACGAATATGCTAACAACTTTGCAACGTCAGATTTTGGGCGCAGTGAATGCCGCAGGCGGTTTAAGCCGTACCGAACTGGCGCAGTCCTCAGGAATGAGTAAAGCGGCTATCGGCGGCGTGGTACGCGAGATGATCGAGGCCGGTTTTCTGCATGAGGCAGAAACGGTGCCGGGCAGCGGACAGGGGAGACCGTCGGTACGTCTGGTCGTGCATCCTGACGGCGCGTGGTTTGCCGGTGTTTCTTTGCTGCAAAATCCGGCGCAAATGGCCCTGATCAATCTGCATGGCGAAATACTTTCGCGGGTGTCTTTTGCTGCTGATGCGGATCCGCAACAACTGGCAGCCAATATCGCCAGCGCCTTACCGGCGTTACTCGAGCCTCATCCCGAGGCGGCAAAAAAGCTGGTCGGGCTGGGCGTGACGCTATCGGGTCTTATTGATGAGCATCAGTCGACCTGCGTGCAGTCGGCGTTGCTGGGCTGGCGGGATGTGCCGCTGGCCAGGCTGATTTCGCAGGCGACAGGCATGGACGTGGCTATTGAAAATGACGCCAAAGCGCTGGCGGTAAGCGAGAAAAGTTTTGGTCAGGCGCGGGATCTGAGCAGCTTTACGCTGGTCAGCCACGGGGCGGGGATTGGCAGCGCGCATTTCATCGCCGGGCAATTGCATCGTGGTTTACACGGCGGTGCAGGGGAGATCGCGCACTGCACGCTGGAGCTGAACGGTTCACCATGCCGCTGCGGCAAGCGCGGTTGTCTCGACACGCTGGCCTCCCTCAATGCTATTGCGGAAATGGCCAAAGCTGAAGGGCTGGATGCTTCCACGATCGGCGGGCTGGAACAACTGGCGATGCAGGGCCAGACGGCGGCAATCCGTATTTTGCACCGTGCCGGTTCTGCGCTGGGCCTGGCGATATCGCATCTGATTCAAATCAATGACCCGGACCTGATCCTGATTGCCCATCAGGATGCCGATTTTTCCGGGCTGTTCGGCACGGTTGTACATCAGTCTGTTGAAGCCAATGTGTTGCCGGGCAACGCCGGTAAAACACCGGTTCGTACTTTTACCCTAAACGACGACACCTGGGCGCGCGCGGCGGCGAGTATAGCCGCACATCGCTTTCTGGTTGGTCTGAAGCCTGTCTGAGGAATGAGCAACATGCGTATAGCGGTCAGCGGTATCCATATTGAATGCAGCACTTACAATCCGGTGCTTAACGAGGAAAAGGATTTCACCGTCGTGCGTGATGCGCAGTTACTGGCATCACCGCGCTTTCGTTTTTTGCAGGACTATCCTGCGACGTTTTTACCGACCATTCACGCCCGTGCTATTGCCGGTGGTCCGGTAGCGCGTGCGACGTACGATAAATTCAAAGCGGAAATGCTGGCGGGTCTGGAGGCGCGAAAACCGTTCGACGGTTTGTATCTGGCGATGCACGGCGCGATGTATGTTGAAGGGCTGGAGGATGCCGAAGGTGACTGGATTGCCGCGGCGCGTAAAGCCGTCGGGCCGGATTGCCCGATCAGCGTCAGTTATGATCTGCATGGCAACGTGTCACAACGCATTATTGACGCCATTGATATGTTTTCGACTTACCGCACTGCGCCGCATATTGATGTGGAGGAAACCATGCGCCGTTCTGTCGCCATGCTGGTAAAGCATCTGCAAACCGGCGTAAAACCGACGCTGCTGTGGGTGCCGGTACCGGTGGTGTTACCCGGCGAGCGCACCAGTACGGAAGATGAACCGGCGAAAAGTTTGTACGCCCGTTTGCCGGAAATGGATGAAGTTGACGGCGTATGGGACAGCTCACTGATGGTGGGTTATGTGTGGGCGGATGAGCCGCGTGCGACGGCGGCGGTGATCATGACCGGCACCGACCGTACTGGGCTGGAGCAGCAGGCCACTCAACTGGCACAGGCTTACTGGGACGCACGGGAAGATTTTGTGTTCGGCTGCGAAACCGACACCGTTGAGGCCTGTGTGAAAAAAGCGATTGCCAGTGAAACGCGGCCGGTGGTGCTGGCGGATTCCGGCGATAATCCGACAGGTGGCGGTGTCGGTGACCGCGCGGATGTGTTGCAGGAACTGATCAAACAGTATGCGCAGAATACCATTGTGGCCGGGATTGCTGATGCACCGGCAACCGATGCGGCATTCAATGCCGGTGTCGGGTCAATACTGACGCTGACACTTGGCGCGTCGCTCGATCATTCCAGCCCGCAGGTGAAAGGTGAATTTGAAGTCGTCTTTCTGCTTGACGCACTGGCACCGGCTGACCGTCAGGCCGTGCTGCGCATTGGCGGAATTGATGTGGTGGTGTCGGCGCGCCGCCGCCCGTATCACAACATCAGCGACTTTACCGTGCTGGAACTGGATCCGCATACCGCGGACATTGTTGTCGTGAAATCCGGCTATCTGTCACCGGAACTGGCACCGATTGCCAGCCCGAACCTGATGGCGCTGTCGAATGGCGTGGTCGATCAGTTTGTCGAACGCCTGCCACGCCATCGCAAACCGCGTAAAACTTTCCCGTTTGACCGTGACTTCAGCTACGTGCCGCAGGTGCAGCTTTCCTCCAGGAGCAAATGAAATGACCCCGACCACCGGACAACCGGAAAACCGTCAGCCCGTGCTGAGCGTGAAACATCTCACTACCTCGTTTCGCGGCGAAGACGACTGGCTGCCGGTGGTACGCGATTTGTCGTTTGATGTCTATCCCGGCGAAACGCTGGCGATCGTCGGCGAATCCGGTTCGGGAAAAAGCGTGACGTCGTTGTCGGTGATGCGCTTGCTGAAAGCACAAAGCAGCCGGATTGAGGGTGACGTCTGGCTGAATCAGCGCAGTTTGCTGGCGCTTTCGGATAAGCAGATGCGTGATATTCGCGGCAATGACATGGCGATGATTTTCCAGGAGCCAATGACGTCGCTCAATCCTACATTCAGTATCGGCAGGCAAATCGCCGAAAGTCTCAAACGGCACCGGGGCATGTCATCTTCCGAAGCGCGGGCAGAAACTCTGCGGTTGCTGGAAAAAGTCCGTATTCCCAATGCAACCAAAAGGTTTGATGAATATCCCCATCAGTTTTCCGGCGGCATGCGCCAGCGCGTGATGATCGCCATGGCGCTGGCGCTGAAACCGAAATTACTGATTGCCGACGAACCCACGACCGCGCTGGATGTGACCATTCAGGGACAGATTCTGGACCTGATTAAAACGTTGCAGGAAGAAGAAGGGATGGCGGTGTTGTTTATCACGCACGATATGGGCGTGGTGGCGGAAATCGCTGACCGCACGCTGGTGATGTATCGTGGTGAAGCGGTGGAAAGCGGGGTGACGGAGGATATTTTCCATCGCCCGCAACATCCTTATACCCGTGCTTTGCTGGCCGCCGTGCCGAAACTCGGGTCGATGCAGGGGCGTGACTGGCCGTTGCGTTTTCCGCAAATCAATCTGCAAACCGGTGAGGCAAGCGTGCCGGGGGAAGTGGCAGGAACGGTCGCTTCGGGGCTGACGCCATTGCTCTCGGTGAAAAATCTCAGCGCACGTTTCCCGGTGTATGGCGGCATCTTCAACCGTCAGGTCGGTGCGGTACATGCGGTAGAAAACATCAGCTTTGATTTATTCCAGGGTGAAACGCTGTCGCTGGTGGGGGAATCCGGTTGCGGAAAATCCACTACCGGCCGCGCGGTAACACGGCTGCTGAAACCACACAGCGGCGCGATTGATTTCGACGGTTTTGATGTGATGAATCTGGGCAAGCGCGATATTTTACAGATGCGGCAGCGGATTCAGATGATATTCCAGGATCCGTTTGCCAGCCTGAATCCGCGTATGCGTATTGGTGACGCGCTGATTGAACCGATGCTGCAACATAAACTGCATAACCGCAGCGATGCAAAAGAGAAAGCCGCGTCGTTACTGCAAAAAGTCGGACTGTCGCCGGACATGCTGCGCCGCTTTCCGCACGAGTTTTCCGGTGGTCAGCGCCAGCGGATTTGTATTGCACGCGCGCTGACGCTCGATCCGAAAGTGATTGTCGCGGATGAATCAGTCTCCGCGCTGGATGTGTCGGTGAAAGCGCAGGTGGTGAATTTGCTGCTCGATTTGCAGGAAAGCATGAATCTGTCGTACCTGTTTATTTCGCATGATATGGCGGTGGTCGAGCGGGTGAGTCATCGCGTGGCGGTGATGTATCTCGGTGAGATTGTGGAGATTGGCCCGCGTGCGGCGATATTCGATAATCCCCAGCATGCCTATACGCGAAAACTGATGGCGTCAGTGCCGGTGCCGGATCCGTCGCGCAGAATGCTTAAGCGGCAAATGCAGGTCGATGAGCTGAAAAGCCCGGTGCGCGATAACGGCTATATTCCGCCGCAAAGGCAATATCAGGAAGTCTCAGCAGGGCATTTTGTTCAGGTTTGATAGTTAACTGTAAAGGGACTTTGTACAGAAGAGACTGAGTGGACAACTCGGGAAGATGGTGGTGGGGGAAGGATTACTCGGCCACTGGCCTCGCCCTGCGGGTCGTTGCTGCGCAACGCTGTCTCGCTTCGCTCGGCCCGAACCTTCGTGTCGAAGATTCTTCATCCTTCCCGATTTGAGTTTTTATTTAGTTTGGGATTTTTCGGAAGGTGCGGTTGCACATAGAAGATGGTGGTGGGGGAAGGATTCGAACCTTCGAAGTCGATGACGGCAGATTTACAGTCTGCTCCCTTTGGCCGCTCGGGAACCCCACCACAACTTTTGTGGCATTTACTACATACTTCTTGGCCAAAACCATCATGTGCTACATGGATGATTTTTGTCGCTGCAGCGGTTAGCTGCGAACGGGGCGCATAATACCAAATGATTCGAAGGTGTAAAGCGCTGAAAGCGATAATAAAGTTCGTTTGCGGATTTTTTGCGCTTAACGGTGCTTCTCTGAGCGAAAAGCACCGTCAGAAGGCGGATTACAGAATGACAGTGCGGTTGCCGTAAACAAAGACACGCTGCGCCAGCACGCGATATAAGGCACGGCTGAGCACGTTTTTCTCAACGTCCCGACCGGCGCGCATCATATCTTCCGCCGTATAAGTATGATCGACGTTAATCACGTCCTGCATGATGATCGGACCTTCATCCAGGTTGTCATTCACGTAGTGCGCGGTAGCACCAATCAGTTTCACGCCGCGCTCATACGCCTGATGATACGGGCGGGCGCCAATAAATGCCGGCAGGAATGAGTGGTGAATGTTGATCACCTGATGCGGATAATGCTGCACAAAGCCCGGCGTCAGCACGCGCATGTATTTAGCCAGCACCACATAATCAGGCTGATACTGGTCGATTTGCGCAATCATTGCGCTGTCGTGCTGTTCGCGGGTCAGGCCGTCATGACTGACCAGATGGAACGGAATAT
Source organism: Rahnella aceris (assembly GCF_011684115.1). Lineage (NCBI taxonomy): Bacteria > Pseudomonadati > Pseudomonadota > Gammaproteobacteria > Enterobacterales > Yersiniaceae > Rahnella > Rahnella aceris. Next base: position 1,806,570 of record NZ_JAADJV010000001.1, on the reverse strand, counting down.
CAAAACGCTCGACCAGCGTTTGCAGAGTGTCGTGATTACCGATCACCGCAGCGATTTCGACATCTAAACCGCCGTAAGCCGCTTTCATCAGCAGATCGCCCAGACAATGGGCTTCTTTGGTGACCAGGATAACAATGCGGCGGCGTCCGGTGCTGTTGAGTTCGCGCACGGAACCCGCAGGCAGCGCGCTGTCAAGATCGGCCAGCAGCGTGGTGTCGTTGAAAATCCCTTCCAGCTCGGTACGCATAAAGAAGCGTCCGGTGCGGTGATCGACGAATTCGTTGTTTTGCACGATATTAAGTTCGTGCTTGTAGCAAATATTGGTAATTTTGGCGATCAGACCTTTTGCGTCAGGGCAAATGGTGCGTAATACCTTGGTTTGTACGTTCTGTTGCGGCATGAGGTTGTGGATCCTGTCCAAGACTTAAAATAGTACGGTTGAATTATTTACCGCAGCACTTCTTATATTTTTTACCCGATCCGCACGGGCAGGCGTCATTGCGTCCTGTCTGCGGTTTAATTCCGTCGATATAGTACCAGCGTTCGTTCAAACGAAGAAATCGTGAACGCTCATGGATCAGATGAATATGTTCGTCGCCGGTTTCGGTAAATCGTGCAGCAAACTCAACGAAACCTTCATCAGCATTGCGTCCCTCTGACTGAGCGATCACCTGTAAACCTTGCCAGTGCGTACTGGTAAAGCCTTCCTGTAAACTTTCACGCCAGCGCCCGGGTTGACAATCCGGATGCCAGGTGGCGATCAGATAACTCGCATTTTTCAGGACGTAAGCAGTGTAGCGTGATCGCATCAGCGCAGACGGTGTCGGCGCCACTTTACACTCAGCGATGTATGGCTGGCAGCATTCTTCGTAAGGAAGATGGCTGCAACATGGGCAAAGTTCTGACACGGAAACTCCTGATTCGCAGGGCTTACACATTCAATAGCGCAGGTTGCGCTATTGAATGCACCAAAGCGATATGTTACCTAACAACCTCGCCGGGTGACAACGCGCTTCCCCGCTGATTCTAATGCTATGCGCAATATAAGGTCATCAGATGAGCAGAAAAGTCACCATTGGTCTTGCCCTTGGCTCGGGAGCCGCGAAAGGGTGGGCACACATTGGCGTGATTAATGCCCTGAAGGAAATGGATATCGACGTTGATGTCGTCGCTGGTTGTTCAGTTGGCGCACTGGTCGGCGCGGCCTACGCCAGTAACAGATTGCCTGCAATAGAAAGCTGGGTTCGCTCGTTCAGTTACTGGGATGTGCTGCGACTGATGGACTTTTCGTGGAAGCGCGGAGGATTGCTGCGTGGAGAGCGTGTGTTCAATGCCGTGGGGCAGTTGATCCGCATTGATGAGTTTGAAAAGTGCTCGAAGAAGTTTGGCGCAGTCGCCACCAATCTGAGTACCGGTCGCGAATTGTGGCTGACAAAAGGGGACTTGCATGAGGCTATCCGCGCCTCGTGCAGTATGCCCGGCCTGCTGGCACCGGTCTGGCACAACGGTTACTGGCTGGTTGATGGGGCGGTGGTGAATCCGGTGCCCATTTCGCTGACTCGCGCACTTGGCGCTGATATCGTTATCGCCGTTGATCTCCAGCACGACGCGCATCTGATGCAGCAGGATTTGCTGACGGTACAACCGACCGGCGAAGCACTGGATACTGAGAAAGAAGTGAGCTGGCGTGACAGAATACGTCAGCGTTTAACCCGTCCAAATGCCAGAAAACCCAACGTCAGCCCCTCGGCGATGGAAATTATGTCAACGTCCATTCAGGTGCTGGAAAACCGCCTCAAACGTAATCGCATGGCAGGCGACCCGCCGGATGTGTTGATCCAGCCTTATTGCCCGCAAATTTCGACGCTGGACTTCCATCGGGCAGAAGAAGCGATCGAGGCAGGCCGTCTTGCCGTTGAAAAACAGAGAGAGCAATTGCTACCCCTGATTAAAAATAGACAGTTCTGAATGGCTTAAAATGTGTTTGGCCTAATCTGACAATTCTGCCAAGCAAAAACAGGCTTTATGAGCCACTATTAGAATAAGAAATTCTGGGGGACCCTGATGGACAAGCCACTTACAAGCAAGCATATTCTCATCGTTGAAGACGAAGCCGTCTTCCGATCCATACTTGCTGGCTATGTAAGTTCCCTCGGTGCGACATTTACGGAAGCCGAAAATGGCCTTGAGGCTTTGTCTCTGGTCGAAGATTACCCGCCTGACCTGATTCTCTGCGATTTGGCGATGCCTGAGATGGGCGGGATGGAGTTCGTCGAAAACCTGCGATTACAGGGAAATAAAATCCCTGTTCTGGTGATTTCCGCCACGGATAAAATGACCGACGTTGCATCAATGCTGCGACTCGGCGTGGAAGACGTTCTTCTCAAACCGATCAGCGATCTCAACCGGTTACGCGAAGCGCTGCTTTCGTCTTTATACCCGAAGCTTTTTTCATCACAGGCGATGGAGGAAAGTTCGCTGGTTCAGGACTGGGAGGCGCTGTGCCGTAATCCTAATGAAGCACAGCGTTTGTTGCAGGAATTACAGCCACCGGTTCAGCAGAGGCTGGCGCATTGCCGCATCAACTACCGGCAACTGACATCAGCGGAAAGTCCGGGACTGGTGCTGGATATCGCCGCGCTTTCCTCCAAAGATCTCGGTTTCTATTGTCTGGACGTGACCCGTGCCAACGAAAATGGCGTACTGGCGGCGTTATTGTTGCGGGCTATTTTTAACAGCTTATTACGTGAGCACTTAAGTAATCAGCATCAGCGGTTGCCACAAATGTCGACGCTGCTTAAACAGGTCAACCATTTATTCAAGCAGGCAAATCTCGAAGGACAATTCCCGTTGCTGCTTGGTTATTATCATGCCGAGTATAAGAATCTCATTCTGGTTTCTGCGGGATTACATGCCAACGTGAATACCGGCACCAATATGATTCAGCTCAGCAATGGTGTGCCGCTCGGCACCACTGGCGCAACATACTCCAATCAAATCAGTCAGAAATGTGATGCCTGGCAATGTCAGGTCTGGGGTTCGGGTGGTCGTCTGAGATTAATGCTGTCTGTTGATTGAGCAAATTTATTACTATTGATAATAATTTATTAATAATCCTGAGCATTTTTCCCACACGTTTTTTTGTCTTCCCACTTTATTTCAATCTTCTAAGATGTATCTCAATGCAAAATATGCCTTTGCAGGCGCACTTGCGGCTGAAACTGGTATAATCCGTTCCGGTAAATTTGGCTGTCTATTTTACATTGTTTAAAATAACAAATAGGAATTCGCTGATGAAAGTAACAGTTTTTGGTATCGGTTACGTCGGACTTGTTCAGGCGGCGGTTCTTGCTGAAGTTGGGCATGAAGTTTTGTGTATCGATGTAGATGCAAAGAAAGTAGAAAACCTGAAAAACGGGCAGATCCCAATTTTTGAACCGGGCCTGACACCGCTGGTTCAGAGCAACTATGAAGCAGGGCGCTTGCTTTTCAGCACCAATGCGGCTGACGGTGTAGCGCATGCAACGGTACAATTTATCGCGGTGGGTACGCCACCGGATGAAGACGGTTCCGCTGATCTGAAATATGTGACTGCCGTGGCGCGTACGATTGCTGAGTACATGACCGAACCTAAAGTGGTCATCGATAAATCCACCGTTCCGGTCGGTACTGCGGACAAGGTCCGTGCAGTAATGACCGAGAAACTCAAAGAACGTGGTGCAGATATCAACTTTGATGTGGTATCAAACCCTGAATTCCTCAAAGAAGGTGCAGCAGTCGCAGACTGTATGCGACCTGAACGTATTGTCATCGGTACTGATAACCCGGATGCTATTGATCCGATCCGTGAACTTTACGAACCTTTCAATCGTAATCACGATCGTATGATCCTGATGGATATCCGCAGTGCAGAGCTGACCAAATATGCCGCTAACTGTATGCTGGCGACCAAAATCAGTTTCATGAATGAAATGTCTAATCTGGCAGAAATGCTCGGTGCGGATATCGAGAAAGTCCGCCAGGGCATCGGTTCTGATTCACGCATTGGCTACCACTTTATCTACCCTGGCTGCGGCTACGGCGGTTCGTGTTTCCCTAAAGACGTCCAGGCGTTGATCCGTACTGCTGAGCATATTGGCTATCAGCCTAAATTGTTGCAGGCGGTAGAACAGGTCAATTACCAGCAAAAATATAAATTGCCTGCTTTCATTCAGCGCCATTTTGGCGATGACCTGAAAGGGAAAACCTTTGCACTGTGGGGGCTGTCATTTAAGCCTAATACCGATGATATGCGTGAAGCATCGAGTCGCGTATTAATGGAACAACTCTGGGCTGCAGGCGCGAAAATCAAAGCCTATGATCCTGAAGCGATGAATGAAACGCAGCGGATCTATGGTCACCGTGATGATCTGGAATTGATGGGCACCAAAGAAGCGGCATTGCACAATGCTGATGCGTTGATTATTTGTACGGAGTGGCAGAATTTCCGTGCCCCTGATTTTGATGTGATCAAAAAAGCATTAAAAGAGCCGGTTATCTTTGATGGTCGTAATTTATTCGATCCTGAACGTTTGGAGAAACGCGGATTTACTTACTACGGCATAGGTCGTGGCGCATCAATCAATCCGGTTCTGTAAGGAGTTTTCATGAAATATCTGGTCACTGGCGCAGCGGGCTTTATTGGGTTCTATGTGTCACAACGTTTGTTGGCTGCGGGTCATTCCGTTATCGGCATTGATAATCTGAATGACTACTATGACGTCAATCTGAAACTTGCCCGCCTTGCTCAGCTGGAAAATAAAGTCGGCTTTGAATTTATTAAGCTGGATTTAGCTGATCGTGAGGGTATGGCCGCATTGTTTGCGGAACAGCGTTTTGAACGGGTTATCCATTTAGCCGCGCAGGCGGGTGTCCGATATTCAATCGAAAATCCTCTGGCTTATGCGGATGCCAACCTCATAGGATTTGTTAATGTTCTGGAAGGTTGTCGTCATAATAAAGTCGGACATTTGCTTTATGCCTCTTCCAGTTCAGTTTATGGACTGAACAAAAAACAGCCTTTTTCAACGGATGATTCTGTGGATCATCCTGTTTCGCTGTATGCCGCAACGAAAAAGGCTAATGAATTAATGGCTCACACTTATTCACATCTTTATAAGATCCCTACGACCGGATTACGTTTCTTCACCGTATATGGCCCGTGGGGACGCCCGGACATGGCATTGTTTAAGTTCACCAAAGCAATACTTGCCGGGCAGAATATCGATGTTTATAACCATGGCGAAATGCGTCGTGATTTTACTTATATCGATGATATCGCCGAAGCCATTGTTCGTTTACAGGATGTTATTCCACAATCTGATCCGGACTGGACTGTAGAAGGTGGCTCTCCTGCCAGCAGTTCTGCACCTTATAGTGTTTATAATATTGGCAACAGCAACCCCGTGAAACTGATGACGTATATCAGTGCGCTGGAGAAGGCGTTGGGAATGGTTGCGGGTAAGAATATGCTGCCAATGCAGCCAGGCGATGTACACGAGACCAGCGCAGACACATCACCGCTGGCTAAGGCGATTGACTTCAAGCCTGAGACACCTGTAGAGCAAGGCGTACAGCGCTTTGTGGACTGGTATCGCGACTTTTATCAGGTTTGATTTTGTATTTCTTGCTAAAGGCTGCTGACGCAGCCTTTTTTTATGGAATCAGTTAAATCTTATAGATGTTTATTGAACAGGTTGTATCAATCTGTTTTATCAGTTTTGTATTTGCGGTACGCCTGTTACAGCGTAATAAAAACAAAAAGCCCATCAGAGTGATGGGCTTTTTAGCATTAACAGTAACGTTAATCAGGGCAATTACAGCAGGAAATCGTCCAGTGATTTACCTTGCTCTTCGATTGCTTTCTTGATTACAGCTGGAGTACGACCCTGGCCAGTCCAGGTTTTGTTTTCGCCGTTCTCATCAACGTATTTGTATTTAGCCGGGCGTGCTGCACGTTTTGCTTTACCGGTCGCTTTAGTCGCAGCCATTGTCTGCAGCAATTCATTAGGATCAATACCGTCCGCAATCAGCATTTCGCGGTATTGTTGCAGTTTACGGGTGCGCTCTTCAATCTCAGCAGCTGCCTGAGAATCTTCTTCGCGACGCTCGTTCACAACAACTTCTAATTTTTCCAGCATCTCTTCCAGAGTTTCCAGAGTGCATTCTCTTGCTTGCGCACGCAGAGTACGGATGTTGTTCAGAATCTTTAATGCTTCGCTCATTATACTAGTCTCAAATTATATTGGTGGGGGGCGTTTGGCTAATAATAGAATGCTCTTCTGTATTCTGCAATAGCGAATTTGTTTGCTTGACCTTAATTTACGCATTTAAAGCAAATAATGTTTATCCGCAGAGAAATATAGCCAGGCCGCTTAGCGCTATTAATCTGGGGATGATAACCCTATTTTCAATCCTCTGTTGAGGATTGTTGATGCTTTGTGTAAGTGTTTTTTTAAGTCAGCGAGAGTTCACAAAATTAAAGGATCCGTGAAGTCATGTAATGTAAGGATATGGAAAGGCTTGAGAGATGAAGCACAAGATCAGAAAAATGATTCTTTGCCGGTAGCATTTCAATTGTCTTTTTTAATGTATAGACAAACTCTTACTCTGCAATGCAGACATATAAACTGCGCTTTCATTGCGGGTATTCTGCCGTGTCAGCAGGCCATAATTATCTCATGTCGTATAATTTTTATTGTAAGCCTCTGTGATTTCTTTACCGGGAATGAATGCCCGCCCGTGCCAGATATCAGTGCCACTCTCCGGTTGTTATAGTCTGCCAGGCATGTGATACAATACATGCCGAAAATTTATGCCATCCATTACTTTATGGGATCACTTCTTTATGGCTCAGCTTTATTTCTATTACTCGGCGATGAATGCCGGTAAGTCCACCTCGTTGCTGCAATCTTCATATAATTATCAAGAACGTGGTATGCGCACGCTGGTGTTAACAGCAGAACTCGATAACCGGTATGGTCAGGGTAAAGTCAGTTCGCGAATCGGCTTGTCGTCTCCTGCAGAGCTTTACAACACAGAGACAGAACTCTTCAATCTGGTGGCTCAGGAGAACCGCACACAGCGTTTGAGTTGCGTTCTGATTGATGAGTGCCAGTTTCTCACCAAAGCTCAGGTATCGCAGCTGACGGACGTTGTGGACGATCTGGATGTGCCTGTACTTTGCTATGGTCTGAGAACGGATTTTCGCGGAGAGCTTTTTGAGGGCAGTGAATATCTGCTGGCCTGGGCGGATAAACTGGTTGAGCTTAAAACCATCTGCCATTGTGGTCGCAAAGCCAACCGCAACCTGAGACTGGATGAGAACGGTAACGCCTTACATGATGGCGCACAGGTCGTTATTGGCGGTGATGAAAGTTATGTTTCGGTCTGCCGTAAGCATTACAAAGAAGCGATGGCTGCGTTTGATGGCAGGGATGAAAGTAAGACTCTCTAAGTCATGAGCGCTGACTAAGTTCGATGAGCCAGAGTTGAATGATAAATCGCGAATTCGGACCATAAAAAAACCCGCCTTTCAGCGGGTTTTTTACTATCAGTATCTCAGCAGATTATTTTTTGCTGGTTTTCTTTTCAGCTTTTGGCGCAGGAGCAGCAACTTCTTCTGCTACGTCTTCACTGTATTCACGGCCGTAGTAAGTATCCATCAGAATCTGTTTCAATTCGGCGATCAGCGGGTAACGTGGGTTAGCACCGGTACACTGGTCATCAAACGCATCTTCAGACAGTTTATCTACTTTAGCCAGGAAGTCAGCTTCCTGAACGCCAGCTTCACGAATAGAGGTTGGGATACCTAGTTCAGCTTTGATTTCATCCAACCAGGTCAGCAGTTTCTGGATTTTCTGTGCAGTACGGTCACCAGGAGCGCCCAGACCTAAATGGTCTGCAATTTCTGCGTAACGACGACGCGCTTGCGGACGGTCATACTGACTGAAAGCCGTCTGTTTCGTTGGGTTATCGTTGGCGTTATAACGGATAACGTTTGAAATCAGCATGGCGTTAGCCAGACCGTGCGGAATGTGGAACTCTGAACCCAGTTTGTGGGCCATTGAGTGACAAACCCCAAGGAAGGCGTTAGCAAACGCGATACCCGCGATAGTCGCCGCATTGTGAACACGTTCACGGGCAACCGGGTTTTTAGCGCCATCTTTGTAGCTGGCTGGCAGGTTTTCTTTCAGCAGTTTCAGTGCCTGCAGAGCCTGACCGTCGGAGTATTCGTTCGCCAGTACAGAAACATAAGCTTCCAGTGCGTGAGTGACGGCATCCAGACCACCGAAGGCACACAGTGATTTCGGCATGTTCATGACAAGATTGGCGTCAACGATAGCCATGTCAGGTGTCAGAGCATAGTCAGCCAGTGGGTATTTCTGGCCAGTCGCATCGTCAGTAACAACGGCAAATGGTGTAACTTCTGAACCAGTACCGGAAGTGGTCGTGACGGCGATCATTTTCGCTTTTACGCCCATTTTCGGGAATTTGTAGATACGTTTACGGATATCCATAAAACGCAGCGCCAAATCTTCGAACTGAGTATTCGGGTGTTCATACAGAACCCACATAATCTTCGCAGCATCCATTGGTGAACCACCACCCAGCGCGATGATAACGTCTGGTTTGAAGGAGTTCATCTGCTCAGCACCTTTACGAACAATGCTCAGCGTCGGGTCAGCTTCAACTTCGAAGAATACTTCAGTTTCAATACCATGACCTTTCAGAACGCTGGTGATCTGATCGGCATAGCCGTTATTGAACAGGAAGCGGTCAGTTACGATGAAGGCGCGTTTTGCTCCATCAGTCGCCACTTCTTCCAGTGCGATTGGCAGTGAGCCACGACGGAAGTAGATAGATTTAGGAAGTTTATGCCACAACATGTTTTCTGCTCGCTTCGCTACAGTTTTCTTGTTGATCAAGTGTTTAGGACCGACGTTTTCAGAGATGGAGTTACCACCCCAGGAACCGCAACCCAGCGTCAGAGACGGAGCAAGTTTGAAGTTGTACAGGTCACCGATACCACCCTGTGAAGCCGGGGTGTTGATCAGAATACGTGCGGTTTTCATTTTGTTGCCAAAATAATTCACACGTTCTGGTTGGTTGTCCTGGTCTGTATACAGGCAAGAGGTATGGCCGATACCGCCCATTTCTACCAGTTTCTCTGCTTTAGCGACGGCGTCTTCGAAATTCTTAGCGCGGTACATAGCGAGGGTAGGGGACAGTTTTTCATGCGCAAACGGTTCAGATTCGTCAACAATGGTGACTTCACCGATGAGCACTTTAGTATTCGCAGGCACTTTAATGCCAGCCATTTCAGCAATTTTCACTGCTGGCTGACCTACGATAGCGGCGTTGAGGCCGCCATTTTTCAGAATGATATCTGAAACGGCTTTGAGTTCTTTACCCTGCAGCATGTAGCCGCCGTGAGAAGCGAAACGTTCACGGACTGCATTATAAGCTGAATCAACCACGATGATGGACTGCTCAGAGGCACAGATGACACCGTTATCGAAGGTTTTAGACATCAGGACGGAAGCAACAACACGTTTGATATCTGCGGTTTCATCAACAACGACTGGTGTATTACCTGCACCCACGCCGATTGCTGGTTTACCGGAGCTATAAGCTGCTTTAACCATGCCCGGACCACCTGTTGCCAGAATCAGGTTCAGATCCGGGTGGTGCATCAGTTGGTTGGAAAGCTCTACGCTTGGTTCATCAATCCAGCCAATGATATCTTTTGGCGCGCCGGCAGCGATGGCCGCTTGCAGAACGATATCCGCAGCTTTGTTCGTTGCATTCTTGGCACGTGGATGTGGAGAGAAGATAATACCGTTACGGGTTTTCAGGCTGATAAGCGCCTTGAAAATTGCAGTAGAAGTTGGGTTGGTAGTCGGGACGATACCGCAAATCAGACCAATTGGCTCAGCGATAGTGATGGTACCGAAGGTGTCATCCTGGCCCAGGATGCCACAAGTTTTTTCATCTTTGTAAGCATTGTAAATGTATTCAGAAGCGAAGTGGTTTTTGATCACTTTGTCTTCAACAATACCCATTCCGGATTCTTCAACAGCCAGTTTTGCCAGCAGAATTCGAGAATCGGCAGCAGCCAGGGCGGCGGCAGCGAAAATCTTATCGACTTGTTCTTGACTGAAGTTGGCATATTCGCGCTGTGCCTTCTTGACCCGAGCAACGAGTGCGTTTAGTTCAGCGACATTTGTTACAGCCATAATGCTCTCCTGATAAAGTTAAACTCTTTTAGTAAATAATCCGCCAAAGACTAGTATAGACCTGCTATCAGTCACCGTGAGAAACTAATTAAATCTAAGATTCTCAATGTGTTGTCTTTGTCTCTTTATTTGCTCAAAGAGCTTTCAGTTGTGAAGCACCGGGTAAAGCAGATGACGTTAAATAAATCACCTTCATCACTGGACGTTTTATCTTTCATGTAACGCTGAGTGACTATGTACTGAGATTACCTATTTGTAGGCAGCGTCAATTTGATCTGGATCACTAAATACTGATGCTGACACCTTTCAGCAACTTGATATTGAGAATGGTTATCAAATTCTCCCTTGGATAATACAGTTTTGTATCTAAAGTTATCAATAAAAAATCTGTTTTTTAACAAAAGTTGTATTCACTGCCTTTGTTCGGAAATCTGGTGATAAAAACTATGAAACGACGTGGCGCCTTTACGGGGATTCCAGTACATTAGCGCCCATCAAAACCTTCATCTACTGGCATAGTTATGCGGAGTTCTGCGTGAGCCAATCTTTATTAGATTTTTCAGGGTATATCAAGTTTTTCGTCGGGCTGTTTGCGCTGGTCAACCCTGTGGGGATCTTGCCAGTCTTCATCAGCATGACAAGCTATCAGGCGGCAGCGGGGCGTAATAAAACCAATATGACGGCAAACCTGTCGGTTGCCATTATATTGTCGACTGCACTTTTCCTGGGCGATGCCATTTTACATCTGTTTGGTATATCGATTGATTCATTCCGAATTGCGGGTGGGATCCTGGTGGTCACCATTGCGATGTCTATGATCAGCGGGAAACTGGGCGAGGACAAACAGAACAAGCAGGAAAAATCAGAAACAGCGATACGTGAAAATGTCGGGGTGGTTCCGCTTGCGCTACCTCTGATGGCCGGACCGGGCGCAATCAGTTCAACGATTGTATGGAGTTCACGCTATCACAGTTGGCCGAATCTGCTGGGACTGACACTTGCGATTATCTTCTTTGCATTTTGTTGCTGGTTACTGTTCAGAGCGGCACCATTGCTGGTGCGATTACTGGGGCAAACCGGGATTAACGTGATTACGCGTATCATGGGGCTTTTGCTGATGTCTCTGGGTATCGAATTTATTGTGACAGGGATTAAAGCTATTTTCCCTGGCCTGCTCTAACCTGCTGGTCACTGAATTATCACGGAAACACGGGTGGGTTTTCGTGATAATTATTACCTTTCCTTATAATGCGATGCATTAATATAGTGCAGCTAATGACTTAATTAAGCGCGTTTGCACCTAAATGTGGCGTAAAGCCACGTCTCATTCTTCTTTTCGAACCAAGTCTTCATTTCTTCTAATAAACTTAGCGAATTTTTAGCTAAATACGCATCTTTACTGCCCGTTTTGACGCTAATTTATCCACATCATTCTGTAAGGCTTGTGCATGCTGTATCGAGATGTTATTAGTGTTAACACCGCAGTTAACAGGTGTTTATCCTTGAAAACATCTTAATGTTAACGGATTGTGTCAGGCGAGTTCTTATGCAATCAGTGACGTTAATTTTGCGCTAAAAATTATCGTAAAAATGCCAATAAACAATGAGTTAACCAAGGTTTCCAAATGTTTCCTTGTGGGTGGCTCATCGGGCTTGTAACCAGTAAAAGAGAATTGCGTAACAAATTTGCAAAATTTATTGGCGCCTGTATCAGGCTTCTGATAATTTTCAAATCGCCTTCAAAAATGGAATTTTGTTAAGCGGGATGCTCTGAGTGAGAACGAATCTTGCTAGAGACAGAAAGATTGAAGCCATTTTATTTGTTTTTGGAGAGTATCGTGTCGCAATGCGTACCACAAAATTATCCTCATCCGCTTTCTGCGAAAAGAAAGCCGGGCATTGTGCTGGCGACATTACATAGTCTTTTGTTGAGTCTGCCGGTTCAGCAAAACAAACCTTCATCTCTTCTTCTCATTAATTGAATTCAGGCGCTTAACTGCGAAGGGCTTTCTATCGCCGTGAGGCGAATAAGAAAATAATATTGTTAAGGTTAGGAATAACAGTATGTGATTACCTGGTGTGACGCAGAACCTTGTTTTGTTGTGCACGGGGTAAATCAAATGGGGTGGGATCATCCTTAACGATCCCGGAAACAACATGGCGAACAACAGCCTGACGTTTCCAACGTTATTGAGTAATACATGCAGTAATAGGGGACAGCCATCTGCGGGTGGTAACTACATGGGGGCCTTTCTTGAGCAATTCGTTCCTGCTTTTGAAACCCATTGACCCAGCAAGGGTTTATCTTGCACCCGGGCGTGCAAGTTCATAATAAAAACTGGAGTTGAATAAAAATGACCAACATCACAAAAAAAAATCTGCTCGCTGCCTGCATTCTGGCTGCAGTAGGATCTGTTTCAATCAATAATGCATTCGCAGCCAACGTGCCAGCAGGCGTGACTCTGGCCGCCAAACAAGAGCTGGTGCGCAACAACGGTTCTGAAGTTCAGTCTCTCGACCCGCATAAAGTCGAAGGCGTGCCGGAATCTAACGTTATCCGTGATTTGCTGGAAGGTCTGGTAAATACCGATAGCAAAGACGGCAGCGTCATTCCTGGTGTAGCCACCAGTTGGGAAAACAAAGATTTTAAAGTCTGGACCTTCCACCTGCGCCCGGAAGCTAAATGGTCTAACGGCGACCCTGTAACAGCCGAAGATTTTGTCTACAGCTGGCAGCGTCTGGCGGATCCGAAAACTGCGTCTCCGTATGAAAGCTATCTGCAATACGGTCATATCGAAAACATTGACGACATCATCAGCGGTAAGAAAAGCCCTGATACTCTGGGTGTGAAAGCGCTTGACGACCATACCCTGCAAGTCACTCTGACCGAACCTGTTCCCTATTTCGTCAAAATGCTGTCTCACACCGCGATGAAGCCGGTAAACAAAAGTGTTGTTGAGAAATTTGGCGACAAATGGACTCAACCAGAAAACTACGTGAGCAACGGTGCATACAAACTGAAAACCTGGACCGTTAACGAACGCATTGTTCTGGAGCGTAGCCCGACTTACTGGGATAACGCGAAAACCGTTATTAATCAGGTCACTTACCTGCCAATCTCCTCTGAAGTGACTGACGTTAACCGCTACCGTAGCGGCGAAATCGACATGACTTATAACAACATGCCGATCGAACTGTTCCAGAAACTGAAAAAAGAAATCCCGACCGAAGTCCACGTTGACCCGTACCTGTGCACTTATTACTACGAAATCAATAACCAGAAAGCACCATTCACTGATTCACGCGTTCGTGAAGCGCTGAAACTGGGCCTGGATCGCGACATCATCGTGAACAAAGTAAAAGCGCAGGGCGATTTGCCAGCTTATGGCTATACCCCTCCTTACACTGATGGTGCAAAACTGACGCCTCCGGCCTGGTTTAAAGAGACTCAGGAACAGCGTAACGAGCAGGCTAAAAAACTGCTGGCTGAAGCGGGTTATACCCCAGCTAAACCACTGACTTTCGACCTGCTGTACAACACGTCTGATCTGCACAAAAAACTGGCTATCGCCGCTGCCGCTATCTGGAAGAAAAACCTGGGTGTTGACGTGAAACTCGTTAACCAGGAGTGGAAAACCTTCCTGGACAGCCGTCATCAGGGCAACTTCGATATCGCCCGTGCTGGCTGGTGCTCCGATTACAACGAACCTTCTTCCTTCCTGAACACTATGCTGTCTGACAGCAGCAACAACACGGCTCACTATAAGAGCCCTGCGTTTGATAAAGACATCGCGGACACGCTGACCGCGAAAACTGACGAAGAACGCGCAGCGCTGTATCAGAAAGCTGAAACCCAGCTCGATAAAGATTCTGCGATTGTGCCTGTCTATTACTACGTGAACGCGCGTCTGGTGAAACCATACGTTGGTGGTTACACCGGTAAAGATCCACAGGACAACGTCTACGTTAAAGACTTATACATCATCAAACACTAATTAATCAGTGTCAGAGCAAGGCATCCCCGAGCTGCCTTGCTCCTTCTTTATTGATGAAGGTAATGTTTTTAGTGCCGGTTTTCGGTGCTGAAGCAAAGAGCCACCACGGCGGCTATCACCCGATAGTCGTCGTGACCAAGCCAAAACTATCAAGCTGTAGTGACAGGCTTAGAAACAGGTACGGGCAATGTTAAAGTTTATTTTACGCCGCTGTCTGGAAGCGATTCCGACGCTATTCATTCTGATCACCATTTCGTTTTTTATGATGCGTCTTGCACCTGGCAGCCCTTTTACGGGTGAGCGTAATCTTCCGCCAGAAGTGATGGCGAACATTGAGGCGAAATATCACCTCAATGACCCAATGTATAAGCAATATTTCCATTATTTAGAACAACTGGCGAAAGGCGATTTTGGCCCGTCGTTCAAATATAAGGACTACACCGTTAATGATCTGGTTGCGGCTTCTTTCCCGGTTTCAGCGAAACTGGGTCTGGCGGCATTTATCATGGCGATTGTGTTTGGAGTCAGTGCGGGCGTTATCGCAGCACTCAACCAGAACACGAAATGGGATTACACGGTGATGGGCGTTGCGATGACGGGGGTGGTCATACCCAGTTTCGTGGTTGCGCCGTTACTGGTGCTGATATTTGCCATCACGCTTAAATGGTTGCCTGGCGGCGGCTGGAATGGCGGTGGTGCCAAATATATGATCCTGCCGATGGTGGCACTGTCACTGGCTTATATCGCCAGTATTGCGCGTATCACCCGCGGTTCAATGATCGAAATTCTGCATTCCAACTTCATCCGTACAGCTCGCGCCAAAGGGTTGCCGCTGCGTCGCATCATTTTGCGCCACGCGCTTAAACCTGCACTGCTGCCGGTATTGTCATACATGGGACCGGCCTTCGTTGGGATCATCACCGGTTCGATGGTCATCGAGAGCATTTTCGGATTGCCGGGCATTGGCCAGCTGTTTGTTAACGGTGCATTAAACCGTGACTACTCACTGGTCTTGAGCCTGACCATTTTAGTGGGCGCATTGACCATATTATTCAATGCGATCGTCGACGTGCTTTATGCCGTCATCGACCCGAAAATCCGTTATTAATGCCGGAGTACGTCAATGATGTTAAGTAAGAAAAATAGCGACGTCGTGGAAAACTTCAGCGAAAAACTCGAAGTTGAAGGCCGCAGTCTGTGGCAGGATGCACGACGTCGTTTTATGCACAACCGTGCGGCGGTCACCAGCCTGATCGTGCTGGCATTTATCGCGCTATTCGTGGCGTTTGCGCCGATGTTATCCCAGTTTTCCTACGATGATACCGACTGGAATATGATGTCAGCGGCACCTGATTTTGCTTCTCACCACTATTTCGGCACTGACTCTTCAGGCCGTGATTTGCTGGTACGTGTGGCGATCGGCGGACGTATTTCCCTGATGGTCGGTGTAGCGGCAGCGTTAGTGGCCGTTATTCTCGGTACGCTTTACGGGTCGTTGTCCGGTTATCTGGGCGGTAAAATTGACTCCGCAATGATGCGTCTGCTGGAAATTCTCAACTCCTTCCCGTTCATGTTCTTCGTTATTCTGCTGGTGACCTTCTTCGGGCAAAACATCCTGCTGATATTCGTGGCGATCGGGATGGTGTCCTGGCTGGACATGGCGCGTATCGTGCGTGGACAGACTCTCAGCCTCAAGCGTAAAGAATTCATCGAAGCGGCGCTGGTGAGTGGTGTGAGCACGCGCAATATTGTCCTGCGTCACATTGTTCCCAATGTGCTGGGCGTTGTCGTGGTCTACGCATCGCTGCTGGTGCCGAGCATGATTTTGTTTGAATCCTTCCTGAGCTTCCTGGGATTGGGTACACAGGAACCACTGAGCAGTTGGGGCGCGTTGTTAAGCGATGGCGCCAACTCGATGGAAGTTTCACCTTGGTTACTGCTGTTCCCGGCAGGCTTCCTGGTTGTAACTCTGTTTTGTTTCAATTTTATCGGCGATGGCTTGCGTGATGCCCTCGACCCGAAAGATCGTTAAGGAGTGCAATCATGAGCACCATTGAACATTCCACATTTGCAGCCCCCGCCGCGGTTGACGGCAAAGTTCCGCCAATCTTACTTGATGTTCAGGATTTGCGCGTCACGTTCGAGACTCCGGACGGTGACGTTACCGCAGTGAACGATCTGAATTTCGATCTGCGTGCTGGCGAAACGCTGGGCATTGTGGGCGAATCCGGTTCTGGCAAATCACAAACCGCCTTTGCTCTGATGGGATTACTGGCCAGTAATGGCCGCATCGGCGGTTCGGCGAAATTTAATGGCCGCGAAATCCTCAATCTGCCACAACAACAGCTCAATAAGCTGCGCGCAGAACAGATTTCGATGATCTTCCAGGATCCGATGACCTCTCTCAACCCGTACATGCGCGTGGGTGAACAGTTGATGGAAGTCCTGATCCTGCATAAAAAAATGAGTAAGCGCGAAGCGTTTGAAGAATCCGTACGCATGCTGGACGCGGTGAAAATGCCGGAAGCCCGCAAGCGTATGAAAATGTTCCCACATGAATTCTCCGGTGGTATGCGCCAGCGTGTGATGATTGCAATGGCGTTGCTGTGCCGCCCTAAATTGCTGATTGCCGATGAGCCGACCACGGCGCTGGACGTGACCGTTCAGGCGCAAATCATGACATTACTGAATGAACTGAAATCAGAGTTCAACACAGCAATCATTATGATTACGCATGACCTTGGCGTGGTGGCCGGTATCTGCGACAAAGTGCTGGTGATGTACGCCGGGCGAACCATGGAATATGGCCGTGCACGCGATGTGTTTTATGAACCTTGTCATCCTTATTCCATCGGCCTGCTCAATGCGGTTCCTCGTCTTGATGCCGAAGGTGGCGCGATGATGACTATTCCGGGCAACCCGCCAAACTTGCTGCGCCTGCCAAAAGGTTGTCCGTTCCAGCCGCGCTGTCCGCATGCGATGGATATCTGCTCCTCGGCACCGCCGCTGGAGCGTTTCGGGGATGGCCGTTTGCGTGCATGCTTTAAGCCGCTGGAGGAGCTGGTATGACAGACAACACAATCATGAACAGTGCGGCAATGAACACCCACGCGCCAGAGAAAAAAGTTCTGCTCGAAGTGGCTGATCTGAAAGTCCATTTCGACATCAAAGACGGTAAACAATGGTTCTGGCAGCCCTCGAAAACCCTGAAAGCCGTCGACGGCGTGACCCTGCGTCTTTATGAAGGGGAAACGCTGGGCGTAGTGGGGGAATCTGGTTGTGGTAAATCGACCTTTGCCCGTGCGCTGATCGGGTTGGTGAAAGCCACTGACGGTCGTGTCGCATGGCTGGGCAAAGATCTGCTGAATATGTCGGACAGCGAGTGGCGCCACACGCGCAGTGATATCCAGATGATTTTCCAGGATCCGCTGGCGTCCCTGAACCCGCGTATGACCATTGGTGAAATCATTGCCGAGCCGCTGAAAACCTATAATCCGAAGATGCCTCGTCTTGAGGTGAAGGAAAAAGTGAAGGCAAT
This sequence comes from Rahnella aceris, assembly GCF_011684115.1. Taxonomy (NCBI): domain Bacteria; kingdom Pseudomonadati; phylum Pseudomonadota; class Gammaproteobacteria; order Enterobacterales; family Yersiniaceae; genus Rahnella; species Rahnella aceris. The sequence continues at coordinate 1,788,760 of NZ_JAADJV010000001.1, read as the reverse complement.
GATGTTAAAGGTCGGGCTGCTGCCTAACCTGATTAACCGTTACCCGCACGAATTCTCCGGTGGTCAGTGTCAGCGTATTGGCATCGCGCGCGCACTCATCCTGGAACCGAAACTGATTATCTGTGATGAGCCAGTCTCTGCACTGGATGTGTCCATCCAGGCGCAGGTGGTTAACCTGCTTCAGCAGTTGCAGCGTGAAATGGGCTTGTCGCTGATTTTCATCGCGCACGATCTGGCGGTGGTAAAGCACATCTCTGACCGTGTTCTGGTGATGTATCTTGGTCATGCCGTCGAGCTGGGGACTTATGATGAGGTGTACAACAATCCTCAGCATCCGTATACCCGTGCCCTGATGTCTGCGGTGCCGGTTCCTGATCCGGACAAAGAGCGCAACAAAGTCATTCAGTTGCTGGAAGGGGAGTTACCTTCGCCAATTAATCCGCCGTCAGGTTGCGTGTTCCGTACCCGCTGCCCGATCGCCGGACCAGAATGTGCGATAACCCGTCCGTTGCTGGAAGGCAGCTTCCGCCACGCGGTATCCTGTCTGAAAGTCGATCCGCTCTGATAAATATTCTCAGACGGAAAGCATAAAAAAACCTGCCAATGGCAGGTTTTTCTTTTCTGTTAACCGCCCCCCTAAATCATTCGAGTTGCATGAAAGCAGCCAACACAGAGCCAGTCTGAAGGACGACGGAGAAGATTATTCTTTCCAGAGGATATGGCACAGCTTGTGATCTTTCTCGCGACACAGCAGAACACGGGCGAAAATATCATTGATAGGCTGGTCTTCAGCGTCAGCCAGGCCAATCACCACTTCAGCAAAGAAGTCCGGATTTAAGTCGAAATCCACGTGCTCAACCCAGTCTTCAGCCGGGTCATATAATTCAGCGCCGCCACGTTCTTCAAATTGCAGATTGAAGATCAGGATGTCCGCCGGATCAAGGTTATCTCCGGCCAGTTCCAGAAAGATGTCGTAGGCTTGTTCAAGCGTTTCGTCTTCGGTCAGGCGATTATTCAGGTCCATATCATTCTCGTTTACAGATGAGTGTATTCAGGCTGGTTCAGGCCGGTACTGTGTGTATTACATCATGCCCGACGTGGCTTTTACAGCAGCGGACTGAAAAAGTAGAACAATCGTTCGACGATGCGGTGCCAGAAAGGACGTTTAAGCCAGGCTTCGACATCCAGCAAATGCGAGCGGGCAATATAATCTTCCTGCACGCGGCCCAAATCATCGCCAAATCCGGCGTCATCAATGACCAGTGTTATCTCAAAATTGAGCCACAGACTGCGCATATCCAGATTCACCGTGCCGACCAGACTGAGCTGGCCGTCGACCAGAATACTTTTGGTATGCAGCAGGCCGTCTTCGAACTGGTAAATTTTGACACCGGCTTCCAGCAATTCGCCAAAGAACGCCTTACTTGCCCAGTTCACCATCATCGAATCGTTCTTCATCGGCAGAATGATACTGACATCCACTCCGCGCTGCGCCGCTGTGCAAATGGCATGCAGCAGATCGTCGCTTGGCACGAGATACGGTGTCGTCATCACCAGTTGTTCGCGTGCAGAATAGGTCGCGGTCAGCAGAGCCTGATGAATCATATCTTCAGGGAAGCCAGGGCCGGAAGCGATCACCTGAATGGTATGGCCGCTTTCCTGCTCGAACGGCATCTGGTTGAGATCCGGTTCCGGCGGTAAAATCCGTTTGCCGGTTTCAATCTCCCAGTCGCAGGAATACACGATACCCATTGTGGTGGCGACAGGGCCTTCCATGCGCGCCATCAAGTCCACCCACTGACCGACGCCAGCATCCTGTTTGAAGAAACGCGGATCGACCATATTCATGCTGCCGGTATAGGCGACATAGTTGTCGATCAGTACGACTTTACGGTGCTGACGCAGGTCCATCCGGCGCAGGAACACACGGAACAGATTCACCTGCAACGCTTCAACGACTTCGATACCCGCGTTGCGCATCATGGCCGGGTAAGGGCTGCGGAAAAAGGCCACGCTGCCAGCGGAATCCAGCATCAGACGGCAATGAATGCCACGGCGAGAGGCCGCCATCAGGGATTCTGCAACCTGATCAACCAGACCGCCCGGTTGCCAGATATAAAACACCATTTCGATGTTACTGCGTGCCAGTCCGATATCACGCATCATCGCGTGCAGCACGTCATCGCTGGTGGTCAGCAGTTGCAACTGATTACCTTTTACACCGGCAATGCCCTGACGGCGCTCGCAAAGCTGGAAAAGTGAGGCGGCAATTTCACTGTTCTCAGTGGCAAAAATACGCTTACAGTCTTTGAGATCATTGAGCCAGCGGGCGGTGGAGGGCCACATGGCTTTTGCCCGTTCCGCACGGCGTTTGCCTAAGTGCAGTTCCCCAAACGACAGATAGGCAATAATACCGACCAGCGGAATGATGTAGATGATCAGCAGCCATGCCATTGCGGACGGAACTGCCCGGCGCTTCATCAGAATGCGCAGGGTGACACCGGCAATCAGTAACCAGTAACCGAAAACCAGAAGACCGCTGATTACCGTATAAAATGTTGTCATAAAGGCGAAAAGTCCTGTTCGCAAGCCATCGGCATGAGTGTACGTGAAAGGGGAAACCTTTTAACTAACTTTATCCTGCTAATCAATCAGCTACCTCTGTAATCTGTATCAGATTAATAAAAGAGTCATCGCCCTGACATCAAGGTTAGCTGATAACGTGGAGGAAGGGGGAAAACAAGACTTGGATCACAACGTCATCGGCCTATAATGTCCCGCAGTTTTTCCGCTCAAGACACTTTCTGTAAAAGAAGCGCTTTCGTTAAAGAAGCAGCCACGGGCATTACGGGACACAAGTGAATGAAACACAGTAGAAATGAAGTCGGCCGGTGGCGGATGTTACGCCAGACCCAGCGCCGGAGAAGCCGCTGGCTGGAAGGGCAGTCAAGACGCTACCGCCATATTTACCGTATTCGTCAAATCCATCATCAGCAGCACCAGCGCCTTTCATTGTATGCCGTGAACTACGAATGGAATTCCTGATTAACGGGATTTAGGCTGAAAAAGCGCGCCACATTTTTTGCAGACCAGCGTGGCGTTTTTGCGCACTTTCGAGCTCATCTGTTCTGAAACATAACCGCATTCCGGGCAGGTGACCTTCGTGGTCGTGCTGGTTAGAAACTTCAGTCCGTCGAAGAATGACATAATGCTTACCTCATGGGTAGGGGTAAGCATTCTAACACAGAAGCGATGAATGCAATGTGACGGCATTCGGGGAATCACGCCATGAGGTGTGATGTCATGGCGCGTGAGGGGTGAAATCAGTCGAAAAGCTCTGAAAGGAAGCTCTTCTTTTTATAGGGCTTTTGGGACGGGTAATGGCCGCGGTTGTCATAATTGCCTTGCGGCCGGTGATCGTCTCGACGGTCACGTTCCTCATAGCGTGCAGTTGCAGGGCGTTCTGCGGCCTGTAATGTGGCAGATTTCTCGATGATTTTATCCAGCTCACCGCGATCCAGCCATACTCCGCGACAGTCAGGACAATAATCGATTTCAATGCCCTGACGTTCGGACATCACTAACTGACTTTCTTTGCATACCGGACATTGCATATCAGGTTCTCCGCTCGACTGTTAAAGAAAAAAGGCGCAGGTAACTGTTTGAGTAACCGGATATTTAGACAATCAACTGACGTAAGCAAAAGTAAAGTTGATTAAAGAGAAGGCGGGAAGGCACAGGGAATAGCGGGCAGCCCGAAAAACTGCCCATAAAACATCAGAATACGCGTTTGAACGGTTTGACAGTCACGGCTTTATACACGCCAGCTTTAACGTACGGATCGGCATCTGCCCACACTCTGGCGTCTTCCAGTGTTTCGAATTCGACAATCAGCACGGATCCGGTCATGCCGGCGGCGCCCGGATCTTCGCTGTCAATGGACGGGGTCGGACCTGCAATCAGTACGCGGCCTTGTTCATGCAATTTTTTCAGGCGTTCGATGTGAGCAGGGCGGGCAGCAGCACGTTTCTCCAGCGAGTCGGAAACATCTTCAGAATAAATAACGTAAAGCATGAGTCACCTTTAATGGGGTTTTAGTGAGCGTTTTTTGGCAGCCAGAGGCTGCCTGACTATTTTACAGAATTAACATAGCTAAACCTGAAGTCCGGGGAAAGCGCTTTGCGTAGGATCAAAACAAGGGTTATTTGAGAATAGTTGTCATCTCGGTGTTGAATATGATTGCTATTTACATTTAAACTTGCGGCTTCACGGGGAAAATGAATCATTATGCCGCTAAAAAAGTTTAGATTTATCCGCAAGGTGACGGTGCCGGTTTTGCTTGCTGTTAGTTTACATGTCGCAGTCATTGCGGGCGTGTTGTATATGACGGTGGGCGAGTCAATCAAATTGCCAAGTCAGGATCAGAAGGTGATGAGTGTAACGATGGTCAATCCGGCCGACTTTGCACCCCCGCCGCCACAACCTGAACCGACACCGCCAGCACCTGAGCCGGAACCGGAAGTCGTGCCGGAGCCACCGCCGCCGCCTGAAGCCGTTGTGATTCCGGAGCCCCCAAAACCTAAGCCAAAACCGGTGAAAAAGCCGGTCGTTAAACCGAAGGTGAAACCCGTTGAACGTCCCGTCGAAAAACCGGCGCAAACGGTACAAACTGCCCCGGTAACCAGCAACCAGCCGGTCACTAAACCCGTGAGTCAGCCTCCGGCGTCTACCAATGCGCAGAGCAATACCGGTCCGCGGCCGCTGCAGCGTGGCGAACCTGCTTATCCGGCGCGAGCACTGGCCTTACGTATCGAAGGGCGGGTTCGTGTACAGTTTGATGTGGACAGCGATGGTCGTGTGCAAAACGTACGTGTTCTGTCAGCTGAGCCGCGCAATATGTTTGAGCGGGAAGTGAAACAGGCGATGAGCAAATGGCGCTATGAACCGAAGGCTGCCAGCAATCTCGTGGTGAACCTGGTGTTCAGGATTAAAGGCGGTTCTGCTGTCGAATAAGCCAGGACAGGTCATCACCAGTGATTTCAACGCAAAAAAAGGTCGCCATGAAGGCGACCTTTTTACTTTCAGTCTTTTACTTCCCATCATACAGAACCGGCTTAGTCCTGAGAGACACCGTCGGAATCGACGCTGAAATTACTGCGACCGTCAGGCAGCTGGCGCGATTTCCCTTCATCATCCACAGCAACATACGTAAACACCGCTTCAGTGGCTCTGTAACGCTGTCCGATGGGCTCAGAAGAGACTTTCTTCACCCACACTTCCACGTTGATGGTGATCGAGCTGTTACCGGTACGAATACAGCGTGCGTAGCAGCACACCACATCCCCGACAGCCACGGGTTTAAGAAACGTCATGCCGTCAACGCGTACGGTCACTACGCGACCTTTGGCGATTTCTTTCGCCTGAATCGCCCCGCCCATATCCATCTGCGACATCAGCCATCCGCCAAAGATGTCGCCATTCGCATTGGTGTCAGCTGGCATCGCCAGCGTACGCAACACCATTTCGCCATTGGGTAAGCTATGTTTTTCGTTCATACGATAGGCTTCACACAGTTCAACAATTTGAAAAAGTAAGGCCTTTCAAAGAAAGGCCCGTGCAGAAGAATGCTTATTTTTTTTCGTCATCCGGCATATGCCGGTAAATATAGACGCCACTCAGCAGGGTGAATACCAGCGTCAGTGCGGTCAGGCCAAATACCTTGAAGTTAACCCAGATATTCTGCGGTAACCAAAAGGCCACATAGATATTGGCCAGTCCGCACAGCAGGAAAAAGATGGCCCAGCTGACGTTCAGTTTATTCCATACGTGATCCGGCAATGTCAGCTCTTTACCCAACATACGCTGGATTAACGGCTTTTTCAGAACCAGCTGGCTGATCAGTAATGCACCGGAGAACAGCATATAAATAACTGTCACTTTCCATTTAATGAATTCGTCGTTATGGAAAACCAGTGTCAGGGTGCCGAAAACAGCGACCATCGCGAAGGTGATTAACGTCATCTTCTCGATTTTGCGATACAGAATCCAGGTAATCACTAACGCTAACGCGGTGGCCGCAATTAACGCGCCTGATGCGACAAAAATATCGTAAAGCTTATAAACCACAAAAAAGACAATCAGGGGAAGAAAATCGAGGAGCTGCTTCATACTTCATTCCATGTTTTATGTATGGGATGACTATACCGGAATCATTTCGCGGACAAAAGAAAAGGGCGCCGGAGCGCCCCTGAAAAAGTTATGTCTATATTATGCATGTAATTTCATGTAAAGACGGAACAGATAAATCAGCATAAAGGCGCTGATCAGGTTGCTCACTGCGCCGAGGATCACTGCACCAATCATCGGATTCAGCGCACTCAGTACGCCAACAAACAGCATCAGCACCACCTGCGCCACAATCCACAGCATCACGGCCGGGGCGACCAGACGCACATTGCTGAAGGCCAGGCGGGTGCTCAGGCGCATTGCTTTGAACACGCCGGCATTCTCTTTACAGGAAATAACCGGTGACATTGACCAGGCAATCGCAATCAGGAATGCCGGAACAAACAGCAGCGCCAGACCGATACGGAACATGATGCTGTAAATAAACAGCAAAATGGCCAGACGTGGCAACACCGGCAATGACGCACTCAAAATTTGCGTAATACTGGCGCGAACGCCCTGAGAAATCAGTTGGATCAACGTCAGAACGCCGCCGACCAGAATAACGTTTCCGGCGAGCGTTGACAGCAGAGCGGCCAGGCTGTAACGGAAAATCGCGCTTTGCTGCTCCGGAGTAATCTGCTGCTCAATATATCCCATCATATCGCCGACGCTCATGCCGGTCATGTTACTCATCAGTTGCCCGATGGCCTCGACCTGCTCAGATGAAGGACTTAAAACCCAGCTTAATATGACGGTGATTAATGCGGCCAGAACCGAGAGCGCCAAAACGCTACTCATCTGATTACGCATAAAATTATAACTGTCACGGTACAACGTACTGGCCGTGATAGACATGGACGCTCCTTGGCAAAAAGCAAAAATCAATAAGGCGGGGATTGTACCCTTTAAATACCCTCCGCCGATAGTTTTGCGCTGATTTCCTGTCAGACCCGTCGATCAATCTCTGCTTAAACGCAACTGAGGTGGCTGAGATCAATCGTCGGTAAATTTACATCCAGAGGGGGCAGGCCATACTTCGCACGGGCACGATCGCAGGCGACATTGCCGATGCCATTCAACCCTGACTGATCGAATTCGCGGCACGGTGTCGGACGGTTGAGATAAACAGAACAGGAAACCGCATGTCCCACTTCACCCTCCAGGGCAACACAGCGCGGCGTTTTACTGTTCGTGCCTTGCATGCAACTCAGAAAAGGGGTGACTTGCTCTGTCAGTGCCTGCGGAACACAGCCGCCAGCCTCTTCAGATTCAGCCCAATAAAATGAAACGCGGAAATAAGCGCAGCATGCGCCACAGGTCATACAAGGATTGTTAATTTCGCCCATCTTGGAAGTTACCGACTCCTTACGGCACCAAACCAAAACTAACTATGAGTATGCAAATTACGCAGCACCATTTTTTTTAGCAACTGAAATATCACCTGTTAACAAAACAACAAAATCTCCTCATTTTTGATGCAGATCAATTCCTTTGTTTTTATAGATTTAGATCGCTTTGCGGAAGATGCATTTTCTTACTTTTTGTTTTAAAGATGTGATCCCGCATTGATCAAACCATACCAAAGAGTAGGTATCATTCGCGCGGTTGATAACTAATCCACACAAAGGGAAGGGACAATGAAAGCAGCATATTGGGCATTAGTGGCAGCAGCGGCATTTCCGGCAGTCTCGAGCGCACATCAGGCAGGGGATGTGATTTTTCGCGTAGGGACAGCCACGGTTCGTCCGACAGAAGGCTCGGACAACGTGCTGGGTCTGGGTTCATTTAATATCAATAACAACACGCAGATGGGATTAACCCTCGGTTACATGTTCACTGACAATATCGGGATGGAGTTGCTGGCAGCCACACCGTTCCAGCACAAAGTCGGTCTGCAAAGTACCGGGACTATCGCAGAAGTGAAACAATTACCGCCGTCTCTGATGGCGCAGTATTACTTTGGTGACCGTCAGGACAAATTGCGTCCGTACCTCGGAGTGGGTATCAACTACACCACATTTTATGACGCGGATTTCAACCAGACCGGGCGTGATGCCGGGCTGTCTGATTTAAGCGTCAAAGATTCCTGGGGTGTGGCAACGCAGGCTGGTCTGGATTACAACCTGGACGATAACTGGTTAATTAACATGTCTGTCTGGTGGATGGATATTGATACGGAAGTCAAATTCAAAGCTGGTGGTGAGCAGCAAAACATCAACACCCGGATCGACCCATGGGTCTTTATGTTTGGCGCCGGCTATCGTTTCTGATTTCCGGAAAGACGGTCCAAAAAAGAGGCGCTTCGGCGCCTCTTAGATTTTCAGTTTGCTACATTCCTGATTATTTCAGTCGCATATCATTCTCAATTGAACGCACACCGGCTACGCCGCGAGTCACTTCAACTGCACGGTTTGCATCTGCTGTTGACGTCACAAAACCACTCAACTGTACGCGGCCTTTAAAGGTCTCGACACTGATCTCAGTGGATTTAATACTCTTATCTGCCAGCAGGGCAGATTTTACTTTTGTGGTGACGACGGTGTCATCGATGTAACCACCGGTTCCTTCTGATTTTTTGGTCGGCGCACAAGCGGCAACAGCCAGGACCACAACCGCTGCCATGCAGAATGCGGACAATGTTTTGAATAGCTTCATAAAATAACTCTCCATGATTTGTTATAAAACCAAAAGAAACAACATGTTAGCTGAGCAGATGATATCTCTCTCATACAGTATCATTGATCTGCAGAGTAATTTTAGTTTGGATTATTGAAATGGGTAATACAAATTAAGCGGGGTAAAAAAAAGTAAGAAATTAAAAGAAACAGAACCTTAGTCACTGTATGACTGAGGTTCTGTCTGAGAGAGGGTTAAGCGCGGGTCGCGGCCTTCATTTCACTGACAAAGCGGGAAAGCTGAGCCAGCATTTCAGAAGGCTGATGCTGATTGTTTTCGATGATACGCACCGTCGCTGAACCGGAAATAGCACCGGCTGCGCCTGCGGCCAGCGTTTCTTTCACCTGTGACGGTTCGGAAATACCAAAGCCCTGCAAGGGTGGCGCGGCATTGTATTCACGTAACTTATCAACCAAGTGATTCAGCGGCGTCAGCGCGCGTTTTTCAGTGCCTGTCACGCCTGCACGTGACAGCAAGTAAGTGTATCCGCGGCCATGAGACGAAATCTCACGCAGCAAATCGTCAGAGGCATTTGGCGGACAGATGAAGATAGGAGCGATGCCGTGGCGTAACGCGGCCGCACGGAATGGCGCAGATTCTTCAAACGGCACATCGGCAACCAGCACCGAATCGACGCCCACTTCAGCGCAACGCTGATAGAAGGTTTCAATACCATTGTGGAACACCAGGTTGGCATACATCAGCAGGCCAATCGGAATATCCGGATGCTTTTCGCGAATACGGGCCAGCATGTTGAAGCATTGCGTTGGCGTCACACCCGCAGCAAAAGCACGCAGGTTTGCATTCTGAATGGTCGGGCCATCGGCCAGAGGATCGGAGAACGGTACACCCAGTTCCAGTGCGTCGGCACCGGCTTCAATCAGCGTATCGATGATTGACAGTGACATCTCAACGCCCGGATCGCCCAGCGTGACGAAAGGAACAAATGCGCCTTCTTTTTTGCTTTCCAGACGCTTGAATAATTGCTGATAACGTTCCATTAAATCTCTCCCCGGGCAGTCAGGATGTCGTGTACGGTGAAAATGTCTTTGTCGCCGCGACCTGACAAATTCACGACCAGGATTTGTTCTTTCTCTGGCGTTTCCTTGATCAGTTTCAACGCATAAGCCAGCGCATGTGAGGATTCCAGCGCCGGAATAATCCCTTCATGGCGGGACAATTCTTTAAAGGCATCCAGCGCTTCATCATCGGTAATCGACACATATTCTGCACGGCCAATGCTGTTGAGAAAGGCGTGTTGCGGGCCGACGGACGGGAAATCCAGACCGGCTGAAATCGAGTAGGATTCTTCAATCTGACCCTCAGACGTCTGCATCATTGGCGCTTTCATGCCGAAATAAATGCCGACGTGACCGTGTTTAAGCGGCGCGCCGTGTTGTCCGGTTTCGATACCCAGACCACCCGGTTCAACCCCAATCAGTTTCACGCTGGTGTCGTCGATGAAATCTGCAAACATGCCAATGGCATTGGAACCGCCACCGACGCAGGCAATCACCGCATCCGGCAGACAGCCTTCGCGTTCCTGCATCTGGGATTTGGTTTCTTCGCCGATCATGCGCTGGAATTCGCGCACGATAGTCGGATACGGATGCGGGCCTGCTGCGGTGCCCAGCATGTAGTGTGCTGTTTCATAGCTGCCTGACCAGTCACGCAGTGCCTCATTACAGGCATCTTTCAGCGTGGATGAACCGCTGTGTACCGGGATCACTTCCGCACCCATCAGGCGCATACGGAACACGTTTGGCGACTGACGCTCAATGTCTTTGGCACCCATATAAATGCGGCATTTCAGACCGAGCAGGGCGCAGGCCAGAGCCGATGCCACACCGTGCTGGCCGGCACCGGTTTCAGCAATGATTTCTGTTTTGCCCATGCGTTTTGCCAGCAATGCCTGACCCAACACCTGGTTAGTCTTATGTGCGCCGCCGTGCAGCAAATCTTCACGCTTAAGATACAGCTTGGTTTTAGTACCGGCGGTGAGGTTTTTGCACAGTGTCAGCGCCGTCGGGCGACCTGCGTAGTTTTTCAGCAAATCAATGAATTCGGCCTGAAACTCAGGGTCGCGCTGTGCGCTGACAAAAGCTTCTTCCAGCTGAGCCAGCGCAGGCATCAGAATTTGCGGGACATACTGGCCGCCAAATTCGCCAAAGTAGGGATTAAGTAAAGTCATGTTATCGCGTCCTGTCTGTCAATTTTTGCGTCATTGCGTGCGGCTTAATACGCCCGCAATGTCTGGAATACGGCATTAATTTTCCCGGCATCTTTGATGCCCGGCTCGCTTTCAACACCTGAGTTGAAATCCAGGCCTGCGCAACCGAGTTGTGCGGCTTCGACGCAGTTATCTGCGCTCAGTCCACCGGCGAGCAAGGTATTGCTCAAATCCTGACCGGCCAGTTTGCTCCAGTCGAACCGGTGACCCGTGCCCCCTTTGCCGTTGTCCAGGACGTAACGATCCACGTGATTCAGGTCGCGCGCTGGCAATGTTTCTTTGACGCTCAGCGCTTTCCAGATCTGAACCGTTTGCGGCAAGGCTGTGCGCAGGGCATCGATATAAACCTGATCTTCGTCGCCATGAAGCTGCACGGCGGTCAGGTTTAATGTCTGAGCCGTCTGGGCCACTGTGGTGATTTCTTCATCGCGGAACACGCCGACATACTTCAGCGGTGCGCCGTTCTGCACTTCTTTCGCCTGCGTCTGTGTCACGAAACGCGGTGAGGCTTCAACAAAAATCAGCCCGCCATAAATAGCACCAGCTTCGTGCGCGGCTTTGGCATCCTGAGCGCGGGTCAGGCCACAGACCTTGTTTTCACCGAGCAGCACGCGACGAACGGCACTGCTCAGGTCTTGTTCCGACATCAGCGCACTGCCGATCAGGAAGCCATTGGCGAAGCGGCTCAGTTCACGGATTTGTCCGTAAGTATTAATACCTGATTCACTGATGACCGTGACGCCATGCGGTACGCGCGGTGCCAGCTCACGGGTGCGGTTCAGGTCGATAGACAAATCGCGCAAATCGCGGTTATTGATACCGACGACTTTGGCTTTCAGTTTAACGGCGCGATCCAGTTCTTCTTCATTACTGGCCTCCGTCAGCACCCCCATGTTAAGGCTGTGAGCAACCGCGGCGAGCTGAACGTACTGATCGTCATCGAGCACTGACAGCATCAGCAAAATCGCATCAGCCTGATAGAAACGGGCCAGATGGATCTGATACGGGTCGATAATAAAATCTTTGCACAGCACAGGCTGTGTGACGGTTTTGCTCACCAGCGGCAGAAAATCAAAACTGCCCTGGAAGTATTTTTCGTCGGTTAATACTGAAATGGCGGAAGCATGGTCTTTATAAACACTGGCGATTTCTACCGGATCGAAGTTTTCGCGGATCTTCCCTTTCGACGGAGAGGCTTGTTTACACTCCAGAATAAAAGCCGTTCTTGCCCCTTGCAGGGCATGGTAGAAACTGCGCTGGCTCTGAGTTATGTCGTTCTGAAAGCTGGCCAGCGGTTGCTGATCTTTACGTGCCGCGACCCAAATTTCTTTATCGCGAACAATTTTGTGGAGCACGGTTTCCTGCTGCATCACTTATCCTCTTGCTGCCAATGCCACCACGCGCTGGTAGGGTTCACCGCTGCGCATGACGTCCAAAGCCTGTTGTGCATTTTGCTTTAAATCTTCCTGACCGAACAGACGCAGTAACATCGCTACATTAACGGCCACCGCGGCTTCATGGGCCGGATCTCCTTTACCTTGTAATAAGCGTGCCAGAATGTCACGGTTTTCTTCCGGCTCGCCACCCAGCAGGGATTCTATCGGATAATTATCCATACCGAAGTCCTGTGGCGTCAGTTCGTAAGTGGTTATTTGACCGTCTTTCAGCTCCGCAACCTGCGTTGCCGCGTGGATCGCCACTTCATCCATGCCGCCGCCGTGAACCACCGCAGCACGCTCATAACCCAGTGCCCGCAATGTTTCTGCAATCGGCTGCACCAGTTCGGGGCTGTACACGCCAATCAGTGCCAGCGGAGGACGTGCCGGGTTGATCAGCGGCCCCAGCACGTTAAACAGCGTGCGGGTTTTGAGCGATTTACGCACCGGCATCGCATGGCGGAAACCGGTGTGGTATTGCGGCGCGAACAGGAAACACACACCCAGATCATCCAGCGCGGCCCGGGATTCTTCCGCAGGCATATCCAGACGGATGCCAAAAGCAGCCAGTAAATCCGATGAGCCCGAACGGCTGGACACGCTGCGGTTGCCGTGTTTAGCCACCCGTGCACCACACGCTGCCGCTACAAAGGCGCTGGCGGTGGAAATATTGATGCTGTTGGTGCCGTCGCCGCCGGTGCCGACAATGTCCGCAAACGGATAGTCAGGACGCGGGAACGGCTCGGCGTGTGCCAGCAATGCTTTGGCGGCGCCGGCGATTTCAGCCGGTTGCTCACCGCGCACTTTCATGCTGATTAATGCACCGGCCAGTTGCGCCGGTTCCAGTTCGCCATTCACGATGGCGGTAAATAGCTGCTGGCTTTCTTCCTGCGTCATTGTCTGAGCGCGGAACAGATTGTCGAGAATGCCGGGAATAGTTTGCGTTTGCATGACAGTTCTCCTTACGCCAAAGCCCAGGCCAGTGTCTGCTCAAGCAGACGGGCGCCCTGTGAAGTTAGAATGGATTCCGGATGGAACTGGAAACCACAGACGCGATCTTCTTCGTGACGTACTGCCATCACCATATCGCCGTAGCGGGCGTTGACGGTCAGTCCCTCAGGGATCTGGCTGCCGACCAGCGAGTGATAACGCGCCACCGGCAGCGGATTGTGCATACCGGCGAACATCGCTTCGTTGTCATGCGTAATAGAAGAGGCTTTGCCGTGCAGGATTTCACCGGCCTGGCCGACGAAACCGCCGTAGGTTTCCACAATTGCCTGATGACCGAGGCAGATACCGATAATCGGCAACTGACCGCGCAGACGTTTGAGCAGCTCAGGCATGCAACCGGCTTCGGACGGCGTACCCGGTCCCGGAGAAAGCACCAGCACCGGTTTTTCCAGCTGGCTGAGTTTTTCAATAATGACGTCAGCCGGGATCTGATTGCGATAAATCACCACGTTATGTCCGCTCGAGCGCAACTGATCGACGAGGTTGTATGTAAAGGAATCGACGTTATCGATGAGTAAGATATCGGCCATCTTAAAATACCTCTTTCGCATTATGGGCGGTGGCGATGGCACGCAGCACTGCACGGGCTTTATTACGGGTTTCGTCGGCTTCGGCTTGCGGAACGGAATCGAGCACCACACCGCCGCCAGCCTGTACGGTGGCGATGCCGTCTTCGACATAGGCGGAGCGGATCACGATGCAGGTATCTAAATCACCGTGAGCGGTGAAGTAACCCACTGCGCCGCCGTAGCTTCCGCGACGGGTTTGCTCGGAGGCAGAAATCAGCTGCATGGCGCGCACTTTCGGTGCGCCGGTCAGTGTGCCCATGTTCATCACGGCCTGATAAGCGTGCAGTACGTCGAGGTCATGACGCAGCGTGCCAACCACGCGGGACACCAGATGCATCACGAAGGAATAACGGTCAACTTTGGTCAGGTCGGCGACGTAACGGCTGCCCGGTTCGCAGATCCGTGCCAGATCGTTACGCGCCAAATCCACCAGCATCAGATGTTCGGCCAGCTCTTTATGGTCAGTCCGCATTTCCAGTTCGATGCGGCTGTCGAGATCCAAATCCAGTGAACCGTCAGCGCGGCGACCACGAGGGCGTGTACCGGCAATCGGATAGATTTCAATCTGACGGTTTGTCGCGTCGTATTTCAGCGCACTTTCCGGCGACGCGCCGAACAACGTGAAATCGTTATCCTGCATGAAGAACATATACGGGCTCGGGTTGTTGTTTTTCAGCGTTTCATAAGCGGCCAGCGGAGCAGGGCACGGCAGTGAGAAACGACGTGAAGGCACCACCTGGAAAATTTCACCGGCGCGGATCGCCACTTTCATCTTCTCTACCACGGCACCAAACTCTTCATCGCTCTGATTTACGCTCAGTTGCATTTCCGGCACGCTCTGGTGCGGAATGGCGTGCGGCGGTAGCTGTAACTGGTGCTGCAGTTGTTCAAGGCGGGCTTGCAGACGCTGTTTCTCTTCCGGCGACGGCGTAAACAGGCTGGCCTGCAAACGACATGAACGGTTCTGATGGTCGAGTACCAGCAGAGTTTCTGCCAGATAGAAGCAGAAATCCGGGCAACGCTGGTCAGACTCTAATGCCGGTAAATCTTCAAAACCGGCGACCAGATCGTAGGCAAACAGACCGCCGAGGAACATCGCTTCGCGCTCATCGGCAGGCGCTTCAACTGAGGTCAGAATGCTGCGTAACGCATCAAACACGGAGCGCGAACGCAGGCGGGCGTCTTCATCCTGCATCTGGTCGATGGACGGGAAACTCAGCTCGCGGCCATTCGGACGCACGTCGTTACGCATTTCAGCCGGTAACGCGGCGTCAATCAGTGAGAGTAATGACGCGCCGTTTGGCGTGAGTGCCTGAATCGAAACCCGGGAACCCAGCGCCGTGATGCGCAGGGCGCTGTCGACAATCAACAGGCTCTTCAGGTTTTCTTTGCTGGTCACTTCGGAGGACTCCAGCAGCAGGGTCGCCGGACGGGCGCCGCACAATTGATGGAAAATGGCCGTCGGGTCGCCGCGGTAACATCCTTCTGCGGTCAGCAATTCTAAACGTGGTTTCTGAATAGTCATTTTGCTTCCTGAAATTTTCTCAACGTTTGTATTAAACGGATTTCAAATTAGACGGCCACAAAAAAGCCCGCATTATGCGGGCTTCGGAAATCTTGCAGCGTCTGATGACAGCTATGCGTGATTACTCCGCCCGACAAGGGGAAGTACGCCACCAGCTGAGAACCGCCATCATGTAAGTTTTCATCATCAGACACTCTTGTTTGTTTATGAAGCTATCGTTTTTAAAACGTAAGCTTTCTGAATCGGTTTGTCACGGTGTTCATTACTGAGTTATTCCGTGAACTTGCGTACTAGTAAACTAGTTCAGAGATGTAAAGTCAACCCTCTTTTAGCGCAATTTCCCCCTTTAGTGCGGCGACGTTGTGCAAACAGTGTTGTTATAGCACTGTAACAGTGCGTAACGGCCGGGTGAAATCATCCCTAACGTGCAACGCACTAACGCGTTATGATATGTGCTGCATTCAGAAACAGGTTAATTCCCCACGTGACGATGACTTTACCAACAAACACTTCGCCTTCAGCAGACGACCAGATAACCCGCAACGCATTTACCCTTTACGATCTCCACAGCCATACCACGGCATCTGACGGCTATTTAACACCGGAAGCGCTGGTGGCGCGTGCAGTAGAAATGCGTGTCGGCGTGCTGGCGATCACCGATCACGACAGCACGGAAGGGCTGGCGCGGGCGGCGCGGGCGATTGCTGACAATCAGCTGCCACTGCAACTGGTAAACGGTGTCGAGATTTCTACGCTGTGGGAAAATCATGAGATCCATATTGTCGGGCTGGGTATCGACCCGGGGCATCCGGCGATGGTGGAATTACTGAAAGTGCAGGCCGATTTGCGTCAGCAGCGTGCGCAGGAAATGGGCCGTCGTCTGGCGAAAGCGCGCATCGAAGGCGCGTGGGAAGGTGCGTTACGTCTGGCCGATGGCGGAGCCGTCACCCGTGCACATTTTGCCCGTTATCTGGTGGAATTCGGCGCGGCTGACAACATTGCGCAGGTATTCAAAAAATACCTCGCCAAGGGCAAGACCGGCTACGTTCCGCCACAGTGGTGTACAATAGAACAAGCGATTGATGCAATTCATCAGTCTGGCGGACAGGCGGTTGTCGCCCATCCGGGACGTTATGAACTGTCCACAAAATGGCTGAAACGCTTACTGGCGTTCTTTGCTGAACAGGGTGGCGACGCGATGGAAGTCGCGCAATGTCAGCAGGCACCCAATGAGCGTGCACAACTGGCGGCTTACGCCCGTGATTATCAGTTGCTCGCCTCACAGGGATCTGATTTCCATCAGCCTTGTTCGTGGATTGAGCTGGGGCGCAAACTTTGGCTTCCCGCAGGCGTAGAACCGGTATGGCAACACTGGCCGGTCGCCGGGAAACAGCCTGAAATTGAACCGGTCTGAAGCCCGACCGTAGAAGAAGAATTAAGAGGGAAAAATGAGTCAATATTTTTATATTCATCCGGAAAACCCGCAACCCCGCCTGATTAATCAGGCCGTAGAATTGCTGCGCAAAGGCCAGGTTATCGTGTATCCGACAGATTCCGGTTATGCACTGGGTTGCCGTCTGGAAGAGAAAAACGCCATGGAGCGTATTTGCCGGATTCGTCAGCTGGACAGCAACCATAACTTCACCCTGGTGTGCCGTGATTTGTCTGAGCTGTCGACTTACGCCTATGTGGATAACGCGGCTTTCCGCCTGATGAAAAACAACACGCCGGGCAATTACACGTTCATCCTGAAAGCGACCAAAGAAGTGCCGCGCCGTCTGATGAGCGAGAAACGTAAAACGATCGGCCTGCGCGTGCCGTCCAATCCGATTGCGATTGCCTTGCTGGAGGCGCTGGGCGAGCCGCTGATGTCGACCACGCTGATGCTGCCGGGCAATGACTTTGCAGAATCCGATCCGGAAGATATCAAAGATCATTTGGGCAAGGTGGTGGATCTGGTGATTGACGGCGGGTCTATTGGTCAGCAGCCTACCACGGTGGTTGATCTGACAGAGGCTGCGCCCGAAGTGGTGCGTGAAGGCGCGGGCGATCCGACACCGTTCCTCTGAGGCTTGTTTGAAAAATAACCGGACTGCAACGTTTTTTGCAGGATACAAATTGCATATAAATGTGTATAATGGCAGGCTGACTTTTTTCTAAGTCATTGTAATGATACGCAATAACTGAATTTTTGCGGGCAGATGACAAATCAGGTCATGCTGCCGGCTCCCCCCGACGCCTGTGAAGGCGACAAATGAGGCTGCTCAATGAGCGAGAAGTATAATTCCCAGAAGCACACCAGCGACAAATCCAAAGCATCACGTCCATCTGGTGACAAGCCAAAAAGTGGCAGGAATTCCGGCGCAGCAAAAAGCCGTCCGGAACCGTCGCGGGCTGAAAAGCGCGGCGAAAAGCCACGTACTGACAAACCACGCAGCGACAAACCGCGCAGCGACAAGCCACGTTCAGACAAACCACGTTCTGACGCAGGCCGCAGCGATTCGCGTTCTGAATCCCGTATCGACAATTCACGTATAGAAAAAGCACGCAGCGGCAAACCGGGTCGTCCGGAACATGCACGCGGTGAAAAACCACGTACGTTGAAACCTCGCGGAACCAAACCTAAAGCTGAAGCACTGTTTGATGAAAACGGTGACGAAGAAGAAGTGAAATACCAGAAGCCGAAGAACGCACTGGACAGCACCGAAGGTCAAAGCGAAAAACTGCAAAAAGTCCTCGCCCGCGCAGGTCATGGTTCACGTCGTGAAGTTGAAGCGATGATCCAGGCTGGCCGCGTCAGCGTTGACGGTAAAATTTCTACGCTGGGCGACCGCGTGGAAGTCACCGGCGGTACCAAAATTCGTCTTGATGGACACGTTCTGTCAGTGATGGAATCTCAGGACACCGTTTGCCGCGTACTGGCGTACTACAAGCCTGAAGGCGAGTTGTGTACACGCAATGATCCGGAAGGCCGTCCGACCGTCTTTGACCGTCTGCCAAAAATGCGCGGTTCCCGCTGGATCGCCGTAGGTCGTCTGGACGTTAACACGTCAGGCCTGCTGTTATTCACCACCGACGGTGAACTGGCTAATCGCCTGATGCACCCGAGTCGTGAAGTTGAGCGTGAATATGCCGTACGTGTTTTCGGTCAGGTTGATGATGAAAAAATTAAACAACTGAGCCGTGGCGTGCAGCTGGAAGACGGTCCTGCGGCGTTCCGCTCGATCAAATTCCAGGGCGGTGAAGGTTTGAACCAGTGGTACAACGTGACCCTGACAGAAGGACGTAACCGCGAAGTTCGTCGTCTGTGGGAAGCTGTTGGCGTACAGGTAAGCCGTCTGATCCGCGTGCGTTACGGTGATCTGAATCTGCCTAAAGGCCTGCCTCGCGGTGGCTATAAAGAGCTGGATCTGCCAGACATCAACTATCTGCGCACACTGGTCGACATGACGGAAGAAACTGTCAGCAAACTGCCGGTTGAGCGTGATCGTCGTCGCGTAAAAGCCAACCAGATCCGTCGTGCTGTGAAGCGCCATACTCAGGTTGCACCGACGCGCCGCACTACCGGCCCGGCAAAACGGGGTTAATCGCTGACAAGCGAGGCACTTGCGTCTATGCTCATAAACCGCAGTCAGTGACTGCGGTTTTTTTTTGCTCAAAATTCAGGGCATAACATTATTCTGCATCCACCCTGTTCATGAATACTCTTCAGTAATACAACGCAAGGAGCTGATTATGATGCTAATCACCGGAGGTGCCCGCAGTGGTAAAAGCCATTTTGCTGAGCAGATAGCAGAGAAACGTGGCGGCGAGGTGCTGTATATCGCCACCTCGGTCGTTACTGATGCCGAAATGGCGGATCGCATCCGTTATCACCAGCAACAACGTCCGGCTCACTGGCATACGTTTGAAAGCTATCGTGATCTGGGGGATGTCGTACTCGCGCATCAGGCGCAGTTTCCGACCATTATTATCGAGTGCATCACGACGTTGATTACCAATCTTCTGTTTGATCTGGCCGGTGAAACACCGCCGGAACACATGGATTTTGACGCAATAGAACAGCATATTTTTGCGCAAACCACGAAACTGATGGAAGCTGCGCAACATCCTGAATCTGAAGTGATTATTGTCACTAATGAAGTGGGGATGGGCATTGTGCCGGATAACCTGCTGGCGCGGCGTTTTCGTGATATTGCGGGGCGGGTGAATCAGCAACTGGCTGCCGCGGCGGATGATGTCTACCTGATCGTATCCGGCATTCCGGTACCGGTGAAAACATCGGAATAAAACGACTCAGAACAGGGTGTTTATTATGGCTTTATGGCGGCTGTTTCTCGCGACATTGCAGTTTCTCACCCGCATCCCGGTCAGGGATCGCTGGTGCGATGGCTTTGAACTGAAAGAGTATGCACGCGGCATTGTCTGTTTTCCGCTGGTCGGGCTGGTTATCGGTTTACTGACCGCGCTGGTGTGGCAGATTTTAATGCCGCATATCGGTGTGCTTCCGGCGGCGATTGCCGTTGTCATTGCACATATTATGCTGACCGGCGGTTTACATCTCGACGGGCTGGCCGACAGTTGCGACGGTTTATTTTCGGTGCGCAGCCGGGAGCGTATTCTCGAGATTATGCGCGACAGCCGGATCGGCACCAACGGCGCGCTGGCGCTGATTGTGGCTGTTCTGTTGCGAACCGCACTGGTTTATCAGATGAACGCCGACGGATTGCCGGTGCTGGCGTTTCTTATCGTCACGCCGGTTGTCGGGCGGAGCATGATGGCGGTGATGATGTACCGTCAGGCTTATGCCCGCGAGTCAGGAATGGGCAATTTGTTTATTGGTAAGATCAGCGAAGGGCGCTTTGGTATCACATTACTGTTGATGGCAACGCTGGTGCTGCTCATCGGCGGGTTATTCTCCCTGTTTGCATTACTGGTGACGTTGCTGTTTGTTCTCGGTTTCCGGCGTTTTGTCGCCACGCGCATTGGCGGCCAGACCGGCGATACGCTGGGCGCGGCATGCGAATTGAGTGAACTGGTCTTTCTGTTTTTCCTGTTATGGCACTGAGACAAGGGACAAAATTATGAAACTGTATCTGATACGGCACGGACAAACTCAGGCTAACGTTAACGGCGTTTTTTGCGGCAGCAGCGACATTGCGCTGACCGCCGAGGGTGAGCGACAGGCGCAGCATGTGGCGCGTCAGCTGGCTTCTACTTCGCTTGATGCACTGATTCACACGGATATGCGCCGCAGCCGCGATACGGCGGGCATTATTGCTTACGGGCGCGAACTGGCAATGGAAACTCAGCCGCTGTTGCAGGAAATGGGGTTTGGCGAGTGGGAAATGCGTCATCACAAAGAACTCGAAGCCTCGCAGGCAGAAGGCTATCAGGCCTGGTGTCAGGACTGGCAAAAGGCCGACGTACCGCAAGGTGAGTCATTTACAGATTTCACTCAGCGTATCCGGCAGGCGTTGCAGCAGTTGCATTTGCGTCCGCAGGAAAGCAGGCTGGCAATAGTCGCACATCAGGGTTCACTCAGCCTGCTGCTGGCGATGATGCTGAAACTGGCACCGGCTGACATGTGGCGTTTTCCATTTAAGCAAGGCTGCCTGTGTGAAATTGATCTCAGCCCCGGCGCTTGTGTCATTCAGCGTTTTAATGACAGCGGTATTTAACTTTTAAACTGGTAAGGACAACCCGATGGCTTCTCTGGCCAATATTATCCGTCAGATTGCTGAACCCGATGCGCAGGCCGCACAAACGGCTGCTGCGCGGCTCGACAGTCTGGTAAAACCTTTAGGCAGTCTTGGCCGCCTGGAACAACTGGCGATTCAGCTGTCATCCATCCGGGGTGATCAGCCTTTGCATTTTCCGAGCAAAGAAGTGCTGGTGATGGCGGCCGATCATGGCGTGTGGCAGGAAGGCGTCACACCCTCCCCGCAGGAGGTAACGGCGATTCAGGCGGTGAACATCGTGCAGGGCAAAGCCGGGGTTTCTGTGCTGGCTCGGGTAGCCGGGGCGCAGGTGACGCTGATTGACTGCGGAATCATTGGGCCGGATATTCCCGGCACGCTGAATCACAAAGTTGCGCAGGGAACCGGCAATATTGCCACCGGCCCGGCGATGACGCGCGAACAGGCGGAATCTTTACTGATCTGGTGTGCGGAACGGGTGATCGCGAAAGCTGAAAACGGTTTATCCCTGCTGGCTGTCGGTGAGCTCGGGATGGCAAACACCACGCCGGCGGCGGCGATGGTGGCGGTGCTGACCGGCGCTGCGCCAGCGCAAACCGTCGGGCTGGGTGCGAATCTTCCGCCGGACAGACTGGCGCATAAAATCAGCGTGGTCGAAAAAGCCATTGCGGTAAATCAGCCGGATCCGTCAGATGCACTGGATGTGATGGCGAAAGTCGGGGGATTCGAACTGGTAGCCATGGCGGGTGCGATGATTGGCGCGGCGGCGGCGGGGATTCCGCTGGTGCTGGATGGCTTCCTTTCTTACGCGTCGGCGCTGGCAGCGTGTCAGTTAGCACCTGCGCTGAAACCCTATCTTATCCCTTCGCATATTTCAGCAGAGCAGGGCGCAACGCTGGCGCTTGAAGCGCTGGGCCTGCAACCGTATTTCGATCTGAATTTACGACTGGGCGAGGGCAGCGGCGCGGCGCTGGCGTTACCGCTGATTGATGCTGCCTGTGCTGTCCATAACGAAATGGCGACGCTGGCAGAGTGTCAGATAGCGCTTTAAAAGTTAAAGCAGGGCGTTACCAGTCAATGCCCTGCTGCGCCATAATTCCGGCGTCAAACGCATGTTTCACCGGACGGAGTTCGCTGACGGTATCGGCCATTTCCAGCAGATCACGATGGCAGCCGCGCCCGGTGATAATCACGGTCTGGTGCGCGGGACGGGCTTTCAGCGCATCCACCACGTCCTGCAAATCCAGATAGCCAAAACTGACCATATACGTCAGTTCATCAAGCACCACGAGATCTAATGATGCATCAGCCAGCATCCGTTTACCGTGCTGCCAGACAGCCTGGCAGGCTTCGGTATCCGTTTCTTTATTCTGCGTTTCCCAGGTAAAACCGGTCGCCATCACCTGAAATTCCACGCCATGAGGCTCGAGCAGATTTTTCTCGCCGTTAGGCCATTCACCTTTAATAAACTGGATCACTGCCGCGCGCATGCCATGGCCGACAGCGCGGGTCACCGTGCCAAATGCCGCCGTGGTTTTGCCCTTACCGTTACCGGTAAATACAATCAGTATTCCGCGCTGTTCTTTGGCGGCGTCAATGCGCGCATCAACCTGTTCTTTCAGCTTTTGCTGGCGCTGTTTATGGCGATCTTCAGTCATCAGAGACTCCGTGATTATTTATTCTGCCGGACCGGCTTTGCGCCCTGGCTGGGCATCAAAACTGATACCTGTTTTACGGCGGCTGTCATCGCCCATCAGATACAGATACAGCGGCATAATATCAGCCGGTGTCTTGAGTTTATCTTTGTTTTCATCGGGGAACGCGGAGGCGCGCATGCTGGTGCGTGTGCCGCCAGGATTGATGCAGTTGACGCGCAGGCCGGTATGCTTATGTTCTTCGGCCAGCACCTGCATCATACCTTCGGTGGCGAATTTTGACACGGCGTAAGCACCCCAGCCGCTGCGGCCTTCGCGTCCGACGCTGGACGTGGTGAACACCAGCGAAGAACTGGCAGATTTCAGCATCAGCGGCAGTAACGACTGAGTCAGCATAAACGTGGCGTTCACATTGACCTGCATGACGTTCATCCAGTCCTGCAACTTAATCTCAGCCATTGGCGTGATGTCAGTCAGCAATCCGGCGTTGTGCAAAACGCCGTCCAGATGCGGCACCCATGCAGCGATTTGATCTGCGACGCGCTGGCAGTCCTGCTGACTGGCGGTCTGTAAATCCAGTGCATAAATGAAAGCCGGTCGCAGATTACGTGCGGCAATTTCCTGCTGCACACTGGCCAGTTTACTCTCAGTACGGCCCAGTAAAATCACCTGCGCGCCGAAACGGGCATACGTCAGTGCGGCTTCACGGCCGATGCCGTCGCCGGCGCCAGTGACCAGAATGATACGGTTATTGAGCAAATCGGATTTAGGATGATAATGCACGGTCAGTCCTCTTAAGGGGGGCGGCGATGTGGCGGTAAATGACGTCATCACATCAGGCGCTCTTCATATCAAAAATGGCGGAAACGGGAGATATTGCGCTCAACCAGAGTCCGGCATTTTGGTGAAAATTTTAGCTTTTTCGGGTGCAATCACCGCTTATATGCCTCAAATGGGCATGAGTTTCAATGATTAACCGAAAAGCGGGCAGCTCTTTTGTAACAAAATTGGAACACAGACGCACTCTGTTTTACGTCTGAGTCATGATGTCATCTTCGAACAAGACGTCAGTGCGGCGATTGTTTAGAATGTTTAACATCTTTCTTACCACGGTTTTATTACCACGTTGAAAAGGCGGTATGTGTGGATTTACTTTCTCTTTATGGGCTATTTTTGGCCAAAGTCGTGACCGTTGTGATCGCCATCGGGGCGCTGGTCGTGTTGTTTGTCGGCCTCCGTCAGCGTAAATCTCACGGCAAAGGTGAGTTACACCTGGTCGATTTAGGTGAACAGTATCGCGAAATGCAACGTGAAATGCGCAGTGCGCGCATGAGCCCTGCCGAACTTAAAATTCGCAGCAAGGAACTGAAGAAAAAGGATAAAGCGGAAGCAAAACAGAAAAAACTGCAAGCCAAAACCGGCAGTTCGAAAAGCAAACCTTGCCTGTATGTACTCGATTTCAAAGGCAGTATGGATGCCCACGAAGTCACCTCACTGCGGGAAGAAATCTCGGCGGTGCTGGCCGTTGCAACCCCGGAAGACGAAGTGTTGTTGCGCCTCGAAAGCCCGGGCGGTGTGGTGCACGGTTACGGCCTGGCGGCATCACAACTGGTGCGTCTGCGTCAGAGTGGTATTCGTCTGACGGTTGCGGTAGATAAAGTCGCAGCCAGTGGCGGTTACATGATGGCCTGTGTGGCGGACAGGATTGTCGCCGCGCCGTTTGCCATCATCGGTTCGATCGGCGTGGTGGCGCAGATCCCAAACTTTAACCGTTTGCTCAAACGAAATGACATTGATATTGAGTTGCACACGGCGGGCGAGTTTAAACGTACCCTGACGTTGCTGGGTGAAAATACCGAAGAAGGTCGTGAAAAGTTCCGTGAAGATCTGAATGAAACGCATGTGCTGTTTAAAGAGTTTGTTCATCAGAACCGGCCGTCGCTGGACATTGATGCGGTAGCCACCGGTGAGCACTGGTTTGGTACCCAGGCGCGTGAAAATGGCCTGATTGATGCTATTGGTACCAGTGATGATTTACTGATTGCAGAAATGAAAAATCATGAAGTGATTGCGGTGCGTTACAGCCGTCGTAAACGCATGATGGACCGTTTCACCGGCAGCGCGGCAGAGAGTGCTGATCGCCTGTTCCTGCGCTGGTTACAACGCAGTCAGAAACCGCTGCTGTAATCTATTTTTTTCGCAAGGCATACAATAAAAAGGGACGAATGTCCCTTTTTAATCCTGCGGATTAAGCCCCGCCGTTTACCGGTGGTGTATACCTTTATTAGCGATTGTTTTATCTCAATCTTCGAGATGGTATTTTTCTGAAAAAAGATGAGCCAGGTGTTTAAACATATTAAATACCGCAGTGGTTTTTCTGGTCGGTAAACCGTCTTCATCCATGAAAAACTCCCCGCGGAAAACCAGCACATTGCCTTTCTGCTCAACCTCTGTCGCCAGCATTCCATGCATGTAATCTTCGTGCTCACGGATAACCTTATTCGCTTCGACCAGTAAAGCTTCGCGACTAATTGCCGATGTATTTTCGTGCATGATATTTACTCCCCACTATAATTGCTGACGTTATTGTAATCCTGACGCAGATAAAACCGCAAATCTGCTGGGGGTAATCTGCTTAATCGCTCTGGTTATAATTTGAGCGTCTCTATAAAAAACGGGCGCGTATTGGCGAAAAGGGCCTTTCCGTGTTAATTAGTTTGCGTGACGATTTTTATCAGGTAGAGTGTGGGATTTTGTGGCTTCAGGTGGAATGTTTTGTTTACGCTTGGTCATTATTTGACTTAAAAATGGGCGCATTCTGCTGAGCCCTGTCTGGTTAATCCCTCGCAGAATCAGTGTTTTGAACCTCTGGAAGTCAGTTCGCTCCTTCTTTTAAAGAAATCAGTTGACGTTCTGACTCACTGCCGCAATATAAAAAAAGACGTGATATTGTGCCGCGGCATAACTAGACAAAATCTTCTTCATATGATGAAGAATCATTCAGGTAAAGGTAATTATGGGCAAAGCTCTCGTAATAGTTGAGTCCCCGGCAAAAGCCAAAACGATTAATAAATATTTAGGAAATGACTACGTTGTTAAGTCCAGCGTTGGTCATATCCGTGATTTACCGACCAGTGGATCCGCTGCTAAAAAGACCGCCGACTCAACCGAAGAAAAAACAAAGAAAAAAGTAAAAAAGGATGAGAAAACCGCGCTGGTTAATCGCATGGGCGTCGATCCGTATCACGGTTGGGAAGCACAATACGAAATACTTCCGGGTAAAGAAAAAGTTGTTGCTGAGTTAAAAGCGTTAGCGGAAAAAGCTGACCACATCTATCTCGCAACCGACCTTGACCGCGAAGGAGAGGCGATTGCCTGGCATTTGCGGGAAGTGATTGGTGGTGATGACAAACGTTTCAGCCGTGTCGTTTTTAACGAAATTACCAAGAACGCGATTCAAAACGCCTTTAAAGAACCGGGCGAACTGAATATTGATCGTGTGAATGCTCAGCAGGCGCGTCGTTTCATGGACCGCGTGGTGGGTTACATGGTTTCTCCGCTGCTGTGGAAGAAAATTGCCCGTGGTTTATCCGCAGGTCGTGTTCAGTCCGTTGCGGTGCGTCTGGTCGTCGAGCGTGAGAAAGAAATCAAAGCGTTCGTGCCGGAAGAATACTGGGAATTGCATGCGGATTTGCTGGCGAAGAAAGAAACCGCGCTGCAAATGGAAGTCACGCATCATCTCGAAAAACCGTTCAAACCGGTCAATAAAGAACAAACTCACGCGGCCGTTTCGCTGCTTGAAAAAGCGCGTTACACCGTGGTGGATCGTGAAGACAAACCGACCAGCAGCAAGCCGGGTGCGCCTTTCATTACTTCCACACTGCAACAGGCGGCCAGTACGCGTCTGAGCTTCGGTGTGAAGAAAACCATGATGATGGCCCAGCGTCTTTACGAAGCCGGTCATATTACCTATATGCGTACGGACTCCACTAACCTGAGTCAGGACGCCGTGGAAATGGTGCGCGGCTATATTGGCGAGAATTTTGGTGATAAATACCTGCCGAAAGCGCCGCTGCAATACAGCAATAAAGAGAATTCTCAGGAAGCGCACGAAGCGATTCGTCCTTCTGACGTGGCCGTGATTTCAGAACAACTGAAAGATATGGAAGCGGATGCTCAACGTCTGTATCAGCTGATCTGGCGTCAGTTTGTGGCCTGTCAGATGACACCGGCTCAGTACGACTCCACTACGCTGACGGTGAAAGCGGGCGATTACTCTCTGCGCGCCAAAGGTCGTACGCTGCGTTTTGATGGCTGGACCAAAGTCATGCCGGCGTTGCGTAAAGGCGACGAAGACAGAACCTTGCCGGCGATCGAAGTGGGTACGGATCTGGAGCTGCAACAACTGCTGCCCACCCAGCATTTCACCAAGCCGCCTGCGCGTTTCAGCGAAGCGTCTCTGGTTAAAGAACTGGAAAAACGTGGCATTGGCCGTCCGTCTACCTATGCGTCGATCATTTCGACCATTCAGGACAGGGGTTACGTTCACGTTGAAAACCGTCGCTTCTACGCAGAAAAAATGGGGGAAATCGTTACCGATCGTCTGGAAGATAACTTCCGTGAATTGATGAACTACGATTTCACCGCACGTATGGAAGACGGGCTGGATCAGGTCGCCAACAACAAGGCGGAATGGAAAGCCGTTCTGGATGAATTCTTCACTGAATTCAGTAAGCAGCTGGAAACTGCTGAGAAAGACCCGGAAGAAGGCGGTATGCGCCCGAATCAGATGGTGTTGACCAGCATTGAATGCCCGACCTGCGGACGTCCGATGGGGATCCGTACCGCCAGCACTGGCGTGTTCCTCGGTTGTTCCGGCTACGCCTTGCCGCCGAAAGAGCGCTGCAAAACCACCATCAACCTGATTGCTGATGCCGAAGTGCTGAACATTCTGGAAGGTGATGAAGCCGAAGCCAACGCGCTGCGTGCGAAGCGTCGTTGCGTCAAATGCGGCACGGCGATGGACAGCTATCTCATCGATAATCAGCGCAAATTGCATGTTTGTGGTAACAACCCGGAATGTGATGGCTATGAAATCGAAGAGGGTGAGTTCCGCATCAAGGGTTATGACGGCCCGATTGTTGAGTGCGAAAAATGTGGCTCTGAAATGCACCTGAAAATGGGACGTTTCGGTAAGTACATGGGCTGTACCAACGACGAATGCAAAAACACCCGTAAGATTTTGCGAAACGGTGACGTTGCGCCGCCGAAAGAAGATCCGGTTCCGCTGCCGGAATTGCCGTGTGAGAAATCAGACGCCTATTTCGTGCTGCGTGACGGTGCGGCAGGGGTATTCCTGGCTGCCAACACGTTCCCTAAATCGCGCGAAACCCGTGCGCCGCTGGTGGAGGAACTGAAGCGCTTCAAAGACCGCTTGCCGGAAAAACTCAGCTATCTGGCCGATGCGCCGGTGGCCGATCCGGAAGGCAATAAATCAATGGTGCGTTTCAGCCGTAAAACCAAGCAGCAGTATGTATCTTCAGAAAAAGACGGCAAAGCCACTGGCTGGACCGCTTTCTTTGTCGACGGTAAGTGGGTCGAAGGCAAAAAATAATTATCGCCGTCATACCTTAAGCTGTTAAGCAGTTGTAAAAAACCAGTCTTCCGGACTGGTTTTTTTATTGCATTAAGATCTATCATCGCGGAGTTATGCGTGTTTTTATTATCAGTCTGCGACAGTCCTCGATTATCGTTATGTTCTTCGGGTATACATGACGCTAATAATGGATATAATTGTTATATAAAATTTATTCTTATGCACTTAAGTAATAAGTTAATGCGTCTGGGGCATAAAAACGGTGCGTTCACAGACTTCCGGTAGTCGATAAAAAATCATTTCCAGACTGTTCAGCCAACGGATGAACAGGGATGGCGACAGGGTTTGAAACCAGGGTGGTATGAGATATGAAATTGCAGCAACTGCGCTACATCGTAGAGGTTGTTAATCACAATCTGAACGTCAGTTCGACGGCAGAAGGCCTGTACACGTCGCAGCCTGGGATCAGCAAACAAGTGCGGATGCTGGAAGATGAACTCGGGATCCAGATTTTTTCCCGCAGCGGTAAACATCTGACACAGGTCACGCCGGCAGGGCAGGAAATCATCCGTATTGCCCGTGAAGTATTGTCTAAAGTGGATGCGATCAAAGCTGTTGCTGGTGAGCATACCTATCCGGACAAAGGTTCGCTGTATGTCGCGACGACGCATACGCAGGCGCGTTATGCCTTACCGAATGTGATTAAAGGCTTTATCGAGCGTTATCCGCGCGTTTCATTGCATATGCATCAGGGGTCGCCGACGCAGATTGCTGAAGCAGTTTCAAAGGGCAATGCGGATTTTGCTATCGCCACCGAAGCGCTCCATCTGTATGACGATCTGATCATGCTGCCTTGCTACCACTGGAACCGTGCCGTGGTGGTTCAGCCTGATCATCCGCTGGCAGGTAAAGAGAAAGTCACCATTGAGGAACTGGCAGCTTATCCGATTGTGACCTATACCTTCGGCTTCACTGGCCGTTCAGAACTGGATACCGCGTTTAACCGCGCCGGTCTGACGCCACGCATTGTATTCACCGCCACCGATGCTGACGTCATCAAAACCTATGTCCGCCTGGGGCTGGGCGTCGGTGTCATCGCCAGCATGGCAGTGGATCCGGTTCAGGATCCGGATCTGGTGACCGTGGATGCGAGTGATATTTTCACCTACAGCACCACCAAAATCGGTTTCCGTCGCAGTACATTCCTGCGCAGCTATATGTACGATTTTATCCAGCGCTTTGCGCCGCACCTGACACGTGATGTGGTTGATACCGCTATTTCCCTGCGCTCCAACGAAGACATTGAAGAAATGTTCAAAGACATTAAGCTGCCGACAAAATAAGTCGTCATCCTCTATTTTTATCTCCCTGAGATCCCGCCGCATCCTCACCGAAGCGGCGGGATTTTTTTTGCCTGATGATCAGTTTGAGCTGTTATAAAAATGTTAACGATAATTTGTGTTATCTTTAACTATGCACTTATAAGCCAGCGGGTTATTACTCATGGCCACGCTGAGCGCTAAAGGAGAAGCTATGTCGTCTATTCGCAAGAACAGTCTGGATAAGCTGGCAGTCCGGGAGAAAGAATTTTACTACTACAGCCTGCCACTCGCTGCCAAAACATTGGGTGATGTTCAGCGCCTGCCAAAATCCCTCAAAGTTTTACTCGAAAACTTACTGCGCCACGTTGATGGTGACACTGTCACAGAAAGCGATCTACAGGAACTGGTCGAATGGCAGAAAACCGGTCATGCCGACCGCGAAATTGCTTATCGTCCGGCGCGCGTACTGATGCAGGATTTTACGGGTGTACCTGCCGTGGTGGATCTGGCCGCGATGCGCCAGGCGGTAAAACGCCTCGGCGGGAATGTCGAACAGGTAAACCCGTTGTCGCCTGTTGATCTGGTCATCGACCACTCCGTCACAGTGGATGAATTCGGTGATGATGAGGCGTTTGGTGAGAACGTTCGTCTCGAAATGGAGCGTAACAACGAGCGCTATCAGTTCCTGCGCTGGGGGCAAAAAGCCTTCAATCGTTTCCGCGTAGTGCCGCCTGGCACGGGTATTTGTCATCAGGTCAACCTGGAATATCTTGGACAAACCGTCTGGTACGAAGAGCAGGATGGCAAAACGATGGCCTATCCCGACACGCTGGTCGGAACGGATTCACATACCACGATGATTAACGGTCTGGGGATTCTGGGGTGGGGTTGCGGCGGTATCGAAGCCGAAGCCGCAATGCTCGGACAGCCGGTTTCCATGCTGATCCCGGACGTTGTGGGTTTCAAACTGACCGGTAAATTACGCGAAGGCATTACCGCGACGGACCTGGTGTTAACGGTCACCCAGATGCTGCGCAAACACGGCGTGGTAGGAAAATTTGTCGAGTTCTATGGTGATGGCCTTGCCGATTTGCCGCTGGCTGACCGCGCAACCATCGCTAATATGTCGCCGGAATTCGGCGCGACCTGCGGCTTCTTCCCGGTGGATGATGTGACACTGAGTTACATGAAGCTCAGTGGCCGCAGCGACGAACAAATCGATCTGGTAAAAGCCTATTCGCAGGCCCAGGGTTTATGGCGTAACGCCGGTGACGAGCCGGTCTTCACCAGTACGCTTGCGCTGGACATGGGAGAGGTTGAGCCGAGCCTCGCGGGGCCGAAACGTCCTCAGGATCGCGTAGCGCTGCCTGATGTGCCGAAAGCGTTCAAAGCGGCGACTGAACTGGAGTTGGGTAACAGCAAGCCGGGGCGCAGCGATAAAGAAAGTTTCACGCTGGAAGGGCAGCATTATGCGCTGACCACCGGCGCGGTAGTGATTGCGGCAATCACCTCTTGTACCAACACGTCAAACCCAAGCGTGCTGATGGCCGCTGGTCTGCTGGCGAAGAATGCCGCCGAAAAAGGTCTGGCCAGTAAGCCGTGGGTGAAAACCTCACTGGCGCCAGGTTCCAAAGTGGTGACCGACTATCTTAATGCCGCCGGTCTCATGCCGCATCTGGAGAAGCTGGGCTTTAATCTGGTGGGCTATGGCTGTACGACCTGTATCGGTAACTCCGGGCCGTTGCCGGAACCGATTGAGTCGGCGATCAAGGCCGGTGATTTAACCGTCGGGGCCGTGCTTTCCGGCAACCGTAACTTCGAAGGGCGTATTCATCCGCTGATTAAAACCAACTGGCTAGCCTCACCACCGCTGGTGGTGGCCTATGCGCTGGCGGGTAATATGAACGTTGATCTGACGACGGATCCGTTGGGTGAAGGTGCTGATGGCAAACCGGTTTACCTGAGAGATATCTGGCCGTCGGCTAACGA
Source organism: Rahnella aceris (assembly GCF_011684115.1). Taxonomy (NCBI): domain Bacteria; kingdom Pseudomonadati; phylum Pseudomonadota; class Gammaproteobacteria; order Enterobacterales; family Yersiniaceae; genus Rahnella; species Rahnella aceris. The sequence continues at coordinate 1,756,884 of NZ_JAADJV010000001.1, read as the reverse complement.
TATCGCCAATGCGGTTGCGCAGGTGACCACGGAAATGTTCCATAAAGAGTACGCCGAGGTGTTTAACGGCGATGCCAGCTGGCAGGCGATTCAGGTTGAAGGCACGCCGACCTATACCTGGCAGGAAGACTCCACCTATATCCGCCACCCGCCGTTCTTCAGTGATATGAAGGCGGAACCTGATGCGCTGGAAGACATCAAAGATGCGCGAATTCTGGCGATTCTGGCGGATTCAGTGACCACCGACCACATTTCACCTGCCGGGAATATCAAGGCCGAAAGTCCGGCTGGTTTGTATCTGACCCAGCACGGCGTCGAGCCCAAAGCGTTCAACTCCTACGGCTCGCGGCGCGGTAACCATGAAGTGATGATGCGCGGGACGTTCGCCAATATTCGCATCAAAAATGAAATGGTGCCGGGCGTGGAGGGCGGATATACGCGTCATATTCCGTCGCAGGACCAACTGGCGATTTACGATGCGGCGATGCGCTATCAGCATGAAAGTGTGCCGACCGCGGTGATTGCCGGTAAAGAATACGGTTCAGGTTCAAGCCGTGACTGGGCGGCGAAAGGGCCGCGTCTGCTTGGGGTACGTGTGGTTATCGCAGAATCATTCGAACGTATTCACCGCTCGAATCTGATCGGGATGGGGATTTTACCGCTCGAGTTCCCGCAGGGTGTGACGCGCAAAACGCTGAAACTCACGGGCGATGAACAGATCAGCATCAGCGGGTTACAAACCCTGACGCCGGGGCAGGATGTTGCAGTGCATATCACGTTTGCTGATGGTCATACTGAAACAATTGATGCACATTGCCGTATCGATACCGGCAACGAACTGACCTATTTCCAGAACGGCGGCATTCTGCATTATGTGATCCGCAAAATGCTGTAAAACCGCTTCTCCGGCCAATAAAAAAGGGCGCCTTCTTAAGGTGCCCTTAATATTTGGATCGGACTATAAATCCTTACTTGTCGAGCAGATGGCCCATTTTGGCGGCTTTGGTCGACAGGTAGCGTTCGTTTTCCGGATTACGGCCGACGATCAGCGGGACGCGTTCTGTAATGTTAATACCGGCTTCAGTCAGAATTTCGACTTTCTTCGGATTGTTGGTCAGCAGGCGTACGGAATCGACACCCAGCAATTTGAACATGTCGGCGCACAGCGTGAAGTCGCGTTCGTCTGCGGCGAACCCAAGCTGATGGTTGGCTTCGACGGTGTCGTAACCTTTGTCTTGTAAGGCATATGCGCGGATCTTATTCAGCAAACCGATGTTACGGCCTTCCTGACGGTGATACATCAGGATGCCACGACCTTCTTCGGCGATATGATTCAGTGCGGCTTCGAGCTGGAAACCGCAGTCACAGCGCAGGCTGAATAAGGCATCACCGGTCAGACATTCGGAGTGAACGCGCGCAAGAACCGGCGTTTCACCGGTGATGTCGCCAAAAACTAACGCCAGGTGGTCGTGCCCGGTGGCCAATTCTTCAAAACCCACCATCAGGAAATCGCCCCAAGGTGTTGGCAGATTGGCTTCTGCCACCCGTTTCAGCTGCATTTTATGCTCCAAAAAAACCACAAATAGTCTTTATTTACAGTAAGTATTTTACTTGTTGATGCGCATCCTACTTTCTGATGCGGCCTCTGGATAGGGAATCGGTGCCTTTCCATCACGACAGGGCATCATTTTGCCACAGTTTGGGTCACATTTTAGCGGGAATATTTGAACGATTAGTTCATAACTTATGAATTATAACCGCTTCTTCAACAACTCACGCTAAAGGAATGTTAAGCAATCACAACGTTGATACACTCCAACTCTTTTTACGCATGACTGAAGGGACGACTATGTTTGATATCGCCAGGCGCACAGCTCTCGGGGCTGTTCTTTTGTTACTGATGCCCGCAGCGGTGTGGATAAGCGGCTGGACGTGGACACCGGGTGGTAATCCCGCCGTGCTGCGTCCGCTTTATTGGGTCACGGAAACGGTGAGTGAACCATGGGGAATCATGACGACTGTTATCCTCTGTGGCTGGTTTCTGTGGTGCCTGCGATTTCGGCTTAAACCAGCCATCGGGCTGGTGGTGATCATCACCTTGTCAGTGCTGGCCGGTCAGTATGTTAAAGACTTTATCAAAGCCGAAGTCCGCGAACCCAGGCCGTATGTCGCATGGCTGGGGACGGATCATCAGATGAACGTCGATGAATTTTATGCCCGGAAAAGTAAAGCGCGTGCCCGGCAGGTGAAAGAGGTGCTGGGCGACAACGTGCAAATCCCGCACTGGCTGAATAAAAGCTGGCAGAACGACACGGGATACGCATTCCCTTCTGGCCACACGATGTTTGCCGCAACCTGGGTTTTACTCGGTGTCGGGTTATTGTGGCGGCGTAAACACTATAAAACGGTCACCGTGCTGATGGTGTGGGCGGTGGTGGTGATGGGCAGCAGACTGATGCTCGGCATGCACTGGCCACGCGACCTGATGGCATCTGTGGGCATCAGCTGGATCCTGGTAATGCTGGCCTGCTGGCTGACGGAGCGCTATGTCGGGCCGCTAACGCCACCACCAGCAGAAAACCAGGAAATCAGCGAGCGTGAATAATCCCGGTTTTTTGATTTCTTACCGTCTGAAATCTCAGGGGGTTCCTGGTGAACCCTTTAATTCATGGTTTTCATCCCCATATACATTCCATAGCCTTAATTGTCGTGGTGGTCACGACACCACACTAAAGTCGAATGAAGTTGCTACAGACGGCATTTAAACCCTCCGCAATGTTTCCCTGCTTTGTTCGGAAATGCTAACTTATTAGGTCGGGACGCGAGTTTTTGGCATAATTCATCCGGTACACCCGGCATTACAGGAATGAATGTGAAATATCTGCTGATTTTTTTATTTTTGCTGGTCATCGTTGTGATTTCTATCACTCTGGGTGCCCATAACGATCAGACTGTGACCTTCAATTATTTGCTGGCACAGGGTGACTATCGTGTTTCGACACTGCTTGCTGTGCTGTTCGCTACCGGTTTTATTCTTGGCTGGATAATCTGTGGTTTGTTCTACCTGCGTGTACGTCTGTCTCTGGGGCGCGCCCAGCGTAAAATCAAACGCCTGGAGCAGCAAATTGAACCCGCGGCTGTCGTTACGCCGCCAGCAGCATCTTACGATGTCAGCAAGGAATAACCCTCTATGTTAGAACTGCTGTTTCTGTTGTTGCCCGTTGCGGCCGCCTATGGCTGGTACATGGGGCGCAGAAGTTCTCAGCAGGACAAACAGGAAAATGCTAACCGCCTGTCGCGTGAATACGTCGCGGGGGTTAACTTCCTGCTTTCCAATCAGCAGGATAAAGCGGTCGATCTGTTCCTCGAAATGTTGAAAGAGGACAGCAGTACAGTCGAAGCGCACCTGACTCTGGGCAACCTGTTCCGCTCCCGTGGTGAAGTCGATCGTGCGATCCGTATCCACCAGTCGCTGATGGAAAGTGCTTCGCTGACTTTCGAACAGCGCCTGCTCGCCGTACAGCAACTGGGTCGTGATTACATGGCTGCCGGTTTCTATGATCGTGCGGAAGACATGTTCAACCAGCTGGTGAAAGAGCAGGATTTCCAGTTGTTTGCGCTGGAACAGTTGTTGATTATTCATCAGGCCACCAGCGACTGGCAGAACGCCATTGATGTGGCGGAACGTCTGGTCAAGCTCGGCAAAGAAAACCGCCGTAAAGAAATTGCGCATTTCTGGTGTGAACTGGCATTGCAGGCAATGGTGTCTGAAGATTTCGATAAGGCGACCGGCTTGCTGAAAAAGGCGGCGGCAGCGGACAAACTCTGTGCCCGTGTCTCCATTATGCAGGGGCGGATTTTACTGGCGCAGGGCGATTACCGCAAAGCGACAGAGGCCTTACAGCGGGTGCTGGAGCAGGATAAAGAGCTGGTCAGCGAAGCGTTGCCGATGCTGCAGGAGTGTTACCAGAATCTTGACGATACGCTGGCATGGGCCGAGTTTCTCAGGCGTTGTGTGGATGAAAATACCGGCGCCACAGCAGAACTGATGCTGGCCGAAATCATCCAGGATGAAGAAGGGCGTGAGACCGCGCAAAACTATATCAACCGTCAGTTGCAACGCCATCCGACCATGCGCGTGTTTCATCACCTGATGGATTACCATCTGGCGGATGCGGAAGAAGGGCGTGCGAAAGAGAGCCTGGTGTTGCTGCGGGATATGGTGGGTGAACAGATCCGGACGAAGCCACGCTATCGCTGTCATAAATGCGGCTTTACCGCGCATTCACTTTACTGGCATTGCCCGTCATGCCGTGGCTGGGCGACGATAAAGCCAATCCGGGGCCTGGATGGCCAATAAGTTTCCCCGTCATACTTCGGGTTGCAGATACGTTTGTCGCCTTACTGCAACGTGAATTATTTAGGGGAAACCGCAGGATATTTTAAATCGACTCTTACTTCTTCTTGCTGCTCGCCTTGCGGGCATTAAGCAACGTCCGCAATTTCTTGATTTCTTTGGTGGTCAGCGCGGGTTCAGTCTCTTCTGCAAGATGCTGATTATCAATTTCGTGTTCTGTGGCTTTAGCGGCTTTTTTACCTTTGGGCGCAGCAGGGTTAAAACTCTCTTCCAGGCGTGCCGCAACTTCTGCACTTAATGAATGTTCTGCTTCCGCAGCGGCGTTTTTGATCAGTTCTTTCAATTCAACCGGAATTTTAACGGTCAGGGTTGTTATCTCACTCATTTTTCTGCCTTTCCTTAGAGTAAAAGTAACAAGCTAAGCCAGCCTTGTTGCATCGTCTAGTGCATCACAAAAATTTAATAAAACTGTCACATTAGGTGTAGCTGTGAATTCAGTGGTTTGCCATGTAAAATATCGGCGGCAAAAATTATATTATTTCTTCCTGACGTAAAAACTGACAAGAGGCTGACGAGATGAAGTCCGAAAGTAACACTAACAACAAAGACTTAAATACTTCACCGATTGTTGTCGCTCTCGATTATGCCGATAAATCCTCCGCACTGGCGTTTGCTGACAAAATCGATCCGCGTGATTGCCGTCTGAAAATTGGCAAAGAGATGTTCACTCATTTTGGTCCGCAGATGGTCAAAGATCTGCAGACCCGCGGTTTCGACGTCTTTCTGGATCTGAAATTCCACGACATCCCTAACACTACTGCGCGCGCTGTGGCTGCTGCGGCAGATTTGGGTGTCTGGATGGTGAATGTGCATGCCAGCGGCGGTGCGCGCATGATGACGGCGGCCCGGGAAGCGCTGGCACCGTTTGGAAAAGATGCCCCCTTACTGATTGCCGTCACGGTGCTGACCAGCCTGGAAGACAATGACCTGGCGGATTTAGGTATTGAACTTTCTCCGGCTGATTATGCTGAACGTCTGGCGCGCCTGACACGCGACTGCGGCCTCGATGGCGTAGTGTGTTCCGCGCAGGAAGCGACCCGTTTTAAATCTGCTCTCGGGCAGGCGTTCAAACTGGTGACGCCGGGTATCCGCCCGGCTGGTAGCCAAGCCGATGATCAGCGTCGCATCATGACGCCACAGGAAGCGCTGGCGGCGGGCGTGGATTACATGGTGATTGGCCGGCCGATCACGCAATCTGCCGATCCGGCGCAGACCCTGCGTGAAATTCTGGCATCACTGCGCTAAGAAGGAAAAACCATGAGCAATGACAGCAACAGCCGTTTAGTGTATTCGACCGACAGCGGCAGAATCGATGAGCCCAAAGTCGTGGCTGAGCGTCCGAAAGGTGACGGCATTGTGCGTATTCAGCGCCAGACCAGCGGGCGCAAAGGGAAGGGCGTGTGCCTGATCACCGGTGTCAGTCTTGATGATATTGAACTGGAAAAACTCGCTGCCGAACTGAAAAAGAAATGCGGTTGTGGCGGTGCGGTGAAAGACGGCGTGATTGAGATCCAGGGTGACAAACGCGATCTGCTTAAACAACTGCTGGAAGCGAAAGGCATGAAAGTGAAACTGGCGGGGGGCTGACCTGTCTGTAAACGATCACTGACCGTTTATAATAAGATGCTGCATCCGCAAAGGTGCAGCATCTTGCTTTAGCTTTTAGAGATATCACAACGCGAAAGCACGTTGTTTGTCATCCATCTGATGACAATAAAGTTGACCTGAAAAACAACCCAATCCTATTTTTAGCTTTATTCGTTGCTTAACGCTTACGTTTTTGATGCCAGTTAAATAGAACTTATCTCCCGGTTGTTTTACTTACTGACCTGATGTCCGATGATACCACCCACTGCAGCGCCACCCAATGTCCCTAAGGTACTGCCGTCAGTCAGAACTGCACCACCCAGCGCACCTGCACCCGCACCGATTGCGGTGTTACGGTCACGCTTAGACCAGTTACCACAAGCGCTGACAGACATTGCCAGAGTCAGAACCAGTGCAATACTGGCAACACGTTTATTCACGAGCATCATAATTTTTCTCCTATCCAGACGCAGTTGTGCATCCGTTAATTAAAAATAGTGAAATTGATATACATTCACTAGGTGAATAATCTTAATTCACCAAGGATGCTCTTTCTCACCACACAAAAGACTAAAAAGCTGGACAAACATTCAACGGTTTGTGGAACAAATGGGCACTTTTACGTTTGCAGCAGATCTGTACGCACTCTTTAGCGATTTCCCCCATACCTGCACACACCCGTCACCCAGACAATAAAGCCTCGTAATAAGAGGAAACCAAGATGCTAAAGCAACTGAAAGAGCAGGTATTAGAGGCCAATCTGGCACTGCCTCGCCATAATCTGGTGACCTTTACCTGGGGAAATGTCAGCGCCGTTGACCGTAAACTTGGGCTGGTCGTGATTAAACCGTCGGGAGTGGAATACGACCACATGGGCGTGGACGACATGGTGGTGGTGGAACTGGAGACCGGCAAAATCGTCGAGGGCAGCAAAAAGCCTTCTTCCGATACCGATACCCACCGGGTACTGTACCTGAATTTCCCGGAAGCAGGGGGTATTGTTCATACGCATTCGCGCCACGCAACCATCTGGGCGCAGGCCGGTTTGGATATTCCCGCCTGGGGCACCACCCACGCGGATTATTTCTACGGCAACATTCCCTGCACGCGGCTGATGACCGAAGAGGAAATCGCCGGACGTTATGAATGGGAGACCGGTGAAGTCATCGTTAAAACCTTCACGGAAAGACATCTGTCGCCGGCAGACATTCCGGCTGTACTGGTGCATTCGCACGGGCCGTTCGCCTGGGGGAAAGATGCCGATAATGCCGTGCATAACGCCGTCGTGCTGGAAGAGGTCGCCTACATGGGCATTTTCTCCCGCCAGTTAACGCCGCAGTTGCCGGATATGCAGCCGCAATTACTGGATAAGCATTACCTGCGTAAACATGGCAAGAATGCCTACTACGGCCAATAATCCCCTGAAACCCGAATTATCGGGGGGCACAGATAAGGATAGGTCAGCCGACCAGGCTGACCTTAATCCCGGCAGCGGAAAGTTGCTGCTGATATTCAGGGGATAATTTGTCGTCAGTGATGACCCGGCTGAAGGCACTGACCGGCCCCAACGGGTTAAGATTTATTTGACCGAATTTCGATGAATCCGTTAGCACGATATTTTCCGCACCTTTAGCCACGACCGCATTCACCACATCAGCACGTAACATGTCCCGGCCGGTAAAGCCGGTGGTATCGGTGAAGCCGTCGATGCCCATGAACGCTTTACTGAAATTCATTTGTTGCAGACACATTCTGGTCAGCGGGCCGACCACCGTCTGACTGGTTTTCTGATACATCCCGCCGAGCAGAACCACGTCACAGGGCATACTTTTCAGCAAAGAGGCGACATAACCGCTGACGGTAATCACCGTCAGGTTCTTCTTATCGGCAAGATATTGCGCCAGCAAGGCGATGCTGCTGCCACTTTCGAAAAATACCGTTTCGCCGTCCTGGATCAGGGATGCCGCAAACTTCGCCAGTTTCTGCTTCTGGGCAAAATTCGACATCATGCGGGTATCCACGTCATCGGTCTGGATAGCGACGGCAAAACCGTGCGCACGGCGCAGATAATGTCGCTGTTCCAGTAGCGTAAGATCGTGGCGGATCGTCACTTCTGACACCTGACAAATCTGTGACAACTCACTGACGCTGATGCGCTGCTTATCGTTTACCCATTGCAGAATAACTTGTTGTCTGTCGTTCATAACCGCCCAAAATACGGGCAGCCTGCGCCGCCCGTTGAAAGTTAAATTCAGATGCGAATTTTAAAGTGAATGTTCTGTACGGGCGATAATATCATCCTGAGCCTCAGGCGATAAGGCCGTAAAGAATGCGGAGTAACCGGCGACACGGACAACCAGGTCGCGATAGTTCTGCGGTTCCTCACGCGCTTTAAGTAATGTCTCGCGGGAAACAATATTGTACTGAACATGCCAGCCGCGATGTTCCTCAAAGAATGTCCGCAGCATTAGCATTAACGTCTCGCGTTCGCTTTCATTTTCCAGCGATGCCGGATTCAGTTTCTGATTGAGCAGTACGCCGCCGAGAATCGCTTCTGTCGGTAATTTGCTCAGCGAATTAAAGACCGCTGTCGGCCCGAGATGATCGGTACCGGATGCCGGGCTGGCCCCTTCCGCCAGCGGCGTAAAGGCTTTACGTCCATCCGGCGTGGCGGTAGTTGCGGCACCAAACGGCACGTTGGCCGAAATAGACGATGTACCCGCGTAATACGTGCCACCGACCGGGCCGCGTCCGAAGCGGGTATTGTGATAATTCGACAGTTCATCGATATAGCACTGATACGCACGCACCAGCAAATTATCGACCTCGTCTTGATCATTGCCGTATTTCTCTGCGCCGTTAATCAGCCGCTGACGCAGTCGTTCGCCGTCCAGTCCCTCATAATCTGAAGCCAGCGCGTTGGCCAGCTCCTGCTGGCCAATCACGCCCTGATCGAATACCAGCTTTTTCACTGCCGCCAGGCTGTTACCCAGATTGGCGATCCCGACTTGCAATCCTGAAACCCAGTCGTATTTCGCACCGCCTTGCTTGATGGTTTTCCCGCGTTCTATACAGTCATCGACCAGCGCCGAACACAAAATATCCTGCGCATTCTCTTCCAGAACCGTATCGACCACGCATTCGATTTCGATGGATTTGCGGGTGTAATAACGGATTTGTTCATCCCACTGCGCAAAGACCTGATCGAAATTATCGAAATTCCCCTGCGACAAACCGCGTTCCTGCGGCAGGAAGCGGGTATGACTTTTCGCGTCGTGCCCCTGTTCAAGCGCGGCGAGCATCACGCGGGCAAAGTTGATGAAACTCATGCCGGTACAACGATAGCCCCACTTGCCGCCGACTGCCGTTTCGATGCAGCCAATGGCGGCATAATCATAAGCATCCTGTTTTTCGACGCCCAGTTTGATGAATTCTGGAATAACAATTTCATCGTTATTAAAGGCGGGCATGCCAAAACCACAGCGGATCACCTGTACGCAGGCATCAAGGAAGTCACGGCTCATTCCGGCGTGATAGCGCACGCTCAGATTCGGCTGGGTGGATCGCAATTGTCCGCAGGATTCCAGAATGGCGTATGACAGCGGATTGACCGCATCGGATGCCACGTCATTATGCAAATTCTGACCGCCGATGGTGACGTTCTGGTACAACGGGCTGCCCGCCGACGCTTTGGAATGCGTACCGGAGCGGATCTTGTTCACTTCCAGCAATTTCAGCCAGCAGCTTTGCAGCAGTTCGATGGCCTGATCACGCTCCAGCGTTTGTTCCAGCTCAACGTCACGACGATAAAACGGATACAAATACTGATCCATGCGGCCAAACGACACGGAGTGGCCGTTGGATTCAATCTGCAAAATAAGCTGAATGAAGTAACACAGTTGCAGCGCCTGCCAGAAGTTTTGCGGTGGCTGATGAGCAATGACGTCGCAGTTGGCGGCGATGGTCAGTAACTCGCTACGGCGCTGCTCGCGGGTTTCCGTGGCGGCCATTTCCCGTGCCAGTTGTGCGAAACGCACGACGTGGTCGCTGACCGCTGCCAGCGTGATATCAATGGCTTTCAGCAATTGCTCTTTATGCAAATCTTCCCAGTCAGTCAGCCGAATGCGGCTGCGACGCTCGCCCACTTTACTGCGTAATCCGTCCAGACCCAGTTCCAGCAGCAGCGGGAAATTCACCGCCAGATGGGCATCGCCGGAAGTCATATTGCCTTCGGCTTTTACGATACCGCTGTCGAGCAACGCTTTCTGCTCATCGGTAAACATACCGTAGCAGCGGTCCTGCACGGTCTGCCCGCGCCACCACGGGCAGAGTTCATGCAGGATTTTTTTGTTGGCTTCGCTGACGGCAAAACCTGCGCCCGGCCGGTCAGCAAGCGCGTCAATTTCACTTTCGATCCAGCCCACGGTGTATTCCGGGAAAATCGGTGCAGCGCGCACTTCGCTGGCCTGATTACCGACGATCAGCTCGTCATGTTTGATCCAGATAGTGCGTTTGCTCAGATGTTCAGCCAGCGCCAGCGCGCGGCGTACCGCCAGCGGTTTGTCAGCATGTTGCTGATAAACCTGCGTGTAATGCTGTGCGCGCTCGGTACATACCGGTGGCTTGACGATGTGGATCAGGGCTTCTTTATGAGACCGGATACGGGCGGAAAGGGTGTTCAGATTCAGTTGGGTCATTTTTCTTATCCTCTTAACTGTGCACAAAGTCCTTTTTCTGCGGCGTATTGTTCAGCGAACGTCAGCAGGTCAGGGTCATTTAACGGCTGGCGTGGCGCCAGATAAGGTTGCCCCAGCAGGACATACTTATTGATGCCCAGCGTGTGGTACGGCAAAAAGTGAATGGCTTCGCAGCCGGTTTCATCCGCCGCAAAATCAACGATCTGGCGGATGGATGCCCGGTCAGCATTAAAATCAGGAATTAACGGCACACGGACGATGAGCTTTTGTCCGGCCGCAGCCAGACGACGGAAATTATCCTTCACTCTTTTGGCGGAACCGCCGGTCAATCGGCGGAAAGGTTCATCGGCCACATGCTTGAGATCCGCCAGCAATAAATCCAGCGCCCCCAGCGAAGGCTCAATGTATTTCCACGGCACATGCAGACAACTTTCCACGGCGGTGTGCAGCCCTTCGTGACGGCAACGTTGCAGCAGTGTCAGCGCAATTTGTGGCTGCAGGAAAGGTTCGCCGCCGGAAAGCGTCACACCGCCGCCGGTACGGGTATAAAAAGGTTTATCCCGCAGGATTTGCTGCATCAGGGCGTCAATATCCGCGTCATTTCCACACACACTCAGTGCGCCGGAGGGGCAAACCTGTTCGATCAGACAGCGATCTTCTGCCTGAAATTGTTCATGCCGAATCCCGATGCGGTCATGTTCTATGCTGACTGCATGTGGAAAAGTCTTTGCGCAGTGCTGACATCCTGCGCTGCATAAACGTGAATCGAACAGCACGTCAGGCGCCGCCGAACGACTTTCCGGATTCTGGCACCAGGTACAGCTCAGGGAACAGCCTTTCAGAAAAACCACCGTCCGGATCCCCGGGCCATCATGTGTGGAATAACGCTGCACATTGAAAATCATCTCGACGCTCCCTGGTGCTAAAAATCTTCTTTCGCAATTTAATAACTTTCATTCGAAAGTGATTTTGATGATGATCAACAAACCTTCTGCTTGCTGACGTACACTCTCTGAACTTTGCATTCACTCACAAGTTTCAGGGAGAAAGTTATGGAGCTGTATCTCGATACTGCCGATGTCACTGCGGTAAAACGTTTGTCGCGCATCCTGCCGTTGCAGGGGGTCACCACGAATCCGAGCATCGTGGCGAAAGAAGGTAAATCGCTGTGGGAAGTGCTGCCTGCCTTGCGCGATGCGCTGGGGGGTAACGGTAAATTGTTCGCACAGGTGATTGCTGCCGACGCCGAACAAATGGTTGCAGAAGCGTTGTTGTTGACGCAGCGGGTGTCCGGTTTGGTCGTGAAAGTGCCGGTAACCCGTGAAGGTCTGGCGGCCATTAAAAAGCTGAAGGGCATGAATATCCCGACGCTGGGCACGGCGGTGTATGGCGCAGGTCAGGGATTACTGGCGGCACTGGCGGGGGCGGAATACGTTGCGCCTTATGTGAACCGTCTGGATGCACAGGGCGGTGACGGCATCGCGATGGTCAAAGAGTTGCAGACCTTGCTCAGCCTGCACGCGCCGCAATCGAAGGTGCTGGCCGCCAGTTTCCGAACCCCACGTCAGGCGATGGATTGCCTGCTGGCGGGATGTCAGTCAATCACCTTACCGGTGGATGTGGCCGAACAGTTACTCAATACACCTGCCGTCGAAGCGGCGATTGAAAAGTTTGATACTGACTGGCGTCAGGCGTTCGGCACTTTATCGCTGAGCTGACATTTTTGTGTGATACCCGGCCCGCACAGGCAACTGTTGCGGGCTTTTTTGTTTTTGTGTGTTAAGTATTTTCGTACAAATAATTCGAAAATGTGATTTCTCTCCGAAATTAAATATTGACGGAGTAAATTATTAAAACTACCGATCTAAAAAATAGAAACATCGTTTCAATTTATGAGTTGAATCACTTTTATCACCCTGAGAAATGGATAACGTAGCGGCATCAGGTAGTCCGTGACTTTTAAATCAGGTGAAAATTATGCACATTAAACGAGCGATAGAAAAAATCCCCGGCGGGATGATGTTGGTGCCTCTCTTCATTGGTGCGCTGTGCCATACCTTCGCGCCTGATTCGGGCAAATATTTTGGTTCCTTCACCAACGGGCTGATGACCGGCACTGTACCTATTCTGGCGGTGTGGTTCTTCTGCATGGGAGCCTCCATCAAACTCAGCGCGACCGGCACGGTGTTGCGTAAATCCGGCACGTTGGTGGTCACCAAAATCGCGGTGGCGTGGATTGTGGCGGCGATAGCATCACGGTTCATGCCGGAAAATGGTGTGGAATTCGGCTTCTTCGCCGGACTTTCCGTGCTGGCACTGGTGGCTGCAATGGACATGACCAACGGCGGCCTGTATGCCTCGGTAATGCAGCAATACGGCACGAAAGAAGAAGCGGGCGCATTTGTGCTGATGTCTCTGGAATCCGGCCCGCTGATGACTATGGTGATCCTCGGCACGGCAGGCATCGCGTCTTTTGAACCGCACGTCTTCGTTGGCGCCGTGTTGCCGTTCCTGGTCGGTTTCAGCCTGGGCAATCTCGACCCGGAACTGCGCGAATTCTTCAGCAAAGCGGTACAAACCCTGATCCCGTTCTTCGCCTTCGCACTCGGTAACACCATCAACCTGAACGTCATCGCACAAACCGGTCTGTTAGGTGTGTTGCTGGGGATGTCGGTTATCGTCATCACCGGTATTCCGCTGATCCTCGCCGACAAATTCATCGGAGGCGGCGATGGTACCGCTGGTCTCGCTGCCTCCAGTTCTGCGGGGGCCGCGGTGGCAACGCCGGTCCTGATTGCTGAAATGGTGCCGCAGTTCAAACCGATTGCCCCGGCTGCAACCGCGCTGGTTGCTACCTCGGTTATCGTCACCTCAATTCTGGTGCCGATCCTGACCGCAATGTGGTCGAGAAGAGTGAAGAACAAAGCAGTGAAAGGCAAAGTGGCGATGGATCCGCCGATGGCGAGTATCAAATAACGCCAGATTTGGATTACTCCTCCCCTTCGCAGGGGAGGAGGCAGTCCGGAATTATCCTCACAGTCCTGGCGCTTTCCACATCGACGTCGTTAGCTGCCGGTCCACCAGCCCCAGTTGATCCGCATACACTTCCTGCCAGTTGGCTTTCTGCACCAGATATTTTGCGTGGTTCGCCACATCCGGCTGATATTCCCGTTCCCAGCGCACCAGCGCTTCACCGGTGTCTGCAAGCGACGAATACACGCCTGCTGCGACACCCGCTGCAATCGCACAGCCCAGCGCGGTGGCTTCTTTGACCACCGGCACATTGACCGGAACACCCGTCACATCACTTAAAATCTGACACCATAATTTGCCCTTCGAACCGCCGCCGGAGAACACCAGCGACCTGGCGCGTACACCGGAAAATCGGGCGATCATATCCAGATTACACGCCGATACGATGGCGGCGTTTTCTTCTAACGCGCGGAACAGCACCGGTTTGTTGCATTTTTCCGGGTCGATGGACAGATTGATGAACGACGGGGCGGCGTGATACCAGTTCTTGAAATGCATCGCATCCGAGAATACCGGCGTGACGCCCCAGGCCCCCACAGGCACGCGGGCGGCCATGTCTTCCAGCAAGCTGTAAGCATCCACGCCAAGACGCTGCGCCATGGTTTTCTCTTCGGTACAGAATGCGTCACGGAACCAGCGCATGGTCAGTCCGGTAAAGAAACTGATGGATTCGGCCTGTGCCATACCGGGGATGACGTGCGGATTGACGCGGATATTCATTTCGGGGTCGGTGACCGCTTCCGGCAGGTTGACGATTTGCTGCCAGAATGTGCCGCCAAGGACGGCGGTCTGGCCGGGACGCACCAGACCCAGGCCGAGCGTGCCAAGTTGCGCGTCGCCGCCACCCATGCCGACCGGCGTTCCGGCTTTCAGTCCACAGGCATCGGCCGCGCTGGCCGTGACATAACCGAGGCGTGTACCCGTTTCAGCCACCGGAGAAAGTATATCGGCGCGCAGCCCTGCCATATCCAGCAACTCAGGTCGCCAGTTGCGGGTGGCTAAATCCAGCATGCCGGTGGTACCGGCGTTGGACGGATCCACCGCCAGTTCGCCGCTGAGCATGTAGGCCAGCCAGTCGCTGATCATGGTAATAGTGGCAGCCTGACGGTAAATATCGGGGCGGTGATGGGCCAGCCATAACAGGCGCGGCATGGCGCTGAGGGCCAGTGTCTGACCGGAGCATTCATAGACTTCGCGTTCAAATTCGAAATCGTGGATCTCTTTTAATTCGGAAACTTCACGGCTGGCGCGGGCATCGACGTTGGCGCAGGCCCAGACAGGTTCGCCGGATTTGTCGTACAGCACGATCCCTTCGCGCATGGAACAGGCCGCCACTGCGCGGATCGCAGAAGCGGGGAGATGTGCTTCCTGCAATGCCTGACGAATACACTGACAGGCCAGTTGCCAGTTTTTTTGCAGATCAAATTCCATTGAACCGGGCACATCCGGCACCGCCAGATGGATCCATTCGGCCTGTCCGGCGGCTATCTGCTCGCCTTCGAGATTGAAAATCACCGCGCGGATACTGCCGGTACCAGCATCCAGCGCCATCAGATAGTTGCGATCGTGGTCAGAGTTCAGGGTAGAGGTCATCACAATGTTCTCTCGTGCCAGTTTATCGGGCACCGTATACCTGACCGCCACGCCCCTTACACCCTGCGGGTCAGTCGAGCAGCGCCAGCATGGCTCTTGCTGTGCTCTCTTCAGTTACCAGTGCATTAATTCGTCTGCCTTTCAGCGCCGCGACGATGGCTTCAGCTTTCTCGACCCCACCTGCGACGCCTAACACGGTCGGAATGCTGGCCAGTTCGTCCGGCGCGACGGCAATCAGTTCATCGTGGATTGCCATGTTTTCTGCCAGCTCGCCGTTGCGCTGCATAAAGAAACCGAGAATGTCGCCGACTGCGCCTTTGCGGCCAAACAACAACTGCTCACCTTCGCTGATATAACCGGAACGCAAAATAGTCGCGTCCTGTTTCTGGTTCAGCGAGCCAATGCCGACGACCGCAATATCTGCCGCGCAGGCGGCCAGCATGACATCGTGTACATTACGTTCCTGACGGAAAATAGCCGCTACGCTGGCTGATGACGCCCGCAGCGGAGCCGGAATAATGCTCACTCCGCAGGCTGCATCAAGCTGACCAATCCCGGTCATATAGGGCCCGACGCCGCCGGAAAGCGTGACCATGCGGATTTGTTGTGAGGAGATGAATCCGCTCAGATGTTGCAACGTACTCATCGCCGTTTCGCCAAAACCCACAGCCAGCAGTTGTTCCGGCCTGAGCAATGTCATCAGCATGTGTGCTGCGCCGACCCCCAGCCGTGTGCTCAGCGAGCCGTCGGCCAGTTGTGGCAGCACGCGGATCTGCTGTAAACCAAAGCGTTCGAGCAGGGTATTTTCCAGCGTCAAACAGCCCTCAAAACGCGAGTTAATTTGTACGCGGATCACTCCTGACTGCCGGCCTTTTTCCAGCAGGCGTGACACTTTCAGCCGCGTCAAACCAAGCCGTTCACCAATTTCATTCTGGGTCAGGCCGTCGTGGTAATAGAACCACGCGGTGCGCGCCAGCAGTTCCTCTTCGCCCATGCTGAATTCCGGATGGTTAGTCAAATCGGAAAGCGTTGTCTTCTCATTCATAGTGAACACTTATCAAAATGTAGATCAATTGTTCGTTAACAAAATGTTGTTAACTGTGATGTGTTTTGCAAATTTCAAATGATTACTGCCTGAATCATAACGCAGAGTATATGAGTTGAACAAACTGTGATCAGCACAAAAGTTTTCCCTGCCACCTCGGTCTAGTTTTATGAACAATGTTAAATGATAAATACATTTGTTCAATTAATGTATCAAGCCAGAGGCCGGTGTATGCAGAGCAGCAAACAGTTATCAGCAGACCTGCAAACCATGGATCTGCTGTTGCAGGTCAGCGGTGTCAGTAAAAGCTTTTCCGGCGTGGCGGTGCTGAAAGACATCGATTTCAGCCTGCAATGCGGAGAAGTCCACGCGCTGCTTGGCGGCAATGGAGCGGGTAAATCGACACTGATGAAAATCATTGCCGGTGTCGAAATAGCCGACAGTGGCACGTTACTGCTCGGCGGCGAGCCTTTACTGGCGCTGTCACCAGCAAAAGCGCATCAGGCGGGGATTTATCTGGTACCGCAGGAGCCGATGCTGTTTCCCAGCCTGACCGTGCGCGAAAACATCCTGTTCCGCCTGCCTGCACATCAGGCCGGCGAAAAAAAATTGCAGCAAACGCTGGCTGATCTGGGGTGCAATTTACCGCTGGGTGCCCTGGCCGGAACCCTGGAAGTGGCCGATCAGCAACTGGTGGAAATCCTGCGCGGGCTGATGCGCGATGCGCGGCTGCTGATCCTTGATGAACCAACCGCCTCGCTGACACCGGCGGAATCCGCCCGCCTGTTTACACAAGTCCGTCATCTCACCGGGCAGGGCGTCGGGGTGGTATTCATCTCGCACAAACTGCCGGAAATACGTGCGATTGCCGACCGGGTCAGTGTGATGCGTGATGGCAAAATTGCGCTCAGCGGCAGGCTCGCCGAACTGGATAACGATGCGCTGATCCGCGCTATCACCCCGCATTCCCAGGACACCGCGCTGCCCGCAGAGCAAAAGTTGTGGCTGGATTTACCCGGCACACGACGCAACCCGGCAGGCAGCGAACCGGTCTTGCAGGTGCAAAACCTGACCGGTGAGGGCTTTATTAATATTTCATTCAGCGCCCGCGCCGGGGAAATCGTCGGGCTGGCAGGCGTGGTGGGGGCAGGGCGCACCGAACTGGCAGAAACCCTGTATGGCCTGCGCGACGCCCGACGTGGTCAGGTGCTTTTGCAGCAACAAGACATCAGCGGCCTGACGACCTTACAGCGGCTGAAAAAAGGGCTGGTGTATTTGCCGGAAGACCGGCAGGCATCCGGCCTGTATCTCGACGCGCCGCTGAGCTGGAACACCACCTCACTCACCTTCAACCGTCAGGGCTGGTGGCTGAACATCAAACGCGAAGCGGCGGTGCTCGAACGCTATCACCGTGCGCTCGGCATTAAATACCGCGACGGGTCACAAACTGCCCGCACACTTTCCGGCGGTAATCAGCAAAAACTGTTGATCGCCAAATGCCTTGAGGCACAGCCCGCGGTGCTGATTGTCGATGAACCTACGCGCGGCGTGGATGTGTCCGCGCGCGCTGACATTTACCAGTTGCTGCGCGAAGTGGTGCAACAGAACGTGGCGGTGATCCTGATTTCATCTGATCTGGATGAAATTGAAGGACTGGCGGATCGGGTATTCGTTATGCATCAGGGGGAAATGAGCGGCGAATTGCAGGGCAGCGACATCAACGTCAGCAACATTATGCATATCGCGTTTGGTAATCATGCCAAAACCCCCGCCACCGGAGGAACCTCATGCTAAAGCGGATACAAAACAATCGTGAACTGACCGCGCTGATGGCGATTATTGCGCTGTTTGCCTTGCTCGGTGCGATGGACCGGCAGTCGTTCAGCTTTCAGACACTGAGCATGATTTTTGGCAGCGCGCAGATCCTGATGTTGCTGGCGATGGGGGCCACCGTGGTGATGCTGACCCGCAACATCGACGTGTCGGTCGGTTCCGTTACCGGCCTGTGCGCCGTGACGCTGGGGGTTTTGCTCAACGGCGGCATGAACCTGCCGCTGGCCTGTCTGCTGACTCTCGGCACCGGTTTACTGGCCGGAATATTTAACGGTGTACTGGTCGCCTGGCTGCGTATTCCGGCGATTGTCGCCACGCTCGGTACGCTGGGGTTATACCGCGGGCTGATGCTGCTGATGACTGGCGGCAAATGGATTGAAGGCTTACCGGCCGGGCTGAAATCTCTGTCAGAACCGGTTTTCCTCAATGTCTCCCCGCTCGGCTGGCTGGTGATTGTCTTGCTGGCTGCGATGTTCTGGATGCTGGGTCGCACGGCGTTTGGCCGCAGTTTCTACGCTGTCGGCGACAACTTACAGGGTGCCAGACAACTTGGCGTGGCCGTCAACCGGGTACGCATTCTGGCATTTGGCATTAACGGCATGATGGCCGCCATTGCCGGAATTGTCTTCGCTTCACAAATCGGCT
The DNA here is from genome assembly GCF_011684115.1 of Rahnella aceris. Lineage (NCBI taxonomy): Bacteria > Pseudomonadati > Pseudomonadota > Gammaproteobacteria > Enterobacterales > Yersiniaceae > Rahnella > Rahnella aceris. The sequence goes on along the minus strand of NZ_JAADJV010000001.1, from coordinate 1,738,034 downwards.
TCGTGCCCAATCAGACCGGCAGCGGGCTGGAGATGAAAGCCATCGCCGCCTGCGTGCTGGGCGGCATCAGCCTGCTCGGCGGCACCGGCTCCATTCTCGGTGCGGTGCTCGGCGCGTATTTCCTGACCCAAATTGACAGCGTGCTGGTGCTGTTACGCCTTCCGGCGTGGTGGAACGATTTTATCGCCGGGCTGGTGCTGCTGGCGGTGCTGGTATTTGACGGCAGATTGCGGCAGGCGCTGGAGAAAAACTTGCGGCGGCAGAAGTATTCACGCTTTCTGGCGGCCACGCCACCGCCTCAGAAGAAACCCGTTGAACGCAAATCTCAGCAACCGAAAAATACAAGCCGCCGGCTAAGTACCGGCAAAAAGAGCGGGGTAGTGTGATGAACAAACTCCAACAATATGGCTGGGAAATCGCGCTGCTGGCGTTGCTGGTCATCGAAATCTTACTGTTCGGTTTCGCCAATCCGCGCATGCTGGACGCCAGTACGCTGCTGTTCAGCACCAGTGATTTCATCACCATCGGGATTGTGGCGTTACCACTGACACTGGTGATTGTCAGCGGCGGTATCGACATTTCCTTTGGTTCCACCATCGGACTGTGCGCCATCGCGCTCGGTGTACTGTGTCAGGCCGGTGTGCCGCTGGCACTGGCCATTATGCTTACGCTGGCACTGGGCGCGGCCTGTGGTTTGCTCAATGCGGCGCTGATTCTTTATACCGGCGTGAATCCGCTGGTCATCACACTGGGGACGCTCTACCTGTTCGGCGGCAGCGCCTTACTGCTTTCCGGGCTGGCGGGCGCGACGGGTTTTGAGGGTATCGGTAATTTCCCCGATGCGTTCACCAACTTTGCCAATCAGATTGTGCTGGGCCTGCCCATGCCGCTGGTGATCTTCCTGCTGGCGACACTGTTTTTCTGGCTGCTGATGCACCGCAGTCGCACCGGTCGCAACGTCTTCCTCATCGGTCAGAATGCCCGAGTGGCGCGTTATGGCGCATTGCCGGTCAGCCGCACGGTGTTTGCTCTCTACGGCATGACCGGGCTGGCGTCGGCCGTGGCCGCCATTCTGATGACTTCGTATTTCGGCTCGGCGCGTTCTGATCTCGGTAATGCGCTGCTGATGCCCGCTATCACCGCGGTCGTGCTGGGCGGTGCCAATATCTACGGCGGTTCAGGTTCCATTCTCGGCACAGCGCTGGCGACACTGCTGATCGGGTATCTCCAGCAGGGTTTGCAGATGGTTGGCGTCTCCAGTCAGGTTTCCAGTGCGCTGTCCGGCGCGCTGCTGATCCTGGTGGTGATTGGCCGCTCTGCCAGCCTCAACCGTGGTCTTATCCGCAGTGTTTTCCAGCGCTATTGCCGGCGCGGGTCTGCGCCTTCTCCTTCCTTGACGTCTTCTCAATAAGCCGGGGTTAATGATGAAAGCCAACACAATGAAAATCTTGTTAATTGCCAGTGCCGTGAGCCTCGCGTGTCTGAGCGCACAGGCGGCTGAACGTATCGCCTTTATCCCAAAACTGGTGGGCGTCGGTTATTTCACCAGCGGCGGCAACGGCGCAATGGCCGCCGGTAAAGCGCTGGGCGCGGACGTGACCTACGACGGTCCGACCGAGCCGAGCGTTTCCGGTCAGGTGCAGATGATCAACAACTTCGTCAATCAGGGATACAACGCGATTGTGGTGGCGGCGGTATCACCCGACGGCCTGTGTCCGGCGCTTAAACGCGCGATGCAACGCGGCGTGAAAGTGCTGACCTGGGATTCCGATACCAAACCGGAATGCCGCTCGATTTACATCAATCAGGGCACACCACAACAACTGGGTTCGATGCTGGTTGAGATGACCTCCAGCCAGGTGAAAAAAGAGAAAGCGAAAGTGGCGTTCTTCTATTCCAGCCCGACAGTGACGGATCAGAATCAGTGGGTGAAAGAGGCGAAAGCCAAAATCGCCAAAGAGCATCCGGGCTGGGAAATCGTGACCACGCAATACGGTTATAACGATGCCACTAAATCCCTGCAAACCGCCGAAGGGATCCTGAAATCTTATGGCGATCTGGATGCGATTATTGCGCCTGATGCCAACGCATTACCGGCAGCGGCTCAGGCGGCGGAAAACCTCAAACGTACCAACGTGACCATCGTCGGTTTCAGTACGCCAAACGTCATGCGCCCGTATGTCGAACGCGGCACGGTGAAACAGTTCGGTCTGTGGGACGTGGTCAGCCAGGGCAAAATTTCGGTTTATGTCGCCGATCAGTTATTGAAAAAAGGCGCGCTTAACGTGGGTGACAAACTGGATGTGCCGGACGTCGGAACGGTGGAAGTGGTGCCGAACAGCGTGCAGGGCTACCAGTATGAGGCCAAAGGTAACGGCATCGTTTTACTGCCGGAACGCGTGGTCTTCACCAAAGACAACATCGGCAAATACGACTTCTGATCAGTAAGGAGAAAAGAAAATGGCAGATCTGGACGATATCAGAGACGGCAAAAATTTCGGCATCGGCACGCCGCAGGATAATCACGCGTTCTTCCTCAAGGGCAGCGGTCAGCTTGACTGGGGAATGCAGTCGCGGCTGGCGCGGATTTTCAATCCGCAGTCTGGCCGGACGGTGATGCTGGCGTTTGACCACGGTTATTTTCAGGGGCCGACGACCGGCCTTGAACGCATCGACATCAACATTGCGCCTTTGTTTTCGCATACCGACGTGCTGATGTGTACCCGTGGCGTACTGCGCAGCGTGGTGCCTGCGGCGGTGAACAAACCGGTGGTGATGCGGGCTTCCGGTGGTAACTCGATCCTGACTGAACTCTCTAACGAAACGGTGGCGGTGGCGATTGAAGATGCGCTGCGCCTGAATGTCGCCGCGATGGCAGCGCAGGTGTATATCGGCAGTGAATACGAACATCAGTCGATCAAAAACATTATTCAACTGGTCGATCAGGGGATGCGTTACGGCATGCCGACCATGGCGGTGACCGGCGTCGGCAAAGACATGGCGCGGGATCAGCGTTACTTCTCGCTGGCAACCCGCATTGCCGCTGAAATGGGCGCGAACATTATCAAAACCTACTATGTCGATGAAGGTTTCGAACGCGTCGCAGCGGGATGTCCGGTGCCGATAGTGATTGCTGGCGGCAAAAAATTGCCGGAACGCGAGGCGCTGGAAATGTGCTTCAAAGCCATCGATCAGGGCGCATCCGGTGTGGACATGGGGCGCAACATCTTCCAGTCCGAATCGCCGGTTGCCATGCTGAAAGCGGTGAAAGCGGTGGTGCATGAAAACGCCAGCGTGGCGCATGCTTATGAACTGTTCCTGAGTGAAAAGGGGTGAATCATGGAAGTGACACTGGTCGAAATTAATGTTCAGCCGGAAAAGGTGGATGAGTTCCTGGCGGTATTTCACGCTAACCATTTGGGCGCGGTGAAGGAACCGGGAAATCTCAGATTTGATGTGTTGCAGGACGAGGCGGTACCGACGCGCTTCTTTATCTACGAAGCCTATCAGGATAACGACGCTGTGCTGGCACACAAGAAAACACCGCACTATTTGAAATGCGTCGAGGCGCTGGAGGGGATTATGTCGGAGCCGAGGAAGAAGACGGTGTTTAAAGGGGTATATCCGTAAGGTAAAAACGGGTTTGCTCCACCTTTAGTGAGGACCATAGCGGAGCATTATTAGTTTTGGCTCCTCCCCCTGCGAAGGGGGAGGCTGGGAGGGGGTTTTAGGGGCTAACACTTAGTCAAAGCTGACTTTAACTGTCTGATTTTTCTTTAATACCCCACCCCAACCCTCCCCTTCGCAGGGGAGGGAGCAGTCTTGTATTACATCAACCCCTCAAGCCTCACATATAACTCCCTGAACACTTCACGCCGCTCTGCATACGCAGTATGCCGTTCTGCGTCCGGCTGATGCACTTGCTCAAGTGGCAGTTCCGGCAGGAACCGCTCCAGCGGTTGCCCCGGATTCATGGCGATTTGTGCTAAACGTGCAGCACCGAGCGCCGGGCCGACATCGCCGCCGGTGCGGTATTCCAGCGTTTTACCGCTGATGTCGGCCAGCATTTGCCGCCAGTAAGGGCTGCGGGCGCCGCCGCCAATCAGCGTGATGCTGTGCGGTTTCAGACCGGTTGCGTGCAGCACGTCCATTCCGTCTGCCAGAGCAAACCCCACACCTTCAAGTACGGCGCGGGCGATATCAGCCGGGCCATGCTGATGGGTCAGGCCGAACAATACACCTTTGGCATTCGGGTTATTATGCGGGGTGCGTTCGCCGGAGAGATACGGCAGGAACCAGACCGGTGAATCTGCAGGCGGGGTCTTTTCTGCCAGACTGATCAGTTCGCCAACCGATGCGGTGCCGGTCAGTTTTGCAGCCCAGTCCAGACAAGAGGCGGCGCTGAGCATGACGGACATCAGATGCCAGGTGTCAGGCAGGGCATGGCAGAAGCTATGTACCGCCTGTTGCGGATTACTCAGAAAACCGTCGCTTACCGCGAAATACACGCCGGACGTACCCAGAGATAGCATCGCTTGTCCGGTTTTATACAACCCGACACCGACGGCCCCGGCGGCATTATCACCGCCACCGGCAATCACCGGCACGGAATCCATGTTCCAGCGTGAGGCGAGTTCCGGCAACAGGTGTCCGGTAATCTGATTACCTTCGAAAAGCGCGGGCATCTGCTGGCGTGTCAGGCCGGTGGCATGCAGTAATTCGTCATTCCAGTCGCGCTTAGCGACATCCAGCCACAGGGTGCCAGCGGCATCAGACATATCGCTGGCGAACACGCCGGTCATCAGCCAGCGAAGATAATCTTTAGGCAGCAGGACTTTGTCGATTTTGGCAAACAGATCCGGCTCGTTTTTACGTAACCAGAGTAATTTGGGCGCGGTAAAACCGGGCATCATCAGATTACCGGTGATCTGGCGGGAATTCGGGACTTCCGCTTCCAGTTGCTGACACTGACTGAAGCTGCGGCCATCGTTCCATAAAATGGCCGGACGTAACACGTTCTGTTGTGCATCCATTACCGTCGCGCCATGCATCTGACCGGTCAGACCGATGGCTTTGACGTCTTTGAGTGAACGCTGATGCGAAAGCGCCGTGACCGCCTTGTCCGTGGCTTTCCACCAGTCAGCGGGAAGTTGTTCAGACCACAGCGGATGCGGGCGGGAAAGGGTTAACGCCTCACTGTGGCTGGCGACCACCCGACCTTCTTCGCTGAGTAAAATGGCTTTCACGCCAGAGGTGCCAAGATCTATTCCGAGATACATAGTTTTCCCTTATCTGTTAACCCGAATCTGTAACGATTAACGCCCTGCAATTCCGCGCGCAGCGGGCAGGGCGTCAACTTATTTTAGCCGGTTAACCAAACAGATAGCGGTTAACCAGATTCTCCAGACGCTCCTGCTGACCGCTCTGGTGCTGAGGGGACAGCGCGTTGTGTTGCGCATAGTTGCTCAGGGATTCCAGTGACATTTTGCCTTGCAGGATCTGCTGGCCCAATTCTGTGTTCCAGCCAGCGTAACGTTGGGCAACATGCTTATCCAGTTCACGGCTTTCAATCATACGGGCTGCCACTTTCAGCGCCAGCGCCATGGTGTCCATTCCACCGATATGGCCGTAGAACAGGTCATATTTATCGGTGCTCTGGCGACGAACTTTTGAGTCAAAGTTCAGGCCTCCGGTGGTGAAACCGCCCGCTTTGATGATTTCATACATCACCAACGCATTTTCTTCCACGCTGTTCGGGAACTGATCGGTGTCCCAGCCACACTGCGGGTCGCCACGGTTTGCATCGACGGAACCGAAGATACCCAGAGCAATTGCGTTAGCAATTTCATGGTGGAATGAGTGACCCGCCAGTGTGGCGTGGTTGGCCTCGATATTCACTTTGATCTCTTTTTCCAGGCCAAACTGTTTCAGGAAGCCATAGACGGAAGCAACATCATAATCATATTGATGCTTGGTCGGTTCCTGCGGTTTAGGTTCGATCAGCAGGGTGCCCTGGAAGCCAATTTTGTGTTTGTGCTCAACGACCATCTGCATGAAGCGACCCAGTTGTTCGCGTTCCTGACGAAGATCAGTATTGAGCAGGGTTTCGTAGCCTTCACGGCCGCCCCACAGCACGTAATTTTCTCCCCCCAGTTGTTTGGTGGCATTCATGGCGTGCACAACCTGCGTTGCGGCCCAGGTATAAATTTCTGGATTAGGATTGGTCGCAGCGCCTGCGCCGTAACGTGGATTGGTGAAGCAGTTAGCTGTACCCCACAACAATTTTACACCGCTGGCTTCCTGCTTTTGCGCCAGTACATCAGTCATGATGGCAAAATTATTGACGTATTCTTTAATTGATGTCCCTTCCGGCGATACGTCGACGTCATGGAAGCAATAGTAAGGCACGTTCAGCTTCTGGAAGAATTCGAAAGCGACATCCGCTTTACTTTTAGCCAGCTCCAGCGCGTCACCGGGATGCTGCCACGGGCGGTCAAAGGCGCCCACACCGAACATGTCATTACCATTCCAGCAGAAGGTGTGCCAGTAACAAGCCGCGAAACGCAGATGCTCAGCCATCGTTTTGCCGAGGATCACTTCTTCAGGGTTGTAATGACGGAATGCCAGCGGATTAGTGCTGTTAGCACCTTCGTAGCGAACTGCGTCGAGCTTGTCGAAATATGCGTGCATTGATAACTCCTTGAAAACGGGCCCAGCGGGACTGGGAGGCTGAGGCTCTATCTTCGGAGTTGACGTGACATCCCACAATTACGTTATTTCACACTCAATTTAATAGAATTATTAAGTGTGCGGCAGATCGCATAAATAACCTTTTTCCTTGTCATTTTTATTCGTCTTCCACGATATCTCGATAATAAAAGTATCTGGCTTGTGCGTATTACAATCAAACCATGATCCCCATCATAATTCCTAAAATAAACAAAAAATCGTAATGCAGTGATTAAAATCTGCAATTGCCGATTAATTACCCAGCGACAACAATCCTTGTGTCATTGCTGTACGCACTTCTCTGTATCTGCCTCTACTTATTCTTATAAAAGGTCTGACATGATGAAAATGAATAAAGTAATTCTTTCTGCCTGTGCCGCATTAGTGCTTTTTAGCCAGTCAGGGTTAGCGAAAGAAATTAAAATTGGTATGGCTATTGATGACTTACGTTTAGAGCGCTGGCAAAAAGACCGTGATATTTTTGTGGCTAAAGCCAAAACGCTGGGTGCGGATGTTTTTGTGCAATCCGCAAACGGCAATGAAGAAACACAAATGGCGCAGATTGAAAATATGATCAACCGTGGCGTCGATGTGCTGGTCATCATCCCGTATAACGGCGAAGTGCTCAGCAACGTGATCGCCGAAGCGAAGCAGGAAGGCATCAAGGTGCTGGCCTATGACCGCATGATTAACAACGCGGACATTGATTTTTATATCTCTTTCGACAATGAAAAGGTCGGGGAGCTGCAGGCACAAAGCCTGGTTGAGCGTGTGCCGCAGGGGAATTATTTCCTGATGGGCGGCTCGCCGGTGGATAACAACGCCAAGCTGTTCCGCGCAGGACAAATGAAAGTGCTGAACCCGCTGATCAAAGACGGGAAGATTAAAGTTGTGGGAGATCAGTGGGCCGATGGCTGGTTGCCGGAAAACGCCCTGAAAATTATGGAAAATGCCCTGACGGCCAACAACAATAAAATTGATGCCGTGGTGGCGTCTAACGATGCGACGGCCGGTGGTGCAGTACAGGCTCTGTCAGCGCAAGGGCTGGCAGGGAAAGTGGCGATCTCGGGTCAGGATGCCGATCTTGCGGCGATCAAACGTATCGAAGCCGGTACTCAAACCATGACCGTTTATAAACCGATTACCAAACTGGCCAATGACGCTGCCGAAATCGCGGTGCAGTTAGGCAAAGGGGAAACCCCGAAATCCAATGCCACATTAAATAATGGCAAAAAAGACGTGCCGTCTTATTTATTAACACCGATCCCGGTGGATAAAAATAATATTGAAAGCACCGTGGTGGCCGACGGATTCCACAAAAAATCAGACCTTTAATTTTTCAATATTTTCTATAGAAACAACACTTCCCCCCGGAAGTGTTGTTTCTGCTGGAGGTGAAAGTGCCAGAACAATATGAAAAATTACCGTTGCTGGATATGCGCAATATCACCAAGCGGTTTGGTGCAGTAAAAGCCGTTGATAATATTAGTCTGACGTTATCTGCGGGTGAAGTGCTATCGCTGTGTGGCGAAAATGGATCGGGTAAATCCACGTTAATGAAAGTGTTGTGCGGTATTTATCCGCAAGGAACGTTTGAAGGTGAAATTTATTTTTCAGGAGAACGTCTTACTGCGAAAGGTATCCGTGATACCGAGCAAAAAGGGATCGCCATTATTCATCAGGAACTTGCGCTGGTTAAGCAACTGAGTGTGCTGGAAAACATGTTTCTGGGTAATGAATGGGGCAGTTATGGGCTGCTGGATACCGACAAAATGTATCTGCGTTGTCAGCGCATGCTGGCGCAGGTCAAACTCAATATTGATCCGCATACGCTGGTCGGGGAACTGGGGCTCGGGCAGCGGCAACTGGTTGAAATTGCCAAAGCGCTGAACAAGCAGGTCCGTTTGCTGGTGCTGGACGAACCGACGGCATCATTGACCGAAAGTGAAACCGCGATTTTGCTCGATATCATTCGTGACCTGCGCCATCACGACATCGCCTGTATTTATATTTCCCACAAACTCAATGAAGTCAAAGCCATATCTGACAAACTGTGCGTGATCCGCGATGGTCGTCATATCGCCACCTGCAATGCCGCCGGGACGTCGGAGAAAGAAATTATCGCCATGATGGTGGGGCGTGAACTGACTGAACTCTTTCCGCCGCGTGAACGCCAGATCGGTAAGGAAATATTAAGGGTGGAAAATCTTACTGCCTGGCATCCGGTTAACCGGCATATCAAACGGGTGGATAACGGCGGTTTTACGTTACGTGAGGGCGAGGTGCTGGGTGTCGCCGGACTGGTGGGTGCCGGAAGAACCGAAATGATGGAGTGTTTATTTGGTGTTTATCCGGGACGCTGGTCTGGCGATATCTGGCTGCAAGGCGAGAAAGTGCAGATCACCGATTGCCGCGATGCCATGCGGCGCGGGCTGGCGATGGTGCCTGAAGACCGTAAACGTGACGGCATCGTGCCGGTTATGGCCGTTGGCAGCAACATTACACTGGCGGCGTTAAGCCAGTTCAGCGCTGGCGGTGTTCTGCGCGAAGCCGAAGAACAGCACAGCATCAGTGAGTCAGTGAAACAACTCAAAATCAAAACCTCTTCTCCCGAACTGGCAATCGGGCGACTCAGCGGTGGCAATCAGCAAAAAGCCATTCTGGCACGGTGCCTGCTGCTAAAACCTAAAATCCTCATTCTTGATGAACCGACGCGCGGGATCGACGTCGGGGCAAAACATGAAATCTACAAACTGATCGGCCAGCTGGCGGCGCAGGGCATGGCAATTATCGTCATCTCATCAGAGTTACCCGAAGTGCTGGGACTCAGCGACCGCGTGGTAGTCATGCATCTCGGACAGGTCAAAGCCTGTCTGGATAACAATAATTTAAGTCAGGAACAGGTCATGGAAGCCGCATTGAGGAGTGAATCTTATGTCTAAATTTCCCCAACCAGGAACCCCGTCTGCGCCTGCAACTCAGGGTGGGGCCGACGCGTTATTTTCGATGCAGAAACTGAAGAGTATTAACCTGCAGGTGTTCGTCATGCTGGCGGCCATTGCGGTGATTATTGTCTTCTTTAGCGTCACCACTGACGGCGCGTATATCAGCGCACGTAACGTGTCCAACCTGCTGCGTCAGACCGCCATCACCGGCATTCTGGCTGTAGGCATGGTCTTTGTGATCATCTCAGCGGAGATCGACTTGTCCGTCGGTTCCATGATGGGGTTACTGGGTGGTGCGGCGGCGATTTTCGATGTCTGGCTCGGCTGGCCTTTGCCGCTCACCATTGTGGTGACCCTGGCATTAGGGCTGCTGTTGGGCGCATGGAATGGCTGGTGGGTAGCATATCGTAAAGTCCCGTCATTCATTGTCACACTGGCCGGAATGCTGGCGTTTCGCGGCATCCTGATTGGTATCACCAGCGGCACCACGGTATCACCGACGACACCTGCAATGTCGTTAATAGGTCAGAGTTATCTGCCGGATTCTTTCGGTTTTGGTATTGGTGCGATTGCGCTGGCCCTGTTTATTGGCTGGCAGTGGCGCAGGCGCAAACAGCGGGCGGTGCTGGGTTTGCCGCTGACCGCAGCAAAAAGTGATGTGACCCGCCAGGCACTCACTGCGGTTATCGCGCTGGGCGCTATTTACCTGCTCAATGATTATCGCGGTGTGCCAACGCCGGTGTTGATTCTGGTGGCGCTGATGTTGGGTGGCATGTTTATGGCCTCCCGCACCGCATTTGGCCGTCGTATTTACGCTATTGGCGGCAACATTGAAGCGGCGCGGTTATCCGGTGTTAATGTCGAGCGCAGCAAGCTGGCGGTGTTTGCGATAAACGGTCTGATGGTAGCGATTGCCGGTCTGATCCTCAGTTCGCGGTTGGGGGCAGGTTCGCCTTCGGCGGGGAATATCGCGGAACTGGATGCCATTGCAGCCTGCGTTATTGGCGGAACGAGCCTGGCGGGTGGCGTCGGCAGCGTGGCCGGTGCGGTTATGGGGGCTTTCATTATGGCTTCGCTGGATAACGGCATGAGCATGCTGGATGTACCAACGTTCTGGCAGTACATCGTTAAAGGCGGAATTTTACTGCTGGCGGTCTGGATGGATTCGGCGACCAAACGACGTGCATAAAGTCAGCAGAGATGGCAGTGATGACGGGCGGTCACTTAGGAAAGTCTGAGCAACCTCACAAATTCACTAAGCTAAATCTACGTAAGCCATGGTGTTGTGCTATTGACCAACCCAATCAGCCTCATTCATGGGTACAAATGAATGAGGCTTTAGTCTATGAGAAAACCGGTGAGAGACAGGCATGTTTGAAAAACGTTATCGGATCACGTTGTTATTTAACGCCAACAAAGTCTATGACCGTCAGGTCGTCGAAGGCGTGGGTGAATACCTTCAGGCCTCACAAAGCGACTGGGATATCTTCATTGAGGAGGATTTCCGCTGTCGCATAGACAACATTAAAGACTGGCTTGGTGATGGTGTGATCGCCGATTTTGATGACCGTGAAATTGAAACGTTGCTTGAAGGCCTCAATGTGCCGATTGTCGGGGTGGGCGGGTCTTATCATCAGGAAGAAGATTATCCGCCGGTGCATTATATCGCTACCGACAACTACGCACTGGTTGAAGCGGCCTTTATGCACCTGAAAGAGAAGGGGATTAACCGCTTCGCGTTTTACGGTTTGCCTGATGCAGGGGGAAAGCGCTGGGCGCAGGAACGCGAGCACGCGTTCAGAAAACTGGTGTCTGCTGAACAGTATCAGGGTGTGGTCTATCAGGGGATGGAGACCGCACCGGAAAACTGGCAACACGCTCAGAACCGGCTGGCGGACTGGATCCAGACACTGCCGCAGCAAACTGGCATTATTGCGGTTACCGACGCCCGCGCACGTCATCTGTTGCAGGTGTGCGAGCATCTGAATATTCCTGTACCAGAAAAGCTTAGCGTCATTGGTATCGATAATGAGGAACTGACGCGCTACCTGTCGCGTGTTGCCTTGTCATCCGTGGTACAGGGCACGCGCCAGATGGGCTATCGCGCCGCGAAACTTCTGCATCAGTTGCTGGATCAGCGTGATTTACCGTTACAGCGTATTCTGGTACCGCCGGTAAAAGTGGTAGAACGCCGCTCAACGGATTTCCGATCACTGCGTGATCCGGCCGTCATTCAGGCGATGCATTACATCCGTTACCATGCCTGCAAAGGGATTAAGGTTGAACAGGTTCTCGATGCCATCGGCATGTCGCGTTCTAATCTTGAGAAACGGTTTAAGGATGAAACCGGACAGACGATTCACGGCGTGATCCACGAAGAAAAACTCGACCGCGCCCGCAACCTGCTGGCTGCTACCTCGATTTCCATCAATGAGATCTCGCAGATGTGCGGATATCCGTCGCTGCAATATTTCTATTCGGTATTCAAAAAAGGCTATGAAATGACCCCTAAAGAGTACCGCAGCATTCATGGCGATAGCGTGTATCAGGATGTCTGAAAGCCGCATAAAAAAATGCCCCGTTCAGTGACGAACGGGGCATGAATACATTGATACCAGAGAATAAATTACAGTGTTATCACCACCGGACCTGCACCGGCAGCCGGGGTCAGCAATATCCCCAGCGCCTCTTCTTTCTGCGCAGCACCGCTCACTTCCCTGACCGATTTCTGATTGCGCAGGCACAGTGTCCAGCCTGATGCCTGGCCTTCCCGGATTACTGTAATTACGCCATCCCGCCGTTCGGCTTTCAGGGTGAAGACGGTTCTCCCGCTCAGATCGGTGATCACGCTTTCTGCCACCGCGCCGTCTTCCAGCTCGAACAGATGGAATTCAGGCTGCTGGCTGTAATCATAATCCGGCTTCTGATTATTACTGCCAAGCGCCAGCAAGGTATTCGGACGAACATATAACGGCAGGCTGTCGAAGCCATGCTGCTGACGATGCCAGCGCGAACCTTCGGCCACGTCGTTGCTCAGAAGGTGCGTCCAGCGGCCTTCTGGCAGATAGAAATTGACATCGCCTTCTTCGCTGAAAACGGGGGCGACCAGCAGATCATCACCAAGCATATATTGACGGTCAAGATAATCGCATGCCGGATCGTCAGGGAACTCCAGCATCATGGCGCGCATCACCGGTGTTCCGTGGCTGGCAGCCTGGGCTGAAGCGGGGTAGAGATACGGCATCAGGCGGCATTTTAGCTGCGTGAACTGGCGCACCACATCGCAGGCTTCATCGTCATACACCCACGGCACCCGATAGGATTTGCTGCCATGCAGGCGGCTGTGGCTTGAGAGCAGGCCGAATGCGCACCAGCGTTTGTAGATGTGCGCCGGTGCAGTATTTTCGAAACCGCCAATGTCGTGGCTCCAGAAACCAAAGCCGGATAATCCGATGGATAACCCGCCACGCAGGCTTTCAGCCATCGACTCGTAAGTGGCGTAGCAGTCACCGCCCCAGTGAACCGGGAATTGCTGCGCCCCCACCGAGGCGGAACGGGCGAACAGCACGGCTTCGTCTGCGCCGAGTTTATCCTGCAACGTTTCGTATACCAGTTTGTTGTACACAAACGCGTAATGATTATGCATTTTTTGCGGGTCACTGCCGTCGTGCCAGACGACGTCGGTTGGGATACGTTCGCCGAAGTCGGTTTTGAAGCAATCGACGCCCATATCCACCAGACGTTTCAGATGGCCCGCGTACCATTCAGCGGCCTGCGGATGAGTGAAATCCACGATGCCCATACCAGCCTGCCATTTATCCCACTGCCAGACACGGCCGTCAGGGCGTTTGAGCAGATAACCTTTTTCTTTACCTTCACGGAAAAGCGGTGATTTCTGGCCGATGTACGGGTTGATCCACACACAAATTTTCAGGCCGCGCGCTTTCAGGCGCTGCAACATACCCTGAGGATCAGGGAAAGTTTGCGGATCCCATTCAAAATCACACCACTGGAAAGCCTTCATCCAAAAGCAGTCAAAGTGGAAAACATGCAGTGGCAATTCACGTTCCGCCATGCCGTCAATAAAGCTGTTGACGGTCGCTTCATCATAGTTGGTGGTAAACGAGGTGGTCAGCCACAGGCCAAACGACCAGGCGGGTGGCAGTGCAGGGCGGCCGGTCAGACGGGTATAACGGTCGAGCACTTTTTTCGGCGTCGGGCCATCGATAACGAAATACTCGAGATATTCGCCTTCCACGCTGAACTGCACTTTGGAGACTTTTTCTGAGCCGACTTCAAAAGACACACATTCCGGATGATTCACCAGCACGCCGTAGCCGCGGTTCGTCAGGTAGAACGGAATGTTTTTGTAAGACTGCTCAGTGCTGGTGCCGCCATCGCGGTTCCAGGTCTCGACAGTCTGGCCATTTTTGACCAGCGCGGTGAAACGCTCACCCAGACCATAAACCGTTTCGCCAACGCCCAGATCCAGGCGTTCCATCATGTAGGTTTTATGCGAGTTCGCGTCCTGAACATAGCCGTTAGATTTCGCGACACTGCCGGTGATCCGTCGGCCATGGCGCAGGAAGTCCAGCGTCCAGTTATTACCTTTGGTGACGCGAACACTCAGATCACCGCTGTGCAGCGCGGCGAATTCATCGTTGTCTTCAAAGCGCAGTTCGGGGGTGTCGGTTTGCATTAACGGATAATGCGGGCCTTTATCCATTTCGCCATCAAAATGAGTAATACGTACACCCATCACGCCGGTCTGCGGCGAGAAGAAACGCAGCGTAAACAGTGGCGAGTCCAGTTGGCTGGCGCGTTCCGAGGCATCTTTCGGCGCAGCATAAATCACCATCTCATTACCGGAGCGTTGTACTTCAAACACCTGAAGCGGGTGCGTGAGTGACAATCCTTCCTGGATCAACCAGTTACCATCACTGATCTTCATAATGTCTCTTCCTTTTAAACTTCATCCAATTTATTTCATAAATTCTTGCTGATTGCGGCGGATGCCTTGTGCGACTTCATCAAGAATGCGGCGTAGCAGCGGGGTACGAAGAATGTAATAGCGTTTACAGATGATGGCGCTCAACAGGTAGCAAACTGCCGGAACCAGAGTGAACAGCGCGATAATGCTGGTCATGGTGGCTGCATTTTGGGTGGCGGCACCGGACTGATAACCAGCACCGGCCAGCATCCAGCCGATCATCGCGCCGGCCAGAGCCAGACCGAGCTTCAGAACAAACAGGGTACCGGCGAAGCTGATACCGGTCAGGCGTTTGCCATCGTTCCATTCACCGTAATCTACGGTGTCGGACATCATTACCCACTGAATTGGCGTGACCAACTGATGCAGAACGCCGATAACGAAGATGAAGATAAACATCAGCACGCTGCCGTTCACCGGCAGGAAGAACATGCCGAGGCTCAGAACCGCCAGAATGGCGTTGGTCCACCAGAAAACACTGACCTTACATTTCCAGTCGGTCAGCGGTTTTGCCAGCGCACTGCCTAACAGGTTACCGACGGAATAGACGCCAAGGAACCAGGCGAACAGCACCGGATTGCCGAGAATGTACGTCACGTAATACATCATGGCGCCGCCGCGAACCGCGACCGCAATGATGTTGAGGATGGTCAGCAGGCCGACAATACGCCACTGGTCGTTGTGCCAGATATCACGCAAATCTTCGCGCATGGTGCCGGTCGGTTTGCCCGGATCGATACGTTCTTTGGTGGTGGCAAAACAAATCGCCAGCATCACGGCCGCAACAATCGCCAGCACCGCAATCCCGCCCTGATAACCGAGCGCCTGATTTTCTCCGCCGATCAGTTTAACCAGCGGCATCATCAGCACGGTACTTAACATGCCGCCAGCAGTGGCCAGCACGAAGCGATAGGATTGCAGTGAAATACGTTGCGTCGGGTTAGAGGTAATCACACCGCCAAGGGCGCAGTAAGGAATGTTGACCACGGTATACATCAGCGTCAGCAGGGTATAAGTGATAGCGGCGTAAATCATTTTGCCGGTCATGCTCAGCTCTGGCGTGGTGTAAGTGAATACGCAGACGATGCCGAAAGGAATGGCGCCAAACAGCACATAAGGGCGGAATTTCCCCCAGCGCGTTCGGGTGCGGT
Source organism: Rahnella aceris (assembly GCF_011684115.1). Lineage (NCBI taxonomy): Bacteria > Pseudomonadati > Pseudomonadota > Gammaproteobacteria > Enterobacterales > Yersiniaceae > Rahnella > Rahnella aceris. Next base: position 1,722,219 of record NZ_JAADJV010000001.1, on the reverse strand, counting down.
CTGCCAGTAATCCCATGCAGGGGTCTGAGATCGCGTCCAGTGCGCGGGCCAGCAGGAACATCGTACCGACATAACCCGCAGGAATGCCGAAAATATCGGTATAGAAAAACATCATGTAGAGCATGACGTTATCGAAAATGATATGACTGGCGGCGTCGCCTAATCCGTATCCAATCTTTTCCTTGACCGAAAGGATTTCTGTACTCATTGCTTCAATGTCCATATGAAAAGGGTGAGTACGTTTTTAACGGTTGGCGGGGGCCTGAGGCTATTGAGATTTTTGTTTCTGAAATTATGTTTCTTTATTTCTGTGATCGCACAGCGCAAACGGAGGAAAGTTGAGCGGGAAAAGTGTGGAGGAAGAGCCTGATACGGGGCGGATACATGCGGAAAAAACCTCCCGTTTCCGGGAGGCTCCGATGTTTATTTTTTATATTTTGCTTCCAGCGTCGCAAACCACGGTGTGGTGAAATCTTCAGATTTACCCCAGCCAGGAATGATTTTGCTCAGACCGGTCACGTTGATGCCGTCCGGTTGGCTGAGAAGCAGAGATTGCGGAATGGTCTGTGCCGGGAATTCATAGGTTGCAGGAGTTTTCTCACCGGCAATTTTAAGCGCCACAATTCGCAGGTTAACCGCGCCAATCAGCTGTGTATCCACTGCAGCGGTCATCTGCCACGGGCTGCCTTTTTCGCGCATCAGTTGTAGATCCTGATTCGATACATCAATGCTGTAGAGTTTGATCTCGGTACGGCCATTTTCTTTCAGTGCTTTATACGCGCCCTGACTGAAGGCGTCCCATGCGCCCCAGATGGCATCAATCTGACCTTTCGGGTACTTCGCGAGGATTGCACCGACTTTGTTCGCTGTATCGCCCTGCACGTCAGAAGACACTGCGCCGATAGATTCCAGCTGATGAATGCCCGGATTCTCTTTCAAAATAGCTTCGTAGGTTTTCTGGCGGCGTTCCATTGGCGGGAAACCGGCTACCCACAGTTTGACGATATTAGCCTTACCGTTGAAGTCTTTCACCAGCTGGCCGACAGACGCTTTCGCCAGTGAGGCATCGTCCTGACGGGTGACGGTCACGCCTGGAATGTTTTCCGGCACTTCGGTATCAAATGCGGAAACCGCAATACCTGCTGCCGCAATGCGTTTTGCCAGCGCTTCGGAATACGGGCCGCGTCCCTGGGACAGGATAATGCCGTCGTATTTCTGGCTGATGGCCTGATTCACGAAATCCTGAAATTTGGCGTCATCGCCATTACTCAGAAAGGTATCCACTTTAAAGCCAAGTGCGCGGCCTTGTTTAATGGCACCGGCCAGGAACTGCGTGGTGTTATCGTCGGAGCCAAGATTACGGATAACTGCGATGCGCACGGGACCGTTGTGCTGGGCGATAGCCGCCGGAACGGGCGCAGGTGTTTCACCGGCAGCGAAGGCCGGTACAGTGGAAAACAGGCTTAATGCCAGCAGGGATGCGGATATTTTTTTCATTATTGAACAGCTCCGTCGGACGCGATGTTTTTTCTGGTGTTTTTTTTGGTAAATCCGGGAAGGCAATGCGGCTTTCCAGATTGAGGATGTACAGAAGTCTGTCTGTCTGGACGTCTATTCTGTCGGAGCAGTTTACCGGTATGTTACGAAAGAAGGAATGCTTTGTTGTTATTATATTTAACAGTGTTGTTATTCCTGTGGGTTATAGCGGATGCGCAGCCTCTGAGCAAAATCAGGCACATGGCCTAAACTGAATTTTTGTCTGCGATTTTTACATTGATTGTTCATTCCTCTAATACAGCCTCCGGGAGAAGCCTTATGCCATTTTCTTTCCGCGACACCTTATTGCCTGCTTTTGCGCTGGTGATGTTAACCACCAACGTCTCTGCTGCGCCGAAATCCCCCGTCCCGCCGCCACTTGTCAGCGCGCAGGTCACTGAACTGGCAAAAGGGCTGGATCACCCGTGGTCACTGGCTTTTTTGCCTGATAATCAAGGGGCGCTGATTACCGAACGCAGCGGGCAACTGCGACTTTGGAAGCAGGACGTTGGATTATCCGCACCGCTGAAAGGTGTACCGGCCGTGTGGGTCGCCGGGCAGGCCGGTTTGTGGGATATCCGTTTGTCGCCAGATTTTGCCAGTAACCGCCGGGTGTATCTCACCTTTGCGCAGCCGGGTGAAAAAGGTGAACCGCATGCTGCGCTGGGCTATGGCACGTTGACGGCGGACAATAAAACCCTGGCGAATTTTAAGGTCATTTTCGTACAGCAACCGGCGTTGCAAAGCGGCATTAATCTCGGCGGGCGCATCGCCTTCGATCAGAAGGGAAATATTTTCCTGACGACCGGTGACAATAATCAGCGCATCAACGCCCAGCATCTGAATCAGTTGCAGGGCAAGATTTTGCGTCTGACACCGGAAGGCGGCGTGCCGCAGGATAATCCGTTTGTTCAGGACAAAAGTGCGAAGCCGGAAATCTGGACTTTCGGCAACCGTAATCCGCAGGGACTGGCAGTTAATCCGTGGAGCGGGGTGTTGTGGGAAACCGAACACGGTCCGCGTGGCGGCGATGAAGTGAATCTGCTGAAAGCGGGTAAAAACTACGGCTGGCCGCTGGCAACCTTCGGGATTAACTATTCCGGGCAGCCGATCCCCGAAGCCAAAGGCACCACATTAGCGGGGGCGGAAGATCCGATTTATTACTGGGAAGTTTCACCGGCATTAAGCGGTATGGCGTTCTATAACGTGCAAAAATTCCCGCAATGGAAAAACTCGCTGTTTATCGGTGCGCTGGCAGGAGAATCGCTGATCCGCCTGACGCTCGACGGCGAAAAAGTCACGCATGAAGAGCGTTTACTCAGTGACCGTAAGGAACGGATCCGCGAAGTGCAGGTGGGTGCAGACGGATTTGTGTATGTGCTGACCGACGATCGCGATGGCAAGTTGCTGAAGGTGGCACCGCAGGGTTAAGTCCTGAAGGGTTAACTCAATAAAAAGGCGGGCTATTTCAGCCCGCCTCAGTTTCAGTCAGCGCAATCAGCGTTGCGTTCTTTGCGCCTTGAACAGGGCCCAGACGCTGAGCAACCCGACCATCATCAGGTAGTAGCCCGGTGCCAGACTGCTGCCGGTGGCGGAAATCAGCAATGTACAGATGAATGGCGCGAAGCCACCAAACACGGTTACGGCGACGTTGTAGCTGATCGCCATCCCGCTGGCGCGGGTGGTGATCGGGAACAGGTCAGCCATCATCGACGGCACGGTGGAGAAATACACCGATTTCAGTAGTGCCAGCCAGCTTATCAGCAACAGCAAGGACATCGCTGATGTGTGTTGCAGCATCAGCCAGAACGCCGGATACACGGTCAGCAACAGCAGAATAAGCGATCCCCACATCAGCGGCAGACGGCCAATTTTCTCCGCCCACAGGCCCATAACGGGCGTTACTACCGTCAGGATAATCCCGGCTGCCAGTGTGGCGCTGAACCCCGCCGAAGCAGGCAGATGCAGTGTTTTGGTGGCATATGTCGGTACGTAGTTCAGCATATAGTTGATGGCAGTAGACACCACCATCAGGCCAATCGCGGTAAAGAACAGGCCTTTTTGCGCACGCACGATTTCTTTCAGTGGAGACGCGGTTTTCTCGGCCTTGCTGAAACTTTCCGATTCCCGGATATGACGGCGGATGTATAAACCGACCGGCCCGATCAGCAGCCCGAAGATAAACGGAATACGCCATCCCCAGTCCTGCAGTTGTGTTTCACTCAGCACTGCCGATAAGCCCAGCCCGAATGCCGATGCCAGCAGCGTACTCGCACCCTGTGTCGCGAACTGCCAACTGGCGATAAACGCTTTGCGTTCCGGGAAGTGCTCGACCAGAAAGGCCGTCGAACTGCCGAATTCACCGCCTGCCGAGAAGCCCTGAATCAGACGAGCTGCCAGGATTAACAACGGAGCCGCCATGCCGATGGTTCCGTAAGACGGCGTGATAACGATAATCAGGCCGCCGATCATCATCAGGCTGATGGACAGCAACAGTGAGGCTTTGCGTCCGTGTTTGTCGGCATACGCACCCAGCACAACCGCGCCGAGCGGGCGGATCAGGAATGACACGCCGAAACTGCCAAACGTCAGTAACAGGGAAACGGTCGGATCGGATGTCGGAAAATAGGCGTGAGCAATGTAGCTGGCGAAAAAACCGTAAATCGCGATATCAAACCATTCCAGCGCGTTACCGATACAGGTCGCAAAGAGGGTTTTCATCAGGCTTGGCTTTTCTGTCGCGTTGCCGGTTGTATGGGATGACGCCGTTAACTGGCTCATTTGGCACCTCCGGCGTGATCAATATGCTGAGCGAGCAGGGCGGTACCATGCTCGCCGAAATCCCATAACAGACGGGTCATGATCGCCAGCCCCTCGCGGGCGACGGAAATCAACATGTGCTCGTTGACGCCATGCTGACCGCAGGCCGGATACGAATGCGGAACCCACAACGTCGGCAGGCCGAGAATATCGGCAAAAACGTCGTTGGGCAGTGAACCGCCGAGGTTCGGTAGCAGCGCCGGTTTTTTGCCGGTAGTTTGCTGCATGATGCTCAGCGCCCAGCCGACCAGCGGGTCGGTCGGGTCGAAACGGGTGGCCGGTGAACCGCGCATAAATTCCACTTCAACCTGTGGGAAACCCTGTGCATCAAGATGGTCACGCACGTGTTTCGCCAGGTTTTGCCAGTCAGTGCCGACCACAAACCGTAGCTGACACACTGCCGTGGCGTTGCCGGGAATCGCGTTCATCGGGCGCTGCGGATTACCGGTCAGGAATGACAGCACTTCCAGCGTATTCCAGGCATACAAACGCTCGGCTGGCGTCAGACCGGCTTCTCCCCAGTCCGGGTCGATCTGCGGATCACTTTCGCCGCCACCGACGTCAACATCACGGAGAATTTCTCGCACTGCCTCACTGACTGCAGGCGGTTTAAGCGCTTCCACCTGCAGCTGCCCCTGCTGACTGACCAGCGAGGCCAGCGCATTGGCCAGCTGAATGCCGGGATTGGTCAGCAGACCGCCCCAGTTGCCGGAGTGATAGGCGTTGTCGCGGGCATTGATGGTCAGACGGAAATTGACCGCACCCCGCGAGCCGAGGAACAGCGTCGGGCGCACAGCACTCAGGCGCGGGCCGTCGGAGGCCAGGAAAATGTCGGCGCTGAGTTGGTCGTGATAATCGCGGCACAGTTCGGCCAGCCCCGGCGAGCTGATTTCTTCACCCATTTCGAACAACAGTTTGCAGTTAAAGCCGAGACGGCCACCACGTGCTTTGAAGATTTGTTCCAGCGCCGCAATATTAACGCTGTGCTGGCCTTTGTTGTCGGCGCTGCCGCGTCCGTACCAGCGGTCACCTTCTTCTTTCAGCGTCCATGGCGACAAATCACTGCGCCAGTTTTCATCGTCGCCGAACACCACGTCGCCGTGGCCATAGCTCAGTATGGTGGGCAATTCGCTGTCTTCAATGCGCGTAGCAATCAGGAAAGGACGGTTGGCGGCATGAGGATTTTCCACGCTGAGCAGGCTGAAACCCATCGCCGAAAGTGCCGGTTTAATCTCTTCATCGAGATAACGTGCCAGTTCAGCGTCTCGCTGATTGCTCTGGCTTTCGGTGGCAATAGCCACCCTGCGTGCCAGTGTTCTTTTGTATTCACCCTGATCGAACCAGGCTAATGCCTGTTCAACGATATTTTCCGCTGTCATGAATAACCTGCTTTTTAATGTTTTGAGGATTTATTGTTGGTTTTTTTAGCAGTTTCACTCTACGCGCGGCGCAAGCGTTGCCACAATAATAATAATTGCAACTTAGCGTTGCTTTTATTGTAATGCTTGTCTGCACAGTTATGAGGCAATACGGCCATGCAAAGTACGGAAATTCGCTACTTCCTGGTAGTGGCAAACACCGGTTCGCTGAGTGCGGCGAGTAAGCAATTATTTGTCGCAGTGTCTGCCATCAGTCGCCAGATCCAGCGCCTCGAAGAACGTATCGGTGCGCCGCTTTTTGAGCGTCATGCCCGCGGCATGGTGCTGAATGATGCCGGACAAATTCTGGAAAACCATGTGCGCAAAAGCATGATGGACATGGAACACGCCATGGCAGAAATCCAGGGGCTGAACGCGGTACGCCGCACGGTGATCCGCATGGCCTGCACCGACGGGCTGGCGTTTGATTTGCTGCCGCAGCTGTTTTCACAGTTCCGGCTGAACAATCCGGGTGTGATGTTTTATCTCAACGTCGGCACGGCGGTTGAAGTGTCGGAGATGATCCACAACGGCGAAGTGGAACTGGCGTTGCAGTTCAGTCTGGCGGCGGAGCGCGGTGTGGATATTCTGGCGTCTTTTCCCGCGCCGGTGCGCATGGTGATGCGTCCGGATCATCCGCTGGCGGAATCTGAGGTGCTGCTGACGGATTTGCACCCGTACCCGCTGGCGATGAACGAGCAGGGCAGCACCATCCGCCAGTTGTTTGATTTGTCCTGCCGGATGAGCGGCATTTTTCTTGAGCCTGCGGTGAGTTGTAACCGTTTCTCGACGTTGTACGATTTTATGGTGCAGACACCGGGCGCGATTGCGGCATGCAGCCATTTTTCCATTATGTACAAAGCGCGCCGCGACAATTTGCGGGTGAAACCGGTGAATATTGAACAACTGAGTCAGCGTACGTTGCAGTTGCAGTCACCGGCAGGCAAGCGGCGTCCGGCGGCACTGAGTCAGTTCATCGATTTTATTCGTGATGAACTGACGCGTGAAAACGAGAATTTTATTCGTGATTTCCGGCTGTAGCCGTCAGCATGCGTCTTGTTGCCGATGCGCGTAGCGTGACCAGTGCAGGTTGTGCCAGCCTTTTGCAGCAGCGAGCTTTTGCAGGGGCTCGCTGGCATTAATGACCGTAGCGACATCGGCAAACTCCAGCAAAGGCTGATCATAAAGCGTATGGCTGTAGGCGAAAATTTGCTGATAGAACGTCGGCTCGCGATTCTCCAGCCACAGTTTTAAGCGCTCAAGACGCCCCTCATGAAAGGTCAGTTTACCTTCGACCCTACCGCTGAAACGCTGGTTAACGATACCGGCTTGCAGCCCGAGTCCGGCATTCGCACCCAGACGTCGGGCGACCGGCATGACCAGATGGTCGCCCGATGCGGAGATAATCAGGATTTCATCCCCGCGCATACGGTGCCAGTCGAGCCGTTCACGCGCCTGCGGATAAACCCGTGGCATGATATCCCGATGGATAAACCGCTGAACCCAGTTCGCCACGGTGGCACAGTTCAGGCCGCTCATGGGCTGTAACGTCTGAGAAAGATAGCGGCGGTAACGCTCGGTGGTTTGCGGGCAAATAACACCGCTGGCCGGAGTATTGTGCTGATGAACGGCATTCAGCCGGTAATGACTGAGTTCATCGCGGGGGACGTAGCCCTGCGAAACCAGCCAGTGCAACCACAGATTGTGACTGTCATCGCAAATCAGCGTGTGGTCGAGTTCAAATATTGCGAGATCCATGGGGCGGATTCCCTCATCTGAAAGCCTTCATTCAGCGTAGCGCAATTTCAAATATTGAGTGTTTTGTGAACAACATTGTCACGCGATCTTCATCAGGCGTGAAAGCGAGTCCACAGGCTTATCAGCAACCATGCTGCCAGTGACCAGCAGACCACGGCGCCAAACAGGGCGTAGGGGAGTTTCATCGAGCCGATGAAGAAATACAGAGAAATCAGATACACCATGTAAGGGATAACGGCCCACAGTCCGAAAATAATGGTGGTGCGCAGGGCTTCAATGCTGCGTTCGGTGCCGACGATATAATGGGCAATCAGTGCAAAAGTGGGGAACAGCGGAACCAGTCCGGCAATGTAATAATTGCGGGTTTTAGACAACACGCCGATCAGAATCACAACCAGTGCGCCAATCAGCGCTTTTACCACCAGACCTGTCATTGATGCCCCTGCGCCTGTTCACTCGCATTGATTTCTGGAGTGAATAAGCCCTTTATTGTTATAGGTATTTTGTATGTGATTTACAGACAAACTGCCCCAGCCGGATGGAATGGTCAAGTGCTTACTGCTGTTTTTATCATCAGTTGAATCTGCGCAAGCAGCGGAAAACTCTACTATTCTTAAGATCTTTACACTATTTAGGTTTATTCCCGACCCGGAAAGCAGTAGGTTTTACCTCTGACAGAGTTGCACAATCTGATTGAAAGATAAGATAAATTTCAGTTACCCGGACAAAAGCGCTGATACCTATGACAATTTCTTCCCAATTCAAACGGACTTTCATTTACGCGCTGGGCGGTGGAGTATTGCTGCTGGCGCTGCCTGCCGCTCAGGCGGATAACGCCCCGGTCGCGCCGCAGATTAACGCGAAATCCTGGGTACTTATGGATTACAACAGCGGGAAGATCCTGACGGAATCTAATCCCGATGCGCGTCTTGACCCTGCCAGCCTGAGTAAAATCATGGTCAGCTATGTGGTAGGGCAGGCGATCAAATCCGGCAAAATCAAATCAGATGATCTGGTTTCCGTCGGTAATGACGCCTGGGCAACCGGCAATCCGGTGCTGCGCGGCTCCTCCCTGATGTTCCTCAAACCGGGCGACCGCGTGCCGGTTTCTGAGCTTAACAAAGGTATTGTGATCCAGTCAGGTAACGACGCCAGTATTGCGCTGGCGGATTTTGTGGCGGGCAGCCAGGATTCATTCGTCAATCTGATGAATCGCTATGCCGAACAGCTGAAACTGCAAAACACCCATTTCAAAACCGTTCACGGGCTGGATGCGGACGGGCAATATACCTCAGCTACTGACATGGCCCTGTTGTCGCAGGCGCTGATCCGCGATACGCCGGATGAATATGCGCTGCACAAAGAAAAAGAATTCACCTTCAATCACATCAAGCAGATTAACCGCAACCGCCTGTTGTGGAGCTCTAACCTGAACGTTGACGGCATCAAAACCGGTTACACGTCGGGCGCGGGCTACAATCTGGTTTCTTCCGCCAGCGATTCCACCGGCATGCGTTTAATCGCTGTGGTGATGGGTGCGCCAAGCGACAGGATCCGTTTTAATGAAAGCGAAAGCCTGTTGACCTGGGGTTTCCGTTTCTATGAAACGCTCACGCCAATCAAGGCGGGTGATGCCTTTACCAGCCAGCGCGTCTGGTTTGGTGAGGAGAAAATGGTGCCACTCGGCGTGGCTGAAAATGCCTCGCTGACCATGCCTAAGGGCCAGCTGAAGAATCTCAAGGCCAGTTTCAATCTGACCAGTCCGCAGCTTGAAGCTCCGCTGGCGAAAAATCAGGTAGTGGGTACAGTAGATTTCAGTCTGGACGGCAAGGTCATCGAACAGCGTCCTCTGGTGGCGTTGCAGGAAGTGAAAGAAACCGGTTTTATTGGCCGTATCTGGGACTTCGTGATGATGAAGATCAGTGGATTGTGGGGCAGTATTTTCGGCAAATGATAATCTGCTGACATAAAAAACGAGGCTCAGGTGGCCTCGTTTTTTTATGCTTTGAATAACGGAGCAGGGGATCAGTGCTGAACCCAACCTTTCTTGATCGGGAAAGCAAAACCGAAACGGTAAACCTTGCACATCAGGGCATTAATCGGTTCGCCGAACAAGTTCCACACCAGTTGCGCGAACAGGCACCCCAGCATACCTACCAGGAAGCCGCCCAGCATATCCAGCGGCCAGTGCACGCCAAGGTAAACGCGTGACCAGGCGATCGACAAGGCGGTTACCATCAGTAAAGCGCCTGACCAGATACGGTGCCAGAACAGGAAGGCCAGCGCGAAGGTGAAACTGACTGTACCGTGATCACTCGGGAAGGAATCATCCGGTGAATGATGCAGGAAGTTATAACCAAAACCTTCCACAAAAGGACGGGCATGAGGGAACAACATGGAAAACGTTTTAGCCGTCGTCATCGCAAAAAGAAGCGCAATGGCTGTCTTACTGATCATTTCGCGTTGCTTATCGATACGCTCCTGATGGCCCCACAGCCACAGGCCGATAATCAGCAGCGGGACAATCATAATCAGGTCATTAGCCAGAAAAGTGGCCAACTGAATCAGCGCTTTCGGCGAATCCGGTGTGGCGTTAATCCATAGAAAAATCAAATAATTTAGTTGCTCCATAATACTACCCTCATTTATACAGGCCAAAATAGCCATCAAAAGAATCCGGTAACTTGCTGACAGGACGAAAAAATTTCAGATACGTTAATTTGTGCTGCCCTGCAGGTAAAGGGGTCTCGTCTGAATATCCGCATTCATTGAATAACGGTATAGTTTCACGATGAAATAGAGTGTAAAGAGAAGAACTTAAGGAAGCCTTAAGCGGATGGTCATACCGCCTGAGCGGGGGACAGACAAAGTCTGAATACGGTAACGAGGAGAGTGTCAGAATGGAGATTCGTGAGGCTGACATCGGCGATTTAAGCCTGTTGCAGCGCCTGGGGCGGGAGACCTATCGCCATTATTTTGGTAGTTTATGGCAAAGCGGGGACGAACTGAATGCTTTCCTGGAGGAGGATTTTGGTGATGAGGCGCTAGCCCTGAGCCTGGAAAGTCCGGATTGCTGCTGGCTGGTTGCGCAGGATAACGGTGAGGCGGTCGGTTTCGCCAGACTGAATTTTAATACGCCGCTGGACGTTGCAGAAGGTCAGGGGGCGAAGTTATGCAAACTGTACTTCACCCCGCTGAACCGTTCGCGTGGTCTGGGATCTGAAGTTTTTGCCTTCGCCGAACGTGTGGCAAGAGCGCGTAACCAGCCCGTTCTCTGGCTTGATGTGTTGCAAAGTAATTTGCCAGCCATCGGATTTTATCAGCGTCAGGGGATGCATCTGGCGGCTGAGACGACATATGTCACCGCCACCCAAACCACCCGGTTGTGGATCATGAAAAAGGATATCAATGATTAAATTACGCCTCGGCGGTCTGTTTATCACACTGGAAGCAGGGGAGGATATTCCTTATGCGCCGGAATTTTGTGAACATTATACCTACCTTCTCCACCCGGTTGACGGTGGCTATGAGATTTTGCGCTACGATGCTTATTCCGGCTGGCATAGACGTCCTGACCAGCTATTTGAAGATGGCCATCAGGCATTTGTATTTGCCTATCAGGCGTACGAAAATGAATGGAATCAGACCGACGGGCGTTTAGGCGGTAAAGGCCAGCGCCTCGAACGGATTATGTAATAACCTGTTCTTGCGAATAGTCATCTACAGCCCCTATTTTAGGGGCTTTTTGTTGTCCTTAATGCAACCTTATTTTTAGAAAAATACAAAACATGACAGAGAACAGGCTCAATTCTGTGAATTATGTTTTCATGCCATAATATCGCGATGAAATTATTATAGGATTTAAATATCACTGTGAGAATGATATGAAATCACTCCTGGTCAAATAATTCCATAACTGTATGTTTTTAATTGCATTGTTATTGTACTGCGGGCTGTTTTAAACCTAAACAAACACCAAACGAAAGGTATTTCAAAATTTTTCTGGTTGCAACGAAACTTACCCTCGTTTATTTTTACGCCCATCTGTCCGGCCCGAAGGAGAAATATAACTTCATGGTGGCGGATAATAAAATCGCCGGACGGAAATTTAAACAGTTTATAAATAATCAAGGATATTGATGATGAAATTACGCGCGCTTTCTCTGGTAATTCCCGCACTGATGATGGCCGGCACTGCTGGCGCTGCCGAAATTTATAATAAAGACGGTAATAAACTCGATCTGTTCGGTAAAGTCGACGGCCTGCATTATTTCTCCAACGATGACAGCGCTGACGGTGACCAGTCATATATGCGTTTAGGTTTCCGTGGTGAGACTCAAATCAATAATGAACTGACCGGTTACGGTGAGTGGGAATATCAGGCTTCCCTGAATACTGCAGAAAGTGAAGATGCAAACAATTTCACCCGCGTAGGTTTTGCCGGTCTGAAATTCGGTCAGTGGGGCTCACTGGATTACGGTCGTAACTACGGCGTGATGTATGACGTGGCAGCATGGACGGATGTTTTGCCTGAGTTCGGTGGCGATACCTACGGCGCGGACAACTTCATGTTCCAGCGTGCGAACGGTGTACTGACATACCGTAACAAAGATTTCTTCGGCGTGGTCGATGGACTGGATGTGGCGGTGCAGTATCAGGGCAAAAATGGCAGTGCGACTGAATCTAACAATGGCCGCGATGTCCTGGCGCAGAATGGTGACGGCTACGGCATGTCCCTGACATATGATCTGGGCGAAGGTTTCAGCGCAGCAGCAGCGATGATGGCGTCTGACCGTACCAGCGAACAAAATGGCCGTAACAATCCGGCAATCATTGGTAACGGTGATAAGGCAACGGCTTACAGCGGCGGCCTGAAATACGACGCAAACAATATCTATCTGGCAGCGATGTACACCCAGAGCTACAACGCCAACCGTTTCGGTAAAGCGGGCAGCACGGCTTACGGTTACGCGGATAAAGCACAAAACTTTGAAGCCGTTGCACAGTACCAGTTCGATTTTGGTCTGCGTCCTTCGATTGCGTATGTGCAATCCCATGCCCGAAATGTTCCGGGTTACAGCAACCAGAACCTGACTAAATATGTTGATGTAGGCGCGTCATACTTCTTCAACAAAAACATGCTCACCTACGTTGATTATAAAATCAATCTGATGGATGACACCCGCCTGACCCGCGACGCCGGCATCAATACCGATGACATTGTAGCCGTCGGTCTGGTTTATCAGTTCTGATAAGCCGGCGCGCCCCTGTTAGTTTCAGGAACCGCGAGCCATGTGTCTGATTCCCCTGCCAGTTGGCAGGGGATGACTCACTGATTTTTCCTTCTTTCCTCATCCTTCCCACTCAGGCATCATGGCGTAACATTCAATGCATTACTGCTGATGAGGCCAGGATGACCGACTACGCCACCCCTAATCTTCCTTCCCGTAATTTCGAAGAAACCCAGTGCTTTTATGGCAGCTTTGGATTCATTACCACTTACGTTGATGACGGCTGGCTGATCATGACCCGCGGAACTCTTACGCTGGAATTCTTCCTGCACACGGATCTCGACCCGCTCACCAGCTGGTTCAGCTGCTGCCTGCGCGTCGATGACGCCGATGCACTTTTTGATGCGTTTATGGCGGCAGGAATCGGGCAGGATAAAAAATCCCATCCGTGCATTCATCTGCCAAAAATGCAGCCATTCGGGCTGAGAATGGGCGCAATGATCGATATCGACGGCACGCTGGTGCGGGTGATTGAGAATGAGAAATAAGCGCTGAAACACGTTCAGATGCTCTTCAACTCACGTTAAATTTTCGCTATGTTATTGAAGTGAATATGATTGAGGAGATGAAAACGTGATAGTTAGAACATGGCACGGATGCGTACCCGTAAAACATGCAGCAGGATTTGCTGAACATCTGCAACTGACGGGCGTCCAGCATTCTCAGGGTATCGAAGGCAATTTAGGCGCTTTGGTCAAAAGCGTTTCGCAAGGGGACTGGGAGCATTTTTTCCTGGCAACCTACTGGCGGGATATCGAAGCAGTAAAAGCCTTTGCCGGTGATGACTATCATGTTGCCGTGACCTATCAGGACGATGAACAGTTTGAATTGCTGTCTGATCCTTATGTGTTTCAGCATGAGGTTGAGGGTGTGGTGGGTAAACTATGGAATTAATCGAAACGGAGTTATTCGGCCCATTGATAGCACCTGATGAATTTTGGCAGATTATTGAGTTTGCTTCTGTGGACAAAGACGGCGCACGAAATATCTATCTTTGGAGAGGTCAAGGCAACATTGAGTGGCCTATTCATAGCGGGGCATATAGACGGCTCGCGAAAGATAAAAGTTATCTTCCTTCGGAAATGAGTATGCGTGACTATGAAAGGGAGCTTCTAAGTAGTGCGAAACACCAAGGATATCATTACGAAAATGGGCGAGTGCTTTGTGATTTTGAATTACTGGCAAAGCTTCAACACCATGGTGCAGCAACACGTTTGGTAGACGTTTCAAGAAATATGCTTGTTGCCCTCTGGTTTGCCTGTAATTCTGAAAGAGATAAAATCGGACTATTATTCGGTCTGCATTGGGCAAGCGTTCGTGGCTTTGAGGGAAGGCCTGAACTACGAACTTACAATGAAATATTTGGTTCAGGCGATCCGAAACCAGATGATGTCTTGGAGGTGTGCCCAAGATTATGGCAACCACCTGTTGTGACGAAAAGGATTGCCGCTCAGAATGCACAATTCTTATATAGCCGAGTTAGCGATGAACTAGAGGGAAGCTTATTATTCCAAAAAAATTCGCAATGGGTAAAACTAATTGCTCTTACACCGGACATGAAGAGGGAGTGCTTAGTCATGCTCGAAAAGGTTTTCGACATCAGGCAATTTACTCTTTTCCCCGACATTGATGGGTTTTGTTATGCCAACAGCACCAGTTTTGAAAGTCATAGTAATGAGCGCTGGTAGTGATAAGTTTTATCTGGCACTCAGTATCTCAATGAGATTATACAATTAAAGTACGCTAAAATATTATTCCACAAGCAATGAAAGCATTGTGACCGGTGGGTTATATTAAACCTAATAGGCAGATGTATCACTTACCCGTTAAGGTTATATCAAAGTTAGTTGTGTCATCCTGGCTAGACTCAGACCTATTCTCGTTTTCATCTATGGTATACCTTTTCCTTTAGTTGCAAACATCTTCGACACCCTGCAGCCAGAACGGCTGGCAGGGTAGCGTTCACACATTTATTGACCAGTTGTCACTTTGCGGACTGCCATGCGTGATTCCCTCCAAAGAAGGGGATATTTAACTGTATACAAAAGGGTCTTCCCCCGTTGTGGTGGCTATTGTAGGATTTGGTTGTTCACCGAACAATGGGAGGTACCACTTGAGTAATGCTGCTGTTGTCATCAGAAATTACAGTTCTACTTTTCCTGACCCTATTTTGATAACGAAAAATGATACTGCCGTTATTAGCCATTGTGACCTTGAATATCCGGGGTGGGTATTGATAACACTCACCTCAGGGAAAGCCGGATGTGCTCCCCAACAAATATTTTCTCCCCCTCAGTTCTAAAGAAGTTATCTGTCTTGAAGACTATATGGCCCATGAACTCTCAGTCAGGTCCAGCGAGAAAATTCTGTCATCTAGTCTCTAAACTGCTGGTGCTGGGCGCTCAAACATTCTGGAGAGTATGGTTTGGTGCCAGAAAAATGTATAAGTACCTAACCAACCCAGAGCACTTTCATGGACAAAAATCCCTCTATCCTTATCCTGTCTTTACCGTGGCAGGTTCAGTTTCTTTCTCTTGTTGAAAAATCCTGTTCTGTGACGGACATTGTCGGCATTGCTGGGCACACACAACTGCCCCCCAACCTGCGGTAAATCCTGCTCCATACATGTTCACCGGCGTCGCAAGTGGCATCACCTCGATACCTGTCAGTTCAACCCGCTGGTTGAGCTGATGTCCCCTGCGTGGTCTTCACCGAGCACGGTTACCAGACACTTCCGGTTCCGTGGAAGGGCCAGGCAGCCGCTTTATGAAAAAGCATAAATATTAAGCAACCACAAGCTCCTCATTTGCAGTGATTGCTGCTGAACGCTCATTTTCAATAGCTAAGGACTCTCTATATTCTTTGGCGTCCGCAAACATTGTCCAGTGCGCACTGATGCTCATATCTTCAATAGTTGATTTGATATCCTTTATCCTGACATTGAAGAACTCTTTACGAGCATTAATCTTGTTCACTTGCCTGTCATTGAATACTTTATGCAAATGGTTTTCTAGTGAAGGCGCATCGTCACTGTAAATCATGGCATGTACATCAAATGAGAATGGAACGCTGGCGTCACCAAGTTCACGAACGCGGTCTAATGGTTCTAGACGACGTGTCATCCCAATTTTGTATACGTGTTCACCGAAAGAGCCAATATTGCTGATAACATATACGTGGCCTGCACGTGTTTGCTGGGCCATTGAAATTGCTCTTTGGTTCTTGGCCTCGGCTTCTTCATATTTGGTTTGAAGCTCAGCTAATTTTTTCTCAAGAGCTAAGCGTTGTTCTTCACTTGCAAGCATTAACTCTTGTGTCGCTTTATCGATGGCTTGCTGTATGGTTTTCTCTTCTTTCTCGGCTTCTTTTATCGCTTTCTCGTAATCACGGCGGGCTTTTTCTTCTTCACGCAGTTGTTCTTTAATTCGTCTTTGCTCCTCTTTTTCTTCAAGCATGATTTCATTTACTGCAACACCCCACTTAAGTTCGTTAAGTCGGGCCTGAAGGTAGATGTCGGTGATCTGAGCAGACCGAAATGCTGAGCCATTAAAATTCACCAACTGGAATGCATCTTTAATTTCTTGTGAAAGTTTACCGTAGTTGTTGTGCTTGATTTTAGAAAGAGTACTGTCAACTTTCCCATTAAATGCATCTAATACAAATTTAATTGCAGTGTTGCGCCTATTGGTTTCAACATACTCGCAGCTTGCGGCTTTACTTGTATTAATAAGAGACTTAGTTAACTCTCGCGCTTTTTGAAGTTCTCTTCCTGCATCCGTAAACTCATAATTGTCTGCAATTTCATCTAAAACGCTGCGGTTGGGAACTATCCATTCATCGCCATATCCTTCAATTTTATTTTTCATGGATTTGGCTACAGCCTGGTATGTTTCAGCAAACTCTTTCGCTTCATAGGCAGAACCAGCAATCTCTTTTGCTCGGATCTCTGCATCAGCGATTATTTTCATCGCATTATCATTTGCATTAGATATCAGCTCATCGGTTTTACTGTTGGCATTATCAAGCCGTTCTTTGGCTTTCAAACGAGCATCTCGCGCGTCTTTAGTGATTGCTACTGCTTCACTGTTTGCATTGTTTATTGTGAGCCGAGCTTGATTATGAGCTTCACTTATAGCTCTGGCGGCCTTTATTTGGGCTTCATCAATTTTTTCTTTGGCTATTGACTCAGCAGTCTTTATCTTTTTCTCAGCATTTTGGACTGCATCATGTAGTCTTTGATACTGCCATAAGGGAGCTGCTTTTCCTTCAAGTTCAGAATGCTCTCGAACAGCTTGAGCAAAATTTTCTTCAATCAGGCTCAGCTTCTCTTGGCTATCATATAATTCATTTGCGAGGGAAGTATTACTTGCGATAAGGTTATCGACCTCCACCTTATGCTTTTTGCTTTTCTTGACTAGGGTAACAGTCAGGATTGGAGAAAGTAGGGCTAACAAGAGTACTAATGTGACAAATAAATCCATTTCATAATCCTTTATTCTGTCAATTCAAAACTGGTGTGATTCTTACATATGTAATCTCTTCAATATCTGAAAAAACACACTCAAAACTGTTGCCTGCGGTGGGAATTTAAATCATGTCCTTGGGCAATCAGATGATTAGTTTAACTGAATAAGTTCCATTGATATTGATCAACCAGTGCCCATCACATACACCTATGAATTTGGTTCACAGATGAATGAGGTTATATCACACTGATATGAAGATATCTTTATCAAGTCTGGATGCCGACATTCATTAATTCAATTCAATTCAATTCAATTCAATTCAATTCGATTATCGGATATGGGATAACTATGAGCCTAAAAATTAGTACGCAAAAAGTTGATACATGGAAGAAGCGCATACAACGAGAAGGCCTGAAGGGGTCTACTTATTTTGCACAGCAGAGTGGGGTTGTATGGGTCTCTGCATCACAAGACCATCAAGCAATCTGTCTTAGAGTACTGGGAAGAGATTCAGGATCCAGTTCGTTGGATAGCTATCTTCGCTGGGATAATGTTAGCGCGATATCGCTCGTGGAATTGCTATATCAGATTGAAGTTGCCTAGCTGGCGGGACATTACACTTGCATTTCTTCCCGCTGCTTTGTCTCGCAACGGATCTAAATGAAGTACTCAATATGCCTTATGCACAAGGTATGAATTTCGGGCAAGAAAAAACCCGGCAATCTTGAACCTAATAAGGCGGGATTGACGGGCTCTCCAAATTTGGGGACTTCAAAGAAAAGCAGTGGCACTAATTAAGACTCTGGCTAACTTTAAAAGTTCGTGCGAGGGGGCAAAAATTTAAAAAAATATTGATTTCTTTTTGCCCCATTACACTTCAATGAGTTACGTCATGCACCGGGCCAGATGATGACGATTAGCGTACCGGCGAGCGTCAGTAATACGTTAGCAATGGCATAGGTTCCTGCATAACCGAGTGCCGGAATGTTACTGCGTGCCGTGTCGCTGATGATTTCCATCGCCGGGGCGCAGGTTCGTGCACCCATGATGGCTCCGAACAGCAAAGCGCGGTTCATGCGTAAAACATATGCCCCGAAGATGAAGCAAATCACCACCGGCACCAGGCTGACAATCAGGCCGGAAAGCAGCATCTGGCCGCCTATTGCGCCGAGACCATTATTGATACCCGCACCGGCACTGAGGCCGACACCCGCCATAAACACCATCAGGCCAAACTCTTTCACCATATTTAGCGCGCCCTGCGGGATATAACCGAAAGTAGGGTGGTTGGCTCGCAGGAAGCCGAGCATGATCCCGGCGAACAGCAGTCCGGCGGCGTTACCGATGCCAAAACTAAAGTTTTTGAACTGGAAAGTGATGAGGCCGATCATCAGGCCGACAATAAAGAAGGCGCAGAAGGCCAGCAAATCCGTGAGCTGACTGTGTACGGAGATAAACCCGATACGCTCCGCCACGCTTTTCACCCGTTTTGCGTCGCCGCTGACCTGCAACACATCGCCTTTATTCAGCACGATACTGTCATCGATAGGCATTTCAATCTGACTGCGGATCACGCGGTTGAGGAAACAGCCCTGATCGGTGAGATTCAGTTGACTCAGACGCTTGCCGACCGCGTGGTTATTCTTGACCACCACTTCTTCGGTCACGATACGCATGTCGAGCAGGTCGCGGTCAAACACTTCCTTACCGTTACGGAAACTCGGGTCGAGGCGTGAATGTGCGTCCGGATAACCGACCAGTGAGATCTCATCGCCCACCTGCAATACGGCGTCGCCGTCCGGTGTCGCCAGGATGCCATTACGGCGGATTCGCTCTATATAGCAGCCAGTCTGACGATAGATCCCCAGTTCACGCAGGTTTTTACCATCAGCCCAGGCCACCAGCTCCTGCCCCACGCGATAGGCGCGGATCACCGGCAGATACACTTTTCGTTTACTGTCGGTATCCAGGCCACGCTCGCGCGCGATCTGCTGGGCGCTGGTAGGCAAATCCTGATGTTGCAGCTTCGGCAGATAACGTGCGCCGAAAATCAGGCTCACCAGACCGATGAGATAGGTCAGGGCGTAGCCCAGGCTCAGGTTATCCAGTTCAGGCCCGAGCATCTTGTTACCGCCCATGGTATTACGCAACGTGTCTCCGGCGCCGACCAGAACCGGGGTTGAGGTCATTGAACCCGCGAGCATCCCGGCGGTGAGGCCGATGTCCCAGCCGAACAAACGTCCGAGTCCGAGTGCCAGTAACATGGCGCTGCCGACCATCACCAGTGCCAGCATGAAATAATTTTTGCCGTCACGGAAGAAAATGGAAAAAAAGTTTGGCCCTGCTTCGACGCCTACGCAGAAAATAAACAACATAAAGCCGAGGTTGAGCGCTTCAGTATTAATACTGAAATGCTGCTGACCCAAAAGCAGCGAAACCACTAATACGCCGATAGAATTTCCGAGCTGAACGGAACCCAGGCGAATTTTCCCCAGGCACAGACCGAGTGCCAAAACCACAAATAATAACAGGATGTAATTCCCGTTTAACAAACTAGCGACGTTTATATTCACAAGGATAACTTATTGTTTACCAACAAATTCTTGATATAGGAGAATGTAAAGGATAAATTCAGAAACAGAAAATTCCTACTCAGGATCGCACGGTCTGTTTCAGCCCCGGCGGGGTGGAAAATTGGGTTTCGGGCGTCATTTTAGTCACAGAACGCCAGTTCAGCCAGAGAAATGCCCGTATAAATCTTCTGAAAGCTTTTTTTGTGTTTCGCGGGAGTGCGGAACGCTCTGGGGAAATGAGCCAGAAGGCTCTGACAGGTAACAAAGAACGCATTTTATGCAGAGAACCTGTGAAATCTCGCCAACTTTAAGGAGGAAGTAAAATGGCAATTTGGCGAAAAGTGGTAGCCCCATTAATTTGTTGCACAATGTTCTTAATTATTTTTCTTATGTTAAAGAATGGCTGGATTATTGTTAGAAATATCGCGCCAGGCCCGGAATATGGCCTGTTATTATTTTTAATTCCCGGCGTGGTGACGTCGCTGATTTCCCGCGATTCGGCGATATTTTCGTCCTTTGTCGGCGGGCTGGTTTCCATCCCTGTGTGCTTTTTATTGCGCATGGCCTTTTATCCACGCGTTCGTCCGCTGATGCAGGAACTGGCCTATGCCACCAGTGCGATATTTTGGTGTGTTCTGGGCGCTATGCTGGTTCATTTGCTGGTCATTGCTTACCGGCAGTTCAGGCAACACTGACATGTCATGATGTAGAAGCCATAAAAAAGGCGCTCACTGAGCGCCTTTTGGCTGTGTATATCTTTATTTTATCGCGGATCAGTTGCTGAACAGCGCCAGATGCTCTTTGGCATAGGCTTCGAAGTCAGTACAGCCACCGATGTGTTTCTGATCGAGGAAAATCTGCGGAACGGTTTCTACCGGTTTACCCACGGTTTTTTCCAGGTCGGCTTTAGTGATGCCTTCCGCGTGAATATCGATGTAGCGGAAGTTGAAATCATCACGTTCTTCAGTCAGTTTTTCA
This sequence comes from Rahnella aceris, assembly GCF_011684115.1. Lineage (NCBI taxonomy): Bacteria > Pseudomonadati > Pseudomonadota > Gammaproteobacteria > Enterobacterales > Yersiniaceae > Rahnella > Rahnella aceris. The sequence goes on along the minus strand of NZ_JAADJV010000001.1, from coordinate 1,701,379 downwards.
GCCAACTCTTTAGCGCGTACGCAATAAGGACAGCCAGGACGCCCAAAAATTACTGCAAACATGGAGACTCCTTTGTTAATGCCAACAAGATAAATGAAAGGGGAATGTCTGTTTTTGTTAACCACATCACCTTTTTGATGTCGCTACTATGCCTGTTACAAACCATAAAAAAAAGCAGGAATTACCTGTCAGTCCGATACCTTTGACCTATCTGAATGAACCGGCACTCTTTTTCAGACACAGTACATTGTTACAGCTACAGGTGCCGGAATCCTTGCAAACGGTGCTCACAGCATGAATGATTGGGGCAACTTTTTTATTTATCCTTACCGCTCAGGAATTTTTTAATGACGCCGACCATCGATCTTCTGCGCTCACACCGCTCCATCCGTGCTTTTACCGATCAACCGGTCCCGGACGAGCAACGTGAAGCCATTATTGCCGCCGCTCAGGCTGCTTCGACTTCGAGCTTTCTGCAATGTTATTCGATTATCCGCGTGACCGATCCTGTGCTGCGGGAGACGCTGGTGCAGTACACCGGTGGTCAGAAATATGTCGCCAGCGCCGCTGAATTTTGGGTTTTCTGTGCTGATTTCAATCGTAATTTACAGATCAACCCTCAAGCCGAGCTGGGTCTGGCCGAGCAGTTGTTACTCGGTTGTGTGGACACCGCGCTGATGGCGCAAAATGCCATGACGGCGGCGGAGTCACTGGGGCTGGGCGGTGTGTTTATCGGCGGTATCCGTAATCAGGTGGAAGACGTAGTGAATCTGCTGAAACTGCCTAAATTTGTGATGCCTTTGTTTGGTTTATGTATCGGAACCCCCGCGCAGGATCATCAGGTCAAGCCGCGTATGCCGCAGTCTCTGCTGGTGCATGAAAACAGCTATCAGCCGGTAGATAAAGAGCAACTGGCAGAATATGACGACGCACTATCGGCGTATTATCTGCAACGCGACAGCAATGCGCGACGCGATACCTGGAGTGATTTGATTATTCGTACCCTTAAAAAGGAACAACGTCCGTTTATGCTGGACGCATTGCACAAGCAAGGTTGGGCAACACGCTAAACGGCGACGGAGTGTTGGATGAAAATTGCAATTCTTTCCCGTGACGGGTCGTTGTATTCGTGTAAACGCCTGAAGGAAGCGGCTGAAGCACGCGGACATGAGATCGACATTATCGATCCACTGTCCTGCTACATGAATATCAATCCTGCTGCGCCCAGCGTGCACTATCGCGGGCATCAGCTGGATAAGTACCATGCGGTGATCCCACGAATTGGCTCCGCGATTACCTTCTATGGCACAGCGGTGCTGCGTCAGTTTGAAATGCTGGGCAGTTTCCCGCTGAATGAATCGGTGGCGATCACCCGGGCGCGCGATAAATTGCGTTCCATGCAGATTCTGGCGCGTGAAGGCATTGATCTGCCGACGACCGGTTTTGCTAATGCGCCGGATGACACCGCCGATTTGATTGCGCTGGTCGGTGGTGCGCCGCTGGTGGTGAAGCTGGTTGAAGGAACACAGGGGATTGGTGTGGTGCTGGCAGAAACCCGTCAGGCGGCAGAAAGTGTCATTGACGCATTTCGCGGCCTGAACGCGCATATTCTGGTGCAGGAATATATCCGCGAAGCAGAAGGGCGCGACATTCGTTGTCTGGTGGTGGGGAAAAAAGTGGTCGGAGCGATTGAGCGTCAGGCCAAACCGGGTGATTTCCGCTCGAACCTGCATCGCGGCGGGACGGCCACCAATGTCAAAATTACGCCGCAGGAGAAAGACATTGCGGTTAAAGCCGCGCAGACTCTGGGGCTGGACGTCGCCGGGGTTGATATTTTACGTTCAAACCGCGGGCCGCTGGTGATGGAAGTCAATGCCTCGCCGGGGCTCGAAGGGATCGAAGCCACCACCGGTCTGGATATCGCCGGTATGATGATTGACTATATCGAACAAAGAGCGCGGCCGGGATTCCGTCTGAAATCCGGTGGCTAATTCTTATTCCCGTGCGTTAAATGTCCATCAATCCGGTAATGATCGTAGCGCTGACCGGCAATATTCCGTAAGCTATGACCCCTTCGTAATGCCGCTGGCGTTACGAAGGGTTTGTTTTTTTCGTTGTGTTGAACTCGTGAGGCATTCTATGGATTCGCTCATCGTCCCTGATTTAGCGCTGCTGCGGCGCTGGCTGGATCAGCTGGGCATCTCTTTTTTCGAGTGTGATTCCTGTCAGGCTCTCCATTTGCCGCATATGCAGAATTTTGACGGCATTTTTGATGCCAAACTCGATATTGTAGATAATGTGATTTTGTTTTCTGCACTGGCCGAAGTCAAACCGACGGCGTTGATCCCGCTGGTGGCCGATCTGAGCTCGATTAATGCCAGTTCACTGACCATTAAAGCGTTCGTGGATATTCAGGACGACAATTTGCCGAAACTGATTGTTTGCCAGTCACTGACGATTGCAGTGGGTGTGACGGAAGAGCAGTTTGCTTTCTTCCTGCAACAGGCTGAGGAGCAGATGTCGATGATTATTCTCGAAGCGCACGCCAATGACCTGCTTTTCCTTGGCGAGGAAGAAGAAGGCATGCCGGTCACTTCTGTGAATCTGCCTTTACTGCATTAATTTTCCATTTCCGGACATTCATTTCCCCCCTCTGAAGATCCTTTCCTGCGAGCCGTGCTTATTGCGGCTCCGCTGCCTTTATCCGCTTTCGCCATAAGTTATGCTGCATTGGTGTGGTTGTTGCCAGATATTTCACTTTGTTAAAAGGCAAAATGCCAGACGGTATAGACTAAATCTGCATAATTAATCGATAAACGCCGGTTTTGTCTCAGGAGGCTGGTACACAAGGGTTGCAGGCGCTATGCTTCTGACTCTGCATCAAGCGTGATTACGTCGTAAAACCAAACGGTTAATTCGCAGGCAGCGTATGCGTCAACGTTGAATGCCTATGCATATTCCATGGGTGTCGGTTGGCAGTTGTGTGAAAGGTTTTGTATCCGTCTCAATGATACAAATTCGATTTATATTCCCTGTCTTGGAGGTAGTAACGGATGTTCACCCTGCGTAAAAAGTGGTTATCGGGTGTTGTCGCCGGCCTGGTTATGGCTGCGTCCGTCACAGCGTCTGCGGATGAAAAAACGCTGCATATCTATAACTGGTCCGATTATATCGCACCAAATACCGTGCCTGATTTCCAGAAGGAAACCGGCATTAAAGTGGTTTACGACGTGTTTGATTCCAATGAAGTGCTGGAAGGCAAACTCATGGCAGGCAGCACCGGCTTCGATCTGGTGGTACCGTCGGCCAGCTTCCTCGAACGTCAGCTGGCGGCTGGTGTGTTCCAGCCTCTGGATAAGAGCAAACTGCCAAACTACAAAAATATGGATCCTGAGCTGCTGAAGATGGTGGCGCAACATGATCCGGGCAACAAATACGCGATCCCTTATCTGTGGGCGACCACCGGTATCGGCTATAACGTCGATAAAGTGAAAGCCGTACTGGGTAAAGATGCCCCGGTAGACAGTTGGGATCTGGTGCTCAAGCCTGAAAACCTCGAGAAACTGAAAAGCTGCGGCGTTTCATTCCTCGATGCCCCTGCGGAAATCTACGCAACAGTCCTGAATTATCTGCATCTGGATCCGAACAGCACCAAAGCATCAGATTACACCGGTGCAGCCAACGATCTGCTGCTGAAACTGCGTCCGAACATCCGTTATTTCCACTCTTCTCAGTACATTAACGACCTGGCGAACGGCGACATTTGTGTGGCAATTGGCTGGGCTGGTGATGTGATGCAGGCGGGTAACCGCGCGAAAGAAGCGAAAAACGGTGTGAACGTGGCGTACAGCATTCCCAAAGAAGGGGCGCTGGCCTTCTTCGACGTGTTTGCTATCCCGGCAGATGCTAAAAATCTCGATGAAGCCTATCAGTTCCTCAATTACCTGATGGAACCAAAAGTTATCGCGCAAATCAGTAACACCGTTTACTACGCCAGCGGAAACAAAGCCGCGACACCACTGGTTAACGAAGATGTGCGTAACAACCCGGGCATTTATCCACCGGCCGATGTTCAGGCGAAACTCTTCACCCTGAAAGTTCAGGATCCGAAGATTGACCGCGTGATCACCCGTTCGTGGACCAAGGTTAAAACCGGCAAATAATACTCTTCATCCTTCAGGCTGCCTCTGCGTTGGCTGCGCGAACGCGCCCCGGTCACTGACGTGTGTCAGCTCCCGGGGACTTGCTCACTTGCCGCCTTGATGCAACCAGAATGATTTTGAGTATCGTTAATGCGGCTCCGCTTATTGATGGCGGGGCCGCTGACGTTTTGCTTCCGGCTGTATTTTGGGTATACCGATCAGGCACTTTCCCCCCTGACTGTTATGCTTATTTGAACTGCTTTATTCTGATACCGGAGATTTCTCTGAGTGAACGACGCTATCCCCCGCCCGCAGCCTAAGACCCAGAAAGGTTTCACGCCTTTGCTGGAAATCCGCAATCTGACCAAATCTTTTGATGGCCAGGCCGCCGTCGATGATGTGAGCCTGACCATTTATAAAGGCGAGATTTTCGCACTGCTCGGCGCGTCCGGCTGTGGGAAATCAACCCTGTTGCGTATGCTGGCCGGTTTTGAGCCGCCCACGCAGGGCCAAATCGTACTGGATGGCGTAGATCTTTCGCAGGTGCCGCCGTATCAGCGTCCCATCAACATGATGTTCCAGTCTTACGCCTTGTTCCCGCACATGACGGTCGAACAAAACATCGCGTTCGGCCTCAAGCAGGACAAACTGCCGTCAGCGGAAATCAAAAGCCGCGTGGCGGAAATGCTGACGCTGGTGCATATGCAGGAATTCGCCAAACGTAAGCCGCACCAGCTTTCCGGCGGTCAGCGTCAGCGTGTGGCATTAGCGCGCAGCCTGGCGAAAAGACCAAAACTGCTGCTGCTCGATGAGCCGATGGGGGCGCTGGATAAAAAGCTGCGCGACCGTATGCAACTGGAAGTGGTGGATATTCTTGAGCGCGTCGGCGCGACCTGTGTGATGGTGACACACGATCAGGAAGAGGCGATGACCATGGCGGGGCGTATCGCCATCATGAACCGCGGTAAATTCGTGCAAATCGGCGAGCCGGAAGAAATTTATGAACACCCGACCAGCCGTTTCAGCGCCGAATTTATCGGCTCCGTGAATATATTTGAAGGTGTGCTGAAAGAGCGTCTGGACGATGCGCTGCTGCTGACCTCGCCGGGGCTGAGGCATCCGCTGAAAGTCGATCCGGATGTGTCTGTGGTTGACGGCGTGCCGGTGTATGTTGCGCTGCGTCCGGAAAAAATCATGTTGTGTGAAGACGTGCCGCAGGATGGCTGCAACTTCGCGGTCGGAGAGGTGGTCAATATCGCCTATCTTGGCGACCTGTCGATTTATCACGTCAGGCTGCACAGCGGGCAGATGATTACGGCGCAGTTGCAGAACGGTCACCGTTTCCGCAAAGGTATGCCAACCTGGGGCGACGAAGTGCGCCTGTGCTGGGAAGCCGACAGCTGTGTCGTGCTGACTGTTTAAAGGGGGATGAAAATGTCTGTAATCTCCGAAACCCCGGCCAGCAAACCTCCGGGCGGATTTAAAGCCTTCACCGGTCGTCTGCAACAGCGGCATGGCCGCAAGCTGGTGATCCTGCTGCCGCTGGTCTGGTTCCTGCTGCTGTTTTTACTGCCATTTCTGATTGTTTTCAAAATCAGTTTTGCTGAAATGGCGCGGGCCATTCCGCCGTATACCGATCTGGTTACCTGGTCAGACGGCATGCTGGATATTGCACTCAACATCGCCAACTACATCGGCCTGACCCAGGATCCGCTGTATATCGATGCGTATTTGCAATCGCTGCAAGTGGCAGCGATTTCCACGCTGCTTTGCCTGCTGATTGGGTATCCGCTGGCGTGGGCGGTGGCACACAGCCGCACCTCGACGCGCAACATCCTGCTGTTGCTGGTGATCCTGCCATCATGGACGTCATTCCTGATCCGCGTTTATGCCTGGATGGGCATTCTTAAAGACAACGGTGTACTGAATAACGTACTGATCTGGCTGCATGTTATCGACCAGCCTCTGGTGATTTTGCACACCAATCTGGCCGTGTATATCGGCATCGTGTATTCGTATCTGCCGTTTATGGTGTTGCCGATTTACACCGCGCTGACCCGCATGGATTACTCACTGGTGGAAGCGGCGCAGGATCTCGGTGCGCGTCCGATGAAAACCTTTTTCAAAGTGATTATGCCGCTGACCAAAGGCGGGATTATTGCCGGTTCAATGCTGGTCTTTATCCCGGCGGTGGGGGAGTACGTGATACCGGAACTGCTCGGCGGGCCGGACAGTAATATGATCGGCCGTGTCCTGTGGCAGGAATTCTTCAATAACCGCGACTGGCCGGTAGCCTCGGCGGTGGCAGTGGTCATGTTGTTGCTGCTGATCATGCCTATCCTGTGGTTCCAGAAATACCAAAACAAAGAGCTGGGAGATAAAGAATGAATCAGTTACCGGTTGTCCGTTCGCCGTGGCGAATTCTTATTCTGGTGCTCGGCTTTACGTTTTTGTACGCCCCGATGCTGATGCTGGTTATTTACTCATTCAACAGCTCGAAGCTGGTAACGGTCTGGGCTGGCTGGTCTACCCGCTGGTATACTCAGCTTTTCCATGATTCGGCGATGATCAACGCCGTCGGCATGAGCCTGTCGATCGCTACCGCTGCTGCCACCATGGCCGTGGTGGTCGGTACACTGGCCGCCGTGGTGATGGTGCGTTTCAGGCGTTTTCGCGGTTCAACCGGTTTTGCGTTTATGCTGACTGCGCCGCTGGTCATGCCTGATGTCATCACCGGTCTGGCGTTACTGCTGCTGTTTGTGGCGATGGGGCACACTTTTGGCTGGCCGGCTGAACGTGGCATGTTCACTATCTGGCTGGCGCACGTGACGTTTTGTAGTGCGTATGTCGCGGTCGTGGTCTCGGCGCGTTTGCGTGAACTGGACCGTTCCATCGAAGAAGCGGCAATGGATTTAGGCGCACCGCCACTGAAAGTGTTCTTTATTATTACGCTGCCGATGATCTTGCCAGCGCTGATTTCGGGCTGGTTGCTGGCGTTTACGCTGTCGCTCGACGATCTGGTGATCGCCAGTTTCGTCGCCGGGCCGGGCGCGACCACGTTACCGATGCTGGTTTTTGCCAGCGTGCGTATGGGTGTCAACCCTGAAATCAACGCACTGGCGACGCTGATCCTGCTGGTGGTGGGCATCATCGGCATGATTGCCTGGTGGTTTATGTCGCGTGCCGAGAAACAACGGCGCAAAGAAATTCAGCGCGCTCAACGTGCTTAAATTTTAAGATAATTTTCAGGGCGGATGTATTCCGCCCTGAACGTAAATGGAGAGCCCAAACGGATTTATGAAACTGGCATTTATCCCTGTTCCCGTCATGATCGGTGCGTCGGCGATTGTCGCGACGCGCTTGCTCGAATTCATATTATTGTTTGATGCTATGGGCTTTTCAGGGCTGATGAGCTTTATTGAAGTCAGTGCCGAGTCCTGGCTGAACTGTTTCATCATGCTGGCCAGTTTGCTGATTGTGTTGACCGAATGCCGTGCTGCGTACGCTATGATGCGTGGCCGCCGCTGGGGGCGCCGGGCATTCATCGGTTGTCAGGTGATCGTGGTCGGTTACATGCTGCTGGCGTCATTTGACTGGTTCGGCCCGCGTATCTTTCGCTTTAACGTCGAAACACAGGGCGAATTTCTCTATGCGCTGCTGATGCAAAAAATTCCCGATATGCTGGTGCTGCTACTGTTGTATGTGCCTGCCAGCAGCCGCAGATACTTTTCCCGTCGCAAATAGCCTCGATGTAAGTGAGTCTTTCCCGCCGCGCAGTGATAAACTGCGCGCCAGTTTTTTACTGCATCTGATGACCGGAAATTTTTCATGCATTGCGCACTTTACACCGCCGGAACCTGCCGTTCCTGCCAGTGGCTCGACAAACCTTATTTACAACAGTTAGCCGACAAGCAGCGGGATCTCAGCGATTTGCTGTCAGATTTGCCGGTGGCTGAATGGTGTGAACCGGTCACCGGCCCGGAAAGTGCGTTTCGTAATAAAGCCAAAATGGTGGTCAGCGGCAGCGTGGAACGCCCTTTACTTGGGATGTTGCACCGCGACGGCACGCCGGTCGATTTGTGTGAGTGCCCGTTGTATCCGACCAGTTTCCCGGCGGTATTTTCAGTTCTCAAAATCTTTATTGCCCGCGCGGGCCTGACCCCTTACAACGTTGCGCGCAAACGCGGCGAGCTGAAATTCCTGTTACTGACTGAAAGCCAGAAAGATGGCGGCATGATGCTGCGCTTTGTGTTGCGTTCAGACGCCAAACTGGCGCAACTGCGTGCGGCACTGCCGTGGTTGCAACAGCAGTTGCCACAGTTGAAAGTGATTTCCGCCAACATACAGCCGGTGCATATGGCGATCCTCGAAGGTGACACTGAAATTCCACTGACGGATGTTCAGCGGCTGGAAGAAGATTTTAACCATGTCCCCCTGTTTATCCGCCCGCAAAGCTTCTTCCAGACCAATCCGGTGGTGGCTGAAAAGCTTTACGCCACGGCGCGTGACTGGGTGAGGGCGCGAGGGGATATCCGAAGTATGTGGGATCTGTTCTGTGGCGTGGGCGGCTTTGGTCTGCATTGTGCAACGCCGCAGATGAAACTGACCGGTATCGAAATCAGCGCGGAAGCCATTGCCTGTGCGAAAGAATCGGCGGTGCGTCTGGGGCTGCAAAACGTTGAGTTTCAGGCGCTCGATTCTACCGGTTTTGCGACCGGCAAAGGCGAGGTGCCGGATCTGGTGCTGGTGAATCCGCCGCGTCGCGGCATCGGCAAAGCATTGTGCGAATATCTCAGCCACATGGCGCCGGACACGATTCTCTATTCAAGCTGTAACGCCCAAACTATGGCGCAGGATCTGGCGTTACTGCCGGACTATCACATTCTGCGTGTCCGGCTTTTCGACATGTTCCCGCATACCGCGCATTACGAAGTGATGGCGCTGCTGGTGCGGCGTTAAGCCATTCAGTCAGCCGCCAGCTGATTCATGATCAACACAATCTTATCCAGAATTTCACTGAACAGATGCTCGCTGAACGGGGCGAGCATCGGCATCATCAGGCTGATCGCCAGAATCCCAATGCTGAGGGTCAGCGGAAAACCGATGACGAAAACGGAAAGCTGTGGCGTCACGCGGTTTAACAGGCCCAGCGCCATGTTGAGCGTCAGCAGCAATGTCACGATTGGCAGAGCCAGCATCATCCCGCCGCTGAATACAATGCTGCCCGCTTTGGCGACGGCCATAAAACCTTCGGCATTCACCGGATTATGGCTGATGGGCAGGGTATGAAAACTGTCGGCCAGCAGGGAAATCAGCCACAGATGCGCGTTGAAACTCAGGAACAACAACACCGCCAGCAGGTTTAAAAACTGTGCCAGCAGCGGGGTATTGAGACGGTTGCTTGGATCATAAAACGTCGCAAAGGAAATCCCCATCTGCAAACCCATAATTTCACCGGCCATACGGATGGCGGCAAAGGCCAGTTGCATGGTGATACCCAGCGCGGTGCCAATCATAATCTGCTGCATTGCCAGCCACAGTGCAGGCGTGGAGAAGATCGGCGTGTCCACCGGCGGCAGGGAAGGCGCAATCAGGAAGGTAATCATCATCCCAAGACCGAGTTTCACGCGGTTTGGCACTGACTTTTCACTGGTGATCGGCGCGGTGCTGATCAGCGCCAGAATTCGCAGCAGGGGCCAGAAATACATGCTCAGCCATCCGGCTAACTGGGTGCTGTCGAAGGAAACCATAGATTACCCGATGATGTACGGCAGGTTGGTAAACAACGTGCGCATGTAATCGAGCAGCAGATTCAGCATCCACGGCCCGGCGATCACGATAGTCGCCACAACGGCCAGAATTTTAGGAATGAAGGACAGCGTTTGTTCGTTGATTTGTGTCGCCGCCTGCAACAGGCTGACGATAAGCCCGGTCACCAGCGCGGCCAGCAACAAAGGCGCAGCAACGGCCAGCGCCACTTTCATTGCCTCGTTACCCAGTGCCATTACCGATTCAGGAGTCATAAGATTCTCGTAAAAGAAGACGGGCGACTCCCTCCCCTGCGAAGGGGAGGGTTGGGGTGGGGTATGAATAGCAGCTCAGAATTTCAAGTTGCCTGTAAAACCCCCTCCCGGCCTCCCCCTTCGCAGGGGGAGGAGCAAAAAACGCCCAACAATTTTAGCGTTTTGAATTAACTGTAAAAACTCTGCGCCAGCGATCCGAGCAGCAGTTGCCAGCCATCGACCAGCACGAACAACATCAGCTTGAACGGCAGTGAGATGGTGGCGGGTGGCACCATCATCATCCCCAGCGCCATCAGTACGCTGGCGACCACCAGGTCGATAATCATGAACGGTATGAATACGGTGAAGCCAATCTGGAAAGCGGTTTTCAGTTCGCTGGTGACGTAAGCCGGTAACAAAATACGCATCGGCACGGCTTCCGGGCCTGCAAGAGGCGGGATGTTAGCCAGACGCGCATACAAAGCCAGATCGCTTTCGCGGGTCTGGCGCAGCATAAACTGGCGTAACGGCTGAGCGCCTTTGTCCATTGCTTCCTGCATGGTGATCTTGTTTTCGCTGAAGGGCTGATAAGCATCGCTGTAAATTTTGTCGAATACCGGTGCCATCACGAAGAAGGTCAGAAACAGGCCAAGGCCGAGCAGCACCTGGTTTGGCGGCGCGGAAGGTGTACCCAGTGCATTTCGCAGTAAACCCAGCACGATAATGATGCGGGTAAAACTGGTACACATCAGCAGCATCGCAGGTAACAGGGTCAGTGTGGTGATAAACACCAGCGTCTGGATCGGCAGCGACCAGTTTTGTGTCCCGTTAGACATCTGCTGGCTGATGATCCCCGGTAACTGTGCAAAAGCTGCCGGGCTGGCAAGCAATAGCAGCGGCAGACACAGGTGAGTGACCAGGCGAACAGGGCGCTGACGGGCAGCGGTAAGGGCGGATTTCAACAAGGTCATGCCTGCTTTCCCGGACGTTTCAACATTTTCTGCATCAGCTGACGGAAATCAGCGGGTGGGTGATTGGGATTGCCTGAGTCTGGCGTCTGTTCAACCGGAGGCGCGCTCAGCGTATGCAGCGGGGTGATGTTTTGCGCCGTCACGCCCAGCACCAGCCAGGTATTGTCGACCTCTACGATCACTACTTTTTCACTGCGACCGACCTGTACACTGGCGGTCACTTTCAGCAGTTTGTTATTTTTAGACTGTGGCGCGAAACCGGCACGCTTAACCACCCAGCCGATAAACAGGATCAGTAGCAGGATGCCGCCGAGTACAGTACTGACTTGTGTCAGTACAGAACTGGCAGGCATCGCCTGAGGTGATGCCTGGGTGGTAGCGTGATTGACCGGGCCGGAAATGTACGGAGAATCCGTCGCGGCATTCTGGCTCATCAGCGGCTCAGGCGACGCATACGTTCGGACGGGGTGATGATGTCAGTGATACGCACGCCGTATTTATCGGCGACCACCACTACTTCACCCTGAGCAATCAGATAACCGTTGATCAGGATATCCAGCGGTTCACCGGCCAGACCGTCGAGCGACACCACGGAACCCTGCGACAGACGCAGCAGTTCTTTGATGGTCATTTTAGTGCGACCTAATTCCACGGTCAGTTTCACCGGAATATCGAGGATCATGTCGATATCTTGCAAACTGCCTGTTCCGTCCTGGGCACCCAGCGCGGCGAAAACACCGTCAGTTGACGCTTTCGCGCCGCCCGCAGACTGTTGTTCGTTAAACGCATCAGCCCATAAATCGTCAACGTTATCCGATCCGGCGTCAGACGGCTTATTGGTGTCACTCATGGGGCTGTTCCTCATCTAGAGAATTTAAAATTGGGTTGATCAAATGTTCAACGCGCAGGGCGTATTGTTCGTTTAAGGTGCCATATTGGCTGGTCAGCACAGGCACGCCATCGACGTGAGCGATCAGGCGGTCCGGCTTCTCAATCGGCAGTACATCGCCCGGTTTCAGTTTCAGGATCTGCGACAGGCGCAGCGGGATTTCGACGAAATTCGCCACCAGTTCGAGCTCAGACTGCTGAACCTGATGCACCAGGTTTTCACGCCACTGACTTTCTTCATTACGTGAGTTTTCGACCGGCGGATTGGTCAGTAACTCGCGTAAAGGTTCGATCATGCTGAACGGAATACAGATGTTGAAATCACCGCTCAGCGCACCGATTTCCACATGGAACGGCGTGGTCACCACGATGTCGTTCGGGGAAGAGGTGATGTTAGTGAATTTGATCTGCAATTCGGCACGCACATATTCAACGCTGAGCTTGTAAACGCCGCTCCAGGCATCTTCGTAGGCATCCAGTGCCAGCCTGAGCATGCGCTTAATCACGCGCTGTTCGGTGTGGGTAAATTCGCGGCCCTCCACTTTGGTCGGGAAACGACCATCGCCCCCGAACAGGTTATCCACTGCGATAAACACCAGGCTCGGTGCGAACACAAACAGCGCCGTGCCGCGCAGAGGTTTCAGGTGGATAAGGTTCAGGTTGGTGGGCACCGGTAAGTTGCGTGCGAAATCGTGGTAGGGCTGGATTTTGATCGCCCCTACGGTGATGTCCGGGCTACGGCGCAAGAGGTTGAACAGCCCCATACGGAAATGACGGGCAAAACGCTCGTTAATGATTTCCAGAGCCTGCAACCGCTCACGCACAACGCGACGCTGCGTCGTAGGGTCAAAAGGTTTTACACCGTCATCAGACGCGGCAGTCTTTGCTGCAGCCGCAGTGTTGCTTGCATTATCACTGTCACTGTCACCATTGAGCAGCGCGTCGATCTCGGCCTGTGAAAGTATGCTGTCGCCCATAATTTGTTTATCGCAGTATGAAAGCAGTGAAAAGCACGTCGTTGATCACCTGAGGAGGCTGACCTTTGACCAGTGGCGCGTCCAGAACCTGTTTGATGTCCTGAACCAGCTGTTGTTTACCCGCTTCGCTGGCTAACTCCGTCGACTTCTGACGGGAGAGCAGCAACAGCAGGCGGCTGCGAACTTCAGGCAGGTATTCATTAAGCGTAGCGCGATTTTTTTCGTCCGGCAGACGCAGGGTCAGCCCGACATACAGCACGCGGTCAGGATCGTTATCCGCCGTTTGCAGGTTAACGGTGAAGGTATCCAGTGCCAGGAAAATCGGTGCCGCAGGCGGTTCGTTCTTTTTCACTTCAGTCGTCTGTGTTCCATTTCCGGATTGTTGCTTGTGCAACATCCACCAGGCGTAACCGGCCGCACCACAGGCTCCGATGGCAATCAGTAACAGCAGAATCATCATTAACGGCCGCTTTTTTTTACGCGACGCCGAGAGAGCAGAGTCAGACATGGATGAGGCGATTTCCTGTAAGTATGAGCCGTCTGGCGCGAGAAGCACCACACTGCTGAGTCAATTCTGAAAACGATTATCCCGCTTATCCCGTTGTTCAATAGTCAGAATAGGCGGGGTAAATAAGGTCAGCTCTGCCGTTTGAATTAAGGACGAACTGACCGTCAGCAATTATCTGAAACAATTCTGCGAACTTTTACGCAAATTCCTACGCAAAAATGTCCACGCTGTTGTTGCCGCTGACCCGTGAAGCGAGGGAGGCCGGAACCGGCAAGGCATCGCTGGCAGAGGGAGTGCTGCCGGAGCTGAACGCCGCCCAACTGGCGGCATTACCTTGCTGCGAACCGGACTGACTTTGCTGCTGGGCTTGCTGCCACTGCGAACTGTCACTGCCGACGCTGCTCTGACCCAGGCTGATGCCGTTGTCTGCCAGCGCGGTTTTAAGCTCCGGCATGGCGGCTTCAATTGCCGAGCGCACGCCGCTGTGACCGGACACAAAGTGGAGCTGTGCCTGATTGTTTTCAATCTTCATGCTGATCTGGATAGAGCCCAGATCAGCCGGATGCAGACGAAGTTCCGCGGTCTGTTGCCCCTGACGGTTGAACATCATCACCTGCTGACCCAGCTGTTGCTGCCATTCCGGCGTACCGAGTTGTGCATTAAGCAACGGCGTTGTTGGCGCGGTCACGGCGCTGGTCATGGTTGGCGTGCTGGAAACCGGCGCGGAAGAGACGGCAACGGCGGCGGTGTTGAGCTGATTCAGTGCCTGCGTGCCGTTATCGGCAGCGCGGCTGTCATTTTGCTGCAGAGCCGCGGCATTGCCGGCTGCTGCGCTCATTGACGCCAGCGCGCTGCTAAAATCAGGTGTGTTGCTGGTGGCCGCTTTACTGCTGGCGGCATGTTGTGCGGAGCCCGACGCGGTATTGCCTGAGGCGGCGGCCGCTGCTTTCGGATCGGTGTCCGTTACTGCAGCGGTTTTGCCATCAGCCGTCAGTAAGGAAGAGGCGGTCAGACCGGCGAGCAGTGAACTCTGCTTATCGGTTGTGGTGGGTTCGCTGCTGACGGTTTGCGTGGCGACGGTGGTGGCGGTTTGAATCTGCTGAGCCGGTTGCTGCTGCGCCGCAAGTTGCGCGAGCAATGACTGAACAGAAAGGTCAGCACCGGCGTCAGTGCTGTCTTTATCTTTATCGCTCAGGGCGGCATCTTTGACCGGGACGGAGCCCGTGCCTTTCAGATTGCCGGTCGGCAATATCTGAATCGCGGCGATCATTTTGCTCAGATCACTTTCATCCAGCATCAGGCTGCCGTCTTCTTCACCAGAAGTCACTGCCTGCGTCAGGGTTGTTTTATCGACGACCACCCCTTTGGCAGAGATTTGCTGGCCGAGTTTGGCTAACGTACTGGTGATTTTCGGATCCACTTTTTCGCCGAGCTGGGCTTCAAGCTGGCTGGCGAAATCCGCCGGGCTGGTAGCGCCCGGCTCGGTGATCGCACTGACGTCCGTTGCCGGTGACGTACTGACAGAGGCACTGCCGGTCGCCGCGCTCGCGGTGGTCTTCGCCGTGGTAACGGCTGCAGGCAAAATATTCAGATTCATGGTTGTTTCTTCCTGTGTGCGCTGCGCTGGGCGAACTCATCGTTCTGCTTTTGATCAATCTTATTTTCCAGAGAACGTTGCTGCTCACTGGCGCGGGTTTGCAACGTCTGGTACGCATTGAGCCGTTGCTGCTTGTCCTGCCACTGGTTAACCGCCATATTCAGCCGCTGATCCCATTGTTGTAGCTGTTTGCGGTGCTGCTCAATCGCCACTTCCAGTGTGCCGATAAACTGTTGGTAGTTTTGCCAGGTATTCGCGGCAATCCCGTCGGTCATGGTGGAATTGAGTTTTTCCCGGTATTCACGCTGATAATTGAGCAGCATGGTGAGCTGCTCGTCAGCCTGACGTTGCGATTGTCGGATTTGGCCCAAATGACTGGTCGCCTGATCCAGCGCTTTTTGCGCCAGCGAGCAAAGTGTGATTAACGGCGATGAACTTTCCATTTATGCCTCGCTTATCTTGGTTTAGCCCGGGAACAACATGTTCAGTTCCAGACAGGCGTCTTCATATGTGCTGCGTTCCATGATGTCCTGTTGCAGGAAGTTCTCCATCTGCGGATACAGCTTGATAGCGCGATCGAGCATCGGATCGCTGCCTGCGGCGTATGCACCGACGCTGATCAGGTCACGGTTGCGCTGGTAGCTGGACAACAATTGTTTGAAATTACGAACGCGCCCGTACTGGGCGTCGTCAATAAGCGAGGTCATGGCACGGCTGATCGACGCTTCAATATCGATTGCCGGATAATGGCCGGATTCCGCCAGACGGCGCGACAGCACCACATGGCCGTCAAGAATGGCGCGGGCGGAGTCAGCAATCGGATCCTGCTGGTCATCCCCTTCGGTCAGTACGGTATAAAACGCGGTAATCGAGCCGCCGCCGCTGATGCCGTTACCCGCGCGTTCAACCAGCGCAGGCAGTTTTGCAAACACGGAAGGCGGATAGCCTTTGGTGGCCGGTGGTTCGCCGATCGCCAGGGCGATTTCACGCTGCGCCATGGCATAACGGGTCAGGGAATCCATAATCAGCAATACGTGCTGACCGCGGTCGCGGAAGTCTTCGGCGATACGCGTGGCGTAAGCGGCACCCTGCATACGTAAAAGAGGAGAGACGTCAGCCGGTGCTGCGATAACCACAGAACGGGCACGACCTTCGTCGCCCAAAATGTTCTCGATAAAGTCTTTGACTTCACGGCCACGTTCACCAATCAGTCCGACCACGATCACGTCGGCTTTGGTGTAGCGCGCCATCATGCCGAGCAGGACGGATTTCCCGACACCTGAACCGGCGAAAAGCCCCATACGCTGTCCGCGACCCACGGTCAGCAGGGCGTTAATGGCGCGGACGCCGACATCCAGCACATCGGTGATCGGTGTACGTTGCAGCGGGTTAAACGGCGGCGTGATAAGCGCCGCGCGATAGCCGGTGTCCGGCGGCGGTAATCCATCCAGTGGCTTGGCGCTGCCATCTAGCACACGGCCGAGCAATTGCGTACCGAGCGGCAGTTGTTTACCTGCGGTCTGGCCGTCGGCGGCAATACGGGCATACACCCGCGCGCCCGGCAAAATACCTTCCACTTCTTCCAGTGGCATCAGGAACAGGCTCTGACCGTTAAAGCCGACCACTTCGCTTTCGACTTCCTGTACGACCGGCCCGTCATGGCGCTCAATCAGGCAGGTCGCACCCAGCGGTAACTGCAAACCGGTGGCTTCCAGTACCAGACCTGTTGCCCGCGTCAGACGGCCATAACGACGGACTGACGGCGTACGCGCCATGCGTTTTTCCGCGTCATCCAGCGTTTTCAGCAAACGGCTCAGTCGGGCGGTCATCAGAGATCTCCCGGTGCGGCGAGACGGCACAGTTCATGCCAGCGGGTGGCCAGCGAAGCGTCCATATCGCCATCTTCGGCACTGACTTTACAGCCGCCGCTGTGGATCTGGCTGTCGGCCAGCAGTCGCCAGCCGTTCATGCTCAGGCTGGCTCCCAGTTGCAGTTCCACACGCTCGAAATCTGCCGGGTTAACGCGCAGTTGCGGTTTGCCCTTGAACATCGGTTCCTGCTGGATAAGTTGTTGGATCTGATTAAGCAGGGCGGAACCGTCACAAATCGGCGCCTGACCAATAATCTGTTTGGCGGCAGTCAGCGCCATTTGCATCAGACGGGAAGCAATGACGCTGTCCAGCGCATCCAGTGTTTGCTGGAAGTCAGAAACCATATGCTGCCAGTGTTCAGTCAGAACCGCCTGCTGTTGCTGACCTTCCTGCAAACCCTGCTGCTGCCCGGCTTCCAGACCTTGCTGGAAACCGGCGGCGTAACCTTGTTTCTGTCCGGCTTCGAGACCCTGCTGGAAACCCTGTTGTTCGGCGTGACGCTGAAGATTGAGCAATTCATTCTGGTCTACCTGAACTTTTGGCAGACCGTCGTCTTGCTCTGGTTCGCCGCCGGCCAGCAAAGGTTCATCGGGCGTGGTAAAGACGGGCATTCTGAGGTCGCCCGGTCTCCACCGCTGCCATGGCAAAGCATTGATGCGCTCAGCATGACGTTCTTCCGCCGTTTTCTTTTCCGGTGCCGGTTTGTCAGACTCTGGTGAGTCAGTATTAGGAGCATCAGACATAAGAATCCTCGCCGCCGCCAACCATCATTTCGCCGGACTCTGCCAGGCGGCGAACCGTCTGCAGAATTGCTTTTTGTTCGTTCTCGACCAGAGACATACGCATCGGTCCGCGGTTTGCCAGATCGTCGCGCAGGATATCTGCTGCACGTTGCGACATGTTGCGCAGGAATTTGTCGCGCAATGGCTGTTCCGCCCCTTTCAGTGCAACCAGTAACGATTCGCCTTCGACTTCCTGCAACAGGCGCTGGATACTGCGGTCGTCCACATCCACCAGGTTTTCGAACAGGAACATCTCGTCGATAATTTTCTGCGCCAGTTCGCCGTCGTAACCGCGAACGGCTTCGATAACCGCCTCTTCCTGCTGAGTTTTCATCAGGTTGATAATTTCTGCCGCAGTACGAACACCGCCCATCTTCGAACGTTTGAGGTTCTGGCCGTCGAGCAGGTTGTTCAGCACTTCGGTCAGTTCCGCCAGCGCCGCTGGCTGGACACCGCCGAAGGTCGCGATACGCAGCATGACGTCGTTGCGCAAACGCTCGTCGAACAGCGCCAGAATATCGGCAGCCTGACCACGTTTGAGGTGAACGAGGATGGTGGCGATAATCTGCGGATGTTCGTCGCGGATAAGATCGGCTGCCATCAGCGGTTCCATGAAGTTCAGTGTTTCCATGCCGCTGGTGGTTTCGCGCGATTCCAGAATGTCTTCCAGCAGGCTTGACGCACGCTCCTCGCCCAGCGCTTTGGTCAGTACCGCACGCAGATATTCGCTGGTATTGACGCTCAGTGCGGCGTACTGCTCGGATTCGTCCTCGAACTCGTTCAGCACTTCCGCCAGCTGCTTGTTAGAAATTTGATGGATATTCGCCATCGCGCCACTGATTTGCTGCACTTCGCGAGGGGAGAGGTGTTTGAACACCTCCACCGCGCGGTCTTCACCCAGCGTGATCATCAAAATGGCGCTTTTTTCGGTTCCGGTCATAGTCATGGTTGTTCGGTACTCATCCATTGGCGGATAACCAGGGCGACGATACGAGGATCCTTATCGGCCAGCTCCTGCACACGTTGGGTCTGAACTTCAACACTGACACGCTGTTGTGAACGTTTACGTTTTTCCAGCTCGTCATTGCTGAGTTTGACCGGTTTACTGCCTTCAGGCTGTGGCATGGTGGCGGCAAGCGCGGCTGCGGCTGCGGCATCTTTCTCTGCCTGCTGTTTGCGCAGCATCGGACGAACCATCTTGCGCCACAACAGCCAGGCCACAATCAGCACCAGTAACCAGCGACCTGCATTGAGTAACTGATCGAAGAACGCCTGTTGTTTCCAGAACGGCAGCTCGCCGGAATCGTCAGCCGCTTCGTTGAACGGTGTATTCACCACGTTCAGCGTATCGCCACGTTCCTGAGAGAAGCCCATCGCTTCGCGTACCAGATCATCAATTTTCTTCAACTGATCGTCAGTCAGCGGCTTCGCTTTGCCATCCGGTCCGACCTGGTAGTTAACGACAACCGCCGCAGACAGACGCTGAACGGCACCGGCGCTGTGCTGGGTATGCGTGATGGTGCGGTCAACTTCATAGTTGGTGGTTTCATCACGACGACGGTTGGACGGCACATTGGCATTCGCGGTGGTGGCTGCATTTTGCGCATTATTGCCGGTCTGATTTTGTGTGCCATTTGCATTGTTTGCCGCTGGCGGGGTCGTCACCGGTGCCGTTGCTGCCGGAGCAGGCTGGTTGCTCAGTGCACCCGGCACGCCGCCGACCGATGACGCGCCAATCTGGTCGCTGGTGCTTAGCTGACGCGACCGCACAGCCGCTTTATCGGCTGAACCATTTGGCTGATAGTTTTCATCTGTCTGTTCACGGCTGGCGTAATCAATCTGCGCGGTGATTTGCGCATGCACGTTACCGTTGCCGACCACAGGTTGCAGGATGGACTCGATACGACGTTGCAGACGACCTTCCACTTCATTGGCATATTTCAGCTGGGAAGCATTCAGGTCACGCCCGTTGTTATCAGATTGCGTCAGCAGATGACCGCTCTGATCCACCACGGTAACGTTCGCAGGCGGTAAGCCGGAAACACTGCTCGACACCATATAAACGATGGCGTTGATCTGGCCGTCATCCAGCGCACGCCCCGGCTGTAAATTCAGGGTCACAGAGGCGGAAGGATTTTTTTGTTCGCGGACAAATAAGGAAGGCTTAGGAATGGCTAAATGGACACGGGCGCTGCTGACCGGGCCCAGCGTTTCGATGGTACGTGAGAGCTCACCTTCCAGCGCGCGCTGATAGTTGATCTGCTCGCTAAACTGGCTGATGCCGAATTTTTCCTGATCCATTAATTCAAAACCAACCGCGCCGCCTTTAGGTAAACCGGCAGCCGCCAGTTTCAGACGCGTTTCATACACTTTGTCGGCAGGGATCAGCAACGCACCGCCGTTATCAGAAAACTGATAAGGAATGTTCATTTGGGTCAGCTGAGTGACGATGGCGCCGCCATCCTGGTCACCGAGATTACTGAAGAGCACCTTATAAGTAGGCTGCTTAGCCCACAGCATCATGACAACAACAATAGCCACGGCTGCCGCAGCAGCGATGGCGATAGGAACTTTTGGGTTGGCGCGCAGGCGATTAAGCAACGCAGTAAAACCGCTTGGAGGGGTTTCTGCGCCGGCTATTGCGGAACTCATACAAGATCCCTATTTAGCTGTTGAATGGTGGTGTTCATGTTGTCTCTTAACAAAACAGACTCCCAAGTGCGCAATCGTTGAAGCGTGACATTTTTCAGTCCTCCATACAGGCAGGCCTATTTTCTAGGTGAGCCATTATTTGCCGCTTAACGCAAAGTTAATGGCCCGATAAGCCATGGTTTTTAGGTTCAATTACCGCGTTTAGGAAAAAACTGATGTGATAGGGTGTCATTCCATGAAAGAAGCCATTTGTTCACCGACACCCCGATAACCGGAGAAAGCATGTCAATTCAAGGCATTGAGAGCGTTTTACAGCAGATGCAGGCCACGGCTATCCAGGCCGGTGCCGCACCAAAGACCGATACCGCATCAGAGGCCGGTTTTGCCAGCGAATTAAAAGCGGCATTAGGTAAGATCAGCGAGACCCAGAACAACGCAAAACTGGAATCTGAAAAGCTGGAGATGGGTGTTCCCGGTGTCAGTCTGAACGACGTGATGGTCGATCTGCAAAAATCCTCGATTTCATTGCAGCTTGGGGTCCAGGTAAGAAATAAACTGGTAGCAGCGTATCAGGATGTGATGAACATGTCGGTGTAGGGGAGAATCTGGCGGATAAAGCGGGTGCAGGGGGTGAGCAAAAAGTTTGCCCTGTTATCACCTCCATTGAACACAATGAAAATATTATTTTCTAACTGATTAATTTGTATTAATAACTGCTAATTATTTCTTCTTCCTATTTCACTTAATAAATAACATCAGAAACACATCCGTTTTTTACGTTTAAGGCGTACTTTTACCGTTGTTATTCGCATGAAAGCTTTTAATTAGCTTGTTAATCATCATGCGAGTTATTTCACCCGGGTTTTTACAATCTGACACCATTGTTTTTAATTTGTATTAAGTTTGGCGTTCGGATATTTATTGTCCGGTAATTCTTATGAAGCCTGTAGATCCATGCGCAGGCAGGGGAAAATGATTAATAATCATTATCAGCATCCTTCGCGGCTGACCGGAGTATCAGCCAGATCAACAACCCGATGACCGCCAGAACGATGAGTACAATAAAAAGAATTTTCATCAGTACACCATGCTTAAATTTTCCGCCATGCTCTCTCAGATTGACATAAATTGACAATCTATTTCGGCGTGAAGTAAGCGTAATTATTGCTTCAAAACGTTACGTTATAAAAAGTTTAATTTAAGAGATGAAAAAGACAATGAAATTAACCCCGCCATGATTGAAAATGACCGGACGGGATGCCGCCCGGCGGGGTTGTGAATCATTCAATAATCGTTTCGGATATCATTTATTGATGAGCTGATAAAGAACCATGCGGCAATACCTGTGATCATCGCAATACTTAACATTATGTTCATGGCTCCAGTCCTTCACGTCAGTAGGGTGAGTTGCATCTTTACGGAGCATCTGATCGAATTGTTACAGGAAGTCAGTTATGGGGGAATTTTGGCCACTTTATTTACTTTCCTCCTGTTACTATTATCGACCTTAACGGGCAGTAACTTGAGGTTGCAGAGGGAATAAATCAGCGTTGTGAATGGGATAACCGGCGAGTTGTAACGGAGAACTGTAAGTTTCAGAAAAAATGTTACCGGTGTCACAAAATTGTCCTTTGCATGGGCAGGTTTATTTGCCAGAATCGCAAAAAAAAACGCTTCACCTGCATAAAGCACCTGCACAAAATGATAATCCGTCCCCCTCGTCACTGGTTCTTGCGTTTGTTCGCCTGGCATGGTTCTGTCCTGCCCAGTATTCTGTTCCGTCTGAGTCTCAATTTACTGATGTCACTTGCCGCCATTCTCACTCTTCCCTGGTATGAGACCCTTGGCGTGAAACTCACACTCGCGCCTTTCAGCCTGCTCGGTGTCTCTATTGCGATCTTCCTCGGCTTTCGTAACAGCGTCGCGTACGCACGTTATATTGAGGCGCGGCAATTATGGGGTGGTTTGCTGATTGCCTGCCGGACATTACAAAGTCAGGTGATGGCTGTGTGTCCGGGAGAGGCGCAGCGCGTGACTGCGTTGCTGCTGGCGTTCTGTTTCAGCCTCAAGCACCAGTTGCGTCACAGTGATCCGCGTCCGGATCTTCAGCGTTTGCTGGGTGACGATGCGGAAGATATTCTGTCGCGCCGTGCGCCGACAAATATGGTTCAGCTGCGGTTGTCACAATGGCTGGCTGAACGACGCCGCAGCGGTGAACTGTCGGATATTGTCTATACCCATATGGATTCCACGCTGTTACAGCTTTCACAAGTGGTCGGTGGGTGTGAACGCATCGTTAGCATGCCGATTCCGTTTGCGTACGGTCTGTTGCTGCACAGGACGGTATATCTGTTCTGTAGTTTGTTGCCGTTTGCACTGGTGGTGGATTTGCACTACATGACGTTGCTGGTGTCAGGTTTTATTTCTTATAGTTTTTTGTCGCTTGATACGCTGGCGGAAGAGCTGGAAATGCCTTTTGGTCTGGCCAATAACCATCTACCGCTGGATGCTATGTGCACCAACGTAGAGATTAACCTGCGTGAGATGAACAACCAGACGCAACTGCCGGATACCCCGATGCCGGATCCGCGCTTCCGTCTGACGTAGAGGTGATCGTGCGCACGAATTGGCTAATTATTAATCAGTGCAATGGCAAAATTCTTAATGTTCATGAAGCTGTCATAATTTAGAAACAAAAGTGAAATAGGATGTAGGAGCTAAAACAATCCCTTCCGATATCACGAGGTCGTTATGTCAGTTATTCAGGCCAAATCATTGCACGAAGCTGAAGATCTGCTTAATTCCGGTATGGTGAAAAAAGTCGAGCTGGCTTTTAATATTAACAGTGATGAGTTTTTCAAACTTGCGCTGGAATGTGGTGACCGTGGTGCGAAAATTACCAAGGGTAAAAATTTCTTTATCATCACACTTAAAAAATGGGTTATTCCGTCGAATGACCAGACTGCAACAAAAAGCAACGTTCTGATGTAATTGCTTTTTGCATCTCCATAACCCTGTCATAAGACAGCGTTATGGAGGTATTTATTGCCACTTCTGCCGTTTCCCGTGCGTTACCTCATCGCTTTCATCATATAAACACTCAGCGGATCCGGGGACAACGCATAGTCGCCAAACGCTTCTGTCCGGCAATAACCCAGTTTTTCATACAGCGTGATGGCTTTTTCCTGAAACACACCCGTTTCCAGAAACAGGTCTTTGTACCCCAACGCTTTCAGTTTCTTTTCCATTGCGGCAATCAGTAATGAGGCAATGCCCTGACCGCGATACAGCGGGCTCACGTAAACACGTTTCATTTCCGCGAGGCCGTGTTTTGTGATAAACAGACAGGCGCAACCGGCCCAGTCATCATCAACCCTCGCCATAAAACACGTGATCTCACCTTCATCAAGTTCAGTGATGTTAATTCCCTGAAACGATTCCGGCGGGTAGAGCGGATATTGATAGGCATCCAGCTCAGCAATCAGTCGTGTCAGATGCGGATGAGTCGCATCGGTTTCAAAAATCTGGGCACTCACAGCGCAGGCTCTCAATGTAACAAAGTGGATTTATATTTTTAACTTAAATCACCCCGAAAACAAGGGGCTGGCAGGCAGAAGTGTGGCGGAAAACCGCCTTTGCGTAAGAAGAGTGTAAAATTTAATTATGTTCCTGATACGTCTGTCAGAGTTATCCGATTTTAAGTGCCTCCGCTTCATTTTATACATGTTCTTTATTTCTTTTATGTAACATTCATCCCGAGTGATTAATGTATGCGATGAAATAACCTGGAGTGATTAATGATTTGCGTGTTATCGCGCTGGGGGAAAGGAAGTATATTATAAGAGGTTGATTGAAAGGATAAAATTATGGCTGTCTATCCTGTTGGCGTTTTTGTCACGCTTACTTTTACACCAGGTTTATTTGAAATTGTCGCTGTTCTGGATGAGGTTAAACCAGTGCAATATCAGGTCATTAACGTTGAAACGGGCAATGTGATCAGGGTGAATGAACACTTTATCCGCGGCATCGTGAAGCCTTAGATTTGTATTAAATGACGATGAACTCAGGAGGCCGGGCAATACTGTTTGCCCGGCCTTTCGTTTTTAGTCCGGCATCAGGTTGTTAAAATCCTCTTCATACAGGCTGCGGCATTCTTCCATAAACTCCGGGTATCCCAGTTCTGAGGTCTGAACTTCACGGCCAAGTCGCTTTTCCAAATCTTCGTGAAACCACTCAAATTCGCCATGCAGGATGCCGGTAAATCCGGTCAGTATGATGCATTGCTGTGGCGTCAGTTTTTTCACAGGGGTTCCTCATGATTTTCGGGTGGCAAAAGACGGTTACGCCAGCTCTTGCGCAATATAAATGTTGAAAGAGAGAAGTGCTTCACGCCGGTATCCGGCAGGACGCGGCAATATATTCTATCCTCTAATTAATTCCACTGGAAAACAAGGAGTCACATATGGATCAGGATCTGTTTGAACAGGCACCGCTGCCGCTGCTTACCCGGTTTGAGATCGGTGACAGGGTCAAGTTGCTGACGTTTCCGGTAGGCGTACATCCGGCCAGCTATCAGCTTGATGTGGCGATCACCAGAATTCATGATGGTGAATTTGAAGGTGAAATTGTGCGCATTGCGCCACTTGGCCGTCTGGGGCATCACGAGGCGCATTTTACGGTGGGCGGGCATGTTGAATTTTTCGCCCGCAACATTCAGGGGATGGCGGCCTGAAAGTCAGGTGGCTCCTGAAAACAAAACCCCGCGTTAATGGCGGGGTTTATGGCTTTCAAAAAACAATTTTTACATCAGGGGTTTCACGTGCTTGGTGAGCGCCTGGGTGGTTAATTCGTCGGCTTTAATTTTCGAACAATTTCCACAATAGCCCACAAGATACCAGTTCCCGTCTGCGCCTTTTTCCGGATTAACTTTGTAGCGTTCGTTACGTTTACCGTAAAACTCGCGTTCCGCGTTCTGTGCTGCGTCTTCCCAAAAGCACAACGAAAACTGATGTTGTTTATCAACATGCCGTTGTCCGTTGCGGCTTCCGCCAACCAGTAAATAATGATATTCAGACATGCATCCTCCTTTTCCCAATACGGGCAATTATCCTGACAACAAGTGTAAAACTCGTTTCACCTGGAAAAGCTCATCCGAAAGACTGCAAAAACTTCAAAGGGCGTGCTGAAGACAACCCGTCGCACAATTCTTATTCCTCTAAAATTATAGAGCACGATCTTACTTGGGGATGGGAAAGCGGGAAAAATGTGACCATTATCACTTTTTATTTTTTACCGAGTGTGATGCGCCTCTTACAACAAATTCAGCTGTTGTGCG
Source organism: Rahnella aceris (assembly GCF_011684115.1). Classification (NCBI taxonomy): domain Bacteria; kingdom Pseudomonadati; phylum Pseudomonadota; class Gammaproteobacteria; order Enterobacterales; family Yersiniaceae; genus Rahnella; species Rahnella aceris. Next base: position 1,675,654 of record NZ_JAADJV010000001.1, on the reverse strand, counting down.
TTGTCCGGTGTGTCTGAGATTTTTTTGTTAGATTTTCGTTCTTTAGCGACCGGAGCAGGACGCTGCATTTCCTGATGAAGCCAGTGCAAAATCACCGTCACGGCATAGTGCTGCTGTGCGGGTGTCATAGCCGTATGTGCGGGGATGTGATGCCACTTTTCCAGACAGCCGCGACAGCAGGTGGCCGTTGCGTGCTGGGCAATGAATACCGGGTGACCGCGCATCGGCGTCTGTTTTCCATCCTGCTCTGGCTCTGTCGGGGCAAGGCGCTTAGCAATGAAATCCGCCGCGTGCTGGCTGACCGTCTCCGGCCCTTTATCCTGGCAATACCGGTACTCTTTGGCACCGAGATGGAAACGCTGACGGAAAGGTGAAGCGGCCAGGCGCTTAAAAACATGATCGATGGAAAACATAATCTGGATGTCCGGATCAATTCTAGGCGCAGAAATAGCGGCGTTAATCACATCATCAGTCGCCATCAGCGGCTGCCAGACCATGTTAGTCTGGCCTGACTATTCCACTCCCGCAGGAACCTGCAATGGCAGAAAAACATGTTATAGATTTGGTCATGTCGGTCAACAAGCAAGCTGAAGAAACTGCCATGCAACAGATGATGCTGCGAAACTTTATCATTGTGATGTGTCGCAGTATGACCGACGAACAAAAGAATCAGGTGAGATGGCAGATGCGCCAGATCCACCAGGTGTCGGATGCTGAACACCGCAACGGCGATACCGACATGCTGGAAAAAACACGGCGGGATGTTGAAATTATGCTGGAGCTGATCAATTAGGTTTCATCTGATGCCCGTTTCATTTCTCATGCGCTATCGTTAACACAATGATAACCAAAGGGAGAGTAAGATGGGATTCTGGAGAGTATTGATCACAATTCTTGTGCCGCCATTGGGCGTATTGATTGGCAACGGTTTCGGCGGTGCGTTTCTGCTGAACATTATCCTGACACTTTGCGGTTACCTGCCGGGTCTAATCCACGGATTTTGGGTGCAGACTCGCAAATAACACATTGTCTCGCAATAACACTGTCTTGCAGTTATCTGATCCCGGTCAGCAGGCCGGGTTCAAGATATTAAGAGGACATTCAGTGCAGGCAAACTCAGAACAGAGAGAAGAGAAGGACGACCGGCAGACTCATCGGCCAGGTAAATCCGATAATACCGGAAGTTAACAGTCTTATTTTTATCGTATCGCGGCTCACCAGCAAAGTGAACAGCACCGCAATGCCCAATCCGCCCCAGTAAATTGTTTTAATCACTTCCCACCAAACGTGCACAACTCACTCCTGCCCATGAATAAAATAACGGCGTGTATGATATTCCGTTAACATCTGGTAATCAAATATTGTGTGATGTTACTCAAGGTTTTGTATTGTATCTGTTTGGCGCGAGTTGTTATATGTTGTCGATTGTGAGCGGCGCAGGGGTAGAAAGGGGGCGTAAATGACCACGGATGGCGGTAGGGGCGAATCCAAAACGTTTCCGGAAACGCTCGGCAAAACGCGAGCCGCTTTCATAACCTACCTGATGTGCAATATGTGAAATGGCCAGATCGGTGCATTGCAACAACCGCAGTGCGTGGGTCATGCGTACATCGATCATCAGATTTCGCAGCACACAATTTTCGCCCGCAAGACGTCTGCGCAACATCACTTCATTCATCATCAGCTTTTCTGCCACTTCGGCGGCGGTAAATGATTTATGCAGATTATTGACTAATAATTCACGTACGTTATCTGTCACGCTTTCACTGTGCTGTACGGAATACCGCACACCCAGTTGCGAAAGCCAGAGTAACTGTTCGAGCATGCGGTGGCGGGTTATCGGTGCGGGCAGACCATGGTGCCAGAGAATGGCTGAGTGAGTGTCGGTAAAACTTTGTTTGAACGCACCGGGGATGTGCGGAATGACTTGCAGGGTATTAACAGCAAGAAGTGGCGGGCTGAAGCCGGTTGCGTGCAGGCCTGCATCACTGAGTAACTGATGATCCCATGCCATGATGGCGCAGCTGAAAGGGCCATTTCCGGATAAATGGTGAGTCATGCTCAACGTTTGTCCACTGTTAAGCACCAGCATTTCGCCAGCCTGCAGTGTGACTTGCTGTGCCTGATCCGTAATTGAGAGGCTTCCGTTCTGAATGAGAACCAATTGTGGCTTATCAATATAAACATCATGAATAAAAAGTTCACTATGCTGAATAAGCAGAGAAATGGTTCCTATCCCTGGAGTCACTTTTATTTTACGAACCATGATGATGATGCCCGAAAATGACGACGGCAACCTGTAGTGTGCTGCCTGATAAATAATTCCCGCTTTGCTAATACAAACAGGCTGCCGGTTAATATGTGTAAGTTATGGGAGCAGACAGAGAGAACTAGCCCTGGCAGCCAGGCGCTCTCTGCCTCTGAAACCTTATTTTTGCACAAGAAATATTGGAAAGAAAACAAACAAATATTTAATAATTATTGGCGATCGCCGAAGGCAATCGAACGGAGGTCAATTTTTCCGTAAGTCGTATTCACTTGTTGTTGTCGGGACGACTGACCAATCAGCTCGGTGAGTTTATTCATCCGGGCTTGTAACAATGTTTTAATCGTATTTTCGTTATCAAGAATAATGCGCAAATAGCGGCGGACATCATTCTGAATCATTACCGATGTCTGTTCTGACATCGGTAACCGGGTCGTGGCTTCGACTGCTTTGACGTAACTGACTTCGAGCTCAACCAGCTCATCCCATTTCTCTTCTCTCGCCAGCCGCAACATCTGCTCGCTTAAAGACAGGATCAGTTGATATTCATTAACCAGATACTGATGTTGATCCATTATATTGGTCCTGCGACGGGTGGTAGTTTGGGCCGATTTGCCGCCAGGCATCGGCGATATTTTCAAGCAAGGTCAGCACCTCAGCGATGGCCTCTTGATCGTTGTGTAAATTTGCATGCAATAAACGACGGACCATATAGGAATAAAGCGCTTCGAGGTTATCCACTAATTCAGGATCGCCTTTTTCACGACTTAATCCGGCTTTCAGTCCGCTGTCGATAATGTTAATTGCCATAGACAGTGATTTGCCTTTTTCGGCAATGCTGCCCTGCTGGATAAAAATACGAGCACGGATCAGGGCGCTGCGCGCCCCGTCGAATAACATCGTCACCAGCTGATACGGAGTGGCGCTCATGACGCCACTTTCAAGGCCTACCTGTGCGTAGGCCTGAGTTCCTTTTGCATTATACATATTCAGTTTCCTTACTAGCTTGAACTTGATGAGGACATAGCTTCGAACTGCTGCGTCAGATAATCCGCTGTGCTGTTGAGCTTCTGGATCGAGACATCAAGTGCCGTGAATTGCGTTTTATAACGGGCGATGGTGTCGTTAATGCTGGTGTTCACCTTGTTGTACTGCTCGGTGAGGCTTTTCAGCGTGGTGTTCACGGCTGTTTGGGCATTAGCAATCGTACCGGTGCTGGTGTTCAGGAACCCGCTGTTCAGGTTGCTGATGTTGGTCATCACGCCGGTGGTTTTGCCGTCACCTACCATCATGGTCTGCACAGCATTCGGGTTACTGGTTAACGCTGCACTCAGCTTGGTGCTGTCAACTTCCAGCTTACCGGTGTCCGGGTCAGTGGTAATACCGATACTCTGCAATGAACTTACTGAACCAGAACCCGAGACGCCGGTGATCGCTGACTTCAGACGTGTCTGGATGGTACGCAGTGCGCTGTCACCCAGTAATGCGCCGTTGGTACTGTCAGCCGTATCGGTGTTCGTCGCGGTGGCTGTGAACTTGGTCAGGCTGGAGAACGTATCCTGCAACTTGTTATACGCATCAACAAAAGTCTGGATAGCGGTGGAGGCTGTGGAGGTATCTTTCGCCACTGTCAGCGTTGCTGCGGTTGTGGTCGTGCCGGTCAGATTTAACGTAATCCCGTCCTGCGCGTCACTGATGGTGTTGCTTTGACGTTCCAGATCGATGCCATTAAAGGTCAGCTTGGCATTGCCTGCTGTGGCATTTTCGGTCATCGCACCGGTGCCGGTGGATGAGTTATATCCGATAATATTATTCAGCTGGTCATCACCGGTGACGCTGACGGTCATTTCTGAATTGGTACCGGTATTGTTCGCGCTCAGTACCAGCTTGTAGCTGCTGTCATCCACTTTGACGATACTGGCCGTGACACCGCCACCGGCTTTATTGATCGCATCACGAACACCGGTCAGTGAAGTCTGATCATCGGTCAGTTTGATGCTCAGTGGTTTACTGCCGTCGCCCTGGCTGATGGTCAGGGTACGGGTATTATCAGTGGTCGTGGCGCCCAGTGCGGTTTTATTGCTCGACTGCGTGGCAGAAACCAAAGACTGCGCAGAGGCCAGCTGTGTCACGGAAACGGAATATTTACCCGCCGCGGCGCCGGTGCCGGTTGTCACACTGAACGCAGACGTGTTGCTCGACGAAGCCGTGGTCGCCCCGTAAGTATTGGTCGATGACAATGCGGTCGCAGCGTCAGAAAAAGTTTGTAATGCGCTTTGGAGCGTGCCATAGGCCGTCAGTTTGGCGCTATAGCTGGTTTGTGCCGCGGTGATCGGGGTTAAACGTTTTTTTTCTGCAGTCGTCAGGTTATCCAGCAGGTCTGAAAGTTGTAAACCTGAACCGATACCTAATGAAGAGATAGTGCCTGAAGTGGCCATAATTATCCTTTACAGTTTGATTGCCCTGAGTACGTGAATTTACAGTCGCCTTCGCTTCGTTCGTTCACCGGTTTTCCTGACGGATGTCAGGTAACGGGTTCACTCCCTCGCCGCTTACTGCAACTCCAATGACTTTAGGTATAAAAGAGTCTTTAAGCCCTATCGGCACGACGGAGAAAAAGTTTAATAGATCACAACAAAAAGTAATGGCGTGAATAGGCGGTATAAGGAAGGGTAATTCTCAAAGTAAGAAAACCGGATTTTTTGAGAAATAATTCTAAAGGTTACCGCAGTACCGCCGATACAAGTTTGGACGGTGATGAACGCCGTGGGCAATAAGCCCGAACCCTTAACCAGATTTGAAGGAATACACTCATGGCTCAAGTTATCAATACCAACACGCTGTCTCTGATGACTCAGAACAACCTGAACAAATCCCAGTCCGCTCTGAGCACCGCTATCGAGCGTCTGTCCTCCGGTCTGCGTATCAACAGCGCAAAAGACGATGCTGCTGGTCAGGCGATTGCTAACCGCTTCACTTCTAACATCAACGGTCTGACTCAGGCTTCACGTAACGCCAACGACGGTATCTCTGTTGCGCAGACCACTGAAGGTTCACTGAGCGAAATCAACAACAACTTACAACGTATTCGTGAGCTGTCTGTTCAGGCTGCTAACGGCACCAACTCCGATTCCGACCTGACCTCAATCCAGGACGAAATCACTTCCCGTCTGTCTGAAATCGACCGTGTATCTGGTCAGACTCAGTTCAACGGCGTGAACGTACTGGCCTCTAACCAGACGATGAAAATCCAGGTTGGCGCTAACGATGGTCAGACTATCGACATCGACCTGCAGAAAATCGACTCTACCACTCTGGGTCTGAACGGTTTCTCAGTAGCAAGCAACGCACTGAAAACCAGCGATGCAATCACTCAGGTTGGCGCAAGCGGCTCCCTGAAAAACGTTGACCTGTCTGCAGCGGCAACTTCTCTGGGCCTGGACGCAAGCAAACTGTCTCTGAAAAACGTTCAGACAGCAGCTGGCGCAGCGACTGCAACTTACGTTGTTTCTGATGGTACCAGCAACTACGCTGCATCTGTAGATGACGCAACTGGCGCTGTAACACTGAACACCACTGACGTTTCTTACACTGACACTGACAACGGTGTTACTGCAGGTACTCAGACTGGCAAACTGGTTAAAGTTGGCGCAGACGCCACTGGCGCAGCAGTAGGTTACGTTACCGTTCAGGGTAAAGACTACAAAACTGCAGCTGGCGCTATCGTTGACGGCGGCGCTACCGGTACTGCGAACGTTGCAAGCACCATCGGCGACATCGCCAGTGCTGCTAACACCAACGCTTACACTGGCGTTGCGACTTCTGACCCACTGAAAGCAATCGACGCTGCTATCGCTAAAGTTGACACCTTCCGTTCTTCACTGGGTGCGGTTCAGAACCGTTTCGATTCTGCCATCACCAACCTGGACAACACCACGACTAACCTGTCTTCTGCACAGAGCCGTATTCAGGATGCTGACTACGCAACAGAAGTTTCAGCAATGTCTAAAGCACAGATCCTGCAGCAGGCTGGTACTTCAGTATTGTCTAAAGCTAACCAGGTTCCTCAGTCTGTACTGTCCCTGCTGCAATAATTGTCTTAGTCGACAAATTACGCAGTTCGGTTACAAACAGAACAAACCCCGCTCCGGCGGGGTTTTTTTTAACTAAAATTTACCATTCTTAAGGATTAATGCGGGGCATTCGCTGGTATAATTTAAGATAATCTTTATGTTGAGATTGTTTTTTAGTCAATCGTTTGCGGTGTTACCGGCGGACGTCTGCAAACAGAATCTGCGAGACATAATCAAAATAACCGCGTTTTTCAGGCCTTATTCAGCCGATTGATTAGCGATTATCACTGGCACAATGATACTGACCCTAAATTTGCCAGGTTACGACAGTGAGCGATCTGTATACCGCCGACGGCGTGATAGACAAAAATTCTTTGTGGCAGCGCTATGTTCCGCTTGTGCGCCATGAAGCCCTGCGTTTGCAGGTGCGGCTTCCCGCCAGCGTAGAGCTTGATGATCTACTGCAAGCGGGCGGGATCGGCCTGTTAAATGCGGTTGAGCGTTTTGATGCGATGCAGGGGACGGCGTTTACGACGTATGCCGTTCAGCGTATTCGCGGCGCCATGCTCGATGAGTTGCGTAGCCGCGACTGGGTGCCGCGTAGTGTCAGACGTAATGCGCGTGAAGTGTCCCAGGCGATGCATAGCGCAGAACAGAAATTAGGGCGACCGCCGAGTGAAGGAGAGGTGGCGCAGGTGCTGGATATTCCCATTGAGGAATACCGGCAGATATTAATGGATACGAACAGTAGCCAGTTGTTTTCTTATGACGAATGGCGCGAAGAGCACGGCGATACTGCCGAGGCATTGATGGAAGGGCACGAAGAGGCCAACCCGTTACATCATCTGTTGGAGGGTAATTTACGCCACCGGGTGATGGAAGCTATCGATGCGTTACCTGAACGGGAGAAGTTGGTACTTACGCTTTACTACCAGGAAGAGTTGAATTTAAAAGAGATCGGGGCGGTGCTGGACGTCGGGGAATCCCGTGTAAGCCAGCTCCACAGTCAGGCGATTAAGCGTTTGCGAACACGCCTGGCCAACGACCACTGATCCGCTTTTTCCTGGCCGGTTATACATTTTATATCCCTTATCAGGAATAAATTTATGCCAGCGGGAATCAAAACAAGGCCTTTAAGCCGTTATCTTAAAGATTTTAAACACAGTCAGACTCATTGCTCACAGTGTGCAAAAGAACTCGACAGGATGGCACTGGTGTTTCGCGGGCAAATCATCAATAAAGAGGCCATCGCCAAGATGGACCAGCCTATTGATGATGACGTGTGGCACAACCTGTCGCAGGAACTGACCGCACTGTGTCGTTTTTGCAGTGAGATAAGCTGTAACAGCCATTCGTCCTATTTTGACATTATGGCGTTTAAGCAATATCTGTTTGAGCAGACTGAGATGAATCACAGCACGGTGCGCGAGTATGTTGTCCGCCTCCGCCGTCTGGATGAAATCCTCTCTGCAAACAACTATCCTCTGGATAAACTTTCAGGGGACAGTATCCACCAGCGGATCATCAATGATTTGCCGGTGGCGGGTCATGACAACTACCGTATTGCCCTGCGCAAATACGACCAGTATCTGGCCTGGCAGAAATCCGCGTAATCGGATCTCAGACAGACTGACACGCAATGCACAAACAGGCTCCTCCGGGAGCCTGTTTTTTTGTCTTGAATCTGTCCGCAGTTTCTATAAATTCTTTATATACTTACTCAATAACCTGTCTCTAAACTCAAACCAACTTCGACTATAACGACTTCGTGCGGCACCGTGCTGTGCGTCAGGGGAACATCGTGCCTGCTAAAATTTCTTTGCTTAAAACCCGGCTGGAAGCCTTCGATCGGATCGATTTACTGGGCAGCGCCACGCCGCTGGAAAAACTGCATCGTCTTTCCGAATACGCCGGACGTGACATTTACATTAAACGCGATGACATCACGCCGCTGGCGATGGGCGGTAACAAGCTGCGCAAACTGGAATATCTGGCCGCCGCAGCGCTGGCAGAAGGTGCGGATACGCTGGTGACCGCTGGTGCCATTCAGTCAAATCATGTACGCCAGACCGCCGCCGTGGCCGCCAAACTGGGCCTGAAATGCGTTGCGTTGCTGGAAAACCCGATCGGCACCACCGAAGTCAATTATCTGAGCAACGGCAACCGTCTGCTGCTGGATCTGTTCAATGTGGAAGTGGTGATGTGTGACGCGCTTGATGACCCGATGGCGCAGCTTGCAGAACAAGCCGAACGTCTGGAAGCACAAGGTTTTCGTCCCTACGTCGTGCCGGTTGGCGGTTCCAATGCGCTTGGTGCACTCGGCTACGTGCAGTGCGCGCTGGAAATCGCCGAGCAGTCTTCGGCCAGTTTTGTGGATTTCAGTGCCGTGGTGGTGGCATCGGGCAGCGCCGGTACGCACGCTGGTCTGGCCGTCGCTTTGCAACATTTAATGCCAGACACGCAGTTGATTGGTGTGACAGTGTCGCGCAGTGCCGATGCCCAGCGTCCCAAAGTTGAAGCCATTGCCCGGGAAGTGACAACACAATTACAACTGGGTGAGAAAACGCCGTCAATTACCTTGTGGGACGAATATTTTGCGCCACGCTACGGTGAGCCAAATGAAGCCGGAACCGCCGCCGTGAAATTGCTGGCAGAGCAGGAAGCCATGCTGCTGGATCCGGTGTATACCGGCAAAGCGATGGCCGGATTGCTCGACGGTATAGCGCGTGATTTGTTCCCGGATGAAGGCCCGATCCTGTTCATTCATACCGGCGGTGCACCGGCACTGTTTGCGTATCATCCGCAGGTTTAATACTCTAAAATCCGCTTATGCTTTTTTGAGCTAAGATTATGGAATTATATTCCTGATAACTGACGCGGCGGGTGCTACTGTGCGCAAATTCGTAGGGGATATAGCGTTCTATAACTAACTATAACTGAGGTGAATATGGGTTTTTCTACACTGCGTCGTCGTTTACTTCTGGGTGCTGTTGCGGTCACGCTGACAGCAGGCATGGTCAGCAATACTTTTGCTGACGAAGGGTTACTGAAGAAAGTCAAAGATCGCGGCACCTTGATTGTCGGGCTGGAAGGGACTTACCCTCCGTTCAGTTTCCAGGGTGAAGACGGCAAACTGACCGGCTTTGAAGTCGAGTTCGCCGATGCACTGGCGCAGCACATGGGCGTTAAAGCGAAACTGCAACCGACCAAATGGGACGGCATGCTGGCTTCGCTGGAATCCAAGCGTATTGATGTGGTGATCAATCAGGTGACCATTTCGCCTGAGCGTGAGAAAAAATATGACTTCTCTACGCCATACACCGTTTCCGGTATTCAGGCGCTGACTAAAAAAGGTCAGGAAGGCACCATCACTAAACCTGAAGATCTGAAAGGCAAAAAAGTCGGCGTGGGTCTGGGCAGTAACTACGAGCAATGGTTGCGCGAGAATGTGCAGGGCGTGGACATCCGTACTTATGATGATGACCCGACTAAATATCAGGATCTGCGCGTAGGCCGTATCAACGCCATTCTGGTTGACCGTCTGGCAGCACTGGATCTGGTGAAGAAAACCGGTGATACCTTAGCCGTTGCAGGCGCACCGTTCTCCCGTCTGGAATCTGGCGTGGCCATTCGCAAAGACAACCCGGAACTGCTGGCTGCTATCAACAAAGCGATTGCTGAAATGCAGAAAGATGGCTCGCTCGCCAAAATCTCTGAAAAGTGGTTTGGTGCTGACGTCACAAAATAATACCCGTAAAACCGGAGCGTCAGACTGGCGCTCCGGCTCATTACGAACTGATCCATAAGGTTCTTATCGGATGCAAGAAAGTATTCAACTGGTGCTGGATTCAGCACCATTTTTATTGAAAGGAACACTGTTTACGCTCCAGCTCAGTCTGGGCGGAATGGTGTTCGGTCTTATCCTGGGCTTCGTGCTGGCGCTGATGCGCCTTTCGCATTTCTGGCCGCTGTCATGGTTATCGCGTTTTTACGTCTCCGTTTTCCGTGGCACGCCGCTGATCGCCCAATTGTTTATGATCTACTACGGTCTGCCACAGTTTGGCATCGAGCTGGATCCTATCCCGGCAGCCATGATTGGCCTGTCGCTCAATACCGCGGCCTACACCTCCGAAACCCTGCGTGCGGCGATTTCGTCCATCGAAAAAGGGCAGTGGGAAGCGGCGGCCAGTATTGGTATGAATCCGTGGCAGACCATGCGCCGCGTGATTTTGCCGCAGGCCGCCCGCACCGCGCTGCCGCCGCTCGGTAACAGCTTTATCGGCCTGGTAAAAGATACCTCGCTGGCCGCGACCATCCAGGTGCCGGAACTGTTCCGTCAGGCACAGCTTGTGACGTCGCGCACGCTGGAAGTGTTCACCATGTATCTGGCCGCATCGGTTATCTACTGGGTGCTGGCGACTGTTTTATCCTTCCTGCAAAACCGTCTGGAAGACCGCGTTAACCGTCAGGATCAGGAGCCTTCATGAGTACCATTGACGTAAAGCAACTGACAAAAAAATTCCACGGACAAACGGTGTTGCACGGTATCGATTTACAGGTCAACGCCGGCGAAGTGGTAGCGATCATCGGGCCAAGCGGTTCGGGTAAAACCACCTTGCTGCGCAGCATTAACCTGCTGGAAGAGCCGGACGGCGGCACCATAAAAGTCGGCAATATCGAAATTGATGCCAGTAAGCCGCTCAGTAAACAGAAGAATAACGTCCGTGAGCTGCGCAAGCAGGTGGGGTTTGTTTTCCAGAACTTCAACCTGTTCCCGCACCGTTCAGTCCTGGAAAATATCATCGAAGGACCGGTGATTGTGAAGGGCGAGTCAAAAGAAAAAGCCATCGCCACAGCACGTCAGCTTCTGGAAAAAGTCGGGTTAAGCGGCAAAGAAAATGCCTATCCGCGACGTCTCTCCGGTGGCCAGCAGCAACGCGTTGCCATCGCCCGCGCACTGGCGATGAGCCCGGAAGTGATTTTGTTTGATGAACCGACCTCCGCGCTCGATCCGGAACTGGTGGGTGAAGTGCTCAACACTATCCGCGCACTGGCACTTGAGCACCGCACCATGGTGATTGTGACCCACGAAATGAGTTTCGCCCGTGACGTGGCAGACCGCGCTATTTTTATGGATCAGGGGAAAATCGTGGAGCAGGGGCCAGCGAAAGAGCTGTTTTCGAATCCGCAACATGCCAGGACGAAACAGTTCCTGGAGAAGTTCCTGGCCCACTGAGATCAAAACCGTGGGCGTCGGCCCACACCGACTTGGGGGACGGCTTATCGCCGCCGCCCCCCAAGACCCCCCCGGCTCTTTCACTGCGCGCTTCGCTGGAGGCTATGTTTCAGCGAGCGAGGTGACAGCCGCAAAATCCCGCCGCTACGCGGCAAGATTTCCAGCCTGTCGCAGTGTTTCCTGAAACATAGCTTGCGTGCGGATCACTTGTTTGAAAAAGCGAGGGGAGTTCAGAGGGGAAAAGCTTTTCCCCTCTGGTCGGTTTCGGCGCGAAAGGCCACATGATAACCGTTATTGAGAAACCGAAATTTTCTCGATTCAGCCCTTAATGTAACGGGAAATTTTTTCAGGCTTTTTTAAAAGCCGCCACTTGCAGCGGCTTTCCTGCCATCCCAACCTTTATCCGATCGTCATCAGACTCGCATTGCCCCCGGCGGCTGCCGTATTCACACTCAGTGAACGTTCATGCAGCAGGCGTTCCAGCAGAATATTATCCTCGCCGCGTGCAAAGCCCTGTACCGATATAATGGCGCCCGGACGCTGCGCAATGGTCTGACAAAGTTCGCGCAACTGATCCGCATCACCGTGATAAATCACTGCATCAAATACCTGCGCATCGTTCTGCCAGTCTTTGGCGAAATCGACTCGCGCCTGCACTGCTTTTGGCAGGATGCTGAACAAATCACGTTGCAATGGCGCTTCCGGCCAGAGAATGCGGCAACCTGTCGCGGTGACAGCGGCAAGCTGGGTCAGGGCATCTTCCTGATTATCCGCCAGTGCCAGAACGCGCTCACGCGGTAACAGTGCGTAAGTGTTACGCTCGCCGGTTGGTCCCGGCAGTGTGCGCAAGGTGCCGCCCTGACTGGTTTGGGCGAAACGTTCGCAAACTGCGACAAACTCCTCACGGTGTTTCTGCTCCGTTGCCCATTGTTGCAGCGCCCGGTGCGGTGCCAGCAAGGCTTCGCGCACGGAGGTATCGAGCGGCAGTTCGCGATCCTGACGTAACAGGGTTTGCTGGACGGCGTCTTGCGGACGGCTGCTCAGCAGACGATAAAGATACAGCGGGCCACCGGCTTTCGGACCGGTGCCGGACAAGCCTTCGCCGCCAAAAGGTTGCACACCCACGACAGCACCCACCATATTGCGGTTCACGTACATATTGCCGACGTGTGCCTGCTGCGTAACGCGATGAATGGTTTCGTCGATGCGGGTATGAATACCCAGCGTCAGGCCATAACCGGCGGCATTAATCTGACCGATCAGCTTATCCAGATCCTGGCGGGCATAACGCACCACGTGCAACACCGGCCCGAAGATTTCTTTCTTCATCTCATCGAAGCTTTCCAGCTCGATCAGCGTCGGTTTAACAAAGGTACCGCGGCTCCATTCCTGCTGGTCAGCCGTAAATTCCTGCGCAGCCTGATACACGGTGCGGCCTTTGGTGCGCATCGCATCGATGTGTTTTTCGATACCGGCTTTGGCTTCGGCGTCGATCACCGGCCCGATGTCGGTAGACAAGCGCTCCGGATTGCCCATCCGGCATTCCGCCATCGCACCGCGCAGCATTTGCAGCGTGTGGTCGGCGACGTCGTCCTGAATACACAACACGCGCAGGGCGGAGCAGCGCTGACCGGCGCTGTCGAAAGCCGACGCGACCACATCCGTCACTACCTGTTCGGTCAGGGCGGAGGAATCGACAATCATGGCGTTCAGCCCGCCGGTTTCGGCGATAAGCGGCGTCGGACGCCCCTGCAGATCCAGACGACCGGCGATGTTGCGTTGCAGAATACCCGCGACATCCGTCGAACCGGTAAACAGCACGCCGCGTACACGTTCGTCATTGACCAGTTGCGAACCGACCGTTTCACCCCGGCCCGGCAGCAACTGCAATACGCCTGCCGGAACTCCGGCTTCATGCAGAATGCTGACGGCTAATGCAGCAATCAGCGGCGTCTGTTCTGCCGGTTTTGCCAGCACGCTGTTCCCGGCGGCCAGCGCGGCAGCAATCTGACCGGTAAAGATCGCCAGCGGGAAGTTCCACGGGCTGATACAGACCACCGGCCCCAGCGGACGGTGCGTGTCATTGGCGAAATCTTCGCGGATCTGCCCGGCGTAATAATGCAGGAAGTCCACGGCTTCACGTACTTCGGCAATGGCGTTATTAAAGGTTTTTCCCGCCTCGCGCACCAGCACGCCGAGCAGGTTTTGCAACTGCGCTTCCATCAGTTCTGCAGCGCGTTGCAGGATGGCGGCACGTTCTTCGGGAGGTGTCGCAAACCAGATTGACCCGGCAGCGGTTGAGGCATCCAGCGCGCGGCTGATTTCAGCTTCTGTCGCTTCGCGAACATACCCGACAATATCGGTATTTTCAGACGGGTTGATCACCGGCAGGAATTCGCCGTCGTCCGTTTGCGCATCAATTATCGGCTGCGCTTTGACCGGGTGGCTGGCGCTTTGCAGCAGGGCGCTGGAAAGGGAGGCCAGACGGTGCTCGCTGGACATATCCAGACCGGCAGAATTCACACGTTTTTCGCCATAAAGATTGCGCGGCAGGGCGATTCGCGGATGGGGTAACCCGACCTGACCTTCGCTGGCGGCAAGCGCTTCGACCGCCAGAACCGGATCGGCAACCAGTTCATCGATCGGTAACGTGGCATCGGCAATACGGTTAACAAAGGAGGTGTTCGCGCCGTTTTCCAGCAGACGACGTACCAGGTATGCCAACAGTGTTTCGTGTGTACCGACCGGGGCATAAATGCGGCACGGGCGGTTCAGTTTGCCGTCAGAAATTTTCCCCACCACCTGCTCGTACAGCGGTTCACCCATACCGTGCAGGCACTGGAATTCGTACTGACCGGGATAATAGTTATTACCGGCCAGTTGATAAATCGCCGCCACGGTGTGGGCGTTATGCGTCGCGAACTGAGGATAAATCAGGTTTGGCACGGCCAGCAGTTTACGGGCGCAGGCCAGATAGGAGACATCGGTGTAAACCTTGCGGGTATAAACCGGATAATCTTCCAGACCGTCCATTTGTGCGCGCTTAATTTCGCTGTCCCAGTACGCACCTTTCACCAGACGGACCATCAGACGGCGGCGGCTGCGCTGTGCCAGACTGGTCAGGTAATCAATCACCATCGGGCAGCGTTTCTGATACGCCTGAATCACGAAGCCGATGCCGTTCCAGCCCGCCAGTTCCGGTTCGAAGCAGAGTTTTTCCAGCAAATCGAGAGAGATTTCCAGGCGGTCAGCTTCTTCGGCATCGATGTTGATACCGATGTCGTAACTGCGTGCCAGCAAGGTCAGTGAAAGCAGGCGCGGATACAACTCTTCCATTACACGCTCATATTGCGCACGGCTGTAACGCGGATGCAGGGCGGAAAGCTTGATGGAAATGCCGGGGCCTTCATAAATGCCGCGACCATTGGAGGCTTTGCCGATGGCATTGATCGCCTGCTGATAGGACTGCAAATAGGCCTGCGCGTCTTTCGCGGTGAGCGCGGCTTCACCCAGCATGTCGTAGGAATAGCGGAAACCTTTTTCTTCATGTTTGCGGGCATTGGCCAGCGCTTCGGCGATGGTTTCGCCGGTCACGAATTGCTCTCCCATCAGGCGCATTGCCATGTCCACACCTTTGCGGATTAGCGGTTCGCCGCTTTTGCCGATAATGCGGTTCAGCGATTTTGACAGGCTGGCTTCATTATGCGTCGCCACCAGCTTGCCGGTGAACAGCAAACCCCAGGTCGCGGCGTTAACGAACAGCGACGGGCTGCGGCCCAGATGCGAATGCCAGTTACCGTTGCTGATTTTGTCGCGGATTAACGCATCGCGGGTTGGTTTGTCGGGAATACGCAGCAGCGCTTCCGCCAGACACATCAGCGCCACGCCTTCCTGAGAAGACAGAGAGAACTCCTGCAGCAGGCTTTGCACCATGCCGGCGCGGCCGTTTGCACTCTTTTGGTTCCTGAGTCTGGTGGCAATGTCAGCAGCCAGTTTCAGCGCAGCATCATTGAGCGGGGCAGGCAAACGCGCCTGTTCAAGCAGCATCGACACGGCTTCAGGTTCAGGGCGGCGATAGGCGGCAGTGATGGCAGAACGGCTGACTGACTGTGGCAGGATCTGCTCGGCGAAATCTAGGAACGGCTGATGGGCTTCCTGAACCAGTTGCACAGCGACATCTTCCATACCTTCAGGCGCAGCGCCATTCAGCGCCGGAATTTCCGGCAGCGTATCGCCATTTTCCAGTCGTTCCAGATAGGAAAATATCGCTTGTTTGATCAGCCAGTGCGGCGTGCGGTCAATTTTGTGAGCCGCTTCTTTAAGCCTGTCGCGTGTACCTTCATCCAGCTTCACGCCCATCGTCGTCATACCCATGCGCAAACACTCCATATAAAAAATTTCAGGTGAATTCGTTATTTTATGCTGAGCAATATCTTCTATGTTGCAACCTTGTGCAACCCTGTTAATGCATGAAGTATGCCTGTTGTGATTTGTCTGGCATTTTTAACAATAAAATAACGGCATGGATCTTGCCTGCATTCACCTGAGGAGAATGTCAAAGGTTGCATCAGGTGCAACTTTTGTCAGTGCAAAGTACAACCGGTATTGCGGATAACTGTGATGGAGGGTGAATTTTGTGTATTTGAAATGTTAAAAATATTGAAAAGTGGATCAGGCTAAACCAGTATCCGGCCCGACAGTAATTTTGAACAAAAACCACACAGAGTCAGTGACTACGTAAAAAATATGGAGAGTCTTGCTGCAACCTTACAGGGTTTCAGCCATCATCTCGCCCCGGCAGGTTTTTAGCGGCACTTCTGGTGGAGTGCTTCAGGACAGACAGCTGCCGGACAACATCGCAAAAAATAAGAAGTGGAGAATGGAATGACAATGAACACACCGATGCTGGTGACGTTTTGTGTTTATATTTTCGGGATGATTTTTATTGGGCTCATCGCGTATCTACGAACCAAAAACTTTGATGATTATATTCTGGGCGGACGCAGTTTAGGCAGCGTGGTGACGGCGCTTTCAGCCGGTGCTTCTGACATGAGCGGCTGGCTGTTAATGGGATTGCCGGGGGCGATTTTTATTTCCGGGATTTCGGAAAGCTGGATCGCCATTGGCCTGACCATCGGCGCGTACCTGAACTGGAAACTGGTGGCAGGGCGGCTGCGTGTGCACACTGAAGCCAATAATAATGCGCTGACACTGCCGGATTACTTTACCCATCGTTTTGAAGATTCCAGCAAGCTGCTGCGCATTATCTCCGCGATTGTGATTTTGGTGTTCTTCACCATTTACTGTGCCTCCGGCATCGTGGCCGGTGCGCGTCTGTTTGAAAGCACCTTCGGCATGACGTACCAGACTGCACTTTGGGCTGGTGCGGCGGCGACCATCATTTATACTTTTATCGGCGGTTTTCTGGCAGTCAGCTGGACTGATACCGTGCAGGCCAGCCTGATGATTTTCGCGCTGATCCTGACACCGGTTATCGTCATCCTCGCAGTGGGCGGTATTGATACCTCGATGATGGTAATCAATGCCAAAAACCCTGAATACACCGATATGTTCAAGGGCATGAATCTGGTGGCGATTTTGTCATTGCTGGGCTGGGGACTGGGCTATTTTGGTCAGCCGCATATTCTGGCGCGCTTCATGGCGGCCGATTCTCACCGAACTATCCGCAGCGCGCGCCGTATCAGCATGACATGGATGATTTTGTGTCTGGCGGGCACCATTGCCGTAGGATTCTTCGGGATTGCTTACTTCAGCAATAATCCGGGCGAAGCGGGCAACGTGACGCAAAACGGTGAGCGCGTGTTCATCGAGCTGACGAAAATTCTGTTTAATCCCTGGATTGCCGGTATTTTGCTGTCCGCTATTCTGGCGGCGGTGATGAGTACCCTGAGCTGTCAGTTGCTGGTGTGTTCAAGCGCGATTACCGAAGATTTGTATAAAGCCTTCCTGCGCAAAGGCGCAAGCCAGCGCGAACTGGTGTGGGTAGGGCGTGCGATGGTGCTGGTTGTGGCGCTGGTCGCGATTGCGCTGGCCGCCAATCCGGAAAACCGTGTTCTCGGTTTAGTCAGTTATGCATGGGCCGGTTTTGGCGCAGCATTCGGACCGGTGATCCTGATTTCCGTGATGTGGAAACGTATGACGCGTAACGGTGCACTGGCAGGCATGATCGTCGGTGCCGTGACAGTGATCCTGTGGAAACAATACGGCTGGGCCGAACTGTATGAAATCATTCCCGGCTTTATTTTCGCGTCACTGGCTATCTGGATTGTCAGCCTGGCGGGGCGTAAACCTTCCGCCGCCGTGGAACAGCGCTTCACTGTTGCGGAAGCGGAATATAATACTATTTAACGGTTTTTTACTTTTATGACACTCAGACCGGGGGCATTCAGCCCCCGGTTTTCAGCATTTTCCGCCGGATAATCCCCCCGTCCTGATTTTTCCTGTCTATTTACCGATCACGCTTCAAAAAAAGGATCGGTTACCTCTTGTATTTCTTTTGGCAAGAATGATAATCACTATCGTTTCTTTTTACTTTTCTTTACAGAGACCTTACACATTCTGTTGTTCGTCAGAATTCAGGGCTCGGGAGCTCGTCATGTTCGTTCCGTTTCTCATTATGTTTCGCGAAGGGCTGGAAGCTGCACTGATCGTCAGCCTGATTGCCAGCTATCTCAAACGGACGCAACGCGGGCAGTGGCTCGGTGTGGTCTGGATTGGCGTTTTCATCGCTGCCGCACTCTGTCTGGCGCTCGGTCTTTTCATCAATGCCACGACCGGTGAGTTTCCACAAAAACAGCAGGAGCTGTTTGAAGGTATCGTCGCCGTCGTTGCGGTGTGCATCCTGACTTATATGGTGTTCTGGATGCGCAAAGTGTCGCGTTCTATCAAAGTGCATCTGGAAGGGGCGATTGATCATGCGCTGAATTCCGGCCGCGGTCAGGGCTGGGCACTGGTCGCGATGGTGTTTTTTGCGGTAGCGCGTGAAGGTCTGGAATCGGTGTTTTTCCTGCTGGCGGCCTTCCAGCAGGATGTCGGCATCGAAGCGCCGATCGGCGCAGTGCTCGGGCTTGGCGCGGCCATCGTGCTGGGTTTCCTGATTTACTACGGCGGGGTGAAGCTGCATCTGGCGAAGTTCTTCAAATGGACCAGCCTGTTCATTCTGTTTGTCGCCGCCGGGCTGGCTGCGGGGGCTATTCGCGCTTTCCACGAAGCCGGATTGTGGAACCGTATGCAGGATATTGCTTTTGATCTGAGCGGCACATTATCCACGCACTCTTTATTCGGCACGTTGCTGGAAGGGATGTTTGGCTATCAGGAAGCCCCGACGGTCAGCGAAGTCGCGGTGTACTTCCTGTATCTGATCCCTGCGCTGTTCCTGTTCTTTATGCCACAAGGTAAATCGCCTGTGGCCGCGCCGGCCTCTGCCGGGCAAAAAACACGACGTTGATCCTTAAACCTTTCCATCATCTTGCCTTTGTCACGGAGTTGTACATGACACATTTTCGCCGTAAAGCTTTACAGATTGCACTGTTATCCCTGCCGGCTTTTGCGCTGAGCGCCAATGTGCTGGCTGCTGATGTTCGTCAGGTCAAAATTGCTGTTAACGACAAACAATGTGAACCGATGGCGCTGACCGTGCCCGCCGGTAAAACCCAGTTTGTTATCCATAACAACAGTCAGAAAAACCTGGAATGGGAAATTTTGAAAGGCGTGATGGTGGTGGAAGAACGTGAAAACGTGGCACCGGGTTTCACGCAAAAAATGACGGCTAACCTTGAACCGGGCGAATACGACATGACCTGTGGCTTGCTGAGCAATCCGAAAGGCAAACTGACTGTCACCGCCGAGGGGACAGCCGCTTCCGGTAAGCCTGACGCCATGGCGCTGGTTGGCCCGATTGCGGAATACAAAGTCTATGTGACGCAGCAGGTCGCTGAACTGGTGGCGCATACCAAAGCCTTTACCGACGCAGTGAAGAAGGGTGATCTGGCGAAAGCACAATCCCTTTACGCGTCAACCCGTGTTTACTATGAGCGCATCGAACCGATTGCCGAACTGTTCTCTGATCTGGACGGCAGCATCGACGCCCGTGAAGATGATTTCGAGAAAAAAGCCGAAGATCCTAACTTCACCGGTTTCCACCGTCTGGAGAAAATTCTCTTCGCGGACAAAACCACCAAAGGCACCGAACCCTTTGCTGACAAGCTTTATACCGATACCGTTGATTTGCAAAAACGTATCGCAGACCTGACTTTCCCGCCTAGCAAAGTGGTCGGCGGCGCGGCGGGCCTGATTGAAGAAGTGGCCGCCAGTAAAATCAGCGGCGAAGAAGACCGTTACAGCCGCACTGACCTGTGGGATTTCCGTGCCAACCTTGATGGCGCACAAAAAATCGTCAATCTGCTGCGTCCGTTACTGGTCAAAGCCGATAAACCGTTGCTGGATAAAATCGACGCTAACTTCAAAACCGTCGATGCGCTGCTGGATAAATACAAAACCAAAGACGGTTACGAGAATTATGAAAAACTGTCTGATGCAGACCGTAACGCAATGAAAGGGCCGATCACCACGCTGGCAGAAGACTTGTCCAAACTGCGCGGTGTGCTTGGTTTAGATTAAACTCCTTAGCACCCTCCCCTGCGAAGGGGAGGGTGGGGTGGGGTATTAAAGAAAAATCCAGCAGCCGAAGTATGCATAACCCCCTGTTTTATCATTAAAACCCCCTCCCAACCTCCCCCTTCGCAGGGGGAGGAGCGTTATAACGAGGCATAGCAATGAGTCACAAAAACGATAATCAGAACGACGTTTCTTCTTCCCGCCGCAGTTTGCTGAAAGGTGTGGGATTGTTAGGCGGGGCATTTGCCCTGGGCGGCGCTGCCACGGCGCAGGCTGAGAAAACACCCGGCGCAAAAAAAGAGTACACGCCAGGCACGGTTTCCCCGGACGAACGCTGGGGCAGGCAACCTTATTACGGCGAGCATCAGGCAGGGATTTTAACGCCACAACAGGCGTCGATGATGCTGGTTTCCTTTGACGTGCTGGCCACCAACAAAGCCGATCTGGAGCGTCTTTTCCGTCTCCTTGATTCACGGTTTGCCTTCCTGACCAAGGGTGGCACCGCACCTTCAATGGATCCGAAATTCCCGCCGATGGATTCCGGCGTGATGGGGGCAGAAATCTACCCGGATAACCTGACCATGACGCTGTCGGTGGGGGATTCCCTGTTCGATGAGCGCTTTGGATTAGCGCCGCATAAGCCGCTGAAATTGCAGCGCATGACGCGTTTCCCGAATGATTCACTGGATGCCACACTCTGTCATGGTGATCTGTCACTGCAAATCTGTGCCAACAACAACGATACGGTGGTGCATGCGTTGCGTGACATCATCAAGTACACACCGGATTTACTCAGCGTGCGCTGGCGTCGTGACGGCTTTATTTCGTCCCACGCAGCGCGCAGTCAGGGCAAAGAAACGCCGATTAACCTGCTGGGCTTTAAAGACGGCACGGCGAATCCTGACTCGAAAGACACACCACTGATGGATAAAACCGTCTGGGTCACCGCCGGTCAGGGCGAACCGGCGTGGACGCTTGGCGGCAGTTATCAGGCCACACGTCTGATCCCGTTCAAGGTGGAATCCTGGGACCGTACGCCGTTGCAGGAGCAGCAGTCTATTTTCGGGCGTAACAAAGCCACCGGCGCACCTTTGGGGATGGAAAAGGAGCACGATGTGCCGGATTACGAAAAAGACCCGGAAGGTAAGACCATCCGCCTTGATTCGCATATCCGTCTGGCGAATCCGCGTACCAAAGCCACCGATGAAAACCTGATGCTGCGCCGTGGCTACAGCTATTCGCTTGGCGTGACCCATTCCGGGCAACTGGAAATGGGGCTGATTTTTGTCTGTTATCAGCATGACCTGGAAAAAGGTTTCCTGACCGTGCAGAAACGCCTGAACGGCGAAGCGCTGGAAGAGTATATCCGTCCGAATGGCGGCGGCTTTTTCTTCACGCTGCCGGGGAATAAAGATGAAAGCCACTATCTCGGTCAATCGTTAATCGAAGCGTAATTTAATGCCTCCCCCTGCGAAGGGGGAGAAGCTCAATCCAGAAATCCTTTTTACGCTTCGTTACGCAATTCACCGCCTGTTAATACTCCGCTGCATCCCAAAAAATCTCAGCAATGTCATGATGATAAATCGTCAAACTGATTTATTACGATGCCTGCTCCGAGACTGTTATGACCATCAACCATGCCCGCAGAAAATTACTGATCTTTGGCATCGGACTTTCCCTGACGGCACCACGCCTGTATGCCGCCCAAAAAGCCGTGCGCATTACCATGACATCAGACGCCAGTCAGATTTACCTGACGTTACCGGCAGCGGATAAATACAGCCGGGTGTTTATGCTCAGTGCGCCGGAAAGAGTGGTGATTGATATGCCGATGGCGTCATTTCCACCGGAACTGGAGCATGCGCTGACGGTGGTCAGGCAGAAATTTTCGTGGATAAAAGAGGGGAGGATTGCTCACTTCAGCCCGCAAGTGGCGCGCATTGTGTTGCAGGTAAACGGTAAACCGAAGATTACGCGCAGCACGGAAAACGGTGTGCTGAACGTGACGATATCCGGAGAAAGCCCTGACGCCGAGATTTTGCCCGTCACCACCGCTGCACCTCGGGCAGAGAAACCGCTACTGGTGATGATTGATCCGGGGCATGGCGGAAAGGATCCGGGCGCGATCGGCAACGAAGGCACCTATGAAAAACACGTGGTGCTGCACATCGCCAAACGACTGCAAACCTTGCTTGATCAACAGCACGGTATTCAGGCGGTGCTGACGCGCCAGGATGACGTATTTATTCCGCTGTATCACCGCGTCAGCCTGGCGCATCAGCATGAGGCAGATCTGTTTATCTCAATTCATGCCGACGGTTTTACCAACGATCAGGTCTCCGGTGCGTCGGTTTTCGCGCTGTCTGAACACGGCGCGGGCAGTGCGATGGCGCGCTATTTGTCGCAAAGCGAAAACAGCGCAGATGTGTTGTATGACGACGATTTTAAAACCGACGATCAATACCTTAAAGAAACGCTGTTTGATCTCGACCAGCACGAAACCATTCATCGCAGCCTGAATTTTGGCCATCATCTGACGGCAACTATTAGTAAAGTGCATCACATGCACAGTCCGCATCCTGAACAGGCGGGATTTGCGGTACTGAAATCCCCGCGAATTCCTTCCGCGCTGGTGGAGACATCCTTCATCACCAATAAACAGGAAGAAAAATTACTGGGTGAGCCGGTGTTTCAGGAGAAAATGGCGCATGCGCTGGCGGAAGGCATTAACAGTTACTTCATCAATGAAAAGAAAAATAATCTGCTGGGCTGAGAGAAATTCAGCACGATTAAAGAGGATCTGAAAAAGATCCTCATGATCCTATTGACGTCAGCCACAAACTTTTTTACATTTTGGTAACGCAAATGTTTCAGCTGTCATTATACTGACATTTATAAGCGGTAGTTTTCACGAGGTGTACGGCAGGTGCCGTTAATAACACTGCGGGGAGCGCGAATGGTAAAGTCCATGTTTGGGCTGTTGATCGAAAATAACACACTTCTCTCATTCACTCGTTGTTGTCGCTTAAATGCAAACGAGGGCCAGGCTTCCGACTCTCTAATATTTCAACCTTTACTTTCAGCTTTTTCCTACCGCTTGCTGCAAAAAATATCATCCACTCAACCTCAACCCTGTTCTTTAACTGACCCCGTAAATGTTTACCAAAATGATGTGAATATCACTGGCTTTTATTCTGGAATTTTCATTGTATGGGTCAGCGGTTTGTCATTATTGACACTTTTGACAATGCCTCCTCGTGAACAGAAAACAACCAAAAGACTTTCCGTTAATCCCTTTGGTTTCTTTTCCTCTTCACGTTATTCATTGGCTCCACTTGGTCTAAAAGGAGACCAAAACCTCATTTGTTAGTGAAACATAACCGTGCGGGCATTATGCCTTAGCGTTAAGTGAATCAAACTGTAAGGTGCCACTATGGGAAGACAGAAAGCAGTGATCAAAGCTCGTCGTGAAGCAAAACGTGTTATTCGTAGTGATTCACGTAGTCACCGCCAGCGCGAGGAAGAATCTGTGACGTCATTAGTACAGATGGGCGGTTTGGAATCGATCGGCATGGCTCGCGACTCCCGCGATACGTCCGTCATCGAAGCGCGTACTGAAGCTCAAGGTCATTACTTATCAGCCATAGAGAATAAGCAGTTAATTTTTGCCACCGGTGAAGCCGGTTGTGGCAAAACATTTATCAGCGCTGCGAAAGCGGCAGAGGCATTAATTCACAAAGAAATCGACAGGATTATTGTGACGCGCCCGGTATTGCAAGCCGATGAAGATCTCGGTTTCCTGCCCGGTGATATTTCTGAGAAGTTCGCGCCTTATTTCCGTCCGGTCTACGACATTCTATTACGTCGTCTGGGTTCATCATTCCTGCAATATTGTTTGCGACCGGAAATAGGGAAGGTTGAAATTGCGCCATTCGCTTATATGCGCGGGCGTACTTTCGAAAATGCGGTGGTTATTCTGGACGAAGCGCAGAATGTCACGGCCAGCCAGATGAAAATGTTCCTGACCCGTCTCGGTGAAAATGTGACGGTGATTGTTAACGGTGATATTACCCAGTGCGATTTACCACGCGGCGTAGTATCGGGGCTCAGCGATGCAATGTCTCGCTTCGAAGAAGACGAGATGATTGGCATCATTGAATTTGGCAAAGAGGACTGCGTGCGTTCAGAGCTGTGTAAACGCACTCTCCACGCCTACTCTTAATTCTCCCATCCCTCCCATGAAAAAGGCCGCTCAGTTGAGCGGCCTTTCTTTTGTCATTCTTCATTCAATCAAAATCATTTGGGTTGTATCAGGGCGGCAACCCGAAGGATGAAGATTTAAAGCATAATTAGCATCATGTAGGCGCAGAAGAGGGCCAGATGCGCAGTACCGTTTAATACATTGGTACGGCCGGTGGAGAATGAAATCTGGCACAAGATCAGCACCGCCAGCATCACCACAATATTCGCCGGATCCAGGCCGAAAATCAGATCCTGACCTGTCAGGGTGGCGATGACGGTCACCGCCGGTACGGTCAGTGAAATCGTCGCCAGCACGGAGCCGAAGAACAAATTCATGGCGCGCTGTACCTGATTTTTCAGTACCGCTTTCAGTGCGCCCAGACCTTCCGGTGAAAGGATCAGTAACGCGACCAGGAAGCCGGTGAACTGCGCAGGAGCATTCAGTTCGGTCAGCAGGCTTTCCAGCGGATTGGCGTTGAACTTGGTCACTGCGATAACCAGCACCAGATGGACAATCAGCCAGAGCGTATGCGTCAGGTTACTTTTCGAAGACGGTTTTCCGTGTCCGTCTTCTTCGCCTTCATCTTCATGCTCGTAAATAAACAGGCTCTGGTGGGTTTTGGTCTGGATAAGCAAAAATACGCCGTACATGGCGGCTGAAATCATCGCGACAAACAACGCCTGTAGCGTCGAGAAATTGCCCGCCGGCAACGCGGCAGGCAGCACCAGCACAATCACCGCCAGCGGGAATATCGCCATCAGGTACTGTTTGATACCACCGAGATTCACATATTGTGTCGCAAATTTGCGCCCGCCCAACAGCAGGGCAACGCCAACCAGACCGGCGGTAACAATCATGATGATCGAGAACAACGTGTCACGCATCAGCGCGGGCGCGGCGTCGCCGGTCGCCATCAGGGCCGAAATCAGGCTGACTTCGAGGATGACCACTGAAAGGCTGAGGATCAACGACCCGTAAGGTTCGCCAAGACGATGTGCCAGTACGTCGGCATGACGCACCACGCTGAAGGCGCTGGCGAGGATACCGACCAGCGCGATTAAATTGATACCGACAACCGAGGCAAAGTTACTGCTGTTGCCCCAGAGGATGAGAACGATAAGTGCAGCGATGGGAAAAACCAGGGAGTATTCCTGATGGCGGGTTTTGATTTTTGGATGTTCCTGTGAAGACACCATGATGATTATTCTCCTTATAAACGCTCACGTAATAACAACCGCCTGTCTGTCAGTTGTCAGAAAAATGCCTGGCAGCATAAAGGTCTAACCTGTTAAGTATAGTAGATAAATTAATCTATTAACAGGGTAAAGTCATTGTTAATGCATAAAAAATGACATACCAATTGTTTATCAGGGAATAATCTGAATTAACCAGCAATAAACACCCTAATAATTTGTTTTGTTAAAATATTAAGTCATTTAAAAACAATGTATTATATTGCTATTGTAGTAATATGGCGATTATGCGTCAGTTTATGTAAATCATCAGGATACCCACACAATCTCATGGAGGAAATGTGCAGTCAGCGGCCCGATAACGAGAATAATCTGGCAGCGTCCTTTGAGGGTAGCAGCTAGACTTTATCCTGTGCGCAGACGCCGCACATAAAAAATATCAATGCGATGAACGCTATGAAAAAGGAGACGACTATGCCTTATCAGAACCGCTCAGCGTTGCCTGAATCCGTGCGCAATGTGCTTCCTGCCCATGCGCAGGATATCTATAAGGAAGCGTTTAACAGCGCCTGGGATGAGTATAAAAAACCTAAAGACCGGCAGGGCGATGACTCGCGTGAGGAAACGGCGCATAAAGTTGCCTGGGCCGCTGTGAAACATGGGTATAAAAAAGGAGATGACGATAAGTGGCATCCTAAGAAATCCTGATATGAATGGCAGGTGAGGGCGATCCCGCGCCTGCCAGAAGGTCTGCCCGGCCTCCGGGTTCCCGCTGTTTTTGTTTTATTCCCCCCCTAAATATCAACATTCATGCAATGTTCATAAAATAATCACTTTATTTTCGTTTTGTGATCGCTCTCAACCTTGATTGCAACGAAAGAAACGAATAAGGTTTCATTCAGCAGGGGTATACGAAACTTCCTAATAAATTTGCCCTGCGGCCTGAAGCTCAGGCGAAACTGTCCGATAGCGTTATTAAATGAAACTCACGATAACGGAGAACACAGCGTTAACAGCATGGCATGTTCAAAAGTAAGTCGTACCGAAGGGGGAATGAATGTTAACTCGAGATTTCCTGCGTAACGCAGATTGCAAAACAGCATTCGGCAGCATTGATGAGTCGATGCTACTGACCCCTGAACAGCGCGCAGCCTCTCTGAGCTGCACGCTGGCGCGTCGCCCCGACAA
Organism: Rahnella aceris; assembly: GCF_011684115.1. Lineage (NCBI taxonomy): Bacteria > Pseudomonadati > Pseudomonadota > Gammaproteobacteria > Enterobacterales > Yersiniaceae > Rahnella > Rahnella aceris. The sequence goes on along the minus strand of NZ_JAADJV010000001.1, from coordinate 1,648,818 downwards.
CAGCCCGGTCTGGATTTTTGGTTACGGTTCACTGATGTGGAACCCGGTTTTTGACTCGGAAGAGGCGCGACCCGCCACATTGCACGGTTATCATCGTGCCTTCTGTTTACGCCTCACCTCCGGGCGTGGCACCCATGCGCAACCTGGCCGCATGCTGGCGCTGCGGGATGGCGGAAAAACCACCGGTCTGGCGTTCCGTCTGCCGGAAGACACACTTCTCGATGAACTCGAATTGCTGTGGAAGCGTGAAATGCTGACCGGCTGTTATCGTCCGACCTGGTGCGAACTGAATCTCGACGATGGCCGCAAGGTGACGGCGCTGGTGTTCATTATGGATCCCTCGCACCCGCAATATGAGGCCGATACCGATTATCAGGTTATCGCGCCACTGATTGCGCAGGCCAGCGGCCCGCTCGGGACCAATGCACAATATCTGTTTGCCCTGGAAAAAGAGCTGAACAACTACGGCATGCGTGATGACTGCATGAGTGAGCTGGTCAAACAGGTACGAATGCTGTTGTCCGTTTCTCCCGGTTTTGATGTGCCGGGGCTGAGCTAAGCCCCGCATCTGCGCGCTGTGCGGGGCCTTCCGTGCAGCCCGCTTCCCTTAACACCCCCCGGTTTACGTGCTATTCATTCCCACATCCCTTCAGCGGGTATTTCCCTGTGGTTTGTACAGTAACAATCCCCCGCCAGACCGCATTCCGACGCTTTAATAACCAATCAGATAACGTTATGCAAAATTCGCATAACGATAGTATTTATCAGACTTTCTGGTAGGTTGAAGAAACTTTACACTCAACAAAACTTTAGCAATTTCGCTACCTTGGAGAGTCTGACCTGATGAAAGCTTTATTACCGTCCGTCCTGTTTACGGCTATTGCGGCTACTTTCTCTGCGCAGGCTGCCACGCCGCCGGATACTTTGGTTATCGCGCAATCCATTGATGACACCTCCAGTTTTGATCCGGCGCAGGGCTTCGAACTGACCACGGTTCAGGCTTTCAATAATATTTATCAGCGTCTGGTGCAGTCTGACCCGAACAACCCGATCGATTTAAAACCGACGCTGGCGGCCTCCTGGGAAACAGGTAAAGATAACCGCAGCCTGACCTTCACGCTGTCACCGAAAGCCACCTTTGCCAGCGGTAATCCGCTGACAGCCGATGATGTGATTTTCTCGTTATCGCGTGTGGTGAAGCTGAATCTCGAACCTTCGTTCATTCTGACGCAACTGGGCTGGACCGATAAAAACGTCGATACCTTCCTTACTAAAATCGATGATCAGCATGTGAAAGTCAGCTGGACCGCCGATGTCAGCCCGTCATTCGTGTTGAGCCTGCTGTCGGCGCCGGTATCTTCTATCGTTGACAGCAAACTGGTGAAAGCTAACGCCACTGCTGACGACCTGGGGCATCAGTGGCTGAGCAACCATTCTGCCGGTTCCGGCCCGTATCAGATCCGCAACTACATTCCGCATGAAGTGGTGATTCTGTCTGCGAATCCGACTTCGCCGGAAGGCGCGCCGAAGCTGAAAACCATTCTGATCAAAAACGTCCCGGATCCTGCCGCACGCCGCTTGCTGATCGAGCAGGGGGATGCCGATATGGCGCGTAATCTCGGTTCTGACCAGATGGCCGCACTCGCTGGCAAAAAAGGCGTTAAGCCTCTGGCGATCCCGTATGCCTCGCTGTACTTCATGCAGTTCAACGCCAAAGCTTCTCCGGCGTTGGGTAATCCTGCGTTCTGGGAAGCGGCCCGTTACCTGTTCGATTACAACCACATTGCGCACGACCTGATGAAAGATCAGTTCCAGGTGCATCAGGCCTTCCTGCCGGAAGGTTATCTGGGCGCGCTGAATGACACGCCATACACCTATGATCCGGCGAAAGCCAAAGCGATTCTGGCAAAAGCCGGGCTGACCAACGTCAGCTTCACGCTGTCTACCGCCAATCAGCCGCCGTACCTGGACATCGCCCAGGCGTTGCAGGCCAGCTTCGCGCAGGGCGGCGTAACGGTGAAACTGGATCCGGGTTTAAGCTCGCAGATCTCCACCAAAGTGAAATCACACAATTACGATGCGTATATGTCTTCGTGGGGACCGGATTACTTTGACCCGAACACTAACGCTTCGGCGTTTGCTTTCAACCCGGAAGATGGCAGCAAAACGCTGGCATGGCGGGCGAACTGGTCCATTCCGGCGCTCAATAAACTGACGCTGGCCGCGATTGCGGAACCGGATCAGGCCAAACGCGTGGCGGATTACCGTCAGTTGCAACTGGAAGTACAGAAAAACTCACCGTTCGTGATTGGCCTGCAAGCGAAAAGCCTGATTGCCGTACGCGACAACATCAAAGGTTACGTGCAGGGCATCAACCCTGACATGGTCTTCTACAGCAAGGTCACTAAGTAATGACAGACAGTTCAACACCCGCCGGATTCGTCCGGCAGGGTTGGCGCTGGTCAGGCCGTTTGCTGACTGGCGTGATTTCGCTGGCGCTGACGTTACTCGGCCTGCTGGCGTTTACTTTTACGCTTTCCCATCTTGCTCCGATTGACCCGACACTTCAGGTGGCGGGTGATCACGCCAGTGAAGCCACCTATGCGCAGGTGCGTCGTGATTTAGGTCTCGATCAGTCGGTGCCGGTGCAGTTCACCCGTTATCTGGAAAGACTGGCGCACGGCGATATGGGTATCTCCCGCATCACCGCGCAGCCGGTCGCCAGCGATTTGATGCGCACCTTCCCGGCAACGGTCGAACTGGCGACCTGTGCGATCCTGCTTGGCGGCACACTCGGCATTCTGCTGGCGCTGCTGGCGGTGTGGAAACCGGGAAGCTGGCTGGATAACGTTGCGAGAATGGTGTCGCTGCTCGGTTATTCTGTACCGATTTTCTGGCTGAGCCTGCTCGGCCTTTTGCTGTTTTACGCGGTACTGCACTGGGCGGGCGGGCCGGGACGGCTTGATGACCTGTATATGTACACTATGACGCCGCGCACCGGTTTTGTGCTGATTGATACCTGGCTTTCCGGCGACCGTGAAATGTTCTACAACGCCATCAGCCACTTATGGTTGCCGGTAACGGTGCTGGCGATGTTGTCGATGGCGGGCATTACGCGCCTTCTGCGTGCGTCGATGCTCGGCGAAATGAACAAAGAATATGTGATTCTGGCGCGCTCGAAAGGCGCGGGCAGGGTACGTGTATTGCTGTGTCACGTTTTCCCGAATGTGCTCGGCACGCTGATCACCGTGCTGACGCTTTCCTACGCCAGTTTGCTGGAAGGGGCGGTTCTGACGGAAACGGTATTTGCCTGGCCGGGCGTTGGACGTTATCTGACCACCGCGCTGTTCGCCGCGGATACTCCGGCAATTCTTGGCGCTACGCTGCTGATCGGCACCTGTTTTGTGCTGCTTAATGCGCTGGCTGACGCCCTTACTTATCTGCTCGATCCGCGGACCCGGTAGTTTCTATGACTCAAATGATCCCTGAACAACCCACGCAGGTTGAGGCTGAAGCCGAAACATCCGTCTGGAAACCGGCCCGGCGCATCACCACGTTTTCCGTGGGGCTGGTGCTGGTCGCTATTCTGGTACTGACCGCGCTGCTCGCACCATGGCTGGCGCCGTTTGACCCGAACATTCAACACATCGAACTGCGTCTGCTGCCACCATCGGAAACCCACTGGCTGGGCACCGACGGTTTTGGCCGTGATTTGCTCTCGCGTGTGGTATATGGCGCGCGCCCGACGCTGTTGCTGGTGTCACTGATCCTGGTACTGACCATTCCGGTTGGCCTGCTGATCGGTATCAGCGCCGGTTACATTGGCGGCTGGTATGAACGCATTGTGATGCGACTGACCGATATTGTGATGTCCTTGCCCAGTCTGGTCATGGCGCTGGCGCTGGTGGCGATCCTGGGCCCCGGTCTGATGAACGGTGCACTGGCTCTGGCTTTCACCAGCTGGCCGCCGTTTGCACGACAGGCGAGGGCCGAGACACTGGCACTTCGCCGCAGCGATTATCTGGCGGCCGCACGGATGCAGGGCATCGGCGGGTTGCGACTGATGTTCGGCCACATTTTGCCGCTGTGCCTGCCCAGCGCTGTGGTGCGCGCGGCGCTCAGCCTCGGCGGCATCATTCTGGCCTCTGCCGGTCTGGGCTTTCTCGGCATGGGCATTCAGCCACCGACGGCTGAATGGGGCTCGATGGTTGCTGAAGGCAGCAAAGTCATTTTCGATCAGTGGTGGGTCGCCGCTGCACCGGGCGGGGCGATTCTTTTCGCCAGCCTGGCTTTCAATCTGCTGGGCGATGGCCTGCGTGACAAAATGGATCCACGACATGGCAACTGACTTTTTACATAAAGACAAATCAAATAGCGACAAGCTGGTCGCGAAAGATATGACCATTTACCTGCCGGGTGAACGTCCGCTGGAACTGGTAAAATCCCTGTCATTCAGCGTCGGACAGGAACGTGTGGCGCTGGTCGGCGAGTCCGGATCTGGCAAATCCCTGACTGCCCGCGCGCTGATGGGGTTGCTGCCACATCCGTGCAAGCTGCGCGCGTCACAGCTGACGCTGGGTGATAACGATCTGACCACACTCAAAGAACGTGAGTGGAGCACGCTTCGCGGTAACCGCGTATCGATGGTCATGCAGGATCCGAAACATGCGCTGAATCCGACGCAGAAAATCGGCAAACAGGTGGAAGAACCGCTGCGTCTGCACACCCGTCTTGGCCGCAAGGAGCGTCAGGAAAAGGTCACCGAGATGCTGAATGCGGTCGGTCTGCCGAATCCGGCTTTCCTGCAACAGCAGTATCCGCATCAACTTTCCGGCGGGATGGGGCAGCGCGTGATGCTGGCGATTGCACTGATCAACGACCCGCAATGGCTGATTGCCGACGAACCCACTTCCGCGCTGGATTTCGACATGCGTGAGCAGGTTCTGGGGCTGATTGAGCGTTTAGTCGAACAGCGAAATATGGGGCTGATCCTCATCAGTCACGACCTGCAACAGGTCGCCCGCTATTGTGAACGTGTGCTGGTGATGTACAAAGGCGAACTGCTCGATGAGCTTGCAGCCGATCAGCTGGCGAACGCTACACATCCTTATACGCATACACTCTGGTCATGCCGTCCGAGCAAATTTACCCACGGTGAACGCCTGCCGGTGCTGGATCGCGCGCTGCTGGCCTCTTTAAAACAGGAGCCGCGCCATGAGTGAGATTATTGCTGAACTGCATCAGCTGAGCGTGTCGCATCGTCAGGGTTACGAAACCCGCACGGTGGTACATAACGTCAACCTGACTATCAACAAAGGCGAATGCTTCGGGCTGGTCGGGCCGTCCGGTTGCGGTAAATCCTCGCTGCTGTGGGTGCTGGCGGGCCTGAACGGACACTGGGACGGCAGCCTGACGTTGCTTGATCATCAGGTGAAACCCGGTAAACCTTTTACCGGTAGCCTGCGCCGCGACGTGCAGATGGTTTTTCAGGACCCTTATGCCTCGCTGCACCCGAAACACAAGCTGCTGCGCACGCTGGCAGAGCCGCTGAAAATCCTCAATGAACAGGATATTGAACAGAAAATTGCCGAAGGTTTTCGCCAGGTCGGGTTGGATCCGGCGCTGATGAACCGCTATCCGCATCAGCTTTCCGGTGGCCAGCGTCAGCGCGTGGCAATTGTCCGCGCACTCCTGCTTAAACCGAAACTGCTGCTGCTTGATGAACCGACGTCTGCCCTCGATATGTCTGTACAGGCGGAAATTCTCAATTTACTCAACGACCTGAAAGCCAGCAGCGACCTGACCATGATTCTGGTCAGCCACGATGCGGATGTGATTGACCATATGTGTGATCGTGCGGTGCATATGGCGAAGGGTTACGTCTTGACGTAGTCCTTCCCCTTCGCGGGGGAGGGAGCTGGAAAATGCTTAATCTAATTTATTAAATAACAAAGCTTTATTTCATTGTTCGGGCCTTGCCGCTGCACCTCTACACTCGGAAAAACTGTCTTTTCACCTGTGGAGATCGACCTCAATGAAAGTACGTGTTCCTTCCCTGTTATTTCTGCTCATGATGGCGGCAACCCGTGTGGATGCGGCGACACCTGCGGATACGCTGGTGGTAGCCGGTTCGCTCGAAGGTATTATCAGCCTGGATCCGGCGGAGAGTTTTGAAACCGTCAGTTCCGGCAATCTGGTTAACCTGTATCAGCAACTGGTGGTTTCAAACCGTCAGCACCCCGATCAACTCGACCCGGACGCCGCCGCCAGCTGGCAGCCAGGGCCTGACGCGCACAGCCTGATTTTCACCCTTAAGCCGGGGCAGAAGTTTGCCAGCGGCAATCCGCTGACCGCTGACGACGTGATTTATTCCTTTAGTCGCGTGGTCAAACTCAATAAAAGCCCGTCGTTTATTCTCGGCGAACTGGGCTGGACACCAGAAAATGTCGACGGCAATCTGAAAAAACTGTCGGACGATAAAGTGCAACTGAGCTGGCCTGCGGATATCGGCAGTGGTCTGGTGCTGAGCATTTTATCCGCGCCGGTGGCAGGCATTGTTGACAGCAAGCTGTTGAAAGAACATGTCGATCAGAACGATTTCGGCAACAGCTGGCTGCGTTCACGTTCAGCAGGCAGCGGTGCCTTTGAAGTGCGTAACTATGTGCCTCACGAAGCGCTAATCTTCAAACGTAACCCGAATGCCAAACCGCTGGCGAAGCTGGAAAACGTCCTCTTTAAAAATGTCGGTGATCCTTCTACCCGCCGTCTGCTGGTACTTAATGGTGATGCTGACGTGGCATACGATTTAGGCGCGGATCAGTTCAGCTCGCTGCAAAAAGAAAAGGGTGTACATGTCGCCCAGTTCCCGGCGGCGAAAGTCTTCTATCTGGCGTTTAACGTCGGCGATACCACCCAACCGGCGCTGGCGAATCCCGCACTCTGGGAGGCTGCCCGCTGGCTGGTAGATTACCAGGGTATTTCAACCGATCTGCTCAAAGGCCAGTACGGCATTCATCAGACTTTCCTGCCGGACGGTTTAGCCGGTGCCATTGACGATCAGCCGTTCAAATACGACGTCGCGAAAGCCAAAGCCATTCTCAACAAAGGCGGCATTGCACCGGGGACAAAAATCGATTTAATCGTGATTAACCAGCCACCTTATTCCGATATCGCGCAGGCGTTGCAGGCCAGCTTTGCCAAAGCCGATATCAATTTAGTGGTGCATCCGCTGGTGGAAAGCGATGTGCTGACCCGCATGCGCGCGCATAAATTCCAGTCGATCTTCACTTACTGGGGTGCGGATTACCTCGACCCGAACACCAACGCCAGTACCTTTGCCTATAACGTGCCGAACGGCCCGAAAACACTGGCGCAGCGTATTCAGTGGGTGATCCCGGAAATCAGCAAACAAACCCGCGCAGCGGCGGCGGAATCTGACCCGACCAAACGCAAGGCGCTGTATGCAGATTTGCAGCGTGAATTGCAGAAAAACTCACCCTTTGTGGTGGCGTTGCAAAGCAAGTTGCTGGTGGCCATCCGCGATAACGTGAAAGGTGCGAGCCAGAATGTGGCGGGGAGCCAGTTGTATCTGGATACGGTGAGTAAGGAATAAGAGGGGCTTTATCATCCCTTATTCTCAAGTCATGACCCCGGGCCACCGGTCTCGGGGTCGCTCCTGTCAGCAGGGTCTTGATTGCGCCATTGAGGCTTGTCTGCTGCGGAGTTTTCATGACTTTTTCATAAAATCTTTCAGATGGGCGACTTTGTTAATGTCATCCATCAGGCGCGGGTTATTGCGCACTTCCCAAATATCGACATTGGTTTGCAGGTTTAACCAAAACTCGACAGAGGTCTCAAATGTCTTTGCCAGCCGGAAGGCAATATCAACGGTCAGTCTGCGGTTGTTATTCACCAGTGCGCTGATGGTATTGCGGTGAACATTCAGCATGTCGGCGAGATCGTTGATCCGCAGGCCTGCAGGTTCGAGAAATTCGTAAAGTAAAATATCACCAACAGTAGCGGGTTTACGTGTGGTCACAGCCATACGATGTTCCTTCTGGTATGTCTTCATTAACATCAGAGCGAATATGCTCATAATTACCGGTAACTCCTGTAACCGTGGGGATCTAAATACAGGCCATGTGCTTTTCCTTCCCGCCAGTAAAAAATCAGACGGTACTGCTCATTCACCCTGATCGATGAAAATCCCTTTAACGGGGGGGCCAGATCTTCATAGCGATTGCCCGGGGGCCAGAGTAAATCGCGATAATCCATTGCGGCATTGATCATATCCAGCTTCCTTTCCAGAGCAGTTGCCAGCGTCCAGGGTATTTTGCGATGGGGAGTGGCGAAGTGGAAAAAGTCTTCCAGCCATTGATCGCGGAAACTGCTTATCCTGAGCATATCGTTCATGAGATGAACCCATCCTGATTTTTAAGGTGGGGCATCGAAGCCTTGTTGCACTGTGCTTCGGTGCATAAATTAACAGAGTCTTTTGCCGTTGTATAGGGATTGTTCTCCCGGGAACGAACGTGACTTTAATGCTTCATGCATTTAGCGAAAGCGGTTGTTTAGGATTTTGCAGGATGTTTTCCAGAGAATTTGCATCGTCCGACAGAGGGGACGGCATAAGTGCGGCAAAGCGCGCAGAATGTTTACGCTGCATTGGCGGCGTAGTGACCGCACTTTATCAGCGTGGCGGCGGAACAGGCGGGGGACAACAATTTTCGATTTTAAGCCACGCCCCGGGTTGCGTCGGGCTGATGAGCATGATAATGATTTCCATCGGTATTCTGCCTGTCACTGTTTTCGACCACTGAGATCTTATGAGCCTGAAAGCTTTCAACCCTGACGTCCTGCAAAAGAGTGATCTGATTAACCTGCTGATCGCCATTCCCGCCGGGATTATTGCCGCGCTGGTGACAATCGCTTTTCGCGGGGCGATTTCGGGCATTAACGGCCTGATGTTCACCGATGGCAGCGACATCACCAAAGCTTTCAATGAATATCCCAAAATTGTCTGGCCGCTGATCACCACAGCCGGCGGCGTCATTGCCGGTTTTATCCTGATCCTGGCGCTGCGCTACGAAAACAAGCACGGCAAAATGCCTGATTATCTGGATGTTATCGATCAGCGTCTGCCGGGCATTCCGGTGGTCAGTACCGTGCTGCGCGGGCTGTCGTCGCTAGCCAGTATTGCCAGCGGTGGTTCAATCGGTCGCGAAGGGGCAATGGTGCAGTTATCCGCGCTGAGCGGCAGTCTGCTCGGGCGTTTTTCGCGTTTCAAAGGTGTACATCAGTCAGATATTATCGCCATGGCCGCCGCGGGCGGACTGGCGGCGGTGTATCACGCCCCGTTTGCCGGCGCGCTGTTTGTGGCGGAAATCGCCTTTGGTGTGACCGCAGTTCAGCGACTGATCCCGTTGTTTATCTCGGCGTCGGTCGCGGTGCTTACTGTCCGTTCTCTGACCGATTACGCGCCACTGTATCTGTATTCTTCCGCCTCTTTCAGCCCGTCTTTCGGCGCGATTTTCACCGTGCTGATTATCGGCATGGCGACGGGGATTCTCGGGCCGCTATTCATCTCATCAATCGATAAAGTCCGTCAGTGGATGAAACCCATCTCGCATCCCGCGCTGCGCCTGGGGCTCGGCGGGCTGGGCGTCGGGTTGATCGCGATGATGTCGCCGCTGGTGCTGGGTAACGGTTTTGAGGTGATTGATTTAATCCTCAATAACGGCGATTTACAGACGTCGTTACTGGTGCTGCTGATCCTGAAAATTGTCGCCACAGCGATCACCATCGGGTCCGGTGCGGTCGGCGGGTTGTTTACGCCGTCGTTACTGATTGGTGCGGCAGGCGGGGCGCTGGTGTGTACTTTCCTGCAATGGCTGGGGTTCGATCCCGGTCCGGTCGGTTTATATGCCGCGATCGGCATGAGCGCATTGCTGGCGGCGACCAGTCATGCGCCGCTGATGTCGATCATGATGGCGTTTGAAATGACCCTCAACAGTTCGCTGCTGTTCCCGCTGATGCTGGCGACGGCGATTTCTTATGTCGTGGCCTCACGCCTGAAAGTCGGTGGCACGTATCCGGTGCTGACACGTCATAACGCGCGGTTTGCGGCGAAAAATGCCTTTGAATACAGTACGGTGGCGTCACTGATTTCGCCATGTTCGAAAATGTATGTTGATGCCTCGCTGTCTGAAGTGGTCAGCGAAGGGCTGAAACAGCGCACGCGATATGTGTACGTGGTGGACAGGGAGGAGCGTTTTCTCGGCGTAGTGCCGACCAATGTGGTGGCAGCAGGGCTTATCGATGGCAGCGTGAAATCCGGCAGCCCGATTGGCCCGTTTATCGAGCAGGAATTCACGACGATTTTCCAGCAGGCCAGTTACGAACAGGCGTGGGCGATGTTCAGCAATTCGCCGCTTGAACGTTTACCGGTGCTGGAAAACGCTGAATCCCGCCGTCTGCTGGGGGTGATCACCAAAGCCTCGCTGCTGAATAAAGCCAAAGATTTCCTGTAGTTGTTGTGCGGTTCGCGGCCATCAGCCGTCGTCGCGATGCCTTAATGCATACCAGCCCGCCAGCAGGGTAAACACGCCGACAATCATCACCAGCAAAATAAAACCGTGATGATTGCTGGCAAGCGGAATGCCCCCGACGTTCATGCCAAAGAAACCGGCCACAATATTGATCGGCAGCGCCAGCACGGTGATCACGGTCAGCACATACAGCGTGCGGTTGCTTTGCTCCATCTGGCGTGAGGTGATTTCTTCCTGCAATAACCGGATGCGTTCGGTCAGCGCGATAAGGTCATTGAGCACCACAGAAAATTCCTCGGCAAACTGCCGTAAATCCTGGACCACAGCGGGAGCTATCCAGGTAGGAGGGCGGTTCAGCAGGCGGAAAAGCGCAGTCGGTTCCGGTGCCAGTAAACGCTGAAACCGCAGCAGCATCCGGCGCAGACGCCCCAGATCGGCGCGGTTCTTTTTCACGTGATGGCTCAGGAGTCGCTCTTCGATGGTGTCCACGTACTGATTGGCCCGACGCACAATGTGTTCCAGTAAATCTTCCTGTTCTTCTAAAAGATGCACCAGCAGCGCGGTGGGCGTGCTGATGTCCAGGTGCTCCAGTCGTTTGAATAATTGCTCGATCAGCCTGACCGGTTTATGACGTGCCGTGACCACCAGTTGCTGATGGCAACTGAGCCACAGCGTCGAAGCTTCATCACTGGTTTCATCCGGGCGAAAAATCACATCGTTGAGCACCGCCAGCAGCGTGTCATCGAGCCGTTCAATGCGCGTGCTGCGCGAGCCTTCGCGGATTTCCTCGAAAAACACCTCACCGACGCCAAAATGCTTTTTCAGCCATTTTTCTGACATGGCATGATTGAGATTGACGTGGATCCAGACGAATCCTTTGTCGTGGCAAATCTGCTGCCAGGCTTCCTGAACCTGCTGTGAAGAAACACGTTCGGCAGGGCGGTTTGGACGAAAAACGAAGCCGTAAATCATTCCGGTGACTTCATCGTTGAAATTGAGTACGGCGGGTTTTTCTGTCGGCATGTCGGATTTCTGGTGACCAAAGCAGGTGGCACCATTACGCCAGACATCGGCGTAAATACAATAACCTCCCGTCTAATTTCACAATACTGTCACATTCAAACAGCCTTACCCCCAATTTTCCGTCAGATGACGTCACTCCCGCCTTTTTGCTTTCTTTCTGAAATTATGACCAATAAATCATAAAGTTAACCCCGTTTAAATTTGTACCTCTTTGGGAGTATCTGGCGTTATGTAAATAAATACATGACGCGAAGGCGTTGATCGCAATCAAGTAGACGGCTCCCGCGCGTGCATACCCTGAGCCCATATTGAGCAATGTAGTTGTATTCCCCGCCATTCACATAATGACAAAGCGCAAATAAGCCTTTGCACAGGAGAGTTCCGGATGAGCAAGTTTCTTGACCGGTTTCGCTATTTCAAACAGCTAGCTGAACCTTTTGCTGACGGCCACGGCCAGACGCTGAATACCAATCGCGACTGGGAAGACGGTTACCGCAGCCGCTGGCAGCATGACAAAGTGGTCCGTTCCACGCATGGTGTGAACTGCACCGGTTCATGTAGCTGGAAGATTTACGTCAAAAATGGTCTGGTGACCTGGGAAACTCAGCAAACTGATTATCCGCGCACCCGTCCGGACTTGCCAAACCACGAGCCGCGCGGCTGTCCGCGTGGTGCCAGTTATTCCTGGTATCTCTACAGTGCTAACCGCCTGAAATATCCGCTGATGCGCAAAAAGCTGATCCAGTTATGGCGCGAGGCCAAACTGAATTACAGCGATCCGGTCGATGCCTGGGGCTCGATTGTGAATCAACCGGAAAAAGCCAAAGAATACAAAGCGGCACGTGGTCGCGGTGGTTTTGTGCGTTCAAGCTGGCAGGAAGTGAATGAGCTGATCGCCGCTTCCAACGTGTATACCGCCAAAACCTTCGGCCCGGACCGTATTATCGGTTTCTCGCCAATTCCGGCGATGTCGATGGTGTCTTACGCTTCCGGCGCGCGTTATCTTTCTTTGATCGGCGGCGTTTGTCTGAGTTTCTACGACTGGTATTGCGATTTGCCACCGGCTTCTCCGCAGACGTGGGGCGAGCAGACGGATGTCCCTGAATCCGCTGACTGGTACAACTCTTCGTATATTATCGCCTGGGGCTCCAACGTTCCGCAGACCCGTACGCCGGATGCCCACTTCTTTACCGAAGTGCGTTACAAAGGCACCAAAACCGTCGCGATTACGCCGGATTACGCTGAAATCGCCAAGATTTGTGACCAGTGGCTGGCACCGAAACAAGGTACCGACAGCGCGCTGGCGCTGGCAATGGGCCATGTGATCCTCAAATCCTTCCACATCGACAATCCAAGTCAGTATTTCACTGACTACGTGCGCCGCTACACCGATATGCCAATGCTGGTGATGCTTGAACCGCGTGAAGACGGTTCTTATGCTGCAGGCCGTATGTTGCGTGCCTCTGATCTGGTGGACAATCTTGGTCAGGAAAATAACCCGCAGTGGAAAACCATCGCCTTCGACGAAAACACCGGCGAACTGGTCTCGCCGTTAGGTTCGATCGGTTACCGCTGGGGTGAAAAAGGCAAGTGGAATCTGGAATCCCGCGAGGGGCAAGACGGTAAAGACGTCAGCCTGAAGCTGAGCCTGCTTGATGATCATGATGAGGTCGTGAATGTTGGCTATCCGTATTTTGGCGGCGCGGTCAGTGAGCATTTCAACAGCGTGGCGCTGGATGAAATTCTGATGCACAAATTGCCGGTCAAACGCCTGCAACTGGCAGATGGCAGTACCGGTCTGGTGGCCAGTGTTTACGACCTGACACTGGCGAACTACGGCATTGAGCGCGGTCTGAATGACGAAAACTGCGCGCAAGGCTACGACGAAATCAAAGCCTACACGCCAGCCTGGGCAGAAAAAATCACGGGTGTTTCTCAGCAGAACATCGAGCGCATCGCGCACGAATTTGCCGATAACGCCAACAAAACCCATGGCCGTTCGATGATTATCGTCGGTGCCGGGATGAACCACTGGTATCACCTCGACATGAACTACCGCGGCCTGATCAACATGCTGATCTTCTGCGGTTGCGTCGGTCAGAGCGGTGGCGGCTGGGCACACTATGTCGGGCAGGAAAAACTGCGTCCGCAAACCGGCTGGCAGCCGCTGGCGTTTGGTCTGGACTGGCAGCGTCCGCCGCGCCAGATGAACAGCACCTCGTTCTTCTACAACCATTCCAGCCAGTGGCGTTACGAAACCGTCGCGCCGCAGGAGTTGTTGTCGCCGCTGGCGGATAAATCCAAATTCACGGGCAGCATGATCGACTACAACGTGCGCGCCGAGCGTATGGGCTGGCTGCCGTCTGCGCCGCAGCTCAACGTTAACCCGTTGCACATTGCACAACAGGCAAAGGCCGCCGGTTTATCGCCAGCAGATTTTACCGTGGCAGCCCTGAAAGACGGCAGCGTGCGTTTCGCGGCTGAACAGCCGGACAATCCGCAAAACTTCCCGCGCAACCTGTTCGTCTGGCGCTCCAACCTGCTGGGCTCTTCCGGTAAAGGCCACGAGTACATGCTGAAGTATCTGCTGGGCACCGAACACGGTATTCAGGGTGATGATTTAGGCATTCAGGGCGGCGTGATGCCGGAAGAAGTCGAATGGCAGGCGCAGGGCGGCGAAGGCAAACTGGATCTGGTGGTGACGCTTGATTTCCGTATGTCCAGCACCTGTCTGTATTCCGACATCGTGCTGCCAACCGCCACCTGGTACGAAAAAGACGACATGAATACCTCGGATATGCATCCGTTTATTCATCCGCTGTCCGCGGCTGTTGATCCGGCCTGGGATTCAAAAAGTGACTGGGAAATCTACAAAGGTATCGCCAAAGAATTCTCCCGCGTATGCGTCGGCCATCTGGGTGTCGAAACCGATATGGTGACGTTGCCTATCCAGCATGATTCCGCCGCTGAACTGGCGCAGCCGTTTGGTGTGGAAGACTGGAAAAAAGGCGAATGTGAGCTGATCCCGGGGCGCACCGCCCCGCATCTGATGGCCGTTGAACGTGATTATCCGAACACCTATGAGCGTTTCACTTCCGTCGGTCCGTTGCTGGAAAAACTCGGTAACGGCGGTAAAGGCATTAGCTGGAATACCGACAGCGAAGTCGATTTGCTGAAAAAACTGAACTACACCAAAGCGGATGGCGCGGCGAAAGGCCAGCCGATGATCAACACCGCGATTGATGCAGCCGAAGTCATCCTGACGCTGGCACCGGAAACCAACGGTCAGGTGGCGGTGAAAGCCTGGGCAGCGCTGAGCCAGAATACCGGTCGCGACCACACGCATCTGGCGCTGAATAAAGAAGACGAGAAAATCCGCTTCCGCGATATTCAGGCGCAGCCGCGCAAAATTATCTCCAGCCCGACATGGTCTGGTCTGGAAGATGAACACGTTTCTTACAACGCCTGTTACACCAACGTGCACGAGTTGATTCCATGGCGCACGCTGTCCGGCCGTCAGCAGATTTATCAGGATCACGCGTGGATGCGCGCCTTCGGTGAAAGCCTGCTGGTGTACCGTCCGCCAATCGACACCCGCGCGGCGCAACCGTTGCTGAATGCGAAGCCGAACGGTAATCCGGAAATGGCACTGAACTTCCTGACGCCGCACCAGAAATGGGGTATTCACTCCACCTACAGCGACAACCTGCTGATGCTGACCTTAGGTCGCGGCGGTCCGATTGTCTGGCTGAGTGAAGACGATGCGAAACAGTTAGGTATCGAGGACAACGACTGGATCGAAGCGTTTAACGCCAACGGCTCACTGAGCGCCCGTGCGGTGGTCAGCCAGCGTGTACCAGCGGGGATGACCATGATGTATCACGCACAGGAACGCATCGTGAATATTCCGGGATCCGAAATCAGCCAGCAGCGCGGTGGTATTCACAACTCCGTCACCCGCGTTTGCCCGAAACCGACCCATATGATCGGCGGTTATGCGCAACTGGCCTACGGCTTCAACTACTACGGCACGGTCGGTTCTAACCGCGATGAATTTGTGATTGTGCGCAAAATGAACCGCATCGACTGGTTAGACGATGAAGGCAATGACTACGTGCAGGACGCCGTGCAACAGGAGAAAGCCAAATGAAAATTCGTTCACAAGTCGGCATGGTGCTGAATCTCGATAAATGCATTGGCTGCCACACCTGTTCCGTGACCTGTAAAAACGTCTGGACCAGTCGCGAAGGGATGGAATACGCGTGGTTCAATAACGTGGAAACCAAACCGGGTCTGGGTTATCCGCACGACTGGGAAAACCAGGAAAAATGGAAGGGCGGCTGGATCCGCAAAATCAACGGCAAACTGCAGCCGCGCATGGGCAATAAAGCCAACCTGTTGCATAAAATCTTTGCCAACCCGCATATGCCGGAAATCGATGATTATTACGAGCCGTTTGATTTTGATTATCAGCATCTGCATACCGCGAAAGACGGTAAACATCAGCCGGTGGCGCGTCCGCGTTCGCTGCTGACCGGCAAACGCATGAAGAAAATTACCGGCGGCCCGAACTGGGAAGACGATCTGGGCACTGAGTTCAGCAAACGTTCTGCCGACCAGAACTTCGCCAACATGCAGAAAGAGATGTACGGCGAGTTCGAAAACACCTTTATGGCCTACCTGCCACGTCTGTGCGAACACTGTCTGAATCCGGCGTGTGTGGCGACCTGTCCGAGCGGGGCGATCTACAAACGTGGCGAAGACGGCATCGTGCTGATCGACCAGGACAAATGCCGTGGCTGGCGCATGTGCCTGACCGGCTGCCCGTACAAAAAAATCTACTTCAACTGGAAAAGCGGCAAGTCAGAAAAATGTATTTTCTGTTATCCGCGCATCGAAGCGGGCCAGCCAACGGTGTGTTCCGAAACCTGCGTCGGCCGCATCCGCTATCTCGGCGTGGTGTTATATGACGCCGACCGTATCGGCGAAGCCGCGTCAGTTGAGAACGAGAAAGACCTGTACGAAAGCCAGATGAGTATCTTCCTCGATCCGAACGATCCTGAAGTGATGGCGCAGGCCGAAAAAGACGGTATTCCTCTGTCGGTAATGGACGCCGCGCGTCAGTCGCCGGTCTACAAAATGGCGATCGAATGGAAGCTGGCGCTGCCGCTGCATCCTGAATACCGCACGCTGCCGATGGTCTGGTACGTGCCGCCGCTGTCTCCGATTCAGTCTGCCGCCGATGCCGGTGCTTTACCGCACAGCGGCGTGCTGCCGGACGTCGAAAGCCTGCGTATTCCGGTGGAATATCTGGCGAACCTGCTGACCGCAGGGGACACCGCACCGGTGCTGCGCGCCCTGAAACGTATGCTGGCGATGCGTCATTTCAAACGTGCTGAAACGGTTGATGGCGTAACGGACACCAGCGCGCTGGAACAGGTCGGATTGTCTGCGGCACAGGCGGAAGAAATGTACCGCTATCTGGCGATTGCCAACTACGAAGATCGTTTCGTGGTGCCATCCAGCCATCGTGAACAGGCGCGTGAAGCCTTCCCGGAAGCCAAAGGTTGTGGTTTCAGCTTCGGCGACGGCTGCCACGGCAGCGACAGCAAATTCAACCTGTTCAACAGTAAACGCATCGATGCCATCGACATCGGCGCGAAAACCGAAAGGAACCGCTGATGAACAGTTTACGACTGACAGGCTTACTGCTTGATTACCCGTCCGAAGAGTTGTGGCAACACCAGCCTGAACTGCTGGAAGCGGTGGCAGATTCCCCGGAACTGACTCAGGAGCAGCGCCTTGATCTGGCGCTGTATATCACGGCGTTCTGTAAGCAGGATTTGCTGGATGCACAATCGGCGTATACCGGTTTGTTCGATCGTGGTCGCGCCACCTCGCTGCTGTTGTTTGAACATGTGCACGGCGAATCCCGTGACCGTGGTCAGGCGATGGTCGATCTGATGGGGCAATACCGTGAAGCCGGGCTGGAAATCGACAGCCGCGAGCTGCCGGATTACCTGCCACTGTATCTGGAATACCTGACCACGCGTGATGAAAATCAGGCGCGGGAAGGGCTGCGTGATATCGCACCGATTCTGGCGTTACTCAGCGCCCGCATGCAGGAGCGGGACAGTCATTACGCTGAATTGTTTGATCTGCTGCTGGCGCTGTCTGGCAGTGATATCGCGACCGAAACGGTGCGCGAAGGTATCAGACAGGAAGCCCGTGATGACACACCCGCCGCGCTGGATGCGGTATGGGAAGAGGAGCAAATCAAGTTCCTCGGCGAGCAAAGTTGTGCGTCGGGCGATGAGACTGCGCACCAGAAACGTTTCGCTGGTGCGGTCGCACCTCAGTATCTGAACCTTGATGAAATGCCTGCGGGGGAACCACGCAAATGACCGACTTCCTCAACAACTTCTTTTTCAATATCTATCCCTACCTGTGCGGCACGGTATTTCTGGTCGGCAGCTGGTTGCGTTACGACTATGGCCAGTACAGCTGGCGCGCCGGTTCCAGCCAGTTGCTGGAGAAAAAAACGCTGCGTATTGCCTCGCCTTTGTTCCACGTCGGTATTCTCGGTATTTTCGCAGGACATGCCTTCGGTATGCTGACGCCGCACTGGATGTATGAATCCTTTCTGCCGGTGCCGGTGAAACAGCAGATGGCAATGTGGGCGGGGGGGGCCTGTGGCCTGATGACCCTGATCGGCGGCGGCATGCTGGTGTGGCGTCGTCTGAGCAACGAGCGCGTGCGGGCGACCTCCAGTTTTGGTGACATCATGATCATCATTCTGCTGGTGGTTCAATGTGCCCTCGGGCTGAGTACCATTCCGTTCTCCGCGCAGCATATGGACGGCAGTGAAATGATGAAACTGGTCGGCTGGGCGCAGTCCGTGGTGACCTTCCGTGGCGGTGCGGCAGCGCATCTGGATGGCGTGGCGTTTATCTTCCGCGTGCATCTGGTGCTGGGGATGACGCTATTCCTGTTGTTCCCGTTCTGCCGCCTGGTGCATATCTGGAGCGCGCCGGTGGAATATCTCACCCGCCGTTATCAGCTGGTGCGTAATCGTCGCTGATTGACCTGCATGATTGTGATCTGGCAATTTTGACATAAAAACGAAGGGCGCTATTATGCGCCCTTATCTTTATTTTATTGCTCAAGGACGCATCTGATGGCCACCCCAAGACAACCTATGACCGTAGCCCGCCGTTTACTTCGCAACAGCCTGATCTTGCTGGTTATCGGCATTGTTGCCACTATCCACGGTTTAGTGGTCGGCAGCCCTGAAACTCCGCCAGGAGAAATGGCACCGCAACTGATGCTCGGCATCTGGTTTATCTTTATCGGCTGCGTGATGGCGCTGATCAGCTGGTTAGTTATCCGTAACAAAAAGAAAAAAGGCGAACTCTGATCTTTCGCTCCATACCGCATCAGCGCTCATCAGGGCGCTTTTTTTTATGTCTGGTGTGCCGGAAACCTGCGTTGCATCAACATCTGCTGCTCAGTTTTCACGCAATTTATGCTTTCAGTCGTCTTACAGCTAATAAAAATCCTAATCAACGTTGGCCAGGAAAAATAACATGACCAGAACGGTATACCTTAACGGGGAGTTTGTTGCCGAGCATGACGCGAAGGTGTCGGTATTTGATCGCGGTTTCTTATTTGCTGATGCCGTCTATGAAGTCAGCGCCGTACTGAATGGCCGTCTGCTCGACAACGCGGCACATCTGGCGCGGCTTGCACGTTCCTGTCAGGCGCTGAATCTGCGTCTGCCTTGCGCGCTCAGCGATATTGAGACCCTGCAAAAGCGTCTGATTGCTGAAAACCATCTGGTGGAAGGGGCGGTGTATCTGCAAATCAGCCGCGGCAACAGCGGTGACCGTGATTTTGATTTCCCCGGCGAAAGCGTAACGCCAACTTTTCTGATGTTTACCCAGGCGCGGCCGCTGATAGATCACCCCAAATCGAAAAGCGGTATTCGCATGGTCTCCGTTGAGGATATCCGCTGGCAGCGTCGTGACATCAAAACCGTGGGTCTGCTGGCTCCGTGTCTGGCGAAAGAGTATGCCCATCAGCATAATGCCGATGACGCCTTACTGATCGAAAACGGCCTGATCACCGAAGCCAGTTCCAGCAATGCCTGGATCGTAGATGCTGATGGCACGCTGATCACCCGCCCGCTGAGCACGCACATTCTGCATGGCATCACCCGTCAGGCGCTGCTGGAACTGGCGAAGCATCATGATATTCGCTTCGAGGAACGCCCGTTCACGCTCGATGAAGCACAAAATGCGCGGGAGATCTTTATCAGCTCGGCAACGACCTTCATCTGGCCGGTGATCGCACTGGACGGTAAGCCGGTCGGGGACGGAAAACCAGGTGCCGTCGCCGCAAAATTGCGGGCGATTTATGTGAACATGGCGGTGGAAGCGACGAGCCGGTAATTAACGTCAACGGAAGACGGCTCCTCCCCCTGCGAAGGGGGAGGATGGGAGGGAGCGTTACGGTTGTCGCTGTGTACAGACGCGAACGTTTTTAACCTGGAAATAATCTCTCATCGCTTATTTATTTTAATGATAAAAATGACGCCATCATTTATTGAAAATGATTTACCGGTTGATTGCGCCGTTTCTCTCTTGTGACTAATTTTTTGAAGGCAGGGGCAATGGAATAATGCCCACCTTCGGAATTCATCACAGGAGAGGCATTTTGAAATCAATCATTAAATTCAGCGTCGCGATGTTTATTGTCGTGATGACAATGACCGCGTGTTCCACACATCAGTACGACCTGACGTTAGATAATCAAATTACCGAATTCGAAATTAAAGCTGACCGGCAATTTGTGACCTGGACTGCGCAGGCAATGGCTGACAATACGCAACCCGCCGTGCCGGTGGTTGCATGCCAGGCTGCGCCCGTGGTGGCAGGGCAAACACTTTCACTGATTTCTCCCCTTTCTGAACCCGACAGTCAGTTCTTCAATTCCGCGGAAACCGATCTGGCGTTGATTGAATCCCGCACCAAAGCCTTAAATAACAATCCTGCGATTGATCAGCAGATATTCGGCCTGAGAAATATCTTCTATCAGATCAAATATAAAAAGCAGCATTGTTCGCAACAGGATTCTCCGGCGTATATCGCTATTCAGCGTAAACAGGTTTCCGTGATTATGCAGTCAATGCTGACGTATGAGCGGGTATTAAAAAATGGCTCAGGCACATCGCAAAAATAATAAAGGTGAACAGGATGAGTGATATTTTTGATTTAAGAGACCGCGCAATCAATGCGGCAAAAGCTTCACTGGGCGCAAACTGGAATACGGTGGCAAGCAGTGCCGTCCCGCAGATTGAAGCCTTACTTCAGCTGACATGGGAGATTGAAAAGGGCAAAGGCAGTTTCCGTTCGGGGGAGTATGAATCTTTGCTGGCGACTCAAAAATCCACTTTCGTGGCAGTGCTGACCACCTATGAAGCGATCAGCGCAGAGATAGCCTGGCAGGCGCTGAATGCGGTCTTTGACGTGATTTTGAGCGGCGTGCGCAACGTCCTGTAAAAACGATATTGCGGCGGGCGAGTCTAAAATTATCTTTATCGATAACCATTTTCATTTAGACTGACGGACTTGCCCGCCTCCGGGTCGTTTCTATGAGGATGTCTGATGCTCCGCCGTTTCTTCTCTTATTACGCGCCCTATAAAAAACTGTTCTTCCTCGACTTCGGGTGCGCCATTCTGGCCGGATTGCTGGAACTGGGCTTTCCGATGGCGATCAAAACCTTCATCGATAAGTTGCTGCCCGCACACGACTGGGTGCTGATTATCGGCGCGACGGTCGGTCTGTTGCTGATTTATCTGTTCAATACTGCGCTGATGGCGATCGTCAACTACTGGGGACATGCGCTGGGCGTCGGGATTGAAACCGACATGCGTCGCGAAGCGTTCAGCCATCTGCAGAAACTGTCATTCCGTTATTACGACAATACCAAAACCGGTCACATCATTACCCATGTCACCAAGGATCTGGAGGAAGTGGGCGAAGTGGCACACCACGGGCCGGAGGATGTATTTATCGCGGTGATGACCTTTATCGGCGCGTTCATTCTGATGGCGACGGTGCATGTCCAGCTGGCGCTGATGACCATCATTATTGTGCCCGCGATGACCTGGATGGTCAGCCGCTACGGTGCGCAGATGACTGAAACCTGGCGGCGCCTGTTCGGCCAGGTGGGTAATTTTAACGCACGTATAGAAGAAAGCATCGGCGGCATTCGTGTGGTGAAAGCCTTCGCTAACGAAGCGCATGAGCAAAAACTGTTTGCTTCTGACAACGATAATTACCGCACGACGAAACTGAAAGCCTATCAGATCATGACTGCCAGCCTGACGCTGAGCTATCTGAGTACGCGTCTGGTTCAGTTGATCGTGATGGTCGCCGGAACCTGGTACGTGATTAATGATCAGCTGACTTACGGCGGATTCGTGGGGTTCCTGCTGCTGGTGGAAGTGTTTTTCCGTCCGGTGGCAAAAATCAGTTCGGTACTGGAAAGCTATCCGAAAGGGATTGCTGGTTTCAAACGCTTCACGCAGCTTATTGATACCGCGCCGGATATCACGGACCGGCCGGGCGCTCAGGTGGTCAGCCATCTGCGCGGCGATATTCATTATGACAACGTGGTGTTCGGCTATACGTCAGTCAGCAAAATTCTCAATGGCATCACGCTTTCTATTAATGCCGGAGAAACACTGGCATTCGTCGGGCCTTCCGGTGCGGGAAAAACCACCTTGTGTTCGCTGCTGCCCCGTTTTTATGAGCTGGACAGCGGCAGTATCACCATCGATGGCATTGATATCCGCGACATGACGCAGACCTCGTTGCGTCATAACATCGGCATCGTGCAGCAGGATGTGTTCCTGTTTGGCGGGACGATCCGCGAGAACATTGCGTACGGTAAGCTCGGTGCCAGCGAAGCAGAAATCCGCCTGGCTGCCAGCCGCGCACGCCTTGATGACGTCATTGACGCACTGCCGCTGGGCATGGACACGGTGATTGGCGAGCGGGGCGTGAAGCTTTCCGGCGGGCAGAAGCAACGCCTGTCGATTGCGCGGATTTTCCTGAAAAACCCGCCAATCCTGATCCTCGACGAAGCCACGTCTGCACTGGATACTGCCACCGAGCAGGCTATCCAGCAGTCGCTGGCGGAGCTTTCTGAGGGCCGGACCACGCTGGTGATTGCCCATCGTCTGGCGACGATTCAGAACGCTGACCGTATTATCGTGGTCGATAAAGAAGGCATTGTTGAGCAGGGTACGCATGAATCACTGCTGGCTCATCAGGGGCGTTATGCACAACTCCACGCCGCACAGTTCCGTTAATTTTTGTACCCTCTCCTGCAAAGGAGAGGGTTGGAACGGCGAAATAATCGCCACTCAAAAGTAAAGTCTCCCTAAAAATTTCCCTATCCTTCTCAAGTCTGCCCTCTCTTTTAATATTTTCTTTTTAGTAAAAGCCCGTTTTGAATAAAAATGATGCGATTCGGGCAGGTAAAAATATTCACTTTCGTTCAATTCAATCACGCAGGTCATTATTATTTCCTTTAATTTGACTTTATTTTGCTCAATATCTTTAGCGAAAATCCTAATTCGAAAAAAATTGCGTAGTACAAAAATCTTATGGCTGCTTTTTCTATTAATGTGATAATGAACTTACCCTTGTGATAATTACCCTGCTATGCACCATTTAAATGCAACGCGTCTAAATTCCTCCTTAATTCATTAACGATTGTTAACAGATAAAAACCTTTTGATAAAGGTGATCTCGGTTGCAATAACTTTACAATGCGAGACCTGTTTTGCACCAAAAAAATGCACCGCACCGTTATGGTGCAAAACGTTATGCTAAAAGCGCATATAATCAGGGGGTTAGCGGCTTATAACAGAAATATTATGTTACAACTCTTTACGCAAAAAAGACTTAATGAGGCGAACTTTTCCATTTTAACTTTTCGTGCTCAGTGTTAAGGTTCGAATCGTTTTACAGACAGACGTATTTCAAAACATGTACAAATACTCACAGCCCGATATTCCAGATATATAAAAGAAAGCGGGCATGAGAACTCCTTTATAAAAAATCAAGGAAACTTAAATAATGATGAAGCGCAGTGTGTTGGCCTTAGCGGTCTCTTTAATTGCAGTGGGATCTACCGCAAACGCGAGTGAAATCTATAATAAAGACGGTAACAAACTGGACCTGTATGGTCGTGTAACCGCTAAGCATTATTTCTCCGATGATAAAAGTTCTGACGGCGACATGACTTATGCGCGTCTGGGCTTTAAAGGCGAAACTCAAATTAACGACACACTGACCGGTTATGGCCAGTGGGAATATAACATTCAGGCTAACCACGCAGAATCTCAGGGCGACCTGGGCAATAAAACCCGTCTGGGCTTTGCGGGTCTGAAAGTGAAAGATTTCGGTTCTATCGATTTCGGTCGTAACTACGGTGTGGTTTACGACGCACTGGGCTTCACCGATATGCTGCCTGAGTTTGGTGGTGATACTGCTAACAATGACAACTTCATGGTGGGTCGTTCAAGTGGTCTGGCAACTTACCGTAACCAGGACTTCTTCGGTCTGGTTACCGGCCTGAACATCGCCCTGCAATACCAGGGTAAAAACGAAAACGACGGTCGTTCAGCGTCTAAAGGCAACGGCGACGGTTACGGCGCATCCATCGATTATGAAGATATCGCAGGTTCCGGCATCGGTGCAGTTATTGCGGGTTCTTCTTCTGACCGTACTAACGCACAAACCAACGCCACAATCGGTGCTGGCGACAAAG
This sequence comes from Rahnella aceris, assembly GCF_011684115.1. NCBI lineage: Bacteria > Pseudomonadati > Pseudomonadota > Gammaproteobacteria > Enterobacterales > Yersiniaceae > Rahnella > Rahnella aceris. Next base: position 1,624,404 of record NZ_JAADJV010000001.1, on the reverse strand, counting down.
CTTCTGCATGGGCAACTGGCCTGAAATATGACGCTCACCAGATTTATCTGGCAGCGATGTACAACGAAACCCGTAACCAGGCGCCAGTCACCGTGGGCTCCACGAGCGGCTACGCTAACAAAACTCAGGGTTATGAGTTAGTTGCGCAGTATCAGTTCGAAAACGGTCTGCGTCCTTCAATCGGTTACGTGCAGTCTAAAGCGAAAGATGTTGAAGGTGTGGGTGATGCGGACCTGGTTAAATACTTCGAAATCGGTGCGACTTACTACTTCAACAAAAACATGTACACCTATGTTGACTACATGATCAACCAGATCGATGACAACAACAAACTGGGCGTAAGCTCTGACGACATCGTTGCTGTAGCACTGACTTACCGCTTCTAAGTTAGTGAACTAAATTATTACCCCATTCTGTGTCTGAAAAAGGTAATCGCAAAGGCAGAGTTCATTGGCTCTGCCTTTTTTTATACCTGTGATTTCGTGTAATGCCTCCCAGGCCGCCCCCGTTTCTCTTCTCAAATAACCACAATAAATTCATATATCTAACTCTATAGCCTAAGGTTATACCCCAGACCCAAACAAGTATTCGTCAGCCGGTTTCTCCCGTGGAATATTCTCTGCAGTCTGATTAAAACCCCATTCAAAAAAATAGACCCCGGAGAAACTGACATGCAGCAAATTCCAAAGCCGTATCTTTTATTTCTTGGTGATGTGATGGATCCGCTGGCGGCGAAAACAGCGCGCGGTATTCACGTCTGGCGTCCTGAAGCTTGTGTCGGACAAATTCGTCTGGCAACGGATTCTGTGTCCTTAGGGTTGCCGGATCTGGATATCGCCACGGCGAAAGCGCAGGGCGCGAAAACCATGGTGCTGGGCACCGCAAATTCAGGCGGTAAATTACCAGCACACTGGATTGATTCGATCAAAGCGGCCATCAGCGCCGGTCTGAATGTGGCGAACGGTCTGCATCAGGGGCTGAACGACATCCCTGAGCTGGTTGCGCTGGCCGCTGAAAATAATGTGCAACTGTTCGATGTGCGCCACATGCAACCGGCGCTGGATACCGGCACCGGCATGAAACGTAGCGGCAAACGCATTCTGACTGTCGGCACAGATTGCTCGGTCGGCAAAATGTACACCTCGCTGGCGCTTGAAGCGGCCATGCGTGAGCTGGATTTGAACGCTGATTTCCGCGCTACCGGCCAGACCGGTGTGCTGGTGGCCGGTGCCGGTATTGCCATTGATGCGGTGATTGCCGACTTCATTTCCGGTGCTGTCGAAGCGCTTTCCCCGGCGAACGATGACGATCACTGGGACATCATTGAAGGTCAGGGCTCGCTGTATCATCCGTCTTTTGCCGGTGTCAGCATGGGATTGATTCATGGCGCACAGGCACATTTATTAGTGATGTGTCACGAGCTTGGTCGTCCGCACATGCGCCATCTGCCACATCAGTTTATGCCCACGCTGCGCCAGTGTCTCGATACCAATCTGGCGGCAGCCAGCCTGACCAGCCCTGGCGTAAGACTCGCCGGTTTCTCGCTTAACACCTCCTCCGTCAGTGAAGAAGAAGCCAAAATCGCGCTGGCGGAAATCAGCGAAGAATTCGGCGTACCGGCCACCGATCCGGTGCGTTTCGGTATCAAAAATATCGCGCAATGGATCAAGGAAAACACCTGATGATCCAGATGACTTTCCAGTCCGTCGAACTGCCGCTGGCAAAACCATTTGCGATTTCCCGTGGTATCCGCACCGCCGTCACGGTGGTACGTGTTTACCTGACGGACGGTGAATTTACCGCCGTCGGGGAATGCACACCGACCGCACATTATCAGGAATCCCCGCACAGCGTTGGCGAGCAACTGGAACTTATCCGTCCGCAGGTGGAACAGGGACTGAGCCGCGAGGCGCTGCAACAGGCGTTGCCGGTTGGCTCAGCGCGCAATGCCCTCGATTGTGCAATGTGGCGTCTCGATGCGGCAAAACAGGGCAAAGACCTGTGGCAACTGCTTGATATGCCTAAGCCTGTTTCGGTGATTACCGCCGAAACCCTGAGTCTGGATTCGCTGGAAAATATGGCCAATGCCGCCGCCGTGGCAGTTGCCGGTGGCGCGAAGTTGCTGAAAATCAAACTCGACCGCGAGCAGATTATCGAGAAAGTGGCCGCCATCCGCGCCACGGCACCGCAGGCTACGCTGGTGGTGGACGCTAACGAATCCTGGCTGGGTTTGGATCTCGGCAGCCTGTTTCAGGCGCTGCATGAATTCAACGTGGCGATGATCGAACAACCCCTTCCTGCCGGTAATGACAAAGATCTGGTGCGTTGTTTGCATCCTGTTCCTGTCTGCGCCGACGAAAGCTGTCATGAGCGTGCGGATATTGCAGGGCTGCGCGACCGTTACGAGATGATCAATATCAAGCTCGACAAATGTGGTGGCCTGACAGAAGCGCTGGCCATGACCGATGTGGCTCGGCAGTTCAATCTGCGCATTATGGTCGGTTGCATGCTGGGCTCATCCATTGCGATGGAGGCGGCGCTGCCGGTAGCGGTGCAGGCGGAACGTGTCGATCTTGATGGCCCGATCTGGCTGGCGCAGGACGCTGAACCGGCATTGCGCTATGAAAACGGTGAAGTCTGGCTTTAACAGTTCAACTTATAAAGGAGGCGTTTATTGATGACAGTGCCCATTTTGCAGATTAACGATTTGTCGGTGACATTTTCCGGCCGGCAAGGCAAAACGCAGGCGCTGAAAGGCGTTTCCTTCTCTATTAATAAAGGTGAAGTGGTGGCGGTGGTGGGCGAAAGCGGATCCGGTAAGTCCGTCACTTCACTGAGTGTCATGGGTTTGCTGCCGGATTCGGCGCACGTCGATGCGGGAAGTATCGAGTTTTTTGGCCGCAACGGCGAATGTCATACCCTGACGTCGCTGTCGGCAGAATCGCGCCGCAAACTGCGCGGGCAGGAAATGTCGATGATTTTTCAGGAGCCGATGACCTCGCTCAATCCGGTGCTGCGTGTAGGCGATCAGCTTACGGAAGGGCTGCTGGATCACGGCATGGCGAATAAAGCCACGGCGCTGAACAAAGCCCGCGAGCTGCTGAAACAGGTTCGTATTCCTGACGTTGAACGTATCCTTAAATGTTACCCGCATGAACTTTCCGGTGGCATGCGTCAGCGCGTGATGATTGCGCAGGCGCTGGCCTGCGATCCGGCGCTGCTGATTGCCGACGAACCCACGACGGCGCTGGATGTCACGGTACAGGCGCGTATCCTGCAAATTCTGCGCGACCTGCAACAGGGCACCGATATGTCGGTTCTGTTTATCACCCATGACATGGGCGTGGTGGCGGAAATTGCCGATCGGGTGGTGGTGATGTATCAGGGCCAGGTGGTGGAGCAGGGCAGTGTGACGGAAATTTTCGCCAACGCACAGCATCCTTATACCCGCGCCTTGCTGGCCGCCGTACCGAAACTGGGCGACATGCAGGGGCTGAAATGGCCGCGCCGCTTCCCGCTGTTAAGAGATAAAACCGGCCAAAATATTTCGCCAGAAAAGCAATCGGTTGCAGGTGATCATCCTCACATTTCAGCGGGTGATGGCGATCAGAAAACCGCCAACTACGATGCGCCGCCGTTGCTCGATGTGCGCGGGTTGCGTGTCTGTTACCCGATCCGCTCCGGCGTGTTGTCACGCGTGACCAAAGAAGTTCACGCCGTTGAACAAATCGACTTCTCTATCTGGCCGGGCGAAACGCTGGCACTGGTAGGCGAGAGCGGTTGCGGCAAATCCACTACCGGTCGCGCGATTTTGCGGCTGGTGGGCAGCGAATCCGAAAGCATTCACCTCGAAGGTAAAGAAATTACCCTGATGCGCGACACCCCGTTTCAGGCTGTCCGTCGTCAGATCCAGATGGTGTTTCAGGATCCCTACGCCTCGCTCAATCCGCGTCTGACCGTCGGGTTTTCCATTGCCGAACCTTTATTACTGCATGGCCTGAAAAAGTCTCTGGCTGATGCCACGCCGGTGGTCAATCAGCTGCTGAAAAGTGTCGGACTTGAACCTTTCCATGCGCGGCGCTATCCGCACGAATTCTCCGGCGGGCAACGTCAGCGTATTGCCATCGCGCGTGCCATGGCATTGCAGCCACAGGTGATTATTGCCGACGAGGCCGTGTCTGCGCTGGATGTATCGATTCAGGCGCAGGTGGTCAATCTGATGATGGATCTTCAGCGTGATACCGGCGTTGCCTGGCTGTTTATTTCACATGACATGGCGGTGGTGGAGCGGATCGCCAACCGGGTGGCGGTGATGTACAGCGGACAGATTGTCGAGATTGGCCCGCGTGATGCCGTGTTTAGTAATCCTAAACACCCATATACCCAACGCCTGCTCAGTTCGGTACCGGTGGCGGATCCGACGCAACGTGTTTTACGCAATTTTGATGATGTGGAAGTGAAATCGCCGGTGCATCCGGCGGGTGTACAGATAGAAAAACTCAAATATTCCCGCGTCAGTGAACATCACTGGGTTGCACAGGGATAACTCAACATTCTTTTTTGGGACACACAGGAGAACACCATGCATTCGACCTTAGTGCGTAAAAGCCTGCTTGCCGCCGGACTGGCGCTTTGTTTTGCGGCGTCGGCTCAGGCCAAAGATCTGCGTATTTCCATGTATGCCGACGTGACCGGTTTTGACCCGCACGACACCACCGATACCCTGAGTTATTCCATTCAGAGCGGTATTTTTGAACGCCTGTTCCAGTTCGACAGCAAAATGGCCGTTGTGCCGGTGCTGGCGACGGATTACACCAGTAACAGCGATGCGACCGAATTCACCGTTAATCTTCGCCACGATGTGACTTTCCAGGACGGCACGCCGTTCAATGCTGATGCGGTAAAAGCCAACCTGGATCGGCTGGCCAATCCGGCCAATCATCTGAAACGTAACTCGCTGTTCAGCATGATCAAATCCGTTGATGTGGTCAGTCCGTATCAGGTAAAAATCACCCTCAACAAACCGTTTGGTGCGATGATCAACACCCTGGCGCACCCGTCAGCGGTGATGCACAGCCCGGCATCGTTAAAGCAATACCCGAACGAACAGGATCTGAGTGTGCATCCGGTCGGCACTGGTCCGTTTAAGTTTGTGGAATGGCAGCAGGGTAAAGACGTCAAACTGGTGAAATACGACAACTACTGGCAGAAAGGCTGGCCGAAAGTAGATTCCGTCACGCTTTACCCGACGCCGGAAGATTCCACGCAGGTGGCGAAACTGAAGTCCGGCGGCGTGGACGCGGTGTATCCGCTGCCGTCCGATCTGGTGGATACCGTGAAGAGCGATCCGAAGCTGGATATTGCGCAGGATCCGGGCATCTATCTGTATTACATCGCCTTCAATACGCAGAAAAAAGAGTTCTCTGACGTGCGTGTCCGTCAGGCGATTAACTACGCTATTGACCGTAATCTGTGGCTGAAAGTCGGTTTCGCCGGTCTGGGTTCGCCGTCCACCTCGCCGCTGCCGAAAAACGTTCAGTTCTATCAGAAACAAACCACGCCGGATTACAGCTATAACATCGCTAAAGCCAAAGCGCTGATGAAAGAAGCCGGTTATGAGAAGGGCTTCGACGTTGAAATGTGGAGCTCGAACAAAACCGACCGTATCCGCAGTGCGCAGTTCCTGAAACAACAACTTTCACTGATCGGCGTGCGCGTCAAACTGGTGCCGATGGATCCCGGTTCGCTTAACCAGCGTCTGTGGAGCACACCGAAACCGGCGGATGCCAAAGTGGAAATGTACTACGGCGCATGGTCGGCCTCTACCGGCGATGCAGACTGGGCGTTGCGTCCGCTGTTTGCCACCGAATCCTGGATCCCTTCTGCCTATAACGTCTCTTATTACAGCAACAAGCAGGTTGATGCGGCGATCACCGCCGGTCTGCAAACGGCTGATGTGGAAAAACGTAAAGCCGCCTATGCCGATGCGCAAAAACTGCTGTGGGCAGATGCGCCGGTGGCCTATCTCGGCGTGCCGGACAACCTGGTCGGTAAGAGCAAAGACCTTTCCGGCGTCTACATGCTGGCCGACGGCTCACTGATTTTTAATCAGGCACAGTTTAAGTAATTTTTTGCTCCTCCCCCTGCGAAGGGGGAGGCTGGGAGGGGGTTTAGCAGGCAACTTCAGATTCAGAGTTGCCATAAATACCCCACCCCAACCCTCCCCTTCGCAGGGGAGGGAGTTTATTGAATTCAGGGAATCACTTTTATGCTGACCTATTTTATCCGCCGGATACTGGAAATGATCCCCGTTTTACTGGTGGTGTCATTACTGGTTTTCGGCTTTATCAAGCTGCTGCCGGGTGACCCTGCGCGTATTTACGCCGGTCAGGATGCGCCGGTTGAGGCGGTTGAGTCAGCACGGCAACTGCTTGGTCTGAATGATCCGCTGCCTGCGCAATACTGGCACTGGCTGGACGGCATGATTCACGGCGATCTGGGCACCACTTACCGCACGCGTCAGCCGGTGTTAAGTGTGATTGAAAGCGGGTTTATGCCGACATTGCTGCTGGCGCTGGCGGGCTTTGCCTGGTCAGTGGTGCTGGGGCTGGTGATTGGCGTGGTGTCTGCGCTCAAACGTGGAAAATGGCAGGACTGGACGCTGATGAGCATGGCGGTCGGCGGCATTTCCATGCCGCCATTCTGGCTCGGATTGTTGCTTATCCAGTTTGTCGCCATGCCGTTCGGGATATTTGCCGTTAGCGGATTTAATCAGCCCGCTGACATTATCTTACCGGCAATCACCCTGGGTTCCTCGGTGGCGGCAGTCATGGCGCGTTTCACCCGCTCAGCATTTCTCGACGTGGCGCAGGAAGATTATGTGCGCACCGCCAACGCCAAAGGATTACGCGCGCGTCTGGTGACGTGGAAACACATCATGCGTAATGCGCTGATCCCGATTATCACCATGCTTGGCCTGCAATTTGGCTTCCTGCTCGGTGGCTCGATCATTGTCGAAAGCGTGTTCAGCTGGCCGGGGCTGGGCTGGTTACTGATCGAATCCATCAAAACGCAGGATCAGCCGGTGATTCAGGCACTGGTCATGCTGTTCGTGTTTGAATTTATTCTGATAAACCTGCTGGTTGATCTGCTGTACGCGGTGGTCAATCCTGCTATCCGTCTGCGTTAGGAGCTGCTCATGACCGATCCTGTCTCTCCTCCGGGAGAAATCCAACCGGCTGCGGTAGCCTCGCAAAACGATGATATCCGCTCGCCGTGGTACGACTTTTTTCACACCTTTATCCGTCATCCGATGGCACTGGTCTCCGGCGGATTTATCCTGCTGCTGGTGCTTGTTGCGGTGTTCGCGCCGTGGCTGGCACCTTTTGACCCGATGACACCAGACTGGATGGCACTCGGTGTCGGTCCGACGCCGGAACACTGGTTCGGCACCGACGACTTGGGAAGAGATGTCCTCAGCCGCATCATTTATGGTGCGCGTATCTCCCTTTATGTCGGTATTTTTTCGGTCACGCTCGGCATGATTGCCGGTGTGTTACTCGGGCTGCTGGCCGGATATTACGGCCGCTGGCTGGATATGCTGATCATGCGTGGCTCCGACGTGCTGTTCGCTTTTCCGGGCATGTTGCTGGCCATTGCAGTCGTGGCTATTCTCGGTCCGGGGCTGAACAACGTGATCATCGCGGTCGCGGTATTCAGCGTGCCGGTGTTTGCCCGCATCGTGCGCGCTGCTACGTTATCGATTAAACAAAGCGCCTATGTCGAAGCAGTTCGCTGCGTCGGCGCGCCGGACAGGGTGGTGATTTTGCGTCATATCCTGCCGGGCACGCTCTCAAACGTCATCGTCTATTTCACCATGCGTATTGGCACCAGTATCCTGACCGCAGCCAGCCTGAGTTTTATCGGTCTGGGGCCGGAACCGGATGTGCCGGAGTGGGGCAATATTCTGGCGATGAGCCGTAATATGATGATGGCGGGCAAATGGAACGTCAGCGTGTTCCCGGGGCTGGCGATATTCCTCACGGTTCTGGCATTTAATCTGCTCGGCGACGCGCTGCGTGACACGCTGGATCCTAAACTGAAAAAGTAATAGTCACCGAACAGCTGAAACGGAAAACTGATGCATCCGCAACAACATGAAGATGAATTTCAGCAGCAGGCGTTGTCCGCCTTGCTGCAACGCTGGCGCAGGTCGCGCCAGATTTTCCGCCCGCGCTTCCCGTGCGGTGCCACCAATTCACTGACTGATGTGACCGGCGTGACTGTCGGACACAGCACGCTGGCCGCCGGAGATGTGCAGACCGGCGTCACCGCCATCGTGCCGCCGGGCGACGATCTGTATGAAAAGCCGTTGCCCTGTGGCGTGGCGGTGTTAAACGGTTTCGGCAAACCGATGGGGCTGATTCAGGTGATGGAGTTGGGCGAGCTGCAAACGCCGGTACTGCTCAGCAATACCTTCGCCACCGGCACGTTATTTAATGCGCTGGTGAAACGCAGCTGTCAGCAATTTCCGCAGATTGGCCGTCCTGATGCCACCATCAATCCGGTTATCCTCGAGTGCAATGATTTCTATCTTAATGATATTCAGGCGATGGCGGTGAGTGAAGACGACGCGCTGACCGCACTCGACAGCGCGACAAAAACCTTCGCCCGTGGCAGCGTGGGTGCCGGACGTGGCATGAGCAGCTTTGGCTTAAAAGGCGGCATCGGCACCGCCTCGCGCTGGTGCGAAACGCTAAACGCGACATTAGGCGTACTGGTGCTGGCGAACTTCGGCAAACTCTCTGACCTGACGCTTGACGGCGTGCGTGCCGGCGAAGCCATCGCCCAAATCCTTCCGCAACTGGCGCCGCAGGTGGACGCCGGTTCGGTGATTATTGTGATGGCCTGCGATTGCTATCTTGACAGCCGCCAGCTCGGACGCATTGCCAAACGCGCCGGTGCCGGGTTAGGGCGTCTGGGCAGTTACTGGGGGCATGGATCAGGGGATATCGCGCTGGCATTTTCGACGCAACGTGACGGTGTCACATTACCGGATGCCGAACTTGAGCCTTTACTGGCACTGGCGGCAGACGCCACAGAACACGCTATTATTGATGCCTTACTGAGTGCTGAAACCGTTTGCGGATTCGACGGACATTACCGGCCGGGGTTGAGTGAAGTATTAGATAATCTGGCGAACTAGCCTGGCTCCTTCCCCTCTCACGAGGGGAAGGCTGGGATGGGGTGTGGGTTTAGCCTCCGTCTGGTAACCAAACCAAAAAGGGAACGACTGATGAAAGTGTTTATCTCTGCGGACATTGAAGGTATTGCGGGTGTCATGCGTCCTGAGCAGTGCAGCCCGGGGAATTCAGATTACGAGGCCGCCCGTGCACTGATGGAAGGCGAAGTTAACGCCGCCATCGACGGCGCTTTTGCTGGTGGCGCGATGGAAGTGACGGTGGCCGACAGCCACGCGATGATGCAAAACCTGCGCGCCGATAAAATCGACCCGCGAGCCAGGCTGGTACAGGGTAAACCGCGTGGTTTATCGATGGTCGAAGGGCTGCAACAACAGCAATACGACGGCCTGATGTTTGTCGGCTATCACACTGCCGCAGGCGAAAACGGTGTACTGGCGCACACCATCAATGGCCGCGCTTTTTACCGCGTTAAACTCAACGGCAACGTGGTCGGCGAAAGCGACTTATACGCCGCTGCCGGTGCGGAACTCAACGTGCCGTTATGGCTGGTGACCGGCGACGATCACCTCGAAACCTGGATCCGCCGCTATTACCCTGAATCGCAATATGTCTGCGTCAAACGGGCGATTTCCGCCAATGCCGCCGAATCCGACAGCCCGTCGATTGCCTGTGCCAAAATCCGTAAACAGGCGACCATTGCCGTCAGCAAACCTGCGCCGCTCACTGCCGGAAGATTCAGTGCGCCATACCATCTTGAACTGATGACTGCGAAACCGGTCCTGGCAGATTTATTCTGTCTGATCCCCGGCGTTGAGCGTCTCGATGCCGTCACCGTCGGTTATCACAGCCCGACCGTTGCTAATATTATCAGCCTGTTAAGTGCTTTCTCGTACTTAGCCACCTCGCAGAAATAGGGCCGCAATGCGCTTACGCCACATCGAAGTGTTTCAGGCCGTGTTACAGGCGGGCAGCGTCAGCGGCGCGGCGCGCCTGCTGAACGTGTCGCAGCCCAATGTCAGCCGCGTGCTGAATCACGCTGAGCAGCAACTGGGTTTCACGCTGTTTGACCGTACACCGCAGGGGCTGATTGTGACGCCGGAAGGGCGGCGGTTAATGCCGGAAGTCGAAGCGTTATTCAGCCATATTCAGGCCATCGGTGAGCTGGCGGAACAGTTACGTCAGGGCGAAGGCCAGCATGTGCGCATTGGTTCGGCGCACGCCCTCGGACACAGCGTGATGGCGCCGGTGCTGGTGGATTTCCGCCGTCAGACGCCCGGCGGCAGCGTCGAACTGGTGACCGGACATTTCAACACGCTGAGTCAGGACTTGCTGCAATACAAAATGGATTTCGCGCTGGCATTTGGCGAGCAGGCCACGCAGGAACTGGTTGCTGAGTCGATCTATCAGGCCAATATGGTCGCGCTCCTGCCCAAAGATTCCCCGGTCGAAGGGCCGGTAACGCTGGCGTGGCTGTGTGAAAACGATCTGCTGATGTTGCAGCAGCAGGATCCGCTGGGGCAGGTGCTCAACCGCGTCCTGCGCGAAAACGGTCTGATGCCGCACTCGGCGTTGTTCATCAAAACCTACTCGGTGATCGCCGACATGGTGCTGGCAGGCGGCGGTGTCGGCGTGGTCGATACGTTTACCGCCCGGCGGTATGTTGATCAACTGAAGATCGTGGCGGTAGTGGAACCCCTGCCATTTGAGGTGATTTTGCTGAGCCGCCGGGATCAACCGGCGTCGCAGGCCTCGAACCGGCTGAAACAACTGATACGGAGTAAGCTGTGGGATCTCAGAATTCAGGGAGTCTGAGCCTTACTCCCTCCCCTGCGAAGGGGAGGGTTGGGGTGGGGTATTAAAGTAAAATCAAAGAGTTGATGTTAGCTTTACTCTGGTGTCAGCCCTTAAAACCCCCTCCCAGCCTCCCCCTTCGCAGGGGGAGGAGCTGAGTCATGGCCGCTTTAGCCCTATCGTTAAGGGCATCCCAAAATCTAATTAATTTTCGCCCCAAGCCTCTCCACTCTCTCCATGGCGGCCCGAATTTCCGCAAATTCCACTTCCCACGGCATGTTCGCCATATCCGGCGTGCTCAGACTGCGGTCAATAATCACGGCCAGATCCTGCTCCGTCAGCCCTGTCGCGATATGCGCTAACTGTGTTGGTATGGCACTGTCGCGGGCCAGGGCGATGGCGGTCAGCAACTCATCGTCGCTGCGGTTTTCCAGTGCCAGCAGGCACAGGTTGCTGTAACCGACCAGTAAACCATGAGGGATGTGGCGGGTTTTCGGGCAGGCGGTGAAACCTTCGTATAACGCATGGGAAGCGCCGGTGTGTGCGCCGTTGCTCATGACTGAGGTCAGTCCGGCGTAGAGGAAAATGGCATCGAGCACCTGTTCGAGGGCGTTGTTGGCTTTGCCGTCATGCACCGCAAAACAGGCGTCGGCGGCGAAATGTTCGATCAGGGTGTAACACAATTCACTGTTGGTTCTGGCGACACCTGCCAGGCCGGTAAGCTGATTCAGGTCGCTGATGGCACGATATTCGTACCATTTTGCCAGCGTATCGCCGATGCCCGCTGAGAGCCATTGCAGCGGGGCGGTGGCCAGTAAATCAGCGTCGATCACCACCGCAGCGGGGCCACAGGGTAACGGCATCATGTCACGGAATTCACCGTCCTGATGATAACGGAACGCCAGCGAGGTCACCGCCGAACAGGTGCCCGCAATGCTCGGCAGTGTCACCACCGGAATATTGCACGCCACGCCTGCCGCTTTGGCGGTATCCAGCGCTTTTCCGCCACCGGTGGCGATAATCACTTCCACCCCTTGCGTGCGGAACACGTCTGCCAGCCGGTTGATTTCCTCCTGACAACATACGCCGTTGAAGATTTCACTGCCAAGATAACTGACCATCTGCTGCTCGAGCTGATCCGCGACTTTCGCCTCGACGCTGGCAATGGCGCGTTTACCGCCCACTAACATTGCCCGCTGGCCTAAGCGTCCGCACATCGCGCCCAGATGCTTAATGGCGCCGCGCCCGCGCAGTACGCTGGCAGGAAATACCAAACGATGGGTGAACATGCATGCCCTCATAAACTCAGGTGTTTTATGAAGTATAGAAGGCGCGCAGCAGAGCGTAAGAATATCAGCGGCGGCGCTGACGCACGACGTCGTGGGTTTTGCGCAAGGCGTCGCGCGCACCCGGCAGACGCTGCGCGACACCGATAAACAGACAGTCGATGATCAACAACTGGCTGGTCCGGCTGGCCATCGCCGCGGCACGAAAACCCATTTCGCGGCTGCTGGTTCGTAACACGATATCGGCCTTGCGGGCGAGGGCGGCACGGCCATTGGCGGTGATCGCCAGCGTTGTTGCCCCCGCGCCTTTAGCCTGTGTAAGCGCTTCAATGACATCTGCCGTCTGGCCGGAGTGGGAAATCGCCAGCGCGGCATCTGCATTCGTTAACTGACAGGCGCTCACCAGACTTTCGTCGGTGCTGCCAAAAGTCTGGGCGACAACGCCGATGCGCCGCAGCTTCTGGCAGAAATCCTGAGCAACCAGCGCTGAGGCACCGGTGCCGTAAATATCAATCCGGCGTGCCTGTGAAAGGATGCTGACCGCCTGTTCCAGCGTTGCTGCGCTGAGGAGTTGCGTGGTCTCGGTCGCGCCTTTGACCTCGAATTCCAGCAGCTTTTGCAGGATCTGTTTGGGCGAATCATTGTCGCCGATATCCGCCGCCAGGGGCATCTCGATGGGCATCGGACTGGAGGTTTCTGCGGCCAACGCCAGCCGCAGCGCCGGATAGCCGGTAAACCCCAGCCGTTTGCTGGTGCGTACCACCGTGGCGGTGCTGGTTTCAGCGTATTTTGCCAGTTCCGTCACGCCCATTTTCGCCACACCCAGCGGATTGAGCCTGATAATGGTGATGATGCGTTTTTCCGCTGGAGAAAAACTGCCCTGTAATGCGTTCAGACGTGACTGCAGGTCACTGCCATTCATGCTTATTCCTCCAGTTCACGTAAATGATCGTCTTTTCGTAACGTCATCAGCGCAAACAGGCTGACCACGCAGGTGGCGACCACGTAATACGCCGGAATATCCAGATTGCCGGTCTCTTTAATCAGACCGGTTATGATCAAACCGGCACAGCCGGAGAACACGGCGTTCGACAATGAATAGGATAATCCCAGACCGGTATAACGCACGCGGGTCGGGAACATTTCCGCCAGCATCGCCGGGCCGGGACCGGCAATCATGCCAATTGTTGCCCCGGCAATCAGCACTGCAATGCCTTTCACCAGCAGACTGCTTTCAGGGTTTTGCAGCAAATGCAGCAACGGAAAACTCAGCACGATGACGGCAAATACGGCAATCATCATCACTTTTTTACGGCCGATTTTATCGCTCAGCCAGCCGGAAGGCAGAATAGCCAGCGCGAAACCGACGTTCGCCAGCACGGTGGCCACCAGTGCCTGTAAAAACGTGGCGTGCAGGGAGGTTTGCAGATAAGACGGCATCACCACCAGGAAGGTATAACCGCCCGCCGACCAGCCCATCATGCGGCCAATCCCCAGCGCAATAGCTTTGGCAGTGGCGACAGCAGAGGCTTTTTCAGCGGCTGTTTTTTGCGCTTTCGGTTCGGCCTTTTTACTGGCAACAAAGTTGGGTGTTTCATCGAGTTTCAGGCGCAGATACAACGCCACCAGCCCCATCGGCAGCGCCAGCAGGAACGGAATACGCCATCCCCAGTCTTTCATTTGTGCTTCGGGAAGGGTCTGAACCAGCAACGCGACCAGCGCCACGCCGGTCAGCAAGCCCAGCGAAACGGTAAACGACTGCCACGCGCCGTAAATACCGCGTTTGCCTTTCGGTGCGAATTCGGTCATCAGGGAGACCGCGCCACCGAATTCACCGCCCGCAAACAAGCCCTGGAACATGCGCATCAGTGTCAGTAACAGCGGCGCGGCTACACCAATCTGCGCATACGTCGGCAGTAAACCAATGATCGCTGTGGCGAGTGTCATCAGCAGAACGACGGCGATCAGTGTCGGCTTGCGGCCAATGCGGTCACCGATGCGACCAAAAATGATCGCACCAATGGGACGACAGAAAAACGCCAGCGCGAACGACGCATACGTCAGAAGTAACCCGGTCAGGCCGGTCTGGCCTTCCAGCGTGAAAAAGTTACCGGCGATCAGCGTCGCCAGATAACCGTAAACGCCGAATTCATACCATTCGATAAAATTACCGACCGAACCGGCGACGAGCGCGCGGCGTGACTGGCTGGCGGTAGCAGGGGAAATCTGTCCGGTGCGGGTCATCATTAACCTCTTCAGGAAAAGAACATTGTTATAAGAATAGGATGTAAATAATTTTCTAAATTCTGGTGATTATTATGTCAATAATTTTCATGTATTGAACAAAATTAAAGCGGGAAGTGTGGGGTCAGGCAGGTTTTTTGGCATAAAAAAGGCTGCGCCTCGAAAGGAGCAGCCTGTTTAAAAGCGGGGCAGTTACAGCGTGTGGATGTCGATACCGTCACCGATATTACTTTTCTGGTAGTAAGCCCGCGGGACTTCTACCTGATACTGTTTGTCAGCGTAAGCGACTTCCAGAATAAAACGTTCGTTTTCGTAAGATTCCACCGGAATAAACCCGAAGAATCCTTCCGTGACGCTGATCGTCCGGGAAGACGGAATAGCGTAACGATGAACAATCCTTGCTCTGAGCGGTTCTTGCTTGCCAGTTAACGTATTCCATACGCGGTTAACGGGTTGCGCCAGAGAATCAATCACCTCTGAGGCCAGCGAGTTAAGAGCGGAGGGCCAGCTCTTCGGTGTTTTCATAGTCATGATAAATACCTCGTTGGTCTATATAACCCAATTCTTATAATTATCCGCGGCTAAGATCCAATCATTTTTTACGCTAAGTTTATTCAGGTTTTGTAAGTGTTTGATTTATCCGGCGACGGTTTTGCGTCTTTTGCCGGATTTACGTTCTGCTAGCAATAACGGGCAGGAAGGGCACATGGCGTGATCGGCCAGATCGTAGCGCAGACAGCATTGCTTGCGGTATTGCGGACTGTCGGGGTCTGAGGGATCTTCCGCGCGCAGCGGCTGAAATAACGGGTTTTTGCCGCCATAACGCAGCTCGCGCGATTCCATCAGCCGCATACCGTCCGAGATATCGGCATTGACCAGCTCTGCCTGTTTGACGCCCCAGCCGACGCGGATTGCCGCGTTGCTCCAGTAAATGCCCGGCTTTAAACCGGAGAATTCTGCCAGCGCTTCGCAAACCGGACGCAATTGCTGTTCGATCATCACATCGAAACGCGCCATTGGTTCAGCGGATGTCAGCGCTTCGCCTTCGCCGTCGAGATAAATTTGCGCAGGTAAGCCTTCTTCCTGCATGCACAGATAGACATTTTCAGCGGCGATAGGTAACTGCCAGCCATGGCGCAGAGAGACGATCACCCAGCTTGGCAGCAGGGTGGCGAAATACCATTGTGACCACATCGAGATCCGCGCACGGCGTGTGTCGCACTTTGCGGCATCGGCGGCATTGGCATCCAGATAACGTTTGAGCACGCTGGCGCAACCTTCGGCAGTGGTCAGCAGTGACATCGGCACCGCATTGGTCACCAGTGGTGTCATCGGTTTGAAAGTCTCTGCAACCCAGCTGACCGGCGTTTCGCGGAAACTGTCGAGGAGTGTTTGCATCATCAGGTTATGAAAGTCATTCGGCTTGGTAAATCATGGGAATAGAGTAACGAATATTAAAGCGGAATAGTAATGATTTCGATTTAGATTGAGGGTTTTTGCCTCCCGCAGTGAAGGGGAGGCGCAGAGGAAACGTTAGCCGACGACACTGACGCCCGCTTGTTTCAAAATATCACGCACAATCTTTTGTTTGTCATTGCTCAGCGGCAGCGCCGGTTTGAGTGAATACACCGGCATTTCACTGATGACTTGTGAAATGGCGTATTTGATGACGTTGTAGATCGGCGTATCCAGCGTGTACAGCGGAGGCAGGAAGGATAACCGTTGTTGCAGTTCTACTGCAGTGGCGAAATCTTTCTCTTTAAAGGCGCGATAAATTCCGCAGGTGAGTTGCGGGGCGAAGTTGGCGCTGGCGGGGATCGCGCCGTCGCCGCCGAGGATCAGCGTGCCGAACAGATATTCGTCATAACCGGAGAACACGGCGAAATCAGGGCGCTCAGGTTTCACGGCCTGTATCGTTTCGCGAATGTGATTGAGGCTGTCCACGGTATCTTTCAGGCCGACAATGTTCGGGCATTCCAGCGCCAGACGTTTGATCAGGCTGACGGGCAACGGCTGACCCGTCAGTCCCGGATAGTTGTACATGATCACCGGCAAACCCGCGCCTTCAGCAATCGTGCGGTAATGCAGATACAGCGCTTCTTCAGTTATCGGGTTGTAATAAGGATTCACCACCACCACGCCGTCCGCTCCGATACTTTTAGCGTGTTGCGCGAAGGCCAGCGTTTCTGCCGTACCCGGATGCGCTGCGCCGATCAAAACGGGCACGCGCCCGGCAACATGCCTGGTGCAAAACTCAGCCACTTCATGACGCAGCGCCTGAGACATATGCGCGAATTCCCCTGCACTGCCGAGGAAAAACAGGCCGTTCACGCCGCCTTCAATCGTAAAATCAATCAGACGCGCCATCCCCTGACGGTCAAGCTGCTCATTCTCATTCAGGATCGTTGCGACAGGGGGGATCACGCCATGAAACAGTGGACGGCTCATACATTCGTTCTCCATATGAAAGTGGAAAGTACTCAACACCCCATTTATAGAACGCTGTTTCAAATTTTTATAGCGATGGGATCGAATTACATGGATTTAGCGAAGATTTGGAAGGGAAGTCACAAAGGCGGGGGTAACTCCCTCCCCTGCGAAGGGGAGGGTTGGGGTGGGGTATTAAGGTCAAAAACTGATGTTAAGGTTTGTTTAAACAGGGTGTTAGCCCTTAAAACCCCCTCCCGGCCTCCCCCTTCGCAGGGGGAGGAGCAGGGCAAAACCCGCTCGCGGTGCAGAGTGAAACCCGACCTACATCACCAGTGCCTGACCGTCTTTGCGGGATTCAGTACCCGCCAGATAACCGCCTGCCGGATTGGTGACAATCACCTGCGCGCCACCAAACGAGTGGCCGCCGAGCGGGTCTTCCACGATCAGTTCGTGGCCCATTGCGCGCAGCGCTGCCAGCGTGTTGTGATTGAAGGTGGATTCAATCGCCACCTGACGCCCGCCGTTGATCCGCCAGCGCGGCGCATCGATGGCGGCCTGCGGATTTTGTTTATACAGCATCACGCGCAACGCCAGTTGCAGATGTCCCTGTGCCTGCATCGGACCGCCCATCAGGCCGAACGACATCAGCGGTTTACCTGCGGCGTCCTGGGCAAAGGCCGGAATGATGGTATGCAGCGTGCGTTTGTTTGGCGCGACGCAGTTGGCGTGTGTCGGGTCGAGCGTAAATCCGCAGCCACGGTTTTGCATACTCAGACCGGTGCCAGGCACCACGACGCCGGAACCGAAGCCCATGTAATTCGACTGAATGAAAGAGACCATCATGCCGCTGGAATCTGCCGTCGTCAGATACACGGTGCCGCCCGGACGCGGTGCGCCGTAAGTCACGTCGCTGGCTTTGCTGCGGTCAATGAGTTTTGCCCGCTCTGCCAGATAATCATCGTTCAGGAACAGTTGCGGATCGAAGAACATATGGTCGCTGTCGGTGACGTGCTGGTCCAGATCCGCCAGTGCCAGTTTCATCGCTTCAATACACAAATGCGTGGTTTCCACCGAATCCACCGGCTGGCTGCCGATATTCAGCTTGTCGAGAATGCCCAGTGCAATCAGCGTGGCGATACCCTGACCGTTCGGCGGCAACTCATGAACCGAGCCACCGGCAAACGACTGCTGCAGGGTTTCCACCCAGTCGGCCTGGTGATTCGCCAGGTCATCCAGCGTCATTGCGCCGCCGTGGGCCTGACTGTGCGCCACTATTTTTTCCGCCAGTTCGCCGCGATAAAATGCTTCGCCTTCGGTTCTGGCGATCAGTTCAAGTGAGTCAGCCAGTGCCGGATTACGGAAGATTTCACCGATTTTCGGCGCACGACCTTCGGGTGCAAAACATTCCATGAAGCCCGGCTGGTTATGCAGTTTTTTCACCGCGATTTCCCACAGGCGGCCAATCAGCGGCGATACCGGAAATCCGTTGCGGGCATAATCAATCGCCGGTTGCGCCAGCGTGGTCAGCGGCAGGGTGCCGAAGCGTTTTGCCAGCGCCACCCAGCCGGAGACTGCACCCGGCACGGTGACGGCATC
Organism: Rahnella aceris; assembly: GCF_011684115.1. Taxonomy (NCBI): domain Bacteria; kingdom Pseudomonadati; phylum Pseudomonadota; class Gammaproteobacteria; order Enterobacterales; family Yersiniaceae; genus Rahnella; species Rahnella aceris. Next base: position 1,605,854 of record NZ_JAADJV010000001.1, on the reverse strand, counting down.
CCAGCCGTAGGTCGGTACGGCATCTAACCCTTTGTCCGCGAAATACTCCGGCGTCCACGCTGCCGGTGAACGGCCTGAAGCGTTGAGTCCGTGGGCTTTTTTGCCGTCCCAGACGATCGCGAATGCGTCACTGCCTGCGCCGTTGCCGCTCGGCTCAAGGACGGTGAGTGCGATGGCAGTGGCGATAGCGGCATCGGCAGCGTTTCCGCCCAGCATCAGCATTTTCATGCCTGCCTGAGCCGCCAGCGGCTGCGAGGCACACACCGCATTGGCACCCATCATGGTCGGACGCAGGGTCGGATAAGCCACATTAAAATCGTAATTCTCAGACATGTATTCTTCCTTAAAAAGCTGCAAACGGTTTATTCAGAACGCGGGTCGAGCGCATCACGCAGCCCGTCACCCAGCAAATTGAAACCCTGTACGGTGAGGAAAATCGCCAGACCGGGGAAAATTGACATCCACGGCGACTGCTCAAGGAAGCTGCGCGCAGTGTTAAGCATCGCGCCCCACGAGGCGTCCGGCGGTTGCTGGCCGAGGCCGAGAAACGACAGGCTGGCTTCGGTGATGATCGCCGAGGCAATCGCCAGCGTCGCCTGCACCAGAATGGGCGACAGCACATTCGGCAGCACATAACGCCAGAGGATCCAGCGGTCGGGCAGACCAATCGCCCGCGCCCCTTCAATGTATTCCTCGTTGCGGATACTCATCACCTGCGCACGCGTCAGGCGGGCGAAAATCGGCATGGCGGAAAGCCCGATGGCGATCATTGCATTACCCAGACTTGGGCCGAGAAAAGCACCCAGCGCAATCGCCAGCACCAGAAACGGACACGACAGCAGCGCTTCGACCACGCGGGAGATAATGCTGTCCATCCAGCCCTGCCAGAAACCGGCGATAAGCCCCAGCGGAACGCCGATCACAATGGCGATAATTACCGACACGCAACCGGCCATCAGCGAGGTACGTGCCCCCCAGAACAGGCGCGATAAAATGTCGCGGCCCAGTTCATCGGTGCCCAGCCAGTGCAGGGCGGAAGGCGCTTTGCGTACCGCCATGAAATCGGCTTTGATCGGATCAAACGGCGAAATCCACGGGGCGAGCAACGCCAGCAAGGCGAAGGTGATGACCAGCACCGCGCCAGTCACTGCGCTTTTATTGCGCAGAAATTTGCTGAGTACGCGGTTTGGCTCGCGGGCAGGGAGTGACGTTGTCACGGAAATCACAGAAACGCTCATCTCAGGCTCTCCGCATGCGTGGGTTGACCAGAACGTACAGCACGTCGGCCAGCAGGTTCATCAGCAGAAAACCGACGGCGACCACCATCACCACGCCCTGAACCACGGCGTAATCGCGGTTAAACACTGAATCGACAATCATTTTGCCAAAGCCCGGAATGGTGAAAACCTGCTCGCTGAGCACCGCGCCGCCCAGCAGTTCGCCGAACAGCAAGGTGGTCAGGGTGATAATCGGCACCAGCGCATTACGCAGCGCGTGTTTCATGATCACTTTTTTCGGCAGCAGCCCTTTGGCGCGGGCGGTACGGATGTAATCCGCCTTGAGAACCGCAATCATCGCCGCACGAGTATGGCGCATCAGCGTGGCAGAAAGGCCGGTACCGAGCACCGCCGCAGGCAGCAGCATGGTTTTCAGGTTTTGCAGCGGATCTTCTGAAAACGGCACGTAACCTGACGCAGGAAGCCAGTGGAGTTTCACGGAGAACAACATAATCAGCAGCACACCCAGCCAGAAATGGGGGATCGAAATCCCCGACAGCGCCAGAAAATTGGTGCCGTTATCTATCCAGGTGCCTTTGTTAACGGCCGCCAGCACGCCCATGGTGATGCCGATAATCAGCGCAACAATCATCGCCAGCAGCGACAGTTCCAGCGTCACCGGCAGTTTGCTGGCGATCAGTTGTAATACCGGTTCCTGCGTGCGCAGCGACGTACCGAAATCGCCGCGCAGCGCGTTGCCGACCCAGTGGAAATACTGGCTGTGGATCGGGTCATTCAGATGATATTGCTCGCGTAACTGCGCAATCACTGCCGGATCCCGCTCCTCGCCCGCCATCGCGGTGATCGGGTCGCCCGGCAGTAATTTCTGCAACGAGAACACCATCAGCGTGACCAGAAACAACGTCGGTATGGCTGAAATCAGCCGTTTCACCACCAGTTCTAACATTGTCTTTCCTCAGGCAATTACTTGTTCAGCGCCAGACCCTGCAGCCGGATCAGCCCGTCGGCGTAAGGTACGAAACCGGTCACTTTTTTACTCATGCCGAAAATGCGCGGTTCGAAGTACAGATACACCAGCGGATCGTCGAGGTTTTCCTGCACCACAATCTGCTTGTAGAGGGCTTTACGCTTCTCCACATCGCTGGTCAGACGCGCTTCCTGCAACCACTGATCGACCTGCGGATTGCTGTATTTGCCGTCGTTCAGGCCGCCTTTGGTATTGAGGAACGAGAAGATATTGCCGTCCGGATCCGGGCGCCCTGACCAGCCGGACATGCTCATTTTGAATTCGCCGCGTTGCTGGCGATCGAGCAGCGTGGCGTATTCGGTCATTTGCAGATTCAGGTTGATGCCCGCTTCGCTGACCATCGCCTGCAATACCTGCGCAACCTGCTGAGAAGTCGGGTTGTTGGCGACCAGGAAATCAATGGTCAGCGGTGTTTTCACCCCGGCGGCGGCCAGCAGCGCTTTGGCTTTTTCGATATCGCGTTTTGGCACCGGAATGTCGGCGTGATAAGGGCTGGCAGGCGAGAAGGCTTGATTCGCCGGCGTGTACTGCCCCTGGAACACCACCTGATTCAAAGCGTCGCGGTCAATCGCCAGCGACAGTGCCTGACGCACACGGGCATCTTTCGCCAGCGGCGTATTGGTATTGGCGGTGCCGTTGGCGATATTGATCGTCAGCCCCATGTAACCGAGGCCGGTGGTACTGGCCAGTTGCAGATTACTGTCGGCTTTCACCGTTGCGGTGTCGCTGGCGGCAATACCTTCGGTGATGTCTAGATCACCCGCACGCAGGTTAGCCAGGCGAACCGACGCATCCGGAATAGGCAGGAACACCACTTTATCGAAGTGATACGCGCCTTTGTTCCAGTAATTTTCAAAACGCTTAAGCACGATGCGGTCCTGCTGAACGCGGCTGACAAACTCGTACGGGCCGGAACAGACCGGATGCGCCGCCACATTGCCTTTGGCCGTCGCTTCCGGCGCCATCATGGTGCCCGCGCGGTCAGTCAGTTGCATCAGCAACGCGGCATCTGCGGTTTTCAGATGGAAAACCACGGTGTACGGCGCGGTGACTTCAACGGATTCAATGGAAGAAAGCTCACTTTTGCGCAAAGAACCCGGCAGCGTCAGGTAACGTTCGATATTGTATTTCACCGACTGCGCATCAAATTTCTCGCCATCATGGAAGGTCACGCCTTCGCGCAGATGGAGGGTCAGCGTTTTGCCGTCGTCGCTGTATACCCAGTCCTTCGCCAGACCCGGCACGATTTTAAGATGCTGATCGACATCCACCAGACGCTCACACATGGCGCTGAACACGAAACGCCCGTAATAGGTGCGCGCCGTGGCCGGATCCAGCATGTCAGGATCGCTGCCAAGGCCGATGCGCAGGGTGCTTTCCGCATGGGCGAGGCCCGCAGACGTCAGCAACATTAAGGCGGGAATGCAGGCAGTTAAGCGGGGTGCAAATCTCATGGTCGGGTTCCCTGGGTTGAGGTTGGAGTGGAAAGTGAAAGCCGGGACTGGCTCGCTTGTTCAAACAGCGCACGCCGTAAGGTAAAAGCGGCGGACGGCGGCGGAACCAGCACCGAGGTGCGGTCCCGTTGCAGTTCGCTCCAGCGGTGGCAGGCCACCATGCGGTTGTCACTGACGGTTTCGAGTGGCGGTTCCACCAGACGACATTCGTCGGTGGCGTACGCGCAGCGGGTATGGAAACGGCAGCCGGTGGGCATATTGGCCGGATTGGGCATATCACCCTGCAACAGGGGCACCGGACGTTTTACACCGGGTGTGAGCAGCGGCGCGGAGGCAATCAGCGCCTGGGTATAAGGATGCAGCGGCTGATCAAAAATGTCATCGGTGCGGGCCAGTTCCACGATTTGCCCGAGGTACATCACCGCCACACGGTCGCTCATATGGCGGATCACCGCCAGACCGTGCGCGACCACAATCATCGTCAGACCAAACTGTTGTTTCAGGCTTTCCAGCAGATTCACCACCTGCGCCTGCACTGACACATCCAGCGCCGACACCGGTTCATCCCCCAGCAGCAGTTTCGGCGAGGACGCCAGTGCGCGGGCGATACCGATGCGCTGGCGCTGACCGCCGGAAAACTCATGCGGATAGCGGTTGCTGAATGCGGCGGGCAGGCCGACCGTGGTCAGCAGTTCGCGCACTTTTTCCTGTCTGTCTGCTTTACCACTGACAATGTTGTGCAGCCACAGCGGTTCGCCGACGATTTCTTCCACGGTCATGCGCGGATTGAGTGAGGCAAACGGATCCTGAAAGATGATTTGCAGGTCGCGGCGCAGCTTTTTCATCTGTTCAGCCGAAAACTGTTTCAGGTTTTCGCCTTCATAAAACACATCACCGTCGGAGGCGCTGAGCAACTGCAATAACAGGCGACCCAGGGTTGACTTCCCTGAGCCGGATTCGCCGACAATCGCCAGCGTTTCGCCATGCCAGACGCGCAAAGACACACGATCTACCGCCTGCACGATTTTCGGTTTGCTGAATAGTGACGATGGCCCTTTAAAGACTTTGCTCAGCGCGGCGGCTTCCAGAATGGGGCGGGGAGTGAGGCTCATGCGCAGGCTCCTTCGGCGGATAACACGAAATAGTTTTCCAGCGGCGCAAAGAAACAGGCGACGTGGTGCGGCGACTGATTCAGGGCGCGCAATGGCGGACGCTCCTGGTGGCAGCGTTCGGTGGCGAACGGGCAGCGTGTCGAGAAGCGGCAGCCCTGCGGCATGTCTTTCGGTAACGGCACGGCACCGGGAATGGTGGACAGCGCGCCCTGACGCGGAGCCAGCGACGGCATCGACCCCATCAGCCCGATGGTGTAAGGATGCTGCGGATTATTGAAAATATCGGTCACCAGACCCTGTTCGACGATCTGCCCGGCGTACATCACTGCCACACTGTCGGCGACTTCCGCCACCACACCCAGGTCGTGGGTGATCAGCAACAATGCGCTGCCGGTTTCCTGCTGAATACGGTTGAGCAGGGCGAGGATTTGCGCCTGAATGGTGACGTCCAGCGCGGTGGTCGGTTCGTCGGCAATCAGCAACTGCGGACGGTTGATCAGCGCCATGGCAATCATCACCCGCTGGCGCATACCGCCGGAAAGCTGGTGCGGATAAGCCTCCATCCGCAATTCAGGAGCGGGGATCTGCACCTTTTTCAGGATTTCCAGCGCCTGTTCGCGGGCCGGTTTTTTGCCGACACCCTGATGACGCATGACCGCTTCGGCAAGCTGATCGCCCAGTGTCAGCGCCGGATTGAGCGACGTCATTGGCTCCTGAAAAATCATCGCCAGTTCCTGACCGCGCAGGTCGGCGTACTGACGCTCAGACAGCCCGAGCAGCGAGGTATCATTGAGCCGGATATCGCCCTGCAACACTTTAGCGCTGGCGGGCAATAACCCCATCAGCGCCAGCGACGTCACGCTTTTGCCGCAACCAGATTCGCCCACCAGCGCCAGCGTTTTTCCGGCTTCCAGTTGTAAGGAAATACCGTCGAGCACGGTCGCGGGAGAACCGGAAAATTGCACCCTCAGGTCGTTAATGTGTAACAGCGGCCTGACGGGTCCGGCGGGGTCAGTCATCAGTAAAATCCTCGTCATCATCATGCAGGGTGGAAAGAAATGCCTGTTGCAGCGCCAGAAGGTGCTCGCGCATGACTTTCGCGGCTTCTTTCGGCTGGCGTGCGGCGATGTGTTCTACGATACGTTCATGGTGATCGTCGTAACGGTTCAGGCGCTCCTGATTGCGTGCCGCGTTGCGCACCGCCAGCCAGCTCGGGTCACGGCGGATGGCGTCGACGGCATCAAACAATCCGAGCAACAACCGGTTACCCGCGGCATCGGCAATAGCGCGGTGAAAGGCGCTGTCCCACAGCTCAATCTGATCCGGATCACCGCGCGACATCGTTTTCACTTTGTCCAGTAAACGGCGCATCAGCTGGATTTGTTCCGGCGTAGCGCGCAGTGCGGCGTATTTCGCCAGCCCCGGTTCGATTTGCAGACGGGCTTCCATCACTTCCTGTAAGTTGGATTGTTTCGGTAACGCCTGCAGGCTCAGCGGCTGGGCAGGACCATTCGGCCCGATAAACGTGCCTTTCCCCTGCTTGCGCCACACGCGACCTTCTTCTTCCAGCACATCCAGCGCCCGGCGGATTTCACGGCGGCCGACATCAAACATTTGCATCAGATCACGCTCCGCAGGCAGTGGCTGCGTCTGATCCGGATGCTGTTGTATCAGCTGGCGTAGCTGTTCCAGCGCTGAATTCGATGTGCCGTTAGAAGGGGGTAGCGCCCCGGAGTGCGTTGTCATATGTCAGTTTCCCGCTGGGAATTAAATCGTTAATCAGTCCTTTGCATTTTCTGAACCAATTTTGTAATGGTTCGTGAAAAAGTTTTGCAAACAGGAGAATTTGTTTTTAATTTCAAAAGACTAAAATTTACGCACTTTAGTCAGAGGATCGTTTTAATTTTTTATAAGATATTGATATTCATCTTATATGCACAAGTGTAGTGCGTTAAATTAATGTTAACGGATCGTAATGGTGCGTGATTTTGCGGGATGAGAAGCCGATCAAATAAATGGTATAAGTTGGCTAATGGTTCGCTATTTCGTTGCTTTACCAAAGAAGGAAAGGGTCGGGCGGGGTATTAAGGAATAATTCGCAAGCCGGAGCGGACACGGGCAGTGGTTTCGTCTGCAAGTTTGTGAGTAATGGTGAAGTTTTCGCAGGGGAGCCAGAGAATTCAGTTCAGCCCCCTCCCCTGCGAAGGGGAGGGTTGGGGTGGGGTATTAATGCAAAATCAGATAGTTAAAGTGTACTTTGACCGGGTGTTAACCCTTAAAACCCCCTCTCAGCCTCCCCCTTCGCAGGGGGAGGAGCTAAAACAATCGTCAGAAATAACAGGCTTATATACCGCTGTTCCCCCGATCATCCCCGGCACAAACCGTGTTTAATACCTATCATCAGAGAGGTGCGAACCCGGTTAGTCGTGACTCTGAGGGTTGAGGGCGCCCAAAGAAATACCCCTGGAACAACGTACAACCTTCTTCTTTCAGACGCCGGAACTGCTCGTCGGTTTCCACACCTTCTGCCGTGGTCTGAATGTCCAGACTGCGGCTCATGCCGGTGATGGCACGGATAATTGCCAGCGCTTCGCGGCTGTCGTGCATGTCGTTAATGAATGACCGGTCTATTTTGATTTTGTCGAACGGGAAAGAGCGCAGATAACTCAGCGACGAATACCCGGTGCCGAAATCGTCCAGCGCAATCCGCACACCCAGCGATTTCAGTTTCCGCAATGTGCTGATATTGCCAAGCGTGTTATCGAGCAATACCGATTCCGTGATTTCCACTTCCAGACGTGACGGATCCAGCCCTGAGGCTTCCAGCGCTGATTCCACCACCGACAGCAGCCCGCTGTTTTTGAACTGAATCGGTGAAAGGTTAACGGCAACCGTCTGACTGCCTTTCCAGCTTGCGGCTTCGCGGCAGGCTTCGTGCAACGCAAATGAGCCAAGACTGTGGATCAGCCCCGTTTCTTCGGCAATCGGAATGAAATCGACCGGCATGATCAGCCCGTTTTCCGGATGATGCCAGCGCATGAGCGCCTCGTAACCCATTACGGCATCGTGACGGGCATCGGTGATCGGCTGGTAGTAAAGACGCAACTGATTACAGGTAATGGCGTCGCGTAAGTCCATTTCGACCACCCGGCGTTTGCGCGCGGCGGCATCCATCTCAAGGCGGAAATCTTCATAACGGTTGCGGCCGTTACGTTTGGCTTCATACAGCGCCATGTCCGCACAACGCAGCAATTGATCGGGGGTGTTTTCCGTCGAACCGGCGAGCGCAATACCGATGCTCAGGCCGACGGATAACGAATGGCCATCGATAATGACTGGCGGACGTACTGATTCAATCAGGCGTTTGGAAATCTGGTGCGCGGCAGAAATGTCTTTCAGCCCCGGCAGCACCACGGCAAATTCGTCACCGCCGATGCGTGCCAGCGTGTCGTCATCGCGCAGCGTCATGCGCAGACGTTTGGCTATCGCGCGCAGCAGTTCGTCACCAACCTGGTGGCCGAGCGCGTCATTGACGTTCTTGAAGTTATCGAGATCCAGACACAGCGTGGCGGTGTGGCTGTGAGTATAGCTGTCGCGCTGCAAGGCTTCACTGAGACGCTGGCTGAACAGAATGCGGTTCGGCAGACTGGTGAGATTGTCGTGATGCGCCATGTGGTGAATACGGGCGTGGGCGGCCTGTTGGTCCGTCACGTCATCAGCAATCATCATCACGTAGCTGGTCTGAGGATCGTGCCCGCGGATCACCGAACTGGTGGTCTGTAACGTCCGGTCGCCAATAGCCGTCAGTAATTGCTGCTCGCTGCGGTGCAGGCCTTCTGCGCGCAAACATTCATCCGATTGCTTATTAATAAAGGTGCTCAGTCCGATGCCCATACAATCCTGCGGGCGCTTACCGAGCATTTTGTCGCGGGGAATCCCCAGCAGACGCTCTGCCTGGCGGTTGACCAGCAGAATTTCGCGCGAGACGGCATTCTCGACAATCACCGAGGACGGGATATTGGCGATCACGGTATTGAGGAAATGTGACAGGGACGAGAGCTGCTCGCTGTTGGATTCGGCCAGTTCTTTGGCCTGCAACAGGGCCTTTTCCGTTTCACGACGCTCCGTGACATCACGGGTGATTTTGGCAAATCCGATGATTTCTCCGGCTTCGCGTAAGGCTTCAATAATAATGTGCGCCCAGAAGCGCGAGCCGTCTTTGCGCTGTCGCCAGCCTTCGGATTCGTAACGGCCAGTGGAACGCGCCGTTTCCAGCCCGCGTTGCGGCCAGCCGTTTTGTCTGTCTTCTTCGGTGTAAAAACAGGAAAAGTGCTTACCGACAACTTCTTCAGGCGTATAACCTTTCGCCCGCTGCGCACCGGCATTCCAGTTCGCAATATGGCCATCGGGAGTCAGCATATAAATCGCATAATCTTCTACGCGCTGAACCAGCAATCGATAAAGTACATCAGAATCTTCACTCATATTTTTTGCCTGATAGCTGGCCGTCTCTGCACGGGGTCCGTCCAAATCAGAGTCCGGCTAAATAGTGCGCCTGTTCCCGACGCATTTTTGCTGTGATGTGCCCGTGAAACGTTAGCATAAGAAAATTCTTACTTCGCCAAATTTTGCTTCTAACGTGCTTAAATTTAAGCGTATTTAGCAAAAAGATCGGCCTTAAGTGAAATCTGTTATTTGGGTTTTAACTAACGGGAGTGTTATCGGCAGGTAAGTTCGGGGCTTTAATAAAAAGGCACATAATGTTCATGCGTTACAAGCAGTTAATCAGCATGTAAAAAAGCCGCAACAATGTGCGGCTGAGTCTTTGGCGCTTAAAGATGCTCAGGATTGAAACAACAATCAGGATAAAGCTGAATCCGCTGTGTTTAACGGATAATTTAAACCGCGTTTAGGGAAAGCTGATGGAGGCGCAGGGCCCGTTAATCACCGAATCCCGCAAAATAAGTTCGGACACAAACTTATTCTGTTGGGATAAATAACCGCCATCGAGCATGGAAATAATCTGACTGATGACTTCACTGACCATATCGCTGACCGGATCCTTTACACTCGACAGCGCCGGAATAAGAAACGGCGCGGTCGGGATATTATCAAACCCGATCACCGAAACCTGTGCGGGTACGGCAATACCGGTTTCGTTCAGTTTTTTCATCGCGCCGATCGCCATTTCATCGTTACTGGCGAGAATTGCGCTGAAAGTCTGACCGGTCATCAGCAGGGTTTCCACGGCGGCAGCACCGCTGGCTGGCGACCATTTTCCCTGCGCAATCAGCGATTCCCTGACCGGCAATCCGGCTGCGGCGAGCGCCTCTTTATAACCCGAAAGACGTTCTATCGCCGTCGGGGAATCCAGGGAACCGGTGATAAACGCAATATTATGGTGACCGTGTTCAATCAGGGTCTGCGTGGCATTAAAACCGGAACCTTTGTGGTCGCAGTAAATACAATGGCTCTGGTGTTTGCGCAATTTACGGTTAACCACCATCACCGGTTTTTTATATTTATCGATGATCTCATCCATTTCATCAACGGATAAAAAGCGCGGATAAATAATAATGCCGTCGCAGCGTAAATCATGCAGAAACTGAATGGCTTCCCGTTCTTCTTCGGCGCTGTGTTTGCCATCGACCAGGATCAACTGACGGCCATTGGCGTCGAGTTTTTTTGCCGCCTGAGAAATTAACTCACTGAAATAATTGCCGTTGTACAGCGTGTTGGTCACCACCAGGCCAATGCACATCGACTTGCTGGTCGCCAGATTGCGCGCCAGTAAATTTGGCCGGTATCCCGCTTCCTCAATGGCTTTAAATACCTGATCTTTGGTTTCCTGGCTCACATAACCTTTACCGGAAAGTACACGGGAAACGGTGGCTTTGGAGACGCCCGCTTTATTAGCCACTTCCTGCATTGTCGACATCAGGGCTTCCTGAAAGTGAAAAATGATGCGTCATTCTACACATTTCAGCCGTTTTACGATGTTTTTGGCATAACAGAACGGCAGTGAGAGATCGTCATCACAAAAATAAAACAACGTTGCATTTTTTTATTGAAGTTACAGATGGAACTGAACATTCTCGTATGAAACCGGTTACCTATCGTTTCACAGCCTTTCATAAAAAAGCATAACGTTCATAAAAAGTGGTTTCACAGGAGCCAGGGCTTCTGAAAAACATTCATAACCCTATGAATCTGAGAGAGTTGTACACATGTCTAAAAATTTTGCAGCAATATCACAATCGATTGTGGATGCCATCGGCGGCGCACAGAACGTTGCGGCAGTGACACACTGCATGACGCGCCTGCGCTTTGTGCTGAATGACGAATCTGTTGTTGATGCCGCCACACTGAAAGCCATTACCGGCGTGATGGGCGTGGTGCGCAACGAAAAACAGTGCCAGGTGATCATCGGTAATAACGTTTCTCAGGCGTACGCTGAAGTGCTGAAACTGCTGCCGGAAGGCTTCTCAGCCAGTGACGACAGCGCTGCACCGGCGAAAAATAAAATCACCCTGAAACGTATCGGCTCCGGCATTCTTGATGCGCTGATCGGCACCATGTCGCCGCTGATCCCGGCCATTATCGGTGGTTCAATGGTGAAACTGCTGGCGATGATCCTGGATATGACCGGCGTGTTCGACAAGGGCGCTTCCACGCTGGTGATCCTCAATACCATCGGCGACGGTGCGTTCTTCTTCCTGCCGGTGATGGTGGCGGCGTCGGCAGCGGTGAAATTTAAAACCAATATGTCGCTGGCGATTGCGATTGCCGGGATCCTTGTCCATCCGGCGTTTATCGATTTAATGGCGAAAGCGGCACAGGGGCAGAAAGTCGAATTTATCGGCATTTCCGTCACGGCGGTGAAATACACCTACACCGTTATTCCGGCGCTGTGCATGACCTGGCTGCTGTCTTACATTGAAAAATGGGTCGATCGCATTACACCGGTTGTCACTAAAAACTTCCTCAAACCGATGCTGATTATGCTGATTGCCGCACCGATCGCCATCATGCTGATTGGTCCGCTGGGCATCTGGATCGGTACCGGGATTTCAGCGGTGGTGTACACCGTTCACAGTTATCTGGGCTGGCTTTCTGTCGCCATTATGGGTGCGGCCTGGCCGCTGCTGGTGATGACCGGCATGCACCGCGTATTCACGCCAACCATTATTCAGACCATCGCAGAAACCGGCAAAGAGGGCATGGTGATGCCGTCCGAAATTGGCGCGAACCTGTCACTGGGCGGTTCTTCACTGGCGGTCGCGTGGCGTACCAAAAACCCGGAACTGCGTCAGACTGCGCTGGCCGCAGCGGCTTCAGCGATTGTCGCCGGGATTTCCGAACCCGCCTTGTACGGCGTGGCGCTGCGGCTGAAACGTCCGCTGATCGCCTGCTTAATCAGCGGCTTTATTTGCGGTGGCGTGGCGGGATTAGGCGGACTCGCCAGCCATTCGATGGCGTCGCCGGGGCTGTTTACCAGCGTGCAGTTCTTCGACCCGTCGAATCCGATGAGTATTGTCTGGGTGGTGGGCGTGATGGTCCTCGCGGTGGTGATCTCCTTCTTCACTACCTTGCTGCTCGGATTTGAAGATATTCCGGTGGAAACCGTGGCGCCAAAAAATACAGCGCCGGAATCAACGGCTTCCGCCTCCTTTGCGGTTTCGCAAAGCGCAGTTAAATAAATTAAAGGAGAGGATTTTACATGTCAGCATCAGCATTTCCTGAAGGTTTTTTATGGGGCGGCGCGATTGCCGCAAACCAGGCCGAAGGCGGCAGTTTCGAAGGAGGCAAAGGGCTGACCACGGTAGATATGATCCCGCATGGCGCGCACCGTCTGGCGGTAAAAACCGGTCAGGAAAAACGTTTCTCCCTGAAAGACGACGAGTTTTATCCGGCGCATCAGGCGATTGATTTCTACCATCGGTACAAAGAAGACATCGCGCTGATGGCGGAAATGGGCTTTACCGTGTTCCGCACCTCGATTGCCTGGAGCCGTCTTTATCCCAATGGTGATGAGCAGGTGCCGAACGCAGAAGGTATCGCGTTTTACCGTGACGTATTTGCGGAATGCAAAAAGTACGGCATCGAACCGCTGGTGACGCTGTGCCATTTTGATGTGCCGATGCATCTGGTCATCGAATACGGCTCGTGGCGTAACCGCAAAATGGTGGAGTTTTTCGCCCGCTATGCGCGTACCTGTTTTGAAGCGTTCGACGGGCTGGTGAAATACTGGCTGACCTTCAACGAAATTAACATCCTGCTGCACAGCCCGTTCTCCGGTGCCGGTTTAGTCTTTGAAGAGGGCGAAAATCAGGAGCAGGTGAAATATCAGGCGGCGCACCATGAGCTGGTGGCCAGTGCTTTAGCGACAAAAATTGCCCATGAAGTGAACCCGGAGAATCAGGTCGGTTGTATGCTGGCTGGCGGAAATTTCTATCCGCAAACCTGTAAACCGGCTGATGTCTGGGCGGCCCTGCAAAAAGACCGCGAGAACCTGTTCTTCATCGATGTGCAGGCGCGTGGCGAATATCCGTCATATACCCGCCGCGTCTTTGCCGAAAAGGGCGTTAACGTCGTGACTGAGCCGGGCGATGACGGCATCCTGAAAAACACCGTCGATTTTGTCTCGTTCAGTTACTACGCGTCGCGTTGTGCGTCAGCAGACATGAACGACAACAACAGCAGCGCGGCGAATATTGTTAAATCGCTGAAAAATCCGTACATCGAGGCCAGCGAATGGGGCTGGGGCATCGATCCGCTCGGTCTGCGCATCACCATGAACATGATGTACGACCGCTATCAGAAGCCGTTATTCCTGGTCGAAAACGGCCTCGGCGCGAAAGATGAAATCAACGCGCAGGGCGAAATCAATGACGATTACCGCATCAGCTATCTGCGTGAGCACATCCGCGCGATGGGTGAAGCGATCACCGATGGCGTTCCGCTGATCGGCTACACCTCATGGGGGTGTATCGATCTTGTCTCCGCCTCGACCGGTGAAATGAGCAAGCGCTACGGCTTCGTTTATGTCGACCGCGACGATGCCGGTAATGGCACGCTGGAAAGAAAGAGAAAGAAATCGTTCTGGTGGTACAAGAAAGTGATTGCCAGTAACGGGGGGGATCTGGGCTAATGCCGTAACGGGGAATATCCGCAGACCGGGTATTCCCCGTTACCGGAAGGTATTAATTAATCATTTCATTTACTGAAGTTATTTTCGTCATTATTTATTATAGTTTTAACGTTATTATTTCCTGTAACAAACATGCAATATAATTATCCCATTGCATCCACTCTGCTATTCTTTTTCTCCTTCTCCATTAATTCTATTTTAATTTCACCCTCTGTCACGCGGGGAAATTTGCCTGTTGGCTCAGCAAATTAGGTAAAAAGAGTGTGATCTTAATTGCAGAACCTGAGCATGCAAATTGCAGCTATTGTTCGCAGGTAATAAAAAGCAGCGAATAATATGAGTTAATGCATTTTAACATCAGGAGTGATGAATGAAAAAGCAATGGAGCAGGGAACAGGCGGCTGCGTGGAGTGAGCAACAGGGCTGGATTTGCGGATTTAATTATCTGCCGCGCACGGCGGTTAACTGGACCGAACTGTGGCAGCGTGAAACTTTTGATGCGCCGGTGATTGATCAGGAACTCGGCTGGGCACAGGAAGCGGGTTATAACCAGTTGCGTATCAATCTGCCGTTTATCGTCTGGCAGGCCGATCGCGACGGTTTGCTGGCGCGCATCGATCAGTTTCTCAGTATTGCCCGTCGTCATGACATCAGGGTCATGCTCACGCTGATGGACGATTGCGGATTCTCCGGCGACGAGCCGTTCCTCGGGCCGCAAAAAGCACCGGAACCGGGCAAACATAACAGTCAGGCGGCTGCCAGTCCGGGGCGGGATGTGGTCTGCAACCGCGATATGTGGCCGGAGGTGGAGATTTATGTGCGCGACATCATCCGTCATTTCCGCACCGACGACCGTATTGCCATCTGGGATTTGTACAACGAACCGGGTAACCGTGGCACGTTCGCCACCGGACTGGAAGAAACGATGTATGACGAAAAACTGGAAGGATTTGCGCTGGAACTGATGCATAAGGCGTTTGTCTGGGCGCGCGGGGAAGATCCCGTCCAGCCGCTGACCGTCGGTGCCTGGCATTGTTCACAGGATCCGGACCAGCCGGAAAGCGAGTTTTTCACCCATCCCATCGATGTGGCGGCGGCTGAACTTTCTGACGTCATCAGTTTCCACGCGTATGTCGCCACGCCGAAACTTTTACAGACACTGCGTTTCTGGCAGAAATTCAACCGCCCGATGTTATGTACCGAATGGCTGGCGCGCCATGTCGGCAGCGTTTTTGAGGAGCAACTGCCGCTGTTCAGCGCGTTCAATGCGGGCTGTTATCAGTGGGGATTAGTGCGCGGTAAAACCCAGACCACGCTGCCGTGGCCCTCGGTGCGCAAGGGCAATCACGATTATGCCCATTTATGGTTTCACGATGTGCTCGACGAATACGGCATTCCGTTCCGTCGCGCCGAAATGGATCTGGTCCGCCGTTTAACGCGCATTAAAAGTACAGGTTGATTATTCAGGTTTTGACATGCTGAATTATTATGCTGCTGAAACAGCATTATGTTTCCATGTTACAGGCCGAAATTTGAAAGAAAAGGCGTCCGTTGGCATCCGGGAAACTGCGTGCTGACGGACTTTTTTTTACTTCATTAAGTTGTTCATATTTTTTTGTGATGAATACCCCTAAAAATTTAAGTTTTGTCAAAAACGGGCGATAAAAGAGAAGTACCGAATGGGTGACTGACAAACCCTGTCAGTGAGTTATGGATAATCACCACATCACCTCACTGTAGCTTTAGGATTAAACGATGGCGCGTCGCGTAAAGTGCCGCTCGGCGGAGCGGCTGGTTGATATATTAACGGAGCTACACCTGAATGGCGTTGTTAAACGCAATTCGCTTATGGAGAAATTCTCAATCACTGAACGGACGGTCTATCGTGATTTGAATGCACTGTCGACGGTCATTGAGCACTGTGGCGAAGGTGAATACCGGCTTTCATCCGCTCTGCAATCGACACAAACGGAAAATTTGCATCATTCGCTGGCAAAATTTTTGCAGGCTGACAGTTACTTCCCCGAACGTGGAAGTGATTTTTGGCAGTATCTCGATGCCCGATTGAACGAAAAACATATCAGCATTCGGAATGCCAGCCCTGAACATACGTTAAAGGCCGATCTTCGTCGTCATTTCCCGGCCATCGAGAAAGCCATCAGACAGCGGAATCTCTGTAAACTGACCTATAAAGGTAAAGACCGGGAACTCCACCCGTACCGGCTTATCAATCAGCACAATATCTGGTATTTACAGGCGACAGATAAAGGGAAGCTGAAATCTTTTTCACTGAGTCAGATCGAGTGGCTGGATATTAAAAAAGAAACCTTTATTCCCGATATTACGGTAATGGCTTTACTGGAAAGCAGTCAGGATCCCTGGATTAGCCGGGAAGGCTTTGACGTGAAACTTCATGTGAAAGGACGCCATGCTCATTATTTCAAAAGACGTGACTTACTGCCTGAACAGAAAATGCTTCAGGATGACGGAAATGGTGTTGTCGTGAGTTGCCGGGCTGCGCATGAAAATCAAATATTACCGCTGATACTTTTCTGGTTGCCTGAGATAGAAATTCTTGAACCTTTCTGGCTCAGGGATGCGCTTTTCCGTTTATTAAAAGGCTACCTGTCCTCAGCTGAAAAATCCTTACTGCCCGCAGAGGCAAAATAATTTAAATAACAATGGAGATGTATTATGGCAATTCCTCTAATCATTTTAGGTGCCGCAGCAATTGCAACTGCCGTCGGCGGTAAAAAAGCGTACAAAGGCTATCAGGACAAATCTGAAGCCAATGAGATCCTTGAGGGGGCTAAAAATCGCTATGACAGTCGCAAGAAAGCCTTCGATATCGTCAATGATGACGCTTCCCGCAAACTTGAACGCCTGGGTAAAAAAGAATTAAGAATTGGCGAGGAATTCCGCGAGTTTGACACCATAGCTAAAGAACTTTTGGCAAAAATGGAGCAAGACGGCCATACCCAGTTGCGTCTGGAAATACCACAGCATCGTTTAAACAAGATTGAGAAGCTGGCTATTTCGGCGACCGAATATCTCGGAACTGTTGTGGGGGCCGGAACATCAGGTGCAGCGGCCGGATTCGCTGTTTACAGTGGTGTCGTGGCGTTTGCGGCGGCCTCCACCGGCACACCTATCGCAGCACTCTCAGGTGCAGCAGCCTATAATGCCACGATGGCTGCCATTGGCGGAGGCTCGCTGGCGGCAGGCGGTTGGGGTATGGCCGGTGGGGCGATGGTATTGGGCGGCGCGGTGGTTGCACCCATCCTGATGATCGCCGGCTGGGCTTATGCGGCACATGCGGAGAAAGCACTGGAAAATGCACAGGATGTCGCCCGTCAGGTGAGATCTGCCGTAGATAAAATGAATCTGGCCGAGTCGCATCTTAAAGTGGTGAATAAATATGTTGATTCTATTTATACTTCCTTGTCTCAGCTTCACACCCTTTTTGCGACCTATTTCACCCCGCTGAAAGAAATGCATCAGAAAATTCTCGAGCGTCGTAATAACAATATTCAGGATGCTATTGAAGACTCTGAAGAATGTCTGCGTATGATTGAGAATGGTTACATGCTGGCGGCTATTATGACCGATGTCATTACCACGCCGTTATTTAAACCAGTGACCAATGAAAAAAATGAAGCTGTTATTGAGAACGGTGTCGTGCAATTGCAGACCGATACGGATGGGATCAACGTGCTGAATAAACACGCACTGGATAAGGCGTTGGCTAAATCCGAAGTGGATAGCGCGAAATATACCTTAAAAGCTTAAAACTGACCGGGCCTGCGTGCCCGGTATTTTTCAGAGTGGCTATTTATACAACAGGTGGCATTATCCTATGGCGACGCAGGAAATAGATTGGGGAAAGGAATTACATGAGACTGTGGTGAAAAGTCTCGCAACATCATTTGGCCTTGATTTTCTGCTGCTTAAAGATCAGGACGGCGGTGATGTTAATACGATTCAAAATGTCCGAAAGGGGATTTACGCTACTGAAGAAGAACGCACGCGGTATGAAAACCGTGCAGCCTATGATCCTGATGTCTACCATCAACATGCAAACTATAAAAAAAACAACGCCAGCGTCAGTGCGCAGCGCAAAGCCGGGACATTAACGGACAGCTACACGGGCGAAACGCTAAAGCCCAATGACAAGGTGCATCTTGACCATATTATTGCCGCCAACGAAATTCATCATGATGCAGGTCGGATCTTGTCAGAACTGAACGGAGCCGATCTGGCCAATGATGACAGCAATCTGACGCCGACCGGAGCAACGCTAAACACCTCTAAAAAAGCACAGCCGATGTCGGATTTCGTGAAAAAATTGCAAAAGGAATATCAGGTTAATCAGCAGGAAATCGCGACCTTAAAAAGTCAGCCGGTGCTGACGGAGAAACAGCAGAAGCGTCTGCAAAGTCTGGAAAACAAGTCTAAAGCAGATTTTGAACGGATGCAGAAAGCAGATGAAAAAGCACGGGGGCGTTATGAATCAGAAGTCAACCTCAGCTATTACACCAGCAGCAAATTTGCCCTGAATGTCGCCAGTGCGTCGTTATCAACCGGATTGCGGATGGGAAGCCGTCAGATGCTGGGGCTTATCCTCGCAGAGGTCTGGTTTGAAGTTCACGAACGCATCCCTTCCCTCTATGCCCGCCAGCGTAAACGCTTTGATGCCAGAGAATTCCTGGGTGATATCGGTGAAACATTGGTCGCCGCATGGGAACGGGTAAAAGCAAAATTTCGTGATTTTCTCACGGCCTTTAAAGACGGCGTATTGGGTGGCGTGCTGTCGGCTATCACCACGACGTTGTTTAACATTGTTTTCACTACGAAAAAGATGCTGGTCAGATTGATCCGCGAGATGTGGAATAATCTGGTTCAGGCATTCAAAATCATGGTGTTCAATCCGGATAATCTGCCGCCAGGCCAGCAGGCCAAAGCGGCGAGTCGCGTGATAGCCGCGGGAATTGCCGTCGTAACGGGTGCGCTGATTAATGAATATCTGGCGAGCGTATTTCTGTTCCCGTTCGGCCCTGAACTTGCTGCATTTTGCAGCGCACTGGCGACGGGGATCCTCACGCTGACCATGAATTATTTTCTGGAAAGCAGTGCTCTGATGCAAAAACTATGGGCATTCCTCGACAGATTCAAGGATAAATATCAGAAAGCGGTAGACTATTTCCAGAATGTGAATGCGGAGCTTGATCGTTATATTCTGGAATTAACCCGGATTGAGTTTGCTATGGATGCGGATGAACTTGCCGCATTTACCGGACATTTAGGGTTGATCAATGATGAAATTTGCCGCGGATTGCTGCTGAAAGCAGAGGCGGAGAAACGCAATATCAGCCTGCCTTTTGAGGCCGGAAATGCACAATCCACCCGAAGCTGGCTGAGTTCTTTATGAGTCTGACGCCATCTTTTCCCTGTAATCAGTGCGGTGCCTGTTGCCGCCATGTTCATCGGGCAGAGGAAACGCGCTATCTCGATCGCGGTGACGGTGCCTGCCGTCACTACGATGATACCCGCCGCCAATGTAAGGTTTATGACCAGCGCCCGCTGATATGTCAGGTCGAAAAACAGTTTTTACTGAATTATCAGCAGCAATATAGCTGGCCTGAATTTATAGAACTCAACCAGATAGCCTGCCGCGTACTTGAGACGTTGTAATCATCAATACGCGCGGGGACAGGCTACCTGCACCGGTATTTCATCTCCGGCACACTTCTTGCTTAACCTGATCAACCTCTGTCTGATATCAGGTTCCTCTATGTCCCTTTCTGCCCTTAGTTTCGTACTGGCATCGAAAAAAAGTGAAATCATCTGCCTGCAACAACTGCTGGAGATGGGCAAGCTGGTCGGCGCGGTCAGCCAGCTGATCCATGTGCTGCAACGTGAGCGGGGCACGGCGAACATCTATTTATGTTCGCACGGCGAACTGTGGGCGGAACAACTGAGTGAGCGGGCGTTACAGGTCCAGATGGCGGAACAGGCGGTGGACCAGCAGTTGCTTGCGCGGGATCTTAACGGACAGAGCATGGGCAATGCGCCGCGTCTGTTCAGCCGTATCGCTGCCGTCTTACACAGCCTCAGCACATTGCCGGTGCTGCGCCGTCAGGTGCGGGCGCTGGATATCAGCCAGCCGGAAGCCATGCGTCAGTACAGCGAGGTTATCCGCACGCACCTGGCGCTGGTATTTGAAGCCGCCGATATTTCGGGTGACCCGTCCATTTCACGGGCGTTACTGGCGATGTTTAGCTTTATGCAGGGTAAGGAACTGGCCGGACAGGAGCGTGCATCAGGCGCTGCAGGGTTTGCCGCGCGGCACTTCGATGACGTGACGCATCAGTTGCTTTTAGATCTGATCGAAGGTCAGGAGCGGTGTTTTCAAACCTTCAGGGAATTTGCCGATGTCCGCTGTCTGGCGCTGTGGCAGCAACAACTGAGCGCCGACAGCAGCGAGTTCGAGCGCCTGCGCCGGATTGCCTGCACCCGAACCACCCCGGCAGATGACGGCCCGGATGCTGCGCTGCGCTGGTTTGAGGTGACCACCGTGCGTATTGACGGCATGAAAGTGGTGGAAGATTTACTGGAAGACATTCTGATGGAGTGCTGCCGTGAGCGGATCCGCGAAGCGCAGGCGTCGCTTGCCCTTCAGCAGCAAGATATCGGAGAAATGCCGCAGCAGGAGTCGCATTATTCGGCGCTGATGCCGCCGCAGCTCAGCCGTTGCGTACTGGAGCTGGTCGAGCAGCAATCCCGTCAGTTACAGGCGCTCGATGCCGAACTGGCCGGGCTTCGCGCCACGCTGGCTGAGCGAAAACTGGTGGAACGCGCCAAAGGGTTGCTCATGCAACACCACGGCCTGACCGAACCGCAGGCGCATAAAACTCTGCGTGATATGGCGATGAACCAGAACAAGAAGCTGTCGGAGATTGCCGAAGCGATGCTTGCGGTATCGGCTGTATTAGGGAAGAAAGGCGACTAATCCCTAAGGAGTATCTGCACTGTCCGTGTGCCATTGTGATGTGCACTGCGTGCTGTGGCGGTGCACCAGGCGGTCAGGCGAGTGCGGGAAATGCGCTAACCGGCTGATTTTATTGCGATGCGCGAAGTTGGCATACAAGCTGCATTGTTTTACAACATAAGGACTAAACCAATGGCGGTTTAGTCAGGATTACGGATAAAGGCGTCCGTCAGCGTTCAGGAAACTGAGCGCTGACAGGACGCTTTTTTTTTGCTCATTTTTCAACATTACAGGAAGCCGCAATGACGCAAGACGATAAAAAAACTCCGGGGCAATTCTCCCGCCGCCGCTTTATTGCCGGCAGTGCGGTGCTGGGCGGCAGCATGATGATGCCGGGCTTTATGAACAGCGTCTGGGCGGCCGGTTCAGATGCGCCCGAGAAAAAAGAAATCCGCGTCGGGTTTATTCCGCTGACCGATTGTTCGTCCGTGGTGATGGCGGCAGTGAAAAAGTTTGATGAGAAGTACGGCATCAAAATTATCCCCAGCAAGGAATCAAGCTGGGCGTCGGTACGCGACAAACTGGTGTCCGGTGAACTTGATGCCGCGCATGTGCTTTACGGGCTGGTGTATGGCCTGCAACTGGGCGTGTCCGGCCCGCAGCATGACATGGCGATGTTGATGTCGCTCAACAATAACGGGCAGGCGATCACGCTTTCAAATCAGCTGAAACAGGCCGGTGTCACCGATGCGGCTTCGCTGAAAAAAATGGTCGATGCCAGCGCCAAAGGCACCTACACCTTTGCGCAGACATTCCCCACCGGCACGCATGCCATGTGGCTGTATTACTGGCTGGCGAACGCCGGTATTCACCCGTTTAACGATGTGCGCAACGTGGTCGTACCGCCGCCGCAAATGGTGGTGAACATGAAGATCGGCAACATGAGCGGTTACTGCGTCGGTGAACCCTGGAACCAGCGCGCCATACAGGACGATATCGGTTTCACCGCCGCCACGTCACAGGAGATCTGGCCGGATCATCCGGAAAAAATTCTCGGAACGACGTCAGCCTGGGTCGCGGCCAATCCGAATGCCGCCCGTGCGCTGACCGCCGCCGTGCTTGATGCCTCACGCTGGATTGACACCTCCGATGCCAACCGTACCGAAACCGCGCAGGTCGTCGCCGCACGCGCCTACATCAATACGCCGGTGGCAACGATTCAGGGGCGGATGCTCGGTGATTACGAAAACGGACTGGGCAAAAAGTGGAAAGACACCCACAGCATGCGCTTCTTCAACGACGGCGCAGTCAACTACCCGTATCTCTCCGACGGCATGTGGTTCCTGACCCAGCACAAACGCTGGGGATTGCTGGACAAAGATCCGGACTATCTGGCGGTGGCCAAAAAAATCAACCGCATTGACGTCTACAAACAGGCGGCGACGGCGGTCGGCGGCATCAACCTGCCGTCCGGGGATATGCGCAGCAGCACGCTGATGGACGGGAAAGTCTGGGACGGCAGTAATCCTGCTGAATACGCCAACAGTTTTGCCATGAAACGCTAAGTGAGGTCGCCGATGTCCATGAATTCAAAACCTAATGTTATCGCGCTGACCGAGCCGGTGAGTGCAGAAATTGTACCGATCGCCCCGGTAACGCAGAACGCCGCGCTGCCGGTCCGCGCCGCCAAAACGGCTTATCTCGCCCGGTTGCGCGTGGTGATGCACCGCGTGTTGCAAAAAGCCATTCCGGCATTGCTGGGCGCCATCGTCGTGATCGCACTGTGGCAGATTGCCGCGCTCAGCAGTAAAGGGTTTCCGACGCCGCTGAAAACCTGGGAAGCGGCCAAAGTGATTTTCGCCGATCCGTTTTACATCGCCGGACCGAACGACATGGGCATTGGCTGGAACGTACTGGCATCGCTCAAACGTGTGGCGATGGGCTTCGGGCTGGCGGCACTGATCGGCATTCCTGCCGGATTCCTGATCGGGCGTTTCAGTTTTATCGCCAGCATGCTCAATCCGATCATTTCATTGCTGCGGCCGGTCAGTCCGCTGGCGTGGTTACCCATCGGTTTACTGCTGTTCCAGCGCGCGGAACCCGCCTCGGCGTGGACCATTTTTATCTGCTCGATCTGGCCGATGATCCTCAATACGGCTGAGGGCGTAATGCGTATTCCGCAGGACTATCTCAACGTCGCGCGGGTGCTGAAACTCAGCGAATTCACTGTAATGCGTAAGATCCTGTTTCCGGCGGTACTGCCTTACATCCTCACCGGTGTGCGGCTGTCGATTGGTATCGCCTGGCTGGTGATTGTTGCCGCCGAAATGCTCACCGGCGGTGTCGGGATTGGTTTCTGGATCTGGAACGAATGGAACAACCTCAACGTGGAAAACATCATTATCGCCATCCTGCTGATTGGCGTGGTGGGCATGGTGCTGGAGCAGGGGCTGATGGCCATTGCCCGCCGATTCAGTTACGACAACCGTTAGGAGCCTGAGATGAAAAACGACAAAGCCATTATCCGCGTGCAGAACGTCAGCCAGAGTTTCCCGACCGCGAAAGGGCAGTTTCTGGCGCTCGACAACGTCAGCTTTGATATTGCGCAGGGCGAAACGGTCAGCCTGATTGGTCATTCAGGTTGCGGAAAATCCACCTTACTGAATCTGATTGCCGGGCTGAGTCGCCCGACGGAAGGCGTGTTGCTGTGTGATAACCAGGAAATCACCGGCCCCGGCCCGGAACGCGGCGTGGTGTTTCAGAACCATTCACTGCTGCCGTGGCTGACCACTTTTGAGAACGTGGCGCTGGCGGTGAATCAGGTATTTAAAGGGGTGATGAGTAAAAGTGAAATGCGTGACTGGATTTCGCACAACCTCGACCTGGTGCACATGGGGCATGCGGCTGACAAACGTCCGGGTGAGATTTCCGGCGGAATGAAACAGCGGGTGGGCATCGCCCGTGCGCTGGCGATGAAACCGAAAGTGTTGCTGATGGATGAACCTTTCGGCGCGCTCGATGCGTTAACCCGTGCACATTTGCAGGATGCGGTGATGGAGATTCAGTCGCGCCTGAAAACCACGATTTTGCTGATCACACACGACGTGGACGAAGCGGTATTGCTTTCAGATCGCGTAATGATGATGACCAACGGCCCGGCAGCGAAAGTCGGCGACGTGTTGCAGGTAGAACTGGCGCGTCCGCGCTCACGGCTGGCGCTGGCGAACGATCACCTGTTCCACCAGTACCGTCAGCAGGTGCTGCAGTTCCTGTATGAAAAACACCGGTCAGTTGCCTGATTCAGCAGGCGGGATAAGCACAATGGATAAACCCACCTTGATAGTGATTGGCAACGGAATGGCGGGCGTGCGGCTGGTGGAACGGCTGTGCGAGCGTGCGCCGGAGCGTTACCGCATTGTGATCATCGGCGAAGAAAAACAGCCTGCGTATAACCGCATTCTGCTCACGCCGGTGCTCGCCGGTGAAAAACAGTTCGATGACATCGTGACCCATGATGCGCAGTGGTACAAACGTCACAACGTCACGTTTATCGCCGGTGCGGCGGCGACAGAAATTGACCGCACTGCCCGCAGGGTGCGGGCTGGCGGGCAGATGTTTGACTATCACCATCTGGTGCTCGCCACCGGTTCGCGGCCTTTTATGCTGCCGGTGCCGGGCGCACAACTGCGCGGTATTCACGGTTTCCGTCAGCAGCAGGATGTGGAAAACATCCTCAGCGGAGATTACGCCGGACAACCGGTCGTGGTGGTGGGCGGCGGTGTATTAGGCGTGGAAGCCGCTGCCGCACTGGCGTTGCGGGGTATGCAGGTCAGCCTGTTGCATCGCGGCAACCATCTGATGGACAGCCAGCTCGATGAACATAGTGCAGAACTGCTTCGCGCCAGCCTCGCCACGCGCGGCATTACGACCCTTTTACAGGCGCAGACCGTGGCCTATGCCGGTGACCCCGCCGGGAATGTACGGGCGGTGAGGCTCAGCGACGGGCGTGAAATTCCCGCGCAACGCGTGGTGGTAGCCGCCGGTGTCCGGCCCGAGATTGCCCTGGCGCAGTCCGCCGGACTGGACTGTGATCGCGGCATTCTGGTCAGCGACATGCTGCAAACCTCCGACCCGGCTATTTCGGCCATCGGCGAATGTTGTCAGCAGGGGGAACTGACCGCCGGTCTGGTCGCGCCGTGCTGGCAACAGGCTGAGGCGCTGGCGGCCCGTCTGGCCGGTGCACCGGTGGTCTCTCCGGTGATGCACAGGGTGCCGCTGCGCCTGAAAGTGACCGGCATTGACGTGTTCTGTGCCGGTGAACTGCACGGCGGCGACGGCGCACAAATTCACACGGTATCTGACCCGGTTGACGGTCATTACCGCCGCCTGTTGCTGCGTGATAACCGGCTCACCGGCGTGTTGCTGTGGGGTGATATCAGCGACGGACCGGAATATTTCGCCCGCATCAGCCATCCCGCCAACTGCCAGACGCCATTGAGCATATTCAGCCCCGGCGATGAACCGGCTATTAAATCAGAACAGTTACCCGCCGAGGTAACGAGGAGCACTGCAATGTCGAAACCCGTATTAGTCATGGCCGGACACGGCATGGTTGGTCATCATTTTCTGCAACAACTGGTCGAGCGTGAACTGCATCTGCAATATCAGGTAATTGTGTTTGCGGAAGAAAAATCACCGGCCTACGACCGGGTGCATTTGTCCGAGTTTTTCTCCGGTCGCAGTGCGGAGTCGCTGTCGGTCGTAGAAGAGGGTTTCTTTGCGTCGACCGGCATTGAACTGCGCCTCGGGCACAGCATCGGTCATATCGATACCCGTCACCGTTTTGTGGTCGATCATCAGGGGCGGCAGACGGCTTACGATTTGCTGGTGCTGGCGACCGGTTCTTATCCGTTTGTCCCGCCAATTCCGGGCAACGATGCGCCGGGCTGCCTGGTTTACCGCACGCTGGACGATCTGGCGGCGATTCAGGCCTGCGCTGCCACCGGCAAAACCGGTGTGGTGGTGGGGGGCGGTTTGCTGGGGCTGGAAGCCGCAAACGCCCTGAAACATCTCGGGCTGCAAACGCATGTGGTGGAATTCGCGCCACGTCTGATGGGCGTTCAGCTTGATGAAGGCGGTGCGGCGATGCTGCGCCGTAAAATTGAAGCGCTGGATGTGCAGGTCCATACCGGCAAAGAAACCCGCGCTATCGTGGCCGGAGAAGCCAGTCGTTATCGCATGGAGTTTGCCGACGGCGGTCATCTCGAGACTGATCTGGTGCTGTTCTCCGCCGGTATCCGCCCGCGGGATCAGCTGGCAAAAGAGTGCGGGCTGGAGGTCGGGCCGCGTGGCGGTATCGTGATTAACGATCAGTGTCGTACCTCTGATCCGGCCATTTTTGCTATCGGTGAATGTGCCTTGTGGAACGGGCAGATTTTCGGTCTGGTCGCCCCCGGCTACCAGATGGCGCGCACGCTGGCCGATACGCTTTCCGGCAGCGAGGTGGCGTTTAAAGGCGCGGACATGAGCACCAAACTGAAACTGCTGGGCGTAGAAGTGGCCTCAGTCGGCGATGCGCATGGCCGCACGCCGGGCAGTCAGAGTTATAGCTGGGTCGACGGTCCGGCGGAAGTGTACAAAAAAATCGTGGTCTCGCAGGACGGCAAACGCCTGCTCGGCGCGGTGCTGGTCGGCGACAGCAACGAATACAGCACGCTTTTGCAGATGATGCTTAACGATATGCCGCTGCCCGCCAGTCCGGAAAACCTGATCCTGCCCGCCAGCGCCGGTGCAGCGCCACAAACGCTGGGCGTCGCGGCATTGCCGGACGGTGCGCAAATCTGTTCCTGCCATAACGTCAGCAAATCAGATATCTGTGACGCGGTGAAGGGCGGTTGCGGCGATATGGCGGCGGTCAAAGCCTGCACTAAGGCGGCGACAGGTTGCGGCGGCTGTGCAGCGCTGACCAAACAGGTGATGGAATTCGCACTCACCGAAATGGGCGTTGAAGTGAAAAAAGACGTCTGCGAGCACTTTGCTTATTCCCGTCAGGAAATTTATCACCTGGTGCGCATGGGCAATATCCGCAGCTTTGCCGAACTGATTCAGAAACACGGTCACGGCAGCGGCTGTGAAATCTGCAAGCCGCTGGCGGGATCCATTCTGGCGTCCTGCTGGAACGATTACCTGCTCAAACCGCAGCATTTGCCGTTGCAGGACACCAACGATCGTTATTTCGCCAATATTCAAAAAGACGGTACCTATTCCGTGGTGCCGCGCATTCCGGCTGGTGAAATCACGCCTGACGGGCTGATCGCCATCGGTCTGGTCGCCAAACGCTACAACCTCTACACTAAAATTACCGGCGGGCAACGGGTGGATTTATTCGGCGCCCGCCTCGAACAACTGCCGGAAATCTGGCAGCAACTGGTGGACGCCGGTTTTGAAACCGGTCATGCCTACGGCAAATCGCTGCGCACGGTGAAATCCTGTGTCGGCTCAAGCTGGTGCCGCTACGGTGTACAGGATTCCACCGGCCTGGCGCTGCAACTGGAGAACCGCTACAAGGGGCTGCGCTCCCCGCACAAAATCAAAATGGCGGTCTCGGGTTGTACCCGTGAATGCGCCGAAGCACAAAGCAAAGACGTGGGCGTGATTGCCACCGAAAAGGGCTGGAACCTGTACGTGTGCGGCAACGGCGGCATGAAACCGCGCCACGCTGATTTACTGGCGCAGGACATGAGCACGGAAGATCTGATCCGCACCGTAGACCGCTTTCTTATGTTTTACATCCGTACCGCTGACCGCCTGCAACGTACCAGCACCTGGATGGATAATCTCGAGGGCGGCATGGATTACCTGCGTCAGGTGGTGCTGGAAGACAGTCTGCACATCGGCGCAGAACTGGAAAGTGAGATGAACGCGGTGGTCGGCACGTACCAGTGCGAATGGCAAACCACGCTGGCAGATCCGGACCGGCTGGCGCTGTTCCGTCCGTTCGTCAACAGCAGCGAGCCGGATGAAGCGGTGGTGATGGTGACGGAGCGACAGCAGGTTCGCCCCGCGACGTCGCAGGAACGCGCCGGTATTTCCGTCAGCGCCGTTTCTCAGCCGGTGATGGCGGTGCAGGGCTGGGTGGAGCTGTGCGATCTCAGCGCCATTCCGGCCAATGCCGGTATGGCGGCGCGGCTGGCTAACCGGCAGATTGCGCTGTTCCATTTGCCGGAGCATCCGCAGCAGGTTTTCGCGCTGAGTAACCATGAGCCGGACAGCGACGCTAATGTGCTGGCACGCGGGCTGGTGGGCGATGTGAAAGGCGAGCCGGTGGTGATTTCGCCGCTGTACAAACAACGTTTCCGTTTACACGACGGGCGCAGCCTGGACGACGCGCAACTGGCGCTGAGTGTCTGGCCGGTGAAAGTCGAAAATGGCCGTGTCTGGGTGCAGGAACAGCCGGGGGTGAAAACCGCCGAAACCATTGCGACGGTCAGCGTATGAAAAGACCTCCGGCAACAGCACCGGCGCTGACCACCTGCGCTTACTGCGGCGTGGGATGTGGCGTCAGCATGGAACCGCAGACCGGGGGTTTCAGCGCCCGTGGTGATAAAACGCATCCGGCTAATCACGGACGACTGTGCGTAAAAGGCAGCGCGCTGGGAGAAACGCTGGGGTTGCAGGGGCGGTTGTTACAGCCGGAAATCGACCGCCAGCCGGTAAGCTGGACGCGGGCGCTTGATACGGTCGCGCAGCGGTTACAGGCGGTGATCGACGAACAGGGTCCGCAGGCTGTGGCGTTTTACGGTTCCGGCCAGTTGCTGACTGAAGATTATTATGTCGCCAATAAACTGATGAAAGGCTTTATCGGCGCGGGAAATATGGATACCAATTCGCGGCTGTGCATGGCCTCTGCCGTGGTGGGTTACAAACGCGCGTTCGGGGCCGACGCGGTGCCGTGCAGTTATCAGGATCTGGAACGGGCCGACTGCGTCTTGCTGACCGGTTCGAATACGGCATGGGCACATCCGGTGGTGTATCAGCGGCTGGCGCAGGCCAAAAAGGACCGGCCGGAGATGCGCATTATTGTTATCGATCCGCGCCAGACCGCCACCTGTGATATCGCCGATTTGCACCTGGCGTTACGCCCCGGCAGTGACGCGGCGCTGTTCTGCGGTGCGCTGAACGCGATGGCGGAGAGCGGAAAACTCGACACCGCTTTCCTGCAACACCATACACAGGGGGCTGAAGACGCGTTGCGGGCGGCGCGGGACTGGACAGTGGCGCGTACCGCCGCGTATTGCGGATTACCTGTGGATCAGTTGCTGGCGTTTTATCAGATGTTGGGCGACAGCCAGCGGCTGGTGACGCTGTATTCGATGGGGATCAATCAGTCCGGTTCCGGCGTGGATAAATGCAACGCCATTATTAACCTGCATCTGGCGACCGGCCATATCGGGCGCGAGGGGTGCGGACCGTTTTCAATCACTGGCCAGCCGAACGCGATGGGCGGACGGGAAGTCGGCGGACTGGCGAATCAGCTGGCGTCGCACATGGGCTTTACGCCGGAAGATATCAGCCGCGTGGGGCGGTTCTGGCAGAGTGACAACGTCACACAATCAGCCGGGCTGAACGCCGTGGAGTTGTTCCGCGCGGTGGAAGAAGGCCGGATAAAAGCGGTGTGGATCATGGGCACCAATCCGCTGGTGTCGCTGCCGGATGCCGACCGGGTACGGGCCGGACTGGCGCGCTGCCCGCTGGTGATCGTCTCCGACATTATGCGCGACACCGATACCACCCGTGCCGCGCATATCTGCCTGCCCGCGCTGGGCTGGGGCGAGAAAAACGGTACCGTGACCAATTCTGAACGTTGTATTTCACGCCAGCGGGCGTTTCTGCCTGCACCGGGTGAGGCGAAACCGGACTGGTGGATCCTCAGTCAGGTCGCGCAGCGTTTAGGGTTTGCAGAGGCATTTTCGTATCAACATCCGGCAGAGATTTTCCGCGAACATGCTGCGCTTTCCGGTTTTGAAAATCACGGTTCGCGGGCGTTTGATATCAGCGGGCTGGCGCAGCTTTCGGATGAGGAGTGGGACACCCTGCAGCCTGTGCAGTGGCCGGTGAATGCCGCCAATCCGCAGGGCACGGCGCGGCTGTTTACGGATAACCGGTTCTTTCACCCTGACGGCAAAGCGAAACTGATCGCCATCACGCCAAGGCTGCCGGTAAATTCGCCGAATGCGGCGTATCCGCTGATCATGAATACCGGCAGGGTCCGCGACCAGTGGCACACGATGACGCGCACCGGTAAGTCAGCGCGTCTGATGCAGCACATCAGCGAGCCGTTTTGTCAGTTTCATCCCGATGACGGGCCGCAGATCCAGCCCGGTGATCTGGTACGCGTTGCCTCCTCGCACGGCTGGTTGTTGCTGCGCGCCCAACCCGACAATCTGCAACCGCGCGGCAGCGTGTTTGTGCCGATGCACTGGAACAGCCGGTTCAGCCAGCAGGCGCGGGTCGATGCACTGATTGAAGCGCATGTTGATCCGCTGTCGGGACAGCCGGAAAGCAAACATATGCCGGTCAGCCTGAGCCGCTGGCCTGCCGCGTGGCAGGCCGAACTGTTTGTGCGTGGTGAAAATATTACGCCACCGGTGACCACTTACTGGAGCCTGATCACCCAGCCGGGTGTGACCCACTTTACGCTGGCCGACTCTTCGCTACCGGCAGACTGGATGGCGTGGCTGAAGGAATCTTACGCCACGGACAACCTGCTCTGCCAGACCGCGCAACTGGGCGATGACGGTTTCAGCCTGCTGGCCTGGTCTGACGGCGCGTTACAACTGGCGTTCTATGCCCGCCGCAGGCCGCCGTCACCCGACCGGCAGGCGGTGCTGGCGGCATTCACCACACCGCCGCACACGGCGCAACAGCGTCTGGCGTTGCTGGCAGGCCGTGCAGACCGTGATAAAGCGCCCGCCGGTGCCATCATTTGTAGCTGTTATTCCGTGGGGGAAATCCCGATCACTGAAGCCGTCCACCAGGGATGTCACAGCGTGCAACAGCTTGGCGAAAAACTCAAATGCGGCACAAATTGCGGCTCATGCATTCCTGAACTCAAAAAAATCATTGCCGGTCAGCTCGCCACGCTGACGGCGGGAGACAGCCAATGAACAACATTCCCGAAAGAACATTACAGATGCAGCAGATCGCGCAAATTCTGGCGGGTGCCAACCGGCGTAATCCGGTGTGTCGCGGTGAAGTCTGGCTGGTCGGCGCGGGGCCGGGGGATGTCGAGCTGCTGACCCTGAAAGCGCTGCGCGTGATCCAGCAGGCGGATGTGGTGGTGTTTGACCGGCTGGTGTCTGAGCCGGTGATGGCGCTGATCCCGGACGAGGCGCTGCGCATTGATGCCGGTAAATCGACGCGCAATCACACGCTGGGACAGGAAGAAATTAATCAGTTGCTGGTCAGTCTGGCGCTGGCCGGGCATCGCGTGGTGCGCCTCAAAGGGGGGGATCCGTTTGTGTTCGGTCGCGGCGGCGAGGAGATGGCACATTGCCAGCAGCACGGCGTAATGTGCCACATCGTGCCCGGCATCACAGCGGCGATGGGGTGTGCGGCATCCACGGGTATTCCGCTGACCCACCGCAGTCTGGCGCAGTCAGTGCGGTTTGTGACAGGTCACGGGGCACAGGGGGAGCCGGATGTTGACTGGCGGGCGCTGGCCGAAGCGCGTCAGACGCTGGTGTTTTATATGGGCATTGCCAACAGCGAAACCATCAGCCACCAGCTGATGGCGCATGGCTTACCGGGGACGACCCCGGTGGCAGTCATTGAGCGCGGCACCCGGCCGGAACAGCGGGTGCTGACCGGCAGGCTGGAAACACTGGCAGACATGATCCTTACCGGACAGGTGCAAACGCCTGCGCTGCTGATTGTCGGTGAGGTGGTGGGGATGTACCGGGGAGAGGGGCAACGTCAAGACCGTGGGTTGCCACCCACACCGGCCCAAAGGGTTTTAACCGAACCTCTTTGCAGTCCTGCGTTTTTTTAACTGCGCGCTAACGCTGGCTGGCTATGCTTCAGTTACCGCAGTGACAGGCTGGAAATCTTGCCGCTGCGCGGTGCCTTCTCCCGGTCCTGGAGCCTTTGGTCTCCAGGCCGCTCCGTTCAGCAAGCTTTCTGAATCGGCAGCACGCACAACTCCCCCGCACGATCATCGGAAAAGCTTATGCTTAATTGATCCATCTATATCCTTTTTTGTTAGTGGCATCGACCTCATTCCCTATGCAATTCTCTGACTCACAAAAGAAAAAAAATTAAATCTCCTGCTTTGTAAATTTGGGGCGCAAGCCCTCTGCAGACTATTCATAAGGAAAAACGATGACCGTTATTCAGTTTAATCAACGTCAAATGACAACAAGCAAAATTGCTGCCGGGCTGGTTCTGGCACTCAGCACGCTTTCCACCTTTGCCGCCCATGCGGACCAACTGGCGGATATCAAAAAAGCCGGTGTTGTGAAAGTTGCGACTTTCGATTCCAATCCGCCGTTTGGGTCTGTGGATGCGAAAACGCACGATATTGTCGGCTATGACGTCGATTTCGCCAAAGCGCTGGCGAAAACGCTGGGTGTGAAATTGCAACTGGTACCGACCAATCCGGCCAACCGTATTCCGTTGTTGCAGTCCGGCAAGGCGGATCTGATTGTGGCTGATATCACCATCACGCCGGAACGCGCGAAAGTAATCGACTTCTCCGTGCCTTATTTCGTCACCGGCCAGCAGTTCCTGGTGCCCGCCGGATCGCCGGATAAGCTCGATGCGTATGCCACGGCGCGCATTGGTGCGGTGAAAGGCACCACCGGTGAGCAGGAGTTGCATAATCGCTTCCCGCAATCGCGCGTGCTGTCTTATGACGATATTCCGCTGGCGCTTTCCGCTTTACGTAACGGCAACGTGCAGGCGATTACCCAGGACAGCACCATTCTGGCCGGTTTGCTGGATGGCGCGCCGGACAAGGCGAAATACAAAGTGTTGCCTGAATTGCTGAGCAAGGAAGAGATTGGCGTTGGCGTGAAAAAAGGCGAAACCAGCCTGCTGAAAGTGGTCAACGACGAGCTGCTGAATCTGGAGAAAAACGGCCAGGCGGTCAGCATTTATAACGTCTGGTTCGGCCCGCAGACCAAATCTCCTCAGCCGCGTCTGTTCAAAATCGAAGCCAAATAATCTGTTTTATGCAAGGTAAGGCACATGCCGCAAGACACTTACTCAACCGCAGCAACGTCTGCGGTTTTTTCACATTCATCCGCCGGTAAAACCGCTGCCGTCGAATTTCGTCAGGTCAGTAAATCTTTTGGTCCGCATGAGGTGATCCGCAACATCGATTTGCGTGTGGACAGCGGCGAAGTGGTGGCCGTTTGCGGGCCTTCCGGCTCCGGAAAATCCACCCTGATCCGCCTGATTAATCAGCTTGAATCCGCCTCAGGCGGCGAGATCCTGATCGACAATCTGCCGACGCGAAACCTCAAAGGCGCGGCATTACGCCAGTTACGCACGCATATCGGTTTCGTGTTTCAGCAGTTCAATCTGTATGCCCATCTCACCGCCGAAGACAACGTCAGTCTGGCGCTGATCAAAGTGCATGGCTGGAAGAAAAGTGAAGCGCGGGAAAAGGCGCGGGCGCTGCTGACGCGTGTCGGGCTGGGGGATAAAGCGCGGCATTATCCCGAGCAGCTATCCGGCGGTCAGCAACAGCGCGTGGCAATTGCCCGGGCGCTGGTCACCGATCCGAACATTATTTTATTTGATGAACCGACTTCAGCGCTCGATCCGGAAATGATCGGCGAAGTGCTGCTGGTGATGCAGGAGCTGGCGAAAAGTGGCATCACCATGATTGTGGTGACGCACGAAATGAGTTTTGCCCGTGAAATCGCCGACCGGGTGATTTTCATGGATGGCGGCGAAATTCTCGAACAGGCGCAGCCGGAAGATTTCTTCCTGCGTCCGCAACATCCGCGCGCGCAGCGGTTTTTGCAGAAAGTATTGTTTCCGCTGCATCCGCAGGCAGGAGCAGAGCGATGATCTGGCATCCTGACTGGGCGGGCGTGCTGAGCGGCCAGCCTTTGCAATGGATTATCTCCGGCTTTCTCACCACGCTGTATGTCAGCCTGGCGGGCAGTCTGATCGCTACGTTACTGACTGTGCTGCTGATTGCGCTGCGCCTGAGTACCTCGCGTATTGCACGCGGCGCGGTGGCGGCGTTCGTCTCTGTTTTCCGTAACACGCCGCTGCTGGTGCAACTGCTGTTCTGGTATTTCGCGGCGTATGGCGCGCTGCCGCAAAGCTGGCGTTTTTACATTGGCGACAATCATCCGTGGGCGACGTTTCCGGGCAACATTGCCTGGCTGACGCCGGAATTTTTGTGTGCGGCCTGGGGGCTGGCGCTGTTCACGGCGGCGTTTCTGGTGGAAGAAGTGCAGGCGGGTCTGAATTCCGTGCCCAAAGGCCAGACTGAAGCGGCGATTTCGCAGGGGTTTAGCCGCAAGACATTGCTGCTTTCCATTCTTTTGCCGCAGGCGCTGACCAATGCGTGGCAGCCAGTCACCGGCCAGTATCTGAATCTGATGAAGCTTTCCTCGCTGGCGACCGGCATCGGTTTTTCGGAACTGACGTATCAGGTCAGTCAGATTGAAAGCTATAACGCACACGCCTTCGAAGGGTTTGCGGTCGGGACATTGCTGTATCTGGCGCTCGGGCTGATCCTCGGCGGGCTGATGACGGCGTTTGGTCCGAAACGTCCGCAGCGCAGGCCGCAGGCGGCAATGACGGAGGAAACCCGCGATGGAATTTGACTGGTCTGTTTTGCAGGATAATTTCACTTATCTGCTGTGGGGAAGACTGGCTGACGGTGAGCCGGGCGGGGTGTTGCTCACATTAATTATGGCGGCATCGGCGGGCGTTCTGGCGTTACTGGCCGGGGTTTTGATGGCGGCACTGGCGTGGCGTTTCGGCGGCTGGACGCGAAAAATTCTGTTTATCTGGGCGTTGTTTATCCGTGGGATCCCGCTGATTT
Source organism: Rahnella aceris (assembly GCF_011684115.1). Lineage (NCBI taxonomy): Bacteria > Pseudomonadati > Pseudomonadota > Gammaproteobacteria > Enterobacterales > Yersiniaceae > Rahnella > Rahnella aceris. The sequence goes on along the minus strand of NZ_JAADJV010000001.1, from coordinate 1,570,816 downwards.
TCGTGATTTTTTGGCTGTATTTCCTGCTGCCGGTGGTGTTTGGCGGATCGATCCCCGGTCCGCTGACGGTGATTCTGGCACTGGCCTGGTTTACCTCGGCGGCGGTGATGCATTCGACGCTGGCGGGTCTGGAAGCCTTGCCGCGCGGGCAAACCGAAGCGGGGATCGCGTCAGGCATGAGCTACGGCAAAGTGTTGTTGTTCGTGCTGTTACCGCAGGCGTGGCCGAATCTGCTGCCGTCCTATCTCGGACTGCTGATCTCACTGGTGAAAGACACGTCGCTGGCGTTTATCGTCAACGTGCCGGAACTCACCACGGTGGCCGGACAGGTGAACAACCGGGTGCAAATTTACCCGGCAGAAATCTTCCTGCTGGTCGGACTGATGTATTACCTGCTGTGTGTGACGCTGGCGTATCTGGCGGGGAGGGTAGTAAGAAAAAACAAAACAGCGTGAACGATTAAACAGTTGTAAGTGAAGGATAAGGATATGGATAACCGGGAGCCGTAAATAACCTCCGGTTATCCAAAATGAGTACAATAAAAATCAGCTCTGTTTTTTTATATCCTTACCCCATAACTTCAACCAAGGCGCAGTTTCAAAGTCTTTGGGGTAATTACTTTTTTCTTCCTCCTCGTCTGCAAATAAGTCGCGGAAATTTTTAACAAATCGTTCTAATGAGCTTAAATCTGGTGTGTAACCTCTATGTGAGTAGTTTAGTATTGGAAGCACACTTCCTTTGCTTTGTTCCATTTGCGCCATAAATGCATGAGCGCTTATATAGCCCGTAAGTTTTTCATCTAATCTGTACCAGCTATTTTTTTCATAGAAGTCAGGGCTAACTGCTTTATTATTGTAAAGATATAACGTGGCATAAGAATTTTTAGCGTTAGTTGAGATCGGAAAATGGGGATCCATGTTGTTCACGATACTGGCTGAATAATGCTTTGCAATATCACGTAATAACCTGGGTTTGACATGCCGGATGAATATTTCATAGGGAATGTAGGCCCACGCTGACCAGAATTCCATTAAAACAGAAAATTCTGCACTTTCCAGAATTTCAATATTGTCTATGACATGCAGGCTGCGTGAATCTGGCATTGAAATTTTTAATAAAAAACCAGAATATTCTTTAACCTTATTGAGCAAGTTTTTATATTCTGTATCAGATATTGCTGCAACTAAATCACAGGTGCTTCCATATTTCAAATCTTCGGAGCCCCATATTATACCGTGCACAGCAGCATACTTCAGTACGTATGAAGGGTCGAATGCAAACGCTGTACGTTGTTCTGCTTCGGCCTGATTGTGTATTGCTGACCACTTTACGGCTTCAACATCGTGGTCCAGTCGTTCGCTTTCCGGCCAATCTTTGAGATGATTTTTGCGGTCATTCATTAAGAGTTTTTCTAACCATTCCGCATTTTTTCGCACTTCAGTTTGAGTCCAGCGAACAAAAGATTCATCTGGTTCAATGATCTTTTGCTGCAATACAACGATCGGTGCGGCTCCTCTATGGCAGTTTCCTTGTAAGCAGGCCGCGGTATTAACATCTTCCTGCAATGCTGTCATGCGCACACGCAGCGCCTTTGTTTGATCTTGACTGTTACACGCAAAATGTTCAAAGCATGATTTTTTTAGCGGATTGCTTATATCATTGAAAATAAACTCTTTGGTTCTTGTATTAGGACAAGCCAGTGTTGTTCCCACTGCTCTTAATGCTTCACGAAAGTCTTGACGCGGTAAATTATGCGTGCCTTTTGCACTTACTACGGCAATTCTTGGACGCATCCAGATATAAAACTGATCTAAATCATCCCTGTCTTTAGGTTTATTATCCGAAAGATAAACTCTTCCTCCGTGGTGCGGTGCTTTAAGCACATCAACTCCAAGACCAGCAGGATATTCTGAGCAAATCCAGGACCAGTTTTCCTGATCCCCGGTTAAAACGATGCGTCTGCGTTGACTACCGTCCAGTAATGCATCAATAACAATAACCAGCGAGGTATCGTTTAAAACGGAATTACCAAAAAAATTAGGTTCAGAAGTATTATCACGATATTTCTTTATTCTTTGACCTATGTTGTTTTGATTACGCAGATTGTTATCCTGATTACTCACCGGAGAAAAATTATCTCGTGAGAGCGCATTCATGGTGTCGAATACATTTGCCGCCTCGGAAAATTGCTCCTCCTCTTGCCATGATTCACCCCGTATAAGCCATTCATGGGGCAGTGATTCATGAGCCAGTAATGTTTCAAGTTCTGAATAGGGGGCGCTATAAAGACGTTTTATCATTTTCCGTGCAGGTGAAATAACGGAAACCGTCACATTGCCATTGGTTTGAAAACGATGTTTATAGCCTTCAAGAGGATAGATAACAGGGATCTTTCTTGTATTAGCTTCATTCTCAAGGCCTTTTGCTTTGGAAACAGCGTCTTGCACTCTTGGTGCAAATAACCAGCTAAGCCTTTCAAAAGCCGGTAAACAGGGCAGCCAGAGTTCGCCGATAGTAATGTCTGTTTTTTTTAGCAGTGAGTGAAATCCCCCCTGATGGTCGTGATCAATGTGGCTTAGAACAACCACATCAAGATCCTCACTTCCGTCTTCTTTTTTATGGTCATTCAGGTGATCGGTTAAAGCTTGAGGCAAAGAGACACCACCGTCATATAACAGGCGAAAGGCGACTTTACCATGATGGTGAAGCTCTACCAGATGACAATCACCATGGCCAACCCCAAAGGTTATAATCTCGAAACTGTCTGCTGGCAATGTGGGTATAATCGAGCTCATCACAATTCCCTATAATTTCAATTATTTACTTGTTTTCATGTATCACAGATATTGTTTACATCAAATGCATAAGTGGTGATTATTAATCGATAATACGCACATTCCGGACTGGAATCCAAAACCCCGCCTGTTTCGGGCGGGGTTTTGGAGCGGAAAGCCACGGTAAAAATGCGTTTATTGTCTTTTGCTGACCGAGGTTAATTCCGTATCCACACTCAGATCCCGGTCAAACCATTTTTCGGAAATCTTCTTCAATGTGCCGTCTGCCCGTAATTCACCGAGTGCGACATCCACTTTTTGTTTCAGCGCTTCTCCGCGCGCATCTTTTCTGAATGGCAGGGCGACCTGTTTCAGGCCAAAGGGTTCTCCGACGACTTTCAGCGGCAGATTTTTACGCTTGATTTGCCCGAGCAGGATCACCTGGCCGGAAACATACGCATCGACTTTTCCCTGCGCCACGCTGTTAACCACCACATCCATACCCTCAAAGGTCACCAACCTGATTTCGTTTTTCGGGTCAAATTCTTTCAGGACTTTGCCATAGTTCGAACCGAGATCGGCGGCGACCGTTTTCCCTTTCATGTCCTGTAAACCGTGAATAGTGGTGTTGTTTTTACTGACTGCCAGTTGCGCCGCAGAGTAATAGTAGGGCGCTGAATAATCATATTTCTTGCGCCGCTCCGGCGTGTCAGCAAAATTGCCCACGGTATCCACTTTGCCGGTTTCCAGAGAGCCAAGAACGCCCACCCAGTCGGAGGTTACCCATTCAACTTTGTAGTGGATCTTGCCGGCGACGGCGTTGAGAATATCCGTGCTGAATCCTTTGATGGTGTCGCCCTCTTTAAAATAGTGCGGATAACCGTCCGGTGTCGCGCCCACCCGCAGAACGGGTTGATCATCCGCTTTGACGGCGGGTTTATCGCAGGCAGTCAGTAAAAGGGGAAGGGATAAAATAGACAGTGTTAACAATCGCATATGAAAATTTCCTGTTTAACCGGCATAGGGTTTGCCGAGATGTTTTTCGAGGCGACGTTGTAACTCACTGAAAATGATGGTCAGCGCCCAGTAGACCAGCGCCACAGCGAAATACGCTTCGAAGAATTTCAGCGACTCTGTGGCCACCATTTTTCCTGCAGCCAGCAGTTCGCTCACGCCTAAGGTGAACGCCAGTGAGGAGTTCTTGATCAGGCCGATATAGACGTTGCCGGTAGCCGGAATCGCATTGCGGCAGGCTTGCGGAAACAGGATACGGCTGGAGGCTTTAAACATGCTCAGCCCGGAGGCCAGAGAGGCTTCCAGTTGCCCTTTATCGACGGAGTCGATAGCGGCACGGAAGATTTCCGCCAGATAGGCAGACGTGTTTAAGCTTAAACCGAGGATCACCGCATTCATGGCACTCAGTGAATTCATCGAAGGGATAATTTGCGGCAGACCAAAATAAATAATCAATAACTGTACCAGTACCGGCGTACCACGAAAGAATGAAATATAAAGATGCGCGAAAGCCGCGGGTATTTTACCGGCCCTGAGTAATAAGGCGAAAATAATGCCCAGAACGGTTGCCAGTAGAATGGAAAGAAATGAAATCAGCAAAGTCACGGGAAGATAGACGAGGATCTGCGGAATAACGCCGAGCATATAAGGGAAATCAAAATTCATTGTGAAAAATTCCGTTTACGGCCATCAGGTAAAATCATGTAAAAAAGAACGGGTGCGGTTTCCGGAAACGGTCTGGAATATTTTTGCCGGTTCGCCTTGTTCGATAATATGACCGTGCTCCATGAAAAATATCCGGTCAGAAACATTGCGGGCGAACCCCATTTCATGCGTGACGATCATCATGGTTAAGTCGCGACCGGCCAGCCCTTCAATCAGGTTCAGCACTTCACGGCGCATTTCGGGATCCAGAGAAGACGTGGGCTCATCAAATAAAATCACCTGCGGATCAACGGCCATTGCGCGGGCGATACCGACGCGCTGCTGCTGTCCACCGGAAAGAGTGCCGGGATAGGCTGCCGATTTGTGCGCCAGCCCCACCTGCGCCAGCAATTCCTGACCCCGTTCCCGCGCCTGCGCTTTATTCAGTTTTTGGGTAAAACGTAAGATCTCAGTGATATTTTCCAGTGCGGTTTTATTTTTAAACAAATTGTAGTGCTGAAAAACCATGGATGTCTGGCGGCGAAAATCGCCCGTTTGTTTGCGGGTAAGGGTTGCAGCATTAATGTGTTTATCACCAATCTGCATCAGGCCGGAATCCGGCCTGACCAGCAAATTCAGCGAACGTAACAGGGTGGATTTCCCGGAACCCGAAGGGCCAATAATCGATACCACTTCCCCTTTTTTTACAGTGAAATTAATATCCGACAGAGCAGGGAACTGGTTAAATGATTTATTCAATCCGCTGACCGTTATCATGCGTACTCCCGCACAGAAACAAACTGATTCTCCGGCTCACTTAACCCCAGATTCCCCCGCAGGGTCTGTGCCTCATAGTCCGTCCGGTACAATCCCCGCGCCTGCAAAATTGGGATCACACGGTCGGTGAAATCATCAAACGCCGTCGGGGTGCCGCCCCGGACGATAAAACCGTCGGCCGCACCTGAGGTAAACCAGTGTTCCAGACCGTCGGCGACATCTTCGGCGGTACCGGAGAAGGTCGGTCGTGGTGTCGCGGCTTCCAGTGCGGCCTGACGCAGGGTTAATCCGCGTTCGCGGGCGTTGCGTTTGATCTCATCTGTGGTGCTGCGGAAGCTGTTTTGCCCCAAATCGCCGATGTCCGGGAATGGTGCATCCGGGTCGTATTGCGCAAAATTGTGATGCTCAAAGTAGCGGCCAAGATAATCCAGCGCGCTTTCCAGCGTCACCAGTTGGGCGGTTTCCTGATATCGACGTTCAGCATCGGCAGGCGACTCACCGATAATCACGCTGATGCCCTGAAAGACGCGGATGTCTTCGGCGGCACGGCCGTTTTCCACCAGCTGACGCTGTACATCGAGACGAAATGCGCGGGCCAGTTCGGGGGTTTCCTGACGGGTGTAAATGGCGTCAGCGGCTTCGGCAGCAAAGGCTTTGCCCTGTTCCGACGCCCCGGCCTGAAAGACGATCGGACGGCCCTGCGGGGAGCGTCCGACGTTCAGCGGCCCCTGCACCGAGTAGTATTTGCCGTGATGATTGAGTGTGTGCAGTTTCTCCGGCACAAAGAACTGACCGGTGGCTTTGTTGCGCACAAATGCATCTTCTTCCCAGGAATCCCACAGCCCTTTCACCACGCTGACGTATTCACTGGCGATGCGGTAACGCTCGTCATGTTCCGGGTGCTTATCGCGGGAGAAGTTTTTCGCCGAGCCTTCCAGCGGCGAGGTCACCACGTTCCAGCCCGCCCGGCCACCGCTCAGATGATCGAGGCTGGCGAACTGACGCGCGACGGTAAACGGCTCGCTGTAGGAGGTGGATAAGGTGGCGACCAGTCCGATTTTGCGGGTGACCAGCGACAGGGCAGAAAGCAGGGTAATCGGTTCAAAACGGTTGAGGAAATGCGGAATAGATTTCTCAGTAATATAAAGTCCGTCGGCGACAAATAAGAAATCAAATTTAGCCTGTTCAGCTCGTTGCGCTAATTGCTGGCAGAACTGAATATTAATACTGGCATCAGCAACCGCATCCGGATGACGCCATGCAGACATATTTCCGGATGCGCCCTGAATAATGGCACCCAGGCGTATTTGTTTTTTCTGACTCATTGTTTCATCCTTAAGAATATATTATTCAGCCGCCGTTAAACCAGCGTGCGTAATTCAGCGATGGAGCGCACCAGTGGCGCCTGCTCCTGTGCTTCGAATGCCTGCTGGTTGAGAATTTTGCGCAGATAGACCAGTTCGACACCCAGCGGGTTGGTCGCGGTATGAAATGGCTCATAACCCCGTCGCTGATATAACCCGGTCAGCCACGGATGTTTCACCGCCGTTGCCAGATACACCGCCGGTGATTTCAGCGTGTCACGCAAAAACGTCTCTTCCACGTAGCGGATAATTTCATTGCCAAATCCCTGGCCTTTGGCATGTTCTGCCACCGCAAACCAGTGCACAAACGGCCACGGTGCAAGATGATTTTTTGCCGGTGTCCACAAAAAACGGGTGGTCAGCGTCGCCGTCAGTACGCCGTCGTTTTCCAGCACATAGGTGGTTTCATTGCGGATAACATCCCGCACGTCTTCAACGCTGGCGCGGGTGATGGTGAAATGAATGTTATGTTCCAGCAGCGGCGCGTAAGCCTTTTGCAAAAGGCTGTGCAGCGCCGCTGCTTCAGACTCCTGAGCAAGGCGGATCACGTGGCTCATATCCAGTTCCTGTTGTTCGCAACACATCGTTAACAACGATTATTAAAGTCAGGAACAAACGATGTAAAACAACAATAGTTGCTATGCAGTTGCGGGAGATGGAATAGGGGATGGGGTGGCCGCCCATACGGGCGTTAACTTCAAAGTCAAAACCGTGGGCGTCGGCCCACACCGACTTGGGGGGCGGCCTGCCGCCGCCCCCCAAGATCCCCCGGGCTCTTTCACTAATACCGCCGGACGAGGTTATAAACCGCGCTGACAATCCGTTTCGTCAGCATGGCGGTGAGGCTCATAACAAATTTTCCTGACGTTCCAGCCAGCGGGTGTGGCTTTTTTCATCGAGAACTTTTTTCATGTACAGCGTGGTGTGTCCTTTGCCGATGTCTCTTTCGAAGACCGGCTGAAAACCCAGTTTCAGGTACATGTCACGCAGCCACGGATGGCTGGTGGCGGTGCCAAGCGAGTAAGCCGGGGCTTTCAGTTCGCGGATCAGAATGTTGTCTTCCAGCCAGTCCAGCAGCTTTTTGCCGAGACGCTGACCGGCGTAATCCGGATGCGTGCCTAACCAGCCAATATGCGGCAGGCCTATGAGTCCCGGCATTGCACCCCACGGGAAGCGCAGGGTGACCGAAGCCACCATCCGCTGGTCATCAAAGAGCGCAAACACTGCATGATCGTTGAGATGTTGTGTCACGCTTGCCAGATCGGCGGTGGCAGCATCAAACTGAATCCCGAGTGCTTTGATTGGCGCATAAGCGTCCAGCATCAGCGCCAGATAATCGTGTTTATCATCCAGCGTCAGCCGCCTGAAATGTTGTGTCATAACCCGGATCCCTCAGAAGAAGTCAGATGACCGGACTGCACGGCAAAGCGGATGACCTCATCAACTTTTTGCGCGGCGCGGCCGGTGTAATGAGCCGGATCTCACCAGTGGTCAAGATCCCGTTCAGTAATATTGGCCGCCAGCACCGGATGTGCAAGCAGAACAGTTTTAGAAGATGGCTATTTTTCAAACGCCTGCATGGCACAGTCATAAACCAGATGATGTGCAGTTTGTTTACCGGGTTATTGACCGTCAGACCGCAGGATTGCGTTTGTGTGGCATGGTGGTTGATCCGACAGGGGGGGGGCTGGTGGAAAGCCATAACAGCCTGCCCGAGCCTGACGTTAGCCACGGCTGCGATGTGCCGAATTCAGGGAGTTAGCAGGGAGAGGAAGAAAAAGGGCGTCTTTACAACGCCCGGAGATGTTTATGCTATTCGTCTGACGGGGGTTTCTTACCGGGCGTGCGCAACGGACGTTCAACAAATTGCATTGTGCGCTTATCGAAATACCGGCTTGGCCAGATAATCGAAGGCGGCACGCCGATAGCCTGGCTTATCAGCAATTCCCCCTTTGGCCAGGGGCGGGTAAGCGCATTGGCTAATGTGGTTGAACATAAACCCGCAGCGCGTGAAACCGCAGACAAGGTGGTGCCTTTTTTGCGCAGTGCAGCAATGATGTCAGCGGGGTGCCAGTCCTGATTAATCAGGATTTCTCCCTCATGCTGCTGGATGTACGACGTAGGAAACGGCAGGAAAGTCGGACTATGGGGCAGTTTCATAGGTATTCTCCGATGTGATAGTTAACCACCACCGGAGCTGCGAAACTCGTTTGGTGGTGGCTCAGACAAGGTTCGCAGTACCGGTCACATCGGAAGCCGGCCAGCCCGGAGGCTGCCTTGCCTGAGTCACCATAGGATGTACAAATTACAAGCATCTGTATCTGACAGGTGTACGGAGGCAAATACATAATTATTACATATGTATTTCCGATGTGGTATTCAGGCTGCGAAACCTAGCCGCGTATTTTTGACGCGACGAGGCGAATATAACGTAAGGAAGGGTTATAAACCAACTGGATAACGACATAGATGGGAGATGCTTTCCAGAGAAAACCCTCTGTAAAAGAGGATTACAGCAGGTTTTTTTGTCCGTGAGGACGAAGATAATAAAAGGGCAGGCGCATTGCCGAAAAACCGGTAATACGCCTGCTTAAACACTTTCAATTAGCGTGCCGGACAATCAGCGGGTCGGATGATTGACTTCCACCGGACGCAAATCAAACAGCAAGACTTCTGCCTGGTCGCCGTCCGTGAAGGTGAGTTTATCTTCCTGACGGATACGTGCACCGTCACCGGTTCTGAATTCAATGCCGTTCACTTTGATGCTGCCGCGTGCCACGTGGACATAGGCATAACGGTCAGGGTCAAGGTCGAACGTGGCCTGTTCCGCACCGTCGAAGAAGCCCGCGTAAATCTTCATGTCCTGACGCACGCTCAGTGAGCCGTTGTCACCTGTTGGCGAGATAATCAGGCGGAACTGGCCGCGTTTTTCCGCTTCAGGCACAGAGACCTGCTGGTAACCCGGTTTGGTCCCATTTTCAGATGGCACGATCCAGATTTGCAGGAAATGCACCTTTTCGTCACCGGAGTGGTTGAACTCACTGTGCGTCACACCGGAACCGGCGCTCATGAGCTGCACGTCACCGGGGACAATCACAGAACCGGTACCCATTGAATCTTTATGCTCCAGCGCGCCTTCCAGCACATAAGAGATGATTTCCATGTTGCTGTGCGGATGCGCCCCAAAGCCGCGACCCGGTGCAACCTGATCATCGTTGATGACCAGCAGGTCTGAGAAGCCGACCTGTTTTGGATCCCAGTAACTGGCGAAGGAGAAGGTGTGACGTGAATGCAACCAGCCGTGGTCACCCAATCCGCGTTGTTCAGAGAGACGTTGTTCAATCATGATGTGCTCCTCAGTTTGTCAGGGGGGAAGCGCGTTTGCCCTTCCGATGAACAGAGAATACACGTAAACTAATTTGCTCAACAATGCGGTTGTTTGACTATCACTGTCACGTTTTAGTTGACAATAAATGGCGTGAGAATAAAGGGTGCGGATAAGATGCAGACAGAAGATCTTCGTATTTTTATTGCTGTGGTAAAAGCGGGGAGTTTTACCACGGCGGCTGAACAACTGATGCTTTCTAAACAATACGTCAGTCGCCGCATGGCGTCGCTGGAGGCTGGCTTACATGCGCGGCTGCTCAACCGCAATACCCGCAAACTGTCGGTGACCGAGTCCGGCCAGTTGTTCGCGCAACATGCACAGCGCATCCTCGATGATATCGAAGAGGCCGAACGGGCGGTTTCGCCCAGGCGGCAGGCGCTTCAGGGAACGTACCGCATCAGCATTCCGATGTCGTTTGGTATCAGCCACCTTTCGCCGCTGATTGCCGAGTTTTTAGGTCAGCATCCGGCGATTCAGTTTCAGGTAGAACTGGTCGATCGCTATGTGGATCTGGTGGGTGAAGGTTTCGATATCGCGCTGCGCATTGGTAATCTGGCGGATTCCTCGCTGGTGGCGCGGCGGCTTGGCGAACTGAAGCGGGTGATCTGCTGCAGCCCGGAATATCTTCAGCGTAAGGGGACGCCGGAAACGCCGGAGGATTTGCTCAACCATCATTGCCTGCGTTACGGGCGCGAAGGGCAGACCGGCTGGGAGCTGGAGCTGGAGGGCAAACGTCGTCTGTTTGATGTGCGCGGGCCAATTGTCAGCAATAACGGCGAAGTGCTGCGCGATGCGGCCGTCGCCGGACTCGGGCTGGTATTACTGCCGGAATTTATCGTCGGACCGGCGCTGCAATATGGCGCACTGGTTCGCGTTCTGGATGCATTTCATCCCGGCTCACTCAGCCTGCATGCCATTTATCCGCAGCACCGTCAGCGCAGCGAAGTCACCCGGGTATTTCTCGATTTTTTACAGGAAAGGCTAAAGGCACAACTGCTGGTATCGGCCTGAGATAAGCACCGCAGAGGTGAGCAGACCTGTGTCACACTTTTTGGGCGATCACACATAAATCCAGTGTTTTGTAGGATTTGCATCGTTTTTTCCTATAAAAACTGCCGTACTTTTATGTTACGCAAACGTTAACTGAAGGGGCGGAAAATGAATCATTCATCTGAGCAATATCTTGCAGCGCTGGGCGCAACACAACCATTAACTCCGGCGCAGGCTGACGAGCTGGAGACGCGCGGATACCTTGTTATTCATAATGTTATCGACAAAGACTGGCTGGAAGAGATGCGCGCGGCGTTTGACATGCTGGTGGACAAAGAGGGCGATAATCTCGCCGTCGAACACCATCAGGAAGCCACCGCGACCCGTATCGCCAACATGATCAACAAAGGTACCGTGTGGGAAAAAGTGTGGTCGCATCCGTTGATCCTGTCCGTCTGTCATCATATTTTTGGTGGCGCGTTTAAGGTTTCGAGCCTCAACGGACGCGAAGCGCTGCACCGGGGCGGCCATCAGCCGCTGCATGCTGACTGGAAAAAGCCGCGTCCGGATTTTCCGAAAGTCCATCTGGTCAATGCCATCGTGGCGATTGATGATTTGAGTGCCGCCAACGGCGCACCGCGCATTATTCCCGGCACCCATCACCGCCCGGAATTGCCGGAGGATGTGCTGGCGGATGTTGAATTACCGCATCCTGATGAAGTGGTGTTCGAAGCACCGGCGGGCAGCGTGATGATTTACAACGCTCACGCCTGGCACGGCGGCACCAATAACCGCATCGGCACCCGTCGCCGCGTGCTGCACAGTTTGTATATCGACCGCGCGGATGCACAGCAGCAGGATCAGCGTAAATGGCTGAAGCCGGAAACGGCAAGCCGCCTGACGCCTGCGCAGAAATGGTTGCTCGACGTGCTCTGAATTTCTGTTTTCCCCAGGCCTGGCCTGCCGGTCAGGCTTTTTCATGGCATTTTTACCGGCCTTTATGACGGACATCAGAGGGCGGTCACAGTGTGGCTGGCCGCATCACCGCGTATGTGTTACGTGTATGTTATGATGAAGAGAAAACCTCTGAGAGACTGCCATGCTGCAAGACGTGATAGAAACACTGTTCCGATCGGTGTCCGGCAGTGATGTGTTTGCTGTCAGGTTTCCTGATAATTCCCAGCCGCCGCCTGAACTGGCCTCCGTGGTCAGTTTTCCCCGTATTGAATTTGTCGTTGAAGGCGAAGTCCGCGATCGCAGCATTGCCGCAGGCAAAGGGCTGCTCAGGCAGGGCGATGCGCTGTATATTCCGGGGGGAAAATGGAATCTGATGGTGTGGGACAAGCCCGCGATTGTGCTGAGTGTTCTGTTCAGCAAAGAAAAACTGGGGTTCAGTTTACAGTTTTGGGATGGCGTGACATTTACCGGCACGGATAAACAAAGTGTTTCCCGCCTTGGCCCGCGTGTAGGCTCGTTTCTGTTGCAGGCGATGAATGAAATTGTCTCCAGTCCTGACGACCAGCAAACCGCGCGCTGCGTGGTGGCGGGGCTGTTAAGTCATTGTCAGGAACAGCTCGCTAACAGGGCGAAGATCCTTACCCGCAGCGGGGCGTTGTTTGAGGTAATCAAAAAGTATATTGAAGAGAATGCCTCACTGCCGCTGACGCGCGAAAACGTGGCAAAGCGTTTCCATATCACGCCGAATTATCTGTCTCATTTGTTTCGTAAATCCGGAGATATCGGCTTCAGCGAGTATCTGAATCACGTCCGCCTGGAAAAGGCAAAACTGTTGCTTAAAGGTTATGAACTGAAAATCAAAGAAGTGGCGACCAGCAGCGGCTTCGTTGACAGCAACTATTTCTGCCGGGTTTTCCGCAAAAGCACCGCCCGTTCGCCTTCTGAATATCGCAGTCAGTGGCTGAGTCAGTTGTCTGAGCGAAAGTCGTAAACAGCCTGTAGCCAGAAAGTAAAACATTCCGCACCGCAATGGGGCGGGGTGTTTGTTTCTGGTGCAAAAAAACCGCATCTTCCGTTCACTTTTTACCCCCCGGCACATCCCATCCGCCGTAATCCGTGGCTTTTCACCCGCACAGAGAAGTTGGCATCCTGCTTGCTAGGTTGTACATACAAGTTAGTACATGTCAGGTCTGCAAAATAATCACACGCAGGCGCCTCATGAAAAACACTCCGTAATGTGGCTGGAAACGTAATGATTTCATTTGAGAGCATAAGCAAATTTTACGCAGATGGGACGGTGGCTGTAGACAGGCTGTCGTTCAGTGCGCCGACGGGACAAATTACTATGCTGGTCGGGCCTTCGGGCTGCGGAAAAACCACTTCACTGCGCATGATCAACCGGTTAACCGAGCCGTCTTCAGGCAACATTTTGCTGAACGGACAGCCGACCGCCGGGATGGATCTGGTTAAACTGCGCCGCAAAATAGGCTATGTGATCCAGAACGCTGGGCTGTTTCCGCACAAAACCGTGCAGGATAACATTGCAGTCACGGCGCTGCTCAACGGTGCGACACGCACGGCAGCGCGTAAAAAAGCCCTCGAATTACTTGAAATGGTCGGGCTTTCGCTGACGATGGCGGAGCGCTATCCGTGGCAGTTGTCCGGTGGTCAGCAACAAAGGGTCGGCGTGGCGCGTGCGCTGGCATCGGACCCGGAATTTATGCTGATGGACGAACCTTTCAGCGCCGTTGATCCGGTGGTGCGCGAACAGTTACAGGATGAGTTTTTAAGATTACAACGTGAAATCGGCAAGACCATTATTATGGTCACGCACGATATTGATGAGGCGATGAAATTAGGCGATCAGGTTGCGGTTTTCCGCCCCGGTGGTCGTCTGGCGCAAATCGCCTCACCGGTGAAATTACTTAATGAACCCGGGGATGCGTTTGTCGCTGACTTTATTGGCCGTGACCGCGGATACCGCAAACTTTCGTTCGATATGATCCCTGATAATATCAGCCTGACGAAAGAACCTGTGATCGCGCCAGGTATTTCCGTCAGCGAAGCCCGATCCCTTGCCGGAGAAAGTGCCTGGTTACTGGTGGTTGAAAATGAATGTCCGCTCGGCTGGTATGATGTGACACAAAATAAAACCACCGTGGATCCGGAAGATATTAATCTCGGCAGCACCTTTGCGCCGAAAAATGGCACGCTGCGTCAGTTAATGGATTCGGTATTAAGTTCTCCCTGTCAGCGCGGTATCGTGGTTGATGAACAGCAGCGCTTTATGGGTACGGCAAATATCGAACAGGTGTTTTCACTTTCTCATTCCCGTGCTGTGAGGTAATACCATGCGTTTTGACTGGTTATTTCAGCAGCGGGAAAATATATTAACGCTGCTCGGCTGGCATGTTTACCTGTCTGTTATTCCGGTATTAATCGGGCTGGCACTGGCTATTCCGGTCGGGGGTATTTTGCACCGCTGTGGAAAATTTAAAGACGGCATTCTCAATATATTAGGACTGCTCTATACCATTCCTTCCCTGGCGTTATTTGTTTTATTACCCGGTCTGCTGGGCACGAAAATTCTGGATACCGTGAATGTCGTGGTGGCTCTGACACTTTATGCGTTTGCGCTGCTGATCCGTACCGTGTGCGACGGGCTGGATTCTGTTCCACATGAAACCCATCAGGCCGCTGTCGCCATGGGCTACCGGCCCTTGCAGCGTTTCCTGAGCGTGGAATTACCGCTGGCTGTGCCGGTAATCGCCGCAGGTATGCGGGTAGTGGTGGTATCGAACGTCAGTATTGTGTCGATTTCAGCACTGGTCGGCATGCCGCAGTTGGGGGCGTTATTTACCCAGGGTTTCCAGCTACATTTTCTGACGCCGATTATTGCCGGTATTTTCCTGTGCATTGTGCTGGCGCTGCTGCTGGATAATCTGGTGCTGCGCACCGGCAATAAAATGACCACCTGGCAACCGAAAAGGAATGCGAAATGATTAACTGGTTGCTGGACTCCGGTCACTGGCTCAACGATGACGGCTTGCTGGTGCTGATATTTCAGCATCTGATTTACAGCTTTGAAGCGTTGTTTATTGCGGTGATTATTGCTTTCCCGATTGGATGTTATGTCGGTCATACCGGCAAAGGCGCGATGTTATTAATCGGCAGCGCCAATGCCATGCGCGCATTGCCTTCATTCGGGTTGATCATTTTACTGGTAATTCTGTTCGGGCCGGTATTTGAATCAGACCTGGCTTTTATTGTGCCTTGTCTGATTGTGCTGATCATTCTGGCATTACCGCCCATCATGATGGGGGTATATTCCGGCATCAGGGCGATTAATCCGGCGATTATTGACGCCGCAACCGGCATGGGATATTCACCGCTGAAATTACTGCTGACGGTGGAAATACCCTGTGCAATGGCGCTGATATTATCCGGCATCCGCAGCTCTGCGCTGCAAATTGTGTCTACGGCTACGATTGCTGCGTATGTTTCGCTTGGGGGGTTAGGACGGCTGATTATTGATGGCCGTGCGCAGAACGATTATCCGCAAATGGTTGCGGGTGCTTTTATGGTGGGAATATTAGCGTTACTGGTTGATGTGTTTTTCTCTTTTTTAATTCGTTTCATTGTTTCACCAGGATTACGGCAGCGTGAACGCCGCCGTAAAAAAACAATTCCTTTATCGAATAACTGAATTATCTACTTACTCATTCCGGAGCCTGACAAAAATGAAATTGAAAAATCTGCTCGCCGTTGCCCTGTTTTCTGCTGCCGTCGTGCACGCCCCTGCCGCTTTCTCCGCTGAGACGGGTGGCACCATTATTATCGGTTCGGCGGACTTCCCGGAAAGCCAGCTGATTGCCACTATTTATCAGCAGGCGCTGGCGGCGAAAAACGTCAAGGTGGAAACCAAACTTAATATCGGCAGCCGTGAGGTGTATATGCCTGCGCTGCTTGACGGCTCAATCAACCTGATCCCGGAATACAGCGGTGCCACGCTGAGTTATCTCGACGAAAAAACCCAGGCGCATTCTGCTGAAGATGTGGCGGCGGCGCTGGCGAAAGCGCTGCCTGAGAAAATCAAAATGCTGGATATTTCATCAGCGCAGGACAGCGATGTGCTGGCAGTGACTGAAAAAACTGCCAAAAAATACAATTTGAAAGATATCAGTGACCTGGCGCCGGTGGCGAAAACGCTGGTACTGGGTGGTCCGGCTGAATGGAAAACCCGTCGTGAAGGTGTGAAAGGGCTGAACGAAGTCTACGGCCTGACCTTTAAGAACTTCAAAGTGCTCGACGTCGCGGGTCCGCTGACGCTGTCAGCACTGACCAACAATCAGATTCAGGTCGCGGATATGACCTCAACCGATCCGGCGATGAAAACCAAGAATCTGGTGGCACTGGAAGATTCCAAACACTTATTCCCGGCGCAAAACATTGTGCCGCTGATTGCAAAAGACAAAGCCAGCGAGGTGGTTGAAACCACGCTGAACAATGTGTCCAGGCAACTGACCACCAGCGATTTGATCGTGATGAACGGCAAACTGGCGAATTTCGAAAGCGTGGATGCTGTGGCAAAAGAGTGGCTGACCGGGCACGGGCTGAATAAATGATGACGCGCACTGTCATCTTGGGCACGGCGGAAACCTCCGTCCGTGACATCGCCGATATCGCTTACGGGGCGCAGGTGCTGCCGGACCCGTCAGCATCGGACGCCATGCTGATCGTGCACGAGAAAATCAGGCAGGCGATTGATAACAATAAAGTGATTTACGGCCTGACCACCGGCGTGGGCGACCTGGTCACTCAGCGCCTGTCGCCGGAGCAAATTTCCGACGTGCAACTCAATATGCTGAAAAGCCATGCCTGCGGTACAGGGCCGGTTCTGGCGCAGCATGAAGTGCGGGCGATGATGGCGGTGATGATGAAATCCCTGTTGCAGGGATTCAGCGGCGTCAGCCCGGCGCTGGTGCAGACGATGGCCGATATGCTCAATAAGGGGGTGACGCCGTGGTCACCCGCCAAAGGGTCGGTCGGCTATCTGATTGCCACCGCACATATCGGGCTGTCAGTGTTCGGCTATGGAAAATCGTTCTATCAGGGCGAACTGTTACCGGCACGGGAAGCCCTGGAACGGGCGGGGATTGCCGTGCGCATTCCCGGCCCGCGCGAAGGCCATGCACTGGTCAGCGGTACGTATGAAATCACTGCGCTGGGTTGTCTGGCGGCGGAAACTTTCCGCGAATTGCTGCCGGTGGCGGATGCCGCGGGTGGCATGAGTCTGGAAGTGCTGAAGGGAAACATCCGCGGGTATGACGCCCGCCTTCATGCGCTGCGCCCGCACGACGGTCAGCAGGAAACCGCGCGGATTTTGCGCAGTTTACTGCGTGACAGTGAGATCCTCGATAAATACCGTGATTTTCGCGTGCAGGACGCGCTGAGCCTGCGCTGTATTCCGCAAATGCACGGCGCGGCGCGGGATGTGCTGAGTTATTGCCTGAAAACGCTGACCACGGAAGTGAATTCTGTCACGGATAATCCGGTGTTTATGGTCGAAGACGGCGAGCTGAATGTACTGCCGGGGGGCAACGGGCACGGTGCGCCGGTGGCGCTGTGTCTGGATGCGCTGGCGATTGCCATTGCGCAACTCAGCACCGGTTCGCAGGCCCGTTCTGACCGCCTGACGAACAGCCATCTCAGCGGATTGCCGGCTTTTCTGGTGGCCAATGGCGGGGCGCATTCAGGGATGATGATCCCGCCGTATGCAGCGGCCGCGCTGGCAGGGGAAAACCGTGCGCTGGCAGCACCGGCCAGTGTGCATACCGTGTCCACCTGTGCCGGACAGGAAGATCACATTTCCATGGGCGTGACGGCGGCACGCAATGCTATTGATGCCGTTGAAAATGCCATTGATATCGTGGCGATAGAAATCCTGTGTGCCACGCAGGCGGTGGAATTCCACCGGCCACTGCGCGCCTCGGCGGGCACGGAAACCGTGCTGTCTCTGGTGCGTGAGCAGGTGGCCTTCCGGCAGAGTGACGAGGAAATGTATCCGGATATGCTGGCCATCCGCCAGCTCATCAAACAGGGCGATATCTTGCGCGCGCTGACACCTTTGATTTTCGCAGACACCGTTGAGGGAGAAACCGCATGAGTGTATCAGCGACATCCCGGCCGCTGGAAGGGATCAAAGTGCTCGACCTTTCCCGCGTGCTGGCCGGGCCTTACTGCGCTTCGCTGCTCAATGATTTGGGTGCGGAAGTGATCAAAATTGAAATGCCGGGTAAAGGCGACGATTCCCGTGATTTCACTCCGCATGTTAATGGCGAAAGCACCTATTTCATGCTGCTTAATCACGGCAAAAAAAGCCTGACGCTGAACCTCAAATCACCGCAAGGCCGGGCCGTGCTGGAGCAACTGATCGAAAGTGCGGATGTGCTGGTGGAAAATTTCCGGCCCGGTGTGACCACCCGCCTGGGCATTGATTATGACGCCGTAAAGAAGATCAATCCGAAGCTGGTGTATGCGAGTATTTCCGGTTTTGGGCAGCAGGGACCGCTGGCGCATAAAGCCGCTTACGATCATGTGATCCAGGCGATGGGCGGCATTATGCAGGTCACCGGCTGGGCGAACGGCGAACCGACGCGGGTGGGGGATGCGATTGGTGATGTGGTGTCGGGTCTGTACTGTTCGTGGGGCATTCTGGCGGCATTGCTGCAACGGGGCATTACCGGCCTCGGGCAACATGTGGATGTCGCGATGCTTGATGCGATGGTGTCGATGCAAATGGTCTCGCTGACACAACTGCTGGGCGGTATGCCGCTGGCCGGGCGACTGGGCAATGCACATCCGATCAGCGCCCCCATGGACAGCTACCGTGCGGCAGACGGTTATCTGGTGATTGCCGTCGCCAATGACAGCCTGTTCCTCCGTCTGGCACAGGCCATTGGCAAACCGGAAATCGTACAGGATGCGCGCTTTGCGACGGATCCGCAGCGCCTGAAACATCAGTACGAATTACGGGTGCTGATTGAAGAGTGGTTGCACGACAAAACGGTGGCCGGGGCGCTCGCCCTGCTCGATGCCGGTGGTATTCCCGCCGCACCGGTCTGGGGGCTGGATGAACTGCTGCAAAGCCCGCATGCCGCCGAACGCGGATTACTGCATCAGGTGATGCATCCGGTCGCCGGTGAAATCAGTATCTTACCGCAGCCCGTGAAGCTGAGCGGCATGAACCAGCTACCCGATTTAATGCCGCCACAGCTTGGCGAGCACACCCGCGCCATTCTCAGTGCACAACTGGGGCTGTCTTCGCAGGAGATGGACACACTTGCGCAACAGGGCGTCATTTAACCGGAGGCAGATAATATGGAACCAACGCAGGTTGCAGTCATTGGCGCGGGCACGATGGGCGCGAGGATTGCTGCGGTATTTGCCGCCAGCGGCTTTAAGGTGGCGCTTTATTCACGCACTGAAAACTCGCTGCACAATGCGGCCAAAGTGATCGACAGTATCGACGCCGGGCTGACGGCGTCGGTCACGTTTACGACGTCCATGGCGGAATGTCTGAAAGGCGCGAAGATTGTTTCGGAGAATATCGCTGAGGTGCTGGCGCTTAAGCAGCAGATTTTCCAGGAGATCGAAAAACATGTCAGCGACGACTGTCTGCTGACCACCAACACCTCCAGCGTCCCGGTCGGGCAGATTGCCAGCGTACTGGCGGTGCCGTCGCGCTTTATCGGCCTGCACTGGTTTAATCCGGCGGATGTGATGCCGATGGTGGAAATTGTCTGCGGACCGCAAACCCATGAAAATACGCGTCAGCAGGCCGATGCGCTTTGTCAGCAACTGGGTAAACAGACGGTGACCATTCATAAAGAAGCGCCGGGTTTTATCGTCAACCGGTTGCAATACGCCATGCTGCGTGAGGCGTTGCATCTGGTCACAGCCGGAATTGCCAGCATCGAAGACGTGGACTTCGCTGTACAAAGTACGCTCGCCCCGCGCTGGTCGGCGATGGGGCCGCTGAAGCTGATGGATTTTGCCGGACTGGACACGGTGAAAAATGTCGCCGCGATATTACTGCCAGCCTTATCGCGCGACGAGGAGCTGCCGCCGTGGTTGCTGGCGCAAATTGAGCAGGGCAATCTGGGCACCAAAACCGGCGCCGGGTTTTATCCGTGGACGGCGCAGGCTATTGAAGAAGGTCTCGCGCACCGAAACGCCACAATCCTTGCCATCAGCGGGATGCAAAAACCATGAGCGAACTTATCCGCTGTGAACGTCATCAGGGCGTGGCGCATATCATTCTTAACCGGCCGGAAAAACTTAATGCGCTGAGTGCAGAAATGCTGACGCAATTGCTGGAGAAAATGCGCGAACTGGACGGTGATAAACAGATCCGCGCGATGGTGATTTCCGGCTCCGCGCGTGCGTTTGCTGCGGGTGCCGATACCGGCACGCTGGCCACCGCCTCAGCGATAGCCCTTTACACCAGCGGTTTCAGTGAAAAGTGGGATCAGATTGCCGCCATTGAAACGCCGGTTGTCGCGGCGTTATCCGGTTATGCACTGGGCGGCGGGCTGGAACTGGCGTTGCTGTGCGATATCGTGATTGCCGATGACACGGCCATCATCGGGCTGCCGGAAACGCACATCGGGATTATCCCCGGCGCGGGTGGCACGCAGCGGCTGGTTAAATCGGTGGGGAAATCACTGGCGATGGAAATCATCCTCGCCGGGCGAAAAATCACCGCCACAGAAGCGCTGGCCGCCGGACTGATCAGCCGTGTCACCACGCCGGAAACGTTAACGGAACAGGCGTTAAAGATTGCGCAGAATATTTCCCGTGCCGCACCGCTCGCCGTTAAGATGGCCAAAAAAGCCGTGCTGGCGAGTTTCGATATGGGCTTAACGGCGGGCATCAGTTATGAACGTTCGTTGTCGGCCCTGATTGCGGCCAGTGACGACCGCAGCGAAGGCATGCGTGCACTGGCGGCGAAAGAGCAGGCGGCGTTTACCGGCAAATAACGTCCGGTAAATAACGTCCGGTGAAATACGCCAGCCGCCGTGCGCCGTGCGACATACAAGGCAGGAATGATGTCATCAAACAGAACGCTATCAGAAGTCATTGCGGATGCCGGAGACGAGCCTTCTCCGCTGTATAAGCAGGTGAAACAGGGGATCATTAATCAGATCCTGCACGGACACTGGCAACCGCATCAGCGCGTGCCGTCAGAAAGTGAACTGGTCGCCGAGCTGGGGTTCAGCCGGATGACCATAAACCGGGCACTGCGCGAGTTAACCACGGAGGGCTATCTGCTGCGTTTGCAGGGCGTCGGCACCTTTGTCAATGAAATGAAAGCGTTCACGCCGATGCTGGAAGTGAATAACATTTCTGACGAAATTAAGAGCCGCGGGCACTTTCATACCTCCCGCGTGTTGCAACTGGGTAAGCAAATTGCCGGTGACAGCATGGCGATGAAATTTATGCTGCTGCCCGGCGTGGTGTTGTTTCATTCGGTGATTGTGCATTACGAAAATGACATTCCGGTGCAACTGGAAGACCGGCTGGTGAATCCGGACATCGCCCCCTTGTATTTACACCAGGATTTCACTAAAACCACGCCTTTCGCCTATCTGACCCAACTGGCACCGCTGACGGCGGGCGAACATACCATTGAAGCGGTGATGGCCAGCCACGACGAACAGCGCCTGCTGAATATTCATCAGACCGAGCCGTGCCTGCAAACCCTGCGCCGCACCTGGCATCATGAAAAAGTGGTGACCTGCGCACGGTTGTTGTATCCGGGCGGGCGCTACAAAATGTTTGGCAGCTTTAAGAAATAAACTGAACAGGATCAGGCAAGGATTCAGGAGGACTGTGGCTTGTGACTTCGGCGGTAAATTCTATAGTTAACGGGTCATTAACGACTCAGGAGTTTACTGATGAAAACTGTTGGATTTGCTGCTTACGATCCTAAAAAACCGCTGGCGCCGTTTACGTTTGAACGCCGCGGCCTGCGTGATAACGATGTCGCAATGGAAATTCTGTATTGCGGCGTTTGCCATTCCGATTTACATACCGCAAGAAATGACTGGGGCTGGAGCTATTATCCGATTGTTCCCGGCCATGAAATCGTCGGACGTGTCACCAGTATCGGTAAAGGCGTCACCCGCTACAAACCGGGCGATCATGTTGCCGTCGGTTGCATGGTAGACAGTTGTCAGGAATGCGATCAGTGTAAAAAAGGTGAAGAACAGTTGTGCCGCGAAGGTAACACCGGGACTTACGCCGGTTATGATCGTTTCACCAAAGAGCCGACGCAGGGCGGATACTCCAAGCATTTAGTGGTGCGCGAGGAGTTTTGTCTGCGTATGCCGGAAGGGTTAGATCTCTCCAAAGCCGCGCCGCTGCTGTGCGCCGGTATCACCACCTGGTCGCCGCTGAAAACCTGGAACGTCGGGCCGGGCAGCCGTGTGGGCGTGATTGGTCTGGGCGGTCTGGGCCATATGGCGGTCAAACTGGCGGTCGGTCTGGGTGCAGATGTTACGGTGGTGAGCCGTTCAAATGCCAAAGAAGCCGATGCGCTGGAATTAGGTGCAAGCCGTCTGCTGGTCAGCGCCGACAGTGACGCGATGGCGCAGGCACACGATCATTTTGATTTGATCATCGATACCGTGCCGGTCAAACATGACGTCACGCCGTACCTGCCGTTGCTGGATGTGGACGGTACGCTGGTGCTGGTCGGGCAGGTCGGGCCGATGGAAGAATTCAACACCGTACCGCTGTTGTTAGGCCGTCGTCGCGTGGCCGGTTCGCCAATCGGCGGCATCCGTGAAACGCAGGAAATGCTCGACTTCTGTGCTGAGAAAAACATTCTGCCGGATTGTGAAATGATCCGCATGGATGAAATTAACGAAGCGTTTGAGCGTATGGAAAAAGCCGATGTGCGCTATCGTTTTGTGATTGATATGGCTTCCCTGACCGCGCCTGCGGCGGTGTAATCTGCCGCAGCAATGAAGACAAAAATGGCTCCTGCGGGTACTCCTGCGGGAGCCATTTTTTCAGGCAGAAACCGGTAAGGTTGCGCGTCTTTTCAGCGGCACGGTGATAAAAATCAGGCAGGC
This sequence comes from Rahnella aceris, assembly GCF_011684115.1. Taxonomy (NCBI): domain Bacteria; kingdom Pseudomonadati; phylum Pseudomonadota; class Gammaproteobacteria; order Enterobacterales; family Yersiniaceae; genus Rahnella; species Rahnella aceris. Next base: position 1,547,766 of record NZ_JAADJV010000001.1, on the reverse strand, counting down.
AACCACCAGCCCGATACCTGTCCAGCCCAGCGGCGGCAGGCGTTCGCCCACAATCACCACCGCCAGCACGGCGGCGACCGCCGGTTCCAGCAGGGTGATGGTGGTGGCCATGCTGGCCGGAATGCGTGCCAGGGCATAACCAAAACAGACATAACCGACAAACATCGGGATAAGCGCCATGTACGCGCCGACCGCGGCGTTATTCCATGACGCCAGAAGGGGCGCGCCGGTCACCCACAGCACCGGCATCAGCAGTAAACCGCCCAGCCCGAACGTGGCGCCCATTGCTGCGCGGGAAGGGACGCCGCGCTGCATTAAATGACGCGCCGCCCAGGCATAAAGCGCGTAGGTCAGTCCGGCAATCAGCCCGAGTACCACACCGGCTATCGCGTGGTCGCCCTGACCGGCGGTGGAGTGACTGCCACTTTCACCGACGCAAAGTAACACCATACCCGCCACGCCAATGGCGGCGCCGGTCATCCAGCGGCGGGTGAGACGTTGTCCGTCGAGATAATATTCAATCAGTGCGGATAACAGCGGCGCAGAACCGAGGGAAATCACGGTACCGACCGTGACGCCCGCCAGGTGCATCGAGGCGTAAAACGCCAGCGGATAAACTGCGACCGCCAGTGCGCCGGTAAATAACATGCGTGCGTTGTTCACCAGAGTTACCCGGCTGGTGACTATCCTTCTGGCGGAAATCAGCGCCTGCAACAATCCGCCCAGCCCCATGGCCACTGCGCCGATCGCCAGCGGGCTGACGTCGGGCGCAAATGTCGCCGCCGTGCCGGTCGATCCCCACAGAACGGAAGCAAATACCACGGCGAGTACGCCCGTCATGCGTTCACGAGGCGTTATCGTCATGGCGCCTCCATCATTGAGGTCGCCATGTCCATCGCCTGACGGACACATTGACCGTTGCCTTCCAGACCTGCACGCGAAATCGCGCCTTCCAGTAAAAATGAAAAATGCCGCGCCATCAGGCGGGCTTTGGCCTCGTCAGTGGGGAACAGTTCGAGAAGATGCGCAGTCACGATAGCTTCAACATGTTCTTTATGCCCGCGCACGGCCTGCCTGCCGGGCGCTCCGGCGGGCAGTTCGGCGGCGGCATTCAGTAACCCGCAGCCACGAAAGCCGTGTTCATAGGCAAATTCAGCGTGATCGTCATACGCCTGAAACACGGCGAGCACTTTTTCTTTCGGTGTTTTAGCTTTTTCAACACGCCGGGCGTACAGCTCCAGCCATTCGTCATGACGTATTTCAATGTACGTCGCGACCAGTTCGGCCTTGGATTCGAAATTGTTGTAGAGGCTTTTTTTGGCGACACCGGCACGTTTGATGATTGCGTCAATCCCGGTCGCAGCAATGCCGTTGTTATAAAACAGAACCCGGGCGGCACCGAGAAGCCGGTCGCGGGCGCTTTCAGGAGAGGAGTCTGTGGTGGACATCTTTTTTACTCGTGTTGTTCATCTTGCTTGTAGGTATACCAGTCTACCTACTCAATGTAAACACCGGCTGAGAATAAGAAAAAGTGACGACTTAACCGTGCCTTTCGTGTGGGAAACCGCCATAATCCGCTAAAAGTTGTGGAGAGACAGCAGGTTGAGGTCATCTGCGGCAGGCAGAATTATTGTTAACTTCCGGAGGGATAAAAATGCTTCATGAATGGCTCAACGCCTTGCACGTGATTGCGGGCGTATTGTGGATTGGCGGCATGCTGGCGATGGCGCTGGTATCGATGGCCTGTTCGCGGACATCCGGTACTGCGGGAAGTGCAGGGCAGACGTTGTTACTGGAAACCGTGCGCAAATGGACGCGCAGTGTCACCAGCCCGGCGATGATCCTGTTGTGGGTGGCGGGCATCGTGATGATCGTCAGTTATGGCAAATTCCCCCATGCCTGGCTGCTGATAAAAATGGTGGTGGTGCTGGTTCTCTCCGCGCTGCACGGGCTGCTTTCCGGCGATTTACGTCGTCGCGCCACCGGTCAGCCGGTGAAAGATTTCGCGCTGGTGCGCAACGCCAGCGCGGTAATTATTGTCGGTGTGATCCTCATTGGTATTTTGGCGATAATCAGGCCTTTCTGACATCCGGTTTCCCGCAAAACTCAATCCACGTGAAAGCGTGGATTTTTTTATGACTCGCCGTTCACCAGCGCAATCAGGGTGCAGGGCACCGGCGGAATATTGCCTTCCTTTAAAATTGTCAGCGAATGGTTTTCGCGCACGGCAAACGATCCCAGCCCGATAATAACCAGCATCAGCGGAGCCGACAGCAGCATAATCGTCCATTAAAAAGCCCGCAAATTTGCAGGCTTCTTTTTATTGCTTATTGTGCAGAAAACAAAATACTTATTTTTTCTTATAAACGTCAGCAGTACCGTGAATTTTATTGTTGGTATTACCGGAGGTTAATACAAATACATCGCCGCCTTTTTTATCGGCTTTCTTAGAAAGATCTTCAATGGCGCCGGACTGCGAGGTTTTATTTGAGGTGGTCACAGAGCCGACTTTGGTATACTCAGAAGCCACTTTTTCAAAATCTATTTTCTTCATTAATTCAGCAGAATAAGTGCTGAAAGAGACACAGCCCATCACAGCCACTGCCAGCAGAGCTTTAGATATTTTCATGTAATCCTCAGATTTTAAATTGCCCAGTAAATTGAAGGAAAGTAATAGAAAGCTGTTTATTTAGTGAAACCCTGTTAATCAATAACTCACTGTTTAAAAGAGTGAGTTATCACTGCCATTTAGTAATAGACAAGGAAGTCAATAATTACAAGGAGGGAAGAAAAAATTAAGCAACCGGTGCGGTTTTTAGTCTTTTGTGCCGGAGGTTTTGTACACAGTAATAGCAATCACATACTTTTCGTTTCGCCTGCGCATGTTATCCATCTGTTAACCCCCGTCCGAAATATGTTTCATTGCTAATAATTAACTTTGAAGCAGATCACATTTATGCTTTTCCCCTGCACGGGCAGATTGTCACGCGTGAAAAAGCCTCTGATAATGTTACCGATAACATGTTACCGGTAACATTGCGGATAAACATGAACAGTGTGGACATAACGAATAAAACCACTGACCCGTCTTTCGCGTTTTTTAACCAGTCGAGGAGCGCAACCGTGAACAATGATCAGAACCGAATTTATGTGTTTATGGGCGTATCAGGCAGCGGAAAATCAGCCGTCGCCAACGCCGTGGCACACCAGCTTTCCGCCGGTTTTCTTGACGGCGATTTCTTACATCCCCGCAGTAATATCCTGAAAATGGCCGCCGGTGACGCCCTCAATGATGACGACCGCGCGCCGTGGCTGGCCGCCCTCAATGATGCCGCGTTTGCCATGCAGCGTACCAATAATGTGTCGGTCATCATCTGCTCGGCATTGAAAAAACGTTACCGCGATCGTCTGCGCGCAGGTAACGCCAACCTGTCTTTCATCTATTTACAGGGTGAATTCCCGGTCATCGAAGAACGCATGGCCGCACGCAAAGGGCACTTTTTTAAATCGCAGATGCTGATCTCACAGTTTGCAGCACTCGAACAACCTGGCGCTGAAGAAAGTGACGTGATCACCATCGGCATTCATCAGCCGCTTGATGCGGTGATTGCAGAGACCCTGCAACACATCCGTAGTTTTCAGCAACAGGAGCATTGCGCGTGAATACAGTAACTTTAGTCGGTACTGCAGCAGGCTCCGTGTTGCTGCTGCTTTTTCTGGTGATGAAAGTGCGTATGCACGCGTTCGTCGCGCTGATGCTGGTGTCGATTGCCGCCGGGATTTTCTCCGGCATGCCGGTCAATACCATTGCCGACACCATGCAGAAAGGCATGGGCAGCACGCTGGGTTTTCTGGCGATTGTGGTGGCGCTGGGGGCGATGTTCGGCAAGATCCTGCATGAAGTCGGCGCACTTGACCAAATTGCGGCCCATTTACTGAATCGTTTTGGCAAAAACAAAGCCCATTATGCTCTCGGGATTGCCGGGCTGGTTTGCGCCTTGCCGCTGTTTTTCGATGTGGCGATTGTGCTGCTGATTGGCATCGTGTTCGCGGTGGCGCGCCGTACTGACGGCAACATCGTCAGGCTGGCGATCCCGTTATTTGCCGGTGTCGCGGCAGCGGCGTGTTTCCTGCTTCCGGGGCCGGTCCCGATGCTGCTGGCGTCGCAGATGAATGCCGATTTTGGCTGGATGATCGCCATCGGTCTGGTGGCCGCGATTGCCGGCATGCTGGTCGCCGGTCCGCTGTACGGCAATTTTATCAGCCGTCATGTCAGCTGGCCGATGCCTGTTGAAGAAAATGCCCCGACGCTCAACAAAGATAACCTGCCGTCATTCGGTTTCAGTCTGGCGCTGATTTTGTGTCCGCTGGTGTTGGTGGGAATGAAAACCATCGGCGCACGCTTTGTCACGGCGGGTACGCCATTGCACGACTGGCTGGAGTTTATCGGCCATCCGTTTACCGCCATTCTGATTGCCTGCCTGATTGTCATTTACGGGCTGGCAAAACCACGCGGCATGACCAACGAACAGACGCTGGCCATTTGCTCAGCCGCCGTTCAGCCCGCCGGGATCATCCTGCTGATGACCGGTGCGGGTGGCGTATTCAAACAAATTCTGGTGGATTCCGGCGTCGGCCCGGCCATTGGTGACGCGATGATCGGCACCGGCTTACCGATTGCCGTGGCCTGTTTTGCACTGTCAGCAGTGGTACGGGTGATTCAGGGTTCAGCCACCGTGGCCTGTCTGACCACTGTCGGGCTGGTATTGCCGGTAACCCATCAGATGGGGCTCAACGGCGGTCAGCTGGCCGCACTCGCCATCTGCATTACCGGCGGTTCCATTGTGCTCAGCCACGTGAACGATGCCGGTTTCTGGTTATTCGGCAAGTTCACCGGTGCCAGCGAACTGCAAACGCTGAAAACCTGGACGGTGATGGAAACCCTGCTCGGCACGACTGGCGGGATCATCGGCATGATTGCTTTCACGATGCTTTAAGAAAGGGGACAACATTATGATTAACAACACCGTGGCCCGTGTCACGCAGCGGATCATCAACCGTTCCGCATCCACCCGTGAAGCCTATCTGGCGCGTATGAATGCTGCCCGTTCGCAAACCGTTCACCGCGCGCAACTGGCCTGTGGCAATCTGGCGCATGGCTTTGCCGCCTGTCAGCCGGATGAGAAGAATTCCCTGAAAAATATGGTGCGCAGCGATATCGCCATTATTACCGCCTACAACGACATGCTGTCGGCGCATCAGCCCTACGAGCATTACCCGCAACGCCTGAAAGACGCACTGAAATCGGTGGGTGCGGTCGGTCAGGTGGCGGGCGGCGTACCGGCAATGTGTGACGGTGTCACGCAAGGGCAGGACGGCATGGAGTTGTCGCTGATGAGTCGCGACGTGATTGCCATGTCGGCGGCCATCGGCCTTTCACACAACATGTTCGACGGGGCGTTGTATCTGGGTATCTGCGACAAAATCGTGCCGGGCTTAGTGATGGCGGCGCTGTCATTCGGCCATCTGCCTGCGGTGTTTGTGCCCGCCGGGCCGATGAGTACCGGTTTGCCGAACAAAGAGAAAGTGCGTATCCGTCAGCTTTATACCGAAGGCAAAGTAGACCGTCAGGCATTACTGGAAGCGGAAGCCGCGTCGTATCACGGCATCGGCACCTGTACATTTTACGGCACCGCCAACACCAATCAGATGGTGATGGAAGTGATGGGGCTGCATCTGCCGGGTGCATCGTTTGTGCCGCCGGATTGCGCGCTGCGTGATGCACTGACCGACTCGGCAGCACGTCAGGTCACCCGTCTGGCCGAAACCACCGGCAACTATCAGCCGCTCAGTCAGATGGTGAATGAGAAAACCGTGGTGAACGGCATTGTTGCGCTGTTAGCCACCGGCGGTTCCACCAATCTGACCATGCACATGGTCGCTATGGCGCGTGCGGCAGGCATTGTCATCAACTGGGATGACTTCTCTGAGTTGTCCGATGCGGTGCCTTCGTTATGCCGTATCTACCCGAACGGCCCGGCGGATATCAACCAGTTTCAGGCGGCGGGCGGCGTGCAACTGGTAGTGCGCGAATTGCTGAAAAATGGCCTGTTACATCAGGATGTCAACACCGTGGCTGGTTTCGGATTAGACCGTTACACGCAGGAGCCGTGGCTGGAAAACGGCGAACTGGCATGGCGCGAAGGCGCAGAGCATTCGCTCGACACAAACGTCATTGCCAGCGTGCAACAGCCGTTTGAGCATCACGGCGGCACAAAAGTGTTGTCGGGTAATCTCGGGCGTGCGGTGATGAAAACCTCGGCGGTGCCTGCGGATAATCAGATTATCGAAGCCCCTGCGGTGGTATTTGAAAGCCAGCATGACATTGTTCCGGCATTCGAGGCCGGTAAGCTGAACCGCGATTGTGTGGTGGTGGTGCGTTTTCAGGGGCCGCAGGCCAATGGCATGCCTGAGCTGCATAAACTGATGCCGCCGCTTGGCGTATTAATGGATCGCGGATTCCGTGTCGCACTGGTCACCGACGGTCGTTTGTCCGGCGCTTCCGGCAAAGTGCCTTCTGCTATCCACGTGACGCCGGAGGCTTTCAGCGGCGGCATGTTAGCAAAAGTGCGTGACGGCGACATTATTCGCGTCAACGGGCGAACCGGCGAACTCGAATTGCGTGTTGATGCTGACGAACTGGCTGAACGAAAAGCGTATCAGCCTGATCTGAGCGCAGAACATATCGGTTGTGGCCGTGAGCTGTTCAGTGCCTTGCGCAGCCAGCTTTCCGGCGCGGAACAGGGCGCCTGCTGCATTACTTTTTAATTTATCGAAACGGATGAGAAGACAAGAATGAAAAACTGGAAAACAAGCGCAGAACACATTCTGACGGCGGGGCCGGTTGTGCCGGTCATCGTTATCAATAAACTGGAACAGGCGGTTCCGCTGGCGAAAGCGCTGGTGGCCGGTGGTGTTCGTGTGCTGGAAGTGACGCTACGTACCGCCTGTGCGATGGACGCCATTCGTGCCATTGCCAGCGATGTGCCGGAGGCGATTTTGGGCGCGGGTACTGTGCTGAATGCGCAGCAACTGCAAGATGTCACCGACGCTGGCGCACAGTTTGCCATCAGTCCGGGGCTGACAGACGAATTGCTTGCCGCCGCGACCGCCGGTTCCATTCCGCTGATCCCGGGTATCAGTACCGTTTCTGAACTGATGCTGGGTCTGGATCACGGTCTGCGCGAATTCAAATTCTTCCCGGCGGAAGCTAACGGCGGGGTGAAAGCATTGCAGGCGATCGGTGGTCCGTTCCCGCAGGTGCGTTTTTGCCCGACAGGCGGGATTTCACTGGCGAATTACCGCGATTATCTGGCGCTGAAAAGTGTGCTGTGCATCGGCGGATCCTGGCTGGTGCCAGCCGATGCGCTGGAAAGCGGTGATTACGATCGTATTACTGCACTTGCCCGCGAAGCTGTGGCAGGGGCGAAATAGGTTTTAGCCGTTCGAAATAATAGCGATAAAAACCCACGTGAGTACGGATGCCCGTACTCACTCCTTTATTTCTTCCGCAGTGCCCCGTTTCCCCTTTAAGAATTCCTTAACGTAACGCCTGTAGGATGGCGTTTTGACTGCCGGAAGTCTGGAATTCTCATCGCAGATATTTTGAATGAAGGGGCATCGTCATGGTATTGAACACCGCAGTGATCGCCGCACTGGGCAGTGTACTGATCACCCTCCAGTTTTCCTCTCTGTTGATCGCCTGGTGGCGAATGCGCCGCGGTATCCTGCGCGATGAAGCGCATGAAACCTCGGAATTTATCGTGCTGGTCAGGCCTTTGTGCGGATATAACGCCTTTGAAGAGGAAACACTGCGCTCCAGTTTTTATCAGGACTATCCCGCTTACGAAATTGTGTTCTGCGTGGCGTCACGCTTTGATCCGGTGATCCCGCTGGTGGAAAAGCTGATGGCTGAATTCCCTGATAAGCCTGCACGCCTGCTGACTGGCGATGACAAAATATCCGCCAATCCGAAGGTGAACAATCTTAATAAAGCCTGGAGTCATACCACCGCAGGCGTGGTGGCCATGGCAGACAGCAACCTGTTGTTACCGCCGGATTATCTGCGTTCACTGATGAATACCTTTGACAGTCAAACCGGACTGGTGAGTTCTCCGGCAGTCGGGATGATCCCGGAGAATTTCTGGGGTGCCGTGGAAGCCGCCATGCTGAACACGCATCAGGCGCGCTGGCAGTATTTGTCGGATTTTCTCGGTAACGGCTTTGCGCAGGGGAAAACGTTGTGCTGGCGGCGCGAGGTGCTTGATAATGGCGGCGGAATGGCGGCACTGGGTAGTGAGCTGGCGGAAGATGTCGCCTCAACCAAACTGGTGCGCCGCGCCGGGCTGAAAGTCCGTTTACCCGCACAGCCTTTTGCGCAGCCCATCGGGCATCGCAGTCTGGAAGCGGTCTGGAGCAGACAACTGCGCTGGGCGCGTATCCGCCGTGCCGGTTTTTTCTGGCTGTTTGTGCCTGAAATTATCATTGGTTTCTTGCCCGTGCTGGCGGCGGTGCTGTGGCTGACTGCCCGCGGTGATTTGCCACTGTTTGCTCTGCCGGTGCTTTTTGTGCTGTGGTATGGCGGTGAATGGGGGCTGGCCAAAGCGCTCGGCTGGCCGCATCAGCTGAGAGATATTCTGGCAATGTGCATCCGCGATATCCTGCTGCCCGCCTTGTGGTTATGGTGCTGGACCGGGCGCGGCTTTACGTGGCGGGGCACTGTTTTAGGTGAAAGGCACGTAGATAAAAAACACCCCGCATCTGCCAGCCAGCCGTCGGGGAAATAAGGACAGTATGTTTTCTCTTGAAACACTCGAAACGCTTATCAGAGCCCACGGCCTGCTGATCATGACGCCGCTGGCTATCCTTGAAGGGCCGGTAGTGACGGTGATTGCAGGCTACTTCGTTCGTCTCGGCTATTTCAGTTTGTCCGCCATGTTGACCGTGGTGATGGTCGGGGAAGTGCTCGGGGATATTATTTTTTACTCGCTCGGGCGCTGGGTGATCAAAGCTGACGGCCAACCGCCCGCCTGGCTGGCCCGTCTCGGGCTGACCCAGCCGCGACTGGAAAAAATGGTGAAAAGTTTTGACCGCAAAGGCGGGCGGTTGCTGGTGCTGGCCAAACTGACTCATTCCGCTGGCGCACTGGTGCTGACCGGCGCGGGCATGGCGCGCATGCCGCTGGTGCCTTTTCTGTTCTATAACATCATCGCGGCTGTTCCCAAGAGCCTGTTTCTTCTGGGTATCGGCTGGATGTTCGGCGATATCATCGCACAGGTGAACAACTGGATAGCCTGGGTATCCCTGGGTTTGTTCATCCTGCTGGCCGTCACCGGTGTTATCTGGCTTAAGTCTAAACAATGATCACGGTGAGTTGCATTATTCCGGCACACAATGAGGGCAGCCGCATCGGCAGGGTGCTGGATGTGGTGCAGAACCATCCTTTACTGCGGGAGATTATCGTGGTGGATGATGGCTCCGCCGATAACACCGCACAAATCGCGCAGGGTAAGAACGTCAGGGTGATCAGCCTGCCTGAAAATCGCGGTAAAAGTTATGCCGTTGCCGAAGGCATTGCCGCAGCAACGGGCAGCCATCTGCTGATGCTGGATGCGGATCTTGTCGGGCTGAGTTATGACGATATAACCGCGCTCATCAGGCCGGTGATGGCGCATCAGGCGGAGGTCTCGATAAGCCTGAGGGGCAACAGCCCGTGGATCTGGCGGTTTATCGGGCTGGATTATATTTCCGGTGAACGGGTGTTTGCGCGCGAGTTAGTCGCGCAGCATCTCGCAGCCATCCGCCGGTTACCGCATTTCGGGCTGGAAGTCTGGATTAATCAGCAGTGGATTGCCGCCGGATTGCGCGTGCAGGTCGTTAGCTGGCAGGGCGTTATCAGCCCGTATAAAGCCGCTAAAATGGGCTGGTTGCGCGGATTAAAGGCCGATGTGTCGATGATGCGCGATATATTCCGTACCATCAGTTTGCGTGAATCCGTGCGGCAAATTATCTGTCTTAAGCGCAAAAGTCAGGTCTGAACAGGACAGAATATCAGTCAGCATTTTCTGTACTGTTGTCAGCCAGCGGCTATTTTTTAGTGAATTTTTTATTTGGTTACAAATAAACCACGCTTTACATCATATTCATATTTCTCCAGCACTCTGTTGCAAATCCTCATACTCCATTTCTTCCCTGGCGTTCAGTCAACTGATATCAATTATCATTAATGATTTGATAATGCGTCTTGTTGCCTGGAGTTTGCCCTTTGTTAGCCACATTTATTATCGGTCTTCGTGAAGGTCTGGAAGCGGCGCTTATCGTCGGGATCATTGCGGCATTCTTACGCAAAAACGGTAAAAGCCTTTTCGCGATGTGGATGGGCGTCGGGCTGGCGCTGATGCTTTCGGTGATGGTCGGCGTGGCGCTGGAGATGACCGAACGCGCGTTACCGCAGGCAAGTCAGGAAGGAATGGAGTCGGTGATCGGCCTGATCGCTGTTTTCTTTGTCACTGGCATGATCATGTGGATGAACACCCACGCTCACACCATGAAAAATGAGCTGGAAAGCGAAGCCGCGCAGGCGATAAGCCAGTCAGGCGCCCGGGCGCTGGCGAGTATGGCTTTTCTCGCCGTGCTGAAAGAAGGCTTTGAAACCAGCGTGTTTCTGCTCGCCACATTCTCGGTAGCGCAGTCAGCCATGTGGGCGGCGGCCGGCGCGGTAACCGGCCTGCTGGTGGCGGTGGGCATCGGCTGTGGCATTTATTTCGGCGGCATCCGCATCAATCTCTCGCGCTTTTTCCGCTTCACGGGGTTGTTCCTGATCCTGGTCGCAGGCGGATTAATCATTAACGCGTTGCTGACAGCACACGAAGCGGGCTGGCTGAATATCGGGCAGCAGCGCGTGGCGGATCTCGCCTGGCTGGTGCCGCCGGGCACTGTCCGCTCAGCGCTGATTACCGGCGTGCTGGGCATTCCGCCGGATCCGAACCTGATCCAGACTGTCGCCTGGCTGCTCTACATTGTCATTGTGTCGCTGCTGATTTACTGGCCTGCACACCGCCGTCCCTCCGCGATTAACGGTGCGCGGCTGCGGCTGGCATTTGCCGGTGTGATGGTCGTGTCAGCAGTGGGATTGCGCCTTTTTTACCCAAACTACACACTGCAACTGCCTGCCAGCGCACCGCTGGTAAGTAATGACACCCGGAACACCGCACCGGCGGGTGAGGTAAAACTGTTGTCTGATACGAACGGCTATCAGCTGAATGTGACGCCTGCGGACGGCAACGTGAGGGTGACCGTTCTGCCCGCCAGCGCCGCCATTGCCGGTCATCATGGCGGCCTGCAAACCCGCGAATGGCAAACCAAATCTCGCTTTACGCCTGCGGATGCGCCTGCCGTTCTGACGCTTGATCAACTGGTGGCATTCTATGGCAACCGTATTCCCATTGGTCTGAATCCGGCGATGCATCCGGGGCCTTATCAGGCGCAGTGGTCGGTCAGTTGCACTGTTCAGGCCTCTGTGGCGCAGGGCGTGTTGCTGGGGGCCAGTGCCCGGGCAGATGAGCTGATCACGCTTTCCGGCAGCGGCCTGCAATCCCCGCGAACCATCACCGTTCGTCATCCGACGGCGGCCGCTTCAGCCTGCAACTGGCAGGTGAGCGGGGCGTATCAGCAGACCGTTTCTGATGCCCTGCAACAACTGCAAATCGCACAAGATACCTACCGTTTCTGGGCATATATGTTGCCGGTCATTCTGGCCGCGCTGGCCCTGATTTTTGTTTTCTCAGCACGACGGGTTCTCCTGAAACACCGTAATGAAAGGCTGGCCGCTGCGGGTGAATACAGCCTGTCATTCGGTTCTCAACTACACACCAATTTGCCAAAAAATAAATAAAGGAAATGAAATTCATGCGTAAACCGAATTTTAAGAAAAAAGAATCTCTGATGACCACGGCGGGCCTGGCGGCGTTGCTGATGTTTTCAGTGGAAGCACCGGCTGATGCGGCGCAGGCAGCGGTAAAAAATGGCGTTTCACAAGTGAATATCACCATGACCGGAGACAACGGCGGTACGTGTGTGGTTGACCATAATTCAGCGAAAGCGGGGCCGGTGACGTTCAATGTGGTGAACAAAACGGCAACCGCCATCACGGAATTAGAGCTGCTGAGCAATGATCGTATTCTGGGCGAAAAAGAGAATCTGGCACCCGGCCTGCCGACGGTGAAATTCACCCTGACTCTCGACGGCGGCAAATATCAAATCTATTGTCCGGGCGCGCAACATGAAATGACCGACTTTACCGTCACCGGCAAAAGCGCCACACAACCTGCGGGCAGCGCCGGGACCATTCTGGCGCAGGGTACCAAAGATTACGCCACTTATGTGAATGGCGTGGTGGATGCGATGGTGGTCGGTGTGAACCGCCTGAAAGCGGATATTGATGCGGGAGATCTTGCTACAGCGAAAGCCGATTACGCGAAAGCGCGTCCTTTCTACGAACGTATTGAATCTGATGTGAGCGGGTTTGTATTGCCGGGCTTCAAAGCGACGGACAACGCCGGTAACCTCGATTATCTGATCGACATGCGTGCGTCTAACCTTGACCCGAAAGCAGGCTGGCATGGATTCCACGCCATTGAGCGTGACCTGTTCGGTCAGGGTAAAATCACGAATGAAACCAAACAGCTGGCTGCCGAATTACAGAAAAACGTCGCACAGCTCGACACCCTGACCAAAGCGCTGACTTACAAACCTGAAGATCTGGCGAACGGTGCCGCAGATCTGCTGGAAGAAGTGCAGAACACCAAAATCAACGGTGAGGAAGAAGCCTTCAGCCACTTCGATCTGGTTGATTTCGCGGGTAACGTAGAAGGTGCGCAACAGGCGTTCGCTTACCTGCAACCGGGGCTGGAAAAAATCGATCCGGCGCTGACCAGACAGGTTGCCGCGCAGTTCGCTGCCGTGCACGTTATGCTGGAAACCTATCGTGATCCTTCAGTCCCCGGCGGTTACAAATATTACACCGCAGAACTGAAAGCCTCTGATGCTGCTAAATTGAGCCGTACTATTCAGGCGTTGCAAGAACCCCTGTCTAAGATTGGTGAGAAAGTCGCGGCGAATAAAGGAGCCTGAGGAATGAGCGATAAACACCAACCGGCCAGGGAGGCCGGTAAGTTCTCCCGGCGTGATTTGCTCAAAGGTGCAGTGGCGGGCGCAAGTGCGCTGGCCATTCCTGCGGTCAGCCATGCGCACGGACAGACCGCCGCCCGTGACCCGGAAGATAAGGTCGATCTTTCACGTGAACACCTTTTTTACGGCACCGGCGGCCAGGCGGGGATCAGCACGCAGCCTCAGCGCCACATCATGTACATGACGTTTGATCTCACCACCACCAGCCGTCAGGATTTGCAGGTGTTGCTGGCGCGCTGGTCATCGGCGATTGCCCAACTGATGAAAGGTGGCACCATCGGTCAGATTGAGCCTCTGCGTAACAGTGGCGTCGGAATGGATACCGGCGAGGCGTTAGATCTGGGTCCGGCGTCACTGACCGTCACCGTTGGCCTCGGCCCGCGCGTGTTCAGCGAAACCTTTGGACTGGTGAAACAAAAACCGTTGCTGATGCGTGAACTGATGCAGCTCCCGAGCGATGACTTACAACCTGAAGTGACCGGCGGTGACCTCTCGCTTCAGGCCTGTGCGGATGATCCGCAGGTGGCCTATCACGCCATTCGTGATTTGGCGCGTATCGCCAAAAGTACCGGCGCTGCGCAGACCCGCTGGACGGTCATGGGCTTTGGCCGTGCGTCAGCCGGTAAAGGCCAGTCCACACCGCGCAATTTATTCGGCTTTAAAGACGGCACCCGCAACATCACCGAAAAAGCAGATTTTGACAAATATGTCTGGATCAACGATGGCGGTCCTGCGTGGCAGCAGCAGGGCACCTATCAGGTGGTACGCAAAATCAAGATGCACATTGAAAGCTGGGATACTGACCGCGTCAGCGACCAGAACAATGTGTTCGGCCGCCATAAAGTCTCCGGCGCGCCGCTGACCGGCACCAGAGAGTTTGATACGCCGGACTTTAAGAAAACGGCTGCGGACGGCAACTTAATTATTCCGGCCACTGCGCATATCAGCCTGGCCGCGCATGAAAATAATGGGGGGATTAAAATCCTGCGTCGTTCATATAACTACACGGACGGACTGAATAATATGGCCCAGCTCGATGCCGGTTTGTTATTCATCAGCTATCAGAAAGATCCGGCGCAGTTTGAAGCGCTTCAGAACCGTTTAGGCGCATCCGACGCGATGAATGAATATATTTCACATATCGGATCGGGTATTTTCTTCGTACCACCGGCACCGAAGGAAGGCGAGTATATTGGTGCTGATATGTTTAAGGTGTAAGCCCGCCGGAAGCACATACACTAAAAACCAGGCCAGCGCATTTGCTGGCTTTTTTGGCGTTATGCCGGGGGAGCGCCCTCGTTGTCATCTGAAAACCTTTACGTTCGCTTCCCGCGCATAATCGCGCGGAGCTTTGTGCCAGGCGGACGTCAGATCCGCTAGATACAATCAGCGCAATGGCTTTGAGAAACAGACAGCTTCAGTCCTGCCTATGTATGGGCCGTAATTCTCAATACGGATATAACCATTTTTCTCGTAGAAATTTACAGCCCGATAGTTCATGTGTCGGGTTTCCAGCCTAAGTTCTGTATATCCCATCTCTTTTGCAGATTTTTCAAGAAAAGTGAGTAAGGCACCGCCAATCCCTGACACACTTCGGTCTGAAAACATTCTTTTAAGCTCGGCGATATTTTGCGTTAATGGCCGTATAGCACCGCATCCTATAGCTTTGCCATGAGAATTCTTTGCTAATGCCCATAAAGCTTTGTCATCACTCATTGCTTCAACGGTGAAATTGCTTTTGCCATTATCACCAGTAATAGCGGCAAGTTCTGCTGACAGCATTTCGATTAAGCGATGAGATTCTGAAGAAAATGGATCTGATTTCTCTACTGTTATCATGGTTATACCCTGCAGGATGAGTGTGACCAACATAAAGCATTCTGTTAAGGAAAGCATCAGCCAAAACGGGGGATGGGACAACACTGTTTCCAAACTATCCCGAGGGTATCATGCCTGCTGCTCGCTCAACGTTGCCTGTCATGCCTGCTTAAAAAACAGGCTTAACGTAGGGTGTTGTCCGTTTTCCAGGCAGGCCCTACAAGAGCAGAGTTAGATCATTTGCGTTGAATCTCATAACTGCTGATTTTAAATTCACACGTAATCATTTCCCTTTATGTTTATTAAGTTTTTTTGACAAAGCAATCAATCTCCATATTGAATTTAGCTTTTACAATAACTGGAAGAACGGGTTGGAAAAAGATTATTTAACTGCCCACATAAACAATACATAAACAAAAAATAAAAATCGAAAAGAAATCACCTGCTCAACAACAATAAAAAAGTTGAAAGGAAATATAGTATTACATTATTAAATAAAGATATTACAAGTCGGTTGCTATATTTATTTTGCAAGATCATTAGGCATTCTTTTACCAGAAATAATAACCCCAACTTTTGACAATGAGGTTTTAATTATGAAAGTAAGTAGAATTGCAGCGTTGTTATTTATCTCCTTTACGGGTTTATCCAGAGCAGCGGAACCACTCCACCACTTCAATACATCTTCTGTTGACCATCTGATTATTCTTGCAGGCGATGGCGGAGCGGGTGGCGACTAAGATCATATAAATCCCATACTGCCAGATCACACGATCTGGCAGTTTTTATAACACGCAGTTGAGGAGACTTCTTTGTGAATATGAATCTTAAATTAGTAGCATTTTTGTTTTGTACTGAGTTTTGCTTGTCGGGTGTAGTACATGCTGAAAATGCGATAACGCCGAACAGTACAGCTACAATCCCTGTGTCAGCAGACCAGGCCAGTTCCCTTAAGGTAGTGACGGTAAAATGCGGGCATTCTGGTAAAGATGGGCAGCCAGGTAAGGATGGTAACAATGGGCAGGGTGGTAAAGGCGGTAAAGGCGGTGCGGCTGGTAAAGGCGGCGCGGCCGTCCCATGTAGCAATTAAGGTAAGCGCTCTCAGGCGAATAGTGTTTTTCCAAAAAGGTGCTGCTTATGCGTCTGAAACTAATCTATATATTTACAGCTCTCGTTTACTTGGCGTCAACATCGTTCGCCCATGCGGACGCATCGTCCAAATGGCCATCAACGCAACACAACGTTAATGGGTTCGTTCTGGTTGATGGTTCTCCCGGGGCAAATGGAGGGGACGGCGGGAACGGATGAACCAAGGTACGTTGCCCAGATGCGAACGAGATTATCAGGAAAATAAACTGCATGGTTCTTTTGCTCCTGTAAGAATCCCGCATAATCGTTCAATCCGCTTTTTAGAGGTTTTCTGTCATACGGATGAAGTGACCTTTAAAGCGAATGTCGCCTTCTCGCTCACAGTTGCCCTCTTTACTGTTAGGGCAACTGAGTGGCAGAAGCGGAAATATAAGTACATTACTGTGCACCAGTTTTGCATAAGTATGTGCTCATCACATCGCGTCAGAAGACTGTACCACTGGTGTATCTGAGCTCCTTGAATGTCCACTCATCGCGCTCGCAAATCACTTAATCAAGCTCACAAGAAAGACGGGGTTCGTCAGCAATCTGACCACGCTTTCACGGCGTATTCTTTTTATGTGTTGAATTCCTGCTTAGGATGATGATCCATAACAGACCGCCGAGCATTGAGAAGGCTATGCCGAGGCAGACGGCAACGTAAATACCCGCAGCGAGAGGTTTTACAGCGCTAAGTAATCCGCCAAAGATGGCGACTCCCAGCGCTGCTCCCGTTTGTCGGCTGGCGTTGAGTACCCCGGCGACAATTCCCGCCTGCTCTTTGACTATTGAGCCCATGACAGCTGCCGTGGCGACCGGTGTAATAACTCCTGCGGCAAGACCGAGAGCCGGAAAGCAAACCGCCACCCGCCAATAGGGTGCATTTTCTCTTAATATCAATAATCCTGCGAATCCGGCGACGTAGAGTCCGCAGCAGCCTGCTATCAGCCAAAAGGGGCCAAACAGGCGGTTAAGTTTTCCGGCGCTAAAACTGCCCAACGTGACCAGCAAGGTCAAGGGAAGAAAAGCGAGACCCGCGTCCAGCGATGACCAGCCGCGCACGGTTTCGAAGTACAGGCTGAGCAGGAAAAACAGCCCGTAAAACACTAACCCTGAAATAAGCGAGACGGTGACCGAGGCCGAAAAATCAGCAAGACGAAATAGCGTCATCGGCAGCATCGGCTGGCTGATTGTGCGCTCGGTAAAGATGAAAAGCCCCCAGGCCATGACCGCCACCAGTAATCCTCCGCAAATCCACGGGTCAAGCCATCCTCGATGGCCCCCTTCAATCAGTACGGCAATAGACGAGCCCAGCGCGATAATGGCGAATAACTGCCCTGCAATGTCCATCGTTCTCTCGTTGGCAGAGATTTTTATCGCAGGAATGCGCGTTGCCAGCACAATCCCGATCAGTGCGATTGGAACATTGACCAGGAAAATACTTCGCCAGCCTAAGAGTTGGATCAGCAATCCGCCAAATAACGGGCCGGCAGCCATCGCAATTCCACCGCATCCGGCCCAGATACCTATGGCTTTAGCGCGCTCCTGAGACTGTGGAAACTCACTGTTTATCAAAGCAAGAGAGGCGGGGACCAGCAAGGCTGCACCGATGCCCTGCAATATCCTCGAAAAGATCATAGAGGACAATGTTGATGAAAAGCCGCATCCCGCCGAAGCAAGTGCAAACAGCAGGAGGCCAGTCAGATAAACGTTTTTTGCCCCCAGTTTGTCACCCAAAGCACCACCGCTGAGCAGCAAACTGGCGAAAGTGACGGTGTAGGAACTGACGACCCATTGTAGTCCGCTAATAGTCGAGTGCAGAGCGGCTGCCAGCGGTGCAAGTGCAACGTTCACAATCGAGGTATCAAGAATCACGATGATGTAACTGATACTGGTTGCAGTTAACAACCATTTTTGAGCCGTAGAAGAGTTGTTCATTGGTAGAGGCAATTGTCCGAATAGGGGATTCATTGACTATACCTTGCGCACGCTAAATAATGGTTCGAGCCGTATCGAACTATCAACTCTCTGGTAAACACTGACTTCACTTTCAATGGCGCGCAGAATGAACCAATTTCATATTTCAGTCGTGGCACATCTCATCGCCGAGCCGGTGCGTTCGATAATGCTAATTAACCTGTCTGGTGGCGAAGCGCTTTCTGCCAGCGCTCTGGCCGAGGCGGCCAGCATTACAGCGCAGACCGCCAGTTTTCATCTCGCAAAACTGCGTGATGGCGGGCTGATTACCGTAGAGTCTGTGGGGCGCTATCGTTATTATCGCTTAGCCGGGCCGCATGTTTCCCAGCTCTTAGAAAATCTGGCCTCTGTCGGGCCAGTCACTTCTCAGTGGCAAACTACACCGAATCCTTCAGCGAAGGCGCTTCGTTTTGCGCGCTGTTGTTACGATCATTTAGCCGGGCAAATCGGCGTGGTCATTTCACAGGGGATGCTCAACCGGGGACTGATTGCCATGCAAGAAGATCGACAGTACGTACTGACTGTTCAGGGGCATCTCTGGTTTGAACAGCAAGGCGTGGAAATCAGTGCAGATCGCGCAGGAAATAACCGAATGTGCCTCGACTGGACCGAGCGACAGTATCACCTCGCAGGACCTCTTGGTTCCGCTCTGCTGGAGGCTTTTATCGCGTGGAAGTGGCTGAACTGCTCGAGTAAATCAAGGGCGTTGAATGTCACCGTGTCGGGGTGGAAAGCCTTAGAGCAACATTTTGGAATTCGCCAGCAGCAAGGGCTCCTCTTTGCGGAAGAATAATGCCCCTTTATTTCCTTTGCCAATAGCGAAAGTAAACGTCTTTGATTTCCACGACCTTGGCTAGCAGCCATGGCTGTTGGGATTTTACATTGCACTGCTGACTTCGATTTCGACAAATCCGAACCAATGCTTTCAGGGCATGAAAGTCTATATCTCGCTCAGAGCCGACGTTTCCAACGTAATGGGCCGGTTTGTGCCAAAAGCCGACGTTGCAGAATTTCGGCATTTGATGCTAGTTAGTATCCTAATTTCTAATCAACCTCTTCATCATAGGAGTGAGTAAATTGAAAATTGATTGGCATAGCTCATTACTGACCAGTGCCACTAGCATTGATAAAAACTACCAGGACCTGGTCAGGGATTGATTGTCCTCTAATATCATAGACGACCCGGCAAGTTCGAATGTGCGATGGAAGCTGTGATAGTCCGTAAGATATTCTGGCAATATTGTACGCAATACTGAGTCTTATAGATTCCGGGGATGCCAGGCTGTGGCTGGCTACAAGTAGAAACTCTCCATGTTCATCATTAATAAACTCTGGGGTAAACATCACACCTCCCTTTTATTACCTTCGCCTATTTCTGTCAATTGAATGCCTTTTCATCAAAAAATTATCATAGCAGGTATCCTGACCGAAAAACGATGTCCGCTTCTCACTGTGCCGGAGGCGGACATGACAAGCAGCACAGCGTATTAGTTGTCGATGGTGAGGAGGCGATGTCCGGATGGCGTGACAAAATATCTCTATTAGTGAATGCTCCGGTTAAGCGGGATACTTACGCATGCAAGCCAGATTTCTTATTCGACACGCTTCACCTCCGGATGACGCTCTGTTGCCGCCTCATGTAAAATGTCATCAAGCCAACCTGGAATTTCTGCCTCTGTCAGATCGTTCGGAATTGCGATGTCGTAAAGCCGGGAAAATTTTCGCTCTGTCAGGTCTGCGCGGAATACAAGCCAGCGCTCCCCCTCACGTTTGATCCCAAGGTGTCGTCCAAAAACGTTGTAGATCAGCATTATTAATCTCCTGGCATTTTCATCAAAGTAAAGGTGACAAATTCACAGAGTTTTTTTATTTTAAGCTGATACTATTATTTTTCGCCCATTTCCTTAATCTGCCATTAGCATTGGCATAGGGAGATGATGTGTTAAATGAGATCATTCGCCCCATAGTCCATTTTGTGTACCATGGTTTAGCATACAAAGCGTCATCAGTGAGCCCATCAATAAGTTTCACTATTTCATCTTTTACTTCCTCGAGCTCAGTAATTAACGCGTTATAATCCAATTCGCTATAATCAGAGTAAAATTTTTGCGCCAGAAGCCCAAGTTGATTCCACTTAAAACCGGTTTCTGGAAAATTAACAGGCAATCCTTTCCCGTCGGAAGTGATCCACTTTACAACCAGAGTGTTCCACCCGAGCAGATAGGAAACCAGATCGCGAACACTCATTTCCGTGCCCTTGCAGTGTCCATCCATTGAGTTATCTAAGGTGAGTTCGGGGGGGATGGCATTAAGATAACTGATTAATTTATTGAAATTTTTATCGATTGCTAAAAGCAATTCAGATTTTGTTTGCGGCACATTCATACAGCGTTACCCCGCACTTCAGAAGAGATCCATAAAGACGCCATGTGCTGTTTAAATATCAATCAATTATGTACTTCCTGGCACGAAAGGGGAAGTCCCTGTAAACAGCTCTCTCTTTGTTCAAGGCACATGAATCACCAGAGGTTTGAGGCTATCAGGGGCTGCGACAGCAGCCCTGTGCCAGAGGCGGAAATCAAGGTATTTTCGATACATTAAATACTAGGGAGTCGGTTAACTTGCTTTCAAGTATGTTAATGATCAAATCGAGTGGGAAGATTATTTCATCGGTATGTCTGAGCTCTTCTATTGTCCACCAGTAATGATCGCGAATAACATTTTTTTCGTTGCTACTCCACCTTGAGCGATCAATATCTGATTTATTTGTATTAATAATAAAGAAATGCTCTTTAGCAAGAACAGTCTCCCCACCTGGTAGCATCATTGTGAAGGTTCTGGATGCTATCTGCGGTCCTGCATCTGTTCCATCACAAACGCTAAAACTTTCTCCGCGTTGAGTGACGCATAGGGCAGACTTTCAATAATTGCAATTGAACGAGAGTCCCCGACAATTTTTTCAATCTCGGAGACCTTGTACTGAATGTGTGGCGCAATCAGAAAACCGTCGAAAGCGGGAGCTACACTGGCAAAATTATCCAGACCCACAGCGCTAATAATGAGATTGTAGTCCTTTTTTTCTGCCAGCAACTGCATCCTTTTGGCGAGAGAATTTGCTGTATTACCAAACAAACAACATATCAGAAGCTTTTTCATATTTTTACCTCCTGAGAATTGTTCACAGAATAATACTCGACATGCTCATAAAACGAGCTCTGCATCTTATTTGCATGACAAATCTCCAGCAGAGTTGATGTAACTCAGGAAAGACGAACCTGCCGTATTGTTGGACTGACGGGATGCATCTGGATCTTTTGTGCAGCCGCTTGTCTACGACGTTTCGTCATTGGGCCTTTTGTCAGCTGTTCGCTCGAAGCAGCCTGATGGGCTTCACCTACAGCAGTTTGGTGCCTAAAGCGGACATTGATTAACCCCGGAGCCAGGGGGTGAAAGTAAATCCGGTAAGCAACCCTTCAGGGCTGAGTAGCCGAGTGACTGTTTGCGCTCATAGTTCTGTGCAATCACTTTAGTTTTTTATTCAAAAAAATTGATGAAAAACACATTCACTTACATTTGTTTACTTAAAGCAGGCGATTTTAGAGAATACATTACACAAAGAAAATGTGGCTATCCTCCTGCCGTAAAGAAACAAAAAAATACGTGTCAAAATGATTTGCATATTTAATTTTCCATTTATGTTGTGAAAAGGAATTCAAAATAATGAGACATGTCCATTTTAGTATTTTTTCCATTTTTAATCATCAAGTGATGGCTTCAGCATTTTTGATTGTCTTTTTATTTTCCCCGGCACCATGTGGAGCATATGAGGAGATCGATCTCCCGGACGTGAAGGCTCTTTTAGATCCTCCTGAAATATATAGCAGGGGGGATGTGCTTTATTATAATGGAAAAATTACAGACACTTCTTACGTTGCTGTTTTGAATCTAACCATAAATCATGACATCAAAAAAATATCTATAAATAGCATTGGTGGTGATGCCAGAAATGCTATGGAGATAGGTGACTACATCTACAAAAATGGCCTCAGTGTTGATGTACGTAGTGTTTGCGCTTCTGCCTGTGCTAACTATATTTTCCCGGCCGGGAAGAATAAATATCTAGGTAATAATTCATATCTTCTGTGGCATGGTGGTGTCAACGGCCCTGAGAGAGAAGTAACAGTATCAGGAAATATTTCTAAAGATGATTTTTTTATACTTCAGGAATTTAAAAAATTAAAAAATGATGACATTGCATTCTATAGAAGAATTGGTGTGAACATCAGGGTGTCATTTTGTCCGCAATTAAAAGATGACTATAAAGAAAGATTTCCGGAGAAATGGTTTTCATACCCTCCGGAAGACTTGGAAAAATTTGGTATAAAAAACATTCACTACGCCATTTCAGCTTCTCAATGGGTTCTCTCCATGAGAAATAAGCACGTTATTTTTGCCAGTTACTGTAATTAGGAGAAACAACAATGCTTGAGCTTTCTTTAAGTGAAATCCTTACGTCCTTTGTGAGTACCGCCCCATCATCTGTATCGGGGCGGATCGAGTGTGTATTTATTGACAGTGCAATCGAACTACGTTCAGAAGCTATATGTCACTTTCAAGCTTCCAGTGGGCGATGCTTTTCGTTGAACAATCGGGCTGTTGCGTGCATCACCAGCCAACTGCGTAAAGCCTGTTGCGGCAACCACGCTCCAGTCTTGGTTGAACTTGTGTGTCCAGTCCATATTCAGTGAATAGGCATAAATCCCGGAACCGGCATCATATTGACTAAACCCCGATGCGGCTGACTGTGATGAACTTACCCCGTAGTAAGTTTGCATATAGTTGCCTGTTCCCCAACTGCTGGTCAGCGCCATCGTCACGGTATTTTCCGATGAGCTATAAAGCGGGCTGATAATGCCGAAATGCAGGGCCGCGCCATTGTCCCGCTGAGAAAACGGCACCTCAGCCTGCAATTGCAAATGAAGCCAGTCGGTGACCTTATACCCCAGACCCAATGCCCCGATAGCCGAGCCTTTGATATCGCCCATACCCCGCAAGTCGTCACTGCCATCGCTCAGTGAGTCGCTGTCCACGTCATGATCCTTACGGCCTGCGCGATAGCTCAGCGCAGTACTGTAATCCAGCTTGCCGGTGCTGTTGCCGTAACCGATACCCCGCGTGGTACTCACGAAGAACCCATTATGCATCGAGTAATCAAGCACCAGGGCTGTCGTGACGCGGTTTTCATCCGAACCAGAATAAAGTGGCGTAACATCCACGCCTCCTCCCAACGTTAAGGCGTTACCCTGTTGTGGTTCTGCCGCAAGTGTTGGGGTGGCCAGTAACGCCAGCAGCGCGCCCGGCAGCATTTTTATCAGGGTGCGTCCTGAGAGTGAATAGGGGAACTTATGACGCAGTTCGAAGTTGCTCATTAAAGAAGTCCTTATGGATTCAAACGATTACGATACAAGCGGGTTTTAAACGCCAGAACGCTCAGTTTGAATACGCACCCTAAAGTTCTCATGAGCTAAAAATGAAGAAATACTTAAGCACGTACCGGTGACACAAACCTGATAAATTTCCTGATACCGTTTTTTTCTTCAGACGTTCTTCATTCACTGTTGATAACGTAACTATTGTGAAAATTCTCCTCATCGAAGACGACCTGGATCTCGGCAACGGCGTACGTATTGCCCTTGCAGATCAAGGATTAGATGTCATATGGGTTCGCCGCAAAGTGGATGCGCTGCATCAACTCGATGCCTGCGTGCCGGAACTTGTGTTGCTCGACCTCGGACTGCCCGACGGCGATGGCATGAGCCTGATGGCGTACTTGCGCCAGCAGCTCAAGGGGATCCCCGTCATCATTCTGACCGCGCGAGGCACCCTGCAGGATCGCCTGTGCGGGCTGGATGCCGGTGCTGACGACTATCTCGTCAAACCTTTTGTTCTCGCCGAGTTGTTGGCCAGGGTAAGAGCACTTGCGCGACGCAGTTACGGTTTTGAGAATGAGGTGATAGAAATTCGTGGGTTATCTCTCCACGTGCCGACTCGTCGCGTGACAGTGAGCGCGCGGAATGTTGAGTTGACGGCAAGTGAATACGCGCTGCTTGAAACTTTAATGATGCGCACTGATCGCGTGCTTACACGAAGGTTTCTGGAAGAAAGGATATTCGGCGCAAAAGAAAATATGAGCAATGCACTCGATGTGCATATGGGTAATTTACGTCGCAAAATCGGCGACGGTTATGTCCGAACGGTGAGGGGCGTAGGGTATGTCATTGATACCGTACCGATTCAGAAAGGGGCTGGTTGATGCGAAATTTTTGGCGCCACCTGAGAACTCCAACGCTCGTACGGCGAATTATGATCGCCCAGATGCTACTGCTTACACTGCTTTGGTGTCTTTTTCTGACCTACATTTTGTGGGAGAACTTGCGTAGCCCCCCGATGCTAACGGGCAGCAATACCTACGAAACCATTCTTACATTGGTTGATCGTATGGATGATCGCCCGCAGGATCGCAACGCGGTGCTGGAAAAGTTCAGCACCGCGTTGCGGGAAGGTTATGGCGGAGGTGAAGATCCGAAACTGTCAATCAGCCTAATCGTTCGGAAGAATAAAGAGATAATTTATTCATCTGATGGCGCTCCGTCAGGGGTGACAAACACCCTGTATGGGAAAATTCAGAGCATTCAGAGTGAAGGTCGCACCTGGACTAGCCGTACTCTCAAGTCCGGGAGATCCGATGCGGAGGTAACACTTGTCACGCCTGCCGGAGGCTGGAACTTTTTTATATACCTGAACTCGCGTGGATACTACATATTGCCGCTACTGGTGTGCATTCCTTTTCTTTTGTTTCCCGCGTGGCTGTCAATCCGTATTGCAATGCGACCCTGGAACAAGGTGATAAATGAAATTTCCTTACGAACTTCAGAAGATCTCTCTCCCTTAAAAGAAGTGCCAAAGCACATGGAGCTTCGCCAAATGGTGGACGCTACTAATCTATTTCTTGCCAGGGTACAAGAGAGTTCTGATAGGGAACGGGTTTTCATTGCAGATGCCGCTCACGAACTGCGTACCCCCCTGGCTGCGATGCGAATCAATGTGGAGGCGTTGCAGTCCTATGTAAGCAGTAATAATCAACAGGAGTTGCTGGCAGGGATTATTCGCAGCAATAGCCGTGCAGCGCGTCTTGTCAATCAGTTGCTACTGATGATGCACAGCGAAGTGCGTATTGACACTGTTATGGAGCCTGTGCCGCTGACAACGCTCATACAAGAGCGAATGGCTGCACTGGCACCGCTGGCGGCTGAGCGCAGGATTGAGCTCGAATTCTACTCTGATGATGAAGTCTGGATCACAGGCGTCAGGGAACGCCTGATGTCGCTGATTGATAATTTAATTGAAAATGCCGTGAAGTACAGCCCTGAGGGCGGACGGGTTGAGGTAGATGTACGATCACTTGATAAATCTACTCAGCTGCGTGTTTCAGATGCAGGGCCCGGCATTCCATTTGAATTGAGGGAGCGCGTGTTCGATAGGTTTTTTCGCGATCCCAATCAGATACAAAGCGGGAGTGGACTGGGGCTTGCCATAGTCAAAGCGGTTGCGCAGCAACACAACAGCAGCGTATGCCTGAGTACGTCTGCAGAAGGTGGGCTCATGGTTACTGTTGACTTTCCAAACCACAAGTCCGCCTGAAAGAAAACATGATTTTGATACCAGCCCAGCGGAGGGCCTCTGTCAGAACAATGGAGTTGAAATTGAAATATTTGACGCTGTCTACACTATTATTTTCTATCTCAATCAGCGGGTGCGCCATAACCGTCAGCGAATTAAAAAGCAGTCAATCATCCTATGACGGCAGCTTCACGAGCAAGACGGAGCCCTCCGATACCTATCGAACCTTAAGGCACATGGCAAGGCAGTGCCTGGAATATGAGGCATATTCAGGAAATCCGGTCATCGTATTAAGCGAGTTTGACGGTGAGCGCAATGAAGGTGAGATCAATCAAAAGCTCCTTGCGCAGGGACTGTTGATTAACAACACGCTAATTGAAATAGAAAGACATGATGGGGACAAAGCACAGGTCAGCCTATACACAACCAAGAACATCTTGAGTGTGGGCATCAGGTCGCCAAATATAAGTGATATCAAGCGCTGGGCTGACGGCGATAGATCTTGCTAGAACGACACTCTCGTCAATACCGTGAAGCATCTCAGGCCATATGACTTAATCCCCCGTTGATTTACACACCGCGATTTAAGTAATGCCTTCATCAGTAATGAGAACAACTGCGAACGTCTGCTGTTCGCTCTCAGCAGCCTGATGGGCCTCACCTACAGCAGCTTGGTGCCTAAATCGGACCTTGCTAATATCCTGCCATGTCGATCAAATGTGAGCCGGTCACCCCGGGCGCACAGGCACCTGTTTACGCACTGCGTTAGACAGAACTAACGATGTGGTCACTGAACCATGAACCGCCAGGGCATCGACAACGGCTTCCAAATCAGCCGGTTGAGAAAAAACACAACGCACGATGAAGCAGTCCTCTCCTGTGATCCTGTCAGCTTCTATCACCTCAGGGATATCGTTAAATAACGCCAGATAGTGTTTGATGTATTGGTGGGTTGTGCGTACTCGCAGGATCGCCTGTAATCCCAGTCCAATCTCTCGCAAATTGACGCGTGCGCCGTATCCTTCAATGACGCCTGCACTTTCGAGTTTTTTGACCCGTTCGCTCATCGCTGGCTGCGAAAGGCCAATGCATTTGCCCAGAGAGGCCAGACTCTGACGTGCGTTCATTTGAAGTGCTTCCAAAATTTGCCGGTCTTTGTTGTCAAGCTCCATGCTAATCCTTTGCTCAAAATGTAGATGAATCATCGGTTAATCGGGCTGTATTTCGATGACTTGCCATTCAGGAACGATGTGTCATTCGCCTACATTATGTGAACACCTCTTTGGGAATCAAGACATGACATCTCCAATATTGCTTCTTCCGGGAATTGGCAACTCGGGCTCAGGACACTGGCAAACGCTATGGACACAAACTGACGCGTCAATGACCCTCATTTCGGGACAAGACTGGGATCATCCGGTTTGCGAAGAGTGGGTCGAAAATTTAGAAACTGCCGTCAGAAAGACCGGGCCAGACGTCATTTTAGTCGCCCATAGTCTTGGCTGCCTGCAGGTTGCAAACTGGGCACAATATAGCCGCACGGTGGTGAGAGGCGCGTTGCTGGTCGCGGTACCCGATCCCACACGCGATGTGTTTCCAGAAGAGGCTAAGGGGTTTAGTGTTCCCCGGAGTGAAAAGCGTTTCGCATTTCCGAGCATGATGATTGCCAGTTCCAATGACCCTTATGCCGATATCCATTACAGCCAGTGCTGTGCCGATGCCTGGGGCAGTAGTCTGGTCAATATCGGTGAGCGAGGGCATATCAACGCAGCCAGCGGACTCGGTGACTGGCCTCAGGGGCGTGCATGGTTAAAAGAGCTTATTGGCATGTCCATAAGCGCCTGCGGATATAAATAAATCCACTTAAAGGCTCGTTAAACACAAAAAATTCACGCCACACCTGTTACGGAAAGCTAAATGAACAATTCGTCCAACACGCCTGTCATATTTATCAACGGCTTAATAGGTACTTTGAATGATCCGAAATTTCACAGACCGCTGGGCGATCGGCCCGTTATTGCTCCTGACCTTAACGGCTACGGCGCACGCAGCGATATACCTGTAGAGAAAATAAACATCTGGGGGCAGGTGAAACGGATTTATGAGGTGATCCAGGCCGAATATCAGGGATCCGCCGTGAGCCTTGTGGGTCATTCTGTCGGGGGCGCTGTGGCCTACGCGTTTGCGCATAAATATCCCGAATGCGTTAAGGAGATTGTCAGTGTAGAAGGCAACTTCTCTCTTAAAGATGCGTTCTGGACATCCACCATCGCGAAAATGACATTAACGCAAGTCGAATCCATGTTGGCGGAGATGCAAGGTTCGCCAGAAACCTGGCTGGAGGGCTCCGGAATCGATCCGCAGTCTGACAAAATACAAATCGCGACAATCTGGCTTAAACATCAGCCAGCTTCAACGCTGCTTGCCATGGCCCGGTCAGTTGTCGAGGTCACCGGGGACCCTGGCTATCAAACTCTGGTCAAAACCGTGTTTACTTCTGTCCCTGTGCATTTACTGGCGGGTGAACATTCAGCGAGTGGCTGGGATGTTCCCGACTGGGCAACTCAGCACGCGAAAAGTGTCACTGTCATGCCTTCAACGGGTCATCTCATGATGTTACAGGATCCCACAACCTTCGGCCAAAGAGTGGCAGAAATACTGAGTTGATAGCAATTAACTTCAAAACAAGCTTATTCTTTCACTTAAACATATCTTTAAGCCCATTTAGTATCCTAATTTCTAATCAACCTCTTCATCATAGGAGTGAGTAAATTGAAAATTGATTGGCATAGCTCATTACTGACCAGTGCCACTAGCATTGATAAAAACTACAAAAATACGCAAAACGTTCGTCGTTTCATGATTAAGGAGTGTGGCGAAGATTTTCGATTCGATCGTGAATTTATGATGTGGATACGTAATGATGATCCAAAAACTTTGGGTGATGTTGTAAATGAGTGGAAGCGCAGACATTCGTTTTAATAAGCCGGGGTCAGCGCCTCGCTCACAGCGGACAGTCCGTCCGCGTCGGGCTGCTTTGTGCCAGGAGCGGACGTTGCTAACATCAGCAGGTCCATTGCGCACAGGTATTGTGCCGCGAGAACCATCACTAAACCAAGCGAGCGTCGCCCCGACAAAGGGGCAACGCTCTGAAGCGTTAAAGGTATGGGGATCTTCCAGAAACTGAATTGAGATTCGGGGGGTTGATTGGAAAGAAGGAGATTTCAGAAGTCACTCAAACGTTGAAAGCCACCGTATAGGCGGCTTAAATTCAAGGATTAGTAGCCCACACCGCGCACACCACCCGCAGCCCGGATGGATTCGCCTGTTACCCAATGTGAGTCTGCAGATGCGAGAAAAACGGCGACGGGTGCGATATCGCTGGGTTCGCCGAAGCGACCCAATGGTGTTCCTGCAAGCAGCTTCACCCCGAGTTCTCCCGCGAAATTTCCGTCGGTTGCCGGTGTGTTGGTATGACCAGGCAAAATTGAGTTTACGCGAATGCCGCGTGGTCCTAGCTCACGAGCCAGTGCAAATGTCATTGTGTCGACCGCCCCTTTGGTTGCTGAATAGACACTAGAGGCAAGGTAAGGGTCGGTGCTCAGAATGGAACTAATGTTTATGATGCTACCACCCGCATCACCAAAATGTTTTACCGCCTCCCTGATTGCCAGAAAGTAGCCCAAAACATTGACGTTGAATTGCTTGTGGAACG
Organism: Rahnella aceris; assembly: GCF_011684115.1. Lineage (NCBI taxonomy): Bacteria > Pseudomonadati > Pseudomonadota > Gammaproteobacteria > Enterobacterales > Yersiniaceae > Rahnella > Rahnella aceris. The sequence goes on along the minus strand of NZ_JAADJV010000001.1, from coordinate 1,518,200 downwards.
CATCTTCCGTCATATCGGAGATCATTTCGAATACGGCGACGCCAGCATTGTTGACCAAAACGTCCAGCTTGCCATGGTCCGCCTTAACCTTGTCAAACAAACGGACGACGTCTGCCGACTTGCTCATATCCGCTTGCACGGCAAATGCTTTTCCTCCCGCAGCCTCTATTGACGCGACGACGGTGTTGGCACTCTTTTCGCTACTGGCATAGTTCACGATGACAGTGGCACCCTCTGCGCCGAGTGCGTTTGCAATGCCAGCGCCAATACCGCTTGACGCGCCCGTTACAACGGCGACTTTTCCAGGTAACTTCATTTGGTAACCTCTTGTTTAACGTATGTGCCTGAGGCGAATCACCTCGGTTGACAAGCGTTATCTTAAGGCGGTCACTCGCTCATAGGCGTGCCTGATCTTCGCATATCGTTGCCTATTCTTCTCGTTTGATTGCAGCGCAGAAGCGTTGGCGTATATTGGACGACATGACTGATACAATGAACGAATTGCGCGACTTAGTGATGCGTGCTGAAAATGAATGGACCGCTACCGGTATTCCCCGCGTAAAGATGGTCAGAGCAGAGGCTTGCTCGGACCAGGTGTATGAACCGATGCTCCATCTGGTCTTACAGGGCACTAAAAACCTGTCCATTGGCAATCAGGTTCTTTGGTTCGAACCAGCGTCCTATACGCTTATCCCAATCGACGTACCAGCTATAGGACAGATTCATTCTGATGCCCCGAACCGGCCTTTTCTGGCTGTTGGCTTGACTTTAGACCCTGTGGTTATCGCGACTATGTTCGGTGACCTTTGCGATACCCGGCCAACCCTGCGTGAACCCGATTTCTCGGCTACTGCCGCGTCCCCGGAAATGATGGACGCCTGGCTCCGGATGATGCGGCTAGTTGATCGCCCGGACGAAGCGGGGATTTTGGCGCCGATGATCGAACGGGAAATACTCTTTCGGGTTTTTCAAGGTCCACACGGCAATATGCTCAGGCAAATCGCGCATGCTGATAGTGGATTGTCACAGGTTCGTCGGGCGATCGACTGGATACGCGTGCACTTTACCGAACCTTTCCTCGTGGAAGATCTGGCGGCTCTGGCTGGGATGAGCGTTGCCGCTTTGTATCGCCATTTCAAAGCAGTTACCGCCATGACGCCGATCCAGTACCAGAAAAAGCTTAGACTTTTGAAGGCTCGGCGGCAGCTCATATTCGAGCCAGACGCAGCGGCTGCTGTGGCCTTCTCCGTCGGTTATGAAAGTGCCTCCCAGTTCAGCCGGGAATATGCGCGTATGTTTGGCATGCCACCCGTACGTGATGTGACCCGATTCAAAACCCCGATAGTTTGAAACATGTTGATTAGGTTTTATGGGTGAAGTTTATGTGCTCCGCAGTGACGCCGTAGCCTGCACTTTACTCATCCTCCTCTTTTACGCAGCCCTTGCAGTAATGCCTGTGTCGCACCAGAAGACTTTCCGGATGGCGAACAAACAAGACAAAATTCACGGTGTATAGAAGGTGTCACCGGCAGCACGCACAGGGCTCGCAATTCAGCTGGCAGGGCAGATTCCGGAATCAGCGTCACACCCATGCCTTCACGCACCAGCATGCAGGCGCTGACCCAATCCCGTACTTTTACGCGTACATCAGAGAGCTGCAAGCCTGCCTGCTCCATCAGACTTTTTCCATTAACGACACATCCGCCTGTCGCGAGAATAAAGGGTTGGCCTGCCAGTGCCTCTAGCGTTATGCCATCCGCCTTTGCATTCTGTCCCTGCGGATGACGGGATGGCATGACCGCCACCCATGCATCCTGTCCCAATACAACGTCTGCTCGTCCCGGTTCGGGATTCATGACCACACCCAGATCCACAGTGTCTGCTGCAATCCATTCCTCCACTTCCTCGTCTGTACCTTCCAGTACCACCACGTCGATGCCCGGATGCAGACGCTTAAAGTCGCGCAGCAGCCCAGGCAAAAATGTGGACGTCACCGAGGGAAAACTGGCGAGGCGAATGCGTCCGCCCTTTAAACCGCGGCTCTCATCAGCCAGCACGCGGATGGCGTTCAGCCGTTCAAGCATTATCCTTGCCTGTTCGATAACCTGCTCACCCAGCGCGGTGACGCCGATGTGTCGACGCTCACGCGTGAACACCGGGAACCCAAGTGAAGCCTCTAACTGAGCGATAGCCTGACTGGCGCCGGACTGAGTCATTCCCACCTCTTCAGCGGCGCGTGAGATATTGCTGGCATCCGCCACGGCGACCAGTAAACGCCAGTGCAAAAGATTCATCATAGGTATCAGTAGCTCAGCTAATAGTTAATTTATGAATCATTAATTTTACAGCACGAGACACATTACGCACAGTGTGTTCAGGAACGGCCAGCACATTGCTAAAAAGCTTTTCAATTTTATCGGAGAGACCATGAAACTTTATTACGCCCCTGACACCTGTTCGCTTTCACCCCACATCGTGTTGCGTGAGCTCGGGCTTGAATTTGAACTGGTCAAAGTGGACAACAGAAGCAAGCTCACCGCAGACGGACGTGACTTCCGTATCATTAATCCAAAAGGCTATGTCGCCGCGCTGGAACTGGACAATGGTCAGATACTCACCGAAGGGCCGGCCATTGTGCAATACCTCGCTGACTTGAAGCCGGAAAGGGGGCTGGCACCGCGAGCGGACAGTTGGGCGCGAGTGCGTCTGCAGGAATGGCTAAACTTTATCACCAGTGAAATACATGCGGGCTCCGCACTGCTGTTCAACTCCACATTGCCTGAAGACGTCAGATCGCTCTTTCGTGAAAAGCTCTTCCGGCGGTTCGATTATCTGCAGGATACGCTCAATGAAAAAGCCTATCTGACGGGCCCGTCGTTCAGCGTTGCTGATGCTTACCTTTTCACTGTGCTGGGTTGGTGTAAATTCTTTTCCATCGAACTGAATCGCTGGCCTGTATTAACGGCGTATATGGCAAATATCAATGCGCGTCCTGCCGTGCAGGCTGCCTTACTTGCAGAAGCATCTCAATAAGCCCGATAAAGCTTATGGCGGATGCAAATGTCTGACAGGTGCAAAGTAAAAGATCCGCTTCCCGCTGCCCAGTGACATCCTTTTTGTGGGGCGTTCGTTTAGTGCCAGAGCGGACGTTACAGCTAAAACCCGTCCTGTTCTTGAAAACATCACTAATAAATGGTCGATTTTAATTCTCACGTTTATTGCATTGTACGAATGGGCGCTGGAGCATGGAGCAGAAATGGAACGGGCCCAGGAGGTGTACGACTCGTCCCGGGTGAAAGAGATTTAGAACTCTGCGGCCAGCGCGAGACTTTCGCGGGCAGAACGGGGGAATCTGGTCGCGTTACAGCTTCAGGAAGCCCCGGTACGGTGGAGCAGGTTTGACAGACAGCATTTGCCCGGAGGTCTCTTGAGGCCTGATGCATTCAGGCCGGAACAATAATTGCGCATTCATGGGGGGTAATAAACGACAGGAGATCGCCTCATCCGCGGCCAACCCCAGCGAGCGTGGCTTTTCGCGCCAAAGGCGATATCACATCATTAAAAATGATTAAATGTCATGACTCAGCCTGCAATAAGTTAATCATTAATAGCCGGTGAGTGGTTTTTATATCGTTCAATTAACAGGTGTAAAATCCCCATTGCACCGTGCGCATAAAAATAGACTTCAATAAAAGTAGTAAGGAACTTATGCCACCCGATAATTTTATCCGCTAAATCAGATTCAACAGTATTGAGTAAGAACCATAATCCACCCGATATGGCTACGCATAATAACGCCAGAACACCAAGCCCCTGAATAGTACTGGCAATGCCACCGGAATGGGCTTCAGGTAAGCGATATTTCATCAGCGTATTGATATCTTGTTTAATACCCTCAAAATCCAGCTTAGCCCAGGCAAAATAGTAAGTAAAACCTCTCTGGGTCATCATCCAGCCAAGCATCAGGAAGCCACAGATAATCAGCCCTGACCCGGAAATTACATGCACCCAGGTTATCACGCTGTCCAGGCCATGCCCGGCAAGCGCTTCAGTTTCAGTAAAGTTGGAGTTGATAATTTGTGAAAGTATTAAAAGTGCCACAACGATGTGCAGGGCACGAAAAAAAGGGGCGTACTCATGGGGTAACATATTCCAAATTCGTGATTTCATAGCGATTGCCTTAATGGATTGATCGACATTCTGAATCTTACGAAAGAATTATTAGCTTAACCTTAATTTTAAAATTATTTGCCAACACGTTCTCATTCCGTCAACGTGGCAATAAATATTGGGAAGTGATAACTATTATTATTACCATCGGAATTTTGGCCTATTAACTGAACCCATGGGCAAACGCGTTTTGCCGGGATTATTTATGCTATCTGGCAAATAACGCACCCCTGTTGCTGTCATTTCAGCCCGACGACATTATTTCCTCATGCATGCCCTTAACCTGCCTTTTCTGCGAATCCCTCCGGCAGGCAGCCGGCAGGTTTTTGTGACTGAGGGTGAAACCCTGATAAATCATGATTAATTAGCAGAAATTAATCTATCGACGGCGGTCTTTAAGGTTGTCGGCTGAGAATATACGATATATTCTCAATGCTTAATTCTTCGCCGGATCACCGCCATGACGACTGCCAGACCCTTGCTCGACGTTCGCCACCTCGCCATTCATACCGATGCCGGATTACCGCTGGTCAAACCGCTTTCCCTGCAGGTGAATTGCCGTGAAATGGTGGCGCTGGTGGGGGAATCCGGTTCCGGTAAAACGCTGAGTTCGCTGGCGCTGATGGGATTGCTGCCGCCGGGTGTGAGTATGACGGGCGGTGAAATCTGGCTGGCTGATAAACAGATTGCCAGCCCGCAGGGCGCGTTTGACACGGCTGTGCGCGGTAAACGACTGGGGATGATTTTTCAGGAACCGATGACCAGCATGAATCCGGTGCTGAAAGTCGGTGAACAGATAGCTGAAGTGCTGGTGCGCCATCTGGGATTGGGCTGGAAGCAGGCGCACCGTGAGGCCATCGCTTTGCTGGATCGGGTCGGGATCCAGAATCCTGAGCAACGGGCGAAACAGTATATCCACCAGCTTTCCGGCGGCATGCGTCAGCGGGTCATGATTGCCAGCGCCATCAGTTGCAAGCCGTCGCTGCTGATTGCCGATGAGCCGACCACTGCGCTGGATGTCACCATTCAGGCACAGATTCTGGCGTTGCTGCTGGAATTGCAGCAGGAAATGGAGATGGGCGTGCTGCTGATCACCCACGACCTGAGCGTGGTGGCGCGTTACGCTGACCGCGCTTACGTCATGCATCAGGGAAATCTGGTGGAAGCAGGGCCGGTGGCAACACTGCTGACCGATCCGCAGGAACCTTACACCCGCAAACTGATCGCCGCTTCCCAGCCCGAACCGCGTCCGTTCAGCGCAGAAATCAGCGCGGCATCGCCGCTGGTGCGTTTGCGTGAACTGACCAAAAGCTATCCGCAGGCGCAGCGTTTACCTTTCATACCGGCAAAACGGCAAACGGTGCTTTTTCCGACGTCGCTGGATATCCGTCGCGGCGAAATTCTGGGGCTGATCGGCGAATCCGGTTCGGGGAAAACCACGCTGGGGCGGGCGATCATTGGCCTGACGGAAACTGACAGCGGTGATATCGAATTTGATGGCGTTTCCCTGACCCGCGCCAGTCACGCCACGCGGCAGAAAATGCGCAGCCGCGCACAGATAATTTTCCAGGATCCGTACGCCAGTCTGAACCCTAAAATGACCATCGGTGAGCAAATTGCTGAGCCGCTTCGTGTCTGGAAATTGCGTCCTGCCGGGCAGATTCAGGCGCGGGTAGATGAATTACTCACGCTGGTGGGGCTGGAAGCGCACCACGCCAGCCGGTTGCCCGGCGCATTTTCCGGCGGTCAGCGTCAGCGCGTGGCGATTGCCCGTGCGCTGGCGTTAGAGCCGGAACTGCTGGTGGCGGATGAAGCCGTGTCGGCGTTAGATCTCTCGGTTCGCGGGCAGATCCTGGCATTGCTGGATGAGCTCCGGCGACAACTCGGTCTGACCGTGCTGTTTATCAGCCATGATCTCGCTGCGGTAAAACAGGTGTGCGACCGCGTGGTGGTGCTTTATCACGGCAAAATCGTGGAGAGCGGGCTTACGGCGCAGGTGCTGGGCGCGCCGCAGCATCCTTACACGCAAACTTTACTGGCGGCAGCGCCGGATATCAGGCAGGCGTTGCAACTGCGCAACGTCAGTTAAAACCCGTCAGCAGGGGCAGTTCAGGATGTTCCGCCCATTCATGCCAGGAGCCGACATAAATGGCCAGTTGCCTGTAACCCGCCAGTTGCAGGGCGGTGAATACCGTGGCGGCACGTGCGCCCCGGTGACAATAAATAATGATCCGCCGGTCGGGATGCAGTCCGGCTTTCTCCGCGCGATGGCGGATTTCTCCGGCATCCTGAAACGCGCCGTTATGCACCACATCCTCCCAGAACAGCAATCTTGCACCGGGAATTCTTCCTGCCCGGTGACAGCATTCATGCGCAAATTCACCGCTGAATTCGGACGGACGCCGGGCGTCGAGAATCTGTGCGCCTGACGCCTGTGCCGCAAGCACTTCCGTCCGCGTGGCCGTCAGCGAATTAAGTTGCGCGATCACCGTACTGTCTGGCGCACGGTAATCCGGATTTTCTGCGCTTATCACTGCGCTGTTGCCGGTTCCCGGCATCAGCTCGCCGCCTGCGCGTTGCCAGGCATCCAGCCCGCCATCGAGCACCAGCGGCTGGCAGATGCCGCCGCACAGCGCAAACCACGCACCGCGCGGGGAGCGCATGCCGACCTGTTGTTCAAAGAAAACAGGTGTGACGTTGTCACGGATGTCCAGCGACTGCCAGGCACGCTGAAAGGCATTGAACAGGCTGTTCACACCGGCTTCAGTGCTGTCGGGAATAAAGTAATCATAAACATTCAGATGATGCGCGCCCGGCAGGGTTGCGGCCTGCCACTGAGCGATCTCACGCACATCAATCAGCGCGAACTGTTCGCCATTTTTGTGGCGTTCACGCAGCTCTGCGGCGCTGATAATGATGCGCGGCAAGGGGAAAGCAGAGTAATCAGGCAAGGTAAAATGACTCCGGAAAAAGCGGTAACAGCGTGCCGGTTCCCCGCTGCTGCGCGAGTGCCAGCACACGGGCCGCCAGGGCGATGTCGAAAACGTTGAGGCCAAACGAGGAGAAATACACACTGTCATCCGGCGCAGGTCGCCAGCCATCGAGCAGCAGATTGCTTAAATCAGCATCAACGCGATCCGGCGAAAATTGCCCGGCGCGGTACATCTGGAAGAGGCTTTTGGCGCTGGTTTCGCAGAAATCTCCCCACAAATCGACCACCACTTTTGTGGCGAGGGCAATCGCCTCAAACGCGACTTCGTGATAACCCACCTGAATAACCAGCCTTCCGGGGCGGATTGCCTCCGCGCCCAGCAGCGGTTCGGCGGCGCTGGTGCAGGTGATTACGGCGTCGATGTCTTGTGCGCAGGCGTGCGGTAAACCGGTGATTCGGACCAGCGGCCACGGCAGGTTGTCGCTGTCTGGGGCAAAAGCAGATGCGCTGCGGCTCCACCAGCTGACCTGTTGCAGGTCCGGGAAAAGCTGACGCAGCATATCGAGATGCGCCGTGGCCTGCACGCCGGTGCCGAGCAGCAGAACGCGTTGTACGGGTCGCGGCGCGGCATGGCGTAACGCCAGCGCCGAGACGGCAGCGGTGCGGGTGGCAGTCAGCGCGGCGCTTTCCACCAGCCCGAGTGGCAGACCGTTATCTGCGCGGTTAATCAGCGTCATCGCCATCGCCTGCGGCAGCCCGTCGTGGGCATCGGGGCGATGTGCCGTCCATTTCACGCCAGCGGCATTGAAACGACCGCCTACGCAGGCGGGCAGCGCGTAGGCTTTTCCCCGCGCACCGGCAAGACTGACGTGGGTTTCCGCTGGCATCTGCGTCTGTTGCTGGCGCATTAAGGTGACAACGTCACGCACATCATCCAGCGCGGCCTGCGCCTGCGTACCGCCGAGCGCCATGACATCCCGCTGATTCAGATAGCGAAAACCCTGCGTCATCTCAGTGCTCCAGCAAGGTCTGTGCAAACGGATACAGCGCCGGTGAGCCGCCACAGTGCACGAAAATCACCCGTGAACCGGCGCTGATTTTGCCTTGCTCCACCAGACTGATCAGCCCGTGCATGGCTTTGCCGGTGTAGACCGGATCCAGCAGCAAACCTTCGGCCTGTGCAACGCGGTAGATGGCATCAATGCCGCCGTCAGAGGGCACGCCGTAGGCGGTGCCGACAAATTCGTCTTCAATCCAGATATCGTCAGGCGTCCAGTGTTGCGGCCATTCCAGCAAATCAGCACAATCCTGCGCCATGGCAGAAATTCGTGTCCGGAACCATTCCGCTTTGGCGCTTACGCTGATACCCACGATTTTGGTGTCCGGCCAGTATTTACGTGCGCCGACATACAGCCCGGCCAGCGTACCGCCGGAACCGGTCGGCGCGACAATCACGTCCGGCGGCAACTGATGACGTTCTTTAAGCTGGACGTCCATTTCTTCGATAGCGCGCACATAACCCAGCGCACCGAGCGGCGTGGCGCCGCCGAGCGGGATAATCAGCGCTTTTTCACCGCGTTCCTGTGCCGCGTCGGCATGGGCATTCATCGCCCCTTCAATCTGGGTGAAATAGCCGTCAGGGTCGAGAAACTCCAGCTCCGCGCCGAACAGTTTATCGAGCAGAAGATTGCCCTGATAGGTTTCCGGCTGATGGCCGCGCAGCACCAGCACCGGTTTCATGCCGAACTTACGCGCCGCCGCCGCCACCATCCGGGCATGGTTGGACTGATGCCCGCCGGTGGTGATAACCACATTGACCTGCTTGCGGCAGGCATCGGCCATCAGATATTCCAGTTTGCGGACTTTATTACCGCCGCCGCCGAATCCGGTGTAATCATCACGTTTGATATCCAGCGTGATGCCGAGTGAGTCGCCGAGTGTGCTCAGGCGTTCGAGCGGTGTGGGGAAGAATCCCAGTGAAACACGTTCAAAATCATCTGCTTGTTTCATCATAATTTTCCTGGTGATTATCTTTTAAAACATTCCCGGATGTTGACGCAAAGCCTCGCCGGATTATTCCGGCAAAGCAGAAAAAGGGGTGTCGCGGGCGTAAAAACGGATCCAGTCGGTGACGGATTGCTGAAAGCGTTCCAGCCCGCGCAGGGTGACAAATTCATTCACGCCGTGCGCATTGCCGCCGTGGCCGAGGCCGCCAATCAGAAAGGCCGGTGCGATGCGGGCAAAGGTATACGCCGGTGCGCAGCCGGGTGCCCACGGCCAGACCTGCGGTTGCGCGCCCTGAGCCTGATAGCTGGCGAGCAGGGCATCGACGCCGGGGCTGTTGCGCGGGAAACGGTGGCCGGGGTAACTGTCGTCCAGCTCAAGTTCCACGCCGTCGAATTCCGCCCGGCTGAGCGTCTGGCGGATTGCCGCCAGCAGGTTTTCACCGTCAATGCCAGGCGGTACGCGCAGCGCGAGTTCCGCGCTGGCGCTGTGCGGGATCACGCCCCGCGCCTGTTGCGGATCACTGCAGATTTCTGAAATGTTGAGCACCGCGCCGTTGATCAGTTGTTGCAGGCAGGCCAGCGTATCGCCGCTGACCGATAATTTTTCACTGCGGCGAAAGTGTAGTTCATCGCTGATGCTGAACTGTTGCGCCAGGGTATGCAGCAGCCGGTTTGCCGGTTCATCCACCGTCTGACGGGCGATGACGCCGCTGTTTTCGGCGGGTGCAATGGCATGAAGGGCATGAACCAGCCGCCAGACGGGATTGGCAATCCAGTTGGCGTTACTGGCATGGATAGCCGCGTGAGGGCCACCCCATGCGCCGCCGCTGACCCGTAAACGGCCGCCGCTCAGTCCGCTGAAACCGAGATACACGCGAGGTGCGCCGCCGCCGTATTCACACAGCGAAGGGAAAAATACCGCCCCGGCGGACGGCACCGGACAGGGTTCCTGCGCCAGGTAACGCCGTAACCGGCCACTGCCCGTTTCTTCCTCGCCTTCGAGAATGATCTCGAGATTAACGTCCGGCCCGCCTGCGTCACACAGCGATTTTATCGCCATCAGCATGCCTGCCAGTGGCCCTTTATTGTTCTCTGCGCCGCGTGCGATATACACCGCACCGGTGCCCGGCCATTCGGTAATACCGCCGGTAAAGGGCGGGAATTCCCAGCCTTCATCCGTGGCGGGCATGACGTCGTACATGTTGTACAGCACCAGCGTTTTTGCCGCCTGACGCTCAATGCGCATGTGCACCAGCGGCGGCGTGTTTTCGTCGTTCTGCTGGCTGACCGGCAATACCGGCACGCCGTGCAGATTCTGGTGTATCCAGTCTTCCAGCCACTGCGCCAGCTCACGCTGCGGGCTGAGCTGGCCGGAAACGCTGGCGAACGGCGTCATCGCATGGAGCAAATCGAGCGTCGGTTGCAGCGCCGGGGGAACGGGATGTGTCACAGGCGGATCCTCGGATTGAGTACCACATAGAGCAAATCGATAATCAGGTTGATGCCGACAAACACCAATGCAGCAAGCAGCACAATGGCCTGTACCAGCGGGAAATCACGGTTCTGGATCGCCTGAACGGCGAGGCGACCAATACCCGGCCAGGCAAAAATGATTTCGGTCACCAGCGCACCGCCAAGCAGCGAGGCGAAATACATTCCCTGCACAGTAATGACCGGGATCAGCGCATTGCGTAAACCGTGGCGAACCACAATCCGCCAGCGGCTCAGCCCTTTGGCGCGGGCGGTACGGATGTAATCTTGTTGCAGAACGTCAATCAGACTGGCGCGGATCAGCCGCGCAATGGCGCTCATGTAATACGCGCCGAGGCTGATGGCAGGCATCACCAGCTGACTGGCGCTGCCATAACCGCCGGACGGCAACCAGCGCAGGTTCAGGCTGAAGGCGATGATCAGCAGCAGGCCAAGCCAGAACACTGGCACCGCCTGACCGCTGAAGGCCAGCAGGCGTGAGACCAGATCCCATAGTGTGTTCTGATATAACGCGCTGACGATGCCGAGCAGCAAACCGGCGACGGTGCTCCAGAGCAATGCGGTAATGGCCAGCAGCAGGGTGGCGGGAACGCGCTGGCCGATGAGTTCGGTGACCGGCTGGCTGTAGCGCAGTGATTCGCCCAGATCGCCCTGTAAAACGCCGGTCAGATAATGCCAGTACTGCCACGTCAGAGAACGGTCAAAGCCCATGCTGTGGCGGAAATTGTCGATTTCCTGCTGGCTGGAGCCCGGCGGCATCATGACCGCAGCCGGATCGCCGGTCAGGTGCAGGCTGTAAAAAATCAGCAGCGACACGCCAAACATCACCAGCACTGACTGCCCGAGGCGTTGCAAGATATAACGCAGCATATCAGTCGAGCCTCGTGTGGGTTTTACGCAGCAGGCTGTCGCCGAGCAGGTTGCAGCCAATCACCAGTGCGGCAATCACCAGCCCCGGATACAGCACCAGCCACTGTGCGAGCAGCATATAAGAACGGCCTTCGCCGATCAGATTACCGAGCGTCGGCGTCGGCGGCTGAATGCCCATGCCGAGAAAACCAATCGAGGCTTCCAGCACGATCAGGCGCGGAATATCCAGCGTCAGCAGCACGATCAGCGGGGTCATCAGACTGGGCAGCACATGGCGCAGCAAAATGCGCGGAGTGGAAAATCCCATGGCTTTGACCGATTCAATAAATTCCAGCTCGCGGATTTCCAGCGTTTTGGCACGGGCGACACGGGCATAAATCGCCCAACTGGTCACGCCCATGATCACAATGATATTGGTGAGTGACGCGCCGAACAGCGCCATCACCAGTAAGATCAGCAGGATGAACGGCACCGCCAGCTGGATGTCCATCAGGCGCATGATCAGCGCGTCGAGCCAGCCGCCGGTATAACCGGCAATCATGCCCAGCGCCGAGCCCGTCACCGCCGCAATTAACGCTGCCAGCAACACCACCATCAGCGAAAGTCGCGTACCGGATAAAATACGCGACAGCAAATCGCGCCCCAGTTGATCGGTGCCCAGCAGATGATGGCCGCCCGGCGAGGAAAAGGCCGCAGCCAGATCATTGGTCAGCGGATCCGGCAGGGGCAGCCACGGCGCCAGCAGCGCCGGGACAATCACCAGTAGCAGCAACAGTCCGCCGAGGAGCCCGTCGCCGTAAAACCGGCGGCGGGATTTCCTTTGCAGGGTTGTACGCAGTGAAATCATTTCATCCTCAGGTCAAACAGCGGGATCCGCGAATCGGCGCGGCCGGTGAAGGTCACGTTGTCGGCACTGGCATACAGGGAATCTTCTTTGTACAGGGGAATAAGAGGTTGCTGACTGGCGACAACCTGCTGTATCTGCTGCAAAATCTTCTCACGTTTGGCCGGGTCGACCGTGGTACGACTGCTGTTCAGCAGGGCATCCAGTTCAGGCGAATTCACCGTAGAATACGGCTCGCCGGAGTGCAGGATCGGATAAAGCGCGGCATCGGCGTCCAGCGTCTGTGTTGATCCCCACGCCAGCATGTACATCGGTGCCTGTTTCTGCGCCGCGACCTGCTGGGTATAGACCGACCATTCCGGCACTTCGAGTTGCGCTTTCACGCCGATGGCTGCCAGATCCTGCACAATCGCCTGGGCGACGTCTGCACTGGCAATATAACGGCGGGGTGCCTGGAAGCGCAGGGTGAAGCCTTGCGGATAGCCCGCTTCTGCCAGTAACGCTTTGGCTTTGGCGATGTCCTGCGCCGGTGCAGGGATCGCCTCATAGCCAAAATCTTTCGGTCCGGCCATGGTGCCGGTCGGCGTGCCGAAACCGTGCAGTAAATCGCGGGTATAGGCCGTGCGGTTCAGCGCCAGTGATAACGCCTGACGGACGCGCACATCATTCAGCGGTTTCTGGTCGTTCTTCAGTCCGAGGTAAATGGTCAGTCCGCCATTTTTTACCTGTTCGAGATGCACGCCCGGTTTATTTTTCAGCGCCGGCACCAGATCGGCCGGTACGCCATCAACCAGTTGTACTTCGCCGGTCAGCAGGGCGGTGATGCGCCCGGTGGCCTCCGGGATCGGACGCCAGGTGACGGTATCGATGGCGGGCTTGCCGCGCCAGTAATCCGGATTGGCCTGCATCACCACTTTTTCATCGGGAATAAATGCGGTGAGGGTGTACGCGCCGGAACCCACCGGTTTGCGGGCAAATTCCGCAGCACCGACTTTGGTGACATACGCCGGTGGCACAATATAGGTCGGGTAGCGACTCATGCGGGTTGGCAGCAGCGGGTCGGGGCCGGTGGTGTGGATTTTCACCTGATAATCGCCGGTAACTTCCACGGATTTGATGGTGCGGATATACGAAATGGTCGGCGCGTGATTCGCAGGATCCAGAATACGGTCGATAGAGAATTTCACCGCCTGCGCATTGACCGGCTCGCCGTCGCTGAACTTCACACCCTGACGCAGGGTGAACTCCCAGGTGGTATCATCGGGTGATTTCCAGCTTGTCGCCAGCCCCGGTTGCAACTGCATATTGGCGTCGCGCAGCACCAGCGTATCAAAGAGGTTATCCACCAGTGTGGCAGACTCTTTCAGGAAACCCGGATCCATCGCCGTGGCGGAAGCTGGCTGGGCGATCACCAGTTCAGAGGCGAAAGCAGCCGGTGTTGTCAGGCTGATAAGCAGGGCCAGTGAAGCCGGTTTAAAGGCAGGTATTCTCATTACGGTCATTCCCAAAGTGAAGCCGCCAGAAGAGTTGACGGAATTAACGTGAAGGTTGTGCGTCACAAAAACGGTCAATCAGTATTCAATTCCTCAATACATGATATATCCTATATAATGTATTTTTGGCAAGCTACAGATTAAACCGCAAAAGAAAAGCCATTATTTTGCTAAAGGAAAACGTCAGATGTTTGAGATGGAAAAAGCGCAGCGTGTCAGCCTCACTATGCAGGTGGAGGCCAAACTGAAAGGGGCATTAATTGTCGGCGTACTCAAACCGGGCGCGCGGCTGGTGACCAAAGAAATTGCTGAAAAACTGGGCACCAGCGTGACGCCGGTGCGCGAAGCGTTGCTGCGTCTGGTGTCGGCGGGCGCGCTTGATGCGACACCGGCACAGGCTTTTCTGGTGCCTAAAATTGCGCTGGCGCGGTATCAGGAAATCACCCTTATCCGCAAAAATCTTGAAGGGCTGGCGGTATCGCAAGCCTGCGGGCAGATCACTGCGCAACACCTCGCTTTGCTGAAAACGCTGAATACCCGATTTATGGCGGCGAAAGTGGAAAATAACGTTGAGGACGCTTTAGAGGCTAACCGGGAGTTTCGTTTCACTCTGTATGAAATGGCCGCGATGCCCACGCTGACCGCGCTGATTGAGCAGTTGTGGGTGCAGATTGGTCCGTGTTTTAACTATCTTTATCCGCAGTCACCGCATATGGCGCAGGGCCAGCATAATTACGATCAACTGCTGGTGGCGCTGGAAGCGGGCGACGCTAAACGCTGCGTGAAGCTTATCCACAAATCGATTGATGACGGCGCAGCCATTCTCGGTAAGCATTATTTTCTACAGGAGTGACGGGCGGTTGCCGGGAGTCAGGAGGCATTGCCAGACTGCAACACGCAGTCTGGCAGAGTCGTTCATCAGAACATCAGCACCATCCACGGATAGGCAATCAGCATCATGCCGCCGAGGAAAATCGCGCCGAAGATGGTACCGAGGCGCCAGTAATCTTTGGTTGGCAGATAGCCGCTGCCGTAATAAATCGGGCTAGGGCCGGTGCCGTACGGGGTGATGATCCCCATCACGCCCAGCGAGGTCACCATCATCAGGCAGTAAACCGGCATATTGATGCCCGGAATAGCCGCCGCAATGGTCAGCATCGCCGGTAACAGCGCGGTGGTATGCGCCGTGGTACTGGCGAACAGGTAGTGCAGCAGGAAGAACGCAATCAGCAGCATAACTGCCGCGACCTGCGGGTCGAATCCGTCGAGTAACTGACCGCCTTCTTTACCCAGCCAGGCAATAAAACCAACGCGGGCCAGACCATCCGCCAGCGCGACCAGCGTCGCAAACCACGCGAAGGTGTTCCAGGCCGGTTTATTACTGGTGATATCGTTCCAGTTCAGCACGCCGGTCCACAGCATCAGCACCACGACCAGCAACGCAGCCAGCGCGGGTTCAATCCACGCAGCGGCAAAAATCCACATCAGCAGCGCAGAACACACAAAGATCAGCAGCAGGATTTCGTTACGCGACAGCTTACCCAGTTTGTCGAGTTCGCTTTTCGCCCAGCGCGGCACCTCGTCATTAATCTTCACTTCCGGCGGATAGAACCAGTAGGCCAGCAAAGGCATGGTCAGGATCAGCAGCACCCCCAGCGGCAGGAACGCCAGGAACCACATACCCCAGGAAATCGTAAAGCCGGTGATACTTTTCACCAGCGCCAGTGCCAGCAGGTTCGGGGCCAGCGCCGACAGGAACATCGAACTGGTGATACACGCGGCGGTAATCGCCACCCACATCAGATAAGAACCGATTTTGCGCGCACTAGGGTCATTGGGTTTGGAGCCGTATAACGGCGGCAGGTTGGCGATGATCGGGTAAATGGTTCCGCCGCTGCGTGCGGTATTGGACGGCGTGAAAGGTGCCAGCAACAGATCCGCAAAGGTAATGGCGTAACCTAATGTCAGGCTGCGACGGCCAAGATATTTCACCAGAATCAGCGCCAGACGGCGACCAAACTGCGTTTTGTCATATCCTGCGGCAAACATAAACGCGCCAAAAATAAGCCAGACCGTCGAGTTGCCGAAGCCGCTCACCGCCCATTTGAACGCCTCGGTGGGCATTTTAAATTTCGGGTTGGCGATTTCGGCCGGGCTGAATAACAGCCACTGACTGAAGAGGGCGATCACCACCACGCCGGTCAGGCCGATCACGGCGCCGGGCAAGGGCTCGAAAATCAGGCCGACAATCACGCCGACAAAGATGGCGAAGAAATGCCACGCATAGGGTTCAAGCCCGGTGGGGACCGGCGTCAGCAGTAAAAGCACCGCCACCAGCACCTGCAGGAACAACATAATCAGACGTTTTTTTAGTCCCCCGGAGGCCGGATCGGCCTTGCCGGGAACATTCAATGTCGATGTGGGTTTCATAAATTTTGTCTGCCCGTAATTGAGTGTGAGCGTTACGCCACGGTTATCAAAGATGGTGTTCTGATTCGGAAAACCATTAATTTCTTTCGAACTTAAATGCGTTAAGCGGTACGCAATGACAGCGGGTCCACTGTGACGAAATTAAGATGTTACTTTTATTCTTAGCCTGAATGACGCAATACATTCACTTATATCAATACGGTATCATTACAATAAGTGTGGTTATTTATTTATCGAAATAATCCGTTTAAGTGAATGTAGAGTAAATTTGCGTAAACGCCAGTTGTTGCAGTCAACTCTATGATTTTGAAGGTGAGATTTTTTATGTTATTCTAATGTTGATTTTTGTTAACTCATCATTAACAATTGAAGGTGGCATGGGTTTCTGTGTCGGATAAATAAACAACTCCTGTTTTCAGCACGTTTATAACGCCAATTTCATCGCCTGATGCAAATAAATTAGCTAACAGATTTCTATATTCGCCTGCTTCGGATTGCTTAATTAAACGTAGTTTTTTACGGTAAGTAATGCGGTCATGGAAAAATTCAAGACTTACAGATTTCGGAGTTGATCATAATGAATAAGCTGACACCGGTACTGAATCCGCTCACGCTGCCAAACGGTGCGGTACTGAAAAACCGTCTGCTGATGGCCCCGATGACTACCTGCACCGGCTTTTATGACGGTACCGTCACCAGTGAACTGGTGGAATATTACCGTGACCGTGCTGGCAGCATCGGCACAATCATCGTCGAATGTTGCTTCATTGACCGCATGGGCCCGGCGTTTCCGGGTGCTATCGCTATCGACAGCGACAATAAAATTGCCGGTCTGAAGAAAATTGCCGATGCCATTAAATCCAAAGGCTCGAAAGCGATTTTACAGATTTACCACGGTGGCAGAATGGTGGAACCGGAGCTGATCGGCGGCCGTACGCCTGTCGCCCCAAGCGCCATCGCTGCACCCCGTGAAGGCGCGACCCGGCCAAAAGAACTGACCGGCGAAGAAGTGGAAACCATGATCACCAAATTTGGTGATGCCGTTAACCGCGCCATTAAAGCCGGTTTCGATGGTGTGGAAATCCACGGCGCAAACACCTATCTGATCCAGCAATTTTACTCGCCGAATTCCAACCAGCGCACCGACAAATGGGGCGGAGACCGCGACAAACGCGCCCGTTTCCCGCTGGAAGTGCTCGACATCACCCACAAAATGGCAGAGCGCTTTGCCGACGCCTCCTTCATTATCGGCTACCGTTTTTCGCCGGAAGAGCTGGAAGTGCCGGGCATCCGTTTTGACGACACGATGTATCTGCTGGAAAAACTCGCTGCGCGCGGGCTGGACTATGTGCATTTCTCGGTCGGACAACTGTTGCGTCCCTCTATCGTCGATACGCAGGACCCGACGCCGCTGATCACTAAATTCCGTGCCATGCGCTCTGAAACACTGGCTAAAGTGCCGGTGATTGGCGTCGGCGGCGTGATCAATAAAGCTGATGCCGAAAAAGGGCTGGAATACGGTTTTGATCTGATCGCGGTGGGTAAAGCCTGTATTGCTTATCCGGACTGGGCTGACCGCATCGTCAATAACGATCATCTTGAGCTGTTTATCGACAGCCATAAACGCGAAGAACTGAACATCCCTGAACCGCTGTGGCGCTTCTCTCTGGTTGACGCCATGATCCGCGACACCAGCGTCACCGGCCGTAAATACAAAGCCGGGGTGTATCAGGAGAAAGTCGAAGCCGAAGCGCTGAAACTGAAAATCAGCGTCACGCTCGACACTGACCGTATTACCGATATCGCGCTGGTGAAAGACGACTCGCTGGACGTCGATTTCACGACCACCTTCGAAAGCCTGCGTACGCGCATGCTGGTCGCCAACAGCCCGCACGTCGATGCCATTACCGGTGCGACCACCCAGAGTGAGGCGCTGAAAAAAGCCGTTTCCCGCGCGCTGGCAACTTCCAGCAAAGAACACGTCATCGAAGAAGGCGGCAACCCGCAGGCACCGCAAAACTACGATGTCGTGGTGATCGGCAGCGGCGGCGCAGGGCTGGCTGCAGCGATTCAGGCGCACGACGAAGGCGCGCATGTGGTGATTATCGAGAAGATGCCCACTATCGGCGGCAATACCATCAAAGCCTCCGTCGGGATGAACGCCGCAGAAACCCGTTTCCAGAAACTGAAAGGCATCGAAGACAGCAAAGACCTGTTCTATGAAGAAACGCTGAAAGGCGGCAAGTTCAAAAACAACCCAGTGCTGCTGAGAGAGTTTGTGGAACTGGCACCGGAAGCCGTCGAATGGCTGGCGGCGAAAGAGATTGAACTGAATGACATCACCATCACCGGCGGGATGAGTATCGACCGTACACACCGTCCGGCGGATCGTTCCGCCGTTGGTGGTTTCCTGATCAGCGGCCTGGTGAAAAATATTAACAAGCGCGATATCGAAGTGCTGCTTGAAACCTCCGTCGCCGAAATCCTGTCCGAAAACGGCGTGGTGACCGGCGTGAAAGTGGTGGATGAATATAATGACAGCCGCATTCTGAATGCGAAAAGCGTGATTGTCGCCACCGGCGGTTTCAGTGCTAACCGCGAGATGGTGGTGAAATATCGCCCGGAACTGGATGGTTTTGTGACCACCAACCATGCGGGTGCGACCGGCAGCGGGATTGCCTTGCTACAGAAACTGGGCGCGGACACGGTGGATATGGGTGAAATCCAGATCCACCCGACGGTGGAACAGACCACGTCTTATCTGATTTCCGAAGCCATTCGCGGCGGCGGCGCGATCCTGATCAGCCAGGCCGGAAAGCGTTTCTATAACGAGATGGAAACCCGCGATAAAGTCTCGGCTGAAATTATCGCCTTACCGGAGAAAAGTGCGTGGGTAATCTTCGATGAACAGGTGCGGTCGAATAACAGAGCGGCTGACGAGTATATCGCCAAAGGCTTTGTGATAAGCGCGCCAACGCCGGAGAAACTGGCAGTAAAACTCAATATGGATCCTCACACGTTGTCGGAAACCCTGCTGCGCTACAATCTGTTTGTGGTGGAGAAAAAGGACGAAGACTTTGGACGTGCCACTGCGCTGCGCCATCCGCTCAATCAGGGGCCGTTCTTTGCTATCCGCATCGCGCCGGGCGTGCATCACACCATGGGCGGTGTGACCATCAGCCCGGATACCGCCGTGCTTGATGTGCAAAAACAGGTGATCACCGGTGCCTGGGCCGCAGGCGAAGTGGTCGGCGGCATCCATGGCGCAAACCGCATCGGCGGTAACGCTGTCGCCGATATTATTATCTTCGGCATTCTCGCCGGTAAGAATGCGGCGGCGCTGGCGAAGCGGTAAGCGACAGAAGGTTAATGCTTTAAAATGAAAAACCCACGTGTGAGCGTGGGTTTTTTTATGGGGAACGGATGCCTCAGCCGAAAGCCTCCCGCACCGCCTGAATAAAACTGCGGATCTTCACGGTCTGTCGCAGACCGGCGGGTGTGAGGATATGCATGGGTCTTGAAGGTCCGTCGTAATCAGGCAATACCTGCACCAGTCGTCCGGCGTTGATCTCCTCGCGCAGCACATCTTCCGGCCCCAGCGTCACGCCATATCCGCTGACGGCAGCATGCAGCAGTGCGCGCCAGTCATTCGAGCGCAGACGGCCCTGCGGATGGATTTCCTGCATTTTCCCGTCCTGGTAAAATTGCCAGCGGCAGGGGGCCTGTGGCGACCAGATTCCGTAAACCAGACAGGAATGCGTCGCCAGTTCCGCCGGGGTTTCCGGTGCGCCATTTTGTGCAAGATAGCCCGGCGAGGCACAGGCAATCAGCCGGTATGGCCGCAGCGGATAAGCAATCATCTGGCTGTCACTCAGTTCGCCAATGCGCAGGATCACCTCATAGCCTTCCTCGACCGGATCGACCATGCGGTCGCTGAGCGTCAGTTCGATCTGCGTCTCCGGATACTGCGCCAGATAATGCGTAATGAAAGGTGCCAGTGAGGAGGTGCCGAAGGTGACCGGCGCATTAACACGCAGCGTGCCGGAAGGCGTGACTTTCATTTCGAGGGCGATAGCATCCGCTGCCTCGGCTTCTGAAAGTACGATTTTACAGCGCTCATAATAACTGCGCCCGATGTCTGTCAGGTGCTGACGCCGCGTCGTGCGGTTGATCAGTGCCGTCCCCAGCCGCGATTCCAGCCGGGCGATATGTTTGGCCACCATCTGCGGCGAAATACGCAACGCTTCTGCCGCCGCTGCGAAAGAACCCAGATCAGCGGTTCTGACGAACACGTTCATGCTGGTTAAGCGATCCATGATTCCCTCTTGTTTGTTGTTTGTTTATGTCTGTGGTGGCGATTTATCAATGTTCAGTGTGGAATTATTCTTACCCTATCGACAACAAAATGAAAGGTAAGAATCATGAAAATAGGCATTTTGGGTGCAGGGTTCGTAGGCAGGGCGGTGGCAAAACTGGCGATCAAAGCCGGACATCAGGTGATGCTGAGTAATTCTCGCGGTCCTCAGACGTTGTTCAGCCTGAAGCCGATGATCGGTTGCGAAATCGGTACCGCGACGCAAGCGGCTGCTTTTGGCGATATCGTGGTGATTGCCGTGCCACTGACGGCTATCGGACAACTGCCCGTGGCGGAGATTGCCGGAAAACCGGTCATCGATGCCGTAAATTATTACCCTGAACGTGACGGTCAGGTGGCAGAACTGGACGATCAGACAACGACTACCAGCGAATATCTCGCGGGCTTCCTGCCGCATTCAGAAATCACCAAAGCATTCAATGCGATTCAGATGACCGATCTCGAAAACGACGGTTTACCCGCTGGCGACCCGCAACGTCGCGCTCTGCCCGTAGCCGGTGATGATGAGGAAACGAAAAAGGCGGTGATCGCGCTGTATGACGCCTTTGGTTTTGACGCCGTCGATGCAGGCGCTCTTTCCGAAGGCTGGCGCTTCCAGCGCGGCATGCCGTCTTATTGTGTGCGGATGACCGAAAGTGAATTACGGGCGGCGCTGGAAGGCGCAGTAAGGCCGGAACCCGCAGGAAGATAAAAGGGCGGTTTTATCCCTCTGAAATTTTAAATGTGCTTAGGCTGAGATAACGTTTAAAACCCTCTCCCAACTTCCCCCTTCACAGGGGGAAGCGTTGATCAAGCCATCAGCGAGCTTGGCTTTTCTTCTGCCTTTAAACCCCCTCTGGCACCCACGCGCCCTGCAATTTCACCTGCGGGAAGCCTGCGGTCAGAATGCGCAATTCGGCATCGCGCGGAGTGTTGTCGCCCAGGCCCTGAATGCTGACGATGTCCTGCGGGCAGGCGGAGAAGGCGACGTAGCAGTCCATTTCGGCGCGCAGGATAATGTAGTCGCCAGGGCGCGTCACCACCGGCAAGGTTTTCAGGGTACGGCCATCCGGCTGAACCTGAATGTTCATGAAGATGTTGAACGAGGCCAGATTGCCGTGCGGCAGTGTTACGCCCAGTTCCGCCATGCCTTCAAACAGGTTGTCGTGGCAGTTGCGGTGCGGTTCGGTGCAGCCGAGTAACTCGTAACGACGCGCATCGCACGCGGCCATAAAGGTGTCGTGCACGCCGGGTGAGGTGTCGGCGACCAGCGTCAGAATCGGGTGGCGCTGGCTGGTGATAAAGCTGTCGCCGACCTGCGGATTCAGCCGCTGGTTCCAGACACGGGTGGCTTCCATACACATATATTCACTGACGTCTTCGGCGTTATACGCCCAGCAATCCACCACCTGGGTGCCGTACAAATTCACCACCTGCACGGCTTCACCTTTCGCCAGACGCACGGCTTTACCGTGGCGGGCGGCAATCAACTGGATGTCACGATGCTCAAATTCAGCCGACATTTTTTTCTCCTGATTAATGTTGCATGCTGCGACGGTAGCGCGTCATGCGAAATTCAATATGGCGCGCCAGCCAGTCAATCAGACTGTTCAGCACCCAGTAACACAGCGCGACCGTGAGATAAATCTCCAGCGGCGCGTAAGTCTCAGAAATCGCCTGTTTGGCGGCGTACATAAACTCCTGCACCGATACAATCGACAGCAGGGCGGAGTCTTTAATCAGGCCGATCATCAGCCCGACCAGTGGCGATAACATCTGCGGCAGCGTTTGTGGCAACACCACGTCGCGAAGTTGTTCCGTGCGGCTCAGCCCTAAAACACGACAGGCTTCCCACTGGCCGCGCGGTAACATCTCAATCGCCGAGCGTACGACCTGCGCGATATACGGCGCGTAATATAACGTCAGTGCCAGCACGCCGACCTGCGGCGAGGTAAAGGTGATGTCGTATTCCGGCAGGACGAAATAGAGCAGATAAATAACGATCAGCAGTGGAAGCGCCAGCGTCAGGCTGGTGTAAAGATGCAGCAACCGTTGCCAGAATGGCGGGGCACGCATCAGCGCGACGGCCATCAGCGTGCCCCATAACAGCGAGCAGATCGCCGCAATGGCACAAAGTTTTAACGTGGCAATCATGCCTGCGCCGAGCGACGGTAATGCGGTAAGAATAGCCTGCCAGTCCATTACGCCATCCTCCGCTTGGCTTCCAGATGCCGTACCGCGCTGATCAGCGGCAGGGCGATCAGCAGATACCCGGCTGACACCAGCAACAGCACCTGAGTGGCGTCGTAAGTGCGGGCGATAACGATTTGTCCGGCATAGGTCAGTTCGGTCAGCGCCACCACGGACGCCAGCGGCGTAGTTTTCAGCAAAATCGTAAACTCGTTCACCAGCATCGGCAGGCTGGCGCGGATCACCTGCGGGTTGATCACATACCACCACGTCAGCCAGCGGTTCAGCCCCAGCGTGCGCGCCGCTTCACGTTGTCCGCGTGTCACCAGACTCTGATTAACCCGCAAGATTTCCGCGACGTACGCCCCGCTGTTCAGGCCAATCGCCAGCACCGCCGCCAGCATTGGCTGACCGCCGAGGCCGAGACGCGGCAGGGTGAAGAACACCACAAAGAGCTGCACGATAGCCGGTGTGCCACGCATCAGGCTGACATACAACCGCCCGGTGACGCGCCACAGCCAGGCATTGCGTAGCTGGATAAAGCAGATGATTTGCCCGCACACCAGGCTCAGCAGCGCCGCCAGTAAGGTAAGTGTCAGCGTCATCAGCAGGCCATGGCCTAATTCGGGAAGTGCTGCAATCACCTGGTCATCCAGCCCCAACATGCGTTATTCCTCGTCAAATGCTGACAGATTTTCCGCGACCGAAAGCTTCAGCGGCGCGGGTTTATCGTTGCCTTCAATACCGGTGCAGCAGGCAGAAACCACAAAGACGGTATCGGCCACCACGCGACAGGTAATGCTGTCGCCCGGCTGCGTGCAGTTGGTTTCCGGCAAAATATCACCTTCTCGCGTCAGCCGGACGTGCATGAACAGATTGATGGGATCCGGCAGTTTCGGCACATTCATGCCCAGCCGTGCCAGTTCACTTTTTACCGACTCAATGCAGCCATCCCCCTGATAACCACGCTCAGCCAGCCATGCGGTGGTCGAACCCGGCAGCAGCAGGTCGTGGCGTTTTACGCTGTCCTTGCCCAGCACCATTACCGGACGACGGCGGTTATTCACCAGACGCATCCCAGAACCCAGCAGATAGCTGTTGCTGAATACGCGGGTGTGATGAACCGACAGCCAGACAGCAGGGTCGCTCAGGCTGAAGCCAAACAGTGCGGCCACCGCACCTTCGCCCGCTGCCGTGATGCGCAACAGTTGCCCGCGCAGCACGCGAATGGAGCCCGTCTCACCGGCTTTGATATCCACCGGCCCGGCCAGCGGACGGACTTCACTTTCGGCCCAGGCCTCACGCATTAACAGCATGCTGAATCTCCCCGTGGTAATGATTGCTGACCTGAATATCAACCGGCGTGACCTGCAAACCGTTGCCGGGAATGATGTCCTGCGGGCAGGACGACACTGCGCAAATCAGGTCACACAGCGCTTCAAAGACAATACAGTCACCGGCTTTACTGTTCGGGTCAGTGACTTCCATGCGGCCATCGGCGGTGACCGGCCCGTTCTGGAACAGGTTGAACGGTTCCGGCAGGCTGAAATAGGTCACGCCGTGTGCCTTCATGCCCTCAAGCAGGTTATCGACGCAGTTGCGATGGCCTTCAACACCGAAATCGATACTGAAACGCGTGCGGTCGCAGGCCGGAACATTGGCGTCATGAATACCAATGGTGTCGGCGATGATGCGCAACATCGGGCGGTTTTCACTTGACCACAGCGCATCTCCGGGTTTGAAGAACAGCGAGCGCAGATGCTGACGCGTATGCACCGGCGACAGTTTTTCATTCAGATCAGCGGCATTCACGGCCACAAAATCGGCGGCCTGCTGACCTTCGGCATCAATGACGGTAATAAATTGCCCTTTGTTCACGGTAAAGGTTTTGCCGTGACCGGCGGGCACCGTCAGCAGGGATTGGCACATAACTTACTCCTGAGGAATGAAATCGCTGGCGGGCACGGTAAAGGTGGTGCCGAGATACTGTTTTTGCAGCGTGGTGAGTTCGCCGTCTTTCTGCATCGCCAAAATATGATCGCTGATGGCTTTGTTCAGGCGTGTGTCGTCTTTACGTGTTGCCCACGCCATCCACTGTGACGGGCCAGCTTCGCCAACCTGAGCCACTTTGTTCGGGTATTTTTTAACGATCGGTGCGAGCACCGAAATGTCGTCAAACACGAAATCAGCGCGTTTAGTCATCAGCGTGCTGACGGTCTGATCCAGCGTATCCACGCTGATGATGGTGATCGGCTTCTTGCCTTCTTTGGTCAGCGTTTCGTTAAAGCCCTTGAGCAACTGTTCCGGCACGCTGGCGCTTTTCACGGCTCCGCTCAGACCAGACAACTGTTCCGGCGACAACGTTTTGCCGCTGAATTTTTTCACATCGGCCTCGCGCACCAGCACACCATTGACGGTTTTGCTGTAAGGCACCGTGAACAGCACTTTTTTGGCGCGTTCGGCGGTGACGTTAAGAGAAGAACCTTCGGCATTGAATGAGCCGGAGATCAGGCCGGGCAGAATGCCGCTGAACGCGGTTTTCTGAAACTCCAGTTTCACGCCGAGGTCTTTGGCGAAAGATTGCATGATCGCCACGCTGTAGCCGGTGATCTCGCCTTTATCGTTGGTGAATTCATAAGGCGGGAAGGTCGGGTCGATGCCGACGGTGATTTTACCGCTGCTTTTGATGTCTGACAGGGTGTCAGCTTGTGCGGTGCCAGCCGCGCCAGCAGTGATTAAAGCGGCGATCAGCAATGCTATTTTTTTCATTATGGTGATTCCCTGGTGTTGGTGAAATGTCACTGACCACAGAGCAGTTTCCATGCCACTTTTTTAATCAGTCGCAGCCTGAATATGACGGGAAACATTTTTTTCTTCCATAATCAATGAGAAACAAATGTTTCTTGTTTTAATATTTATATTTCTCAGGTTTCATCAGGAGGCGTGAAAAAGCGGCGGAAAGATCCGCCGCTGCACTGATTTGGGGATAAGTGTTCAGCCGTTGCGCCAGTGCGGCGCATTACTCCAGTTCTTCGAGGCTCTGGTGCAGGGTTTCGATGGTGGCGAGATGGTAGCTGCCGGTTTTACCCATGCGACGGGCGACCAGTGAACAGAGCAGGTTACAGACGCCGGAAAGCGCCACGGTGCTGTCGAAAATCAGATTAACGTCGGTATGACAGCGCAAGACCCAGTTGGCATATTTCGCCGGTTTACCCGCCAGCACATCGGAGATATACAGCATCGGCACCTGCATGTCAGCCAGGGCACTCATGGCGGTTTCCAGTGCAGGCATACGACGGCGCAGCCCGACGCAGATCACCACATCCTGCGGGCCAAGCGCTGCCAGATGTTCTGCCAGCGAATCACCGGCGCGCGGCAGCAGGCGTACGTCGGGGTGAACGTGGATCAGGTCGCGGTAAATCAGCATGGCGATGGTCTGACTGTGACGCCAGCCCATCACCACCACACGTTTCGCGTTGGCAATGGCCTCCACGCAGGCTTCAAGCTGGTCATCTTCCAGTAAACGGAACGTGTTCACCAGGCTGGAGACCTCTTTTTCCAGATGATTTTGTATCAGCGTGCCCAGGGGCGAAGCGCTGGGTGCGGCCTGAAGATACAGAGGCGAGCCGCTGTTTTGCATTTCACGCGCCTGACGGCGGGCAGCATCGTAGCTTTCATAACCGATATGGCGAAAGAATCGCGTGGCAGTCGCTTTGGATACGCCCGCGCTCTGCGCCAGTTCAGTCGCGGTATTCATCGCCAGCTGGCCCGGCGCGGCTAACAGGACATCGGCTAAACGTTGTTCGTGCAA
Source organism: Rahnella aceris (assembly GCF_011684115.1). Lineage (NCBI taxonomy): Bacteria > Pseudomonadati > Pseudomonadota > Gammaproteobacteria > Enterobacterales > Yersiniaceae > Rahnella > Rahnella aceris. The sequence goes on along the minus strand of NZ_JAADJV010000001.1, from coordinate 1,491,609 downwards.
CGAAAGCTGATCCCATTGCTGCCGGATACGGCTTTCCAGCGATGCCGTTTTTGCGCTCATGAATGATCCCCGGAAAGAAAAAACTCATCCTGCACAGAACGTGCCGGATTGTCATGCACAATCTTTATCGCGGTATTGACAGTGCACCGGGGATGATGGTTGTATTATACAACTATCAGTCAAAATCCCGGGTAAACGCATGCCAGATCACGCCTTAATCGAAGAAATCCGTTCCTCCTCGCGCCTTATGGTACGCGAGCTGGGTTTTATGAACGCCACGCTGGCGGCCACAGAATATTCACCTTCTGCCGTACACAGCCTGGTGGAAATTGAAAATCAGGGCGCCATGACCGCCGCGCAACTGGTGCAGATCCTCGGGCTGGAAAAATCCAGCGTCAGCCGCATGCTTGCCCGTTTGCTGGCAGCGGGTGAACTGCAGGAAGTGCCGTCGGAAAATGATGCCAGAGTGAAACAACTGATACTGACGGAAAAGGGCAAGCAGACGGTCGGGCGGATCAATGAGTACGGTGCGATGCGCGTGATCAAGGCGCTGGAAAATCTGGATGCTGCGCAGCAACAGGCCGTCGCAAAAGGCCTGACGGCGTATGCCCGCGCCCTTGAACGTTGTCGCGACGGGGACCCGGTCGCGCCCCAACACAACATTGAAATCGTCACGGGATATCAGCCGGGCATGATTGGCCGGATTGCGGAAATGCACGGCACGTATTACGCCAGTAATTACAACTTCGGGCATTTCTTCGAGGGAAAGGTTGCCAGCGGACTGGCCGAGTTCTGCGGGCGTTTGCATGAACCCTGCAACCAGGTCTGGCTGGCGGTCAGCAACGGGCGGGTGGTCGGTTCAGTGGCTATCGATGGTCAGGATCTGGGAAATAACGAAGCCCACCTGCGCTGGTTTATTCTTGATGACCGCTGCCGGGGAACGGGCATGGGCAGAAAACTGCTCAGTGAAGCGATAGCGTTTTGCGACGGGCGCGGATTCGACGCTGTTCAGCTCTGGACCTTCAGCGGCCTTCATGCTGCGCGACGTCTGTATGAATCCTTTGGTTTCGAACTGCTGAAAGAATGGCAGGGCGACCAGTGGGGCATGACGATGACCGAACAACAGTTCACCCGCCGGTCACCGCTTCATTCCGCTGTGACCTTTTCAGCTTCAGTTAAAGGCGATTTTATTGATTTATGAATATTTGCTGCAGGAACCGGTTTTCCGAGGAAATAGCCCTGACCAATATCACAGCCGAGTTCCTGTAAAATAATCAGCTGACTTTTATATTCAATGCCTTCAGCAACCACTTTTACGTTGAGGGCGTTGGCAAGGGAGAGAATAGAGCAAACAATCTTATTCTGTTTCTCATTAGTCTGGAATGTATCAATAAAACTCTTATCAATTTTTAATGTATCAAAGGGAAAGTCACAGAGCTGAGAAAGGCTTGAGTATCCGGTGCCAAAATCATCGAGAGCAATTTTAACGCCTGCGTCACGGAGTCTTTTAAGTGTATATCGGGCCAGATGTCTGTCGCTAAACAGCGCGCTTTCCGTGACTTCAATTTCCAGTTGTTCTGGCGGGAAACCCACATCATCAAGAATACCTATAATTCTTGATTTAAGATTTTTGTCACATAAAAGTAAAGGTGAAAGATTAAAGGACAACCGTTTGTCGGATGGCCATTTTAGCGCTTCAAGACATGCCTCCCGTAAGAGATATTCTGTCAGTTCTGTTATTGCTCCTGTGTCTTCAGCAAGCGCAATGAACTTCGACGGCGGGATGAACTTTCCCGCCGAGATTTCCCATCGGGCAAGGGCTTCAAAGCCTATGATTTTTTCTGATTTTAGATCCACCAAAGGCTGATAATGACTCACAAAAACTTTGTTTTTCAAGGCTGATTTAAAATCACGTTCCAGTTGTGCCATGGATAATAAAGATTCTTCCATGCTCGCAGAGAATGCCCTGATCTGCTCTCTGCCAGCTTTTTTAGCAACATGCATTGCACAATCGGACTGTTGAATCACTTTCTTAAGATCGCACGAATCTTCCGGGGATCGTGAAATACCAATATTGGCTGAAATATTGAAGGTGAATCCATCCAGATTAACCGGTGAACACAGGCTACGCATAACGCGCCCGGACAGCGAGGTCAGGTCGGTTTTGTCAATATTGGGTCTCAGGACAAGAAAATCATCGGCGGCTAATTTATAAACGCAGCCAGGGAAAATATTCAGCAGTCTTTCTGCTACAATCTTAAATATCTCATCATGATAGTCATGGCCGAAAATATCATTAATATCCTTCAGTCTGTTTATTTCAATGGTGAACACACCAAAACTACTTTTGTTTTCTTGGTTATATTGTGCGATGGTAGAGTTGAGTATGATTGTATTCGGCAGCCCTGTTACCGGATCATGACATTCAACCCAATGAAAATTCTTTTCAGCTTCCATTCGCCTTGCTATTTCCTTTTCCATTGCTTTTATTCTCATAAGAGAAAAAATAAGCCCAAGAAAACCCGTTATATTCAGGGTAATGAAAACTTCGTCTAAATTATAGACTTCATATGCTTTAAAAAAAGAATAGAAAACTTCATTCATATTAAAATACAGGGAAAATAAATAGGTTGCTATGAGTATCCCTATCCATACATAAAGCTCGACTTTTGCCTTATTGCGAAGCTTCTTTAACATATGCAACCTCAAAATAAGTTAACAGAGTCAGTAAAATCATTTATCTGCATGTGTTATCGGCATTCTGATGAGGCTATTTAGCCCGGATAAGGTTTTTTTTAAATAAAGGGGCTACTTATTATGATTTTTGCGGGGGTGATCACTCTGGGCAACGGCACAGCGGAAAGCTTTTATCGTCCGTAAATGACCTTATAAGCGTGAAGTCAGGGGGATTTATGATAATAAAATCAGGATGTCATCAGTAAGGTACGTCTGTGTTTAGGGTATGAAGGCCACCGGCCGGACAGGGCCGGTGGCCTGATATTACTTGATTTCGGTGACGAAGTTTTCACGGCTGCGGCGAACTTTCTTCAGGTTCACCAGCCAGTCGCCTTCGTGGGCGCGGTAGCCCAGCGGCAGGATCACCACGCTGCGCAGGTTTTTGTCTTTCAGGCCCAGGATTTCATCCACGGCAGCAGGATCAAACCCTTCCATTGGCGTCGCATCCACTTCTTCAAACGCGGCGGCGATCAGCGCGGCGCCCAGACCGATATAGGCCTGACGTGCAGCGGCCTGATAATTCGCTTCGGTACCGCGTTCAGCGACAATGCTCAGCAGTTTCTGGCGGTAGTTTTCCCAGCCTTCGTTTTTAAAACCGCGAACCTCGTTGGTCAGGTCGAACATCATGTTCACGCGTTCTGGCGTGATGTCATCCCATGCCGCGAACACCAGCAGGTGAGAACAGTCGGTGACCTGCGCCTGATCCCAGGCAACGGTGCGGATTTTTGCGCGGATATCCGGATTAGTGACTACCAGCAGTTCGAAGGGTTGCAGACCGCTTGAGGTCGGTGCCAGACGCACGGCCTCAATAATGTTTTCAATCTTTTCAGCCGGAACCGTTTTGGCCGCATCAAACTTCTTGGTTGCGTATCGCCATGCCAGTTTTTCGTTTAAGGTCGTCATCTTTTTTTCCTGAAGGATAAATTTGGAAGCGGGGGATTGCCTGTGACAATTATTCCCAAATAGCCGCCCGATAATCGCATGAACCGAATCCGGGAGTTTATACTTTTGAGCCTTGATAAAGACCGCCGTCAGTGAAAATTTGCAGGGTTAGCACACAGTTGTCAGCCGCTGGCGAAAAAATAAACTCAACGCTATCCCTGTAAACAGGCTACTATGAATCTAATTGCCCGCTGAGGGTGACTCATCTTTTCGGCCTCCCTGTCCCTTACCCATTTTCTTATCAAGTGAACTCTCATCGCAGCTCAGGCAACTGCCTTATCGGGTCCGCCTAAGGTATGCTGACATGAAAAATGCTGTGATTAACTGGTTCAAAATTAAAAGAGCACCCCCTGTTATTAGCCATACCCGGCGTCATCGCGCCAGCGCACTGGCGCACCCCGTACCGATCAGCGCCGAGCTTTTCTCCGCAGATCAGATGGAACGGTTCGGCGGCAAACTCGCACTCTCCCACAAACTCTCCGGCAAAAAACTTCCTTACTACCTGCTAAAGCGCCTCGACGATAACGAAAAGGTTTTAACGCGCAGTTGCCTGATCCTCAGCAGTGGAGAAAAAGCGGGCATTACCCCGGCCGGTGAATGGTTACTCGATAACTTCTATCTGATCGAAGAACAAATCCGTCTGGTGCGCCAGCTGTTACCGAAAAACTTTGGCAAGGGGTTGCCTTCACTGGGTTTACCGCATTCCTGCCCGCGCATTTATGACATTGCGACCGAGGTTGTCAGCCACAGCGACGGCCTGTGGGACATCAAAACCCTGACCCGTTTTCTCTCGACTTATCAGAGTGTGCGCCCGCTGACGCTCGGGGAGTTATGGGCGTTTCCGGGTATGCTGCGCCTGGCGCTGATCGAGAATTTACGCCGGGTCAGTATTGAAGTGGCGAATGCGCAGCAGGAACGTAATCTGGCCGATTTCTGGGTCAATAAATTGCAGGACAGCGCGGAAAACGATCCCGCCAGTCAGATCATCGTGATTGCTGATATGGCGCGCACCAATCCGCCGCGTAGCAGCGCTTTCGTGGCCGAACTGGTGCGCCGGTTGCAGGGGCACGGTTCGATGCTGGCGCTGCCGCTGACCTGGGTAGAGCAGCGGCTGAGTGAAGTCGGGCTGACCCAGCGTGAAGTGATCGATAAATTTAATCAGCAGCTTGCTGCCAGCCAGCTTTCTGTCAGCAACAGCATTATGGGTTTGCGGCAGTTGACCGAAATGGACTGGGCAGAATTCGCCGAAAACCTCAGCGTGGTGGAGAAAGTCCTGCGTGAGGATCCGGCCGGTATTTATGCCTCCATGCACTTTGATACCCGCGATAACTACCGCCATCAGATTGAACAGTTGTCGCGCCATTCCCTGCACGATGAGGCGTTTGTCGCCAGCCGCGCGGTGGCGCTGGCACAACAGGCAACGGATTCCTTTCAGCAACAACATGTCGGTTACTATCTGATTGATGCCGGGCGCAAGACGCTGGAGAAAGATTTGCAGGTGAGGTTTTCGCTGCAAACCCGCATCCGCAGCCGCCTCAGCCAGACACCGCTGCTTTCGTGGCTCGGCAGCCTGCTGCTGCTGACCACCGCCATCACCGCCGAGGTGCTATATCACACCGTGCATCCCGGCATGCACTGGGCGTGGTGGCTGTTACTGGGGCCGGTAGTGCTGGTCGCCAGCCAGTTTGCGCTGAATCTGCTCAGTGAAATCACCACCCGTAGCCGCACACCGCAACCGCTGCCCCGACTGGAATTCGTCGGCGGCATCCCGGAACACGCCAGTACCCTGGTAGTGATCCCCTGTCTGCTGGGTAGCCGGAAAAATATTGATGCACTGATCAGCAGCCTCGAAGTCTGTTATCTCGGCAATGTTCTGTCACACCTGAATTTTGCGCTGCTCACCGATTTTCACGACAACCCTGAACAGCACAACGAGGACAACGATGCGTTGCTGAGCTACGCCACGCAGCAGATCCAGACCCTCAACCGACGCTATACCGACGCACAAGGGCCGTTATTTACGTTGTTGCATCGCGACAGTGAAATGAATGCGGCGCAGAGCGTGTGGATGGGATATGAGCGCAAACGCGGCAAGCTGAATGCGCTGAACCGCTGGTTGCGCGGCGAAGGTGAGCCTTTCTCCCGGGTGGAAGGCCGCACACAGGCGCAACTGCGCCAGGTGAAATACGTGATCACCCTCGACAGCGACACGGTGCTGCCGCGTGCGACTGCACATCAGCTGGTCGCCGCCATGGCCCATCCGCTCAATCATCCGGTTTATGACACTGAACGCCAGCGGGTGATTTCGGGTTACGCCATTCTTCAGCCCCGCCTGGCCGAAGAAATCCCCGAAAACGGGCAGGGGCGTTACGCCGCATTATGCAGCAGCGTGCCGGGCAATGATCCGTATTCGTCGATGTCCTCCGATATCTATCAGGACTTATTCGGCGAAGGCTCATTTGTCGGCAAAGGGATTTACGACGTTGATATGTTCATCCGGGCAACAGAAAATACCTGCCCGGAAAATTTAGTGCTCAGTCACGACCTGCTGGAAGGGTGTTATGCGCGTTCGGGCATGCTCAGCGATGTGGTGTTATACGAGCAGTATCCGGATCATTATCTGGCGGATGTGGCGCGTAAAACCCGCTGGATCCGTGGCGACTGGCAATTGCTGAACTGGCTGGGTTTTCGTGTCACGCAGGAAGATGGCACGCGGACCCGCAACCCGCTGACCACGCTTTCCCGCTGGAAATTGTTCGATAACCTGCGCCGCAGCCTTATCGCTCCCGCGCTGCTGACCCTCATTTTTTGCACGCTGTTGCTGGTGCCGAACAAGCTTTACTGGCTGGGCTTTATCGCCAGTATGCTGCTTTTCCCGGTGGTGGTCGCGCTGGTGCTGGATCTCTTCAACAAAGGCTCACGCCGCAAGGTCATTGCCCATCTGAAAAGTGTGGCATCCGCTACCCTCAGCCGTTGTTCGCGGATTTTGCTCCAGTTAATGACTCTGCCGCACGAAGCCGTGTATTCAATACACGCCATTTTGCTGACCCTGTGGCGGCTGAATGTCAGCCACAGGATGTTGCATGAATGGGCGAGTGTGAATATCGGCGAAAAATCCCGTGCGCACTCGCAGGTCTATTTCTATCGCCGGATGTGGGCGAATCTGCTGGCAGGTGTGGCCGTGATTATGCTGGCCGCCGGTGCGCATCCGCCGTTACTGTGGTTTGCCTTGCCGCTGGGTCTGCTGTGGCTTGTCGCGCCGCTGGTGATGTGCTGGATGAGCCGGCCTGCTGTCAGGCAGAAACCGGGCATTGATGCGCAGCAACAGCGTTTCCTCCGTCAGACCGCACGTGAAACCTGGTACTTTTTCGAAACGTTCGTCAACGCTGAGGAAAACTGGCTGCCGCCCGACAATTTCCAGGAAATTCCGCAGCCGGTGATTGCGCACCGTACCTCGCCAACCAACATTGGTCTGTCGTTGCTGGCGAATATCACCGCGTGGGATTTCGGCTACATTACGCAGGGTGAGGTGCTGGAACGTACCAGCCAGACACTCGATACGCTGGATAAACTCGAGCATTTTCGGGGTCATCTTTATAACTGGTACGACACGCGCACGCTGGCACCGCTCAATCCGCGCTACATTTCCAGCGTTGACAGCGGCAATCTGGCCGGGCATCTGCTGACGCTCAGCAGCGGATTACGGTTATGGCGCACGCAGCCCGCGCTGAATATGACCGCGTGGCTGGCCGGGCTGGCCGATACGCTGAACATGGCGGAAAGCCAGACCGATGAACCGCTGATGACTAAACTGCGGGAAAGCCTGAAACAGGCCACCGCAGCCAAAGCCGCTGAAAGTATTACCTACCTGCAGGATATGCACGGCCTGATCGCTGCGTCGGCGCAGGGCTGGCAACAACGGCTGGCAACACAGCTCGCGACCGGCATTAAAGAGTGGTCAGATTTTTATGGTGCGCTGCCGGCGGAGGCTCAAAACCAACCTCTGCCAACGCTGCACTGGCTGGCGCAACAGGATGCCCGGACGTCACCGCTGTTATCCCGCACTATCGGGCTGGCGCGCCAGCGGCTGGACATCATCGGTGAACTCGAACAGCGCCTGAACGAGCATGCGCACATGGATTTCCGCTTCCTGTATGACAAAAATACCCACCTGCTGACCGTCGGTTACAATTGTGACGCCCATAAAATGGACAGCGGAAAGTACGATCTGCTGCCGTCGGAAATCCGTCTGACGAATTACGTCACCATCGCCACCAATCAGTTGCCGCAAAAAAGCTGGTTCGCCCTCGGGCGTCTGTTCACCGTGATCGACAAACAGCCGTCGCTGATGTCGTGGAGCGGCTCAATGTTTGAATATCTGATGCCACAACTGGTGATGCCAGCGTATCCCGATACGCTGCTGGTGCAGATGTGTCAGACCGCCGTTGACCGGCAAATTGCCTGGGGTAAGGAAAATAACGTGCCCTGGGGGATTTCTGAATCGGCGTATGCGGCCTTTGATCTCAACCAGAACTACCAGTATCACGCCTTCGGTGTGCCGGGCCTCGGTCTTAAACGCGGCCTGGGTGAAGATATGGTCGTCGCGCCTTACGCAACGATGATGGCGTTGATGATCCGCCCGCAGGAAGCCTGTGTGAATCTGCTGGAACTGGAGAATTGCGGCGCCCGCGGTGAATACGGTTTCTATGATGCACTGGATTACAGCCCGTCGCGTCTGGTGCGCGGGCAGATTTACATCGTGGTGCGTTCCTACATGGCGCACCACCAGGGCATGGGATTCCTGGCGCTGGCTAACGTGTTGCTCGGCGCGCCGATGACCGCACGCTTTGCGGCCAACGCGGCGTTCCAGTCCGCCCGTTTACTGTTACAGGAACGCGTGCCGGATGCCGTCGAGCTTTACAGCCCGCGTCGTCACTTCGAATCGCACGACAATATGCTGCAAAAAGTGAACGTGGAACTGCGTGAATTCACCGACGTCGACAGCCCGTCGCCGGAAATTCAGCTGCTTTCCAATACCCATTACCATCTGATGGTCACGCAGGCGGGCGGCAGTGTCAGTCGCTGGAAAGACCTGACCCTGACCCGCTGGCGCGAAGATGCCACCCGCGATAACCGCGGCATCTTCTGCTACGTCAGCGATCCTGAATCGGGTGCAGTGACCAGTAATACCTGGCAACCGCTCGGTAAACAGAAGGGAACCTACCACGCGGTGCTGACCGATTTTGGCGCAGAGTTTACCCGTACCCGCGGCCTGCTGACCCTGCAGACGCATATCGTGGTATCACCGGAAGATGACGTCGAAATCCGCCGTATGACGGTCACGCATAATGGCCGCCATTCGCGTACGCTGGATATCACCACGTATGCCGAAGTGGTGCTGGCACCCGCCGCCAACGACGCCGCCCATCCTGCGTTTAGTAATTTGTTTGTACAAACCGAACTGGTGCCTGCGCAGGAGGGGATTCTTTGTCACCGGCGACCACGCGAACCGGATGAGGCCTGTCCGTGGATGTTCCACATGATGGCTATCCACGGTGCGGTGGAACGGGAAACGTCATTTGAAACCGATCGCGCGGCCTTTATCGGGCGTGGCAACACCGCCGCCAGTCCGCAGGCAATGCAGAAGGGCGGAACACTCGGTAACAGTGCCGGTGCGGTGCTGGATCCGGTGATGGCGATTCGTCAGCGCATCCGGCTCAGACCCGGTGTGCCGGTGATTATCGACATGGTTTACGGCATCAGCGACACGCGCCTGCAAAGCCTGATGTTGCTGGAAAAATATCGCGACCATCATATTGCTGACCGGGTATTTGAAATCGCCTGGTCGCACAGTCAGGTAGTGCTGCGCCAGCTTAATGCCTCGGAAGATGATGCCGGGCTGTTTAACCGTCTGGCGGGGGCGCTGATTTTTGCCAGTCAGGAAATGCGCGGCGATGCACAGTCGGTCGCCGCCAACCGTCGCGGGCAATCCGGTCTGTGGGGACAGTCGCTTTCCGGCGATCTGCCGATTGTACTGCTGACCATGACCAGCAACGAAAATATCGGGCTGGTGACGTTGCTGATCCGTGCGCACCATTACTGGCGTCTGAAAGGATTAAAAGTCGATCTGGTGCTGTTGTGTAATGATTCCGGCGGTTATCAGCAGGCGCTGCAAAACCAGATCCTCAGCCTGGTGGCATCCGGCGCGGGGTCCAGCCAGACCGATATTCCGGGCGGAATTTTCGTGCGTAACGGCGAGCAGATGACACCGGATGACCGCATGCTGCTGATGAGCGTGGCGCATGTGGTGATCGACGACCGCCGTGGCAGTCTGGACGATCAGCTGAATCAGCGGACACAAACACCGCTCGTTTCCCTGCCCGCGTTGGTGCCGGTGCGTACGGTCAATGACAGTCAGCCGGTGATGTCGCCGCCACGTGAACTGGCCTGTTTCAACGGGCTGGGCGGTTTCTCGCCGGATGGTCGTGAATATCAGATTGTGCTTAACGAAGGTCAGACCACGCCTGCCCCGTGGTCGAACGTGCTGGCAAATGCCAGCTTTGGTACGGTGATTTCAGAAAGCGCGCAGGCGTATACCTGGTATGAAAATGCCCACGAATACCGCTTAACGCCGTGGGAAAATGACCCGGTCAGCGACAGTTCCGGCGAAGCCTTTTATCTGCGCGATGAGGACAGCGGCAGCGTCTGGTCGCCTGCACCGTTACCGGTTCGCGGCATCGGCGGTTACGTCACCCGCCATGGTTTCGGTTACAGTTGCTTCGAACATACCGAGCGGGGCATTTCCAGTGAAATGACGGTATTAGTTGCCGAACATGCGCCGGTCAAACTGATTATCATGACCCTGACTAACCTCTCCGGCAGGCCGCGCAGATTGTCGGTGACCGGTTATGCCGAATGGGTGATGGCGGATTTACGTGCCAAGTCCGCGATGCATATCGTGACTTCGGCCGCGCACGTGGTAAAAGGTTGCGGCGTACTGGCGACCAATCATTACACCAGCAACGGTTCTGAACGCACCGCTTTCTTTGCGGTCACCGGCGCACATTGCTCGGTCAGCGGTGACCGTCGCGAGTTCTTTGGTCGCACCGGTTCTGCGGCCATGCCCGCAGCCATGAAAAATCAGCGTCTTTCCGATAAAACCGGTGCGGCGCTGGATCCTTGTGGCGCGGTGCAGTCGGCCACAACGCTTATCGACGGCGACCAGCGCACCTTTATTTTCGCGCTGGGTCTGGGGCAGAATGCCGCAGATGCCGAAGCGCTCATTCATCAGTATCTTGAGGAAGGCGCGGCGCAGGCTGAGCTGGATCGCATTCATCATCACTGGCATCAGGTGCTGGATAAAATTCAGATCACCACGCCGGATAAATCGGTTGATTTGCTCGCCAACGGCTGGCTGATTTACCAGACCTTAGCCAGCCGGATCCTGGCGCGCAGCGGCTATTATCAGTCCGGCGGGGCGTTCGGTTTCCGTGACCAGTTGCAGGATACGCTGGCGCTAAGCCACGCGGCGCCGGAACGGATGCGCGAACAGATCCTCTTATGTGCGTCGAGGCAGTTCATTGAAGGCGATGTCCAGCACTGGTGGCATCCGCCAACCGGCAACGGCGTGCGTACCCGCTGTTCTGACGACTATCTCTGGCTGCCGCTGGCCATCAGCCATTACATCACGGTCACCGGCGATCATGGCATTGCCGAAGAATCCGTGCCTTATCTCGAGGCACGTTTGCTGGAGGCAGGTGAGGAGTCGTTCTACGAGCAACCGCAGGTCAGCGCAACGCAGGAAAGTCTCTGGCAGCACGGTGTGCGTGCGCTGAAGCATGGTCTGAAAATGGGTGAGCACGGACTGCCGCTGATGGGCGCGGGAGACTGGAATGACGGCATGAATCTGGTGGGGCTGGGCGGGCGCGGGGAAAGTGTCTGGCTGGGCTTTTTCCTCTACGACGTTCTGCAACGTTATGGCGCACTGGCAGAAGAGCGTCAGGACATCGCTATCGCCACCCTGTGCCGCGAGCAGTCGGCGCTGCTGAAGCAAAACCTCAACAAGCATGCGTGGGACGGTGAGTGGTATCTGCGCGGTTATTTCGACAGCGGTGAAACACTGGGTTCGCATATGAACGACGAATGCCAGATAGATGCTATCGCGCAAAGCTGGTCGGTGCTTTCCGGAGCCGGTACACCTGAACGCACCGCCAGCGCCATGCGGTCGGTCGATCAGCGTCTGGTCGATAACGATGCGGGGTTGATCAGATTACTGACGCCGCCATTTGACGGCAACGGCCCGAATCCGGGGTATATCCGCGGATATCTGCCGGGTGTGCGTGAAAACGGCGGGCAGTATACCCACGGAGCTATCTGGGCGGTGATGGCGTTTGCCCGACAGGGCAACACCGAACGCGCCTGGGAACTGATGTCGATGATTAACCCGATCAATCACAGCCTCACGCCGGAGGCGGTCAGCCGCTATAAAGGGGAACCGTATGTGATTTCCGCCGATATTTATTCGGTAGATCCGCACAGCGGTCGCGCGGGCTGGAGCTGGTATACCGGTTCTGCGGGCTGGACATACCGGTTGATCACCGAATCATTGCTGGGCATTACACGCCATGGCGATGCTATCGCCATCCACAGCAAATTGCCTGCGCTGTGGCCGGAAATCACGGTGACGTATCAGCAAGGCAGCAGCCGTTACCTGATAACGGTGCGGCACAACACCGGCGACTACTGTGTCACGCTGGATGGCCATGCCCTGGACGGTGATCTGATCCCGCTGACGGATGACGGTAACGAGCATCAGGTGGTGGTCGAACTGGGGAGCCGGGCAGAAAATGCGTAAACAGGTAATGTGAAGCATTAGTTTTATGGATATCATTGTGATTCCTCATCATCTAAACGTATGGTTCGTAGCGGATTGCAGCCGCATCTGAAACCGGAAGTCGGGAGAGGCAGGGTCAGTAAACTGCCGGGAATTTATGATGAAACAGCCAGGGCGACTCAATGCAAACAAAGCGGATCCTGATTATTGAAGATGATGCCGATGCGGCAGACGTTCTCGATGCGTATTTAAAACGCGAAGGATATGACGTACAGATTGCCGGTGACGGTGTTTCCGGGCTGGAGCATGCGCTGCGCTGGAAGCCGGATCTCATTTTGCTGGATGTGATGCTGCCCGGGATGCGCGGCACTGATGTGCTGGCATCGCTGCGGCGTGAAAGCAGCACGCCGGTGATTATGGTGACGGCGATGGGCGACATGCCCGATAAAATTGGCGCGCTGCGCTTCGGTGCGGATGATTATGTGGTCAAACCTTACAACCCCGGTGAGGTGGTGGCGCGGGTGCAGGCGGTACTGCGTCGTGTGGCGACAGACGAAAACAACACGTCTGCTGTGTTGCGCTGGCAGGGTCTCGACGTGGATGTCGGGGCGCTGACGGCGGCGGTTAGCTCTGCCTCGGGCGAACCGCATTATCTTGATTTAACCCCGACAGAATTTGGCGTACTGAGCACATTAATGCGGGCACCAACACGCCCGTTCTCACGTCAGTATTTGCTGGAGCATTGCCTGCCGGAAAGCGAGGCGCTGGAAAGGGTGGTCGATACGCATGTCTATAATTTGCGTAAAAAACTCGAATCCGCAGGCATCGTTAACGTGTTAGTCAATGTGCGCGGCGTCGGTTACCGGTTCAGACAGCCATGAACCACCACTCTCACTATCAGTCCCTGTGGCGCTGGATTTGTGTGCGGATCCTGACGCTGGCCATCGGCAGTGTCGTTGTGATTGCTCTGTGCATGTGGCTGCGTTTTGTCATTGAGAATCTTTGGGTATTGCACCATATGTCTCCCGCGCTCAGGGCAGAGTTTTACGTGCTGCGGGATAATCCGGATCTTAATCTTGCGCGGTTTCATGAGATTGTCGATCAGGGCTGGGGGGCGCGTTACTCCGATCCCTCCATCGCCTCGGCCGACTGGATCATGGTTGGCATCCTGGTCGTCGTGGTGACGCCGTTTATCGCTATTTTGGGATTAAAAGCCGCGCGACCGCTTTCGTCACAATTCAGCCGTCTGGCCCAGGTGGCGCGTGCGGTAACGCAGGGAGATTTTAATACGCGGGCTGAGCCGGTGAAAAATGCGCCGGCGGAACTGATTCAGTTCACCGATGATTTTAACGCCATGATGTTGCAACTTTCGCGTTATGAGCGGGAGCTGCGAGCCTCCCATGTGGCGATGGCACATGAACTGCGCTCACCGCTCACGGCGGCGGTGGGGCGTTTACAGGGCATGCTGGACGGTGTTTTCCGCCCGGAGCCGCAGCAATTGCAGATGGTGATGACACAGCTTTTGCATCTGAACCGTCTGATCGACGAACTGCATCTGCTGTCGCTGGCGGATGCCGGTCAGCTTAACCTCAGCAAGACAGAACTGGATCTGGCAGATCTGCTGCGCGAGCGGATGACCTGGCTGAAACCTCAGTCGACGAAAGCCGGTTTTGACATCGCCCTGACGCCGGAGACGCCGTGCCGTTATGTCGGTGACCCGTTCCGGCTCGGGCAGGTATTTACCATTCTGATGGAAAATGCGCTGCGTTATGCGCAGGAAGGACGGCGTCTGGACATCGCCATCGCGCCCCGCAATGGCGGTTATGACATAACGTTCCGGGACAAGGGTCCGGGTGTGGATGACAGTTTTCTGCCTGTTATGTTTGAACGCTTCAGCCGGGCGGACTCTTCCCGCGCACGACATTCCGGGGGCAGCGGATTGGGTTTATCCATCGCCCGTGCGATTTGTGAAGCGCACGGCGGGGGGATCCATGCGGAGAAGAGAACGCACGGCGGGCTGATGGTCACGGTCAGTTTACCGCTGCCGGAAAACAGCCAATAAAAAATTCGCACGGCAATAAAAAAGGGGATGCTGAATGCATCCCCTTTTTATATCCGTATCAGATTATATCCGTATCAGAAGTCGTACGTCATGGAGACTTTGAGCGCGCGCGTTTTTCCCTGATAAATATAGGTTCCGGTGCTGTCGATATTTGACCAGTATTTTTCATTGGTCACGTTATCAACACCGGCACGCCAGACCATATCATTCTGGTTGATTTTGGTGCGGTAACGCACGCCAAGATCCAGAACGGAATAAGCGTCGATTTTCTTCGTGTTGGCTGAGTCTGCCCACTGTGAGCCGGAATGGTTCACCAGCGCGGTGGCCGTCAGGCCGTCAACCGGTTTGATGTCATATTCCGCACCCAGCACCAGGTTGTAGCGCGGCACGCCAATCGCATCTTTACCGTTATAGGTGTTGTCTTCGGTTTTGGTCATTTCCGGATCAATCCAGGTCGCGCTGCCGTTGAGACGCAGGCCCAGCACCGGTTCGCCAAAGACGTTCAGCTCCACGCCCCGGTTACGTTGTTCACCGTCCAGATTGTAGAATTTATTGCTGTCCAAAATGCCTGACGGTTTTTTGATTTCAAATAATGCCAGTGAACCGCCTGCACGCCCGAAGTCCGCTTTTACACCCACTTCGTTCTGTTTTGAATGGGCAATGCCGGTGGTCGAACCGTAGTTTTTCGCGTTATTCGGTGCCACATCGCCCGGCTGTAAAGACTCGGTGTGGTTGGCGTACAGGGAAATCACCTGCCACGGTTTATACACAACCCCGTACGTCGGCATCCAGCGGCTGTCGCTGTAACGTGATGACACGTCTTCAGCGCCGGTCGCATTGCTGTAATTACGGACGATCACTTTCTGATGACGGGCGCCGACGGTGAACAACAGGGTATCATCCAGGATGCCCATCGTGTCGGTTAACAGATAGCCCTGAGTCCGGTTACGCCCGGTGGTCAGCGGGTCGTCATAATTACCGCCAGACAGATTAGGTGTCGGGTTCGGGACATTCGTGGTGTGATAAATATTGGTGTTTTCAGCATTGGCACCGTAGGCCATACGCCACGCCGTATTATTGCGTGAAGTCAGGGCGGAATAACCAAAATTCACCTTGTGGGTGATGAAGGCGGTATCGAAATTGCCGCGAATTCCCGCCATTCCGCTGAAATTATTGATGATGCGGTTGGTATCCAGACGACCAATCGTTGCCGTTCCGTCAGCATCTTTCAGCGCAGGGGAAGCATAGTCGCCGGTTTCATGCGAATGCTGTGCGCCAACGCCGCCATACACTGTCCAGTCATCAGTCACATCATATTCCGCTTTGGCCATACCAAATTCGGACTCAATATTGCTGTATACCCAGTCCTGACTGTAATTGTGACTGTTGGACGGCACTTTAGGGATGAAATCCACACCACTGATATTCACGCCAAGACGGGCGTCGTGGAAGGTTTTCTTTTGATAGCCCATGTCCACAGAGGTACGAAGGCGGTCACCGCGATAATCGAGGCCCAGTGAGGCTGCGGTGGTGCGTTTTTTCTCACCATCAATACCGGTTTCGCCTTCACGGTTAACGGCATTCAGACGGACACCGAACTGGTTGTCATCGCCAAAACGACGGCCCAGATCCAGGGTGCCACCAACCTGAGAAGAGGAGGTGTAATCCACGCCGACACGGGTCAGTGGCGCGTCATCCGCATGCTTCGGCTCGAGGTTGATCATGCCGCCTACGCCACTTGTCGCCGCGCCGTTCAGTAATCCGTTCGCACCTTTAAAGATTTCTACGCGGTCGATTAACGACGCATCCATCACCTGACGCGGCACCACGCCCGGCAATCCGCCATACGTCATGTCATCGCCATCGAGCTGGAAGCCACGAATGCGGTAGGTTTCGGCGAAGTTGCCGTATCCCTGCACGTTCTGGACGGTGGCATCATTGCGCACCACGTCAGCAATGGTCCGCGCCTGCTGATCCTGAATCAGTTTTGACGTGAAGCCGATGACGTTAAACGGCACATCCATTGCCTTCTGTTCGCCAAGCATGCCAAGGCGACCACCATGCGCGACCTGACCGTCCAGATAGGCCGGAACCAGCTCATTGCCGCCGGGTTTGAATTCATTATCCGGCGTACTGACGATAGTCATGGTATCGCCTGTCGCCGCCGTTGAGCTGGTCGCCGGAGCAGGGGCGGTGGCCGCCATCGCAGGCATGCAGCTTACGCTGACGAAGAGTGCCAGCAGGGTCGGTTTAAACCCTGTGGGTGAAATTTTTTCGCGCATAATGTAACCCTAATGTAAAAAGGACTGAGAATCATTATTATTTGAATTTGCGATTATGCGCATGGCGTTTTGGGATGCAAGAAAAATATCAGGGGACTAACTTATGTGGCGGAAATCGCCTCGTTCATCATAAAAAATCCACGGCATCGCGTGGATTTGGGTGAATACCGGGGTTTTTAGTTTTGCTGGAGGAGCGGAGCGGAATCGACCCTATTTCTTCTTATTCAGCATCGCCTGTAAATCGGCAAACGGGTTGTAGGTGGCGGCACCGACATCATCTTGCGCATCTTCACCGGCCACCACCGTTGAACCGTACTGATCTGCTTCGGTGTACTTCGAGTGTTCGTGGTCATGACAATACAGGCACAACAACTCCCAGTTACTGCCATCTTCCGGATTATTGGTATGATCATGGTCGATATGGTGAACCGTTAATTCACGCAGGTTTGAATACACAAACTCCCGCGAACAACGTCCGCACACCCACGGATAGATTTTTAGCGCTTTCTCGCGATATCCGCTTTCCAGACGCTGGTAGTTTTTTGGGATCAGTGCCATTGAGATGTTACCCGTTACAAAGAGAAAATTTACGATAGTGCCCTTAATATATCCCGTAACAGAGCGGAAGGAGAAATAAAAGAGGGAGCTGAGGGCGATTTTAGGGGGGGGGATAAAAAAGAAAAATCCACGCAAGGGCGTGGATTCTGTGTGGAGCGGAAACTGAAGTTCGGTTCAGACGTTGAACAGGAAGTTCATCACATCGCCATCTTTAACGATGTAGTCTTTGCCTTCTGAACGCATTTTGCCGGCTTCTTTCGCGCCTTGCTCACCTTTGTAGGTGATGAAGTCTTCGAACGCGATGGTTTGTGCGCGGATGAAGCCTTTCTCGAAGTCAGTGTGGATTTTACCTGCGGCTTGCGGAGCCGTTGCGCCGACAGGGATGGTCCATGCACGAACTTCTTTCACGCCAGCGGTGAAGTAGGTTTGCAGGTTCAGCAGTTCGTAACCGGCGCGGATCACGCGGTTCAGGCCCGGCTCTTCAATGCCCAGTTCAGCCATGAATTCTTCACGGTCAGCGTCGTCGAGTTCGGCGATGTCAGATTCAACCGCTGCACAAACAGCAACGACCACGGAGCCTTCGGCCTCTGCGATTTTGCGTACGACGTCGAGGTAAGGGTTGTTCTCGAAACCGTCTTCGTTAACGTTGGCGATGTACATGGTGGGTTTCAGCGTCAGGAAGCTCAGGTAGCGGATGGCCGCTTTGTCTTCCTCTGTCAGATCCAGTGCACGCAGCATGCCAGCGTTTTCCAGCTGTGGCAGGCATTTTTCCAGTGCGGCCAGTTCTGCCTTCGCATCTTTGTCACCGCCTTTGGCACGTTTCTGCACACGGTGAATCGCGCGTTCGCAGGTGTCGAGGTCAGATAATGCCAGTTCGGTATTGATAACCTCGATGTCATCAGCCGGATCCACTTTGTTGTTAACGTGGATGATGTTGTCGTTTTCGAAACAACGCACAACGTGGCCGATGGCTTCAGTTTCACGGATGTTAGTCAGGAACTGGTTACCCAGACCTTCACCTTTAGATGCGCCTTTGACCAGACCCGCGATGTCCACGAATTCCATGGTGGTTGGCAGGATACGCTGCGGTTTTACAATCTCGGCCAACTGGTCGAGACGCGGATCGGGCATTGGTACCACACCGGTATTCGGTTCGATGGTGCAGAACGGGAAGTTTGCTGCTTCGATACCCGCTTTGGTCAGCGCATTGAACAGAGTAGATTTACCGACGTTCGGCAGGCCGACGATACCGCATTTGAATCCCATGTTTTTCTCACCTTAATATCTTAATTATCAAACGATTAAATATAACCGCACGATGTAATGACCACAATTCCCCGCATTATACACGAGAACCGCATTTATCTCGATCCGCTTGTGGCCGCCACTGTTGTCAGTACACAGGATAAACCTTGCCTCGCCTGGTTCATTTTTAGATACTTGTCACAATTTTTTAACTGATCGGGAAATGTACCGGATGTTTTATGTTTAATCCGCGTGGTCTGAAGTTGTCTGAAATGAAGAACGAAACGCTGGCCGGATTTGTGGTGGCGGTATCAATGGTCCCCGAAGCGGTCGGGTTTTCACTGGTTGCCGGATTGTCGCCGATTGTCGGTTTGCACACGGCGTTTATTATCGGGCTGGTGACGGCACTGTTCGGCGGTAAACCGGGCATGGTGTCCGGTGCAGCGGGATCCATTGTGGTGGTGCTGATGAGTCTGGCGGCACAACACGGTATGGGATACGTGCTTTGGGCGACCATTTTTGCCGGGCTGATTCAGATTCTGATTGGTGTTTTCCGCCTCGGGAAATTTATCCGGCTGGTGCCGTTACCTGCGGTTCACGGCTTTGTGAACGGGCTGGCAATTGTCATTATGCTGGCGCAGTTGCACATGATTGCCGGGCAGGGACTGCTGATGTACGGACTGGTGTTGCTGGCGATTCTGGTGGTGGTGCTGTTCCCGAAACTGACCAAAATTATTCCTTCTTCGCTGGCAGCGCTGATCGTCGTTTCGGCCGTAGCGATCGGTTTTAACCTGCACACCTTGCGCGTGGGTGACCTGGCAGATATTTCAGGGGCGTTGCCGCACTTCAGCCTGCCGGTTGCGCCTTTCAATGTTGAGATGCTGAAAGTCGTGCTGCCCTATGCGGTAGTGATAGCGCTGGTTGGCCTGATTGAATCGCTGCTGACGATGACCGTGCTTGATGAAATGGGTCATCAGAAGGGCAACGGCAACCGTGAAAGTATTGCGCAGGGCGCGGGGAATACGATTTGCGGTCTGTTCGGTTGCTTCGCCGGTTGCGCGATGATTGGGCAATCGATCATTAATTTCACCTCCGGCGGTCGGGGGCGAATTTCCGGTACAGTCGGCGCCATTTTACTGATCCTGTTTGTGGTCAGTTTGTCCGGTTATATTGGCTTGCTGCCGGTCGCAGCGCTGGCGGGCATTATGCTGGTGGTCTGCTACAACACCTTTGAGTGGAGTTCGCTGCGCCGTCTTCGCCGCATGCCTAAAGCTGATGTACTGGTGATGCTGATTGTCACCGTCATCACGATTTTCACCGATCTTGCCGTGGCGGTGATCAGTGGCGTGATTATCTCTGCGCTGGTTTTTGCCTGGCAGCAGGCGCGTATCCGTGTGCGCGAGCATAAAACTAAAGGCGACCTGGCAGTGTATAAGCTGGACGGGCCGCTGTTCTTCGGATCTGCCGCGACCTTTGCCGAGCTGTTTAATCCTGAAAACGATCCGCAAAATGTAGTGCTGGATTTTGCCGGTACGCGGGTCATGGATTCGAGCGGAGTGGAGGCGATTGATAAACTGACCACGCGCTATCTCGATGCCGGTAAAACCATTCGCCTGCGTCATCTGAGCAATGATTGCGTGAGTTTGCTCAAAAAAGCCGGGCCATTCTGTTCTCACGAACTCGACGATCCGCAATATTACGTGGCTGAAGATAATCTCTGAAACCTCAAAGGTGTCGCTTAAAAACGGCACCTTTTTCGTTATTCACCCGCTTGTGGCCCTTTAAAGATAAATGCTTACAATTCGGGGCAAAAAAGCGGCCAAATTCATATCGCTGAAAATTCTGTAATGTTATACCGTTACGCCCGGTCAACTTCGCACTAACTGGCTTCAGGCCTGCGCTGCGGGGTATTTTTTCCACTGCCGGAGCGGACATGAGTACAGACAAAGTATCCGGGACGGATAACGCCAGTAAACAGCTGCGCTTTCAGTCTGCCGCCACCCACACGCGTTGGCTGAGCGGGCTGATCAACCCCATTATGGTGATCAGCAGCGTGATGTATCTGATCTTGCTGATGCTGTATCTGGTCTCTCCGGCATCGGTGTGGCCATGGGTGACCGGCAATATCATGGCGGCGATGTGGGTTTGCGCTGCCTCCCTGCAATGTGCCCGGCGTATCTCCCGCTGGCGGACGCAACAATTTGCGCCTGCTGTTGAAACCGCCATGCCGGAAGCGTCTTCCGGATTTTCCCAACGTCTGATTTCCCGCCCCTGGATGCGTCCTGTTTTACGTTATGTTGACGCGCATGTGTTCTTCCAGGCGCTTCCTGCATTTGCCGCAATTGTGCTCATCAGTGTGTTATGGCAGTTGCCAATACCGGCCAATGACGCCGGTGAGGCGGGGTATTTTGCCGGTTCGGTATTCATTCTCTGCGCCTTTGCTGTACTGGTTCTGGAGCGTCACTGGACGCTAAAAAACCCGCTGGAATGGCCGGAAGCGGCAAAGCTCGCACCGATGATGCGCATGATGATTGGCGTGTTTTTGCTGAGTGCATTAGCCCTGATGTTTGCCCGTGAGGCTTCGGTGTGGCCTGCTCACCTGCTGATGCTCACCGGATTATTACCGGGGTTGGTGGCGCTGGAGCTTTTCCTGCGGGCGCTGATGGCGATGTTTTCGCCGCCGCGTGAGGATAAAGAGCCGGAGTTTATTGCGGGCAGCCTGCTGGCCGCGCAGATTTGCTGGCCGCCGCGTCCGTTACAGTTTGTGCAAAACGAACTGCATCAGCATTTTGGTATCGATCTTCGTCAGATCTGGGCGTTTCATTTTATGCGCCGTGCACTGTTACCGCTGGCCGCAATCTTGTTGCTGACCGGTTGGCTGCTGACGGGCATCAGCGAGGTGCCGCTGACCCAGCGCGGAATTTATGAATCCTTCGGCAAACCGGTGGCGGTCCGACAACCCGGTTTACATGCGGGTCTGCCGTGGCCATTTGGCCGTACGCGGATGGTTGATAACGGCGAAGTACATGAACTCACCACCGGTTCCGAAGAACCGGTCACCACCACACCGGTCACGGTGGCTGATACCGCCGAAGGCCCGGCGCCTGAAAGCGCAAACCGTCTGTGGGACTCCGGCCACAGCAGCGATAAATCACAAATCATCGCCAGTGCCACCCGTGACAGGCAAAGTTTTCAAATCATGAATATGGATGTCCGCTTTGTGTACCGCATCGCCATGAATGACGGCGCGGCGATGGCGAGCCTCTATCACACCGACAATATGCCGGTGCTGATCCGCAGTATTGCCAACCAGGTGCTGGTGCATGATTTTTCCTCGCGTACGCTCGACAGCCTGCTGGGAAGTGATCAGACACGCCTTGCCGCAGATATTGGCCGGAAAGTACAGAGCCAGCTTGATCATCTCAACAGCGGCGTGGAACTGCTGGCTACGGTGATTGAATCAATCCATCCACCTGCGGGTGCGGCGGATGCTTATCACAGCGTACAGGCGGCACAAATTCTGGCACAAAGCGCCATTGCCGGTGAGAAAGGGCAGGCCGCGCAGCAACTGAATGCGGCACAGCAATTTGCCCGTCTGGCGCAGGATACCGCCAGTGCACAAAGCCACGAAAATCTCGATCAGGCGCAGGTCATGGCGTTGCGCTTTAACGCAGAAAATCAGGCGTATCAGGCTGGCGGACAGTCGTTCCTGACCGACCGTTATTTTAGTCAGCTGATTCTGGCGATGCAGCAGCATCCGGAAGTTCTGATTGTTGATCACCGTATTGGCGGCGGGACTTCGCCGGTGCTGGATCTGAGAAATTTTACCCTGCCATTTACGCCCGGAGCGGATAAAGCGGCGCATTCTGTCAACGCGGAGACTACCCGGTGAATGATTCCCAACAACCTGAAGCCCACGGACACGATCACGATGCACATGGCGGACATCATCACGGTGCCGGACATCACCATCATCATTCCGGCCCGGCGGCCCCTGGACTCTGGCGACGGGTTACGATTGCTATCGTACTGGTGGCCCTGATTGCCGCCACCGCCTGTCTGGTGCAGGTGCGTTCCGGCGAAGCGATGGTGATCACGCGCTTTGGTAATCCGGTGCGTGTGCTGTTGCAACCGGGGCTGGCATGGCATCTGCCGGTGCCGCTGGAGACCGCGATCCCGGTGGATTTACGTATCCGCACCACGTCCAGTGGGTTGCAGGATGTCGGCACCCGTGACGGTCTGCGGATCATTGTTCAGGCTTATACTGTCTGGCAGGTGAAAAACGATCCTCAGCATGTGCAGCGTTTTATCCGCGCGGTACAAAATCAGCCGGATATGGCCGCCGCGCAGATACGAACGTTTATTGGTTCGGCGCTGGAAACCACCACCAGCGGTTTTGCACTGGCTGATCTGGTGAACACTGATGCCAGTAAAATCCGCCTTTCCGGTTTTGAACAGCATTTGCATGATCAGATAGCCCGCCAGTTGCTCGACAGCTATGGCATTGAACTGGTGCAGGTCGGCGTTGAACGGCTGACATTACCGTCGGTGACGTTAGATGCCACCGTGGATCGCATGCGGGCAGAACGGGAAACCATTGCCACCGAGCGGTCCGCCGAAGGTAAGCGTCAGGCGGCTGAAATCCGGTCTTCCGCCGAACGCGATGCCCGTGTGATTAAGGCCGATGCGTCGGTCAGCGCAGCCAATATTGAAGCGCAGGCGCAGGTTCAGAGCGCGGCGATATACGCTAAAGCCCGGACCAGTAACCCCGAATTGTACGATTTGTTGCGCTCTCTTGACACGCTCAACAGCGTGATCACGCCGGGCATCCGGCTGGTGCTGCGCACTGATGCCGCACCGTTCCGGCAACTGGTTGAAGGTCCGCCCGCCTTGCCCGCCGCCAGCAACGGGCTGCGGCCATGAATCCGTTGTCCCGCTTTCAGGGGAATGCGTGGTTTCAGGCAGGACGCATAGCCTGTCTGGCGCTGTTTGCCATGACGCTGATTGCCGCCGCGAACTGGCTGTTCTCCAATGTGCGGCAGATAGAGCCGGATAAGCGCGCGGTGGTGATGCGCTTTGGTGCGGTTTCCCGCACGGCGGGAGCCGGGTTGTTGCTGGCGTGGCCGGAACCGCTGGAGCAGGTAGAAATTTTACCCGCCGCTGACCGGGTAATCGAGCATCACGTGACCGCGTTGCTCAGAGAAAACATTGTGCCTGCGTGGACCAATACCGGCGGCGAGAAAAGTGATGCCGTCGCGGGCGCTGGGTATTTGCTGACCGGTGATTCCGGCGTGGTTCAGCTGGATGTGCAGGTGTATTACGTGATTACCGATCCGGTGGCGTTTGTGTTGCAGGGTGAACACGTGTTACCGGCCCTGGATCGTTTAACCGAGCACGCGGCGGTGGCGATTTGTGCCTCACGCGATCTGGATACCATTCTGGTCGCGCGGCCGGAAATGGTGGGTAACGACAGCCATATCGCCGAACGACGGGAACGGCTGCGTGGCGATTTACGTCAGGGCATTAATCAGCAACTCGCCGCCCTGAGAGCTGCAGGCAGCAACTCCGGTATCGAAGTCCGTCGCGTTGACGTGCAGTCTTCTCTGCCACCGTCGGCGGTTGAGGCGTTTAATGCCGTACTGACGGCCAGTCAGCAGGCGGATCAGAACATCGCCAGCGCGAGTAATGAGGCTGCCAGTGCGCATCAGGAGGCGGTTCAGGCGGCAGATCGCACCTTACAGGTCTCCCATGCCAAAGCCAGCGAACAGATAGCCCAGGCTTCCACGGAGACTGCAACCGTGGTGCAACTGGCGAATGATCATTCACCTGAATTACTGTGGCGTCTGTGGCGTGAACGGATGCCGGCAATCCTTGCCCATGCGGGCGGCGTCACTGCCGTTGATCCCCATGACGATGCACATCTGATCCTGCCGGGGCCAGACCGTCCATCCTCTCAACCCTGAGGTATTGCCCTGTGACTTCTTTTACTTCTGAAGAACCGGCAGCGAAAAGCGTGCTGTTAACGCGCCATGAACAGCGAAGCATGGCTGTACAGCTGCTTCTGGCGATGGCGGCGTTTGGTCTGCTGCTGTGCGGCTGGATCTGGCAATGGTTGTTTCCACAGCAAAGTGATGTCGGGCAAATTCTGTTTGGTGTGGCGTCATTGCTGGTGGCAGTTCCTGTGCTGCGCTCGGCAATTTATAGTTTGCGCAGCCCGAGCCTGCACGGCGTCACCGATCAGTTGATTGCGCTGGCGATGCTTGGCGCGTGGGCCACGGGAGACCTGATGACCGCCGCGTTGCTGCCGGGCATTATGATTTTTGGTCATATTCTGGAAGAGCGCAGCGTTATCGGTTCGCAGGAAGCCATCGATGCGCTCAGCCATCTGACCCGCAGCCGCGCCCGGCGGGTTTTGCCCGATGGTGAGATTGAGGAAATCGATAACCACCGGTTGCGAACCGGTGACCGGATTGAAGTGCGCGCCGGTGACCGGTTGCCCGCCGATGGCCGTGTGTTATCAGGTCGTGCCAGTCTCGATACTGCACCGATCACCGGCGAATCGGTGCCACAGGAAGCCTGCGCGGGTGACGATGTGTTCGGCGGTGCCATCAACCTCGACGGATTGCTTTGCGTTGAAGTCACGCGCACCGGTGCGGATGCTACGCTCGGAAAAGTGATTGCGTTGATGCAAAAAGCGGAGCATGCCAAACCGCCGATCACCCGTTTGCTTGAGCGTTATGCCGGGCAATATCTGGTGCTGATTTTGCTGATTGCGGCGGCGACCTGGTTTATCACCCGTGATGCTCACGCCATGCTGGCGGTACTGGTAGCGGCCTGTCCGTGTGCGCTGGTGCTTTCCGCACCGGCCACGGCAATCGCCGGTATTGCCGTGGCCGCGCGTCACGGCATTCTGATCCGCAGCTCCGCTTTTCTTGAGGAACTGGCAGATCTGAACGCTATTGTGGTGGATAAAACCGGCACGCTGACCCACGGTGAACTGCATCTGCAACGCACGGTGCTGGCAGAGCATCAATCCTCTGACGCCGTGCTCAGTCTGGCGGCCAGTCTGGGCGCGGCGAGCAGCCATCCGGTCAGCCGTGCGCTGTCTAAGTTACTGCCGCGTGAACAATACTTACCGCTGGAAGACGTGTCGGAACAGCAGGGTATGGGCGTGCGGGCGCAAACTGCGCAAGGCGAGGCGTTGTTAGGGCGCCCGGCATTCTTCAGCCAGAACACTATCGCGATGACCGTCGTACCTGAACATGACGGGCCGCTGGTTGGTCTGGCGCTGAACGGGCATTTTCTCGGCTGGCTGTTGCTGGCAGATTCATTGCGGCCTGAGGCGCACACGGCGTTAGCTGAACTGCGTCAGCTTGGCCTGCAGCGACAACTGCTGCTGACCGGCGATCGCGCCAGCGTGGCTGAGCGTATTGCCGGAGAACTGGGCATCAGTGATGTGGTGTCGCAGGCTTTACCGGAAGATAAACTGCATCAGGTCTCCGCTGAAATTGTGCAGGGTTACCGCCCGATGGTGGTCGGTGACGGCATTAATGATTCGCTGGCGCTAAAGGCTGGGGTGGTGGGGATTGCGATGGGGGCGGGCGGCAGTGATATCGCGCTGGCCTCCGCCGACGTGGTGCTGATCGGCAGCGACTTACGCCGTCTCGGCACCTGTGTTCGACTGAGCCGTGCCTGCCGCAGGACGCTGAAAATCAATGTGTTCATCGGGCTGGGCTGGACGCTGGTGGTGATGGCGGCGGCCGCGATGGGGTGGTTAGGCGTGGGGGGCGTACTGATTGCCGCGTTGCTGCATAATCTCAGCACTTTGCTGGTGCTGGGGAATGCGGGGCGTTTGCTGCGTTTTGATGAGCCGCTTTAAATAAAGTCGGTTAGTTATATTTCTAAAATTTCAGGTGTTAGCCGGGCTCGATTCTTTTGCACCCGGCTAACACTCTTGTCAAAAACGGCGGTTAAAGCTCAGCTTTGAAGGTATGCAGGCGACGCATGGTTTTTTCCAAACCTTCTTTCATCAGCAACTCAGTACAGCGCAGCGACTCATCAATCGCGTCGTCAATCAGCTTTTGTTCACTGGCTGGCGGCTTGCCGAGCACAAATCCCACCACTTTGCTTTTATCGCCAGGATGCCCGATACCGATACGCAGACGGTAGAAGTTCGGGTTGTTACCGAATTTACTCTGAATATCTTTCAGGCCGTTGTGGCCGCCGTTACCCCCACCCAGCTTGATTTTCGCCATGCCCGGCGGGATATCCAGCTCGTCATGCGCGACCAGAATTTCATCTGGCTCAATGCGATAGAACTGCGCCATCGCCAGAACCGCTTTGCCACTCAGGTTCATAAAGGTGGTCGGCACCAGCAGACGGACGTACTGACCGGCCAGAGAAAGGCGGGCGGTATAACCAAAAAACTTACTTTCTTCTTTCAGTTGCTGGTTGTGCTGGCGGGCGAGAAGGTCGACGTACCAGGCGCCGGCATTATGGCGGGTCTGGGCGTATTCTGCGCCGGGATTGGCCAGTCCAACGATCAATTTAATGCTGCTCACGATGTTCGCTTCTTTATCCGGTGAGGTTTAGCGCGCTAGTTTACCTGTCACTTTGGGCTGTGCCAAATATCAGACAGGGCAAACCCGCCTGATGTGCCAGATTTTGAATAGTTTACGTGTCTGACTATTCACTTTCCGAACGTATCTGACTGGAAAACGTAAAGATTTGTCATTCAATGTTCTCTGTCTGTGATCGTGACCGCAAAGTGAACCGGATGGGACGTCTATAGTTAAAGGCAGGAAAAGACAAGACAGCAGTGATGCTAAGACTATCGACAACTGGAGGTGACTTATGAAACGTAAAACCGCAAGAATAATCGGCAATGGCCTGATGGGACTCGGTTTGCTCACAATGGTCGGTGGTGTTGGTTATTCCATCCTGAATCAGATGCCTGAACTGGGGTTACCACAATTTTTAGCGCATGGCGCAATTGGTAGCATCTTCGTCGGCGCCATTTTATGGCTGGCGGGAGCCAGAGTCGGTGGACAGGAGCGTGTTGCAGACAGGTACTGGTGGGTTCGTCACTTTGATTCCCGCTGCACGAACGGTAAGTCACACCGTCATTCCTGAGTTTATCAGGCTGTAATCTGGCTTCTTTGGTAATAAAAAAACCGTTGTCGCTCACACGATAACGGTTTTTGCATTTCAGGTTCTGTCAAAACAAAATGCCCCTGAAAACAGGGGCATAATGATTAATGCTCGAACATCGCAGAAATGGATTCTTCATTGCTGATGCGGCGGATAGCCTCAGCCAGCATGCCTGACAGGGTCAGGGTACGCACTTTTTTCAGTGCACGGATTTCAGCGGAGAGCGGGATGGTGTCACAGACAATCACTTCGTCGATGACGGAGTTTTTGATGTTTTCCACTGCATTGCCGGAGAAAATCGGGTGGGTGGCATACGCGAATACGCGTTTAGCACCGCGTTCTTTCAGTGCTTCGGCAGCTTTACACAGCGTGCCGCCGGTATCGATCATGTCATCAACCAGTACGCAGTCACGACCAGCGACGTCACCGATGATATGCATCACCTGAGAAACGTTTGCGCGTGGACGACGTTTATCAATGATAGCCATATCGGTATCGTTCAGCAGTTTTGCCACAGCACGGGCACGAACAACACCGCCGATATCCGGAGAAACCACAATCGGGTTTTCCAGGTTCTGTTGCAACATGTCTTCAAGCAGAATAGGGCTGCCGAACACGTTGTCTACCGGGACATCGAAGAAGCCCTGAATCTGCTCTGCATGCAGGTCTACAGTCAGAACACGGTCAACACCGACGCTGGACAGGAAGTCAGCAACAACTTTAGCGGTGATAGGCACACGGGCAGAACGAACCCGGCGATCCTGACGTGCATAGCCGAAGTAAGGAATAACGGCTGTGATACGACCAGCGGAGGCGCGGCGTAAGGCATCAACCATTACGACCAGTTCCATCAGGTTATCGTTAGTAGGCGCGCAGGTGGACTGGATAATGAAAATATCTCCGCCACGTACATTTTCGTTAATTTGCACGCTTACTTCACCGTCGCTGAAACGACTGACGGCGGCGTCACCAAGGCTGGTGTATAAACGGTTGGCAATACGTTGTGCTAGTTCCGGGGTGGCGTTACCAGCAAAAAGCTTCATATCAGGCACGAGAAGAACCTCAGGCTTGCGTCCAGGGAAGACATTGGCTTTTGGCACCACCGGGCGGTGAGCGGTACCAAAGCATTATGCTCACGATACTTCTAAATCTTACTACTTAAATCTGTTGAATAATTGGCTGGCAAAGAACAGACACAAAACTACCGTGACTCTCTACGCTTTGCCCGCAGTTCTCAACCAGACGTCACGAAAACGGTGCAACGGCGAGATATTAACACCTTGTGCGACAAAACTCCGACTCCACGATGGTGTTTTGTCTAAAACCTGACGGGCGGCAGACTCGGTGTCGAATTCCGCAAACACACAGGCACCCGTTCCGGTCAGTCGCGACGGCGCGTATTCTAACAGCCAAGAAAGTAGCTGTTCAACCTCGTAAAAACGTTTTCTCGCAATCGGTTCGCAATCATTTGCGTAAGGCGTGTCTAAAAGCACATTTACAGTGCGTTTTGGTGTATTTCTGGTCAGTTGCGGATCGCTGAAAATCACCGGCGTCGCAATGCTGACACCCGGATGGGCGATCAGATACCATTTTTCCACCGGTTCGACCGGCTGCAAAATCTCGCCAATCCCTTCAGCAAAGGCAGCATGGCCCATCACAAAGACCGGCACATCCGCGCCCAGCGTCACACCCATCTGAGCCAGTTCGGTATCAGAAAGGCCGCAATTCCATATCGCATTCAGTGCCACCAGCACAGTGGCGGCGTTGGAAGAACCGCCGCCCAGACCGCCGCCCATTGGAATTCGTTTTTGCAAGGTAATGTCTGCCCCCTGAGACGTGCCCGCGTGCTGTTGCAGAAGACGGGCGGCGCGTACCACCAGATTCTCGTCATCTGCAACGCCTTCAACTGGCGTGGTCAGCACGATATCGCCGTCGTCGCGGACTTTAAAACTCAGGCTGTCACCGTAATCCACAAACTGAAACAGTGTCTGCAGATCATGGTAGCCATTCGGGCGCTGGCCGGTGATATAAAGGAACAAATTGAGTTTAGCCGGAGAAGGCCACCATTGCTGCGTCATCTCAGTTTAGCGTCCAGTTATCCATTTTCAGCTTGATACGCTGTTCTCCCTGGGTCATTTCCAGACGCTGCGGCAGGGACGGTTTGGCATCCTCGTCATAGCTCTGATACACCACGGTGCCTGGTTTTCCGTTCTGCGTGAACTTAACTTGTGACAGGCGGTACTGACTGTCGAGGGTGAAATCGGTGCCGTCACCCGGCAAACCGAGCATCCACAAACGCAGATTAGCCAACGGAATCGACATGCCGGTCAGTTTCTGGATCATGTCATCCGGATTATCACTGGTGTAATGCTTGCCTTCATTGTTGGTCAACTGCGCAATACCGCTTTGCACTTTTAATTCCATTTCCGTGCTGCCAAGCGGATTGGTCAGCAATAAACGGTAGCTGTCAGGGGAATATTGTTGCCAGAAGAAGCGGGCATAGACTTTCTGTTTATCGGAAAGATAAGCGAAAGAACCGCGGGTCTGATAATGCTCGAGCTGTTTAACCTGAGCTTCGTGTTCACGCCACTGCGGTGAAGTCGGGCTGGTCGCCGGGCCTTTCGGCGCGTTAATCGAACAGGCGGCAAGGACTAAGCTTGCAAGAGGAAGAAGGCGAACAAAGTGTGCTTTACGCATTGGCATAACAGATAAAATCCTTTGTGCTTTGGCGAAATGGGATGCCAGGGCAAATGTGGCGTGCGTCAGTTTAGCACAGCCCGCGCGAGGGGTGATCTCAACCCTGTGCAGATGATCGGCGATTGAAAGGTTTTGGGACAATGCTGATGTGTAAAAGGATTTAACCGAAGATGCTGTTCGCCTTTTATTGATCTCGCGCATCTTGTAGAATGCCCAACAGACGTAAACCCATACTATTATAAAGTATAAGCCGATAATCGCTCTCCCTATGACCCTGCTTGCATTAGGTATCAACCACAAAACTGCCCCGGTGTCTCTGCGTGAACGGGTAACATTTTCACCCGAGACTCTCGATCAGGCGCTCTCCAGTCTGCTCCAGCAACCGCTGGTGCAGGGCGGTGTCGTGTTGTCTACCTGCAACCGCACTGAGCTGTATCTGAGCGTTGAGCAACAGGAAAACCTGCAGGAGCAACTGGTTAAGTGGTTATGCGATTACCATCATCTGAGTGAAGATGAAGTGCGCAAAAGCCTGTACTGGCATCATGATAATGAAGCCGTCAGCCATCTGATGCGCGTGGCAAGTGGACTGGATTCACTGGTGTTAGGCGAGCCGCAGATTTTGGGGCAGGTTAAAAAAGCCTTCGCCGAATCGCAAAACGGACGGGCGGTTTCCGGTGAACTGGAGCGTCTGTTCCAGAAATCGTTCTCCGTGGCCAAGCGTGTGCGTACTGAAACTGATATTGGCGCCAGCGCCGTTTCTGTTGCGTTTGCGGCCTGTACTCTGGCACGCCAGATTTTCGAATCCCTTTCTGAGCTAACCGTTTTGCTGGTCGGTGCGGGTGAAACCATCGAACTGGTGGCGCGTCATCTGCATCAGCATAATGTCCGCCACATGATGATTGCCAACCGTACGCGTGAACGTGCGCAGGTGCTGGCGACGGAAGTGAACGCAGAAGTGATCAGTCTGCAGGATATCGATTCCCGCCTCGCTGAAGCGGACATTATTATCAGTTCTACCGCCAGCCCGCTGCCGATTATTGGTAAAGGCATGGTCGAGCGCGCGTTAAAAGCCCGCCGTAACCAGCCGATGCTGATGGTGGATATTGCCGTTCCGCGTGATATCGAACCGGAAGTCGGCAAACTGGCGAACGCCTATCTGTACAGCGTCGATGACCTGCACAGCATCATTCAAAACAATCTTGCACAACGCAAAGCGGCGGCCATTCAGGCTGAAACTATCGTTGAGCAGGAGAGTTCAAACTTCATGGCCTGGCTGCGTTCGCAGGGAGCCGTTGAAATTATTCGTGATTATCGCTCGCGTGCTGATATTATTCGCGCCGACGCACAAGCAAAAGCTCTTGCCGCCATTGCGCAGGGCGCTGACGTCGAAGCGGTGATCCATGAATTAGCCCACAAATTGACAAACCGCCTTATTCACGCACCAACCCGTTCTCTGCAACAGGCAGCCAGCGACGGTGATGTGGAGCGTTTGCAAATTTTACGCGACAGCCTCGGGCTGGGTCAGCAATAGTTCTCCTTTTCTCACAGGGTTAAACACCACGCATGAAGCCTTCTATTGTTGCCAAACTGGAAGCGTTACAAGAGCGCCACGAAGAAGTGCAGGCGATGCTTGGCGATGCCGGCGTCATTGCCGATCAGGATAAATTCCGCAGTCTTTCCCGCGAATATTCACAGTTAACGGCTGTTTCTGAATGTTTTCTGGCCTGGCGTCAGGCACAGGAAGATTTAGAAACCGCTGAGATGATGCTCGACGATCCTGAGATGCGCGAAATGGCGCAGGATGAGATCAAAGAGTGCAAAGCCAATATCGAAGAACTCGAAGAAAAATTACAGGTTCTGTTACTGCCAAAAGATCCGGACGATGAACGCGGTTGTTTCCTGGAAATTCGTGCAGGAACCGGCGGTGATGAGGCGGCTATTTTCGCCGGTGACTTATTCCGTATGTACAGCCGCTACGCCGAAATGCGTCGCTGGCGTGTAGAGATCGTGAGCGCCAGCGAAGGCGAACACGGCGGTTATAAAGAAGTGATCGCCAAAATCAGTGGTGAGGGCGCTTACGGCCAGTTCAAATTTGAGTCAGGCGGCCACCGCGTTCAGCGTGTACCGGAAACCGAATCTCAGGGGCGTATTCATACCTCCGCCTGTACCGTTGCCGTGATGCCGGAAATTCCGGAAGCCGAGCTGCCGGAAATCAACGCTGGCGATTTGCGCATTGATACTTTCCGCTCATCCGGCGCTGGCGGACAGCACGTTAACACCACGGATTCCGCGATTCGAATTACCCACATTCCAACCGGTATCGTGGTGGAATGTCAGGATGAACGTTCACAGCACAAAAACAAAGCCAAAGCGATGTCCGTGCTGGGCGCGCGTATCCGTGCTGCGGAAGTGGCAAAACGTCAGGCAGAAGAAGCCTCGACGCGCCGTAACCTGCTCGGCAGTGGCGACCGTTCTGATCGCAACCGTACCTACAACTTCCCGCAGGGGCGTGTTACCGATCACCGCATCAACCTGACGATTTACCGTCTGGATGAAGTGATGGAAGGTAAACTGGACAGTCTGATCCAGCCGATCGTGCAGGAATATCAGGCCGATCAACTCGCCGCGCTATCTGAGCAGGACTGATGGATTTTCAGTCCTGGCTGCGTGATGCCACCCGCCGTCTTGCTGCGGGTGAAAGCCCGAAGCGGGATGCTGAAATCTTGCTTGGTTTTGTGACCGGCCGGGCAAGAACTTTTATTATGGCTTTTGGCGAAACGCTGCTGACAGCCGGACAACTTCAACAACTGGAAATTCTGCTTGCGCGACGTGAGCAGGGCGAACCCGTTGCCTATCTGACCGGCGAGCGAGAATTCTGGTCGCTGCCACTGTCTGTTTCTCCCGCGACATTAATTCCCCGTCCTGATACCGAATGCCTGGTGGAACAGGCGTTGATCCGTCTGCCTTCTCAACCCGTCAGCATACTGGATCTCGGCACAGGAACTGGTGCGATTGCACTGGCGCTGGCCAGTGAACGCCCGGATTGCAAGGTTACCGGTGTCGATCTGCAACCGGATGCTGTACGCCTCGCCCAACACAACGCGCAAAAGCTGAATATCCTGAATGCGCGATTTTTGCCGGGCAGTTGGTTTTCACCGGTAGCCGGTGAACGTTTCGCGCTGATAGCCAGTAATCCGCCGTATATCGATGCCGCCGATCCGCACCTGGCGAAGGGTGATGTACGTTTTGAGCCCGCCAGCGCGCTGGTGGCAGAAAATGCCGGTCTGGCTGATCTGGCGCATATTATTCAGGCGGCACCCGCGTATCTTCACAAAGGCGGCTGGTTACTGCTCGAACATGGCTGGCAGCAGGCGACTGACGTGCAGGCGTTATTGCGCGATGCCGGTTATCAGCATATCGCGACGGTAAAAGATTATGGCGATAACGATCGTGTCAGCCTCGGGCAGTGGGAGCCGCTACACGGATCAGAAGAAAATCAATTGGTTAGAATTTAAATTTCAAAGGAAACGGACAATGGTATATGTCTGGATCAAGAATCTGCATCTGCTCACTATAACCCTGAGTATTGCATTGTTTGTTTTACGATTTTTTTGGAAATGGGCAGGTTCTGCTATGATGCAGAAACGCTGGGTGAAGACTGTTCCCCATATTGTGGATACAGTGCTGTTATTAAGTGGTATTTCGCTTATCTTCATCACACACTTTTATCCGTTCAGCCCTCAGGGAACCTGGCTGACCGAAAAGATTTTTGGCGTTATTATCTATATCGCGCTGGGTTTTGTGGCCCTGAGCAAGCGACCAGTCAGTCAGAACATCCGCTGGCTGGCCTTTATTCTGGCGCTCGCTTGCCTGTATCTGATTCTTAAACTGGCGCTGACGAAAATACCGCTGCTAATGGGATAACTATGAGTACCCTTGCTGATTTTGAATTTAACACCGCCCGGCTCAGTACCGGGGTGATCAAAGTAACGGAAGCCGTGCGTTTCGATTTCAATGCGGACGACGTTCGCCACCAGTTACAGTCACTGGTCGATGAAGCCCGCCGTGTCGTTCCTGAAGAGCTTGATCAGGATCAGCAGCTCGAAGTGTTGATTGAACTGTTTTACCGCACCTGGGGTTTTGGGGGCGCTGGCGGCGTTTATCGTCTGTCTGATGCTATCTGGATCGACAAAGTGCTGTCTTCGCGTCAGGGCACACCGGTTTCACTGGGGGTGATTTTTCTGCACATTGCTCATGAACTGAGTTTGCCGCTGATGCCGGTGATTTTCCCCACTCAGCTTATCTTGCGTGCTGACTGGCTCGACGAAGAAATGTGGCTGCTTAATCCGATCAACGGCGATACGCTCAATGAGCATATGCTCAGCGTATGGCTGAAAGGCAATCTGGGCGTAATGGCGGAA
Organism: Rahnella aceris; assembly: GCF_011684115.1. Taxonomy (NCBI): domain Bacteria; kingdom Pseudomonadati; phylum Pseudomonadota; class Gammaproteobacteria; order Enterobacterales; family Yersiniaceae; genus Rahnella; species Rahnella aceris. The sequence goes on along the minus strand of NZ_JAADJV010000001.1, from coordinate 1,456,683 downwards.
ATAGAAGATGACGATCTGGAAGAAGCGGAAAACACGCTGATCGTCCGCAAAATGCTTGATACGCTGAAAGCCGCGCTGATGGAAGAAAAACAGTTCGAACTGGCTCTGCGCGCCAGTGAAACGGTATTGCAGTTTGACCCGGAAGACCCCTATGAAATCCGCGATCGCGGGCTGATTTATGCTCAGCTGGAATGCGACCATGTGGCGATTTCTGATCTCAATTATTTTGTTGAGCAGTGTCCGGAAGACCCGATTTCAGAAGTGATTAAAGTGCAGATCCATTCGATTGAGCACAAACAAGTTACGTTGCACTAATTTATACTTACCTTACGTCACATCCGCAAAGTTATGACAGAACAATGAGTTATGTTATTTTCGGGTGAAAGATTTATCACTAAAAAGGCCAAAGCATGAAACATAAAGTGGTTAGCATTCAGGACATCAAAGTCGCCAACGATCTGCCGTTTGTATTGTTCGGCGGGATGAATGTACTGGAATCGCGCGATATGGCGATGCGTGTGTGCGAGCATTACGTCACTGTGACGCAGAAACTCGGCATTCCTTACGTGTTCAAGGCGTCTTTCGATAAAGCCAACCGCTCATCTATTCATTCCTACCGTGGTCCGGGCCTGGATGAAGGTATGAAAATTTTCCAGGAGCTGAAAAAAGCATTTGGCGTGAAAATCATCACCGATGTGCATGAATCCTGGCAGGCGCAGCCTGTATCTGAAGTGGTTGATGTGATCCAGTTACCTGCATTCCTGGCGCGTCAGACCGATCTGGTTGAAGCCATGGCGAAAACCGGCGCAGTAATTAACGTGAAAAAACCACAGTTCGTCAGCCCCGGTCAGATGGGCAACATCGTCGACAAATTTAAAGAAGGCGGCAACGATCAGGTGATTCTGTGCGATCGCGGCAGTAACTTCGGTTATGACAATCTGGTTGTCGACATGCTGGGCATGAATGTGATGATCAATGCTACGGGCGGTCATCCGGTGATTTTCGACGTGACTCACGCACTGCAAACCCGTGATCCTTTCGGCGCTGCTTCTGGCGGTCGTCGTGCTCAGGTTGCTGAACTGGCTCGTGCCGGTATGGCGGTAGGTATCGCCGGTCTGTTTATCGAAGCGCACGAAGATCCTGCTCACGCGAAATGCGACGGTCCGTCAGCCTTGCCGCTTGATAAACTGGAACCGTTCCTGGTTCAGATGAAAGCCATCGACGATCTGGTGAAAAGCTTCCCGGCGCTCGATACCAGCAAGTAATCTGACCTATTCAGATAAAACAAAGGCGACCTCCGGGTCGCCTTTTCCGTTTACCGCGCAGGTTTATAACGCGTCGTGCAAAGAACTGTGGAAACTCAGTTTGCCTTCCACCGGCTGCATTCTGGCGCGGGCCAGGGTTTTCAGCGGCTGGAAAGGGATCTCAGCGATTCGCAGTTCTGTGCCTTCCGGCAAGGTATTGATGAAGTTGCGTAATGCACTGACGCCACCGGCATCGAGTACGGCAACGCGATCCCATACCAGAATGATCACTTTCTTGCCTTCGCTGCGCACCTGCAATTCACTGAAGATACGTTCCGCCGCAGCAAAGAACAGCGGGCCATTGATACGCAGCACCAGCGTATCTTCCGGTATGTCGGCCATCACTTCCGTCAGGCGGGTGAGTTTGGCGATACGGCGCATAAACAGCAGCGACGCCATCACGATACCTGCGGTAATCGCAATCACCATGTCGAACAGTACCGTCAGGCTCATGCAGGTCAGCATCACCAGAATGTCGTCTTTCGGTGCACGGCGCAGTAAATCCACCACTTTATGCGCTTCGCTCATATTCCACGCCACCATCAGCAATAACGCCGCCATCGCCGCCAGGGGCAGCCATGAAAGCAACGGTGCGAGAATGAGCAGGGCGAGGATCACCAGCAGCGAGTGAATAATGGCCGAGACCGGAGATGTTGCACCGGCGCGAACGTTAGCCGCAGAGCGCGCAATCGCCGCTGTAGCGGTGATGCCGCCAAAGAAAGGGCTGACCATGTTGCCGATACCCTGACCGATCAGTTCGTTATCCGAATGGTGTTTTTTGCCGGTCATGCCATCGAGCACCACGGCGCAGAGCAGGGATTCAATCGCGCCCAGCATTGCCATGGAAAACGCAGCAGGCAGCAGCGCCTGCACCAGAGACCAGCTCAGTCCGCTGCCATCGGATTGAGTCCACGGCAGGGCGAATTGCGGCAAAATAGGCGGAATGCCGTTGCCCTGCGAACCGTCAGGCAGCAGGAAGTGAAAGCGTGAACCTATGGTGGCGACAGGGTGTCCTGCCTGCATGAAAATGGCCATCACCGCGCAACCCGCCAGCAGAGCCGGAAGATGGCCGGGCACGCGCAATCCCAGTTTTGGCCAGAGGATTAATATACCGAGCGTCACGATCCCTATCGCGGCATCGCCGATATCCAGCGTTGGCAGCGCCATGACCAGCGCCGCAACTTTACTCAGATAATGTTCCGGCACCGTTGCCATCGTCAGGCCAAAGAAATCTTTAAATTGCATGGTGCCAATGGTGATCGCAATACCGGACGTAAAGCCGAGCGTGACAGGCAGCGGTATGTATTCGATCAACCGGCCAAATCGCGCCAGCCCCATGAAGAGGAGCATAAAACCAGACATCAGCGTAGCCAGCAATAAACCGGACAAACCGAACTGTTGTGAGACTGGATAGAGAATGACAACAAACGCCGCCGTCGGGCCGGAAACACTGAAACGTGATCCTCCGAAAACAGCGATGACAATCCCGGCAATGGCCGACGTATACAGCCCGTATTGCGGCGGTACACCGCTGCCAATGGCCAGCGCCATGGCCAGCGGGATGGCGATGATCCCCACGGTGACGCCAGCAATGGCATCTTTGAGTAAGCGTTGAAGCGTATATTTTTCACGAAAACAGGCGTCTATCAGTGCGCTGAAAGGCCTGATATGGCGTCTTCCTGAAGTATTCATAGGATGTAAATCACCTGACAGAAGAATGGATATTAACCCGGTATTCCTTCACCGGAAAAACGGTAGCCTACGCCTTTCAGGGCCACTACGCGTAGACATAAATCAAGCCTTGCTTACACAAAGGCGTGTTGCCGCCCTTATAGTGTAATTGTTCGCCATGTGATGTGCCGCCAGATATTTCATGCGTGAATATAATTATGGCATTCATCATCTGTATTTAACTTAATACCCGAAATCAGCCTGAAAAAGCCCGGGAGGATGCATTTATCTGTGCCGGACATACGGTAATGATGTAGTTAAAAATAATCCCGGCAACCGGATAGGCTGTTGATGAATCAGCGGATCTACACGAAAAACGCCCGATGCAGACGAAGGCTATAGTCTGCATCAGGATTGGTTTTGGTCTCTCCCCATTTACCTGCTACGGGTGAGGCATAAACTCTGCCAGCGGATACTTTTGCTTTCCTCGGTCATCAAGGTTGGAAGGGCTTAACCAACTTTCCATGGCCCGACGGATCCCATCCCACTCCTCGTCAATAATGGAGTACCAGCGGATGTCACGGCTATGCCCCTTCGAGACTTGTGTCCGTCTGAGCGTACCTTCATAGGTAAATCCAAGTCTTTCAGCCGCACTGATGGCGGCCTGATGCAGGCTGTCACATTTCCAACCGCACCGGCGATACTGGAGTGTTTCCAGGGTGTAAGAGAGTAAAAGAAATATGGCTTCTGTGCTGCACAAGGTCCGTTTCATAAGTGGTGACCAGTTAACCCAGCCAATTTCTACAGATCCGTTATCAGGGTCCATTCGTTGCAACGCGAGAAAGCCCGTGGCCTTACCCGTGGACAAATTAATCACCGCGTAAAAAAGCGGATCTTTGCTTGCGGAAAGTGAGGCGATATAGTGATCGCACTGTCTGATCGTGATGGGGCGTTTAATATGAAAGTATGTCCAGTCACGTTCGTCATCGATACTGTGCCAGGCGTCAAATAAATCCCGGCTATGTTTGAGATCAATCGGCTCAAGCAGACAATATTTCCCCCTAAGTATAACTTTTTGCGGGAGCGAGCGTGGCTGCCAGTCGGGGAGTGATTGACCCAATTCTTGTCCGTAAACATTTACTTCCGTCATTATAAACCTTCATGCGTGGTTAAATTTATAAAAGTGTCGCCGGGTGACAGTAGACAAAATGAACTCAACCTGAATACAGCAAAGTGACACACCAGTGATGATAATAATCAATACGATAAATCTGGAACGCCATACATTCTTTTTGAAAGATTTCTGAAAGTCAGTTTGGTTAACATAATAAAATCCTTATTTAACATATCCATATGTTTTCTTATATTATTTTAGCATTCCCTGGTGTGGGTGCATTGTAGCTGAAATATTTATCGGTAAAAAAATAATTTACCTTAGGTCGAAATTCATTAATTATCACAAATCAAACTCAATAGTTTGATTTATATGTACTTTAATTTTCACGGCGTTATCGGGTACTATTCAAAATAGTGCGCCAGATCACAGGGATGTATTGATGTTGTGACTAGCAGGCTAATGTTAAATGACGTTGTTATTCCTCGTTTTATTATAATTTCCCTCTGCTTTATTCTGGTTTCATCATATTATTTTTAGGTTTTTATGATTTGCGTAAATTATTTGTATTCGTTTTTTGAGTTTTCCGCGTAATGACATGTTGACAGGGCTAAATAATTAAATTGATCAGGATAATGAAAATGAGGCATACAAATTATTAAAATGTAGACTATGCTTATTAAGTTCAGGAACGTCTGGATGCAGTAGTATAAATAATGAAGTTTTTGGCGCTGATAGCCTGATGTATCAGCGCTTTTTTTTATTTTCTATCATATTTTTATTTATTGCTCTGCCGTACGAATAAGTCTCATTCAGTCGAATATTTGGACAGTGGTAATATTATTGGTATATCAAAATCTTTAACCTTCTCACAATTAAAAGGAGCCTTGTGCGGCTCCTTTTGTTTAGCTTTCACCGTCGTGAATTATTTTTGCGTGCCATCTTCAATTTTCGGCGGATAGGGCAGGTCAGCGGCTTTACGCATCTTCGCCACATCTTTCGCGGTGACCGTGGCTCCCGCCGGATTGCCAAACTGTGTGCTGACGTAATGACTCAGCGTCGCAATCTGGTCATCATCGAGCTGACTGGCAAACGACGGCATCATGATTTCGCCTTTATCCATGTGGCGCTGGACGCCGTTGAGGATGATCGAAACCTGATTGCGGCTGTCGTAAGAACCGGTGCTGGTATGGCTGAACAGTGACGGATAGGCATGGAATCCCTCGCCGCTGCCTTCACCGCCTTTGCCGTGACAGGCTGCGCAGCTGGCATTAAACAGGGCGGCGGCTGACTGGTCGATTGTCTGGCCTTCGGCGCGCAGTGGGTAAATATCCTGATTCTGCTCACCCCATGCATCTCGCGGTTTGGTTTGCTTGTCATCTCCGATTGCCGGGACGGAACGGATATAGGTGGCAATCGCGTTCAGGTCACTGTCTGAAAGATGCTGCAGACTGTGCTCAATGGCTTCTGACATCGCCCCTGACGCTGACGCCTTACCGGCAACAAAACCTGTTTTCAGGTAAGTCACCAGATCCTGCTGCGACCAGTTGCCGATCCCGGCATTTTTATCCGGCGTGATGTTGAAAGCTACCCATGAGCCTAAATCGCCACCGGAAAACGCTTTGTCGGTGTCCATGCCCATGGTCAGCGTGCGCGGCGTATGGCAGGTGCCGCAGTGTTCCAGCGCTTCCACCAGATAAGCCCCACGGTTCCAGTCCGCTGATTTGGACGGATCGTTTTTCAGCTCACCTTTGTCGAAGTTAAACAGCTTCCACACGCGCATGCCCCAGCGCTGGTTGAAAGGGAAGGACAAATCCGTCTGCGGGCCAGCGGAATGTACCGCTGGCAGCGACATCAGATAAGCTTTGATCGCTAAAACATCTTCACGTTTCATTTTGGTGAAGGAGTCGTAAGGCATAGCGGGATACAACTGTTGTCCGTCTTTGCCGACACCGTCACGTACCGCGCGCACGAATTCATCGTCCGTCCAGTTGCCAATACCAAACTGTTTGTCAGAAGAAATATTGGTGCCGTAAATCACCCCGAAAGGCGACGCCAGCGGATAACCGCCGCCGAATTTTGCCGTTTTATCCGCCCCCGGCGCAGTATGGCAGGCGGTACAGTCACCGGCTGTCGCCAGATATTCACCGCGCTTAATTAAATCTGCGTTGCCCGCTGTGTCATCAGCCCGGGCGGCGTTAGCCGCGACCATTAACGGCAGCAACGCCAGCATGAATTTCATTTTCATTACTCAGTCCTCAGAAAATCAATCAGGCCAGGCTTTTCAGCACCGTATCAGCCATACGCAATGCCAGCGCAGTTCCCGACAGCGTGGAGTTCACCGTTGAAGCAGAGGGCATAATGCCGGTCCCGGCGATGAACAGGTTCGGGTGGTCATGCGTACGGCAATCACCATCCACCACGGAATCTTTCGGGTCGCTGCCCATGATCATGGTGCCGGTAATATGCTGGTTGTTGTCGTACACCCCACGCTTGCTGTACACCACTTCGGTGCCGCCCATTTCTTTGACGATTTTCTGAAAATCAAGCATCGACTGGTCATAACCGCGGTGAACGTAGTCCGGGAATTTGTAATGCACTTCGAGGCGCGGAATACCCCATTCGTCTTTCTCGGTTTTGCTCAACACCACACGGTTTTCCGGTTCCGGCAGCATTTCCAGCAGGCATTTCAGCTGAATAAAACGCTCGGACTGATAGGTCAGTTTGTCGTTCAGCGCTTTACCGTAATAACCCTGACGCACCAGACGTTCAGTCAGATAGCGCACCGGCGAGGTATTGGCGACGTCGATACGTAACGCAGAGCGATCGCGACGGAAATCACCATCACGCAGATTATTGATACTGCCCGGGCGCATCGGGCCGCGGCCGAAATACACTGGCTCGTCGGCGTAAAACTCAACAGAGGTGCCGGGGTGATCCATCAGATTTCGACCCACCATGCCGGAGCTGTTGGCGATACCATTCGGGTATTTATCGCTGGTGGACATCAGCAACAGTTTCGGGCTTTCGATGCCGTTGGCGGTCAGCACGAAGCGTTTACCGGTGACTTTATGGGCCACTTTGTCAGCATCCAGATAGTGCACAGCCACGATCTCGCCGCTGTCACTGGCTTCGATGTTGTACACCACGGCGTTGGCAATCACGCGCACACCGGCTTCGATGGCTTTGCGCGCCGAAATACCGCCGTGATACTGCGCATCAATCGGGCAAACAGGCATACAGTTATTGTTGCCGCAGCAGGCAGGACGACCGTCATAAGGAATACTGTTACGCGCCTGCGGGCCGATACCTAATACGTAACCGAGTTTGGCAATGCGTTTGCTGATGCGGTCAAAACCGTAGGGCAGCGGAATACCCGGCAGCGGATAGGGTTGTGAACGCGGTGAATCCAGCGCGTCGTCACCGGAAACGCCCATCTGAATTTCGGCTTCGGTGTAATACGGCTCCAGATCTTCATAACTGATTGGCCAGTCACGACCCACGCCATACAGCGTTTTGATTTTCATATCATTTGGCAGCAGGCGAAACGCCTGTCCCGCCCAGTGCCAGGTTGTGCCACCGACACCGCGCAGATACTGAGCAGCGTAGAGGTCCGGGCCTTTCTGGATCAGATAATTGTTATCTTTCGGCTGGAATTTCGGTTGCGGTGCCCAGGGTTTCGGCGGATAGGGTTCGGTAAAGTCGCCTTTGAGCGGTGACTGACGGAACAGTTCTACCGCTTCGTCTCGTTTGATCACTGGCCCGGAATCGAGCATCAGCACGGAAACGCCGGCTTTGACCATTTTCAGCGCAGCCAGCGAACCGGCGATACCGGCACCAATAACAACGACATCTGCATTCAGTGCATCAGCCATGAGCAATCACCTCCGTGGAATTTTGTTGCAGTGCAGCAGGCTTGTTGACCCAGAAATTCGGTTCACCCGGCGCATAACTCGGCGGCAGCAGGTTATTTTTCAGCAACTGATAGCTGACGATATTTTCAAATCCGATACATTTCTGACTGCCGGGTTGACCGACCACACCGAGATACCAGCCACTGACCAGTTGCTGATACAACTGCGCCAGCTCTGCCGGTTGCTGTGCAAGAAGCTGATGTAAATCATCACCCACCACGCCGCGGTGTGCGGTGATCAGTGCTGAAAGGGTATCGAGTTGTGAGTCGAGCTGCGCGTTGTTCTGCGACTGATGCAGCCAGCTGTAAAGTGCCTGAGCGAGGTGCGGTTCGAGCCTGTCCATGCCGGTCAGCTGTTTAGAAAGTGCCATAAAACTGTCTGGCATTGTCACAGCTGAAGCCAGCGGTGGCGCGGCATGGGCGAGGGTAGCAAATACGCCACCGCCCAGCATCTGGCTACCGATACCCGCAACCATGACGCCCGCAGTGCCGAGTATCCACCGGCGACGAGAGAGATTGATCATGCTGAAAGTCCGTAAATGTTCCGTATAAAACGGCCATGGGCGTGGCCGTCAACAAGAAGGAGTAATTGAAAGTGCCTGTTATTTCAGGACGCTGGCTGCTTTTTCTGATGACTGATTATCGATGTCCTGCTTCGGTGTGCTGACACCGACTGCGCCCACCACTTCACCGTTAATCGTCAGCGGGAATCCACCACCCAGCGGCACGGCATTTGGGATCGCCAATACGGTGGTTTCGCCACCCTGCAGGCGTTGCATGAATTTCAGCGAAGGAGTGTGGTAGAGCGCGGAAGTGCGCGCTTTGCCGATGGACGCATCAACACAACCGGCCGGAGAACCGTCAAGGCGCTGGAAGGCCAGTAATGAACCAGATGCATCAACTACCGCGACGCAACCGGTGCTGTGTTGTTCTGCAAGAGTGGATTTCACACTGTCGATGACTTTGGCTGCCTGCGCGTTATCCAGCGGAGGATGTCCGGCGGCGAAAGCGGAAGTGGCGGAGAAGAAAAGCGTGGTGGCACACAGTAAAGCCTGTGTGGTGGTTTTTTTAACAGACATAGACTCATCCCTTGTAGCAGTAGCAAAACATGACTTGACGTATTTTTCGAATAAGATTTTTTAAATAAGTGTTTTAAATCAATAGAATTAAAAACAATAACGTTAACGGGGGGAACACTCTGGTGTGTTTCTTAATGCCACACGAACAAAGGCGTTATTGGTTTTTGTTTCGCGGATGTTAATTCAATTAACAAAACAGCAAAAGTGACGGTTGCGCTGGGAAATTAATTCCCGGGAGATTTTGTGCGGATATTATGAGCAAAGCGGGCCTGCAGGCCTTGTTGGATAAGGACTGAACATTTTGTGCTGTTACGAACCAGATGATCCGTTTATATTAATTAAATGTGATCCTGTTAACAAAAAACCTCCCGAAAAGGGAGGTTTGTATTTTGCCGACAGCGCAAAGAAACGGGAGGGCTAATGGGCCGCCGGTCTGAGAGCCGGTGTACGGAAATCCAGCGATGCAATAATGCTGTTTGCTGCCTGTCGTCCGTCCGACATAGCTGTCACCACCAGGTCGGCGCCCCGCACCGCATCGCCGCCTGCAAATATCTGCGGGTGACTGGTCTGATACGGGAAGCGGCTGTGATGCGGGGCCTGTAACAATCCCTGTTCGTCGTGCCTCACCGACAGTTCATCCAGCCACGGCATAGCATGCGGCAGAAAGCCAAATGCCATAATGACCGCTTCCGCTTCGAGCAGGAATTCAGAACCGGCAATCGGTGTGGGTCTGCGTCTGCCGCTGGCATCCGGTTCTCCCGGGGCGGTACGGACTAAGCGGATACCGCAGACTTCGCCCCGGTTATTCAGCTCAATGCTCACCGGCTGAACGTTAAACATAAACTCAGCCCCTTCCTCGCGTGAGTTTTTCACTTCTTTCTTCGAGCCCGGCATGCTTATTTCATCGCGGCGATACGCACAAATCACGCTTTTGGCATTCTGGCGCAGCGACGTGCGCAGACAATCCATCGCCGTATCGCCGCCGCCGAGCACGACCACGCGTTTTCCCGCCATGCTGACATAAGGCTCATGTTTCAGTTCGGGCAGATTCATCAGATGTTTGGCGTTCGCAATCAGGAACGGCAGGGCGCTGTAAACGCCCGGCGCGTTTTCATTTTCCAGCCCGGCTTTCATCGCTTTATACGTACCCACACCTAAGAATATTGCATCGAACTCTTCCAGCAGTTGTTCCGCCTGAATGTCGACGCCGATTTCGGTATTGAGCCGGAACTCAATGCCCATTTCAGTGAAGATTTCCCGGCGTCTGACCAGCACGTTTTTATCCAGCTTGAACGCCGGAATACCAAAGGTCAGCAGGCCGCCGATTTCAGGGTGACGATCAAAGACCACGGCTTTTACGCCATGCCGCGCCAGCACGTCAGCGCAGCCCAATCCGGCCGGGCCTGCACCCACCACGGCTACGCGATAATTACGCGGAATAACCTCTGAAAGATCGGGTTTCCAGCCTTGTGCCAGCGCGGTATCGGTAATATAGCGCTCAATATTGCCGATGCTCACTGAGCCTTGTTTATCAAAAGTGCAGGCGCCTTCGCAAAGCCTGTCCTGCGGGCAGACGCGGCCACAGATCTCCGGCAGGCTGCTGGTGCGGTGCGAAAGCTCTACGGCTTCCAGAATGTGTCCCTGTTTCGCCAGCGCCAGTAATTGTGGGATATCGTTATGCAGCGGGCAGGTCCAGGCGCAGAAAGGGTGATCACTGCAATGCAGACAGCGGCCAGCCTGTTCTTCAACCTGCATCGGTGTAAAGCGCGCATAGATCTCATTAAACGTGCTTTTACGTTCGGTTAGCGGGGCTTTTGCCGCATCGAGGCGCGGTGGTGACAGGGCGGCGGCGAATACGGCTGCTGATTTGCTGGTCAGTGAAACCTGAGGATTCCGGCCCATGGCGGCGCGGTATTGTTTATCAGCACGGTTCTGAGCAATGACCTGATCGGTGATGAGATGCAGTGCCTGTGTCGGGCAGGTATTGACGCATGCCTGTCCGTCCGGGCTGTCATTGCACAGATCACATTTATGCACCACGGTTGCCGCGGCGGGCAAGCCGGTCAGCGGATAGCTCCCATGCCGTACGATATCAATGGCACCAAACGGACAGGCCACGGCGCAGGTTTTACAGCCGATACAGCGTTCTTCCAGCAACTGAATGCTGTCGTTACGACGAACGAATGCGTTTGTCGGGCAAACCTGCAAACACGGGGCATCTTCGCACTGACGGCATAGCACGGCGCTATGCCGATCGTTTTGCCGGATGACATGAATGCGCGGGGTAAACTGTTCTTTCGACGAATAACATTGTTCATTGTGAGACAAGACGCAAGCGACCTCACAGGCGCGACAACCTATGCAAGCCTGAGAATCAGCAATAATAAATTGGTTCATTTTTACCCTGTCGGCATTTTAGTTTGCTGTGGTCTCTCATAGACCACACAAATACTATGGGTTTGTTTGTCATCCTAATGGATACAAACACAGGGTTTATTTGAGGTGCGTCACAGTTTGACGTGTTGTTACAGTGAGGGAGTTTAAAAAAACGCCGCCAGACGTGGGCCGGGGCGGCGTTTTGCAGGACAACGCTTCGCAGGTTATTTTTACGGATGCCAGCTGCTGCGGCATTCATCACGACGGAAACTCAGCACGCGGCTGCGGTTGGAAATCAGCCGGACGTTGTAGCCCTGGAAATAAAGACAGAAGTTTTTCTTCCACGGTCCGTCAGGGAGTTCCACCAGCAAACGCCCCGCACCCAGCGATGTTAACTGGCCGCTGGCACGCAGCGTGCCGACGCCCATCAGCAACTGATCGCCCTCAATATCAAAGGCGGCTTTCGATTGGGGATGATACCAGCGCCCCTGAACCATTTTCAGGCAATCATTGGTTTCCACCGGGGTAAAGTAACGCGGCGCGTGTCCGATTTCACCCTGAATGGCGGTGCCGTCCCAACGCAAACGCATCGGCATGTGCGCGGATAGGGTGATGGCTTCGTCGGCGTCCGCGCCCTGATAGAGGTTATCGGCAGCGCCGAGATAACTGGCCGTGCCGTTGCTGACTTTTAGCCAGTACGGCTCGGCAACGCTGGCGTATACACCATCCGGCAATGCATGGCTACGCGCCGGGAGCGGCGCAGCTAACAGTGACGACATGACTTCCAGCACATGGGTAAACGCTGTGGTGTCTTCGCGATTGGAGACCAGCGCAATGCCTGCATCAAGCTCAGGATGAAGCAGGAAATAGGTTTTATAACCGGCATGGGAGCCGCCGTGGCCGTAAACCGTATGTTCACCGATTTTCGTCGAGGTGATGCCCAGCCCGTAAGCGGAAGGAATGTCGCCTTGCAGATAACGTTGTTCTGTCAGCGTTTGCAGTACGCCCGCGCCCGGTCCGTTTTGTGAAAGCAGGCTTTGCAGCCATACTGAAAGCGAACGTACGCTGCCGGTCAGGCTACCGGATGCTGACAGATGCAAACCTGCGACGGCTGTTTTCCAGCCGGTGGAGTCCTGCCAGTAACCGGGCACCAGGTCCTGGACGATATCGAACCAGGTTTCCGGCGCATGGAAAGCGATATCCAGCGGCTGCGCGATATACTTTTGCAGCAGATCCTCAAACAAAATGCCTTTTTGTTTGAGGATTTCTTCCACCAGCCGGTAACCGGTGTTGCTGTAGGAAATCTCAGTCCCTGCTGTGAAGTTCAGAGCGCCGTCCTGCGCCAGAAATTCCATAATGGCACTGGCTTCGCTGACGTTGTAAACAGAAATCCCCAGCAGCGAAAGGGTTTCCCGCACGTCCGGCAGGCCTGCGGTCATGTCCAGCGCCTGCCCGAGGGTCACTTGTGACATCGGCGCTTTCAGTTGCGGTAAATGCTGACCAAGGGTATCACTCACCGAAAGACTGGCATCGCTTTTCAGCAAGGCCAGTGTGGCGAAAATATGTTTTGTGACAGAGGCATAGCGGACAACAGAATCGATGCTGAAAGGTGTCGATATGCTGAGGTTTGCCAGCCCTCCGGTCGCGAAACTGCGGAGAGTTTTACTGTCAAAAAGGGTGATCGCGCCGCCCGGTTCTCCGGGTTTATCCCAGTTTTTAGTTATGCATTTTGCTGTTTCTTCAGCCGCCTGCCACTGTAATGCAGACTGTTCGGTGGATGTCATTAACGTCTCCTGACTGTCTTTCAGTGAAAAAGTGGGCAGCCCGGGCTGCCCGCGAAACCCAAATACGTTCACGGCAGGAACGATTATCCGGGCTCCTCTAAACTGAGACTTAACGATCGTAACTCGGCTGTGTGCGGATGGCTGACGTTGCCCATCCGTAAATCGTCTGCGCTCAGAAGTTCGACCATTTCACCACCAATCATTACGCCAATGCTGGTGCAAAGATGCGTAACGACGGCCAGATTGTGACTGACCAGAATATAAGTCAGTTTCCGGCGTTCACGCAGGTCGCTTAGCAGGTTGAGGATCTCCGCCTGCACCGAGACATCCAGCGCCGAGGTCGGCTCATCGAGCAGTAAAATTTCCGGTTCTGAAATCATCGCCCGCGCGATTGCGACCCGCTGACGCTGACCGCCGGAAAGCTGGTGCGGGAAGCGAAAACGCACCGTCTGCGGCAGGCCGACTTCGGCCAGCGCATCAGTGATACGTTTTTCGATATTCAGAAAACCGTGCACAATCAGCGGTTCGCTGAGAATGCGGTCAATGGTCTGGCGCGGATGCAGCGAGCCGTACGGATCCTGAAATACCATCTGCACGCGGCGGAAAAAGCGTTTCTGGCGCACCGGCACCTGATCTTCGCCGCCAATCACCATCCCGCCGGACCAGGACTGATTCAGCCCGGCCAGTGCGCGTAAAATGGTGGACTTGCCCGAGCCGCTTTCTCCCACGATGCCGAAACATTCACCGGGCGCGACACTGAAACTCACGCCTTTCACCACTTCGGTATCGCCGAACGCGATGCGCAGGTTATTGAGGATTATTTTGCTGTTATCCAGAGGAGGGCGTTCTGCTGTCATGAGGTTTTCCATGCTTCGTCACGCACCAGCACTGGCAGTCTGTCCCGAGGATGTTTCAGCGACGGCAGACATTCCAGCAGCCCGCGGGTGTAAGGATGTTGAGCTTTCAGTAAATTACCGGCTTGTAACGTTTCGACGATACGCCCGGCGTACATGACGGCCACGCGGTCACAGAATTTCGATACCAGTGGCAAATCATGGCTGATCAGAATCAGCCCCATGCCGCGGCTGGATACAAGGTCATCGAGCAGACGCAAAATCTCAGCCTGCACAGTGGCATCAAGGGCGCTGGTCGGTTCATCGGCAATCATCAGTTCCGGATCAGGAGCCAGCATCATGGCAATCATTACGCGCTGACCCATGCCGCCGGATACCTCATGGGCATAACGCTCGGCCACTTTATGCGGCTCACGGATACGCACCTGATCCAGCAGTTCAATTGCCGCATTCATGGCCTGTTTTTTCGAGCCGCCTTTATGCGTTTGCCAGGCTTCAGCCACCTGTTTACCGATCGGCATCACCGGATTGAGCGAGTATTTCGGATCCTGCAAAATGAAACCTACCCGCTTGCCACGGATCTGACGCATTTGCTTCTCGCTGGCATTGCGCAAATCGATGCCGTCGAAAGACAGCGCTTCGGCGCGACACCTTGCGCTGGAAGGCAGAAGGTTCATCAGGCAACGTGCTGTCAGGGATTTACCCGAACCACTTTCGCCTACGATGCCAAATTTCTCCTTACCCAATGACAGCGATACGCCGCGAACGGCATCGAAACTGCCGCTGTTGGTCTGAAACGTAATATGCAGATCTTTGATATCAACCAGCATTATTGCTCCTTAGGATCGAGGACGTCACGCAGCCCGTCGCCGAGGAAGTTAAACGCCAGAGAGGTCACAAAAATGGCAATGGCCGGAATTAACGGTACCCACCATTCACTGAACAGGAAGCGGCGGGCAGTGGCAATCATCGCCCCCCATTCCGGCGATGGCGGTTGAGCGCCCATACCTAAAAAGCCCAGACTCGCAGCGGTGATAATGATCGAACTCATGTCCAGCGTGATACGCACCACCAGGCTCGGCACACACAGCGGCATGATATGGCGCAGCACGATGCGGGCAGGTGTTGCGCCAGTCAGACGGCAGGCGGCAATATAATCCGTGCCGCGTACCTGCATGGTTTCTGCACGTGCAAGGCGGGCATACGGCGGCCAGGCGGTGAGGGCGATCGCCAGAATAGCGCTCTCGATGCCGGGTTTCAGTGCAGCCACAAAGGCCAGTGCCAGAATCAGACGCGGGAAGGCCAGAAAAATGTCGGTGATGCGCATCAGAATACGGTCAAGTAATCCGCCCGCATAACCGGCCACGCAGCCAATCAGCAGGCCGAGCGGGGCGACAATCGCTACCACGATAATCACCATTCCGAGCGTGATACGTCCGCCATAAAGAATACGGCTCAGGGTATCACGGCCCAGTTCATCTGTTCCCAGCCAGTGCAGGGAAGACGGTTTTGCCAGACGATGCGCCAGATCCTGTGCGCCCGGGTCGTAGCTGGTCAGCCACGGCGCGCAAAGGGAAATCAGCAACACAATCAGCACGGTAAACAGGCCGGTTACTGCCAGCGGGTTTTTACGCAGACCGAGCCAGATGCGGTAACGACGGCCCCAGACGGCTTGCGTGCGGGTGTGCGGTGTGTCGGCCAGCAGCCAGGCGCGGCTGCCCGCGCGGGGTTGAGGTATGACAGGTAAAGTGCTCATTTTACACGGGGATCCAATAGTCGGTAGAGAAGGTCAGCCAGCAGGTTGAGCAGCACATAAATCGCGCCAATCAGCAATGTTGAGCCGATCACCGGATTCATATCCGCATTCATCAGCGACACGGTGAGATATTGTCCGAGACCCGGCCAGGAGAAGACGTTTTCTGTGACCACGGCGCCTTCGAGAAGGCCCGCGTACGTCAATGCCAGCACGGTGATCAGTTGTACACCGACGGTGGGGAAGGCATGTTTCCAGATAACCCGTTGCGCCGAGAGCCCCTTGGCACGGGCGGTGATCACGTATTCCCCGCCCAGTGCGTTGAGCATGAAAGTACGCGTCATGCGGGTGATATAAGCCATGCTGAAATACGCAAGGATCAGCACCGGCTGCACCATATGGGCGAGGGCATCCCAAAATGCGCCCATGTCACCGGCCAGCAGAGAATCCACGGTAAGCAAGCCGGTGACCTGCGGGATCATGTCCTGATAAATGATGTCCTGACGTCCCGGCCCCGGCGCGATACCCAGCGCAGAGTAGAAAATCAGCAGGCTGAGCAGCGCCAGCACAAACACCGGCAGCGAGTGACCGGCCAGACATACCACGCGGATAGTCTGATCAATCCAGCTTCCCTGACGGGTGGCGGCCCAGACGCCCAGCGGAATACCGACAATGGCGGCGATAATGATCGCCGCCGTGGCCAGTTCCAGCGTGGCGGGGAAAAACCGGGCGATATCCGTGGTGACCAGATTGGAGGTCAGGGCAGAGCGCCCTAAATCACCGTGGAATACCTGACTGAGATAATGGAAAAACTGCAACCAGAGGGGCTGATCCAGCCCCATTTCATGACGAACCCGTTCGACCACTGCCTGCGGGGCATTATCGCCAACCGCAGCCAGAACCGGGTCCGTCGGCATTACGCGACCGATAAAGAAAGTCACTACCGACAGACCAAACAAAGTAAGACAAACGCTGATGCAGGTACTCAGAAATCCTTTGAGTCTCTTGCTCACGCTTTAACAACCTTCTCGTAGGGGCTGGTGCTCATTACAGTCAGTACCACACCGGAAATCACTTTGCGGCAGGCGGCGGTCATGGTTGGTTGCAGCATGATGGCAAACGGGCTGTTTTCCATATGTTTGGTCTGCAATTCTTCATAGAGTTTGATACGGGTGGCCGGATCCGATTCTTTCAGCGCCTGGGTGCTCAGATCTGAGATTTCCTTATCCTGCCAGCTACAACGCCATGCCAGCGTACGGCTCTTGGCGGCGTCGGTGTTATCCGGATTGCTGCAGAAGGCTTCGGCGTTAGAGTTCGGGTCAAAGTAATCCGCGCCCCATTGGGTCATCGCCAGTTGTTGCTGACGAGCACGCATTTTGGTCAGTACCTGACGGCTTTCCGCGGCCAGCAGCGTCACTTTAATCCCCACTTCGGCGAGGTTAGATTGCAATGCCTGCACGATGTCAGAAGAAGGTGAAGCGGAGTAGTGATCTAAGGTGATTTCAAAACCATTCGGGAAACCCGCTTCGGCCAGCAAGGCTTTGGCTTTTGCCACATCACGTTTGTACATGATGGTGTTCACTGCCGCCGGGAAACCTTCAGGCAGGAAGCTCTGATGGATTTTGTGGGTCAGCGGCACGATATGCTGCTGGATATTCTCGTAATCGATAGCCCATTTGATCGCCTGCCAGACCTGCGGTTTAGCCAGATTCGGATGCGCGGTATTGGCAGACAACATAAAGGTGCCGGCGATACCTTTTTGTACCAGCGTGAAGTTTTTGTCGTTGATCAGCGGACGCAACTGCTCGGTGGTCAGGTTACGGGCGATATCCACATCGCCTTTTTGCAGCATCAGCAACTGAGCGGAAGGGTCGATAATATGGCGCATGATAATGCGCTGAATTTTGCCTGCGTGCGGGTTGTTCTTGTTGCTTTCCAGAATCACGGATTCACTGACTTTCCAGTCGCGCAACTTGAACGCACCGGAACCGGCACTGTTTTTCTTCAGCCAGGCATTACCCAAATCGTCACCGGTCTGATTCGCCAGACAGGCGGATTTTTGCACGATACTGCCGACGTTGGCGGTCAGGCAATACAACAGGAAGGATTCAGATGCCGGTTCAGCGGTTTTGATCACCAGCGTTTCGGCGTCAGGCGCGGTAATCAGGCTCTCGACGTTATCTTTGGTGTAACCAAACTGATTAATAATGTAGGCCGGGCTCTTATCGAGTTTCACAACGCGTTGCAGGGAGAAAGCGGCGTCTTCGGCAGTAACCGGTTTGCCATCGGCCCATTTGGCTTTCGGATCCAGCTTGAAGGTAAAGGTTTTTTTGTCGTCAGAAGCCGTCCAGGACACTGCCAGATCGCCTTCAATTTCATCAGGGGAGGCCAGTTTAGGTTTCACCAGTTGCTGATACATATTACCGGTAATTTCACTGCCCACGGACTCAAAGCTTTCATGCGGATCAAGGCTGGTAATGATGTCGAGCTGAATAGCCATGACCAGTATTGATGCCGGCGTGGCAGCAAACACGGCATCAAATTTCAGGTAGGACAGCACAGGTATTGCGGAAAAACCGGTAACAAATTGACGCCTGGTAACCATAACTACTCCCATCGTGTTGATATATAAAAGTAAAATTAAAAATTACGGTGGCAAACCCTTGACTTAACTCCGGGCAACTGGCTTAAATGAAAAACGGTTGCTTTGCACTCGTCGACGTTTCATATCGAAAAAACTAATGTGAAGCGTACTGTGTTTGTTCAAAGCTGGTGCAGCATGACTCCATTACTGCACCCCGCATGAACAAATCTCCGTTGTCTTAGTCATGCTTAATCAAAGGTAGACCTTTTTTATGAATAACGTAGCGCACGGAACTGAAGAATTAATGCCGGTTTTTGATGGACATAACGATGTTTTGCTGCAACTTTGGACAGAACATCATCAGGATCCTGAACGCGCATTCCTTCAGGGGCCCGCCAGCGGACAACTGGACCTGCCGCGCTGTCGTGAAGCAGGCTTTGCTGGCGGGCTTTTCGCCGCCTGGGTGCCGACTCCGGATATTGATCTAGCAATTAGCGTGCCGGATCGTTCAGTGGACCCCCGTTTTCTGCCCGAAGGTACTCAAAAACATCCTGATTTTTCCCCTACACCTTCTTTCGATTTTGCACGTGATGTCACATTTGGCATGATGGCGTTCCTGCTGAGAATCGAAGCGCAATCGCAGGGCAAGGTGAAAATTTGTCGTACCGCGCAGGAGATCAGGCAGTCAATGCATAACCATGCATTAGCTGTGGTTATGCATATTGAGGGCGCCGAGGCAATTGATGAGGATTTGTATAATCTTGATGTGCTTTACAGCATGGGGCTGCGTTCCCTGGGGCCGGTATGGAGTCGTCCGAACATCTTCGGTGAGGGTGTGCCGTTTAAATATCAGACCTCACCGGATACCGGACCGGGGCTGACAGAGGCGGGTGTGCGTCTGGTGAAAGCCTGTAACCAGAAACGCATCATGATTGACCTCTCTCATCTGAATGAAAAAGGCTTCTGGCAGGTGGCTGAATTAAGTGATGCGCCGCTGGTGGCCAGCCATTCCAACGCATTCAGTATCTGCCCGCAGTCACGTAACCTGACCGATAAGCAGCTGCACGCCATCAAAGAAAGCCAGGGCTTCGTCGGGCTGAACTTTGCGGTGCCATTCCTGCGTGAAGACGGTAAACGCAGTGATGATACCGGCACCGATATTATGGTACGTCACATGGATTATCTGGTTGAGCATCTGGGTGAGGAGGGGGTCGGATTGGGATCAGACTTTGATGGCGCATCGATGGCACCGTTTTTGAAGGATGTGCGCGGGTTACCGGTGCTGGTTGAAGCCCTGCGCAAAGCGGGCTACGGCAATGCGCTGCTGGAAAAAATCTGCTACAAAAACTGGGTGAATGTGCTGGAACGTACCTGGGGAAACTAAGCGGGTTGCAAGGGCGTTCGCGGCAAAAAAAAGCAGCCACCAGGGCTAATGCCGATCAGTTAAGCATTTTTATGAATACAAATTCATTTTTGTGCTTCAAAGGATAATGAAGGAATCAGGCTTATAGCGCTATTTTTCTTCATCGAAGGCCCAAATTCACGGACCTCATTTCCTTAAGTGACCAGCATTAGCCACCTGGGCTGCCTTTTTGCTGTCTGTCATTCCGACTTATTTGAAGAAGTCTGCGCTTACAGTCAGGTTGCCACCGCTCTTGTTCTGCCACTGGCGGGTAATGTGGTAGAACTTGGCACCCTTGGCAGCCGCACGGTTCGCGACTTCCTGCGAAACATCCGTGGTGCTGTTGAAGTGGCCGGTAAAAGTGGTGGAATCAAACGGAACCATCTGTGCGGCAGTTACGTCATTCACTTCCTGAATCTTTGCACCGTTAGTGGCAGTGACAGTGTAACGCTTGCCAGTTGATGACTGCGTTTCAAAGAAACGGCCAACATCACGGCTTGGGCTACCAGAGGATGCCACACCCGGGATTTCGACCTTGGCTGCTGCTGCGCCGCCCGCTGCCAGTGCTGCTTTACCGGCTTCAGAATCAGCAGGGATAGCATCCGGAGACTGAACAACACGTTTTTGTGCATCTTTCTTATAAATGAATGCAGTGATGTACTGGTTGCCGCCGCTGTTGGCATCAATCTGGCGAACGATGAAGAAGGAATACGCCCCTTTTTCTTTCGCTGCTTTCGTAATGGCATCGTTGACGTCTGGCTGGCTGCGGTAGAAACCGTTAACGGTGACGGTATCGAAAGGTTCGAGGCCGTAAGCAACATCTTTAGGCAGCTCAACCACACCGTTGATAACACGGTAGTGAGGATCATTGCTGATTTCTGGCGCATCTTTTTTATAGATGTCTGCAACTACGCGCCAGTTCCCGCTATTGTTAGTGCTGTTGGTATCTTGAATATAAAAATAATCTGCACCCAGCGTATCGGCACGGCGGGAAACGGCGTCAGCGGCGTCGCCCAGCGTGTTGAACCGCCCGGTAATAACAATGCGATCAAAAGGCTTGATGGCTGCGGCTTTCTGCGGGCTAATTTCCTGCGCGGCATGTGCAGCAGACAGCGCAGAAACAGAAAACAGGGCCGATGCGATGATCGTTTTTGTCAGCTTCATAAAAAATCCTTCCACCTTGCGCAGTAATGTTGAAACGTGCTGAATTCTTGATGTGTAACAGGTTAGCGGACGATTATTGCATGTAACAATGCCAAGTGTCTCAGCAATTTATGGCAATAATGCGTGTGCTACCGGTATATCACATCACTTTTATTACTGCGCATAACTTATATAAGTTTGTTGAATAATCCAAGTAGTGAAATAAATGTTAATTATTCACTATTTTCTAACTTTTATGCCCAGTCCGAGCGGGTTATGGTAGAAGGATCCTGAGTGATTGATCCGGTGTTACGGTTGTTATGAGGTGGATTAAAGGCTTGTTTCTCAGGGTTTGCAGCAGGTTTGCGGACCATATCGACTTTTTTAATATTAATTACCTGTCTATCGCTGTGATACGTAGATTATTGATTAGATATTCAGTAGGTTATAGTCAGCCTGAAAAAATAAAATTCGGTGGCTTATGAACCGACGGGCTTGTACTTGAATTGTTATGTCGATGACAAAAATCATCAATGAAAAGGGTGAAGGGAATACTATGCGTATTGGTGTACCAAGAGAGCGGTTGACCAATGAAGCCAGGGTTGCAGCCACGCCGAAAACGGTGGAGCAGTTGTTGAAACTCGGCTTTACGGTCGCTATCGAACAGGGGGCCGGTAAGTTAGCCAGCTTTGAAGACTCGGCTTATGAGCAAGCGGGGGCATCAGTCGTCAGCGGTGATGATGTATGGCACTCAGATATCGTTTTGAAGGTTAATGCGCCAGAAAACGATGAAATCGATAAATTACAGGCGGGAACCACGTTAGTCAGCTTTATCTGGCCTGCGCAAAACCCTGATCTGATCCAAAAACTGGCCGACCGTCAGGTGACGGCAATGGCTATGGATTCTGTGCCGCGTATTTCCCGTGCGCAATCCCTTGATGCCCTGAGCTCAATGGCTAACATTGCCGGTTATCGTGCGATCGTTGAAGCGGCGCATGAGTTCGGTCGTTTCTTTACCGGGCAGATTACTGCCGCAGGTAAAGTGCCACCGGCAAAAGTGATGATTATCGGTGCCGGTGTGGCAGGGCTGGCTGCTATCGGTGCAGCTGGCAGCCTCGGTGCTATCGTCCGTGCGTTTGATACCCGCCCGGAAGTGAAAGAGCAGGTCAAAAGTATGGGCGCTGAATTCCTCGAGCTGGATTTCGAGGAAGAAGCAGGCAGCGGCGACGGTTATGCCAAAGTGATGTCCGAAGCGTTCATTAAAGCGGAAATGGCGTTGTTTGCGGCGCAGGCCGAAGAAGTGGACATTATCGTCACGACCGCGTTAATCCCTGGCCGTCCTGCACCGAAGCTCATCACCAAAGAGATGGTTGCCTCTATGAAGCCGGGCAGTGTGATCGTCGATCTGGCGGCTCAGACAGGCGGTAACTGTGAGCTGACAGTAGCAGACAAAATCACGACCACTGAAAACGGCGTGAAGATTATCGGCTATACCGATTTGCCAAGTCGTCTGCCAACGCAGTCTTCCCAGCTTTACGGTACCAACCTGGTTAACCTGCTGAAATTGCTGTGCAAAGAGAAGAACGGGGAAATCGAGATTGATTTCGAAGATACCGTTGTGCGCGGTGTGACAGTCGTTAAATCCGGCGAAGTCACCTGGCCTGCACCGCCGATTCAGGTCTCTGCTCAGCCTCAGGCTGCGAAAGCCGCAGAGCCTGTTGCCAAAGCTGAAGCCAAACCGGCGTCGCCGTGGACCAAATTCATCATTATGGCTGTGGCTATTGTGCTGTTTGGCTGGCTGGCGAACGTTGCCCCGAAAGAATTCCTTTCCCACTTTACCGTATTCGCGCTTTCGTGCGTGGTCGGTTATTACGTGGTGTGGAATGTCAGTCATGCGCTGCATACCCCGCTGATGTCGGTGACTAACGCCATCTCCGGGATTATCGTGGTCGGTGCCGTACTGCAAATCGGTCACGGCGGCTGGGTGAGTTTCCTGTCCTTCGTCGCAGTTCTGATTGCCAGTATCAATATTTTCGGCGGATTCACCGTCACTCAGCGCATGCTGAAGATGTTTCGTAAGAACTAAGGGGAATATATGTCTGGGGGTTTAGTAACAGCAGCATATATTGTTGCCGCAATTCTGTTTATTTGCAGCCTGGCTGGGTTGTCAAAACATGAAACATCCAAGCAGGGTAACATTTTCGGTGTCACCGGGATGGCGATCGCGTTAATCGCGACCATCCTTGGACCTGACTCCGGCAATGTTGGCTGGATCATCGTTGCTATGGTGATTGGCGGTGCGATCGGTGTTTATCTGGCGCGTAAAGTCGAAATGACCGAAATGCCTGAGCTGGTGGCGATTCTGCACAGCTTCGTGGGTCTGGCGGCGGTTCTGGTGGGCTTTAACAGCTATCTGGATCACGGTGTTGTGCCGATGGAAGGCGTGATGGAAAATATCCATCTGACCGAAGTATTCCTCGGTATCTTCATCGGCGCAGTGACCTTTACCGGTTCGATTGTGGCGTTCGGCAAACTGCGTGGGATCATCTCTTCCAAACCGCTGGCATTGCCACACCGGCATAAACTGAATCTGGCTGCACTGGTCATTTCCTTCCTGCTGATGGTGATGTTTGTTCGCACTGAAAGCGTAGGGCTGCAGGTTCTCGCATTACTGATCATGACCCTGATCGCACTGGCGTTTGGCTGGCACCTGGTGTCCTCCATCGGCGGCGCGGATATGCCGGTTGTGGTTTCCATGCTGAACTCCTATTCCGGTTGGGCTGCAGCTGCGGCAGGTTTCATGCTCAGCAACGACCTGCTGATCGTCACCGGTGCGCTGGTGGGGTCTTCCGGTGCAATTCTGTCCTATATCATGTGTAAAGCCATGAACCGTTCGTTCATTAGTGTGATTGCAGGCGGTTTCGGTACTGACGGTTCTTCTACCGGTGATGCTGAAGAGATGGGTGAATATCACGAAGCCAGCGCGGAAGATGTGGCTGATATGCTCAAAAATGCCAGCTCAGTAATCATCACTCCTGGCTATGGTATGGCAGTTGCTCAGGCACAGTATCCGGTGCATGACATCACGGCGAAATTGCGCGCGAAAGGCATCAAGGTGCGTTTCGGTATTCACCCTGTTGCGGGGCGTCTGCCGGGCCACATGAACGTCTTGCTGGCCGAAGCAAAAGTGCCGTATGACATCGTGCTGGAAATGGATGAAATCAATGATGATTTCAGCGATACCGACGTGGTGCTGGTTATTGGTGCCAATGACACCGTGAACCCGGCCGCGCAGGAAGATCCGCGCAGCCCAATCGCCGGTATGCCAGTGTTGGAAGTGTGGAAAGCGCAGAACGTGATTGTGTTTAAACGTTCAATGAATACCGGTTATGCCGGTGTGCAGAACCCGCTGTTCTTCAAAGAAAATACCCAAATGCTGTTTGGCGATGCTAAAGAAAGCGTAGAGAAAATCCTGCGCGCGCTGTAATCAATCGAAATCCGTAATGCAAAAAGGCCAGTCAGTTGACTGGCCTTTATTTTTTGTATGAATCAGACTTTACTCGTCTTCATCTTCTTCGTCGTCATCTGACGTAATAGGGCATTCGAAATCATCGGGTTTGATTGCCAGCAAATCGCATTTCAGATGGTCGATCACCTGTTCAGTAGTATTCCCCAAAAATGCGGCAGAAAGGCCGGTGCGGCCAATCGCACCAAGAACAACCACACCTGCCTGCAAATGCTCTGCAAGGTCAGGAATGACTTCTTCCGGCAGGCCTTTTTCCACGTGCGTATATTTTTCATCAAGCTGGAATTTCTGTCGCAACGCTTTCATCGCGATCAGATGCTGACCGCGGATGGCGTCGTTATATACGCTTGGGTCGAAGTCCGGCAGTTCAATAGCAATATTGATTGGCGTAACCGGATAGGCGCCGACCAGATGGACTTCCGTCTGATTAACGTGAGACGCCAGCTCAATGGTCTCTTTCACCAGTTTAATGTTGAGCGGGTCGTGATAAGGTTCTTCGCTGGAAAGGTTGACAGCAACCACCGCTTTGCCGCCTTCCGGCCACGGCTGGTCTTTTACCATCCATACCGGACACGGACATTTACGCAGTAAGTTCCAGTCAGTCGGAGTGAAAATAACCGACTCAAGGCGGTCATGCTGATGAGCCATTTTCAACAACAAGTCGTGATTATTGGAAACGACTTCCTGAATGATGGCTTCGAAAGGTTTGTTATGCCAGACAACTTTGACATCAATGGGAATGCCAGCTTCGACATAATACCGGCACTGTTCTTTAATCCATTCTTCCCGTTCGCTGATCACACTTTGTCGCATACTGGTCCGTTCGTCGGGCGACAGCATGGTGGTCATCTCATAGGAGAAGTCATAAATCGACAGGAAGGCTTTGATGCGGCCGCCATTACGTTGCACCAGATAAACGGCACGACGTAGCGCGGGTTGGTCATCCTGATTGGGGTCTATAGCAACCAGTAAATTCTGATACTTAGCCATGGGGACTCCTTAACACCTGTAGAAGAACGGCGGTCAGTGTATTAAGTACAGAGTAAACCAAGATTAAGCAATCGGACAGAGGAGAAATTGAGTCGGATCAACAAATTATTCTTTGCAGATCCGACTCAATATTTATCAGGCAGAAACCGGAGCAGACTGACCGGCTAATTGAGAAAGCATTTCATGATTCTCAATGGTGATGTATTTACCTTTTACGCTCAGCATTTCTGATTTCTGGAAACGACCGAGTAAACGGCTGATAGTTTCCACGGTCAGGCCGAGGTAATTACCGATGTCGCCACGGGTCATGGTCAGGCGGAATTCGCGCTGAGAGAAACCACGTTGCGCAAAGCGGCGGGAGAGGTTGTAGATAAATGCAGCCAGTCGTTCTTCAGCATTTTTCTTCGACAACAGCAGGATCATATCCTGGTCGCCTTTTATCTCACCGCTCATCAGGCGCATCATTTGCTGGCGCAGATTCGGCATTTTTCCGGAGAGATCGTCGAGGGTCTCAAACGGAATTTCACAAACCATAGACGTTTCCAACGCTTGCGCAAAACTTGGATGCTGTAAGCCTCCAATGGCATCAAAACCCACTAAATCGCCCGCAAGATGGAAGCCAGTGATTTGCTCGTCGCCTTGCTCAGTGATGGTGTAACTTTTGATGGTGCCTGAGCGAATCGCATATAAAGACTTCAGTTCATCACCGGCTTTAAACAATGCCTGACCTTTTTGGATCGGCTTTTTCCTTTCAATAATGTTGTCTAACTGATCGAGCTCGTGTTCGTTCAGTGTGAAAGGAATACAAAGCTGGCTGATGCTACAGTCCTGACAATGGATTGCACAGCCACCAGATTGGATACGTCGAATAATACGCTTTTCCGGGATCATAAGAGTCACTCTGGCAATATTGATATGGGTCAATTTTAACATCTTTTGCAGCGAGTGATAAGTAGCTATAAGTAGCTAAAAGGGCGAAATGTTAAAAAACCCCGTTTTTTAACGGGTTTTTTTTCTCATTATTTTGATCTGCACTGAGAATTAAGCCCAATTGAGAATCAATGAGATTCAAAGCTGGATCAAATTATCACTAAAAAGAATATTTAAATTTTAGAGAATAAGTAGATTGAATCAATTTAGGAGAGAAAACGTCTATTTCATTATCCGTTTTGGTTCGTTATTGACCAAGATTTTTTGCAATTCTTGCCGTAAAAGACGCATCGGATTATGGCATAAAACGCCGTACCGGATCGACTTTGATACCCATTCACCTCACAACCGCTTACAATGGCTGAATTCGTTTAGCTTTCGTTTACTTTAGGAAAGGTGTAATGCAGTCTGATTCTCTGGGTTTTCCGTTTGAAACCACGCTTGTTTTTGTCGTTGTAGCTGTTGCGGCGCTGCTGACTGACATCTTTGCCCACCGCAGTCATAAGCCTATCGGCCTGAAAAGTGCCTCCCTTTGGACCCTATTCTGGATCGCTGTTTCTCTTGGTTTTGCCGGATTCTTATATATCCATCACGGCAAAGAAGTCGCCAGTCTTTTCCTTACCGGTTATGCGCTGGAACAGGTGCTTTC
Source organism: Rahnella aceris (assembly GCF_011684115.1). NCBI lineage: Bacteria > Pseudomonadati > Pseudomonadota > Gammaproteobacteria > Enterobacterales > Yersiniaceae > Rahnella > Rahnella aceris. Next base: position 1,429,611 of record NZ_JAADJV010000001.1, on the reverse strand, counting down.
CATTGATAACCTGTTTGTGATTATGGCCATTTTTGCCTGGTTTAAAGTGCCGGATGGCTATCGTCACCGCATTCTTTACTGGGGCGTGATTGGCGCAATTGTCTTCAGGGGGATTTTCGTGGTCATTGGCACCAGCCTGCTGGCGCTGGGACCATGGGTGGAAATGGTGTTTGCCGTTGTCATTCTCTGGACCGCTATTCTGATGATGCGCGCCTCCAGCGATGATGAAGAAAATGATGATTACTCCGATCATATTGCTAACCGTATGGTACGTCGTTTCTTCCCGGTGTTCCCGAAACTGGTGGGGCCACATTTCCTGGTCAGCAGTGAGCAGGTAGAAGCTGAACTGGCGAAGCCGGAAAATCAGGGCTTCAGCTTTACGGTGAAGAAGGGCGTACGTTATGCAACGCCGTTATTGCTGTGCATTGCTGTGGTTGAAATTTCAGACCTGATGTTTGCTTTTGACAGCGTACCTGCCGTCATCGCTGTCAGCCGTGAACCTCTGATCGTCTATTCCGCCATGATGTTTGCCGTGCTTGGTTTACGTACGATGTATTTCGTGCTCGAGGCTCTGCGTAAATATCTGGTGCATCTGGAGAAATCAGTGATCTTCCTGCTGTTCTTCGTGGCGGCAAAACTGGCACTGAATTCCAGTAACCATCTGTGGCATCACGGGATTGAAATCAGCGCATTAGCCAGCCTTTACGTGGTGCTGGGTGTTCTGGCGTTAGGCATCATTGCCAGCTTACTTTTCCCAGGGAAAAAAGAAGCCGCGTAACGCCAGTCTGAAATTTATGCATAAAAAAACGCTGCGATTGCAGCGTTTTTACTTTCTGCGGTAATTCTTTTAAAAGGCGTTACACATCGCCTTCATTATCTTTTTCGACTGCTTCATGAATGCGGTCCAGCATGTCCGGGAAGGCGGACTGCACACGGCTCCAGCTTGGAATGAACGGCTTTTCGCTCGGCGTATCCACAAAAGCCTGACCGGCTTCCATGATCGCGCCTGAGAATAATTCTACCGCCGATTCCTCGCTGTGACGGTCAAAAGTTAACCCGTTCATTTTGGCGTCATTTTCAAATCCGTCGATCATGTCCAGCGCATTACGATAATAGGTCGCTTTCAGAATACGGAAAGACTCACTGGTAATATTCACGCCGAGAATAGCCATCTTACGATACAGCGCTTTGGTGATATCAATACTCATGCGCTGTAAACCATTAGACGCATCCTCTTCTGACATCGGCTGGTGTTTATGGTCGTAATTGTCGGCAATATCCACCTGACAAATACGCTTGGTCGCCGTATTACGGTGCAGTTCTGACAGCACACCAATTTCCAGCCCCCAGTCACTCGGAATGCGCAAATCGTTCAGAACATGCGTGCGCATCGCAAATTCACCTGAAAGCGGGTAACGGAAGGTGCGCAGATACTCAAGAAAATCAGAGTGGCCGTAAACGATTTGCAGGGATTTCAGCAACGGGAAAACCAGCAGGCGACCGACGCGGCCATTGAATTTCCCGTCTGCCACACGGGCGTAATAACCTTTGCAGAAATCGTAATGGAAGTTGGGATTTGCCACCGGATACATCAGGCGAGCCAGCATCTCGCGACTGTACGTGACAATGTCACAATCATGCAGCCCGACCACTGAGGTGCGGCGCGAGGCCAGCGTATAGCCGACACAAAACCACACATTGCGGCCTTTGCCCGGTTCATTCGGGGAAAGGTTTTCTTTCTTAAGCTCCTCATCCAGTGCAGTCAGGCGCGGACCGTCATTCCATAAAATGCGGTGACGTTGCGGCAGGCGGGAGAAAAATTCGCGGGCAAATAAAAATTGATCACGGTCAGCGCGATCTAAACCAATAACGATTTCTTCCAGATACGGGACTTTCGTCAGCTCGTCGACAATGCGCGTCAGCGCCGGACCTTCCAGTTCTGAAAATAACGACGGTAATATTAATCCCATTGAACGGCGGCCGGAGAACACCTGCAGATCGTATTCCAGTTCTTCGACTTTGCGGTTCGTCAGATTATGAAAATTAGTAATGACACCATCCTGATAAAAATCGCTCATACGGTATTCTCCAATTTTAGAATAGATAAAATTATTGGAAGTCTTCTCTGCAAACACAGAACGATAAACAATGTGGAAACCAACTGTTAATAAAGTATTTTACCTTTTCCATTTTTCCTTCAGAGAAGGGTAATAAAATGATTCAGCCCCTGACTCCAGCCGCGCGGGCCAAATTCATCGGTGCGAAAAACCTGTGTCACATCGTCTCGCTGTAGCGGCATTTCATGCTCATGATGGCCTTTGATCACCACGGCGTAATTCACCGCTTCCAGCATAGATAAATCATTAGGGCCATCTCCCAGACCTATGCTTAACACCGGATGACCGCGTTTTTGCTGATAGCGCGCCGTTAACCATTGCACCGCCTGACCTTTACCAGCACCGGCCCCCATTACGTGCCAGAAACGCCCGCCGCGTGTCAGTGACAGGCCTTCGCGCGTGAGACATTTTTTCAGGTGCGCGAAATCCAGATCATTACCGAACCAGATCAGCGGTTCAGAAGCGTCACGTTGCATCGCCAGTGCCGCGTCCTTGACCGCCAGTCCGGTCCAGACTGCGACCTGTTTCGCCGTAACATCACCAAAGCCGCGAAACTCAAAATCATAACGCTGGCGTAGTTCCACTAAAACCTGGCGGATCTCGCGATAACTCGCGCCGGAAAGGTGAAACGGCGCGGCGTCCTCATCCCGCCAGTCAGGTGGCAGATGAATGATTGCGCCATTTTCTGCAATAAAAGGCTGCTGTGTCAGATTCAGGTCAGCCTGCAGTTCCGCCACTTCTGCTGAGGTTTTACTGGTGGTTAAAATTAACGGAATCTGGGCCACCGAGAGTTTATCCAGCCAGGGCTGCGCGGGTTGCCAACTGTAATCATGATGGTCGAGCAGTGAGCCATCAAGGTCAGTGAAAATAATCAAGGGATCATCAAGGTAAGGCATTTTTTCTCCTCAATTGTGCCGGGGAACCTAAGCACAAGCTCACTGGTTTACTTCTTCCCCAGCAGCTAAGTATAGATATAAAAATGAGTTTTAACGGCGGGCAGGGCATTTCCGGAATTTTTACCGACGCAGTTCCGCAGGCGTGTGACTTTACCCGCAGCGGGTTTATGGCGATAATTTGGTGCAGTCCCCCCGCTGAAAAAGAGGTAAGCAGATGAGCGAAGATGATGATTTATTCAGTCAGGAGATGGCAGGTGTACAGCCACTGGCGTCGGATAAACGGGTGGTCTACCTCAAAAACTCAGTTGCGGGGCACAAGGTGAGTGCAGACCCTGAGTCGGAAATGCGTGAGAATCCGCTGACTACCGGCTTTCTGAATATTCAGCCATGCGATGACCCTCTCGAATACAAACACGATGGCGTACAGCAGGGAGTGCTGGATAAACTCCGGCAGGGGAAATACCCGCTGGAAGCCAGCCTGAACCTGCTGCGCAAACCTGTTGAGCAGTGCCGTCAGGAACTGTTTGCCTTTTTCTGTCAGGCACAGGCTGAAAATTTACGCACCTTGCTGATTATTCATGGGCGTGGCCGCGAAGACGAAAGTCATGCGAATATTGTGCGCAGTTATATTGCCAAATGGCTGCAGCAACTGGATGACGTGCAAGCGTTTTGCGTCGCTGTTCAGAAAGATGGCGGTGCAGGAGCCTGTTATGTCGCACTAAAGAAAACCGCGCAGGCAAAACAGGAAAACTGGGAGCGCCACGCCAAGCGCAGCCGGTAATTTTTATTGCGCTATGGTTCAACGGTGCGTCCGTTGCAGCGTGGTTTAAGCATCACCCCTTACTGTCCTGATACTTTTCATGCCCGGCGACGGGCACTTAATCGAGTTATTTCCATGTTCTCAAAACCGGTTTATCTGCGCTGTACACTTGTGTTGTGCGGCGTCAGCCTTTTATCTGCCTGTGATCGTCATATTCCTGAGCCGCTGGTGATTGAGGGCAAAACTATGGGCACGTTTTATCGTGTCAGTCTGGCAGGAGTGGATAAAAACCGGGAACCGGCGCTGCGCGAACAAATTGAAGCACAGCTTAAAGAAGACGATCATCAGCTGTCGACTTACAAAGATGACTCCGTACTGTCACGTTTTAATCAGTATCAGGGCAACGTGCCGCAGCCGATCAGTGAAGGAATGGCCGATGCGATTGTTACCTCCATCCGGATTGGCAGGCTGACCGGTGGCGCGATGGATATTACTGTCGGCCCGCTGGTGAATCTGTGGGGATTCGGGCCGGACAAACAGCCGGTAAAAATCCCGACAACGGAGCAAATCGATGCCGCCCGCGCCCGCACGGGTTTACAGCATCTTAAAGTGATCCAGCAAAATGACGGGCAGTACCTGCAAAAAGATTTACCCGGGATGTATGTCGATCTCTCGACCGTGGGCGAAGGCTACGCTACCGATCATCTGGCACGTTTAATAGAAGGCAACGGCATCAGCAATTATCTGGTGTCTGTCGGCGGAGCGGTGGTTTCCCGCGGGCATAACGCGCAGGATAAACCCTGGCAGGTGGCAGTTCAGAAACCGACGGACAAAGAAACTGCGGTGCAGGCGATTGTTGATTTGCAGGGCATGGGGATCAGCACTTCCGGCAGTTATCGTAATTATTACGAACTGAACGGCAAACGCCTTTCACACATCATTGATCCGGCGACCGGTTCGCCGATCACGCACAAGCTGGTGTCAGCCACGGTGATTGCACCGACCGCACTGGAAGCGGATGGCTGGGATACCGGCCTGATGGTACTTGGCACGAAGAAAGCGCTGGCGCTGGCTGAGCAACAGCATCTGGCGGTGTATCTCATCACCAGAGAAGGCGACACGTTTAAAAGCTACATGTCTCCACAATTCAAAGCCTATCTGAAAGATCCGGAGTAGGTTTTCGCTGCTTCAGATCCTCCTTGTCTGAAGCAGCGCCAAAGTCTTAGTGTTTCGCGGTGCTGATCAGCTCGAACAACACGACAGTGCGGGAGGTGCAGACGTAGTCGCGGCCAAACTCAAAGTTGTGCTCGTTGATGTCGTCCGGCTGGAAGGTATCGAAAATATGTCGCCAGCTTTCACCGTGCGCCACCGAAGGCAAGGTGAACACCACGTCTTCGTGTGACGCGTTGAACAGCAGCAACACGGTGCTTAGTGAGCCCTGGCGAACCAGACCGGTGGGCTGGGCGCGCCCGTCAAGCAGCATCGCAATGCATTTGGCATGCGGATCTTTCCATGCCGCATCCGTCATTTCCGGCCCCTGTGGCTGGAACCAACTGACATCTTTCACTCCCAGTTTTTCATGCAATGCGCCCGTCAGGAAACGTCCGCGATGCAATATCGGGAAGCGCTTACGCAGGGCAATGAGTCGGTAGGTGAATAGCAACAACGACTGACCTTTGTCTCCAATATCCCAGTTCACCCAGGCAATCTCTGTGTCCTGACAATAGGCGTTATTATTGCCGTTTTGCGAGCGGCCAAATTCATCACCCGCAAGCAGCATCGGCGTTCCCTGAGAAAGCAGTAACGTCGCCAGCATATTACGCATTTGCCGCAACCGCAGTTCATTGATGGCCGGATCGTCAGTCGGGCCTTCCACACCATAGTTGGCCGAAATATTGTTATCGCTGCCATCCTTGCCGTCTTCGCCGTTCGCTTCGTTGTGTTTACTGGCATACGACACCCAGTCATTGAGCGTGAAACCATCATGGGCAGTAATAAAATTCACGGAAGCATAAGGCTTGCGGCCCCGGTGATTAAACAGATCTGCTGAACCGGAAAGCCGTGTGACAAACTGCGCCAGTTGGCCCTCGTCGCCACGCCAGAATTTGCGCACCGTGTCGCGGAACCGGTCGTTCCATTCCATCCAGCCCGGCGGGAAGCCGCCCACCTGATAGCCGCCGGGACCGCAATCCCAGGGTTCGGCGATCAGTTTGCACTGACTGAGGATCGGATCCTGACGGCAGGTGTCGAGAAAACCGCAGCCCTCATCAAAGCCATAGCTTTCACGTCCGAGGATCGTCGCCAGATCAAAGCGGAAACCATCGACCTGCATCTCGGTTGCCCAGTATCGCAGCGAGTCTGTGACCATCTGTAATACGCGCGGATGACTGAGATTGAGCGTATTACCGGTACCGGTATCGTTAATGTAATAACGCTTATTGTCCGGCATCAGCCGGTAATAGCTGGCGTTATCGATACCTTTAAAAGACAGCGTCGGACCCAGCTCGTTACCTTCAGCGGTATGGTTGTAAACGACATCCAGAATGACCTCAATACCCGCAGCGTGCAGGGTGGCGATCATTTGTTTGAATTCGTTGACGGTATGCGTTGCCATATATTGCGGATGCGGCGCAAAGAAACTCAGCGTGTTGTAGCCCCAGAAATTATGCAGACCTTTGTCCTGCAAGTGCCGGTCATCGGTGAAGGCGTGGACCGGCATCAGCTCGACAGACGTGACCCCGAGAGAACGGATATAGTCCACGATATGCGGCGTGCTCATGCCGGAAAACGTGCCGCGCAAATGCTCAGGTACTGCCGGATGGCGCATGGTATAGCCGCGTACATGCGTCTCATAAATCAGGGTTTTTTCCCAGGGGATATGTCTTTTACGTGAACGGGCCCACGAGAATGCCGGATCAATCACCCGGCATTTAGGCAAAAACGGTGCGCTGTCACTGTTATCGATGTGCAAATCTTTCTTTGGGCTTTGCAGGTCATAGGCAAACAGAGCATCGTCCCATTTCAGTTCGCCGACAATCTGCTTGGCGTAAGGGTCGAGCAGTAACTTGGCGGGATTAAACCGGTGACCATCGTGCGGCGCATAGGGACCATGCACGCGATAGGCATACAGCAGGCCAGGACGGGCATCCGGCAGATAACCATGCCAGACTTCATCGGTATATTCCGGCAGTTCGATCACATCATATTGCTCGCCGTTTTCGTTAAAAAGACACAGTTCTACCTTGGTGGCGTTGGCTGAAAACAGTGCGAAATTTACGCCCAGCCCGTCCCAGGTCGCCCCCAGAGGCACCGGCAGTCCTTCGCGTACCCGTGTGGTGTGTCCGGAATCGAAACTGCGCACAATTTCACCGTCGCTGTAAGGCTCGATAATACGTACGCCAAACTCATCTACTGCAATATCAACCTGTAAATGCGCCGGAAGGGTGCGGATTGCTTCCGTTGTTACGGCAGGTTTACTTATCTTGCTGGATCGGGCCTTTGCCATACTTGACGTCACTCCGTTTCAGGGAAATCTGACAAAAATTGCCGAAAAGGGCCGTCTGCGTTCACGCAGACGATAACAACGAGTGTAGACCGGACTTCGTAACTTCTCCCGTAAACCGCCGAAAAGCTGTACAAGAGGAAGGGCTTCGTCGATAGTGAAAGCGAAAAAGCTAGCCTGCTAGTTATTGTCTGACTTTATCCAGAGGAATCTCCATGACCATCGCGTTGCTCAGCCATGTTGAACTTGATGCTGGCTATCCTGACCGGTTCGAAGTGGCCGGTTTTACTCTCTTTTTTGCGACGACGCCTGAACAACGTGCGAACCTTGATCCGCAGATTGCTCAGCAAATCCGTGCGGTATTAACCATTGGCAGCATCGGACTAAGTGCAACTGAAATGGACGCGTTACCGGCGCTGGAAATCATTTGTGCACAGGGTGTAGGGTTTGAACATATTGATGTCGCGGCTGCAAAACAGCGCGGTATTCACGTCACGAATGGCCCCGGCACCAATAACGCTTCTGTCGCTGACCATACACTGGCGCTGATGCTGGCGGTCACGCGGAAAATCCCGCAGTTTGATGCCGCTGTACGTACGGGAGAATGGAAAAAAACGCGCTGGAATACGCCGGGAATGGCGGGTAAACGTCTGGGAATTATCGGGCTGGGAAATATCGGTGCATTGATTGCCCGCCGCGCGGCGGGCGGATTTGATATGGCGATCGGGTATCACAACCGGCGTTCGCTGGAAGACAGCCCGTACCGTTATTTCCTCACCATCACTGAGCTGGCTGAGTGGGCTGATTATCTCGTGGTGGCGACGCCGGGCGGCAAAAATACCGCCAGGCTGGTGGATGGCAATATTCTGCGCGCGCTGGGGCCGGAAGGGTTTTTGATTAATATTGCGCGGGGAAGTGTGGTGGACAGCGCCGCGCTGATTGCCAGCCTGCACAATAACGAAATCGCCGGTGCCGCACTGGATGTGGTGGACGGCGAGCCGCAGGTGCCGGCAGAAATGCTCACGCTGGATAATCTGGTGATCACGCCGCACGTCGCGGGGCGTTCGCCGGAATCAGTAGAAAATATGCTGACCCTGGTGTTATCAAATCTTGAGGCGCATTTTGGCGGCAAACCGGTCTTGACGCCGGTGCCTGAGTAAGGCGCTGATTGTTACCGTATTGCTGAGAATGCTTTAAAAACGCTGCTTGCCGGCGTTTTTTTATGGCGGCCAAAAAACAGACACCTGATTTCTATAGTCGTAAAAAGCATAAGTAACCGCTTTTTCTTATTTGTCTGGCATAGCAACAGATCGTAACAATAGGGTTTTCGGCAAGCAAAGAGGCAGACAGCGGTGAACTTTCAACAACTCAAAATTATACGGGAATCAGCGCGATGCAATTACAACCTGACCGAAGTATCGAACATGCTGTTCACGTCGCAGTCAGGTGTCAGCCGTCATATCCGCGAGCTGGAAGATGAGCTGGGCGTTGAGATATTTATCCGTCGTGGAAAGCGCTTACTGGGGCTGACTGAGCCGGGTAAAGAGTTGCTGGCAGTGGCCGAGAGAATTCTCAATGAGGCGCAGAATATCCGCCGTCTTGCGGATGTTTTCTCTAAAGAAGATGCGGGCGTGCTGACCATCGCCACCACTCACACTCAGGCGCGTTACAGTTTGCCTAAAGTCATCAAAGCCTTCCGTGCAATTTATCCGGGTGTACGCCTCGAGTTGCATCAGGGCTCGCCACAGGAAGTGCTGACAATGCTGCTGAGCGGGCAGGCGGATGTCGCCATCGCCAGCGAAAAGCTGATGAATGATCCGTCAGTCGCCGCGTTTCCTTATTACCGCTGGCATCACGCAATTGTCGTACCGCAAGGGCATCCGCTGACGTTGCAACACCCGCTGACGTTACAACATCTGAGCGAACAACCGCTGATCACCTATCGTCAGGGTATCACTGGCCGTTCCCGTCTCGATGAAGCTTTCAGCCGTGCCGCGCTGACCGCCGATATCGTGCTGAGTGCGCAGGATTCTGATGTGATTAAAACCTACGTCGAGCTGGGATTGGGCGTGGGCATCCTGGCAGATAAGGCATTTGAAGCCGCCCGTGATACCGGCCTGCAGTTGATCAATGCCGAGCATTTATTTGAAGCCAATACGGTCTGGCTGGGACTGAAGAAAGCGCAATTGCAGAGAAACTACGTATGGCGGTTTATTGAGTTGTGTAATCCGGGTCTTTCTGTGAATGAGATCAAAGAGAAGGTATTTGCGACGGGCGGGGAGCCGGTGATTGACTATCAGATCTGAGGGGCAAGCTTTTCGCTCCTCCCCCTGCGAAGGAGGAGGCTGGGAGGGAGCTAACGGAGCTAGGTAAATTTTACATATAAAAAAACCGGTCATGAGACCGGTTTTTTCCCTTCGCTAAAAGCGAAACCTAGACTGCCGGTTTGGCGATCACATTGCGGTTTTCCATGCGAACTTCAGCAATGTTCACCTCAATGATGTCGCTCTGGCGGTAGGCCACTTCGCCTTTAATCAGGACAGTACCGGTATCGGCGCTGCACACCAGTTCGTCGCGCACGCTGTGCAGGAACGGAGCAGGGATGAACGCCACGGCACCGATATCTTGCAGACGTATGCGCAGGCCGCCGCGGGTGACATCGATAATTTCAGCACTGAATTTAACGTCAGTGCCGACTTTATCTTCCAGGTAACGGGCATACAACCAGTCACCGACATCGCGCTCGGCCATGCGGTTGGCACGACGGCGTTCTGCCAGTTGAATGGTCATGTCGTCCTGAGGTTTTTCAGCAGACTGTTGCAGGATCATCGCTTTCAGCAAACGGTGGTTCACCATGTCGCCGTATTTACGGATAGGTGATGTCCAGGTCGCATAAGCTTCCAGCCCCAGGCCGAAGTGCGGCCCCGGAGTGGTGCTGATTTCTGCAAAGGTCTGGAAACGACGGATGCGACTGTCGAGGAACTGGGTTGGCAATGCATCAAGCTTACGGCGCAGAGCGCAGAAGCCCGGCAGGGTCAGCAGTTCTTCAGCGTTGGCTTCAACGTCATTCGCCTGCAGCACGGTGACCGCGTTTTCCACCAGCAGAGGATCAAAACCGGTATGCACGTTATAAACGCCGAAACCGAGGCTGTCGCGCAGGGCGATAGCGGCACAGACGTTGGCGGCAATCATCGATTCTTCAACGATGCGGTTAGCAATGCGGCGATGCTCGGCGATGATTTCCAGCACGTTACCTTTCTCACCCAGCACGAAGCGGTAATCAGGACGGTCTTTAAATACCAGTGCATGTTCGGTACGCCATGCGCTGCGCACGTCGCAGACGCGTTTGAGCAGGCGGATCTGTGAGGCGATCACCTCACTGGCCGGTTGCCATTCGCTTTTCTCATCCGCTTCCAGCCAGTCAGACACGTCGTCATAAGCCAGTTTGGCTTTCGACTCGATAGTCGCCGCGAAGAAACGAATGTCGCTGCCCAGTGTGCCATCGGTGCCTACTGTGACAGAACACGCCAGAACCGGACGGCTGACGTCCGGCCACAGGGAACAGATATCATCGGACAATTCACGCGGTAGCATCGGGATGTTGAAGCCCGGCAGATAGTTGGTGAAGGCGCGTTTTTTCGCAATGTTGTCCAGCTCGCTGCCTTCGCTGACGTAAGCCGTCGGGTCAGCAATTGCGACAGTCATTTGCAGGGTGCCGTCGCCGTTGTCTTTCACATACAGCGCGTCATCCATGTCCTGCGTACTGCCGCTGTCGATAGTGACAAATGGCAGGGCGGTCAGGTCTTCGCGGGTCAGGCCTTCATCGCGTAGCTCGGCAATGTCAGATTTCGGCGCTTCACGTTCAAGGTTATGACGTGCCAGCGTGACCCACCACGGCGCAAGATCGTCGGCGCCGGTGGTGATCCATTCGGTGATTTCAGCCTGGAAGCTGTGGTCGCCTTCTTTCAGCGGGTGACGGCGCATTTCAGCCACACACCAGTCGCCATCACTCACTTCATGATTGATGTTGCGGGCAACGCGGCACTGAATAGCATCACGTAATAAAGGATGATCCGGAATGATAGAAAGACGGTCGTCTTTCTTCGTTACGCGCCCAACAAAACGGCTGAGAAAAGGTTCAACCAATGTTTCCGGCTGGACGACTTCACGCTCTTTTTCGGTTTGCAGGGAAGCGATAACGCGATCCCCGTGCATGACTTTTTTCATGTACGGAGGCGGAATGAAATAGCTTTTTTGACCGTCTACTTCAAGAAAGCCAAAGCCTTTCTCAGTGCCTTTTACGATGCCTTCGACACGCGGAGTCTGAGAGTGAAGTTGCTGTTTTAGCTGCGCGAGCAGCGGGTTATCTTGAAACATATCGTCCAGAGAATTGGGGGTTAATGTGGCTCGATTAGCGGCAGACAGTTTTACGCGATCTGACCCCTTCGGGCAAGCGGCATCTGCCCCTTTCGCCTCATAACCCTGAAGCGAAAGGGGAGATTTGCGCGATGTCGCGCAAGTACGACTTATGCGATACGTTGCAGGTCCACTTTTTGTTCGCAGCGACGGATAGTCACCGGTACGGCTTTGGAGGTCGGGGTGTGGGTCTGGTCACCAAAACTGGACATCGGCACCAGCGGGTTGGTTTCCGGATAATAAGCCGCCAGGTTACCGCGCGGAATATCGTAGCTGACCAGTTTAAAACCGGTCACTTTGCGCTCAATGCCGTCGTTCCACAGCGTTTCGATTTCCACCAGTTCACCGTCTTTCAGGCCCAAGTCCGCCAGATCCTGCGGGTGAATGAACAACACTTCACGCTGGCCGTAAACACCACGGTAACGGTCATCGAGGCCATAAATGGTGGTGTTGTACTGGTCGTGAGAGCGTAACGTTTGCAGGGTGAACGGCGCATTCTGGTCGCCCATCGGGATCAGCACTTCAGGCAACGGTGATGCACTGAAATTGGCCTTGCCACTCAGGGTGTTGAATTTCAGCTCTGCTGCCGCATTACCGAGATAGAAACCGCCTTTGATATCGCAGCGCGCATTGAAATCCCGGAAGCCCGGAATGGTGGCTTCAATATGATCGCGGATAAGATTGTAATCGTCAGCCAGCGCCATCCAGTCGAGGTATTTATCACCCAGAACGGCATTGGCGATACCGCAGACAATCGCGGTTTCAGAACGCTGTTCTTTGGATAACGGAATGCCTACGCCTTCGGAGGCATGTACCATGCTAAAGGAGTCTTCAACGGTGATGAACTGCGAACCGGTCGCCTGCATATCCAGTTCGGTACGGCCCAGCGTTGGCAGGATCAGCGCTTCTGCACCCGGCGTCAGGTGCGTACGGTTCAGTTTGGTGCTGATCTGAACGGACAAATCCAGATTGCTTAGCGCCTGTTCTGTACGCGGAGTATCCGGGGCCGCCGCCGCCAGATTACCGCCAAGGCAGATCAGGACTTTGGCTTCTTTACGCAGCATGGCTTCCAGCGCTTCTACGGTGTTATGACCCGGGACACGCGGTGGTGTGAATTTGAAGTGGCTTTCCATCGCATCGAGCAACGCTTTTGGCGCTTTCTCATCGATACCCATGGTGCGGTTACCCTGCACGTTGCTGTGACCGCGCACCGGACACAACCCGGCGCCAGGTTTGCCAAGCTGACCAAACAACAGTTGCAGGTTGGTGATTTCACGCACGGTCGGCACAGAGTGTTTATGCTGCGTCACGCCCATCGCCCAGGTACAAATCACCCGTTCGGCGTTCATATAAATGCTTGCCGCTTCGCGCAAGTCCTGTTCACTCAGACCTGACTGTTCAGTAATTTTTTCCCAGCTGGTGGCATCGACCACGGCCAGATACTCATCGACACCGGCACAGTTTGCCGCGATAAATTCTTCATCGAACAGGGAAGGCTGACCGGAAGCAATACGTTCGCGGTGTGTCTGCAATAACGCTTTAACGATACCGCGCACGGCCGCCATGTCACCGCCAAGGTTTGGCTGGTAATAGGCGGCGCTGATGCGACCCGCTTTCGGTGTCACCACTTCCAGCGGTTTTTGCGGATCGGCAAAACGTTCCAGACCCCGTTCACGCAGGGTATTAAAGCTGACCACTTTTGCCCCCCGGTCAGACGCATGACGCAGACTGTGCAGCATACGCGGGTGGTTGGTGCCCGGGTTCTGGCCGAAGACAAAAATGGCGTCTGCTTTCTCAAAATCATCCAGACGGATAGTGCCTTTACCGACGCCGATGCTTTGTTTGAGGCCCACACCGCTGGCTTCGTGACACATGTTCGAACAGTCAGGGAAGTTGTTGGTACCGAACATACGGCCGAACACCTGATACAGATAAGAGGCTTCGTTACTGGCACGCCCGGAGGTGTAGAAATCTGCCTGATCGGGACTTTCCAGCCCGTTAAGATGGCTGGCGATCAGTGAGAATGCGGCATCCCAGCTGATAGGCTCGTAATGGTCGGTGGTGCGGTTGTAACGCATCGGATGGGTAAGACGCCCCTGATATTCCAGGAAATAATCGCTCTGTGCACGCAGCTTACTCACACTGTGTTGAGCAAAGAACTCTGGTTCGACGGCTTTGCGGGTGGCTTCCCAGCTGACGGCTTTCGCACCGTTTTCACAGAAGCTGAATGTGCTGTGATTATCGTCTCCCCAGGCACAGCCCGGACAGTCAAAACCGCGACCTTTGTTAACACGCATCAGGTTACGCAGGTTAGAAAGGACTTTCTTACTGTCGAAGACGAAACGGGTGGTGGATTCCAGTGCACCCCAGCCGCCGGCCGCGCCGTGGTAGGGTTTGATCTCAGTTTTGAATTTCATAGTTATGCTTCGCAGGTGGTTTTTGTCTTGTCTGTGAACAAACCGGATGATGAGTTGTTAACCGGATTGTTAATTTTATGTCACAAGTTTAGGAGTGGGTGACAAGAACGTCTAATCGAATGCTGTGATGGAGCGATAGGAATCCTCTATCGCAGGGAAATATCGGGGAATAACGGAAATTCCCCGCAAGGAAAGGGGCGCATCACCGTATTTCATCCCTGTTGAAAACAGCGGGTTGTGATAATAAAACCTGATTGCAGGCTCAGTGGCAGGTGTTGGTGGAAATTAACGCAAGTTGTAACAGAACCGTTTCACTATGAAATGGTTAGCAAAAGACTAAGGGTTTTTCTGCAGGGGGTTTTAGTGCAACCTATGCCGCAGATTTTATCCCATAGGTTTTTGATATATTGCCGAGTTTAATAATAGCCCGGCAATATGGCGTGTTTAAGGAAGATTCAGTGAAACGTAGTGTAATGAGTGTTTTATCTTGTGTATTGATGTTCTCCGCAGGCAGTGCGAAAGCTATCGCGCCACTGGATTTCCCTGTCGTGCCGCCAAGCATTGACGCCGCTTCTTTTGTGCTGATGGATTATGCCAGCGGTGATGTGCTGGCCGCCGGCAACCCGGATGAACGCCGTAACCCGGCCAGCCTGACCAAACTGATGACAGGTTATGTCATTGACCGCGCGTTAGATCATAAAAAAATCACCATGGATGATGTGGTGACGGTACCGCAGGAAGCCTGGGTCGCTGGCAATAAAAGTCTGGCCGGCTCTTCACTGATGTTTCTAAAGCCAGGTGACCATGTCACCGTGCGTGACCTGATCCGCGGCATCATCATTACTTCCGGTAATGACGCCTGCGTGGCCATGGCCGATTATGTGGCGGGCAGCCAGGATTCATTCGTAGGAATGATGAATCAGTACGTGGTGAGCATGGGGCTGACCAACACCCATTTCGAGACTGTGCATGGCCTGGACGCGCCGGGGCAATACACCACCTCTTATGATCTGGCGAAACTTTCCCGCGCCATTATCGGCGGGGAACCTGAGGAATATCATATGTATGCTGAAAAATCGCTGACGTATGACAACATCACTCAGCAAAACCGTAACGGCCTGTTGTGGGATAAAAACCTGCAGGTTGATGGCCTGAAAACAGGTCATACCGAAAGCGCCGGTTTCAACATTATTGCCTCTGCGACGCAGGGCGACCGTCGTCTGATCGCCGTCGTGATGGGCGGTAAAAGCTCAAAAGGCCGCGAAGAACAGGCGCGCAAACTGCTGACCTGGGGTTTCCGCGAATATACCAGTAAACAGATTTTCAAAGCTGATCAGACCGTTTCCAGCGAACATGTCTGGTTTGGTGCTAATGCACAGGTGAAGGTCGGTTCACTGAGTGATGTCTTTATCAGCGTGCCGCAGGCCGATGCCGATAAACTGAAAGCCCAGTACGTGCTGACCCGTCCGCAGATTGACGCGCCGCTGAAGAAAGGTCAGGAGCTCGGCAGTATTAATATCGTAGATAACGGCAAAGTCATCAAAACCGTGCCGCTGGTGGCACTGGAAGATGTCGCAGAAGGCGGGATCATCAGTCGTGCGATTGATTACGTGAAACTGAAAATTTAACACCTGTTCCGCTGGTCAAAACGCAAAAAGAGCCTGCCCGAAAAGCAGGCTCTTTTTTTGCACCTGCTGCACCACAGTTGACCATTCTGCGGCACCTGGGCGACATCTTTATTCCTCCCTGTCGGACAGGGCAGGTGTAATTACCTGAAAATCCCATCGAATCAATGTGGCATGTTTGTTGCTGAGAACTTATTTCTTGCTAGCAATGTTAAAAATCTTTGGCTGGCGTTGACAGGAAATAAGGGAGACGACGAATGACAACATTGAATATGCCCATGACAATCGCGGCCAGCGCACGGTGGCGGCAGTTAGTTCTGGGGCTGATTTGCATGGCGGCGATTTCCAGTCCGCAATATGTCTGGACTCTGCTGACTAAACCGCTCGCGCTTAAACTGGGGGTTCCGCTGGCAGAGTTACAGGTTACGTTCTCGCTACTGATAATTCTGCAAACCTTCTTTTCTCCTTTTCAGGGCAGCCTGATTGAACGTTTTGGCCCGCGGAAACTGATTTCAATCGGCACGCTGTTATCAGGGTTCAGTTGGGTACTGGCGTCACAAGTCAGCAGCATTACGGGCCTTTATCTGGTCTATGGCTGCATCGGCGGACTGGGTACCGGCATTGTTTATGTCGGTGTCGTCGGGTTGATGGTGCGCTGGTTCCCGCATAAACGTGGCTTTGCGGCGGGAATGGTGGCTGCCGGGTACGGAATGGGCGCAATTCTGACCACGTTCCCTGTTTCGACGTCCCTGACCAGTCGCGGGCTGGAAAGTACGTTGATTATCTTTGGCGTTATTTTCGCCGTCATTGGTTTTCTGGCCAGCCAGGGATTACGGCTGCCGCCGTCGCTCAGCGAGCGTCAGGATGTGCCGGTCATGGTGACGGAAGGCAAACAGTACCGTCCGAAACAAATGCTCAGACAGCCTTTGTTCTGGCTGATGTTTTTCATGATGGCGATGATGTCGACTTCAGGGCTGATGGTCACCTCGCAAATGGCGGTGTTTGCCCATGATTTTGGTATCACGGAAGCGGTGGTGTTTGGCATGGCCGCGTTGCCGCTGGCACTGACCATTGACCGTTTTACCAACGGGCTGACACGCCCGCTGTTCGGTTTTATTTCGGATAAATTTGGTCGTGAGCAGACGATGTTTATCGCATTTGCGCTGGAAGGCTGTGCGATGATTTTGTGGCTGATGTGCCGCGACAATGCTGTGTTGTTTGTTCTGCTGTCCGGCGTGGTGTTTTTTGGCTGGGGAGAAATTTTTTCCTTGTTCCCGTCAACGCTGACCGACACCTTTGGCAGTCAGAATGCCACTGCCAATTATGGCTGGTTGTATATGTCGCAGGGCATAGGCTCCATTTTTGGCGGCCCGCTTGCGGCACTGATTTATCAGCACACGGGCGGATGGAACATTGTATTCACCTGCGCCATCACGCTGGATTTTGTCACCGCCATTCTGGCGCTCTGGGTACTGAAACCCTGGCGTGCCCGTTTTATGCAGGCAGCCCGTGACTGAATAATCCTAAACTAGCGGGGTCTGGAGACGTTGTCACAGAGGAATGTTAACAAGCTGTAATTCAGGTAAAGCAGCGGGGCGACCGGCTCACGGACGCCCCGAACGGCCTAAAACACTTTCGAAGAAAAATCCGTTTTCACTTCGCTTTCAATGTAGGTATTTAAACCCCAACCGGCGCGCGCCAGTTCCTTCATTTTTTCGAGATGTTCGGGGCCAGGATGGCGGATATCGTAGAGATAAACGTGATTGTTCTTGAAGCGGATTTTGATCGAGTTGGCATCAATCTGGAAGCTGACAACCTGTGAATCACCGCTTTTGTTGGCGTAATTTTCCATGCTGCATCCTGTTAGCTAAGCCTGATTTCGGGCGACATCTTCTATTAACCACGTCCGGGCTTTTCTTGCAGGGCGACAGTTCACAGTTTCTTCAACTCGCTGAAAACTTAGCTTATCTGTGTATTAATAAACTCGCCTTTGCGTAGTTTAAGCCCTGCTGCGGCTGTCGCGAGGCGCCTTGTCTCAATAAAGGAAGCCATCTGTTTTTGTGCCTGTTCAACGTGTTTCGCGGATGCCACACGGGGAGAACCTGACGAAAAGGGCGGTTCAGGGTCGTACTCCATTTGCAACTGAATACCTTGCGCTATGTCGTTGCCATAGATATCGGCAATGACATTCAGGGCAAAGTCTATGCCTGACGTTACCCCCGCACCGGTGATCCGGTTGCGATCCCTGACGACGCGTTCATTAACCGGTTCGGCCCCCAATAATTCAAGCTGGTCAAGCGAAGCCCAGTGGGAAGTGGCTTTGTACCCCTGCAACAGGCCTGCTGCGCCCAGCACAAGAGAACCGGTGCATACTGACGTCACCAGCCGGGCATTTTCACTTTTCTGGCGGATAAAAGTGAGCGTCTCATCATCGGACATCAGTTTTATCTGGCCTGGCCCGCCGGGGATGCAGATGACATCCAGTTCAGGGCAATTTTCAAATGTGTGAGTGGGTAAAATACGCAGGCCCCGGTCAGACGTCACGGGTTCCGGCGTTTTCCAGATAAGATGGACTTTGGCCCCCGGGGCTCTGGCGAAGACCTCAAACGGCCCCGTCAGATCTAATTGGGTCAGTTCCGGAAACAAAAGCATGCCGATTGATAAAGCCGGAAAGTCGCTCATTTAATGGTCCCCGGTTGCCAGACATCAGAGGTCAGATTGATAAAGGAAGTGATTAAGCAGAGTAGTCAATTAACCTGCGTATGACTACCCATCACTCCCCAATTTTTCGGGAAGTGATGGAACCGGGGGGCGTTACGCTTCTTCGCGATTATTTCAGCAGGAACGAATGATCAAAGGTGCCGCTGACATTCAGCGCGACGGGCAATAATCCCTGCGCGTGATAGAAATCTGCTGTTTGCTGTTGCTGCGTCTCGGTTGCGGCATCTATCGGCTGCCAGTAGGATTTACGCCGCTCGAACCCCAGCTTTGCGGCGTCCAGCGGGAAGCCGATGATTTTCGCCAGTTTTTCGCTGTACGCATCCAGATTTTTATACGCCCATATCTGTGCATCGCTCAGGCGCTGCAGATAGTCAGCGATGGCCTCGCGTTTAGCTTTATCTTTCAGCGCCGTATCCGTCGCGGCAAGGAAGCTGTTACCCGACCACAAGCCGCGGCCATTTACGACCACACGCAGATGATCCTGAGTCTCAGCGAAGGCGGTGTAGGGTTCCCACGTTGCCCAGACATCCACTGAACCTTGCGTCAGTGCCAGCTTCGCATCGCTTGGCGGCAGGAAGCGGAACGTGACGTCTTTGGCGCTCAGTCCGGCAGAGGCAAGGGCTTTCAGCGCGACAAAATGTCCGATGGAACCGCGGTTGGTCGCGATACTTTTGCCTTTCAGATCCGCGGCGCTTTTGACCGGGCTGTCCGGTTTCACCAGCAGCGCGGTGCCGTAGGCGTCTGACTTATCCACGGCGATGGCTTTTACCTGCGCACCTGCGGCCTGTGCAAATAACAGCGGCGCATCACCGATGATGCCCACATCTACCGCCTGTGCATTCAGCGCTTCTGCCAGCGGCGCAGCAGCCGGAAACTCTGACCATTCAATTTTATAGGGCAGCTTATCCAGCTTATTTGCCGCTTCCAGCTGTGCCCGCATGTTGCCTTTCTGATCGGCGACCCGCAGGGTAATTTGTTCGGCATTTGTGGCGAACACAGCGCCGGTCAGCGTGACCAGCAGCAGAAGATTTCTCACATTCAGTCGCATCGGGTTTCCTTAAATCAGGGCAGTCACGGCGGTGTGTTTTCGGGCTTCCCGCGCAGCGATTTTCTGCTTCGTCAGCGGGATCAGACTCTTACCGTATTCGACGGCGTCATTCAGCGGATCAAAGCCGCGGATCAGGAAAGTGGTGATGCCCAGATCGTAATATTTCAGCAGTGCATCGGAGACCTGTTCCGGCGTACCGACCAGGGCCGTAGAATTGGAACCGCCGCCAATCAGCCCGGCGATGCCGGTCCACAGGCAGGAATCGAGACGATCGCCTTGCGCGACGGCTTTCAGTAAACGCTGAGCTCCCACGCTTTGGGGTTTGGCTGCCAGCACCTGACCTTTCTCAGCTTGCAGGGCGGTGGCTTTAGTGAGAATTTCATCCGCTTTCGCCCAGGCTTCTTCTTCTGTTTTGCCGAGGATAGGGCGGAAGGAAATACTGAAGTTAATATCCCGGTTGTGTTTTGCCGCAGAGGCTTTTACCGCTTCCACCGTTTCTGCCGCACTGGCCAGCGGCTCGCCCCATAACGCAAACACATCCGCCTGTTTACCTGCAACACGGATGGCATCATCGGAAGATCCGCCGAAAAATACCGGCAGTTTTTTCTGACAGGGCTTAATGGCAGAGAAAGCATTTTCCGCCTGATAAAATTCACCCTGATGGTCAAAACCGGTTTCTGAATACCAGCTCTGTTTCAGTACATCGATGTATTCATCCGTGCGCTGATAGCGGCCGGATTTCGCCACATAATCACCGTCACGGCGTTGTTCCGCATCGCTGCCACCGCTGATGATATGCACTGCCACGCGACCATCAAGCAGGTGGTCGAGGGTCGCCAGCTTACGGGCGGCGAGGGTCGGCGCGACGAATCCCGGCCGGTGAGCCAGAAGAAAATGAATGCGGGATGTGCTGGCCCCGGCGTGCGCGGTGACCAGAAAAGCATCGGGCTGGTCGGAGGCATAGGCCACCAGAATGCGGTCAAAGCCAGCATCTTCATGGGCTTTGGCGAAATCGGAAATGTATTTTTTATCGAAAATCGGGCCGGTCGGTGGGATGATTTCAGAAGCCAGACGGTGTCCGATCAT
Source organism: Rahnella aceris (assembly GCF_011684115.1). Classification (NCBI taxonomy): domain Bacteria; kingdom Pseudomonadati; phylum Pseudomonadota; class Gammaproteobacteria; order Enterobacterales; family Yersiniaceae; genus Rahnella; species Rahnella aceris. The sequence continues at coordinate 1,409,023 of NZ_JAADJV010000001.1, read as the reverse complement.
ACCAATAAATTGCACGCTCATAGGCTGTCACTCCTCGGGATGAGGCCAGCGGATGAAGGTCTGCGCTGGCAGGAGTTATCACCATAAACGGCAACTTACTATGTGAGAAATTCATTATCTTCATAAGCTAATATAAAAAATGTGCATGAACAGGTGTTGCTTTGGGCACCGCGCCCAGGGGGTTGACCTTAATGCCAGTCCGGATGGCAATCCCATAATCACTACCTGCCACAATCCAACCCGTTAGCAATCGCGGCGGCAAACGCATCAATCGCCGGTACCTGACTCGCAGGAACGTTGGGATAAATCAGCCACAACTGGCTGCGGGGGGCGAAATCTTTCAGGTCATACAGCGCCAGTTCAGGGCGCAGTGCATGTTTTTCTACCAGCGCGCGCGGCATCAGCCCCAGGCCGCGCCCTTCAGCAATCAGGGATAATTGTAAGGTCGTGCCAAACGCCTCAAGATTGATGAGCAAAGGTAAACCCTGTTCAGTCAGCGCGCGCTGCAGGGCGGCGCGGAAACCACAGCCATGCGGATTGAGGATCCACCCGTGCTGATAACAATCTTCCAGACGTTGTGGCAAAGCCTGCGGTGCTTTCGGGCCGACAACCACTAAATCGACCGTACCCAGCGGCTGGTTTTCGACACCCTCAGGGAATTGCTTACTGGCAGGGAACAGCACGACCGCCGCTTCCAGTTCCTGCTGCTGTATCCGTAACAATAATTCGTCGCCCCAGCCGCTGGAAAGTCGCGGCTGGATTTGCGGAAATTGCGCAGACAGGGTTTTCAGGGCAGGCAACAGACTGCTTTCGCTCAGGCTTTGTGGCACGGCAAGGCGCAGAAGGCCGGAAGGTGGACTGTCGGCGGCAACCAAATCACTGAGCGCATCCACCTCACGCAAGATATGACGGCATTGCTGATAAACACGGTTGCCCATCAGCGTGGGTTTCAGGGGTTTGGTCTGGCGGTTCAGCAGCGGAATGCCCAGCGATTCTTCAAAATTTTGTACCCGACGGGTAATTGCCGGCTGTGTCAGCCCCAGCTCATCGGCAGCAAGCCGGGTAGATTGCAGGCGGATAACGGCGACAAAAGCAGTCAGGTCTTCAATTTTCATAGGCACTCAGCGTCAGGATTAACGTAAAAACGGCTGCCGGCAGGATAAAACAATTTTCACGCGGACGCTGGATCCTGATGCACATTTTTATGTGTGATTTGCATATTAGCTTATCCATAAAATGAATTTTGCTTGGATCATGGCGATGCTAACCTGTCGGAAACAGTGATGAAGTATGAGGAAAGTGATGACGACTTTACAGCTCGCGCCGCTGAGACAATTTCTGGCGGACTTCACCCGGCTGGTGCAGGAACCGCACGGTCAGACGCAAATACTGGCGCAGGGAAGCGAACTGCTGACCCGTCTTATCGGCGAAGATAACTGGCTGCCGGAGGAGTTTGCGCAGCCTCATCCTGAACATTATCAGCAATATCTCTTGTACGCCGATCCGCTGTCGCGTTTTTCTGTGGTGAGCTTTGTCTGGGGGCCGGGGCAGAAAACACCGGTGCATGACCATCGTGTCTGGGGGCTGATAGGTATGCTGCGCGGTGCAGAAGTCAGCCAGAATTATACCCGCCACCCCGACGGAACGCTGCAACCGGAAGGAAATCCCATTACGCTGCACGTTGGCGACGTCGGGAAAATCTCCCCCGATCACCTGGATATCCACCAGGTCAGCAATTTTTTCAAGGATCAAGTATCGGTCAGCATTCACGTTTACGGCGGCAATATCGGTGCGGTTTCACGGGCGGTTTATCTGCCAGACGGCACCGGGAAAACCTTTATTTCCGGCTACTCCAGCCCGCACCTTCCCAATATCTGGGACCTGTCAAAAGAGAGAAATCATGACTGATTCATATTCACTGCCTTTGCGCCATTTTTCTGAACTCCGCGAGGCGTTGCTCGAAGGACAGGATGTGGCGCTGGTTGACCTGCGTGAAGAAGCGGCCTTTGCCACCGGACATCCCTTATTTGCTGCCAATCTGGCTTTGTCTAAACTCGAACTGGAAGTGCTGGATCGCATACCAAACCGTCTGACGGCTATTACGTTGTATGACAATGGTGAATTTTATGACGTGCAGCGCGGCGAGCGTAAAACCATGCGGGCGGCTCAATTGCTGAAATCGCTGGGGTATCAGAATATCGCGTTGCTGGCCGGTGATCTGGCTGGCTGGAAAGAAGCGGGTGGTGAGATATTTATTGATGTGAACGCGCCCAGTAAAGCCTTCGGGGAATGGGTTGAACATCATTACGAGACACCGTCCCTGAGTGCCGAACAGGTGCTGGCATTGCAACAGCAGGGGGCAAACATTGCTGTGCTGGATGTGCGCCGTTTTGATGAATACCAGGTGATGAGTATTCCGGGCGGCGTGAGCGTACCGGGAGGCGAACTTGTGCTGCGCCTGAAAGATGTGGTGCCTGATGACAACACGCAGGTGATCATCAATTGTGCGGGGCGTACCCGCAGCATTATCGGCACGCAATCTCTGATTAATGCCGGATTTACGCAGCCGGTGTCTGCATTGCGTAACGGTACGATTGGCTGGACGCTGGCGGGGCAGGCACTGTCGCACCTGCAACATAAACAGTTTCCGGCACTGAGTGAAGCCTCACGCAGGGTTGCGCTGAAAGGCGCGCAAACTCTGGCTTTACGCGCGGGCGTGCGCTCAGTGACGTTGTCACAATTACGTAACTGGCAACAGGATGATTCCCGCACGTTATACGTGTTTGACGTGCGCACGGCAGAAGAGTTTCGTGCCGGGCATCTGGCAGGCACGCGACACGTTCCCGGTGGCCAGTTGGTTCAGGAAACCGATCACTATGCCAGCGTTCGTGGCGCGCGAATAGTGCTGGTGGATAATGATGGTGTGCGTGCGCGCATGGCGGCCTCATGGCTGGCACAGATGAACTGGGAAGTGTACATCGCCGAAGTGAGGGCTGAAGATCTGACTGAACAAGGCGACTGGAAAGCCCGGGTTGCGCCCGCACCGGCTGTGGAATCTGTCAAACCGGAACAACTGCTGAACTGGCTGAGTGAGGGTAATACCGGCATTCTCGATCTCACCACCAGCGCGAATTTCCGTAACCGGCGCATTCCGGGTGCGGTCTGGACAACACGGGGCAATATCCCGCAAATTATTGCCTTACAACCGCAGAAAGCGCGTTGGGTTGTCACCTGCACCAGCGGTTTGCTGGCACGTTACGCTGTCACGGAAGTGGCCGGATTAACCGGCAAACCCGTTTATTTGCTGGAGAAAGGCACGGTGGGCTGGATCGACCACGGGTTGCTGCTTGAGCGGGGGGATTCTGTTTATCTGGACGACGCGCAAGACAGATATCGTCGTCCGTACGAAGGCACGGATGTCAGCCCGCAGGCGATGCAGGATTATCTGGACTGGGAATACGGGCTGGTCGGGCAGTTGGAAAAAGACGGAACGCACGGTTTCAGATTACTGGAAGCCTGAGGGCTGAACCTCTGCGTGAGGAACGCAGAGGTTCAGTTAACGTTTAACGACGACCACGCGGATGAGTGCGGGCTGTCCAGTCGTATGTTGCAGAAGTGCTTGGAACGGCTTTATTACGGCGCTTTTCGGCCCGCGCTTTCGCAGCGACTTTTTCTTTTTCTGCCATCAACGTATCGATGTAGTCATCTTTAATCCGGTTATTTTCCGAATTCGTCAGCTCACGGCCCTGTGCTTTACGGGCTCTGTCCAGCAGTGTTTTTAACTCACGCTGTTCGCTTTCCGTCATATCTTGTTGGGTCAGTCTTTTCATTTTTACCGCATCCTGTGAGGAAAGTGGCTACCATTGTAGTCGAAATGGTGGCAGGAGTCGCTGCAACTCATCACCTTACTTGTTTTGTTTTTTTAAAAGGCAGTTGTTTCAGAAAGCTTGCTGAACGGAGCGGCAGCGTGTGTTGAAAACGTGAAGGGATATCCGGGAGGGAAAAAGCACTTTTCTCTCCCGGTGGTTTCGGTGCGAAGATCGTATGATAACTGTTATTAAGAAACCGAAAGGTTCCCGATCAGGTCATCGGGCTTTCACTGCAAGTGATAAACCGCCGGTGATATCCGCTCCGACATCACCGCGAATATTACTGTGAATCCTGGCTGGTCCCGGTCTTAGGACTTGCCGCTGAACTGTCACCCGCATCGGCGGTTTTGGTATACACAATCTTCTGACTGTCATTGCCGCAGTGGCCCACGACCTGCCCGCCAGCCTGATCGGCCTGATCATTTGGCACGATATCGAGTTTAAACCCTGATTCAGGCAAGCCGTTTGCCACGATTTTCTGGGTAATGTCAGCTTTTACGCTTTCACAGGAAGCCTGTGCCATCAGCGGTGCGAACATAACGACAGCAAGACCCGCTAAAAGTGTCTTTTTCATCATTCATTCCTTTTATGAAAACCAGTGTACTTATGAGTCTAGCAGATAGGATTTACGGAGCCAGTAACTGACGGCCATTACGACGGTCAAGGCAGCGCTCAGTGTTCGGTTCCCAGTACGCATTGATGTTTTGGCTGGCCTGACACTTGTCGCGCAGATCAATCGAATTGTCGTATTTGGAGAAGTCTTTCTCGTTACGCTGGTTTTTCATGGCGCGCAGGCGTTGGGTTTCATTCCATTGCTGTTTGCTCTGACGTGCTTCTTCGTTGGTCATGGCATCATTGCCGGTACCGCCAAAGACACAGGTTCCGCCCGCACAATTGGTGGCCGCGAGTGCAGGCGCCTGCCAGCTGGCGGTTATAACCAGCAAAGCCACAGGCAGAATGCTGCGGGTCAGTCGGGATTTAAACGTTGTATTCATCAGCTCATCCTTTTAATTTACACATCGCTCAGGCGAATAATTGCATTATAACATCCGGCCGAATGACGTCACCCTTTGCCGGTAAACTGGTTGATATCTTATTGAACTTCGGACTGTAAACCTGGCCCAATTATGCTCAAAACGTCTTTACTGTTCTTTGCGACCGCACTGGCAGAAATCATTGGCTGCTTTTTACCTTATCTCTGGCTGCGCAAAGGGGCAAATGTGCTGCTGTTATTACCTGCGGCGCTCAGCCTGGCGGCGTTTGTCTGGTTGCTGACATTGCATCCGGCGGCAAGCGGCAGGGTGTATGCGGCTTACGGCGGGGTTTATGTTATGACTGCCATGCTGTGGCTGCGGTTTGTCGATGGCGTGAAGCTCAGCGCCACCGACTGGCTGGGCGCATGTGTGGCTCTGGCGGGGATGCTGATCATCATTTCTGGCTGGAAAACGGCGTGAACGGCTATTGCGATAATCTTTCCATCAGCACAATCACTTTCTGAATCACAATTTGCGCCGCGCGGGATAACTGGCGGCGCGGGGCAACGCACAACGCCAGCGTCAGCGGTTTGGCACTGCGGCCCTGAAGCGGCACAAACGCCAGTCGCTTTTCCTGTAAATCTGGCAATACATCTAACAAACTCAGCACGCCGACACCGGCCCCTTTGCGGATAAGTTCGCGCATCATGCGCACGTCATTACAGACGATCGACGGCGTTTCCAGTAACTGATAGCGGTTATACAGCAGTCTGGCGCGGGCATTGACCATCAGCGGTTCGGAGGGAATGATCTGCCGGTAGGAGGCGATGTCACTGAACGACAACGATTCCTTCTGCGACAGTTTATGACCCACCGGCATCGCAATCCCGATGGGTAATTCCGCAAAAGCGCGTACTTCCAGCCCGGTATGTTCGACGGGATCGAGCAACAATCCAAAATCCACTTCCGCTGAACTGACCTGTTCGCTGATGTTCCGGCTGTCTTCGATGCGGATATCAAACGTCAGGTAAGGGTGTTCTGCGCCCACGTCGGCAATCAGTTCCGCCACCATGCCTTCGCTGAGAGCGGCAATCATAGAGATGGTGACATGCCCGCGTCGCAGTCCCTGAATTTCATCGAAACGTTCGCGGGTGCGGGAAAATTCTTTCCGCCAGCGGCGGATGTCATCGAATAAAATTTCGCCTGCTGAGGTCAGTTTCAGGCCTGTCGGCAAGCGTTCAAACAGCGGGGTTTCCAGCGTTTGTTCAGCCTGCAGGATCTGCCGGTTTATGGCTGAAGCCGAGACGTGCAGCACTTCTGCCGCTTTGCGCAAACTTCCTGTTCGGGCGACTTCGGTAAAATATTGCGAAAAACGGGAGAATGGCGACATGGGTGTACTAATTTATGCAGTGAATAAGTGAGATAACTATTATGGACTGCATCACTCATTTTTCCTAGATTGTGCGATGCCCCTTTGTAAAACAATCACCTCAGGTTGTTTTACAGGCAAAACGGGCAATGACAGGGTTCGTCAAAACACGTTTAGGCTCGCGTGCCGTATTCCACGGGATAATGGTGGGACGAATTGTGGCGTTCGTTCTGCTGGTGCGCGCGCGTGTGTTTTGAAAAACAACACTAATAACAAGCGTGCATTTTTGATCACCAGACTGAAAGTGATCACGCGACCAAGAGATTCCTTCTCATGTTAGAAAAACTATTTAAGTTAAAAGCTCACCGTACTAACGTGCGGACTGAGATTGTGGCTGGACTCACTACATTTTTAGCAATGGCCTACATTCTGTTTGTTAACCCGTCTATTTTGGGCGCGACGGGGATGGATAAAGGTTCGGTTTTCGTGGCTACTTGTCTTGCTGCCGCAATCGGTTCCGCACTGATGGGCTTTATCGCCAACTACCCGATCGCACTGGCTCCGGGCATGGGTTTAAACGCCTTCTTCACCTACACCGTGGTGCTGCATATGGGTTACACCTGGCAGATCGCGCTGGGGGCCGTTTTCCTTTCAGCCTGTATTTTCTTCGCGTTATCGATTTTTAAAATCCGCGAATGGATTATCCGCAGTATTCCGCTGCCATTGCGTTCGGCCATTGCGGCGGGTATCGGTTTATTCCTGGCGCTGATTGCGCTGGAAAATGCCGGTATCGTGATCGCTAACCCGGCGACGCTGGTCGGTCTGGGCGATCTGACCAAGCCGGGGCCGCTGTTTGCGATGCTCGGTTTCATTCTGATTGTGGTGCTGGAAGCGCGTAAAATCACCGGCGCGGTGCTGATCGGTGTGCTGGCCGTGACCGTTCTGGCGATTGCGCTGGGTTATTCGCCGTTTGGCGGCGTAATGTCGATGCCACCTTCCATTGCGCCAACCTTCATGCAACTGGACATCAAAGGCGCGTTTAACGTTTCGCTGATTAGCGTGGTGTTCGCGTTCCTGTTCGTGGATGTGTTCGACAACTCCGGCACCCTGATTGGCGTGACCAAACGCGCAGGGCTGGCGGATGAAGACGGCAATATCCCGAAAATGGGCCGTGCGCTGGTCGCTGACAGTGCGGCGGCGTTGTTCGGTTCACTGCTCGGCACCTCAACCACCACCAGCTACATCGAATCCGCAGCAGGCGTGAGCGCTGGCGGACGTACCGGTCTGACGGCGATTGTGGTGGCTATTCTGTTCCTGCTGAGCCTGTTCTTCGCTCCGCTGGCAGGCAGCGTTCCGGCCTTCGCAACGGCTCCGGCTCTGTTGTTCATCGCGGTTCTGATGACGTCTGGCCTGGCTGAAATCGACTGGAAAGACATCACCGTGGCAGCGCCTGTTACCGTGACTGCGCTGACCATGCCGTTCACGTATTCCATCGCCAACGGTATCGCATTTGGTTTCATCACCTGGACGCTGGCAAAACTGCTGACCGGTCGCTGGCGTGAGCTGAATTCTGCGCTTATCGTCTTGTCGATTCTGTTTGTGATTAAACTGGGCTGGCTGAGCGCGTAATACGTTTTCGGTTGCCGGATGTCGGAAAGGCGCGGGCAGGTTGCCGCGCCTTTTTTGTGCGCACTGATAAAAGGCAGATAATAAAAAAGCAGCCGGAGCTGCTTTTCGTGTCAGTCAGGGCGCAATATTACCCTTCGCGATGTACCTGCAAACCGGCGAGAGACTGGCTGACCGGCATCATTTCGATGCTGTTGATGTTGACGTGTGCCGGCAGGGTGGATACCCAGAATACGGATTCGGCTACATCGGCTGCGGTGAGCGGATTAGTGTTATCGTAGGTTTTACTGACTTTCTCGTCGTCGCCTTTAAAGCGCACGCTGGAGAATTCAGTACCACCGCACAGGCCCGGCTCGATATTGGTGACGCGAACGTGGGTGCCATGCAGGTCGGTGCGCAGGTTCAGACTGAACTGACGCACAAACGCTTTGGTCGCGCCATACACGTTGCCGCCTGCGTATGGCCAGTTGCCTGCGGTGGAACCGATGTTTATCACATGCCCGGTGTTGCGTTCAACCATGCCCGGCAACACGGCGCGTGTCATGTACACCAGCCCTTTGGTGTTGGTGTCGATCATTTTGTCCCAGTCTTCCAGCGAGGCTTTATCCGCTTTTTCCAGACCGAGTGCCAGACCGGCGTTGTTAACCAGAACATCAATGTTACGCCAGTCAGCAGGCAGGCTGGCAATAGCTTCTTCAATAGAAGCCCGGTTAGTCACGTCCAGTTCAACAGCGTACAGCGCGTCTCCCAGTTCGGCTTTCAGGTCATCCAGACGCTCTTTACGGCGACCGGTAGCAATCACTTTATGGCCTTCTTTAACAAATTTACGTGCGATTTCAGCACCAAATCCGGCAGTTGCGCCGGTAACAAAAATAATCATCCCGGTATTCCTCAGTTTTTAAGCAAGGTGTGCACGAGGCCCACTAAAGAAACTCTTTAAGTATTAACACAAAAATAACGAGACCGGCATAGTCAACCGGTCTCAGTGCGTATCATTTTGTTGCAGTTACTTTTTCAGATAGGGCGCGATCAGCGATAAATCCGCTACAGACAAGCGATCCGGTGCGGTCTGCGCCTGATGCCAGTAAGGATACAACAAAGGTAACTGGCTGACCTGATTAAGTCGTTCAATTTCTTCGTTATTGAGGGTTAAATCAGCGGCGAGCAGGTTATCCTGCAACTGCGTGTCGTTGCGCGCCCCGACAATCACCGAGGTCACCTGCGGACGGGCAATCAGCCAGGCCAGCGCAATCTGCGCCGCAGAAACGCCACGGGCTTCGGCGATGTCCACCAGCACATCGACCACGTCGTACAGCGCACTTTCATCACGCACCGGCGGTTCGCCCCAGTCGGCCAGATGACGGGTGCCTTCCGGTGCCGCCTGATTGCGGCGATATTTACCGGAAAGCAGGCCGCCTGCCAGCGGGCTCCAGACCAGCACGCCCAGCCCCTGATCCTGCGCGGCAGGCAGCAACTCATATTCAGCTTCACGCGCCTGCAGGGTGTAATGGATTTGCTGACTGACCGGGCGGATGTAGTGGTTAGCGTCGGCCACGCCCAGCGTTTTCATCACGTGCCAGGCGGAGAAGTTAGAGATACCGACGTAACGCACTTTGCCACTGCTGACCAGATCGTCGAGCGCCCGCAGCGTTTCTTCCAGTGGCGTCAGGCCGTCCCATTCATGCAACTGATATAAATCCAGATAATCCGTGTTCAGACGTTTCAGGCTGGCTTCACAAGCGCGCAGAATATGATGACGGGACGAACCACGGTCATTCGGGCCTTCACCCATTGGAAAGCGGGCTTTACTGGCCACCAGCACGTCGTGACGTTTGTTGCCCAGTGCTTTACCGAGGATCACTTCCGATTCACCGCCAGAATAGACATCGGCGGTATCGAACAGGTTAATCCCGGCATCAAGACATAATCCTGTCTGGCGTTGTGCGGCCTCAACGTCAGTTTGCCCGGTTTTGGCAAATTTCCCCTGACCACCAAACGTCATGGTACCCAGGCTGAGAACTGAAACTTTCAGGCCAGACCGGCCTAACAGACGGTATTCCATAGTTTATCTCCATTGAGAGTCATTTTTACCGCAGATCCTCTGCCAGCCGTTCACCGGTCTGGGCATCAAACAGATGGATCGCCTCGCGGTTGGCATCGAGATACAGCGGCTGACTGGCGCTGATACGGGCGCGTCCGGCGAACTGAACGTGCAGCGGGAAACCGCACCAGTCGATGTGCAACAGGCTGCTTTCTCCGGTCACTTCCAGCAACCGTAATGTGGCGGCAGGTTGGGTACTGTGCTCTGCCGGTTTTAAATCGTGCGGACGCAGGCCGAGCGTGACGGGTTCTCCCTCAGCGTGCCGTGCCTGCAACGCCCACTTCTCCGGCAGTGCGAACCACAACTGATTACAGTTCACACCTGGCTGACCGTCAATATTGCGGAAGACGCCGCTGAGCAGATTCATGGGCGGTGAACCGATAAAACGCGCCACAAAGGTATTTACCGGCTTATCGTAAATCGACAACGGGTCGCCCTGTTGTACGATAAAACCGTCTTTCATCACCACGATATTATCGGCCAGCGTCATGGCTTCGATTTGATCATGGGTCACATATACCGTGGTGGTACGGAACTGCTGATGAAGCGATTTGATTTCTGCGCGCAGTTCCATACGTAACTGGGCATCGAGGTTGGAAAGGGGCTCATCGAACAGAAACACTTTCGGATTACGCACCAGCGCACGACCCATCGCCACACGCTGGCGCTGACCGCCGGACAAATCTTTCGGCAGGCGTTTCAGTAAGTGATCGATACCCAGCACTTTTGCGGCCTGTAGCACTTTGGCCTGTTGTTCGGCTTTCGGCACCTTCTTCACCTGCATGTGGAATGCCATGTTTTCGGCCACGGTAAGATGCGGATACAGTGCGTAACTCTGGAATACCATCGCAATATCACGATCGGCGGGGTCAAAATTATTGATCTGCTGTTTATCGAGCAGAATATCGCCGTCAGACAGGGATTCCAGCCCGGCCAGCAGGCGAAGTAAGGTGGATTTTCCACAGCCCGAGGGGCCGACCAGCACGGTGAAACTGCCGTCAGGGATGGTCAGATCCAGCGGTTTCAGCACCTGCACTTTGCCATAATGTTTGGCGACTTTTACCAGTTCTACCAGAGCCATTTAGATTTTCTCCACAAGGCCAAAAAGTGATTGCCAGTCAGGGTAACGGCGCGGGGAACTGCTGATGGCACAACCGGCAACGCGAACTCCCCATTGCAGCGCCGTGGCAGGCGGCAGGCCATAAATCAGCGCGGATAAAAACCCGGCATTAAAACTGTCTCCGGCACCGATGGTATCGACCACCCCGACCGGTTCGGCGTGCTGATGCAGCGTCAGATTTTTGGCCCACAGACGCGCACCCTCCGGCCCGCATTTCGCCACGCAAAAGGCGTTATCCGCCATCTGCTCCAGCAACGTCAGCGCGGCGGCGTCCAGTGTGGTGGCGTCGGCCAGCCCGAGTGTTTCGACTTCATTGAGCAGCAGCGCATCGCAGAATGGCAGCCATTTTGCCGCCTGTTCACGTAACGCATCGCTCCAGTCTTCCGGCGGCCAGCCACTGTCGACAGCCACCTGATAACCACGCTGTTTCAGCGCTGCCAGGAGTTGCGGATAGTCAGTGTAAAGCGCGGTACACAGCCAGGTGCCGCACAGCAATACCCAGTCTCCGGCCTGTGCCGTTTCAGGGATTTGCCCCAGAACGTCCTGCATGGATAAACGAACTATATGTCCCTGATTGCTGAAAAATGTTCTTTCGTGATCAGGATGTGTCACGCCAAAGGTCAGCGAGGTTTCGCAATCGCAGGTCGGCCAGCGTGAGGCGCTTTCCGGGAACATACCTGCCAGCCAGCCGCTGAACTGGTCATTGCCCTGATTTGCCACCAGACGAAAAGGGGAACCGAGCGCAGAGAGTGCCAGCGCGCAGTTTCCCGCCGACCCGCCGGGGCGCAGTGAACTGCTTTCGAGCATCGCTTCCGTGCCTTTTTTCGGCCATTCGTGCAACGTGCTCATGATCAAATCCACGTTGATATTGCCCGTCACATACAGCGTGGCGCGGGTCAGAGGTTTTGTTGTCATTGATGAGGTTTCCCTGATGTTCATTTTCAGCCCTTGCTGCCACCGGCGGTCAACCCGCTGACCATGGTTTTTTGCAGCCAGAGCGCAATAAAGAGCGGCGGAATGGCCGCAAGGATCCCGACAGCGGCAATCAGACCGTCGTCAGTGGCGCGCCCGGCGGTGAATCCGGCGATGGTGACCGGCAGCGTCTGGGCGTCGATATTGTTGGTAAACAGCAGGGCGTAGAAAAATTCATCCCAGGCCAGCAACCAGCCAAACATCGCAGATGCACCCAGCGCCGGTTTTGCCAGCGGCAGGGTGATGCGCAGCAATACTTGCCAGTAACGTAGCCCGTCGAGACGCGATGCCTGTTCGATATCCACCGGCAGCGCGTCAAATTGGTTTTTCAGCATCCAGGTGAGGAACGGCAGGATCATCGAGCAATACACCAGAATCAGCCCGAGATGGGTATTGAGCAGCGCAAGCTGTTGCAGGATGAAATACAGCGGCAGCACAAACGCCACCGGCGGAACCATGTAAATCGCCAGGCTGCCAAACAGCCAGCCGTCGCGACCGGGATAGCGCGAGAAGCTATAGGCCGCCGGTATCGCCAGCATCAACGACACCAGTGTGGCACCACAGGCGACCAGCACACTGTTGCCGAGCGCATGCAGGAACAGCGCACCGGGCGTTCCGGCCTGTAAGGTCAGCAGGCGGGTATAACGGTTGAAATCCCAGTGGCGCGGCAGCCATTCCAGCGGAATGCGGGTCAGATCTTCCGCCGAGCTGACGCTCATCAGGAACATCCACAGCAGCGGGGCAAGAATCGAAATGGCCACCATCAGCGCCGCAAAGTAACGTAAAACGAGCCGGATTTTTTGTTTCATTCGTTGCTCCCTGAACGGCGCTGACGCAGTAACATCACCATGTAAATCATGATCAGCAGTGCGCAGATCAGCGTCATGAGTATCGCGTACGCAGCACCGCTGCCAGCGCGCAGATAACTGAACGATTCCTGATAGACAAAGAAACTGATGGTTTTGGTGCTGTCGAGCGGCCCGCCACGGGTCATGACATAAATGATGTCGAAGATTTTGAAGGCGTCGATGGTGCGCAGGACAAGCGCGACGGCCAACGGTGCGGCAATCGCCGGTAAGGTGATTTTACGAAAACGGCGGAAAGCCGATGCGCCGTCGAGCCGTGCGGCTTCGAATAAATCTTCCGGAATGGTTTGCAGCGCCGCCAGCACCAGCAGGGTGATCAGCGGATAGTTTTTCCAGATATCCGCGAACATCACGGCATTGATCGCCGAAGACGGATCGCCGAGCCAGCTACGGTAGGCGTCAATCAGCCCGAGCTGAGAAAGCAGGGCGTTAATGCTGCCGTAATCGGGATTAAAGTTCAGCCGCCACAGGGTGGCGTTGACGATAGTCGGCAATGCCCATGGCAGAATCACCAGCACGCGCAGAGCGCTGCGTCCCCAAAACGGCTGGTTCAGCAACAGCGCGACCAGCACGCCGATGATGCCTTCAATAACCACTGAGACGACAGTGAAATAGAGCGTCCGCCAGAGTGCGGCGCGAAAATCCGGATCCGTCAGCGCATAGATGAAATTCTCGCTCCCCACCCAGTTGGGCGCAGAACCGTCGCCGATTAACCCGGCATCCGTAAAGCTGAGCCACAACGTGCGGGCGAGCGGCCAGGCGGTCAGTAAGAACATCATCAGAAGCATGGGCGCAAGCAGCAACCAGGCCTGACGTTTCTCGCGTTGGGGTAATGTCAGCATATCTTTTCCCAGCCCGTCCGGCCGGAACCGGGCGGGCTATTATAGTGTTGGCTTTAAAACTTAACGTAAACGATCAGCGGCTTTGGTTGCGGCTTCCATACCATCCTGAGCCGGGGTTTTACCCTGCAATACCGCCTGAATGTTTTGCTGCAAGATGTTCGACAGACGGGAGTAATCTGCTGTAACCGGGCGCGACAACATCACATTCAGCGAGGTTTTCGCCGCCGCGATCAACTGCTCCTGATCTTTCTGCACCGCCGGATCTTCATAAGACGATTTCCAGATTGGCAGACTCAGTTTGGCGTATTTGTTCTGCACTGGCTGCGACGTCATGTAGCTGATGTATTCCCATGCCTGGTCCGGATGTGCGCTGGCTTTGGCGATGCCCAATCCCATCGACCCGTTAACGCCGGATGCGCCGCCTGCGGTTTCACCCGGTGCCGGAATGACCCCCACGTCACCCGCGACTTTGCTCTGTTTCGGGTCGTTCGCCATGTTGTACATGTAGGTCCAGTTCAGTGCGAAAGCCGCATCACCGTTGGAGAACGACTTACGCACATCTTCTTCCAGATATTCACGCGAATTCGGGTTAGTCAGCCCTTTATCCAGCGTCTCTTTCATGTAGCTGATGGCTTTCATCGCGCCGGAATTGGTGAAATTCAGTTTGCCGTCTTTGTAGAAATCCCCTTTGAACGCCGACACCAGCGTGGTGTAGTCGCACAACAGCGCTTCGGATTGTGACCAGCTCCAGACCAGCGGATATTTCACGATGCCTTTTTCTTTCAGGATCTCAGATTGCTTTTCAACATCAGCCCAGGTGGCGGGCGGGGTAGTGATCCCGGCTTTGGCCAGCATGGCTTTGTTGTAATACAGATATTTGGTGTCGAGGATCCACGGCATCCCCCAGCGTTTATCTTTGTAGGTCACGGTAGAAATCGCGCCGTCAAAAATCTTGTTGCTTTCTTCAGCCGGAATACGCGCCGTGACATCCTGCAACAGGCCGTATTTGTTAAATTCAGCAGGCCAGATCGCATCGAACAGCACCACGTCATAACCTTTGTCACCGGCACCGCGTGCGGCGACGATTTTGTCGTGCAGGGCTTCATATGGCACAAACTCCAGGTTCACTTTGATATCCGGATGCTGTTTGGTGAACTCGGCGGTCATTGCGCGGATATCCGCTTCGCTGTACGCCGCCTGAGTCATAAATAAGGCACTGAGCGTCGTATCGGCCAGCGCGCTGGCGGAATATCCCAGGGTGAGGGCAGAGAGGGCGCACAGGGTGGCCGCAGGGGTAAATCGTAGGCTCATCGTCATTCTCCGAAACAGGGTTAGGTTTATTAAATCAATTTGATTGCTTTAATCGGCTAAAAAAAATGGGAAGGCATAACTCTGCCAGTCCCTGCGTCCCTGCCGGATTTACCCTTCATACTTCGGGCTGCTGATGCGTTGGCTACGCTCCATCACCCGAATCACTGACTTATGTCAGCTCATCGGGATTCACTCGCTTGCCGCCTTTCTGCAACCCGAATTATCTTGGGTATAAAACGTGTGCTACACGGATGATTCAAATCTAAATAATGACTGGCGATTATTATTAACATGGCAATAACATTCAAAGCTGTGATGCCACCGTCATATTCATATCATCCCAGGTTAACCCTAAATAATTCGGGTTGCAGGAAGGCGGTAAGGCACGAATCCCAGGAGCATAGATACCTATGTGACCGGGGTGAGTGCGCGCAACCAACGCATCTGCAATACGAAGTATGACGGGTTAATAAAATCAATTTGATTGCTGTAATCACTGGCCACATACTGCCCGCAAGGTCTTCACCGTGGAGAGGGATGTGATAACAACGTCTGGTACCAATCTTGAGCACGCCCGTGCTCACAATCGTCGGGTGGTGATCGAAGCCATTCGCCTTAACGGTGAACTGACCCGCGCTGAAATCGCCCGGCTGACGTCGCTCACCCCCCAAACGGTCTCCAACATTGCCACCGAACTCGAGCAGGCGGGTATCCTGTCTTCCCACCTGCCGCGCCGTGCGGGAGGGCGTGGTCAGCCAGCAACGCCACTGACACTCAATCCTGACAGCGCCTATTCAATAGGCATCCATCTTGATCATCAGTCGCTGCTGACTGTGCTGGTGGATCTGACCGGAACTGTTCGCTTTCGCAAACTGATCCATGTACAGAAACCGCAGCCAGAGCCCACGCTGGCTCTTATCGATCAGGTTCTGCAAGAAATGCGCCAACAGGTGAAAATTGACTGGCGAAAAATATTAGGCGTGGGTGTGGTGATGCCGGGGCCGTTTGGCGTAGAAGGCATTTCCTCACAAGGGCCGACCACGTTGCACGGCTGGGATAATATTGATATTGAAGCGCGTTTAAGCGCCGCGACCGGCTGGCCGGTGACGCTGGAAAACGATGCGACGGTAGCCGCAATCGGTGAGCGTTTTCACGGTGTGGCCAAGCAATTATCGTCGTTTGTGTATCTGTATATCGGCACCGGGCTGGGTGCCGGCATCTTCACCGACGGACGGATTTACACCGGTCATGCACACAATGCGGGCGAAGTCGGCCACATTGTGGTGCAACCGGGCGGGCGAGAATGTTATTGCGGCAACAAAGGCTGCCTCGAACGTTATGTTTCTTTGCAGGCGGCGTATGAAGCCTGCGGACTGGATCCGATGTCGGCCATGCCCGAAGATCTGCTGAAAGTCGATGAAAAAGTGTTCGATAAATGGCTTGATACTGCCGTCGAACCGGCACTCCAGGCCATCAATATTATGGAATGCGTGTTCGATGCGCAGAGCGTGATTATCGGCGGCACCATGCCTAAACCATTGGTGGAAAAGCTGATTAAGCGCCTGACGCCCCTGTATAATTCGGTGCGCAGCCGGTACGCGCAGAGTGCACGCATTCGCCTCGGGATGTCCGGCAGCGACACACCCGCGCTCGGTGCTGCCGCGTTGCCAATATTTGATGAATTCAATCCGCAATATGAAGTGCTGTTGAAGTAGTCTTTCCGCAGGCCGTAAAAAACATCCAGACGGTCTGACCGGTTGGTCAGATTTGGCATAAGCTTTGCAAATGTTCTGTTATCAATCGTGAACGAGAATGTTGCAGAGAAGGACAATGCCATGAGTCAGATCATCACCCGCGCCGTCCGCGGAAATTTCTTCGATGTCCGCGAGCCGGTATTACGGCCGGAAGATTTAGAAGCGCAGGTGCGTTATATCGAAGACGGCCTGATGTTGCTCAGCGGCGGCACAATCATCTGGCTGGGAAGCTGGCAGGAAGGTGAGGGCAAGCTGGCGCAGGCACGTAAAACCGCTGTTCTGGAAATTGATGATTATCGCGACAAGCTGATCGTCCCGGGCTTTGTCGATACGCATATTCACTATCCGCAGACCGAAATGATCGGCGCGTACGGCGAGCAGTTGCTCGAATGGCTGACGCGCTATACCTTCCCGACCGAACAACAATATCACTGCGCGGATTACGCCAGGCGCATGTCGAAATTCTTCATCAGTCAGTTGCTGCTTAACGGGACCACCACGGCGCTGGTGTTTGGCACCGTTCATCCGCAGTCCGTCGATGCCCTGTTTAAAGAAGCCTCCGACATCAATATGCGGCTGGTGGCGGGCAAAGTGATGATGGACAAAAACGCCCCCGACGCCCTGCTGGAAACCCCTGAAGAAAGTGAACGCGACACGCGCGGGCTGATTGCGCGCTGGCATAACCGCCAGCGTCTGAGCTATGCGCTGACGCCGCGTTTTGCGCCGACATCTTCGCCTGAACTGCTGCAAAAAGTGCGGTTGCTTAAGCAGGAATTCCCCGACGTGTACATGCATACCCATCTGAGCGAAAACGTCGCCGAACTCTCCTGGGTGAAAGAAATGCACCCTGAACATCAGCATTATCTCGACGTTTATCATCAGTACGGACTGACCGGCGAACGTTGCGTGTTTGCACACTGTCTGCATCTGGATGACAGTGAATGGGATTGCCTGCACGACACCGATTCGACTATCGCTTTTTGCCCGACGTCTAATCTGTTTCTGGGCAGCGGTCTGTTTAATTTGCAGAAATCCTGGCAGAAACAAATTCGCGTTGGCATGGGCACGGACGTCGGTGCGGGCACCACCTTCAACATGCTGGAAACGCTGTCAGAAGCCTACAAAGTCGGACAACTGCAGCGTTACCGTTTATCTGCATTCGAAGCCTTCTATCACGCCACACTCGGCGGCGCACGGGCGCTGCACCTCGACGATAAAATTGGCAACTTTAGTACCGGTAAAGAGGCGGATTTTGTGGTGCTCGAACCGGGTGTCAGTGCGCTGCAAAAATTACGTGCCGCCAACAGTAAAACGCTGGCTGAAAAGCTTTTTGTGCTGATGACGCTGGGTGATGACCGCAATGTGTATTGCACCTACGTTGACGGCGAACCGGCGTATGTACGGGATGCTCAGCGGGAGGAACTCTCAGCATGATGAACAGTGATACCGGCGGCAAAGTCCGCCTTGCGCGTGAACGCACCCTGGAAAATATCCACGCGGCGGCCATTGCAGAATTCAGTGAAAAAGGTTTTCAGGGGGCAACCACTCAGGCCATTGCTCAGCGCGCCGGGATCAAAAAAGCCCAGTTGCATTACTACATCGCGGGCAAAGAAGAGTTGTACGAAGAGCTCTTGCAGAAAGTGCTGAAAGTCTGGGGCGATATCATTCAGTTCGACCCGTCCCTCAGCGAACCCGAGGCGGTGCTCAGCCGTTATATCCGCAATAAGCTGAATTTCTCGTTCGATCAGCCGCAACTGTCGCGCATTTTCACCAGTGAGGTGCTAGGCGGCGGTCACTATCTGCATAAATACTGGCCGCTGGCCACGCAGAATATCACCGGCAAAGAGAACCTGATCCATCAGTGGATTGAGCAGGGGAAAATCCGTGCGCTGGATGCCCGCCTGTTCATCATGCATATCTGGGCGGTGACGCAGTATTACGCCGATTTTGCGGTGCAGGTGAAGCATATGTACGGCAATTTCGAAGGCGATGAACAGGCGCGTGAACACATTATTGGTGAGGTTACGACACTGATTCTGAATGGCTGTAAAGCCTTTGCTCCTCCCCCTGCGAAGGGGGAGGCCGGGAGGGGGTATTAAGGGCAAACTCCCAGTCAAAGCATACATCAACTTTTTGATTTTGCTTTAAAACCCCACCCCAACCCTCCCCTTCGCAGGGGAGGGAGCAAACCAGTGATTTTTGAAGGATATGATCATGATCCAATTTCTGATGAACGGCAGGATCCACACGGAAAATCTGCCCGCTGACACGACGGTATTACAATATCTGCGCCGCGATGCAGGGCGCTGTGGTACCAAAGAAGGCTGTGCCTCCGGTGACTGCGGCGCCTGTACGGTGGTGCTGGCAGAAAAGCAGGGTGAGCAACTGCAATACCGCACGGTCAACGCCTGCCTGACCTTTATGCCTGCGGTGCATGGCAAACAGCTTATTACGGTTGAAGATCTGAAACATCGCGGCGAGCTTCATCATGTACAGCAGGCGATGGTGGATAATCACGCTTCGCAATGCGGTTTCTGCACGCCGGGTTTTGTGATGTCACTGTTTGCGATGGAAAAAAATAAACCTGTTTTTACGGTTGAAGGCGTGCAGGAAACCCTTTCCGGCAATCTTTGCCGTTGCACGGGTTACCGGCCAATCATGGATGCGGCGAAAGCCATTTGTGAAGCCCCGCAGGCCGATCAGTTTGATGCTGATGCCCGGCAAACGCTGGAAAAACTCGCCGCGATATCCGCGACTGAACAGCCGGTGACTATTGATGAACTGGCCGGACGTTATCTTGCCTGCCCGGATTCCCGTCTGGTGGCAGGCGGTACCGATCTGGCGCTGGAAGTCACACAACGTTATCAGCGCCTGCCGAAGCTGATTTCGCTGAGTCATATTCCCGAACTCAAGGCAATTACGCTGACCGGTCAGGCTATTCATATTGGCGCCGCCGCGCCGCTCAGCGCCTGTATGCCGTTTTTACATGAAGAGTTCCCGGCGTTTGGCGAACTGCTCGAACGGTTTGCATCACAACAAATTCGCAACCAGGGGACCTTCGGCGGCAATATCGCCAACGCTTCGCCAATCGGTGACGGCGGGCCGGTGTTGCTGGCGCTCGGCGCTTCGCTGCTGCTGCGGCGTGGCGCTGAACAACGGGAGTTACCGCTGGATCAGTTCTTCCTCGGTTATCGCAAAACTGCGTTGCAGCCGGGCGAATTTATTGAACAAATCCGCATTCCCCGCAATACCCCGGCGGCACGCCAGTTACGGGTTTATAAAGTGTCGAAACGGCTGGAGGACGATATTTCTGCGGTCTGCGCGGCGTTGCATATTGAAGTGCTAAATGGCGTGGTGGTGCATGCACGCGTGGCGTTTGGCGGCATGGCGGAAGTGGCGAAACGGGCCAGCGGCTGTGAGGCGCAATTACTTGGTCAGCCGTGGCAGACGGCAACTGTCGAGCGGGCCTGTCAGGCGCTGGAACTGGATTTCACGCCAATCAGTGATTTTCGTGCCAGCCGGGAATACCGCATGCAGGTGGCGAAAAATCTGCTGCGCCGCTGCCATATCGAAATGACTTCTCCTGAAACACTGATGCGGGTAACACATTATGTCTGAATCGAAACCATCACTTTCTCAGGCTGAGATGGAAGCGTTGTTCCGCACGGGGTTGCAGAGCGGCGTGGGCAAAAGCCAGAAACATGAAAGCGCGGAGAAACACGTCAGCGGTGAAGCGGTGTATATCGATGACCGGCTGGAATTCCCCCGTCAGTTGCATCTGGTGCCGCTGCTCAGCCCTCATGCGCATGCTGACATTTTGCATATTGATACCGAACCTTGTTACGCCGTACCGGGTGTGGTGCGGGTGATGACTGCACAGGATGTGCCCGGCAATCTGGACATTGCACCGCTGACCCATGGCGATCCGCTGATGGCGCAGGGCACCGTGCAGTATGTCGGCCAGATTGTGCTGGTGGTGGCGGCAACCTCAATGGAAGTCGCCCGGGCGGCGGTGGCGCTGGCGAAAGTGGAGTATCAGCCGCGTGACGCCGTGCTGACAGTGAAACAGGCGCTGGCGCTGGAACATTACGTCGAAGAACCGCATCAGCATAAACGCGGGGACGCGGAAATGGCGCTGGCCTGTGCGCCGCACCGTTTACAGGGCGAACTGGAAATTGGCGGCCAGGAGCATTTTTATCTCGAGACGCAGATTGCCTCAGTGATGCCCGGCGAAGACGGCGCGATGCTGGTGTACAGCTCGACACAGCATCCGACAGAAGTGCAGAAACTGGTGGCCTCGGTGCTGGATTTGCCGATGCACAAAGTCGTGGTTGATATGCGACGCATGGGCGGGGGTTTTGGCGGCAAAGAGACGCAGGCCGCTGGTGCAGCCTGCCTTGCCGCGCTGGCGGCGCATCTGACCGGACGTCCGGCAAAGATGCGGCTGTCGCGTCAGGATGACATGCTGATCACCGGCAAGCGCCATCCGTTTCATGTCAGCTATGACGTAGGGTTTACCGATGACGGCGTCATTCACGGTATCGACATTAAACTGGCGGCCAACTGCGGTTATTCGCTGGATCTCTCCGGTTCTATCGTCGATCGCGCCATGTTCCATTCCGATAACGCCTATTACCTCGGCGATGCGCTGATCACCGGTTATCGCTGTAAAACTCATCTTGCGTCGAACACCGCTTACCGCGGATTTGGCGGCCCGCAGGGCATTGTGGCGATTGAGCACATCGTTGATCATATTGCCCGCGAACTGGGTCTGGATCCGCTGACGGTACGCAAAAATAATTACTACGGTCAGGAAGTCCGCAACGTTACGCATTATCACCAGCCCGTCGGGCAAAACCTGTTGCAGGAGATGACGCAGCAACTGGAGGATAGCGTGGAATACACCGCAAGACGTGACGCTGTCACGAAATTTAACCGCAGCAACCCTTATCTGAAAAAGGGGCTGGCGCTGACGCCGGTAAAATTTGGTATCTCCTTCACCGCCAGTTTCCTCAATCAGGCAGGCGCGCTGGTGCTGGTGTATACCGATGGCAGTATTCAGCTCAATCACGGTGGCACAGAGATGGGACAGGGGCTGAATACCAAGGTCGCGCAGGTGGTGGCTGAGGTGTTTCAGGTGGATATCAGCCGGATTCAGATCACCGCGACTGATACCGGCAAAGTGCCCAATACCTCGCCGACGGCAGCGTCATCCGGCGCTGACCTGAACGGTAAAGCGGCGCAAAACGCGGCGGAAATCATCAAAGGGCGCATGGTTGAGATGCTGATGCGTGTTCATGATGCGCAGGAAACTGACATCACCTTCAGCAACGGTCAGGTGCGCGTTAAAAATCAGTATTTCAGTTTTGAACAGGTGGCGACCCAGTGCTGGCTGAATCAGGTGCCGCTGTCCAGCACCGGCTATTACAAAACACCGAAGATTTTCTATGACCGCAGTAAAGCCGCCGGGCATCCGTTTTATTATTTCTCCTACGGCGCGGCTTGCGCGGAAGTATTGGTCGATACGCTGACTGGTGAATACAGGCTGTTGCGGGCAGACATTCTGCATGACGTCGGCGACTCACTGAATCCGGCGATTGATATCGGTCAGGTGGAAGGCGGATTCGTGCAGGGCATGGGCTGGCTGACCACGGAGGAGCTGGTGTGGAATGACAAAGGGCGCTTAATGACCAGTGGTCCGGCGGCGTATAAAATTCCGGCAATTGGCGATATTCCGCAGGATCTGCGCGTGAAACTGGTGGAGAACCGTAAGAATCCGGAAGATACCGTTTTCCATTCCAAAGCCGTGGGTGAACCGCCGTTTATGCTCGGGATATCCGTCTGGTGTGCCATCAAAGATGCCGTTGCCAGCCTGGCCGGTTATCGTGTACATCCGCACCTTGATGCACCTGCCACGCCGGAAAGAGTGCTTAACGCCATAAATCAGATGCATTTTCAGGGTGACGTTGTCACTCATTCCGCTATGGTTAGCGCAAAAATTGCCGGCTGACGGGGGTTCTCATGCGTACTGATGACTGGGTAACGCGTTTACATGACCTGCAACGTCGCGGAGAACCGTGCGTGGTGGCGACGCTGGTGGAGAATCAGGGCTCCACGCCGCGTGATGCAGGCAGCAAAATGCTGATCACCGCTGACCAGCAATTTTATACGCTGGGCGGCGGCAATCTTGAGTTTCAGGTTACAGCCATTGCCCGCGAGATGTTGCAGCAGGGTGCGAAAACCAGCCGCTTCGAACGCTTTTCATTAGGGGCGCGGCTCGGACAATGTTGCGGAGGCATGGCGTCGGTGTTGCTTGAACCGCTGGGGCAACCGCAACCGCACGTTGTGGTTTACGGCGCAGGTCATGTCGGGCGGGCACTGGTGAACATTCTCAGCACCTTACCCTGTCGCATTACCTGGGTAGATGCCCGTGCCAGTGAGTTTCCGGCACAGGTGGACCCGCAAGTCACCTGCCTTGTGGATGAGGAACCCGAAAGCACGGTGGCGCAGATGCCCGCTGACAGTTATTTCATGGTGCTGACGCACGATCACCAGCTGGATTTCGCTCTGAGTGAGCGCATCCTGAAGCGCGGCGATTTCCGCTACTTTGGCCTGATTGGCTCGGATACCAAGCGTAAACGCTTTGATTACCGTTTATCGGGCAAAGGGATTTCGTCTGAGCAACTGGCGAGAATGCGTTGCCCGGTGGGGCTGCCCGATGTGCGCGGCAAACTCCCGGCAGAAATTGCCGTGGCGATTGCCGGAGAATTTATCGCCGCGTATGGAAAATGATTGTTTCTTATAGATAATCTTTTTTCTATTCAGAACTCTTCAGATATTGCATTGATTTATAATGTGTTTTAATTAAAAGGAAGTGATTCATTTTAATCAGGAAGCTATATCGCATTTATGTCTTCTCCTGCCATGTCGTGTCGAACCAAACCTTCGCCACCGGTTCATAAAACAGTCACAAAACCGCAGTAATTTGTTTCCTCATTGAACGGGCCAGTGCCGCTTTGAGGAAACATCCGACGCATGTCTGCCATACAGATTTCCCACCTGAGTAAATCCTTTACCACTCAGCCGGTGCTCAATGACGTCTCGCTGCATATTCATCACGGTGAGTTTGTTGCCGTGCTCGGTCCCTCAGGTTGTGGCAAAACCACGTTGCTGCGGACCATCGCGGGATTCGAGCCGGTAAACAGCGGCACAATCATCGTCGGTGAACGACTGTTTTCATCCACCGACGTCCATGTTCCAGCGGAAAAGCGCGATCTGGGCATTGTGTTTCAGAACTACGCGCTGTGGCCGCATATGTCGGTGGAAGAAAACGTAGCGTACAGCCTGAAAGTGGCGGGGATGGATCGCCATGAACGACGCACGCGAACGCAGGATGCGCTGGCGCTGGTGGGGCTGAGCGATTACGCCATACGCCGTCCTTCCGATTTGTCCGGCGGTCAGCGACAACGTGTGGCACTGGCACGTTGCCTGGTCACACGCCCCGGCGTGGTGCTGCTGGATGAGCCGCTGGCAAATCTTGATGTGCATTTACGTGCGGCGATGGAAGAAGAGTTCCGGCGTTTTCATCAGCACACCGGCGCAACGCTTTTGTATATCACCCACGATCAGCAGGAAGCGATGGCGATGGCTGACCGTGTCGTGGTGATGAACGAGGGCCAGGTGATGCAGTTTGCTACGCCGCAAACGCTGTACCGTGAACCAGCCAACGCCATGGTCGCGACCTTTATCGACGAGGGTCGCGTTATCCCGGCACAAAATATTCAACCCGCCGAAAACGGCACGGCCTGGGCCGATGTTTTCGGTATGCGTATCCGGTTACGGGCTCCGGCACATCAGACAACGGTGAGTGAGGCGCAGGTGTGTGTCCATGCTGCGGATTTACGTTTTGCTCAGCACGGCGAACCGGGCATCGCTGCGCGGATCACCCGGGTGATTTACCGCGGCGGCTATCACCAGATTGACGTCGCGCCGGTAAACACGCCTGCGCTGAAGCTTTCCCTTCATTCCTCTCTTTCGCCCGATAGTTACGTGAGTGACATTGTCACTTTCGTCATTGCCGACGGCTGGATCCTTCCCCAATAATTTTCTCATTCTAAGGACAGGGCTATGCATATTTTAAAAACCATCACGTTATCCTTGAGCGCATTGCTGATTTGCGCCACGCAGGGAGAGGCAAATGCTGCCGAAACCGCCTCCGGAAAGCTGGTGGTTTATACCTCCCAGGCACCGGAAATTGCCCAGCAAACGATTGACGCCTTCAAGGCGGCTTATCCGGATGTGCAGGTGGAGTGGACGCGCAACGGCACGACGCAACTGATGAATGTTTTGCAAACTGAAATGATGGCCGGGGACGTAAAAGCTGATGTGCTGCTGGTTGCGGATTCCATCAATCTGGGCGCGTTGAAAAAAGACGGCAAACTGATGGCCTATACCGATGCGCCGGTGGGAAATATCAGCCCGGATTTTTACGACAAAGATAAAACCTGGTTTGGCACCAAAATTATCGCCACGGTCATTGCCTACAACACTAAAAACGCCACACCGGTTGATAGCTGGATGGCGCTGACCGAACCGCAAAACAAAGGTCAGGTGGCCGTGCCAAGCCCGCTGTATTCCGGGGCGGCGTTGTATCACCTGCATACGGCCATTAATACGCCGGACATCGGCTGGGCGTTTTATCAGAAACTGGCGCAGAACGGCATTACCCCGGAAGGTGGCAACGGCCCGGCGCTGAAAGCGGTAGCGAGCGGCATGGCGAAGTATGGCGTGATTACCGATGCCGATATTATCCGCGCTAAAAAGCAGGGCTCGCCGATTGATCTGGTGTATCCGAAAGAGGGGGCTTCATTTGTGACTGAGCCGGTAGCCATTCTTTCCGGGGCACATAACGTGCCTGCGGCGAAGGCGTTTGTTGATTTCATGCTCTCACCGCAGGGCCAGCAATTGGTTGCGAAACAAGGTAACCGGCCAATTGAATCCGGCATTGCGGCACCAGAAGGCTTTGCACCGCTGGATTCGATTAAGCTGCTGACGCTGGATTCAGATAAAGCGGTGGCGGATGATAAAGAAGTTCGCGCGAAATTCACTGAAATCTTCGGTGGCTGACAGCCCAAAGGACAGCCAGATGAGCGTGATGAGTGAAATTCTGCGCTGCACCATCCCCTCGCGTCGGTTCTGGCCGGGCAGTGAGAAGGGCGTGCTTTGGGCCCTGACGTTGCTGATCGGGATATTGTCGATAGCGCCCCTGATGCGACTGGTTTGGGCGGCAATGGCGCCTGAAGGTGTGCCGGACATCTCGCGGCTCAGCCATTTACTGGGCACACGAAAAGTCCTGACCGCCACGCTGAATACACTGACGATTGCTGTCGTCTCAACTTTGCTGGCGATAGTGCTGGGTACGGTGGCGGCGCTGCTGATCGCGCTGACTAATTTGCGCGGTAAGCAGGCCTGGGTATTTACTTTTATTCTGCCACTGATGATCCCGCCGCAGGTAACAGCGCTGGCGTGGGTTCAGGCACTTTCGCCATCCAGTCCGGTATTGCAGTGGCTGGGGTTAACGCTGCCCGCCGGTTCGACTTCGCCGCTGTATTCGCTGACCGGCATTATTGTTCTGCTGGGATTGCACAATGCGCCGCTGGTTTTCCTGATGGTGCGGGCCGGGTTGCGCAGGTTGCCAGCCGAACTGGTGGAGGCCGCGCGCAGCGGTGGGGCACAACCGTGGCGGGTATTGTTTACCGTGATTTTGCCGCTGGTGCGCCCGGCTATTTTTGCCGGTGCGGCACTGTCGTTTGTCACCGCAGCGGGTAATTTTGGTATTCAGGCAATGCTCGGCATTCCCGGTCGTATCCCGACGCTGATCACGCTGGTGTATCAGCAACTCAACAGCGTGGGTGCGTCGGCGCTGACGGATATGGCGGTGCTTTCGCTGCTGATTGCCGCTATTACGCTTGCCGGACTGATGTTCAGCCGCTGGCTGGGCGGGCGGCAGGATGTGCGTGTCACGGGGACGCCGCGCGCGCTGCATCAGTCTCTGGGGCGATGGCGTTTACCGGCAGAAATTGCGGCCTGGCTGTGGATGTCGCTGACGCTGTTATTGCCGCTTTCCGCGCTGATGACCACGTCCCTGACCACGGGTTTTGGTCAGGCACTGACCTTGCAGAGTCTGACGCTGAGCAATTATGCCAATGCGCTGTTCGGGTATCCGGCAATCCGCCATGCCTTTATGACCAGCCTCGGGCTGACCGTGATGACCGCGCTGATCCTGACACTTTCCTCGTTGTTTCTGGCGTATTTCCTGAGCTGGCAGCGAACGCGGCTGGTGCGTATTTTACAACTGTCGACCGAACTGGCTTACGCGTTGCCGGGGATAGTGACCGGAATTGCGGCGATCCTGTTTTTCCTCAAACCGTTGCCACTGGTGCATATCAGCCTTTACGGCACTGTATGGATTATCCTGGCGGCTTATCTTTCCAGTTTTATGGCACTGGTGCTTCGTCCGACGCTGGCCGGTTTTGCGCAAATCGAGCGTTCGCTGGATGAGGCCGCACAAATATTCGGTGCCAGTTTCCTGCAACGGATGCGCGATATAGTGATGCCGCTGGCGGCGCCGTCGGCCATGGCGGGCACGATTCTGGTGTTCCTGACCGCACTGAATGAGATTCAGGTGTCGATTCTGCTGGTCACATCCGGTACGCAAACGCTCGGACCGATGATTGTGTTTCTTGATGAAGGCGGTTCTTCCACGCTGGCCGCAGCCGTGGGGTGCCTGATGATTGGTGTGGTGCTGGTCTTTATGCTGCTGGCGTCGCTGTTTGCGCGTCGATTGCCGGAAGGCGTATTGCCGTGGCGCATCTGACATTCTGCCTGCTGCAGAAATCCGCAGCAGGCAGAATTTTACAGGGTTTTCAGTGGTTCACTGCGCTGCCAGAAAGCAACTGCAGAACCCAGACACAACAGATAACCCATCAGTTCGGTGCCTTCTTCGACAATATTTTTCACTGTCCGTACGTATTCGCCTTGCATCACCACTTTCCAGATCATATTCATCCCAAAGACCCGTGAGAACACCAGGATCAGTACCAGACCGCAAACCATATAGTGACAGGCCGGATGAACCAGAAAAGCTGACAATCCGCGCAGGCTGGTTTTCGGCGTGATGCAGGCCCAGGCGATACAATAGACCGCGAACAGGCTGGCGAAATACACCCATGAGCCGTAGTGGATCAGGTCAAACAGGGCATCGAGTTCGCGGATAAGCATGCAGAAGAAAAACCCGCCAATCAGGATCATACCTCCCCGCAATGCCGGATGTTTTTTGGCCTGTAAGAAAAACAATGCGCTGATGGCCAGCAGTGAAAGTTCCTGAAGGAACTCAGTGGCGGAAATTTCCTGGATACCGTCTTTAAATATGGCCACATCCAGCCAGATGACCAGCGCGGTACAAATGGCTCCCAGGGCTAATAAGATAAAATTGAGTAAGTGTTTAAAAAATGTGTGTTTCATTATTGTCCTGATTTCAATACGTTGGCGTGCATACTTCACGTGTTCTGAACATTTTTCTGCGTAGCGTGAGGTGCTGCAAGGATACGGAAGGTGATAACAGGGATATTGTGAATGCGTGCGGGAATGATAATTATTATGAATGTTATGTGCTATTTATTGGGATTTCTCGCATGATTTGAAACCCCACGTCATTTACTAATGACGAACGCGAGCAGATGGTGATAGGTTGCACGGAAACTGCCAGAGAGAGGCCACTTAGCAATCCATGAGTAATCAAACTACAACCGCCAAGCAGCTGGAAGTTCAGCGCATTGTCGATGTTCTGTCTAAAGCCATCGCGCAGCAACGCCTGCGTCCGGGCACCCGGCTGGTGGAATCACAGCTTGTTGACGCGCTGGGTGCTAACCGTAACCACGTTCAGGTGGCGTTACAGCGTCTGGCAATGCAGCGAATTGTGACCATCGAACCTAACCGTGGCGCAATGGTGGCGCAGCCCACCGCCAAAGAAGCGCGTGAAGTGTTTATCGCCCGTCGTGCTATCGAACGGGCGATCGTTGAATGCATCGGGCCGGACGTGATCCGGCGTCACCGTCACCGCATTAGTACCCATCTGCGCGGAGAGCGTGAAGCTGTGCAATCCGAGGACCGGCGCGCCATTGTGCGTGAGCTGAGTGAATTTCATCTCATTCTCGGGGAAATTTCGGGCAATGATGTACTGAGTGAAATTCTGTCGAATCTGATGGTGCGCAGTTCCCTGATTGTGTCGTTGTACCAGCGTAACGAAGTGCCGTCGTGCCAGTGTGATGAACATCAGGCGATTATCGATGCACTTGAAGCGGGGGATAATACGCAGGCCGCTGAAATTATGCAGGAACATCTGGACGATCTGGAAGGGGTGTTGGATCTTGATGACGAGGCCGCCGGAGAGGTGAATCTGCGTCAGGCGTTGTCTGATTTATAAAGCCTGAAAAATCCTGCCCGCCGGTTTTCGACCCGCGGGCAGAATACGTATTACGATGATTTCAAATCGCGCAGCTGCGCACGGTCATTGTAGAAACGTTTGTAAGCGAGATAACCGGCAATAATCGTCGATAAGCTCGCGGTCGCCAGCAGCATAAAGGTCACCATAATCTGATATTTGATGGCTTTCACCGGATCAATACCCGCAAAAATCAGCCCGGACATCATGCCCGGCAGGCTGACAATCCCGACGGTTTTCGCTGCATCTACAGTCGGGATCATGGCGGCACGAATGCTGTCACGGATAATCCGGTCGGAAGCCATTTTTACCGGCGCGCCGAGGCTCAGCATCTCGAGGATCTTTTGCTGATTATCGAGAAAACGCTGGTTAAGGTTGCTGTAACACAGGCCTACTGCCACCATCGCATTCCCGGCAATCATCCCCGAAATCGGAATCACCTGCATGGGCAGAAATTCGATCGAACCGCTGAGGATCAGAATCATTAATGTCAGCGAGGTACCCACCGTGATGGCGATAAAAGAAATGATAAATCCGTTATCGATATTACGGCTGCGCTTTTTGGCATTCAGCGCCGCATTCACGCAGATAAACAGCACCATCAGCACGGTTAACAGGCTGTTATTGATATCAAAAATGTATTTGAGAACGTAGCCGACAATCACCAGTTGTACGATAGCGCGGGCAACGCTCCAGATGATGTCTTTTTCCAGTCCGAGCTTTTCTTTCTTGCTGACGAGCAGGGCGACGACGACCAGGATCAGCGCGAGAGCCAGAGACTGGTTGGTAATATTATGCTGATTCATGCGACGCGCTTCCTGATGAATGACGGGTCAGGGTAATGACGTTTTTGGCGTGGCGGATTTCGTTCAGGTCATGGCTCACCCATAACACCGCGATCTGCTCTTTCTCAACCAGCCCGGCAATGATGTCGTTGATGTTGATTTTATTCTCTTCATCCAGCGCGCTGGTGATTTCATCAAGTAATAAAATATCCGGCATAAATTGCAGATTGCGCAGCAATGCTATGCGCTGTTTTTCCCCGCCGGAAAGCTCCTGCGTACGTTTGGTCAGCATGTCTTCGGATAAATTTACCTGTTTCAGCCAGTCACGAAGCTGCCCGTCATCAGGTTTTTTATTGCGGATCTGATAAGGCAGGGCGAGGTTATCGTAAACCGTTTCGCCAAATAACGACGGTGTCTGGAAGCAATACGATACGCGCTGGCGGTACGCTTCAGGTTTGATCTGCGTAATATTTTCGCCTTTGAAATAAAGATTTCCACCGGTCGGATTTTGCAATGACGCAATAATCTTCAGCAACGTACTTTTCCCGCTCCCTGAAGGGCCGGTCAGTAAGGTAAATTCCCCCGGATTCAGGGCGAGGGAAACAGGTTCCAGCAGCGGGATATGGTTGAGTGTAAAAGAAACGTCTTGCAGACGAAGGAGGTCAGTGGGAGTGGTCACGCCTGAGAATCCTTTGGTAGCGGAGGTTTTACGCCTTCCCCACTCATGAGGGGAAGGTTGGGATGGGGTGTGGGTTAACGCTGGCAGAAAGTTCGGTTGTAAAACCGTCTTCCAACCTCCCCCCTGGCAGGGGGGAGATGTAAAGAAGATTACTGAGCCGGGACGGGTGCAGGTGCCGGAGCCACTGGCTTTTCCTGATCAGGGGTTGCTGCCGGCGCTGCCGGCCCACCCAGAATACCGAAAAGACCGGCGAATTCCTGCAATGTCATTTTCTGGCCATTCAGGTCAACCTGATTGTCAGCGTAATGGAAGCTGCTGGTAATAGTATCGTCTTTCACCGTGGTCAGTTTAAACATCTGACCCATCGCTGCCAGACCCTGAACCTGCTGCTGTGCCAGTTTAGCGGCGTCGTCTGCGCTGTAACCTTCCAGCTGAGCCACCTGCGTGGTGACCTGAGTGGCCATCGGCAGAGGAATAGTCAGTTTGGCATCAACCTTATTTACCAACTGAGACAGCATTTGATCCTGAGTCTGTGCCGGCGTTGCGGCCGGATCTTTGAGATCCAGTTGCAGGGTGAAGTTACTTTCGCCTTTGCTATTTTTCCAGCTCAGCGGTGCAATGCTGATGCCCGGATTGCCTTTGAGCAGCAGTGGCAGGTTAGCCAGCAGTAAATCGGTAGCCTGTTGCTGATAAACAGCCGGATCAATCTGACCCTGTTGCAGCAGAAGTGCGCGGGATTGCTGGTTATAGTTGTCTGCGAACTGTTTCATCGCCGCGCCATCGAGTTTATCCAGCTTCAGTGTCAGTTTGGCTGAACCGAAATCTGCACCCTGAATTTTCAGTGCGTCGAGGGTGTAATCCTGCTGACCGGCGATGTTATTGCCATTTTCAGAGAATTTGCTCACCAGTTTGAAGTTATCCAGCGAAGCGGCATCTTTGCCGTCAACGTTCACCAGGATTTGCTTCACAGTCAGGTTTTGATCACCCACGCCGACCTGAAACTTACCTTGTTTGGTGTCGCTGTCCATGCTGAAACCGGCCAGGGTCACTTTTTCAAGCTGACCCCACTGATTTTTAGAGGTCAGAGCGATGCTGTCGGTGCTGGCGTCCAGCTTCATGGCCGTCAGATCTTTGTCGACATCGACATTGATTTTACCGCCAGAGAAGGCCAGCTGGCTTTCATCTTTCTGATACGTCACAGGAATGATGTCAGCCGCCGAAGAACTTGCGCCGCTGTAGGAAACGCGGGTGTCAATCGTGACCAGAGATTTGCCTTTGGTGACATCAAACAGACCTTTCACCGTTGGCGTGTTTTGCAGCTCTGAATGAACAGAAGCCATGCTTGGGATCAGATTGAATTTTTTCAGCTGAGCGGCAGGGAAAGGGCCGTGATCGATAGTTTCGATAAAGGCAATTTCGTCACCCGTTTTCAGTACGCTGGTGCCCGCCGTTGCGGCAGCAGGCTCCGGTTGCAGAACAATGCGCATTTTGCTGCTGAACAGCCCGCGCTGATAATCCTGATAGCTGACTTTCAGCCCGGCTTTCGGATAAGCACTTTGCAACTGGCTGTTAGCCGCCGCAACCTGTTCATCCATATGTTGTTCGATCAGCTTGCCCGTATACCACGAGACGCCTGTCCAGGCCGCGCCAAGGACTACAATGACGCTTACAGCGACTAACGACTTCTTCATATCTCTGTTTATCCTTATGAAATGTCCCGAAAATAAAAAACGCCTTCCGGCGTTATTAGTCTACAGAGTGTAGCTGAATCAGCAAAAAAATCACCAAAATGGGGCGTTTAGCCCCATTTTGTTTAATCAACTGTTCATTTCGCGAGTGTATTGAACACGCGTGCTATGCGGCCGTTGCCGCTGGCAGTCACCGGTGACTCAGTGGCTGACAGGAAACACGACTCACCCGGATTGAGAACCAGGGTTTGATTGTTCTTCACCAGAACGCTCTGACCCTCAATACAGAAGACAATCGCCGCGCTGTCCTGCTCCAGCGTTTGCGGTTCAGCAGAGAGGCTGTGAATTGAAAAAGCAAAATCTTCGACCGGGATCGGGAAGTTGAGTTCCGCACCTTTGACAACCGGCGTGGTCAGCAATTCAGAAGCGGGTCTGGCGTTGAATTTCAAATTCGCCAGCAACTCAGGAATATCGATGTATTTCGGCGTCAGACCTGCGCGCAGCACGTTATCGGAGTTCGCCATCACTTCCAGCGAGACGCCTTTCAGGTAGGCATGCGGCGTTTCGGCATACAGGAACATGCCTTCGCCCGGTTGCAGGGTGATTACGTTGAGCAGCAGCGGGGAGAACAGGCCGCTGTCATCAGGATAAAATTCAGAAATACTGCGGATGGTGTCCCACGGCTCACCCTGTTGTTCATCCAGAACGGATTTCAGCACGTCCAGCGCCCGGGATTTATCTTCACCTTCCAGACTCAGCAGGCCCGCAAACAGCGTGCGCAGGTGATCAACATCCGGAGACGTCAGGAAGCTGGCAATTAACGGATGCGCACCGGCCACGGGTTGCAATAATGAAACAATTTCGCGCAACTCGCGGAAACCGTTCATGGCCTGGAAAGGGGTCAGGGCATAAACCAGTTCAGGTTTGTGGTTCGGATCTTTGTAGTTACGCTCGGCGGCATCCAGTGGAATACCGGCAGCATTTTCTTTGGCATAACCGATTTCAGCCGCACTTTTGCTCGGGTGCACCTGAATCGACAGCGGCTGATCGGCGCACAGCACTTTAAACAAGAAAGGTAATTCGCCAAAGCGCTTAGCCACTTTTTCGCCCAGTTGCGCAGACAGTCCGGCACTTATTTGGTCGCGCAGAGAGAGGTTCTCCCCACGGGAGTTCTCAATCTGAGAGCTACATTTCGGATGAGCCCCCATCCACAGTTCAGCCATCGGACGGCCTTCTGCATCTTTAATTCCATAGAGTTTGGTCAGCGCGTCTTTGCTGCCCCAGGCGTAATTTTGTACACCGTTATGCATCTTTTGCATTGCTTCATCCTGAATAGAAAATATTGCCGACTAGTAAACAATGACGAAGGGGGCTTTACAACTGCGAAGGCCCAAAAAGTGCGGCTGGCATGCATTTTCAGATTGGGGATCGAATCCAATTACACGCCCGGCTTATATGTCACTATAATCAACAGGCCGCCAACGGATGCGTGGGAGCGCGTGCGGCAAACAGTAACCTGCAAAAAAACTGATTTATCATCGTAATAAGCATCTAAGGAGACAGTAATGGCATCTACACGCGTTGAGAAAGACTCAATGGGGCCAATTGATGTTCCGGCAGATAAGCTTTGGGGCGCACAGACGCAACGTTCCCTCGAGCATTTTCGTATTTCCTCTGAAAAAATGCCAACGGCGCTGATTCACGCGCTGGCACTGACAAAGCGTGCGGCAGCCAGCGTCAATATGGACCTCGGGTTACTGCCTGCTGAGCGGGCAAACGCCATTATTGCCGCTGCCGATGAAGTGCTTGCCGACAAGCATTCTGCCGAATTTCCGCTGTCCATCTGGCAGACCGGTTCCGGCACCCAGACCAACATGAATATGAATGAAGTGCTGGCTAACCGGGCAAGTGAAATTCTCGGTGGCGTGCGCGGCGAAGAACGTAAAGTTCACCCGAACGATGATGTGAACAAGAGCCAAAGCTCCAACGATGTTTTCCCGACGGCCATGCACGTTGCGGCAGTGATTGAACTGCGCGAAACCCTGATCCCGCAGTTGAAAGTGTTGCACAAAACGCTGTCCGATAAAGCCACGGCATATCGTGACATTGTGAAAATAGGGCGTACGCATTTGCAGGATGCCACACCGCTGACACTGGGGCAGGAAATTTCCGGCTGGGTAGCCATGTTGGGACACAGCCTGACGCACATTGAAAACAGCATCCCGCATATTGCCGAACTGGCGCTGGGCGGAACTGCAGTCGGTACAGGGTTGAATACGCACCCGGAATACGCCGTGCGTGTGGCGAAAGCACTGGCAGAACTGACCGGACAACCGTTTGTGACATCCCCGAATAAATTTGAAGCGCTGGCGACCTGTGACGCACTGGTTCATGGCCATGGCGCGCTGAAAGGGCTGGCCGCTTCACTGATGAAAATCGCCAATGACGTGCGCTGGCTATCTTCCGGCCCGCGTTGCGGCATTGGTGAAATCTCGATTCCGGAAAACGAACCGGGTAGCTCGATCATGCCGGGCAAAGTCAATCCGACGCAGTGCGAAGCGATGACTATGTTGTGCGCACAGGTGCTGGGAAATGACGTTGCAGTCAACATCGGCGGTGCATCCGGTAACTTTGAGCTGAACGTGTTCCGTCCGCTGGTCATCCATAACTTCCTGCAATCCGTTCGTTTGCTGGCTGATGGTATAAGCGGCTTTAACGAGCATTGTGCGGTCGGTATTGAACCTAACCGTGACCGTATTACCCAGTTGTTGAATGAATCGCTGATGCTGGTGACTGCGCTGAATACCCATATTGGCTATGACAAGGCGGCGGAAATCGCCAAGAAAGCGCATAAAGAAGGCCTGACCCTGAAAGCGTCGGCGCTGAAACTCGGCTATCTGACCGAAGAACAGTTCAACGAGTGGGTGCGGCCTGAAGCCATGGTCGGTAGCATGAAAGCGTAAACGGCCTGCTATTTACATGTGAAATGAGGTCCGGGCAACCGGACCTTTTCACGTTCTGAGCGGCTTACAGCGGATGGTCCGTATAAAGATGCAGACGTTTGATCAGCAGGCTCAGTGGCTGCGACTGCGGTTTATATTTATGCTTCACGGATGACACATCGTAATCATGCAGTTCCCCTAACTTAGGAAGTTGCATCATGGGCGAACGCAAACATAACGCAATCAGCGGCAGCGGGCAGGGGTGTTGCACCTGTTTCTGGTTGTTGCGATACCACACGCGGGCTATGGGCTGAACTTTCACCGGGCGTTTGAATTTGAGCGCCGCGTGTTCCGGCAAACGCTTCACGTCTATCATCTCGCGGTTAATATTTTCCATCCATTGCTCACGGGTATAAGGCGAGACAGCGCGTCCGGCATGCAGACTCTTTTCCAGTTGTGCCAGAACTTCATCGCGGGTCACGTTCTTAATAATATGTTTGTTCGCCCAACCAAAGCGCACGGAGTCCGGGTCATTGAGATACGTCACCGAACGGTAAGCGTTCAGCGTTATCAGGCCGCGAAGGTGGGTATGTACAAACTCAAAACGCTGTTCACGGGCGAGACCGGACTCGACGGTCACGATATGTTCCAGTTCAGCTTTCAGCTTATTCACTTCTTCAATCAACAGCAGGGCAGACTGATGCTCCGCGGCGTCCACGGCATAACACAACACACCGGGTAAACGGACGGCGGATTTACTGCTGACATTCTCGTTATTATGATGAATAAACAACCGCTGAAAATGCTGTAATGCCAGTTGCTGTGCGGTTTCGCCGGTGTGAGGCATGACAGTGATTTTGTCCGCCGGATTATGCTCTTCGCCTTTCACTACTTCAGGCAAGGTAAATACCCGCGCCTGCAATAATTCCAGTTGCCCCAGGAAATTCCCCAAATCTTGCAATGCCATTTCCAGTTCGTTAAAACAGCCGTTCATCCGGGCAATTAAATCATAATCCGCCATAAACCCTCCGGTTAGTTACAACATACAGTTTAGGGCAAAATGGGAAAATGTACATACCTGAATAATAGGGAAATCATAAACTTCCCCTATAAACAATTTAACCAGACAGAAACTCAATGCTTAGGATATTTCAATGAGCAACCGTCCGGAAAGTTTTAGATAATCACACTAAGGTGGTGGCAATATGTTTTATTCGCTGGGTTGAAATTGGCGCTTCAATTTGAATTTCATCAACGCTGTTAAAGTCGCGAATGAGAGCACTGTGCGCCAGGGCACGAGCCTCACTAACTGGCATGCTCGCCACTAATTCAGCCGGTAAGGAAGCTAACATCGCCTCGATTAATGCATTTTGATCACGTTTGTAGTTTTCAACAAATGAAAAGCTACGCTTTCCTAATATATTGATCTCATAGAGGTATTGGAAATTTTGTTTCCCCATGAAAGTTCTCGTTTTCAGGAAAGCCTTTGCCCCTTTTTTCGTCCTGGAGGCAAAGACAGTGTTATCTCCAAATACCCGAAACTCTGTGTTATCCCGGCTGATTGTTCCAAAAAATCCCTGAGCTTCTATTATTTCTGGCCCGCGCGAATCGTATCTATAAGCACAAGAATTACCTTTGGAAATAAAGGATTGCGGAAAGGTTTGGTTCTTCTCAACTTCTTTACCGTGAGGGGGTGTTGCGGGGCTAAATATACGACCTAAACGACTAAACATGGTTCCATCCTGTTTATAAAGAAGCGTAATATAATTCCTATGCCCAAAAAGGATGATGACGTAAATCAATCTCTGCCACCGAAAAGACCGGGGGATAGAATTTCATTTATGCAAAATCATGACTCATAAATTAGTTACAACATTCGGTGATACCCATAACCAATAAATGTGCACACATAAACATCTGTGAAATCATTAAATTCAGTGTGATACTCGCTCAGCAGGGTGAAGAAGAAGTTTACCCCTTCCATGCACGGGTCAGGTTAGAATAAAGAACTTTCTGCTTTCAGGAGTTCGCGATGACAGATCTGATCCGTTGCCCGTGGGGCACGAGTGACCCGATGATGATTGACTATCATGATGATGAATGGGGCAAGCCGGTACGTGACAGCCGTGCACTGTGGGAAAAGCTGATGCTTGATGGCTTTCAGGCCGGATTATCCTGGCGGATCGTGCTGAAAAAAAGGGATGCCTTGCGCCTGGCCTTCTGCGATTTTATACCCGAGAAAGTCGCAGAATTTACCGAAGAAGACATCGAAAGGCTGGTGAATAACGCCGATATTATCCGCTCCCGCAGCAAAATCACGGCGGTTGTCAGCAACGCCCGGGCCTATCTGTCCATGCAGCAAGCGGGTGAAGATTTTGGTGAGTGGATTTGGGCGCAAATCGGCGGGAAGGCGATTCAGCATACCGGGCCGGTTCCGACTAAAGATGCGCTGTCTGATCAGATTTCAAAAGATCTCAAAAAGCGTGGATTCAAGTTTGTCGGCCCGACAATAGTCTATGCCTGGCTGGAAGCTACCGGCCTGATTAATACCCATCATCCGGATTGTTTCCGGCGTGCTCAGGTAGCAAAAGAAGCCTGATTTCTCGAAGGTTTTTTCAACGGGAATACTGCTTTTGATATTGTGACGGTGTCACGGATAATTGCCTGACGAACGCACGTCGCAAGATATCAACGCTGGAAAATCCGCACTGTGCCGCAACCTGCTTCACCGCCATTTCCCCCGTTTCCAGCAGTTGCCGCGCGTGAAATATCCGTTGCTGTTCCAGCCATTCTGCCGGTGATTGCCGCAGCGCCTGATTAAACAAACGCGTCAGATGGCGGACACTGATCCCCATATGAACAGCCAGGCTTTGCACATTATGCGGTTGGTCGAGCGAATTCATCACCCACCGCTGTACGTCCTGTAATGCTGACCGGCCACTCAGCGACGCCTGACCATGGCGGCTGAACTGCAACTGCCCGCCGGGACGTTTGAAGAACATCACCAGTTGCGAAGCGACATCCAGCGCGGTTTCCCGTCCAAGATCTTCTTCCACCATATTCAGGGCTAAATCCAGCCCGGAGGTGACACCTGCTGCTGTTCTCAGCTCACCCTCGGCAATAAAAATAGCGTCAGCTTCGACATTCACCCGCGGATACTCTTCGCTTAGCTTTGCGGCGACGGACCAGTGTGTGGTCACGCGCCGGTCGTCAAGCAACCCGGCGGCGGCAAGTAATAACGCACCGCTGCACACGGAACCAAAACGCTTCGCATGGTGGCTCCAGGTACGGATCCCGTCTTTTAATTTTTCATCCCGCAGGAATGTCTCAAGCACAGGTGCGCCTGCGACCAGAAAAGTATCGACGGCAGCGGGAAGTGGGGTTGCAAGAGTGAGATCTGCAAACAGACGCGCGCCGGAAGAGGTGCGTACAACGGGATCGTCGCCAATCGCCATCACGCTCAGGGTATAAACGTCGCGGCCGCGTTGCCGGTTGGCTTCAGCGAAAACATCCAGCGGACCGGAGACATCGAGAAGTTGCACGCCCGGCACGGCGAGAATAATGATGTGTTTTGGCATTTGAATATTTCCTGTCGCAAATGAACAATTATGTCTCATAACGTCATATTACGATGATTGATGACATTTATCTTGCCGCTTATGCTGACTCTATTCAACCCAACAGGACAAATACTATGACTCTGAACATTAAGGGTATCCGCATTCCCGACAGCAAAATGGCCCGTGAAGCAACAGAACGGGTCCGTGATATGGAATCCGATTTACTGTTTCATCATTCCAGCCGTGTATATTACTGGGCCGCGCTGGCCGGGCAACAACGTCAGCTAAAGGTTGATCATGAGCTGCTTTATATTGGCTGTATGTTCCACGATGTGGGGCTGACACGCGAAATTTCTGTTCAGTGATCCGCAATTCCCGCTGGAATGGCTGATGAGAAGAAAAGGGCGCGTGGAGAAGGGATCCCGGCGCGCCACACGCAATTAAAGAAGACGAAATTCAATCATAAACAGTGATTTCAGCCCCGGATAAATCTCGCTGATGACCTGTTTAAGTTCTTCCAGTGTCATGTTTTCCTGCACCGCGTGCTGATCGTTGAGATCGTCGAACTGTACACCAGTGACAGCGATAATTTCAATGTTGCAGAAAAACACGTCATCTTCATAACGGCTGACGCGAACCTGATTGCCTGCTGTAAAATCCGCGTCGCTGGCTTCACGCAGGGTGATCGTTTTACGGCCAGCAAGAATGTCAGCCTCAAAACGACTGTAAAAAGTGATATTTTTCATGAGGTTTCCTGCGTTAAATAGAGAGAACGTCCGGTTGATGGTATAGCGTGCGCATATATCAGGCAGATATTAAAGAAGGACAGGGTGGCTAACCATCTCACCGTCATTGTATCTGTGAATCATAAATGACAAGAAGTTGTTCACGGGAGGAACAATTGCCGTGCCAAGCCACAAAGGATTTTCCGGGCAGATGGAGCCGCAAATATAAGCCGGTATTCCGGCCAGTTGCCCGGCCATTGACCGGTGAACATGACCTGCTGAGATAGCGATGGGTTTTCGCGGATGCTCACTTAAAAACTCAGCCAGTTTTACCACATCGCGACACATTATCTGATCTAAAGGCGGAATGCCGCTGCGGATAACCGGATGATGCATGAAAAGAATGGAATTCGCGGAACCGTCGCTGATCAGATTATCGGCCAGCCACGGCAGATGTTCGCCAATGGCTCCTGCGGGATTTCCCTGGATGGTGGTATCAAGGCCGATAAGGCGGAGTTCACCGATGTCCGCGACAAAATGCAGCGCGTCATTTTCGCCGGAATTGCACCAGTAATGGCAATGCAAAATTGATTTCATTGCTGCACGGTCGTCTGAATTACCGGGCAATATGAATGACGGGTAAGATCTTTTATTCAGCTGAGCGGCGATAGCGGCATAACCATCACGCCAGTTGTCGTCAATCAAATCACCGGTCAGCACAAGGGCGTCAGGCGTAATGAGATCAATCCACGTCAGTGCGCGTTCAAAGCGTGCGAGGTTATCATTATTTTCTGCGGCATGAATGTCAGACACCTGAGCGATAATCACCAAAACCTCCGGGAGGATTTCCCGTTATCAGAATAAGAACAATGTAGAGGATATAGAACGGATAATCAAAGTGCGCATAATGTATATTATGTTAAATATGATATCAGCTTACGCACCAGACGCCATCATTTTCCTCATTCTGCCTCACCTGCTCAGCCGAACCTTGCAAGATCAGTATCCATTCGTCATGCGTCTGGCAATACCAGAATCCCGTCGGGCTGGCTTGTCCTGTGGAAATAATCCGCTCAATACGAATACCGGGTCGTGTCAGCAACTCTTCAAAGGTCTCGCCTTCACCATTGCGTGCAGCTTCAGGAATATCTGTGAATATGTTATCTGGCATTCACCACCTCCGTCCGGACTTTCAGGGTTTCAAATTGATCGCGCTACGTGAATTCTGAGAATTGAACAGCATAGTTGTACTGCAGATTTCACGTAGCACGTCCATTTTTCAG
Source organism: Rahnella aceris (assembly GCF_011684115.1). Classification (NCBI taxonomy): domain Bacteria; kingdom Pseudomonadati; phylum Pseudomonadota; class Gammaproteobacteria; order Enterobacterales; family Yersiniaceae; genus Rahnella; species Rahnella aceris. The sequence continues at coordinate 1,368,055 of NZ_JAADJV010000001.1, read as the reverse complement.
TGCTCTAAACACTATAAACCGGCATAGGCTTTTTCGACTTTGGCCATGTATCTGGGTGCCTGCGGCGCCGGATGATACTGACGAACATGCCAGTTAAAAGCTTCCGGCGTCAGTTGATTAATCATCTGGATTGCCGTCTGCCGGTTACTGGAAAACGTTCTAAGTAACGCTCCCGCACCGTTGGCATACGCGACTTCTGTGGCATAACGGCGCGTCAGCGGATCGTTAATCCAGTTAAGTTGCTGACGTTGCAATGCACTGATGTATGCCGTTCCCAGATCAATGTTGGTTTCCGGATCCAGCAAATCATCGTCGTCCGGGCAACCGCGTTTACCTTTATAACGATATGCATCGCAACCGCTGGTCGATGCTTTCAGCTGCATCAGACCAATAGCATTAGATGGACTGACTGCTTTGGGATTAAATCCGGATTCGACCTGAATGATTGCCTTCACCAGTTTACGGTCAACTTTGTATTCATCGGCAGCATCTTCAATCTCATCATCAAAGGCATGGGTGTCGTATTTCTTATAATGAGGTTTGCCCGAGCAGCCAGCCAAAATCATCAGCATAACCAACATGCTGAATTGTGAAGTTTTTTTGAATAATGAAATCATAATCTTCCAGGATCTAAATGAACGTTTCTCCGGCTGATAAGATACCGCTATCGTCACTCAGGGTCATGTATTTATGAGGGATTTTCTGACATTCAACGGTATCAAAAGTGCGAAATCCGGTCCCTGCGCCCTGCTTTCACGTTAATTTACTGGCTGAGTGATTCAATAACAGTATTCGCAGATTTGACTTATTTAATACACATTGTATTTTTAATGCCATGAACACATTCCTGATTATCGTCCCCGACGGGGGCATGTTATTCGAAGCAGCAGGCATTGCTGATATCCTCATGCAGGCAAATCGTCTGTTGCCTCTCCACGCCACGTCTGACTCCAAAATTGCGCCTTATCAGGTGACTGTGGCCACTACGCAACCGCACCGTGTGATTCACGGTGTCTCAGGGCTTAACCTTCTCGCGGATCACCGGTTATGCGATCTTGACCCCACATTGACCCGCGACACTATCTTAGTCACCGGTAAAGGCTTATCTGAAGAAGAAGGCTCAAACGTTGTCCGCTGGCTGCAACAGGCTGCGCCGCATGCCCGCCGTGTGGTATCTGTTTGTGGCGGCGCGGTGTTGCTCGCCCAGGCGGGATTACTCAACGGCCGACACGCCACCACACACTGGCGTCTGATCGACACCCTGCAGGCACAATACCCGCAGGTGACCGTGGAACGCGGCCCGATGTATGTTCAGGACGGTCCGGTCTGGACGTCAGGTGGCGTCAGCTCCGGCTTTGACCTCACTCTTGCATTGGTCGAAGAAGATCATGGTTTCAGCATCGCTAAAAATGTTGCTCAGGATTTAGTAATGTTTCTCCGGCGTCCGGGTGGACAGTCGCAATTTAGCCGCTATCTTTTGAATCAGGCCAGCAATGGCTCTATCCGCGAACTTCAGGCCTGGTTACCTGAGAATCTCAACAGCGATTTATCTGTCGAAAACCTTGCTGAACGTGTCGCGATGAGTCCGCGAAACTTCACGCGCGTTTTCACACGCGAAACCGGCATAACCCCGGCAAAATATGTTGAGGAAGTCAGGCTGAGTGCCGCGCGACAGCTTCTGGAACAAACAACACAAAACATAGATCGTATCGCCCTCACGACCGGCTTCGGCGGCGGGCTGAACCTGCGCCGCGTTTTTGAACGAAATTTACAACTGACACCGACAGAATACAGAGAACGCTTTTGCTCCAGATATTTGGCGTAAATTGATCTTTTATTGTCATTTACGCCAACCCTCCTGCGTACTAGATTAACTGTAAAGCAGATAACTAAGGAGTTCATCATGGTCAAAGTAGGTATCAATGGTTTTGGCAGGATTGGACGGAATGTTTTGCGCGCCGCACTCGGGCGGGATGACTTCCAGGTGGTGGCAATTAATGATCTTACGGACAGTAAGACTCTCGCTCATCTTCTGAAATATGACTCACTCTCAGGCACGTTAAAAGCTGACGTCGAAGCGGGTGAAGGCGAATTACGGGTTGATGGAAAACCGGTACGCGTTTTCTCAGAAAGGGATCCCGCTGCAATTCCGTGGAGCTCTGTGGGCGTTGATATCGTTATTGAAGCTACCGGCTTCTTTACTGAAAAAGCTAAAGCGGAAGTTCACATCACCCGGGGCGGAGCAAAACGCGTCATTATTTCCGCACCGGCCAAAAATGATGACATTACTATTGTGATGGGCGTTAATGACAGCGATTACGACCCGGCAAAACACAAAGTGGTCAGCAACGGCAGTTGTACCACCAACGGTCTGGCCCCTGCCGCTCAGGTTCTGCATCAGACCTTCGGCATTGAACACGGCCTGATGAACACCACTCACGCCTACACCAACAGCCAGGCGTTGCATGATCAACCTGAAAAAGATTTACGGGGTGCGCGTGCGGCCGCGGTTTCCATTGTTCCGTATTCCAGCGGCGCAGCGAAAGCGATCGGGAAAGTTATCCCGGAACTGGACGGACGCATGACCGGTTATTCACTACGTGTTCCGGTGCCGGTGGTTTCCATCGTCGATTTAACCGTTAACCTTAAACGCGAAGCGACTGTTGAAGAAATTAACGCCGCGTTTCGTAAGGCGGCTGAATCCGGCCCGCTTAAAGGCATTCTGGGTTACAGCGAGGAGCCGCTGGTGTCGAGCGATTATCGCGGTGATCCGCGTTCATCCATTATTGACGGGCTTTCAACATTGGTGATTGGCGGCAAGCTGGTGAAAATTCTCGCCTGGTATGATAACGAATGGGGCTTTTCAAACCGCCTGGTCGATCTGGCCCTGTTAATGGAAAAACGCGGTTTATAACCTCCTCTTTTCCTGCCAGAATAATGACAGACACCGCTTTATGCGGTGTCTTTTTATATGTCAAAGACGATCACTATTTTTAATAAAATACACTGTATGTTGTAACTAATTATCTATTTCGCCGTCCAGGAATGAACGTCATTTCTCCTGCGGCCCGATGGTCATAAACGGGTTATAGGCGATTTCCCACAGATGTCCGTCCGGATCGGCGAAATAACCCGAATATCCCCCCCAGAACACTTTCTGTCCCGGTTTAATCATTTTACCTCCCGCACTGACTGCCTGAGCCAGAATGGCATCCACTTTAGCTTCACTGGCCACCGTTTGCGCCAGCGCCATACCGCGAAAACCATTCCCTGCCGGGCTGACTTGCGCATCTTTTGCCAGTTCGTCCCACGGAAACAGAGAAAGCCAGGCACCTGCCAGTTCAAAAAAACTGACACCTTCAGAATCGATAACCACTTTTGGAAAGCCCAGTCCGTGCTGATAAAATTCGGTAGAAGCGGCCAGGTCTTTAACACCCAGCGTGATCATGTTGATGACAGGTTGCATTGTATTTTCTCCGTCAGAGGGATAAAGCAAACAGGTAAAATGGCTTTCCGGATAGCATAAATAGTTTCCGGAAACTTTACTTAGATAACCCTTCCACTTGTCTCAAAATGTTAATGGCACCCGTCCTTTTCTGATAAATGTTGCTTATCGTGCTAATCTGACGTCTCAGAACCTGCTAATCCCCGACGTTGAGGATCTCCTGTGACCATATTACGCCGCCGCCCGGAAGCCACCTCTCCCGCCGTCCGTTTCCTGCCTGAAACCATTCATATCGGCCGTCAGTTGCGGACTTATTGTGATGCCCGTTTCAAAACCATTGGTCTGACACTGGCTCGCGGGCAAGTATTATTACATCTTGAAGCCGCCAGCGGGCGCCTGCCTCAGGGTGAACTGACCGCGTTGCTGGAAGTGGAACACCCTACCGCCATTCGCCTGTTTGACAGCCTCGCCGAGCTGGGCCTGCTGGAACGCTGCCCCGGAGAAACCGATCGTCGTTCGAAAGATATCAGACTGACAGAAACCGGAACTGAGCTGGCAAACCAGGTACGCATCATGACGGATGACATTCTGATCCGCGTCATGGAAGGTATTCCGCAAAATGATGTGGATATCGCCCGGGGTGTTCTCGCCAGTATTACTGCCAATATCGCCGCGCTTTAATTGGCGATTTTTCTCGTTTTATAGCTTTTCCCGCCCGAAATAGTCACTTCCGTTACTGATTTGTTACTCGTTATTATTCGTGGCAACGTTACCCTGCTCAGCCCCCAGGTGTCAGGCTATATCACCGACGTTAAATAACGCGACGGGTAACTTCACCAAAATCTCACAACGTATCGCGGTGCGCATTGAACTGGAACCGGGACAGCAGCAAAGTAACCGTCTGCGTCCGGGCATGTCCACCATGGTCAGCGTAGATACTGCACAGGCCCCGGTCAGCCAGCAGTATTAGCCCCGGGGAAATCGGAATAATAGCGCTGCGCCACGTCAGGATGTGAACGCAGCCGCCCTTTCAGATAATTGAAACCCACATCGCGGAATAACGGATTCAGCGGATCGCTTGCCTCTCCCCGCGCTTCCTGCGCCAGTTCTGCGGGCAACGGGAATAATGGCACAACAGCATCAAGCTGAGCGCCAAGGAAAAATGCCAGCGACAAGCGCTCGCCGCCTTCCGGTGGCGAGACAACCCGATGTACCGTAGCGCGCAGATAGCCGTTGGTGGCAAGTTCCAGTAACTCCCCGATATTTACCACCAGCGTATCAGGGACCGGAAACGCGTCGATCCACTGGTTTTCTTCCACTTCAACCTGTAAACCGCGCTGTTCATCCTGCAAGAGAAAACTGAGGAATCCTGAATCCTTGTGCGCACCGACCCCCTGATTTCCGGCGCCCACCGTGCGTCCCGGATAACGAATCAGTTTGATATGTTCATTAGGCTTTTCGCCATACAGCGGATCAAACGCGTCTTCCGGCAGTTTCAGCGCCAGGGCAAAAGCCCGCAGCAGACGCAGCGACATGGCCGTCATCTCCCGTTGCCAGCGCAGTAACAACGGGCGCAATTCCGGCAATGCTTCCGGCCATTGATTCGGCCCCTGCAATCTTGCCCACGCAGGCGTACTCTCTGTCACCGGCAGTTTTGGCCGCTCGGCACCGAGATCAAACTGTTCGCGCCAGTCCGGCTGACCCCGGGTAATCTCCGAGGCGGCCCGGTTATAGCCGCGAAAGTGTGGTGAGTTGATCATCGCCACAGCCAGTTTGTCTTCCTCTGGCAGGGCAAAGAATTGTCGGGCAACCCGCTGAACATCCTTCAGTAACTGCGCATCAACGCCATGATTTTTCAGGTAGAAAAAACCAATCTCACGCGCGGCATAACGCAGTTGCGCAAGGAACGCTTCCCGCTGACCGGGCGTTGCAGAAAACTGACTGAAATCGATCAGAGGGATAGAGGGGGATGTCTGACTCATCGCGTAGTCCGCCGTGATGTTATTAATAATTATCAACGCTATCACGGTTGCCGGATGACAGACCAATAGCCAGATGGTCTGGTTTATACTTCAGGGTTATGAATGAGAGGCAGAAAACAGCCAGCCCTTCCGTGGACAGACCGCTGATTTATTCACAAATTTCTAATGACTTAAGACTTATTGCCAAGATAGTGATACACCACCGCCAGATCCTTCCCGCCATAACCGCCATCGACCGCACTCTGCCAGGTCTGACTGATACGTTTCATCACCGGCAGTTCAAGATTACTGCCCGCTTCCAGCGCCAGATTGATATCTTTCAGGGCCCAGGTCAGCTGCATCTGCGGGGTGTAATCACCGCTTTTGAACATCTCCATTTTGCCCCTGATATACGGCGCAGCAAGCGGACCGCCTTCCAGCACATTCCACAGATCGTCGGGGGTGAAACCCAGCGCTTCGGCAAGTTGCGTAGTTTCTGCAATACCTTCCATCATGGCAATCAGCCAGGCATTGACCACCAGTTTCATTCTGGATGCACGCCCGGCTTCGCCCAGCCATTTTGTCGCTTTGGAAATGGCGGCAAATACCGGCTCAATAGCCGCACCCGCTTCGCGATCCCCGCTGGCCAGCACCACAATTTGCGCCTGCTCGGCCGGTGCTTTCGTCCCGGAAACCGGCGCATCAAAGAACACCACATCAGGACGCAGTGTTTTAATCAGCGCCATCAACGATTCCGTCGCGTCTACGCCGAGCGTTCCCATTTGAGCGATAATGCCGCCCTGTTTCAGGCCGGCAAGCAAACCGTTGTCACCCTGATAAACGTCAAGGGACGCTTTACCATCGGACAGCATTGTAATCACCACATCCGCCCCTTCAGCGGTTTCACGCGGTGTCCGGCCGCGTGTCGCACCGGCTTTCACCAAATCATCACCCCGTGAAGCCGTCCGGTTCCAGACGCGGGTATTGAACCCTTTTTTGATCAGGTTAGCGGCGAACGCGTGCCCCATTGCGCCCAGCCCCAGTACGGCGACCGTGGGTTGTTGCTGACTCATGCCTGACTCCTTACGTAAACAATGTATGTTGTAAAAAGGCTAACACCCCGGCGCGCTGTCCGGGGCATTGGCTTCTGTAAGCGAATGCAACAGAAAGGCTGATATTACTTAACCTCTGCTGAGTAAGTGGCGTAACATACGCGCTTTCGCGCCTGGCGTTTAATATTGATTTATTCAGGCAGCTTATGATTTGACTGATAATTTTCAGGAGTGGCAAGCATTATGAGTAAAGTTGTTTTGATCGGGATTGTTTCAGTCATTTTCGTTTTGATGGTGCTGATGTTGGGCTCTGTGTATATCTACCCGTGGTGGATGCAGCGCTCCACAGAAGGCGCGTGTGCCGATATCAGCAAGGACAATGCCATCGATACGGTCACCCGTGATTACATGGAAAACCGTATCCCTAACTGGGGCAATGATAAAGACAACATGGGCACGTCGGTGCCGGTTCTGAATTTCATCAGCGATGACGCTAAAGAAGACAAAGGGACCTATAACATCCCGTTCAGCGCGAAAGGCCCGAACGGCACCCTGGGTTATGTCGCGCACTTTAACTGTTCCAATCACTACGTGAAATATTCGACGGTGGAATAAATCCAGACGAACACCCTGGGCTTGCGTCTGTCACCCCGCTCGCTGGAACATAAACGCCGGCAACAGCGCGCAGTGAGAAAAACGCAGGATTCCAGGGGGTTCGTTTCCAATTTTTTGGGCCGCTGTGGGCAGCAACCTACGACCTTGTCCTGGATTTTAAATTTAAAAGCGCCCGGAGTGCCCGCTCAGGCATCAGCTAAGCCGACTCCCTCTCCACCAGCCCCGGTGGCACAATAATATTCTGCGCTTCCAGATTCTGCCCGCCAATCCTCAGCAACAAGCGCCTGGCCGTTGCGTGTCCGATTTCCCGTGCGGAGTTCGCAATGGAGGTCAGCGGAGGCTCGGTCAGCTCCGATTCCGGTGCATCTTCCATGCCTATCAGGGCAATTTTTTGCTGGAAGAAACTGTCTACTGCCCCGCCGCCGACTTGTGCGCCGGTGCGCAGAACGCCGAAATAGGCACCCAGCGCGACGGAAGCTTTATGGCAGACAATCGCGCTGATTTTCGGATAGCGGGATAATAAGATTTCGGCAGCATCGGCGGCGCATTTTTGCTGATAGTCACATTCAATAATCCATTCAGTGCGAAATGGCAGACCGTATTGCAGCAGTGTGGCGCAGAAGCCGCCGAGGCGTTCGGCGCGGGTTAACGAATTGCTCAATCCGCCAAGATAGGCGATTTGTTTGTGGCCCTGTTTGATCAGATATTCCGTGGCCATTTTCGCCGCAAGCATATTATCGGGACGGACAACGTCAACCCCCTCAATACCCCCGGAGCGCGCGGCACAAATCAGCGGGACGCCATGTTCTTCCGCCTTTTCTCTCAACCCACCGAGGGTATTCACGCCACCGGCGATCACAATGCCGTCCACGCCGTGGGTCAGCAACGTATCGAAACAACGCATCAGCCCTTTACCGGACGGGCCGCTTTGCAGCAGAAATAACACTTTGCCCTGCGCTTCAAACATCTCACTGAGACCGGCGGTCATTTCGGCATAAAACGGTTCACAGATATCGCGGACTATCAGCCCGACCACGCCGGATTCTCCGCCGCGCAGCGTACTCGCCTGCCGGTTGCGCACAAAACCCAGCGCATCAACCGCCCGGTTAACCCGTTCTGCGGTTGTCTGGGAAATCCGTCCCTTGCCGCTGAGCACCAGTGAAACCGTGGTCACGGACACTCCCGCGTGCTGCGCCACATCTACGATCGTGATTTTTTTAGGGTTCATCGGGTGTTGCCGTTGATTTGAAATGCCATGAAACAGGATCCCTGCCCGCCCGCTTTACTCGAAGGCTGGAATAATTAGCGTGGTCAGACAGTTATACCTAATTCCACCCTTTGAGTAAAACGTTTAACCTTCCTTTCACCAGCGTAGTGCAAGCATCATTAAATATTGTGAGGTACGACACGTATTATTTAGGTAAAACGTTTTATCTTAGCCGCCATCAAAAGCAGCTTAATAAAACAACTCATGGAGCGGGTATGCCTGCAAATAAAAAACAACGTGTCACACTTTGGGAATTCTTCCAAAGCCTGGGGAAAACTTTCATGCTTCCGGTCGCCCTGCTGTCGTTCTGCGGCATCATGCTGGGCATCGGCAGTTCGTTAAGCAGTCATGATGTGGTGACGCTGATCCCCGCATTAGGGAATCCGATCCTGCAACTGGTTTTCGTCTGGATGAGCAAAGTCGGATCGTTTGCCTTCAGCTTCCTGCCGGTAATGTTTGCGGTCGCTATCCCGCTGGGCATGGCGCGTGAAAACAAAGGTGTGGCGGCTTTCTCCGGCTTCGTCGGTTTCGCCGTGCTGAATCTGGCGATTAACTTTTTCCTGACCGCCAACGGCACATTGCCGACCGTCGACCCGATGGTGCTGAAAGCCAATAATATCCAGATGATCCTCGGCATTCAGTCTATCGATACCGGTATTCTGGGCGCAGTGATTGTCGGTATCATCGTGTACATCCTGCACGAGCGCTACAACACGATCCGTTTGCCGGATGCGCTGGCCTTCTTCGGCGGCACGCGTTTTGTCCCGATTGTCACCACGGTGGTGCTCGGTCTGGTCGGTTTGCTTATCCCGCTGATCTGGCCTTTCTTCGCCGCTGGCATTAACGGTCTGGGCCGTCTGATTCAGGGCGCAGGGGTATTTGGTCCGATGATTTTCGGTTCCGGCGAGCGTCTGCTGTTACCTTTTGGTCTGCATCACATTCTGGTTGCACTGATCCGCTTCACCGAAGCTGGCGGTACGCTGGATGTCTGTGGTCGCGAAGTCAGCGGCGCGCTGACCATCTTCCAGGCGCAGCTTTCCTGCCCGACCACGCACGGTTTTTCTGAAAGCGCGACACAGTTCCTTTCTCAGGGCAAAATGCCTGCGTTCCTCGGCGGCTTGCCGGGTGCTGCACTGGCGATGTACCACTGCGCGAAACCTGAAAACCGTCATAAAATTAAAGGTCTGCTGATTTCCGGCGTGGTTGCCTGTGTGGTTGGCGGCACCACTGAACCGATCGAATTCCTGTTCCTGTTTGTTGCGCCGGTTCTGTACGTGATCCACGCCATTCTGACCGGTCTGGGCTTCACCATCATGTCAGTTTTGGGTGTGACCATCGGCAATACTGACGGCAACATCATCGATTTTGTGGTCTTCGGTATCCTGCACGGCACTGCCACCAAGTGGTATCTGGTGCCGGTTGTGGCGGCTATCTGGTTCGCGGCTTATTACGCCATCTTCCGCTTCTCCATCACCCGCTTTAACATTAAAACCCCGGGCCGGGAATCTGAGAACATGCCTGCTGCCGCAGCGGTGCCGTCTTCCAGTAAATCTGGCTACAACGTGCCGGTTATTCTGAGCGCGCTGGGCGGTGCCGGTAATATCGTTTCTCTGGATAACTGCATCACCCGCCTGCGTCTTTCCGTGGCAGATATGTCGCTGGTCGACGATGCCACGCTGAAAGCCAACCGCGCCATCGGTGTTGTGCATCTTAACGAACACAATCTGCAAGTGGTGATTGGTCCGCAGGTGCAATCAGTGAAAGATGAACTTGATTACCTGATCCGCACCGCGGCGAGTCAGCCCGCGCCGGAACCGGCTATCGCGTAATATGATTAACAGGGCGACTCCGGTCGCCCTTTTCTGCTTTATTCAAGGAGTGAAAAGAATGACTTTTGATTTCTCCACCGTTACCGACCGTCATGGCACCTGGTGCACCCAGTGGGATTACGTTGCTGACCGTTTCGGCAGTGCAGACTTACTGCCATTTACCATCTCCGACATGGATTTCCCCGCCGCGCCCTGCATTCTCGATGCGCTGCAAAAACGTCTGCAACACGGCGTGCTCGGTTACAGCCGCTGGCATCACGATGATTTCCTCGGCGCGGTGGCGCACTGGTATCAGCAACGTTTTAACAGCCAGATTGACCGCGAAATGGTGGTTTACGGCCCGTCAGTGATTTACATGGTTGCGCAACTGATCCGCCAGTGGAGCCAGCCGGGCGACGGCGTGGTGACATTTACGCCCGCCTATGACGCCTTCTTCAAAGTTGTGGATGGCAATCAGCGCCAGATGCTGGCCTGTCCGCTGATTAAAAACGCTAACGACTGGGCGCTGGACGCAGAACATCTGGAAAGTCTGCTGGCGCAACCGGCCTGCACTTTGCTGTTGCTGTGCAGCCCGCATAACCCGACCGGTAAAGTCTGGACGCGTACAGAACTGGCGCTCATCTCAGAACTTTGCGAACGCCACAACGTGCGGGTGATCAGTGATGAAATCCACATGGATATGGTCTGGGGCGAAAACCGCCATACGCCGTGGAATGAAGTCGCACGCGGTGAATGGGCGTTACTGACGTCCGGTTCGAAAAGTTTCAACATCCCGGCGCTGACCGGCGCTTACGGCCTGATCAGCCATCAGGCCCCGCGCGAGGCGTATCTGCAGCAGCTAAAATCCTGCGATGGCTTATCGTCTCCGGCAGTGCTGGCCATTCATGCGCACGTTGCCGCGTATCATCACGGTGAACCCTGGCTTGACGCGCTGCGGGAATATTTACAGGGCAATCTGCAATACGTTGCGGAACAACTGAACGCCGCCTTCCCGCAGCTCAACTGGCAGCCGCCGCAATCCACCTATCTGGCCTGGATTGATTTGCGCCCGCTCGGGCTTGACGATAATCAACTGCAAAATGAGCTGATCGAACATCAAAAAGTCGCCATCATGCCGGGTTATACCTACGGCGAAGAAGGCAACGGCTTCCTGCGCCTGAATGTTGGCTGTCCGAGATCGAAGGTGGAAGCGGGTGTTGAAAAATTAATCAATGCCATCAGGGAGTTGGTCTAAGCTCCTCCCCCTGCGAAGGGGGAGGACGGGAGGGGGTTTTAAGGGCAAACACCTGGTCGATTCACACTTCAACCTCCTGATATTTCTTTAATACCCCACCCCAACCCTCCCCTTCGCAGGGGAGGGAGCAAATTCAAAACCCTTCTTGTTGCGCAACTAAATACAGTTATAATGCCCCGCACATTTCAATAATAATGAGTGCACACCATGATCGACACACGCCTTCCCCTGACCGACATTCACCGCCACCTTGATGGCAACATCCGCGCTCAAACCATTCTCGATTTAGGCCGTCAGTTTAACCTGACCTTGCCTGCCAATGAACTTGAAGCCCTGCGCCCGCATGTCCAGGTGATGCATACCGAACCGGATCTGGTGAGTTTTCTGCAGAAACTCGACTGGGGCGTAAAAGTGCTGGGCGATCTCGATGCCTGCCGCCGTATCGCCAAAGAAAACGTTGAAGATGCGGCGCGTGCCGGTCTGCATTATACCGAGCTGCGTTTCTCCCCGTATTACATGGCGATGAACCACAAACTGCCGGTCGCTGGCGTGGTGGAAGCGGTGATTGAAGGGATCCGCGAAGGTCAGCAACATCATGATATCGATGTGCGTCTGATTGGCATTCTGAGCCGTACCTTTGGTGAAGATGCCTGCCAGCAAGAGCTTGAGGGTTTGCTGGCGCACCGCGACGGCATTACCGCACTGGATCTGGCCGGTGATGAACTGGGTTTCCCCGGCAGTCTGTTCCTCAGCCACTTTAACCGTGCGCGTGACGCAGGCTGGCGCATTACCGTGCACGCCGGTGAAGCCGCAGGGCCGGAAAGCATCTGGCAGGCGATCCGCGAGCTGGGCGCAGAGCGTATCGGCCACGGTGTGAAAGCCGCACAGGATCCGCAACTGATGGATTTCCTGGCGAAGCATCAGATTGGTATCGAATCCTGCCTGACTTCCAACATACAGACCAGCACCGTGGCCTCTTTTGAACAGCATCCGCTGGCGATTTTCCTGCGTCACGGCGTGCTGGCTTCAATCAATACCGATGACCCGGCGGTTCAGGGCATTGAGATTGCTAACGAATATAACGTCGCCGCACCGGCTGCCGGGCTGACGCCAGACGAGATCCGCAAGGCACAGGAAAACGGCCTGACCATGGCGTTCCTGACCGACGCTGAAAAGCAGGCCATTCGCGACAAAGTATCGGCGTAACGCTTTCTGTGACAATAAAAAAGGGCGGAAATAATTTCCGCCCTTTTCTTTTCGATTCAACCTGTTAAACCGTTTTTACTTCTTCTTTCTTCAGCAGTGCCGCGGCTTCTTCACGTGCCACACGTTTGGCATAGCGTGAGGCCAGTACCGCGCACACCATCAACTGGATCTGGTGGAAAATCATCAGCGGCAGCACCATCGCCCCTACGGCGGCAGCCGGGAACAGCACGTTCGCCATCGGAATACCGTTCGCCAGACTCTTCTTCGACCCGCAGAACACAATGGTGATTTCATCTTTGGTGTTAAAGCCAAACAGACGCGCCACGTAAGTATTGATGATCAGCACAATAGTGAGCAGAACAACAGAACAGCCGAGGATCGCCAGCAGCGACCAGCCGTTGATCTGATGCCAGATCCCCTGCACCACCGCTTCACTGAACGCCACATATACCACCAGCAGAATCGATGAACGGTCAGTGACGTTGACGATTTTCTTGTGACGCTGTACCCAGCCGCCAATCAGCGGACGACAAAGATGCCCGATGATAAACGGCACCATCAGTTGCAGCACAATAGAACCGATGGCGTGCAGGGTGTCAGTGGTGCCGCCCTGTGTATGCATCAGCAGGCCGACCAGCACCGGCGAGAGGAACACGCCAAGAATACTGGATGCCGACGCGCTGCAAATGGCCGCCGGAATGTTACCGCCCGCCACCGAAGTATAAGCAATCGCAGACTGCACGGTCGCAGGTAGTGCGCAGAGATACAGGAAACCGTAGTACAACGTCGGCGTCAGGATCCCCACCGGCACCAGCCATTTCATCCCCAGACCGAGCAGCGGGAACAACGCGAAGGTGCTGAGGAACACCACAACGTGCAGACGCCAGTGGCTGATACCCGCCATGATCGCTTCACGGGAAAGCTTCGCACCGTGCATAAAGAACAGCAGCGCGATAGCGGCCGTGGTCAGGTAACCGAAGAAGGTTTTATAAATGCCTTCACACGGGAAAAATGAGGCGACCACGACAACACAAACCAGGATCAGCAAAAACTTGTCGATTTTCAGACGTTGTAACCAGGACATGAACCTTCCTTGCAAAGTGAATAACAAATGAAAAATAAAAGTGCCACCAAAGTGACACTTAAGAAGCGTAGACGACGTGTTAGTTCTTGATGACTTTCAGGGTCGCCTGTTGTTCTGAGGACTGCATCCCCAGTTCGAGCATTTCCATCACACGGATAGCATCCGCCGCCGGAACCGGATTGTCGCCCTGTCCGTTAATGGCATCCCGCACCCCGGCATAATAAGCCGGGTAATTGCCCGGAATGGTCAGCAGCGATTTTTCCGCCAGTACGCCGTCGTGGCTCAGCGTAATCACACCATCGCGCTTGTCGAATCCCCAGTCAGGCTGTGGCAGACGTTCACCGGCTTTCAGGCGGTCCTCCTGCGGATCCAGCCCGAATTTCACGTAGCTGCCCTTTTCGCCCTGCACGATAAAACGCGCAGTTTCGGCAACCGCATACACCGTACTGTGCAGCACCACGCGACGGCGCGGATAGGTCAGCACCGCGTTGAAATAGTCCACGGCCTTACCGCCGGGGCGCAGTACAGCCAGATCCGCCTGCAACGTTTCCGGCAGTCCGAACAATTGCAGCGCCTGATCCAGAAGATGCGAACCCAAATCGAACCAGATGCCGCTGCCCGGCGCATCACTTTCACGCCAGCGCTGCTGAACCTGCGGTTTGTAACGGTCGTAATGGGATTCGAAATAGACGATATCGCCGAGCGCACCTTCTTCAATCAGCGTTTTAACCGTGAGGAAATCTGAATCCCAGCGACGGTTATGAAATACTGACAGCACCTTGCCTTTTTCACGCGCCAGCGCGTCAAGCTCGCGGGCTTCCTCAAGTGTTACGGTAAAGGGTTTATCCACGATAACGTGCTTACCCGCTTCCAGCGCCAGTTTCGCCAGCGGGAAATGGGTGGTATTGGGCGTCGGGATCACCACCAGATCAATGGACGCATCGGCAAACAGCTTTTCCGGCGAATCTACCACCTCCACATTGGGCCAGTCCGCATGGACTTTGCCCGCATCGCTGCTGGAAACCACCGCCAGCTCGAGGCCGGGCGTGCCATCAATCAGGGGTGAATGAAAGGTTTTACTGGCGAAGCCGTAGCCGACGAGGCCGGTACGCAGGGTCTGAGTCATAGGATTTCCTTTATTTAACGGTCTTACCCGCTGGAGGCTAATCATCTGATTTGACACCAGCCACGCAGGATGAACAAGTGAAAAATTTGCCCTGTCTCTTTGCACCGCCCCCTGCGAAGGGGGAAGGAGTTACCGCCCGATGAACGCATTAATATCTCGCGCCAGTTCCAGCCGCATCCCCTGCTCCCATATCCTCTCTGCCCCTTCCTCCGACATCACCCGCGTCGCCAGCGAGATAAACTTCTGTTTAAGTTGCTCATCTGACACCGGATTACCCGGCGCACCTAGCGCGACATCAACCCGCAGGGTTTGCGACTGGCCAGAACGGGTGAAGAGCGTGACATCCGGCTCGCCGTCGGCGCTCAGGGTGTCGTCTTCCCGCAAATCAATCCGGCGGATCATCTCCAGCAAGGCCGGATCCTGACGTTTATCAGCGTCATACGCCGCCAGCCCTGCGTGTCCAAAGACCACACGGGCGGCGATAGCGTAGCGGATACTCATCTGCGCGGCGGCCAGCGTGGCGATTTCGTTGTCGCCGCACATGCCGTTGAGGAACGGACACAAGCGCACAACGATTTTTTCGATATCCGCCGCGCCGGCATTCAGTCTTTCCAGCAAAATGCCGGTGGCGTCAATGGCTGAATGCGTGCCACGACAGGAGGCGTAAGGCTTGATGGAACAACGTTCCAGCTTCCAGATTTCCCCCAGTTGCGCGGTCAGCGCTTCCGGCGTTGCACTGGCAGGGGCCAGCGTGGAAAGGAATCCTCCCCATTTATCCCCGAATAACTGCGACGGGCCGCTGATGCCCTGCCTGGCGCTCAGCGCGGCCAGCACACCGCCTTCGGCAGCACGTCCGGCGTGCAGTTTTTTACTCTGCGAACCGTCGTGGATAAACGCCCACAAGCCGCCGCTGAAACTGCCGGAGATGCCTAACGCCGAACTGATTTGCGCCGCATTCAGCCCCATTAATTTTCCGGCTGCCGCCGCCGCACCAAACACGCCGCAGGTGGATGTCGAATGCCAGCCTGCGCCGTTATGTGGTGAATATCCGCCACAGGCTTCCAGCACGCGGCGCGCCACGTCATAACCGATCACGACCGCAGTGATAAACGCTTTTCCGCTGACCGGTTGCGGGCATAACGGCAGTACTGCCAGCAAAGCCGGAATCACCACCGCGCCGGAATGATCGCAACCGCCGGTATCATCAAGTTCCAGCGCATGCGCCGCCACGCCGTTAAGCAGCGCGGCGTTGCGTGGCGACGTCAGTTCGCGACAGCCCCACACCGACGAAAGCGGCAATGCGCCTTCACCGAGGATCATCGCCGCCACCTGTTTTGCAACATCGCTGGCAGATCCCACCAGCCCCGCGCCGAGCGTGTCGAGGATATGCCGTTTGGCGCGTTCAACAAGCCGTGGCGGCAAATCCTCAAAACGGGTATTCACCACGAATCCGGCCAGAACCTGCTGTTGTGAAACATTACTCATAGCTGACTCCCGGCGCGGTGTGTTGCATCCAGATTTGCGCCGGATGCGACGCCTCGTTTTGCGGCTGATTCTGCGACCACCAGTCCGCGACTTCGCCGGCCGTCGCCACCCAGACGTCCGGGTGCGAAGTGATGTAATCCAGCAGTTCCGCCAGCATACCAATGCGCCCTGCCGTGCCGATCACTTCCGGATGCAGGCGCAGCACGTAACACAGGCCAAAACGGTGGAAGCCGTCGAAATCCATCTTCATATTGCCGAGGGTATGGCGGTAAGAGGCAATCCGCGACTGCGCCGGAGGCACCGCCGGGCTGAGGTTAAAGGCAAAATACGGCTCGTCTTCCATTTCATAATGCAGCGGCAGTTCCACCAGCCGCGACGCCAGACCATCCTGCATCGGCTGGAAATAGGGTAAATCATCACCGCGCCAGCCGGATGTCCAGCTGAATCCTTCATCCGCCAGCACATCCGCAAAGCCCGGCGCCCAGTTACCGGCGGGCAAACGAAAGCCGCGTGGCACTTTACCCGTCAGCGCTTTCAGCGCCGCTTTACCCCGTTGCAGGCTGTCAGTTTGCTGATGCAACGACAGGCCGTCAAAATGGACGAATTCATAGCCACAGCTCGCCAGTTCGTGACCGGCACGGTCTATATCACGGATCTTCTGCGGGTTTTCATCCGCCACCATGCCCGGCACACACCACGAGCTGCGCAGGTTTTTCTCCTCCAGCAAACCCAGCAGCCTGTCGATGCCGCGCAGCGTGCCATAACGCCAGACGGACAGCGTTTTTTCGCGTCCGGCCACCGCAGGCACCTGACTGAGAATGCCGTGAATATCATTGAAATCAACAGTAATCACCACCGCAGAGCGGTAACCTGCGGGCCAGTTTTGTTCAGTCATTGGCATGCTCCTGCATCCACCAGTGCGCGACGTCCCGGCAACGTGCAAACCACACGTCATCCCGCGCTTTCAGGTGAGCAAAAAATGCGTCAAGTAGCATAATGCGTCCGGGTTTTCCGCTGATTTTTGGATGGAACAACGTGGTCAGGCTCAGCCCTTCATCCATTGCGCCATCGAATTCACGACACCAGTTATCCAGCGTCAGTTCATAGCTGGCGGTACGGTCTAAGCCTGAGGGGAAATTCGGCTCGCGGGTATAGGCAATAGAAGCGTAATCGTCCATTTCCCAGCGGCCCGGGATTTCCACCAGCGGGCGATCATGCCCCGCAACGTTGATGAGATAAGGCCGGTCGTCGCCGCGCATACTGCTGGAATAGGTCACGCCCGCCTCCAGTAGCATGGCGGGGGTTTCTGCATGCCAGTCACCGGAAGGCGTGCGAAAACCCTCAGCACGGATGCCCAGAAACTGCCAGAAAATCTCGCGGGATTTCTGCATCACCCACAACTGTTTCTCCGCGCTGATGGCGTAAAAAGACTCATGACGGTAACCGTGATACGCCACTTCATGGCCGCGTCCGACAATCGCCTGACACTGTTTCGGCCAGTTCTCCACGACCCACGCGGGGATGAAAAATGTCGCCGGAAGCTGGTGATCATCAAGCAAATCAAGAATGCGCTCCAGCGCGCGGTAGGGTCCGTAAGCGCCGAAGGTAAAGTAATCCGCTTTCTGCCAGAGGGTGCCGTTAAGCATCGCATCACCGGTCGGGCCGTCGAGGTCAAACGCCAGCGCCATGCAGCCGCGTTTGTTTTGCGGCCATAAACTGGCCGCCTGTTGTGAAATCGTCATGAGTCAGTCCGTCACCTGAGGTTATTTGCCTTTATTGATGGTCACTTCCTGGATTGCACCATCCTGCAAACCCCATTTGGTGAGGATTTTCAGATAGGTACCGTCGGCGATCATGTCGGTCAGTGCGCCTTTTACCGCGTCAATCAGCGGCTGATCGTCCTTGCTGATCCCCATACCGGTCACCTGATAGGCAAAAGCTTTGCCCAGCGGTTTATAGGTGTCTTTCTCCAGATTCATGATGTACGGCAGGGTTTCGCTGCCCTGCACCACGCCTTCAATACGCCCCTGACGCAACTGAGTGCGCGCATCCGCCGTGCCTTCCGCGCCAATCACCACGATGGCGGGCTTACCTGCCGGAACACAGTTAGCTTCACTCCAGGCCGCAATTTCAGCCGGGAATGTGGTACGGCGGCTGGTGCCGACTTTCTTGCCGCACAAATCCAGCATGGTATTGATTTCTTTGTGCGCGACGGTGGTATAGAACTGCGGTCCGCTGTTGTAGTAATCGACGAACGTGGCGATGTCCTGACGCGGTTTGGTGTCGGTCATACCGGATAAAATCATATCGACACGATGGGTGGCGACGGCGTTAACCATCTGTTCAAAGCCGATTTCCTGCCAGCTGATTTTGCGGTTCAGGCGTTTGCCGAGTTCCATGCCCAGATCGTAATCCATGCCGGTCAGATTACCGGTGGCCGGATCTTTGAATTCCAGCGGCGGATAGTTCGGCATCATCGCCACTTTAATTTCGTCTTTTTGCTTCAGCTCCGCCGCGCTGGCGACAGAAACAGCGCCGTTCAGCAGCACGCCAGCGGTAATGAGGGACAACAATGTTTTTTTCATGAAGGCATTCCCATAGTCAAAAGTTAACGTCAAAAGGGTCAGATCAGGACGGCAGAAATAAAGTTCTGCGTCCGTGGATTTTGCGGGTTGAGCAAAATATCTTCCGGATTACCACTTTCTATAATTCCGCCCTCGTCCATGAAGACCACGCGGTTTGCCACTTCCCGCGCGAAACCTAATTCATGCGTGACGACAATCATGGTCATGCCTTCTGCCGCCAGGCCGCGCATCACCGCCAGCACTTCGCCCACCATCTCCGGGTCGAGCGCCGAGGTGGGTTCATCAAACAACATCACTTTGGGTTTCATCGCCAGCGCCCTGGCAATCGCCACGCGCTGTTGCTGGCCGCCGGAAAGTTCCAGCGGATAAGCATCACGCTTATGCGCCAGCCCGACGCGTTCAAGCAGCGCCATCGCTTCCTGCGTCGCCTCTTTCACCGGACGCAGCAGCACCTGACACGGCCCTTCGATGATGTTTTCCAGCGCGGTTTTATCCGGGAACAGATTGAAACGCTGGAATACCATGCCGGTTTTCAGCCGCTGACGGGCAATCTGCCGGTCATTAAGCGGATACAGCTTTTTGCCGTCCATGCGGTAACCGACCAGTTCGTCATCGACCCAGACGCCCCCGCTGTCGATGCGCTCAAGTTGATTGATGCAGCGCAGAAATGTGCTTTTCCCTGAGCCGGAAGGCCCGATGATGCACATCACTTCGCCGTGTTTAACCTCAAGATTGACGTTTTTCAGCGCCTGAAACTGATCAAAGTACTTATTGACGTTGACGGCTTTGATAATACTTTTCATGGTCAGGCTCCTGTCAGTGGCTGGTGCGGCGGCGGGTGCCACGGCCAAAATAACGTTCCAGACGGTTCTGCCCGAGCGACAGCACGGTCACCACCACCAGATACCAGATGCCCGCCACAAACAGCAGTTCCATTACCCGCGCATTGGCGAAGTAAATGGTCTGCGCGTTATAGAGCACTTCGGAGTACTGGATCATGCTGGCAAGGCTGGTGGTTTTCACCATGCTGATGAATTCGTTACCGATGGGCGGGATAATCACCCGCATTGCCTGGGGCAAAATAATCCGCCGCAGCGCATGCAGACGGGTCATGCCGATGGATTTCGCGGCTTCGTACTGCCCGAGATCGACCGAGATCAGCCCGGCACGCACCACTTCCGAGGTGTACGCGCCCTGATTAATGCTCAGGCCGAGCAGCGCGGCGGTGAACGGCGTCATGATATCGACGGTCTGAATGCTGAATACGCCGGGAATGGCGATGACCGGGAAAATCAGCGCCAGGTTAAACCACAGCAACAGTTGTAAAATCAGCGGAGTGCCGCGAAAAATCCACGTATACCCCATCGCCACGCTGCGCAGGACCGGGTTTTGCGACATGCGCATCACGGCGATAATCACGCCGAACACGATCCCCAGCGCCATCGCCAGCACCGACATCACAATGGTATTGCCCAGCCCGAACAGAATGGCTTTGGCGGTCAGGAACTGCGCCACGTACTGCCATTCGATTTTGCCGTGCGCAAAGGCATTCACCAGCAACGCCAGCAGCAGCAGGATCACCACCGAGGCAAAAATCCGGCCGTAATAACGTTGCGGCACGTAGTGATATTCGCTGAGATCAATCTCTGCGCTTTTCGCGCTTTCCGACATTTTCTGATAAGGGGTCATAAGCCTTCTCCCGCCCGGTTATAAAGACAAGCCAGCGTAGCCTGTAGCCCAGTGCGCCTGCGCCTGCAGACGAATTTTCAGCCGCGCAATTTGCTCCGCCACCCGCACCGGCGCCGTGCCGCCTTTGCCGCTGCGGGCGTTGATCGCCGCTTCCAGCGTCAGGCATTCACGCACGTCGGCGCTCAGGCGGGCATCTACTGCCAGTAACTGCGCGTCGCTGACTTCGTGCAGCGCCAGATTATGTTGCTCACACACCTGCACCAGTTTGCCGGTGATTTCGTGGGCTTCCTTGAACGGCACGCCACGGCGCGACAGCCAGTCGGCCACTTCAGTCGCCAGCGTAAAGCCTTCCGGTGCCTGTTCGCGTAAACGCTCAACATTGACGGTCATGGTATCGATCATGCCCGCCATCGCAGGCAGCACTAACAGCAACTGTTCGACGGTATCCAGCGCATTACGTTTGTCTTCGATAAGGTCACGGTTATAGGAAAGCGGCAGGCCTTTCATGGTGGTCAGCATGGCGGTGACGTTGCCAATCAGCCGTCCGCTTTTGCCGCGCGTCAGTTCAGCGATATCCGGGTTTTTCTTTTGCGGCATGATGGAACTGCCGGTGGCGTAGCCGTCGTCCAGTTCAACCCAGCGGAACTGGCGCGATGCCCACAGACACACTTCTTCACTGATGCGGGAAAGATTGACGCTCAGCATACTGCCCGCAAACAGGAATTCTGCGACGTGATCCCGGCTGGCTACGGCATCAATCGAGTTCTCACAGGCACCGTCATAACCGAGATCTTTGGCGGAGAGTTCCGGGTGCAGGGCAATCGCAGAACCCGCCATCGCCGCCGCGCCCAGAGGCGACAGTGCGCAACGCTTATCCCAGTCCTGAAAGCGTTCAATGTCACGGCAAAAGGACTGCGCATGCGCCATCAGCTGATGCCCGAACACAATCGGCTGCGCCTGCTGAAGATGGGTAAAGCCCGGTGCCAGCGTATGAATATGCTGTTCCGCCTGCTTCACCAGTGCAGTCTGAAGTTCGAGCAATGCCGCCACAATCTTGCGGGCGTGGTCGCGCAGGTAGAGGCGTAAATCGTTAGCGGTCTGATCATTACGTGAACGCCCTGCGCGCAGCTTGCCGCCGAGTTCGCCCAGCCGCTCGGTCAGGCTGCGTTCGATAAACGTGTGAACGTCTTCATCCCCCTGAACCGGCTGAATAACGCCGGCACGGAAATCCTTCGCCAGTTGTTTAATGGCCTCCACCATCAGGACGGTTTCATTTTCGTCGAGTAAACCGGCGCGGCTTAATTCATACGCATGGGCGCGGCACCCTTCCAGATCATATTCGGCAAGGGAAAAATAATATTCCGGGCTGCGCGATAATGCGCTTAATGCGGCGGCTGGCCCGTGTTTGAAGCGTGCTCCCCACAGTAATTCTGGCTGTTGCGACATAATTTTTTCCTTGTATGGCATAAATGTTGCAAACCTGGATCCGGTGGCATGTCTGACGGTAAGAGAAAATAAAACCCTTCCGGCAACATGACAAATGACACTGAACAATCTGAGGCTTGCAAGGTAATAACGAGTGAGGCTACGTGAATTTGATGGTGTAGATTTTAAAGGCGGGGGTAAATATTAATTATGGAAAGTCCACTTTCCAAATCAGGAAACACATCACCCGCAAAAAGTGATATTAACCAGCACAGCCTTGGCGTCGCCGATTTAAAACTTTTGCGCGTCTTTAAAACCGTGGTGGAAGCCGGTGGCTTTACCGCCGCATGCAATGAACTGAATATTGGCCTGGCGGCGATCAGTAAACAAATTTCTGATCTCGAAATCCGTTTTGGCATGAAACTTTGCACCCGAGGACGTGAAGGATTTTATTTAACCGAACACGGTAAAGTGGCTTATCAGGCCTGCCTTGATTTATTTTCATCCATCAATCAGTTTCGCGACAAACTCAATCACGCCCGTCATGAACTGTTTGGCGAGCTGAATATTGGCATCATCGACAACACCATCACTGACCCGCAATCGCCCGTAGTCAGTGCGTTGGGTGAGATTTACCGTCAGGCACCGAAGGTCAGTATTCGCCTGCACGCCACTCAGCTGGACGAGATTGAACGCGGGATTATCGACGGACGTTTTACCTGTGGCATCATGCCGGTGTATCAGGAAAAACCGGAGTTTGATTACTATTTCCTCTATCATGAAATGGCTTATCTTTATTGCGGCGACAAACATCCGCTGTTCAGCGTCCCTGCCGCTGAAATAAAAGAATCACAGATCAAATCGTCGCACATGGTGAATCATTTTTACGCCAATCACAGTAAAAAAAATATCTTTTCGGATGTCACTTCCACGCACGCCATTGCGGTGCAAGTCGAAGCCGTCACCATGCTGCTGATGACGGGAAATTATCTCGGATTTCTGCCTGAACATTACGCCAGTGCATTTATGGGCGGAAATAAACTCCGCGCACTGATGCCGGAGAATATTGAAATTGCCACACCGTTCAGCCTTGTACTGAAAAAAGGCGCACCGTTTAATTCGGTGATGACGTTATTTTACAACGCCCTTAAACAGGCATTAATCCCCGTTCCTGAAGCCAGAGCCAGCTGACCGGCTTATGCACCCTTTGTATATCACTGTTTTTCTGCACCCTGAAGGTGCAAAGAAAGTCATGTTGTGGTGCGGATTATCACTTTTAATTATAAGTTCATTTACCTTCTTCTCATTAATTATCTAAAAATGTATAACATCAAAGCCCTGCATGATTTCCTTCTGCGATTTCAACTGTGGCGCAGTAATTGCTTCACCCACTTGTCTATACAGGGTTGCACATTAGGATTTTTATTGGCCGTCTTTTTCTCTTCCCACACCAAGCGAGGAAATTATGTCACCTTCTCAGACCTTTACGGGTTTCTTCAAAAACAAACTGGCTCTGGCCTGTTGTCTTGGCGCACTCAGCACATTCAGCCTGAGCACCTCCGCCGCTGCACCCGAAGCGGGCACGTTCAAAATGGGCATTGAACCCTGGCTGGGTTACGGCCAGTGGCACGTCGCACAAAGTCAGGGCATTTTTAAACAACAGGGGCTGGAGAAGGTCGATATCATTAACTTCGCCGAAGATAAAGACATCAACGCCGCCTTAGCCAGCGGCCAGATTGACGGCGCAAACATTGCCACACATACCGCGATGGCGATGGTCTCTGCCGGTTTGCCGATCAAAGTGGTGCTGTTACTGGATCAAAGTGAAACCGCTGACGCCCTGCTGGTGGGCAAAAACATCACCACGCTGAAAGATTTGAAAGGCAAGCAGGTGGCCTTTGAAGAAGGCACCACCAGCGACATTCTGTTGCACAGCGCCGTTAATTCTGCAGGTCTGAAATGGAGTGATATCACACCGGTGCCGATGCCAGCCGATTCTGCGGGCAGCGCGCTGATTGCCAAACGCGTCACTGCTGCCGTCACTTATGAACCCTATATTTCTGCCGCGAAAAAACAGGACCCGTCGCTGAAAATGCTCTACAGCGGCTCTTCCGATCCCGGCCTGATTGGCGATGTGCTGGTGGTCCGTGATTCCGTACTGAAAGAAAAACCGGGGCAAATCGCTGCGCTGATTAAAAGCTGGGACGCCGCCCTGACCCACTACCAGGCCAATACCACAGCGGATCGCGCCATCATTGCCAAAGCGGTTGGCGCAACGCCTGCAGATCTGGAAACCGCGTTTGATGGCGTGAAATATTACTCGCTGGCGGAAAACAAACAGGTGCTCAGCCATTCCTTCTCCGACCAGACCTTCGCCCACGTGCTCAAAGCCGCCACCGCCGCCGGGCTTATTCCTAAACCGGTAACCGCCGCCGGGGTGATTGACGCCAGCTTCGTGAACAGCCTGCCATGAGTTCGCGTCGTAAACCGCTCAATCTGATGGTGATTGGCCGCCTGCCGTCGCGCAAAGTGTTCGTCGGCATTGCGGTCACGCTGTTCGTGATTCTGTTTCTTGCCTGGGGGCTGGCAACCCGCAGCGGCGCGATCCCGCCGATTTTCCTGCCCAAACTGACCGATGTCTGGCTGAAAATGGTCAGTCTGGCGCAGGACGGCACGCTATGGAGCGACATTAAAAGCAGCCTGTACCGCATCAGTATCGCCTTCGCGATTTCCTCAGTGATGTCGATTGTGATTGGCGTGCTGGCAGGCTGTTACGGTTTCTTCAAAGCGCTGACCGAACCGCTGGTGGACTTTATCCGTTACATGCCGGTGGTGGCGTTCGTGCCGCTGACCATTCTGTGGACCGGCACCGACGATGTGCAGAAATTCCTGATTATCTGGATCGGCACATTCTTCCAGCAGGTTCTGATGGTGATCGACGCCGTGAAACGGGTGCCCGGCGATTTTGTCGGTTTAGGCCGCACGTTAGGCATGCCGGATCGCAAAATCTTGTTCCGCATCGTTTTACCCGGTGCACTGCCGGGTATCTGGGACGCACTGCGCATCAGTCTCGGCTGGGCGTGGACGTGGCTGGTGCTGGCCGAACTGGTGGCATCCACGTCCGGGCTCGGTTACCGCATCGTGGTGTCGCAACGTTTCTTCCAGACTGACACCATCATCGGCTACATCCTGCTGCTGGGTATTCTGGGTTTAATCAGCGATCAGATCATGCGTGCACTTGAGCGCGTGCTGTTCCGCTACAACAAGAGGCGCGCCTGATGTCGGTGTTAACCATTTCCCATCTGCACAAAAGTTTTCAGGTTGGCAAACAAACGCGCGAAGTGCTGCACGACATCAGCCTGACACTGGCGGACAATGAATTTGTTTCGGTGGTTGGCACATCCGGCTGTGGCAAAAGCACCTTATTGTCGATTGCTGCCGGGCTTGAGGATTACGACAGCGGCGACGTTCAGGTGGATGGCAAAACCATTCGCGGCGCGGGCATTGACCGTGGCGTGGTATTTCAGTCTTACACCCTGTTGCCCTGGCTGACAGCGCGTCAGAACATTGAGTTTGCGCTGAAAGCCGCCGGATTCAGCCGCGCGGAATGCCGTGAAAAAGCCAGTCAGCATCTCGAACTGGTGCAACTGACGCAGTTTGCTGATGCCTGGCCCGCGGAGCTTTCCGGTGGCATGAAACAGCGTGTCGCCATCGCCCGTGCGCTGTCTTACCGCCCTAAAATCCTGCTGATGGATGAACCCTTTGGCGCGCTGGATGCCATGACCCGCCATCAGATGCAGGAATTACTGACCGGCATCTGGGAGCAACACCGGCTGACCGTCATGTTCGTCACCCACGATATTGAAGAAGCGGTATACCTTTCTGACCGCATTGTGGTGATGGGTCCCGGCACGATTGCGGCGACTTACGACGTGCCGTTACCGCGTCCGCGCCGTGAGGAACTGACCGCCAGCCCTGAATTCACTGATCTGCAACGCCAGGTCCTGCACACTATCCGCAGCGGCCATCCCCGCGCTGCGCTGGCCTGATAACCGGAGATTGACCATGTCTGCACCTTTTCAAGCCGTAACTTTTCATGATTTGAGTGATTCGTCTGAACTGCCAGCGGAGCTGTTCAAACGCACGGAAGCCGATTTGTCGTTTTTCACTGAGCGCGTTGCGCCGATCATTGAAGCGGTGCGTACCGAAGGCGATGCCGCCCTGCGCCGTTTTGCCCGCGATTTCGACGGCGTTACCGCGCCGCATATGAGCATTCTGGCGGAAGATACGGAATTCGAAACGGCGTTTGAACGCCTCGATCCGCAGGTGGTGGAATCGATCCGTTTCGCCGTCGAAAACGTCCGCGCCTTCCATGAAGCACAAAAACCGGAAGACATGTGGATGAAAGAAATCCGCCCCGGCGCCTTTGCCGGTGACCGCCATGTGCCCATCGATTCCGTAGCCTGTTACGTGCCACGCGGCAAAGGCTCATTCCCAAGCGTGTTACTGATGACCACCATTCCGGCGGTGGTCGCAGGTGTAAAACGTGCCATTGTCATCACCCCGCCTGGCCCCGACGGCAAAGTCGATGACGCCACGCTGGTGGCCGCTCGTCTGGTTGGCATTACCGAAGTGTACAAATGCGGCGGCGCACAGGGTGTCGCTGCCGTGGCATTTGGCACTGAAACCGTGCCGAAGTGCCTGAAGATAGTCGGCCCCGGCAGCCCGTGGGTGGTGGCCGCCAAGCGTCAACTCTCGAATCTGATCGACCCCGGCATTCCTGCCGGTCCAAGCGAAAGCCTGATCCTCGCCGATGACACCGTGGACGGTGCGCTGGCAGCGCTGGATCTGATCATCGAATCAGAACATGGCCCGGATTCTTCGGCGTATCTGGTCACCAGCAGCCGTCGGGTCGCTGAACAGGCCATCGCCGCACTGCCCGGTTACTGGGCGCAGCTCGATGAAAAACGGGCCGGATTCTCACAGGCCGTATTATGCGGAACCCACGGCGGCGTGGTGCTGACAGCAGATTTCACCGCAGCCGTTGAATTTGTTAATCAGTACGCGCCGGAACATCTGGAAATTCTGGCCGAAGAGCCGATGGCCGTGATGGGCAAAATCCGCAATGCCGGTGAAATCCTGCTGGGCAATTACACACCGATCACGCTGGGGAATTTCGTCCTCGGACCGAACGCAGTTCTGCCGACCAATGGCGCAGCGAAAACCGTCGGGCCGCTGTCTGTGTTCGATTACATGAAACGGATCTCCGTAGGCTATGTCACCCGCGAAGGCTATCAGCCGCTGGCCGATAAAGCACACGCCTTTGCATTGTATGAAGGATTCCCCGGCCACGCGCTGGCGGTATCGGCTTTACGCACTGAGATCATCAACAAAAAAGGCCAGTAACGATGAGCAATATGACGGGCAGTGAACCGCTGGCCGCGCAGGCGCGTCAGTTAGTGCAGGCGGGAGAATGGCAGCAGGCGGCAGACGTTTTGCGCCAGCTTATCGGCGAAGTCACCGGCGTGGCTGCCGGTCAGCTCACCATCAACCGCGATCAGTACAGCCTCAACTCTCTCAACGGCACCGTGACCCTTGAGGATGGCCGCGCCCTGTTCTTCAAATATCACAATGAAGAAGGCGAAGATAAAACCATCGAGGAGTATTACAACGCAGAATTGCTGCGTGAAAGCGGCTTTCGCGTGGATGTTCCTGTCTATGCCTGCGGCGAGCCGGGGCGTCAGATTCTGATGTACACCCTGCGCCATGACCGGCGCATGGCGGACATCTGCCGCGATATCGAACAGCAGCAGGCGTGGGACCAGGAAGCGGAAATCGAAGAGGCACAGCGCCGCGCTGACCGCGATATTCTGACCCATACCCTGCCGACGCTGAAACCCGGCTCAGTCAGTGCGGTGGCGGCCGAACCTGTCCATCAGTTGTTCTATCACCGGCTAATTTCTCCGGAAAACCCGGAAATCACCGCGGGTTTTGGTGGTCGCGTGGCCCGTTTTTACGTCGGTAAAACCTTCCGGCTGGAAGATGAGGAACTGGAATGGCAGACGCTGAGCAACCTGCGATGGGTAATCAACGGCGTGGCTTATCAGCACAGTTTACGCCAACTATTCAGTGAAGCAGGCGTCCGCCTGGCACCGGCGGCACTGGCCGATCACGGGGTGATTACCGCGCACGGTGACGCGCATAATGCCAACGTCTGGTACGACACCACGGAGGAAATCCCGCAACTGGTCAGCTTCGACCCGGCGTTTGCCGGTCGTAATATTCCGGCGCTACTGGCGGAAATCAAAGCCACATTCCACAACATTTTTGCCCATCCGCTGTGGCTGTATGAACCTTCACGCTGCGGCGAACTTTACAAAGTGACCGTGATGCGTCGCGGCGACACGTTATATGTCGATCATAACTGGCAGTTAACCCCGCTGCGCGCAGCGTTTTTACGCGACAAAGGCGAGGAATACTGGCAGCCGTTACTGACGCAACTCGCCCGCCACGGCTGGCTGCCACCCCACTGGCAGCGGATCTTCCGGCTCGCCATGTTCTGCTGCCCGACGCTGGTACTGGATTTACGCGCCGGAGGTTTCAGCGGCCATACGCCAACCAGTTCCGCCCTCGGGCTGGCAATGGCCGTCATGCTCGGCAGCGAACCGGTCGAAGATACCGATGAGTTCAGCGACTGGCTGGCGCGGATAAGCCCTGTGGGGAGACCCTGATGGCCTCTCCTTTCTCCCTGCAACGTTTCTCGCTGCAAGGCAGGCGGGTACTGATCACCGGCAGTTCACGCGGCATTGGTCAGGCCCTGGCTTCAGGTATGGCACAAGCCGGAGCCAGCGTCATTGTCTGCGGGCGTGATATCACCACGCTGAATGCCGTTTGCGAACAAATCCGCCAGCAAGGCGGTGACGCCACGCCGCTGGTACTGGACGTCACGCAGCCCGCCACTTTTGCCGACGCTTTCGCCTCCCTGCCCGCACCGCCGGATGTGCTGGTTAACAATGCCGGTACTGAACAGTTATGCCCGTCGATGGATGTCGACGAAGTGCTGTGGGACCGCATTCTGACCACCAATCTTAAAGGCGCATTTTTCTGCGCCCAGGCCGCAGCACGGCTGATGGCTGAAAATGGCGGTGGCAGCATCCTTAATCTGTGCTCCCTGACCAGCCAGGTCGGCGTGCCCGGCGCTGCTGCTTACGGCGCATCTAAATCGGCGATGGTCGGCCTGACACATACTCTGGCAACAGAATGGGCCGGTAAAAACATCCGGGTGAACGGCATCGGACCGGGATATTTCAAAACAGACCTGACCGCTGAGTTTTATGACAACGCCGCCTGGTGCCGGCAGATGCAGGCAAAGATCCCGCTGGGAAGATTTGGCGAACTGGAAGATCTGATCGGCGCAGCGGTATTTCTGAGCAGCCCGGCCGCGGCGTATATCACCGGGCAGGTGCTCTATGTGGACGGGGGATATCTGGCGGGGATCTGATGTCAGACACGGGTTGGCTCAGGCCCCGTGCAAGCTCGGCGTTCAACCGGAGTGTACATAAGTTACTGTTTTGTCTGTAATACCCCACCCCAACCCTCCCCTTCGCAGGGGAGGGAGCCGACCGGGTTGCTTGTGGGATTGGCTTTTGCTCCTCCCCCTGCGAAGGGGGAGGCCGGGAGGGGGTATTAATGAAAAACCAATAAGTTAAAGCTTGCACGACACACCTGAAACTCTAAAAATCCTTAAATTCTCGCCCCCATTTCCTCCACCCTTGCAATTGCCGCATACAGCGCCTCCGCCGTCACCTGTCCCGGCATATTCGCCATATCCGGCGCATGCAGTGATGCCTGCACAATACTTTCCAGCTCATCCTCATTAAGATCGGCTATCTCACTCAAACGCAGCGGCACAGCGCAGGCTTGCGCAAGTCTGACGGCTTCCAGCAGTTCCTCATCACTGCGGTTCTCCAGCGCCAGCAGGCACAGGTTGCCGAAGCCGACCAGCAGACCGTGGCCGAATTCACGGGTTTTATCACAGACCGTGAAACCTTCATAAATAGCGTGGGAAGCAGCGGCATGTGCCCCGCTGCTCATCAGCGATGTCAGGCCCGCAAACATGAAAATAGCATCGAGTACCTGATCCAGCCCGGCGTTCGGTTTACCGGCGCGGACGGCGTCGCAGGCCACAGGGCCGTAAGATTCGATCAGGTCATAGCAGATCCGGCTGTTGGCGCTGGAAGAACGTGCGACGCCGCTCAGCTGGCCGTGATGACTGCTGATGGCACGGAATTCATACCATTTTGCCAGCGTGTCGCCAAGGCCAGCAGCCAGCCAGCGCAACGGGGCAACAGCCAGAATTTCGCTGTCGATGATCACCGAAGCCGGTGCCTGTGGCAGCGGGAATAAATCCCGGAAATGACCGTCGTCGTGGTAACGGATGGTCAGCGGCGTGACGGCGGCGCAGGTCGCGGCAATCGTCGGAATCGTCACAACCGGCACATTGGTTTCCACGCCAACGGCTTTGCAGGTATCAAGAGATTTGCCGCCACCCACACCAATCACGATATCGGCTTTTTTATCTTTAACGATTTTAGCCAGGCGGCTGATATTGCCCTCACTGCTTTCCCCGCCGAACCATTCGCTGCCAACCAGTTCCACGGCGGAACCCTCAAGCTGGTGGCGGATTTTATCCCCCACGGCGGCCAGTGCCTGATGGCCACCAATCACCAGCGCACGCGTACCCAGCAGTGCGCAAATGTCACCAAGCTGAGAGATAACGCCGGGTCCGCGCAGGATTTGCGCCGGGAAGATAATATTCTGTGCCTGCATAACTGCCTCTCCGTGATTTTTGTATTTGACGGGTCTGATGAAAATTCTCTGAAGATGCTTTTGTTATTACTTCAAATCAATAGGGTTGTTGACGCAACAAATGCGGCCCAAGCTGGCGAACCGACGTGCAGCCAAGCTGCGCCATCGTGCGGTCAACTTCCTGCAAAATAATCTCCAGTGCCCGTTGCGCGCCCGCCTCACCGGCTGCGGCGATACCATATAACATCGGTCTGCCGAGCAGCACCGCATCCGCGCCCAGTGCCAGGGCTTTCACCACGTCAGTGCCACGGCGAAAACCGCTGTCGATGAGGATCGTCGCCTGCGAACCGCACAGCTTGCGGATTTCCGGCAGCACTTCCAGTGCACTTACCGAACCGTCGAGCTGACGCCCGCCGTGATTTGACAGCACAATGCCATCGGCTCCGCTCGCAAAAGCGAGCCGTGCATCTTCCGGCGCGAGGATCCCTTTGATCAACAATGCGCCCTGCCACTGGCTGCGGATCCAGCGCAGGGTTTCCCAGTTCAGACGGGTATCCATTTGCGCTGAAAAGTAGCTCGCCCCGCCCGCTCCTCGTTGTTTATCTGCCGGAACGTAGGGTTTGAGATTGCCGAAACCAGGCATTCCTGCCGGTTTTAAGGTTCGCCAGACCCAGCCCGGATGCAGCGCGACATCAATCATGCTCAGCACCGATAGCTTCATCGGCCGCCGGTAATTACGCTTATCTTTTTCGCGGTTACCGAAATGCACCGCATCAACCGAGACCACCAGCGTGGTGCAACCGGCTGCTCTGGCCCGCTCCAGCAGGCTGGTGGTGACGCTCCGGTCTTTGAGCACATACAACTGAAACCAGTGCTGTGGCAGATTTTGTGCCGCGATTTCTTCAAGCGAAGCGGTTGAAACCGTGCTCTGGATATAGGCGATACCCGCACGTTTCGCTGTACGGGCCAGCATGGTATCTGCGCCGAAACGCAACATGCCGTTATAGCCTGTCGGTGCAATCAGTAACGGTGCAGAAAGCCGCTGCCCGCACACCGTGACGGACAAATCGCGCTGGCTTGAATCGTTCAGTACCGGTGGAATAAAGCGCCAGCGGCCAAAAACCTCACGGTTATCCTGCAGCGTTTGCTCATCATCCGCCCCGCCTTCAACATAGCTAAACGCAAAACGGGGCAAGGCGCATTTCGCCTGCCGGCGCAGATCGTCAATGTTCAGCGCAGCACGTTTCACTCCGCCTCCTCCGTCAGGATACGTTTCAGGCTGTCGATAAACTGCCGGTTATCCTGTTCATGACCGATGGACACGCGGATCCAGTTTTCATAACCGGTTTCACGCCAGGGTTTGATAATCACGCCATAAGTAAGCAAGCGTTGTGCCAGTTCCGTAGCCGGGCGGCCGCAATCGAAGAACAGGAAGTTGGCATAGGATGAGGCGACGTTAAAACCGAGCGCGGTAAGTTCGGCCGCCATGTCCTCACGCAGTGCGGTGACCAGCGCAATGCTGTCGCGGACATGCTGTTTATCCTGCAATGCCGCCACGGCAGCCACCTGCGCCGAACGGTTGATGTTGAAAGGTGTCCGCACCCTGTCCAGCAAATTCACCAGTTCAGGGTGACTGGCTAAACCATACCCCACCCGCAGCCCGGCCAGCCCGTACGCTTTCGAGAAAGTCCGCAACACAATCCACGGTCGTGGCTGCTCAGCCAGCACCAGCAGACTGTCCGGATAGGCAGCGTCGGTTTCGCAATATTCGAAATAGGCTTCGTCAATCACCAGGACGCAATCCGCTGGCGCAGCATTAATAATACGGGTGAATCCTTCCCGGTTAAGCATGCAGCCCACCGGATTGGACGGGTTGCTGAAAATCAACATTTTGGCCGGTGCGCGCAGTGCGGTTTCCCAGGCTTCAACATCAAATTCCTGCTGTGCATTCACGCCGACCATCGTGACATCCGCCCCCATCATGCGCGGGAAGATTTCGTGTAAACCAAACGAGGGGATCAGCGTCACAACACGGTCGCCGGGGTTAAGAAACGCCAGCGCCAGCATATGCAGAATGTCTTCGGAACCGTTGCCGATAACAATATTTTCGGCTGCCACGCCGGTATCCGCTGCCAGCGCGTCACGCAGCACCGCACTCGATGCATCAGAATAAATCGCACTGAAACGCGCATCCGCTTCTAACGCCACCACCACCTGCGGGCTGGCACCAAGCGGGTTTTCATTACTGGCCAGTTTGGCAATATGAGTCACGCCGTATTTTTTTTGCACAGCATCAGCCGAAAGCCCGGCGTTATAAACGCTCAGTGACCGCGCCCCGGGCCTTGCCAGATTTTTCAGAAGCTGTTGCTGCTTTTTAAATGCCGAATCAAGAACTGCCAGATCTGAAGCCATTACTTACCTCACACTGTAGATATGCTCCCGAGTATGCCGTAAATCAGCGGATTTTTACGCCACTTTTTGCAGCATTTTCCGAATGTTTTTGAAACAAAACGGGCAACGGCCTGCGCCACTGCCCGTGAGGTTTGTTCAATTTAATTTCTCAATGAATTAATCACTTACCATTATTACTTTGCGAGCATTGGCAAATTCAGGTGATGACGTTCAGCACAGTCTTTTGCCTGTTCATAGCCAGCGTCTGCGTGGCGCATCACACCGGTTGCCGGGTCGTTCCACAGCACGCGGTCAAGGCGGGCATCGGCTTCCCGGGTACCGTCAGCCACAATCACCATTCCGGCGTGTTGCGAGAAGCCCATCCCGACGCCACCACCATGATGCAGACTGACCCACGTTGCGCCGCCCGCAGTATTGAGCAAAGCGTTCAGCAGCGGCCAGTCGGAAACTGCATCAGAACCGTCTTTCATGGCTTCCGTTTCACGGTTTGGTGAGGCAACAGAACCGGTGTCGAGATGGTCGCGGCCGATAACCACCGGCGCTTTCAGCTCGCCGTTACGTACCATTTCATTGAATGCCAGACCGGCAATATGGCGCTCTCCCAGCCCCAGCCAGCAAATACGCGCCGGTAACCCCTGGAAAGCGATACGTTCGCGCGCCATGTCCAGCCAGTTAATGAGGTTTGCGTTGTCGGGGAACAGTTCTTTCAGTTTGGCGTCGGTTTTGTAGATATCTTCCGGGTCCCCGGAAAGCGCCACCCAGCGGAACGGGCCTTTGCCTTCACAGAACAGCGGACGGATATAGGCAGGCACAAAACCCGGGAAATCAAAGGCATTCTCCACGCCTTCGTCTTTGGCAACCTGACGGATGTTATTGCCGTAATCGACCGTCGGAATGCCCATCGCATGAAAATCGAGCATTGCCTGAACGTGTTTGGCCATCGACGCACGGGCAGCTTTCACCACCGCTTGCGGATCTGACAGTCGCGCATCCTGCCATTTTTCCAGGCTCCAGCCTTCCGGCAGATAGCCGTTCAGCGGGTCATGTGCCGAGGTCTGATCAGTGACGATATCCGGGCGCAGACCGCCTTCTTTTGCGCGGGCAACCAGTTGTGGCATCACCTCTGCGGCATTGCCCAGCAGCCCCACGGAAATGGCTTTTTTCTCGGCGCAGGCTTTTTCAATCATGGCCAGCGCTTCATCAATGCTGTGTGCTTTGTAATCGAGATAACGGGTGCGCAGACGGAAATCGATGCGCGATTCCTGACATTCAATTGCCAGTACGCAGGCCCCGGCCAGCACGCCCGCCAGTGGCTGGGCGCCGCCCATGCCGCCCAGACCGGCAGTCAGGATCCATTTGCCGCGCAGGTCGCTGTTGTAATGCTGGCGTCCCGCTTCCGCGAAGGTTTCATAAGTACCCTGCACAATGCCCTGCGCACCGATGTAAATCCAGGAACCGGCGGTCATCTGGCCGTACATCATCAGGCCAGCTTTATCCAGTTCGTGAAAGTGATCCCAGTTTGCCCAGTGCGGCACAATGTTGGAATTGGCAATCAGCACGCGGGGCGCATCGGTATGGGTGCGGAAAACGCCAACCGGCTTGCCGGATTGCACCAGCAGCGTTTCGTCTTCACGCAGCTTGCGTAAACTGTCAAGAATGCCTTCAAACGCCGGCCAGTTGCGCGCGGCTTTACCAATGCCGCCGTAAACCACCAGATCTTCCGGGCGCTCAGCGACATCCGGATCGAGGTTGTTCTGGATCATGCGGTATGCCGCTTCAATCAGCCAGTTCTGGCAGCTCAGTTCCGTGCCCTGTGGCGCACGAACAACGCGGGCAATGGCCGTTTTTTGTGGAGCGTTCATCATCGTTTCCTTCTCTGAAATAGGGTGTTTGAATCAATCTTTACAGGACAAAAGTCATCAGGCAAAGCTTGGCAGCAGCGCTTCAATCGCCGCAGGCCAATGCTCGCGGGAAGCCCACAGACGCATCATTTCAACGTCCGGTGCCATCAGGCGGTCTTTTTCAAGAAACGCCACGTTTTCACGGATAGCTTTCATTTCATTTTCCAGCGTCGCTGAACTTTGCAGCGGACGAAGGAAATCAATACCCTGTGCGGCGGCCATCGCTTCAATGCCCACGACCACGCTGGTGTTAAAGCACATGTCACCCAGACGGCGGGCGGCGTAGGTTGCCATGGATACATGATCTTCCTGATTCGCCGAGGTCGGCAGGCTGTCAACGCTGCCCGGATGCGCCAGCGATTTGTTTTCCGACGCCAGTGCCGCTGCGGTTACCTGCGCAATCATAAAGCCGGAGTTCACACCGCCGTCATTGACCAGAAACGCCGGTAAACCGGAAAGCCCGCTATCGAGCAGTAACGCCATACGACGCTCGGAAATCGCGCCGATCTCAGCGACGGCCAGCGCGATGATATCGGCAGCAAAAGCCACCGGTTCGGCATGGAAGTTACCGCCGGAAATCACGTCACCGTTTTCGGAAAACACCAGCGGATTATCAGAAGCGGCATTGGCTTCAATGCGCAGGATACGGGCAGCGTGGTGCAGGTTATCCAGACAAGCCCCCATCACCTGCGGTACACAGCGGATGGAATACGGATCCTGTACGCGGCCGCAATCCGCATGAGACGTGACAATGTCACTCCCGGACAGGATCTCGGTCAGTGCCGCCGCCACCCCAATCTGACCCTGCTGGCCGCGGGCTTCGTGAATGCGTGCATCCAGCGGTTTTACGGAACCTTTGATGGCTTCCAGCGACAATGCGCCCGCCACCAGTCCGGCAGAAAATACGCGTTCGGCTTCAAACAGACCGGACAACGCCAGCGAGGTGGAAACCTGTGTGCCGTTAAGCAGGGCCAGCCCTTCTTTCGGCCCAAGTTCAAATGGCTTCAGGCCTGCCGTCGCCAGACCTTCAGTCGCCGACATTTTTTCGCCTTGCGCCGTGACCTGCCCCTCACCAATCAGCATCAGGGAGAGATGCGCCAGCGGCGCTAAGTCACCGGACGCTCCCACGGAGCCTTTCTCAGGAATACACGGATAAACACCGGCATTGAACAAGGTAATCAGTGCATCGATCACCTCAATGCGGATGCCGGAATGGCCGCGAGACAGGCTCAGCACTTTGGTCGCCATCACCAGACGCACCACGTTATCCGCCAAATCCTTGCCGATGCCGACGCTGTGCGACAACACCAGATTGCGTTGCAGTTCCGCCAGACGCGCCGCCGGAATACGCGTCTGTGCCAGCTTGCCGAAACCGGTATTGATGCCGTAGACCACTTTCCCCGACTCAACAATGCGGGTGACCGTTTCCTGCGACGCCAGCACGCCAGCGCGCGCCTCCTCAGCCAGTTCAAGGCGGACATTGCCCTGATAAATCTTGCGCAGCATGGGCAGATCAACATGACCTGGTTGCAGGCGGCAAAGGGTTAACGCATTGGATGAAGAAGCCATAATCTATTCCTGTATAGACAAGTGAAACCGGAAGTAAACCCGGCTAAGGACGCAGCCCGCCGGGCATTTACGCATTACATGACGAATCTACAATCTATTCTGTACAGATGCGGGGCGGTGAAATCAGTGGTCCATTGCCTGCATCGTTTCGGTACGAATTTCTTCGGTAACCCGCGCTTTCAGCGCCATAAATTCCGGCGACGTTTTCAGGGTGTAGTCCCGCGGATGCGGGAAATTAACCGCCACTTCGGTTTTGATCCGCCCCGGCCGGGCACTGAAAATCGCCACCTTATTAGCCATGAAAATCGCTTCGTCGATATCATGTGTCACGAACAACACGGTTTTGCGCGAGGATTCCCAAATCGATAACAGCAGTTCCTGCATCATCACGCGGGTCTGATTATCCAGGGCGCCAAAAGGCTCATCCATCAGCAAAATTTTCGGGTCATTCGCCAGTGCGCGGGCGATGGCGGTGCGTTGCTGCATCCCGCCGGAAAGTTGACGCGGGAAGTGCTGCTCAAAACCCCGCAGCCCGACCTTATTAATAAAGTAGTCGCTGCGCTCTTTTTGCGCTGCCTTACTCACGCCACGCTCCTGCAAACCGAAACGGATGTTCTGTTCAACGGTCAGCCACGGAAACAAGGTATAACTCTGAAAGACCATGCCGCGATCGGCACCGGGGCCGTCTACCTGTTCACCATCGAGCCACACTTCGCCACGCGTTGGCTGATCCAGCCCGGCGACAATGCGCAGCAGCGTGGATTTACCACAGCCGGAAGGCCCGAGAATGGTGATGAAGTCGTTTTCATCAACCCGATAATCCACCGGCAACAGCGCCTGCGTTTTCTCGCCCTTCGGGCCGGTAAAAATACGTTCCACCTGACGGACACTCAGTTTCGGATGGCTCATCACAATGAACTCCATACAAACAGCCGACGGTTGGCCGCTTTGAACAACAGATCGGAGAGCAAACCAATGCAACCAATCACAATAATGCCGAAGATCATTTGCCCGGTATTGAGCAGTGCCTGACTGTTAACAATCATGTGTCCGATACCGCTCGAGGATCCGATAAGCTCCGCCACAATGACATAAGTCCATGCCCAGCCGAGCACAAGGCGCAGCAACTCAGCAATTTCCGGTGCCGCACCGGGAATGATCACCCTGCGCACCACACTCTGGTTGGTGGCGCCCAGCGTATACGCGGCTTCCACCAGGTCACGCCGCGCTGCCCCCACGGTTACCGCCACCATCAGGGTGATCTGGAAGAAAGAGCCGATGAAAATCACCAGAACTTTCTGCATTTCACCAATACCCGCCCACAGGATCAGCAACGGCACAAACGCTGACGCAGGCAGATACCGGCAAAAGGACACAAACGGTTCGAAAAAAGCTTCGATCAGTTTGTAAGACCCCATGAGGATGCCGAGCGGAACGGCAATGGCGCAGGCCAGAATAAAGCCGCCCAGCACGCGCATCACCGTCATGCCTATATCAGTCGTAAAATCAAAATCGGTAAAGAGTAAAATCCCTTCCTGCAACATGCTCGCCGGGCTGGCGAGGAATGTCGGGGAAACAAGGCCGGTAAACGTCACCAGCGCCCACACAGCAAAAAACAGCACAAAGAAACAGAACCCGAGAAACCAGCGACGCCGCGACGCGACCGGACGCAAAGGCACCATCATCGGGTTATGCCAGACTTTTTTGCTTGCCGGCAACGGTGCCGGCTCGCGTAAGGCTGACTGCGAAGTCATATGTTGTTCTGCTGTCTGGCTGACAGGGCTGTTCATATCGCGGTCCTTCATGGCTATTTCACGTACTTCGCGTCATATAACGTATTGATATCCGGCGTTTTACGCAGAATTTTCATCTCAGTCAGCAGGCGCGCAGCTTCGTTAGTGAAGGTCACAATTTCACCGCTGAAGAATTTCTGATTGGCCTCACGATCCTGCCAGCGCAGATAACTGGATTCTTCTGCAAACTGTTTGCCGGTCTCTTTCACTGCTGCGCCCATGATCTCGTTGGATTTCTCCGGTTCTTTCCTGATCATATCCAGCGCTTCAAAGTAGCTGTTCACCAGCGCCTGAGCGGCTTTAGGATTTTTATCCAGCCAGTCTGGCGTACAGCCCAGCGTGTCCATCACCATCGGATATTCCAGCGTGGTTGCCAGAATCTTCCCTTTATCCGGGCTCTGACGGATGTTGGAAAGATAGGGTTCATAGGTCACTGCCGCATCATTCTGTCCGGCAATAAAGGCATGCGCAGCGGCATCCGGCCCGAGCGTGGCGAGTTTGACGTCTTTCATCGTCATGCCGTTTTTATCGAGGATCCACGCCAGCAGGAAGTAAGAAGACGTACCCGGTGCATCCACGCTGATGGTTTTGCCTTTCAGATCGGTAATCTTGTTGATACCGCTACGCACCGCGATACCATCTGCGCCGTAAGATTTATCCAGCTGTACGATTTGTTTGATCGGCACCCCGCTGGCGTTCCAGGTTAAATAGGTTTCCACGGTGGTCGCCGCACATTGCAGGGAACCGGAAGCGATGGCCAGATGACGCGACTGCTGCGGCACCATTTTCAGCGTGACATCCAGACCGTTCTTTTTAAAGATGCCCGCTTTGTCTGCCAGGGTCAGTGGTGCGAAACCGGTCCAGCCAGAAATACCAATAGCAACCGGCGTATTCGCCGCTTGCGCCACGCTGACTGTCACACTACCCAGCGCCACTGCCAGCCCTAACAAAGACAACGAACGCTTCAGTACAGCCCTGGAAATCATGTTGCTCATCTGCCACTCCTGCCAAAGTATCTGTCTCGGGGGAAATGCCTGTGGCAGTGAAAGCCGCAGGCAAATTACGCTACTGTATATTCTTGTCTATACAAGTCAGTCGACAATATTTAAGCAAGCTTTATGCCAGTTTCTGCACATGCACTTTTACAACATTCAGCGCCGGTTATGGGACGTTTTGCGCGGGCTGATGAATCAATTCGGTGCGCGCCATGCTCCCTTTTAGCGCAATCCTGTAAGGTATTTATCAGGTGATCGCCGCCCACAACAGCAGGCATCTCTGTTGCTGAGCAACTGGGGTCAGACTCACGGAACCCTGTTGCGATTGTGCCGCTGTCTCAGACCAGTAATATCCCTCGCCCGCCCTCAGCAGCGGGCCATCCGCCAGTTGCCACATCCCGCTGATGACATAAATCACGCCACCTTTTTCCCGCGTCACCGTCAGGTGCTCGCGTGCGGCAATCACCCGTGCGGCACATTCAGTACGTCGCGTCATGATGTTAAAATCAGTTGTCACTCCTCCCATCAGGCGGGCATGGAGCGCAGTATCACCGCTGAAGGCAAAAGGCTCACCAGCGACAACGAGTAAGTGATCGACATCAGGCTGTGCCTGCAAATGCACACCTTCCCCGCTCAGCAAGGTGATGGAACGGTCAATACCGGGAAATGCCGAGAACGGGCCATCCTGTGCGATGGTGGCAATACTGGCGCGCCAGTCAAAATCATGGCCACCGGCAGGGAAACTGAAGATTTCGCGGGTTTCGCCACCGCCGTTACGCCACGGGCTGACCGGCAGGTCATCGAAGGTGAAATGTTGCCAGGCAATCATGCAACGTCCCCCGCCAGCTGACGGAGAAGCGCGAGGAAATCCGCCGCCGCAGCCTGTTGTTGTTCATGCTGGCCGTTCACAATGCGCGCAATACCGCCGACATACACATCACGGATCTGCCCGGTATTACCGGCGAACAGCCAGCGGTTGAGCAGTTCACTGTTTTTTGCGGCGGCAAGATAGGGATCCTGCCCGTCGAGCACCAGCCAGTCGGCACGATACCCCGCAGAAAGCTGCCCGATAGCCGCGCCGCAAGCCTGTGCACCGCCCTGTAATGCCTGCGTATACAGCACATCGCCTACAGAATTTTGCGCAGAGGTCGTCAGCCGGTTACGTCGCTGGTCACGCAGGCGTTGCCCGTATTCAAACCAGCGCAGTTCTTCAACCACGTTCAGGGAGACATGGCTGTCGGAACCGATCCCCCATCGACCTGACTGCGCCAGATAATCGACGCCGGGGAAAATGCCATCGCCCAGATTAGCCTCGGTGGTCAGACACAACCCCGCGACCGCCCCGCTGTTTGCCATGCTCGCCAGCTCGAAACGGTCAGCGTGCGTGGCGTGGATCAGACACCAGCGGGAATCAATATCCAGATTGTCATACAGCCAGGAAATCGGGCGCTGCCCGCTCCAGCCCAGACAATCGTTCACTTCTTTCTGTTGTTCGGCGATATGAATATGCACCGGCAGGTTTTTATCTGCGGACTGCAACACCTGCTGCATTTGTTCCAGCGTGACTGCGCGCAGGGAATGGAAGCACAATCCCTGATTTTGCAGGCTTTTACCGCTGAGTTGTTTGCGGATAATTTCCTGTTGTTTGAGGTAACTGTCCGTATCCTGAATAAACCGTTTCTGTCCGGC
The DNA here is from genome assembly GCF_011684115.1 of Rahnella aceris. NCBI lineage: Bacteria > Pseudomonadati > Pseudomonadota > Gammaproteobacteria > Enterobacterales > Yersiniaceae > Rahnella > Rahnella aceris. The sequence goes on along the minus strand of NZ_JAADJV010000001.1, from coordinate 1,326,885 downwards.
CTGTGCCGGTTGCGCGCCAAATCCGGCGTAACTGTAAAGCACCGGCAGCATGGTCAGTCCGATGCCGGTTTGTGACGCGGCTTCACTCAGATGGGCAGTCATTTCACCGTGGTCGGCATAAGTCTGACCGCTGATGTCGTTATGCAGATAGTGGAATTCAGCCACCTGCGTGTAACCCCCTTTGAGCATTTCGATATACAACTGACGGGCAATGACACCCACCTGCTCAGGTGTGAGGCGCTGCACCATGCGATACATCAGGTCACGCCAGGTCCAGAAGCTGTCCTGCGGATCACCGGCGACTTCCGCCAGCCCGGCCATCACCCGCTGAAAGGCGTGCGAATGGAGGTTCGGCATGCCCGGAACCACCGGGCCGGAAAGGGGAAGACACCCCTGCGCATCGTTGTCCGGGGTCACTGCAGTCAGCATTCCGGCTGCATCGACGTCCAGCCGCACGTTATGCGCCCAGCCATCTGAAAGTAAGGCGCGTGAAGCAAAATAAGCAGGCATAACAGCATCATTCCTGAACAGTAAGAAGAAACATAAATGCAATTTTACGGAAACAATTGCAAAACTTTTAACCAACTTGTCTATACATATACATATGCCTGATTGCGCTGTAAACTTGCAACAACCCTTTTTTTATAAATTTAGTTTTCCGTCACGCCCTTTCCGTTTACTTTCCACTGATGGAAAATGCCGGGCGAACAGGCAAGCTTTCCCAATATTTCTGGAATTTCATTGAGTGAGGTAAGAGACATGTCGGAGCCCACACCACTTTCTCAAAATGGTGCCGCGCCACATCAGGTCACACAACAACAGGGCGTGTCGCAGCAGACATTGTCCGAACTGGCGGCCGCGATGAGCGATACACCCGCACCGATTTATCAGCGGGTGAAACAGGCGATCATCAGCCAGATCCGCGCCGGCGTCTGGAAACCGCATCAGCGGGTACCTTCTGAAAGTGAGCTGGTCAATGAAATTGGCGTCAGCCGTATGACCATCAACCGTGCTTTGCGTGAACTGACCAGCGAAGGTTTTTTGATCCGCATGCAGGGTGTCGGCACGTTTGTGGCCGAAGCCAAGGCCTACACGCCGATGCTGGAAGTACACAACATTGCCGATGAAATTGCCCAGCGCGGTCATCGCCATGACAGCAAGATTCTGGTGTGTGAAGCGCGGCTGGCGGATGCCGATCAGGCGCTGCAACTGGGTATCGCCACTGGCACGATGATGTTTTATTCGCAAATTGTTCATTACGAAAACAACGTCGCGGTGCAGATTGAAGACCGTTTTGTGAACCCGGAAACCGCACCCGATTATCTGCAACAGGTGCTGAACAAGCAGACGCCCTATACGTACCTGATGGAAATCGCGCCGCTGACGGCGGGTGAACATCGCGTTGAAGCCATCAGTGCCAGCGATGAGCAACGCGAGCTGTTGCAACTGAATGAACATGAGCCTTGTCTCCTGATCCACCGCCGGACCTGGAGCGGCAGCCGCGTAGTGACTTCCGCGCGCCTGATTTACCCGGGTTCCCGCTATCAATTATTTGGACGTTTCACCAGCCACGGCTGATTCCGGCACACCTTAATGGCGGCTTTGTACGGCCGCTATCTCTTCGTTCAAATTTTGGAAGACGTCTCGTAATAAGAAAAAACTATCGCCGGGTGCCTTGCCGGTTTAACGGTTATGCGTTAGGTTGACTTTAGTTGTCTATACAAGATGAATTCAGCCTGGAGCCTGTCATGCCGGTAGCGATATCCCCTTCTTTTTCTTCCGAACCCCCTTCCCGTTGTGACAGCGTATGGCGCGGTGCCACGCTGGTCACCATGCAGGACGGCCATTACAACCTGATTGAAAACGGGGCGATTGCTGTCGCAGGCGGGAAAATCGTCTGGACCGGCCCTGCCGCAGATTGTCCGGTTTTCGCAGGCGCCACACAGCATGAATTCAGCGGTGGGATCATCACGCCGGGCTTTGTTGACTGCCATACGCATCTGGTATTTGGCGGCGACCGCAGCGCAGAATTTGAACAGCGGCTGAACGGCGTCAGCTACGCAGAAATCGCCGCAGCCGGTGGGGGAATTCTTTCCACCGTCAATGCCACGCGCGAGGCCACCGAAGATGAACTTCTGGCTCAGGCGTTGTTCCGCTTACAACCCTTGCTGGCCGAAGGCGTAACCTGTGTTGAGATTAAATCGGGTTACGGGCTGAGTGTAGAGAGCGAGCTGAAGATGCTGCGGGTGATCCGCCGGTTAGGTGTCATGCTGCCAGTCGAGGTGAAATCCACCTGCCTTGCCGCTCATGCCCTGCCGCCGGAATTCAAAGGACGCGCTGATGACTATATTGACCTCATCTGCGACACATTATTGCCGGTGGTTGCCAGTGAAAATCTGGCCGACGCCGTCGATGCCTTTTGTGAACATCTGGCGTTCTCACCGGCACAGGTTGAACGGGTTTTTAATGCCGCAAAAACCTTAGGTTTACCGGTTAAATTACACGCCGAACAACTGTCTTCCCTGCATGGTAGCGCCCTGGCTGCACGACATCATGCGCTGTCAGCCGACCATCTGGAATACGCCACAGCAGAAGATGCTCAGGCAATGGCCGCCAGCGGCACCGTCGCCGTATTACTGCCGGGGGCCTATTATTTGCTGCGCGAAACACAATGCCCGCCGGTGGATGAGTTCCGCAAACATCGGGTGCCGATGGCGCTGGCCAGTGATGCCAATCCGGGCACATCGCCTGCGCTTTCTTTGCGTCTGATGCTGAACATGGGATGTACCTTGTTCCGCCTGACGCCTGAAGAAGCGCTGGCCGGGATCACCTGCCATGGTGCACGTGCGCTGGGTTTACAGGACACGCACGGCACGCTGGAAGCGGGCAAAGTCGCTGACTTTATACACTGGCCACTGTCGCGTCCTGCCGGGCTGGTTTACTGGCTGGGCGGTCAGTTGCCCTGCACTGTTGTTTTTCGTGGAGAAGTACGAGGAGAGTTCCGTTCATGAGCCTTTCAACTGCCAATGTTATCGCTGAACCGTACCATTTTATCCAGGGGACAGCGCCGTTACTGATCAGTATCCCTCACGCAGGTACACATCTGACGCCAGAAGTCGCCAGCGGTCTGAGCGAAGCCGCCCTGCCGCTTTCCGATACCGACTGGCATATCCCGCAACTGTACGATTTTGCGCGCTCACTGGGTGCCAGCATTCTGGTCGGCCAGTATTCACGGTTCGTTATCGATCTCAACCGGCCTTCCGACGATAAACCGCTGTATACCACTGCCACCACGGGTTTGTATCCCGAGACGTTATTTGATGGTCGCGCGACCTTCAAACCAGGCATGACGCCGACAAATACCCAACGCCAGCAATATTTGGATCAAATCTGGCAACCGTATCACCAGAAAATCCAGTCAGAACTGGCGCGCATGAAACAGGAATTCGGTTATGCACTGCTGTTTGATGCGCATTCCATTGCATCGGTGATCCCGCGTCTTTTCGACGGCCAGTTACCGGATCTCAACCTCGGCACCAACAGCGGCGCAAGCTGTTCACCGGCGCTGAGTGAAATCCTTGAGAGAACCTGCCAGCAACAAACCCGCTTCAGCCATGTGCTTAATGGCCGTTTTAAGGGTGGATATATCACGAGGGCTTACGGCCAGCCTGATGTGGATATTCACACTGTTCAGCTTGAGCTGGCGCAGGTGAATTACATGGAGGAGATGGAGCCATTTGCTTACTCGCCTGATAAGGCGGCTGAATTGCAGGTGTTATTGAAACAGTTGCTGGAAGGAATGGTGAGATGGGGGACGGACAGGTATAAACAAAGCGCTGTTTAATTTCGCTTTTCGCTGGCCGCTAAGGGTAAAACCTGGGTTGCCACCCAGACTAGGCTTAAGGTCAAGACCGTGGGCGTCGGCCCACACCGACCAGAGACCCGGTAACGCGCGGGCCTCTGGACTCCGCGCTTTTTCACTGCGCGCTATCGCTAGTAAATCATGTTTCAGGTATCACAGTGACAGGCTGGAAATCTTGCCGCTACGCGGTGCCTTCATTTCGGGATTGCAGCCTCAGGTCTGCAACCTCTCATTCAGCAAGCTTTCTGAAACGCCCGCACGATCTTAAATTCAAAGACAGCCTGTTTTTCGTCTTTTTAATAAGTTGATTGGCGTGCTCAAAAATGGCACCGAGTGAATGGTTCGAGACCCGAGGCTCGAAACCTGAAACTCGGGAATCGCGCAGCGATGACATTTTACGCCACTCACTGTTGCTAATGAACATGTCCGTCGTGCCCGCGATAGCGCGCAGTTTAAGACGTGGGAGATCCAAGAGGGGCCCGTCATGGCCCCTTTTGGTCGGTTTCGGCGATCAAAGCAGAGTGATAGCCGTTATTAATAAACCGAAATTGTCTCGATCAAGCCCTCGCTGCAAGCGAAAAACCGCCCTAATGCCCGGTCTGGCATTATTTAAAGTCCGCATACGGCACTAACGGTTCCGGCGGCATATCCAGATCCCCTTGCCAGCCGCTCATCGAATATCTCGCGTAGAGCAGAAAGTGGCTTGGCGTGTAATCCTTCGCCTGCTGAATATCAATCCCCCCGCCGACGGTCCAGTGAGAACTGACGCGCCGTTCGAGCAGTGCCTGCAATGTATAGCCAAAACCGGATCTACTGCTGCCAGTTTCGATGGCATTTTTATCCGGTAATGAATCCGGGATCAGATTCTGGATCGGATAGCGTTTCTGATCGCTGGTTGAGGAGCGCGACCAGGAGACCGAACCGCCAAGCTGCCATGACCAGTTCTCCGTGCGCTGGCGATAACTGACCGGTACGGAGAGTGAGAAGTATTGCTGCGGGCTGTAGTAACCGCCCTGTCCCAGCGTGTAACCGCTGAGATCTTTCTGGTAATGCCAGAGCATGGAGCTGAGCCCCACCGTGGCGCGGCGGTTATCTTCGTTAATGACTTTGTAGTAATAGCCCCCCATCAGGCGTTCGCGCGTGTTGTCTTCGACATTTTCACCGGTCAGCTGATGCGCGCTGAGATCAGCCCACACGCCGTTAGCCTGCCCCTGATCGTAACTTAATCCCAGGCTGGCACCGGTCGCGCGAACGCCGCCCCAGGTGGTGCCGGTACCCGGATCTTTTGCGCCCGCGAAAGAAAGTAACGAACTGGAAACCGGACGGCGCGACACCGTGGTCGTCCAGCCGATATCGCCCCAGTCACCGCTGTAAGCCAGCCCGCCGACCCAGTCTACAACCGGGAAACCCAGTGGCGTGGTGCCTAAATCGCCTTTCCATTTGTCATTTTCCCATCCTGCGCCAAGGCTGACGCCATTGGCGTTCTGGCTGCGGTAACGGCGGCAGTTTTGATCGCTACAGGTCCCGAAACTGGCTTCGTAATTACCGTCTTCGTTATCAAAGGTTCCGGCATCCATCCGCACCCAGTCGGCCCGCAGGAATCCGCGCCCCTGATAAACCGGCATATCCGCCTGCAACATGGTGGTGTTGGCCGTGAGATCAGATTTCCCCGGCGTGCCGCTTGATGTCCACGAATCGGTGTCCAGCGTGAAATTCACATCCTGCTGACGGTACAGATCATGCGCGTCTGAACGGATACCGCGTTTCAGCCAGTCATCCGTGGCATTGTTGCGGGTCAGGCGCGTATAGCTGTCGTTATCTTCTGGCACTTTACCGGTGATGCCGCTGGCGACCATCGCCTGTGCGTAATCCTGACGCGCCGTTTGTGGCTGTCCGAGTTGCTGCTCAAGGTTGGCGGCGTTGCGATAAATCAGCGCCTTGTCTTGTCCGTCCGGCTGTGAACGCGCAGCCGTTTTCAAGGGTTGTAACAGCGCCGCCGCTTTGGTGGTTTCACCGACATCACGCCAGGCCATGGCGACCTGTCGTTGCTGATTCAGGCTGAGTTCATGCAGATCAGCCTGCTGCAACTGCTGTTTCGCCTGCGAGGTATTACCGGCAGCAAGGGAAGTATCAATGGCGGTCAGGGTTTTACCGAGCTGAATGCGCTGCGCCATTTCGCGCATGTTGTCGTCCCATTTCGCCTGCGGCAAGGTATTGAGATGGCGCAGTGCGGCGTCGTCACGATCGGAACCGGACAGATACAACGCATAAGCGTAAACCTGTTGCGGATCCACCGGACGCTTCGCCGCAAACTGTGCAAAAGCCGCATCCGCCTGCGCCGGTTCACCCGCCTCACGCAGGGCACTGGCATAATGGTAGGTCGTCCAGACATCGTCCGGATTGAGTTTCAGCACCTCGCCGTAGCGGTTCGCAGCCTGATTCCAGTTGTGTTCGGCGGCATATTTTTGCGCCTGCGCAGTGACAACGTCACTTTGCAGTCCACGCTGTTTATCGCTGAGTTTCGCCTGCGATGCACCAGGCAATGAATTAATGTAATCCAGCGCTTTTTGCGGCGACTGACGCTGATAGATATTCGCCAGCCCGCGCTGGGCGCTACTGTTATCGTGCTCCAGCTTCAGTGCGCGGCGGTAAGCCTGCTCCGCCTGCGTGTCATTTTTGCGCTCAACCGCCACATCCCCAAGCCCGATCTGCGCCCACGGGTCGCGGGAGTCCAGACGTTGCGCCTGGTTGTAAGCCGCTTCGCCCTGATCAAGCAGCCCGGTTTTCAATGCCTTATCGCCCTGCTCGATTTTCAGCCAGTAGCTGTTGGACCGGATCAGGCTGTTCCATTTACCCGCGTTATAGCCATCTGTTTCGGCGGCTTTCGCCCGCTGAAACAAAGTCAGCGCCTGCTGGCGGTTACCGGCGCGGGAATAAGCCAGCCCCATCGCACCGAGGACTTCAGCATCGTCAGGTTGCGCCTGCAATGCCTGCTTCAGCGGCGCAATCGCGCCGGTGGAACCACCATTATTAATCTGCGCCAGACCACGGAGTCGCGCCTGATAACGCGGATCGGCCAGTAACGCCTGCTGGCGCTGAAGTTCCTGCTGCGCGGCAATCACCTGCGGACCGGTGTCGAACGTGGCGATAAACTGTTGCAAGGCATCGACGCTCGGGTTGCCCACAGTCTGGTCCTTAATCTTCTGCAGCCATAAATCAGCGGCCGGAGAACGCCCTTCATTGGTGGCGGCGATTTGCTTAATCAGCCCGACAGCTTTGGCGTTATCCCCTTCGTCAAACGCCATCTGCGCCAGTTGCAGACGTAACTGCACATCACCCGGATACTGATTATTCAGCGCCTGAAGCTGTGCCTGCGCACGGGCTTTTTGCCCCGGCAGCCGCGCAATAAGTTGCCAGTATTCTACTGCCAGATCCAGCGTTGGCGGCTGGCCACCAAACAACTCATCATATTGCGCTTTGGCTTCATCGAGCCGCCCTGCCGTTGCCAGTAACCGCGTCTGCTGGAGTTTTTGCTGCATTTCCGGGGAGGCGATTTTCAGGCTCAGCTGCGCCTGCCGGTATTCATCCGAACCAGGCGAAACCTGTTTAATTTTTTCCAGTTGCTGCTGTGCCTTGGCCTGATCGCCTTCGCGGAGAAGCAAACGTAAACGGGCGGACATGACTTTCGGGTTTTGCGGATCCATTAATTCCAGGCGAAACAGGGACTGACGCACCAGATCGTCCTGATGACTGGCTTCACCGACCCGCACCTGTTCCAGTAACCATTGTTCCGGTGAAACAACGGGGGCTGCAACCGCAGGCGCAGCCAGCAAGGCCAGCCCGATCGTCAGGGCCAGTCTGCCGCGCAAAAACAGGTTTGTGCGCTGTGTGTTCACGGACTTATTCCTGGTCATCATCAGACAGACGACGACGGGCCAGAGAACGCAAACCGGTCCACAACAGGATTGCTGCCAGAATCACCACGATCACCGCCATAACCGCCAGCAATACCGGATGGTTCGCCAGGGCGTTCCATACCCGCTCCCACCACGGCAAATGGCCAGCATAATAGGTATCACCGACTTTCAGACTGCTGACGCCGGAATCACGCACCACCGCCACCGAGCCAAAGACCTGCGCCCTCTGTTTGCTATCCTGCATCGACTTGTTCAGCATTTCGAAGCCCTGCTGACCGTTTGCCATCAGCGCGACCACGCTGCGCTGATCAAAGTACGGCGACTGTAACCCGACAACCGCCGCAATCGGGCCTTGCGCACTGATTTGCGCGCTGGCATCCACCCGCGCATCGCTGGCCGGTGCCGTGTTATCCGGTAACGACGTCTGGCGGACTGGCGTATTCACCGCATCGCGCGCTGCCTCGATCAGTAAGCTGGCCTTTTTCTCATCGCGCATGCTGTCGTCACGCAAATCCGCAGGCAGATTGCCGATCACCAGCAGATCGGCGTCGGTGGATTTTGCTTTTGCCGCATCTTCGGTCAGCCCCACGCCAAGCGCCGGATAACCGGTGAGTGCGCCAATATTGCCCATCGTATCAAGCAGCGTAGTTAACTGAACCGGTTGCGGTTGCGGCTGAACCACAAGCAGCGTCTGGGATAAATCCGCCAGGCGGCTGAACGGGAAACCGGCGTTGGCGAAGGCGCGCAAGTCAGGCATCGCCATGAAATGGCGGTAACCGGAGAAGTCGATAGTGGAGCTGTCATCTATCACCACATGATTTGGCACGGTGTTATAGGTTTCACAGCGCCCTTCGGTGCCGCTCGCCAGCAGCGAGGTGTAGTCAAAATCGAAGCGCATCTGGTTAACCGCACCCAGTTTCAGCGCGGGAATATTCAGGTCTTTGCTGCCATCCAGCAGCCCCTGTAACAGGGACAGATGCAGTAATTGTGAATCTTCATCGTGTCCGGTTTTCAGGGTCAGATCCTGCACAAACTGGTTATTCAGGCTGATGCTCAGGCGAGAAGTGTTTTTCAGCTGTGGCGAGGTATAACGGTACTTCAGCCGCATATCGATACCGGAGCTGTTAATCAGGAACAGATCCGGCGGCAGATTAATGTTGAGCGTGATCGGATTCGGCTGGATGCCGTCAGACTGTAACTGTTCCGCATACTGTTTCAGTTCGCCAAAATTCATCGGGCGATCGGTACGCACCCAGTTTGGCGCGTCATACGGCTGGCGTGGCTGGATCCTGTCCACTTTATCGACGCCGATCGTTTCGCCACGAAACAGGATATTCCCCTGCGCAATGCCTTTTACTGCCGTCAGTAAGTCCTGATCATCACGACCGAGGATCAGCAGCATTTTGATGTACGGATTATCCGGGCGGCTGATCATCTGCACCACCGGCCCTTTCACCGGCGGCAATTCTTTGAGGAAATCAGGGCGTTTGCCATTGGTTGCAAACACCACCGCGTGGCCGTCCGGCAACTGGTTATACAACGTCGGGAAGGATTGCCCGCGCCACTGGGCTTTGGTGCCGAACCAGGAGGCCAGAATCGCCGCTGCCTGTTGCTGGCCGGCATCCGGAGACGTGGCAAAGACCATCGGCAGGCTCAGCGGACGACTGTCGCGCGCATCAAAGAACGGTACCGGGAAATGTGCCAGATCGTTGCTCAGCGGCAGTTTCTGATATTGCAGGCTAAGCGAACTGCCCTTGCCGATTTCCAGCCACAGGGTGGTGTTCGCCGGGTTTTCACAGACGTTCTGGTAGTGACCAATAAACTCCAGACGGATGCGGTTGAAGTCGGTGACATAACGCGGGTCAATGGTCATCTGCAGGTGATTTTTCTTGCCGAGCTGGTCTTTATCAATCACTTCAACGCCCATCAGCTGGTCGTTGAGATACACCTTAAGATGCGACTGAACCGGGATCAGCGATGGCGACGGCGTGAACTCGAGATTCAGTGTGGCCTGTGTCACGACTTCGTCACTGCGCACACCGAACTCAATCTGTCCGTTCGGCTGAATACCGCGCAAGGTGATGGCACCCGGCCGCGGTGCCACATCGGCAAACGGTAATGTCACGCTGCGCACCGGCGCACCCGGAATAATCATCGGGTTTACCGCAGGCGCCACCATCGGCAGGGTCACTTCAGGCGCAGGCGTGGCGTTGCCCGGTACAACCGGTGCAGGCGTCTGTTCACTGAAGGCCGGAGCCACAGAACCCAACGCCAATGTCATCAAGGCAGATGCCATAAAAGTGGTTAACGGAAGTCTTTTCATTGTTTTGTCATCATCAGGTTGTATTCATCAGGCTGAACGGCAAGCGGCGGATTACGCGGAGCGAAAGACAGCAGCCAGCGGCCAAACGTTCGGGTTCCGGACGCCAGCGGACGGTAGCGTTGCGGGGCGATGTCCAGCATCCGCAGATAGCCACGGATCCCCAACCCCAGCACCTCACGCAGGCTTTCCATCGGTTTGTCTTCAGGGAAGTTGTCTTCGCGTAATACCCAACTGTCGGCCCGGGCAAACGTACATTGGATGAAATCGATATGTTGTTGGGTGGTTAATGGCAGTAACTGCATGCCGATGTTTTCACCAAACACGCGGCTGATCTGCATCGGGAAGGTATATTCCTGTTGTCCACGGTGAAGCAGTAACGTGACGTTGTCACCGGCATGAAACTGGCTTGCGCTCGGGGTTTCCAGTCCGACACCGTTGTCGGAGTAGTCCTGAATGGTGCAGACATAAATGTGTCCGTCGGGTTTTAACAGTGACGCGGGCATTCTGGCTTCTACACGATGTGCCTGACGCACCTGTTTGGATTCGAACGCCACGGCAATCGCCCCGCCCAGAATAATCATGTTGTAAATCACCCACGCCATACTCACCAGCACCGTCAGGATTTCATCCGGGCGGCCATAGACAATGCGGTAGGCACCGAAGAATAAACCGGCCAGATTGAGCAACATCAGGATTTGATACGGGCGGCTGATTTTCCAGTCAACGTAAGCGTGCTTATTCAGGCCGCCTTTGGCCGTGACGTTGAAAGCCCCGGCATGCGGATTAAACAACGCCACGGTGGTCGGCCTGGCGATATACCAGGCCAGCACGGTTTCGTAGATTTCATTCCAGAACGAATGGCGGTATTTGCCCTGTACGCGGGAGTTAGTCAGGCTGGCATGGATCATGTGCGGCAAGACATACAGTGCGATGGCAACGGCCGGTGCATAAATGATGTAAGCATGCAGCAGCAGAAACGCCAGGGGCGCTGTGAGGAAGATCAGGCGCGGAATACCGGCCAGAAAATGCAACATGGCGTTGGCGTAACACAACCGTTGCGCCAGCTTCAGCCCTTTACCAAACATCGGATTGTCGAGGCGGAATATCTGTACCATGCCGCGCGCCCAGCGGATCCGCTGGCTGATGTGAGCAGAGAGGCTTTCTGTCGCCAGCCCCGCCGCCTGCGGAATACGAATATACGCCGACGTGTAACCGTGGCGGTGCATCCGCAGAGACGTGTGCGCATCTTCAGTGACCGTTTCTACGGCGATACCGCCGATTTCATCAAGCACATCGCGGCGCAATACGGCGCAGGATCCACAGAAGAAACTGGCATCCCACAGGTCGTTGCCGTCCTGCACCAGTCCGTAAAACAGTTCGCCTTCGTTTGGCGTGCGGCGCATACGGCCCAGATTACGTTCGAACGGATCGGGCGAGAAAAAATGATGCGGCGTTTGCAACATGCTGAGTTTTTTATCTTTAAAGAACCAGCCGACCGTCAGTTGCAGGAAAGAACGGGTCGGCACGTGGTCGCAGTCAAAAATCGCCACAAGCTGGCTTTTCGCCTGTTTCAGTGCGTTATTGATGTTGCCCGCTTTGGCATTTTCACGCGTTTCACGGGCGATGTATTTCACACCAATTTCATGGGCAAAATCGGCGAATTCCTGCCGGTTGCCGTCATCAAGCAGATAAATGGTCAGTTTGTCCCGGGGCCAGTCGAGACCCAGCGCGGCGTACAGCGTCGGTTTCACGACGCTGAGATCTTCGTTATACGTCGGGATCAGCAGATCCACCGTCGGCCACGTCGAGACATCTGCAGGCATCGGCACCGGTTTACGGTTGAGCGGCCAGAGGGTCTGGATATAGCCCAGCACCAGCACCGTCCAGGAATAGGTTTCCGCACCTAACAGAAGCAGGCCGCAAATCAGACTCAGCGGATCTTCCCAGTTCAGCGTTGAGGTGTAGCGCCACCATAAATAACGGCAGGAAATGGTCAGCGACAACACGATCATCATCAGCGCCGGGAAGCGGCCCGGAATACGGCGAATAATCATCGCAATGCTCCACAGCAGCACCACGAAGACGAACTGTGCGATGTAACTAAAAGGCTGAGAAATACAGAACATCGCCAGGGTGAGCGCCACCAGTGCGGTCATCCAGACCAGAATACGTTTACCGAGACGGCTCATTTTGCCGATACGGCGCGTGACCTTAATTTCCAGCGGACTGTGTGTGACCTGTTCAGGTAATAATTCGAGCCACAAATGGACTTTTTTGCGCAACTGCTGTGGCCAGCGGGTGTGAATCACACGCCCGCGCCGGCTTTCAGCAGGCAGGATGATCAGCAACCACAGGCTTTGCACGATATAGCGCAGCGGATCGGCCAGACGCGGGCGCGACGGCGAAATTTGCGGATACCAGCGGGTGCGTTGTGCTTTAACACGCTGCCAGACTGGGGATTCAAAACGCAAAAACAGCCAGCTAAGCGCCACGCAGAAAATCATTACGCCAGCGGCGGTCCGTGAGGAGTGGCTGGCGCGATAGTACCGGTAGCGGTTTTGTAATTCGAAAACTACCGGCGGCACCAGAAACAGGTTGAGCACGCGGTTCATTTTTCCGGACTCCGCCCCATTGTCTGGCTATGCACATCCCCTGAATGGCGCAAATGCAGCAGGAACCAGTTCGCCAGCGTGTTAATTTCGCGACTGATTTTACTGTTACTATTCCATTCCCCTGCCGGTTGTTTCGCCGCCAGTGACTCCGCCATGGCTTCGTCGCGGTGCAGAATTACCGGAATCAAAACGGGCAAAGTTTCCTGCCATAACAGCAAAATATCCTGCTGTAACTGACTGGAAGGAATGAACTGATTGAGCAGATAGCGCCCGTTGGCTGGCAGCACATACTGATGTAAACGGGTGTGTGACTGGGTATCGGCGTGGAGAAGCACTACCGTACTGTCGGCAATTTTTTGCGCGGTAAGCGGATCGGCTGCCGGAGAGTCGATCAGGATCCAGTCATATACGCCGGTATTTTTAAGCTGAGTGATCGCCTTTTGCCAGTCAAAATCCGGCTGACTGGCGTCGCCGGTCGTGGCATGCCCGTAAGGCAGGAAATCAAGATGAGAGTGGTAACGCAGTGCGGAGTTTTGCCACGGCTCTCCTGTATTGTGCGCATAGCGCCATCCGCGAGCCTGAGCGAAAGGCATACCAAAGTGCAATCGCAGTAAGTTTTCCGGTGAAAAGTCGATGACCAGAACCTTTTCATTTAATTGCGCAAGACCCCAGGCCAGTGCAGCCGTGACTGAAGTGGTGCCCGTACCGCCACGAATTCCCTGTAAGGCAATGACAGCCATATTATTTTTTCTCCGCGCCGCGTTCACCGTATTGCGCCAGCTCAGCCAGTAGCGGCCAGCGGGACATTAGTTGCGGAATCTTTTCTTTACGGGCTATATCGACATAATTTAATTCTGACAAAGAAAAAAGGTGACTCAGTGCAAAGAAATCATCATCTTTCGTCGGTTCGGATTCCTCCGGGTCTACAATATTGGCTCCCACCGATTCTTTCTCCCTGCTTCAATCTAAATACTGATACCACGACAGCCAAAATGCGCTTACCTGTCTGGGCTTTTTAGTATCAAACATTATTGTGAAGTATTATGATTATTTAATGTAGCAATGATAGAATTTATTATACTCACATTTCTCAGTGTGTCCCAAGCAGACTTTTAATCAAAAACGATACAAGCAGATTAACTATATGGCACTCTCCTTTTCATTGGGCATGAAGCAATTCTGGAATGGATTAGCCCGGATGCAGGCTCAGGGGCTTTACTGGGTTAACACCGAAAGTCAGGAAGCCGCTTATCATCTTTGCGGACAAACGGTTGAGGCTCAGCAAGGTGAAGTTCCGGTCAACGTTTTTTTCCCACAGCACAATTTAATTTGCACTGCACAAGAAAACAGGCTATCTGACGATGATATCCTTCTCACTTATTTAAAAAAATATCAGAAAAAAACGTTTTATTACCTGTTAGCGAATGGGAAGAAAGCATTTCTCTCTCTTGCAGCGGATATTAATCGTTTGCCTGCTCACTCAGCCTCATTAATGATTCTATTACTTCCGGTCAGTACCTGGCAGGCAGTAAATGATAAACAATGGGTCCGCTGGCTGAGTGAAATGAGCGCATGTGTCAATAATAAAGGTGCAACTATCCTTATTATCTGCTATGGAGCCGGTATTAATGCGGTTAAAACTCAGCTTCATTTATACCATCGCAATATATGCGGTCTTGCGGATTTGAAAACAGATGTTGAACCGAACCAGTGGGGCGTTTCCTGGTGGCATGACAATTTGGGGGCAGAAGCTAATACGCTTTATCCACTGACGCGCCGCCTGACCGGCTGGGAAATTCAAAAGAACGCCTCTGCCGCTGTTTCCGAACAAACCGGCGATGATCAGTGGATGCTGCTGGCCGAACGCTCAGTGCTTGAAGGCGCACCTGCACTTTCAGAACGCTGGTTCCTGTTCGATGATAATGAGGCGCTGAGCGAGCGCGCGGCACATGCGCGATCGGCGACGGTCATTTTCGCCCTCACCGGTAATGACGAAGTGGAAGTGCTGGCCCGTCAGGTTCATCGTTTACGCATGCAGCGTGGCAATGGTTTAAAAATTGTCGTGCGCGAAATGAATTCTTCTTTGCGCTATGTCGATCAGCGTCTGCTCCAGGCCTGTGGTGCGAATCTGGTTGTGCCACAAGCAGCGCGCCTCTCCAACTTTCTGACCTTGCTCGATGACCTGCAAAATCTCACTTATACCCGCCATGTGCCGGATGATATCGGGCTGCTGCTCGACAGCCGTCTGCCCACGCATCATAAGGGTTATCTGCCACTGCCGGTTTTCTGCGAAGTCATGCACGATATCTGGAATCACGCCGCGCTGGCGACGGAATCCCGGGGCATTTTAATTTCGCTGCGCCCTGCCGCCGGGATCAGCCCGCAGCAGGCGATGTCTTTGTGTTCTCTGCGCCGCGACGGCGATATTCTGACCGTTACCGGGCGTCATCTGTATCTGTTCCTGTCGAACTGTCAGGTCAGCGACGTCGAAAATGTACTGGCGTTTCTGTTTAATCTGCCGGTCAAAGAAGTGTTCACCAGCCAGACGTTCTGGAGTCAGGAGCTGGATATCCGCACGGAAGTTTTGCGTCTGGCCGCCAGGCCGCCGATGGCAAATCCGGTGTCTGAAGCGCAGCCTTTTGTGGCGCATAAAACTGAACCTTTAAAACGTGCCCAGGTTCATCAGCCCGTTCCCATCACGCTGGCCGTGAGCGATACGCCAGTTATTCAGGCGCGGGAGTAAAAGAGATGGATATTCAGGATATTATCGAAATCTTTATTCTGGCGGCGGTGATTTTTATCCCGCTGGGATATGCCCTGCGTAGCCGTTTGCCGCGCTGGAAAAACCGCTTTGCGACGCGATTTCTGTCGCCGCGTTATTTAACCCCCATGACCATCAGCAGCATCAATAAGAACCGCAAACGCTCCGCTACTTTGCCTGAAACTTCTGCGGCTACAGGAAAATCCAAAACTTCACTATGAACGAATCGCAATCTTCTTCGCCGCGTTTGCGGATCTGGCAATCCTGGCGCGGCCTCGGTGCCTGGAACTATTATTTTTTACTCAAATTTGTTCTGCTTTCACAGGGTTATCTGAATTTTGATGCCCTGAGCAATGTCGTCTTTGCCGCCGTGTTGCTATTCCCGTTACGTTCGCTGCGCCTGCACCGCTGGAGACAGTGGATTGCCCTGCCTTTCGGGCTGGCGTTGCTGTATCACGATACCTGGCTGCCTGGCTGGCGTTCAATTGTCAATCAGGGGGCGGACGTAGCAGGCTTCAGTTTCAGTTATCTGCTCGAACTGGCCGATCGCTTTATCAACTGGCAGTGGATTGCCATCGGTTTCGCTTTGCTGGTCGGTTATCTGTTTATATCCCAGTGGATCCGGCTGACCACGTTTACCGTCATTGCGCTGCTGTGGCTTAACCTCAGCGGGCTGATCACACCGTTTTTCGCACATTCGCCGCCACCGGTTATCGCCCAAAATGCCGTAACGACACCAGTGACCGTTGCGCCATCAGCCACTGATAACACCGTGAACGGCCCGCCAACCAATGCCAACCTGAACGCTTATTTAGAGCAGTTCTACCAAAACGAACGGCGTAAGGCGACGAAGTTCCCCGACGCACTTCCTGCCGATGCACAGCCGTTTGACCTGCTGGTGATCAACATCTGTTCGCTGGCCTGGTCAGATCTGGACGCCGTGAATCTTTCGAATTCACCGCTGTGGTCGCGTTTTGATTTTGTGTTCAGCAATTTCAATTCAGCCACAGCCTACAGCGGCCCGGCATCCATCCGCCTGCTGCGCGCCAGTTGCGGTCAGACATCGCATCATGATTTGTATCAGCCTGCCGGTCAGCAGTGTTATCTGTTTGACGATCTCGCGCGTCTGGGCTTCACGCCTCAGCTGGCAATGGACCATACGGGTGTGTTCGGTAATTACATCGGTAACCTGCGTGATGATGCTGACATGAAAGTTCCGCTGATGTCCCAGGCCGGTCTGGGTTATGAGCTGACGTCCTTTGATGGCTCACCGATTTTCAACGACGGACAACTGTTCTCCCGCTGGCTGGAGAATCAGGAGAAAGCCGGTACCGCACGCACCGCAACCTTCTTTAACCTGATTCCGCTGCATGACGGCAACCGTTACGTGGGCAGCAATAAGGGCGCGGATTATCATAACCGTGCGCAAACTCTGCTGAATCAGCTGAATATCTTTATGGATCAGCTGGATAAATCCGGCCGCAAAGTGATGCTGGTGGTGGTGCCTGAACACGGCGCCGCGCTGGTGGGCGACAAGATGCAAATCTCGGGTCTGCGTGATATCCCGAGTCCGGGCATTACCCATATTCCTGTCGGGGTGAAATTCTTTGGGATGCAGGCACCGCACGCGCCATCACCAATGAAAATTGACGGCCAGAGCAGCTATCAGGCGATTTCAGAAATGGTCGCCCGCGCAGTCGATGGCAAAGTGTTTACCAGCCCGACGATGGACTGGAAAACCTTCGGTTCGAACCTGCCACAAACGCCGCTGGTATCTGAAAATGAGAACTCAGTGGTGATGGAATATCAGGGGAAAATCTATATTCGCCTGAATGGCGGGGGATGGGTGCCGTATCCGAGCTGAATGAAACCGGTAAGCAAGGTTTTGGTTTGCTCCTCCCCCTGCGAAGGGGGAGGACGGGAGGGGGTTTTAAGGGCTAGAACCGGGTAAGAGTAAACCTCAGGTTTAGATTTTGACCTTAATACCCCACCCCAACCCTCCCCTTCGCAGGGGAGGGAGTTGTCCGTCTTTCTGCATTTATTCCGCAAATAACTGGTCATACACATGCTGTAAATGCCGGCTCATTCTTGCCTTCGCCCCTGCGCCATCCTGCGCCAGAATCGCGTCTAAAATCCCCTGATGATCGGCATTCATTTCACGGGCAAAATCCACTTCGGTGTAATGACTCTCCAGACGCATAAACCGACGTGAACGACGTTTATCCCACAAATATCCCATCATATCGTGCAGCACTTCGTTGCCGGTCATTTCGCTGATCATCATATGGAAACGGCGGTCAGCTTCGAGAAAAGCGTCGTTATTAGCATTCAGTTCGTTTAATTCCCGGGCGATAGCTCTCAGTTTTTCACGCTGTTCGTCGGTGCCGTTAATCGCCGCCAGTTCTGCTGTCATAGATTCATAAACCTGACGCGCTTTCACCAGCGATTGCAGGCTGAATTCCTCTTCGGTACTTACCGTTTGCACCGCAGGTGTGGCCTGCGGCAACGGGTCGCTGACGTACACGCCGTTGCCGGTACGGATTTCCACCCAGCCGGTGATCTCCAGCGCAATCAATGCCTCACGGATAGATGAACGACTGACGCCAAGTTGTTTAGACAAATCCCGTTCAGACGGGATCATCGCGCCCGGGGCAAACTGTCCGGTATTAATGCAGTTAATCAATACATTAGAAATCTGGCGATACAGCCGTTCAACTTTAAGGGTGGGTAATGCCATTATTTTCTCCGTGTTCATGCTGAATCCCAGATCTGTTATCCCGGTCACATTAATGTTCGGTTTGATGCTGAATCATATGTCGGTCTGATGGCCTGACCAGCAGACCACCTGACCAGACCGCGCATTAAGATTGAACTTATCACCGGCCCTGCGTCAACTACATTCAGACAGTCAGTTAACAATTTTAAGGAAAACACATGGAACAGACATGGCGTTGGTACGGCCCGAACGATCCGGTTTCACTTGATGATGTGCGTCAGGCTGGCGCAACCGGCGTGGTTACCGCCCTGCACCATATTCCTAACGGTGAAGTCTGGCCGGTAGAAGAGATAAAGAAACGTAAGGCGATAATTGAAGCCAAAGGTCTGGTGTGGTCCGTAGTGGAAAGCATTCCGGTGCATGAGGAAATCAAAACCCGCAGCGGAGATGTTGAAAAGCACATTGCTAACTATCAGCAATCTATCCGTAATCTGGCGGAATGCGGCATCTATACGGTCTGCTATAACTTCATGCCGGTTCTCGACTGGACACGCACGGACCTCGGCTATCTGCTGCCGGACGGTTCACGCGCCCTGCGCTTTGACCATATCGCATTTGCGGCCTTTGAATTGCATCTGCTGAAACGCGAAGGCGCGACGTCTTATTACAGCGCGGATGAGCAAAAACAGGCAGCCGAATACTTTGCGGCGATGACGCAGGCGGAGAAAGATCAGCTGGTGTCTAACATCATTGCCGGTTTACCGGGTGCGGAAGAAGGCTACACGCTGGATCAGTTCCGTGCGCGTCTGGCGACTTACGACGGTATCGACAAAGCCAAACTGCGCGAAAACATGGCGCATTTCCTGCGCAGCATTGTGCCGGTTGCCGAGCAATGCGGTTTAAGTCTGGCAGTTCACCCGGACGATCCACCGCGCCCTATTCTCGGCCTGCCGCGTATTATCTCCACCATTGAAGATATGCAGTGGTTGAAAGAAACGGTCGACAGTATCCACAACGGTTTTTGCTTCTGCACCGGTTCTTACGGCGTGCGTGAAGATAATGACCTGGTGAAAATGATGACCACTTACGCCGACCGCGTGCACTTCATCCATCTGCGCGCCACCCAGCGCGAAGACGTGCCGGAAAGCTTCCATGAAGCCGATCATTTAGATGGTGATGTGGATATGGTGGCGGTTATCAAAGCGATTCTGACGGAAGAACAAACACGTCGCCGCGCTGGCAATCTGCGCGCTATCCCGATGCGTCCGGATCACGGCCATCAGATGCTGGATGATTTGCATAAGAAAACCAATCCGGGGTATTCGGCGATTGGACGTCTGCGGGGACTGGCAGAACTGCGGGGTGTGGAGCGGGCTTTGAAACAGAGTTTTTTTAATCAATAATTTTGCACCTCCCCCTGCGAAGGGGGAGGACGGGAGGGGGTTTTAAAGGCTAACACCTATACCAAAGCAAACTTCAACTTATTTATTTGACCTTAATACCCCACCCCAACCCTCCCCTTCGCAGGGGAGGGAGCAGTTCAGTGCTTTGACTTTCCCCTGCTATGGGAGAAGAGCAAGGCAAAAACTCAAAAATGATACGCCACGGCATTTTCATGCTCAGGCCACGGATGTGATTTATACGGCTTGGCCGGATAGTTAATCTCCACACTCCGGCGGCGGAAATCACTCGGGCTGACCCCCACCCGTTTACGGAAGACCCGCGAGAAATACAACTGATCGTCATACCCCACCACACGACCAATCGTCGCGATGGATTCCTGCGTCGTCTGTAATAAAAGTTTGGCGCGGATCACCCGCTGATCTTCGCGCCAGCGCAGGATGTTGATCCCGACCTGTTCGCGGAATAAATGCGCCAGCCGCGATGGTGAGAGGCAAACATGGCGCGCGACTTCATCGATACGCAGCTCACCCGCCAGATTGCCGGTAATAAACTGGCAGGCTTCGATGACACGTGGGTCCATGATTTTCTGCGGACTCTGCGGATCTTCTTCCATGGCTCGCAGCAACAGACGTTCCAGCAGATTCATCCCCAGCTCTTCGCAAAAACGTCGCCCCGATTTTTGCGTTTGTTCGATGTTGGCAAACAGACGGTCAAATTCCAGCAACAAGGTATTATTCGGTAAAGAAAGACGCCCGACATCGCGGGTTTTGGTGTGCCATTCCAGCCAGTCTGCCCAGTAGGCGCGCGGGCGGAAATACACCCAGCGATGATACCAGGAGTCGGCGTTGGCAGAACGACTGTAAAGATGGCGGGCTTTCGGTGGGAATAACAGCAGATCACCGGGATTGCAGTAGAACGTGTCTTCGCCGTCGAAGACTTTACCCTGCCCCTTCACCGTCAAATTAAGAATGTAGCCTTTCATTCCACCCG
The DNA here is from genome assembly GCF_011684115.1 of Rahnella aceris. Classification (NCBI taxonomy): domain Bacteria; kingdom Pseudomonadati; phylum Pseudomonadota; class Gammaproteobacteria; order Enterobacterales; family Yersiniaceae; genus Rahnella; species Rahnella aceris. The sequence goes on along the minus strand of NZ_JAADJV010000001.1, from coordinate 1,306,300 downwards.
GACGGTCGATGGCGAAATCCAGTGGCCCGTCAGCAAGGATAGGTGTCATACCGGCGACCAGATAGGCATTGAAACTGTAACCCGGTAACAGCGGATTTTGCTGCTGATCCTGAATCATACGGTGATACATCGAACCTCCTGAAACTTCACTGGACTATGGACTTTTCATCTATTCTAATCGGCAGTGAAAACGCTGCCAGTAAAGGTTGCTAAATTGTGAACAACCACGCGTTTTTTCGGCATTTAACCCGTAATAGCGTTAAATGCCGCGTGATGATTGCGTGAAAGCGTTATCACAAAACCAGATTAAACGGTCTTTTTCGCTTTCTGTTTGTAGCGGTCGAAGATAACTGCCGCCAGCAGGATCAAGCCACGAACCACATATTGCGAGAACGGAGAAATGTTCAGCAGGTTCATGGCATTTTCCACGGTACCCAGAATGAGGATCCCGGAAACCACATAGGAAATTTTACCGATACCGCCTTTCAGGGAAACGCCACCCAATACGCAGGCAGAGATAACGATCAACTCGAAGCCCAGTGAGGTCATCGGCTGGCCGCTGGTCATACGTGACGCCAGAATGATCCCCGCCGCCGCTGATACCAGCCCGGACAGCACGAAGATGATGATTTTCGTACGCACCACCGGCACACCGGCCAGACGCGCCGCATCTTCATTACCGCCAATCGCCAGCGTGTTACGCCCGAAGGTGGTTTTGTTCAGCAACAGACCAAAGATGATCAGACAGCCGACCGTCAGCCAGATAGGTGCAGGCAGCCCCAGCCAGTTGGCATAACCGAGGGTGAAGAAACGTTCGTCTTCGATGCCCACCGCTTTACCGTCAGAAATGATGTACGCAAGACCGCGCACAATCTGCATAGTGGCAAGCGTGGTGATCAGCGCATTGATTTTCAGACGGGCGATAACAAAACCGTTGAGCAAACCGGTCAGCATCCCGAGCAGTAAACCGGCAGCAACGCCGATCCACAGGCTTTCGGTCATGTTGATCACCACGGCGGTGGTAACGCCCGCACAGGCAATCACCGATGCAACAGACAGATCGAAGTCACCGGAAGCCAGACAGAACAGCATCCCGCAGGCCACCATGCCGGACATCGAAATCGCCAGCCCCAACCCTTTCATGTTGATGAAAGAACTGAAGTTTGGCACGAAAATGGTACAGGCGATAAACAGCACGGCGAACACCACTAACATGCCGTAACTGTCCCAGATACGCATCAGACCCTGGCCGCCGCGTGAGGCTGCTGAAGGTTGATCCGGTTTGGCTGAATTGGTTGTCATACTCGACATAATATTTTTGCTCCTCAGTCAGGCAGCGTCATGGGCAGAATCAAGAACTGGCGTGCGCAACATAGCGAGCCCCAGCGCTTTTTCTTCGGTGGCGTCGTCATGCAACAGTTCGCCGGAGATTGCGCCTTCGCGCATCACCACCACCCTGTCGGCCAGACCCAGCACTTCCGGTAAATCACTGGACGCAAACAGCACCGCAATGCCTTGTTTTGCCAGTGAATAAATCACATTATAAATTTCATGCTTGGCGCCAACGTCGATACCCCGCGTTGGTTCATCCAGCAAAATGACTTTCATTTCTTCCGACAACCAGCGGCCCAGAATGGCTTTTTGCTGATTGCCCCCTGAAAGGTTCATGATCAGTTGCTGGTCGCTGGGGGTTTTGATATTCAGCGCATCGATATGTTTACGCGCATTTTTCGCTTCCCAGGCGTTGTTGATCAGGCACCCTGCCTTCACCGTTTTGCGACGGGCGCTGATGTTGATGTTGTCGCGCACCGAGTGCACAGGAATAATGCCGTCAGCTTTGCGGTCTTCCGGACACAACATGATGCCCTGGCGGATCGCATCTGCCGGTTTACGAATATTCAGCGCTACACCGTCCAGCCGGACGGTACCGCCGGTAATACGCGTACCACCAAATAATCCTTTCATCAGCTCACTGCGCCCTGCACCCACCAGCCCGAACAGGCCGACGATTTCGCCCTGACGTACCGTCAGGCTGACCGGCGTTCTCACGCCCGGTGCTTTCACCTCATCCAGTTCAAGGCGAATTTCGCCGTGCGGACGCGGCGCGTAACCGTAAATGTCATCGAGATTACGGCCAACCATCGCCTGCACCAGCTTGCTGTTATCCACCTGTGTCATGTCGTCAAAGGTGCGAACGTAACGTCCGTCTTTGAAAACGGTGACGGCGTCACTTAATGCAAAGATCTCTTCCATACGGTGTGAGACATATAAAATCACACGCCCTTCTGCCCGTAACTCACGGATAACACGGAACAATTGTTCAATTTCGCGTGCAGAAAGCGAACTGGTAGGTTCATCGAATGCAATAATTTTGGCATTGCGCGCCAGCGCCTTGGCAATTTCCACCATCTGCCACTGGCCGATGGAGAGATATTTCAGCGGTGTATCGGGGTCGATATCCAGCCCGAGATGTTCAAGCTGAAGTTTGGCTTCGTAACGCAGCAATTTACGGTTTACAAAACCGTGTTTGCTCGGCAACTGCCCGAGATAAATGTTCTCTGCTACCGTCATTTCCGGCACCAGATGGAGTTCCTGATAAATGATCGCCACACCGGCATCGAGCGCATCCGTGGTATGGCTGAACGCGACCGGCTGGCCTTTGATATGAATATTGCCCTGGGAAGGCTGATAGTTCCCGCTGAGGATCTTCAGCAGGGTGGATTTCCCCGCTCCGTTTTCGCCCATCAGCGCATGAATTTGTCCGGCGTAACAATTGAATGAAATACCGTCCAGCGCTTTCACGCCCGGAAAAGTTTTGCCAATGTCATGGAATTCCAGATACGGCCTGGCCGCATCAAACTCCGTCAGTGACGGTGTCAGCAAAGGCGTCTTATTATCGAAAGATTGCTGAGTCATAGTGGCTACCTGGAAGTTGAGTAAGTATGGATGCACGCCACTGCAAAGCAGAAAACAGTTCAAACTATTTAAAACTGTCGTCCGTTCTGCAGCAGCGTCTCTCCCCTTCATACTTCAAGTCGCAGATGCGTTGGCTACGCTTACTCACCCGAATCACTTACTTATGTAAGCTCATCGGGACTCGCTCACTTGCCGCCTTCCTGCAACTCGAATTATTTAGGGGTATTGCTTGTTTCAACCACATCTGAAGATCACATAAGACCTTTTTTCTTCAGCTCTTCTTTGAAGTTGTCGCGGGTAATCAGGACAACATCCGTCACTTCGGTAAATTTCGGTGGTTCAACGCCTTTGGTAACCCATTCATTCAGCATCTGAATACTTTTGTAACCGTGGATATCCGGGCTAGGTAACAGGGAACCGTAGAAGCCAGTCTGGGCGCTTTTTGACAACTCATTCACTGCATCCACACCGTTGATGCCGATGCCGATCACGTTAGCCGCTTTAAAGCCCTGACCTTCGGTTGCACGCACGCCACCCAATACGGTGTTGTCGTTCATGCCGATGATCAGCCAGTTTTTCACTTCAGGATGTTGCACCAGCAGGGAGTTACCGGCATCCAGTGCGCCCGGGATGTCGTTAGATTTAGTCGGGACTTTGTAGATTTGTTTTTCCGGGAAACCGGCAGCTTTCAGTGCCTCCATTGAACCGGAGGTGCGGCGGCGCGCCGTATCGAGTTCATCGGCAGTAATGGCCATCACGCCGGTATCAGCGACTTTCCAGCCACGTTTTTGCATTTCTTTGTACAGTTCCTGCCCCTGACGTTCGCCGATTTTGGTCGCGGCCATCATGACTAATGGCACTTCTTCCATTGGCTTGCCTTTGGCATTCACAAACTGGTCATCCACCTGGATCACTTTCATGTCATAGCTGCGCGCTTTCGCCATGATGGCAGGGCCGAGACGCGGATCCGGCGTACAGATGACAAAACCTTTCGCGCCGTTGGCCGCCAGGCTGTCGATTGCATTCAACGTTTTTTCACCATCCGGCACGGCGATTTTAATGACGTCGAAGTGGAGATCCTTACCGGCTTTATCTGCGAACCGCCATTCAGTCTGGAACCACGGCTCTTCCGGTTGTTTAACCAGGAAGCCCAGCTTCGGATTCTCGGCTGCCATAGCTGAATGTGACATAAGGGCAGCTAACCCGACCGCCGCTAATGCCTTAGTGAATTTATGCATGATGTTCTCCGACTTTTATTGTTGTTTTTCACAATCACAGTCTTAAATCTGGTGGTTTGCCGCAATCGTGAAAACGTTATCAGTAGCGTAAAGAAACAAAGTGAAAGTGCGGCGAAGTCCAGTTTATAGAGGATTTGCGTCACACTCTCTTGTAAGACGGGTTAAGTTTTAGCGGTAATTTTGCAGCGGAATGTAGAGCGCTATCACACGGCGGGAAAACAGCAGGTTTGTGCATAGATATAGCGATTTTAGCCAAACGCTAACATTTGACCAACCTCACAGAAACATCATTGGGAGCAGATTTGTGCATACTTCCAGCTAACGCCTCCTCACTCACTTTTTTGCATCCTCCTACTGTTAGAGCAATTCGATTCGCCGCCGTAATGACTACGGCAAACCTGAAGGAGTGAGAAAGAATGACGCAAGGTGCGATTGCTCTTGGTCTTGATTTTGGCAGCGATTCCGTCCGTGCCCTGGCTGTGGATTGTCAGACCGGTGCCGAGATGGAAACCGATGTGGTTTATTATCCGCGCTGGAATGAAGGTCGCTATTGTGATGCGGCAATAAATCAGTTCCGCCATCACCCGCTCGACTATATAGAGGCAATGGAACAGGCGATTAAAAACGTAGTGCAACGGCTGGGCAGCGAGCGTGCTGCGCGCGTGGTGGGTATCGGCGTCGATTCCACCGGCTCAACCCCCGCTCCTGTCGATGAGGAAGGCAACATTCTGGCGCTGAAAGCGGAATTTGCCGAAAACCCGAATGCCATGTTTGTGCTCTGGAAAGATCATACGGCAATAGAAGAAGCGGAAGAGATCAACCGTCTGTGTCGCAGCGGCGATTTCCCCGACTATTCCCGCTATATCGGCGGCGTTTATTCCTCAGAATGGTTCTGGGCGAAAATCCTGCACGTTTCCCGTGCTGATGCTGCGGTTAAACAAGCAGCCGCGTCATGGGTTGAATTGTGCGACTGGGTGCCCGCCCTGCTTTCCGGCACCACCGCACCGGACAAAGTGGTGCGCGGACGTTGCAGCGCCGGACACAAAATGCTCTGGCATCCGTCATGGGGCGGCCTGCCACCAAAAGCGTTCTTTGCCGCCCTCGATCCGCTGCTGGTTGAACATCTGCCCTATCCGCTGTTTACCGACACCGTCACCGCCGAACAGGCTGTTGGCACACTGACACCTGAATGGGCAGAACGTCTTGGCTTACCCGCCAGTGTGGTGCTTTCGGGCGGCGCATTCGACTGCCATATGGGGGCAGTCGGCGCGGGCGCACAGCCTTATACGCTGGTCAAAGTGATCGGCACCTCTACCTGCGACATCCTGATCGCCGATAAAGAACGCGTAAACGACCGTGCTATCGCCGGGATCTGCGGACAGGTGGAAGGCAGCGTCGTGCCGGACATGATCGGGATGGAAGCCGGACAATCCGCTTTCGGCGACATGTACGCCTGGTTCAGCCGTCTGCTGAGCTGGCCGCTGATTCAGGCTGCCAAAGCCCATCCGGAAATGGCACCGCAACTGACCAGCCTGCAAAAAAATCTGCTGACCGATCTCACTGTGGCCTGGGCCGCTCATCCGAAACTGGATCATCTGCCGCTGGTGCTCGACTGGTTTAACGGCCGCCGTACACCGTTTGCCAACCAGCGCCTGAAAGGTGTCATTACCGATATCAATCTGGGCACAGAAGCACCTGAACTGTTCGGCGGCTTTATCGCAGCGACCGCTTTTGGCGCGCGCGCCATCATGGAATGTTTCGAACAGCAGGATATTCCGGTGGAAAACGTGCTGACGCTCGGGGGCATCGCGCGTAAATCGCCGGTCATCATGCAGGTTTGCGCCGATGTGATGAACCGTCCGTTGCAAATTGTCGCTTCCGATCAGTGCTGCGCACTGGGTGCCGCGATTTTCGCCGCCGTCGCTGCCGGGGAGTTCAAAGATGTTCCTGCCGCACAGGAAAAAATGGCCTGCAGCATCGAACGTACGCTGACGCCGGATCCGCAGCGCGTCGCGCAATATCAGCGCCTGTACGAACGTTATCAGCAATGGTGTGCCACGACTGAACCGCTGTTTGCAGCGAAACCGGCGCATTAACCCGTATTTCATCTATCCGATATTCAGGAGTAATAAATGGACGCGTTTAAACATCTCGAAGTGTGGTTCGCCATTGGCAGTCAGCATCTGTACGGTCCGCAGGCATTACGTCAGGTAAAAGAGAACGCCGAGAAGGTGGTCAGTAGCCTGAACAGCGAAGCCGGTTTGCCGATAAAACTGGTGCTCAAACCGCTGGTGACCACGCCGGACGAAATCACCGCATTGTGCCGTGAAGCCAACTATGACAACGCCTGCGTGGGCATCATCACCTGGCTGCATACCTTCTCGCCGGCCAAAATGTGGATTGCCGGTCTGAGCATCCTGCATAAGCCACTGATGCAGTTCCATACGCAATTCAATGCTGAAATCCCATGGGAAACCATGGACATGGACTTCATGAACCTGAACCAGACCGCGCACGGTGGCCGTGAATTCGGCTTCATCGGTGCCCGTATGCGTCAGCAACACACCGTGGTAGCCGGTCACTGGCAGGACGGTGAATCTCACCGCCGTATCGCCCAGTGGATGCGCGTTGCTGCCGCCAAAAACGAAAGCCAGCACCTGAAAGTGGCACGTTTTGGCGATAATATGCGTGAAGTTGCTGTCACCGAAGGCGATAAAGTTGCCGCTCAAATCCAGTTCGGCTACAGCATCAGTGCCTACGGAATTGGTGATTTGGTCAGCGTAATCAACGAAGTCAGCAAAGGCGACATCGATACGCTGGTGGAAGAATATGAAGCCACCTATCGCCTGACGGATGCGGTAAAAATTAACGGCGAACGTCGTGAAAACTTGCTGGATGCTGCCAAAATTGAACTTGGTATGACCCGTTTCCTCGAACAAGGTAAATTCGGGGCATTCACGACCAACTTTGAAGATCTGCACGGCATGAAACAACTGCCCGGGCTGGCAGTCCAGCGTCTGATGCAGAAAGGCTACGGCTTTGGTGGCGAAGGTGACTGGAAAACGTCTGCCCTGCTGCGCATCATGAAAGTCATGGCCAGCGGTCTGAAAGGCGGCACTTCTTTCATGGAGGATTACACCTACCACTTCAAACCAGGCAGTGATCTGGTGGTGGGCTCGCACATGCTGGAAGTGTGTCCGTCGATTGCCAAAGAAGAGAAGCCGCTGCTTGATGCGCAATATCTCGGCATAGGCGGTAAAGCGGATCCGGCGCGTCTGATTTTCTCCACACCGGCAGGTCCGGCGGTCAATGCCAGCGTCATCGACATGGGCGACCGTTTCCGTCTGCTGGTCAATCTGGTGGATACCATCGAACAGCCACACCCGCTGCCAAAACTGCCGGTTGCGCGCGCTATCTGGAAAGCCCAGCCATCACTGGCAACAGCGGCAGAAGCGTGGATCCTCGGCGGCGGCGCGCACCATACCGTGTTCTCTCAGGCACTGGATATTGACGCGCTGCGGTTATATGCGGAATTTTCCGGGATTGAATTGCTGGTGATCGATAACGACACGACGTTGCCGGACTTCAAGAATCAGATCCGGTGGAATGAAGTTTATTACAAACTTTGCAGTCGCTGATTTGTTTGCAGAAGGCCGCTGCAATGGCGGCTTACACTGCTAAAGCGAGTTAGCGTAAATTTCGGTTTCTTACGTGCGGTGATCACTTAACACGCTGCGCCGAAACCGCCCAAAAGGGGAAAGTGCTTTTCCCCTTTTGGATTTCCCCACGCTTTTTCAACACGCGCTCCGCTCGCTGGCTATGTTTCAGTTGCCGCGGTGACAGGCTGGAAATCTTGCCGCTACGCGGTACCTTCATTTCGGGATTGCAGCCTCAGGTCTGCAACCTCTCATTCAGCAAGCTTTCTGAACGCCCGCACCATCTTAAATTCAAAGGCAAATGTCTTTTATCTTTTAGAAAAGTGGATTGGCGTGCTTAAAATCCAGCTGAACGGAGCGGCTTCGAGACCTGTGGCTCGAAGACCGAGAGAAGGCAGTGCGAAGCACCTGGATTTGCGCCACTCACCAATGCATCAGAACATGTCCGTCATACCCGCGACAGCGCGCAGTGAAAAAGCGCGGAGTCCAGAGGCCCGCGCGTTACCGGGTCTCTGGTCGGTGTGGGCCGACGCCCACGGTTTTGAAGTTGAATTGGCGGCCGCCCGCCAGGGCAATTTCCACACCTTTCCAAAAGGTGTCATCCGTCCGTCACATTCCCCCTTTACCCTCACCTGCACTAATAAGTCCCAAAGAGGATAGTACCAACCATGATCATTCCAGCTACAGCCAGCGGGAATGCGCCTGCGCGCATGTCTTCTCCCCCCGCGATCTCTGTCCATCAGGTGTCCCATTTCTTTGGGAGCAACCCGGTACTCAATCACGTCAATTTATCCGTGCCGGAAGGCACGATCCTCGCCCTGCTTGGCCCTTCCGGCTGCGGAAAAAGTACGCTGCTGAAAATGCTGGCGGGATTACTCCATCCTGCGTCAGGACAAATCAGCTTCGATGGTGTCACTGTCGCCAGCGGGAAAATCAGTCTGCCACCGGAAAAACGTAATCTCGGCATGGCCTTTCAGGATTATGCCCTGTGGCCGCACATGACCGTGCGCCAGAACGTCGCGTTTCCGTTGCAGATGCGCGGCATCCGCGGTGCGATACAGCAGGAGAAAGTGATGGCGGCGCTGGAGCGCGTCGGACTGGCGGATTTTGTCTCCCGCCGCCCTGCCGAACTTTCCGGCGGTCAGCAACAGCGTGTGGCCCTCGCCCGCGCCATTGTGGCTGAGCCACGCATTTTGCTGTTCGACGAGCCGCTGTCGAATCTTGACCGCGACCTGCGGGAAAGCCTGTGCGAGGAAATGGCAACATTGTTGCGCCAGCTCGGCACCACGGCGGTGTATGTCACCCACGATCAGCACGAGGCTCACGCACTCGCTCACCGCATTGCGCGCATGGACAAAGGCGCGATCGCCAGCATTGACCAGATTGACCCTTCCGTTGTTTCACCTTTTGTTGCTTAACCTTTGATGGAATGAAAATGATGACCCGCACACACAACAAAACCTCCAAAACGTTTTCCCGTACCAAAACAGGCGTAATGACAGCAATGACTCTTTCTCTCGCAATGGCGGCAGGCAACGCTCAGGCACTGACGCTCTACACCGCCGGGCCGGGCTCGCTGGCAAAAAAACTGGCGGCAGGCTATGAAAAACAAACCGGCGTAAAAGTCGATGTGTTCCAGGCAACAACCGGCAAAGTGATGGCTCGCCTGGAAGCCGAACAGGCCAACCCGCGGGCCGATATACTTATCTCAGCATCCTGGGATACCGCAACCGATCTCGAACAACGTGGCTGGTTGCTTGAATACCAAAGCCCCAATGCGGCACAGGTTCCCGCGCAGTTTAAAACCCCCTATTACGTCGCTCAGGGTATTTCCGCACTGGGCATCGTCTGGAACACAAAAAGTGGGACGACCGAGCCTAAAGACTGGGGCGATTTAGCCAAACCGGAATTCAAAGACAAAGTGACCACGCCGGATCCGTCTCTCTCCGGGGCGTCTCTGGATTTGCTGATCGGTCTACAAAATGCCCACGCGCAACAGGCCTGGAAACTGTTTGAGGATCTGAAAGCCAACGGCATGATTATCGCCGGACCCAACGCACAGGCGCTGACGCCGGTCTTACAGGGCGCGAAAGCTGCGGTATTTGGCGCGGTTGATTATGTGTCTTACGCCAGTATGCAGGACGGTGAATCGGTCAAAGTGATTTTCCCGAGCAGCGGAACGGTTATCGCCCCGCGCCCGATGATGATCCTCAAATCCAGCCAGCAGCCCAAAGAAGCCAAAGCCTTTATCGATTACGCGCTGTCGCCTGAAGGCCAGAAACTGGTCGCCGATGCCTGGCTGATGCCGGCCCGTACGGATATCGACGCCAAACGCCCGCTGTTTAAATCGCTGAAATTATTACCGGAAGCATCACAGGCTTCCGCATCACGTAAAGACGTTCTCGACCGCTTCGCGAAACTGTTCGGACAGCAATAATCCCTTCCCGGGCTGTTTGAAAAAGCAGCCCGCTTCTGAGATTTAATCAATGAATAGAAATGCTTTCCTGCCGGGCATGACGGGCATTGCGCTGTTACTGCTGGTCGCGGTGCCGGTCAGTTTTGTGATTTTACAGGCGGTCTTTCCGCATCTGGATGCCGGCAGTTATTCGGCACCGTTCAGTGCATTTTATCGTGTTTTCCAAGAACCTCAGTTACGTGAACTGTTCGCGACAACATTAAAAGTCGGTCTGGGCGTGGCGATATGCAGCGGCCTGATTGGCATTCCATTAGGTGCCTTGCGCGGCCTGTTCGTGCTACCCGCCGCCGCGCTGTGGGACATCCTGTTTCTGGTGCCCTTCCTTTTACCGCCGTATATTGCCGCGCTGTCATGGATGATGGCGTTACAGACCCACGGTTATGTCCAGCAACTGCTGCCGTGGCTGCATCTGAATGATTTTTTGTTTTCGCTGCCGGGCATGGTGATGGTGATGACGCTGAATGTGTTTCCGGTCGTGTATTTCGCGGTATCGCGCAGCATGGCCGCCAGCGGCAGTCGTCTGGCAGATGTTGCGCGTATTCATGGTGCGGGTCCGTGGCGGGCATTTTTGCGCATCACTTTACCCATGGCGTTACCGGCAATGGCCTCCAGTTTGTTACTGGCGTTTACGCTGTCGATTGAAGAATACGGCGTGCCCGGCGCGCTGGGTTCGCGCAGCGGCATTCTGATGCTCACCACCGGCATCGAACAGCGCCTTGCCGACTGGCCGATCGACCTGCCCGGCGCGGCAGTGCTGTCGCTGATGCTGGTAGCAATTGCGCTTTGTGCGTACAGCGTTCAGCGTGCAGTGCTGGCGGGCAAGAATGTGGAAAGCGTGACCGGCAAACCGGCGGACGTGACACAAAAAACGCCGGGAGTCTGGACAATTCCGGTGCTGATGTTGTTTACAGCGGTGGCAGTGATTGCCGTCGCACTGCCGATTGTCTCCACACTGGCCACGGCGTTTTCCCGCACGTTGTCCGGCGGGCTGTCGTGGCAGAATCTGACCTTCCGCCACTTCAGTAATCTGTTTGCCGCGCACGGCGACGCGCTGAGTGCGCTGTCGACCAGCCTCAGTCTGGCGCTGGGTACCGCGCTGATCGCCGGGGCGACCGGCTTTCTTGCCTCGTGGCTGGTAGTGGCACGAAAAATTCGCGGTGCGGCGGTTATCGACGGTTTATCGCTGTTACCGGCGGCATTGCCGGGGATTGTGGTGGGTGTCGGTCTGATTCTGGCCTGGAACCGCAGTTTCTGGCCGGTGACGCCGTACAACACCTGGGGAATTCTGCTGCTGGCTTACTGCTGCCTGTTGCTGCCTTATCCGGTGCGTTATGTCAGCGCCGCGTTGAAGCAGATTGGCGGCAATCTGGACGCCGCCGCACGGGTGCACGGTGCCACGGCGGCGCAGACATTGCGTCTGATCCTGCTGCCGCTGGTATTTCCGAGCCTGCTGGCATCAATGATGATGGTTTTTGCCGTGGCGTCACGGGAACTGGTGACGTCCCTGCTGCTTTCACCGGCGGGCGTACAGACCGTATCGGTGTATGTCTGGCGTCAGTTTGAACAGGGTTCGGTGGGCGACGGGATGGCGATGGCGTCGGTTGCAGTGCTGCTGAGCCTGACGCTGATGTTGATTGCGGTCAGGCTGCAACAACGGCCCCCGGCTTAGCTTTCCCGCTGCGGTTCAGCGTGCGGGCGGTCACCGGAGGGGATCAGTAAACCGGCGGCGACTGCCAGTAGCGAAATCACTGCAGACACCACAAATACCCAGTGCAGCGACGCCGCCACGCTGTCGGTCAGAGCACCCAGTTGCTGGCTATCCATTGCGCTGCGGGTGGCTTTCTCCATCAACAGTTGTACCGGATCGTTTACCTGCGGCAGACGATATTGCAGATTCAGATTCAACGTTGCGCCAAGCACCGCGGTGCCAATGGCGGAACCCAGCATACGGGTAAAGAGTGTTGAGGCCGTCGCGATGCCGCGGATAGCCGGTTCAACGCTGTTTTGCACCGAGACAATAAAGGTGGTATTACACAACCCCATGCCCGCGCCAATCGAAAATGCCGCCAGACGCGCCATCCACAAACCGGACGATGGCGAAAGCAGCAACAGCGCCAGACTTCCGCCGACCAGCAATAATCCGCCAATGACCGCCGTTGCACGGTATGAAGTCGCCTGCATCAGACGGCTGCTGAACATGCTCGCCAGCGGCCAGCCAATCGACATCAGCGCCAGCGTGGTGCCCGCCTGTAACGGCGTTCCGCCGAGTACGCCCTGCACATAGGTTGGCAAAAATGCGCTGATACCCATCATGGTGGCGCCAATGATCAACCCGCCAACATTTCCGGCAATAATCACTTTGCTTTGCCACAGCGCCAGCGGGAACAAAGGCTCCGGCGTTTTACGCTCCTGGCGGATAAGCAGCCATGCGCTGCCAACGGCTAATGCCATCAGTGCCAACGCCCAGTAACCCAGCACTTCAGCCTGCAACAGCGCCAGGAGTAAGGCCGCGACAGAAAGGGTCAGATAACCGGTACCGGCCAGATCCAGCTTATGTGGTTTACGCTGTCCGTCCGGCGGCAGGTATTTCACCAGAATGATCATCGCCACCAGGCCGACAGGCACGTTCACCCAAAACACCACCGCCCACGGAAAATGGGAAACAATAAACGCTCCCATCAGCGGGCCGACAATCGCCGAAACGCCCCATACGCTGGACAAATATCCCTGCGCTTTTGCCCTTTCCTGCGGGCCGTACACATTGGCAATCAGCGTGGTGGCTATCGGCGTGATTGCCCCTGCACCCAGTCCCTGCAGGGCACGAAAGCCGATCATCCAGCCAAGCGAAGGGGCGAATCCGCACAGAACAGAGCCGATCAGAAACAGCGTGGTACCGATGAAAAACATTTTCCGGCAACCATACAAATCCGCCAGCCGCCCGTAGATGGGTACGCTGATCGCCTGCGTCAGCAGATAGACGGCAAACACCCAGCCGAGCAGCGAGAACCCACCCAGATCGCCAATAATGGTCGGCATCGCCGTCGCGACAATGGTCACTTCTACGGCGGCCATAAACATCGACAACATGCAGGCGGCAAGGATTAGAGGTCGGTGAGAAGATTTAACAGCAGACTTTACTTCAGGATGATTGACGGCCATGTTCTTTGTTTTCTTTAGCATTGTTTTGATGAGTGCACGCAGGCAGATACCAAATTATAGACAAAAAAGAGGCGCCGGGTTTGCACACAGCGCCTGTTAAGGACAGTTTAATTATGACAACATCAGTTATAAGTGTTGACTAAAAAAAGATGATTTATTGAGAAAGCGATTATGCGTCCTCTGGCCTGAATAAATGGATGGGTAAAGTGAGGCGTACGGGGGCTAATAAGTTGGAAAAAGCCAATGAGCGGGAGGGAGCAAAATGTCCACTACCATTAGTCCAGCGCGTCAGTCGCCCGGCACTAAATACGAGCTCACCAGCGAAATAAACTCCGCGTTCCCTTTCTATTATCACTCCCCCTTTTTTATGTTCACAGATACCCGTAAGAGAAGTATGTCCATGGACATTTTGATAATCTGCCTTGCCGCAAATAACAGCCCCCGGAGCATCATCCATGATAGCAAACACCCAGCCACCTCCATTTGGTACAAGGGTGCGTTGAGGATCCATTATATTAACAAGTTTATAATTTCCCGCCGCCTGACGGATAACTTCATAAACATATAACGGATTAGCGGGTTCCTGATCGACACATTTAGGGTCGATCACTTTCATCATTTTGCGTTTAAGCAACATGCTGTTCAATTTTGAATATTGCTGTTTTTCAGGCACTTAATTCCATCCATGATAAATTTTAAAAAACCGTCAGCCTCATACTTTAATCACCATTTCCAGGTTAAAGCTGGACAGGTCGATAAACTTCGCCATATCGCGGCTTTCCGCACGAGGTAAATACGGAATTTCACCGAGCAGCGGTGCGGAAATATTGACGCTGAGCGCATCAATCGTTTCCTGATAATGAGCCAGACAGGGATTAATGCGGTTCGCCACCCAACCAAGCAGTGGTAAACCATCCGCAATAATCGCCTGCGCGGTTAATAACGCATGGCTGACACAACCTTCCTGAATACCTACCACTAATACTACCGGCATATTTTGCTGACGGACCCAGTCCGAATATAAAAGATGCGGTGTGATCAATGTTCTCCAGCCGTCGCACCCTTCAACTACAACGGAGTCAGCCTCCTTACGCATGAAATTAAGACCGTTAGTCATTATTTCAAAAACATTTTCAGGGACCTGGCTGGCATAAATATCTTCATCAGCTAATGCCAGTGGAGTTATTTTATTAAAAGGATAAGAAATTGAAGATGACTGCTGGAGCGTTACCGCATCTTTATTTCGAACCCCGTCGGCCAGCTCCTGACTGCCTGTTGCAATAGGTTTATAGCCTAAAACGCAGCGATCCTGCGCGGCTAAAGCCTGAAGCAAGGCACGTGTGACAATGGTTTTACCTACACGGGCATCCGTACCCGTGACGAAAAAGTGCGTTAACATGGAATTCAGGCTCCGGGATCTCTCCGTCTTATTGAAAGATAGTCTCCGGTAAGAACACACCGCCAGAGACAAAGTCACGACAGAAAGTCTAGGCGATGCGGGATGAGAGCGGTTTGCGTTAGCGCAATGTTTTGTTGACTGTCCATGCAGTTAATGCCGAGGGCTTATATTTTTTTATTTACGAACACAGGTTAATGATATATCCCAATTAATGGAAATTACGACAGGGCGGCAAGGAAGAAAGTCCCGATGCGCTGACGAAGATCAAGGATTCGGGCGAATAAATGCAGCCAATGCAGCCAATGCAGAAGTATCTTCAATTACGCAGGATATTAGCCTTGCAGTAATTTAATTAACAGGGATCCGCTATATAACGCATCTTTCACTAACGCCGCGCCGGGCATCGTTCCCTGATTATAGAATTGTGTCGATTCAAGTTTGATATTTTCGCTATAGGCGGGAAGCGATTGCTGCTGAATACAGGACATTATCGCGGGATGGAGAATATCCTGAGATAAATTCAGCGGTGAGCCGATCAGCACTTTCTCCGGATTAAACAGATTGACCATGATCGCCAGAATGCGTCCAACGCTTTGTCCGACGCTAATGATCACATCACGCGCTAGCTGATCGCCACGGTTTGCTGCATCACACACGGCCTCGATAGTCAGCGACACACCATGCAGTAAGCTGGCCGGAACCGGTACCGTTAACCGCTGACGAACCAGATCAAGAATGCTGTCAGTGCTGGCGACAGTTTCAAGGCAACCGTGATTGCCGCAATAACAGCGCTTGCCGTAAGGATCCACCTGCGTATGGCCGATTTCCGCCACACTGCTGCTGCCCGCGTGCAACACGCGCCCGCCCGTGATCACCCCGGCTCCGACGTTGTGATCAATCACCACCTGTACCACATTTTTACAGCCCCGGGAGGCACCGTATAGCAACTCGGCCAGCGTCCAGGCACCGATATCGTGCTGCACATACACCGGCAAACCGGTGTGCTCAGACAGCGTGTCACCCAGCGGCATATCAAACACGTCATGATAAAACGGCATGCGGTGCACAATGCCACGCCGTGCGTCGATCATGCCCGGTAAGGTAATGGCGATGGCGGTGAGACGTTCGAGTTTGCGCTGATGACGGATAAAAAACTGATCGATTTCCGAAATAATACGTTTAAGCAGAGGTTGCGATGCCTGTTCCGGCAGCGGGAGGACTTCTTCTACCACCAGTTTACTGCTGAGATCACGCAGACCCAGGGTAATGGAACCGAGACTGATACGTGCTGAAAGGTAATGCCAGGCCTGCGTATCGAGCGCTAAACCAATGGCCGGACGCCCGCGGCTACCGGGATCCTGAAATTCAGTTTCCAGCACCAGATGCGCCTGGATTAACTCACGAACTATCTTGGTGATACTGGCAGGAGCCAGTTGTGCTTTTTTTGACAATTCAATGCGCGAAATAGGACCAAACTGATCTATCAGGCGGTACACAGCACCGACATTGGTTTGTTTTATCTGATCGATATGTCCTGGTTGCCCGTCGGGGATCACTCAAGGAACTCCTGTTATTTTCGCGCTTCAAAATAAAGATTAGGGCTATGTTGGAGTTTTTGTTATATGTCGTCAACTATTTGATTCGTTATGTGATTTGGTGCACAAATTGCGCGAAAACACGCTCAGAATTGACTGGAAATACAGCATCTTCTGACTTCGCCTCCTTATTCTTCGTGTAACAACAAATCCATAAATGCCCGGGCTGCGGCAGTCGCAGGACGCCGTGCGTGATTCACCAGCCAAAGCTCTGTCGTGCCCTGCAGTGTGCCAAATCGCAAATACCTCACCCCTTCAACCTGAATACGCAGATAAGAAGCGGGCAAAATTGACACCCCGAGACCGGCCGCGACCAGGCCGATAATGGTCAGCGGTTCGCCGACTTCCTGAGTGATATACGGCGTGATCCCCTGCACTTTGAGCTGGCCGAGTATATCGTCGTAAAGCGACGTGCCGACATCTTTGGAGAAAAACACAAAAGGCTGATCGGCAAGGTGCTGAAAAGTCAGTTCACCCTCTTTAAGCGCATTCAGCGGATGGTCTTTGTGCACCACAGCAATCAGCGGCTCGGACAGCACAAGATGGTGTTCCAGCTCCTCCGGTAACTCGCCATTACGCATAATGCCCAGATCCAGTTTTCCCTCCAGTAACGGTTCGATCTGCTGTTTGCTGTTGAGCTGCTCAATGCGAATATTGACATCCGGATAGGTCAGACGAAAACGGTGCAAGGTGCGGGAAACACGACGTAAAAACGGTGCCGAAGAGGTCAGCCCGAGGGTCAGATTGCCAGACTCGCCGCGATGAATGCGTGCCGCCTGGGCGGACGCCTCACCGACACGCTGCAAAATCTGCCGGGCTTCCGGTAGAAACGCCTGTCCCGCCTGGGTCAGCCGCACGCTGCGGTTGTTACGGTAAAACAGCGCGGCGCCGAGATGGGTTTCCAGCGCCTGAATTTGCTGGCTCAGCGGCGGCTGGGACATGTGCAGACGTTCCGCTGCCCGGCCAAAATGCAGTTCCTCGGCAACAGCGATGAAATAACGTAAATGACGCAGTTCGATGTGGTTCATGATGTGGATTAATTCGCCCGATTGATACTTTAAACATATCGTTTTTGACTGATTAATATATTAGACAATAAACCTCGCAGCGTTAAAATTCTTATACATTTTAAAATTAAGTTTTACAGCCCCCGTATTAAGGACTTCCAGTGAAAACCTCCCGGCGGATTTCCGCTGCACCAGCCAGTGATTCAGTTAACGACGACGAGTTAAATCCTGAAACCCCCGTCGCCCGCTCCGGACTTAAAACCCCTTTTATCAAGCGTGGTACGCCGCAATTTATCCGCGTCACCCTTGCGCTGTTTTCAGCGGGTCTGGCGACGTTTGCCCTGCTGTATTGCGTCCAGCCAATTCTGCCGGTGTTGTCGCATGATTTCGGCGTTTCACCGGCCACCAGCAGCCTGTCGTTGTCGTTGTCCACCGGTTTAATGGCGATTGGCCTGCTGTTCACCGGGCCAGTTTCTGATGCCGTCGGGCGTAAATCAGTGATGGTGGTGGCGTTATTTCTCGCTGCGGGCTGCACGCTGGTCTGTTCCTTTATGCAAAGCTGGGATGGCATTCTCGTCATGCGTGCGCTGATCGGCCTGTCGCTGAGCGGCGTGGCGGCAGTCGCCATGACTTATCTCAGTGAGGAAATCCACCCGAGCGTGGTCGCTTTCTCGATGGGCTTATACATCAGCGGAAATTCTATCGGCGGCATGAGCGGACGTTTAGTCAGCGGCGTGCTGACGGATTTCTTCTCCTGGCGTATCGCCGTTGCCGTCGTTGGTTTCTTCGCGCTCGCGGCGGCAATTATGTTCTGGCGCATTCTGCCGCCGTCAAAACATTTCCGGGCAAGCTCGCTGAAACCACGCAAGCTGCTGATTAACTTCAAGCTGCACTGGCGCGACAGCGGCTTGCCGCTACTTTTCGCCGAAGGTTTCCTGCTGATGGGGAGTTTCGTGACCATGTTTAACTACATCGGTTACCGTCTGCTTTCATCGCCCTACAATCTGAGCCAGGCGATTGTCGGTATTATCTCTGTGGTCTATCTGATGGGCACCTACAGCTCGCCGAAAGCCGGTGCGCTGACCGGTGTTTATGGCCGCGGCCCGGTGCTGATCGGCGCAACAGCGCTCATGCTGCTGGGGATTTTGATCACCGCCTTCTCGCCGGTCTGGCTGATTTTCATCGGTATGATCCTGGTTACCGGCGGGTTCTTCGCCGCCCACTCCGTCGCCAGCGGCTGGATCGGGCGTCGTGCACGCCGCGCAAAAGGACAGGCTTCCTCGTTATACCTTTTCAGTTATTACGCAGGGTCGAGCGTCGCCGGGACGTCAGGCGGATTCTTCTGGCACTCATTTGGCTGGTACGGGATTACCGGGTTTATCAGTTTGATGCTGATTGCCGGTGTCGGTGTCGGCTTTAAGCTGATGAGCTTATCTGAGGCGAAAGCGGTTTAACTTGTTTGCTCCTCACCCTTCGCAGGGGGAGGAGCAAACCCAAAATCTACTCCCCTAATTTCCCCATTCGCCGCTGGCTATCCCCCTCAAACAACTGCATTCGCGCAGTATCAATCTGTACCCACACGCGATCCCCTGGCGCGGCACCCGATCTCACCATGCTGTAAACACTCAGGCTTTCACGGCCAAATTTACCGTGGATCAGTTCGCTCAGACCGGTCGGTTCAATCAGCGTGATGTCCAGCGGCACGGCGCCCGGCGCACCCTCTTTGCACAGCACAATGGCTTCAGGGCGGACGCCATAAATCACCTCTGAACCACTTTGCAGATTCATGATTGAAGGATCCACCGGCAACGTTAATTCCGGCGTAATCCGTAACTGCGGTGCAGAATCGCCCAGTTCCAGTGTGCCGTTGATGAAATTCATTGAAGGCGACCCGATAAAGCTGGCAACGAATTTATTGGCCGGTGTGTCGTACAGTTCCAGCGGCGTGCCGACCTGCTGGATCAGGCCATGATTAAGCACCACAATACGGTCGGCGAGCGTCATGGCTTCGACCTGATCGTGCGTCACATAAACAATGGTGTTTTTCATTCTCTGATGCAGGCTTTTGATTTCAATCCTCATCTGTCCGCGTAACTGCGCATCCAGGTTGGAAAGCGGTTCATCGAACAAAAACACCTGCGGTTCGCGCACGATCGCCCTGCCCATTGCCACCCGCTGACGCTGCCCGCCGGAAAGCTCTTTCGGGCGGCGATGCAGCAGCGCAGTCAGCCCGAGGATATCGGCAGCTTTATTTACCGCAGCCTCAATCTCCGCTTTCGGGCGTTTTTGCACTTCGAGGCTGAAGCCCATGTTGCGCGCCACGGTCATGTGCGGATACAACGCATAACTCTGGAATACCATTGAAATGTCACGGTCTTTCGGCGCCACCTGATTCATCAGACGCGAACCAATATGAATGTCCCCCGCCGTCGCCAGTTCCAGCCCGGCGATGGTGCGCAGCAGGGTCGATTTACCGCAACCGGACGGCCCGACCAGCACCACAAACTCGCCGTCTTTAATGGTCAGGTTGATATGTCGCAACACTTCGACATTTTCGTAACGTTTTTGAAGATCGGAAATCGTAATCTGAGCCATAAAATTATCCTTTAACCGCACCCGCAGTCAGCCCCTGAACCAGGTAACGCTGAATGAACGCAAAGAACAGACAGGCAGGAATGAGCGCCAACACGGCCGCCGCCATCATGTCGCCCCATGAAACCGCGAATTTCGACACAAAACTGAGTAAGCCAACCGGGAACGTCATCACCTCGTTTTTGTTGATGAGCATCAGCGAGAACAACAATTCGCTCCACGCGGCGGTAAACACAAAACCTAACGTTGCCGCCATGCCCGGTAACGTCAGCGGGATGATGACTTTGCGCAGCGCCATAAAGCGGCTGCACCCTTCCAGCATCGCGGACTCTTCCAGATCCTTCGGAATGCTGTCGAAAAACGACTGCATCAGGAACGTGGCAAAAGGGACGTTAAAGGCGGTGTAAATCAGCACCAGCCCCAGCAGGCTGTTGGTCAGGCCGAGCGGTGCCATTACTTTGTAAATTGGCGCGAGGATCATCACCAGCGGGAACATCTGCGTAAACAGCAGCAGCGCGGCCATCACCGTTTTGCCGCGAAAACTGAAACGGGAAAACGCAAAGCCGGCACCGGCAGCAATGATCGTGGTCAGAAATGCCGTGCCGAATGACACAATCAGACTGTTGAAGAAATACAGTGGAAACTGGCTTTCCGTAAACACCCGCTGAAAATGTGTCAGCGTCATCTCACCCGGCCACATCCGCACGCCTTCGCTGTAGAGCAGTTTGTCCGGTGTGATTGAGATTTTGATCAGCCAGTAAATCGGGAACAGCGCGAACACCAGGTAAAACAAAATTCCCAGCCGGTGTCCGCCCTTGCGCAGCCACGCGTTGAATGACAATGCGTTCATATGAGCCTCCTTATTTCAGCAACTGATGGCGGATGCGCAGTAAAACCAGCGCGTAAAGCGTCATCAGCACCAGCAGGAACACTGCCATCGCCGACGCATAACCAAAGTCGAGTTTGCGGTATGCAGTGGTGAAGATGAAACTCGACAGAATCGAAGTGGAATTGGCCGGGCCGCCGTCGGTCATCACCACAATCAGGTCGGCGAAATTCGCAATCCAGATGGTGCGCAGCATCACCGTGATGGCAATCATCGGTGCCAGAAACGGCAGTGTAACTTTGCGAAACTGCTGCCAGCCGGTCGCCCCGTCCATTGCCGCCGCTTCGTACAAATCTTTCGGAATCGACTGCAACGCCGCCAGCAACGTTATGGCGAAAAACGGAATGCCGAACCAGACGTTGGCCACCACCGGGCCGTACAGCGCCAGTTGCGGATCAGACAGAATATTGTACGGCTCGGAAATGATATGCAGATCAGCCAGCCAGTAAGGCAGTACGCCAATCACCGGATTGAGCAACCACGCCCAGGTCAGGCCGGAGAGAAACGCCGGAACCGCCCACGGCAGAAACACCAGCGCCTGCACCCAGCGGCGGCCGGGAAACTCACGGTTGAGCAATAAGGCTAACCCCAGCCCCAGCGCGAACTGCAACACCAGTGAAGTCAGTGTCCAGTTGAAGGTATGGCGCAGCGCAGCATAGAAATGCCGGTCATCAAACATGGTGCGGAAGTTATCCAGCCCGACCCAGCCGGTATCGAAAGGGTTAAGCAACTGGATGTTCTGAAAAGCATAGGAAATGCCGATGGCCATCGGAACAAAGATAAACAGGCCGATCAGCACCAGCGTCGGGCTGAGATAAACCCAGGGTTCCAGCAGCGCCCGCAAACGCGGGAAGCGCGGCACGGCAGCGGTGTCTGGCGGTGAAACTTCCAACATCATGACGCGTCTCCGTTGAGAAGAATATCGAACTCCGGCAGCAGATTCGCGCCGGAGTTATCCGGTTTACTTTTGCGCAGCCAGCCAGGCTTTCTGTTCTTTGGTCAGGTATTTCGCCCAGTCTTTCACCATGCTTTCGGTGTCGTTCTGGCCGAGCAGCGTTTCCTGCGAACTGTCTTTCACAATCACCGAGTTGAAATAGCCCCAGCCTTTGAGGTGCGTTGGCATAGTCAGCGGGATGTAATCCGGGCTGTTCAGCTCGGCAAACCAGCCTGCAAACTGCGGCGCGTGGTAATACGCATCCTGCTCTGCGCCCTTATAAATCGGTAAGGTGCCGACAAATTTCGACCAGGTGAGGTTGTTTTCTTTGTTACTGAGGAAGGAAATCAGATCCCAGCTTTGATCCTGATGTTTGCCCTGTTTGAACATCGACCAGCCGGTATAACCGATGGTCGGATAGGCTTTGCCGTTCGGCCCGAGCGGCATTGGCGCGACCGAGAAATCGTCAGGATTCATGCTGTTTTTGATGGCGATCAGCGCGTCCGGATCCTGATCGAGCATTGCGCATTTACCGGAATAGAATCCGGAGACGATTTCGTTAAAGCCCCAGTTGACGCTGTCTTTTGGCGCATAACCCTTCTGGTACATATCCACCAGGAATTGCGCACCTTTAATCGCACCAGGTTTGGTCAGCGTGCTGTTGCCCTCTTTGTCGAAGAAGTCCGGCGAGCCGTTCATCGCCGCCATAAACATCATCCAGGCATTCGTGCCGCCGACGCCGCCGCGCATGCAATAACCGCTGATGCCGTTACCCAGCGCGCTGATTTTCTTCGCATCCGCCATAAACTCGTCCATGGTTTTCGGCGCCTCGGTCAGACCCGCCTGCTGGAAGAGTTTTTTGTTCCAGAACATGGCCCGCAGATAAAAACCGTACGGGATCATGGTGGCGGTGCCGCCGGAAGAACGCGCCATGGTCAGTGTTTTGTCAGTCAGATCCGGCGTGCCCGACCAGCCTTTCAGCCGCGGTTCGAGATCAGCCAGCATGCCGTTACTGGCATACAGCCCTTGCCAGGTGTCCGGCATTTCCACCACATCCGGGTATTGTCCGCTCTGGATCATGGTGCCAAGCTTTTCAAACGCCTGTCCCCACGGCAGCGACACCACGTCGATCTCGACATCAGGGTGCTGCGTTTTGTAAGCGGTTAACATTTTTTGCAGCATTTCAGTACGCGCCGGGCTGGTGATCACTTCCACCAGCGTCAGTTTGGTGGCGGCAAAACTGGCGCAGGAAAACAGGCTGACGCTGAGCGCCAGCAGGCTGAGCACATGACGTTTCGGGTGTCGCATAATCTTGATTCTCCACGGTGAAAAAAGTCGGAACACAGGAACGGTCTTTCAACAAAGGCCTCAGGAACAGGCGCTTTCGATGGCGTTTTTCAGGTCACGCCATAAATCTTCGGTCTCTTCCAGCCCGATAGAAATGCGGATCACGCGGGGCGACACACCGAAATCTATTGCCGAGTTGAATTCGCCCGCCTGATTCAGCACAGAAATGGCTGGCATCACCAGACTTTCGAAACCGCCCCAACTGACCCCCATACGGAACAGATTCAGCGCGTTACAGAACGTCGGAATATCGATGCCTTCGCTCAGCTCAAAGGAGAACAGACCGCTGTAGCCGGTCAGCGTGGAAGTCGGCAACGGGTCAAGTCCCGGATGATTCACCTGCGTGATGCGCGAATAGCCCTGCAACCGGCGCGCCAGTTCCAGCGCACTTTCGTGATGCTGGCGCATACGCAGCGGCAGCGTGCGCAGGCCGCGCAGCAGCAGCCAGGCTTCATTGGCAGAAAGTTTGCCGCCTAAAAACGGGCTGATATAACGACTGATGGCGCTGATGCGTTCCTGGCTGGAAATCACCAGCCCGGCGACCACGTCGCTGTGCCCGCTGATGTATTTCGACGCGGAATGAATGACCAGATCGATGCCCGCAGCCAGTGGCTTCTGGAAAATCGGCGACGCCCAGCTATTGTCGATCATCGTTATTACGCCGTATTTTTTCGCCAGTTCCGCGATGGCCCGCAGATTTTGTTCGCCCATCACCCAACTGTTCGGGCTTTCGAGATACAGCAGTTTCGCGCCCTGCATCGCCTCTTCCAGCGCGGGCAGTGAACCGCCATCGACAAACTGTGATTCAATCTGAAAACGGGTACAGAAACCGCGCAGGAAACGGTAGGTGTCCGGGTAGACGTGATTCACGCACACCACTTTATCGCCGGGACCGGCCACGCTGAGAATGGCGTTACTGATCGCCGCCATGCCGCTGCCGAACGCCAGACAAGCTTCGCCGCCTTCGAGTTGCGCCACTTTTTTCTGCAATTCGACGACGGTCGGGTTATCAACGCGGGAATACAAAGCATGGTCGCTGTCGCCGCGAAAACGGGCAATCATGCTGTCATAATCAGTGAAACTGAATAACGAAGACTGATAGATGGGCGGCGAAATCGCTCCGCGATCGTGGCGGGCGTCGTGCACTAAACGGGTGTTTTCCCCTAACTCAACAGGCTGGCTCTTATCATCTTGCTGCATTGATCACTTCCTTCATGTCACGTTCAGTTATGTTCAGAATGTCGTTGCTTAGCCTGCGCGCGTTTTCCGGTTCACGGCGCGCAATGGCTTCAAATAACATGCGATGCAGCGG
The DNA here is from genome assembly GCF_011684115.1 of Rahnella aceris. Taxonomy (NCBI): domain Bacteria; kingdom Pseudomonadati; phylum Pseudomonadota; class Gammaproteobacteria; order Enterobacterales; family Yersiniaceae; genus Rahnella; species Rahnella aceris. The sequence continues at coordinate 1,281,783 of NZ_JAADJV010000001.1, read as the reverse complement.
AAAAGAGTCGCTGAACAGCGCCTGCTCAGGCGGCGATTCAAAAAAGGCATGCAGCAGGTCATAAATGCCGCCGACCATTTGCAGCAGCAGCGGATTGTGCGCCGCGCTGTAGATTGCCGCGTGAAACTGCCAGTCTTCTGCCCCGGCGGAACCGACGCTCAGATGGACTTTTTCCATCACATCCAGCTTCTGTTCGATAAACAGCAAATCGCTTTCCGTCGCACGTACCGCCGCCAGCGCGGAAGCCTCGCATTCAATGATCCGGCGCACTTCCAGTGCATGAAGCATGGTGGCTGAGTCATTCTTAAAGCGCAGGGACAGAAAGCTGTCGTTAGCGGTAATTTCAGACTGCAAAAACGTGCCGCTGCCTTTTTTGCGCACGATAATCCCCAGCGCTTCCCAGCGTTTCAGCGCCTCGCGTACGGTGTTACGGCTCACCGCCAGCCCTTCGGCCAGCACGCGCTCGGGCGGCAATTTCTCGCCGATACGGGTGCCGGACTGCGCCACATAGCGGGTCAGCGCATCGAGCACCAGCGTGTCGCTTTGTTGTGGCGCAATCGGATGCAATAAATTTATGTCGCCGTTCATTGGCTTCTCCGCACTTTGGCTTGTGCAAACATCGGCCATAATTGGCCCAACAACTCAACCTGTGGACCACTTTGCAATTTATCTGCCAGTTTTAAAAACAACCGTTAAGCGAATGATTTACAGACACAATGAGTAAATTTCATCCCAAACGGGAAAGCAGCGACAAGATCGCGGTGGTGCAAAAACATGGAGTTTTGTTACGACGCTGTGCAGGAAATGTTCTGTGATGTAGCACGGGATGAATTGACGCCCATCCGTGCAAATGATAACTGTTATCATGTAAATTCATCCCCTCAGGCAGGTTGGAATGACACCGAACACTGAATCCTCCGCAGCAGCGTCCTGCTGTATCGTCGGCGGTGGCCCCGCAGGATTAATGCTGGGATATCTTCTGGCGCGAAAGGGAATTGACGTCACCGTGCTGGAAAAGCACAGCGACTTTTTACGCGATTTTCGCGGCGATACCATTCATCCGTCTACACTGGACATCATCTGGCAACTGGGTTTTCTCGACGAGTTCCTCGCCCTGCCGCATCAGCGCGCTGAAAAGCTTTATGGCGAGATCAACGGCCAGGAAACCACGCTGGCGGATTTCAGTCATCTGCCGACGCAGTGCAAATTTATCGCTTTTATGCCGCAGTGGGATTTTCTCAACTTCATCGCCAGCAAGGCTGCGCAACTGCCCAATTTCCGGCTGATTCATAACGCGCAGGTCCTGTCATTGCTGGAGGATAAATGCCAGGTATCCGGCGTTCTTGCTGAAGTGAATGGCGAAACGCAGCATTTTGATGCGGATCTGGTCGTCGGTTGCGACGGGCGTAATTCCATCGTGCGCGAACAGGCCGGGATGGAAATCCGCCGTTATGGCGCGCCACGTGACGTGTTATGGCTGAAAATCCCCAAACGCCCGGATGATCCTCTGTGGTCGATGGGGCATCGCGGGCCAAAGAAAAACTTCATCATGATCGACCGGGGTGATTACTGGCAGTGTGGGTATTCGATCCCGAAAGACAGCCTGGATGCGCTCAAAGCACAGGGCATCGCGCCTTTTCTCGACCTGCTGGCGGAAGTGTCGCCGTTTGAGCGCCAGCGCTTAGCCGACGATATTCTCAGCTGGGAAAACGTACGCTTGCTGGTGATCCGCATCGACCGTCTCAAAGAATGGGCTAAACCGGGTCTGTTGTGCATCGGCGACGCGGCACATGCTATGTCACCGATTGGCGGCGTCGGCGTGAATCTGGCGATTCAGGATGCGGTGGCGACAGCGAATATCATCACTGAACCGCTGAAGGCCGGACGCCTGACGCTGCGACACTTAAAACGTATCCAGCGCCGCCGCGCGTTCCCGACGTGGGCGACGCAGGCATTACAGATCATGATCAGTAAAGCAGGACAGAAACAAAGAAAGCGTGCCCCTTCACGGCTGGAAGCGTGGCTGCGCGGGCGGAAATTTATACCTTTCCTGTTTGGACGCCTCATCGGCGTGGGATTTTATCGGGAAATCCCGAAGCTTTGATTTTTCAGGCAAACGTATTGATGTGCACGGTCAACTCCCTCCCCTGCGAAGGGGAGGGTTGGGGTGGGGTATTAAAGCGAAATTAATAAGTTGAAGTTTGCTCAAACGCGGTGTAAGCCCGTAAAACCCCCTCCCGCCTCCCCCTTCGCAGGGGGAGGAGCCGTACCGAATCCTCTTCTGAACAGGCATCACAAATTTAAATATTCCCCGCTTTTTCATCACCCATAATTGATAAGCGTCATAACGCCCGGTGAACTATTTCGGCAAAGTGCCCGCCTTTCACTTGGATCCAAATTTAATCTCGGGGAATACAATAATGCTGGAATTACTGATCGGGCTGGTAGTCGCCGTCTTTGTCGGCCGCTATATCATTAAAGGCTATTCACCCACCGGCGTTCTGATGGTCGGCGGCTTATTATTGCTGATTATCAGCGCCATCATGGGTCACAGCATCCTGCCGGAAGGCACCAAAAGTACCGGCTGGAATGCGACAGATATCGTTGAGTACGTCAAAATTCTGCTGATGAGCCGCGGTGGCGATCTGGGGATGATGATCATGATGCTGTGCGGTTTCGCAGCCTATATGACCCATATTGGTGCCAACGATGTGGTCGTCAAACTGGCGTCGCGCCCGTTACAGATGATCAATTCACCGTACATTCTGATGGTTGCGGCGTATATTCTGGCGTGTCTGATGTCCCTGGCCGTGTCTTCGGCGACCGGTCTGGGCGTGTTACTGATGGCAACGTTGTTCCCGATTATGGTTAACGTCGGCATCAGCCGGGGCGCGGCGGCGGCGATTTGTGCGTCTCCTGCGGCGATCATTCTTTCCCCTACCTCAGGTGATGTGGTGCTGGCGGCGCAGGCGGCGAATATGCCGCTGGTGGATTTTGCCTTTAAAGTCACCCTGCCGATTTCGATTGCTGCCATCGCGGCGATGGCGGTCGCGCACTTCTTCTGGCAACGCTATCTGGATAAACGCGATACCTCCGTGCTGGCAGATGCTGTCGATTCCAATGCTGACGATGTCATTGAAACCAATGCTCCGGCTTTCTACGCTATTTTGCCTTTCACGCCGATTATCGGTGTGCTGATTTTTGACGGTAAATGGGGACCCAATCTGCATATCATCACCATTCTGGTGATTTGTATGTTGCTGACCGCCCTGATTGAAACCGTGCGTAACCGTAACGGCAAAGCGGTATTCGCCGGACTGGACGTGGCTTATCGCGGCATGGCGGATGCATTCGCCAACGTTGTGATGCTGCTGGTCGCGGCGGGCGTGTTTGCTCAGGGGCTGAGCACCGTCGGGTTCATCAGCAGCCTGATAGGACTGGCGCAAAACTTTGGCTCCGGCAGCATCGTCATGATGCTGGTGCTAGTAGTCATCACCGTGCTCGCCGCCATGACCACCGGCTCCGGTAATGCTTCGTTTTACGCCTTCGTCGAACTTATCCCAAAACTGGCCGCGAAAATGGGCATCAACCCGGAATATCTGGTCATCCCGATGTTGCAGGCATCGAACCTGGGTCGCACTATTTCCCCTGTTTCGGGCGTCATAGTGGCCGTGGCCGGTATGGCAAAAATATCGCCTTTCGAAGTCGTCAAACGCACGTCCGTTCCCGTGCTGGTTGGCCTGATTGTGGTAATTGTCGCCACCGAAATTCTGGTGCCGGTGCATTAAAGCCTTTCTATTTAAATCCCCTTCCTGAGCGAAGGGGATCATTGATCACATAAATACGATAACGAGAATGCCTCTCACAGGTTAAGCTACTGCGCCTTGAAGGTCGGGGAAGTTTCCCTGTGCTGATTTGATAGCAAAACCAGCGTGAGAAAAGCTTTTATGTTGAATAATCCGGGTTATAAACGTATTGGCGGGTGGCTACTGGCCCCGATGGCGTATCTGATTGTGACGCTGCTGAGCGTGGTATTAATGCTGTTTCTGTTTTCAATGGCGTTATTTATGCCGGAATCGCGCGAATATCTCATCACCAACTCCCAGGCATTTACCCTGCAATGGTATTTCTCGGTGGTGACCACGTTAGCGATGGGGTTATTTACCGTCGCGGTATTGTGGCAATTCTGTAAGCGCGCCAGAGTGTTACCCAAAATGTATATTATCTGGTTATTGTGCACAGTACTTCTGGCGGTAAAAGCCTTTGCATTCTCACCGGTTACCGATGATTTGGCCGTGCGTAACTTATTGTTACCTTTATTGGCCGCCGCCGTCTTTGTGCCTTATTTCAAGCGCTCACTGCGGGTAAAAGAAACCTTCACGGAATAACCCTGAGGTTTTTAATGTTTATTATGTCCGGGCAATTGTCATGACCTCTTATTTATTACTTTTTGTCGGCACTGTGCTGGTAAATAACTTCGTACTGGTTAAGTTTCTTGGCCTGTGCCCGTTTATGGGCGTTTCCAAAAAACTGGAATCCGCTATCGGTATGGGTCTCGCCACCACATTTGTGATCACCCTGTCGAATATCTGCTCGTGGATCGTCAACACTTTCGTTCTGATGCCGCTGGGGCTGGTTTATCTGCGCACTATGGCCTTTATTCTGGTGATCGCGGTTGTTGTGCAGTTCACCGAAATGGTGGTGCGCAAAACCAGCCCGTCTCTGTACCGCCTGCTGGGCATCTTCCTGCCGCTTATCACCACCAACTGCGCTGTGCTCGGCGTGGCGCTGCTGAACATCAACCAGCAATTCAACTTTATGCAATCTGCGCTGTACGGTTTCGCCGCGTCACTGGGCTTCTCGCTGGTGATGGTGCTGTTTGCCGCTATCCGTGAACGTCTGGTGGTGGCTGACGTCCCGGCACCGTTCAAAGGTTCTTCGATTGCGCTGGTCACGGCTGGCCTGATGTCATTAGCCTTTATGGGCTTCACAGGTCTGGTGAAATTCTAATGTTTGAATTATGGGTAGCGATTGGCGCGCTGACCGCTCTGGCGCTGGTTTTTGGCCTGCTGCTGGGTTACGCCTCGCGCCGTTTTGCCGTGGAAGGCAACCCGGTTGTCGATCAGATTGACGATATCCTGCCGCAAAGCCAGTGTGCGCAATGTGGCTATCCCGGCTGCAAGCCTTACGCCGAAGCGGTCGCCAATGGCGACAACATCAATAAATGCGTGCCGGGCGGCGAAGCCGTCATGCTCAAGCTGGCGACCTTGCTTAACGTTGAGCCGCAGCCGATGGGTGAAGACGCCGCGGCTGCTGTCCCGGTGCGTAAAGTCGCCTATATCGACGAGAGCAATTGCATCGGCTGCACCAAGTGTATTCAGGCCTGTCCGGTGGATGCCATCGTGGGTGCCACCCGCGCCGTACACACCGTGATTACTGATTTATGTACCGGCTGTGACCTGTGCGTCGCGCCGTGCCCGACGGACTGCATCGAAATGCTGCCAGTAAAAACCACCACCGCAAACTGGAAGTGGGATTTGAAATCCATTCCGGTTCAGGTCATCCATGCGGAGTAACATGTTTAATCTGTTTGCGGCGCTCAAAAAAGACAAAGTCTGGGACTTCGACGGCGGTATTCATCCGCCGGAAATGAAGACTCAGTCGAGCCACGTTCCGCTGCGCAACGTGCCGCTGCCTGAGCGCTTTATCATCCCCCTTCAGCAACACCTTGGCCCTGAAGGCGAGCTGTGTGTGAAAGCCGGCGACCCTGTGTTAAAAGGTCAGCCGCTGACCACTGGCCGTGGCCGTACCGTGCCGGTTCACGCGCCGACGTCGGGCGTGATCACGGCCATCGAACCGCACATCACCGCGCACCCTTCCGGTCTGAAAGAACTCTGTGTGCTGATTGAAGCCGACGGCCTTGATACCTGGTGCGAACGCGAATTCATTGCCGATTACCGCCAGCTTTCTGCTGATGAACTGAATCAGCGCATCAGTCAGGCCGGTATTGCCGGGCTGGGTGGCGCAGGCTTCCCGACCGCCAGCAAATTAGCCGGTGGCCTGACATCGACCCGCACACTGATCCTCAACGCGGCCGAATGTGAGCCTTACATCACTGCCGATGACCGGCTGATGCAGGAACATGCCATGGAAATTCTCCAGGGCACACGCATCCTCTGCCACATGTTGCATCCTGAACGGGTGCTGATCGGCATCGAAGACAACAAACCTGAAGCGATTGCCGCGCTTAAAGCCGCGATCAGCGCTGAAATCTCCGACGGAGTGCGTTTCGAACTGCGGGTCATTCCGACCAAATACCCGTCCGGCGGTGCCAAACAGCTGACCAAAATCCTGACCGGCCTCGAAGTGCCGAAAGGCCATCACTCGTCGTCCATCGGCGTACTGATGCAAAACGTCGGCACCGTGTTTGCCATTAAGCGCGCAATCATTGACGGCGAACCGCTGATCGAACGCGTGGTCACGCTGACCGGCGAAGCGATGGCAAAACCGGGTAACGTCTGGGCGCGTCTGGGCACGCCGATTGAACACCTGATGCAGGAAGGCCAGTTACAACCGCAGGGCGATAAAAAGATGGTGATCATGGGCGGCCCGCTGATGGGCTTCACCCTGCCATCGCTCAATGTGCCCGTGGTCAAAATTTCCAACTGTCTGCTCGCGCCGTCTGACGCCGAACTGGGTCAGCCGGAGCCGGAAGAAGCCTGTATCCGTTGCAGCCTGTGCGCGGAATCCTGTCCGGCCGGTTTACTGCCTCAGCAACTTTACTGGTTCAGTAAAGGTGAAGAACACGAAAAAGCGCGCAAGCATAATCTGTTCGACTGCATCGAATGCGGCGCCTGTGCCTATGTCTGTCCGAGCAATATTCCGCTGGTGCAGTATTACCGTCAGGAAAAGGCCGAAATCCGTGCCATCGATGCAGAGAGCGCCCGGGCCACCGAAGCCAAAGCCCGTTTCGAAGCCAAACAGGCGCGTATGGAACGTGAGAAATTAGCGCGTGAAGAGAAACATCAGAAAGCGGCAGTGAAGCTGGACGACGTCGCAGCAGAAGAAGCACCTGTCGCTGAAAAAACCACGGAACAACAGGCCGAAGCCGATCCGCGCAAAGCGGCGCTGGCCGCTGCCATTGCCCGTGCGAAAGCGAAGAAAGCCGCCGCTGAGCAGGAAATCCCGGTGGCTTCTGAGCCGGTGCCTGAAACGCCGCCATCTGCAGAAGACGATCGTAAGGCCGCCGTGGCTGCGGCTATCGCCCGCGTGAAAGCGAAGAAAGCCGGCAATAACGGCGTTGTCGTGGAAGCCAAAGAAAGCGAACTGAACGTTGCACCGCAGCCCTCCGCTGACGACGATCGCAAAGCTGCTGTCGCCGCCGCCATTGCCCGCGTGAAAGCCAAAAAGGCTGCCGCTGCGCAACCTGCGGGTAGTGAAGGAAACGTGACAGCGTCACCTGCAGAACCTTCCGCAGACGACAAACGCAAGGCGGCAGTGGCGGCTGCCATCGCACGTGCCAAAGCCAAAAAAGCCGCTGCGCTGAGTGAAGCGCAGGACGCTGAACCGGAAGAAAAAGAAACATCACAACAAGAAAGCGATCCACGCAAAGCCGCTGTAGCGGCTGCGATCGCCCGAGTTAAGGCCCGTAAAGCCGCTCAGACAATGTCGAACGAGGAATAGATGGCCTTCAGGATTGCAAGTTCACCTTTTACGCATAATCGCCAGAACACCAGTACCATCATGATGATGGTGATTCTGGCGTGTATTCCCGGCCTGCTCGCTCAGGTCTGGTTCTTCGGTTACGGCACGCTGATTCAGCTGACGCTGGCTATCGTCATTGCCCTGCTGGCAGAAGGCGCGGTGTTACAGTTGCGCAAACTGCCGGTGAAAAAACGCCTGGGCGATAACAGTGCCCTGCTGACAGCCGTTTTGCTGGGTATCAGCCTGCCGCCGCTGGGCCCGTGGTGGATGGTGGTGCTCGGCACGATTTTCGCCATCATCATCGCCAAACAACTTTACGGGGGTCTTGGTCAGAATCCGTTTAACCCGGCCATGGTAGGTTATGTGGTGCTGCTGATTTCTTTCCCGGTTCAGATGACAACCTGGCTGCCGCCGGATGTTTTACAGCATCATCACGTCGGATTCACCGACACGCTGCTGACCATTTTCACCGGTCACAACAGTCAGGATCTGACCGCGTATCAGTTGAACATGAACGTGGATGGCGTGACGCAGGCGACACCACTGGATGCATTTAAAACCGGTCTGCGCTCCGGCCATACCGCCGATCAGATCCTCGGAACGCCGCTGTTCAGCGGCACACTGGCCGGTCTCGGCTGGCAGTGGATTAACCTCGGATTCCTGGCCGGTGGCCTGTTCCTGATGTGGCGCAAAATCATCAGCTGGCATATTCCGGCCGCCATGTTAGGCATGCTGGTCATTTGCGCGGGTATCGCGTGGGGTCTGGCACCGGAAAACTATCCTTCACCGCTGATCGGACTGTTCTCCGGCGCGACGATGCTGGGCGCGTTCTTTATTGCCACGGATCCGGTGACGGCATCCACCACCCCGAAAGGCCGCCTGATTTTCGGGGGACTGATTGGTTTACTGGTGTGGCTGATCCGCAGTTACGGCGGTTATCCGGATGGTGTCGCTTTTGCCGTTTTACTGGCCAATATCACCGTGCCGCTGATTGATCACTACACACAACCACGTGTTTACGGGCATCGCTGAGGAAGAATTATGTTAGCTACAATGCGACGCCACGGCCTGATTCTGGCTTTCTTTGGCGCACTGATGACCGGTATGACGGCACTGGTCAACCTGATGACCAAGCCGACCATTGAACATCAGGCGCTGTTACAGCAAAAAACGCTGTTTGATCAGGTGATCCCGGCCAGCGTGTACGACAACGATATGCAAAACGAATGTTACAACGTCACTGATGAGTCACTTGGCAGCATGGCGCCGCACCGTCTGTATCTGGCGCGCAAAAATGGTCAGCCGGTGGCTGCCGTGGTTGAAACCACCGCGCCTGACGGCTATTCCGGTGCGATCCAGTTGCTGGTGGCGGCTGATTTTCATGGCAAAGTTTACGGTTCCCGCGTGCTGGAACAGCACGAAACGCCGGGGCTGGGTGACAAAATTGAAGTGCGCATTTCCGACTGGATCAAACATTTCGCCAATCAGACCGTCAATGGTGCAAGCGATGAGCGCTGGGCGGTGAAGAAAGACGGCGGTATGTTTGATCAGTTTACCGGTGCGACCATTACACCGCGCGCCGTCGTCCGCTCGGTAAAACGTACGGCGCTGTTTATCGGGACGGTACCGTCTCAGCTTTCCCACCTCACCCCTTGTGGAGCCCGTGATGAGTGAAGCCAAAAAGATAATCGTTCAGGGTCTGTGGACCAATAACTCCTCGCTGGTGCAGTTGCTGGGGCTTTGTCCGCTGCTGGCCGTGACGTCGACTGCCACCAATGCTCTCGGTTTAGGGCTGGCGACCACGCTGGTGCTGACCTGTACCAACGCCATGATTTCCGCATTCCGTAAGTGGATCCCGGATGAAATCCGCATCCCGATTTACGTGCTGATTATCGCCTCGGTGGTCAGTACCGTGCAGATGTTGATCAACGCCTACGCGTTCGGTCTGTATCAGGCGCTGGGCATTTTTATTCCGCTGATTGTGACCAACTGCATTGTGGTCGGACGTGCCGAAGCCTGCGCCGCCAGCAGCCCTGTGCATCTGGCTGCCCTCGACGGTGCGATGACAGGTCTCGGGGCAACCTGCGCAATGTTTGTGCTGGGTTCAATGCGTGAAATTCTCGGCAGCGGCGTGCTGTTCAATGGCGCTGATTTGTTGCTCGGCAGTTGGGCGAAAGTGCTGCGCGTCGAAGTGCTGCATCTGGATAACCCGTTCCTTCTGGCAATGCTGCCGCCGGGCGCATTTATCGGCCTCGGTCTGCTGCTGGCCAGCAAATATCTGATTGATCAGCGTATGAAAGCACGGCAAGCGGCACAGCACGTTGTGGCGGAAGAAAGTCTGCCAAAGGGAAGCGTTCATGAATAAGGAAAAACGCACCGAAATTCTCAGCCGTTTGCGCGATAACAATCCGCATCCCACTACCGAACTGGTGTATACCACCCCGTTCGAACTGCTGATTTCGGTATTACTTTCTGCGCAGGCTACCGATGTCAGCGTGAACAAGGCGACAGCAAAGCTGTATCCGGTCGCCAACACGCCGGAATCGGTTCTGGCGCTTGGCGTGGACGGCGTAAAGGAATACATCAAAACCATTGGCCTGTTTAATGCCAAAGCGGAGAACGTGATTAAAACCTGCCGTATTTTGCTGGAAAAACACCATGGTGAAGTGCCGGAAGACCGCGCCGCGCTTGAAGCGCTGCCTGGCGTTGGCCGCAAAACCGCCAACGTAGTGCTCAATACCGCCTTCGGCTGGCCGACCATTGCCGTGGATACGCATATTTTCCGCGTCTGTAACCGCACGAAGTTCGCGCCGGGTAAAACCGTGGATGACGTCGAAGAGAAATTGCTGAAAGTGGTTCCGGCCGAGTTCAAGCTCGACTGCCACCACTGGCTGATCCTGCATGGCCGCTATACCTGCATTGCACGTAAGCCGCGGTGCGGGTCATGTTTGATCGAAGATTTGTGCGAGAGTAAAGAGAAGGTTTATGCGGAGTGAAAGGGGATTCCCTTTGGATCCCTTTAAATGGCTTTAAATGGCTTTAAAAGCTTTAAATAGAATTGAGTAAATTTCGGTTTCTCAATAACGGTTATCACACGGCCTTTCGTGCCGAAACCGACCAGAGGGGAAAGGCTTTTCCCCTCTGAACTCCCCTCGCTTTTTCAAACATGTGATCCGCGCGCTGGCTATGTTTCAGCAACCGCAGCGACAGGCTGGAAATCTTGCCGCTGCGCGGTTCCTTCGTTTCGGGATTGCAGCCTATGGTCTGCAACCTCTCATTCAGCAAGCTTTCTGAATCGCCCGCAGGATCTTAAATTCAAAAAACAAAATTACTCTGTTTTAGAGAGTTCAATGGCGTGCTCAAAATCCAGCTGAACGGAGCGGCTTCGAGACCTGTGGCTCGAAGACCGAGAGAAGGTAGTGCGCAGCACCTGGATTTGCGCCACTCATCAATACAGCAGAACATGTCCCTTGCGCCAGCGGAGCGCGCAGTGAAAAAGCGCGGAGTCCAGAGGCCCGCGCGTTACCGGGTCTCTGGTCGGTGTGGGCCGATGCCCACGGTGTTGACCTTGAATTTGAATTTGAAGTTAAAAGCCGCCATTGCAGCGGCCTCTGCAATCAAATAAACGATTTCGCCTGCTTCAGCACCACATCACAGGCTTTGGTTTTCACTTTCTCTTTCACCTGCGTCAGCCCGCTCCCCAGATTATTCAGATCCACACTTTGATCTTTACCGGTTTTCAGCAAACCACCCAGCCCCTGCTGATAATCCTGGCTTTCAGCACCCTCTGCTGTCTGGATGCCCAGCTTGCTCAGCAACTGATCTTTCACATTCTCAGTGCTGGCTTTGGAAAGTACGTTGTTCTTCACGCAGTACTGCAACACACCTGCGACGTTGTTCGCGCTGGTCGACGTCAGGGCACTGTCGCCGCCACTGAGCAGCGAGGTCAGCGAAGACGTGGTGCCGGCAGAACCGGTTTTGCTGCTGGTGCCATTCAGTCCTTCGTTGGCGGCCTGCTGCAGTTGTCCCAGAAGATTATTCGAAGCCTGTGCACCTGCTGAAAGCAAAATACCCGCAGAGGCCAATGCCAGAACAACGACTTTCAATGTTTTCATGTCTTACTCCATCCATTTCACATAAGTATTGCGGCAAAGCTTGGGCTGAAAGTTTCATTACATCAATAGGAATACCGGACAGAACGTCTTTATTGCGCCACATTTGACGACTTGTTAAGCGCCTGCTGCGCCAGCCAAAGCCCGGCGGCGGTGAAGAAATGCTGCGCCAGCGGCGTTGCCCTGCCCGCTTCGGCGACGACCAGCGCGGCATGACGACTCATCGGCGTGATATCCAGCGGGCAACGTTTCAGTGCAGGATGCATTTCATCAATCAGATGTCCACGCGGCACCAGCGCACAGCCAATTCCGACAAACACGCCCTGCATCAGCTGGAAAATAGACGTGCTTTCCAGCCGCGGATGCAGCTCAAGTCCGGCCTGGCGGAAGAAATTATCCAGATACCGGCGGAAATAGCGGCTCGGTTCAGACAGACACAACGGCAGCGCGGCAACCTGTTCGGCGGTTATCCGTTCAATGCCCTGTAACTGCGGGAAATGATCCGGGTGATACACCACGTCAACACCGCCGTCATCGAGCGGCACCAGCTGGAAGCGCAGCTCATTGAGCGTCGAGAACTCAAAGAAACCGATACCGACATCCACCGAATGGCTGCTCAGCGCTTCAATCAACTGATCAGCACTGACTTCTGCCACGCGGTAATCCAGTCCCGGATGCGCTTCGCTGACCGCCTTAATCAGTTGCGCCAGCGACACGCTGCATTGCGGCATCACGCCGATACGCAATGTCCCGCTCATGCCCTGTTTCAGCGATTCGACTTCCAGTTTCAGGCCTTCATAGACAGCCACGATTTCCCGCGCCCAGCTCAGCACCCGCAGACCTTCTGCGGTAAAACCTTCGAAGTTATTACCGCGATTGATCAGATTCAGGTCGAGCTCTTTTTCGAGGTTTTTGAGACGCATCGAAAGCGTCGGCTGGCTGACAAAGCTGGCTTCCGCCGCCCTGCCAAAATGCCGTTCGCGTTCGAGGTTACAGAGATAGATAAGTTGTTTGATATCCAATTTATTTTCTAATTCAGCCGGTTGTTATGCCTTATCGATTGCTGCTGATTATAAGCCAAAGTCATGATAATGACGCAGCGGATTAAAACCGGCTAAGGCATCCTGACGTTGTTTGCGGGCGCGACGGGCCAGTGCATAGGCCAGATCGCCGTTGAAACCGTGGAATCCGCCCGGATAGATGCTGAATTCCACCGGCACGCCAGCGCGGATTAACCGGCGGGCATAGTCGATGTTTTCATCGAGGAACAAATCAATTGAGCCGACGCCAATCCAGGCCGGTGGTAATCCGCTCAGATCCTCTGCGCGGGCAGCCGCAGCGTAGCAGGAAATATCCGGCAAACCGGCTTCGTGACCGAGGTAGGCGTGCCAGCCGAAACGGTTGTCCTCGCGCGTCCAGGAGAATTCGCCGGTCACCGGATTCGGGTTGGGATCGGTCACAGTGCGGTCGTCGAGCATCGGATACATCAGGTTTTGAAACGCCAGTGTCGGACCGCCCCGGTCGCGGGTCAGCAGCGCCAGAGAGGCCGCCAGCCCGGCACCGGCGCTGTCACCCATCACACCGATATGTGCAGGGTCAATACCCAACGCCTCTGCCTGTGCGGTCATCCAGATCAGCGCGGCATAACAATCTTCCAGCGGGCCGGGGAATGGCGTTTCCGGCGCGAGACGGTAATCCACCGATACAATGACGCAGTCGTGCTGTGCCGTCGTCGGGCGGGTCAGCGGCATCGACTGTTCAGGGCTGCCCAGCACATAACCGCCACCGTGAATATGCAGAATACCCATCCGGCCTTTCCGTTCATGCTGCGGCGAAATCACCACGACACGCACCGCTGGCGCATTTTCGCCACCTGAAATGTGATGCTGACTAACCGTTACCGGCAACCCGTCATCCTGTAACAGACTTTCCAGCGCCGCCGTCTGACGTTGCTCGCGCATGGCAGGCAGAACGGAGGCTGTAAGCACACGTTCTGGCATCAGATCCAGTAACGGGCGCAGTTCGGGGTCAACAAGGTGGGCAGTTTTCATGGCGGGATCCATTTATCCGTTTATCATCCCGTCATTTATAACGCCTTGAGCCGGTTTTAAAAAGTCTGAATTGTTATTGCTTATGACTGATTACGTTAAGATTTTTTAGGAGGTTAAGCCCATAACCCCGTGAATACCCATATAAATCCCCACCAGCGCGATCAGCACACTGGAAAAATAAGGCGCCCGGCGCGCCAGCGTGTTTAAACCGCTCCAGCGTTTAGCCGCCTGGCGGACACTGACGGCAGCCGCCACGCCTACAGTTACCAGCGTCAGCGCCAGTCCGATGCTGAAACACACTACCATCGTCGCTCCCAGCGCCAGTTGTTTAAGCTGGATGCAGATCAGCAGCACGGTAATGGCGGCCGGGCACGGGATCAGCCCGCCGGTCAGACCGAAAAATAAAATCTGCCCGTTAGTCACTTCCGTGCTGGCAAAGCGCCGCTCAATATCGCTGGCGTGCGCCAGTTCATGGGCGTCCTGATATTCCTGCGGCGACAGGCTGATACGCTTCATGCCGCGCAGGTTATTAAGTCCCCGGGGCTGAACGTGACGCTGAACATTCGCATGCGTGCGGGAATGTCCGTGATGATGGTCATGATCAGCATGATGCCCGTGCGCGTGCTCCTTCTTCCAGAGTTGTTCACCACGAAATGTACGCCAGAACATCCATGCCGCCGTGCCCAGGATGATGACCGCAGACACCAGTTGCAACCACGGCTCGACAGCCTCTGCGGTGAACCGGTTGCTGAGATACATGCCGCCAAACGCGATGATCCAGACAATCGCAGTATGCGAAACCGTGGCCGCCAGCCCCAGTAAAATAGCCTGCCGGACAGTGCCTTTAATCGCAATGATAAAGGCGGCCATCATGGTTTTCGAATGGCCGGGCTCAAGCCCGTGCAAAATCCCCAGCAATATGGCGCTGGGTATAAAGATCCACGCATTTCCCTGCTGTAAAAGGGTAGAAAAGTCATTCATGTTAATGATTCCCGATAAGGTAGGCGCTGGGATTCTACTCCCCCCCAGTATTAAATACACCCCCCCAGTATCCACAAAATGATATGATCGCGCCGTCATTGGTGTCACGGAGGAAGTGAGATGTCCCATACCATTCGCGATAAACAGAAGCTGAAAGCCCGTACCAGCAAAATTCAGGGTCAGGTGGCGGCGTTAAATAAAATGCTGGATGAGCCCCATGAATGCGCGGCTGTTCTGCAACAAATTGCCGCGATCCGCGGCGCGGTGAATGGCCTGATGCGGGAAGTGATTAAAGGCCATCTGACTGAGCATATTGTTCATGAAGAAGATGTTGTGAAACGTGAGGCCGATCTGGACGTCGTACTGAGCGTGCTGAATTCTTACGTGAAATAACCTCCTGTGCCGCAGGTCTGATCACGCCAAAAGGGGCCGAAGCCCCTTCTTTATATTTCCGTCACTGAGTATCGTGATTAGCTTTTGACTTGTTTGGTGGCAAAACCTTTGTTTAGTTTGCGCCAGTACACCAGCCAGGTGATCAGCGCACAGACCACGTAAAACACCAGGAAGACTTTCATCGCGCCAGCCGGTGAACCGGTCAGCGCCAGTGAAGTCCCGAACGCTTTAGGAATAAAGAAACCGCCAATCGCGCCGATTGAAGAGATAAAACCGAGCGCCGCAGCAGTATCCGTCACCGCTTCACGCAGCGCTTCATCATCGCTGGCGCCACGCGCTTTAGCCTGGTCGGTAGTGAGTTTGCGGAAAATCACCGCAATCATCTGGTAGGTAGAGCCACTGCCCAAACCGGCCGTCAGGAACAGCACCATAAATACCGCGAAGAATGCCGGGAAGTTGCCGCCCGCGCCGCCGACCGGCAAGGTCAGGAACAGTAAACCGGCAAAAATCGCCATGACGATGTAATTCACCAGGGTTACGCGAATACCGCCAAGGCGGTCTGACAGCATGCCTCCCGCAGAACGCGCCAGCGCGCCAAAGAACGGGCCGAAGAAGGCGAATTGCAGGATGTTAACGTCGGGGAACTGGGTTTTAGTCAACATCGCAAAACCGGCGGAGAAACCGATAAACGAGCCGAAAGTCGCCAGATACAATATGCTCATGATCCACAGATGACCGCGTTTCAGCACCGGCAACTGCTGGCGGATTGAGGCTTTAGAAGACGCAAGATCGTTCATACCAAACCAGGCAGCAAGCGTACCGATGATCAAAAAGGGTACCCAGATCCACGCCGCATTTTGCAGCCACATGTCCGTACCGTTCGCCAGGGTTTGTTTATCGCTGAAAGCCGCAAACACACCCAGGGAAATGACCAGCGGCGCAACCAGTTGCATCACGCTCACACCCAGATTACCCAGACCACCATTGATCCCTAATGCGCCGCCCTGCTTCGCTTTCGGGAAGAAGAAGCTGATATTGGACATGCTCGAGGCGAAGTTTGCTCCACCGAAACCGCACAACAGCGCAATGATCAGGAAAACGTTATACGACGTGGTGGTATCCTGCACCGCAAAACCCAGCCACAGGCACGGCAGCACCAGAAACACGGTACTGATGGCTGTCCAGCGGCGGCCGCCGAACAGTGGGATCATAAAGGAGTAAGGCACGCGTAACAGTGCGCCGGACACGGACGGAATAGCGGTCAGCATAAACAACTGATCCGTGGTGAAGTTAAAACCGACTTTATTGAGGTTAACGGAGACCAGGCTGAACAGCATCCAGACGCAGAACCCCAGCAACAAACACGGCACGGAAATCCATAAATTACGGCTGGCCACTTTATGCCCGGCCTTTTCCCAAAAGGCCGGATCTTCCGGACGCCAGTCCTGCAGCAGGCGTGACGGTTTTTCCGTCGGTGAAGCTGATGTGTGTGACATGTGTACCTCGGTGGCAACGCATTGTTGTTGTAATGATTAAGTTATGTCGCACACACTAGGTAGAGCCCCGCTTCAGGATGTTGATACAAATCAACGCAATCGCAGGTGGATAATGCAGGAAAAATGACCATGAATCCTTTGTGAGTATCCGGTGAAAAAAGAATAAACTGCTAGTATTCATAAAGTTGATGAAGAAATATTCTTTCATCTAATGAAGGTATAAATCAGATGGAAATAAAGGAGTAACCATAAAGAGGTATAGGGAAACTTCCTCTGATCATAAAAAATGCCCACTCTGTACAGGCTGGCGTCAGCCCGGCACGGTATCCGCAGCTTTCGATATAGGTTCAGGAAATACTATTCATGTTTAAACGCGCACTGCCTTCTTTGTCGCTCATCAGCCAGATCACATTGCTGATGCTGCTGCTCGGCCTTCTGGGCATTGGCGGAATGAGCATGGCGGCGTGGATGGCGGGCAGTATCGAAGGCAACGCCCATGCGATTAATAAAGCAGGTTCACTGCGTATGCAGAGTTACCGGCTGTTGTCGCAGGTCCCTCTGAGCGAAACCAGTGCCCGTTATATCAGCCAGATGGAAGCTGACGAAAGCAGCGCCGATTTATTACAGGCGGTAGAGCGCGAAAACCTGCAACCGCAGTTTCTGGCGTTACGTCAGTACTGGCAAACTACCCTGCGCGACCAGCTTCTGGCGGCTAAGCATCCGCAAGATGTATCAGCCAATATCGCCGTATTTGTCGGCCAGCTTGATGTGCTGGTCGCCGCACTTGAGTACAAAACCGAATACCATCTGCAACAGATTTCGCTGATTCAGCGCGGGCTGGTGGCGGTCACTGTATTACTGATGGCGCTGACCATCTGGTTCCTGCGCCGCCATCTGTTAACGCCCTGGAAAAGTCTGCTCGCACAGGCCAGCGCCATTACCGCCGGGGATTTCAGCCACCGCTATCAGCGCAAACGTGTGGCGAATGGCGATGCGCATAATGAAATGGATATTCTCGGCGATTCGCTTAACAGCATGTCGCTGGCGCTGGCGGAGATGGTTGATAATCTGGCGCAGCGCGTGGCAGAAAAAACCGCCGACCTGCAACAAAAAAATCAGATGCTGGATTATCTGTACCGTGTGAGCCGTCAGCTTCACACCAGCGATCCGCTTGAGGTGCGCATGGAGCCGGTGCTGAAAGAGTTACAGTCACTGACTCCGCTGAGCGGCATTCAGTTGCGGCAATACGAAAATAACAGTGTGGAAGTGTTCAATGAATACAGCCATGCTTCACCCCGTCAGCCTGACAGCCCTAAGGTCGGTGAACATGCGGATGACGGCGGCGAATCCCTGAGCTGGAGCCTGCGCGACGATCGTGAAAATTACGGTGTGTTGCTGGCACAGTTGCCGCCGGGCCAGTATCTGGATGACGATCAGCAGCAACTGCTACATACCCTGCTGGAACAGCTCACCAGCACCCTGATGCTGGCGCGTCAGGCAGAACATCAGCAGCAGTTAATGCTGATGGAAGAACGCTCAGCCATCGCCCGCGAACTGCACGATTCGCTGGCACAATCGCTGTCGTGCCTGAAAATTCAGGTGGCCTGCCTGCAAATGCACGCTGACACGTTCTCTGAAGAAGATAAAAATCTGTTGCAGCAAATGCGTGAGGAACTGAGTACCGCTTATCGTCAGTTGCGGGAACTGCTGACCACGTTCCGACTGACGCTCAATACTCCCGGCCTGCGTGCTGCGCTGCAACATACCGTGGATGAATTCTCGCGCCGCATGGGTTTGTCCATCGGTTTTGATTACCAGATCCCGCCGCGTTCCGTGCCGGCCAATCAAGGTATTCACCTGCTGCACATCGCCCGTGAAGCCCTGAACAATGTTTACAAACACGCTAACGCCACGCAGGTATCGCTTTCACTGCACTGTCATGACGGCGAAATCAACATGTGTGTTTGTGACAACGGCGAAGGCATTTCACAGGACGTCGAGCGACAAAATCATTATGGCCTGATCATCATGCAGGATCGCGCCAGTACCTTACACGGCAGCTGTCGGGTCGCCCGACGCCCGGATGGCGGCACAGAAGTTACGGTGCGTTTCCGTCCGGAAGCCCTGCCTGTCAATCCCCAGGAGCAAGTATGAACGACATCACCCCTTCCACTATTTTGCTGATTGACGATCATCCTATGCTGCGTAACGGCGTGAAACAGCTGATCGCGCTGGACTCGCGTCTCAAGGTCATTGGCGAAGCCAGCAATGGCGAACAAGGCGTTGAACTGGCGAAACAGCTCGACCCGGATCTGATCCTGCTGGATCTGAATATGCCGGGCATGAACGGGCTGGATACCCTCGACAGCATGCGCCAGACCTCGCTTTCCGGTCGTATCGTGGTATTCAGCGTGTCGAATCACGAAGATGACGTGGTGACAGCCCTGAAACGTGGCGCGGATGGTTATTTACTGAAAGATATGGAGCCGGAAGATTTGCTGGCCGCGTTGCATAACGCCGCCGCCGGGAAGATGGTGCTGAGCGAAGCGCTGACGCCGGTGCTCGCCGCCAGCCTGCGTGAAAGCCGCCCGAGCGGTGACCGCGATATTCAGTCCCTGACGCCGCGCGAACGCGACATCATCAAACTGATCGCTGAAGGTTTACCGAACAAAATGATCGCCCGCCGGTTGAATATCACCGAAAGCACGGTGAAAGTGCACGTCAAACATCTGCTGAAAAAAATGAAACTCAAATCCCGCGTCGAAGCCGCGGTATGGGTGTTGCAGAGTAATGTGCTTTAACAAGGTGTTAGCCTTTAAAAACCCTACTCGCCTCCCCCTTCGCAGGAGGAGGAGCAAAAAGCTAAACCCTCAGTGGCTCGGTCAGAAATTCAGCCCCGCGTCGTTGCCGTATTGCGGTTGCGCAGTCAGCGGCGGGGATACATTGAGGGTGATCCAGTTTGACGTCACTTTCTGCGATTTACTGTCTTCCACGGTCACCGACAGACGATAAATGTTGGTGGCGTCCGGGGAATCATCCCACGGCGGCACAATCACACTCCAGCCATCGGGATTACGGTTATTCGCGGGTGGCGTCAGGCTCAGCGCCTGCGTATCGCCCTGCCAGCTTAGCGCCACCACTGAATTCAGCGCGCGCAGTTGCAGTTTCAGCGGCACAGTTTCACCCGGCTGCAATGACCACGGCGGCGTGGCTAAAAACACCGACAATGTTTTACGCTGTTTGAATTCCATCACCGGCATATTATTGCGATCAACCATGTCCATGCGGCTTCCGCGCAGCGAGCGCGCTGCCGCGACATTCCGGAAAGACAATTGTTGATCCAGCGGCACACCCAGCCGGTAATTGAGGGTCAGCTTCACCACATCCTGATTATCGCCATCCTGCCCGGCCTGATGCTCGGCCATCACTGTCACCAGCGGTACCGGTGTGTAATTCACGCCAAACGACACCGCCGAGGGATTACTCTGCCGCGTGCCGTTGCCGAACAAATCCACCTGATGACCGAAATACTGCTCATAACTCAGCGAAGCCCCCAACTGGCGGTAGAACGGTAAATAGCCTTTGGTGGTGATGTCATAGCCACGCGCCTGACGGCGCAGTTGCGCAGACGTACTGCTGTCGGCTTTATAGGACGAAAACGGATGATAATAATTGGTGGAGAAACGCAGGTAATCTGTCCAGGCTTCCGCGCCCAGACTGCCGCGCGTCAGCTGATGATCGAAATCATTATCCACAAAAGCGTTATATCCCAGCATCCACGCGCCGGTGTTGAAGCGCTGCCCCAGGCCGAAATTACCGACAGTGGCATCCGTCTCGCTTTGCAGGCCAATCTGGCTGTAAACCAGATTGGTTTGAGAATTATATAGCGGGCTGAAAAGCCGGCCGGAGCTGCCGTCAAGATTACGCCCGGTCATATCCAGTGAGGTGCTCACTGTCCCCAGCGGCGAAAGCAAACTGCTGGTTTCTTTTTGCACCAGTTTCGCGGCCTGACTCAACGCCAGCGTCTCCGCCTGCACACGCAGGGGATCATCGCTGTCCGTAGTGGTGGCTCCCAGCTCTTTCAGCGTGGTAGCAAGTTGTTTTTCAGTGGCCGTCGGTCCGGTATTGTTATGGATATACTGGCTGCCAAGGCTCGGTAACGTCTGAGACGCTTGGGTCGGGGTGCCATTGTTAAAGACAGAACTTTCGTCGCTGGCAGGCAGAAAACCGCTGAGGTTATAGCTGAGTGCGTCGTATTCGGTGGGTTCTGCCGTCAGCGCACTGGCGCTTACAGCATAGAAGGCGGTTCCCCCAGCCATCAGCAAAGAGGCGCAGGTCTTGCCTGCAAATCGCTTCAATAAATCAGAAAAAAAATCTGTGACGTCAGTCATACCTTACACATTTTGCCCGTAAGGTTTGATCTTACCGCACGGTCAGCATAATTCAACCTTCACGCCACGAACGGCCACATACATCATTTCCTTAAATGAAATCATGCCAATTCATTTCCATAGTGAATACATGGATGATTTGCTGTCACATCACAAAAAATATCACCTAAAATAACACCAAAGATATCATTGCACACATTTGATAACATTTTTAACAAACCAACCATTTATCTTTACAGTCTGTTTTCATTTATCCTTAGCAGGTTAACGATTATCCCGACGCCACCCGACTGCCCTGGCAGAGTGCGTCCGGACCTTAAAGTGATGTATACCAACAGGGAACATAAATGAGCAAAAAAACCTTGCCCGGCGTGACCCGCAGACAAATTCTCTCCTTCACGGCCGCCTCCGCAGTACTGGGTGCCGCCAAAGCCGCAAATGCGGTGACGCTCAAAGGCACGCCCGTGTGGAGCCCCTTTGACGCCAGCCCGCCGCCGCAGATTGAGACCGATGGCTGGGCGTTCTTCACCGACGCCGAAGCCGCTGCTATGGAAGCTATTGTTGACCGTCTGGTGCCCGCCGATGACCTGAGCGTGGGCGGTAAAGATGCCGGATGCGCAGTGTTTATCGACCGTCAGCTGGCCGGATTCTACGGCACCTATTCCCGCCTCTACATGCAAGGCCCTTTCCAGGACGGTACACCGGAACAAGGTGACCAGTCACCGCTGGTTCCGCAACAGCGTTACCGTCTTGGTCTGGCCGCACTGGATAAATACACCCGGTCACAGCATCAGAAATTATTCAAAGATCTGCCCGGTGACCAACAGGATCAAATCCTGTCAGGCCTTGAGAGTGGAAAAATTGCCCTTGATGGGATCGATTCCAAATTGTTCTTCGCCATTGCACTTAAGAACACGATGGAAGGTTTCTTCGCTGACCCGATTTATGGCGGTAACCGCAATATGGTGTCGTGGAAAATGCTGGGCTTCCCTGGCGCACGCTACGACTACCGCGAATATGTCGGCAAACATAACCAGAAACTCGATCTCGAACCGCTGAGCATTTCCGGCGGCGACGCATGGAAAATGAAAAGCTAAGGGCAGAACAATATTATGGCAAAAAAATTACCCAAAACCGACGTGGTGGTGATCGGACTCGGCTGGGCCGGCTCGATCATCGCCAATGAATTGTGCGACGAAGGTCTGAATGTGGTGGCGATTGAACGCGGTCCGTGGCGTGATACGGCGCGCGATTTCAACGTAGCCACCGTTACTGATGAATTGCGTTACAACACCCGTCAGGAACTGATGTTACGCACCCGTCAGAACACCATCACCATCCGCAACAATCCGGCGCAAACGGCTTTGCCGATGCGCGAATGGGGATCTTTCCATCCGGGTAACGGCACCGGCGGCGCAGGCAACCACTGGGCGGGGATCACCTTCCGTTTTCAGCCAGATGAATTCCGCCTGAAAAGCCATCTGACTGAACGTTACGGCGCGAACGCCATCCCGGAAGAGTTAGTTCTGCAAGACTGGGGCACCGACTGGGACGAAATGGAACCGCATTACGCCTCTTTCGAACGTCTGGCCGGGGTGTCCGGTAAAGCCAGTAACGTGAACGGCGAACATCATGACGGCGGTAACCCGTATGAAGGGATGCGCTCGATTGAATATCCGACCCGCCCGATGGATCAGCCTTACGGCCCGACACTGTTTGCTGAAGCCGCGCGCAATATGGGCTACAAAGCGTTCCCTGTGCCCTCTTCCCTGATTTCCGAGCCTTACACCAACCCGCTCGGTGTAAAAATGGGACCCTGTACCTACTGCGGCTTCTGCACCAACTACGGCTGCGCGAACTATTCCAAGGCCAGCGCCATCACTACCGTATTACCGGCACTGATCCGCAAGGAGAATTTCGAAGCCCGCACCAACTGTGAAGTGATGCAGGTGTTGACCGATTCCACCGGTAAACGCGCCACAGGTGTGGTCTATATCGACTCGTCCGGTGACGAGTGGGAACAACCGGCTGATCTGGTGATCGTCAGTGCCTTTACCTTCGAAAACGTCCGTCTGATGTTGCTTTCCGGTATCGGTAAACCCTATGACCCGGTCACCTTAAGCGGCACCACGGGCCGTAATTACGCTTATCAGACCGCCAACGGTGTACAGCTGTTCTTCGATGACAAAAACTTTAACCCGTTCATCGGTGCAGGCGCGGTCGGGATGGGCATCGACGATTTCAACAACGACAACTTCGATCACAGCGGTCTGGGCTTCTTTGGCGGTGGCAATATCCGTGTCACACCCATCGGCGGTGCGCCCATCGGCTACCGCCCTGTTCCGCCGGGAACGCCGAAATGGGGCAGCGAATGGAAAAAAGCCACGGTCGCCAACTATCTCAGCTCGATGTCGATCGGCTGTGAGGCCAGCAGCTACACCACCAAAACCAACTATCTGTCGCTGGATCCAAACTATAAAGACCGTCTGGGTCGCCCGCTGCTGCGCGTGACCTTCGATTTCCCGGAAAACGATCTGAAAATGGCCGCGTATTGCACCGGTAAAGTGGCCGAAATCGCCAAAGCGATGAATCCGCGTCAGCTGGTCGCTAATCCGATGAAAGGCCACTGGAACGGTACGCCGTATCAGTCTTCCCACGTGGTCGGCGGATTTGTGATGGGCGCGGATCCGTCCACCAGCTCGGTAAACAAACATCTGCAAGTCTGGGATGTGCCTAATCTGTTTGTGGTCGGTGCGTCTGCCTTCCCGCAAAACCCCGGTTACAACCCGACCGGCACCGTCGGCGCGCTGGCGTTCAAAGCCGCCCATGCAATCCGTAACTACTATCTGAAAAAACCGGGAGAGATGATCGCATGAAAAAGTTAACCTCATTCTCACTCGGTTTACTGGCTTTGAGCATCAGCGGGCTGGCCCACGCGGCAGGCGACGGCTCTTTCGAACAGGTGGAACGTGGCCGGTATCTGGCAACGGTGGGCGACTGCGCCGCCTGTCATACCGCCTCCACGCCGGATGCCAAACCTTTTGCCGGCGGCGTGCCGATTGAAACACCATTTGGCCGTCTGGTCGGCGCAAACATTACGCCAGATGTGCAAACCGGTATCGGCAAATGGACGTTCGATGACTTCCAGCGTGCGATGTCCGAAGGCATCGGCCACGGCGGCAAACGTCTTTACGGTGCGATGCCGTTCACGGCCTACACCAAAGTAACCCGCGAAGATAACGCCGCCATTTGGGCGTATCTGCAAACCCTGCAACCGGTGCATCACGAAGTCGAGACTAACCAGTTGCCGTTCCCGTTCAACGTGCGTACCAGCCTGATGGGCTGGAACTGGCTGAACTTCACCCAAGGCGAATTCAAACCGCAGATGGATAAATCAGCGGAATGGAACCGTGGCGCGTATATCGTTGAAGGTCTGGGACACTGCGGCACCTGTCATACACCGAAAAATATGATTGGCGGCGACAAGGACAGCGAGTTCCTGCAAGGCGCGGTGGTGGAAGGCTGGGTTGCGCCGGATATCACCAGCAACAAGCACACCGGTGTCGGCAACTGGACGCAGGAAGATCTGATGCAATATCTGAAAACCGGGTCTAACCGTTTCGATATCGCTTCCGGTCCGATGGCGGAAGAAGTCACTAATTCGTCTCAGCACTGGACGGATGCTGATCTCAAAGCCGTGGCGGTGTACCTGAAAGACAGCGGTCATGACAGCGGCAGCAAAGCCCCTGCGCCGGTGAAAGCCGATGATAAGGCGATGGTGGCCGGGAAAAATATCTATGCTGACCGGTGTTCCGCATGCCATACGCCAGCCGGAAAAGGTCAGGAAGGTCTGTTCCCGCGCCTGGCCGATTCACCGCTCATCAACCAGACCAACGCCACGTCGCTTATCCGCGTGGTACTGACGGGCAGCCGTCCGGTGGCTACCGACAGCCAACCGACCGCGCCGTCGATGCCATCGTTTGATGCCAACATGAGCGATGCTGATGTCGCTAACGTGCTGACGTATATCCGTAACAGCTGGGGAAATGCCGCCGCGCCGGTTTCTGCCTCAGACGTGAAAGAGTTACGCGCAGAACTGAAGAAATAAGCAGGGATTTGCTGAAATGTTAAAGGCCGCGAGAGCGGCCTTTATTTTGAATGCATCACGGAGAAATCAGTGCCGGGGCGGCATCTGCATAATCTGCACTATCAGATGATCATTATTCTGGTTTAATTGCACCAGATGTTTGCATTCTACTTTTATTGCAGTGAGCTGTTCTTCAGTCAGCGAGTACGGCAGATTAATATCAATGCTGTACATATTCTGCTGCTCAGCCAGTTCAATCAGCCGGACAATATTGGTCTCGTCGCTGACCTGGGTGGAAACTACCTGTAAAGCCAGTGCGCGCAACGCTTCCTGCTTGGATTTTTCTTTTTTCGAACGGGATTTCAGAACCATGCCAAAGAACGGCATCACGCCATAAATAGCGTCGACAAAACTCCATTTCTTTTTGCAGGATGCGGACAAGTATTCCATGTAGTCAAAGGATGCTTGTTGACTGCGCGCATCGGGTACCAGGCGGTTTTCATTCATCCCCTCTTCCTCTTCCTGGTCAGGGTCAATCAATTATTTAATCAATGTATAACGCCGAAGATATTCAGCTATATAATGGCATAATTCACTAACACTTTGCCAGTCGCTTCCGGTGCTTTCCGTAACGGAAACTGACATGTTCTATTACGCTAGCACGATAGCGTCGCCCTGCGGGTCACGCTATGCTAATCACCGGATTTCTTAAAGCAGCAAGCCAATGAATAAAATCGTTTTTGTAGAAGATGATGCAGAAGTCGGCAACCTGATTGCCGCCTATCTGGGTAAACACGATATCGACGTGCTGGTTGAACCGCGTGGCGATACCGCGCAGGCGCGTATTGAAAAAGAAAAACCCGATCTGGTTCTGCTCGACATCATGCTGCCGGGCAAAGATGGCATGACATTATGCCGCGATTTACGCCCGATCTTCCCCGGCCCGATTGTGTTGCTCACATCACTCGACAGCGACATGAACCACATTTTGTCACTTGAAATGGGCGCCAGCGATTACATCCTGAAAACAACGCCACCAGCGGTACTTCTGGCCCGTTTGCGGCTGCATTTACGTCAGAGTCCGGCGCAGAATAGCCAAAATGAACAACCGGTTCAGACGCTCAAAAGCGGCAATGCCCTGCATTTCGGTCAGTTGTGCATCGACCCGGTTAACCGCGAAGTGACGCTGGTGGATGAAACGATCGTTCTTTCTACCTCCGACTTTGATTTGTTGTGGGAACTGGCAACACACGCCGGGCGCATTATGGATCGCGAAGCGCTGCTGAAAAACCTTCGCGGGGTCAGCTATGACGGGCTGGATCGCAGCATTGATGTCGCGATCTCCCGCCTGCGTCGCAAACTGTATGACAACACCCTTGAGCCATTTCGCATCAAAACCGTGCGCAATAAAGGCTATCTGTTTGCTCCCAACGCCTGGGAGACGTTACAGGAATGAAAAAGCTTTTCATCCAGTTCTTTCTGTTACTGCTGGTCTGTTTTCTGGTGATGGCGATGCTGGTCGGACTGGTTTACAAAGTCACCGCTGAACGTACCGGCCGTCAGTCCATGAACGATTTGATGAAAAGTTCGCTCTACCTGATGCGCAGTGAACTGCGGGAAATTCCGATTAAAGACTGGAACAAGACCATCAATACGCTGGATCTGAATCTGTCTTTCAAACTGCATATCGAGCCGCTCGGAAAACGCAAACTCAGCCCTGTGCTGGATCAACGTCTTAAAGACGGCGAAATTATTGCGCTTGATGACGAATACACTTTCATTCAGCGTGTGCCGCGCAGCCATTACGTGCTGGTGGTCGGCCCTATTCCGTACCTGTTTTATATGCATGAAATGCGGCTGCTGGATCTGGGGTTGCTGATCTTCATCGGTTTATCGCTGGCCCTGCCGGTATTCCTGTGGATGCGCCCGCACTGGCAGGATTTGCTGCGGCTGGAAAACTCCGCGCTGCGCCTCGGTAACGGCCATCTCGACGAACGTATTGATTTTGATTCCACCTCCAGCCTTAACCGGCTGGGCGTGGCCTTTAACCAGATGGCAGACAACATCAGTACGCTGGTCGCCAGTAAAAAACTCCTGATCGACGGTATCGCCCATGAGCTGCGTACGCCGCTGGTACGTCTGCGTTACCGGCTGGCGATCAGTGAAAACCTGCCGGAGTCGGAACAAAATGCCATCAACCGCGATATCGGGCAGCTTGAAGCGCTGATCGACGAATTGCTGACTTATGCACGTCTGGACCGTCCGCAGGTGACGCTTAACCTGGAAAAAGTCAATCTGGCCGAATGGCTGGAAGACAAAGTCGATGATTTCCGGCTGATCACCGAGCGCACCATTCTCTATGACGCGCCGCAAAATGCCGATTTCGGCGGTGTGGATTTACGTCTGATGGAGCGTGTGCTGGACAATCTGGTCAATAACGGTCTGCGCTATTCACAACAGACATTGCGCGTCAGCCTGTGGTTAGACAGTGAACTCGCCTGCCTGCAGGTTGAAGACGACGGGCCGGGCATCCCGCCGGAAGAACGTACCCGCATCTTTGAGCCCTTTGTTCGCCTGGACCCGAGCCGTGATCGCGCCACCGGCGGCTGCGGGCTGGGGCTGGCAATCGTCCATTCCATCGCCGTCGCTTATCAGGGGCGTATCGCCGTTGACGGCAGCCCGCTCGGCGGTGCCAGTCTGCGTTTCAGCTGGCCGGTAAAACCCACATTCAATCTGGCTGCAGAACAGCCTAATCACGAAAATCAGGAAGGGAGCCACAATGACCATCGCCTATAAAAAATTACACGACACCTTCGCCCGTTTGTCCCGCTTCGGCCATTTATCGGCTATTGCAGGCTGGGATGCCGCGGCCATGATGCCACCGGAAGGCGGACAAGCCCGCTCGGAAGCGCTGGCTGAACTGAGCGTGCTGACGCATCAGATCCTCACGGCGAAACAGGTCGGTGAATGGCTGGAACAGGCCAGCGGCGAACAACTTAATGACGTTGAGCAGGCCAATCTGCGCGAAATGCGCCGTCACTATCAGCAGGCGGCTTTGCTGCCGGAAAGCCTGGTACAGGCAAAATCACTGGCCGGCGCACGTTGCGAGCAGGCGTGGCGTATCCAGCGTAAATCGAACGACTGGGAAGGCTTCTCGGATAACCTGAAAGAAGTGGTTAAGCTGAGCCGTCAGGAAGCACAGTTGCGCGCCGAGGCTGCGGGCATCAGTCGTTACGACGCCCTGCTCGATTTATACGAACCGGGCATGACCTCACAGAAGCTGGATGTGCTGTTTGGCGATCTGAAAACCTGGCTGCCGGACCTGTTACAAACCGTGGTTGAAAAGCAAAAATCCGAAACCCGTATTGCGCCACAGGGGCCGTTTGACATCGAAAAACAGCGGCAGCTTGGTCTGAAAGTGATGGGTAAACTGGGTTTTAATTTCGATGCCGGTCGTCTGGATGTCAGCGCGCACCCGTTCTGTGGCGGGGTTCCGCAGGATGTACGTATCACCACACGTTACAATGAAAATGAATTCCTCAGCGCCATGATGGGAGTTATCCACGAAACCGGTCATGCACGTTACGAGCAAAACCTGCCAAAAGAATGGCTGGGCCAGCCGGTTTCCAACGCCCGTTCGATGGGTGTTCACGAATCACAAAGCCTGCTGTTTGAAATGCAACTGGGTTGCAGCGAGCCGTTCCTGAAATCTGTGTATCCGCTGGTTATCGAGCAATTCGGTCACCGTGAAGGGCTGGATGAAAGCAACTTTATGAAGCTGAACCAGCACGTCCAGCCGGGCCTTATCCGTGTCGACGCCGATGAACTGAGCTATCCGGCCCACGTCATCCTGCGATATGAAATCGAAAAAGCGCTGATGGAAGGTGAAATAGAAGTTGATGATATTCCGGCCCTGTGGAACAGAAAGATGCAGGAATATCTTGGCATCGACACTGTCGGCAACTACCGCGACGGCTGCATGCAGGATATCCACTGGACCGACGGTGGCTTCGGTTATTTCCCGACATATACCCTCGGCGCGATGTACGCCGCGCAGTTGTTCCAGACGGCTAACAAAGCCATTCCGACGTTGCAGGATGACATTGTCCGCGGTGACCTGACCGCCCTGTTCCAGTGGCTGCAACAGAATATCTGGCAGCACGGCAGCCGGTTCACGACAGATCAGCTGATGAAAAACGCGACAGGCGAAACGCTGAATCCGGCGTTCTTCCGGGCGCATCTTGAAGGGCGATACTTGTAGGCGGAAGGCGTGCGTTGTCGATTTTTTAAATATAAATCAATAAGTTGAAGTTTGCTTTAAAAGGGAAGTTGCCATTAATACCCCCTCCCCGCCTCCCCCTTCGCAGGGGGAGGAGCAAACACGCGGTCCGCTCCCTCCCCTGCGAAGGGGAGGGCTGGGGTGGGGTTTTAAAGCAAAATCAATAAGTTGAAGTTTGCATTAAACGCAAACACGCGATCCACTGCCCCGTAGCAACTCCATCGCTATACCCTCCAATTTCACCGTAATTCCCTGATTTTATTACGCCCCCTCCTTTGTACATTCCGTTACACGCCGAAACCAATCACTCACGGACAACCAGATCCAACACGCCTAGTATTCTTCATACCGGCCCCGCAGTGGGGTGGACACTTAAACAAAAATTCTGAGGAATTAAAGATGAAAAAAGTATTAGCTCTGGTTGTAGCCGCTGCAATGGGTCTGTCTTCTGTCGCTTTCGCTGCTGAAACTACTGCAACTCCGGCGCCAGCTGCTGCTGCAACTACCGCTGCTCCAGCACCTGCTGCCAAGCATGTGACTAAGCACAAAACTCACAAGAAAGTAGCTCAGAAAGCGCAGGCTGCTAAAAAACACGTGAAACACGCTAAGAAAGCGGCTCCAGTAGCTCAGAAAGCCCAGGCTGCTAAAAAACACGTGAAACATGCTAAGAAAGCTGCACCAGTAGCTCAGAAAGCCCAGGCTGCTAAAAAACACGTGAAACACGCTAAAAAAGCGGCTCCAGCTGCAAAAGCAACTCCAGCAGCATAAGTAGTCAGTAAAAGTCTTTGTGAGCGTATCTACTCACCATTATCAAGACTGATGATTTAACACCCGGTTCGCCGGGTGTTTTTTTCTCCGGTTTTCTATCTTGAGGTACTGATGGAAGATGCTGCGCCGCTACCTGTTCGAAATCACCCTGTGTTCCCTGATCCTTTGCGGTCTGATCACCCTGTTCTTCTACTTCTGAGATACCCCGCGATGACGCCCGTCATCGGCTCAAAAGGCTGAGTTACCAGACAAATATATCCACCACGAAACATAACCGTCTATAATCGTTCCATAATTACGGCTTCCCGGGTTCTCCCTGTTTTCAAGGTCAGAATGTTATGCGCATCGCGTTACCGCTGTTTTTGTGCTTTTTCTGTTTTACCGCCAGTGCCCTTGTACATGCAGACTCTCCTGATGATGCAGATTCCGACACACCTTCCATCAGCATGAAAGAAAAAACGGCCCTTTTCTTTGGTCACGATCAGCGCACACCGGTGGCTGCGGCGGCGCACTGGCCATGGCAGGCCATCGGGCAGATTGAAACCGAGAGCGGCAATTTATGCACCGCGACGCTCATTTCTAAACATCTTGTCCTCACGGCGGGCCATTGTGTGCTGGCGCCTCCGGGCAAAATAGACAAAGTCGTGGCGCTGAGATTCATTTCTCATGATCAGAAATGGCGATATCAGATCACCGCATTACAAACGCTGGTGGATCCGAAATTGGGCAAGAAACTGAAAGCGGATGGCGACGGCTGGATTGTTCCGCCTAAAGCGGCACCGTTTGATTTCGCACTGGTTCGCCTGACAGATGAAAAGCTGGCATTGCCGATCAAACCCCTGCCATTGTGGGAAGGCTCCCGTGACAACCTGACCGCTCTGCTGAAACAGGAAGGCAGGAAAGTGACCCAGGCCGGATACCCGGAAGATCATCTGGATGATTTGTATGTACATCAGGATTGTCTGATCACCGGATGGGCGCAACCGGGTGTGTTATCGCATCGCTGCGATACTTTGCCGGGCGACAGCGGCTCACCGTTGCTGCTGAAAAATGCCGATGGCTGGTCGCTGGTGGCAATTCAAAGTTCCGCGCCAGCGGCACAAGACCGTTATCTGGCCGATAACCGTGCGCTGGCCGTTCCGGCCATCCGCGATGCCCTGAATACGCTGTCCTCAGGTGTGATCAGTGCGAGCACGCCGGTAACGACGCCCGCTCAGTAACCGTAAGCATCACCATTTCAGAGCATAAAAAACCGCCTTCGTGTATCAGGCGGTTTTTTAGTTTTGAGAACCGGTTAAACCAGTTGCTCCATGGTCTGCAAAATCCGTTTATCCGAAATCGGATACGGCGTGCCCAGTTGCTGAGCGAAATAGCTGACGCGCAGTTCTTCAATCATCCAGCGTATTTCTTTCACCTCATCACTTTGCTGACGCACCGGCGGCAGTTTGTTCAACCACTGCTGCCATTGCTGCCGGATGTTTTCCACTTTCAGCATCTGCGCACGGTCGCGATGCGGATCCATCGCCAGTTTGTCCATCCGGCGTTCAATGGCCTGCAAATAGCGCAGCGTATCCGGCAGACGTTTCCAGCCATTTTGCGTCACGAAACCCCGATAAATCAGCCCGGACATCTGGGTTTTGATATCTGAAAGCGCCAGCGCCATGTTGATATCGATCCGTCCTTTCAGCCGTTTATTGATGCTGAAAACGGTCGTCAGAATTTGCTCCACCTGAATCGCAATCTGCACCACCGTATCATTCAGGTTGGCGCGCACGTGCTCATGCAGTTTTGCGAAATCTTCTTCACGCCACACCAGCCCGCCGGACTCCGCAATCAGTTTGTCGATGCCGCAGGAAATGCAGTCGTCAATCAGATCCAGCACTTTGCCATACGGGTTAAAATACAGCCCCAGTTTGGCTTTGTTCGGCAACTTCTCATGCAGGTATTTGACCGGTGAAGGAATGTTCAGCAGCAGCAGACGTCGCATTCCGCTGAGCATTGCCTGTTGCTGTTCCAGTTCACTGTCAAACAGGCGGATCGCTACGCTGTCTTTCTCATCCACAATCGCCGGATAAGCTTTTACTTCATAGCCGCCGCGCTTTTGTTCGTAGCGTTCCGGTAAGGTACCAAAGCTCCAGACATGCAGATCGCGTTGTTCGATACCGTCATCAGCCACCGCAGAAAGCGTTTGCTGAACCTGCTCTTTCAGGCCAGATTTCAGCGCGGCCAGGTCTTTGCCCTCGCGCAGCGTTTTGTTTTTATCATCGACAATGCGGAACGTCATTTTGAGATGATCGGGCACCTGATCCCACTGCCAGTCTTCGCGTGACACCGTCACGCCACTCATCTTACGCAGTTCCTTTTCCATCGCATCCAGCAACGGCATCTCGAACGGTTTGATGCGCCCGAGCAAGGCATCCGCGTAATTTGGCGCAGGCACAAAATTGCGGCGAACGGGTTTTGGCAGCGATTTAATCAGCGCCATGATCAGATCACGACGAATGCCCGGGATCTGCCAGTCAAAACCTTCTTCACTCACCTGATTGAGCAGCGGTAAAGGAATATGTACCGTTACGCCGTCAGCATCGGTACCCGGCTCAAACTGATAGGTCACGCGCAGTTTGAGATTGCCCTGATGCCAGAAATTCGGGTAATCGTGAGCGCTGATATTGCCCGCGCCCTCTTTGATCAGCATGCTTTTTTCAAAGTTCAGGCTGTCCTGCGGCTGCGTTTTCCACCAGGTATCAAAATGACGCGCCGACACCACTTCCTGCCCGATGCGTTGTTCATAGAACAGGAACAGGGTTTCGTCATCAACCAGAATATCGCGGCGACGGGATTTGTGTTCCAGCTCTTCCACTTCGGTGCGCAGACGCAGGTTAGCGCGGAAGAACGCATGACGGGTCTGCCAGTCGCCTTCCACCAGCGCATGCCGGATAAACAGTTCCCGTGACACGACCGGATCAATCGTGCCGTAATTCACCCTGCGTGCCGCCACAATCGGCAGGCCGTACAGCGTGACTTTTTCCGTCGCCATCACCGCGCCCTGGGCTTTTTCCCAGTGCGGCTCGCTGTAACTGCTTTTCGCCAGATGCTGAGCCAGCGGCTCGATCCATTCCGGTTCGATACGCGCGGCAATACGCCCCCACAGGCGGCTGGTTTCCACCAGTTCGGCGACCATCACCCATTTCGGCGGTTTTTTGAATAATCCGGAGCCAGGGAACACCGCAAAACGGGCATTGCGTGCACCGGTATATTCCTGCTTATCGGCATCTTTCTGGCCGATATGCGACAGCAAACCGGTCAGCAATGCGCAATGAACTTCGCGGTATTCAGCGGGCAGGCTGTTCACCGGCAGCCCCAGTTCTTTCACTACCTGACGCAACTGGGTGTAAATGTCCTGCCACTCGCGCACGCGCAGATAGTTGAGGAAATCGCTGCGGCACAATTTGCGGAACTGTGCAGAAGACAGCGCTTTCTGCTGCACCTGCAGGTGATCCCACAGGTTTACGAATGCCAGGAAATCAGAGTCTTTGTCGGCAAAGCGACGATGTTTTTCATCGGACGCCTGCTGTTTGTCCATCGGACGCTCGCGCGGATCCTGAATCGACAGCGCGGCGGTAATGATCATCACTTCACGTACGCAGCCGTTTTTCTGTGCTTCCAGCACCATGCGCGCCAGACGCGGATCCACCGGCAACTGCGCCAACTGACGACCGAGCGGTGTCAGCGTATAGCGACCATCGACGGCGTTATTAATGGCGTTCAGCTCTTCCAGCAGACGGACGCCATCCTGAACATTGCGTTTGTCCGGCGCCTCAACAAACGGGAATGCGGCGATATCGCCCAGCCCCAGCGAGGTCATTTGTAAAATGACGGAAGCCAGATTGGTGCGCAGAATTTCAGGGTCGGTGAATTCCGGGCGCGAGAGGAAATCCTGCTCCGAATACAGGCGGATACAGATACCTTCGGAAACACGTCCGCAGCGGCCTTTACGCTGGTTAGCCGACGCCTGCGAAACCGGTTCGATCGGCAGGCGCTGCACTTTGGTGCGGAAACTGTAGCGGCTGATACGCGCGG
Organism: Rahnella aceris; assembly: GCF_011684115.1. Classification (NCBI taxonomy): domain Bacteria; kingdom Pseudomonadati; phylum Pseudomonadota; class Gammaproteobacteria; order Enterobacterales; family Yersiniaceae; genus Rahnella; species Rahnella aceris. The sequence continues at coordinate 1,247,441 of NZ_JAADJV010000001.1, read as the reverse complement.
TGCCGGGATCAATGACATATTTGATACCCGGCACGGTCAGCGAGGTTTCGGCGACGTTGGTCGCCAGCACGATACGGCGACCGGAGTGCGACTGGAATACGCGGTTCTGCTCGCTGTTCGACAACCGCGCATACAGCGGCAAAATCTCGGTGTGAGGCAAATCCAGACGGTTCAGCGCATCGGCAGTATCACGAATTTCACGCTCACCGCTCATGAAGATCAAAATGTCGCCCATGCTTTCGCGGCCGAGTTCATCGACCGCATCGAAAATCGCCTGCAACTGGTCACGATCCACATCATCTGCGTCATCCACAATCGGGCGATAACGCACGTCAACCGGATACGTCCGGCCGGAAACTTCAATGACCGGTGCATGATTAAAATGACGCGAGAACCGCTGCGGATCGATAGTCGCCGAGGTAATAATGACTTTCAGGTCGGGGCGTTTTGGCAGCAACTGACGCAGGTAACCGAGGATAAAGTCGATATTCAGGCTGCGTTCATGCGCTTCATCGATGATCAGCGTGTCGTACTGCATCAGCATGCGATCCTGCTGGATCTCCGCCAGCAGAATACCGTCGGTCATCAGCTTAACGAGGGTGTTTTCACTGACCTGATCGTTAAAGCGAACTTTATAACCGACCGTGTTACCGAGCGTGGTATCCAGCTCATCGGCAATACGGTTGGCCACAGTACGCGCCGCCAGACGTCGCGGCTGAGTATGACCAATCACGCCTTTAATCCCGCGACCGAGTTCCATACAGATTTTCGGGATCTGTGTGGTTTTACCGGAGCCGGTTTCACCTGCGACAATCACTACCTGGTGATCGCGGATAGCGTTATAGATGTCTTCTTTCTTCTGGCTGACCGGCAAGTTTTCCGGATAGCTGATTTTTGGCCGTGAGGCTTCACGGGCACTGACTTTTTTCAGGCTCTCGTTGATGGCGGTCTGGATTTCAGCACTTAACGCGTCGAGTGCTTCAGGTTTATCAATCTTTCTGGCACCCTGCAAACGGCGTTGCAGGCGTTGCCGGTCACGTAGCATCAGCCCGTCTAACTGCGCTGATAATGCCGCGAGCGGTGATTTCACGTTCACAATTCCTTGTTGCATGTCAGCCGGAGAGCAAAACGTCTGCGCCAGCTGAATCTGAATGGGTGATGAGGAAGGTTTAAGCCTTGCCTGCTTGTGTCTATGTTAACACAAGGTATTGAACATGCTGAAAACGGGTGATTACGCCGCAGGATTAAAGTTGTTCAAAAAAATCGATGATAGGTCTCTAAATATTGCGCTATCACTGAATAAGCTTTGTGAATAAAGTAAGTTCCATTCGGGGGACGTTCTGGTTATAAAAAACCATTCCCTATGTATCACACAGTTAAGGAACTCACTAATGAGCAAAGTACTCGTTCTGAAATCAAGCATTCTGGCTAACTTCTCTCAGTCAAATCAACTGGCCGATTACCTGATTGCACAGTATCAGTCTGCAAACAGCGGTTCTGCCGTGACAGTTCGTGACCTGGCGGCTAACCCAGTCCCTGTATTAGATGGCGAACTGGTTGGCGCACTGCGTCCTTCCGATGCTCCTCTGACTCCACGTCAGGAAGAAGCACTGGCGCTGTCTAACACCCTGATTGACGAACTGCAGGCGCATGACGTGATCGTTATCGCTGCACCCATGTACAACTTCAACATCCCGACTCAGCTGAAAACGTATTTCGACCTGGTTGCCCGTGCTGGCGTGACCTTCAAATACACCGAGAAAGGCCCTGAAGGTCTGGTGAAAGGCAAACGCGTTATCGTTCTGACCAGCCGTGGTGGTATTCATAAAGACACCCCAAGCGACCTGGTTGCCCCATACCTGTCTCTGTTCCTGGGCTTCCTGGGGATGAGCGACGTAGAATTCGTTTACGCGGAAGGTATTGCTTACGGTCCTGAAGTGGCGACCAAAGCACAGACTGATGCGAAAGCAGCAATCGATGCCGCCATCAAAGAACTGGCTGCTGCATAATTATCGTTATCACAATCTGAGCACCCATTCACTTAAGAATCTGTCCGTTCCGCTCAGATGATGTTGTGATAAAGCTATTGCGCGCTGAAAGGCGCGCTTTTTTTTGCCTGCGATCCTCTGCTTACTTCTGCAACCACTTACCATTTATGCCACGGACGTATTCGCCCTTCCCGGCACGGGCGACCAGCTTTTGTCCGGCGAGTTTTGCCACATCGTCGGTGCTGACGTTATTGTCCCGCGCCACCTGTTCGTATTGCTGTTTGCGCCCCTCGTTAATTTTTGTCGCCAGCGCGACACTGTCGGCGTCTTGTTTCAGCGGTGCCAGATAGCCGGACAAGGTTTCGCCCACGCGCCCTTGCTGTTTGGCTTCATTGAGCGTTAACGCGAACGCCTGACTGCAAAACAGTAAACCACCCGTCAGTAACATCAGGCTGATTCTCCTGATGCTGTTTTTATTGAAAAATATCGCGGACATAGTGGCCCCTAGAATAAATCGCTTTGATTCTTCAACAGATTTTCCACGTCTTTATCCACTTTGATATGGATCTCGTGTTCGATTTTCACGTTCATGTTGATGGTGATCGGCTCTTTCGGCGCGGCCAGTTCGATACGCGGCACGCAACCGCTGAGCATCATTACGCAAAGCGCCACGCCCGGGCCGACAACTCGCAATTTCATTGTTCCTTCCTCACTGTTGGATCCTTTTTCTGTCCCGCCGCAGACGGATTTTTTGACAGCGCATCAGCAGGCAAAGACATCTGCTGTTGCAGCCATTCCTGAAGATTGTCGCCAAAACGCAAACTGCGCCAAAGCTGATAGATATTTTCCTCATGGGAATAATTGAGGACGATTTCACGTTTTTCTTTATCGCCACCGTGCGTCGTGTCGGTGTAATTCACACCGTCAACTTTAGCCTTCATGGTCAGCACACCAAGATTATCCAGACTGACCTGCGCATCGGAACGGCTGATTTCCAGATAGCGCAGCAGGCCAATGACCATATTGTTGGCGAAATTGCCGCTGGCCATTGCATCGGCAAATTGCGGGTCGAGGCGCAGCGTCAGGCTGCCGTCGTTTCTGATCCAACCGTTATGAATGATCCACTGCGGATTTTCCACATACAGCGGCAACTCACCATAAATCACACCGGACATCGCCAGTTGCTTGGGTTTCAGCGCCGTAAACAGTTCGCTGAGATTGATTTTTTCCAGCTTCAGCACAGCCGCATCATGCTGCGGCATACGCAGCGCCGACAAGCTGAGATGACCACGCAATATATCGACACCGAGATTGCTCAGGGTCAGTGGCGTTTGTTCACTCCACGGATAATGTCCCTGTAAATCGGCCGTCACGTTCTGCATTTTGACCAGATTGTTCACTTCGCCGATACGCAGCGTCACCGGCTTTTTCACGCCGAGCTGCCAGACCTGATCCTGAAGGCGATACGGCAGGCTGAAATCCAGCCCGCTCAGGTCGCCGTCTTGCATCCAGAAGCCCCCGTTTTTCACCACCCAGTGCCCCCCCGCGACAAATCCCTGCCCGCGCGCGGCCGAAAATGCCGACTGCGCGTAGAAGGTGCCTTCACGTAATTTGATGTTCAGATCCGGCGTGAGAAGCGGCTGGAACGCGGTCAGTTGCTGTTTCGGCCACCAGCCTTCCCCGCGCAGACGTTCGCCATCCCAGCGCCCGTTGAGCCGGATCGGGCCGATCGGTTTGGCATCCAGCATCCCGCGCATGATGAAACTGTCCGGGCTGCCACCGCTGAGCTGTAACGTCAGCGTGGCGGGCGGCAGATAGCCGCCGTTCGCCAGCGAAATCTTCTTCGCCACCAGTTTGATGTCCCCTTTAAACGCCGTTGGCTCATCAGGATACTGCGGTTTGAAGCGGGCGGATGGCGGACGTTTCCAGATCAAAGGGTGTTCGAGCGTAAGGCGCGGCGCATCGACATCTGCCAGCCCGTAATGCAGGCGGTCAAAGCCCGTCGAGAGCGAATTAATGCTGATCAGATTGTCGTGCCACTGGCCTTTGCCAGACATGTCCCAGCGGCCGTTCAGTGGCGGCAGATGCCCGTTGCCCCAGTAATTGAAATTCCACAACCCAATGTCCGGCCAGAACGCCAGCGATTTCCCGCTGAGATGCAGATCAAACGCGCCCCAGAAACTGTGACGTGCTTTGAGGATCGCTTGCAACGGCCCGCTCACGCCCTCTGCGGAGACTTTGACCCCCGCCAGTGGCCAGCGCGCATCGCTGATGGTCAGTTCCGGCGTCGGCTTACCCCACGCCCGTAACAGCGAACCGCTGCGCAATGAAAGCGTCGGGTTAAGCACCGAGCCGCTGAGCTGACCGGGCAATGACGCACTCAGAGACGTGGTCTGTAAATTTGCCTGACCGGTCAGGCGGAAACCTAAATCGCTGTCGAGTAAACCAATGCGTCCCGGCCCGAGCGTCAGCACCACGTTGGCCTTGCCGTTGTGGCCCTGCGTCAGCACATTCAGCCTTGCGGTAATGTGGGTCTGATCAAACGCCGGTGACCAGTCGCTGAGCGTCAGATTTACGCCCCCTGCCAGGGGTTGTGCGGCATAAGGCCAGCGCCATTGTCCCTGCGTGATCTGTAATTCGTTATTGTTGAGTTTCCATGGCAGCATCGCCAGAGGCTGATCACTGCCCTTTTCGGTCAGCGTCAGAATACCGTCGGTTGCCTGCCAGCTCAGCGTAATATCCAGCGGCTGAGGCACCTGCGCCGTTTGCATTTCGGCGTGCAGTTCGCCGGATTCAGGCAGATGATCGAGATTCGCTGGCAGCAGCAGTTTACCGCTGAGCGTCACCGGCTGCGTACTGCCCGGCGGCGTCAGACTGAATGAACGGATGGCAAGCTGACGGTTACCGTCAAGCACAGCGTCAAGTTTCAGGGCATCGCCATTCACAGAAAGATGTTGTACGCCGTCCAGATTACTGAGCTGCACACTGGCGGCGTAATGCTGCCACGGCGTTACAGAAAGCTGGCCGATACTGACGTCACCGGCAGGCAGGAGTTGCTGTATCTCTGCGAGGGAAAGCGTTGACTGACTTTCGCTTTTGGGCAGTTTTGCCAGACAGGCGGTATCGACCGTCAGCGCATCAAGCTTCAGCGCCCATTGGCCGGTGTTATGACTGAGGCGGGCATTTCGTGCCGTCGCGAGCGTGCAGTCCCCGGCCTGATAGCGCACGCCCGGCAGTTGCAGGACGCCGTGCGACCAGTGCGGAGAACCACTCAGCACCAGTTGGGTTCCGCCCGGCAACCAGTGGCTGGCAACAACGGGCAACCAGCGCGGCACGGTTTTCCATAACACCCACAACAGCAGCGCAATAATCACCACTATACTCAGGAGTATCTGCGCGCTTTTCTTCAGTCCGTTCCTCATGACTTGCCTTGTCTTATGCTTCACTAAATGATCTAAACGCCCGCAAGATATCATAATTAGCGTAACAACTGATGACAGGAATGCCAGAGCACCTGAATCAAATAGCACAGGATAAATTGTCTGCCTTCCTGCGCTCTGCTAGTTTGATGGCATATTGCGAATTGTTTCTGAAACTGTTTATTCCTTATAAAACATGCGGAAGCCGTTTCGCCAGAGATTCAAACTCACTGCGGAGAAACACCATGAAAGTGGCTGTCTACAGTACTAAAAATTACGACCGGAAATATCTGGAACTGGTCAACGCGCATTATGGCTATGAACTGGAATTTTTCGACTTTCTGCTGACCCCGCAAACAGCGAAAACGGCGGTAGGTGCCGATGCAGTCTGCCTTTTCGTGAATGACGATGGCGGCCGCGAAGTGCTGCAGGAACTGGCCTCTCTGGGCATTAAAACGCTGGCACTGCGTTGTGCGGGCTTTAACAATGTCGATTTAGATGCCGCAAAAGAACTGGGAATTTCGGTGGTGCGCGTACCGGCTTATTCGCCGGAAGCGGTGGCTGAGCATGCAGTGGGAATGATGATGTGTCTTAACCGCCACATCCATCGCGCTTATCAACGCACGCGTGAAGCCAACTTCTCGCTGGAAGGTCTGATCGGTTTTAACATGTATCAGCGCACCGCCGGTATTATCGGTACGGGTAAAATTGGCGTGGCGACGATGCGGATCCTGAAAGGTTTCGGCATGCGCATTCTGGCGTTTGATCCGTATCCCAGCCCGCTGGCCCTCGAACTCGGCGCGGAGTATGTCGACCTGGATACGCTGTATGCCGAATCCGATGTCATTTCGCTGCACTGCCCGCTGACACCGGAAAATCATCATCTGCTTAATGCAGAAGCCTTCTCCAAAATGAAAGACGGTGTGATGATCGTCAACACCAGCCGTGGCGGATTACTGGATGCCACTGCGGCTATCGATGCCCTGAAAAAGCAAAAAATCGGCGCACTGGGCATGGACGTTTACGAGAATGAACGCGATTTATTCTTCGAAGACAATTCTAACGAAGTGATTCTTGATGACGTCTTCCGTCGTCTGTCGTCCTGCCACAACGTGCTGTTCACCGGCCATCAGGCCTTCCTGACCAGCGACGCACTGACCAGCATTTCAGAAACGACGTTGTTGAATATTGATCAGCTGTCGAAAGGTGTGGTCTGCCCGAACCTGCTTTAATCACGTAATCAGCATCATCATTATAAGGCTCACTCCGGTGAGCCTTTTTACTTTCTGCATCTGCGCTGCAACACACTCAGCGGCTCAGCACCCGGCTGATTTCCGGGCCGTAGCCGGTGAGGGTCAGGACATCATCAGCCAGCGTGACCGAGGAAAATGGCAGGCTGCTTTCGCCGTCGACCATACCTTTCAGCGTAATAAAATCAGTATTGTCTACACGGTCATAACCGCCACGGTGATCGTGACCGGCGAAATAGGCGCGAACGTCGTACCGGCACAGCAATTCCACCAGCGTTTCACAATTCCACAGGTTGTGGCTGTTAACCGGTGTCAGCGGATAATGGCCGAAAACCAGTACCACCTCGCACTGCTCACGCGCCTCAAGCAAGTTTTTCTCAATCCATTCAAGCTGTTTCGGCCCGACCGCACCGTTCCATGGCTGCGCCTGCGACTGCTGACATTCTGTCAGTTCTTCCAGCATATATTCTGCTAACTGGCGGTCATCGGCATTGGCGTGGTTGCAATACAAACTGACGTCGTTACCGTCGATGACCAGAAAACGATAGCCCGGCAAACTGAACGAATAATAACTTTTCGGTAAACCGATGGCCGGTTTCTGCGCCCCGAGATGCTCGGAAATCACCTGCGCGTCGTGGTTGCCGATCACCGCCGCATGCGGGTGGCGCAGCGCCTCATAACGGGCAAGAACGGCCTGAAAGCTGCTCCAGTCGCGGTCCACCAGATCACCCAGCGTGACCACAAAATCGAGTTTGAGATCATTAAGCTCATTGATGGCGGTGGCCAGTTTATTCAGGCTGTTGCGGTAATAACGGATTTTTTGGGGTTCGGCATCCGCATACTGCGGGTCGGCAATCAGCCCGAAACGCAGCCGTGTGCCAGTGACCAGCGCATCGTGAACGTCCGGCAACTGATAAAATGCACTCACGTTGCCCAGCGCCAGCGCCTGCCGTTCGGATAACAAAGGGGATAAAGTGGTGACGGCCATAACATTCTCCTGTCGGGATCTTAACGGATCCCTGCCCGCATAAAGGATTGAACAAACTGACGCTGAAATATCAGAAATAACACCAGCAGTGGCAACACGGTCATCAGGGTGGCGGCACTGATCAGCGCCCATTGCACGCCCTGCTCCGGCGCGGAAAACAACTGCAGTCCGACCGTCACCGGCCGCACTTTGACGGAATCGGTGATCACTAACGGCCAGAGAAAATCGTTCCAGTGGAAGCTGATGGAAACCAGTGCAAAAGCGACATAAATCGGTTTCGCCAGCGGGATATAGATTTTGCGCAAGATATAAAACCGGCTGGCGCCTTCCACAATGGCGGCTTCTTCCAGCACCAGCGGAATACTTTTAAACGTCTGGCGCAGCAGGAAAATGGCAAACGCCGAGGCAAAATACGGCAGGGCGATGCCCGCCAGCGTGTCACGCAACCCGAGCGCGCCAATGGTTTTGTAGTTGTTCAGGATCAGCACATCGGGGCTTATCATCAGTTGCAGCAAAATCAGCGCGAAGATAAAGCCTGCCCCTTTCAGTTTAAACCGCACCAGCGCGTAAGCCGCCAGCGTCGCCAGAATCAGCTGGCACACCACAATCATCATCACCAGTAAAGTAGTGTTCATGAAGTAGCGCGCGAAAGGTGCCGCCTGCCAGGCGTTGATGAAATTCTGAAAAGTCAGCGGCGCAAACAGCGAAAAACTGCCCTGCACTGACGCCGGATGAATCGCCACCCAGACCGCGACCAGCACCGGTAAAAACCACAGTAACGCCGCCAGCCAGATGGCGAGATTCAGGATCAGGCGGCTGAAAGAAAACGGTTTCACTGATAATGCGCCCTTTTATCCAGCAGGTTGAATTTAATCAGCGCGATGACGGCGAGGATCACCAGTAACACGACGGTCATTGCCGACGCAGCCGGTAAATCCCAGTAACTGAACGCCGTGCGGTAGATGTAAAACAGCAGCAAACTGGTGCTGTTGTTCGGCCCGCCGTTGGTCATCGCAATCACCTGATCGACAATCCTGAATGCATTCATCGAGGCGTTGATCAGCACGAATAATGTGGTTGGCATCAGCAGCGGCCACTGTACCCGGCGGAAGAAATAGCGCCGTGATGCCCCTTCGATTTCTGCCGCTTCGGCCAGCCGCGGGTCGATTTGCTGTAATGCGGCAAGGTAGAAAATCATGAAGAACCCGGCCTCGCGCCAGACTGAAACTGCCATCAGGCTGTAGAGTGCCGTGCCCGGTTCACCCAGCCAGTTGACCGCAGGTAGCGAAAAGAGCGCCAGCATTTTGTTGAGCAAACCGAGTTGCGGCGTATAGAAAAATAGCCACAGATTGGCAATCGCCACCATCGGCAGCAGCGAAGGAATAAAGAAAGCGGCGCGGGTCAGCGCATTGCCGCGCAGACGACGGTTGACCGCCAGCGCCATCAGCAGCGCAAGGGCAACCGACAGCGGGATGGTGATAAGGGCGTAGAGCAGATTGTTGCGTAACGACAACATAAACACATCGTCGTCCAGCAGCGCACGGTAGTTATCCAGCCCGACAAACTGCGGCGGATGCCCGCTGCGGGCAGCGCTGAACAGACTTTCCCACACCGTTGCCAGCGCCGGATAGTGGGTAAACAGCAGCAGAAAACCCAGCGCGGGCAGCAGCAACAGATAGCCGTAAAGTTGTAATGACAACCCGCGTGTGCGGGTGGTCGGAAGAACCGCGTGAAATGTGCTCATGCTGTTCCTTTCGCGCTTACTGATACGGTTTCAGCAGGCGGTCAGCCTGTTTCTGCGCCGAACTCAGCGCGTCTGCCGGCGTTTTTGCCTGTGTGACCGCAGCTTCAATCGCGTGGTTCATCAGTTCCTGAATTTGCACGCTGTTATAGGTCGAGAGTTCCGGCTGCGAATATTTCAGTTGTTCGCGGGCCACCAGCGCCTGCGGCACCTGTTTCACATAATCCTGCATGACCGGGGTTTCCCACGCAGCAGGCGATGTCGCGACATAACCGGTGGCGATACTCCAGCGCGCCGCCTGTTCAGGGGCAGAAACCCAGCGGATAAATTCCAGTGCCGCTTTCTGTTGTTCCGGCGTGGTGTTTTTGAAGACGTAAAGATTACCGCCGCCGGTCGGGCTGCCACGCTGCGTTTTCTCCGGCAGCATCGCCACACCAAACGGGAATTTCGCGTTCTCACGCACGGTCGTCAGATTGCCGGTCGTCGTGACCATCATCGCCGTTTTGCCGTCGATAAAGTCCTGCGGAGTGGTGCCCCAGGCGATGGTGCCCTTCGGTGACACCGCTTCTTTCTGCGACAGATCGGTCAGCCATTGCAGGGCTTCCACATTGGCGGGTGTGTCAAACGTCACTGCCGTGCCTTTGCCATTATCCAGATGGCTGCCGTTGGTGGCCGCAATCCCCTGGAAATTCCAGTAACCGTTCGGCGTGGACGGGATTTCAATGCCCCACTGCTTCACTTCAGAACCGTCACGCACCACCAGTTTTTTGCCGAAATCGACCACCTGCTGCCAGCTGGCAGGCGGCGTGTCGCCATTCAGACCCGCCTTCTCAAACGCCTGTTTGTTCCAGTACAACACCACCGTCGAACGCTGAAACGGAATGCTCCAGACTTTGCCCTGAATGTGGCGGATAAAGGCCGGATAGAAGCCGTCGATCCATTTTTTACCGTCTGCGTCATTCGCCAGATCGCTGACCGGCAAAATCGCGCCCGCGTCGATCAGGGAATACGCTTCAATATCGCCGATCACCGCAATTTGCGGGGCATTGCCGCCACGAAACGCCGTCAGCGCTTTGGTGACGGTGGTGGCGTAATCACCGGTATACACCGGCTGAATGCTGATATCAGGATGTGTTTTCTGGAAATCTTCCACCAGCGTATCCACCGTATGACTGATTTTCCCGCCGACAGCAATCGGGTAATACATTTGTAATTTCACCGGATCTGCCGCAAAAGCAGAGGTGCAGGAGATGAGCAGAACGGCGGTAGCGAGACGTGAAAAACGGTGAACAGGTGACATAGTTTTCCCTTCGGCAATAGGCGTTGTATGAGTCAATAAAAGTGAATAACGGCAAAAAATGACAACTACACGGCAACTCTGTGATCTGACGGTAAACAGGATTGCTCAGCGTGGAAGCAGCGTTTTCCGTCTGCTGTAATGAAAAAATATTGTGCGCCCGTGGTCCATTGCAGACCGACCTTCTGACCATCAGCAAAGCGTTTCATGCCCGCGACTTTCACGGTCATTAGCTCGGGATATCCGGCAAGTGCGCAGGCCACCAGGGTGTCCGCCCCCATGTATTCATGGCTGACCACCCGGGCGGTCAGGCTGGCGTGTTCAGGCGAAATCAGCTGAATATCTTCGGCGCGCAGGCCGAGACTCAGGGCGTTTTCGTTGAGGTTTTCCACCACCGGCAGCGGCGTACCGGCGAGATAGTGATGCTGCCCGCGGCGTTCGAGCGGCAGAATATTCATTGGCGGCGCACCGATAAATTGCGCGGCAAAAATGCTGGTCGGGTTGTTATAAAGGTTATCCGGGGTGTCGTGTTGCTCGATGCGGCCATCGTTGAGCAAAATGATTTTGTCCGCCATGCTCATCGCTTCGGTCTGATCGTGCGTGACATACAATAAGGTCAGGCCGAGCTTCTTCTGAATTGCACGGATTTCGCGGCGCATACTCTGGCGCAGTTTGGCGTCGAGATTGGAAAGCGGTTCGTCCATCAGGCACAGCCTGTTGTTGGCAATCACCGCCCGGCCCAGCGCCACGCGCTGTTGCTGACCGCCGGAAAGCTGCGAAGGTAAGCGGTCGAGCAGCGGCTCCAGTTCCATCAGCCTGCTGACGTCCGCCAGCCGCGATGCAAAATGATGCTTGTCTTCGCCACGTGCACGCAGGCCGAAAAGCAGATTTTCGCGCACATTCATATGCGGGAATAACGCGTAAGACTGAAACACCATCGACAGTTTACGCTGCGAGGGTGCCAGCGACGTGACATCGGATTGCTGAAAATACAAGGTACCGCTTTCCGCCGTTTCCAGCCCGGCGATGGTGCGTAATAACGTCGATTTTCCGCAGCCGGAAGGACCGAGCAAGGCAATAAAATCACCCTCTTCCACATCAAAACTGATGTCATTGAGGGCCACTTTCGTCCCCCAGGATTTCCGGATGTGATGCAGTGATAGGTAGCTCATGCCGCTGTAAGTCTCTCTGACCGGTGATGGGCATAACCTATCGGGCTAAAATGACGCTTTTATGATCGGGAGATGACGGGATAAAGACGGACAAGGTTTTAAGCCCCATTCATTCACGCTATAATACGCCAACAAATATCGCATAAGTCAGTTGAATATATCGACATGGCGAATGCCAAAGGAATATTTCTCAGGAGAGAAGATGAAGAAGTCACTGTTTGTTCTGGCCGCCGCGATGACCCTGGGGGCGTGCAGCATGAATCAGAATACCGCCGTTAAACAGACCGATTTGCAGCATCACCGTTTTGAGTTGCTGAGCGTCGATGGTCAGACGGTTCCTGCCGCGCAAGGGCGCATTCCGGACATTGAGTTCGGCTCAAACATGCACGTTTCGGGAAAAATGTGTAATAACTTCATGGGTCAGGGCCAGTTGCAAAACAACGTGCTGACCGTGAAAGGACTGGCATCCACCATGATGATGTGCCCGGATGAAAACCTGAATAAGTGGGATCACGTGATCAGCGATGTGCTCAATAACGGCGCGGCGCTGACCTTGCAGGAAAACAAACTGACCCTGAAACAGGGTAAACACCAGTTGATTTATCGTCTGAAAGACCGGATGTAAATTTATTGCCACGTTAACTGCAAAAACGCCAGACGACTGTCTGGCGTTTATCAGGCTTTACACACACCCTGCATCAAAGCACTTTCCGAGCACTGACGACCATTAGCCATCGAACACATACCGACGCGGCTGCCATCAAGTTGCGGCGCCATCCGTAATTGCCCGCCCGCCATCGAACAGGCTGCATACGCCGGGCTATCCATATTAACGGTACGTTGCCCGATATTAACGCTGTTGCCTTTTTGTGGAACGTCAGCCGAATCGTCGTGGCTGCTGCATGCGGCTAACACCAGCACACCGGCGGCCAGTAACACGCGAAACGCAGTGATCATCTGTCCTGCTCCTGAATATGACGGGGATTTTTTTGCGAATCGCCATCATATCCGACGTTTTTCGCCTGCGTCGAGCCTTTCGGCAAAATAACATCAACTTTTTCCTAAAATAATCTCAAATTTAAACACTCAGACACATTTTATTTCGGCCTGTTATTTCTTTAACGCATAAAACCAACAGTAATTAACCGCTTTTCCCGCTGCATTCGCGGAAAAATATAATGATAAGGCGCTGCTGACTGAATTTGTCGAAAGATATTCATTAATCATCACGCGCGCGCCCTTCACGCCCCTATTTAGCCGCTGTCCCGAACCGGCTTCTGCACGACAGCTAATAATAATCCCAGCGCCTCGGGTTATTCAGTAACCGCTTAAAATATCAGCCGAAATAGCCCTGCACACAATCAGGATAAATCGATTAATCCGCCCTCTGCTAAGCTTTTAACATTCCCGCCAGCAACCGACTTTTCCGCTGGCTGCCATTGTGAGCAAAGCAAAAAAGGTATTCCATGATCACCACTGATGGTAATAATGCAGTCGCTTCCGTGGCTTATCGTACCAACGAAGTGATTGCTATCTACCCAATCACCCCCAGTTCAACCATGGCCGAAATTGCCGGTGCCTGGTCAGGCGAAGGGAAGAAAAATTTGTGGGGCGATGTCCCGACGGTAATGGAAATGCAGTCGGAAGCCGGTGCGATTTCCACCGTGCATGGCGCGTTGCAGACCGGCGCACTGTCGACCTCGTTCACCTCGTCTCAGGGTCTGTTGCTGATGATCCCGACGCTGTACAAGCTGGCCGGTGAACTGACGCCGTTCGTGCTGCATGTCGCTGCGCGCACCGTAGCCACCCACGCGCTGTCCATTTTTGGCGATCATTCGGATGTGATGGCCGTACGCCAGACCGGTTGCGCCCTGCTCTCTGCCGCCAGCGTGCAGGAAGCGCAGGATTTCGCGCTGATTTCTCAGGTTGCCAGTCTCAACAGCCGCGTGCCGTTCATTCATTTCTTCGACGGTTTCCGGACCTCGCACGAAATCAACAAAATTGCCCCGCTCAGTGATGACACGCTCCAGCAGATGTTGCCGCAGGCGCAGATTGATGCGCATCGCGCCCGTGCTCTGTCGCCGGACCATCCGGTGATCCGCGGCACCTCCGCCAACCCGGACACTTATTTCCAGTCCCGCGAAGCCACCAATCCGTATTACAACGCCACCTGCCAGCACGTCATTGATGCGATGAATGCTTTTGCCGTCCTGACCGGCCGTGAATATAAGCCGTTCGAATATGTTGGCGATCCGCAAGCCGAACGGGTGATTGTGCTGATGGGTTCCGGCATCGGCACCGCCGAAGAAGTGATTGAAACCCTGAATGCCCGTGGCGAAAAAGTCGGCGTACTGAAGGTCCGGCTGTACCGTCCGTTCAGCGCCGGACATTTGCTGTCCGTGCTGCCACAAAGTGTGAAAAGCATCGCGGTGATGGATCGCACCAAAGAGCCGGGCGCGCTGGCTGAACCGTTATACCTCGACGTGATGACCGCGCTGGCCGAAGCCTATTCCCGTGGCGAACGCGATTCACTGCCGAAAGTGAGCGGTGGCCGTTACGGATTATCTTCGAAAGAATTCGGGCCAGATTGCGTGCTGTCGGTGTTCCGCGAACTGTCGCTCAGCCAGCCGCGTCCGCGCTTTACCGTCGGCATTTATGACGACGTCACCGGCCTTTCCCTGCCGGTGGTGGAAGAAGCGTTGCCGCAGCACGCGTCGCTCGAGGCCCTGTTCTATGGCCTGGGCAGCGACGGTTCGGTATCGGCCACCAAAAACAATATCAAAATTATCGGCAACAGCACGCCGATGTATGCGCAGGGTTATTTTGTCTACGACTCCAAAAAGGCCGGTGGCCTGACGGTGTCGCATCTGCGTGTCAGTGAAAAGCCGATCAAATCTGCTTATCTGGTCAGTCAGGCGCATTTCGTTGCCTGTCATCAGTGGCAGTTTATCGATTTATATCAGATGGCAGAACGTCTGCGTCCGGGCGGGATTTTCCTGCTCAATACGCCGTTCAGCGCTGATGAAGTCTGGGCGCGTTTACCGCTGGAAGTGCAGGCGACACTTATCCAGCACGAAGCCCGTTTCTATGTGATTAACGCTGCCAAAATTGCCCGCGAATGCAAACTCGGCGCGCGCATTAATACCGTCATGCAGATGGCGTTCTTCCACCTGACGCAGATCCTGCCGGGCGAACAGGCGCTCGCCGAATTGCAGGGCGCGATTGCCCGCAGTTACCGCAGCAAAGGCGAAGAGATCGTCACCCGCAACTGGATGGCGCTGGCCGCTACGCTGGAAGAACTGGTCTCCGTGCCGCTGCAGGCTATTCCGGAAAATCCGCGCAAACGCCCGCCGATTGTTTCCGATGCGGCACCGGATTTCGTCAAAACTGTCACCGCTACCATGCTGGCCGGTCTTGGCGATGCCCTGCCAGTTTCCGCGTTCCCGCCGGACGGCACCTGGCCGACCGGCACCACGCAATGGGAAAAACGCAACATTGCCGAAGAAGTGCCGATCTGGAAACCGGATTTGTGTACCCAGTGCAATCATTGCGTCGCCGCCTGTCCGCACTCGGCGATCCGCGCCAAAGTGGTTCAGCCGGAATTTATGGCAGATGCGCCGTCTGCCCTGCAATCGCTGGATGTGAAATCCCGCGACATGCGCGGTCAGAAGTACGTGTTGCAGGTCGCACCGGAAGACTGCACCGGTTGTAATCTGTGCGTTGAAGTGTGTCCGGCGAAAGACCGTCAGGATCCGTCCATCAAGGCCATTAATATGGCGGATCGCATCGAACATCTGGAAGAAGAACGCGCCAATTACGATTTCTTCCTCAAACTGCCGGAGATTGATAAAACCACGCTGGAACGCATTGATATCCGCACGTCTCAGCTGATCACCCCGCTGTTTGAGTATTCCGGTGCCTGCTCCGGGTGTGGCGAAACGCCTTACATCAAACTGCTGACCCAGCTTTATGGCGACCGTTTGCTGATCGCCAATGCCACCGGCTGTTCTTCTATCTATGGCGGTAATCTGCCTTCAACGCCGTACACCACTAACGCCGAAGGTCGCGGTCCGGCATGGGCAAATTCACTGTTTGAAGACAACGCCGAGTTCGGGCTGGGCTTTCGTCTGACGGTTGATCAGCACCGCCGCCGCGTGCTGCGTCTGGTTGCATCGCTGGCGGAACATATTCCGGCGGACGTCCTCGGTGGCCTGCGCAATGACACGTCCACGCCTGAAGTGAAACGCGGGCATGTCACGGCGCTGCGTAAAATTCTGGCAGACATCGACACGCCGGATGCGCGTCAGTTAGCCACCGATGCCGATTATCTGGTGGATAAATCCATCTGGCTGATTGGCGGTGACGGCTGGGCGTATGACATTGGTTTCGGCGGCCTGGATCACGTCTTAAGCCTGACCGAAAACGTCAACGTGCTGGTGCTCGATACCCAGTGTTATTCCAACACCGGCGGACAGCAGTCGAAAGCGACTCCGCTCGGTGCAGTCACGAAATTCGCAGAACAGGGAAAACGCAAATCACGCAAAGACCTGGGAGTGAGCATGATGATGTACGGTCATGTGTATGTGGCGCAGATTTCACTCGGCGCGCAGCTTAACCAGACCGTCAAAGCCATTCAGGAAGCCGAAGCTTATCCGGGGCCGTCACTGATTATCGCGTACAGCCCGTGCGAGGAACACGGCTATGATCTGGCGCTCAGTCACGACCAGATGAAACAACTGACTACCACCGGTTTCTGGCCACTGTACCGCTTCGATCCGCGTCGTGTCGAAGAAGGCAAACCGGCACTGGCCCTCGATTCAAGACCGCCTTCCAGCGGGCTGACCGATACGCTCAATAATGAACAACGGTTCAGAAGACTGAACTCCCAACAGCCGGAAGTAGCAGAGATGTTGTATGCGGCGGCAGAGAAAGAGTTACAGGCTAAATATGACTTTTTAGCCATGCTGGCGGGGAAGAAGACCGAGCCGGAGTCTTGAGTTTTTAAACTGTGAGTTGAGAAAAAAACGCGGTCGGCTCCCTCCCCTGCGAAGGGGAGGGTTGGGGTGGGGTATCACAGACAAATCAAAAAGTTAACCTGTGCTTTGACGGCCGTTTTGTCTGCTAAACCCCCTCCCGACCTCCCCCTTCGCAGGGGGAGGAGCAAACAAGCGACCTCACTAAACTAACCGGTATTCCACCCGATATTCCCCCGATCCCACCTCAGCGGTATACCCGTCAGCACAGCGCACAAAATCAATCCCATCCGTTTCCTGCAAGCTTTGACCGTCCGTCAGGACAAGTGTGGCGGTGGTATTGGCCGGAATACTGACCTTAAGAATCACCTGCTGATCACTCACTTCCCAGCGTACGCCAATCGCACCATAGATTGACTGATAGCGGGTATCGAGCCAGCTCAGGCCGCCGCCGGTCTGCGGTTTGATGATGACGTGTTTGAATCCGGGCTGTTCCTCATCAGCTTCAATCCCTGCCGCCACGCGGTAGAGCCATTCCCCCACCGCGCCGTAAGCGTAGTGATTGAAGGAATTCATGTCCGCGCTCCACATGCTGCCGTCCGGTTTGATGCCGTCCCAGTGTTCCCAGACAGTGGTGGCACCGGCTTTCACCTGATACAGCCACGAAGGGAAATCCTCTTTCAGCAGTAAATTCCAGGCTTCTTTAGTGCGACCATTCTGGCTGAGTGCGTGACAGAAATACGGCGTGCCGACGAAGCCGGTCACCAGATGCCCGTCGTGCTCGTTGAGCAATTCAACCAGCGTATCGGTGGTGCGCTGGCGGAATTCGTCAGGGACCAGATTGAAGTACAGTGCCAGAATATGCGCGGTTTGCGTTCTGGCCGCCAGACGACCCGATGGCGTAAAGAACTCCTCCTGAAAACGACGGACAATCGCCTGATGCAAGGCAGTGTAATGTTGATAGTCTTCAGTACGATTCAGCGCTTTGGCGGCTTTGGCGAACAATTGCGTGGAATAAGCGTAATACGCCGTGCAGGTCAGGTCGTTTGGGGTAGCACCGAAATAACTGCCCTCTTTGGCATCCAGCGCCACCCAGTCACCAAACTGTAATTTGTAATGCCAGAGGTGATTTTCCGCATGCGCGGTCATGAAATCAATCCAGCCTTTCATGCTGGCATACTGGTTTTCCAGCACGTTGGTATCGCCATACATCAGGTACATTGTCCACGGGTTGATCACCGCGGCATCAGCCCAGGCCGAGGCAGAATGGGTTCCGCCTTCAGACAACAGGCGGTCCTGGCCACAGTAACCGGTCAGGATATCCGGGATAACGTGCGGCACACCGCCCTCAGCCGTCTGGTCATAACGAAGATCGGTCAGCCATTTGGCGAAGAAATTGCGGGTTTGCATCAGATAACTCGCCGTACGGCAAAAAATCTGCGCATCCCCCGTCCAGCCAAGCCGCTCGTCACGTTGCGGGCAGTCCGTCGGCACGTCGACAAAGTTACCTTTCAGCCCCCACAGAATATTGTGGTGTAACTGATTCAGATCCGGGTTTGAACAGGCGAAAGACCCGGTCTGCTCCATATCGGAATGCAAAACAATGGCGGTGAAGTTATTCAGATCCAACTGTGCAGGATATTCCTCAACTTTCACAAAGCGGAAACCTTGCCAGGTGAAGTGCGGATGCCAGGTTTCTGTCCCTTTACCTTTGAGCACATATTCAGTGCGCTGTCGGGCAGAACGCAGATTATCGAGATACACATTGCCCTCTGCGTCCAGCACTTCAAAGTGGCGTAACACGACTTTATCGCCCGCCTTGCCGCTGACCGTAAACTCTACCCAGCCACTGAGATTCTGGCCAAAATCAATGACTGTGTCGCCTTGCGGCGTGGTGAGCAGCGCAACAGGCTTAATTTCTCCCATTTTCCTGACCCTGTTGCTTCCCTGCGCCACCAGTGTGGATTTTTCATGCATCGCCAGACTGACCGGACGCCATCCCTTCTCTGCGAAACCTTTCACGCACCAGCCGGGGATTTCCCTGCGCGCATCGTAAGTTTCGCCGTCATAGATTTCTGAAAACAGAATGGCGGAATCCTGCCCTTTCCAGCTTTCATCGCTGACCACAATTTCATGCGAGCCATCGTTATAATTTATGACCAGTTGGGAAATAAGCGCGCTCCGTTCACCATAATAATTGCGATGACGGCTGAAGCCCATATCGCCTTTGTACCAGCCCGCACCGACAATAGCGCCAATAACGTTTTCACCTTTTTCCAGATGTCCCGTCACATCATAAGTCTGATAAAGTAAATGATGGTGATAACTCGTCCAGCCTGGCGTCAGGGCATCTTCTCCGACTTTATGACCGTTGAGATGTAATTCATAAAGTCCGAGTGCACTGACATGAATAAAGGCAGACTGAATATCTTCCGCACGGTTCAGAACAAAAGGTTTTCGCAATAATGTTGCACCGGAATTGTCTTTATCTGCCGACGTTTCGGCGGTAATAAAATCAGCCAGCCATTCATGGCTATACAGCACGCCGGAAATCATCTCCGCAGGTGAACTCCAGGCACTGGTTTCGTCATAATTATCACGTACCTGTACACGGATAAAATAATGCTGCGAGGATGTGAGCATTAATTCCGTCAGGGAAACATTATTTGAACATTCGCTTTCCTGCCATTCGCCGCGAAGCAGGATATTATCGAAATTCTGATCCTGGCTGATCTGGATCCGGTAAGCAGTTTGCCGGACATTTCTGTTATGGCTTTCAATTTCCCAGCCTAATACAGGCAGTTCCTGCACACCGTGCAATGCAGATTCCTGATTTACTGTAAGTCTGATCACTGCGAGCATAATGCCTTACTCCTCATGTAATGTTGTCTGAGCGGTAAAATAAACAACTAGATTTGCTTTATGGCGGATGCCGGATATTGTGTTGCCGGTTCTTTAATAACCGTACCGGCTTCGCTGTTAAATTCATTCCTTTGCTTGCCGTGGAAACAGATCCAGCCGATCAATAAACCGGAAGCCACCGTAGAGGATAAGATGAAATACAATACCAGCGGACCGGCATCAAGCAGCAGTGGCGTAATGAATGCCAGCACACCGCATAACAACCGGGAAATAGCGACGATAATACCTTGTGCTGTAGACCGGAGCATGGTCGGGAAGGATTCCTGCGACCAGACTTTCATTATCCCTTCGAAGGCCAGACCGCTGCCTATCGCGGTAAAGAATAAACAACCGAACCAGGATACGGGTGAAAAGTTAAATACTACCGGCAGGAAGAATCCTCCCGCAAAACAAAATGCCCCCATAATAAACGCGGGGATACGTTTCGGTGTATCGACAAAGCGCATAAACATGATCCCGGCAAATACCCCGACCGGCATGGTCAGCAGGTTCCACAGCGAGTGTTGCCCGACGGAAATACCCACTACGTTAACTGCAATATAAGTCCCAAACTGACCGCCGGTATTCGCTGCAAGATTGGTAAAAGTATAGAACAGGCACAACGCAATAAACGGCCACAGATATTTCCCGTGGATAAGATCTTTAAACGACGCTTTCTGCGCACGCACCGTGACAATGCCTGCACGCCGTTCGTTTCGGGCAATCAGCCATAAAGGCGACTCCGGGATCGTCCAGCGCAACGCCAGCAGAACGACGGCCACTACGCAGACATGCAGATACATAATCTGCGCACCGGGCCTTCCCCAGTCGCCCACCATGGCAGAAATTGCCATCGTGGTGCCAATCCCCAAAAACCACAGCAGATTCGACAATCCGATAATTTTCCCGCGATTTTTATCCGTCGCCGCTTCAGCAATGGTCGCCAGTGATACCGGTAAGTCTGCACCGGTAGCTAACCCGACCAACAATGTGCCAGCCAGCAGCACCGGAAAGGTATTGCCGAATGCCAGCAGCAGCGTACCGATAATGATCATTGCCATGGTGACAATAAACACTTTGCGTCGGCCATAACAATCCCCCAGTCTGCCGCCCAGAAATGCACCCAGTGCAATACTCAGGGTTAATATGCCAGAAAGTATGCCTATCTGAGCTGATGTTGTCCCTATCGTTTTCTGATAAATAACCAGGGCCGTTCCGTTTGAAACAATCGCGGCTGAATCAATATATGACGCCATGCCGGAAACCACCCCGACGTACCAGGGATTAGGTTGTTTAGTGGTTGACATAATAATGTCCTTCAGAGGTAATGGTGAATAAAAAAGTCCGTGAGTTATCCTTAATTCTTAGTGTTGTTATGGTTTTATATTATTAATTCTTATTATTGAATTTTGTTTTTAATAGCGTGTTTTAATCACACTGTTACTGACTCTCATTCGCTCCTGAGAGGGTGTTCTGTGAAACTCTTTTTTATAGGCTTCCGTCAGACGTGATGGGGTGGAAAAACCGCACACGGTGGCTATTTTCCCGACAGTTAAATCTGAGGTACGCAATAATTCCTGTGTTTTTAACAGACGGTAACGCTGCTGAAATTTTTCAGGTGTAAATCCTGTCATCTCTTTTATAAATCTGAACATCGTTCTTTTTGCCACACCACTTTCTTCACATAAATAATCCCAGTTGATGCTGCATGTGTAATTCTCGCGTAAATAATTCAGCAGATGTCGCTTGCCGGAATCTGTCGGGCTGGCCCGGCATTCCTTGCGGGTCGCACACTGGTACAGGATGACCATCATCGAAAATAAATAAGACTCTGCTGTGGCAAAGTAGGCGTTGTCGTAACAGGCATCACTTTGTCGGGTGATTTTATCGGTCAGCTCAATAACTTTCGTCAGTTCCTCGTCCGTTAATCCTGCACGCCGCTTTTTTATCGAGGCAGTATAATCTTTGATACCCGCCGTCAGTTGCCCAATGTTATTGAGAAAATAAAACGGGCGCTCTTTATGGAGCAAAATATTAGTAATTGACAGCTTATTGGTGGATTCATAACAATGGACATCATGAGCGCTGACGATGAAAAAATCGCCTTTATGAATAAATTCAGCCTGGTCGTTGATTATATGAAACCCGCTGCCGTTGCGGACAATAACCAGCTCATCAAACTCATGCCCGTGTACATCTTCCATCGACTGGCGATTCATATCGAATAAACTGAAAGCATGATGTTCCGAGAGAAAGAAATCACTGACCTTGAGTATTTTCATATATTCACCGGGTTAATAACTAAAATAAATATCGTTAATCACTCTGCGCCATAAAATGTTATGTCCTGATAAAATGATTAGACCGTAATAATTATGACAAGTCTATATAACCCACTGGCACTGGGGCGTAACCGCCCGTGACGTTTGTTTCATTTTTGTATCAGTGAGCTCATTTGAGGATCATCAGACATAAAAAATGCGCAGAGAGATCTGCGCATCGGGAGGAACGGCATGAAACGGTTTTGCTGAACGTTATGTCTGATGCAACCGGTGCTTATGCCCTTTCATCAGACTCAGCGAGGCAGAAAATGCCGCACCTTCGTCACCGGCCATAATCGCTTCGTAAATACGTTTATGTTCACTGAGGCACATGCCCCCTTCTTTTGAGGAATACTCAAAGAACCATTTGAAAATGGTGGTCAGCACGTTGCCGAACGGCACGTAAAAACAGTTTCCGGAGGAAATGAAAATCATCCGGTGGAACTGCGTATCGATATCGACCCAATGTTGTGCATCGAAGTTTTCGGCTACGTGACACATCTGGCGATAAATTCTTGAGAGTTCAATGCGTTGCTCTTTACTGGCGTTCACCGCCGCCAGCGCGGTGGCGTGCGGTTCAATCGCTTTGCGAAATTCCAGAAACTGGTGGTAAATATCTTCCGTCGCTTCCATGCCCTGCATCCACTCCAGCAACTGCGGATCCAGCATGTTCCATTGCGGACGCTCTTTCACGCGGGTGCCGATTTTTGGCCGCGACTCCAGTAATCCCTTGGAAGTCAGCAGTTTCAGCGCTTCACGCAACGCAGTACGGCTGACGCCAAACTGTTCGCCCAGCTCGATTTCACTCGGCAGTATCGCGCCTGACGCCAGTTCGCCCGAAAGAATTTTGCGGGCGATGTCGCGGGCGATATGGGTATTCAGGCCACGGGTCATGCCTGCGGCGGTTTCAAACTGCATCGTCATGCTCTTCCCTTTTTCCTGTGCAGATTGCCGACATCATAGTTCAGGTGGCGGCGCGCTGCATGCCCCCGCCACACTGAAACACCCGAACTGTGCGCTACGGCGCCATCTGGCCGCCATTCACATCCAGAATCTGGCCGGTGATGTAACCACTGCAGGCGTGCGAGGCGAAAAACAGGTAAGACGGCGCCAGTTCTTCAGCGGTGCCGAAACGACCCATGGCGATGGAGCCGGCGATTTTTTCGCGCACTTCTGCGCTCTTATCCGCGTGAAAAACGGTGTCGATGGTGCCCGGCGCGATCACGTTAAAGCGGATATTGTCCCGGGTGAATTCTTTCACCCAGTTGCGGTGCACATTGTGCAGCCAGGCCTTTGAAGCGGCGTAGAGACTGGCACCCGGCCCGCCGCCTTCGCGTCCGGCAATCGAACCGGTGCTGATCACCGATGTGGTTTTGCCGCTTTGTTTCGCCGCGTGACGCAGATGCGGAATAGCAAATTTTGTGACCATCAGCGCCGAGCGGGCATTGAGATCCATCACATGGTCATAAAAATCATCGTCAATGCTTTCCAGCCCCTGACGTCCGCCCAGGCCGCCCGCGTTATTAATCAGCACATCAATGCCACCAAAGCGTTCGACAAAACTCGCCACCAGCGCTTCGCACTCGGCCGACTTCGTCACATCCGCACCAAAATAGGCCACTTCGCCGCCGTTCTTAGCGATATCAGCCGCCAGTTTGTCCAGGCTGGCATCATGACGATGGCCGTTAATCCCGACTTTTGCGCCCGCTGCGGCAAATGCCTGCGCCGCCGCCAGCCCGATACCTTTGGTTGAACCGGTGATCAAAACACGCTGACCTTTCAAATCGTTAAACATAGTGACTCCTTTATGATTCAGGGATGTTCAGAGGTGAAACGGATTGCCACGCCACGCTGAACGCATCTTCCGCAGCCGGTGCGGCGCGGTTGCTGATGCGGACGTTCAGTGTCCGGTTGGCGGCAAAGTAAATATTCAGTTCGGTTTGCACGTCGTCATGGCTGACCACGCTGACGCGTTCAACCTTGCCGCGCGCGTCAAGGGACGTTTCGCTGGCTTCATCAAAATAGCCGTGGGTTTCAAACACGCTGGCGAAAATGGCGTTTGTCCCCCGGGTTCGCAGCAGTAAAGCGGGTTCATTACGCAGGTTAAAATTCGGATCGCTGGCCCCGGTGCGGGCGACAATCAGTTCGCCACCGTCGGGAAAGGCGCTGACCAGGGTGCGGTAACTGTCGCCGTCAAGCCAGCTGAATAAGGCCGAATCTCCCGCCGTAATATCAGCCCTCGCGCAATCCCATAAATGCTGATAGCCGTGATCTTCACCGAGTGGCGTCAGTTGGCTGGCAGCATCAAGAGCAGCATCAGTGCGGACAAACTGACCGAGATGATGCAGGCAATAATCGTACTGGTGCGGCTCATGGCTGGTAAGCCGGAACACATCGACGATCAGCGGCGAAGACAGTTCCGGCAGGCTCAGCATCAGCACCGTCCGTTGCTGGTTCACCCCCGGATAATAATCATTAAGCCGCGCACTCATCCCCTGACAGGCCGGATTACCCGTGACGAAGAAATGCGGTTCGCCCCAGCGTGTTTCGGCTTCAAGGCTGTTGCCGCCATTCTGGCTTTGCCCGTCAACCACCACGGTGTTGTGCGCGACGGTCTGCTTGCAGTAACTATTGTTTTCAGGAATATAGCGGCCACCGAATTTAGGCTCGACGTTGACCCAGCGGCCAAAGCCGTAATCACGCAGGAACTCGCGTCCGCCGCTGAACAGGCTAAGATGCAGGCCGTCAAAGTGGCCGTGATTGAGCGCCGAATGCAGGCGGGGAATGCTGCCGTGCTGGCCGTACCACATCAGCGCCATGTCCTGATTTTCTGCGTCACTGCGTAAAATCCCGATGCCGCCCTGCGTGCCTTGCGGACCATCGCGCAGTTCTGCGCTGCCCCAGTCCACGGGCGTTGCCGGGGCTTTTTTCAGGGCAGCAGAGAGTTTCAGCGCGGCCGCACTCACCCACACCGTTTGCTGTTGTTGTGCGACAGCGATCCACTGCGGATTGTGGCCATAGCGGGAATAGCAGACGCTGGCGGCGATCACCGCGCCGTCATCACGGATATTGATGGTTTTAGAGGAATCATTCAGCGCAGGCCAGACGCCGTCGGGGAATGCGGTCTGCATCAGGGCTTCACAGGTTTTACGGATAATCTGCTCACGGAACTGATAAATCTGTAAATCCGGCTGACGCCGTTCAATGGCCTCCGCCAGCAGTAACAACGGGCGCAACGCAAAGCGGTGGTAATACGGCCCTTCGATATAATAACCGTCCGGCGAAAAAAGCTGGCTGAGCTGGGCAAAGAATCCGCCACTTTCACTGTCGCCTTTCAGGCCATATAAGGCTTTTTCTACCAGCGATGCATCGTCCAGCACATAACCACTGATCGCCGCCGCGGCCACCGACCAGATACCGTGGTTATGCACGATATCGAAATCACGGCTATGCCGGTTCAGCGCATCATCTGCCATCACCTGAAACAGGTTAGTTTCTATATGTTCCCGCTGAGCCGCGCTAAGCGATGGCATCACACAGTGGTAGCCTTCGACGGCGTACAGCCAGAACATATTTTCATTCAGGGTCTGATGGAACAAACGACCGGGCGCATTGCTGTCTTTGCTGGTCGCGCTGCCCAGCGAGGGATAAATGTCGGCGTAACCGGTCAGCAGCGCCAGCGCGTAATCGCCATAACGTGGCTCACCGGTGATCAGCGCTAAACGCCCCGCCAGATTGATTCCCAGATAGTTTTGCTTGTGCTGC
Source organism: Rahnella aceris (assembly GCF_011684115.1). Lineage (NCBI taxonomy): Bacteria > Pseudomonadati > Pseudomonadota > Gammaproteobacteria > Enterobacterales > Yersiniaceae > Rahnella > Rahnella aceris. The sequence continues at coordinate 1,221,626 of NZ_JAADJV010000001.1, read as the reverse complement.
GTATGCTCAGGGCCACCGGCCTCGCCGTGACCGGGAATCGTCAGCGGCTGCACGAGCATGTTTTCCAGCGTGGTGATTTGCGCACGCAGCGCCGCACCCAAAGGAGAATCTGCATTAATCTGTCCGCGCAGTTCATCCGCTTCGCCCGCGCTTATCTGCAACGGCTGCCAGTGATTCATTTATGCATCTCCTGAGGCTGTGGCGCGACATATCCTGCCGCAAACGATGGCAATGACAGCAGCCAGGTTTCGCGTTCAGCCTCCATCACCGCGCCACGGGTCAGGTCTTCGTGGTATCCGCCGGAAGCCGGTTTCACCGCTGGCGGCAAGGTGAATTTCGCGCTGCGGATGTATTGTTCGTAACGGTTTTCACCCGTAGCGTTATCCGCCCAGGACAGCAACGGCACCGGACGCACACGGATCTGATCGAGTGACTTGTATGGCCAGGGCACTGACGGATCGGTAAAGCGCGCCATGAAATCCAGCGAGGTCAGCACGCTGCCGCCTTGTGGTGTTTTGTAATGCCAGAGGTCAATGCCGTTTTTCTGCGCCAGCACCGCCATCATGCTGATTGCCTGCAAATTGAAGTAGCTGTAATGAAACGAACGCGTGCGCGCCAGCTCGGCAGGCTGCGTGCCATCGGGTTTGAGTTGCACATCCAGCTTGCTTTTCATCAGCTTCGCCATGTCGCCAGTCAGCGCTTTATCGCCCAGATACCAGGCAATACCGGAGACTTGTGTCACATACCAGTTACCGTGATTGTTCTCCGTTCGTCCTTCTTTTTTCGCGATTTTACTGCCCTGCAACCACTGCAGATAATCCTGCATCCACGCCCGCATTTGCTGTTCGTCGTTATCTGTCCAGGCCGGATTTCCGCGCAACAGCACTAACGAATCGACAATTCGGGTGGAGAAATAGCGGCCATCCAGCACACCGGCGTTACGTCCCGGCGAAATGCCCGGCACACCCTGCGCATAATTCAGATTCGGGTTCATGCGCGTTTCCGGGTTGATAAACCAGGTGCGCAGCAGGCTGGCGGCTTTATCGGCGTATTTCTGTTCGCCGGAGAAATACCACGCCAGCGTCAGGTTCTGCACCCGTGCGGTAAAATCGGCCAGCCGCACGCCATCACTCTGGTCGTTTTTACTGGCGGGATTTACATGACCGTCCCTGCGGATCCACGGCAGTCCGTCGGGTGTGCTGTCGTCCGGCCACCAGTACGCACTCAGGCTGAGATAATCATGCTTCGAGCCTCCCGGCGGCGTCATGCCTTTGTCGGTCACGCTCAGCTCAGGCTTATTCAGCGCGGAATCCGCCGCGGCCAGCAAGTGCTGATACGCCTGCGCCGTTTGCGGTGCCGCATGGTGATCATGCAGTTGCTGGCGGACAACAGCCATTTGCGCCGTATTCAAAAATGCCGGTTCCGCAGCCAGTGCTCCGGCAGAACCCGTCATCAGCGTCAGCAACAGCACCAGGCTGGCCGTCACTCCTTTTCCATTACTGCACAGCATTAACGTCATGTATTCTCCCGGCTCCGCGCCATTTCCCCGTTGAGATTTCACGCTTTAGTCATACTAATAAAGCAATGAACCTTCATTTTCGCCAGCCAGAATTGACTTAAAAGCCGATATTCGGCCAAACAAGTGACCAGAATCACAATTTGATAACAAACTAAGCATTTCTTATTTGTCCGACTTTTAATTTCAATTCCCTCTTCTACGCTTGCTCAATACATAACCAAAAAACATCTCACCCTACAAACAAGAGAGTAACGACAATGGATATCAACGTTCTGGTCATGATCGGTTACTTCGTCTTAATGATTGCCATCAGTTATGCCTTCAAAAAAATGGCGTCCGGCTCCTCGAGTCACTATTTCCGCGGCGGCGGGCGAATGCTCTGGTGGATGGTCGGCGCGACCGCCTTTATGATCCAGTTCAGCGCCTGGACATTTACCGGTGCGGCCGGTCAGGCTTACCGCTACGGTTTCAATGTCGTCAGCGTGTTTGCCGGTAACGTGTTCGGCTATCTGATCGCCTGGTGGTGGTTTGCCGCCCGCTTCCGCCAGTTGCGTGTTGATACCGCAACCGAGGCAATCAACCATCGCTTCGGCAAAGGTAACGAACAGTTTTTCACCTGGATGATCATTCCGCTGAGCATTCTCAGCGCCGGCGTATGGCTGAACAGCCTGGCGGTGTTTGCCAGCGCGGTATTCCGGCACGACATCACTCTGACGCTGTGGGTGACGGGCATCGTGGTGCTGGTGATTTCGCTGCTGAGTGGGGCGTGGGGCGTGGTCGCCAGTGATTTTGTGCAGACGCTGGTGGTGGCGATTATTTCCATTGCCTGCGCAGTGGTGGCGTTATTTAAAGTCGGCGGCCCGGTGAAACTGGTGACGGAGTTTCCTTCCGGCTTCATTACCGGCCCTGACGTTGGCCCGCATTATATTTCCCTGCTGGTGGCCTGTTTCCTGTTCTTCTTTATCAAGAATGTGCAGAGCATCAACAATCTGCAGGATTCCTACCGCTTCCTGAATGCCAAAGACAGTTTCAATGCCAAAAAGGCGGCATTGTTCGCGTTAGTGCTGATGCTGGTCGGTACGATTATCTGGTTCATTCCGCCGTGGGCGGTGGCGATCCTTTATCCTGACGCGGCAACCGCGCATCCGGAACTGGGCAAAAACGCGACCGATGCGGTGTATCTGATTTTTGCAGAACGCGCCATGCCGGTGGGCACCGTCGGCCTGCTGATGGCCGGACTGTTCGCCGCCACCATGTCTTCTATGGATTGTGCACTGAACCGTAATTCCGGGATTTTTGTACGCAGCTTCTGGACGCCGGTCATTAACCGTGACAGTGAACGCAGCGACAAATATCAGTTGCGCGTCGGCCAGATTGCCTGCGTGGTGAATGGCGTACTGGTCATTCTGGTGGCGCAATACATGCACACCATGCAGACAGTCAGCCTGTTCGACCTGATGATGAAAGTCGGCACGCTGATGCAGGCACCGATTGTGGTGCCGCTGTTCCTCGGTGTGTTTATCCGTAAAACGCCGGACTGGGCGGCATGGGTCACCGTATTATTCGGATTATGTGTGTCTTATGTGGTGGCGAACCTGTTCACCGCGCCGGATGTCGCCCGTCTGCTGGGGATCACCCTGACGGCACGTGAGCTGCTGGATGTGGCGATCATGTGGAATATCTTTGCGCACCTGGTGTTTACCGGCGGGTTCTTCTGCCTGACCACTCTGTTCTATCGCGAGTCCGATACAGTGCGGGAAACTCAGCGCCAGCAGTTCTTTTCTGACATGGAGACACCCGTCTATGCCGACCATGAACAAGATGAGTTCGACCGCCTGCAGCGCGATAAAATCGGCCGTATTTCGATGTACATGGGCGCGGGTTTGCTGCTGATGGTGCTGGTGCCGAATCCGTTGTGGGGACGGCTCCTGTTCCTGCTGTGCGCCCTGTCAGTTCTGCTGTTCGGCTGGATATTGCACCGCAGCGCAGAAAAAGGCATGAAAGCCGCACTGGCCAAAAAAGCATTAAAACGCAATGTGGTGACGTCGCAAAGATAGGGGCAATGAGAAAACCAATGCAGAGATTTGGGCAACGGTTTGCGGTAATCCGTTCATAAAAAACCCGCTTTAGCAGCGGGTTTTAATATCAGACAAAAAAAGATTACGCACCGGATTTACTTCGGAAGTTCTGTTACCTGTTTCACTTCAGTTTTGCTGATTTGCTGTTTCACACCATTGGCGTCGGTATATTCCAGCAGACCGGAATCTGCTTCTTTCGGTTTACCGTCGCTGATGATGGTTCGCGCATCATTGGTCTGAATCGCATAACTCGTGCGGGTACAGCCAGACAGCGCTGCGACACACAGGATAGCGGCTAAAGGCAAAAGCATTTTTTGAGGCAATAAATTCCTGTTCATCATTCTCTCCTTTGTCAGAATTTCCGGATAAATCAGTTATCCAGTTCACTCATATTTTTAACCTGGTCGCGATTGATCTGCTCGGTTTTACCCGTCTCGGCATTTTTATAAGACACCAGACCGGTATCGTCATCTACCTGAGGTTTACCGTCTGTGACGATGGTTTTCCCGTCCGTAGTTTTAATCGCCTGATTAGACGCGCAACCTGCGACAAAAAGAATGGATACAGCGGCAAGTGACGCGGCAATAAGGTTTTTCCTGTTCATACTTCTCTCCTAAAAGTGATTCTGATTTAACAATGCGTTTAGTAAGCATAGTTAGCATTTCAGCTTGTTCATTGAGAAACATCTGTATTTGCCCCGTACCTTCATCACAGGTGTGTCATTCAAGGCACAAAATCCCTTAAACAGCCCCGCTTCCCCTCTGCGGACAAGTAAAATAACCTAAACTATTGCCTGAAAAATTTGCCGATTCTTGGCCGGAGATGACCGAAAGTACTTATGAACATCTGAAAGTTTATTTGTCCGTGACAACACCGAAAATAAGGGTCGCCTCTTCTTCCAGACCTGCAACTCCCTTTCCCCAAGCGGAGCATGCCGGAATGCTGCTATAAAACGCGCTGACATTTCACGGCGTAATCCGTATCATACGCGCCACACGAACGCATGCCGGATGCTGACTGCGGGAACAAACCCGCCTTTTATCATCGGCAGTTGGAGCATGAAAGCGACCCGACCGGTATGCTGAACAAGAAACTCGCGTTGCAGGTTTTCCCCCTGCTGCGCCACCAGACGAATCGAACATCAAAAAATGTCAGATAATCAATTAGTTAATAAAAAAGATCAGTACAACCTCAACAAGCTACAAAAGCGCCTGCGCCGTGACGTTGGGAAAGCAATTGCTGACTTCGGTATGATCGAAGAAGGTGATCGCATTATGGTTTGTCTTTCCGGCGGAAAAGACAGCTACACCATGCTCGAAATTTTGCGCAACCTGCAACAAAGCGCGCCGGTGAATTTTTCACTGGTGGCGGTCAATCTTGACCAGAAACAACCGGGGTTTCCGGCACACATCCTGCCTGAGTATTTAGACGCGCTGGGTGTGGAATATAAGATTGTCACCGAAGACACCTATTCCATCGTCAAAGATAAAATCCCGGAAGGCAAAACGACCTGTTCCCTGTGTTCACGTCTGCGCCGCGGGATTTTGTACCGCACCGCGACGGAACTGGGTTGTACCAAGATTGCCCTCGGCCATCACCGCGATGACATTCTGCAAACCTTGTTCCTCAACATGTTCTACGGCGGCAAGCTGAAAGGAATGCCACCAAAACTGATGAGCGACGACGGTAAACACATCGTGATCCGTCCGCTGGCGTACTGCCGCGAGAAAGATATCGAACGTTTTGCGATTGCGCGCGAATACCCGATTATCCCTTGTAACCTGTGCGGCTCGCAGCCAAACCTGCAACGTCAGGTTATCGGCGACATGCTGAAAGACTGGGATAAAAAATATCCTGGCCGCATTGAGACCATGTTCAGCGCGATGCAAAATGTGGTGCCTTCGCATCTCAATGACATGAATCTGTTCGATTTTAAAGGGATCCGTCATGGCGATGCCGTAGTCGACGGTGGAGATCTGGCGTTTGACCGTGAAGATATTCCGATGCAGCCTGTTGGCTGGCAGCCGGATGAAGATGAAGCGGCGGTGCCGGTTGAACGTCTGAACGTGCTGGAAATTAAATAATCTCCCGCGCAGCGTTCACTGTGAATCTTATAGCCCGCGCAATGCGGGCTTTTTGTTTATCAGGCTAGTGTGAACGTCTCCGTCCAGTTGTAATTAGTCATGACAAGGTTCACCGGCAAACTCAGCGAGCCAAAGTCTTTCTGCCGGTTTTCATGGAACCAGACACGCAGCGATTCAGGCAGATATTGCGCGCTGTAACGCAGCAAGGTGCTGTGCCAGAAGACTTGCGGGATTTCCGTGTTGGGGAATCGCTCTCTGATCCTGGCTGCCCACGGCGTATTCAGCAGATGCTCAACCAGCGCCTGTCTCACCCGCAAACTTTCCGCGTCCGGAAATCCCGCCAGCAGAAGCTGATCCGGTAAAGCCACCAGCCGCAAATCGCTGATCTGCATAACATGGCCACGGCAATACTGTTCAAAAATGCTGATCAGATCCGCGAGGCCTTCCGCGTCTTCAGGGCGGTCATACAGCGCCTGCGTGATGGCGAAAAAAGTGAAATGCATGCCGTTAACCTGCGCCACATCGGCCAGCGGATCCCCCTGCGCAGCGGTGGCTAAGTCTGCCAGTAACCCCGCCATCCGGGGGCCTGCGCGATGACCGCTGGTGATGGCAAGCCGCGTCGGGTGATAAAAAGGCTCAGTGCGGATTTCGCCCGTGTCGCGGTGGTTTTTCCAGATGCCGGATGTTTTAGTGGTCGTATTTTCATACGCCTGATGAATCATTTCCCGGGTATGCACAGCAATCTCCTGTTATGTCGAAAATAAGGCAGGCAAGCAAAAATGCCTGTACAGGCCTTCCGCAGGGGAGAAACCTTAAAAAAGATTGAGCGAAATCAACATTAGAATGGCTGAATCGGTGCAGTATCTATTCCGCAGGTGAATGCAACGTCAAGCGATGGGCGTTGTGCTCCATATTGTCTTATTTCCAAATTTTTAGAATTAATGCATAGCACAATTTAATTCGAACGACGCCGGTCTTATGACCGGCTTTTTTTTGGCTTTTTTTCAGCCAGTTAATGCTCTACAGCCACCGGCTTTTTTTCATCCACAGTGCGACACCACCGCCCAGCGCCAGCAGACAGGCACAGAAAATCCCGAAACCAAACGGCGAGGTATTGCCGGGAATACCACCCAGATTGACACCAAACAGACCGGTCAGAAACGTCGCAGGCAGGAAGACCATCGCCAGCAGCGACATGGTGTAAGTGCGGCGGTTCAGTGAATCGGCCAACAGTGAGCTGATTTCATCCGAGAGTACGGCAGTACGCGCAATGCTGGCATCCAGATCATCCAGTCCGCGCCCCAGCCGATCGGAAATTTCCTGCATCAGACGGCGGTCATCGTCATTCATCCACGGCAGGCGTTCACTGGCAAGGCGGGAGAACACATCGCGCTGCGGCGCCATATAGCGACGTAAAACGATAAGCTGTTTGCGCAGCAACGCCATCGCACCCCGCTCCGGCACCTGCTGCTCCATCAAATCATCTTCAATATCGATAATTTTATCGTGCAGATCTTCAATGAAATTACTGGTGTGATCGGTCAGCGCATCACAAATTTCCACCAGCCAGCGCCCGGTATTCCGCGGCCCGCTGCCTTGCTTCATATCCCCGATCATCTCTTCCATGGAAAACACTTTCCGGTGCCGCGTGGAGACAATCATTTTATCGGTGAGGTAGACGCGGATGGTGACCAGCTGATCGGGCCGCGCATCCGCATTAAGATTGATACTGCGCAAGGTGATCAGCGTGCCCTCGCCTACGCGCATAACTTTCGGGCGGACGCTGTCCCCGGCCAGTGCCTCGCGCACGGTATCCGGTAACACCGGCGTGCTGTTGATCCACTGTTCGCTGGCAGGAAGCGTGTAATCAAGATGCAACCAGCAGGGTTTATCTTCACTGGCGACACATAGCGGACTGATATCGTTCACGCCGCCCTGTCCGTCCATCTGGAAAGCATAAACGGCATCTGAAACCTGTAGTTCTTTTCCCTTGATGACTTCCACGACATTCCTCGCTTTTTCTTCGTTATCTGTTTTAAGTTTAGCGCTAAGTCTCTCAGTTTCGCGACATAACCGAGTGTTTCTACCCGCCGGGTGTCTGCATTTCGGCCAGTTCAGGCATCACGCCGCGCATCATTTCGAGGAATTTGCGCAGGCGCGCCGGATAATAACTGGAATACGGATAGACCAGATAAACCGGCAGCGGCAAGGCGTTCCAGCCGGGTAATACGCGCTGTAAACGTCCTTCGGCGATGTCTTCTTTGACGATCCACGCAGACACAATGCCCGCCCCTAATCCCGACAACGCGGCCTTACGCATGGCGTATAAACTGTCAGTCGCCATACGCGGCGCAATGTTGCAACTTTCCATTCTGCCGTCATTGTCATGTTTTAGCGTAAATTCGTTGCGGTAATACGTGCTGAAAGAAATCCAGGGTAATTTTGCCAGTTCGCTGACCCGGGTAACCGGATGCTGCCGCAGCAGTTCCGGCGTCGCCACCACAATACGTGGCACCTCGGCCAGCAAAATGGCCACCATCGACGGATCGGCAACATTCCCCACCTGAATGGCGCAGTCAATATCTTCAGAAATGAAGTCCGGCGTGCGGTCATTCAGCATCCAGTCGACGGAAAGATTCGGGTATCGCTGTAAATAACGGGTCAGCGGCGCGATCAGCTGGTCCTGTCCGAACGCATGCGGCGCACGCACCCGCAGGGTCCCCACCGGTTCATCACCCGCCCCGCTTAGTTGATCTTCCAGCGAGACCCAGCGTTCGAGTAATAATTTTGCCTGCTCATAACACCGCTGGCCGTCGTCGGTGAGCTTCATCGCGTGGGTGGTGCGCAGGATAAGTTTCGCGCCCAGCAGGCGCTCGAGTGACTGCAAACGGCGACTGACGGTCGGCTGGCTGGTGCTCAGTTGCGCCGCAGCCGCAGACAAACTGCCGCTTTCCACAATACGCACAAAAGTTTGCATCAGGTCGATACGGTCAATACCGCTGGTGACGGGTGTATTCATACGCCTCACGTATAACAGTTTTACCTTTCCGCAGGCTACCACTTATAACCATTCGGGTGAAGAATGCATTCCACGCACTTACGGCTACAAACTTATTATTCAGGGGTCACGTTATGTCAGAACTTACCAGCACATCCCATGTTGAGGGATCCGCCCTGTCGGGCAAAATCATTTTTACACTGGCCGCCGGTGCGGGGTTAAGCGTCGCCTCGATTTACTACAGCCAGCCGATGCTCGGCATTATGGGCGGTAATCTGCAAGCCAGCACCACGTCCGTCGGTCTGATTCCGACGCTCACACAGGCCGGTTACGCATTGGGAATTCTGTTTCTCATTCCGCTGGGTGACCGCCATGACCGCCGCACCATTATTCTGCTGAAAAGCATTTTACTGGCCGCTGCGTTGTTGCTGTGTGGTTTTGTGCCAGGCATTCACGGTTTGCTGGTCGCCAGCCTGATCACCGGTATCGGTGCCACCATGGCGCAGGATATCGTGCCCGCCTCGGCGCATCTGGCGCCAGCCGCACAACGGGGGAAAACGGTCGGCACAGTGATGACCGGTCTTCTGGTCGGGATTTTGCTTTCCCGCGTACTCAGTGGTTTTGTGGCCGAGTATTTTGGCTGGCGGGTGATGTATCAGCTGGCGGCGCTGAGCGTCGCGCTGATTGGCGTTGCGCTCTGGCGGGTATTGCCGCGTTTCAAACCGGATACGCGTATCAGTTATGCCGGTCTGCTGCACTCGATGTTTGGCTTGTGGAAAAACTATAAAACACTGCGTCATGCCGCACTGGCTCAGGGTTTGCTGTCCGTCGCGTTCAGTGCCTTCTGGTCAACGCTGGCGATTATGCTTAACGAACAGTTCCATCTGGGCAGCGCGGTGGCCGGGGCATTTGGTCTGGCGGGTGCAGCAGGGGCATTAGCTGCGCCGCTGGCCGGGGCGTTAGCCGATAAGAAAGGCCCGGCGCGGGTCACGCAAATGGGTTCTGCACTGGTGATGATTTCTTTTGCGGCGATGTTCCTGTTACCGCTGTTGTCACCGCACGCTCAGCTGGCGCTGATTGTGCTGAGCGCCATCGGTTTTGACTTAGGTATTCAGGCCACGCTGGTGGCACATCAGACGCTGGTGTATGGCCTTGAACCAGCGGCACGCGGCAGACTGAATGCCCTGCTGTTCACCGTGGTGTTTATCGGCATGTCAGCCGGTGCGGCGCTGGGCAGTAAAGCGCTGGCAACCGGTGGCTGGACGGGTGTGGTGGCGCTGGCAACGATTGCGGCAGGTGCGGCACTCTTGCTACGTCTGTTCAGCCGTAAAAACTGAAAGATGAGATAAAAGAAAAGCGCCCGCAGCTATTCACTGCGGGCGCTTTTTTACGTCAGAAATATCAATGTCTGAGGATGTACATTTCCTGACTGTAAGCCACATCCTCCGGGTTATTAATCGGATAGCCTTTCACCCAGGGTTTGATCAGACGGCCGTTGGTGTACTGATAAATCGGCGCAATGGGGGCCTGCCCGGTAATAATCTGCTCGGCTTTGTTGTAGTCATTATTGCGGCGCGCTTCGCTGGTTTCACGGCTGGCGTCACTGATGACTTTATCGTATTCCGCATTGCTGAATTTGCTGATGTTGCCGTTATGTGTGGACGTCAGCAGCGACAGAAACGTCGAGGCTTCGTTGTAATCGCCGACCCAGGACGCGCGGATCACATCGAAATTACCGGTGTTGCGGCTGTCGATGTACGTTTTCCATTCCTGATTCACCAGTTTCACATCGGCACCCAGCGTCTTTTTCCACATCGATGCCACTGCGATGGCAATCTTCTGATGGCTTTCCGAGGTGTTGTACAGCAGCGTCAGATGCAGCGGTTTTGACGGGCCGTAACCGGCCGCCGCCAGCAGGCTTTTCGCCTGTGCGTTCAGTTCTTCCTGTGAATATTGCTGCAGCTCACTTTCAACCGGTTTGAAGCCGTTGGTCACATCCGGCGTAAAGCGCCACGCCGGTTTTTCGCCCGTGCCCAGCACTTTTTCAGCAATAATTTTACGGTCAATGCTCAGTGAAAGCGCCTGACGCACCCGGACGTCGTCGGTCGGCGCACGGCGGGTATTGAAGGCGTAATAATAAGTGCCGAGCTGATACGGCGTGTAAACCTGCCCCGGCAAATCATGCAGCAATTTTTTGTACTGGTCTTTCGGGAAGGACTCGGTGATGTCGATATCATTGGCCAGATAACGTTTCGTGGCGTTGGATTCTTTGTTGATCGGCACGAAGGTGACTTTCGTCAGCACCGTGCGGGCATGATCCCAGTAATACGGGTTCGGTTCCAGCACCAGCTTTTCATTGACCACGCGGTCTTTCAGCACATACGCGCCGTTACCCACCAGATTGCCCGGTTTGGTCCATTCATCACCGTATTTTTCAACAGTGGCTTTATGCACCGGGAACAGGCTGAAATTCGCCAGCAGACTGACGAAATAAGGCACCGGTTTATCCAGAGTAACGCGTAAAAGCGTCGGGCTGACGGCGGTCACACCCAGTTTATCCACCGGCATTTTCCCGGCGATAATCGCATCCGCATTAGCAATGCCGGCCAGCCCGGCAAACCACGCGCCGGATGATGACCCTTTCGGATCCACCAGACGCTGCCAGCTATAGACAAAATCCTGTGCGGTCACCGGATCGCCGTTCGACCATTTGGCGTCTTTGCGTAAAGTGAACAGGAATACCTGATTGTTCTGGTTTTGCCAGCTTTCCGCCACGCCCGGAATATTTTTCCCGGTGGCGTCCTGATTCACCAGCCCTTCGAATAAATCACGCGCCACCTGCGCTTCCGGCAGGCCGACAACTTTTGCCGGATCCAGTGAGGCGGGTTCGTCTTTAATGTGACGGACAATTTCCTGTTTTGTCGCGAGCTGGGAACCGGCAGGAACCTGAGCGGCGATAGCCTGACTGGCAGTCAGCGCCGCCAGCACAGCGCATACGGAATACGATAAAAGCGGAAATGGATTTCCCTGCAGCATAAATTCTCCTGAACTGACAAAGGGCTACGCCCTGAAACATTCACGAGTTTTATCATTACCGGTAATAATTCCCTATAAGAAATCATTACAGATTTGCCTTCGCGCACAAAACCGCCGGGTTTGGTGAATAAAAAGCCGGGCGAAGTCAGTCCGAACCGGCAACGTCAATGCCACCGCAGTGAAATTTCATGGCCGGTTCGACGTCCTGAGCCAGCCAGGTCGGGCCATCAAGGTCAATAAACTTAGCCCCCGCCGTCAGCGGTAATGCTGCGCGAACCGCCCGTGACGTGCACAACATGCAGCCGAGCATAATCTCAAAACCCTGTTCACGCGCGGCTTCTGCCAGCACCAGTGCACCGGTGAGTCCACCGGTTTTATCCAGTTTAATGTTCACCATGTCATAGCGGTTTTTCAGCGCCGGTAAGCCTTCAACCGTATGACAGCTTTCGTCAGCGCAAATCGGCAGCGGGTGGATAAAGTTTTCCAGTACCGAATCCTCACCGGCAGGCAGCGGCTGTTCAAGCATCAGAATGCCGAGGTCAGCCAGCAACTGACAGCGAGCCGCCAGTCCGTCACTTTGCCAGGCTTCATTGGCATCGATAATCAGCGAGGCGTTCGGCACGGCGGCACGCACCGCCACCAGCCGTTCGGCAATCAGGCGGTCATCAAGTTTGATTTTCAGCAGAGTCGCCCCCTTTTGCTGCAAGGCTAGCGCCGCTTCCGCCATCGCTTCCGGCGAACCGATACTTACTGTCTGCGCCATGCTGATGGAAGGCAGCGGTTCAGTGCCGGTCAGTTGCCATAAATTCAGGCCACTGGTCTGGGATTCAAGGTTCCACAGCGCACAGTCCAGCGCATTGCGGGCGGCGCCTGCCGGAAGTATCTGTTGCAGTTTTTCGCGGCTGGCACCCTGTTCTATAGCGGTAACGACGCTGGCGATTTGTGCCATTACCGAGGTTTCGCTCTCGTCATAACGCGGATACGGCGTGCATTCCCCGACGCCGCGAATGCCGCTTTCTTCTATTTCGACCACCACCACCCGCGCTTCAGTGCGGCTGCCACGGGAGATCACAAACGGCGTATGTAACGGCCAGGCTTCAGGATAAAAGCGAACACTTCTCATAGCGTCTCCAATAGTGAAATGCGCCCTGCGGGATACAATCAATACATACAACTTATTAACAAATAATCTATATCCAACATAGCATTGTTCCCCTAAACTGAAAGCCGTTTGACTCAAATGGAAATAGGAAATAATCATGACCCAGACAGTACACTTTCAAAGCAACCCGGTTAGCGTTGCAGGCAAAATCCCTCAGAAAGGCGATGTTGCTAAGCCTTTCACCCTGGTCGCTAAAGATCTTTCTGATGTCAGCCTGAGCAGCTTCGCGGGCAAACGTAAAGTCCTGAACATTTTCCCAAGCATCGATACCGGCGTTTGCGCCACGTCCGTCCGCAAATTCAACCAACTGGCGGCTGACATCGACAACACTGTGGTGCTGTGCATTTCTGCTGATCTGCCCTTCGCACAGTCCCGTTTCTGCGGCGCGGAAGGCCTGTCCAACGTGATTACCCTGTCCACCCTGCGTGGCGGTGATTTCAAATCCGAATACGGCGTGGGCATTACCGATGGCGCGTTGTCCGGTCTGACTGCCCGTGCGGTTGTGGTGCTGGATGGTCAGGATAACGTGTTGTACAGCGAGCTGGTGAATGAAATCACCACTGAGCCTGACTATGAATCTGCGCTGGCTGTGCTGAAATAATCACTTCTTAGCAGATAAAAAAAAAGCAACGGCGTAATCCGTTGCTTTTTTATTGCGCATCATTTCTGAACCGGGAATTACTCGTCGCTGTCGCCCGTTTCGCCACGACGACTGCTGAGGCCATATTCGCGCAGTTTGTTAGCAATAGCCGTGTGTGAGACGCCCAGACGTTTCGCCAGTTTACGCGTGCTCGGATAAGTGCGGTAAAGCCGGGTCAGCACGGAGCGTTCGAAACGTTTGCTGATGTCGTCAAGCGAACCGTTCAGTGCTTCCTCACCTATCGTCACTTCAGCATCGAAGTCCGGCAGAACGATGTCCTGCGGGCGTAGCTCTCCGCCTTCCAGTTGCGTCAGCGCACGATAAATGGCATTTTTCAACTGGCGGACGTTGCCCGGCCAGCCGTAGTGCGTCAGGTAATTCGCCAGCTGTGAAGACAGTTTCGGACGCGGCATCCCCTGTTCATCCGAGAAACGCGCCACGAACAGTTCAGTCAGCGGCATCACATCCGCAGGACGGTCGCGCAGTGGTGGCAGTGTCAGGCTCAGCACGTTCAGGCGGTAATACAGATCCTCACGGAACTCGCCGCGCTGCACCAGTTCCACCAGGTTTTTCTGAGTGGCGCACATCACGCGGACATCCACTTTCACTTCGTGCTCTTCACCCACGCGACGGAACGTACCGTCATTGAGGAAGCGCAGCAGTTTGATCTGCATTCTCGGCGACATTTCACCGATCTCATCGAGCAGCACGGAGCCGCCGTTAGCCTGTTCAAAGAAGCCTTTTTTGCCTTCCAGCGCATTCGGATAAGCGCCTGCCGCATAGCCAAACAGCTCACTTTCTACGACGTCATCCGGCAGCGACGCACAGTTCAGACCGAGGAAAGGTTTTTTGCCGCGTGCACTGCGCAGATGGCAGGCATGCGCCAGTAAATCTTTACCGGTGCCGGTATCACCGACAATCAGCAGCGGCGCATCCAGCATGGCAAGTTTACGCGCCTGATCCAAAACGTGACGCATTTTGGTGCTGACTGCGACGATGTGGTCAAACTCACTGTCATCGTTAACAGTCAGATCCTGCAACTGACGTCCCATGCGGGCAGCCGATTTGAGCATGACGACAGCGCCGGCAATTCCGCCTTTTTCGTCTTCGTCATCCACATGTATTGGCGTGAGATCCATCAGGAAATCCTGGCTGCGGATCACAATACGTTCGGTGTGTGGCTGGGCATTTTCGCTTTCCAGCCAGCGCGTGACGTTGTAACCGGTGATCAGATTCGCTGCTGTCACATTGCGGATTTTGTCTTCATCAAGTTCAAACAATGCCATCGCCGACGGATTGGCCTGCTCGACCTTGCCTTTCATATCAATGGAAAAAACCGGTTCCGGCATGGAAACCAGTAAAGCGCGTAACGCACGATGCTCCCGTTCGGAAGGCATGAACGACACGGTACGGACGTCCGTCACGCCGTCGATGCGGCGGATTTCAGCCATCAGGGCGCGAAAAGTATCAAAATCCAGTTGGGAAAAATTCAGGTAAATACGGCCAATCGAGGCAATCTCGATACCGCGTAAATCAATACTGCGTAAAACCAGTAAATCGAGGAGTTCACGGGTGAGACCCAGGCGGTCTTCGCAAAAAACTTCCAGACGCATCAGTGTTGACCTTTTTCTGCCGGTGCGGAAATCGCTGCAGGCATAATACTCTTTCATGTACACCGGAAGAAGAGACTGTCACGAAAAGTTGACAAAATAATTCGCTGAATGACATCTGACTGCCATGATGATCGGGTAAGGATTTTGCTTTCATAGTGATTTCTGCTGACAGCATCCGGCACATGTTGGTTTCGCCATCCCGCCTTTTTCTGCTACTATCGCCCTTCTGATTTCATCGCCAAATGGTTCCCGACTATGAAGTTCGTCTCCTTTAATATCAATGGATTGCGCGCACGTCCACATCAGCTTGCGGCAATAATCGAACAGCACCAGCCTGACGTTATTGGTTTACAAGAAACCAAGGTGCATGACGATATGTTCCCGCTGGAAGAAGTCAGCCAGCACGGGTATCACGTGTTTTATCACGGGCAAAAAGGCCATTACGGCGTTGCCATGCTGACCAAGCAAGAACCCGTCGCTGTACGCCGTGGTTTCCCCGGTGATGATGAAGAATCTCAGCGCCGCATCATCATGACCGATATCGAAACGCCACAAGGCATTCTGACGGTCATCAACGGTTACTTCCCGCAGGGTGAAAGCCGCGACCATCCGACTAAATTCCCGGCAAAAGAGAAGTTTTACCGTGATTTGCAGGATTACCTGACCACCAGTTTGTCGGTGAACAATCCGGTCGTGGTGATGGGCGATGTGAATATCAGCCCGACCGATCTGGACATTGGTATCGGCGAAGACAGTCGCAAACGCTGGCTGCGCACCGGTAAATGTTCGTTTCTGCCGGAAGAACGTGAGTGGATGGATCGCCTGAAAGGTTGGGGTCTGATCGACACCTTCCGTGCCGCCAACCCCGACACCGCTGATAAATTCTCGTGGTTTGATTACCGCTCACGCGGCTTTGATGAAAACCGTGGTCTGCGTATTGATCTGATCATGGCGAGCACGCCGCTGGCCGCGCGTTGTATCGCCACCGGGATTGATTACGATATCCGCGGGATGGAAAGGCCGTCTGACCATGCGCCAATCTGGGCGACGTTCGACCTGAAGTAATGACCATGAAAACGATTGATGTGGTCGCCGCCCTGATTGAGCGCGAGGGCAAATTGCTGCTTGCCCGTCGGGATGCGTCCGGCGATCAGGCCGGTTTGTGGGAATTTCCCGGCGGCAAAGTCGAAGCCGGGGAAAGCCAGCCTGCTGCATTAGTGCGCGAGTTGCAGGAAGAAATGGGCATCACTGCCACGGTGGAAAATTTCATCGCTACCAGCGTTGTGCAACAGTCTGAACGGTTAATTCGTTTGCATGGCTGGCGGGTCAGCGGGTTTACCGGCGAGATTAGGTTACAGTGTCACTCTGAAATCTGTTGGGTAACGCCGGATGAGGTGCTGTCGTTTGAACTGGCACCGGCGGATATCCCGCTGGCACAAGCTTATCTGGCAAAATTTGCCGGTTAGCGATCATGGCAAATAAAAAGGCGCGGACTGTTGCCAGTTTCGCGCCTTTTTTGTCTGAACATTTTAAGAAAGCGTTATTTCTTCAACACTTGCCATTTGAGTTCGTTGGTGCCCACCACATTCGGATCACGGGAACACTGCAGGACCACGCTGTCTGCCGTGACAACGGCCCCCTCGCTGTAACTCTGGTTGTTGTAGATACAGCAATTGTGGCAGGTTGGCGCGCTGTTATTGTTGTTGCCGCTGTTCTGCCAGATTTGCGGCGGCAATGGCACAACGACATCCGTACCGTTGCCGATATTGCTGCGGTTCGCCATCGCCGGTGCAGCCAGCAACGCGGAACTGATCAGCGCTGCCATCAGAACTTTACGGATAAAAACATTATTCATCACTGTTTGCTTCCTTCCCTTTGGTACTCGCTTTGCGGCGTTTAGGGGCGCTTTTGCCTTTCGCCACAGCGCCCGCCGGTTTGGAAGGCAGACTGCGGAATGCCGAAGACACCCGGTTCGTTTTGGCCTGCATGATGAGATTCTGCAACGTCGCGACCAGCGGTTGCATGAAATCCTGATAACGGCAGCTCTTTTCACTGATACGCGTCAGCGTGGATTCCCAGTCAGCGGTCATATCCGGGCGGGCGGCGATGTCCGGCAGCGAGTGGATCAGCGCGCGGCCGGTATCGCTGGAATGAATATAGCGCCCTTTCTTATACAAAAATTCGCGGCGGAACAGCAGCTCGATAATCCCGGCACGGGTTGCTTCCGTACCTAATCCATCTGTCGCACGCAGGATTTTTTTCAGTTCTTTATCCTGCACAAAACGCGCAATCCCGGTCATGGCGGAAAGCAATGTAGCATCGGTAAAAGGCCGCGGCGGCTGGGTCTGGCGTTCAACCACTTCTCCGCGCTCGCACAACAGTTCGTCACCTTTGGCCACCACCGGCAGCGGCGTGCCTTCGTTTTCCTCGTCGCGTTCTTTACTGCCCAGCAACGTGCGCCATCCCGCCTCGGCCAGAAAACGCGCTTTGGCGATAAATTTACCGCCCGCGATATCCAGGTCGATAACACATTTGCGGTAAACCGCATCCGGGCAGAACTGCATCAGATACTGACGCGCCACCAGGCCGTAAATTTTGCGTTCGTCATCCGTCAGATTGACGTTACTGCTGCGCGCCGTCGGGATAATCGCATGGTGCGCATCAACCTTTTTGTCATCCCAGCAACGGTTACGTAAATCGGTATCCACTGCCGGTTGTGGCATCAGGTCAGGCCGGTGAACGCCAATGGCATTCAGCACGGCATGACGCCCGGCAAAATGCTCTTCTGGCAGATATCGGCAATCCGAACGCGGATACGTAATCAATTTGTGCGTTTCATACAATTTCTGACAGATATCAAGAATTTGCTGAGCACTCAGCCCGAAGGCTTTAGAGCCTTCAATCTGCAATGTGGAGAGTGAAAACGGCAGCGGCGCAATATCATTCTCACGCTTGTCATTATAGCCGGTGACCATCGCCGGTTGTCCGGCAATACGCGCCACGACATGATCGGCCAGCGGACGGTGCAGCAATCGCCCTTCTTCATCCTGATACGGCTCGCAGGAATCACTCGGCTGCCACAGCGCGACAAAACGCTCTTCGGCAGGTGTGACGATATGCGCTTTTACTTCAAAGAAATCTTTCGGCACGAAGTTTTCGATATCTTCATCGCGACGGACCACCAGTCCGAGAACCGGGGTCTGTACGCGTCCGACGGAGAGCACGCCGTTGTAACCGGCGTTGCGCCCCAGAATGGTGTAGGCGCGGGTCATATTGATGCCGTAAAGCCAGTCGGCACGGGCGCGGGCCAGCGCGGAAACACACAGCGGAATAAAATCACGGTTGTCGCGCAACCGCTCAATAGCACGCTCGACGGCCTGCGGGTTGAGATCGTTAATCAGGCAGCGCTGGGTCGCGTGACGTTTTTCCGGCGTCAGTTCGAGATAATCCAGCACTTCATCCACCAGCAACTGCCCTTCGCGATCCGGGTCACCGGCGTGGACAACCTGCGAGGCCTCGAGCAATAAGCGTTTAATCACGTTGAGTTGTTTGGCGACGGAAGAACGCGGCTGAAGCTGCCACTTTTCAGGAATGATCGGCAAATCGGCGAGCGACCAGCGCGCAAAGCGGCTGTCGTAGGCATCGGGCTGCGCCTGTTCGAGTAAGTGGCCGACGCACCAGGTCACCACCTGATCGTTGCCACAGGCAATATAACCATCGCCCCGGCGATGAGGTTTCGGCAGGACATCCGCAATCGCGCGGGCAAGGCTGGGTTTTTCGGCAATGAACAGACGCATCAACAGGCACCTGTTTGCGGTGTAATCGCGACAAAGATTTCCATTATCCCACCCTTCATTTCACTACGTCCTCATCATGCAGAGTGGCTATGTTAGCCGCTGACGGCGTAATTAGTAAGATGGTTACAAGGATCCGCGACGGCGGTCGCTCATTTAGGCAGCAAAAAACCGGTTTAATCGGAAAAGGCCGATCAAAACCGGTTAATAAGCGAGCGGTCTGATTTTACAAATGCGTGATGAATGGCGTGCTGTCGGCCGGGATCACCTGCAAACTGGCTTTCAGTTGCGGTGTACCGAGATACAGGAAACCGACGATTTTATCGTTTTCACCACATTTGAATGCCTTGCGTACGTCCGGATGATCAGTCCACGCGCCGGTACGCCAGATGCCGTTAAAACCCTGCGCCAGTGCAGCCATCTGCATGGCGTAAACCGCACAACCGGCGGAAAGCAACTGTTCCCATTGCGGTACTTTAGGACTTTCTTTGCACACGGCAATCACGGTAATAATTTGCGGTGCGCGCAAGGGCGCCTGCGTGGCTTTCTCAATGGCTTTTTCATCCGCGCCGTCTTTTATGGCGGCCGCGCGCAGCACCTCACTGAAACGTGTCAGGCCGTCGTTTTCAGCAATGACAAAACGCCAGGGTTGCAGGGCACCGTGATCCGGGGCGCGCATACCCGCATGGATGATGTTTTGCAGCGCTTCACCGGCCGGTGCCGGTGCAGCCAGGCGGGAAGCAGAACGGCGGTTAAGTAATAAGTCCAAAGCGTCCATGATATTCTCCTGAGAATAATTGCTATTTGAATTACGTTAACATAATCGTAACGCCTTTTTCCAACGGTCAACTGGCTTTCAGATAATGCATCACTGCCAAACTCTGACATGATTTAAAGCTGACATTTTTCTGGCGGGTCATTAGGATAGCGGGACTTATCTGTCTTGTTGGAGAGACCATGCGCACATTGTGGCGAATTATCGCCGGTTTTTTTAAGTGGACCTGGCGTCTTCTTAATTTCGTCAGAGAATTCATTCTCAACGTATTCCTTATTCTCATTATTCTGGCTGGTGTTGGCATCTGGTATGCCGTGCAGGACAAGCCTGTCGAAACGACCCAAGGTGCACTGCTGGTTGATCTCAGCGGCTCAGTGGTCGACAAGCCTTCCGTCAATAATAAAGTCCGTCAGTGGGGACGCGAATTGCTGGGCACGTCGAGCAGCCGCTTGCAGGAGAACTCACTGTTTGATCTCGTCGAGACCATCCGCTCCGCTAAAGACGACAAAAACGTTACCGGGATTGTGTTACAGCTGACCGATTTCACCGGCACCGACCAGTCTTCACTGCAGTACATCGGTAAAGCACTGCGTGAATTCCGCGATGCAGGCAAACCGGTTTACGCCATCGGCGACAGCTATAACCAGTCACAATATTATCTGGCCAGTTACGCCAACAAAATCTATCTGTCGCCGCAGGGCGCGGTCGATCTTCACGGTTTTGCCACTAACAATCTGTATTACAAATCCCTGCTGGATAAGCTGAAAGTCACCACCAATATCTTCCGCGTCGGAACCTATAAATCTGCCGTTGAGCCATTGATCCGTGATGATATGTCTCCTGACGCCCGTGAGGCAGACAGCCGCTGGATTGGCGGATTGTGGACCAACTATCTCAATACCGTGTCAGCCAACCGTCAGATCACGCCCGAACAACTGTTCCCGGGTGCGGCGGGCGTGCTGGCGGGTATGCAGGCAACCGGCGGTGATATGGCGCAATATGCGCTGAAAGCCAAGCTGGTTGATGCACTGGCGTCACGCACCGAAGCCGACAACGAGATGGTGAAAGCCTTTGGCTGGAACAAAGACACCAAAGACTTTAATTACACCAGCATTTACGATTATTCGCCGAAGCCAAAACCGGACAACAACGATCCGCAAATCGCGGTGATCTTTGCCACCGGTGCAATTAACGACGGTGAAGAACAACCGGGCGCAGTCGGTGGCGACACCACGGCACAGCAAATTCGTGATGCCCGTCTGGATCCGAAAGTGAAAGCGATTGTCTTGCGCGTTAACAGCCCGGGCGGCAGCGTCAGCGCTTCTGAAGTCATCCGTTCCGAACTCGCGGCTGCGAAAGCCGCAGGTAAACCGGTTGTGGTTTCAATGGGCGGTATGGCGGCATCCGGCGGTTACTGGATTTCAACACCAGCCAACTACATCATCGCCAGCCCGAGCACCCTCACCGGCTCCATCGGTATCTTTGGTGTAATCAACACGTACCAGAACACGCTCGATTACGCGGGTGTGCATACCGACGGCGTGGCAACGTCACCGCTGGCGGATATCGCTTCCACCAAAGCGCTGCCGCCGGAGTTCTCGCAGATGATGCAACTCAATATCGAGAACGGTTATAAAACCTTCCTCGGTCTGGTTGCCGATTCACGCCACAAAACGCCTGAGCAGATCGACCAGATCGCCCAGGGCCACGTGTGGATCGGTTCAGATGCCAAAGCCAATGGCCTGGTTGATGAGCTGGGTGATTTCGATGACGCTGTGAAGAAAGCCGCTGAACTGGCCAAACTGCCAAAATGGCAACTGAACTGGTATGTCAGCGAGCCAAGCCTGAGCGACCTGGTATTCTCGCAGGTCAGCGCATCGGTCCACGCTATGTTGCCAGCGGCAATCCAGGCGTATCTGCCTGCGCCGGTGAGCAAAATGGCCATGGCGCTGAAATCACAGGCTGACCTGTTCAGCAACATGAACGATCCGCAGAACCGTTACGCACTCTGCCTGACCTGTGGTGATGTGAAGTAACGTTCCGTTTTGGGATAATGTGGGATAAAGAATCGCCTTAATGCACAGCCCGGAGCTTCTTGCTGAGAACTCCGGGCTTTTTTAGGGTGGGACGTCAGCCACGAAGCCTTTATACTTAGCGCAGTTGCTTTCACCTTTCTAAAAAAGAACATCTTCGATGACTAAAAAATCTATTTACGTTGCCTATACCGGCGGCACAATCGGTATGCAGCGTTCTGAACAGGGTTACATTCCGGTGTCCGGCCATTTACAACGTCAGCTGGCGCTGATGCCTGAATTCCATCGCCCTGAGATGCCTGAATTTACCATTCAGGAATACGCGCCTCTGATGGATTCCTCCGACATGACGCCGGAAGACTGGCAGCACATCGCCGACGATATTCAGGCGCATTACGACGACTACGACGGTTTTGTTATCCTGCACGGCACCGACACCATGGCATTCACCGCTTCTGCACTGTCGTTCATGCTGGAAAATCTGAGCAAACCGGTGATTGTGACAGGGTCACAGATTCCGCTTGAAGCGTTGCGTTCTGATGGTCAGATCAACCTGCTGAACTCGCTGTATATCGCCGCGAATCATCCGGTCAACGAAGTCACCCTGTTCTTCAACAACCGTCTGTATCGCGGCAACCGCAGCACCAAAGCGCACGCAGATGGTTTCGATGCCTTTGCCTCACCGAACCTTTCGCCGCTGCTGGAAGCCGGGATCCACATCCGCCGACTTTCCACGCCGTCACTGCCTGAAGTGCCTGCGGCGAAGCTGAAAGTGCATCACATCACGCCACAACCGATCGGCGTGGTAACGATCTACCCGGGCATTTCCGCCGAAGTGGTACAAAACTTCCTGATGCAACCGGTAAAAGCGCTGATCCTGCGCTCCTACGGTGTCGGTAACGCCCCGCAAAAAGGCGACCTGCTGAAAGTGCTGAAAGACGCATCTGAGCGCGGCATTGTGGTGGTTAATCTGACGCAATGTATTTCAGGGCGCGTCAACATGGGCGGCTATGCCACCGGCAACGCCCTCGCCCATTCCGGTGTGATCAGCGGCTTTGATATGACCGTGGAAGCGGCACTGACCAAGTTGCATTATCTGCTCAGCCAGTCACACACTCCCGAGGAAATCCGCGAACTGATGCAGCAAAACCTGCGCGGCGAACTCACCGAATAAATAAGAGGGCGATATGAAATCTGCTTTGTTGCTGGTCGATCTGCAAAATGATTTTTGTCGCAGCGGCGCGCTGGCCGTGACTGACGGCGACGCCACGATTGCGGTTGCCAATAAGATGATGACATGGTGTAAAAGCCATGACATCGCCGTGGTGGCATCGCAGGACTGGCATCCGGCGGGACATCGCAGCTTTGCGGTGAATTCCCACGCGGAGCCCTGGACGTCGGGCGAACTGAACGGTCTGCCGCAAGTCTGGTGGCCGGTTCACTGCGTTCAGCGTGAACCGGGCGCTGAATTTCACCCGGGGCTGAATCTGCCGCAGGTGGATTTTGTGGTGCAGAAAGGCACCAATCCTGACATCGACAGTTACAGTGCGTTTTTCGATAACGGACATCGTGCTGCTACGATGCTCAATGACTGGCTGAAAGCGGCGCAGATTACACATGTGTATGTGATGGGGCTGGCGACGGATTACTGTGTGAAATTCACGGTGCTGGATGCGCTGGAGCAAGGTTATCAGGTGACACTGCTGACCGACGGTTGCCGTGGCGTCAATCTGCAACCCGAAGACAGTGCTGAAGCGGTTGAAGCGATGCGTAAAGCAGGGGCAAAAATCAGTACCTCTGAGGCAGTAACAGGCTGAATTTGTCTTCCCGTCTGACTTGATAAAGGCGCTTCAGCGCCTTTATCAGCAAACAGCACTTTCGCAACCCGCCCACTTACTCCGGCTTCAGTTTAATCAGCGTATCCTGCGTAAATTGCTGTTTCAGTTCCTGCTTGCTTTTGGTGACAATCTGCCCGTCCGTGCCAATGCTCATGTGCTGGGCATCAACATTGTGACGCGACTGATACAGCATCACGGCCTGCAGGCTGTGCTCTTTCTGTTCCGGCGTCAGCGCGACACCGTCCGGCCACTTTCCGAGTTCAACTGCCTGCGCGAGACGTGCGTAAATTTCCGGCGTCATTACATCAATAAGTTGATTAATTTCCATCTGAGCACCTTGTGTTCATCTGTATTATTCAAACGGTTTTGAATAATAGCTGAATCGATTTTGTCGGTAAAATTACATCACCATTTTCTTGCGAACTAACCGCGGGTTTTATTGCCACTTTTGCCATCCGTAAAGCTCATTGAGGCAGAGTTTATGCAGTAACGTTCACCTGTCGGTTTCGGGCCATCCGGGAAAACATGCCCCAGATGAGCTTCACAGCGGGAACAGCGGATTTCGACACGCGCCATTTTATGCGAATTATCAGTGAGATATTTGATCGCATCAGGGTTAACTGGCTGATAAAAACTTGGCCAGCCACAGCCGGAATCGTATTTGGTATCGGAGTAGAACAACGCTGACTCGCAGACCACGCAATGATAAATCCCTTCGCGGTGGTTGTGCAGCAATTTTCCGGAGAACGGAGGTTCTGTTCCGTGCTCCTGCGTGACATAACGTTGAATTTCAGTGAGTTGGTCAAGTGTAGGGGAAGATTTGGCTTCAATGCTCATGATTCTCGTTCTCTGACGAATATAAAAATCAACTTAAATAACAGTTTATAATAACAAAAAATTAACAACGAGTCTGCCCGTTTTGTCCTAAACTGTATGGCATCAGCGTTAGCCAGCTTGCAACTTGTGATGGCGATCACACTCCTGATCTTCCGGCTCTTTATATTCTGTTTTTCGCCCCCATGTGGTTGTGAGCCGATTTAAAAACGGAACGTGCAATAAGCGAGCAAGAGTAGGTCGTCGCTTTGACTTACAGCAATAATTGACACGATTCCGCTTGACGCTCAGCAAGGTTTTTGTAATTTTACAACCAACCTTTTATTCACTAAAAAAATAGCTGGTGGAATATATGACTATCAAAGTAGGTATCAACGGTTTTGGCCGTATCGGTCGCATTGTTTTCCGTGCTGCTCAAGAACGTTCTGACATTGAGATCGTAGCAATCAACGATCTGTTAGACGCGGACTACATGGCATACATGCTGAAGTACGACTCAACTCATGGTCGTTTCAACGGTACTGTTGAAGTTAAAGACGGTCACCTGGTTGTTAACGGCAAAACCATCCGTGTTACCGCTGAGCGTGACCCAGCTAACCTGAAATGGAATGAAGTTAACGTTGACGTTGTAGCTGAAGCTACTGGTCTGTTCCTGGATGATGCGACTGCTCGTAAGCACATCACTGCAGGCGCTAAGAAAGTTGTTCTGACTGGTCCTTCTAAAGACAACACCCCAATGTTCGTTATGGGTGTTAACCATAAAGAATACGCAGGTCAGGAAATCGTTTCTAACGCATCTTGCACCACTAACTGCCTGGCACCACTGGCTAAAGTTATCAACGACAACTTCGGTATCGTTGAAGCACTGATGACCACTGTTCATGCAACTACCGCAACTCAGAAAACCGTTGATGGCCCGTCTCACAAAGACTGGCGCGGCGGCCGCGGCGCATCCCAGAACATCATCCCTTCTTCTACCGGTGCTGCTAAAGCAGTAGGTAAAGTTATCCCAGCTCTGAACGGTAAACTGACGGGTATGGCGTTCCGCGTTCCTACTCCTAACGTTTCTGTTGTTGACCTGACTGCACGTCTGGAAAAACCAGCGTCTTACAAAGAAATCTGCGCAGTAATCAAAGCAGCTTCTGAAGCAGGCGATCTGAAAGGCGTTCTGGGCTACACCGAAGACGACGTAGTATCTACCGACTTCAACGGCGAAAAACTGACTTCCGTATTCGATGCGAAAGCAGGTATCGCGCTGAACGACAACTTTGTGAAACTGGTTTCCTGGTACGACAACGAAACTGGCTATTCAAACAAAGTATTGGATCTGATCGCTCACGTTTCCAAATAATTGGTTATGTGAATGAACTGATTGAAGGGCGACGCAAGTCGCCCTTTTGCTTTCTGTCGGATGCACTTTTTTATCAGCACATGAGTGCGATCAAACAGACGGGTTTGGTTCATGTGTAGTCTTGGTTCAAAATCGTAATTGTTTAACCCTGACAGGATTTTAGATAATGACAGAACAACTCTTTTCTCTTCCGATCGTAAACCAAATCTCTACCTCCGTTAGCCAGCGTCTTGTCGACGAACTGCCGGTACTCGTTGTGACTCATCCGAAAGTCCGTGCTGCCATTGCCCTGCAAGGTGCACATCTGTTGGCATGGCAGCCTGAAGGCGAAGAGCCGGTGCTATGGATGAGCAGCGCCAGCGCGTTCAAAGAAGGCGTTGCGATTCGTGGCGGTATCCCTATCTGCTGGCCGTGGTTTGGTCCGGCGGGCAAACCCTCACACGGTTTTGCACGTAACGTTGCGTGGGAACTGACTGACCACAAAGAAACTGACGAAAATGTGGTACTGACCTTAACGCTGAAAAGCTCCCCTGAAACACTGGAATTATGGCCGCATGCATTCACGCTGACGGCACGCTTCACGCTCGGGGCAACCTGCCACATCGAGCTGGAGTCGACCGGTGATTTCGAAGCCAACAGCGCCCTGCACACCTATTTCAACATTGGCGACATCGCCGATGTCACTATTAAAGGCCTGGGCAACAGCTTTATTGATAAAGTCGATGGCGCAAAAGCCAAGCAGGAAGACGGTGATCTGACCTTCACGGGCCAGACTGACCGCATCTACACCCAGCCGCAAGCCACCAGCGAAATCGTTGATCCGGTTCTGAAACGTACGCTGGTTGTCGCACATGAAAATAACGCCGATGTGGTGGCCTGGAATCCGGGTTCTGCACTGTCGGTGAGCATGGCTGATATGCCGGATGACGGATATAAAACCATGGTGTGCGTTGAAACGGCGCAAGTTTCTCATACACACACCTCTACGCATGCCGCGCCAGCGCGTCTGGCAGTGACCTTCTCTGTCCGTAAATAACCGGTTTAGGTTTGCAGCAAAGATGACATAGGGGCCAGATGGCCCCTTTTTATCGTCTGATGACCGATGTGAATGATTGACTTCAAACCATATCCAGCGGCGTTTTATGATTCGGTGCCGGGAATACTGTGTCAATTCGTGCTATTTCATCGGCCGTCAGGCTGAGCGTCAGCGCCGCCGCATTATCTTTCACGTGCTGCGGTTGTACCGCTTTAGGAATAGCGATCACGTTACCGGTGCGCGTTACCCAGGCCAGAGCAATCTGCGCGCTGCTGACACCCCGAGCGTTGGCGATTTCCTGCATCACCGGTGCAGTCAGGACGTCGTGACGTAACTTGCCGGCCTGCGCCAGCGGGCAATAGGCCATAACGGGAACGCTGTGCTCCTCACACCACGGCAGCAGGTCAAACTCAATGCCACGGACTGCCGCGTGATACAGCACCTGATTGGTCATGCATGCATTGCCTCCGGGGATTTTCCACAGCGCCTGCATATCGTCAGTATCAAGATTAGAGACACCCCAGCGCCGGATTTTGCCGGATTGCTGCAATTTTTCCATCGCCGTGACAGTGTCATGTAGCGGAATCGAACCACGCCAGTGCAACAAATACAGGTCTAGACAATCTGTTTTTAAACGCTTCAGACTTTGCTCACAGGCGGCGATCGCTTTCGCGCCACCGGCATGATGCGGATACACTTTTGACACCAGAAACACGTCATCACGCCGCCCGGATATCGCTTCACCGACCACCCTTTCCGCACCGCCATCCGCGTACATTTCTGCAGTGTCGATCAGCGTCATACCGGCATCCAGCCCTTGCTGCAAGGCCTTCACTTCGGCACGGAGATCACTGTTCCGTTCCCCCATATACCAGGTACCTTGTCCGATTGCGGGTACTGTCGTGCCATCAGGCAATTGCACGGTCTTCGCTTTCATCTGTTTCCTCCGGTTGGGTCATAGCTGAAAAGTTAATTCGATTCTTTGAAAATTTACTGATCTATAAATGTGCAAATGGGGCGATACGCCCCACTAATGTGCAATATGTTCACCATGATGGTGCATTGCCTCAGAAGGTGTAAGTCACACCCGTCCACAACACGCCAGTCCAGTTATTTTCGATGATCGGGCTGTCGGTCACTTCACTGGACAGACGCAGGTAGCGACCGGTCACGAACCCTTGCCATGCTGGCGTGAAGTTATATTTTGCGGAGACTTCAACATACGGGCTGAAGCTGTCGTTCGGGGAATAGCTATGGAAGCCACTGCGACGGGATTCGTCTTTGGTCACGCCATAATAATACTGGGTGAGATTCGAGCTAAACCAGGTCACACCAAAGCCCGGTACCACAGCCCAGTTAGAGCCTTTAATGGCATACAGATAAGCCAGATCAGCAGTCATGCCATTGCTGGTATCCAGCGTATCCGCATTGAAGCTGGCGCGGAGGGTACCCCACTCGGCATTATGCGAATAAGCCAGACCGGCCATCAGCGTTGAGTGACGTTTATCGAGGCGCTTCATGCGCTTATCGTCGCTGTCGCTTGGGTCAAAGCTCAACGGGAAATAGCTGGCGGTGACGCTCAGTTTGTTGGCGTCATCATTCCACAGGTAATAGCCCGCCATCAGGGTGTGAAAATAGAAATCATCATTGTCGTAATTGATGATCGGTACCGGGTATACGTGGTCATTATTACCACGGTACGGATCCGGAGCGACCAGCGCAGATGCACCCGCCTGCCAGGTTCCCGCCACGGCAGCATGACTGCAAAGCACTGCCGCGCTAACGATGGACAGTGTTTTTAGATTGATCATTTTCATTGTCTTAATTCCATTAAGTAAAAAAACGTCGCTAGTGTAAATGAACCTTAAACGTCACGCTTAGCAATTCTGGGTCTATAAAAAGACATATCCAGAAAAACCGGGGCGATCGCACAATTTAACTGCAAAATATGAAATAAAAATGACTAAAGAAACAACTTCCGCTCTGCAGGGCACGTCCTGTAAGGCTTTTCAGAGCATTCCGCACAACTGAGTCATTGATATGACTTAAAAAACGCCAAAACCAGAGAGGAAATTTTCTTAATGCCAAACTACGCTTATAAATAGATGAAAGACTTAGCCTGAACGGTTGCCCGTCCCACCGAATAAAGACAGTTCTCAAACCATCGAGATTGTCGCTTTCCAAGGGGTTTTGCAAGTTGGCATAAGGGTTGCTGTATTTCAGGTGGGAGATCTTTCTTCCGGGAGCGCTGAAAAAAGCTCTCATTAACCTGTGCGTTACCCGAATCATTGGAATTGCAGCAAGGCGGCAAGTGAATGATTCCCGATGAGCTTACACAGTTAAGTGACCCGGGTGAACAAGCGAAGCCAACGAAGGTGCGGTTCCAAAGACGAAGGGTAAAATAACGAAGGACGGGCATCGTATGAACATATTTGACCATTATCGCCAGCGCTATGAGGCTGCCAAGGACGAAGAGTTCACACTGCAGGAATTTCTTACCATTGCACGGCAAGATCGCAGTGCTTATGTCAATGCGGCGGAACGTCTGTTGATGGCAATCGGTGAACCAGCGATGGTAGATACCGCGCTTGAACCACGCCTGTCGCGTTTATTCTCGAACCGTGTTGTTGCACGTTACCCTGCATTTGAAGAATTTTACGGCATGGAAGAGGCTATCGAACAGATTGTCTCCTACCTGAAACACGCCGCGCAGGGTCTGGAAGAAAAGAAACAAATCCTTTATTTACTGGGCCCGGTGGGTGGCGGTAAATCGTCACTGGCCGAACGGCTGAAATCCCTGATGCAACGTGTACCGATTTACGTGCTGAGCGCCAACGGCGAACGCAGCCCGGTAAACGACCATCCGCTGTGCCTGTTCAATCCGCAGGAAGATGCGCATATTCTGGAAAAAGAATACAACATTCCTCCGCGCTATCTCGGCACCATCATGTCGCCATGGGCGGCAAAACGTCTGCATGAATTCGGGGGGGACATCACGAAGTTTAAAGTCGTGAAAGTCTGGCCGTCGATTCTCGAACAAATCGCCATCGCCAAAACGGAACCGGGCGACGAAAACAACCAGGACATCTCCGCACTGGTCGGGAAAGTGGATATCCGTAAACTGGAAAACCACGCGCAAAATGATCCGGATGCTTACGGTTATTCCGGTGCTTTATGCCGCGCAAACCAGGGTGTGATGGAATTCGTTGAGATGTTTAAGGCACCGATTAAGGTGCTGCACCCGTTACTGACGGCGACACAGGAAGGTAACTATAACGGTACCGAAGGGATCTCCGCCCTGCCGTTCAACGGCATTATTCTGGCGCACTCCAACGAATCTGAATGGGTGACGTTCCGTAACAACAAGAATAATGAAGCGTTCCTTGACCGTGTGTACATCGTGAAAGTGCCTTATTGCCTGCGCGTGTCTGAAGAGATGAAAATCTACGACAAGCTGCTCAGCAACAGTGAACTCTCGCATGCTCCTTGTGCACCGGGAACTCTGGAAACGCTCGCGCGCTTCTCGATTCTCTCGCGCCTGAAAACGCCTGAAAACTCCAGCAGTTATTCCAAAATGCGGGTGTATGACGGTGAAAGCCTGAAAGATACCGACCCGAAAGCCAAGTCCTATCAGGAATACCGCGATTATGCGGGTGTGGATGAAGGCATGAACGGGCTGTCGACGCGCTTTGCGTTTAAAATTCTCTCCCGTGTTTTCAACTTTGACCATGTGGAAGTGGCTGCCAACCCGGTGCATTTGTTCTACGTGCTGGAACAGCAAATCGAGCGCGAACAGTTCCCGCAGGACATCGCTGAAAAATATCTGGAGCACCTGAAAGGCTATCTGATCCCGAAATACGCTGAGTTTATCGGCAAAGAGATCCAGACTGCTTATCTGGAATCCTATTCAGAATACGGACAAAACATTTTCGACCGTTATGTTACCTACGCTGACTTCTGGATCCAGGATCAGGAATACCGCGATCCGGATACCGGTCAACTGTTTGACCGTGAATCGCTGAATGCCGAGCTGGAAAAAATCGAAAAACCGGCCGGGATCAGCAATCCAAAAGATTTTCGTAACGAAATCGTCAACTTCGTGCTGCGTGCCCGCGCCAATAACAGCGGCCGCAATCCAAACTGGACCAGTTACGAAAAACTGCGCACGGTCATTGAGAAAAAAATGTTCTCAAATACCGAGGAATTACTGCCAGTTATCTCGTTTAACGCCAAGACGTCGACAGATGAACAGAAAAAACATGATGATTTTGTCGACAGAATGATGGAGAAAGGATACACACGCAAACAGGTACGCCTGCTGTGTGAATGGTACCTGCGCGTAAGAAAATCCTCGTAACAGAAGATCGTTGGCAACGTCGTTTGGGGGAAATATGACGTATTTTATTGACCGTCGGCTGAATGGCAAGAATAAAAGCGCGGTGAACCGCCAGCGCTTTTTGCGCCGCTATAAGTCGCAAATCAAACAGTCGATTGCCGAGGCCATCAACAAGCGTTCGGTTACCGACGTGGATAGCGGGGAATCCGTTTCGATCCCCAATTCCGATATCAACGAGCCCATGTTTCATCAGGGTCGCGGTGGCTTGCGCCACCGTGTTCATCCCGGCAACGATCACTTTGTGCAGAATGACCGCATCGAACGACCGCAGGGGGGTGGTGGCGGTGGCAGTGGTCAGGGCGATGCCAGCAAGGATGGTGAAGGCGAAGATGAGTTTTCATTCCAGATTTCAAAGGACGAATATCTCGATCTGCTGTTTGAAGATCTGGCGCTGCCAAACCTGAGAAAAAACCAGCATAAACAGCTGAATGAATTTAAAACCCACCGCTCCGGTTACACGTCTAATGGCGTACCGGCCAATATCAGTGTGGTGCGCTCTTTGCAAAACTCGCTGGCCCGCCGCACGGCGATGACAGCGGGTAAAAAACGCGAGCTGCGTGAGCTGGAATCGACGCTGACCGAGGTCGAGCACAGCGAACCAGCACAATTACTGGAAGAAGAACGGCTGCGTAAAGAGATTGCTGAGCTGCGGGCAAAAATCGCCAAAACGCCGTTCATCGATACCTTTGATTTGCGCTACCGTAACTATGAACGTCGCCCCGAGCCTTCGAGCCAGGCGGTGATGTTCTGTCTGATGGATGTCTCGGGTTCGATGGATCAGGCAACCAAAGACATGGCCAAACGTTTCTATATCCTGCTCTATCTGTTCCTGAGCCGGACGTATAAGAACGTCGACGTGGTCTATATCCGTCACCATACACAGGCTAAAGAAGTGGATGAACAGGAGTTCTTCTACTCGCAGGAAACCGGCGGGACCATCGTTTCGAGTGCACTGAAACTGATGGATGAAGTCATTCAGGAACGCTACGACCCGGCGCAGTGGAATATTTACGCCGCGCAGGCCTCCGATGGCGATAACTGGGCTGACGACTCCCCGCTCTGCCATCAGCTTCTGGCACAGAAGATCCTGCCGATGGTGCGTTATTACAGCTATATCGAAATTACCCGCCGCGCCCACCAGACGCTGTGGCGTGAATACGAAGTGCTACAGGAGAAATTCGATAATTTCGCCATGCAGCATATCCGTGAACAGGAAGATATTTATCCGGTATTCAGGGAGCTGTTTCATAAGCAGGTTCAGGATCATTAATGTTTAGTCTTTAAAAACAGCCGGTTAAGTTACTTTTACTGGCTGTTTCCCTTCACTTTTGAGTGCATATTCCCTTTCAATGAGATCAATAAATTACTCTTCGTTTTGGTGAAGATTTTCTTTCCATACGTCCAAACTATACCGTTTCATATGACGCAACAGCACAGTGAGTAAAATAATTTATTGATTAAAAAAGTAAATATCACCATTTATGAACGTATTTATTGGCAAATCATTTCAAAAGTGATGAGCATGCGAAAATAAAGTTACTAAGGACTTCTCTCCGGCATGCCTGCAGATAACCCATTGTTCGAATCGTTCAATGGCAGTCTGAGGAATGCCTGAATATCCACTCGTTCCTGTCGATCGAGAATGCGCAAGAAAAGCTCGATCGCTGGCGGAAGGAACATAACCATGATGGACCACATTCCTCGTTAAATAACCAGACTCCGGCAGAATTTATCCGAAGCCTGCAAACAGGCCCGGATCTCTGATTTATCCTGGCACAGATATTGGGAAGGGATCAGAAACCGGAAATCTCAAAAAGTGCGTGGAAGTAAAACAGGTGTGCTTACAAGGGAGGAGAAAAAAGGACTACAAAAATGATATAGCTTGAGTGCAAGAAGGTTACAGAATGGGTGCAAAAACACCGGCGCAAGGCCGGTGTCGATAGTGCCTGACCAATGTAGGTATTTTGAAGAGACTACATCTGTCGAATATCAGATAAAAATTCATGAAACTCTTTTTCTGTCATCTCAAACTCTGGCCCTTCGACCATTGCAATTAGTGACAGCAACGCAAAATCTAACTTTTTCGTGAGTGAAAAACTTGGATCTTGATAAATATCAAGTGCCTCTTTTGATATTTTAAAAATATCAAACCCATCCGCAACTATTCTTTCAAGCCTATCAGCCACTACGTCTTCCATGCTCATTGCTGCCCCCAATTCTTTAATTCTGCTCCGGTCGGAGGGTAGTGCTGAGCATCAACCGATTGGCCATTAATACTTTTCGGGTGGACACGGATTACCTCCCCTGAATGATCATAGCTTTCCATCCACTGCCTCGTACTGCCCGTTTTAGGATCAAACTCTGTAACAAAAGAAGCCCCCCGAGTAGGGCCTTCCGTTCTGGCTGTGTAGTGGTCAACAAAAATTGGCCACGGCTTTAGAGTTTTCCAGAACAATCGTTCTGATTCGTTGGGCGACTAACCACCATTATATTGATGAGTTTTGAGTTGGCTGTGATATCCCGTTATGTAATTCGTTATCGCTGTGCTGGCTTCGCTAAAATTAGCGTATCCATTATCCGGCATCCATTCTGTTTTCAGACTTCTAAAAAAACGTTCCATCAGGCTGTTGATGCTCCCAGCAATTCCCCCGGCGACCCAGGCTTTGCTTTATCTGATATCTCCACAGTAACTGCTTGAAATTACTACCAGTATAGTGCCTACATTGGTCCGAATGATACAGCAAACCCCCAGAGACTGAAAATAATTTGAAACATAACTACTTAATTAGTTTTTGAGGTTTTGCAAAACCAGTATTTCCGTTTATAAAATATAGTCCGCCATCCCAACGATAGGCCGTAATATTACCTAGATCATCTACACTGATATTTGTGAAAGGATTCCCCTCAGAATCATACTCACTATAAACCTGCCAAATTACTTGAGCACTCGCATCAATCAAGTAAACATTTCTGGCGCATTGCTCTCTGCCATAGATGCTTTCCATATCGAGCCGATCATATAGCACTACTTTATTTCCATCTTTTACACTTAACTCGTTCACAATTTGGTCAGTCATTTCAATAATCTCATTTTAAAGGTATTGGCTTACCTAATAATGCCGCTGGTATACGATCTAAAAGCTCATACTGAACCCCACCAGAACTTGATGCTCCAAACTGCGGCTGAGGTGCAACTTTCCCAACTTGCATTTTGGTTCCTGCTGGCACAATTGTAAGTATTCAACCAAAGTGCAGAAGCGTCAGTATGGCGGTGAGCTGTTTGCACAGGCGGCTCTAGGACTGGGTTATCACCCGTTTTAGCGTTTGCTGGATGAAGGGGAGCATTTGGTTCACTCCGGTGAGCGTCACATCGTCTACCGTTGCCTGCGCAACCGGCGCTTTACCCATAAACGCGATGTTGGCGGCAACACGCAGATAGTAATCTTCTGCACGATTGAGCGGGCAGCGCCCAGAGTTGCCCCCAAGCCAGTTTTCGCTCTAACGACCTGTCCTCGCGGTTCGACACGATTAGTAGTGCGAAAAAGGCCGAAAAGGCACTGAGAAACATCACCAACGGGAAAGCGTAGCTAAACCAAATTGGACGGGCTTGTACCACAGAGACTTCGCGACCAGTGTATACCAGTAACCCCACCGCTGAGAATGCACTTGCCAACGCCAGCCATTGAGTAGCGGAGCCGTCACGGCGCCAGCAGCAGCCAGCATCATTGCTGCTCTATACCGAACAACTCCCTTGCGCAATCCCCGCAAAGCACCCAGGGTCGCTGCAACGCCCACGGCGAGCAGCGCCACAGGCGTTGCATGACGTATGTCCATGCCGAGGCCGAACACCAGCGCCAGTCAGTCCCAGCGCGGCTCCGATGATTAGGCCCAGCAGTCCACCCGTCAATGAGAGCATCGTGAATGATCTCTACTTTCCCTTGAGCAGTCTGGGATGCGATTCGTGAGAGGCGGACATCAAGTTCGGCGACTCGGCGGCTGATTCAGCGTGGTCACAGTGATTGTTGTTGCTGTGCGCGAACGACTGGTTATCCTGCCAGAGCTGAACCGCTGAGGATATAAAGTAAAATCCCGGATCGATGGCCGGGATTGAGTAATCAACTTAAATCTAAAGATACAAGTTGCCCGTCTTCACCAAAAATAATTGTCACCGCTCCGTAAGGACAATCAGCCGTAATAACTTTGTTTTTGAGCTCCTCATCTACACAGTGTGAAGCCTTCAGCGTTTGATCATCAAATCGGATTTCAAGGAAATAACCCTCTCCGTTGTTCACATGAGGTAATGCATCTTTTTCACCTCGTGCCGCAAGATATTTTTGTATTTCTTCAATATGTATTTTTGCCATACTCATTGCGCCTCAAGGTAAAGGAACAAAAGAACCTTTCTCGATAAGATTTTTCACTTGGTTTGGCCTGATAGGACCGACAGATATTATCTTCATTTCATTATTTGGTACAGTAATTCGCAAAAGCTTTCCATCAACGGTTTGTATTACATTGATATGACCGCTTCTTGCATCATAAACACGTACCGCATCGGGGTTGTTAACAAGCTTTTGCAGGTCTGCAGCGTTAAATTTCCCAGACAAACTCCCCAACCTTGGGTCATTTAGTTGATCGTAAACTCGTTCAGCTATATTAAAGACACCAGTTTTTGGAGCAGCTTTTGCAAATTTCCCAATTAAGGCTAATGCTCGCTCAGCTGGTAATGTACTTAATAATGCTAACGCATAATCTTCTGGATTTTTTGCATTCAATAATGACATCACAGTGTCTGATCCTGGATTATTTTCCAAGATAGCCTTGATAACATCCTCAGGTAGATCACCTTTTATATATTGGTCACGGATTTTCTGTTTTTCTTGATCCGTCAGATTGGGATCTTGCAAAAGCTCTTTTTCTAAAGAGGCTGCACCTTCAAAATACTTACTACCTTGGCTACCAAAAACGTCCCCAAGACTACTAAGTGCATTATTCTCCACTGCCGTCTTCCCAGCAATCGCCCCTTGCACGCTTGCCAATGACGAATTCCCGGCCACACCACCCGCCAGACCGGCAGCTAATGTACTTAATGCGCTGACATTTGCCTTCTGCTCCTCCGTCAGGTCTTCTGGTTTGGTATTGGGGTAAAATGCACTGATGATGATTTTCGCAGCTAATTCTCCCGCAGCACCGCCTGCTGCGCCGCCCGTCACTGAGCCACCCTGAATATAGGCTGTCACAGCCCCGGCCAATGCATGCCCAACGGTGTTAGCGACAGCGCTGTCCCCCGTGACTTTTTTTACCTCCTGAGACAGATAAGGTGCCAGCCCGCCCGCCAGAGCCTGTCCCATATCGCCACCGGTGAGCCCGGCAAGCGCTCCGCTGATACGCCGGTTACCATTAGCGTAGAACGGGGCAACTGGTGATCAGGCCTGCTGAGTAATTGATAAAAAGATCCCGGCAACTTGGCCGGGATCTTTTCAGTTCATTTGTTTATATATGTGTTTCAGCCATTTTTCCGAAGAACGCCATTCGTTATGGGTAATAATAGTTACAATCAATTTTGTTAAGCAGTATGTCCTGTAATTCATCTTCTGATAGAGAAAGTGCCAGCAAATAATCTATCTCTGCTTTCATCTGCTGCCGCTCTTCCGCAGTCTCAGTAGCCTTATATGCTGCCAATCTTTCATTCGCATTACCAAACAGCACCTCAAAATCTTAGTTAAGGTAGAACCTTAATAAATATGATAAATAAGGGTATTTTTCTTTAATATTCATTAAGTTGTATACTATTCATTAATCCATATCTGCCATTCTTTGTGGTGAACGACTACGTTTTTCGGCGCCCTAGCGGGGATACGTGGGTAACAAAATTGCCGTCAGACAGGCTGCATCAGTGATGCAAAAGAATGGTTGCGGGGACAAACTCAGGAACTGTGCGCCTAAAATCCGGATTCCGAGTCAGAAAATAGGCAATTGGTTGATTTTTTGGCACCTCCGAAACCATTTCCCTTCACATCAGGCTGATTAGCCCTAAAAACCTTGGTCAGGAGACATGGCAAAAAAGCGATTGAGGCGCCTAACCATCAAGAAAACTCTATTTTACAATCTGATAGAGGGAACGAGCGCCCATCAGAAATAACAAATTGTTCACCTTCGATTTGAGCGAGTAATAGAGCAAGGCCATTTGCCCCTATCTCAATATCTTTTTTCCAACCGTTAAGATCACCATGATAGGAAATCGCGTGAAAAAGAGGACCCGAGGGCGGGGTGACTTTGCACCCTCGATCATTTACCCCACCTCGAACGGCATTCGGAGGTTCAGAAAAGCACGTTACGTTATTAAATTGTTTTCGGAATTTGTTTTTCCCATCATCCGAAAAATAAACAACTTGCTGCCCATCAACAACCGTAACACCAGGTACACTTCGAGAGTCCGATTGCTCAATTTTTCCGCCCAGAATTTTTTCTAAAGCCTCTCGTTCACTAGTCATTTCACACCTCACTTTCAGAACCTTCATTCAACAGTGAAGGCATGCACAGGCTCTTCCGACGACTTGGCTTAGGTTATTAATCAGTAAGTAATTATCGGATAATCACCTTGGCTAGTCGTAATTACATAAGATTCTAACCCGTTATTTTCTGGAGTTATGCATATATAACTTCCATCGTCAAAGCATAAATTCAATCTTTTATTACCCAGGAGTGAGCAATTTTTAACCTCATGATTAAGAAGAGGAAAAAGTAAATTACTTGTTTCTATATTTTCTCCATGACCTAAATGTGACCGTTCATTTCGACCGCATAGGAATGGGCATTGGATCAATACTCGGGTACTAGACGAAAATAATAAAATCATAGACCCAATTCCAACTGTTATTCCGGTAAATATAGAGTGCTCAAACTCATGAAGTTCATCTTTACTAATCATTGCTACCTCATCTTTTTGGTGGCATCGTCTCTGTTGGTAATGGAATGTGCGTTTCCCCACGAGTGCCGGTACCGCCTGTGGCAGGATTCGTCGGCTGACCATTTTTGACCGATATCCAATAACCATTTTCTAACCCAGGTACCGGAGTTGAGCCAGGCGGCATAACTCTAATATACGAGCTGCCAGGGTTACTCGGGTCAGTACCAGGAGGATAATAAATTATGCTTCCGGTTACTCTACCTGGTTTGCTCACCCAGTCCGAGGGGATTACAGGACCTTGTGCCGGGTTTGTGAAAGGTTGCAAGTTAGTCGGTACTTTAGGTGTTGAAGTTCCTCCGCCATTCACTCCACCCCCGTTTTTGCCTGTTCCTGTTGCACCAATCCCAACACCTACTCCTAATCCTGGACCCTGGACTTACTACGTTATGTGTCAGCTCAGGATTTTCAGTGTCAGGAAGCCCACCAAATATCTCATTCTCCTTTTTCCTTAACTCTTCTGCATCCTTTTCGAATTTGCTAAGGTCACTCTCCGCATTATTCTCAACTGCCGTTTTCCCGGCAACCGCACCCGTCCCCGCAGCCACAGACGAATTACCGGCCACGCCACCCGCCAGACCGGCCGCCAGCGTGCTCAGTGCGCTGACATTCGCTTTTTGATCATTCGTCAGGTTTTCCGGTTTTACTCCCGGATACAGCTCTTTCGCAATCAACTGCGCAGCCAGTTCACCGGTCGCGGCCCCGGCTGCACCGCCCGACACAGAACCGCCCTGCAGATAGGCGACCACTGCGCCGGCAAGCGCATGCCCGGTGATATTTTCGACTTCGTTAACGTTGCCTTTGGCGTCTGTGGTCGCCGCCTTCACGGCCAGGGACAGATAAGGGGCCAGCCCGCCCGCCAGCGCCTGGCTCATGTCGCCACCGGTTAAGCCTGCCAGCGCGCCTGATATCGCCGTGCCCGCCGTCCAGAACGGGCTGCCGATACCATACTTTTGTTCTGC
The DNA here is from genome assembly GCF_011684115.1 of Rahnella aceris. Classification (NCBI taxonomy): domain Bacteria; kingdom Pseudomonadati; phylum Pseudomonadota; class Gammaproteobacteria; order Enterobacterales; family Yersiniaceae; genus Rahnella; species Rahnella aceris. The sequence continues at coordinate 1,182,510 of NZ_JAADJV010000001.1, read as the reverse complement.
TGCAATGTATTCCGGCGAGTTCTCCAGCATTTTCTGCTGGTCTGCAGGTGAAGCTTTATTGTACTCCGCCGTGCCTGACAATCTTGCGAGCGCGTCACTTCGTGCATTCACCTGCGCCTGCATGACCACGTTCTGCATCGTCTGGACGCCCACCTGGCTGATAGCCTGCGCCACGGCCTGATTTTCTTCTATTTTCTGCTTGTCGAAAATTTTATCGATATGCCCGTTGGCGTTCTCCGTATCACGGCTCAGCGTACTCACATCCTGCGTTTGCTGGCCGGTATCACGCACCGTAATGCTGCCATCAGCAACCGCTGAACGGGTGGTGCCCGATGCGCTGCCGCTGGCATTGGTCATCACCGGCAGCACACCCCCTGCATTGTGCCGCACGTCCCCCTGGTCTTTACTGGATGAGAAACCGGCGCTGACCCCAACGCTGCTGGCACTGTAGTTTGCCTTGTTCTGGATATCGTCCCAGCCCAGCGTCCCTGTATTCAGACTGTTATTGGCCGCATCAGCGGTCGAGGCAATCACGGCACCGTTCAGTTGTGTATGGTCACCGACGTAGATGTCATAACCCTGATTGCCCGCAAACAGCCCGCTCTGGTCGCCCACGCTGGCGTATTCACTTTGGGTTTTAGACTTGCTCATACTCAGGGAAGCAGAGCCGGTCATCGACCCAAAGGTGAAGCTGAATCCACCGCTGATGCTCTGCTGTTTACTCTGGTAGTCGTCGGTATCCTGCTGACTGGTGAGCGTCAAATCACGCCCGATATTTGCCGTGATTTTATCGCCCAGCGCCTGCGCTCCGGAGAGTACGGTGTCACGCCCGCTGCTTAAAATCAGGTTATCTTTGGCATTTACGCGGGTATTGACGTATTCCGTCGTTTCACCGTCCGAGGAACCTTTCGCAGCATACCCATTACCCTGTACCCCAATGCCGGTTTCCTTACCCAGTGAGATATGCGCGCCGACACTCCAGCCGTTTGAACTGTCTTTACTCGTCTGTTTGCTGTTATTCGTCGCGGCCTGCAATAGCAGATCGTTCTGCGCAGCAAGCGTGACTTTATTTCCCGTCACACCGCTGCCGGTGATAGTGATATCACCGCTTTGCCCATTGGCACCTGTCGAAACGATGGCAACATTACGTCCACCGGTAATCGTGCTGCCAGTGACCTGATTTTGTTCCAGTTCGGAAGTGGATTTACTTTTACTCGCACCGATATTGACCTGCAACTGGACCAGGTTGCCATCCACTTTGCCATTCATCAACTGAGACGCCTGCGTTGCGGTCCCGTCCATCGAGGACATCCAGCCCTGCTCCACCGCCTGCACGCCATACAGTGCTTTCATTCGGCCGTCGCCGGTCTGTGAGGCCTGTTTGGCAATGCTGGTGAGCGACAACAGCGCATCCGTCACCGGGCTCGACAGCGAGACCGTCAGGCCGCTTTGTTTCTGCTCGTAGATTTGTTTGCGGGTCAGCATGTCATTGCCGGGGTCAACCGTGACCGAGCCGCCGACGATGTTGACGTCATTTTTAGCGTTCACATCCGAGCCACCGATATGCGCCTGTTCACCGGCAATCAGATTCACGTTGCCGCCGGTGCTGCCGACGGCACTGCTGCTCTGGCTCTGGGTGGTGCCGTCCTGATTGATTTGCTGACGCGAGGATTTGCTGCCGAACGTCACGCCCAGACCGCCTCCGCTGAACATGCCGCTGGTTTTTTTCTCACTCAGCCGGTAGCTGGACTGTTCCTCTGTGGCGGCGGTAATGCTGAGGTCTTTCCCCGCTTTCAGCGTCACATCCCCGTCACCGACCACGGACGAACCTTTCACCGTCAGGTCCTGCCCGGCGACAACGGAGACTTTATTGCCACTCAGCTGTGAGGCTTTCTCTGTGGTGGCATAGTCCTCTGCAACGGTATGCGTGGTCGTGCCGGAGAACAGGTGTTTTTTGGTTTTGGTTTTTTCGTCGTAGCTGTACTGGCTTTCCTGTGCGGTGGTGATATTCACATCCCGCCCGGCGTTCAGGGCCAGGTCGCCGGTGGCCTGTACTTGCGCGGCCTGTGTCGTAATGTCACGCCCGGCGGCAATGCTGGTGCTTACGCCGCTGACCACCGCTGTCCCTTCCTGCCCCACATTCTCGCGGATACTCACGCTTTTACTGCCGTGGGTTTCGCTGTAGGTGCTGGTCTGCTGCGCGTTCAGGTTGACGTCGCGACCGGCGCTGAGTGAGGCGTTGAGGTCGGCGGTGAGTTGCGCCGCCTGCGAGTTAAGGTCGCGCCCGGCGCTCAGCGTCAGGTCGCCGCCGCTGCTCACCACCGTGCGGGTGGCGTTGTTGCTGTCAGCCTGATTTTTGCCGCTGGTCTGATGGCTGCTCTTGTCCATCGTGTTGAGGTTGATGTCATTAACTGCCGCCAGCATGGCGTCGCCTTTGGCGGTCACGGCGCTGCCTGCGTGGTCTCCGACAGATCTCGAAGACCATTCGTTCAGCAGGATTTTGAGTGCGCCAGCGATGTTTTTTAAAGTCAACGTCTGACGGAGTTTGAAGATTTAATTTGGATGTTGGGATTATGCAGAATTATGGGCAGGGACGTCTATTCAGTGTGCATTACAAAACGTGGAAGAGACGTGTTTTGGGTGTGCTAATATCTCAGGCATCACACCCATGGCAAACATAATTAGGGCAATCATGGACAGCAAGATGCTTAACGAAATAAGTAAATTTCTAAGTTATATTTTACGTCATAAACCTGACACCATCGGATTGCAACTTGATGTAGAAGGCTGGGCAGATATCAATTCTTTGATTCTCGGCGCGGCGAAAGAAGGCCGCGTACTTGATCAGGCAATAATTCAGACAGTAGTAAATAGCAGTGATAAGAAACGTTTTACTCTCTCCGAAGATGGCCAGCGTATTCGTGCAGTTCAGGGACATTCAACACCAGACGTGAACCTTCAACATATGGAGAAAAAACCGCCAGAATTCCTCTACCATGGCACTGCAACACGCTTTCTTGAATCTATTCTTCAGCAAGGATTGATTGCAGGTTCACGTCACCATGTGCATCTATCACAAGACATAACCACAGCCGTAGCTGTCGGACAGCGATATGGAAAGCCTGCGGTGCTAAAAGTTGAAGCCCTGCGGATGCACCAACAGGGATTCAACTTTTTTCAGGCTGAGAATGGCGTATGGTTAACGAACCATGTCCCCAATTTTTTCATATATCAGGAATAGCCATTGTCTTTGTCTTCGACTTGCTCGGCTTTATAGCGGGAAGACTCTTCTTTGGCAGCACTAAACCATTCAGAGAAACCAGAATAAGACAAATTATCCCAAGGACTTAACTTCGGTTTTGAATAATCATAAATCCGGACACCCGTAGTGCCATCCTTACCTCCCCCATCAAAACAAGCAAGAACAACCCAGCCATCATTATACAGCCCTGACTCATCTTGAATAATTGCAAAGGGAACCAGGGCAGCCCCCGAAAACTTCAAAAGCATCGAGCTGTAATAAAAAAGAGATGTCGCCATATCTTTCGATAGAAGCCGCCAAGGCTCTATATCTAAAAACTCATCAGCTAAAACCACATCTAAATAATCAACAGGGAATTCAAAACTATTGGGTAAAATTGGAAGGTCGTACAAAAAAGGCTTCATTATTTAGCACCTCCAGAAATACGTGGTGGTTCTGTTGAACCGTAAGGATTAGAAGTAGAAAACCCCCCTGACTGTTTGTTTATACGACCAGTAATGGCCTCACCCCAAGTATTAAAATTCTGCCACCCTCTAGCCTCTTGAATAGCTGGCGTCAATGGATCATCAAATCCACGGACGCTAGCTTTAACGTCGATCCCCGCCTCTCTGGCCGCGGCAATTCGAGTGTTATCCATGCTAGTCAGCTTGCCATCAGGCATTTTAACGACGTCAACTGGATCACCTTTCCAACCATTAGTCCGCATGCTTTGTACCAAATCGTCGTATGTGTAATTTTTACCCGTGTCTCGGTCAGTTTTATTGAATGAAAAGCTATTTTGCGAGAACCGAATATCATCCGCCGCATGGAATGTGACACTGCCAGCGCCTTTTGCACCCACATCGGCAGTAACTGACGTCGCTTTTCCTACTCCGCCAATCCCCGCCGCGCCCACCTGCGTCAGGCCGTAAATCCCTTCCGAGTACTGTGGAGAGACTCCCAACCCTTCCAGCAAATACGCACCGCTGGTTTTCTGGTTGACACCAGACAGGAAGGTGTTAAAGCCTGCATTAGCCGTATCTATCCCTGAGGCTGCCAGATAACCGCCTGCCAGGCAAGCTACACCCGCGGTGGTCGTGCATATTGCTGCCCCACCCACCGCCTGGAGTTCCCCGGCGGTAAATTGCGTCAGGCCACCTAAACGCGTCCTCACACCGTAGTGGGATAGCGCATCCCCGGTTTGATCACTAACCGAATACCCGAACATCGGCAAACTGGCGCTGGCATAGCTGCCCATTGCGTAGATCAGCTGGTTACCGCTCTGTGATGCCAGTACTGTACGCTCACTGGCATACGCATCACTGTTACCTAACTGCTCCAGCGCCTGCGCTTTCACATAATCCGGAGAACCTTCCGCAAACTCAGCGGAACATTTCACCAACGCACAGGCCGCCGCTTTCAGACGCGCTTCTTTATCTTTATCCCCACCGGACAATTGCTGGATCCGGGCTACTTCATCCGGGTGTAACTGGCGGTTATAGCGTTCAGCATCCAGTGAGACGGCTGCGCCGGACTGTGCACCGGTCATTCCGCCAATAATTCCGTCAATTGCACTACCACTTACCTACAGCAGAGCGGGGCGTACCACTGGCATTACCGCTACTAAACGCCATCGTCGGGAGCGGCGGGATCATCTGATTTATTTGATCGGTCTTGCCCTCTTTATCACGGATATCGCCCCTTGCACGCCTGCCAATGACGAATTCCCGGCCACACCACCCGCCAGACCGGCAGCTAATGTACTTAATGCGCTGACATTTGCCTTCTGATCCTCCGTCAGATCTTCTGGTTTGGTATTGGGGTAAAATGCACTGATGATGATTTTCGCAGCTAATTCTCCCGCAGCACCGCCTGCTGCGCCGCCCGTCACTGAGCCACCCTGAATATAGGCTGTCACAGCCCCGGCCAGCGCATGCCCAACAGTGTTAGCGACAGCGCTGTCCCCCGTGACTTTTTTTACCTCCTGAGACAGATAAGGTGCCAGCCCGCCCGCCAGCGCCTGCCCCATATCGCCTCCGGTGAGCCCGGCAAGTGCTCCGCTGATAACCTTCCCGTTTTCCCGCTGGCAGAAATCCCCACACTGCGGGCCTTGTAATCCGCTTCATTCTGGATATCTGTCCAGCCCAGCGTGCCGATATTGAGGCTGTTCCGTCGAGGCAATCACAGCGCCGTTAAGTTGAGTAAGGGTGCGTTATGCCAGAGTTCTTCATGAGCAACGCGCCACTAAAATGGCCACGTGTTATAGCCGCACGGACGGCCTGCACCTGAAGGGTAACTGACTGGGATACTTACATTTGGGACTGATACTCTGGTTACCATTGCTGTAGAACGCGGGCAACTGGTGATCCGAGCTGCTGAGTGACACGTAAAAATATCCCGGCTCAGAAGTGAGCCGGGATTATTGATTAATCAAACTCTTTTTCTAATCGTTCAACAACGCGTTTGTAGATTTCAACGACTTCTGGGACTCCGTCACTTAGATCGTCATGGAAGTACTCCTGATAAAACTCCTCCGGCCAAAGTGATATTTCGTATTCACTACGCTTTTGGATCTTCCAGTATTGCGATGGACGGTTATCAACGATTTCAAAAATGCATAAGGGAACCGATATAATATAATCCATTGGTATTTTTTGTAATTGCAGCAATGTTCCCGCATTAACACCAATTTTGCTACTTATAGCCAAAACCGTATAAGTTTGCCCAACAATATATGGATACTGAGGATCTTGATTATCCATTAAGCCGAGCACTGTCTTCTGTTGTGCTGTTAGGTTAGTCGCAAGGCATTTTACTTTCATAACGTCCCACTATTTTTTTATCGCTATCGTTTTTGGCTCAACAACTTGGCCTGTAGCCGCATTACGGTAAGCATGGATTTCGAAAACAGTACCATCAACAGCTTTGTAGCTTTGACTACTAACTTTACTCCAGTCGGCTGTTTTTCCACCATATTCTGCAACTAAACGGGCAGAGTCTTTCAGCACGGCACCAGATCCATGACCAGCCACTGAAGTCCCTCCACTTCTGGATAGCTCAGCCAACTGAGCCTCACTTGCCAGCGACTTATTCAGATTCAGGCCACTAACGGAACTATTAGCCCCCCTACCCGGTAAACTCTTCCCGTTCTTCGCCGCCACAACCAGCATAGCCAGCGACATCCCTTCGGTCATTTGACGCGCTGTCTCAACCTCAACACCCAGCTTATTACTCAGTTCAACCACATACTGATTACGTACAAACTGCTGGCTGTCGTTGAGCTTATCCGCTTCGCCGTACTGGAACAGTTGCTTGTCTTCCGTCCCTGCATAACCCGGATAGTTACCGTAACTTTCTTTAAATTGTGTAACCCAGTAGCTGTCCAGCGCTTTACGCTCTTCTGGCGTCGCGGCCTGATTTTTTACCAGCGCTTCATAATAGGCCCGTTGCTCTGAACCCAGCGCAAACTCAGCCGCGCAATCTACCCGGCGACAGGCTTCAGCTAACAGTCGCTGCTCTTTCTCTTCGTCTCCGCCTGCCAGCTTTTTGATTTCAGCTCGTTCATCCGGGTGTAACTGGCGGTTATAGCGTTCAGCATCCAGTGAGACGGCTGCACCGGACTGTGCACCGGTCGTTCCGCCAATAATTCCGCCAATTGCACTACCACTTAACGTGGCGGCCCACTGGGTGATAGCCCCTCTTTCATTGCGGTCCAGTTGTGTGTTGTTACTCAGATAAGTATCGACCATCTGACTAAACGCTTCGCTGCTCATCCCGGCCAACCCGCCGGCCAGCGCATTGCCGCCGCCGAAACTCGCCTGGATTGCACCTATCACACCGTGGATCGCGGCTTTTTCGGGGCTATTCGGTCCCCAGCCCATCGCCTCACCAAGATCACCGGCAGCTGAGTTCGCCATCTGCCCGAACAACGCCGCCAGTTCCTGTTGCTCGGCAATTTTCTTCTCATCGAAAATCTTATCGATATGACCATTGGCGTTGTCGGTATCGCGGCTTAGCCCTGCAATATCCTGCGTCTGCTTCTCACTGTCTCGGATGACGATACTGCCCGCAGCAATGGCCGATTGCGTTGTACCTGAAGCGTCACCGCTGCTCTTAACACCAATAACAGGGACAACGCCGCCGCCGTTAACCCGCTCGCCTTTATTATTTTTTTCCGATGAAAAGCCACCGGCAAGCCCCTGGCTACTGGCACTGTACTGCGCTTCGTTATTGATATCGCTCCAACCCAACGAACCGGTATCAAGCAGGTTCTTATCGGCTGTTGCAGTGCTCGCTATGACTGCACCACCCAGTTGGGTATGGTTGCCTACCGTAATATCGAACCCTTTATCCCCGGCAAACAACCCGCTTTGCTCACCAACGCTTGCGTAGTCGCTGTCGGTTTTGCTCTTATTAATACTCAGTGAGGCTGAACCGGTCATTGACCCGAAAGTGAAACTGGCGCCGCCACTCACGCTTTTCTGCTGGCTGTGGTACTCGTCAGTATCCTGCAGGCTGGTTATCGTCAGGTCGCGACCCACCTCAGCAGTGATTTTTTCACCCAACACCTGCGCACCGGAAATAACCGTATCCCGTCCGCTGCTCAGGCTAAGCCCATCACTGGCGTTGACCCGCGTATTAACATATTCGGTACTCTTACCGTCAGCCGTTCCTTTTGACTGGTAACCGCTGGCCGACACGCCAATTCCCGTCTCCTGACCCAGCGATATATGCACACCGACATTCCAGCCGCTGCTGTTATTCTTACTGGTTTGCTCGGTGTTGTTCGATGCGGCATCCAGCAGCAGATCATTCTGCGCCACAAGAGTGACATTATTGCCTGTCACACCGCTGCCGCTGATATGAAGATCACCGCTGGTACCTTTGTTACCCGTAGCCACCAGCGTGGTATTTCCGCCTGCGCTGAGGGTGCTGCCGCGTACCTGATTTTGTGTAGAACTGGATTCAGATGAGCTTTTACTCGAACCTACGCTGAGTTCCACCTTCACGGCGTTCAGATTGCCCTGGGCTACATCAGTCGCCATGGAAGAGGCACCCGCGACAGCTATCCATGCGTTATCTGCCGCCTGCACGGCATACAGCGTTTTCAGCCGTTCGTCGCTGACCTCCCCACTTCGTTTGAGTGTGCTGTTCGCTGCAAGAATGGCATCGGTCACCGGGCTGGACACTGACAATGTCAGACCGCTCTTTTTCTGTTCGTAACTCTCTTTACGTCTCAACAGATCGTTACCGGGGTCAACCACAATTTCGCCCGCGACAACGTTCAGGTTTTTATCGGCAATCACATCCGCGCCGCTGATATGTGCTTTTTCACCCGCGATAATATTTGCGTTACCGCCGGTTGAACCAATAGTGCTGACACTCTGACTCTGAGTGGTACCCTCTTCATTGAGCTGATGTCGCGATTGTGCGCTGCCGATGGTTACACCAAAACCTCCCGTGCCCATCAGCCCGCTTTTTTTAGTCTCGCTCAGGCGGTAGCTGGAACTGGTATCGGTGGCTGCAAGGATATTGACATTTTTCCCCGCTTTCAGCGTCACATCCCCGTCACCCACCACGGACGAGCCCTTCACCGTCAGGTCTTGCCCGGCAACAATTGACACCTTGTCGCCACTCAGCTGCGAGGCTTTCTCTGTGGTGGCATAGTCCTCTGCAACGGTATGCGTGGTCGTGCCGGAGAACAGGTGTTTTTTGGTTTTGGTTTTTTCGTCGTAGCTGTACTGGCTTTCCTGTGCGGTGGTGATATTCACATCCCGCCCGGCGTTCAGGGCCAGGTCGCCGGTGGCCTGTACTTGCGCGGCCTGTGTCGTAATGTCACGCCCGGCGGCAATGCTGGTGCTTACGCCGCTGACCACCGCTGTCCCTTCCTGCCCCACATTCTCGCGGATACTCACGCTTTTACTGCCGTGGGTTTCGCTGTAGGTGCTGGTCTGATGCGCGTTCAGGTTGACGTCGCGACCGGCGCTGAGTGAGGCGTTGAGATCGGCGGTGAGTTGCGCCGCCTGCGAGTTAAGGTCGCGCCCGGCGCTGAGCGTCAGGTCACCGCCGCTGCTCACCACCGTGCGGGTGGCGTTGTTGCTGTCAGCCTGATTTTTGCCGCTGGTCTGATGGCTGCTCTGATCCATCGTGTTGAGATTGATGTCGTTGACTGCCGCCAGCGTGGCGTCGCCTTTGGCGGTGACGGCGCTGCCCGCCACGGTCAGGTCGTGTCCCGCGCTGGCCGATAAATTACCGCCCGCGCTGACCGTGCTGGCCTGGCTGTCGGTGGTCTGTGTACTGCTTTTCGCCGTGGTTTTGCTGGTGCTGAGCGCGTTGCCAGTGATGCTGATATCGTTCAGCGCCACCAGTTGCAGGTCACTGCCCGCCGTGAGTCGGGCACCGGTGTTGTTGATGTCGTGACCGGCGGTAAGCGAAAGCCCGTCAGTGGCCGAGATACCGGCCACGTCGCCGGTCTGGGTCTGGCTGAAGGTCAGCTGAGACGTTTTGCTTTTGCTGGTGGTCGGCGCGGCCGTCCACTGCTGCGCCTGCGTGACGTTATTGATGTCGCCGCTGACCGAGGCCAGTGCCACGGTCTGTCCGCTAATCGAAGAACCGATATTATTGATATCGCCCAGCGCGCTCAGCTGCAGGCTGCCGTTAGAAGCAATCAGCCCGGCGTTAAGGTTATCCAGCGAACTGCTGCTTTTTGCCGCCAGTTGCGTCTGGGCCTGCAGGGTACTGCCCGCGTTGACGATATGCCCGGCGTCGAGATTGACGGTGTTCCCGGAAATCACGCTGCCGGTCACCGCGTGGGTGTCGTTAGCAGAAAGATAGAGTTTAGGTGCCAGAACCGTCTGGCCGTTGACGGTGGTTTTTTCCCACCAGACGATGCTTTTGGTCAGCGCCGCGACCTGTTCCGGCGACAGGCTGACGCCCAGTTGCAGGCCCAGACCGGCCTGCTGTTCGGCGGCGTTATCAATCAGATACTGCATCTGCGCGAGGTCTGACCCTGTGCCGCCGACGTAGCGCTGTCCGGTCTGACTGAGCACGGCGTTATCGACATAACGGGTATCGAAGGCGGCATCGCCGAGGAATTTGTAGTCATAGTCCGGCGTCAGCTTCAGCCGGTCCATAAAGTAGGCCGAGCCGAGGAACTTGCTCTCGTCGGTATAGACCGGTGCCGTTTCAATGCGCGGGTTGGACGGCGTGCCAGGCTGAACCGCAGGATGGACAACCTGACCTGCCACCGGCGTTGCAGAAAAGGCCGCAGAGGTCAGGCCGGTACCACCCGGGGTGGCCTGTTTGCCCACGGCAGATATCGCAGACGTCGGTCGCGCAAGGTAATCGTTCAGCGCATTGAACAGTGACGGATCGGTTTTACCGATCCCGCCAAGTTGCGGGTTGGTGGTGATCAGATACGGGCTGGAAGGATCCTGACTCGCCACAAACAAACCGTTATTGCCGGTCGGCAGCGGGTAATCCGTCAGTGCAGCGCCCTGATTGCCGATTTGCTTTAACGCATCGGTGACGGAATTGTTCCACTGTACCGAGCCGACGGTCAGGTTTTGTGCGGATGCCAGTTGTTTACTTTGCGAACCGCTGACCTGTTGCAGGCCCGACGTGCCGTTCAGAGACGGGGCGCTTATCGCATGGGATAAACCGCCTGCGTTAGCGGAGGTCGTGGTATTGCTGATGTTATTGCTGAAACTGGCGTTAACTGCCCCACCGGCCTGAATAACTGAGCGGAGGCCTTCGCCGGTGCTGAGGGTTTCGTAAGTTGCGCCGTTCGCTAACTGATAGGTAACTTTAGTATTGGTATCGGCATCAACGTAATAGCAGTTGCCACAGTCAGGGTCAAAGTAAGCTAAGCCGTGGAGTTTATCGAAGCTCTCAGTGGCTGTAACGCCCGTATATTTATAGGTCAGATATTCATTTTGGACGCCATTCTCATAAGACTGATTATTCAAAGAACTGCCGGACAGGGTGATGTTTCCCCCTGCCAAAATATTGCTGGCGATATTATCTACATTACTGGCTGCAATATTTAAATCGCGGTTTGAAGCAATACGCCCCGCGCCTCCTGAGGCGGTAGCATTAACGGTTGAGGTACTGACCAGATATTTCTTTTCTGCAGCCGTCGCTTTCGGCGCAAGGTAAAAATGGTCATCAACGGAACCGTTACCTTGTCCCATACTTCCGCCAGTTCTGACCGATACCGTGTAATAACCGAGGTCGCTTTCGTTGAGATCCCCTAATCTCATGGTCACGGAGCTTTGCCCCAACCATGACGGCGCATCCACCGGCGTTTGAGAGGAACCGGACACACTCAAACCGTCCCGCTGATTCAGCAGATGGCCGGTATTGATGGTGATATCGCCGTTGGTGGTTTCGATATCCCCCGACGTGTTGACCACTTCACTGTTGGCGTTGCCCGCCGCGTCCCGCTGCAGCCACAGGCTGTTGCCTGCCAGAATATCGCCGTAGTTATTGTGAATACTGTCGGCCAGCAACTGCATGTTGTTACCGGCGTACAGCAGTGCGCTGTTGGCAAGCGGCCCGGCTGCGGACATCACCACGTTGCCCGCCCCGCCGACAAAGCCGCTGTTGTTAAGCACGCCACGGCTGGCCAGGCGGATATCCCCGCCGGACTGTACGCTGCCGCTGCCGTTGAGCTGGATGTTGCTGGCGTCCACGCCCACCGTACCGCCGCCACCGCGCAACTGACCGCTGTTGGTAAAGTTGCCCGTGGAACTGAGCTGGATACCGTTGCCCTGCAAGGTGCCGAGCACGTTCAGGTCGCCCTGCGTGCTGAGGTTGAGGTTCTGCCCCGCTGCCAGCGTGCCGGTCTGGGTAAAACCCGAACCGAGTTGCAGCGTCATATCCCCCAGCGCCAGCAGGCTGCCCGCCTGATTGAGCACCGGTGTCACCAGCGTCAGGTTGCCTGCGCTGTAAAGTCTGCCGCCCGCCTGGTTGTCGGCGTTCTGAACGTTAAGCCCCAGTGACTGGCTGCCCAATACGGTGCCGGTGTTATGCAGTTCGTTACCGGTAAGCGTCAGCCGGTCGCCCTGAAGCTGGCCCTGATTGGTCATCTGCGTGACGTTCAGTGCGCTGTCGCCCTGTCCGGTCAGCGTACCGCTGTTGTTGAGCGTGCCGCCGGTCATGGTGAGGCCCTGTGCCTGCAGCGTGCCGCTGTTGGTCAGCACCGGTGCAGACACTGTCAGCCTGCCGCCGGTCAGTAAGGTGCCCTGGTTGTTGAGATTACCGGTGAGGGTCAGATGGCTGACGCCGTCGCCCTGCAGCTGACCCTGATTGAGCAGCGATTGTGCGCCCAAATCTAACGTCCCCTGACTGCGTACGGTGCCGCCGCTCAGATTGGTGATGCCGTTTTGTACCGTGCCCTGCAGGCTTTGCTGGCCCTGTAACTGCCCGGCGTTTGAAATGCTGTTGGTAGTGAGCGTCAGATTACCGGCCTGAAGAGTGCCGCTGTTAGCAATATTCCCGGCGTTCAGCGTGGCGGTGCCGCCACTGAGTAATGTGCCGCCCTGCTGAACCTGAAGTTGCCCGCTGAACGTGGCCGTAAGCGCGCTGACACCGCTGATACCGCCGCTGCTGGTCAGGACACCGCCGGTAAGGGTCAGGTTATCCGCCGACCAGTTCCCCTGATTATTCAGGTTCGCCGCCTGCAAAATAGCCAGACCGGTTGAGATGATTTTGCCCTGCGCCTGCGTGTTGAGCGCGCCGGTCAGGTTGAGGTTGGCGCGCGAGGCGGTCTGGATCGCGCCGTTAAGATCTAACTGACCGGCGTGTACATCGGCGCTGTCGGCCTGCCAGTTGCCGTTGTTGGTGACGTGCGCGGCGGTGACGGTGAGTGCGCCCTGCGTCAGCATCTTGCCGGACGTGGCGTTGGTTAAATCCTGCTGCAGCTGCGCCGTCAGGCCCTTCAGGCCAATCAGGTTGCCGCTGTTGTCCGCGTTGTTCGCCGTAAGCGCGAGCGTGTCGCCCTGGATCTGTCCTGTGTTGCTGACGTGGTCAGCCGTCACCGTGGCGGTTTTATCGCTGAGCAACTGGCCACTGTTTTCCAGCGTGGCGGCGTTCACCGTGACATCACCGGAAGAGAGCAGGCTGCCGCTGTTGGCGAGATCCCCCTGCATCTGCGCGTTCAGGCCATTCGTGCCTAATGCCGTGCCGCCGTTGGTCAGGCTGTTACCGGTAAGATTAAGCTGGCTGCCCTGTAAACGTCCCTGATTCTGGGTATCGCCTGCCTGCACACCCAGCGTGCCGCCGGACAATACCTGCCCCTGCGTACCGTTGGTTAACGTACTGGCGGTGAGCGTGGTGCCGCCGTTGCCCTGCATCAGCCCGTTGTTGCTGATACCCATGGCATTCACGCCGACGGTTTGTGCCAGAAGCTGGCCGCTGTTGGTCACTACCGGTGCCGTCACGGTCAGACCATTACCCGCCGATATCACGCCGGTGCCCTGATTGGTCAGACTGCCGGTGACATTCACGCCGACGTTACCGCCCGACACGTTGCCCTGATTGACCAGCGTCTGGCCTTCCAGCGTCATCTGGTTCTGCGCAGACAGGCTGCCTTGCTGCTGCAACGTACCGGCTTTCACATGCAGGCCGTCGTCGGCGGTGATGGCACCGCTGTTGGTCAGCGAGCTGGCCGTGATATCCACATTGTCCGCACCCAGCGCCGCGCCGTTGGTCAGCGTACCGGCCTGAACTGTCAGCGTGCCCGGTGTCACCAGTTTCCCGGCCAGATCGGCTTTTTCAGACGCACTGATCCCCAGCGCGTTTTTACCCTGCGTCTGCGAGCCGTTGCCGGTGGTGAGCTGTTGCGTGGTCAGCGCCGCGTTACCATCTGCGGAGAGAAAACCCTTTAAGTTCGCGGTATCCGCACTGAGGTTCACATCGCCCTGGCTGGACTGTACCGATCCGGCGCGGGTGGTCAGCGCGGTGGCGTTAAGTGTTGCACCCTGCGTGCCGGTCAGCGTGCCGCCCAGATCTGCCTGGGCGGTGTTGAGCGTCAGCTGACCATCGGCCAGTAAGGTTGCCGCATCACCGTTGGTCACGCCGTCCCGCGCGTTCAGTATGATGTCGCCGCGGGTGCCGGTCAGCCCCTGATTGTTGAACTGACTGAGGGTCAGCGTCTGGTCACCGCCGGACTGCGCCGTGCCGTTGTTATTGAAGGTGTCGCCGTCAAGCTGCTGCGTGCCGAGGGATTGCAGCAGGCCGTTACTGGTCAGGGTGCCGAAGCTGAACTGCCCGTTGCGGTTGGCGGCCAGCGTGCCGCCGTTGCTGAAATCGTGTGCGGTAAAGTTCAGGTCACGTCCGGCAATCAGGCTGCCGGACCACTGCCCGCCGCTGGCAACCGTGGCCTGCACGTCATTTTGTGCCGAGGTTTTACCACCCTGTGCGGCATTAAGCCGGTCAGCGTTAATCGAAAGATTATTGCCCGCGCTGATGGTACCGTCGAGCTGCTGCTGGCGGGCGGATAACTGCATATCTCCCGTGGAGGCCAGTGAACCGGTGCCGGTCACCTGCAATGTGCCGCCACCGGCTTCCAGCGTGTTGCCGTCGAGCGCACCGGCCACCGTGGCGCTGCCGGTTGCCGTCAGGGATAAATCTTTATCGCTGTGAACGGAACCCTGCGCCCCGACGGACAGATCCGTAGCGTTCAGGCCGACGTTGCCGGAGGTCGACAACTGGCCGCCCAGCGTCTGCTGCGCGGCAGTAAACTGAATATCGCCAAGGCTGGTGATCAGCGAGTTTTGCCCGGCGTTCAGGGAATTACTGTTGAGCGTCAGGCCATTTTTGCCGGTCAGCGTGCCGTCGACAATCATCTGACCGCCGCCGATGTTCAGCCGGTCACCGGCAAACAGCGAGCCTTGTTCACCCACGGTCATCTGGTCAGCAACCTGCAACCCCAGCCCCTGCTGTGAACCGATCAGCCCCTGATTGCTGAGGGTATTGGCGGTGATGTTTTGCGCGCCGCCGGACTGCATTTTGCCGCTGTTGTTCAGTTCGCTGGCGTTCAGGATCTGTGTACCCTGCGCCTGGATCAGGCCGCCGTTGGTCAGTTTTTGCGTGGCGAGCTGCGTGTTGCCGCTGGCGGCCAGCGTGCCATTGTTGGTCATGTCGCCCGCACTGACGCCCAGATTACCGCCCGCCGTCAGGCTGCCATTCCACACACCGTTATTGCCCGCCTCCGCCTGCACATTCCCGACAGCGTAAAGCTTAGCGCTGCTGGCCGAACTCAATGAGCCGCTGCTGAGCTGCAGGTTTTGTCCGGCGCGGACGTTCCCGCCGAGTACCGCACTGCCCTGCACGCCGATATCCGCATCGGTACCGGACTGAATTTGCGACCCTGCGAGGGTGGAAAGTTGCCCGAAACGCCCGGTCAGTTGATTGTCACTCGACAGCAATCCGCCAAGCTGCGTTTCTCCGGCGGTGAGGGTCAGGGCACCGCTGGCCTGCACCACCCCGCTGTTATCCAGCGTTGTCGCCTGAAGATCTTGCGTCCCCTGTGCCTGCAGCGTGCCGGTATTGGTCAGCCGCTGCGTGGTGATACGGGCGTTTCCGTTTGCGGCGATCAGCCCGTTATTGGTCAGATCCCCGGCGTTCAGTTGGAGATCTTTCCCCGCCGTCAACTTGCCCTGCCACTGGCTGTCATTACCGGCGGTAGCATGAATATTGCCTGCCGCAGACACCTGCGCGGTATTACCTGAATTGAGCTGGTCAGCGGCCAGCGTGATATTGCCGCCGCTGGTCACCTGACTCCCCTGAACGGCCAGTTGTCCCTGACTGTTGAGCGCCATATCGCCGCCCGACTGCTGGGTGCCGTTAAGCGCGATAGCCTGCGCATTCGCCGTCAGCTTGCCGGTGGAAGTCGCATTACTTAGCGTCAGCCTGCCGCTGGCATCAATCTGCATATCGCCGACCGAGGCATTCAGGTTGCCGAGGTTGACCCCGACGCCCTTGTCGCTGGAAACCAGATGAATGCGGTTGGCGTACATACCGCCGAGTGCGCCGGTGTCAATCGCCACCGCCGGTACGCCTGCGCCGGATATCGGCGTGGCATTGCCCTGCGCATCGACACGGTTGGCACCCAGGGTGACGTTCAGGTCTCTGGCGTACAGCCCGGCGTTAATCTGCGCGGCGCGGGAAATCAGTGAAAAAGAATCGCTCGTGCGGGCATCCAGCCCCTGACCTTCAACGGTGATCGCGCCCTGCGTGACGTCGAGGGATTGCAGCGAGCCGTCCGCATTCAGCACCGGCCTGCCGGTGGTCAGCGTGGCGTTAGGGGTGTTGAGGAAGCCGCAGCCGTTACAGGTGATGCCGTAAGGGTTGGCGACCATGACGTTCGCGGCTTTACCGGCGACTTCCATGTAGCCGTTAAGCTGCGAAGGGTTCGACGACACCACTTCGTTAATGATGCCCTTCGCTTCCTGACCTGCCGTAAGATTGGGGTTGTTCTGTATCAGCCCGCCCAGCTGAGTCTGGGTCAGTTTGCCGGTGGCGTTGTTGAGAATGAGGCCCTGCTGGCCGACGTTGAAATCGTTGTATTTATTATGCGAAATCCCGGCCTGATTCGGGGTGGCGATGTTCACCACCGGCACGCCGTTACCCGCCTGATCGGTGCGGGTGTTGCCTTCGGCTACCGTGATACCCGCCGCAAATGCAGGCATCACCGGTTGCCAGACCAGCCAGCCCATCAGCCCGTAGGCCAGCGCTTTACGCCATAACGCGACCGGTTGCTCTGTGATCGATTTCATCGCCGAATTCCTTCTCTCTTATGCAGAGGTACAACGCTAAAGTGCAAAACCGATGCGGTAGTAGACCGTGACGCGATCCGGTGCCAGTGAGTCCGGATAGCTCAGCGGCCAGCCGACGGTAAACTGGCTGGAGAAATGTGCGTTACTGCTCGATAAACCCACCGCCCCGCCCCATAAGGTGCCGGACGCATTGGTGTCGTGATTGCTGCGTTGCAGGTAGCCGCCGTCGAGGGCCGTCACGGCGCTGATCTGGCCGAGCACCGGCAGCGTGAACAGTTGGGTATCCAGCTCATTACGCCAGTAGCCGCCGTTGTCGCCGGAGATGTATTGCTCTTTGAACCCCCGCACCGAGCTTTCGCCACCAATCGTCAGGCGTTCGCTGCCGTAAAGACGGTCATCGCCCCACTGGCCGTAGGCGCTGGTCAGCCAGGTAATGCGTTGCGTGACAGGCCGGTAATAGCTGGTGGACAGCGTCCATTTAGAGAACTCCGCACGCGGGGCATCCGGATTTTTATCTTCATCGCTTTCGCCGCCAAACCACGGCACGCCACGGCTGAACGCCGGGTTAAGCGTGGCGTATCCGCCCCAGAGTTTCTGGCTGTGATTGATACCGGCGGTCCAGCTGGTCAGGCTGCGGGTGCTGCTTTCCAGCGGGGCATCGTTGAGATAATTTCGGTTGAGGCGGTGCGTCAGCCCGAGGCTGGCGGCGGTTTTCATGTCGCCGTTGCGAAACAGTACGCGGGAAAGCGTGAAGCGGTGCGCCTGGCTGTCGCCGGTGGAGCGCCACAGATAGCCCTGCGATTCAATGGTGCTCAGGTAGTCGCTGTAGCTGTAGTTGTAATCGAACAGCCAGTAGCCGTAAGGCAGATTAACGCCCGCCTGCACGCTTTTCGCGTCATGGTCGCTTGCGCCGTCGCTGCTGCGTGACGCACTGACAAACCACTGATCCGCCAGCCCGAGCAGGTTATTGCCGGTCAGCGAGCCGCTGACCTGTCCGGTGCCGGTGCTTTTCTGCCCTGAGTTATCAAAACCGGCGCTGGCCTGCAGGGGAAACTCAGGCTTTGAGGTGAGGTTGACGATGGAGTATCCCGGCTGGCTGCCGGGCTGGATTTCAATCTGCACCGGCGTTTTGCGCAGCCGGTTAATCTGCTCCATCCCCTGTTCGATATCACGCAAATTAAGGATGTTGCCGGTCAGCCCCGGAAACGCCATCGCCAGCATTGCGCCGCGCTGGTTTTCCATTTTGATGGCTTCGAGTTTGCCTTCCATCACCGTCAGGCTGAGCGCGCCGGAAGACAAATCCTGTTCAGTGAGAAACGCGCGGCTGGTGATGTAACCCTGGCCGATATACCAGTCGGAGACCTGTTTCACCAGGGCATTAATCTGGCCAATGCCGAGGCACTGTTGCAGATAGGGTTGAGTGAGTTTTTGCTGTATTCGCGCGGGCATATGGTCTGCGCCGCTGAGGGTAATGTCGTGAATATCAAAGCACGGGCCGGCGGGTTGCGCTGGGGTTTGCGGCGCGGGGGCGACTGACGTGCTGCGCTCCAGTTCCTGACGCTGCTGCTGGTTCTGCTGCAGAAGTTGCCGCTGCTGCTGTTCGATACTGTCGCGGTCAGCGGGGCTGAGCGGCGCGGCCTGCGCGGTGAGGGAAAACATTCCGGTAAGTACCAGCAGGCAGGAAACTCGCCACCGCAGGGAAAGACACGCGCACGCCGAAACAGTGCGGGCTAATGGTGTAAGAAAGCTTATGATTTCCATATCCGGTGTTTTCTATCGCCAGAACCGCTTGCCTGTACGCCTCAAAAACACAGCATCAGAAGTGGCTATGGCATTGATTTAAGATTAAACATTCGGTTTCTATCGGCAGGGATAAGATTTACTTTAGGTTTTTTTTAAGTTTATAAAAAAAATTCTGCAAGAAGCATAGCGCGAAACATAAGAAATCATGGTTTATAGGGGTATTCACTCTGTTGCCCCTGCCAGCACCGTTTGTGGCCTTCAGGGATATTTTCTTGTGGCTTACAAGCAGGATACAGGGAATATAATCGGGAGGCTTAATAGCCATCCGCTTATTTAAAATTCAGTGCAAGATGCTGGCAAAAATAACCCATAAAAAAAGCCAGAGGATTTCTCCTCCGGCTTTTCTGCATAATTCCCCGGGGGAAATTACAGACCGTACACCAGGTTTACAGACGTCACGGTGTCGGTTTTATCCGGCGCACTGGCTGGTGGTTTGGTGTTATAGGTTACGTCATACGCCACTTTCAACGAGAAGTGGGAGTTGATCGCAACGGTCAGCGCGGTTTCTGAGTTCAGCGTAGTTTCGTCGTTCGCTAATACAGAAACACCCTGCGTGAAGCGCGCAGTGTCGCTGATCTGGTAACCGTAAGTGCCTGAAGCGTAAGCCAGCGCACGAGTGGTGTTACCGCCCTGTTCGAATTCATCATGACGAACACCAGGACCTGCTTCCAGGTTCAGCGTATGAACCGGGCCGCTCCAGATCTGACGACCATAACCGACAGCGCCCACAGTCCGCGAACGGTAACCGTTATAACGGTCGCTCAGCCAGCTCCCCTGACCGAAAATATAGTTCGCGTTGTCAAGGTTATAACGCGTACGGGCACCGGCCTGATACTTCTCGGATGAACGCACACCGGAAGAAGAGGTGTTACGCGCAGAACCCCACAGGCTGTTAGCCGTGTTGGTATCAAACCAGGTCATGGTGGTATCAGCATTCAGCGTGGAGTTGCTGGTGTTACCGGTTTGCGCACTGTAACCCGCCTGAATATTGCCCTCGAACGGTTTTTTCGCCTGAGCCGGATCATCTAACGCGGTGAAGATGGTGGTGTCTGCAAGGCTTGAAATACTGAACAGCGCTGCACCGCAGACTACGGCACAAGCTGGTAAACGACGTACAACCCGAAAAAACATTTTGTTTCCCCAATAAGACTTAAGGCAAATAACGAGACTGGAACCACACGATTTATGCCATTAATTAGGATCCGTTAATCAAGCCTGGCAACTCCATTTCGATGGCATATGCATACAAATATTTCTACCGCAACAAATATAACGCACTCAGCCCGGAATATCTTAATAAAGCGGCTTTTTTGGATAGTTCCGAGTGACATATATTTCCGGCAATAGAAACATACAAAATCATTACCCTTTCTTGCATTGATTTCTTATTTCAATGAGGAATGGAAATGGTTCATTACGCGCCACACTTTACGTCTTCCCGCCACTTTGGTTCGAAATATTGCGAGCCGGCAGCGTACAGATTTCCGCCTAACTCGTCGCTGAATCTTGTCCTTTTGAGCGATGCGGGGTAGTTTTGTCCTGATAACGTCTTATTTTTGCCTCGGGTTCCTCGAAGGCAGCCTTCAGGAGGAGTGGTCATGGCTTTACAACAAGAGATTATTCAGGCTCTGCACGTCAAACCCCACATCGATGCCGCACAGGAAGTTCGTGTCAGCGTCGATTTTCTCAAAAGTTATCTGCTGGCCCACCCGTTCATCAAGACACTGGTTCTGGGTATCAGCGGCGGGCAAGATTCTACTCTTACCGGCAAACTTTGCCAAACAGCAATTAGCGAATTACGCGCACAAACAAATGATAGCGCTTACCAGTTCATTGCGGTGCGCTTGCCATATGGCGTGCAAGCTGATGAATCGGACTGCCAGGATGCCATTGCGTTCATCCAGCCAGATCAAGTTCTGACCGTTAATATCAAGAATGCCGTCCTGGCAAGCGAAGCGACCTTACGTGAAATCGGTATCGAACTGAGCGATTTCATTAAAGGCAACGAAAAGGCCCGCGAGCGCATGAAAGCTCAGTACAGCATCGCCGGGATGAAAAAAGGCGTGGTGGTCGGGACTGATCATGCTGCCGAAGCCGTGACCGGTTTCTTCACTAAATACGGTGATGGCGGCACGGACATTAACCCGATTTTCCGTCTGAACAAGCGTCAGGGAAAAGCCCTGCTCAAAGAATTGGGTTGCCCGGAACATCTCTATACGAAAGCCCCGACCGCTGACCTTGAAGATAACCGCCCTGCCTTGCCAGATGAAGCCGCACTCGGCGTAACTTACGAACTGATCGACGACTATCTGGAAGGCAAGAAAATCGACGATAAATATGCCACCATCATTGAGGGCTGGTACCTGCGCACTGAACATAAACGTCAGCCGCCGGTCACGGTGTTTGATGATTTCTGGAAGAAAAAATAAGTCTTTCGTCACCGCTTAGATCACGGACACCTGCGGGTGTCCGTTTTTATTCACAGCGCCCGCCGGTCTGATTATCACAAGCTTCTTTCCATTCATTAACGAAATCATTACCCTTAGCGTCCTTTCGGATGACTGACAGTGATGTTTTCAATGCAAAAATTCCTTTTCCTGCTGCTGAGCATGGTGCTGCTTGGCCCTTTAGGTATTGATTTGTACCTGCCCGCCATTCCCGCCATCGCGCTCGGTTTACAGAGCACCGAGGCGGTCATTCAGTCCTCGATTTCATTATTTATTCTGGTGATGGGGCTGGGACAACTGGTGGCCGGTCCGCTGGTGGATAAATTTGGTCGTCGCCCGATCGCCATTATCGGCGTCATGGTGTATCTGGCAGGGGCGATAGTTGCCGCGATCTCCGTAACACCGTGGATGTTTTTATTATCCCGCGTCATTCAGGGACTGGCAGTGTGCTGCACTTCCGTGGTGATTTTCAGCGGCGTACGCGATCGGATGAGTGGCAACGATGCCGCCCGTGCGTATGGTTTCCTCAATGGCACGCTGAATATCATTCCGGCACTGGCACCGCTGATCGGCGGCCTGATCGCGCAATATTATGGCTGGCGTGCGCCGTTCTGGGCATTAACCGGTTATACACTGGCTGTCTTACTGCTGGTTATATTCAAACTGCCTGAGACTCGCCCTGCTGATACGCAGACCAACACCGGCCTGCCATTCCGTCAGTACGCCCGCATTTTATTCAATGCGCGCTTCATTACTTTTGCTCTGGTGAATGCAGGTGCAATGGGTATGGCGCTGACCTATGTCTCGCTGGCGCCGACCGTTTTGATGAACACTGCCGGGCTGACGCCACTGCAGTTTTCACTGGTATTCGGCGCAAACGGATTCTGGATCATGGGGATGAGCTTTATCGCCAACCGGATTATCCGTAAAGTGGGGCGTCCGGTATGTCTGAAAACAGGCGGCATCCTGATGTTTATTGGCTGTCTCGGGCTAATCGCTGGGATCACGCTGGTTCCGCCTGCGGAACAAACAGCAACCTGGCTGTATATGGTGCCAGTCGCCAGCGCCTGTGCCGGTCTGGCTTTCCTGATGGGCCCGGCCACCAGTTATGCGCTGGAACCGTTCTCCGGTGAAGCAGGCGTGGCTTCGGCACTGGCAGGTTCGGTGCAAATGGCGGGCGGTGCACTACTTGGTTTTATCGCGATGGCATTACCGTTGCAGCCTAAGCTGAGTCTGTCGCTGGTGATGCTGGCAGGAGGATGTCTGGCGATGCTGGCTCGACGCGCCAGCAAAAAATCGACGGGCCAGCTGACCCGCCTGGGACAGTAATACGTTTTTTAACCGATTGTCGACACCGGTACGCGGGGTGCCAGCGCACTCAGCAGTTCGTAACCCAGCGTACCGGCCGCTGTTGCCACGTCATCCACCGGTAAATTATTCCCCCACAACTCAACCGGCGCACCCATCTGCGCCTGCGGGCATGGCGTTAAATCCACAGCCAGCATATCCATTGAAACCGTGCCCGTCGTCGTCGTTCGCACGCCGTCTACCCAAACCGGTGTACCGGAAGGCGCATGGCGCGGGTATCCGTCCGCATAGCCACAGGCCACCACGCCGATACGCTGAGGACGAGTTACACTGTAACGCCCGCCGTAACCCACGCGCGCACCGGCGTTAAGTTCCTGTACGGCAATCAGCTCACTTTTAAGCGTCATTACCGGTTGCAGACCGGTATGCGCAATATCTTTCCACTCACCGCTTGGCGACGCGCCATAGATAATAATTCCCGGACGGATCCAGTCATGATGTGTATGCGGATGCCACAGCGTCGCAGCGGAATTGGCCAGACATCGCGGGCCGCGAATGTTTTGCCCGGCGAGGTTAATCACACTCATCTGCGCATCGACACCTTCCGCACTGTCAGCGGTGGCGAAATGGCTCATCAGCGTGATTTCCCCCACCTGCTTCAGCTCACGTAACTGCTGCCAGACAGCACCGGCGCGCTCAGGCGCAAAACCCAGGCGGTTCATGCCACTGTTTACTTTCAGGTAGATACTGACCGGCAGGCTGATGCTGGCCTGCGCAAGGGCTTTTATCTGCCATTCGCTGTGTACGGCCGTGGTCAGGCGATATTTATCAACAATAGCCAGATCCTCTGCGGTAAAAAAACCTTCAAGCAGTAATATCGGTCCCTGCCAGCCGGACTCACGCAGTAAAATCGCCTCATTGAAATCGAGTAAAGCGAAACCGTCAGTGGCGGATAAACTGCGCCAGATACGGGATATACCGTGGCCGTAGCCGTTGGCTTTCACCACCGTCCAGACTTTACTGTTGGGGGCAAAACCGCGAATGATGTTCAGGTTTTGAGTTAACGCAGACTGAGACAATGTGGCTGAAATCGGGCGAGGCATACCAGCTCCGGCAATAAGCAAAGTAAAAACCATGCGGTATCAAACCCCGCATGGGATCGGATTACAGCAGGTTCAGCCTACCGGATGCATTTTGTGCGGGCCAGCCGGACGGGCAATGAAATCCGGGCTGTAACGCTCAACCGAGAGATCATCGGATGGGATCGCAGGCATCACGCCGGACATAATGTCCGAGAGCAACTGCCCGGAGCCGCAGGCCATCGTCCAGCCCAGCGTGCCGTGGCCGGTATTGAGATACAAATTCTTAATGCGCGTACGCCCGACAATCGGCGTGCCATCCGGCGTCATCGGACGCAACCCCGTCCAGAACGTGGCCTGTTCGACGTTGCCGCCGTTCGGATAGAGATCTTTGACCACCATCTCCAGCGTTTCGCGGCGCGCCTGCGCCAGCTTCAGGTTGAAGCCGACAATCTCCGCCATACCGCCGACGCGGATGCGGTCATCAAAACGGGTGATAGCAATTTTATAGGTTTCATCAAGTACGGTAGACACCGGCGCAGAAGCCGGATCAGTAATCGGAATCGTCAGGGAATAGCCTTTCAGCGGATAAACCGGAATAGAGACCAGATCACGCAGCAACGCGGTGGAATACGATCCGAATGCCACCACGTATGCATCCGCCCTGACGAACTCATTGCCACACTGCACGCCAGTGATTTCGCCATTTTCAATATGCAGCTTATCCACCGTGCGGTTAAATTCGAAGATAACTCCCGCCTGACGCGCCATGTCTGCCAGCTTGCGGGTAAACATCTGGCAGTCGCCGGTTTCATCATTGGGTAAACGCAGGCCGCCGGTCAGTTTGTGCGCAACCTGAGCCAGCGCCGGTTCTGCAGTCGCCAGCTGGCTGGATTCGAGCAACTGATACGGCACACCGGCGTCTTCCAGCACCGCAATATCTTTGGCTGCGCTTTCAAACTGCTGCGCGGTGCGGAAAAGCTGCAACGTGCCACCCTGCCGACCCTCGTACTGAATGCCGGTATCTTCGCGTAACGCTTTCATGCAGTCACGGCTGTATTCCGCCAGACGCACCATGCGGCTTTTGTTGGTCTGATAGTGGTCCATGTTGCAGTTACGCAGCATTTGCCACATCCATTTAAGCTGGAACTGTGTTCCGTCGAGGCGAATCGCCAGAGGCGCGTGCTTCTGGAACATCCATTTGACGGCTTTGACCGGAACCCCCGGAGCCGCCCACGGCGCAGCATAGCCCGGTGAGATCTGTCCTGCATTACCCGCACTGGTTTCTTCTGCCGGGCCGGACTGGCGGTCAATAACCGTCACCTGATGACCCGCTTTAGCCAGATACCATGCACTGGCGACACCGACCACACCACTGCCTAAAATCACCACACGCATATCGACTCCACTCCACGACAAAACAAAGCATAATATTCTGATGACAGGAAATTAACCTGACTGAGAAAAATCACCAACACAGGCACTCACAACCGTGAGGTCTTTCACATTTATTTATCGTTCATGACAGCATTTATTTCAATAGCCAGAAATAAATAACGATATTCCGCAACATTCCGGCCATGCGGCAAGAAATTTATGGCGTAATGACAGCATTGATTGCATTGATGTCACAAGACTCCCGACGCTTCAGGGTCAGTTTTGTTGCAGGTTTTTATTCTTGTGTACAAGCCGTGCATCAGCACAAAACACCACAAACAAACAGGCATGTGATATTCCCTCACGCTGCGCAGAGAATTGACGTTCAGGTTGAACGGGGATTTATAAAACGAGGCAAAGCAGAGGTGGCTGCGTAAAACATTAAGGCCACTATTCATAGTGGCCTTATATTGCGGGAATTTACCGGCGTAACAGAAAAAATCAGGCAGACGTCGTTTCCAGTCTCATCAGAGAGACAGGTTTAAACAGGCCCGTCTGCCCTTCCAGTTGTACGCAACTTTCGCGGCGAATTTCTTCCGGTGAACTCGATTTCACCCTGAACGCGGTAATTTTGCCGGTAACGCCCGTTTCGGCATCCATTACACGAACGCCCTGGCCGATACGATTTCTATATCTATCATAAGTAAAGGTATTTACCATTTTCTTGACCTCCTAAAGCATCAATAACAAACAATAGCGGGTTAATGCTATACCCGTAAAAATTAAGTTTCAATATATAAACCCTGCTAAGTATCAGGTTAAATTTCATACCCTGTCCCGCCACGTTGCCATTTTAAAAATGTGACTCATATCGCAACGACGCAATTACTGACCTACACTTCAATCGGTTTCTGTTTTGCACCGTTCATTTCAGCAATTTTCAGCAATAAGGAGTCGATTGTGAATAACTCAAACTTTCTGAAGCTTAAAGATGGTACACAACTTTTTTATAAGGATTGGGGCAGCGGACAGCCGGTGGTTTTTAGTCACGGCTGGCCCCTGTCGTCGGATGCTTTTGAAGATCAGATGCTGTTTCTGGCAGAACATGGTTATCGCGTTATTGCCCACGACCGCCGCGGACACGGGCGTTCTTCTCAGTCATGGGAAGGCAATAATATGGACCAGTACGGAGATGACATGGCCGAACTGACGGCTTATCTGGATCTCAAAGACGCGATACACGTCGGGCACTCTACCGGCGGCGGCGAAGTTGCCCGTTATATTGGCAGGCACGGCACCTCGCGGGTGGCAAAAGCGGTATTAATTGGTGCAGTGCCACCGATTATGATCAAAACAGATTTCAATCCCGGAGGATTACCTCTTTCTGTTTTCGATGGTATCCGTGGCGGTGTGACGAAAGATCGTTCCCAATTTTTCCTGGACTTGCCCGACGCATTTTATGGTTTCAACCGCCCCGGTGCTGAGGTGTCAGAAGGTTTACGCCAAAGTTTCTGGCTCCAGGGTATGCAGGGTTCAATAAAAGCACTTTATGATTGTGTTAAAGCGTTTTCTGAAACCGATCAGCGCGAAGACCTGAAGAAGATGACGATCCCGACGCTGGTGATTTACGGTGATGATGACCAGATTGTGCCACCCGCTTCCTCCAGCGAAGCTGCGCTTAAGTTGTTGCCAAATGGCAAAGGTAAGGTTTATGCGGGCGCATCTCATGGTCTGTGCAGCACACACAAGAATCAGATAAATCAGGATTTGTTAGAATTTATCCGCAGTTAATCCCCCGCTGTTTGCGCCTGTCTCCTGATATTGTTCGCCCAAAGCCAGACTGTACGCGGCTTTGGGCTCTTTATTGCCCGCCGATTGACAGTCTCCTGCCTTAAGGATATAGATTTGTTGAGGAATGGATTCATGGTGTTTATCTAACGACACACTCAGATTGAGCTACGATTATCAATGGACGTGCGAAATCTTAAGAAAAGGTTGTGAATCAAACACTCTGTAGCGTCCATAACTGAATGAGGGTGCGGCTTATGACGACAGTGACCCAAAAGCAAAAAACTGAGGACAAACGTCTTAGCGATGGACCGGACTGGACGTTTGAGTTATTGCAAACTTATCTCGAAGAGATTGACCGGGTGGCGAAGTCCTACCGGCTTGAAACTTATCCGCATCAAATCGAGATCATCACTTCCGAACAAATGATGGATGCCTATTCCAGCATTGGCATGCCGATCAATTACACTCACTGGTCGTTCGGCAAGAAATTCATCGAAACCGAACAGCTGTATAAGCACGGACAACAAGGTCTGGCGTACGAAATCGTCATTAATTCCAACCCGTGTATCGCTTATCTGATGGAAGAAAATACGATCACCATGCAGGCGCTGGTGATGGCCCATGCCTGCTACGGGCATAACTCTTTCTTCAAAAATAACTATCTGTTCAGAAGCTGGACCGATGCCAGTTCCATCGTCGATTACCTGCTGTTCGCCAAGCGTTATATCAGTGAATGCGAGGAACGCTATGGTGTCGATGAAGTTGAACGGTTGCTGGATTCCTGTCATGCGCTGATGAATTACGGCGTTGACCGCTATAAACGTCCGCAAAAAATCTCCCTGCAGGAAGAACTGGCGCGGCAAAAAAGCCGTGAGGAATACCTGCAAAGTCAGGTGAATTCTCTGTGGAAAACGCTGCCACGCAAAGACAGTGTAGACGCACCGGAACAGGCGCGACGTTTCCCGCCGGAACCGCAGGAAAACCTGTTGTATTTTATGGAAAAAAATGCACCTCTGCTGGAATCCTGGCAGAGAGAAATTTTGCGCATTGTGCGTAAAATCAGCCAGTATTTTTATCCGCAGAAACAAACTCAGGTCATGAACGAAGGCTGGGCGACATTCTGGCATTACACCATCCTGAATCATCTGTATGACGAAGGAAAAGTCTCCGACCGTTTCATCCTGGAGTTCCTGCACAGTCACACGAATGTGGTGTATCAGCCGCCTTATAACAGCCCGTATTACAGTGGTATCAACCCGTATGCTCTGGGTTTCGCGATGATGCAGGATATCAAGCGTATCTGTCAGGAGCCGACGGAGGAAGACCGTTACTGGTTCCCGGATATCGCCGGTTCAGACTGGCTCGACACGCTGCATTTTGCGATGCGTGACTTTAAAGACGAGAGCTTCATCAGCCAGTTCCTGTCACCGAAAGTGATGCGTGATTTCCGTCTGTTTACGGTGCTCGATGACGATCACAATAATTATCTGGAAATCGCCGCGATCCACAATGAGGAAGGCTACCGTGCAATTCGTCAGGAGTTGTCGGCGCAGTATAATCTGAGTAATCACGAACCGAATATTCAGGTCTGGAATGTGGATTTGCGCGGAGACCGCTCGCTGACATTACGCTACATTCCGCAGGACCGGGCACCGCTTGATAAAAGCCGCCGTGAAGTGATGAAACACGTCCACCGCCTGTGGGGCTTCGATGTCTTTATCGAGCAACTCAATGAAGACGGCAGCGTCGAGTTACTCGAACGTTGCCCGCCACGTCCGACACCGCTGTAAAATTTCCATTTTCAGGCATTAAAAAAGGGCGCTAAGCGCCCTTTTGTTATTACTGGCTCCCTCAATCCTTCAAATTATATCGAGGCAGCCAACGATGAGACTGTTTGAAGGATATAGGGAATTAACGATGTTTTTGTTCGGCCAGGTCACCCGGCATAGCACCCTGCATGCTGTGCCAGATTTCACCGCTCTGACGGCCATAATTACGCACACAATCCACAATCTGCTCATAGCTTTTCTCGTGGCAGATATCAGACAACTTTTTATAGAAAGTGATCGCCAGTTTGCGCGCTTCAGGATTGGAGAAGTAATAGCGTCCGACGCGCGTATAAAGACCACGCAGTCCGTTGATGATCAAACCATAAATCGGGTTGCCAGAGGCGAATGCCAGACCACGGAAAATGCCGTAATCGAGCGCCGTAAAGGCTTCGGCATGATCTTCAACCTGAGTCGCTTTCGCGAGAACCTGTTGGGTTTCTTCCGGGTTGGTACGCATCGCCTTGCGGATAAAGATCGTCGCGATGTTGGTACGCACAGACAGCAAATTATCAATCAGCTGCGGTACGCTGTCATGATCCAGACGCGCCAGCGTTTCAAGAATATTCAGGCCGGATGTTTCCCAGAAATTATTCACTTTCGTCGGTTTACCGTGCTGAATGGTTAACCATCCATCGCGGGCAAGCCGCTGTAACACTTCACGCAATGTGGTTCGGGTTACACCAATGAGTTCTGAAAGCTCTCTTTCAGCAGGCAAAATTGAACCCGGAGGGAAGCGGCTATTCCAGATACTTTCGATGATATACTCTTCGGCAAAACCGGCAGGACTTTGTGCCTTAATAACCATGTGTTTGTCGTTCCGTGTGGGGCTTTTATTAGGGATATAGTTCATCTCATCATACCAGATGAAAATGCCCTGTTATAGCGTCCCGACGGAAGTAATGTTGAAACTGTGGGTGGGCTGACAGAATTTCACATTTTTCATGGATTTATTGCATCGCCCTTTATTATTGAAAAATCCAGTCAGACGATTAAACTTACCTATCTTTTTGAAACATTAATAAAATATATATAAAGGACCTTTGGGCAATATGGAAACAACCTACAGCCGCGCATTCATAAAGAATTTTCTTGGCCAGTCACCAAACTGGTACAAAATAGCAATTCTGGTTTTTCTGATTGTTAACCCGCTGATTTTCTTCCTCATCAGTCCCTTTATCGCGGGCTGGTTGCTGGTGATTGAGTTCATTTTCACATTAGGTATGGCGCTTAAATGCTACCCGCTTCAGCCGGGTGGATTGCTCGCCATCGAAGCCGTCATGATCGGCATGACCAGCGCAGGACGGATCCGCGAAGAAGTGTCTGCTAATCTGGAAGTCATCTTGCTGCTGATTTTCATGGTCGCTGGCATCTATTTCATGAAGCAGTTGCTGTTAACCGTGTTCACCAAATTGTTGTTGAATCTGCGCAATAAAATTGCCCTTTCACTGGCGTTTTGTTTTGCTGCCGCCTTTCTTTCCGCATTCCTGGACGCACTGACCGTTATTGCCGTGGTGATCAGCGTTTCAGTGGGCTTTTATTCCATTTATCACAACGTTGCTTCAAATCAGAATGAAAATACTGAGGTCAATGACGACAGCTCTTTTACCGGCAATCAGCAGCATCAGGCTGTGCTTGAACAATTCCGCGCATTTTTACGCAGCCTGATGATGCACGCCGGTGTCGGTACCGCGCTGGGTGGCGTGATGACGATGGTCGGCGAACCGCAAAACCTGATCATCGCGAAAAGCGCAGGCTGGCAATTCATCGATTTTCTGATCCGCATGTCGCCGGTCAGCGTGCCGGTCTTTTTCTGCGGATTTATTGTATGTGCGCTGGTAGAACGCTTCCGCTGGTTTGGTTATGGTGCGCAACTGCCACATCCGGTGTATGAAGTGCTTAAAAAGTTTGATCAAAAGAACAGCGAGAACAACACGAAGCAGGAGCGTATAAAACTGGCTGTGCAGGCGGTGATTGGTGTGTGGCTGATTGTTGCGCTGGCATTCCATCTCGCTGAGGTTGGCCTGATCGGCCTGACGGTGATTATCTTTGCAACCGCGTTATGTGGTGTGACGGATGAACATGCCATCGGCAAGGCATTCCAGGATTCACTGCCGTTCACTGCCCTGCTGACGGTATTTTTTGCCATTGTTGCCGTGATCGTCGAACAGCATCTGTTCAGCCCGATCATTCATTTTGTGCTTCAGGCTGCACCGTCCAATCAGCTTTCACTCTTTTACCTGTTCAACGGTTTGCTCTCATCGGTTTCAGATAACGTTTTCGTCGGTACGGTCTACATCAATGAAGCCAAATCGGCGCTGGAAAATGGCATTATCGATCTGAAACAATTTGAGATGCTGGCCGTGGCCATTAATACCGGCACCAACCTGCCTTCAGTGGCGACACCCAATGGTCAGGCAGCCTTCCTGTTCCTGCTGACTTCTGCCCTTGCACCGCTGATCCGGCTTTCTTACGGAAGGATGGTCTGGATGGCATTGCCGTACACTGTGGTCATGACACTCGTCGGCCTGTTGTGTGTTCAGTATCTGTTGCCCGATATGACCCAGTGGTACAGCGACATGGGATGGCTGAGTTTGCCCCCGGTAACTGAGATCATGCCGGTGCATTGATGAAGGAAAGATTGAGTCAGTAATCTCCTGTAAGCACCTTCACTCAGGAAATTACAGAATTTAAAGTCGAATTGTCCGATTTATATTAATTATTTACCGAATATTGATTCGGACAGGCTGGCAGCAGCAAGCAATTGGTTTACACTGCGTGTCAGTAGCTAACTGCAGGGAAAAATTTTCTATGTTGCAATATCTTAACCGCTGTTCACAAGGTCGCGGTGCATGGCTTCTGATGGCTCTGACTGCACTGGCACTTGAGCTGGTTGCATTGTATTTCCAACACGTGATGTTACTTAAGCCCTGTGTCATGTGTATTTATGAACGTTGTGCTCTGATGGGTATTCTGCTGGCTGGCCTCGTCGGTGCTATCGCACCTTCCACATGGTTACGCTATGCCGGGATCCTCATCTGGCTCTACAGTGCTTACGAAGGTATCCGCCTGTCATGGGAACACACCATGATTCAGTTGCACCCTTCTCCGTTCGCCACCTGTGATTTTGCCGCGCGTTTCCCAAGCTGGTTGCCACTGGACAAATGGTTCCCGTGGATGTTTATCGCCAGCGGTGATTGTGCAGAAAAACAGTGGGAATTCCTGTCACTGGGCATGCCACAGTGGCTGGTCGTGATTTTCAGCGTGTTTATGGTGATTGCTGTTCTGGTGCTGCTGGCTCAGTTCGTTAAACCAAAACGTCGCGATTTATTTGGTCGTTAATTCAGTCCTTGCTGACACGGAAAAGCGCCTCTGATGGCGCTTTTTTTATGTCTGTGGAGGAGAAGATGTTTTCCAAAACAGACGTGATGTATTATCTGCAGCGCCCGGTCAACACGGGCTTTCTGCCTCTGTGCTTTTTATTACCATTATTGGAACGTGCAATGAAAAATCTTCCCGTCTGGGCCATTTGGATCATTTGTGTGGGAGCCTGCGTCGCCTTCTGGGTCGTCGCTGGTTTCGTGTTATACGGTCTGTTTAAATAAAATTTAAACATCAGGGATAGAAATCGACAGTGACGTTTAACGGAAATGGAATGACAGGTATTAACGCGGGTGCAATGGCGGAGTTCCATTAATCCCGGCGTTGCTTTTGATCAGAGGTAAGATTCCCCCCTTCCCCCTTCTGCACACAACACACTGCACAAAAAAAGACCTACGTTTGTAAATTCGTCAATGCATTCTATGCTACGAGGGCTAAAAGATTTATCAGAGGAACAAAAATGTTCATTAAAGGTTTTTCAAAAGGCTTTTTCATCGCAATTCTTTTTATCGTAACTTTGGCTTTTTTCGATGTATTAAGGCCTTACTACTCTTCCGTACTATGGGCCATTATTCTCGCCGTCATCTTCAATCCGTTAAAAAATCGGCTGAAACAGGTTGTCGGTGATCGCAACGGTGTGGTCTCTCTGCTGACCGTTTTGATTATTTGTCTGATTGTCTTCACCCCTCTGGCGATTATAACCTCGTCGCTGGCACTTGAATTCAATGCGGTTTATACCAAACTGCAGGGAAATCAGACACAGCTGCCCGTGATCCTGGCGGATTTCATCCATCATTTACCACGATGGGCACGGCACTTCCTGTCAGACCATGATCTCGACAGCACCGCTGAGATTCAGAAAAAACTTTCTGATGTGGCACTGCAAGGTAGTCAGTATCTGGCTGGCAGCGTTTTCGTAATAGGTAAGAGCACATTCGGCTTTGTCGTGGGTTTCGGCATCATGCTGTATATCCTGTTCTTCCTGATCAAGGATGGCGCTTACCTGGTCAATCTGACACTCGCCACCCTGCCGTTGTCACGGTATGTAAAGCATCATCTGTTTATGAAGTTTGCAGCAGTTTCTCGCGCGACAGTAAAAGGCACCGTTGTGGTGGCGGTTGTACAGGGCGCGCTGGGCGGTATTGCGTTTTACATCGCCGGTCTGGACGGAAGCCTGCTTTGGGGTGCTCTGATGGCGTTCCTGTCGATCATTCCGGCAGTGGGTTCAGCCATTATCTGGGTGCCTGCGGCGATTTATTTCTTCGCCTCCGGGATGCTGTGGCAGGGGATCTTTATTGTGGCCTTCTTCGTGGTGGTCATCGGCATCGTGGATAACGTGTTACGTCCGCTGCTGGTCGGCAAAGACACCAAAATGCCGGATTATCTTATCCTGGTCACCACACTTGGCGGTATGGAAGTATATGGCATCAATGGCTTCGTGATTGGCCCGCTGATTGCCGCGTTATTCATCGCCTGCTGGAACATTCTTTCCGGCCGGGATCATCAGAACAATACCGATGAGATTAATGAAGACTTTATCGAAGAAGGGAAAAACCATCCAGATGCCTGAGGCTCTCAGCAACTGCGACAATCCACCGAGTTTTACCAAATATGATTATGAAGTTTTCATAACCTGGCGTAGAAATAAGAAGCAATAGATACTCTTTGTCTGAAGGGGCAATGAATGAAAAATATCATCTTAAGTATGGTCGCAAAAATCTCCCACATGGAAGCGGATTCCAAGCAACTTACCGCACAGGTTGAGGCTCAGTCCCTTTTGCTGAGTGCTATATTTTTAACTGTCGGCAAAAATGGCGGCCCCCAGGAAATTATCGAAAGCGTGAACAAAGCCATCAACTCAGTGCTGGACTCTGCTGATGAGATGCTTAAATCAGACGCTAAGATTTTGTTCGAGCAATT
The DNA here is from genome assembly GCF_011684115.1 of Rahnella aceris. Lineage (NCBI taxonomy): Bacteria > Pseudomonadati > Pseudomonadota > Gammaproteobacteria > Enterobacterales > Yersiniaceae > Rahnella > Rahnella aceris. The sequence goes on along the minus strand of NZ_JAADJV010000001.1, from coordinate 1,148,556 downwards.
CCAGGCACTCATTGAACTGACCCGACTGATTGATAAAGAAGATCCTGAACTGGATGCCGAAGCACTCAGCGCCATGAACGGTGTCAGACCCGACTCTGAGATTTAGTGTAAAAATTCGTAATAAAAAGCCCCGGCAATGATTGCCGGGGCTTTTTGTTTTCTGATTGCGGGCAAAATCGGTTATCTGGCCCAGCTTGGCTTATTCATGGCATGCAGGTGTCGGGAAGCAAAGTGATGTGAAGTAAGATTTAATCACGGTTTAAACAGAGTATTACCGCAAACTGAAGCGCTGCTTGGCACGTAGTAACATCGGTTTGCGGTAATTTTTTGCCCCGAATATGCCCTGATGCTCATTTTACTCCCCCTTCAGCATGAAGTTGTCCAGACTGTCATCAAACTCCATGATTCCCTCGTGGTTGCCCCTCGTCAGTATCAAATGCTCCATTCCTCGCCTGGGCGATACCGGCTCCTCGATAACAAACCCAAACCAGTCATCGTAAACCTGACCAAGCCAATACCCCCTCCATGCTCCTTGCGACGCTGAAAGAAGACATAGCTGCCCGATGGTATCCGGTCGCGCGGCTCACCACGGTATACGATGTCAAAATTAGAATCCTTGCCCATATATCACCTTACAAAAACTGTTTATATATACAGTATAATCATGTATTTCCTTGCTTGTGAAGGTACTAGTAAGGATGGCGTGGTGGTTAATAAAAATTACTTTTATTTATTCAAGCAGGTGAAAATCTTTGCCAGCACGAAATACAACTAACAATTCTTTACGCTTCCTTGCGTTCTATGCAACAAATGCTAGGATCCTGCAATCTCTCATAATCTGACTATAACCATGTTAAAGATTTTTGTTAAATATGCATTTATTGGCGGACTTAACACAGCAATCCACTGGCTAACATTTGCTGCTGTATACTTTTCATTCGGTCATGACCAAATGGTAAGTAACTTCTCTGGGTTTTGTGTCGCTGTCACGTTTAGTTTTTTTGCTAACGCCAAGTGGACTTATCAGGTTGACCATACAGCTACAAAGTACTTTCTCTATGTCGGTTTTATGGGATCGATTTCGTTGGCCTGCGGTTATTTTGGCAATAAGGTTGAGCTTAATCCAGTATTAACTCTGATAGTATTTTCAGCAATAAGTCTAATTGTTGGGTTTCTGTATTCAACATTTATAATATTTAGGGAGGAATAATGAAAATATCTCTTATAGTCCCAGTATTCAACGAAGAGGATACAATCGATATTTTTTATCGAACCGTCCGCGAGCAGTTGTCGCAATATGAAGTGGAAATTGTTTTTGTCAACGATGGAAGTGTAGATAATACAAAAAAAATTATTACTGCATTGACAATATCTGATCCTCTTGTCACTTCGCTGTGCTTTACAAGAAATTTTGGTAAAGAACCAGCTTTGTTCGCTGGCCTTGAAGCATCAACGGGAGATGCAGTAATCCCAATCGATGTTGATCTTCAGGACCCCATCGACGTTATCCCCAGACTTATTGAAAAGTGGCAGGACGGAGCAGATGTTGTTCTAGCTAAACGATCTGATAGACTATCAGACAGCCATTTCAAGCGGAAAAGCGCTGAATGGTTTTACAGGCTACATAACATGATAAGTTATCCTAAAATAGAGGAAAACGTTGGCGACTTCAGATTAATGTCACGTGCTGTCGTAGAGAATATTAAGTCTCTGCCAGAGCGAAACTTATTCATGAAAGGAGTTTTATCATGGGTAGGTGGCCGAACTGAGATTGTTGAATATACAAGAGACGAGCGCGTAGCTGGCTCGACAAAATTCAACGGCTGGAAATTATGGAATCTTGCACTTGAGGGGATTACATCATTCTCCACGCTACCACTTAGAATATGGACATACGTAGGATTCTTCGTCGCAGCTCTATCGTTTGTCTATGGCGCATGGATGATCATAGATAAACTTATATGGGGAAATCCAGTCGCTGGATATCCATCTATCTTAGTTTCTATTCTTTTTCTAGGTGGTATACAGCTTATAGGAATTGGTGTACTTGGTGAATATATAGGTAGGATTTACATTGAAACAAAAAAACGCCCACGATACATACTTTCTAAGTCGGATAAAGAATAAAATGAACGGATTTAGTCGTTTAGAAAAATATATTGCGGTGGCGGGATTATTTATTTTTGTCTTTTCCGTAATCGTATCTCGTAGACCAGACATAATTTTCAACGCGCAGCCTTGGGCAGAGGATGGAAAAATATGGATGGAGAATATTTATAATAATGGTTTTTGGAACTCGCTAATTTACCCGCAAAATGGATATTATCAAACCATATCAAGAATCACTTATGGAATGGCAATACTTACTGGGATTTCAAATGCTGCATTGGTTGCCAACATTATAGCGATAAGCATTAGATGCTTTTTTGTGCTTTTTGTTTTATCTGGAAGAATGTCCTTTATAAGGATGCCTTATAGAATCGCGGCAGTTATATATTTTTTGCTGATGCCAAATCTGACTGAAGGATATGTGAACATTACAAATGTTCACTGGTACTTATCTCTATACCTTATGGCTGTTGTCCTGGCTGATGATGGTAAAGAGGTAGTCTGGAAGATACACGACTTTACACTTCTAATTATCAGTTCTCTCAGTGGGCCTTTTGTTGTATTCATTGCGCCATGTCTGCTGATTAAGCGAGTGTCTCAGCGTGGAGGTATTGTCAAGGCTATAAAGGGAATCAATGCTTTTGATATCACCATGGTCGTGTGTTGCATTATACAGGTCGCAGCTATCCTGAACTCCTCTGACACCGGTAGGTCTTCAGCCCCCCTAGGAGCAAGCTTTAGTCTCTTGGCCGATGTCATAAGTTACCGTGTGATAGGTGGTTCGCTCTTTATGAACGACCGAATTTCAGACATGGGGTCTATGCATGTACTGAACATCTTGCTTTTCATCGCACTAATCTTTCTGGTGGTTATTTTCTTCTTTAGGTGTGGGTGGCGTTTTAAATCGGCGGTTTTATTCCCGGTGTTGATGATCGGGTTTGCACTGGCAAAGCCTATGATGAGCCTTGATCAGCCGCAGTGGCCAACTTTACTGATCCCTGGGGGAGGTGAAAGATACTTTTTCATCACCAACTTTGCATTTTTTTCTCTTCTTCTTTATGTAGTGAGCCGAATTTCCCCCAAATCTTTGGCGCCACTTATGATAATTTCCATCATGGCACTTACTGTTTTATTACGTGGGTTCTCAATACCACCAATGGCCGAGGTGGGTTATCGTGAGGATATAAAATCATTCAATGCATTGCCGACAGGAGAGTCGATGCAGATTCGCATCAACCCGCCTGGATGGAGCATGCATCTACATAAAAAATAAAATAAGGGCATGATGGTAATGCCAGTCAGTTAAGCATTTTTATGAATACAAATTCATTTTTGTGCTTCAAAGGATAATGAAGGAATCAGGCTTATAGCGCTATTTTTCTTCATCGAAGGCCCAAATTCACGGGCCTCATTTCCTTAAGTGACCAGCATTAGGCCTGATGGCCCTTTTTTTATTTTCCTACCGATGTGTAATCAACTCGTACTGAAATACCTGACGTTCCGTTGATAAAGAATGATCCCTTCCCAATATCGGTGCCAGGATAAATCAGAGATCCGGGCCTGTTTGCAGGCTTCGGATAAATTCTGCAGGAGTCTGGTTATTTAACGAGGAATGTGGTCGATACTGGTTATATTCCTGCCGCCAGTGCTCGATCTTCTCCTGAGCATCTTCCAGTGACAGGAACCAGTGCACGTTCAGAAATTCATCACGCAGGTTGCCGTTAAATGACTTAACCAGGGCGTTATCTGTGGGCTTCCCGGGGCGTGAGAAGTCCATCGTTACCCGGTTTTCATACGCCCAGCGATCCAGCGCTTTCGAGATAAATTTGCTGCCGTTGTCCGTCTGTAGCCGCTGTGGTACACGCTGCTGTGTCTGCCTGAACCGTTCCATCGCGACCACATGGTCACCGCGAAGTCCCTGGCCTACCTCGATCGCCACGCATTCACGACTAAAATTATCGACTACAGTCAGGGCACGGATCCGGCGTACGTTGAACAGATTATCAGCAACGAAATCCATGCTCCAGCACTGATCCACAGCGGTCACGGCCGGGCGGATACGCCTGTGCCTGGCCGTCACGTGCCGCCGCGGGTGTTTTGACCGCAGGTTCAGCCCTTCCAGACAGTAAATCCGATGGGTTTTCTTGTGGTTAACCAGCCAGCCCTCGCGCCGCAGCAGGATATGGATCCGCTGCACACCATAACGAATGCGGGTTTCTGTAATCTCCCGTATCCGCTGCGTGAAGGTCCGGTCATCGCGGCAGCTGCGGTAGTGGTAGACCGTTCGGCTCTGCATCATCAGCCGGCATCCCCTGCGAACCCCGATGCGGTACGCCGCCAGCAGGTATTCGGCCGCCTCGCGTTTCTGCACCGGCCTCAGAACTTTTTTTAGATGACGTCCTGCAGCATTTCCTTGTCCAGACTGAGATCGGCGACCAGCCGTTTCAGGCGGTGATTCTCTTCCTCCAGCTGTCGCAGACGACGCGGTTCTGTCACGCCCATACCGCCAAACTTCTTCTTCCCATTGTAAAAAGTAGCCTCAGAAATCCCCATCTTTCTGCACACTTCCTCCACCCGAGTGCCGGTTTCGGCCTGTTTAAGGGCAAAGGCTATCTGTTCTTCGGTATAACGGGTCTTTTTCATGGTTGATATGCCTCTCAGTGAAATGAAAGAAAGACCGGATACTTCAGTTTAGACTGGCACTGCTTTCAGGGAGGAGATCACTGTACAGCGTTTACGGGTGATGCCCCGTATATACCCCGCGCTATATCACAGTGATGAAGTTCTTCAATCACTTCAGGTAGTTACTTCGCCCAGCTTGGCTTATTCAGGATGTGATCCTGCCAGTCTTCAACGTCGTCTTCGCGCACGGCGATGTAGCGTACGGAGATCTGCGCTGTATGCATGGCCGATTTCGATGCTTTGTTCAGCAGCGGATGCCAGGGAAGCAGCGGGCGTCCTTCGCCGATCAGGCGATAAGCGCAGGTTGGCGGCAGCCAGTCGAAGGTTGTCAGGTTTTCGCGGGTCAGTTTAATGCAATCTTCTTCCAGCGTGAAACGACGTTCATAGTTACGACACTGGCAAGACTTGATGTTGAGCTGGTTACAGGCGACGTTGGTGAAATAGATTTCATCGGTGTCTTCGTCGATCAGCTTATGCAGGCAGCATTGTCCGCAGCCGTCGCACAATGCTTCCCATTCTTCGTCGGTCATTTCAGACAGCGTTTTGTGCTGCCAAAAAGCGGGTTCAGTCATAATGTGCATCCGGTATAAAGAAAATGAGGGTGCTTATATAGACGCTTTAGCCTGCAGATGCAAGTAAAGCCGCCGGAAATGGGTTCCGGCGGAGAGGAAAAACGCCGTCAGATCACGCGGGAACTTACCTGTTTACCATTAAGTGTAGCCACAATTTCATCACCCGCTTTTAGCGGGCCGACGCCGTGTGGTGTACCGGTCAGAATGATATCGCCCGCGCGCAGCGTGAAGAAGCGGCTCATATAGGCAATCAGCGGCAGAAGCGGCGTCAGCATATCGCGGGTATTCCCGCTCTGACGCACTTCTCCATTGATCTCTAACCGCAGTTCAGCCTGTTGTGCATCACCAAATTCACTTACCGGAATAAATCCGCTCATCGGGCAGGAACCGTCAAACCCTTTGGCTTTTTCCCAGGGTTGTCCGGCTTGTTTGAACGTCGACTGCAAATCCCGCAGCGTCAGGTCAAGTGCCAGCCCGTAACCAGCGATAGCATTGGCGACGCGATCTTCCGTCGCCTGCTTCAGTGGTGTGCCGATAAGTACCGCCAGTTCGACTTCATGATGTACCGCACCGAGATCCTTCGGGATGACGATGGGTTGGCGGAAATCGCACAAAGCGGTTTCCGGCTTGATAAATAACACCGGTTCCGCCGCTTTCTGCCCGCCCATCTCTTTAATATGATCGGCGTAGTTACTGCCGACACACACGACTTTGTTGACCGGAAAATCCAGTAATGCGCCGTGCCAGTCTCTGTGTTGGTACATACAGCTACTCCTTGAAGTTAGGAATTTCAGCCGCTGAACGGATTATGCGGTGCTGGCGCTAACGGTGCAGAAGGCGCCGGAGTTGTCGCCGGTGCTAAATCGCCGGAAGCCACCGGTGACTGCGAGCCCATAATACCATCCGCCATCATGCCGATACTCAGCGCGAAATAGGTTGAACGGTTCCAGTGCATGATCGTACGGAAGTTATCGTAAACCAGGAACGCGCGCCCCTGCGTGTCATCCGGTGTGATAATCCATGAACGGGTCGCTGTCGACATTAGCGGGTTGCCGTCAACTTGCGTCACGCCGCGCTGCTGCCAGTAGCTGGCCGGATGCATCTGGTTATTTTTCAGCCCCGACAGAACGCCATCAAAGTTAGCTGGTAATTTCACTTCCTGGCCCCAGCCCTGATCGCCTTTCCAGCCTTCTTTCGCCAAATAATTGGCCGTGGAAGCAAAAACATCATCGGTGTTTGCCCAGATGTCTATCTTGCCGTCGCCGTTACCGTCAGCGCCGTAAGTCAGATAAGAACTTGGCATAAACTGCGACTGCCCCATCGCACCCGCCCAGGAACCTTTCATCATGTCGCTGGTGGCTTTACCGGAATCGACAATTTTAAGCGCCGACATAAATTCTTTGGTGAAGAAGGCTTCACGACGTCCTTCGAAGGCCAGTGTGGCCAGCGCAGAGAATACATCCTCTTTACCCTGAATTTTGCCGAAGCTGCTTTCCATCGCCCATAACGCCACAATGTACTGCGGCTGAACCCCATAACGTTCGCTGGCTTTTGTCAGCGCAGGCAAATTACTCTGAAGCTGTTCCTGCCCCTGTTTAATCTTCCATTCAGGTAGAACGCGTGTCAGATAATCGTCGAGGGTAATTTTCTTTTCGAGCTGATTGCGATCTGAATTGATCACGCGGTCAACAAAATGAATGTTGGCGAAGGTGCTGTCGATGGTCTGCTGGCGGATCCCTTGTGAGAGCGCCTGTGCTTTGAGTTGTTCGACATAAGCCGGGAATTCCGCGGGGTCCCGCCCCTGTTCAGCCAGAGACGTTTTGCCAGAAGGCGCTGCCGGTGCGGCAGCAGCAGGCTGTGTTGCCGCAGTGGATGGTGTAGAGGGTTGCCCTGAGGTAGCTTTCTGTGCTGCACAACCACTGAGGATGATCAGCGGTGTTAACACGGCCAGTGCCGACAATTTCATCAATTTCTTCCTTTTGACTTCTGCAAGTGATTCATCGCTATAAGCTTTGAGCACGACCAAGATGAATGCAAGTCATGCCGTCTGAAAGTTCGAGGAGTGCCGAGACAAATGTCAGGAATGCGTTATTTACTGGCGTCGTTCAGATGAATATTCAATAAACTTTCTACCGGCGGTGGAACCTGCAGATAATAACCCTGCTCTTCCAGCGACTGACGCACTTTAGCAATATCTGCTGTGGCAAGTTTTTCACGGTTTGCCAGGTTTAGCATCATTGAGAACTGAGGCACGCCAAAACCTTTGAGTAATTCTTCAGGCACACGGGAAAAATCGTCTTTTTTTTCGACATACAGATAAGTCTGGTCGCGTTTAGTACTTCTATAGATCACACAAAGCATTTTTTTAACTCTATTTTATTGAAACGGTGGCTTGCCTAGATATAACTGTAACTATAACATGCTTATCGTACATCGGAATATCGCCCCCCGAGTGGTATTCCGGGGATTTAGAGTTGCTGAGACTGAGTCAGGATAGATGTCACAATCGCCAATAGAACTAAAAGGCAGCAGTTTTACCTTATCGGTTGTTCATTTACATAGTTCACAACCTGAGGTTATTTACCAGGCATTACAGGAAAAAGTGGAGCAAGCTCCAGCCTTTTTGAAAAATGCCCCTGTTGTTATCAACGTTGCCTCACTGACCGGTGAAGCAAACTGGAAAGACATTCAACAGGCTGTCGCTTCTGCAGGCTTTCGCATTGTTGGCATCAGTGGTTGCAAAGATGAGGCGCAAAAACGCGCACTTTCCCGCACCGGTTTACCGCTGCTGAGTGAAGGCCGCGCACAGCGTATCGCTGCAGAACCACCGGTTCCTGTCGTGCCCGACAATGCACCGGCTAAAACCCGCATTGTCAGTACTCCGGTCAGATCCGGCCAACAAATTTATGCCCGTAACAGCGACCTCATCGTGACCAACAGTGTCAGCGCAGGTGCGGAACTGATTGCCGATGGCAATATCCACATCTACGGCATGATGCGAGGCAGAGCGCTGGCTGGCGCCGCAGGCGATGCAAATTGTCAGATTTTTTGCACGCAGTTAGGCGCTGAACTAGTCTCTATCGCAGGGCAATACTGGTTGAGTGATCAAATCCCGGCCGATTATCTCGGTCAGGCAGCGCGCCTCAGCCTGTTAAATAATGTGTTAACCATACAACCTTTAAACTAAGCCCTTTTGACAAGGAATCCATTCATGGCACGCATCATAGTTGTTACATCGGGTAAAGGGGGCGTTGGCAAGACCACTTCAAGCGCGGCCATTGCTACCGGTTTAGCTCAAAAAGGCAAAAAGACTGTAGTTATCGATTTCGATATCGGTCTGCGTAATCTCGACCTGATTATGGGCTGTGAGCGCCGGGTGGTTTATGATTTCGTTAACGTGATCCAGGGTGATGCCACGCTGAATCAGGCGCTTATCAAAGATAAACGCACCGAAAACCTGTTTATTCTTCCGGCTTCGCAAACACGTGATAAAGACGCACTGACCCGCGAAGGCGTTGAGAAGATCCTGAACGATTTAGCCGAAATGGAATTTGATTTCGTGGTGTGCGATTCCCCTGCGGGCATCGAAACCGGCGCACTGATGGCGTTGTATTTCGCCGATGAAGCCGTGATCACCACCAACCCAGAAGTCTCTTCCGTTCGTGACTCCGACCGCATCCTGGGCATTTTGTCTTCAAAATCTCGCCGTGCGGAACAAGGCTTAGAGCCTATCAAAGAACATCTGCTTCTTACCCGTTACAACCCGGGCCGTGTCAGCCGTGGCGACATGCTGAGCATGGAAGATGTGCTGGAAATCCTGCGTATTCCTCTGATCGGGGTTATCCCGGAAGATCAGTCTGTACTGCGTGCGTCCAACCAGGGCGAGCCGGTCATTCTGGATCAGGAATCCGATGCAGGGAAAGCGTATGACGATACTGTCAGCCGTCTGCTTGGGGAAGAACGTGCATTCCGTTTCATTGAGGAAGAGAAGAAGAGTTTCCTGAAACGCCTTTTTGGGGGATAAACCATGGCATTGTTAGATTTCTTTCTGTCCCGCAAAAAATCGACAGCCAATATAGCCAAGGAACGGCTACAGATCATCGTAGCCGAACGGCGTCGAGGGGATAGTGAACCATCATATCTGCCTGAACTGAAACGTGACATTCTGGCGGTCATCTGTAAGTACATTAAGATTGACCCAGAAATGTTGCAGGTTCAGTTCGAGCAAAAAGGTGACGATATTTCCGTACTGGAACTTAACGTCACCCTGCCAGAATCGGAAGAAACGCCTAAATGACAGCAGTCTGTTTGCTTTGTTCGCAGGTGTTTTTTTCAGCATAGCGCCCCCTGTTTTTTCAGGGGGCTACTGCTTTTTATCTCGTTCCCTTCCGCTATTCTCTTCCCGCCCCGAAATAACCACTGTATATAACCCCATTAAACAGGTTCTTTTTCCGTCTGTTTGTGCTTATTCCTGATAATTCTTGATTAAGACTTCTCTCATTTTAGCTGGAATTTAATATCCCCAGACTGGCCTGATTGCCGCTATTTTAGGATTAAGCGTTATCGGGAAATATAAAATAAAAAGAGCGGGACAATTGCCCGCTCTTTTTAACGCATATTCACTTTCCTTCTTAAAAGAAGGAATCAATAATTGCTCAAAATTTCATTCAGTCTTTCAGCTAACAACTTCCCGCGCCAGCCACTGATTAATTCAGGTTGTGATTCTTTATCTTTTAACTTCCAGTGATGGGTCAGTAACTGATTAATCTGGCGACGTGATGCCAGCATTTCAACGCTCAGTTTACTCTCTTCACTGACAGTCTGAATAAGTGCCTTAATATCCTTAAAGACTTTGCGGTAACCCGGCTGATCAATCAGGTTCAAAATCGGTGCGGGCAGTTCAGCTTCATCCAGTGCATTCGATTCCTCCACCAGCGCCAGCAACGTACGCCCGTGATAGCGAATCTCCGGGCCACTCAGACCAAGCGCTTCCAGCTCGCCCAGCGACGTTGGCTGATAGCGCGCCACCTGCCAGAGGTTTTCCTCACGTACTACAAAATTAACGGCCAGATCACGCTGACGGGCCTGGTTCAGGCGCCACGCGGCTAACAACTTCAGGCATCCCAACTGGCGTGGACGCAACTGAAAAGCGTTACTGATTTCCAGATAAGCCAGTTCCGGTTGCAGCACTTCCTTACGGCGGCGGCACAGAGCAAGGCATTCATCCAGCGCGGCATCCATCCACCCTGCGTCTTGTGTTTCACGCATCAGTTGATCGGCCAGCGGCAGCAGATACCACACGTCAGCCGCAGCATAGACGCATTGCTTTTCGCTCAGGGGACGGGCTATCCAGTCAGTGCGCGATTCGCTTTTATCCAGCTCAACGCCGGTGGTTTCAGCCACCAGACGTGCAAAACCACAGGACAACGGGCGTCCGCTGAAAGCAGCGAGGATCTGCGTATCAATCAGCGGCGAAGGCATCACCCCAAAGGCATTCAGGAAAACTTCCAGATCTTCGCTGCCGGCATGCAGGAATTTGATGACATCAGGATCAACCAGCAAATCAATGAAGGGTTGCCAGGCGGTGATTGGCAATGGGTCGATCAGCGTCAGCCTTTCGCCATCGAATAACTGTATGAGCCCCAGTTGCGGATAATACGTGCGGGTACGGACAAATTCGGTATCCAGCGCAATTTTACTGTGCGCTTTGGCCTGAAGACAAACTTGCTCCAGCGCGTCATTGGTGGTGATCAACTCATAATTCAAAACATCATTCTCTTAATCATTACTGCGTTATAACGTGATAACGCCGGACATCGCCGGCGTTAAGAATCTGACTCTTTCTGACTGAACAGGCAATCCGCTATGCCGCATCCTGCTTCGGAGTGGCTTTCGGTTTCAGCTGCTCATCACGAAGTTCCCTTCTGAGAATTTTACCGACATTTGACTTCGGCAACTCGTCGCGGAACTCGACAATCTTCGGTACTTTGTAACCGGTTAATAACCGACGACAATGTGCGAGAAGCTCTTCGCTGGTCAGTGATGGGTCTTTCTTCACCACGCAAATTTTGACGATTTCACCCGACGACTCATCCGGCACGCCAATGGCGGCAACTTCGAGTACCTTGTCATGCTGTGAAACCACCTCTTCAATTTCGTTAGGGTAAACGTTGAAACCGGAAACCAGAATCATGTCTTTTTTACGGTCAACAATCCGTAAGAAGCCCTGCTCGTCCACTGTAACGATATCGCCCGTCGATAACCAGCCATCTTTTAGCACCTCATCGGTGGCGGAAGGCCGTTGCCAGTAACCCAGCATAACCTGCGGGCCTTTAACCCACAGCTCGCCAGGCTGGCCAGGCCCGACATCCTGGCCGTTATCATCCACGAGACGGACTTCCGTGGATGGCACTGGCAGACCGATACTGCCACTGTAATGTTTCAAATCATACGGGTTACCCGCCACCAGCGGTGAACATTCTGTCAGTCCGTAACCCTCCAGCAGATGTTTACCGGTCAGTTTTTCCCACTTCTCTGCCACTGATTTCTGCACCGACATTCCGCCGCCGACAGAAAGACGCAACGAGGAGAAGTCAAGCTCACGGAAATCTTCATTATTGAGCAACGCATTGAACAATGTATTCACGCCGCTGATAGCCGTGAAAGGATATTTCCCGAGTTCTTTGACCATCCCCGGCACGTCGCGCGGATTGGTGATGAGCAGGCTTTTACCGCCCAGTTCAAGGAACAGCAGGCAATTCACTGTCAGTGCGAAAATGTGATACAGCGGAAGTGCGGTTACCACCAGCTCATGTCCCGGCTGTAACAACGGCGCGTAGGCCGCTTTCGCCTGCTCGAGATTCGCCTGCATGTTGCGGTGGGTCAGCATCGCCCCTTTCGCCACGCCCGTCGTTCCGCCGGTATATTGCAGGAACGCCAGATCATTATTAATGATATCGGGCTTAATGTATTGCAGACGACGTCCGCGCTGTAAGGCGGTGCGGAAGGAAATCGCGTTCGGCAAGTGGTATTTAGGCACCAGCCGTTTGATATATTTCACCACAAAGTTAACCAGCGTCCCCTTCGCCGCAGAAAGCTGATCGCCCATTCGGGTCAGGATCACATGCTTAACCTGGGTTTTGTACACCACTTTTTCCAGGGTATGTGCAAAGTTTGAAACAATCACAATGGCACTGGCACCGCTGTCGTTGAGCTGATGCTCGAGTTCACGCGGCGTATACAGAGGATTGACGTTGACTACCACCATGCCGGCGCGCAATACGCCAAACAGGGCAATCGGGTATTGCAGCAGATTCGGCATCATCAGGGCAACGCGGTCGCCCTTCCTGAGCCCAAGCTCATTTTGCAAATAGGCGGCGAAAGCACGGCTGCGCTCTTCGAGCTTGCGGTAAGTCATCACCTCGCCCATGTTGATAAATGCCGCATTGTCAGCGTAACGCAACGTAGCATTTTCAAACATCTCGACCAGCGAACTGTAGCGGTCAGGGTCGATGTTCTCAGGAACATCTGCCGGATATCGTTTTAGCCAAACCTTTTCCAAGGTATCACTCCTGAAATCATGTTCTGTTGCCGTCTCTATTCGACGAGTTTTATCACGTCTTTAACAATATTTTAACTCAGCTTACCAGTTGCGTTTCAAACAATGTCGAGGTTGAGAGGCGGGTCACTTTTTCTGTGCCCTTACTTTGTCAACCGTCCATGGCAGAAAATAAAAAGGCGGCAATTAAGCCGCCTTAACAACGCTTCTCTTCAGGTCATTTCCCGGACAGCGGCACAACAGAATGCGTCGCTGCCGGTTTTACTGTTGCCGGGGGAAGCGCGCCATGAGAAGGCGGAGCTCCACGCGGCGGCGGCGGTCTATTCGGTGACGACGCTTTCGACCCGGGCCGGTGCTGTATTATACCAGCCGGGACCCCAACCGGGCCCAAACCCCCGCCCCCAGGAATCATACGGCCCGCCAAAACCATAGCCCCATGGGCCGATAGGTTGCGGAGGCATGACGACCTGTTGCTGTATCCGCCAGCGTTTGTAGCTGTTGACATTAACGGTAACGAAATCATAAGACGTCTGGCCGATGGTGCCCTTTTCCACGCCGGTAATTGGCCCGACGACGGTCACTAACTGATTGCGGTAATCCACCGGATCCACAAAACCGTTAATGTAAGCCATGATGCGTCCGCGTGATGCTGCCCCTAAAATCGGGCGAGCGCCCTCATCCAGCGGAACAGTTGCGATTTCCAGACGCGTCTTGTTTTGCAGGTTGGTTACGGCAATCACTTTGCCGCCAAAACGCGACTCCTGCCCGACGTACAAATTCGGCGCGCCCTGCACGGCCTGTAAATTCATTTGCGGCGTAGCCGTGGTCCCACGAATTTCATCGGGCACGGTGACACACCCTGATAATACCAACACGCTGAGTGCAACAGCACTCCGCACCATTTTCTTACCCGTTACACCTGATAACTGCTGAACAACAGACCACTTACGCATTACGATGACTCCTGTGCAAACTCTTCATTTTGACCGTCTTTTGATGCACAAGTTGCCATGACTTATCGGCCTGGCAGCTTTTTCCACGTAACTTCATTACGCAGGTAAGTCGGTTCAGCATCTTCCGGATTAACGCGAATACCGTTTTCCCAGAGCTGCAGCGCCAGCGGCAACATATCTTCCGCCTGCGGCAGTAACATTTTTCCATCAAATAAATCCGCCGCCGGGGATTCACCCAGTAAATGCGGATAGGCTTCCCAGCCCGTACCCACGGTGGCAAAGCGCCCGTTTCGCTCAACGGTACGCGCCAGCAGTTGTTCAGGTTTGATGACCGTCTCGGTATTTTCACCGCTCCAGACACCTTGTGTATTGCGGGTAAATTCACCCCAGTACACTTCGCCCATGCGGGCATCAATGGCTGCCAGCACCTGTTCCGCGCCGGTCTGGCGGTAAGCACCCTGCGCCATGGTGAGTAAGGTGGAGACGGGCAACAAAGGCAGTTCTGCGCCGAGCGATAAGCCTTGCGCGATACCTATGCCGATGCGCACACCGGTAAAACTACCCGGTCCCCGGCCGAAGGCCAGTGCGTCGAGTTGTTTCAGGGAAAGCCCCGCTTCGGCGAGGATCTGCTGCACCAGTGGCAGAATGCGCTGCGTATGTTCGCGGGCGCAAAGTTCAAAATGAGCGAGCGTTTCGCCCTGATCGTAAAGCGCAACCGAACAGGCTTCTGTCGCCGTATCAATTGCTAAAATTCGCGTGGACATGCCAAACCTCAGGCGGGAAATTAATAAGTTATACCCTCAATACCTCGCGCGCAGTCAACGCATCTGCAACGTGAAATATGACGGGTATAAGAACCTTTTTCGGGGCGGCATCTTAGCATAAACAAAGGGCTAATTCTGCTCTTCAGCGTTCTGTAAAAAGCGGATCGCTTGTGCCAGATCACGGGTGCGCGGTGTCGGCGGCAAACTGTTGAGGAAAACTTCACCATACGGACGCATTACCAGCCTGTTATCGCAAATCACCATCACCCCGCGATCATCCGTATCACGGATCAAACGTCCGACACCCTGTTTAAGCGTAATGACAGCATCCGGTAATTGTACGTCATTGAACGGATCTCCGCCGCGCAGACGGCAATCCTCAATACGGGCTTTGAGCAATGGATCGTCAGGCGACGTGAATGGCAGTTTGTCGATAATTACGCACGACAGCGCGTCACCGCGCACGTCCACCCCTTCCCAGAAACTGCTGGTGGCGACCAGTAATGCGTTACCGGCTTCGACAAACTGCGCCAGCAACTGGCCCTTGCTGGTTTCGCCCTGCAACAAAACCGGCAGCGTCAGGCTGGCCCTGAATTCTTCCGCCAGTTCACGCATCATTTTGTGAGACGTACACAGGAAAAAACAGCGGCCTTTATTAGCTTCGATAAGCGGGCGCAACATCCGCGCCAGCTGTTTCGAACTGCCCTGCACATTTGATTCAGGCAGAAAGCGCGGAACGCACAACAGCGCCTGTTTGGCGTAATCGAACGGGCTCGGCAGCAGCAACGTTTCTGCCTCATCCAGCCCCAGACGCTCAGTAAAATGATGCAGCTGATCGTTCACCGAAAGCGTTGCCGAGGTGAAAATCCACGCCCCCGGTTTTTCTTTCATCATCTCGCTGAATTTGTCGGTCACCGACAAGGGAGTCAGCGCCAGGACGAAATGGCGTGAATTACATTCGTACCAGTAACTGTAACCGGGGATCGACACGTCTTTCAGGCGTTTGAGACGGTTGCGGTAAAGCGTGGCGCGCTCGAAAGCCGCATCCAGCAACGCAGAACGGCCGAGGGACAATTTAACCACGTCGTAGCAAAGTTCCAGCGCGTCATCGAGCAACAGTAAGGCACGCTGAATGGCGGGCTGACTGAGAACATCGCGAAGATTGCCGCGAAAACCGGGCTCGCCGAGCGCCAGACGGAAATCCATCGTGCTCTGGCTAAGCCGGTCAGCGCTTTTCTGCAACTGCACAGAGTCACGGACTTCCGTGCGGTAAGCAATAGTAATGTCTTTTGCCATATCAAGCAGCTGGCGGCTGGTGACCTGCTGGCCAAAATACTGGCTGGCGATGTCAGGGATCTGATGGGCTTCGTCGAAAATCATCACGTCAGCTTCGGGGATCAGCTCACCAAAGCCGCTCTCCTTCACCACCATGTCCGCCATAAACAGATGATGGTTCACCACCACCACATCGGCGTCCATCGCCTTACGGCGGGCTTTTACCACGAAGCATTCTTTGTAAAGCGGGCAGTCACTCCCCAGACAGTTGTCGTTGGTACTGGTCACCAGCGGCCAGACAAAGCTGTCTTCAGGTACCACGGTGCAGGTGCTGATATCGCCCTCTTCCGTGCTGCTCGACCAGTGACGCAGATGCGCCAGTTCGCTGAGCGCCTGGCTGGCAAGATCGCCGCCGGAGAGCGATTGCTGCTCCAGACGTTCCAGACATAAATAGTTTGAGCGCCCTTTCAGCAGCGCCAGACGGCCCTTGAAATTCAGCGCGCTGGCAACTTTGGGCAAATCGCGGGAATAAAGCTGATCCTGTAAGTTTTTCGAACCGGTGGAGATAATGACTTTTTTGCCGGAGCGCAATGCCGGTGCCAGATAAGCGTAGGTTTTACCGGTACCAGTACCGGCTTCCACCACCAGCCCTTGCTTACCGCTGATGGCTTTGCTGACAGCCTGCGCCATCAGACGCTGAGGTTCACGGGGTTTAAAACCTTCAATTTTCTGCGCCAGTGCGCCGTCTGTTGCGAAATCGTCTGTCACTCTGTCTCTCTACCTGTACGGATCAGCAGTGATTATGCCAATCCCTCGCCCCGACTACCACCGCCATCTGCCAATCCAACGTATTCATCCTTTGTGATACCCTTAGCGGCATCATAGAAAAGTGACTAACTGGAGCCATAATATGACCATCGAGCGTATCCGACCTGAGCCACGGATGTCCGACATCGTTATCCATAACAACACCATTTATTACACGGCAGTGCCGGAAAATCTGGACGCGAATGCAAAAGACCAGACCGCAGAAACGCTGGCCATTATCGATGCTGCGCTGACGGAAGCGGGCTCGGATAAGAGCAAAATTCTCGATGCCACACTGTTTCTGGTCAATAAAGAAGATTTCCCGGCGATGAATGAAGCCTGGGATGCCTGGGTATCACCGGGCAATGCACCGGTACGCTGCACGGTTCAGGCTAACCTGATGAATCCGAAATATAAAATTGAAATCAAGATCATTGCCGCACGCTAAGCACTGATCAGCAGACATAAAAAAACCTCCCGCGGGAGGTTTTTCATTTTCAGCACGTCGCTGTTTTAGATCTTTGCACCGGCGACCGCTTCTTTCGCCAGCTCAGTAATGCGTGCGTAATCACCGCTTTCCAGCGCATCGGCTGGCACCAGCCATGAACCACCGATACACAGCACGCTTTTCAGCGCCAGGTAATCACGGTAGTTCGCTGGCGAAATTCCGCCAGTCGGGCAGAAACGCACCTGCGGGAACGGACCGGCAATCGCCTGCAACGCTTTCACGCCGCCATTGGCCTCAGCCGGGAAGAACTTAAATTCACGCAGACCAGCATCCAGACCCATCATCAGTTCAGATACCGTACAAATCCCCGGGATTAAAGGAATAGAACCGGCATTGGCTGCTTTCAGCAAAGCATCAGTCAGGCCAGGGCTAATCGCAAACTGGGCACCCGCCTCGGTCACTTCAGCCAGTTGCTCTGGATTGAGTACCGTACCTGCGCCAATGATAGCGTCCGGCACTTCTTGAGCAATGGCACGGATCGCATCCATCGCGCATGGGGTGCGCAACGTCACTTCCAGCACACGGACGCCACCCGCAACCAGCGCTTTAGCCAGCGGAACCGCATGCTCCAGTTTGTTGATAACAATCACAGGAACAACCGGCCCTGAGGTCAGAATTTGTTCCGCGCTTGTTTTCCAGTTTTTCATCTTGTTCTCCATTCATGCCCGCAGGCACCGTTGTGATTGATGGCGCGCCCCTGCCACAGGGACCAGCAGAATTTAAACCCTGCCAGTAACCGACCACACCCGATTGGACGATACTACTCTCCCCGTCATACTTGAAGCCGCAGCGGCGTTGGCTGCGCTTGTTCACCCGAATCACTGACTCATGTCAGCTCATCGGGACTCACACACTTGCCGCCTTGCTGCAACTCCAATTATTTTGGGGAGTAATGACTCAATAAATTATTCGTTACTCGAACTCGTTCCAGGAACGGCCGTCGCGGGTGATCATCGCCACGGAAGCCACCGGCCCCCATGTCCCGGACTGATACGGTTTTGGTGCTTCGCTTTCCGCAGCCCATGCGTTCATGATGGAATCGACCCATTTCCAGGCTTCTTCCACTTCGTCACGACGGACGAACAGCGCCTGAATTCCACGCATGGTTTCCAGCAGCAGACGCTCGTAAGCATCAGCAATATGCTGTTCATTGAAGGTTTCAGTAAAGCTCAGATCCAGCTTGGTGGTTTGCAGACGGTGTTTGTGCTCAAGACCCGGCACTTTATTCAGCACTTCGATCTCGATACCTTCGTCCGGTTGCAGACGAATAGTCAGTTTGTTCTGCGGCAACTGCTGGTAAGAATCACGGAACAGGTTCAGCGCCGGGTTTTTGAAATACACCACGACCTCAGAACATTTGCTCGGCAGACGCTTACCGGTGCGCAGGTAGAATGGCACGCCCGCCCACTGCCAGTTGTCGATATCCACACGAATAGACACGAAAGTTTCGGTGCTGCTGGTTTTTTTCGCACCTTCTTCTTCCAGATAGCCAGGGACTTTTTTGCCCTGCACGAAGCCGGCTGTGTACTGGCCGCGCACGGTGTTTTCACGCACGTTTGACTGGTCGATACGACGCAGTGAGCGCAGCACTTTCACTTTTTCGTCACGGATACGGTCGGTGCTCAGATCAGCCGGAGGTGACATGGCGATCATGGTCAGAATTTGCAGCAAGTGGTTCTGGATCATGTCGCGCATCTGACCGGCGTCATCAAAGTAACCCCAGCGGCCTTCGATACCGACTTCTTCAGCGACCGTGATCTGCACATGATCAATGGTGCGGTTATCCCAGTTGCTGGCAAACAGATTGTTAGCGAAACGCAGTGCCAGCAGATTCAGTACCGTTTCTTTACCCAGATAGTGGTCGATACGGTAAACCTGGGACTCAGCGAAGTATTCCGCGACTTGATCGTTGATAACCTGAGAAGACTCCAGAGAGTGTCCCAGTGGTTTCTCCATCACGACGCGCGCAGGTTCTTTGTTCAGCCCTGCTTCGCCCAGACCGCGGCAAATCGCACCGAAGTGGCCTGGCGCGATCGCAAAGTAGTTAATGGTGGCGCGATTTTGCTGGTCAAGCATTTTGCCCAGCACTTTGAAATGCTTCACATCGTTGACATCAAGGTTACAGAAATCAAGACGGGCGCTGAGCTTATCCCACAGTTCCGGATCAATTTTTTCTTTCATGAAGGTGGTCAGTGCTTCTTTGACCACTTCGGTATAGGCCGCTTTGTCCCATTCCGCACGTCCGACACCGATGATGCGGGTGTCCGGGTGAATGTGACCCGCTTTCTCTAACTGATACAGGGAAGGCAACAGCTTACGGCGCGCAAGATCGCCCTTTGCACCGAAAATTACCAGATCACACGCCTGGGCTGTCTGAGTTACCGCCATGTTCTTCTCCTCAATGCAGGAATACCTAACATATTTCTGGTTGCTGTGCGTGAGCCGCAACTCGAATTATCTCGGGTACATATTGTAATTTTATTTCAGCAACAATGTACTCTGATTGCCCGTGAGCCGTAAACCATGTTCTGACAGGGGGATAACTCTGCGGAAAAGCTTGTTTTTATCATAAATGTCTCAGCGGATAGTAAAACCCACCACATTCTGTAATTTTATGACAAAACTGAACAGAATTTACCATACTGAAAGTTAGATCCCGGTCAAACTCTGACAAAAAAAGCGTTTTTTCGCCTGACTGACGCTGCCAACAGCATTAAGCGCGTAGTATATTTTCATCAAATCAACACGATTTCCTCTTTTCAAAGAAATCGTTGAAACCTATGAGTGTCATGCTTATGAATACGTTGGAAAAAATCCAGACCCACCTTGACATTCTGAGCAAGTCAGAACGCAAAGTCGCCGAAGTGATCCTGGCATCCCCACACATTGCAATCCACTCCAGTATTGCCACTCTCGCCCGCATGGCGGACGTCAGTGAACCTACTGTAAACCGTTTTTGCCGTCGCCTCGACACAAAAGGGTTTCCAGATTTTAAATTACATCTGGCACAAAGTCTGGCAAACGGCACACCTTATGTGAACCGTAACGTGGATGAAAGCGACAGCGTCAGCGCTTACACCAGCAAAATTTTCGAATCCGCTATGGCCAGCCTCGATCAGGTGAAAAATACTCTCGATATCGCTGCCATCAACCGCGCAGTCGATTTACTCACCCAGGCGAAAAAGATTTCTTTCTTTGGGCTGGGCGCATCGGCCGCAGTGGCGCATGATGCCATGAACAAATTCTTCCGCTTTAACATTCCCGTGGTGTATTTCGATGACATCGTCATGCAGCGCATGAGTTGCATGAATTCCAGCGAAGGCGATGTGGTGGTGTTGATTTCCCACACCGGCCGCACCAAAAATCTGGTCGAGCTGGCGCAACTTGCCCGCGAAAACGACGCTACGGTCATTGCCATCACGTCCTTTAATACGCCACTGGCGCATGAGGCCACGCTGGCTCTGTTACTGGATGTTCCGGAAGATACCGACGTTTATATGCCGATGGTTTCTCGAATCGCTCAGTTGACGTTGATTGATGTGCTGGCTACCGGGTTTACGCTGCGTCGTGGTGCAAAATTCAGAGATAACCTGAAGCGGGTCAAAGAAGCGTTGAAAGAATCGCGCTTTGATAAGGGAATGGTCGTCCCTAACCTGCCGGAGTAAGCTCGTCATGCGAGTCGGCACATCAAACCATTCATAGAATATATGAACAAATCATCATTGATTTAATAGGGAGTCTGGCGGGAAATCTACGCGCAAAGTGCGCAGGGTAAATGTCAGACATGAGGTCAGCGGGTCACACAGGTGAAACCCTTTTGTATTACAATTACACCTAAACCCAATGTGGGCTCGCTGTTTTTTTGCATTACCATGTTTCATCAGTTAACGGAGTTAGGCATGTCCAGAAGGCTCAGAAGAACGAAGATTGTTACCACGCTCGGCCCTGCAACTGACCGCGACAATAATCTTGAGAAGATCATTGCTGCTGGTGCGAACGTTGTGCGTATGAATTTCTCCCACGGAACCGCTGAAGATCACATTCTTCGCGCGAACAAAGTGCGTGAAATAGCCGCGCGTCTCGGCCGCCACGTCGCGATTCTTGGCGATCTGCAAGGTCCGAAAATCCGTGTATCGACCTTCAAGGAAGGTAAAGTTTTCCTCAATATCGGTGACAAATTCCTGCTCGATGCCAACATGAGCAAGGGTGAAGGCGATAAAGAAAAAGTCGGCATCGACTATAAAGGTCTCCCAGCTGATGTGGTGCCGGGTGATATTCTGTTACTTGATGACGGCCGTGTGCAGCTAAAAGTACTCGAAGTTCAGGGCATGAAAGTGTTCACGGAAGTGACCGTGGGCGGCCCGCTGTCTAACAATAAAGGCATCAATAAGCTGGGCGGAGGTCTTTCTGCCGAAGCGCTGACTGAGAAAGATAAAGCAGACATTATTACTGCGGCCAAAATGGACGTAGATTATCTGGCAGTTTCATTCCCACGCACCGGCGAAGATCTTAACTACGCGCGCCGTCTGGCACGCGATGCAGGCTGTAATGCGCAAATCGTGTCTAAAGTCGAACGCGCTGAAGCGGTGGCGTCAGATGAAGCAATGGATGACATCATTCTGGCATCCGATGTCGTGATGGTGGCCCGCGGTGACCTGGGTGTTGAAATCGGCGACCCTGAGCTGGTGGGTATCCAGAAAAAACTGATCCGTCGTGCACGTCAGCTGAACCGCGCGGTGATCACTGCGACCCAGATGATGGAATCGATGATCACTAACCCGATGCCAACCCGTGCAGAAGTGATGGACGTAGCGAACGCCGTGCTCGATGGCACAGATGCGGTCATGCTGTCAGCGGAAACGGCTGCCGGTCAATATCCTGCTGAAACTGTGGCAGCCATGGCGCGCGTATGTCTGGGCGCAGAAAAAATCCCAAGCATTAACGTTTCCAAACACCGCCTGGACGTGGAATTCGATAACATCGAAGAAGCCATTGCAATGTCCGCCATGTACGCGGCAAACCACCTGAAAGGGGTCACGGCGATCATTTCCATGACCGAGTCCGGGCGTACCGCGCTGATGTTGTCACGTATCAGCTCCGGCCTGCCGATCTTTGCCATGTCGCGCCACGAACACACACTGAATCTGACCGCGATTTACCGCGGCGTTACCCCTGTCTTCTTCGACAGCGCAAATGACGGCGTAGCGGGCGCACAGGATGCCGTGAACTTACTGCGTGATAAAGGTTACCTTTTGTCAGGCGATCTGGTGATCATCACCCAGGGTGATGTCATGAGCACCGTCGGTACCACCAATACCAGCCGTATACTGCGTGTTGAATAATAGTTAAATGTAATAAGATATAAACATATGGCCGATCATCGTGATCGGCCTTTTTTATTTTCGTCCTGCACCTGAATCTATTACTCCCTCCTGCTGGTCAGTGAACAGTCTTAATTTGATCATTATTTTGCCATTCGTTTGAAATAATCAGGTTCACTGCATAAATCATTGCGTGATGAAAATTCATTACACCTACAAACATTGCGCTTAAATATAACTTTTTATCGCAAGACAACCCTTCTTTTAAGTCAGCAAACGTATAACAAATACAGATTCATCTCATAGGAATGTGTACTCCGAACTTATCCTTCAGAAATTTATGTGACACACATCACATTAAACAATCAAAAAGTTCTGTTATGGGCAAATGTTCAATGTCGTTGTTGAATGATAATGATTTGCATTTATAATGATTCTCAATCGTTAAAACCTTGTATAAGTCCGCACTAAGGAATCCAAACAAGACATATCACTGCTTATTTTTTATAACATAAAATATTTAACCATACACTTTACAGGCATGGCCATCAGCCCTGCCTGCTGATGCTTACGTTCACTGCTAAATCCTGACTTTATCCGGGTGGCCGCCCCACGCCTGCTGAGGATGAAAAGGACTAACCAAAAGGATCCAGAATGAGCCAGATAAATAACTGGGAATTAATGCAATCCGCCACTCAAGACCTGACAATCACTCAGGCGAATATAAGCAAAAATAAAGGTTATATTTTTAACCAGAACAGCACTTCTGAATGGCAGATACTGATTGAGCAAGGCCTCGAATTAATTAAATCCCATATTAACCATACTGAGAAACCTTTTTCCGGCGTTTCTCCGGCTGAATTAGCCGAGCAATTTCGCCATATTGACCTGACCAAACCTTTAGACGGAACGCGGCTGGCGCTGGAAGAACTGGATGATTTATATCTTCAGCACGCGGTCTATTTCCACCATCCGAAATACCTCGCGCATCTCAACTGTCCGACCGTAGTACCTTCCCAACTGGCGGAACTGTTTATCAGCGCCATCAACTCCTCGGTGGATACCTGGGATCAGAGCGCAGGCGGCACACTCATCGAGCAAAAAGTTATTGACTGGACACTCGCCCGTATCGGTTTTGGCGCACAGTCAGATGGTATTTTCACCAGCGGCGGTACGCAGTCTAATCTGATGGCAATGCTGCTGGCACGAGACAGTCATTGCAAACGCACCCGCCCGCAGCACAGCATCAAGTACCAGGGGCTGCCGCCGGAAGCCAACCGCTGGCGTATTTTCAGTTCACAGGTCAGCCATTTCAGTATTCAGAAATCCGCTGCCCTGCTCGGCCTGGGTTATGACGCCGTGGTGCCAGTCGCCTGCGACAGCGCTTTCCGTATGGATATTGCCGCGCTCCGTCAGGAAATTGAGCGCTGCCACACTGAAGGGTTGATTCCAATTGCGGTCGTGGCAACCGCCGGTACGACCGACTTTGGCAGCATTGACCCGCTGAATGAGATCGCTGAAATCTGCCGCCAGGAAAAAATCTGGATGCATGCTGATGCCGCATACGGCTGCGGTTTGCTGGTTTCACCTCAGCATCGCCAGCGCATTGAAGGGATCCATCTGGCCGATTCCGTTACCGTGGATTATCACAAATCCTTCTTCCAGCCGGTGAGCTGCAGCGCGTTTCTGGTTAACGATCACAGCCATCTGGAGCACGTCACGCACCACGCTGAATACCTGAATCCGCTGAGTGCGAAACTGGAAGGCACGCCAAATCTGGTGAACAAAAGTATCCAGACCACCAAACGTTTTGATGCCCTCAAAATGTGGCTGACGTTGCGCATTATGGGTCAACAAGCACTGGGGGAATCATTTGATGTGCTGCTGGCACGCGCAACAGAAACGCATCAGATGATGGAACAAAATCCGAATATCGAAGTGCTGCATAAACCGGAACTGAGCACGCTGGTATTCCGTTTTGTGCCGCGTATCTCCATGAGTCATGAACAGATTGACGAAATCAATGCCGGGATCCGCAAGGCCATTTTCCGCGACGGCAGCGCCGTTATCGCCGGTACCAAAGTGCATCAGCGTCAGTATCTGAAATTCACCTTACTGAACCCCACCACCACCAGGGAAGACGTTGCCGATGTGCTCAGCCTGATCACGCATTACGGCAAAGAACTGACTGCCAGCGCGCTGAGCGCCGCGAAAAACCGGTAAAAGGAGCCGCACCATGAATATCCATTCAAACGACCAAACGTATGATTTCATCGCCGTGGGCATCGGCCCGTTTAACCTCGGGCTGGCCTGTCTGACTGAACCGGTGAAAGAGCTGAACGGTCTGTTTTTAGACCAGAATGACAGCTTCGACTGGCACACCGGTATGATGCTGGAAAGCGCGCATTTACAGACGCCGTTCATGGCAGATCTGGTGACTCTCGCCGATCCGACCAGCCCTTACAGCTTCCTGAATTACCTGAAATTACAGGGGAAACTTTACTCGTTCTACATCCGTGAAGACTTCTTCATGATGCGTAAAGAGTTCAATCAGTATTGCCAGTGGGCATGCAGCCAACTGACCAGCCTGCAATTCTCCACGCGCGTGGAACTGGTCACCTGGGATGCCGTGCAGGAATGCTATCTGGTTGAAACGCGCTCAACCAAAAGCGGCGAAAAGCAGATTTACCGCACCAAAAGGCTGGTTCTCGGCACAGGACCGTCGCCGTGGATACCCGCCTGTGCGCGGGATGCCGGCAGGAACGTGCATCATTCCTCGGCCTATTTGCCGAACAAAGAGCAGGTACAGAATTCGAAATCCATTACCGTGGTCGGCAGCGGCCAGAGTGCCGCAGAAATTTACTATGACCTGCTCTCTGATATCGATAAGCACGATTACCACCTGACCTGGGTGACCCGCGCTCCGCGTTTCTACCCGCTGGAATACAGCAAACTGACGCTGGAAATGACCTCACCGGAATACATCGATTATTTCCACGCGCTGCCAATGAGCAAGCGCGATCAGCTCAATCGTGAACAAAAATGCCTGTATAAGGGCATTAACATCAGTCTGATCAACGACATTTATGATCTGATGTACGTCAAACGTCTCGACGGCCCGCTGAATGTCAATTTGTATACACATTCGGAACTGAAAGCACTGACCCGCAGCCGCAGCGGCGAACTGGAAATGACCCTGCTCCACCACGAACAACAACAGGAATACCAACACCGCACGGAATCCGTGATCCTCGCAACGGGTTACGGCTATCAGCCACCGCAGTTTGTTGAAGGCATTTACAACCGTATTCAGTGGGATGACTCGGGCCGTTACGCCGTCAGGCGCAATTACAGCATCGATGCGCACAACCAGATTTTCGTACAAAACGCCGAGCTGCACACGCACGGCTTCGTCACTCCGGATCTGGGCATGGCGTGCTACCGCAACAGCACCATAATCCGCGAGATGCTCGGCAGTGAAGTGTATCCGCTGGAGAAATCCATCGCCTTCCAGACCTTTGGGTCCCGCATCCCTGGCGCAAACTAACGGAGAATTTACCCATGTCTGATGCCATTTCAACCGCCGTATTCTCCTGCCAGCGCGACGCAGGAAAACTGTCTTTACGCCCGCTGGCGCTGGAGAAAGATGCCGCCGTTTTACATGACTGGATGACGCAGCCCTACGCACATTTCTGGGGAATGCAGAACAGTACCCTCGCAGAAGTCGACAGCTTCTATCGCAACCTGACTCACGGTAAACCGCTGGCGGCGCTGATGGGCGAAATAGACGGTCAGCCGCAATTTCTCATCGAATGCTATCCGGTTCAGGATGATCCGTTGCATGAACATTACGACGTCCGGCCCGGCGATATGGGCATGCATATTCTGCTCTCTCCGGCCGAAAAACCGGTGTCAGGCTTCAGCTGGCAGGTGTTCTCGGCCGTGATGGAATACCTGTTCAGCCAGCCCGAAGTCCGCCGCATAGTGGTCGAGCCGGATGTTCGTAACGAAAAGATTCACAAGCTGAATAAGCGCGCCGGTTTCCGCTATCAGAAACAAATTCAACTGACACACAAAACTGCATGGCTGGCATTTTGCCAGCGTGAAGATTTTTTTCAGGCAAGCCAGAAGGAAAAACACACCATGACTCCTGCAAATCTGCAAACCGGTGAGCACCTGCAACCGGAACTCTGGGCAAAAGCGAATGCCCTGCTGCTGCGTAAATGCCTGGCGGAACTGACCCATGAACGTCTGCTCGCGCCGCAGGCGTTGAAAACGACCGGCACCTGGACTGACTATCAGCTGGCAGTACCGGCCTCGGAAATAGAATATCGTTTCCGTGCCCGCCAGTTGCCTCTGAATGACTGGATGATTGATCTCGACAGCATTCAGCGCCTGGATAATTTTATCCCGCAGCCGCTGGACGCGGTTAAATTTATCATTGAATTCGCGGAGCAAATTGGTATTTCCCAGGCCATGCTGTCGACCTATCTGGAAGAAATCAGCAGCACGCTTTACAGCAGTGCCTACAAATTGGCAAACAATCACACCACAGCAAAACAACTGTCGCAGGCCGATTTCCAGACCGTCGAAACCAGCATGACCGAAGGCCATCCGAGCTTTATCGCCAACAACGGCCGTATCGGTTTTGATGCCGGTGATTATGTCCGTTACGCGCCGGAAGCGGCCAATCCACTGCAATTGGTCTGGGTGGCGGTTCATCATGACAAAGCACATTTCGCCAGTGTCGAAGGTTTACCGTATGAAAAACTGATCGCGGAAGAACTGGGTGAAGCGCAGATTTGTGCTTTCACGCAAAAGCTGGTTGATAAAGATGTCGACCCGAAAAATTACTACTTCATGCCGGTACATCCGTGGCAGTGGCAGAACAAATTACTGACCGTCTTCGCACCGGATATCGCCCGTCAGTTTCTGATTTATCTCGGTGAAGGTGATGATAACTATCTGGCACAACAGTCGATCCGCACTTTCTACAATGCCAGCCGTCCGAAAGGACGTTACGTTAAAACGGCGCTGTCGATCCTGAACATGGGCTTTATGCGCGGGCTTTCACCTTACTATATGGCGACCACTCCGGGCATTAATGAATGGCTGGCGGATCTGGTCGAAAACGATGCGTATCTGCAATCCACCGGTTTCAGCATTTTGCAGGAAGTGGCGTCACTCGGTTACCACAATCACTATTTCGAGCAAGCCATCAAAGGCGACAGCGCGTACAAGAAAATGTTTGCGGCGTTGTGGCGCGAAAATCCGGTCGCTTTGTTGCAGCCAAATCAGCGTCTGATGACCATGGCCGCCCTGCTGCACACCGATAAACACGGCGATGCGCTGATTGTCGAGATGATCAAATCATCCGGTCTGGCCACCGGCGACTGGCTTAAACGCTACATGCACGCCTATCTCAGCCCGCTGCTGCACTGCTTTTATCAGTACGACCTGGTGTTTATGCCGCATGGCGAAAACCTGATCCTGCGGTTCGAAAACAATATTCCGGTGAATGCTTTCATGAAGGATATCGCCGAGGAAATTGCGGTGATGAACCCCGACGCCAGCCTGCCGGAAAAAGCCAAACGTCTGGCGGTGGACGTACCGGAAAATCTTAAAATTTTGTCGATTTTCACTGACGTCTTTGCCGGGGTATTCCGCTTTATCGCCCGTATTCTGGAAGAACATGGCAATTATCCTGCCGGGCAGTTCTGGCAGGTGGTAGCCGAAGTGGTACGCGACTATCAGATTCAGTATCCGGAACTGTCGGAGAAATTTGCCCGTTATGACATGTTTGGCGCCGAGTTTACGCACTCATGCCTGAACCGTCTGCAACTGGCGAATAACCAGCAGATGATCAACCTGTCAGATCCGGCGCAGAACCTGAAATTCGCCGGCACGCTGGAAAACCCGATTGCGGCCTATGCTAACCGCTACTGAAAACCCGGTTTAATCTGATGAAGCTTTAATGCCATGAATAGTAGCGCGGCTTTCACAGGCCGCGCTTTTTCGATTTTAAGACCCGGAGAATTAAGGTTATGTCGTCCGTTTCCGAACCCGCTTCGCGGCTGAATTTCCGCCAGTGGCTGTTCCCGCTGTCGCTGGTGCTATTCGAGTTCGCCACCTATATTGCTCACGATATGATCCAGCCGGGTATGCTGCAGGTGATCAGTGATTTCAGCGCAAGTGCCGACTGGGTTTCTACCTCGCTAACCGCTTATTTGTGCGGCGGTATTTTGCTGCAATGGCTGCTCGGGCCGCTTTCCGACCGCCTTGGGCGCAGGCCGGTGCTGCTGACAGGCGTGGCCTTTTTCACCGTCACCTGTCTGCTGACGGTTTTCACCCGAAACATTGAACAGTTCATTCTGATGCGTTTTTTACAGGGAATGAGCCTGTGCTTTATCGGCGCGGTAGGTTATGCCGCCATTCAGGAAGCGTTCAGTGAAACAATGAGCGTTAAACTGATGGCGCTGATGGCGAACATCACGTTGATCGCTCCCCTGCTCGGGCCGCTGGCTGGCGCGGCGTTTATTCATTACGCACCATGGAAAGCCATGTTTGCGTTGTTCTCACTGGTCTCTGCATTCTCATTCTGGGGGCTGTGGCGCAGTATGCCGGAAACCGCCAGCGGTCGCGGGGAGCGTTTTTCAATGCGCAGGCTACTGACCGATTACCGCGAAGTTTTCACCAACAAAGGCGTGGTGCTTGGTTCGCTGTCTATCGGGTTGATCACCCTGCCGTTGCTGGCGTGGGTGGCGCAGTCGCCGGTATTACTGATTCAGGATGGCGGAATGACGCCGCTACAGTACGGATGGTGGCAAGTGCCGGTATTTACCGGATTGATTATCGGTAACATCACGCTCAGCAAACTCAGTGGCAAAGTGAATATCCGCACGCCTGTCTGGCTCGGTCTCGCGCCGATAGTTCTCGGTCTGGCAGTCAGTGCTTATGCCGCGCTGTTTATGGTACATGCCTGGGGCTGGATGATTGGCGGGCTGAGCCTCTATGCGCTGGGCTCGGGACTGGTAAATGCCGGGCTTTACCGCCTGACGCTGTTTTCCAGCCCGACCGGTAAAGGCACGGTCGCCGCTGCACTTGGGCTGCTCACCATTGTGGTTTTTGCGGCGGGTATAGAAGTGGCAAAGCAGTTATATTTCGCACTGGGCAACGGCATTTTTATGCTGGCAGGCATGATTTCCGGTGTCACCGGCACATTGCTGATTGCAGTGTTTCTCAAACGTATCCCTGAAAAAGCATAAAAAAAAGCTGAGGTGCGAGCCTCAGCTTTTTCAAATCTTTTTACCGTTACTTTTTGGGATAAAGCTCTTTGCGTGAATAGGGCTCAGGCTCACCCGGTTTGCGGGTTTTAAGCAACTTGAGGATCCAGGTGTACTGTTCCGGATTCGGCCCGACCAGCACTTCCACTTCCTCATTCATCCGGCGCGCAATGCGGTTATCATCGGCAGTTGCCAGATCATCCATTGGCGGGCGCACATAAATATCGAGACGTTGTTCGTGGCCGTTATACACCGGAAACAACGGTATGATCGACGCACGGCACACTTTCATCAGGCGTCCGACCGCAGGCAATGTCGCCTTGTAGGTCGCGAAGAAATCGACGAACTCGCTGTGCTCAGCACCGTGATCCTGATCCGGCAGATAGTAGCCCCAGTATCCCTGACGCACCGAACTGATAAACGGCTTGATGCCATCATTACGCGCATGCATCCGGCCACCAAAACGACGGCGAACGGTATTCCACAGATAATCGGTCAGCGGGTTTTTCTGATTATGGAACATGGCGGCCATCGGATGTCCGTCAGCGGCCAT
Organism: Rahnella aceris; assembly: GCF_011684115.1. Lineage (NCBI taxonomy): Bacteria > Pseudomonadati > Pseudomonadota > Gammaproteobacteria > Enterobacterales > Yersiniaceae > Rahnella > Rahnella aceris. The sequence goes on along the minus strand of NZ_JAADJV010000001.1, from coordinate 1,118,171 downwards.
CAGCATCGCCGGAATATCCACAGCCCATCCGTGTGGCACCAGAAAAATCACATTTTTACCTTCGGCATGCATCTGATCGACAATTTCCTTGCCGTGCCAGTGAACGCGCTGCATGACTTTTTTGGGGTCACGGATCGCCAGTTCAGCCATCATCACCATGGATTGTGGCGCGGTGGCAAACATTTCATCGATGATATGTTCACGCTCCGCTTCAGAGGTTTCCGGCAGGCAGTACAGCAGATTAATTTGCGCACGACGACGTGCGCCTTTCGCAAACTTTCCGGCCAGACGGCCAAGACTGCCTAATATAGGGTCACGAACCTTTGCGGGCAGATACGCCATTGCGGCCATCGCTCCGACGCCCAGCCAGACGCCCCAGTAACGCGGATAATAGAAGGCTTTCTGAAACTGCGGAATAAATTCTACGGTAGATCGTTTTTCTTTTTCTGGCTGCATGCTCAGGCTCTTATGACAAATTCTGCCTTAATGATAAGTGCAGTGATTTATTTTGCAATAAATCACTGCCTCACAACATTAAGCGCAAAAGGGGATCCTGAACGGTCAGTCCAGCTTCAGTTGAGGAACAACCTGACGAACGGTGGCCAGGTAAGTACTGCGATCTTTACCTGTCAGCCCTTCGGTGCGCGGCAGTTTAGCCGTCAGCGGATTCACAGCCAGCTGGTTAATCCACATTTCAAAGTGCAGATGCGGGCCGGTTGAGCGACCAGTATTGCCGGAAAGCGCGATGCGATCCCCCCGTTTCACTTTCTGACCGGGTTTCACCAACAGTTTACGCAGATGCATATAACGGGTCATGTACTGACGACCATGACGAATGGCCACATAGTTACCCGCAGCGCCGCCGTTCTTGGCAACGACCACTTCGCCATCACCCACCGCCAGAACAGGCGTACCGACAGGTACGGCGAAATCGACGCCACGGTGCGGCGCAATACGCCCGGTCACCGGGTTCAGACGACGCGGATTGAAGTTAGACGAAACGCGGTACTGTTTGCCCGTCGGGAAGCGCAGGAAACCTTTCGCCAGCCCGCTGCCGGTACGGTCATAGAACTTACCGTCTTCGGCGCGCACGGCATAGTAGTCTTTACCGCCAGTGCGCATACGCACTGCCTGCAATTCACTTTGCTCGTTCTTACCGTCCAGCACTTCGTTGGACATCAGTACTGCAAAGTCGTCGCCTTTCTTCAATTTACGGAAATCGAGTTGCCATTGCAGCGCCTTAATGACAGCACTGACTTCAGCGCTGCTCAGCCCTGCCGCTTTGGCACTGGTGACAAAACTGCCGTTCAGCGTCCCTTTCAATACGGAGTCTTTCCATTCCCCTTTCAGGGTTTCCAGAGACGATTTGAAGGTATTGCCGGAACGGTCAAAGGTATAGGTTTCGCGACGTGATTTTTCCCACGTCAGACGCTGTAAATCCCCGGCATCGTTAAGTGTCCAGGAAATCTGCTGGCCGATTTTCAGGTTACGTAAATCACGGTTGGCGTCAGAAAGCGCAGCAATTTCCGACATATCAATGCCGTACTGATTCAGAATGCTGCTGAGGGTATCGCCGGTAGAAACCACATACTCATGCACGCCCGCTTCATTGACAGTTTTATCGTCAAGATCATCTTGCGGAATGTCATCATCAGCGGGGGGAGACTGGTCGATAGGTTCGCTGGCTTCGGGAAGCAGTGAACGCAGTTGCTGATTATCAAGTGTGATATTTTTAACCAGCGGTCGGGTATCAGAAAGGTCATTGTCCGGGTGGTAAGCTAACGGTTTCCATACGGCCACAGCCAGTGTGACGACGGTAAGAGACCCCAGCATAATGCGATGGGGCCGTGGAAGGTTGCTATACGCCAGAGCGATAGATCGGGCTATCAGCTGCACTTAAATTCTGTCCTTTTAGCTTACTTCAGGCAGCTCAGGTACTGGTTCGTCAGCTGTGACAAAAAGTTCACATAGCTGTCCGCACCCAGTGCAATGCTGCTCCCCAGAGGATCCAATGTGCCCATACGCACTTTTGTTCCCTGGGCAACAGCCGTTATGACGGCCGGCCTGAATTGTGGCTCAGCAAAAACGCAGGTCGCTTTTTGCTCAACCAACTGTGTTCGAATGAGATGTAATCGCTGTGCACCGGGTTGAATTTCGGGATTGATCGTAAAGTGACCAAGTGGCGAAAGGCCGAAGTGTTTTTCAAAGTAGCCATAGGCATCGTGAAAAACAAAATATCCCTTACCCTGAACAGGTTGCAGAATACTACCAAGGTTTTTGTCAGCTTTTGTCAAGGTGTCTTCAAAATGAGATAAATTTGCATCTAATTGTTGCTTTTTTTGCGGAACCAGCGCTACGAGCTTGTTATGGATCACAATAGCAGCCTCGCGGGCAATTTCCGGCGACAGCCAGACATGCATATTGTATTCGCCATGATGATGATCAGCGTCATCGTGATCATGGTCATGATCAGCCTCATGTTCGTCATCATCACTGCCCTTAATCAGCAGCGGTTTCACTGCCGGTAACGTCGCGATGGCCACCTGACGGTTCGGCGACAACTGCGCCGCAGATTTGGTCATGAAAGCTTCCATTTCCGGCCCCACCCACACCACCAGATCGGCGCTACGCATGCGTGCAATATCCGAAGGGCGTAAGGCGAAATCATGTGGAGATGTGCCGTCCGGCAGCAACACTTCCGTCGGCATAACACCATCGGCAATGGCTGATGCGATAAAACCCAGCGGGCGTACGGAAGCCAGAACCACGGCCTGCGTGCTGAAAACCGCGCCTGAACTCAATATTGCGGCTGCCAGAAACATCCGTTTAACGCTTTTTTTCTGTATCATGCTGAGTGAACTCATCTTCAGGTTGGGGGAAAACTGGTTATTTTTAGCGAAACGCAATATTATAACATCCGATTTGTTCTGCAAGACCCTATGACATGCCCACATTAGCTACGCTCCAAAATATTTCAGTGACTTTCGGTTCGCGACGCGTGTTGTCCAACATCTCGCTAAGCCTGCAACCGGGGAAAATTCTGACCCTTCTCGGCCCAAATGGCGCAGGGAAATCCACATTAGTGCGCGTTGTGCTTGGCCTGATTGCGCCGACAGAAGGCACGATGACTTGCGAACCCGGTTTACGTATCGGCTATGTTCCGCAAAAAATTCATCTTGATCCCACCATGCCGCTGACCGTCAGCCGCTTTATGCGACTGAAACCCGGTGTGAAGAAAAGCGATATTCTGCCCGCGCTCAAACGCGTACAGGCTGCGCACCTGCTGGATCAACCGATGCAAAAACTCTCCGGCGGCGAAAATCAGCGTGTTTTACTGGCGCGTGCGTTAATGAACAGCCCGCAGTTACTGGTGCTCGATGAACCGACGCAAGGTGTTGACGTCAACGGACAACTGGCGCTGTACAACCTGATCGACAGCCTGCGCTGCGAATTGGGGTGCGCGGTGCTGATGGTGTCGCATGACTTGCATCTGGTGATGGCGAAAACGGACGAAGTGCTGTGCCTGAACCAGCACATCTGCTGTTCCGGCTCGCCGGAAGTGGTCTCTACGCATCCGGAATTTATTGCGATGTTCGGTAACCGTGGCGCCGAGCAACTGGCGATTTACCGTCACAACCACAACCATCGTCATGATTTAAAGGGAAAGATAATTTTGCGCAACACCGGAGGTCGTGACGCATGATCGCGCTGTTATTACCCGGCTGGCTGGCGGGTGTATTGCTGGCGATTGCCGCTGGCCCGCTGGGCTCGTTTGTCGTCTGGCGCCGCATGTCCTATTTTGGCGATACGCTGGCCCATGCCTCTCTGCTCGGCGTAGCGTTTGGCTTACTGCTTAATGTTAATCCTTTCTATACCGTTATCGCCGTCACGTTATTGCTGGCCGTGTTACTGGTGGTGCTCGAGCGGAAACCGCATCTGGCCGTCGATACCCTGCTCGGAATTATGGCGCACAGCGCCCTGTCACTCGGTCTGGTGGTGGTCAGCCTGATGTCCGGCGTACGTGTGGATCTGATGGCGTATTTGTTTGGTGATTTGCTGTCAGTGACCTACAGCGATATCTGGATGATTGGTGCTGGCGTAACGGTGGTGATTGCGGTGCTGTGCTGGCAATGGCGGGCATTGCTTTCCATGACCATCAGCCCGGAACTTGCTCATGTTGATGGCGTAAAACTGCAACGCACACGTATCGTCCTGATGCTGGTAACAGCGCTGACGATCGGTCTGGCGATGAAGTTCGTCGGCGCGCTGATCATCACCTCGTTGCTGATTATCCCCGCCGCGACAGCGCGACGCTTCGCTAAAACGCCTGAGCAAATGGCCTGCGTCGCGGTAGCGGTTGGCATCATTGCGGTGACCGGCGGCCTGACGTTCTCTGCATTCTATGATACGCCTGCTGGCCCTTCTGTCGTGCTGTGCGCTGCGGTGCTGTTTATGCTCAGCCTCAGTAAAAAACAGATTGCCTGACCGCAACGCCAGAAACAGAAACGGACGCCCTGAGCGTCCGTTTTTTATGCCTTTTCTTCCTGGCTTTTCTCCCGTGCCTCCCGCTCTTCCTGCGCTGCTTCCTGCCTTGCCTGCCGCCAGTGCAGCACCGGTGATACGGTTATGCCGTGGATCACCACGCTGGTGACAATCACCGTGAACGCGATGTTGGTCATATAGTTGGCGTCCGCGCCATGCAATCCGTGCGTCCAGGCGTAAGCGATATAGTTCATACTGCCGATACCGCGAATACCAAACCAGCCAATCATCAGCCGCCTGCCCTTGGGCACGTGTACGCCTATTGTCGTGATATAAACAGCCAGAGGACGGATGACGATAAACAGCAGCGCAGCGATCAACAGCCCCATCGGCTCCCAGTGTTCCGCCAGCGTTATCCCGAGCACCATGACAATCCCGGCGGCAAAAATCCGCTCAATGGTATCGCCAAATGACAGTGCATCACCCACCATCAGTCCGATCGAATTGCGCGGCATTTCAGCTTGCATCGAATGACGCTGGTGTGGATTGACCATGCCTTCAGCGGGTGGCGGGCGCGACCCGTCCGTCAGATCCTCCGGCGGATGCAAAGAGACCACGCGCACTTCCGCGCTGCGCAACCCGACACCGGCGGCAAAGGCTGCAAGGAAACCGGAAGCATCAAGAGATTGTGCGGCCGCGTAACTGAGCGCAATCAGTGACAACGCCAGAAAATCACTCGGTGCGACCGTACGCTGACGGCTGTGAAAACGCGTCGCACTTAGCCCGACCAGTTTCCCCATCGCGAAGCCAATTGCCAGCCCGCCGAGCAATGCCCAGATCACATCGCGCCATGCCCAGTGCCACAATTCTTGTGAAGATAATCCTTCATGCGCGGTAAACAACATCAGCGCCAGCATCAGGATGGGCAGCGCGGAACCATCATTCATCCCCGCCTCGCTGGAAAGTGCAACCCTGAGTCCGTCATCATCATTGGCATCATTCACTGCAATCATGCTGGCCAGCACCGGATCCGTCGGCGCAATGATGGCACCCAACGCAAGAGCCAGTGGCCATGAAATACCTGTAATGTAATGGGCAATAGCCGCGACGCACAGGACGGTCAGTAACATGGCAGGAAAAGCCAGTAACACACCGACGCGCCAGCTTTGTGCGCGAAAGGGCAACCGGAGTTTCAGTCCGGTAATAAATAATGACGCCGCCATGGCGATTTCAGTGAAATGTGCGGTGAGGGTGGAATACGCCACCAGATCGATATGCAGTAAATCCAAAACCCAGGGACCGCAGACGATCCCTGCGGCCAGATATAAACCAAACGTCGTCACCGGACCGCGGGAAATCCACCCCGATGCGAGTGACATAATCAATAGCAGTCCTCCGACCGCCGCTGTCCAACCTAAAAATCCCATGTCTATCCCATACTAAATATCAATCTATTAAGCATAGTACATGTATGCAGATGAATGATTTTTCAGATAAATAACATCAGGCACAAATGGCGCGGTGTATTCTTAGCCGGTAGGCTAAAATTGATTTTTATCCGGGAAAAGACGAGTCATAAAATGATTAAATACAGTGTGCTGTATCCAAATATCGAAAACGGAACCTTTGATCATGATTATTATCGTGATGTGCATTTACCGCTGATCAAACGCCGCATGGGCGAGTTTTGCCATTCTTACGCTATTGATAAAATGCCTGAGGGCGCTCCGGCTGAGTCGCCATTCATCGCCGCCTGCCATATCTATTGCAACTCAATGGAAGATTTTGAAAAAGGCATGAAAGACAATGCGGCAGATTTTGTCGCTGACGTGGCAAACTTCACCAATATCGAACCCGTGAAGATGATTTTCGACGTCGTTGTCTGAGCCATTCACCCTGCCCTGAAGGTAAAAAAGGCGATTAACCCGTCAGGTTAGCCGCCTTTTTTATTGTCGTGTGGACGCTGTATAAAACCCTGCCAGCGCCATTATTTCATCAGTAACTTTTTGATTGGCGCACTCGGCTCGCGCCTGATGGTATGCAAAAACTCCTGCGCCTTATCATTGACCGCATAATCGGCGGTGACGCCAAAATCCTGCACCATTGCCCACTTTTCAAACAGTGCTTCATCACTCTTACGCATAAACCACAGCATTCTGATTGCCGTTACCGCCACTTGTGGGATCTGCGTCACAGTGCCGTTGATCCACTTATTTAGCGTGCTGCGAGGCAGTCCCAACAGGATACACAACGCGGGCTGGTCGATATCCAGCCTCCGGACATAGTCCAGGAACTCATTTGCGTTATCTGCCATAAACTTATCTCCAATTTATATAACCCTGCTCATTGTACAGGAATCTCATAGATATTCCATCCCGTCGCTATTCGCTACGAGAACTCCTGATTTTCAGTGTCACTGACACAAAGATTAGTGTCTGCTAGCTACAAACAAACAAGCTAAGTGAAACAAATTCATGTAGCGCTATAACTTTACGTTTCTTGACATAAGTCAAACGTTCGTTGAATGCGTGAAGCAAGTCACATTCACCGCATGTATGATTTTCGTAAAGAGACAGAAAGAGCGTTCTGATAATGCTTCTTATTTGTCGCTAACAGATACTTATTTCAATATCGGAAAAAACAAATGACTGCACAAGTTTCAGAACGAATTCAACATAGCGCCGCTGCAAATCGCAAAGTTAATCGCGAGAATAAGATCCTCACGAAGCCATTTGGAATCTCTGCTGCTACGTTTTGCAGGATGCTTGCAGGGTCGTTACTGATGGTTAGTTCTGTAACTTTCATACAATCAGCCAGTGCGGCCTTCACATCGCAAGAAACGGATGCAGTTAATCAGTATCTTTCCGCACATCAGAGTTACCCAAATTACATAAAACAGGGAATTGAAAGCGCCACCAGTTTCCAGCAGGTACACGACTACCTGTTGAACAATACTTACTACAACGGAACCTCGACAGTTCCGGTAGACCAAATTTCGATGGCTGAGCCAATAAAAACAGAAACCGTGCCGTTAATTACTTTAACCCCCGCAGAACCCGCTAAAGATGGCGTTGTTATAAATGACCCTACTGGTAACCCTGTACTGATCACTCCGGTCAAAAATGACCCTACCGGGAATCCTGTGCTGATCACTCCGGCCAAAAATGACCCTACCGGGAACCCTGTGCTGATCACTCCGGCCAAAAATGACCCTACCGGGAATCCTGTACTGATCACTCCGGCCAAAAATGACCCTACCGGGAATCCTGTACTGATCACTCCGGCCAAAAATGACCCTACCGGGAATCCTGTACTGATCACTCCGGCCAAGAATGACCCTACCGGGAATCCTGTGCTGATCACTCCGGCCAAAAATGACCCTACCGGGAACCCTGTGCTGATCACTCCGGCCAAAAATGACCCTACCGGGAACCCTGTGCTGATCACTCCGGCCAAAAATGACCCTACCGGGAATCCCGTTAGTGTTAACACGACAGAGCAGCAGAATCCTGTTATTCCCAAAAAACAGGGGATTACATCGCAGCCCGGCTCCTCCCCCTATTCACAAGATATAAGGGTTCGTTCAAGCTATTACGACCAACAGATCACTGCCCTGAATGCCGAAGCTGAACAAAATCACGCCGAAATTCTCTCTGAATCTCACAGCCGTGCTGCCGCAGATGCTCAGGTGTTGCAGAAGTCTCAGGACTACACCAACTCAAAATTCTCCGCGTTAAAATCTGAGGTTGATGACAACAAAAAAGAAGCCGCTGCCGGATCGGCTTCCGCTATGGCGCAGGCCAATATCCCTCAGGTGCAGGAATCCCAACAGTTCGCGGTGGGTGCCGGTGTCGGCGGTTATGATGCGCAAAACGCTCTGTCCGTTGGCGCTTCATTCCATGCCAGCAGATCCACCATTGTCAAAATGTCAGTCTCCGACGACACGCAAAGTAACTTTGGTTATGGCGCTGGCGTGAGCCTTGGCTGGTAAATCGTTCCGGGGGCTCCGTCCCCCGTTCTTCCCTTTCAGGTAAATCTCAATGAAAAAATTTATCGTTTTTGCAGCCATTATCCTGCTTTCCGGTTGCTCTACTCAGGCTTCAAGAATGGCTGACTGCCAGTCACAGGGCGTCTCCAAAGATACCTGTTATATGGCTGAACAAAATCGTCAGACCGCCATTCAGAGTGTTGCCCTTAAGCAGGCAATGGAAAATGCCTCCACGCAATATGCCCAGGCCGCTAAAAAGATCGTGCATGCGCGCATTAAAGGTATCGACGTCAAAATCTTTCCTGCGGATAAACAGGGATATATCGAAGGGACCGCCGCATATCTTGATGAAGATAACGCAGATGCTCAGGTCTATCGCAAAGGCGTTTTCACAGCGATTTATTACAAGCGCACGCACAAGCTGGTTCTGATGCGTGACGGGCAAATTTATGGAAGGACGCCGATATGAAAAAGCACCACACCGATCAGTTCAGACATCTGCCACCGGGGCAGCAATATACCTGCCTGAAAATGTTACAGCGCGTTGAGGAAACCCCGCTGACCGACGGGGTGACCGGCGTCGCTGTATCGGTCATGATGAAAGACGGTCATACCGCCACACTCAGTAAATTCATCGCGCAACCTGATGAAATCTCAATTCTGGTCAGTTGGGAAAAAGAAAGAGAATAATGCACTCTGACTACGTTTTTATATCTCCTGCCCTCCTCTCCCGCCAGTCCCGCACTTCTGTTCTAGTATATAGAGGTGCGAAACCCACCTTCTCTGCACCTTTGCCCTAATTAATTGATGAGTCTGTTCAAAAATTTGCGTTTGTAACTCACGCCTTATGCGCGGACGATGGACTCTCATGCTCATGACTAACGCCTTACAGGCGCAGGAGTAAACGTGGGATTTTTAAGCGAATTTTTCGCCCGTATTACCGGCTCCAAAACCGGGCAGGATACGGTAAAAACATCACCTCAACAGGAGTTAAAGATGGCAAAAGTACTGGTTCTCTATCATTCCATGTATGGTCATATTGAAACTGTGATCGGATGATAATAAAAATCGGTAAAGTTCGCCCAAAAGCGCATTAAATAACAGTTGGTTAGAATCAGCCAAAATCGCCAACGACAAACTTATGCGATATTTGACTATTTTTTTTGCCCCACAGGTGCCCCATTGCTCGCCCCCTGCTCATACAGAATCAGAATACCTTTTAAACTACACAGCAGCAGCTCCCAGTTTTTTCTTCATATCACTGCGCTCACATCAGGGCGAACTTAAGTCAAATTAACCGTGCAAATACCGTTCAGGTTGTTTTAACATTGCCCACCCTTTTTATATGGATATTTGAATAATGGCTATACCAGCATATTTATGGTTGAAGGATGACGGCGGCGCGCTGATCAAAGGCGGTGTGGATGTTAACGGTCGGGAATACAGCATCGAGGTTAAGGGATTCCATCACAACCTGATGATCCCTACGGATAACGCGACGGGTAAAGTAACGGGGACCCGCATGCACTCCCCTTTACTGATCGTGAAGGACTTCGACTGTTCAAGCCCTTATATTTATAAAGCGGTGGCAACAGGCCAGAGTCTCGAATCTGCCGAGATTAAATGGTACCGGATTAACGACGCAGGCCAGGAAGTTGAGTATTTCAACATGTTGCTCGAAAAAGTTCGGATAGTGTCCATCTCTCCAGCTATGGCAACTGGTGATAATACTCAGGACAACCATCTTGAAACAGTAGAGTTACGCTACGAGAAAATTACGTGGAAGCATAACGACGGCAACATTATTTTTGCCGACTCCTGGAACGACCGCCAGACGGCTTAATGTGAAAAAAGGGGCGCTATGCCCCTTAATCGTAAAGCCACTTACCAGCCTTTGCAGACTCAATAATCATTTCAACAGTAAGAGTCTTGTACGACTTTTCTTTGTACTCCCGCCGCAGCCTAAACCACCACCACGGTAATTCGGGTTGAAAATAATCATCAATGTTGAAGTTGTCGTGTTTGATGTTATACCGTGTGAATAAATCTAAAAGCATTTCTTCCAGTTCTTCCGGTACAAAGTAAAAATGTTCTCTAAAAGTCCAGTCTTTGCTGACCGGTTTCTTCCGTTCACTGTAATTTTCAGTGATGTATTGAAGAATCTCACTTTCATCAATTGCCATCAGAAGTACGTCCACGCCACACGGTCTTGAGGATACGCAATGAGGTTGTATTTTTTACGAGTATCCCTTGCCACAAGAGCAACCATTACTACTGCCTGAGCGTAACCAAGATAAGGAACTGCGCGGCCGACGACAGCACCGACTTTGTTCGTATGGCGTACCTCGCCCAGTACCAATGATTCAATACGCATTCCGTCAGGGAATCTTGCATTATTAAAAATGCGTCTTGCCATCTTCGACGCTATGCTGATTTTGTTGCCTTTAGCCCCCAGTACCTTGCGCTTAGGTAAAATTGGCTGACCTGCAATAATGGTTGCGGCAGTTTCAACAGCCATTCCACTATGGTCTGCGAAAGATTCGATGAAGATAAGCCAGAACAGCTCTTCTTTCGTTACGTTGGCATGACCGTGATAGAAGTATGTTCCGTTTAGCGTTTCAGTTGTATCCATTCTCAATATCCTTTTGATTTGAAGGGTTTTAGAATAAACCCTGCGTCTTCAGCAGGCAATTAAATCAAATACACGGAATATCATCAAACTCATCGGTCGTCGCATCATTGATGATATGCGTAACGACGCCGAAAATTATCGTCGCCTCTCCTTCAAGATCCCCCCCACAATAAGCGTTTCTATTTCAGGCTGATCGAGGGATGCCGGATAGAACCCATTGCTCTTTGATGTATTTCGGAGCGGCAAGCATTTCTTCGCCCGCTTCCGTTTTTTTACCTTCAGCCCTATTCTGCTGGCCGGTCATCTTCATAAAGATCATTGGAGCTGTTTGAAATGAGCACACACAACATCATTCAGTTAGAGCCTAATGACTGGGTAACAGAAGATTTATTGATCGCGCTAACCAGGTTGAAGTCAGGCACGATTAACCAGGGGGACAAAGCAGCATCGAATAGATGTTCAATTGCGGGAATATGGCCGTTCAGTATCCCATGCCTGTACTTTCGTTTTCAGCCCAAGAGTAATGCGCCACAATGAAAACTCCGGCTATCATTATGCAGTGGGTTCCCTCAGCGCAATCTGGGAAACGGCACTGAAACGCGCAGGTTTAAAATATCGCAAGGCCTATCAGTCTCGTCACACCTATGCGTGCTGGTCGCTTTCTGCGGGTGCAAATCCGTCATTCATCGCATCACAGATGGGACATTCGAGCGCCCAGATGGTGTTTAACGTTTATGGCAGTTGGATGCCGGAAAGCAGCGCTGATCAGGTGACGATGCTAAACCAGAAGCTAAGCAGTTATGTCCCATGCATGCCCCATGGAGTAAAAGGGGCTGTATAAAATAAGCTTAATTGCCCTAATTAATTGATGAGTCTGTTCAAAAATTTGCGTTTGTAACTCACGCCTTATGCGCGGACGATGGACTCTCTTGCGCATGACTAACGCCTTACAGGCGCAGGAGTAAACGTGGGATTTTTAAGCGAATTTTTCGCCCGTATTACCGGCTCCAAAACCGGGCAGGATACGGTAAAAACATCACCTCAACAGGAGTTAAAGATGGCAAAAGTACTGGTTCTCTATCATTCCATGTATGGTCATATTGAAACGATGGCGCAAAGTGTTGCAGAAGGCGCACGCAGCGTACCCGGGGTTGAAGTCACAATAAAACGCGTCCCTGAAACCATGCCGGAAGAAGCCTTTAAGGCTGCCGGTGGTAAAACCGGTCAGACGGCAGAAGTCGCTTCCCCCGCAGAACTCGGCGATTACGATGCCATCATCTTCGGCACACCGACCCGATTCGGTAACATGACTGGCCAGATGCGCACTTTCCTTGATCAGACCGGCGGCCTGTGGGCCAAAGGCGCACTGGCAGGCAAAGTCGCCAGTGTATTCAGCTCAACCGGCACCGGCGGCGGTCAGGAAATGACCATTACGTCAACCTGGACCACCCTCGCCCACCACGGCATGATTATCGTTCCAATCGGTTACACCACACCTGAACTGTTCGATATTTCTCAGGTTCGCGGCGGTACACCTTATGGTGCCACCACCATCGCCGGTGGCGACGGCTCGCGCCAGCCGAGCGCAGAAGAACTACGGATTGCCGTACATCAGGGCAAACATGTGGCGACCATCGTCAGTAAACTGGTCAGCTAAATAACCGCGTAAAATAAGGCGCAGAATTCTGCGCCTTAAATTCCCATCACCAGTAAGTCCAGTGCTGCAACAACATCAGCACGATGAATATCCGCATTTAACACAGGTTCATGGCGTAGCTGCGTCGCACTCACGCTGGTCAGGAGATTAGTCATCAGCACGTATTGATGATTTTGGATCCTGATAAGGGGATGAAGATGCCTGATGGGTTTCAGGTTGCTAAGTGCAGTTAGCGGCACCACGATCCGCTCATTGAGTCTTTCAAATAAGGGATTCTGAATATCCATAAAATAGGGATAAAGATTTTTACCTTCTCCCTGATTTTCGTACACATCAAATTGCGCCATTACAACACTCCACGACCTTGAGAGAAGAGTCCTGCCTTTTCAGTGAAGGCGTTGCAGGAATCCATTGCTTGCTGATTTTCCTCTAAGAAAAGTTTCCTTTGCTTCTCTTTCACCGCTTCTCCTAACGCTTTATCGAAAGTTGCTGAAAGATTAATGCCGAACACTTTGGCCTGTTCTAGTAAATCGGCACTCAGCGTGACATTCGTTCGTTTTTTATTTCCGGCTACTGATGACATAACATCCTCTTCATACACACCTTAGATGCGCATTAGAGTGTCACACAATGAAGTCATAAACTATTAAATCCTTTTCTACGACCAAAAAAAACGGCCCTTGCGGACCGTTTTGTCTCTGACGGAGATTACGCCGGTTTTGCTTATTTACCACGCGACGCAATAATGTTTTCGGCCACATTGCGCGGTGCCTCGGCATAGTGATTGAACTCCATGCTGTAGGTTGCACGGCCTTGCGACATCGACCGCAAAACGGTGGAATAACCGAACATTTCAGACAGCGGCACTTCGGCTTTGATAATTTTACCGCCACCGCCCGCGATTTCTTCCATGCCCTGCACCGTACCGCGACGCGACGATAAATCGCCCATCACGCCACCGGCATACTCTTCCGGCGTTTCCACTTCCACTTTCATCATCGGTTCCAGAATCACCGGATCGGCACGTTTCGCCGCTTCTTTGAAACCAAAGATCGCCGCCATTTTGAACGCCATTTCCGAGGAATCGACCTCGTGATAGGAACCAAAGGTCAGCGTCACTTTCACATCGACCACCGGATAACCGGCCAGAATGCCGTTGTTCAGCGCTTCCGTGACCCCTTTTTCAACCGCAGGGATATAGTCGCGCGGCACCACGCCACCTTTGGTCGCATCCACAAACTCAAAACCTGTGCCTGCCGGCAATGGTTCGAGCGTGAAGACCACGTGGCCGTACTGACCTTTACCGCCGGACTGACGCACAAATTTCCCTTCGACATCAGTCACCGTTTTGCGCACCGTTTCACGGTACGTTACCTGCGGTTTGCCGATGTTGGCTTCCACACCGAACTCCCGTTTCATACGGTCGACGATGATTTCCAGATGCAATTCGCCCATACCGGAAATGATCGTCTGGCCGGATTCCTCATCGGTGCGGATACGGAACGACGGGTCTTCTGACGCCAGCCGTGACAGCGCGATGCCCATTTTCTCCTGATCGGCTTTAGTCTTCGGCTCGATGGCCTGCGAAATCACCGGATCCGGGAACTCCATGCGCACCAGCGTAATGATGTCCGAAGGATCACACAGTGTTTCACCTGTCGTCACATCTTTCAGCCCCACACAGGCGGCGATATCACCAGCACGAATTTCGTCAATCTCGATACGGTCATTGGCATGCATCTGCACGATACGGCCAATACGTTCCTTCTTGCCGCGCACCGGGTTATACACGCTGTCGCCTTTTTTCAGCACGCCGGAATAAACACGGACAAACGTCAGCTGGCCGACATACGGGTCAGTCATCAGTTTGAATGCCAGCGCCGAAAACTTCTCGTTGTCATCAGAGTGACGGAAAACGTCGTTACCGTCTTCGTCTGTGCCCGCCACCGGTGGAATATCCAGCGGAGAAGGCATCAGTTCGATCACGGCATCGAGCATACGCTGCACGCCTTTATTCTTGAACGCACTGCCGCACAGCATCGGCTGGATTTCACCGGCGATAGTGCGCAGACGCAGCCCTTCGGTAATTTCATCCTCAGTCAGCGTGCCTTCTTCGAGATATTTATCCATCAGCGCGTCATTAGCTTCAGCGGCTGCCGACACCATTTTCTCGCGCCATTCTTCTGCCAGAGCCTGCAATTCTGCCGGGATCGCTTCATAGGTAAAGGTCATACCTTGTGTCGCGTCATCCCATAAAATGGCGCGCATTTTGCGCAAATCCACCACGCCGGTGAAATGCTCTTCTTTACCGATCGGAATGACAATCGGCACCGGATTGGCTTTCAGCCGGTCCACCATCATCTGGCGGACACGGAAGAAATCTGCGCCCTGACGGTCCATTTTGTTGACGAACGCCAGACGCGGCACTTTGTATTTATTGGCCTGACGCCAGACGGTTTCAGACTGTGGCTGCACGCCGCCCACGGCGTCGTACACCATCACCGCACCGTCGAGAACGCGCATGGAACGCTCTACCTCAATGGTGAAATCCACGTGCCCCGGGGTGTCGATAATGTTAATGCGGTGCTCATCGAAGGAGTGATCCATCCCGCGCCAGAAACAGGTCACGGCGGCTGACGTAATGGTAATGCCGCGTTCCTGTTCCTGAGCCATCCAGTCTGTGGTCGCACCGCCGTCATGCACTTCTCCCAGCTTATGATTCATGCCGGTATAGAAAAGAATACGCTCGGTGGTGGTGGTTTTACCTGCGTCGATGTGTGCTGAGATACCGATATTGCGGTAGCGCTCGATTGGCGTTTTGCGAGCCATATAACGTCCTTACTGGTTGATGGCTAAGTTGGCGGAGAGTGGTTTTCACATCCCGTCACAAAGTAATGGGTACTAAACTTCTTAATGCGGAGAGTATACTACAATTGTACGTGTATATTCGTACAATAAATTTATTCTATCGATGAAATTGGTCAGAGGCCGTCGCGTTGTACAGCAGCAAAGGGATAGGCTATATTGCGCGGCCGCCGATGAGCGTCGTTAAAGTAAAGGAACAATATGATAGCCAACCATCCTGAGCGCGAGCAGATCCGCCTCGAAAATGTTCTGACTGCGCTGGGTAATCCGTTACGTCTGGCCGTGGTGCGCACCCTGGCAAAAGGTGGCGAGCATCCTTGCGGAACCTTATTACAGGGCCTGTCAAAATCGACGCTGACGCACCACTGGCGCGTATTGCGTGACAGCGGCGTTATCTGGCAGCGCCCTGACGGTCGTGCCAATTTGCTTTCGCTGCGCCGCGAAGATCTGGATGCCCGCTTCCCCGGCCTGCTCGATTCCCTGCTCAGCGCCATCGAATCCGACGGCATTACACTGGAATCCACCCAGAAACACATTTCCGAGCAGCACCTTTAATGAGCCGTCAGTTGCGATTTTACAAGATCGCAAAACGTATTGATTATAGCCGATGAATGGCTGTCTTCGCGCCGCGCGAGATATAACGGTGCGCTGAGTTGTGTCGCGGCGTCCAGCGGCAAAAATATCACCCCGTCCCCGCCCAGCCGGGTCATGGATTCCGGCACAATAGAAATCCCCAGTCCGGCGCCGACCAGGCTCAGACAAGAGGTTAAACGTGGCGCTTCCTGCACGATATGCGGACTGAAACCGGCACGCACATACGCCGCCAGTATGGCATCGTACAATCCCTGACCGGCGCGACGGCGGTATAATACAAAAGGCTCGTTATTCAGATCTTCGAGTCTGAGTGGCTGACTGGCTGGTTGCGACGCCAGTTTGTGTCCGGCCGGAACCGCCACCCACATCGGTTCCTCCAGCACCTTTTCCATCTCTAATTCCGGCATATCTTTGACCCGCATGCGCACAAAAGCGACATCCAGCTCGCCCGCCACCACGGCGGCCAGCAATTCGCCACTGCCACTTTCCTCAAGCTGAGTGCTGACGGCCGGATAAATTTCCCGATAACGGCGCAACAGCGCGGGCACAAAAGTATGCAGCGCGGCGGAACTGGTGAAACCGATGCGAATCCGACCCTGTTCGCCCTGCGCGGCGCGGTGCATGGCAGCGCTGAGCTGAGCGGCCCGCGCCAGCACAGCACGGGCTTCCTGCAATAACACTTCGCCCGCTTCGGTCGGGATCACCCCACGCGGCAAGCGTTGTAATAAAGGGATGCCAAATTCCTGCTCCAGTCCCTGTAACAGGCGCGTCAGCGGCGGCTGTTGAATAAACAGCAATTCTGCGGCGCGGGTAATGCTGCCCGCTTCCACCACGGTAACAAACGCATTCAGACGTTTCAGTTCAATCATAACCATACCTTCAGGGTATCTTTAGCCATCAATAAATGCATTAGACATCATGGCACATCCACGCGCATGATCCTTAACAGAATTTACGCCTCTGGCGGCTTTGGATTACTTTTGAGGGAGAGTGTGAAAATGTCAGCGCAAACGCAGGAAAAATTAATGCCTGAGACAGAAGAAAATACCGCGCCACAACCCGATTGCAGGCAACTGTTTATGGGCTTTTTCGTCCTTGGCCTGACCGGTTTCGGTGGCGTGCTGCCGATGGCGCGACACATGCTGGTGGATAAACGCCACTGGCTGACCGCCGCTCAGTTCACCGAGTTGCTCGGGTTGTGCCAGTTTTTACCCGGCGGCAACATCATTAACCTGTCGGTCGCGCTGGGGATGGAGTTCCGCGGATTACGCGGCGCATTATCGGCGCTACTCGGGCTTATTCTCGCGCCGACGATTTGTGTGGTGCTGCTCGGCCTTGTGTATGCACGTTATCAGAATGAACCGCTGGTGGAACATCTGTTCGCCGGAATGGCGGCGGCGGCGGCCGGTTTACTGCTCTCGACCGGCATCAAAATGCTTGCTCCTTTGCGGGGGAAATGGCTGCAACTTTTGCTGGTTGCCGTCGGCGTAATGGCAATTGCCGTGTTCCGGATCCCGATGCTGCCGGTCATGCTGGTGCTGGCCCCGGTCAGTATTTTCATCTGTGCGAGGAGTAAATTCTGATGCCAGTTTTACTTTCTCTTGCCCTGTTATTTACCGAGCTTTCCGTGCTGGCATTTGGTGGCGGAAATACCATTCTGCCTGAGATGCAACGTGCAGTGGTGCAGGTGCATCACTGGATGAGTGCGCAGGAGTTCAGTGCGCTGTTCGCCCTGGCACAGGCCGCTCCCGGCCCGAATATGATGATCGTGCCGCTGATTGGCTGGCAGGTTGCCGGATGGTCAGGATTGCTGGTGTCTTCTCTGGCAAAATTTGGTCCGTCGTCAATCATTACACTTGTCGTGATGGGCGGCTGGAAACGTTACAAAGACCGTCCGTGGCGGCAGATAGTGCAACGCGGGCTGGTGCCGGTGACGGTCGGGCTGGTGGTGTCGAGCGGATTACTGATCGCCAAAGCCTCAGCCACCACGCTGACGCTTGCGGGGGTGATCGCCTTGTGTACCCTGCTGGCGCTCAGTAAGCGTATCCACCCGTTATGGGTACTGGCCGTTGGCGCGGTGCTCGGACTGGCATTCGGCTGACATCATTGCGAAGCAGATCGCAACATTCAGCAGGCAAATAGGTTATTGATTGGGAATTGAGTTCTTCTATAGTTATCAACCATTAAGGACGATGATGAAAATCAAACCTCTGAGCCTTGCTGTCGCTGCCCTGCTGCTTTCCTCACCTTCTGTTTTTGCCGCCGATAATCAACCGGAACTTAGCCAGCGCGAAGTGACGCTGCTGACTGTCGACGGCTTACAGTTCAAAGATCTCGATCATTCCGGAAAACTGGAACCTTATGAAGACTGGCGACTGACGCCGGAAGAACGTGCAGCGGATCTGGTGAAACGCATGACGCTGGAGGAAAAAGCCGGGGTGATGATGCATGGCTCGGCACCGACGGCCAACAGCCCGATCGGCGCAGGCACGCATTATGACATGGCAGCGGCGGAAAAGATGATTACCGGCGCGAAGGTCAACAGCCTGATCACCCGGCTTTCGGCGAACGACCCCGCCATGATGGCGGAAGAAAACAATAAACTGCAGCAGATTGCCGAAAAGACGCGCCTGGGTATTCCGGTCACCGTCAGCAGCGACCCGCGTAACTCATTCGAGTATCTGGTCGGTGCGAGTACCTCTTCCGGTAAATTCACCCAGTGGCCGGAAACCTTAGGACTGGCGGCGATTGGCAATGAGAAACTCACCCGCCGTTACGCCGATATCGTCCGTCAGGAATATCTGGCCGTCGGTATTCGTGAGGCACTTTCACCGCAAGCCGATCTGGCAACAGAGCCGCGCTGGGCGCGTATCAGTGGCACCTTCGGCGAAGATCCGACACGGGTGCATAACATGGTGCGCGGGTATATCGAAGGGATGCAAAACGGTCCTGACGGGTTAAATCAGGGCAGCGTGATTTCCGTGGTCAAACACTGGGTCGGCTATGGCGCGGCTGAGAACGGTTTTGACAGCCATAACGTCTACGGCAAAAACGCCGTCTTCCCCGGCAATAATCTCAAAGAACACATCTATCCGTTTACCGGCGCGTTTGAAGCCAAGGTCGCCAGCGTCATGCCGACATATTCAATCCTGAAAAATGTTTCCGTGGACGGCAAACCGCTCGAACAGGTCGGTGCCGGATTCAGTCATCAGTTGCTGACCGACATTCTGCGCGGACAATACGGTTTCAAAGGCGTCATTCTCAGCGACTGGCTGATCACCAGCAATTGCGAAAACGAATGCCTGAACGGTTCGCCGGAAGGTAAAGAACCGGTGCCCGGTGGCATGTCGTGGGGTGTCGAAAATCTGACGCCGCAACAGCGTTTCGTGAAGGCGGTGCTGGCGGGTGTCGATCAGTTTGGCGGCGTGACCGACTCACAGTTGCTGGTCAGCGCAGTGCATGAAAAGCAACTGACTGAACAGCGCCTGAATGAATCTGTTGTGCGTATTCTTGAGCAAAAATTCCAGACCGGACTGTTTGAAAATCCGTATGTCGATGTGCAGAAAGCCACCCAAACCGTCGGGCGCGCTGACTGGCAAAAAGAAGCCAATTCGGCGCAGGGACATTCACTGGTATTGCTGCAAAACACCGATGATGTGTTACCGCTGAAAAAAGGCAAAAAGATCTGGCTGTACGGCATAGCACCGCAGGCCGCGACGGCAGCCGGTTTTACCGTGGTGGATGCGCCGGAGAAAGCCGATATTGCGCTGATCCGCGCCCATGCCCCGTACGAGCAACCGCATAAAGCCTGGTTCTTTGGCAAGCGCCATCACGAAGGCTCGCTGGCCTTTACCGGTGACAACGCGGATTATCAGGCGATCGTGAAAGCCAGCAAAGCAGTGCCGACAATCGTCACCGTTTATCTCGACCGTCCGGCGATCCTGACCAACGTGAAGGACAAAGCGAAAGTGATTATCGGCAATTTTGGTGTCAGCGATACCGTTTTGTTTACGCGCCTGACCAGCACCGAAGCCTATACCGGTAAGCTGCCGTTTGAACTGCCATCGTCTGAAGAAGCCGTGCTCAGACAACAATCCGATATGCCACATGACAGCGAAAATCCGCTGTTTGATATTGGCTTTGGTCTGGCGCGTTAAGCCCTGTTAACCGGTGACCCGCGCCAGCACAAAACCGTCCCAGCCTTTGCTGCCGACGGTTTGCAGCGCGGTCGCTGATAAACGCGGTTCCTGTTCAATCATCTCAATAAAGCGACGCACACCCTGCACCCGGGCGTCGTCGCTGTGCGGATCCACCACCGCGCCGTCCCGCACCACATTATCGCCAATAATTAATGTCCCCGGTTTCGACAATTTCAGCGCCCATTCCAGATAAAGCGGATTGCTGGGTTTATCGGCATCAATAAAAATCAGGTCAAACGGCGCTTCCGCCGCGAGCGTGGGCAAGGTCTCTGACGCAGGCCCGGTGTGTAAGGTAATTTTATCCTGCAAACCGGCCAGCTCAATGTTGGTTTGTGCGATGCGCGCATGATGCGGATCGGCTTCCAGCGTCACGACTTTTCCGAGCGCCGGTAACGCCCGCGCCAGCCAGATAGTGCTGTAAGCGCCGAGCGTACCGATTTCTAAGACTTTCTGTGCGCTGATGATTTGGGCGAACAGCGCCAGTAATTTTCCCTGATTGGGTGCTACGTCGTGTGCGGGTAAACCGGCCTGATGATTGTTTTTCAGTACCTGATCCAGAACCGGATCGCTGTCCACTAAGTGACTCACCAGATAGTTGTCAACCGCTGCCCATTTCCTGCTGTATTCCTCCGGACTCCCCTGACCCATTTTCGCCTCCCGGCCGTGAATTCTACATAGAGAACATGATTAAAAAACTCACTATTAACCCTAATCACTTCCGGCCATTTTGCTCAGATTTTTATTGCCGCAATTAAAAAACCCTCGTTTTCATCAGGTTAAAAATGCGTCACTTCACATTTTTGGCGTAAAGTTCCCTTGAATTTGTAAAATAATAATGATAACAATTATCATTAAGTTTAACATCCGTCACGTTTCGGTTAAGTGACTGCCCTTCGCACGTCACGCTTTTGTGCGGAACACATGTTGGCTTTTGGGTTTATTACACACGCATCAATTAATCACTCAATCATTATTGAGTTATTTATAGGGATTATGAATATGTTGTTGGCTTTCCCCCTCAAACGCTCGGTGCTTATGTGCGCGCTGGCAATGCCGGTTGCCTCAATGGCTGCTGAAGACACCGTCATTGTCAAAGCCGCGCCTGCGGATACCGCCGATGCTCCGACGCAGGGTTACAGCGCGAAAACCAGTAAAAGTGCGACCAAAACGGATCAGCCGCTGATCACCACCGGTCAGGCCGTTTCTGTTGTGACCCGTCAGCAAATGACTGACCAGAACGCCACCACGGTTAACGCTGCACTGAACTACACGCCAGGCGTATTCACCAACTTTGCCGGCGGCGCAACGCGTTATGACACCATTTCCCTGCGCGGTTTCCACGGCGGTGACGTCAACAACACCTTCCTCGATGGCCTGCGGATCCTGAGCGATGGCTCGACCTATAACTCCATTCAGGTTGATCCGTGGTTCCTGGAACGTATTGATGTGGTGAAAGGACCGTCTTCTGCGCTTTACGGCCAGAGCATTCCCGGCGGTGTGGTGGTGGAATCCACCAAGCGCCCGCAGTTTGCTGAAGAAGGTCACTTCCAGCTTTCCGGTGGCACGCAAAATACCAAAGGCGGCGCATTCGATTACACCAATGCCATCAACGATCAGCTGGCATTCCGTCTGACCGGGATGACCCGCAGCAGCGATACGCAGTACGATCACCAGCGTGAAGAGCGTTACGCGATTTCGCCACAGTTGCTGTGGACGCCGGATGAAAATACCTCGCTTTTACTGCGCGCGTATCTGCAAAAAGATCCGTCCGGTGGCTACCACGCCGCGGTTCCGGCTGACGGCAGCCTCTACGGACAGAAACTGAGCCGGGGTTTCTTCGATGGCGAAAGCACCCGCAACCAGTTCAAACGCTGGGAGCAAATCTACAGCTACGAATTCCAGCACGCGTTTAACGACGTCTGGTCATTCCGCCAGAATGCCAACTACACGCATTCCAACACCGAGTTGGATCAGGTGTATCAGGCGGGCTGGAATGCGGACCGTACCGAGATGAGTCGTTATTATTCCGGTGAGAAGTCCTCGCTGGATACTTTTGCGATTGATAACCAGCTCGAAGCGGATTTCGCGACCGGCGAACTGGCACATAAAGTGGTGATCGGTTTCGATTACTCCCACTTTATCAATGATGTGAAATCTGACGCTGCTTACGCTGAAAACCTCAACCCGTACACTGGCGTTGGCGGTGATGCACTGGATTATTACAGTCATAAACGCGGTAAAAACCGTTATGAGCAGATGGGTACCTATCTGCAAGATGAGATGAACTGGAACAAATGGTATCTGACCCTGTCAGGCCGTTACGACACGCTAAAAACCTCCAGCCGCAGTTACGAAAGCATCTACGGCACCACCAGCAACAGCGAACGTAAAGACAGTCATTTCAACAGCCGCGCTTCCCTGCTGTACGCCTTTGACAGCGGCATTTCACCGTACGTCAGCTACAGCCAGGCGATGACGCCATCTGCCCTGCCAGGCGCTGACGGCACGCTGCTGAAACCGATGCAGAGTGAGCAATACGAAGCCGGGATCAAATACCAGCCGGTCGGCACTTCCGATATGTACACCGCGGCGCTGTATGATCTGACGCAAAAAGACGTGGGTAACCGCGTGGTAGTCGGCAGCTACTACGAGCCGGCAGGTAAAATCCGCTCACAGGGTCTTGAGCTGGAAGCTAAGAAACAGGTTACCGAACGCTTTAACGTGATGGCCGGTTACACCTACAACAAAGTGCGTATCCGTGATGCGGCTGAGAACAACGGCAACACGCCGTATGTGACGCCAAAACAAATGGCTTCCATCTGGGGTCAGTACAACACGCCGATTGGTGTGGATATGGGTGCAGGTGTGCGTTACATCGGCACACAATGGGCGGATAACGAAAACACCCGCCACATGCCTTCTGCCACGCTGGTTGATGCGTCACTGCGTATGAATCTGGTGCAGTTCAATCCGCAACTGAAAGGCGCGTATGTGCAGCTGAATGCTAACAACCTGTTCGACAAGAAATATGTCGCAGCCTGTTACGGCACCAGCTACTGCTACTGGGGTCAGGAACGTACCGTGGTTGCTACGGTAGGGTATGATTTTTGATAGATTTTTCAGCGCCTCCCCCTGAAAAGGGGGAGGTCTGTGAATCGCCCGGATACGGTTTATTCTTCTGCAAGATCCAGCCGCGCCTTCAGCGCTTTCTTCGCACTTTCCAGCAACGCATCTGAAACTTCACGATCAGGCTCACAACGTGCCAGCGACAAACTGCCCATCAGTTCCGCACTGACCGATATCGCCTGCGTTTGCGGGTCGTCCACGCCCATTTCTGTCAGCTGGCGGATAATCATCCCACGGATACGTTCGATGCCGCGCGCGAACTCTGCCTGACAGGGCGCTGACAAGCGTGGCGTTTCAGAGGCCAGCGCCGACACCGGACAGCCCTGCGCCCGGTTATCGCGGTGCCCGGGCGACAGGTAGAAATCGATATACCCTGCCAGTTGCTGCTGCGCCGTCAGCCCCTGATTTTCTTTATCCCAGCGGACCATAACCTGATTAAACATCTGCCCGATGGCGGCCTCAATCAGTGCCTCTTTTGAGGCAAAGTGCGCATAAAACCCACCGTGCGTCAGGCCAGCTTTGCTCATTACACCTGCCACGCTGACCTGCAACGGCCCTTTGGTACGGATGTCTTTCGCCGCCTCCTTCAGGATCCGCTCGCGGATTTTAGGTTTATGTTCACTCTCATAGCGCATAATAACACCCTGATAATCAGAAAATTGCTGTCATAGCTTACCTGACCGCATCGGTTAACGAAACGCGCGCATCCACGGATAATCCGGGGCGCAGCGCCGCTAAATCTGGCTGACCAGCGTCAAGCCGGATCCGCACCGGCACCCGCTGAACAATTTTGGTGAAATTACCCGTGCCCGGCTCAAATGGCAGCAATGCAAACGTCGAACCTGATCCCGGCGCAAGGCTGTCGACTTCACCGCGAAACGTCACGCCCGGCAGCGCATCCACATGCACGTCCGCACGTTGTCCCGGCTGCATTCTGCCGGTCTGTGTTTCTTTGAAGTTGGCCGTCACATAAATGCCCTGTTCAGGTACCAGCGTCATCAGCCGCTGACCGGGTGTAACGTAATCGCCAACCTGTACCTGTCGGTTTCCCGCTATGCCATCGATGGCAGCAACAATAGTGGTGTGATTGAGATCCTGCTGTGCCAGCGCTTGTGCCGCCTGCGCTTTCACCACAGCGGCCTTCGCCAGTGCCAGCGCCGCCTGAATTTCTGCCCGCCGGGCGTGTGTCACCGCCGCCTGATTTTGGGCAACATCCAGCATCGCCGCGGCGTGCGCCGAGGTTTGTTCTGCCGTCACCGCCACCGTTTTATACCGGTCGGCATCATTACGTGATGTGGCACCGCTGACCGCCAGCGACTGATAACGCTGCTGCTCGGCTTCAGCATGTTGCTGTTCCGCACGCGACGAACGGATCGCCGTGCGCGCGGCTTCGATTTGGGTGAGTGCCAGTTGTTCCTGCGCCTGCTGGCTCAGCAACGCCGCTTCCTGTTGCGTTACCTGCGCGCGGGCATCTTCAAGTTCTCCCTGCGCAGACGCCAGACGAGCCGTAAACTCTTCGCTGTCGATCAGCACCAGTTTATCGCCGGCATGTACCCGCTGGTTATGACGCACCAGCACCGTCGAAACGAAGCCTTTTACTTTTGGCGCAACGCTGGTGGTGTCTGCCGTCAGATAGGCATCATCCGTGGATTCCGACGCGGGCGCAGCCAGTAACCATGCCGCGCCACTCAGGGCTACCATCAGCGCAATACCGCTGACCACAAAGATCCGCTTTGACCGTTTAGTGGCTTTTACTGCCGGGGACGCGCTCCCTTCATCTGCTGTTGCTTCACTCATTTTTAATTTCACTCATTGTATGATGGTCATCATATTAATATGATGACCATCATATAAACAAGTCCCCGGGATCTCATAGCCATGTCTGTCACCCTGACTCCAGCCGCGACGCTTTCGCCTGCGGATTATCCGACATCACGTAAGTTTTTGATTTTCAGCATTATGGCGTTCGGTATGTTTCTGGCGCTCATCGACATCCAGATTGTCGCCGCCTCGTTAAACGATGTGCAGGCCGGGCTTTCCGCCGGACCGGATGAAATCAGCTGGGTACAAACCTCGTATCTGATCGCCGAACTGGTGATGATCCCGTTCTCGGCTTTTCTGACGCAGGCACTTTCCACCCGCTGGCTGTTCAGCGCATCGGCGGCGCTGTTCACCCTCAGCAGCATCGGGTGCGGATTGTCGTGGAATATCGAGTCGATGATCTTCTTTCGCGCGTTGCAGGGTTTTACCGGCGGCGCGATGGTACCGACAGTATTCGCGACCGGCTTCGCCATGTTTCAGGGCAAACAGCAGGCGCTGATCCCGGCGATCCTCGGCATGGTCAGCGTGCTGGCCCCCACGCTTGGGCCGACTGTGGGTGGCATAGTCACGCAGTTACTCGACTGGCGCTGGATTTTCTTCATCAACATTCTGCCCGGCGCTCTGGTTGCCACCGGTGCCGTGCTGTTTATTCATGTGGATAAAGCGGATTATCCGATGCTTAAACGTATCGACTGGATACATTTATTGTCGATGGCGATAGCGCTCGGTTGTCTGGAATATGTGCTGGAAGAAGGCCCGCGCAAGAACTGGTTCAGCGATCCGCAAATCCAGATTTCGGCGTGGTTCTCACTGGTGGCCTTTGTGCTGTTTCTCGAACGATCCTTTTATTCGAAAAACCCGATCGTACGCCTGACGCCCTTCCGTGACCCGACATTCACCTTCGCCTGCCTGTTCAATCTGGTGGTTGGATTTGGTCTTTATGCCTCTACATATCTGACGCCGGTTTTCCTCGGCCGCATCCGCGATTTCAACAGCCTGCAAATCGGTACAACGGTGTTTGTGGTGGGTGTCGGGCAATTCTTCAGCACGATTATTGCCGCCAGATTAATCAGCCGCGTTGACCGGCGGATACTGATCACCGTGGGTTTATCCGGTTTCGCACTGAGTTTATGGCTGACGACCGCCGTGACTCCTTACTGGGGAGCAGAACAGTTTTTCTGGCCGCAGGTGGTGCGCGGCCTGTTCATTATGTTGTGCATCGTGCCGAGTGTGAACATGGCGCTGACCGCGTTTCAGGGGCCGGAACTGCGCTACGCCTCCGGGCTGTTTAACCTGATGCGTAATCTCGGCGGCGCGATTGGCATTGCCACGGTGAATACCTGGTTGCAGGACTGGACCCGCGTTCATGCGGCACGTTTCGGCGAATCGCTGGGGCAATACGGGGATCATGCGCAGGAAGTGATGGGATCGCTGGCACAAAAAATCGGCCATCTGACACCTGATACCGCTCAGGCATTGCTGATGGCGAAAGGCGTGTTTGGGGCGAAAGTCGCGGCGCAATCGCTGACGCTGGCGTTCAACGACATCTTTCAGGTCATGGCCTGGATGTTTATTGCCGCACTGGTTATGGTGCCGTTTTGCCGTAAATAAGGTCAGGAATGTGAAGGAAATGTGCAGGCTGCCGCAAAAAATGCGGTTGTGGCAGGGAACTTTTCTAACAAGGTGAGAAAGCTTTGGCCTGTTTGAAATAAATCCTTATAATTAGCGGCCCTGAAATGCGATTCGTTACACATACCGGATCCCTTTCAAGTGCTATGTGCAAGTACACTATTCCTCCGGCCGGTTTCTATCGGATCGGGGGGAATCAACATCCTGACAACTGCCAGTGTGGCATTAACGACCAACGAAAATATGAAAATGAGCATTCGCGCAATCCTTACCCTGGTTTTGGCAGTTGCTGCATATAGCCAGGCGTCTTTTGCTGTGGTCTACCCTCTTCCGGCCAATAATGGTCGTCTGGTCGGTGAAAACATCACAGTTACTGTTCCGCAGGGCAGCAGCCTGCCACTGGAACATTTTGCAGCGCAATACCAGATGGGTTTGAGCAACATGCTCGAAGCTAACCCTGGCGTTGACCCGTACCTGCCAACCCCGGGCACCGTGCTGACCATTCCTCAGCAGTTGATCCTGCCGGAAACCCCGCACGAAGGCATCGTGATCAACAGCGCTGAAATGCGTCTGTATTACTACCCGAAAGGCACCAATACTGTGGTCGTGCTGCCGATCGGTATCGGTGAGCTGGGCAAAGACACCCCGATGAACTGGGTCACTACCGTTCAGCGTAAAAAAGCCGGTCCGACCTGGACCCCGACGGCGAAAATGCATGAAGAATATGCTTCTCGTGGCGAATTCCTGCCAGCCGTCTTCCCTGCGGGTCCGGACAACCCGATGGGGCTGTACGCGCTGTATGTCGGGCGTCTGTATGCAGTCCACGGCACCAACGCCAATTTCGGTATCGGTTTGCGTGTGAGCCACGGTTGTGTGCGTCTGCGTGATGCTGACATCAAATGGTTGTTCGACAACGTCCCGCAAGGCACCCGCGTTCAGTTCATCAACGAGCCGGTGAAAGCCACCGTGGAACCAGACGGCAAACGTTATATTGAGATCCACAACCCGCTGTCCTCTAACCAGGAAGAGTTTGATTCTCAGCAGCCGCTGCCAATCACTCTGGCAGGCAGCGCAAGCAGCGTATCGATGGATCCGGCGGTCAACCAGACTGTTGTTCAGCGCGCTATCGAGATGCGTTCCGGTATGCCGGTACAGATCAACTAATTACGTCTTTGACGTTGTTGTGAAAAAGCCCCGTTCATCGGGGCTTTTTTTTGCATAGTGCCGATGCAAAGGCGGCTTCTCAGTTGCACTGAAAAGCTGACCGAGAAAGTTTCGGTTTCTCAGTTGCACTGAAAGCTGTGCCGAGAAAGTTTCGGTTTCTCAGTTGCGGTGATCACTTATCGGGCAGCGCCGAAACCGCCCAAGAGGGAAACGTGCTTTTTCCCTCTTGGATCTCCCTTCGCTTTTTCAACAAGCGCTTCCGCTCGCTGACTATGTTTCATCAGCCGCAGTGATAGCCGCAAAATCCCGCCGCTGCGCGGTTCCCTTCGTTCGGGTTACAACCCGCGCAAAAAAGACGCGCGGTTTTCCACCTCTCCTCAGGCGATATTTTGGAACCGGCCTCAGGCTTTTACTTCACAACCTCACTTACTTCATTCTTTAAAAAGTCGCGGGCGATTCAGAAAGCTTGCTGAACGGAGCGGCCTGGAGACCAAAGGCTCCAGGACCGAGTGAAGGAACCGCAAAGCGGCAAGATTTCCAGCCTGTCGCCGTGCTACCTGAAACATAGCCAGCGAGCGGAGCGCGCAGTAAAAGAGCCGGAGATTCTTAAGAGGCGCGGCGATAGGCGCCTCTTAAGGCCAGTTTGGGTGGCAACCCAAGGTCTTGACCTTGAAGTTGAAGTTAAAACCCAGTCTCACGGCCAGTCCGGCGCCTGTCATTAAAATGTCACAAGTCTCCCTTAACCTTCCGGTAACAAAAAATATCGATATGTATATTTTTATTTCCGATGGTTTATAAAAAGGAGTTTTGATAATGCAACAATCCGTATCTCTGGTCGCCCGCGCAGTCACTGCCGCCCTGCTGCTTTCCGCTTCTTCCTCCACCCTCGCCGCTGAAACCGACACGCTGACCGACCGGGCGGCAAAAGGCGTGCTGACGGAACCGGGTGGTGCCCGCCGTCTGAGCGGTGATCAGACAGCAGCGCTGAAAGCCTCGTTGTCAGACAAAACGGTGAAAAACGTGATTTTGCTGATTGGCGACGGCATGGGTGATTCTGAAATCACGTCTGCACGTAACTATGCAGAAGGCGCAGGCGGCTATTTCAAAGGCATTGATGCCCTGCCGCTGACCGGCCAGTACACGCATTATTCTCTGGATAAGAAAACGCAAAAACCAAGTTACGTGACCGATTCCGCCGCATCAGCCACCGCCTGGGCGACCGGTGTTAAAAGCTATAACGGCGCGATTGGCGTGGATGTAAACGGCAAAGATCACCAGACCATTCTTGAGATCGCCAAAGCCGCAGGCAAGGCCACCGGCAACGTCTCCACCGCAGAATTGCAGGATGCAACGCCGGCCGCACAGATTGCGCATGTGACCTCACGCAAGTGCTACGGCCCGCAAGAAACCGCAGAGAAATGCGCCAGCAACGCGCTGGAAAATGGCGGACGCGGTTCGATCACGGAACAGTTGTTGCAGGCTCGCGCTGATGTCACGCTGGGCGGCGGCAGAAAATCGTTCAGCCAGCTGGCGAAAGCCGGTGAATTTAAGGATAAATCCCTCAAAGAACAGGCGCTGACACAGGGTTATGTTTGGGTGGAAAACGCAGAACAGCTCAGTGCCATCACGCAGGCAGACCAGAAGAAACCGGTTCTTGGCCTGTTCTCCGAAGGCAACATGCCGGTGCGCTGGCAGGGTCCGAAAGCCACTTATCACGGCAACATTGATAAACCGGCTGTCACCTGTGAAGCCAATCCGCAGCGCACCGCTGACATCCCGACGCTTGCCGCCATGACTGAAAAAGCCATCGACTTGCTGAAAGCTAATCAGAACGGTTTCTTCCTGCAGGTTGAAGGCGCATCGATTGATAAACAGGATCACGCCGCTAATCCGTGCGGACAATTCGGTGAAACGGTGGATCTGGATGAGGCCGTGCAAAAAGCGCTGGAGTTCGCCCGTCAGGACGGCAACACGCTGGTTATCGTCACCGCCGACCACGCCCATTCCAGCCAGATTATCGAATCCGATGCCAAAGCCCCCGGTCTGACCCAGACGCTGACCACCAGGGACGGTGCACCGATGACCATCAGCTACGGCAACTCAGAAGATGATTCACAGGGACACACCGGGACGCAGCTGCGTATTGCCGCGTTTGGCCCGCATGCGGCGAATGTGGTGGGTCTGACGGATCAGACGGATTTGTTCTATACCATGCGGGATGCCATGGCGATTAAAGCGCAATAGTTTTGAAAATGAGGGTTTTGCTTTGCTCCTCCCCCGGCGAAGGGGGAGGACGGGAGGGAGTTTTAAGGGTAAATACTGACACTAAAAAAATTTAACTCTTTGATTTTTATTTAATACCCCACCCCAACCCTCCCCTTCGCAGGGGAGGGAGCAAACCCACAACCTTGACCTTAGTGCAATAAATTATCCAGTCTGTCGTCATCAATCCCGTCCGGCTCCAGATGAGCCGTCACATCCGCAGACTTAAACAACTTGCTCACCGCCATTTCAGCCGCATCACCGATATCGTGCCCGACATCCACCGTCAGATTGCCATCAACCTCGACGTGAAACTCGACAAATACGCGGTCGCCGCCGTTGCGGGTGCGAATGTCATGTACACCGCGCACGCCTTCAACACTTAATACTGCCGCTTTCACGCGCTTGCGGTCATCTGCACTCAGTTCGCGATCAAGCAACTGGGTCAGTGCATCTGCCGCCATACCGCGCGCATTCCAGATCATATAGAAGGAAATCAACAGCGCGCCGATGGAGTCGGAACGCGTCCAGCCGAAGTAACGCTCGAAAATCAGCGCCAGCAGTACGGCAATATTCACCGCGACGTCCGTAATGTAGTGCGCGCGGTCAGCCGCGATGGCCGTTGATCCGGTACGTTTCACCACATAGGTTTGCATCAGCACCAGTCCGGTGGCGGCCAGCGAACTGCCGATGATCACCCAGATACCAAGACCGAGCTGCGCCAGGGGTTCCGGATTAATGATGCGCCCGATGGATTCACCGCCGAGCACCAGCCCCGCGCCGCCCAGTAACAGCGCCTGTACAAACGCGGCCACAGCTTCGGCTTTGCCGTGGCCGTAACGATGGCCTTTGTCTGCCGGCCGTCCGGCATAACGCACGCCGATCAGCGTCACCATCGAGGCCAGTACATCGACCAGACCGTCGGCGGCAGAGGTCAGCAGCGCAATCGAACCGGTGGCGGTCCATGCCCAGACTTTGACGCAAACCAGGATCAGCGCGACGCACAGCGACACCAGCGAGGCAATACGTGTCAGGCCTTTATAGGAAGGCGCGGGACGGGTCATGGGTTGACCCACAAGAATGATTGTTGTTGGGAATGTTTCACAAAAATGTCCTGAAGCAGAGAATCAACTTTATTTGAAAAATACAAATACCAGCCCGGCATTATAACCCATTTCCAACTTTTAAGACGTTCCCTATGGTTTGGATCTTTGTGCTTTCCCTAAGGTTAATTGACATGGATTTACTTGCATTTACATCAATACGTTCTAGCTTAAAACAAGATTTCTTTGTTCCGGCGCGTGGCGGCCGATAATCAGAAGAGCACTATTCAGAAGAGCATTATGACAAACGATAACAAGACACAGCCCTCCGCGTCCGGCGACGCAAATACTGAACTCGATTCCAGCCAGGTAAAATCAGGAGGAGGTCACACTCAGGATCCCAAAGACCAGAAAAATCCCGACGACAGTAAACAGGATAACGATGAAAAGCGTAAAGGCCCCGGCAAGAAACCCCTGATCATCCTCGGGATTGTGGTAGTGGTGATGGTGGTCGTGGCACTGGTCTGGTGGCTGATGACCAAAGATCAGGTCAGCACCGATGACGCCTTTACCGAAGGTGATGCCGTCACCATCGCGCCGAAAATTGCCGGTTATGTCACTCATCTTGCGGTGAAAGATAACCAGTTCGTGAAGAAAGGCGACTTACTGGTGGAAATCGATCCGCGTGACGCGGCCGCGCAGCGCGATCAGGCACAGGCTCAGCTCGGTCTGGCGGTCGCGCAGTTGCATCAGGCGCAGGCGCAATACGATCTGGCGAAAGTACAATATCCGGCGCAGCTTGCTCAGGCGAAAGCCCAGCAGACGCGGGCGGAAGCCAATTTGCTGAATGCCACTGCCGATTTCCGTCGTCAGCGCGGCGTAGACCCGCGTGCCACCACGCAACAAAATATTGATACGTCCAACGCGCAGGTACGTTCTGCAGCCGCTGATCTGGAAAATGCCAAAGCGCAGGTGCAGGTTGCCGCGCAGGTACAGCTGAATATCCGTCAGGCTGAAACCAACGTCGAAGCTCGTCAGCAACAGGTTGAACAGGCGAAAGCTCAGCTGGAAACGGCGACGCTCAACCTCTCCTATGCGCAGGTGCGCGCACCGTTCGACGGCTACGTCACCAAGCGTAATGTGCAGCTCGGTACGCTGGTTCAGGCCGGAACCTCGCTGTTCTCAGTGGTTTCGAAAGATATCTGGATCGCCGCAAACTACAAAGAATCGCAGCTCGAACGCATGCGCCCCGGCAACAAGGTGGAAATTACCGTCGATGCCTTCCCGGACATCAAACTTCACGGCCACGTTGACAGTATTCAACAAGGCACCGGTTCGCGCTTCTCGGCCTTCCCGGCTGAAAACGCCACCGGCAACTACGTGAAAATCGTTCAGCGCGTACCGGTGAAAATCGTCATCGACAGCGGTCTTGATGAGAATCACCCTCTGCCGCTGGGTCTGTCTGTCGAACCGACGGTGACCGTCGAATGAATGAAGATCGCAGCTACTGGAAACCCAAGGCCAATCCGTGGGCAGTTGCCGCCGTCGTGACCATTGCGGTGTTCATGGAAATCCTGGACACCACTATCGTTAACGTGGCGCTGCCGCACGTCGCCGGTTCATTATCTTCCAGTTATGACGAATCGACCTGGGTGCTGACGTCCTATCTGGTGGCGAACGGTATCGTGCTGCCGATTTCGGCGTTTCTCAGCCGCGTGATGGGCCGCAAAACTTACTTCCTGATCTGTATCGGCATGTTCACCGTTTGCTCCTTCCTGTGCGGCATCGCCACCGAACTGTGGCAGATGATCTTATTCCGCATCCTGCAGGGCTTTTTCGGCGGCGGTTTGCAGCCGATCCAGCAATCGGTATTGCTGGATTACTTTAAACCGGAAGATCGCGGCAAAGCGTTTGGCCTTTCATCGATTGCCATTATTGTCGCGCCGGTCGTCGGCCCGACACTTGGCGGTTACATCACGGATAACTTCAGCTGGCGCTGGGTATTCCTGATCAATATTCCGGTCGGGATTATTGCCCTGCTGGCGATTTATCAGCTGCTGGAAGATCCGCCGTGGGAGCGCAAGGCAAAAGGCAAACTCAGTATTGATTACATCGGTATCGGGCTGATTGCGCTGGGTCTGGGCTGCTTACAGGTGATGATGGACCGCGGCGAAGACGATGACTGGTTCCAGTCCGGCTTTATTGTCACCTTTGCTGTGCTGGCGGCCACCGGGATTGTCGGCGCGGTTTACTGGCTGCTGTACGCCAAAAAACCGGTGGTCGATCTGCGCTGTCTGAAGGATAAAAACTTTGCTGTCGCCGGTTTACTGATGGCCGGTATGGCGATGATTCTGTATGGCAGTTCGGTGGTCATTCCGCAACTGGCGCAGCAGCAACTGGGTTACACCGCCACACTCTCGGGGCTGGTGATGTCGCCGGGCGCGGTGCTGATCGTGCTGTCGATCCCGCTGGTGCTGAAGCTGATGCCCGTTGTACAAACGCGTTACATCATTGCCTTCGGTTTCTTCCTGCTGGCGGCCTCGTTTATCTATTCGGCAACGCTGACACCTGATGTCGATTTTGAAACGCTGGTGCTGTACCGCAGCGCGCAGTCGATAGGGCTCGGTTTCCTGTTTGTGCCGCTGACCACTATCGCATTTATTACCATCCCGCAAAAAATGAACGCCGACGCTGCCGCGCTGTTTACCATGTTCCGTAACGTCGCGGGGTCGATTGGTATTTCGCTGGCGACAGCCGGTGTCACCGAGCGAACGCAGGCACACAGTGCGCATATGGCGCACAACATGTCGCCGCTCAATGAACAGTTTAATCAGGCGGTGAGCAAAAGCGCTGAGGCGATCCGTGATTTTGCCCACGTGGTCGGCGACCCGATGCAACTGGCGACCGTGCGCATGTATCAGGAGATGATTTCGCAATCGCGCATTCTGGCCTACATCGACGTATTCGGTTATTGCGCCATCGTCGCCGTTATTTTGATCCCGTTTTGTTTCCTGCTTTCGCCAGTTAAGAGCGAAGGTAATGCCGGAGCACATTAAGTTGAACAAGAAAAGCTCTACTCTGAGAAATCAGCCATCCGTGATGCCGTCCTGCTCCACCCTCTGCGAAGGCCGGGGCCGGAAGGGGGTTTTACATTCAGGCACCCGTTTTCTGACTCTCTCGACATTAACGCTGGTATTAGCAGCGTGCTCCGTTGGCCCGGATTATCAGAAGCCGAATCCGGTGACACCCTCGGCCTATAACGATATGACCCAGCCGAAAGACAAAGACGGCGCATCGATTGCCCTGCCCTCGGAGCCAAATCCGC
This sequence comes from Rahnella aceris, assembly GCF_011684115.1. NCBI lineage: Bacteria > Pseudomonadati > Pseudomonadota > Gammaproteobacteria > Enterobacterales > Yersiniaceae > Rahnella > Rahnella aceris. Next base: position 1,083,384 of record NZ_JAADJV010000001.1, on the reverse strand, counting down.
TGTGGTGGAAAGCCTTTAATGACCCGCAACTCGACAGCCTGATCACCCGTGCGATTGCCGGGAATATTTCCCTGCAACAGGCAGTACTGCGTATCGCCGGTGCCCGCGAGCAGGTGAAACAGGCCGAAGGCGCCTGGCTGCCATCGGTGCAGGGCAGCGCGAAAATGACCCGTCAGCAGCTCGGTCTGAAAGGTATTCTCGATTCCAGCGGCGCCTCGCAACAACTTGACGATCTCGGACCGGAAGCCTCCGGCGCGATCAGCACGGCTACGCGGCCGGTGAATTTGTATCAGGGCAATTTCGATGCCAGCTGGGAGCTGGATTTGTTCGGCGGCACACGACGTCAGGTCGAAGCCGCCAATGCCCAGACGCAATCGTCCATAGAACAACGCAACGATGCATTAGTTTCGCTGGAAGCTGAGGTCGCCCGTGCCTATCTGCAACTGCGTGGCGCGCAAAGCGTGACGGCAGCGATACAGACGCAAATCGATGTCGCGCAGCAAACCTTAGATCTGACACAAAACCGTCAGCAAAACGGACTGTCACCGCAGCTTGATGTCGAAAATGCCCGCGCACAGTTAGGTTCCCTGCGCGCCCAGTTGCCGCAATATCAGGCGCAGGAACGTCAGGCAATGAACGGACTGGCCGTGTTGCTCGGTCAGACGCCTGGCTCGCTGGATGCTGAACTTTCTGCCCCTAAACCGATGCCTGCCCTGCCCGCTGCCGTGCCGGTCGGTGTGCCGTCACAGCTGGCGCGCCGTCGTCCGGACGTACGCAAAGCCGAGGCAGATCTCCACGCGGCAACCGCCAATATTGGTGTATCCGTCGCGCAGATGTTCCCGAGTATTTCGCTCACCGGCCAGTTCGGTATGCGTAACACGGACGTCAGTTATCTCGATAACTGGAGCAGCCATTTCTACTCCTTTGGCCCGCAGATTTCCCTGCCGATTTTCCAGGGCGGACGTCTGGTGTCCAGCGTGCATCTTTCCCGTGCGCAACAGGCGAATGCGGCGCTGAATTATCGCCAGACCGTGCTGACAGCGTTGCAGGATGTCGATAATGCGCTGGTGAATTACCGCACCGATCAGGATCAGGTCAGCGGTTTAGACCAGACGACCGAAGCGCTACAGACCGCGTTTGATCTGGCGAGCGACAGCTACCGCCAGGGGCTTTCTACCTTTATCAACGTGCTTGATGCCCAGCGCCAGCTGGCACAGGCGCATCAGCAATCCGCTGAAGCGAAAGTGAAAACCAGCACCGACCTGGTCTCGCTGTATAAAGCGTTAGGCGGCGGCTGGGAGCCGTATCAGAACGTCGATTTGCCGACCTACACCGTCTTTGGTCCGGCAGCCACGCCGGATGTGAAGGTACAAACCACGTCTGGCGTGACACCGTAACGCCTTATTAATGTGAAGAGATAAAATCCGACGGCGTGGACGGGGCAGGCAATGAAAAATTCTGCCTCATCCGCGCCACTTCACTCACCGGGGTCAGCCCGAATAAGCGTTTAAATTCGCGGCTGAACTGCGACACACTTTCATAGCCCACCTGCGCGCTGGCCGCCGAGGCGGTCAGGTTATTGCGCAACATCAGTAATCTGGCCTGATGCAAACGGGTGGACTTGAGATACTGCATCGGCGACGTATCAGTGACGGTTTTAAAGTGACTGTGAAACGTCGGCAGGCTCATTCCCGCTTCTTTTGCCAGCGCATTCACATCCAGATGCGAGTGGTATTCTGCGTGCAGTTTTCGCAGGGCTTTTACCACTTTGCCAAATTGCCCTTGCAGGGTCAGTGCGCTGCGCAGCGTGCCGCCCTGAGCACCGGTCAGCACGCGGTAATACAACTCACGCATCATCGCCCTGCCCAGAATTTTTGCATCCAGCGGAGATGCCATCACCTGCAAAAAACGTAATACGCAAGCCCGCATCGCGTCATCCATCAGGCTCGACACCATACTTTTCGGCGATTCCGGCTGCGGGGCGTCATAAGCATCGAGCTGCAACATCAGTTCTGCCGCCAGACTGAAATCGAGTCGCAGGTAAATTGCCAGCATCGGTTCACTGGCGGTGGCGTCAGTTTCCATGGTGAAAGGCACCGGCACCGATACGGTCAGATAATGCTGTGCATCATACAAATAGACATCATTACCTAAGAATCCGCGTTTTCTCCCCTGCACCACAATCACGATCCCCGGCTCATACAAAACCGGCGTGCGCAGCAGCGGACGGTTTGAACGTAAAAAACGCACATCTGCCAGCGTCGTCAGGTTGTAGCCTTCATGGGGCGTAAGCTGGTCCAAAAGCGCGATCATTTGCTCAGTCACTGTCAAAGATGGAAACGTCATATGAACCTGAAAATATGCAGCGGAAAGTGAATGAAGTGTCGCACCGGGAATCAGTCGCGTCCAGACGCCTCAGAGGAACAGGCAAACATCAGAGAGGATCGGGGCTACGGATTTGCTGTTGTCCCCCCTATTCTGCAAGTCCGCTTTTTACTGAGGAGTTTGTATGAGTCAGTCAAAATTATTATTCATCACCGGCGTCAGCAGCGGATTTGGCCGTGCGCTGGCAGAAGAAGCCCTGAAAGCAGGACATCGTGTGGTCGGCACGCTGCGTGATGCGCAAGCCTGCGCAGAATTTGACGCGCTGGCCCCCCGCCGTAGTTTTGGTCGCATGCTGGATGTCACTGATTTCGAGGCTATCGCCCCGCTCGCGGCTGCCGTGGAACAGGAAATCGGTGCCGTTGACGTGCTGGTCAACAATGCCGGTTACGGACATGAAGGTATTATGGAAGAGTCGCCGTTAAGCGAGGCGCTGCATCAGTTTGACGTCAATGTTTTTGGTGCGGTTGCGGTCATCAAAGCCTTCCTGCCGTATTTTCGTCAGCGTCGTGGTGGACATATTCTTAACATCACGTCGATGGGAGGCTTTATTACAATGCCGGGCATCAGCTATTACTGCGGCAGTAAATTCGCCTTGCAGGGGATCTCTGAAACACTGACCAAAGAACTCAAACCGTTCAATATTGCCGTCACGGCCATTCAGCCCGGGTCTTTTCGTACCGACTGGGCGGGACGTTCGATGGTGCGCTCACCGCGTGCCATCAGTGATTACGATGCCAGTTTCGACCCCGTGCGGGAAACGCGGGAAAAACGCAGCGGTCATCAGCCGGGCGACCCGCTAAAAGCCGCACAAGCGATGTTGCAGTTGCTCGATGCGCCTGAGCCGCCAGCCTCGCTGTTACTCGGCAGTGACGCCGTTAAATTTGTCAGGGAAAAGATGCAACAAATGCGTGAGGATATCGATATCTGGGAAACGGTCAGCCGGTCTGCCGATGGCTGAAACATTCTTTTAAAGATCCCGTCAGCGCATTTCCCGGAGACTGCGCTATTCTGTTCAGACACTGAAATCGTCCTGCCTGCGGGCAGGATTTTCGTCTGAATAACAATCGGGTAAAACAATGAATTCCATTTCCAACGAAGATAAAAAACCCAGCTGTGATTCAGTGATTAACAGCGTGGCTTACCGCGACGGTAAACGATTGCAGGATGTGACGGTCGAAGACATCAGCGAAGTCCTGAAAGAGCCCGATACCTTTGTCTGGCTCGGACTGTGGCAGCCGGAAGATGCCTATATGCGCAGCATTCAGGAAGAATTCGGTCTGCATGACCTGGCGATTGAAGATGCACTGACCGCCCATCAGCGACCGAAAATTGAGCAGTACGGCGAATCGCTGTTTATCGTTACGCACACTGCGCAGAAAGTGAATGAAACCATCGAGTACGGCGAAACACACCTGTTTCTCGGCAAAAACTTTCTGATCACCGTGCGTCACGGTGCGTCATCCAGCTATAAAGAAATCCGTAAACACGCCGAAGAACGCCCGGAAATGTTGAGTAAAGGGCCGGCTTATGCACTGTATTGCGTACTCGATTCCATCGTGGATAACTATCTGGAAATCCTGCATCAGTACACCGAACAGTTTGATGCCATCGAAAAACTGATGTTCCGCAACACCTTTAATCAGCAGGCGGTGCAGCAGGTTTATAGTCTGCGGCGGGATCTGCTCTCGCTGCGCAACGCCGCGGTACCAATGGAAGATATCTGTAATCAGCTCAGCCATCACTACGAAGAACTGATGCCTAAGAGCCTGCGGGCTTATGTGCGTGATGTGCAGGACCACGCTAATCAGGTGATCCGCACGACGGACGATGTGCGCGAAATGCTGTCGAACGCCATGCATGTGAATCTGGCGCTGGTGTCGGTGCATCAGAACGAAGTGGTACAGCGACTGGCGGGCTGGGGCGCGATTCTGGCGATCCCGACAGTGATTTTCAGTCTGTACGGCATGAACTTCAAAAACATGCCGGAGCTGGATGACTGGTGGGGATATCCGGTAACGCTGGGCGTCACTGTCGCCGGTTGTGTGTGGTTATACTGGAAGCTTAAAAAATCAGGCTGGCTGTAAGTTAATTATCACCTGAAAACACACGTTAATTAACATGCGAATAACAGAAACCGCTGTTATTCGCGTTCTTTAATTATCCTGACAATTTTAATCCTGACTTATTCTGTTTGTCCTTTCCACTTCGCCTTATTTCCTTATATACTCGGTCGCATCTTCCTTACGGAAATAATATTCATCATGTCAGTCCGTTTCGCGATTTCACAGTTCATGCATTCGCTGCGCTTGCCCGGCAAGCGGGTCAGTGTGTTGCTGTTCGCGTTATGCTGGCTTGTCCTGAATGCCCAACTGGCGCTCGCCAGCCATCAGTGCGATATGCGCCCGCCGGTGAAAAACACCGCCATGGCACATAACATCACCATGCAAATGCCTGATTCTCCAGAGCACATGCAGAGTCAGTCGCTGTTGTGTGAGAAGCACTGTGCCCCTGAAAGAACCCAGTCTGACAGTGGTTCCGCGCCACTGGTGGCATTGCCCGTCGCTCCGGCATTAGCCATGCTCACCGTCGATGCCAGCACAGCGGTCACCACCGCGGACTGGATTGCGCCAACCGTCACTCCGCCTCCCGCTGAAGTTCAGTTCTGCCGATACAGAGAATAGCCCCTGCTGTCCTGAGTGTTTTTCCGCACTCAATATTAAATGAAATTGTTTTGCCAGATTAATGGCCAGTTTTTATCTAATGACAGTATTGGAGTATTTCCCATGCGTGCAATTTTAAATGTATTTACCGCAAGTCTTTTCTTTATTTCAGCTTATTCTTTTGCCGATGCTATGCCAATGAATCACGATGCTATGGCGATGCAGCATAATATGCAGGCCTATGAATCCGAAGGCGTGATCACTCAGTGGCAGTCTGATCGCGTGGGGATTTCCCATCACGCCATTCCTGCGCTGAAATGGCCGGCCATGACCATGAATTTCCGTCTGCCGCCGGAGATCGCCGCCAACTCCCTGCCCGCCGGTACGCCGGTCACCTTTAGCTTTGTCAAAACTGAGTCCGCTTATCAGTTACAGACACTGACACCGCTGAAACGCTGACCGGGAGATTCACCATGTTGACTTTACCGCGCCATCACCGGATGACGTGGCAATGGCTGCTGGCTTTTGTGCCGGTCAGCGCGTTTGCCACACCCGTTACCCTGCCGCAGGCGCTGGTCGCTGCACAGGATTATTCCGCCGAGCTTTCTGCCAGTCGTCACCAGATCAATGCGCTGGATAACCGTGCCGATTCGGCCATGCAACTGCCGGATCCGAAGCTGAAATTCGGTATCGAAAACCTGCCGGTCAGCGGCGGCAACACCGACCGGTTTACCCGTGAAGGGATGACGATGGAACGTATCGGCATCATGCAGGATTACATCAGCAGCGATAAGCGCCAGCGCAAAGCCGACACGCTGCGTGCAGAATCCCGGGAAGTGGCGGCTACCCGCCAGAGTATCCGGGCACGTTTGCAACGCGATGCGGCACTGGCCTGGATGGAACTGGCTATCGGCGGGCAAACCGTCTCGCAATTACAAAAACTGGTGGACGAAAGTCAGCGCCAGATTGGGGTTCAGCGGGGCGGTGTCAGCAGCGGCAGTTCGCTGCCCGCCTCGGTGCTGGACGCGCACCTGACGCTCATCAGCATGCAAGACAAACTGACCGAAGCCGAACGGGATGTTCAACTGGCGCGCACCCGCTTAAGCCAGCTGACCGGCATCGATCAGCCTGAAATTAACGGTGCCATTCCGCCTTTCACCGAACTTCCTCCACAGGCGTTACAGGCGACAAGCGTCGAACAACATCCTGAAATTATTCAGGCTCGGCGTGAAGCCGATGTGGCGCAGGCGAAATCTTCCCAGTCGGCCATTGCGGCGCTGCCGGATGTCGGCGTGGAAGTCTATTACGCCCATCGTGCCGACAGTTATGAAGATCTGGCAGGGGTGATGTTTACCGTCGATCTGCCGCTGTTTACCGCTTCGCGTCAGGATAAAGATCACGCCGCCGATCAGTCGATGGCAATGGAAAGCAATGACCGGCTGGCGCAACTGATGCGCGACCATCAGGCGCAACTGACCAGTTTGCTGGCGCAATATCAGGCCGCCGCCACGTTATGGCAGCGGCAAAAAAACAACGTTATTCCCCTGCAACAGCAACGCATCAGCGTGATTCAGGCACAGTATCGCGCCGGAAAAAGCAGCCTGAATGACGTTCTCGACGCCCGCCGCAACCTGATCGACAGCCAGATTTCCGAACGCAATGCCGGGCTGGAAGTGGCCCGCTATTGGGTCGCCCTGCGTTATCTGGCCCCCCAGGAGATTCATTAATGACTTCCGCTAAAACTTACAGCCTGCTGGCCGTCGCCATCATGGCCGCACTCGCCGCCGGTTACGTGGCTGGCCGTCACAGCCCTGCGGCGCAAACGCAGGCTTCTGCTGCTCCGGCCGAACGCAAAGTGCTGTACTGGTATGACCCGATGACGCCCGGCCAGCGTTTCGATAAACCGGGCAAATCGCCCTTTATGGATATGGATCTGATGCCGCGTTACGCCGATGAAGCCACGGATGACGGCGGTGTGACGGTCAGCGCCCGTCAGCAGCAAAATCTCGGTATGCGCAGTGAAAAGGTACAGCGACGGATGATTTCCGCACCGCTTAATGTGTATGGCACGGTCAGCGCCGATGAACGCAGCCTGCGCACGGTCGCCGCGCGTGCGAATGGTTTAGTCGAAAAACTTTACGTCGCTGCCAGCCAGCAGCCTGTGAAAAAAGGTCAGAAACTGGCCACACTGTGGATCCCCGACTGGACCGCCGCGCAGCAGGAATATCTGGCCGTGCGTCAGCTTGGCGACCGCAGCCTGACTGCCGCCGCCCGTCAGCGGCTGGCTTTGCAGTTTATGCCGGAAGACATTCTGCGCCGCGTCGATAAAACCGGTCAGCCGCAAACCCGCATCGACGTGGTCGCGCCGGAAGACGGTTATATCAGCCTGCTTTCCGTGCGTGAAGGCGCGCAGGTCAGCGCCACACAGCCGCTGTTCGAACTGACCAGTCTGAAACAGGTTTGGATTGTGATGGATTATCCGCCTTCTGCCGCCAGTCAGATCCAGATCGGCGGCAAAATTACGGCCAGTGCCGACAGTCAGCCGGGCGAGATATTTCACGGTACGGTCAGCGAATTGCTGCCGGATGTGGATGCCGTCAGCCGTACGCTGAAAGCCCGCGTGGTGATTGATAATCCGCAGGAAAAACTGCGTCCCGGCATGTACCTGAATTTATCGCCAGATGTCAGTGCGCAGACGGCGGTTCTGGCCATTGCGCAGGAAGCGCTGATCCAGACCGGCAGCCGCAATACCGTGCTGCTCGACGACGGCAACGGACATTTCACCCCGCAGAAGGTCACCATCGGCGTGACGCGTGATGGCTGGACGCAGGTACTTTCAGGCCTGGAAGAAGGTCAGTCTGTTGTCACCTCCGGGCAGTTCCTGATCGACTCCGAAGCCAGCCTGCGCAGCGCACTGCCTGCCACCGACGCCCCGGCGCCGGACGCGCACCAGCACGGAGGTGATTTATGATTGCCGCTGTGATCCGCTGGTCGCTGAAGAACCGGCTGCTGGTGTTACTCGCCGCGCTGATGATGGCGGGCTGGGGCATCTGGTCATTGCAGAAAGCGCCGCTCGACGCCCTGCCGGATCTCTCCGATGTGCAGGTGATCGTGCGCGTAAGTTATCCGGGCAAGGCACCGCAAATCATCGAAGATCAGGTGACCTATCCGCTGACCACCACTCTGCTGTCAGTGCCCGGCGCGAAAACCGTGCGCGGCTTTTCGATGTTCGGTGATGCCTATGTTTATGTGTTGTTCGATGATGGTACCGATCCTTACTGGGCGCGCTCCCGCGTGCTGGAATACCTGAGTCAGGTTCAATCCTCACTGCCCGCCGGAGCCAAAGCCTCGCTGGGACCGGATGCCACCGGCGTCGGCTGGATCTATGAATACGCGCTGATCGACAAAACCGGCAAACACAGCCTCGAACAACTTCGCGCCCTGCAGGACTGGACGCTGCGTTATGACCTGAAAACCGTACCGAATGTCTCTGAGGTCGCCAGCATCGGCGGCATGGTGCGTCAGTATCAGGTAGTGGCCGATCCGCAACGGATGCGCGCCCGGGGCGTGACGCATCAGCAACTGGTGACCGCGCTGCAAAACGCTAATCAGGAAAGCAGTGGCTCGCTGCTGGAAATGGGCGAGGCCGAATACATGGTGCGCACCTCCGGCTATCTGAAAAGTCTGGAAGATTTCAACAATGTGGTCGTGACAGTCAACAGCGGTATTCCGGTGCTGCTGGCGGATGTCGCCACCGTCCGCACTGGCCCTGAACTGCGGCGCGGCGTGGCGGAACTTAACGGTGAAGGCGAAGTGGCGGGCGGCGTGATTGTTATGCGCTCGGGTAAAAATGCACTGGAAACCCTGAAGGCGGTGAAAGAGCGGCTACATGCCCTCGCCCGCACGCTGCCTGCGGGGGTTGAAATCGTGCCGGTCTACGATCGCCAGCCGCTGATTGAAAACGCCGTCGAAACGCTGTCGCATAAACTGCTGGAGGAATTCGCGGTAGTCGCAGTGGTCTGCGCGCTGTTTCTGTTCCATTTCCGCTCGGCGCTGGTGGCGATCATCACCCTGCCGCTCGGTATTCTCGGCGCGTTTATCGTCATGCATTATCAGGGGGTCAGCGCCAATATTATGTCGCTCGGCGGTATCGCGATTGCCATCGGCGCCATGGTCGATGCGGCGATTGTGATGATCGAGAATATGCATAAGGTGCTGGAGCAATGGCGGCACGATCATCCCGGCCAGCAGCCTGCGTCTGCGGATTACTGGAAGGTGTCTGAGCGTGCCGCCACGGAAGTGGGTCCGGCGCTGTTTTGCAGTTTGCTGATCATCACCCTGTCGTTTATTCCGGTGTTTTCGCTGGAAGCACAGGAAGGCCGGATGTTCTCCCCGCTGGCATTCACCAAAACCTACGCGATGGCGGTGTCTGCCGGGCTGGGCATCACCCTGGTGCCGGTGCTGATGGGCTATTTTATTCGTGGCAAAATTCCTGATGAAAACGCCAGCCCGATCAACCGCTGGTTGATTGCCGCCTACCAGCCGGTGCTTTCTGCCGTGCTGAAACGTCCGAAAACCACGCTGTTATTCAGCGGCCTGTTCCTGCTGGTGTCTCTGTATCCGCTGGCAAAACTGGGCAGTGAATTTATGCCGCCGCTCGATGAAGGCGACCTGCTGTATATGCCGTCGACGCTGCCGGGGATTTCAGCCCGCGAAGCCGCACGGTTGTTGCAGCAGACGGATCGGTTAATCAAAACTGTGCCCGAAGTCGCCAGTGTATTTGGCAAGGCCGGACGCGCCGACAGCGCCACCGACCCGGCGCCGCTGACCATGATCGAAACGACCATCCGCTTTAAACCGAGGGACCAGTGGCGACCGGGCATGACGCCGGACAAACTGGTGACAGAACTCGACAACGCGGTGAAATTGCCCGGCATCGCCAACGTCTGGGTACCGCCTATCCGCAACCGTCTCGACATGCTGGCCACCGGCATCAAAAGCCCGGTGGGCATCAAGGTGAACGGCAATAACGTTGCACAAATCGAGCAGATCGCCCAGCAGATCGAGCATATCGTGAAACAGGTGCCGGGCGTGACCTCGGCACTGGCCGAAAGGCTGGAAGGTGGCCGTTACGTCGATATTGATATTAACCGGCGTGAAGCAGCGCGTTACGGTGTCACGGTAGCTGAATTACAGTCGCTGGTCTCAACGCTGGTCGGCGGGGAAAATATCGGCGAAACGCTGGAAGGCCGCGAGCGTTATCCCATCAACCTGCGTTATCCGCGTGAGCTGCGCGACAACGTGCAGGCGCTGCGGGATTTACCGGTGCTGACCGCCTCCGGCGCACAGGTGCCGCTGTCGGCGCTGGCATCCGTCAACGTCACCGATGGCCCGCCGATGCTGAAAAGTGAGAACGCCCGTCTTTCAGACTGGATCTATGTGGATTTGCGCGGACGAGATTTGAAATCTGCCGTCGAAGACATGCAACAGGCGGTCAGCCAGCAGGTAACATTGCCGGAAGGGGTGACGGTCAGTTGGTCGGGGCAATTCGAGTATCTTGAACGCGCCACGGCAAAACTGAAAATCGTGCTACCGGTGACACTTTTGATCATCTTCGTCCTGTTATACGTGACGTTCAGCAGCGTGCGCGACGCCCTGCTGATCATGGCGACACTGCCGTTTGCCCTGACCGGTGGCGTCTGGCTGTTGTACCTGCTGAGTTTCAATCTGTCGGTCGCCGCCGCCGTCGGGTTTATCGCCCTGGCCGGGGTTGCCGCCGAGTTCGGGGTGATCATGGTGCTGTATCTGAATCAGGCGGTGCAACGTCAGCAAAAAGCCGGCGGGGATATGAGTGAGGCAGAACTGTGCGACGCCATTCACCACGGTGCGGTGTTGCGCGTCCGGCCAAAAGCCATGACTGTTGCCACTATCATGGCGGGTTTACTGCCGATCATGTGGGGCGGCGGAACCGGTTCAGAAGTGATGCAGCGTATTGCCGCGCCGATGATCGGCGGCATGGTGAGTGCCCCGTTGTTGTCGATGCTGGTGATTCCGGCGGTGTATTTGCTGATGCATCGGAGAAGGAATAAAAAAGTTTAAGGGAAAGCCCCTCCTCTTCGCAGCGGGGAGCCGAACGGATCATTCTTAGGGTTTTGTCCTGGCTCCTCCCCCTGCGAAGGGGGAGGTCGGGAGGGGGTTTTAAGGGCTAACATCTTGTCAAGGTATACTTCAACTTATTGATTTTTCTTTAATACCCCACCCCAACCCTCCCCTTCGCAGGGGAGGGAGTCGACCGGATCATGCTTTGGATTTTACTCCTCAACCGGAACGATCCTCTCTGCCGGTTTCTCCAGAATCATCGTCTGCGTCTGACTCAGACTGATCCCCGCGGCCCGCAGCATCTTCAGGATTTCGTAAAGCAAATCACTGCGCGTACCGCTGACCATGCGCGGGCTGTTCACAAAACCTGTCACACTCAGCACAATCCCGGTCGGTCCCAGTTCTTTAAAGCTGACCGAGGCCGGTGGGTTTTCCAGAATGGATTCGTGCAAGTTGTAGGCTTCCAGCAGTAATGTCTTAACCTGTTCCGGGTCGATATCCAGCGGGAAGGTCAACGTGATAGTCGCCACGCCCTGCGCGTTACCCATGGTGGCGTTACGCACGTTCTGTGAAATCAATTGTGAGTTCGGCACAATCACGGTGGATTTATCGCTTAGCTGAATTTCAGTTGCACGGACATTGATACGGCGGATATCCCCTTCCACACCGCTGATACTGATCAAATCCCCCACTTTCACCGGCCGTTCGGTCAGCAGGATCAGACCGGAGATGAAGTTCTTCACAATCTCCTGCAAACCAAAACCGATACCGACCGACAAGGCACTGACGATCCACGCCAGTTTGTTCCATTCGATGCCAAGCGAAGACAGCGTCAGCAGGATGATCAGCACGTAGCCGACGTTGGTGAACAGCGTCACCAGCGAGGCACGCATACCGCGATCCATCATGGTTTTTGGCAGGAAATCGTTATCCAGCCACCTGCGTGCGGAACGCAGAATATACCAGCCGACCACCAGACACAGCACCGCGTTGACCGCGTGCGCCGGAATGATGTTCATGCTTTCGAGACCTTTACCGCCCCAGATATCGACGATTTTTGCCAGCAACTCCAGCGGCGTCGTCGTGCCGAAAGTACCGTTAAGCAGCGCGACGGCGGCCATCAGCAGCAGTCCGGTTTTACCGATTGCCGAGAATAACGTGGCAGCCAGTGACAGGTGACGGTCATTGACGCTCAGCGTACTTTTGAGGATTTTGCCGCTGTGCGTGGTCGGCGCAAACAGACTCTCACACAGGTCCACGACAAAGTGGATCAGCAGATACAGGCAACTGACTACCAGCCCGATCCACAGCAGTTCGAAGGTCACAAAACGCGCCAGCGGAATATAACCAATCAGCAGCGCCATCAGGATGACAAACGCCGTCAGGCTTATCACCAGATGGATAAGCCCGGCCAGCGTGGAACGTGCTTCGGTCTGTTCCCCTTCGGCCTTCATCTTGCGACGCATACGGTTGATACGCACTGGCGCGATCAGGCAGTTGAGCGCCACGAGTAACGCCGCCAGTCCGTTGCCAAATAACGTTGCTGAGACGCTGGCACCAACCAGGTTATTCAGCTGTTCGATGATACCGAACAGGAAAATAAAGCCCGCCAGCAGCACCGGGAATGATGCCAGTGTTTTTGCCAGCGGATCGGCAATGCCCGGCAGACGCCACGACGGATGGTTATTGGAAAGTAATGCAATCCCCAGACCGGCGATCACGGCAGAGAAATAGGTCAGTTCAACCAGTTGTCCGGCAAATTCCGTCACCCACGGCGAGGTATCCGGCAGACGGGTGAAAATATACCCGAGCAACTGAACACTGATGCCAAGCGTCAGGGTGGTGCTCAGCGTAGTGAAACAGGCCAGAAAACTGCGACGGAAACGCCCCTGCGGCAACCAGCGCGGCAGGATCCAGTTCATCGGTCTGTCCAGCACGCGGCGACCGGCCAGGCCAATCACCAGCGCCAGTAACAGATAAATTGCGGTGCCGATGCGCCATTCCTCGCTCCACGCCTGCATCCACGCGTCTTTAACCTGCGAACCGAAGTCATCAAAACGCGCCGCATCATCATCGTTTGGCGTAATAAGCGGTGCCCAGAAATTCCCTCCGAGAATGCTGCCGGTATTGAGCGCAATCTGGGTTTTCAGTGCATCACGACGTAATCCGGCGATTTGCGAAGACAGGTTTTGCGCGCCAAGGGAGATGGCTTTGGTCTGCTCGATTTGCGTGGTCAGCAGCGTTTTGCTGTTGTTGAGCTTATTACGCTGGCTGATCACTTGCGGCGTTTCCGTGATCGTGCCCGGTGCAGGCGCCGGACCCAGCACGTCGAGCTGTGCCTGCACCTGCGCCAGATCCGGCGTCAGCGCACCCGTCAGCTTGTCGGCATCTTCGGCCAGTTTCTGCGCAGCATCAGTCAGGCCGGTAAATTTCTTGTCGGTTTTCGCCGAAGAGACCTGCTGTTTCAGCTGATCCAGACGCTTTTGTAATGCCGGTAACGCGGTCGTGACGTTCACTTTAACCGGTTGTTCCGCCGTGGCAGGCTGGCCTGTACTTTCGTCAGCCTGACTCAGCACCGGCGTTATCAGCAGACATGACAACAATGCCAGCAACAACGGCACTCTTAACATTTTTTGCATAGAAGGATGATTCCGGGAGTTCGGGAAATTATTGTTTGAAAAATCCGGCTAAGGATACGCTTTCTCGTGCCAAAAGGAGTAGGGATTTTCTGCTTCTCAGGCTGCGGTGCATAACCCTAAATCATTCGGGGTGCATCAGGGCAGCGACTGAGCAAATCCCCGGCAGCATACATAAGTATATGACCGGGGTTTGCGAACGAAGCTAACGCAGAGGCAGCCTGAGGGATGACGGTTAGTGCTGACCGAGCATCTGGCGAAGTATAGCCGCAGACTCCGCAGGCTGAAGCGCCAGAATGCCGGAGTACAGGCTGATGGAAATTTCGCATACTTTTTCGCGATCGACATCCGGTTTGGTCAGGTCATTAAACATCTGCAACTGTTCTCCGTACATACTGGCCAGGGCTTCACGCACCGGCACCATCATCTGCACCACTTTTTCCGTGCTCACAGGGGCAGGCATAACCGTTTGCCCGCTGCCGGTCGCCAGCAGTAAATCATTCATGGTGTCGAGATCTTTGCGGAACAGTTCCGGCGGCAGCACCTGTGCGGTATTCACGCCGCCGCTGACCTGCGGATAAAGGAATTTAAAGCAACTGCCGTCTTTGCGTGCCTGCAGCGTCTGCATTTCTTCCAGATTTACCTGCATCGCCTGGTTCACATTGGCGTCCGGTGCGTGGCTGATGCGTTGCGAGAGTAACAATGACACCATTGGTTTGACGGTATCAATGGCTTCCTGCTGCGGTTTACCCTCTTTCTTCATATTCAGGATATTGCTGCGGATCTGCGCATACAGTGCCGGTTCCTGCATTCTGATGGTGTTGTACAGCGGCAATTCGGCCAGCGCCTGATCGATTTTCTGCTCTTCACTGTTACCGGCAAGACGCGGTTTGATGACGCCCCCCCACAGCAGGTTACCGCCGATGATCAACACCAGAAATAAGATCACCGCAGGTACCCGGCCAATTTTGCCTTTTTTGTGTAATGCCCCGATCAGCGAGCCAATGACCGCACCGCTGATGCCCCACACCATCACTTCATTCCAGTTCATTTTCCTTTGCCTTCAGTAAACAATTTAGTGACTTCCAATCTGTGCGACCGCATCGCGGCTGGCGTCAATACGCGCCTGCCCGTGCAGTTCGTGCAATTTGCCCTGTCGCATTTCCAGCAGACGATCGGCGTGTTCAAAATAGTGATCATCATGGCTGATTGCCAGCACGGTTTTACCCATATCACGCAATTGTGGCAACAGCTCGCGGTAGAAGGTACGGCGGAACTGGGGATCCTGATCGGCCGCCCATTCGTCAAGCAGCAGGAAATCACGCCCTTCAGCAGCGGCCAGCAACAGCGCCACCCGTTTACGCTGTCCGGCAGACAGTTGCAGATTGGTCACTTCATTGCCGTTGAACTGGAGTTTTTCTTTCATTTTCAGGCGTTGCAGCCAGTCTTCCACCAGCAGCGGGTCCGGCATCTCGCCTTGCGGACCCATGAGCTGACCGAACAGGTGGAAGTCAGTGAACACCGCCGAGAAAATCTGCCGGTATTGTTCGGCGTTTTCGGCGGTGACCGGCACGCCGTCGAGCAGGATTTGCCCGGAACGCGGCTGATACAGGCCGGTCAGCAACATCGCCATTGTCGATTTTCCGCTGCCGTTGCCGCCAATCAAAAATACCAGCTCGCCACGGGTGATCGTCAGGTTCAGCGGACCGACGCCAAAACCAGCGCCCTCTTCTTTGCCTGCGTAACTGAAGGTCAGGTCGCGCAGTTCAAGGGTTTGCCACTTTTTCGCGACAATGGCGGGGGTAAAGGCTGCGTTATATTCCGCCAGTTTCAATGCTTTCAGTTTGCCAAAAGCCACCTGTGCGCTGAGCAGCGTCGGCAGCGCACCCACAGCCTGTAACATTGGCGTGCGCAGGAACAACAGCGTCAGGGAATAAGTAGCGGCAACGTCGGTATCCGACCAGCCGAGCGTATTCGCCATGAAGAACACCAGGCCAATCGCGCCCAGCATCATGATATTCGACCAGTTCACGGCGCTCAGGTGGAAGGTGTCGGCGCGGATGATGTGGTGACGATATTCTTCGGCATCTTTACGGTATACATCATCAAACAGATGGCGCGCACGCTCGCGGTTCAGCGCCAGCTCTTTGCGCCCCTCGATCACTTTCTGATAATCGGTTTGCAGTTTGTCTTCCGCATCACGCACTTTCGCCAGATGACGGTAAACATGCGACACCAGTTTGAAACCGCCGAAAATAGTGATCAACAGCCAGATGACCGTCACCAGCAGCATTTCCGGTGACAGCCAGGCCAGATATCCCGCACAGCCAAGGGTCAGGATAATCCCCTGCACCAGCTCCGGCAGGCGCACAAACGCCAGTGTGATGTTACGGATGTCGCTGCCCAGGCTGGCAAGCAGTTGCGCATTACCGATTTGCTCGATGCGTTCGATATCGGTATCGAGAATACGTTTAATGAACTGGCCACGCAGACGGTAAATGAAGTGATGACCGAGCACGGTCAGCGCCAGCTGAGAGCCTAACGTGACCGCCATCAGCAACAGAAGTAATCCGAGGAATTGCGGAAGAACCATCAGCGAGCCTTGGGTGGTTTCAATCAGTTTCAGATTGATAAACGCGATCAGCCCGATGCCCAGAACGGCGCTGAGCAGGCTCAGCGCCATCACCCCTAAAAACGGCCAGCGGTATTGCTTAAAGACAACACGTAACAACTCCATGAATTTTTCTCATTCTGAATGCAGGAAAATGATGCTGCACGCAGTTTAATGACACGCATTGTCATATCAAGAACAATTCTCATTTTACCCGCGTATCCTGGCGGATCACCATGCGCTCGAACTTACCGGCGACCACCAGATAGCCAAACATGCCGAGCAAACCGTGTGCGCCGACAAACCACAGCGCGAGGTTAAAGGAGCCGGTTGCCGCGACGATATAACCGATCACTACAGGCGTAATAATCCCCGCAACGTTACCCAGACAGTTAAACACCCCGCCGCTCAGGCCGATCATTTTCTCCGGCGCGGTATCTGACATCACTGCCCAGCCGATGGCCGGTAAACCTTTGCCAAAAAACGCCAGTGTCATCAACGCAATCACCGCCGCATCAGTGGAAACAAAGTTACTGGCAAATCCCGCAGATTATCGCGCTGGCAGCTCAGGAATTGCCGGAAATCACGCTGGTAATGAAGGAAATGGTGTCGTCAGCCCAGCTTCAGGCACTGGCGGCGCGCACGCTGGATATCGGCTTTGTGCGCCAGCCGGTGACGTTATTTCCGCTGGCCTATCATTGCGTACTGCGTGAGCCTTTATGCGTTGCGTTGCCTGCTTCATCCGCGCTGACCGCCAAACCACGCCTCCGTCTGCGGGACTTTGCCGGACAACCTTTCATCATGTATTCCGCCAGCGAAGGAAAATACTTTTACGACTGTATCGCCGGGCTGTTTGCACAGGCCAACGTCGTGCCGCATTACGTGCAACATTGCAGCCAGACTCACACTATTCTCGGGCTGGTGCGCGCCGGTGTCGGGCTGGCGGCATTCCGGCAACCGGTTATCGCGCACTGCACGGCAAGTGGCGCAATCGCAAGAAAAAAGCTGACAGTCCGCCGCTCGCTTCCTAAACTGAGGTAATGGATAAAGAACAAGAACTTCGCCGAAGTAAACGTAACGCGCTGGGGTTGCTGCTGGTTGCCGCCGCCCTGTTTGTCATCACCCTTTTCCTGCCGCCCAACTTCTGGGTGTCCGGTCTGAAAGCCATTTCCGAGGCCGCGATGGTCGGGGCAATGGCTGACTGGTTTGCCGTCGTGGCACTGTTCCGCCGCGTGCCGGTGCCGTTTGTCGCCTCGCATACGGCGATCATCCCTAAAAACAAAGACAAGATTGCCGATAATCTGGCGGTGTTCGTGCAGGAGAAATTCCTCGCGCCCGCCACACTTATCACACTGATCCGCCAGCATGACCCGGCGCGGATGCTGACAGACTGGCTGAACGCGCCCGACAACGCACAACGGTTTGCCAAATATGCCGTGAAGATGATCCGCGGTTTTCTGGACGTCACTGACGATCAGCGCATCGCCCAGCTTATCCGCCGTGCGCTGTACCGGGTGATCGACAAAATCGACCTGTCGGCGTCGATTGCCACCTTGCTGGAAAGCCTGACCAAAAACGGCCGCCATCAGGAACTGCTGGATCAGGCGATGGATCAGCTGGAAATCCTGCTGGCAAAAGACAGCACGCGGCAGTTTATCTCCGCGCAGATTGTCGGCTGGATGAAACGCGAACATCCGCTGACCGCCAAATTACTGCCCACCGGCTGGCTGGGGCGCAACGGCGCGGATATGGTCTCCAATGCCGTGAATTCCGTGCTCGACGATATGGGCAACGATAAAACCCACGCTTTCCGCAAAGGCTTCGATCGCTCGGTACAAAGCTTTATCTGGAAGCTGCAAAATGACCCGGCGACCGCGCAGAAAGCTGAAGAGATCAAACAGTATCTGAAAGATGACGAAAAGCTGAATACGTATGTTTTGCAGCTGTGGGGCGATATGCGTAACTGGCTGAAAGAAGATTTAGAAAGCGAGGATTCGCGGGTGTTCGCCAAAGTCACCGAATCCGGGCAATGGCTGGGTAATGCGCTGGCGCAGGACGAAAAGCTGCGCCTCTCGCTGAATCAGCAGATGGAAAGTATTGCAGAGAAAGTCGCGCCGGAATTCGCCGAATTCCTGACCCGCCACATCAGCGACACAGTGAAAGGCTGGGACGCGCGCGATATGTCGCGGCAAATAGAACTGAATATCGGTAAGGATTTGCAGTTTATCCGCATCAACGGCACGCTGGTCGGTGCCTTTATCGGCCTGGTGCTTTACCTGCTGTCACAACTGCCGGTGGCGATTCCCTGGGTGATGGCGCGGATTTAAGGCGCCTGAACAACCTGTATTTTACCCCGGTTCTGGTCCTTAAAACCTCTTCTCAGACTCCCCCTTTGCAGGGGGAGTAGCAAAAAGCCAGGCCGGAAATAGCCCGACCGGCGCCCTCTCCTGCGAAGGGGAGGGTTGGGGTATTAAAGACAAATGAATGAGTTAACGTGTGCATTCGCCTTACCACCCGCATGCCTCACTTTTCCCAAAGGCACAAGCCGATAATTACTTCACAGTTTTACTGAACGCATCCACCGCCAGAATGGCATTCGCCACATCTTCGGCGGACAGGTTGTGGTTCAGATTGCCCAGCGTATCGCCCTCGCCGCCTGCCAGCGCACCCACTTTCACCAGATTGGCGAAAGATTCGTTTTCCAGATGCATTTCTTTCAGCGTGGTTGGCATTTTGATGGCGCGGTAGAAGCGCACGTATTTCGCGATTTCTTCGTCCGGACGTTGTTCCAGCACCATCTGCGTCAATGTACCGTATGCCACTTTTTCACCGTGCGTCAGGTGGTGAATATCACCAGAGATCGCAGTAAAACCATTATGGATGGCATGCGCCCCCGCCAGACCGGCATTTTCAAAGCCCAGACCGGACAGCAATGTGTTGGCTTCCACCACGGCTTCAACCGCTGGCGTCACCAGTTTCTGCTCAACTGCGGTGTAAGCACTGTAGCCGTAAGTCAGCAGCGTTTTTTCGCAGGCTTCGGCAATGGCCATCCCGGCGATAGTCGGGTCGCCGCCTACCATAGACTGGGAATGGGAACGCAATACCGCCTGCGCTTCAACAAAGGTCGCCAGGCCGTCAGCGATACCGGAGGCGAACAGGCGTACCGGTGCCTGTGCGCAAACATGAGTATCCACCAGCACCAGATCCGGGTTTTTATTGTAGAAACGGTAGGATTCGAAAACGCCTTCATCGGTGTAGATAACCGACAGCGCACTGCACGGCGCATCGGTAGAGGCCACGGTCGGCACAATCACTACGTTTTGTTTCAGTTCATCTGCAATGGCTTTAACCGTGTCGAGCGTCTTACCGCCACCGAGCCCAACCACTACCTGTGTTCCCGCATCACGGGCGATACCTGCCAGACGGGTGATTTCGCTGGCAGAGGCTTCACCGTTAAAGCGCTCGTAGTGGAATTCTACGCCCGCTTTTTTCAATGATTTCTGTACGCGGTCACCGATAATTCCCCAAACAACATCATCAGCAATCAGGAATGATTTTCCCCCCAGGTCGGGCAGATAATCCCCTAACTCATCCAGTACACCGCTGCCCTGAACGTATTTTCTTGGCGAAGAGAAGATAAATTTACTCATGATAAAAACCTCTTTTCGTTGATAATGTGAAAGTGAATAACTCTCCGAGGGTAACGCAGCATGACAGGAAGCCCAACCCTTTTAATTCACATTAACAGCATGACTCGCAAAGAATTTCTTCAATTAATGCGGAAGTTTAAAATAATGAGGTAATTCATATTTGAACGATTTAATACCTCTTAATGATTATTAAAATCCGCATGATTCATCGCTGATAGATAAAGCGCAGTCTGTTAGCTTTTAACTATTGAATGCATCAATAAAAGCGACTTTCCCTTATCAGTAAACCCCGTAGAATTCATCGCATTGGCAGCACGTCGTAAGCAGTGGTCATTAGCCAGCTCGCTGTTAGCCATTCCATTAATATTTCTGAAATTAATAAGGAACAGCATGTACAACTTTCAGCGCTATAACGCCAAAGAACTGGCGCTTGCCTATATGAGCAGCAAACCACACGACTTTTCGCCGAACGAATTTTTACAACAGTTGAAAGAGATCGAGAAATCTTTCGACATGGCGCTGCGAAATCCGCAGCAGCAGCCACAGAACGGAATGTTGGTGAAGGCGTTTTGATTGCCATCTTGCCCTTCATCAGTTAAGTGTCGTGCGTTACCCTTGCTTTACCCGTGGAAGTATTTTGCACGTGCCTGTATTGGGTTCATCTGCAAAAATAAAATAGAAAAAAAGCAAAAGCCCCGAATAGTCGGGGCTTTTTGTATTTATTAATGACAACTCCCCTAAATCATTCAAGTTGCAGGAAGGCGGCAAACGAACGAATCCCGATGAGCTGACTAAAGTCAGTGATTCGGGTGAGCGAATGCAGCCAACGCACCTGCGGTTTGAAGGATGACGGGGACTACTTCGTCATCTGACGGTCATCAATGTACTTGCGTTTATCCGGCGCTGGCGGGAAATACTGATACAGCCAGGTTTCAGACAGCGCAGTCTGGCCGTTGCGCAGGAACATACGCAGCTCGACCGGCGCGACTGAATCGCTGTCAGGATACCAGTCAAACAGGATGCGGTAACCGTCGAACGGCTGCACATACAAAATTTCGATGTTTTTGATTTTACCCGCCGAGACGTTGATCACCGGCTCGATCCCTTTATCAGCAAAGGCTTTCAGCTCGCCACCAATGAAATCGATAGCAAAACGACGCGCCCAGACTTGCGGATAGTTCTCACCCGGCGCCCACCCTTCCGGGAAACCGCCCATACCGGTACGGGTCGCCAGCACATTCGCCAGCGGGCTGCGGTGAGGAGGTACGGAACTCCAGTACAGCTTATAGCTGAAACTAAATTCAGCACCGGATTTCACCGGTGTTTCCGGTTGCCAGAAGCACACCACGTTATCCAGGGTTTCACCCGTAGTCGGGATTTCCATCAGATTGACGGCGCCCTTCCCCCAGTCCCCGACCGGTTCTACCCACAGGCTCGGACGCTTGTTGTACCAGCCAATCACGTCCTGATAATTATTGAATTCATGGTCGAGTTGCAACAGACCAAAACCTTTCGGGCTGTTGTCGCTGAAGGCGTTGAACTGCAATCGCTGCGGGTTGTTCAACGGGCGACAAATCCACTCACCGGTACCGGTCCACATTTCCAGGCGATCAGAATCGTGGATTTGCGGGTGGATGGTGTCGCAACGGCCACGTTCACTGGTGCCACAACTGAACATGCTGGTCATCGGAGAAATGCCCAGTTGTTTGATATCTTCGCGGGCATGCAGATGGTTTTCAATTTCCATCACCACACGGGTCGGTTCGCAGTGGATCACGAATTTATACGCGCCGGTAATGCTCATGCCGTCCAGCAAGGCGTAAACCGTAAAAGTCGTGTCGCCAGGTTTTGGCGTATCAAACCAGAATGCGGTGAAATCAGGGAATTCTTCCGGCTGATCGGTAAAGGTATCGACCGCCACACCACGGGCTGACAGGCCATATTGGTAGGTATCATCTACTGCACGAAAATAGCTGGCACCGAGGAAGGAAACCACGTCGCGGCGCGTCAGTTCAGGGGCTTTATTGACTTTAAAACCGGCGAAACCAAGATTTGAGAAGCCTTCCAGTTGTTTGGTATCCACACCGGCATCGTGATAGTTAAACAATTCAGGGCGGAAATGGATTTCGCGCGCCATGTGTTTCACCGGATCTACAGAATACATGCGCACGCGGCGTTTGAAGCCCATGCCGACGTGAAACAGTTCCACATCAAGCTGACGGTCAGGCAGACCATTCCACAGCGAATGTGCATGATCATACTGAATCGCGTTGTAGGCCTGTGGCGTGAGTTCAGCCAGCGTCTTCGGCAACGGCTGCGGCGCGCCACCGTAGGGCTTGTCCGCCAAATCTTTCGCCATTTTTTTCAGCGCGTTGAAATCAAACGGCAATTCGCCGCCGTCTGCCACATTCGCCTCTGCCGCTTCTGCGGAACGGGTGAACAGTGTGGACATAGCCGGCACACCACACCAGGCGGCGAATGCCATAGATGCTTTAATAAATGCTCTTCGTTCCATGCCAGAATCGTTTCCTGTACTGGGCAAAAAAATCCGGGGGCTTCGTCACAAAAACGCAGTCCCCGCGTATTCAGAATTTTCGACCCTAAGGCTAACGTAAAATTCACAAGCCGAGTACAAGAAATTGAATGCATTCAGCTAATATTTCGCTTGAAAAAGTTAGCGCTTATGACAGTGCTTATCCCCCGTATGACAGGGGATGAGCCGGTTTTCAGAAACGCCGGTTTTAGCCGTAATTCCTGCCCTGTTGAGGTGCGTAACCCCCCGGTGACTTTAGGAAAATTCTGTTACCGGAAGGTTACTATCACTCATGATTCAGCGTGTTATCCGCGCCGGGTTAGCACGCCTTTGTGTCCGCCCTGCTATGCTGAAATCTCATCGCTTTGTGATTTTTTGTTTTACTGCAAGAGGTTTCAGCATGTCCGATGAACTGATTCAGGAGAAAGCCCGTGCGCTATACGCGCAGTTAACCGGCAAAATTTCACTCCCCTGCACGCTCCATGTCAGCGGTGCCGGAAATCTTCCCTCTTATTATCCGGTAACCCCGCTGATTGCCGCCTCTGTTGCGCTGGCAGGAATCGCAGTGTCGCAACTGGTCGCCCTCAGAAACGGCAAACACGATGCCGTAACCGTGGATCGCCGTCTGGCCTCGCTGTGGTGTAAAACCAGTATCCGGCCTGACGGCTGGGAAATACCGCCAGCCTGGGACAGTCTGGCGGGTGATTACGCCACGGCAGACGGCTGGATCCGTTTGCATACCAATGCCCCCGCGCACCGTAAGGTGGTTGAAACACTGCTCGGCAAAGCGGAAAACCGCGAGGCGCTGGCGCTGCGGGTGGTGATGTGGAAAAAAGCAGCACTGGAACACGCCGTGGTGCGGGCAGGTGGATGTGCCGCGCAGATGCTCAGCCCGGAAGAATGGCAGCAGCATGTTCAGGGAAAATCGCTGAACGCGGAACCTCTTTTTCAGCATGCGTTGTCCGTTAAAGTGGCACCGCCGCATTGGGAATTATCCCCGCAACAGCCGCTGGCGGGCGTGAAAGTACTCGATCTGACACGGATTATCGCCGGGCCGGTGGCGACGCGTTTTCTCGCAGGACTGGGCGCTGATGTATTACGCATTGATCCCTTTGGCTGGGATGAACCCAGTCAGGAAGCGGATGTCACGCTGGGTAAACACTGTGCGCGGCTGAACCTGCATAACCCGCAGGACCGGCACCGTTTCGAAGAATTACTGCGGGACGCGGATGTGATTGTGCATGGCTATCGCGCAGGCGCGCTGCACAAACTGGGTTACGGCAGTGAACAGCGTCGCGCGATTGCGCCAGGGCTGGTGGATGTGTGCCTGAATGCCTATGGCTGGAGCGGGCCGTGGCGCGAACGGCGCGGGTTTGACAGTCTGGTGCAAATGAGCTGCGGGATCGCTGAACAGGGAATGCAGCGTTCCGGTCGTCACAAGCCTGTTCCGCTGCCGGTTCAGGCGCTGGATCACACTACCGGCTATCTGATGGCTGCGGCAGTGCTGCAGGGTTTGGCGCAACGTATGGAAACCAGTCAGGGCAGCGAATGCCGCCTTTCACTGGCACGTACCGCCCGCGAACTGATGGAAAATGGCACCTTAGCAGAAAGCGGCGAACCACTGATTGAATCCGCGGATCCGGCCGACTTTTTGCCCGAACAGGAACGTACGGTCTGGGGCAATGCCCGGCGTTTGCTTCCTCCTGTTCGTCTGGAAAATACGACATTACACTGGCGCTTCCCGGCTTCACCGCTCGGCTCTGCCCCCGCCAGCTGGCGTTAAGTCGTCAGAGAAAATGCCGCCTTGCGATACTGCAACGGCGTTTTGCCGATCATCTTTTTAAAACGGGTAATAAAATACGGCGCGTCAGTAAATCCGCATTGCAGTCCGATTTCTTCGACCGAACGGTCGGTGGAACGCAGTAATTCACATGCCCTTTTAACCCGCCGGGTGGCAAGGTAATCCTGAATGGAGCCCCCGGTTTCCTGCCCGAAAACCCGCGAGATATAACTTTCTGACAACCCGATGGCCGCTGAGAGCTGCGCCAGAGAAAACTTCTGCACGTAATTTTCTTCAATCCACTGCATCACTTTAGAGGCCGTTGTCCGGCTGATGGTTTTCGGCATTGCGTCCTCTGCGGGCATAAAGGCCATCAGTTGCAAAATCAGTAGGGTAATTTCTTCCCACTGATCGGCCTGCGCTTCAGACAACTGATTGAACTGCTCGAGAATGACTTCTATATGGCTGGCATGTTCGCTGAGATCATAAATGTGTGCCGCGCGGTCGGCATCCCACAAACTTGCGAACCGTGCCCGGCGTTGCGGGAACGATTGCAGGCAGCCATCCAGCAACTGGTGGTCCAGATGAATGGTAGTGCGCAAATACAGGTTCTTTTCACCGGATTCGACAAACACTTTGTGCAGTTTAAAAGGCGGAAAGACAAACAACCGTCCCGGGCGCAACGTGTATTGCTGATTATCCACAATGACAATGCCGTAACCCTGACTGACGAAAAGTAACTCCAGACACTGATGCCAGTGGAAATAATTAGCACTCCCACGGTTCATCCGGTTAAAGGAAACCTGACGTTCATTAAGGGCAATGCGTTCCAGATAATCAGATACCGGCATTCCTGTTTTCCTCAGTTCATTTTTACGTCATTAACGGCAAGGACAACAAAACACAATTTTCAGTCAGTTTTTTATAATTTAAGCCGTTTTAATCGTGGTTTGGTAATCACAATTTCAAAAATCACGCCATTCTGTGAAGCACGTAACAATCAGCGATTTTCAGTTCTCTATATTTCACTCGCAGCACAGAGAATTGAAATAATATTTCAAATTAATAAACCCTTATTTTCTGCTTCCCTCACGTCACCGGGAGAGTTTTTATGACGCCGAAAAAAGTGAACATCAATAATCCGTTACAGACCCGCGATGATGTGCAGCATCTCTTGCAAGAATTGCTCGCGGCGGTGTCGCCTTATACAGAAGAAGGCAAAAGCGGAATCAGTCTGGGCAATTCCACCACCCATTACGGCAAAGAGATTGCCAAAATGGAAGCGCTGTCACGCATGTTGTGGGGAATATTCCCGCTGCTGGCGGGTGGCGGTGAATGTGAAGATTTGCCTTTTTATCTGAATGCCATTCGTTTCGGCACCGATCCGCAGCATCCGCAATACTGGGGAAAAATCCGTGATTTTGATCAGCGCTGTGTGGAAATGGCGGCGTTTGGCGTCGGGCTGACGCTGCTGAACAAGCAATTGTTGCAGCATTTCAGCGCGCAGGAGCAACAGAATCTGGCTGACTGGCTGAATCAGGGACGCGATGCCACCATCCCGAATAATAACTGGAATTTCTTCCCGGTCATGGTGCAGATGGGTTTTAAAGTCTCCGGATTACCCTGGGATCAGGAAGCCGTGGCGGCCCGATTTGCGCTGATGGAAGAATATTATCTGGGCGATGGCTGGTATTCCGACGGTCCCGGCAGGCCGCGTGATTACTACATTTCGATGGCGTTTCATTATTACGGGCTGCTGTATGCACAGAATATGGCCGATGTGGATGCGCCGCGTGCGGCCATGTTACGTGAACGCGCACAACGTTTCGCACAGGATTTCATTACGATGTTTTCAGCAGGCGGCGCGGCGGTGCCTTTCGGACGTAGCCTGGCTTATCGTTTTGCCGAAGCGGCGTTCTGGAGTGCGGCGGCGTACAGCAAACTGGAGGTGTTCAGCCCGGGTATTATCAAGGGGCTGATTTTGCGTCATTTGCGTCACTGGCTAAAAGAGCCGATTTTCGACCGCGACGGCGTGCTCAGCATTGGTTACCACACACCGAATCTGGTGATGGCTGAAGACTATAACGCGCCGGGTTCACCTTACTGGGCATGCAAACTGTTCCTGGTGCTGGCATTGCCGCCGGACGATGCCTTCTGGCAGGCAGAAGAAGCCCCGCTTCCCGCACTCCCCGCAGCTTACTGTATTCCTCATGCCAGTCAGATCCTGACCCGCGATGCCGAAGGCCAGCATGTCGTGATGCTGACATCCGGGCAGCTTGAGCTGAATAACTTTGTGAATACCGAAGCCAAATACACCAAATTCGCCTATTCCAGCCAGTTCGGATTCACTTTAGATCGTGGCCGGTACGGGCTGAATCATGCCGGTTGCGATTCGATGCTGATGTTCTCGGAAAGTGACGGTTATTTCCGCGGACGTCGGGACTGTGCAGAGACGCGGATCACCGGCGAGATGATTTACTCCCGCTGGCTGCCGTGGCACGACGTTGCCGTGCGTACCTGGCTGATCCCCTGCGGCGACTGGCATCTGCGCGTTCATCACATCGAGAATCAGCGTCCGCTGGAGACGGCCGAAGGCGGTTTCGCGGTAATGCAGGAACCTTCAACGCAAACACAGCTGTCAGCAGAAAAACGTGGGGTGACAGTCACGGCACGCAACGGCGTCAGCCGGATTGTCGCACTTGAAGAAAGCGAACCACGCGAAGCCTCCGCTGTTATCACCCCGCCCAACAGCAGCATTATGTTCGCCGAAACCGCCGCCATTCCGGTGCTGAAATCGTCACTGCCTGCCGGTTCTCACTGGCTGATATGCGCCGTATGTGCGTCTGCTACCCGTGATATCAGCGCGCTGGCCGGGCCGGAAGTCAGTCGTCAGGGGCAACAATTGCGCTGGCAATATCAGGGTAACAGCGGGCACATCACGTTAGGTTAATCCTCAGGATCCGTTTCAGGAGTCACTATGAAAGCCATAAAAACAGCCAGTAAAACGGCTTACTACAAAATGAGCAGCTTTATATTCCTGTATTTCTTCACCTGGTCTTCAAGCTTCGGGCTATATGCCTTATGGCTGGGGCAAAAAGCCGGACTCGACAGTGTCAGTATCGGTACCGTGTTTGCCGTTAACGGCGTGTTCGCGGTGATCATGAAGCCGGTTTACGGCTATATCATGGACAAAATCGGCATGAGCAAATCTCTGCTGTACTTTGTCGTGCTGGTTTCTGCCCTGATGGCACCGTTCTTTATTTTCGTTTATCAGCCCCTGCTGGACAGCCATCTGATGCTCGGGATTATCGTCGGTGCGCTGTATCTGAGCCTCGGCTGGTACGCCGGTGTCGCAGCATCCGAATCTTACGCCGACCGCTTCAGCCGCCTGTATCACATGGAGTTCGGGCAGGTCCGCATGTGGGGTTCGCTGGGCTGGGCGCTGGCCGCGTCGTTCTCCGGCGTGCTGTTTAATCTCTCCCCGGCCTGGAACTTCGGGCTGAGCAGCGCCACCTCGCTGGTCATGCTGGCGGTGCTGTTGTCGCTGAAAATCGGTGATGAAGAACTCAAAGATAACGACGTGATTTCACAACAAAAGATCGTGTTCAGCGATGTGATTTTACTGCTCAAAAACCGCAAGTTCTGGATGTTCTCGCTCTATGTCGCCGGTGTGGCGTGGATGATGTTTGTCGCCGAACAGCAATTTTCACGTTATTTCGTCACCTTCTTCGACACTAAAGAACAGGGCAACGCCTGGTACGGTTATCTGAGCACCGTGCAGTCCGGCCTCGAATTCCTGATGATGATGGTGATCCCTTTCCTGGTGAATTATTTCGGCGCCAAGAAAAGCCTGCTGCTGGTCGGTGCACTGGTGGGATTACGCCTGATTGCCTCCGGGCTGACCAACGATCCGCTGCTGATTTCCATTATCAAGCCGTTCTACGGGCTGGAAATCGCGCTGCTGCTGGTGTCAGTGTTTAAGTACATCGCCGAGCATTTCAGCAAACGCGTCAACGCCACCATGTATCTGCTGGGCTATCAGGCCATGATTTATGTCGGCTCGATTGTGGTCGCTCCCCCTGCTGGTTACTTCTACGACCGCATCGGTTTTGAACACACTTATCTGATTATGGGCGGTATCGCACTGTGCTTTACGCTGATTTCCGCCTTCACGTTATCGGCCTGCCACAGCCTGCGCTCAGGCACACCCGTACCGGCTGAACAGGTTGAAGTTGAAACTATTGGAATGGAAAGGGAGAAGGTATGACTATCACCATCGCGAAAGAGACGTTGTTACCCGTGGAACTGAATCAGCTGGATAAGATCGCCTTTGCACAAAAAATGCAGCGCGCGCGCCAGACGGTGCTCAGCAAAATTTCCCGCAATCTGGAGAAGTTCGGCAATAAGTTCCCGGCGGAAACCTGCGAAAACGGCCATTACCCGCTGACAGAGAATGTGGAGTGGACCACCAGTTTCTGGACCGGTCAGCTATGGCTGGCATGGGAAATGACCGGCGATGATCGTTACCGGCTGGCGGCAGAAAAACAGGTCACGTCGTTTGGTAACCGTATCGCCAACCGCATTGATACCGCGACGCATGACCTCGGTTTTCTCTACAGCCTCTCATGCGTCAGCGCGTATAAACTGACCGGCAACCGGCAGGCGCGCGGTTTTGCACTCCTCGCAGCTGAAGCGCTGATGGAACGTTTTAATACCCAGGCGAAAATCATTCAGGCGTGGGGCGATTTAAATGACCCGGAACAGGCTGGCCGCATGATTATCGACTGCAATATGAATCTGCCTTTATTGTACTGGGCGAGTGAGCAAACCGGTGAACCGCGCTTCGCCGAGGCTGCCCGCGCCCATGCAGAACAGGCGGCGAAATATATTGTCCGCCCGGACGCCTCGACCTATCACACCTATTACATGGATACCGTGACCGGCGAGCCGCGTTTTGGTAATACGCATCAGGGATATTCTGATGACTCCTGCTGGTCACGGGGTCAGGCCTGGGGCATCTACGGTTTTCTGCTCAGCTATCGTTATACCGGCGATGCAGATCAGGTTGAGCTGTCACGGCGTCTTGCGCATTATTTCCTTAACCGCTTACCGGAAGACGATGTCTGCCACTGGGATCTTGCACTGCTTGGCACCGATGCCGTTCGCGACAGTTCGGCTGCGGCTATTGCGGTCTGCGGCCTGCTGAGTCTGGCCACCGCGCTGCCAGCCACCGATGATAAACGTGCGTGCTATGAAGAAATGGCGCTGCGCATGATGGACTCACTGACTGAGAATTATCTTACCGGTGATCAGGAGGATTGTGACGGTTTGCTTAAGCATTCTGTCTATCACATGGCGAGCGGTAAAGGCGTAGATGAGTGTTGCAGCTGGGGGGACTATTTTTATGTCGAAGCGCTGACACGCGTGACGCAATGCTGGCAGTCCTACTGGTAATCTCTGTGACGCAGTGTTTACGCACTGCGTCCGCTTTTCCTGCCATTTTCATTCGTGAATTGTTTTTAAGCATACGCAGGGTTATCAGCATATTGTTATGTCTTCCAGAGTGTTACTGTAACATCATAATTAATTAGCTTTTCTTCTATGTCCTTACATCCATTAAGAATAGTCTTAATTCGAGTCATTTTTTTGTTCAGTCACAAAATAAATTGTGACATAAACCAAATTTACCAAACCCCTTCCTGCCTCTTACGGGGTAAAAAAATCACTTCCAACCGGACAGATTTCATGCAAAAAGTAGAGTCAGCATGCAGTTTGTGCCTTTTGTGCTGACACCAAAGAATCCAATCATTATGCAGAACAGGGATGTCCTATGGGGACTTACTATGCAAACGATAATCTTGGATCCATGCCGGTATACGCGTCTCGGATTGCAACAATTTCTCGCCAGTGAACAAGACATCAGTTACGTCAGCCATTTTGAGCAGCTTCTCAATGGTTGCAGCAAACTGAATCCTTCCCTTGTTTTTATTAACGAGGATTGCATATCGCCTCATTCAGGTAATAAAGAGCGTCTGGGAGAACTGATCACCGAATACCCTGATACGCTGTTTTTTATTTTTATGTCCCGTACGCGTATTCATTTTGAAGAGTATATTTTTGTGCGTAAGAACGTGATTATCACGTCGAAATCCATTAAGGCCGATACCCTTAAGCAGTTAATCAATCATCCGTTATTGCCGCAGTCGCAGGATCCTGCCAGCAGCGGAATGCTCGATACCCGGCCCGTGATGCTCAGCCGTTCTGAATCAGCGATGCTCAAGATGTGGATGTCCGGCAACGGTACCATTGAAATATCCGATAAATTACAAATTAAAACCAAAACGGTGTCTTCCTATAAGGGAAATATTAAAAGGAAAATAAAATCACCGAATAAACATATTATTTATCACGTCGTCCGTTTATGTGATCAGCTTACCAACGGCATCTACGTCAATTAACCCCCCGCCCCTCTCTTTCGGCCTCCTGCTACAGGCTACGCAACGGTGTGGCCTGTAGAAATCGTCGTTAATCTCTGAAAATGAGATCTCCGCCACAAATATAAACTGAATCCCTGCGCCGGAATGCCGATGACACCCTATGGCGTTTTTTTCGTCAAGGCCGGACTTGCCCGCTGGCAATGCCTTTATCGCTGTCACTGACCGCCCGGAACAGGCGGTATACAGGATCAATTGAGCGGAACAAAATAAAATGGATACTCCTACACAGTTAACGACCAGAACCTCCTTTATCAGCAATATTCGCCTTGTTACCCTGATTAGCCTGATTCTTACCGGGATCCTTTTCCTTTTTGCTGTGTCCATCGGCACCTCCGGTTTCTTTCTGAAGCAAAGTAATGCCGCGCTGGCAAACGCCACCCAGGAGCTGCAAATCCGTCTGGCGCTTTCCAACAGTTCAAACCATCTGCGTACCGCACGTTTGCTGTTGATTCAGGCTGCTGCAGCCGCGCGTATTGGCGATCAGGATGTGTTTAGCCAAAACCTGAAGGACGCTGCCAGCCGCATTAAACAGTCACAAACCTCGTTTGATATGTATATCAACCGGCCAAATAAAACCGATAAAGATCGGGCGCTCGATGAACCGCTGAAAAAAGCCTACGACGCCTATCTGACTCAGGGCATGGCGCCGATGCTGGAATCGGCCAAACAGGCACATTTCGAAGAAGTGATTTCTCAGGAAGCAGAAACAGTACGTGGCCTGGATCTCGCCAATAACGTCCCGCTGCTGGCGGCGATTGCCTATCGCACCCAAACCGCTAACACCATCAATGATAAAGCGCAGCGCAATGCCGTGCTCGGTTATACCCTGATGGGCGGCGGGTTCCTGCTGGCGCTGGTCCTGACCTTCATCACTTATCTGGTCATGCGCAAAGTGATTATTCATCCGCTGAACCGGATGGTGATGCGCATTCAGAAAATTGCCGAGGGAGATCTGACGCAGCCCACCCGGGCACATGGCCGAAATGAAATCGGCGTACTGAGTAACAACGTAGATCAAATGCAACGCTCGCTGGCGTCAACGGTGCTGACCGTACGTGAAGGCGCGGTGTCTATTTATCAGGGGTCGACAGAAATTGCTTCGGGCAATACCGATTTATCATCGCGAACTGAACAACAGGCGGCGGCACTGGAAGAAACGGCTGCCAGCATGGAACAGCTGACGGCTACGGTGAAACAGAACTCCGAAAACGCCCACCACGCCAGCAAACTGGCCGCCGACGCCTCCAATAAAGCGCAAAAAGGCGGGAATATTGTGGCGGAGGTTGTCAGTACCATGGATAAGATTTCCCGCAGTTCGACCAAAATTGCTGAAATCACCAATGTGATCAACAGCATCGCTTTCCAGACAAACATTCTGGCGCTCAATGCCGCCGTGGAAGCGGCACGCGCCGGTGAACAGGGGCGCGGATTTGCGGTGGTGGCCAGCGAAGTGCGCAGCCTGGCACAACGAAGTGCACAGGCAGCGAAAGAAATCGAAGCGCTGATTGAAGAATCCGTCGATTACGTCGGCGAAGGCAGCATTCTGGTGGGCGATGCAGGTGACACGATGTCAGAAATTGTCACCGCGGTCAGCCATGTGACGGACATCATGGGTGAAATCGCTTCCGCATCGGATGAACAAAGTCGTGGGATCAGTCAGGTCAGCCAGGCGGTGTCGGAAATGGATGGTGTCACGCAGCAAAACGCCTCACTGGTGCAGGAAGCCTCAGCGGCGGCCGCGTCACTGGAAGAACAGGCCGCGCGCCTGACACAGGCTGTCGCGGTGTTCCGTCTGGATGGCAGCACACGCAGTGCGCAGCCACAGTCCCCGGCATCATCCCGCGCCCTGCCCGGCCCGGCTTCCCGTTCGTCAAAAGGGGTGAACGATGAGCCGAACTGGGAAACGTTCTGATAGTCGCGTCAGCGTTATTCCGGACGGGCAATAAGTAAAAAAATACCGGTGGCAAACCTTCTGCCCCGGTATTTTTTTATTCGTAACGGATGTAGCGTAAACGTTATTCAGAACCTTCACGTGGTTCGACAAACGTGCCGTCTTTGGTGTCGCCTTCATTGAAGAACCAGATGCCCGCCGGATATTCCTCCAGCGAAACCAGATACATGACGCCTTCGTAAAACTCCTCTACGGCTAATACTTTACCTTCGCGGCGCGGCCCGCCGTCGGTTTTCACTGTCACAAGATCATTAACTTTCATCAGGTTATCCCATGGTTTTCAATTATGATTATTGTAGTACAGACCACCGCACAAAGGCATGGCATGAAAGGAAAGATAATGCGAAACGGTAAAATACCCCTGCGGGACTCCTTTTCATTTTCTTAACGAATTGAAGCAAGAATCCTGACTTTCATTTTCTCTATACTGGCGGTGTGCTTACCCCCCGAGGAAGTACATAATGAATGTCATAAGAAATATTTTGCCCGCCGTTATGCGGGCTTTTTTTTATCTTTTTGCCAGAGACCGCCGGATAAAACAGCAGACGCTCGCAGAAATGACAAACGGCGTATCAACGATACGGTTAACTGATAAGCGGTTAACTGACAAACAACAGACGTAAAAAAACCCGCGCATGCGGGTTTTTGTCATCTGTACTTTTATCGCTGAAACAGCGGTAAAGTAAGATTAGATAGCGGTAACGTTAGCCGCAGACGGACCTTTAGCACCGTTCTCGATAGTGAACTGTACGTTCTGGCCTTCAGCCAGGGTCTTGAAACCTTGATCCTGGATAGCGGAGAAGTGTACGAACACATCTTTGCTGCCGTCAGCAGGAGTGATGAAGCCAAAGCCTTTAGACTCGTTAAACCACTTAACCTGACCTTTCATCATTGACATAAGAATTACCTTTTAAAAATAAATTTCGCCACCATGGGCATGTTATAGCCGGATTTCAGTCGTTACTTATGGAGGCACTAAGAAGGAAATTCGTCAGAGCAGGGTTATCATGGATAACGCTTTAAATTGGAACAACTTTACTCAGGATGTCGTGCATAAATAGGTCTGTACCACAGGCCGGTATGTATTTACTCATGACTGCCCTTTAATAGCAACTCTTTTTAATGCAATGCTGCGGTAAAGCGCGAAATTAGTCTAATTTTGTACCGAACAGTTCAATAGATGTACAGTTATCAGGCTATTTTTCAACAGGTTGTGGTTTATCGGCCGCTAAGACCGCTCCGCAATGTGCGCAAAATTTTGCATCTATTTCATGGCCAGAATGCAGACAAGTCTGACAAGAACGGGCAGCACGCCCTTTTTCCAATTCCTGCGACATATAAGCCGTTAAAATCCCGGTCGGCACGGCGATGATCGAATACCCCAGCAGGATCAGCACCGACGCAAGCATTCTTCCCAGTGCAGTATGCGGTGTAATGTCCCCGTATCCGACCGTCGTCAGCGTCACCACGGCCCAGTAAACAGACGCGCCCAGCGACGTAAATCCGCCGTTGCCGCCTTCGGCAGCAAACATCAGCCCGCCGAAAAGACAAAGAATAATGGCGACAAAGCCAAAGAAGATGCAGAGCTTACGTTTCGCACGCATCAGGCTGCGCCATAAAACCCCGGCGTCGCTCATGTAGCGCAACAATTTCAGTACCCGCAGCACACGTAAAATTCTCAGCAGGCGGATGAGGATCTCCAGATTCCCCGCCCCCGCGAAGGAAGGCAGCATCCACAGGATGTACATGGGCAGAATGGTGCAGAGATCGATAATGCCGAAAAAACTCACCGGATAACGGGTTTTGCGCGGCGAACAGACCACCCGTAAGACGTATTCCACCGTAAAAAGCGCGGTAAACCCCATTTCGACCAGGCCGAACAACGGGATGATATTGGGTGTCGCCGGAAACAAATCATATGCACTGGATTCGATAAACAGCAGCAGAACGCTGAGCAGTGACGCCAGGATCCAGAATATTTCCATCCGGCGGCCGCTGCGGGTGCGGTGTTCAAATAAAAGGGCATAACAGCGGCGTCGGGCTGACGCAAAAAAGCGGTAATCCTGAGACATAACCGGCACCAG
This sequence comes from Rahnella aceris, assembly GCF_011684115.1. Taxonomy (NCBI): domain Bacteria; kingdom Pseudomonadati; phylum Pseudomonadota; class Gammaproteobacteria; order Enterobacterales; family Yersiniaceae; genus Rahnella; species Rahnella aceris. The sequence goes on along the minus strand of NZ_JAADJV010000001.1, from coordinate 1,048,498 downwards.
CAAAAAGGAATTATGGCAAGAATAGACGCTTTTCATCGCCCTCGCCTGCGGACAAAAAGTCCAAAAAAAACGCCAGTCGCACAAGGTATTGGTGAAATACACTGTGCGACCGGCGTTGACTGACGGCACGGAGAATTAATCCATTAATTCAGACACCGCGTGACGAACATATGCCGTGATTTGCGCGACGTCGTCTGCGTCTGCACTGCCGCCGCCAATCGACCGCACGGTATTCTCCAGATGGCCGATATCCTGTTCAACTTTCTTGGCAATCTGCACTTTAACAATAGTGTCGACTGAAGAGATAAAAGCCCGCATGACAGCTTTCAGCGCGAAAATCTCACCGAAAGAATCGTACGCAGGTTTGTCAGAGGCCGCTGGTTGAGCAACCCGTGGTGGCAAGTTTTTCAGCCTGTCCACATGTTCAATCATCAGATCCATGTCTCTGATGAGTTCGTCAAAACTCTTAGCCACTGGTTTTCCTTCGCCCGGCGAAAGGCAGCAGGATACCACCGCGCTTTCAAGCCGAGAAGTCACAGAAACGTGTAAAGAGTAAATTTCGCCACAATGCGCCCGCCCTGCCGGGTTCTTCTACACAGAGAGTCGTAAGCCGGACAGGCACATCAGGTCGCTATTTAGCTGCTTATTTAATCAACGCAGCGCAATACGGCCTTTCAGGCGTTTTTCAATGACGCCATATCAACAACAAAGCGGTATTTCACGTCGCTTTTCAGCATGCGTTCGTACGCGCCGTTGATGTCCTGCATGTCAATCATTTCCACATCACAGGAAATGTCATGCTCAGCACAGAAATCCAGCATTTCCTGGGTTTCAGCGATACCACCGATCAGGGAACCGGCGACGGTTTTGCGGCCCATAACCAGTTTGCCGCTGTGCAGCGCAGGCTCGACTGGCTCAATCAAACCGACCAGAATATGGGTACCGTCACGTTTGAGCGTGTCCAGATACGGGTTCAGATCATGTGGATTAGGCACGGTGTCCAGGATGAAATCGAAGTGGCTTTTTACGGCGGCCATTTGTTTTTCATCAGTAGACAGCACCACGTGGTCCGCGCCCAGACGGTAAGCTTCCTGCTCTTTGCCTTTGGAACGGGTGAACAGCGTCACATCTGCGCCCAGTGCTTTGGCAAATTTCAGGCCCATGTGACCCAGACCGCCCAGGCCCACCACAGCCACTTTGTGACCTTTACCGATTTTCCAGTGTTTCAGCGGAGAATACGTGGTGATACCGGCACACAGCAGCGGTGCAGCAGATTTGATGTCCAGTTTTTCAGAAACACGCAGAACGAATTTTTCTGAAACCACGATTTGTTCGGAATAACCGCCGTAGGTCATCATATTGTCATGACGATCATGGCTGTTATAGGTCATGGTAGCGCCTTCTTCACAGTACTGTTCCAGGCTTTCCGCGCAGGATTCACAATGCTGACAAGAATCGACCATACAACCGACACCGACGGTGTCGCCCACTTTGAAGCCAGAGACTTTCGCGCCAACCTGTTTCACGCGTCCGATAATTTCATGCCCCGGAACCATCGGATAAATGCTTTGATGCCATTCATTACGCGCCTGGTGGATGTCAGAGTGGCAAACACCGCAGTACAGAATGTCGATCACAACGTCGGTATCACGCGGGTCACGGCGAACAAAATTATGAGGCGCAAGAGGCGCATCCGCTGAAAGTGCAGCGAAACCACGAACGTTAAGCGTCATTTTTATCTCCTGATTGGATTACGGAATACTTCATGCCCGCAGAAAAGGCAGGCACCGCAAAATTATGACGGTTTAAGATGACTTACTGATATAACGATCCTCGCCATTACTTGCCTGAATCTGTTTATTTCAGGATTTTCAGGCGGGATTGTGCAGAGACTAAACAGTGGCACTTTGCCCGCAAAGCGCCACGTTTTAAGAAAGGATTAAATCAGACCCGCTTCTTTCAGTTCGCTTTTCAGATAAGCGTAATAGATAGGTGCAGCGACCACGCCGGGTATGCCAAACGCCGCCTCGAAGATCAGCATCGCCAGTAAAACCTCCCAGGATTTCGCCTTGATGCGACTGCCAACAATGCGGGCATTCAGGAAGTATTCCACTTTGTGGATGATGATCAGATACGCCAGCACCAGCGCGCCGACCCACAGCGACAGCGACAGGCCGACGATGAAAATCAGCGTATTCGAAATCAGATTACCGATAACCGGCAGCAACCCGCAGACGAAGGTCACGACAACCAGCGTTTTTGCCAGCGGCAGATGAATGCCGAACAGCGGTAAAATGCCAAACAGGAAAATACCTGACAGCACGGTATTGATCAGGGAAATCTGGAACTGCGCAAAGACCACGTTACGGAAGGCTTCACCCAGCAAATGCATCCGCTGCAACAGCTCCTTTTTCAGCGGGGCGTTCAGTTCGCCCTTGCGCGGCTGCTGAAGCGAGATAATCGCACCGAGGATCATACCGATAATCATGGTCAGGAAAACGTGGGCAGCATTCTTGCCAACGGCCTGAATCATCACGATATGTTCACGCAGCCATTGCAGGAAACTGCGCTGCAACTCTTCAATATTCGCCGGTAAATAATGCAGTAATACCGGCGATAAACGGCTTTGTGCGTCAGTCAGCAGATGCGAGACCATGGCGTTAAACGCCACCGGATTACGCATATCCTCCATCAGAAAATCCGCAATGCCCGCAATCGCCAGCGTCAGACAACTGATCACCAGGGTCGCGATAATGGCCACCACCACCCAGCGGGCACGTTCGCCACTGATGATTTTTTGAAAGTACGGGGTAAGCGCATTGATGAGTTCAAACACTAAAAAACCGGCAATAAAACATGCCAGTAAATGAAGAGGAAGAATCAGTAACAGCCCGCCCATCACAATCAACACACTGAGCCAGCGAATTTGATTCGATCTCATAATCTGCATTGCCTGTATCCTTAAATCTCTGTTCACCGGGCTTTGCCCTGACGTGGTCACATCATAGCACTGAACGCCAGCGCACAATCCTCCGGTAAGTTAAACAGTTAAGAAAATTTTGACTGGCGGGGAGGTTCTTTTATTATCCCCCCTGAAAAAGTCGTAAAGAAAATCTGAGAGTCTGGAGAAAAGTATGTCTGAATTAATCCGCGATAAACTGAGCCTGCCTGCAGGGCACGATAAATTATTACTGCATTCCTGCTGCGCACCCTGCTCGGGCGAAGTGATGGAAGCCATTCAGGCATCGGGGATCGACTATACAATTTTCTTCTACAACCCGAATATTCACCCGCAGAAAGAATATCTTCTGCGCAAAGAAGAAAACATGCGATTTGCCGGACAGCATGGCATTCCTTTTATTGATGCAGATTACGACACCGATAATTGGTTTGCGCGGGCGAAGGGCATGGAAAATGAACCTGAGCGCGGCGTGCGCTGCACCATGTGTTTTGACATGCGTTTTGAACGTACGGCGTTATACGCCTTTGAACATGGTTTCAGCGTCATCACCAGTTGTCTGGGGATTTCCCGCTGGAAAGACATGAAGCAAATTACCGGCAGTGGCGAACGCGCTGCGGCGCCTTATCCGGGCATGGTTTACTGGGATTATAACTGGCGTAAAAAAGGCGGCTCTGCGCGCATGATTGAAATCAGCAAGCGCGAACGCTTTTATCAGCAGGAATATTGCGGCTGTGTTTATTCCCTGCGCGACAGCAACTTACACCGTAAATCGCAGGGGCGGGACTTAATCAAACTCGGTGTGAAATATTACGGCGACGAAGACGGCGAATAACCCCGCCCCAGCCCCTCTCTTTTTGTTATACCCGTCCATCAGGCCGGGTTATTTATTCTGTTATTTCGCCCGCGCCCTGTCAGATACGCCAGTCACTATTTCCATACCAGTTATTTATTTCGTCAGAATGCTAAACATCAGATTCATAGAATAATTTCCTATGACCTCTCCGGCCTTTGCATCTTGCGTTCACCGTTAACGCTTGTTACTTTCCGCCTCACGCTTTTATATACGCATTAATTCTAAGTAATAACACACAGTTATTACCCGCGTATAGCGCTGTTCAGATCCATTAAAAATATAAAACAAACACAACATTATTGAGGGACAAAATATGTGGGTTTTAATTGGTATTCCGATCGTCGTGCTGGGTTTTGCACTGCGGTTTAATCCTTTATTAGTGGTGACCGTGGCCGGTATTTCTACCGGTCTGGCGGGCGGCATGCATACTATCGATATCATCAGCGCCTTCGGCAAAGCGTTCACCGATAACCGCTATATGGGATTGATCTGGCTGACACTGCCGGTGATCGCGATCCTCGAACGCAGCGGCCTGAAAGAACAGGCCCGTCATCTGATTTCCAAAGTGCATGCCGCCACTACCGGCCGTGTGCTGATGCTGTACTTCTTCCTGCGTCAGATGACCGCCGCACTGGGGCTTAACTCGCTGGGCGGTCATGCACAGATGGTTCGCCCGCTGATAGCGCCGATGGCTGAAGCTGCGGCCACCACCAAATACGGCGATTTGCCTAATGATGTGCGACAGAAAATCCGTGCTCACGCGGCAGCCGCCGATAACGTGGCGGTGTTCTTCGGTGAAGACATTTTCATTGCCGTGCAATCTATCCTGCTGATCAAAGGTTTTCTGGAACAGTACGGCATTAACGTTGAACCGCTGCATCTGTCTGTCTGGGCGATCCCTACCGCCATTGCTGCGCTGATTATCCACTTTATACGGTTATGGCTGCTTGACCGCTCGCTGGCTAAACGCTTCGACGTTCATCACGGGAGTACAGCGAAATGATTAACCTGCAGACTGTTTATATTCTTGCGGGCCTGATGTTCTGCGCCTATGCGTTCTTCAACGTGCGCGATAAAAGCCATTCCCGCCGTTATGTCAACGCGCTGTTCTGGGGCATTTACGGTGTCACTTTCCTGTTTGGCGCTGAATTGCCGCACTTCGTGACCGGCTGTATGGCGATTTTACTGGCGGTCATTGCCGGTAGCGGGAAACTGGGTAAAGGCAAATCAGACAGTGAGCAGCCCGGACAGGTCGAAAAACGCGAAACGGGGGCAAAACGCTTCGGCAACAAACTGTTTATTCCCGCCCTGCTGATCCCGATTGTGACCCTGATCGGCACCCTGACGCTGAAATACACGCCGCTGGTGGAAGCCAAAAACGTGACGCTGATTTCGCTGGTACTCGGCACGCTGGTGGCCTTTATTGTGGCGCTGATTATGCTGCGTGATTCGCCGGTCAAAGCCGTGAAAGCGGGAGGACAGACGATGGATACCGTCGGCTGGGCGGCAATTCTGCCGCAGATGCTGGCCGCACTCGGCGCGCTGTTTGCGCTGGCGGGGGTCGGTGGCGTGGTATCGGAACTGGTCAAAAACATCATTCCGCTCGGCTCACCGCTGGCGATTGTGATTGCCTATACCTTCGGCATGGCACTTTTCACCATGATCATGGGCAACGGTTTTGCCGCCTTCCCGGTGATGACCGCGGGGATCGGGCTGCCACTCATCGTCAACCAGTTGGGTGGAAATCCGGCGATTATGGGCGCGATCGGCATGTTGTCCGGTTTCTGCGGCACCTTAATGACGCCGATGGCGGCCAATTTCAATATCGTGCCTGCGGCGTTGCTCGAATTGCAGGACAAGAATGGCGTGATTAAAGCGCAGTGGAAAACCGGTGTATTGCTGTTGCTGGTGAATACCGCGTTTATGTATTTCTTTGTGTTCCGTTTCTGATAAGGAAAGACGATGACGACGCAACAAAGTACCGCCCTGACGCCAGAGATGGCGTCCCGTTTTGCCTCACTGGCGCTGAATCATTTAACCCGTGAATTCCCGAACAAACTCATGCATGCCATGAGCAGCGCGGCAGATGCGCAAACGCCACGCCAGTTACATCCGGTCTTTTACGGCAGCTATGACTGGCATTCCTGCGTGCACGGATATTGGTTATTGCTGCGCCTGCTGGATCGTTTTCCGCAATTACCGGAAGCTGAAAAAATCATTGCGGTGATCGGCCAGCATTTCACGCCAGAAAATGTCGCCGGTGAAATGGCCTATCTGCAACAACCGCAACATGCCGGATTTGAAAGACCGTATGGCTGGGCGTGGTTTCTGGCGCTGAGCCAGCAATTGCATGAGATGGCATTGCCGCAGGCTGCTGAATGGGCAAAAACGCTGGCGCCGATGAGCCGGTTCTTCGAAAAGAGTTTTAGTGAGTTTTTGCCCAAAGCCACCTATCCCCTGCGGGTCGGCAGCCATTTCAACACCGCGTTTGCACTGGCATTAACGCTTGATTATGCGCGCTGCGTTAAGCATCACAAACTGGCAGAACTGATCGAAGAAACGGCGCTGCGCTGGCATCTGGAAGATGTGCATTGTCAGGCGTGGGAACCGGGCGGTGATGAATTCCTGTCACCCTCCCTGATGGAGGCTGAACTGATGCGGCGCGTTCTGCCGGGCGAAGCATTTGTGACCTGGTTTGGCCGTTTCCTGCCGGATCTGGCTCACAGTCAGCCTGCCACGCTTTTCACCCCCGCCACGGTCACTGACCGCAGTGACGGTAAAATTGGCCATCTGGACGGACTGAATCTCAGCCGCGCCTGGTGTCAGCGTTCGCTGGCCTCTGCGCTGCCAGCGGGCGATCCGCGTGCGGCCTTGCTGCGCCAGACGGCAGAAGCCCATCTGCACAGCGCGCTGAACCATCTCGACAGCACCTACATGGGCGAACACTGGCTGGCGACCTTTGCCCTGTTGGCACTCGAAGCCTGACAGTCCTCTTCCTCTGTTCAGCCGCAGGGTTACCGTGAAATCGTTAACGAATAATCCCGCGCGCTGAATCGAGGAAAAATGCATTGAAGTGGCACAGTAACGGATATTCCGCGCTGAGCTGCTCAATTTCCCCCTTCACCCGTTCCACCGATTCCGGCTGGTGATAAAGCAAATCGTACAGATAGCGGATGACATTTTGCTGCGCTTTTCCGGCCCGGCAAAATTCCGTTGCCTGCTCGTTTATCCCTTTCGGCACCGCGCGATTTCCCCCCGCTATCACAAAAGGCGGCACGTCCTGCACCACACAGGTATTAGCAAGGAGATGGACGCCCGTGCCAATAATACAAAACTGATGCACCGCGCTCAGGGCATCAATCCGGGCATCACTGCCTAATGAAACATGCCCCGCCAGAGCACTGTGTTCGCCGATAAACGTGGCATTTCCTATCTGACAGTCATGGCCGACATGCACGCCCCCTTCAAACACATTCAGGTGCCCGATCCGGGTCATACCACCGCCCTGCACGGTGCCGCGATGCAGTGTCACGTGGCGGCCAATGCGGTTTCCATTGCCGATTTCCAGCCCGGTGGGTTCTCCGGCGTATTTCAAATCCTGGCTGATCTCGCCAATGGATGAGCCCATGCCAATCTGGTTATCCGTGCCAATTTTGGTATTGCCGTTGATAACGACATGAGAAGAAATGTGTGTTCCTTCGCCGATTTGCACACCGGCGGAAATAAAGCAGAAAGGCCCGATAACCACTCGCGGGCCGATAATGACACCTGGCTCTATGATACTGCTGGCCGCAATTGTGGCCGAAGATGAAATCAACACGAACATCCTTCTGACAGCCAGCAGGCAGTCAGTAGTGAATTAAACCGGACAGGCATAATCAGGGAAAGATCAAAATGAGCGGAGGGAAACGCACTCAGAAAGGTTTAAACAAGGGGGAGTGTTTCGTTGAACATCCGCATCGCTACACGGCACAGCATAAGGCTTCAGGATCGAAAAGGCGGTCTCTTATATTTTTTTTATTTTCTGAACCTTTTCGGAAACGCTGCATAATGAAAATTTTATGACAGGTAGATTAAGGCTTTCTTAAGCTTGGATGAATATTCTATTGGATATTCATTTCTATACGTTATGTTTCCTTCACATCAACGCTGCTACCACCACCCTGTTGGGAGTTTTCATTGCGCTCTATATTTCCGAAGATTAGCTACTTTACGCTGACTTTACTGCTGACCCTGTATTTTACCTTTATCGTTAATCTGCCGATTTTGCTGCATTTTTATCACATCTTACATGCACTGCCCGCGTACAACCTGGCTTTTGCCCTGAGCATTCCGGTTGCGCTGTTTGCCGCACTGAACTTTGTGTTCACCCCTTTCAGCTTTCGTCCATTGCTTAAGCCGTTCTTTATTATCGTGCTGCCGGTCAGTGCCCTCGCCAGTTTTGCGATGATGACCTTCCAGGTCGTATTTGATCGCGGCATGATCGAAAATATTCTCGAGACGCAATCGGCTGAAGCGTCGTCTTACCTGAATCTGAAAGTGATACTGTGGTTTGTCTTCACCGGCGTTTTGCCCGCTATTTTGCTTTTCCTGACACCGGTCAGCTATGAAAAAACGCCGTTACGCCGTCTCGGTGTCCGTCTGGTGTCGATGGTGATTTCATTGCTGGTGGTTGCCTCCATTGCCGGGATTTTTTACAAAGATTACGCCTCTGTGGGCCGTAACAACCGCACCCTGAATCTGGAAATTGTGCCGACAAACTACCTCTACAGCGCGTTCCAGTACATCAATCACCGTTACTTCACGCCGAAAATGCCGTTCCAGACTATTGGCAACGATGCAAAACTGGTGCAGCAACCGGGGCAGAAACCAAATCTGGTGTTCCTGGTGATTGGGGAAACCGCGCGGGCGCAAAATCAGTCATCTGAGGGTTACGCCAAACCGACTAATCAGTACACACAGGCTATTCCTGACGTGGTGTTCTTTAATAAAATGACGTCATGCGGCACGGCAACGGCGATTTCTGTGCCGTGCATGTTCTCGAATATGAAGCGCACCCGCTACGACGCCAACCGCGCCCGTAACAGTGAAGGCTTGCTGGATATCCTGCATAAAGCCGGTGTTTCGGTGTTCTGGAAAGACAATGATGAAGGCTGTAAAGGCGTATGCGACCGTGTGCCGAATATCACCATCGATACAAAAAAAGACGGTAAATACTGTGATGGCGATACCTGCTACGACATGGCGCTGATGCAGAATATCGATGACGACATCAAACCTGACGGCAAAAATACGCTGATTGGCTTACATCTGATCGGCAGCCACGGCCCTACGTACTACAAACGCTATCCGCAGGAATTCCGTAAGTTTATGCCTGACTGCCCGCGCAGCGATATTGAAAACTGTTCTCAGGAACAACTGGTGAATACCTACGATAATACCCTGCTTTACACGGATTACACGGTGTCGCAGGTGATTGAGAAGGCGAAGCAGTATCAGGATAAGTACAACGTGGCCGTGATTTATCTTTCTGACCATGGCGAATCGCTGGGTGAAAATGGCCTGTATTTGCACGGCACGCCTTACAGCGTGGCACCGGCGCAACAGACACACGTGCCGATGCTGTTCTGGTTATCCAGCGGTTATGTGAAAGCGCAGGGAATTGATCTGCAATGCCTGAAATCGTATGCCGTGAACAAAGACGTTTCACAGGATAACCTGTTCCACACCGTGCTGAGCGCGATGGACGTGCAAACCTCGGAACGTGATCCGCAACTGGATATTCTGGCAGCCTGTCGTACATCACAAAGGTAATCACGCCCCTGTTGAAACGGTTTGCTGCCAGAACGTTATGGCAGCAAACCGCACTCCGTCAGAATGCTTTTTGCCAGCGTGCTGACCGTTTTATCAAACCGCTCCGATTCATTATCCATCACCATATACAAAGCCGTTTGCCGCACCGTTCTGGCTGATAATTCCAGTCGTCGGAGCAAACCGCTCTCCAGCGCTTTTTCCACACTTTCCAGCGGCAGCCAGCCGTACCCCACGCCCACCGCAATGGCTTCCATCGCGGCCCCGACGGTGGTGAATGTCCAGCTGGCAACAGGGCCGGATGACACATTTTCTGCACGCGGCGCGTGCCGGTCGGCCACGCTAATCAGCGGAAAACGCGCCAGATCCTGCGCAGTCAGCGGAACGGTGAGGCTCATCAGCGGATGATCGCTTTTGGCCACCGGCACAAAATCCACGTCAAGCAGGAAGCGCCCCTGTATCGCATTTTCCGGTGCCAGCGTGGTGATGTATAAATCCGCTGATCGTTCATTTAATTGCTTAAGGCTTTCGCCGCGCAGAATTTCTGTCAGATGAACACGGGTATCGGGAAACTGCTGCTGAAAATTTTTGAGTGCGCGAAACAGACGGTATTTGGGAAAGACACTGTCGACAACCAGGCTCAGTTCGGTGCGCGTCCCGTCTTTCAGCCCGGCGGCACGGTGCTCAAGTTGCAAAAAGGCGGAAATCAGCGGCGTGGCCTGCATCAGCAACGCCCGCCCCTGTTCCGTCAGTGTCGCTTTACGGCCATGAATCTCCAGCAATGGCAGACCGAGACGTTCCTGTAATCCACTCAGGGCATAACTAACGGAAGACTGACTGCGGTTCAGTACCTCTGCGGCCTGCGCGTAACTTCCTTGTTCAATCACCGTTTGTAATACCACCCACTGCTCAAGTGTGGTGCGTGGAAGTGCCATATTTTTACTCCCTTTAGGTAAAACACATCGGAATTTTAGATTATTTCCATCTGAAATCAGCGTTTTTTTATCAATTTTTTAGCGCGTAATATTCTCCTCATCGAAACAAAACATTTCACCTGTTACTGCGTTAAGGAGAATTACCATGAGCAACTTTGATAAACATGACCTGAGCAATTTCATCGGCAAACACGTTGTTTACACTTACGACAACGGCTGGAATTATGAAATCTATGTGAAAAATGCCGAAACGCTGGATTACCGCATCCATAGCGGGCTGGTCGGTAACCGCTGGGTGAAAGACCAGAAAGCCTATATCGTGCGTGTGGCTTCTGATGTGTACAAAATTTCCTGGACAGAACCGACCGGTACAGATGTCAGCCTGATTGTGAATCTGGGCGACAACGTGTTCCACGGCACCATTTTCTTCCCACGCTGGATCATGAACAACCCGGAAAAAACCGTGTGCTTCCAGAACGAACATATTCCTTTGATGAATGCTTACCGCGATGCCGGACCCGCTTATCCGACTGAAGTCATCGACGAATTCGCCACCATTACCTTCGTCCGTGACTGCGGCGCCGACAATGACACCGTGATCGACTGCGCTGCCAGCGAGTTACCGGCTAACTTCCCGGACAATCTGCGTTAATCGTTAACCCGCAGACATAAAAAAACCGCAGTCATGACTGCGGTTTTTTCATGAATACCGTTTCAGGAGTACAGGAACATCAGCGCGCCAGCGTTTTCAGCAGCGTCGCATTGAATCTTTCCGGTTCTTCCATCTGCGGTGCGTGGCCCAGACCTTTAAACTCAATCAGTTTCGCGTGCGGAATAAGCTTCGCAACCTGTTTACCCAGCACGTTGTAATGACCGATTTTTGCTTTTACCGCAGGCGGCGCAATATCGCTGCCGATGGCTGTCGTATCAGCCGTGCCGATCATCAGCGTGGTCGGTACACGCAGGTTTTTGAATTCGTAAAAGACCGGCTGCGTGAAAATCATGTCGTATATCAGTGCCGAGTTCCAGGCCACCAGTTTATGCCCCGGCCCGTTGTTCAGCCCTGCCAGCATATCGACCCAGCGGTCGTATTCCGGTTTCCACTTATTCACGTAATAGGTTTTGAGTTCGTACTGTTTAATGCTTTCCGCCGAGGTTTTCAGCTCACGGTCGTACCACTGATCGACGGTACGATACGGCACGCCCTTAGCTTTCCAGTCTTCCAGACCAATCGGGTTCACCAGCACCAGTTTCGACACTTCCGGCGCATACATCAGGCTGTAGCGCGTCGCCAGCATACCGCCGGTCGAATGCCCGACAATCACCGCTTTGGTAATCTTCAGACTTTTAAGCAAATCATGCGTGTTGGTCGCCAGTTGCTGGAAACTGTACTGGTAATGCGAAGGTTTGGTCGACGAACAGAACCCGACCTGATCGGGCGCGATAACCCGGTAGCCTTTACTGACCAGCGCCGAAATAGTGTCACCCCAGGTCGCGGCACAGAAATTCTTGCCATGCATCAGCACCACGGTCTGACCATTTTTGTGCCCGGTGGGCGGCACATCCAGATACCCCATTTGCAGCGGGGCACCCTGGGAATTAAAAGAGAATTGTTTCAGCGGGAACGGATAATCAAATCCCTGCAATTGCGGACCGTAAGAAGGCGCATCGGCAGCCATTGACGCGCCGGAGAAGGAGAACGATAAAACAGCAGCACAAAAGAGCAGTTTAAAACGGGGAAGCATGGGGTTGTCCTGGTGGTGTTCACGGAACCGACGGCGTAAAGCCTTATGCTACAAACTTTACGCCGTCAGGAAAACCACTTATCCAATATTCCGGATAATTGTGATATGGCGTTATTCTCAGACATATTTCACACCTTATGATTGACCCATCACTTAACGTTAATAAAGGTCTTTCGTCAGTGTGAAGCAAAGATATTTTTTCATTTCTGACTTAAGACACCTGTTGAGATAATTATTCATAAGGACAGGGAATATTCCATCTTTCTTAACATAATAAATATCACATATCCCCCGGCGGGATATAAACACAAACATAATGATATAAAAAACCCATCATTAAATTAAAAAACTATTTTTATATATTGTCAGGGTAGAAATATCGGTTCAGATAGGTATTTTTGAGCAAAACGTCACCTTTAAATCAGTGCCATACCGAATCTTCTTCGCAAAGCTCCACACCGCAGAGCGGGATTATGAGGTATATTAACGGGACAAAATGCCGCTCTCTGACTCTCACTGGGGGATACCCTTGGCCCTAAACTGGTTAACCCGACGCTCTGTCCGAATATGCCTTTCACTACTCGCATTCCTTGTTGTTGCTGCTCTCGGCATACTGGCGATCTCGTGGCAAACTTCTCAGGGATTACGCCGTGATACCGCCGCAAACCTGCAACAGTCGGTGAGGCTGGTGGATATGACGCTGGATAATGCCGCCATTGCCACCAGTGCCGTTGAGAATCTGATTGGCGTCCCCTGTGATGCCAACACCGTGCAGGCGCTACGCTGGCAGGTAGCCAAAGTGCCCAATGTCCGCACGGTCAACCTCTACCGCCAGAATACGATTTACTGCGCCTCCTTATTCGGCCCGCGTGCTGACAATATCTCGACCGACAAATATATCGACGGACGGTTAATGCTGATGCGTGGCAACAGCATCACGCCCGATCATCCTCTTATTGCCTATCGTCATGACGTTAACGGCAGCGGCGTGCTGGTTGGTGTGGATGGCTATTTTCTGCACAACATCCTGTCGTTGCTCAGCACTCACGCTTATCTGGTATTGCAGGTAGGCGACCAGTGGATGGACAGCAATGGCAGCATTCACACCGGTGAAGGCTGGCCGGACGGTGAACGTATGGAGCTTGCTTCTCAGAACTACCCCTACGCGATTCGCTTAGTGATCCGACCCAGTGACCACTGGGGTTATGTTTTTGATTACGCCACCGTCAGCCTGATATTGTTCCCGCTGCTCAGCTTATTTATCGCTTTCATGACCTACAGTCTGCTCGGTCGTGTCGGCAGCCCGACGGCGGCGCTGAGAGAAGCGCTGGAGAAAAAACAGTTCATTCCTTATTTACAGCCGGTGGTGGATGGCACCACGCATGAGGTGACCGGCGCTGAAGTGCTGATGCGCTGGCAGCATCCGCAATCAGGGCTGATCCCGCCTTATCAGTTTATCCCGCTGGCAGAAGAGAGCGGCCTGATTGTGCCCATGACGCGCCTCATCATGACGCAGGTACGTGAACAGTTCGGCCCGCTGGCAGCACAGTTGCCTAAAAATTTCCATTTCGGTTTCAATATCTGCGCCAGCCATTTCAAAGACCTCTCACTGGCTGAAGACTGCAAAGCATTTATTGATGCCTTCAGGGAGAACCCGATCAATCTGGTGCTTGAGCTGACTGAACGTGAATTAATCGAGCCGGGTGAAATCACCTCCAGCCTGTTTCACACACTTCGCCAGATGGGCGTGCTGATCGCGCTGGACGACTTTGGCACCGGGCATTCCAGCCTGGCGTACCTGCAAAAATTCCACATTGATATTCTGAAGATTGACCAGAGTTTCATAGGCCGGATTGGTACAGACGCGCTGGCCGGGCACATTGTTGATAACGTGATTGACCTGGCTAAACGTCTGCAAATGATCATCGTGGCCGAAGGCATTGAAACCCAGACACAGGTAAATTATCTTGCCCCGTACCGGCTGGAATTCCTGCAAGGTTACTTTTTCGGAAAGCCTGTACCGCCCGCCGATTTTATCCGGAAATGGCTCTGATTTTCATGCAGCCTGTGGCGGGCGCTATCTCTTCATACTGCGGGCACATTCGTGACTCAGTGACTAGACTAATAACGTGAGCTGCGTCTTATAAGATGTCTGTGCTTTTTGCTAAAAAACTGCCGGTGTGTAACATCCATACAGGATGAGTCCGATAACTAAGCTAACTTGTTGAAGTTACTTGTATTGGAGTACTCTGGCGGAGAACCCTGCTGACAATCAGAATGATCACTTTGCGAGCAAGATGATGATTAAGTGGCCGTGGAAAGCGAATGAACTGAAAATTGAGAAATCAGACGCCTGGAATGACGCGCTGAATATCCCACTTTTATCTTGCCTCAACGAAGATGAGAAACTGCGTCTGATTCAGGTCGCCAGCCAGTTGCTGCAACAAAAAAGGCTGGTTCCTCTGCAAGGCGTTGAGCTGACTGAACTGATGCAGGCCCGTATCGCGCTGCTTTTTGCGCTGCCGGTGATGGAACTGGGCGCTTCCTGGCTCGATGGCTTTCACGAAATCCTGCTCTACCCTTCCCCGTTCGTGGTTGATGCTCCCTGGCAGGATGAAAACGGGCTGGTGCATGCCGGTTCACAAATTCATGCCGGACAAAGCTGGGATCAGGGCCCGATTGTACTCAACTGGCAGGACATCGAGGACTCATTCGACAATTCTGGTTTTAACCTGATCATCCACGAGGCGGCGCATAAACTGGATATGCGCAACGGCGGCGAAGTCACGGGTATTCCGCCTATTCCGCTGCGTGAGGTGGTGTCATGGGAACACGATTTACACGCGGCGATGCAAAATCTGCAGGATGAAATCGACACTGTCGGCGAAGAGGCTGCCAGCATGGACGCCTACGCGGCGACCGATGCGGCCGAATGTTTTGCGGTACTGTCAGAGTATTTCTTTAGTGCACCAGAATTACTTTCAGAGCGTTTTCCGCTGGTATACGGCCATTTCAGCCGTTTTTATCAACAGGACCCGCTGGCAAGGCAACTTCGCGGTCAGCGCTGCGATTGTTAAATTCCGTTTTGACGGACGTTTTTCCGCAGTAAAGTACCCTTTTATGGCGACATTGATTAGTTGCTGAGCAGTCGGACATTTTTGACTAATTTAGCGTTGACACTCCGCAGCCCTCTGGATATTATGCGCCCCGTTCCAACGATTCCTCTGTAGTTCAGTCGGTAGAACGGCGGACTGTTAATCCGTATGTCACTGGTTCGAGTCCAGTCAGAGGAGCCAAATTAGAAAATCCCGCTTAAGGAAACTTAAGCGGGATTTTTGCTTTTTATGCCCGGAGCCCGGGCCTGTATGGCGTTGATGCAATCAGTGAGTGTGAAAATAGCCCTGATGCATTTTCAGTCTTCCCTCCGCGCCGGGAGCATTTGGTGGTCAGATTTGGGGTCAGGTGAGTTCGATGACGGAGTGACCCCCAAATATCTCTTAACGACTCAAAAATCCGCAAATTAAAATCATCCGCAAAAATCCTTTAAACACGTTGCCCCGGCATCCGTAATTTCTATAAACCAATGAGTGAAAATACGGTTAATAAGGCGCTGAGGCAGATTGAACTCACAAGTGAACCAGTCCGCCATCCACAGCGTACTGGCTTCCGGTTACGTAAGACGCATCATCTGAGAGCAGAAAAAGTGCGACGGCAGCCGCTTCATCAGCTGTACCGGCTCGTCTGAGAGGCACCTGGCTTACTACAAAATCTTCAAACTGTTGCCGCGACTCCTCGGGCATGAAGTGTCTAAAATTAGTCTCGACAGGCCCTGGCACCAGCGTGTTGGCGCGAATGTTGCGTGCAGCAAGCGAGGCGGCCCAGCTTTTTACCATGGCGACAACGGCACCTTTTGTTGCAGCATATAAGCTCGTCATTGGCGCACCTTCATAGACTGAAGACGATGCAGTGACCAACACTGATGCACCTGGGTTCAAAATGTTGGAAAGTGATGCAAGCTGGAGCATAGGCCCGCGAACATTGGCATTCATCATGCGATTAAAGGCGTCGGCCGTAACGGATTCCGGTGCACCAACCTCTGCGTAACCCGCATTCAGCCACAACCCGTCGAGATGCCCCCAGCCGCTGACTGCCGTTGCGAGCGCATCAATGTCTGCCTCACTTGCTGCATCACTTTTCAGGATCAGTGCAGTGTCCGGCAACAGCTTACGGGCCCGGGCCAGACGTTCTTCACTCAGCCCTGTGATGGCAACTTGTCCACCCTCTTTCACAATTCGCAGCGCTCCTGCCAGCCCCATACCGCTGGTGCCCCCCGTTATAAGTACACGTTTACCGTGAAATCTTCCCATAATGACTCCCCTTTAATCGTTATAACCGCCATTTACCTTACGAAAGAACTCCATTACTGCCCATCCCTTCTGAGGGCTTCACAACTACCGGCAGTTAAAGCCGGAGAAGTACTGTTTCCTTTGCTTAATGATCTGAAAGACTGAATTCCAAATACCCGGGCGATCCGCAAACCAGCAACATAACAATAACAGATGCGGACACCCGCAATCTGATTTCAGCTCCGCTCACTGCACTCGCAGAAATGAGCACGACAGGAATGAGGTCGAGGCCTTTCTCGGTCAGCGTGCAGAAATCTTTGCGCCTGTCGTCGGGGCCGGGCACTCTCGCAAGAATGCCCTGCTGCTCAAGAAAAGCCAGCCGGGACGGGAAAAACCACAGACCCTTGCCCTGTGACAAGGATCTGTGGTGAGACTGCACGACAAAAATACGCTTCAGCCATTCGTCCGGGACTGCTTACGCTAATTCCGTCCGTGCGTTCTGCTGCTGTTCATCAGGCCGTATCCTGAACCAGATGGCATACATTGCCGGCAGGAAGACCAGCGTGATGATGGTGCCGCCAAACGTCCCGCCAATCAGCGTATAAGCCAGCGTTCCCCAGAACACCGAGTGGGTCAGCGGGATAAACGCCAGAATGGCCGCCATCGCCGTCAGCAACACCGGTCTGGCCCGCTGCACTGTTGCCTCCACCACCGCATGAAATGGCGGCAGCCCTTCCTGTTCGTTGTGATGGATCTGCCCTATCAGGATCAGGGTGTTACGCATCAGGATGCCCGACAGCGCAATCAGTCCGACCAGCGCATTGATCCCAAATGGCTGGTTAAAGAGCAGCAGCGTGGGCACCACCCCAATCAGCCCCAGTGGCGCGGTGAGGAAGACCATCACCATCGCCGACATCGACCGCACCTGCAGGATAATAATCAACAGCGTCATGGCAATCATGATCGGGAACAGCGGTGCCATCGCCTGGGTGGCTTTTCCGGATTCTTCAATAGAACCCGCCTGCTCGATACGGTATCCGGCCGGGAGCGTATCAATGACCGGCTGTAACGCTTTGATCATTGCCGTGGAGACATCCGGCGGCTGCAGGTTTTCGGCAATGTCCCCCCGCACGGTAATGGTCGGCGTACGATCGCGACGGCGCAGAACAGGATCTTCCATTTGCACCTCAACCTCCCCGATCTGCGACAGCGGAATGCGCTGGCCGGAAGAACCCACTAAGGTAAAACCGGCGATTTTTTCCGGATCAAGCCGGATATCTCCTGCCGCCCGCCCCATCACCTGCACCGAACGGATATCTTCACGCACCGAGGTGATCGGAACCCCTGAAAGCAGGAACTGAAGCTGTTGCGCGACCGCATTCGATGTCAGCCCCACCGCCTGAAGACGGTCCTGATTGAGCGTGAAATGCAGCGCCGGTACACGCGGCCCCCAGTCGGTGTTGACGGTCCTCATCATCGGGCTGGCCTGCATCACCTTTTCGACCTTGTCTGCAATTTCGCGCAGTTTATCAGGATCCGGCCCCATCACCCGGTAGGCCACCGGATAAGGAGAATACGGACCGAACACCAGTTGGGTTACACGCACGCGCGCCTCAGGTGCCAGGCCGCTGGCCACCGCTTCACGTAGCCTGAACTTGAGCGCCTCGCGTGCTTCCTGACTGTCCGTCAGCACGACAATTTTCGCAAACGACGGATCGGGCAGCTCAGGCGCCATAGCCAGATAAAAACGCGGTGAACCCTGCCCGATGTAGGACGTGACGATTTTTGCCTCTTTCTGCTTTCTCAGCCAGGCTTCGATTTTCGCCGTGGTGGCGCTGGTCTGCTCAATAGAAGTGCCATAAGGCATCTGCACTTCAACCAGTACTTCCGGGCGGTCAGAGGTCGGGAAAAATTGTTTTTTCACCAGCCCCATGCCAAGTATAGCGACCGTAAAGACGGCAATAACGGTACCGGCGACTATCCACTTGCGCGCGATGACGCGGGTCAGCACCCGGCGAAAACGGTTGTAATGACGGGTGTCGTAAATCGCCGCATGCCCGCCCTCCACCGTTTTGATTTTCGGCAACATTTTCACGCCCAGATAAGGCGTAAACACCACCGCCACAATCCAGGAAGCAATCAGGGCGATACCGACAATCCAGAACATGTTGCTGGTGTATTCACCGGCAGTGGACTGGGCAAAACCGTTGGGCATGAATCCGACGGCGGTGACCAGCGTGCCTGCCAGCATCGGGGCTGCCGTGTGACTCCAGGCATAGGCCGAGGCTTTGATGCGGTCGTAGCCCTCTTCCATTTTCACCACCATCATTTCGATGGCGATGATGGCATCATCGACCAGCAACCCGAGCGCCAGGATCAGCGAGCCCAGGGTAATACGGTCAAAGTTTTTGCCGGAAGCCTCCATCACCACAAAGACAATCGCCAGCGTCAGCGGCACCGCGGCGGCAACCACCACGCCCACGCGCCAGCCCATACTGACGAAGCACACCACCATCACCACCAGCAGCGCGACGAAGAATTTGATCATGAACTCGTCAACGGCGGAGCTGATGTTGACTGACTGATCGGTGACCTTGGTCAGGGTCATGCCCAGCGGCATGCCCTCATTGATTTTGGCCGTTTCCGCATCCAGCGCCTTACCCAAATCCAGACCGTTCCAGCCGTCGCGCATAACGATGCCCAGCAGCAGCGCCGGTTCACCCTGATTGCGGATCAGGAAGGTCGCAGGATCTTCGTAGCCCCGTTCAACGGTTGCCACGTCAGAAAGCTGCAAGGTTCTGCCCTGTACGACGATGGGCGTTTCGCGGATTTTCTCCAGTTTGTCGAAGGCGCCATCCAGGCGGATAAAGACCTGCGGCCCTTTGGTATCAATCGAACCGGCGGGCGTCAGGACGTTCTGGCTGTTGAGGGCGGAGAAAATATCCTGAGGCGAAATACCCAGCGTGGCCAGCCGGTCATGCGAGAACGACACAAAGATGCGTTCGGCCTGTTCGCCGATGATATTGACCTTCTTGACCCCCGGCACATGCAGAATTTGCTGGCGCAACGATTCCGCATCGCGCACCAGCAGTCGCTGTGGCTCCCCTTTGGCCTTCAGCGCAAAGAGCGCAAAGGTCACGTCGGAGAATTCATCATTGACCATCGGCCCGATGACGCCTGCCGGCAGGTTTTTGGTCTCATCCCCCAGCTTCTTACGTGCCTGATAAAACTCTTCCTGCACCTGTGAAGGCGGTGTGCTGTCCTTCAGCGAAAGCATGGTAAAAGCCAGACCGGGACGCGTGTACGTCTCGCTGCGGTCATACCACTTCAGCTCCTGCATACGCTTTTCCAGCGGTTCAGCCACCTGATCCTGCATTTCCTGCGCGGTGGCACCCGGCCAGGCAGAAATAATGGTCATCTGCTTGACCGTAAACGGCGGATCTTCAGCCCGTCCCAGTTCAAAAAACGAAAGAATACCGGCCACGGTAATCAGGATAATCAGGAACAGCGTGATTGAGCGCTCACGCACGGCGAGCGCAGAAAGATTGAATCGCCCCGCGCTCATGGCTGGCTCCCGGCGACGCTGGCATCGCTTTGTTCGGCCAGGCGTACGGCCTCACCGTCATGCAGCAGATGCGCCCCGAGAGCGACCACCTGCTCTCCCGGCTTAAGGGAACCGGTCACCCTCGCCGCATCGTCACCCAATCCCTGCACCTGCACGGGCCGCCATGACACTTTGGCGGGCTTACCCGAAATCTCCCAGACCCCCGGCCCTTTGCCCGGATCATAGATGGCCGCTAAAGGCACCTGCATCACCTGGCCCGGTAATTTATCGTCTGCAATATGCAGCGTCACGGTGGATCCCAGCGGGGCATTCGCCAGTGCTCCCTCAAGTACATATCTCGCCTCGAAAGTACGGGTTAGCGGATCTGCCGCATCGGAAAGAAGCCGCAGTTTCGCAGGGACAGCCTGTTTACCGGTACCGTACAACGTTGCTTCGGCCTCGCTTCCGGCAACCGGGCGTAACGTCTCAGGCAACTGCACGATGGCCTCGCGTTGCCCTGCTCTGGCCAGCCGGACCACTGGCTGCCCGGCACTGACAACCTGACCGGGTTCAGCCAGCGTATCCATGACCACGCCGTCGGCGTCAGCCAGCAGCACGGCGTAGCCCGTGGCGTTTTGCGCCACATTGGCCTGGGCCTGAGCCGCACTGAGTTCCGCTTTGGCCGTATCTGCGGCGGCCTTTATCTGATCGTAGGCCGATGCCGACACTGCGCCTGCAGCGACCAGACCGCGATAGCGCACCTCGTCATCAGTCGCTTGTCTTGCACGGGCCCGTGCCGCCGCGACGGTCTGTTGCTGAGCCTGTGCCTGCAGACTCAGGTCAACCGGATCCAGACGCATCAATGGCTGACCGCGTTTAACGGTCTGGCCGGTATCGACCAGGCGTTCAAGGATTTTGCCCTGCACTCTGAAACCGAGGTCGCTTTGAATCCGGGCGACAACAACGCCGGTAAATGCGCGGGAGGCATCGGCAGCACTCACCACGGTCGCAGACCTGACCAGAGGAGGCTGAGTACGGGGATCGTCGGTACCGGAAGAGTCGCCGCAGGCCACAAGGGCAAGCGGCAACAGGCAAACAGCAAAGGTGGCAGGATTAAGCCTGAGCATGGGTTCCCTTAATTGAATTAGCAGGACAGTAACCGCATTCTCAGACCAGTGACCAATAATGTCAATAGTCACCACTCAGGGTGACAGACTTCTCAGTATCAGTGAGGACAGGAGCGCCGCAGCCGCCGGTGCCGTTTCCAGATTGTATTGCAACTGTACCGGACTGATGTAAGGCCGCATGACCAGATATATCGCGTGCGCCGCCTCATCCAGCGGCGTTTTTCGTTCAAACTCGCCCGCCTGCCGCCCTTCAACAATGATTTGTTCAATCAGTGTTCTCAGACGCTCTTCATGAGCCTCTGCCGACGGCCACTTATCCCGCGCCGCCACGGCAGCAATGTCATAAAGCTTGCGATCGTGAAAAAACAAATCACTGCCGGCTTCAGTCAGTGCCCTGAATAAACGCCGCAACTTTTCGGAGGCCGACGGGGCATCTGCAATCGCTGAATTGACAATCGCCATGATCATCGCCAGCCGGTTAGTGCAGATCACCTCGCCGATCGCCTGCTTGGAATCGAAAAATTTATAGATGTAGGATTTTGAAAACCCTATTGATTTAGCCAGTTCTGACACCGTGGTTTTCTCGTAACCAAAATGCCCGAAATGCTCTGTGGCAGCGTCAACGACCTGATCACGCACACTGTGATCCGATGGCCCCCTTGGGGGATGTACATTTATGTGTTTAGTCATTTTTCCAGCTTAGCTCAATGAGCCCTGATTGACAACGAGTGACCATTTGGTAATGTAGTCACACTTCAAAACTGACTCAAGGAATATCAATGTTCCCCCTCCGTACTCTTGCACTGGTGGTGAGCAGCGTCTTACTGGCGGGTTGCGCCGTCGGGCCGGATTATCATCGCCCGGATGCCCCCCTTCCTGAACGCTATCAGGCACAGTCTGCCGTCCAGCAGAGAAGCGCCTCCAGACCCGCCAGTTTTGCCGTCTGGTGGGACGGCTTCGGCGATCCCCTGTTAAGTCAGTACGTTACCGACGCCCTCGCGCAGAATCTCGATCTCGCACAGGCCACCGCCCGCATGGCCCAGTCACGCGCCGGACTGGGCGCGGCCACAGCAGCGCTGTTACCTTCAGGGAACGTCAGCGGGCAAGCGGCACGCGCGTATCAGTCGGCCGAAACCCCGCTGGGTCAGGTTCTCAGCGCAACGCCGGATTATAATCGCTACGGCAATAGCTATGAAACCGATCTCAACGCAAGCTGGGAGATTGACGTATTTGGGGGGCTGCGACGCGGGCGTCAGGCTGCACTGGCTGACTATCAGGCTTCCGAAGCGGGCGTCGCCGCCACCCGTCTTGCCGTCGCGGCTCAGACTGCCGATACCTATATCACCCTGCGCGGATTACAAACCCGGCTGTCCATCGCGGAGAAACAGGTCAGTACGCAGCAGGAGCTGCTGGAAAAGGTACAACTCCTGAACGCTAAAGGACTGGCTCCGGCGTATCAGGTTCGCCAGACCGAAGGGGAACTGGCGCAGGTTCAGGCAACCGTACCGGTTCTCCGTACCGGGCTTGATGCGGCGATGAATGCATTAGATGTCATGCTCGGCACGCCTCCCGGCACCCATCGCAGTCAGTTAGCGTTGCCGGGTGCCATACCGCAGGCTCCGCAGATAACCTCAACGGGCACACCTGCCGACCTGTTGCGCCGCAGACCCGATATTATCGTGGCGGAGCGCCATCTCGCGGCGTCGAGTGCACGTATCGGCGTGGCGGTCAGTGAGTATTATCCGAAGTTTTCACTCAGTGCCCTGCTCGGCAGCGCGACGGCTGTGTCGGGCGACAACCTGTTCTCCGGCGGTGCCAGCCAGTCGGCAGCCGTGCTGGGACTGCGCTGGCGGCTCTTCGATTTTGGTCGCATCAACGCCCAGATAGATCAGGCGAAAGGCCAGGAAGCCGAAGCGCTCGCGGCCTATCGCCTGTCGGTATTACGCGCCACCGAAGACGTCGAAAATGCTTTCTCTGCTCTGGTCAATCGTGAAACACAGGCCGCCACGCTGACCCGCGGTGAAACCGCCCTGGCCAGCGCCCGCCAGTCATCTTTTATCGCTTACCGGCAGGGAACGGCCAGCCTGATGGACGTCCTGCACAACGATGAAACCCTGTTACAGGCTTCCGACGCCAGGGCGCAGGCGCAGACAGAATCTGCGCGCGCGGCTGTTGCAACGTTCAGGGCGCTCGGCGGAGGCTGGCAGCCACCGGAAACGGCCACACCATAAGATGCCGCAGATCTTCCCTTACTTGTGTCACAGACGTGACGACCTTTTTACCGTAGATAACACGACAGAGCCGTACTGATAACCGGGGGACTGATGAAAAGGATAGGTATTCTGGAGGTAGACGCGTTAACTGAAAAACTGGTACGAGGATTGTTTCTTGCCGCGCCTGATGCAGAGGTATTTCTGGTTTCGGGAAACAACGAACGCGTGCGCAAGCTGGGAAGAGAGTTCCCCTGCTGGACGCTGGACAGTTACCAGGATGTCATCAATGAGACTGATGTCATTATTACCGGCGTGGATCGCCATGCTCTGAATGAAATGGCCAATCAGGTGCAGTTGCGAAGCGCGCAAACGCTGGTTTCACTGGTGCCGGGGCTGCCCTCACAGAGTCTGCGAAAGCTATTCAGACACACTGATTGTGTCAGACTGATGTTTTCCTTCGCCGCTGAAATCAATAAATCGAGCGTGATCCTGACTGGTGCTGATCAAGAGGTTCAGCGTTTATTTTCCCTGCTGGGTCCACTGACCGTCTTGCCTGACGAGCAGGACTTTGACTTAGCCACGGTCAGTCTTTGTATGAGTCATGGCTTTTATTTTCTGGCGGAAGGCTTAGCGTGCTGGCTGACCGGGAAAGGTATGGCGGATGACACTGCCCGCCAGCTTGTCCTTAACGGTCTGAAAGACTGTGCTGAATATGCGGGTTATCACCCGTCCATCAACCTCGGCGAACTGGGGCAGGATATGTCATCTGCTGCACCCGGTATGTCGCAGGGGGTTGAGGTTCTTGCACGAATGGCGGCGCTTACCCCCTGGCATGTGGCTTCTGATACGGTTTTATCGGAAATTCAGGAAAACCCCGCTGCGCAAATAACCCGCTGAAATGAAATACTCTTTTTTCCAACGTCGAATGACACTCCGAACTCAGAGTGTCGTTTTTGACCGCTAAAATCCTCAGGATTAACCGGCGCATCCGCCTGCGCCAAACAGGCGTCAGTGTCAAAGATATCTGATTAGTGTTCGGCTCAGGGATTTACCGTAGCGTTTAAACGTAAATGCTTTCATCGTCTTATTCTTCATTTATTTTTTCGCATCAAGCTGAAGACTTTTGCGCACCACCTTATCCAGGAATGACGCAGGGGCGAATCTGAGAATAAAATTCAACTGACCAGCCAGCTTTCCCGCCGTATAGCGAATCTTTGGACGTGAAGTCTGAGCCGCTTTAACCACCACGTCAGCCACCACCTCCGGACTTTCCGCCTCAGCCATTGCCTTGCTCACCACTTTCGTCAGCTTAGCCCGGATCTGGTCATACTCTTCAAGCCTGGCATCCGGCTCGATATTATTGGCTTCAAACTGTGTTTTCATGTAAGCAGGTTCGATGACAGAAACTCTGATGCCCTGCGTGCGCAGTTCATGATCCAGTGCACCCGAATACCCTTCCACCGCATGCTTACTGGCCGCATAAAGTGCCACATACGGCAACGGAACGATGCCGAGTATCGAACCGATATTGATGATGCGTCCGCTGCCCTGACGGCGCATATGAGGGATCACTGCCCGGCTCAACCTGACGATGCCCAGAAAGTTGGTGTCGAAAATGTGTTTGGCCTGATCGACAGAACTTTCTTCCGCCGCCGCCGGAGCGACCCCAAAGCCCGCATTGTTCACCAGAACATCGATCTGCCCCTCCAGACGCAGCAACTCCTCAATGGCGGCTCCGACAGAAGCGTCGTCGGTCACATCCAGCGTCAGTAACGGAAACGGATGTTTTCCCGCCTGTGAACCACGCCGGCTCGTGCCATATACAGTAAATCCAGCGGCTAAAAGTTTACGGGCAGACGCTTCGCCAATACCTGAGGACGCACCGGTAACCAGTGCTACACGTTTTTTTGTCATGCTGAATAAGGCCTTCATGATGTGTTTAAGGTTTCTCATCGCTGATGAGACGACAGGCTGTAAGGGATTTATGTCGGATTTACCGCTGTGCAGAACAGCCGGAAGACCGTTCTGCACAGTGCACCTCATTGATTACCGTGTTTTATATCGTTCAGCGGCTTCATCTTGTTTGATGTCTGAGAGCAGCGCCTGACGTGAAGCATCGAGGGTGTCCCAGCGGGCAGCATTATGTAAAGGCGGGATGGTGACCAGTTCACGGCGGTCAAAGCCCACCAGTGCGGCATCGACTAACTCGCCCACTTCCATGAATTTTGCCGAGTTACTGATGTCGATACCCGCACGGTCCCAGATTTCCGTATAAGTGCCAGCAGGGAGCACCGCCTGGATATAAATGCCTTTAGATGACAGCTCGACATTCATTCCCTGAGACAGGAAAAGCACAAAGGCTTTGGTTGCACCGTAAACCGTCATGGCAAATTCCGGGGCGAGTCCGACGATGGAACTGATGTTGACGATCGTTCCTCCCCCCGCTTGCACAAAGCGTGGTGCCACGGCGCTGGCCAGTCTGGTCAGGGCGGTGACGTTAAGCGCGATAAGGCTTTCTATCGAATCAGGCGTCTGCTCGGTAAAACTGCCGGACTGCGCGATACCCGCGTTATTGATAAGGATGCCAATCCGTGTGTCTTCACGCAGACGGGCTTCGACCGCGGCTAAATCACGCGTTTGCGTGAGGTCGGCAGGCAGAACGTCGACAGAAATGCCATTTTCCTGTCGCAGACGCGCGGCCAGTGTTTCTAACTTCGCTTTGTCGCGCGCGACCAGAACCAGGTCGTGGCCCCGGCGGGCAAACCGTTCCGCGTAAACAGCACCAATACCCGTGGATGCGCCTGTGATGAGAACTGAAGCTTTAGTCATAAGTTGATCTTCTTTCTTAATGTGTAAACAAAATCCGCAATGTGCGATGTAGGTAGGGCTTTACTTGCTGGTCTCCGTCAGCGACGGGTAATCGGTATATCCCGCTGCGCCACCGCCATAAAGAGTTTCAGGATTGAGCGAGGCCAGAGGCGCGCCCGTCTTCAGCCTTTCAACCAGATCCGGGTTGGAGATGAACGGACGACCGAACGCGAACAGATCGGCTTTACCTTGCGCAAGCTGAGCGGACGCCAGTTCCAGGTCATAGCCATTGTTACCGATGTAGGTGTTTTTAAAACGGCGGCGCAGGGAGTCGTAATCGAACGGTGATACATCACGCGGGCCGCCCGTCGCGCCTTCAACCACATGGAGGTACACGATGCCCAATGCATCGAGTTGTTCAGCGAGGTAATCATATTGTGGCTGCGGATCACTGCATGAAATCGCATTAGCAGGTGACACTGGTGAAATGCGTACGCCAGTGCGTTCTGCGCCGATCTCATCTTTTACGGCCGCCGTGACTTCCAGCAGCAGGCGCGCACGATTCCCGACAGAGCCGCCGTACTCATCGGTACGCTGGTTTGCGCCGTCTTTCAGGAACTGTTCCAGCAGATAGCCATTCGCGCCGTGGATCTCCACGCCGTCAAATCCGGCGGCAATGGCATTGGCCGATGCCTTTCTGAAATCGTCGATAATCCCCGGTATTTCCTGCAACGCCAGCGCACGTGGTTCAGAGACATCAGCAAAACCGTTGTTCACAAAGGTCTTGGTCTCAGCACGGATGGCGGACGGCGCAACCGGCGCAGCGCCACCGGGCTGTAAATCGACATGCGAAATTCGTCCCACGTGCCATAACTGTACAAATATGCGCCCGCCTTTGGCATGCACGGCGTCAGTCACTTTGCGCCAGCCATCGATCTGAGCTTGTGTATAGATCCCCGGTGTATCCTGATAACCCTGCGCCTGTGCGGAGATCTGCGTCGCTTCGGTAATCAGCAATCCTGCGGTGGCACGCTGGGCGTAGTAGGTCGCCGCCAGTTCGCCCGGCACCAGCCCCGCTCCGGCCCGGTTACGTGTCAGCGGTGCCATCACGATGTGGTTGGCCAGTGTTATTGAGCCAAGATCATAAGGTTGAAATAGTGGTCGGTTGGTCATGTTTATTCGCCTGCTAAGTGGTGGGTCAAAGGTCAATATAATGATGATGATCATCATCTATAAAGTCAACCGGTTTGATTATGGTCATCATCAATGTATACTTAAACCCTATTTTTGAGAGGGGCAGGAAAGCATGAAAGTGTCAAAAGAGCAGGTTCGGGAAAACCGGATGCGCATTGTAGAAACGGCCTCAGAACTTTTTCGTGAGCGCGGTTACGATGGCGTGGGCGTGGCGGAACTGATGTCTGCGGCAGGCTTAACCCACGGCGGGTTCTACAAACACTTTGGTTCCAAGGCTGATCTGATGTCGGAGGCGATGAGCTGCGGTTTCAGGCGATCCGCAGAAAGCACGGCAGGTGTAGACCGGGAAAAATTTATTGAATACTACCTCTCCCGACAACATCGGGCTGATATGGGAAAGGGGTGCGTGATGTCGGCACTGGGCGCCGATACAGCCCGTCAGTCTGCGTCAATCAGGGCGGCATTTGCCGCCGGAATTGAACGTCAGCTGGCAGTTTTAGGAAACGAAAAAGAGGTGGAAGGCAGCACGCGTGCCGACCTGATTGACACGATTGCCCATCTTGTCGGTGCGCTGGTGTTATCCCGCGCCTGCCCTGATGATTCGTCTCTTGCGGATGAGATTCTGGAGGTTTGCCGCAGCCGGATTTTGAGCACCGGGATGTCTGGTGATTCATGAGCCTGAACTGAAACCTATTTCCCGTGGCTTATGCGAAATGTCACCCGCTGGGGATGGTTTACTGACACTAAATATTCAACCGGTTGATTCAAGCGGTCAGTAATCACCCCCCGATACACCAGAGCAGGACTATGGGGTTGTGCATTTAATAACGTCTGTTCTTCTTCATTCATTAGGGTCACGCGGAGCGTGCCTTCGTCTGAAACGCCTAAAACACCGTAGTTTTCTGCCAGAAGACGATACAGCGAACCGCTCTGCTCAAGCATCTCAGCGGTCAGGTCCGGAATAATCGCCCTTGGCAGGTAGCTGGTTTCCAGACAAAAAGGCTCACCGTCAGCGAGACGCAGGCGTTTAATCATCACCAAAGGGTCGCCAGCCTGAATTTTTAGTAATGCGGCAATACGCGGGCTGGCTTGGGCCTCCTGAAAATAAATCAACCGGCTGCCCGCTACCGCACCATTTAACTCCGTGATTTTGCTGATGCCGTGCTCGATTGTCTGCGTCAGTGGCCGCTGTATCGTGGTCTCAGTCAGCCATGTCCCCTGGTTTCCCCGCCTTTCCAGCATTCCGCAGCTCACAAGCTCATCTGTAATTTTTCGTAATGTCATCCTGCTGATACCCAACAGGCCCGACAGATCACGTTCTGCCGGAATTTGATCACCTTCGTTGAATTCCGTGTTTAACAAATTCAGCAGCACTTGCCTGGCCGCCAGATAGGCTTTCCGCGGGCGGCGTTTACTTTCACTTAACTCAGTCATGGTCTGTTTTATAGCCCAATAAAATTAAAAAACAGGAGTTATTCTAGCCAATGAGTCGTTGATCTGTCACCGGAAATATCCTTCACAGAACGGTAATCACCGATAAAAAAACAGACCATAACATCATAACTTATTATTATACCTGATTAAAATCATTAAATTGATTGCGTATTCTTACCTGCTGGCGTATATCTTTCATGGTACATTTTACGGTATATTTAACGGGAGTGAATGATGAAAAAAACGCTTGCCCTATTTTCCCTTGGCCTTGCGATGATCGGGCTTTCCGGTCACGCATCAGCGCAGCAACAAATCCGGTTTGGTACTGACGCGACATTTCCGCCCTTTGAGTTTAAAGCTGCCGATGGCAGCCTGCAGGGGTTTGATATTGATCTGGGTAATGCGATTTGCGCTCAGCTCAAGGCGAAATGTGTTTGGGTTGAAAACGGATTTGATGGTCTGATCCCCGCGCTCCAGGCGCGTAAATTCGATGCCATTATTTCTTCGTTGTCGATTACAGATGAGCGTAAAAAAGCGATCAACTTCTCCGATAAATTATTCAACACACCGGCGTATCTGGTGGCTTCAAAAGACAGCGGCCTCAAACCTCTGGCCGAATCTCTGCGTGGTAAGCGTGTGGGCGTGCAGCAAGGCTCAGTGTTCGAAGCCTACGCGAAGAAACACTGGCAATCACAAGGCGTCGAACTGGTTTCCTATCCCGCAGCAGAGGCAGTTTACGCCGATTTAGTCGTCGGCCGTCTGGATGCGACGCTGGACGATGCGACGGTGGTGACCACCGCGTTGCTGGACAAACCCCAGGGAAAGAATTTCAGCCTGATTGAACCGCAGGTAAAAGATGATGCCATTTTTGGCCCGGGTACCGGTATTGGCATTTCGAAGCAAAATAGCGAACTGCTGGAACAACTCAACGGGGCGATTAAGGCGATACGCAATGACGGTACTTATGACCGGCTGGCTAAAAAATATTTCAATTTCAATGTGTACGGTGACTGATTTATGAATACTTCAGCAATTATCTCCTCTCTTATCGAACAGCGCTTCCTCCCGCAGGGGGGACTGAGCCAGGTGTTTCTTGTGGCCTGCGGTGGGTCGCTGGTGGATATGTATCCGGCAAATTATTTTCTTAACAGTGAGTCGACGGCTTTACACAGTTACATGATGACCGCAAACGAGTTTGTTCATGCCGCGCCAAAGACATTAGGCCCTCAATCCCTGACGATTGTTTGCTCACATGGCGGGAATACCGCAGAGTCTGTCGCAGCGGCCAAACTGGCCCAAAGCCGGGGCAGCGTTACGGTGACACTGACGCACAATGAAAATGCAGACCTTATCGGCTTTTCTGACAGTAATTTGCTTTATGCCTGGGGAGATGACAGCCAGGTGATTAATAACCCGATGGCAATCATTTTGAGTCTTTGCGTCGAAGCCTTGCAACAGACCGGGGGTTATGACGGATATGCCGATTTCCAGGCAGGCATGGCGCAAATTGATGGGATTATCTTCCGGGCCAGACAGCAGGTTCAGGCGCGCTGCGCCGCCTTTGCTGAGCGCTACAGCCGGGAATCACTTTTCTACATTCTGTCCAGCGGGGCTTCCTACGGACATGCTTATGGTTTTGCCATATGTTCATTAATGGAAATGCAGTGGCTGAATGCGGCATCGATTCATAGCGGCGAATTCTTCCATGGTCCGTTTGAAGTGACAGATATGAATACCCCCTGGATCCTGATGATGAACGAAGGCCGCACCAGGGCACTTGATGAAAGAGTGCGCGATTTCCTTCGGCAGTACGGAAATAAGGTGGAAATTGTGGATGCAAAAGAGCTGGGGCTTGGCGTCATACCCGCCAGCGTGGTGGAGTATTTTAACCCCGTCCTCTTCTACAGTGTTATGTGCGAATATCGCGCGGCATTAGCGAAGATACGTCAACATCCGCTGGAAACACGACGATACATGGGACAGGTCGCTTATTAGGAGATGACAACATGAGAGTACTTGGCCTGGGCGATAACGTGATTGACCGGTATACCCATACAGGTATCGGTTATCCGGGAGGAAACGCGCTTAACTTCAGTGTGTACGCCCGCTTATTATCCGCAAATGCGGCGTATCTGGGCGTTTTCGGCGACGACAGCGCGGCAGAACATATTCGCCGCGTCCTGGCAGCAAGGGAGATTGATACCTCTCATTGCCGGGTTGTACCGGGTGAAAATGGTTATGCCAGTCTGACCGTTGATCAGGGGGAGCGACGGTTTATTGACTCCAACGCCGGGGGGATCCGCCAGACGACGTCGATGGATTTTGTGTTAACCGATATGCCCTGGCTAGGTCAGTTTTCGCTGATACATACCAGTGCTTATAGCTATGTTGATGCGCTATTGCCCGAATTAAGTATGCTACCCGGCAGCTTATCCTATGATTTTTCTGATGATTTTGATGCCGGAAAGATAGGCCCGTTATGTCGTCAGTTAGACTACGGGTTTTTCTCATGCGCTGAACGCAGCATGGAAGAAACCCGCGAGATACTGGAAACGGCATGGCATGCGGGATGTCGCCTGCCTGTTGCAACGCGCGGGTCTGAGGGGGCGTTACTGTTCAATGGCAGTATCTGGATCAGTCAGCCATCGGAAAATATCACGCCGGCAGACACGCTTGGGGCAGGAGATGCTTTTATCACGGCTTTTTTGCTGGCGCATGTTAAAGGCGATACGCTGTCCCAAAGCTTGCGTCAGGGCGCCCTTTTCGCAGCAGAGATTTGTTTAACTGACGGCGCTTTTGGTGAGGGCATCCCCTACTGATCGTCTCAGGTTAACACCGGATCCGCGCGGCGGCAGAAAAGTGGCTGTATTCAGACGCCCCGGCAGATGCCCGTAACTGAGTGTCATTATCCGTCACGGGCAGCGCCGGGCAAGCGGAACTACCACATCAAATCATCCGGCACTTTGAAATCAGCATACGGATCTTCTTCATCCTGCTCTTCCTGACTCAGCGCGCTGTTTAATACAATACTGTTGGCATCGCGCTGGGCAATTTTATCCGCAACGCTTGCGGGGATAATGGCATATTGCGTCTCGCCGCTGTGATCAGCAACCAGACGCGCGATGGCAAGACGACCACTAATCAGCTGAGACTGGGTGGTCTTATCCACCACCATTTTTTTAATCAGATTATTATCGGTGAAGTTAAAATCAATATTGCCTTTTGAAATGACGATTTTGTTCATTTCAATCAGTTGCTTCACCTGCGCTTTATACTCTTTAGATAAGGCAGCTTGTTTTTGTTGTTCGCTCAGTTGCTTATCACGCTCCATCTGCGCTTTTTTATTTTCTTCCACCGCCTCTCTGGCCTCGCGCGCCTGAACGCGTGATTTTTTCGCCGTTCTCTGCACTTTGTCCATTTTTTTGCTGGTGACTAATCCTGCTTTCAGCAGTTGCTCTTGTAAGGAGAGTTTTGTCATTTTCGTTTCTAAATCCGTTGAATAATTTGTGCGATTATAACCGTAATTCCTGAGGCGATACAGGCTACAGAGCCTTTTCCACTTGCGTGCGGAATCGGGAGCGTCTTTAAGCGGCTGCCAGGTCTGCTGTATTTATCGCTACAGTTATTACGGAAACTGCCGATAACCTTTCAGTTTCACGCCCGCATCAGTTCCTTTTATGTTGTACCGAACAGGAGAACAAAATGGATGTTTCGCAAATTGCATCGCTGGCGACCGGCCTTAATAGTCTGGATACCAGCACTCAGGTCAACAATATCCTGCTGAAAAAGTCGCTGGATAGTCAGCAGACGGCAGTGACCAGCATGATTGACTCGATCCCCGCGTTACCTGCTAATCCGGCAATCGGTCGCAATATCAATACCACCGCCTGACAGAGACAAAAAAGCCCGCGTGAGTAAACTCAGCGGGCTTTTTGTTTTTTATGACCGCTTACCCTTTAGCGAAATTCGCCTGAATACGCTGTTGCAGATAAGCTTCCGCGCTGATGGCCGGATACTTCGCCTGCGGCCCCAGAATTTCGACGTCTTTGTTAGCCTGACAGAAAAACGCCAGGCTATAGCGCGCGCCCTGATATTCGCCGGGCAGCGGACTTCTCACCCGATGGAAATTGGAGGGCAACTGATCGTCGCTCCAGCGCATCAGCATGTCGCCGATATTACAGGTGATCACGTCTTCGCGCGGTTCGATACTGGTCCACTGCTGGCTTTCGCGATCCTTGCCCGGACAAACCTGCAAGCCGCCCTGACCGGGACGCTGGAACAGCAGCGTCAGACAGTCAAAATCCGTGTGCGCACCGGCACGCCACATCCCTTGTTCCGATTGTTCAGTGGCATAGTAGTGCAACATACGCAGCGTACTCTGATAGGTTTGCTGATCAGGATTGTGTGCCTGCTCGAAAAAGTGTTCGGGGAAACCCAGTCTGAGCGCAAAACAGGAAAGCAATTTCATGCCCAGTTGCCAGCATTGCGATTCAAAACTCAGCATGGTGTCTTTAAAGGCTGGCAGTTCCTGTTCGCCCGGCCACAGCGACTCCATCAGCGGACGGGTGATCTGGTAGGACTCTTTCTGATCCGGCGTTCGGGTCGACGGACGTACCTGAGACTTATTTTCCCAACCGGCGTTACGCGCCAGCGGATACTGCGCTTTGACTTCGTCGGGCAGCGAGAAGAAATCTTCTGTCATGCTGAATGCCTGACGGATATCGGCCAGCGCAATGCCGTGATTGCTCACCTGAAAGAAGCCGATTTCCACCGCTGCACGCCAGAGTTCGTCGGCGATCTCATTTTTACGGTTTTCGAAATCTGAAAGATCGATGCAACGCACTTCGCGGGTAAATGTCTCTTCGCCCATCGCGCCCATTCCCGCTTCTTTTTCCAGTTCCTGTAATGCATAGCCTTGTGTTTGAGCTGATGATGTGTGAGTGGATTGTGTCATTTTTTTATCCTTCAGAATCAATTAGGTTGACCCGCAGCGCGCTGTTGCAGGGTACGAACGGCAGACATTGCCTCATGGCGCATGGCGTCCAGATCGAGACCGGGAATGACGTCGTTTTCGACGATGACGCGGCCATTGATCATCAGCGCCTTCAGTGAGGCGCGGCCGCCGCAGGCCACCGGACCGATTGCCATGTCGTGCAGGCCGAAGTAACGCGGGTCGTCCAGCCGGTAAATGGCGATATCCGCCAGCATGCCCACCTGCACGGTGCCGCTCTGTTGCAGGCCGAGGATCTGCGCCCCGCCCGCGCTGCCCCAGCGCACCACGTCTTCGATGGATGCCGCATCGCCGCCGCCCTCAAAGGTGCCGCCGTCATAGCGCGGCTTCGCCAGCATGCCTTTTCGGGCGCGCTGCAACAGCCAGGCGGCATGCGCTTCACTTTGCATATCCGCGGCTTCGTTGGATGCCGCGCCGTCAACACCCAGCGAAACCGGTACGCCAGCCTGTTCCAGCGCCAGCAAATCAGCGATGCCGCTGCCCAGACGCCCGTTACTTTGCGGGCAGTGCGCGATACCGGTACGGGTTTGCCCCAGCATCGCAATCTCCTGCGGCAGTAACTTAACCAGATGCGCAAACCACACGTCGTCCCCCAGCCAGTCGTGTTCCGCACAAAACTGCACCGGCGTCATGTCGAATTTAGCGCGCGCCGCATCGAGATAATCCACGGTTTCTGACAAATGGCTGTGCAGCCGGATACCTAAACTGCGCGCCAGTTTCGCCATTTCACGCAACTGCGCACCGGGCGCCGAATGCAGCAGCGTCGTCGGTGCCATCACCACACGACGCAGAGACGCCGGTTTCGGATCGTGATAGCGGCCAACCAGCCGTTCCATGTCCGCCATGTAATCATCGAAATTTTCCGGTCGCAGCGCCTGCGGTAAATCCTGCTCAATCGCCCGTCCCTGCGTTGCGCCGCCCCGGCACAACACAATGCGCATGCCCAGCGCCTCCCCTTCACTGAACAGGATTTCCGAGGTATCGAACGGCATATCCGGCCAGTAAAGATAATTGTGATCCGCCACGGTGGCGCAGCCGGAACGCAGCAGTTCGGTCAGGCCGATACGCACCGCGAGGCGAAAGGTGGATTCATCAAACGTGGCGCGAAAGCGGTAAGGCGTCGCGCTTAGCCATGCAGTGAGACTTTTGTTCAGCCCCTGCGGTTCGCCTTTGAGCAATGACTGAAACAGATGATGATGCGTATTGACCCAGGCCGGATAGACCACGCAGTCGCGGGCATCCATCAGCCGCTCGCCGGGCAACGCCGTCAGGGAGCCGATCGCCTCGATGACGCCATCACGCACACGGATATCCGGCCCGGCGTGACGCGCGGCTTCTCCCGGCAGACCGGTGAGGATGGCGTGCGCATTTTTAATCAGTAAAGAGTCAGATGACATCGCAACACTCCTCAGGGTTTAACCTGCATGTGCTCAACAAATTCGGTGGTATACGCCTGCTTCCAGTCGGTATCCGCGTTTAGCAGTTTGGCGTTCACCATGAAATCACGGGTTTTCTGCCAGCGGGCTTCGGTCATGGTGCCCCAGCCCTGCGTCGCCGCGTCGCCGCCATCAATCAGGTGGTGCGCCTGGATTTGCTCAACACCCCAGGCCAGCAGGTCGTCGGTCATCTTCGGGTTATCCTTTTTGATCAGCGCATTACCCGCCGCCGGGTTTTGCAGATAACTCACCCAGCCTTCCATCGACGCCTTTACGAACTTCGCCATCGCGTCTTTCCGGCTGCTGATAAGCTCAGGACGGGTGATGAGAATGCCACCGTAAGGCGGATAGCCGTGCTCCGAGAACAGGAAGAAATTGGATTTCACGCCAGCCTTCTGCGCCTGAAACACTTCAGAGCTGACATACGCCTGTTGCGCCACGTTCCCGTCGGCGACGAAAGGCTGAATGTTGAAGGTATACGGACGAACCTGAGAATCACTGAGCTGATAACGCGCCTTAAGCCACGGCCACCAGGTCGATTGCCCGGAGCTGGACACCAGAATGGTTTTGTCTTTCAGGCCGTCGAGCGACGTCACGGACGCATGCGTCAGTAAACCCTGCGGGTCGAACTGGAAAGGGGCGGCGATAGCTTTGGCCTGAAAACCACGCTGCACGGATTCGAGCAACTGGAGGTCATAACCGATGATCACATCCGCGCGTTTTGACAACAGTAACTGCATGCCGTTGATCTGCGGGCCGCCGGACTGAATACTGACATCCAGCCCGTAACGTTTGTAAATGCCCGTCGCCAGCGCCTGATAATAGCCGCCCTGTTCAGCCTGCGCGTACCAGGAAGTCAGCAGCGCGATTTTCTCATCGGCCTGCGCCGACAGTGAGAAAGCACCAGCAATCAGCGTGCTCAGCACGCAGCAAGACAGGGGAATGCGGGAAATTGACTTCATTGCTCCTCTCCTAATCATCGCCGGAGGGAGGATAAGCAAACGCGGCTCAGCCCCCTGACCGGCTCAAAATGAACCGCGAAATGGTTGCTGAGCAATGTCCCGCGCAGTTGCCTGCACTGACCGCTTCTACTCACGTTTAACTATACAAAAACGATGCCAACTTCGCAGACCCGCTTTCCCTGCGCGTTGTCGGGATAAACAGGTCTCACCCCCTGCAACCTTTGATTCATCACAGAGCGCCAGGCACCAAATCAGTGCAAATCAGTGCCGGTTGCGCCCCGGCGTCTGGATCTGGCTGAATAGCATCTCCAGTTGTTTAAGCATCATCGAAGCGGCCAGAGAAAGTTGTCGTGAAGGGGCGACGCACAGGGAGAGCGTGAAGGTTTTTAACTGCGGATCGGTCAGCGGAATAAACTGCAGTTCCTCGCTTTCCACCTCATCCATGATATCGAGCCAGCACAGAATGCCGATGCCCATTTTCTCCTTAATCAGCGAGCGGATCATGTGGATGTTATTCGATACCGCGACCTCATGAATCATGTCGCCGTTGATATTCATCAGCGCCTGCACCGGCTCGGCCAGCATCAGCGGCGCGGCGGGCAGGATAAACGGATATTCCATGCACTGATTAAAACGCACGCCGCTTCTGCCCCCGAGCGGGTGCCCTTTCGGCACAACAACACCCAAATCGATTTCGGCAAAAGCCCGCACCTGCAACTCGCGGGAGCTTTGCGGATTCAGCATCAGTCCGAAATCAGCATCGCCCGACATCAGCGCCTGCTGGATGTCCACGTTGTTCATGGTGGTCAGGGTGAATGAAATGTTCGGATACTCGAGATGCACCTTTTTGAGCATCGACGAGAAAAACTGCCGGTTGATGGCATCGATGGTGGCAATGCGCACGTGTCCGCGCCGTAACCCGCGCAGATCGTCGAGCTGTTCGCAGACACGCGAGAAATCCTTTTTCCAGTTATTAGCAGCATGCAGTAACAGCTCGCCCGCCGCCGTCAGCCGCAGCCCGGTGGGATGTCGCTCAAACAGCGGCATGGCTAATTCTTTTTCAACCCGCAATATCTGCCGGTCAATTGACGATGCGGCAACGTGCAGGGTTTCCGACGCCTTACGGAACGATCCCTGGCGGGCGACCTCAGTGAAGTACAGCAGAAACCGGGAGAATGCGAACATAATGAGTGCTCTCTTTTATGCAACGGGATGTGCGAATCAAAGCGCTGGACGCAACAGTTTTATAACAATAACGTAGCTTTCATTGCAACGGGAACAATCGTTTCACCGCTCATCAGGCCGGCTCCGCGCAGTAATGCGCGTTAAGACAGCGGGTTATGCGGCAAACGGACCGACTCCCCTTTTTATGAATGTTTCACCAGAGTCAATACGGTAAATGACGATGAAAGATGCCGGATTAATCCCTGTCACAATTAAAACCGCCAATATCAACGGTGTCGGGAATATTTCCCTGCAGCTTGTTGCGCAGCAAGGAAGTTTATTACCGGCTTATTTACCGGGAGCACACATTGACGTTTTTATTCCCGAACTCGGCCCGCGCCAGTATTCTTTGTGCAGTGAAAACAGCAGCGGTGAATATTATGAAATTTGCGTCAAACTGGCGGAAAACTCCACCGGCGGCTCGCACTTCATTCATCATCATTTCCGCCCCGGCGATAACCTGATGATCTCGGCACCGCGCAATCATTTTCCGCTGCCACAGGCCGGGCGATATTTACTGTTTGCCGGGGGGATCGGCATCACGCCGTTGCTGGCGATGGCGGAATACCTGGCTGAGCAACAGATTGAATTTGAACTGCATTACTCTGTTTCAGACAGGGAGCACATTGCGTATCTGCCGCGTTTAACCGCGCCTGCCTTAGCGAAACACGTCTTTTTTCATGACAGCAGCGCAAACGATTCCCTGCGCCATAACACGCCACTGAGTTTGTTGCAGCCGGATGAAAATACGCGGGTGCTGGCCTGCGGCCCGGACGGATTTATTCAGCGGCTTAAAGACATTATGCAGACCCATCACTGGCAGGAAAATCAATTATCTTTCGAACGGTTCAGTAATGCGAATCTGAATAATGAAACCGACAGTCAGGCATTTCATATTCAGCTTAACTCCACCGGACAACGTTATTTAGTCGGCCCGCACCAGACGATTGCTGAAATCTTATTAAGTGCCAGAGTCGATATTATGCTGTCGTGCGAACAGGGTATTTGCGGCTCCTGTATTACTGACGTGATCGACGGTATTCCCGATCACCGCGACTGCGTGCTGACTGAAGAAGAGAAAGCGGAGAACACGCAGATAACGCTGTGCTGTTCGCGATCCAAAAGTCCCGTTCTGGTCCTCGACCTGTAATGTCCACGCGGAGCCTGACGATGAACATTCCCACCCCCGCTGCAACACTTAATGGCATTGCTAACGTTCGCCTCCCCGCGTGGTTGCTGCCCGACGGATGGCCTTTGCAGGCAGGCGAACCGGTGACGGCAGATGTGCGTTTTGATGCAGGCAAAATTGCGTCCGTGACGCCTTATCAGCCAGAACAAGATGATTTGTGGAACGCACACGGCGCACTGGCGCTGCCGGGGCTGGTTGAACCCCATGCGCATCTCGATAAAACCTTCACCCTTGCCCGCAGCCGCCCGTCAAAACCCGGTCTGCTGGCAGCCATTGAAACCCTGCATCAGGACCGTCAGCACTGGACGGCGGCTGACATTCGCCAGCGTGCCGGCAAGGCACTGAGCTGGGCAGCGGCGAACGGCGTGACCCGTTTGCGCACTCATATTGACTGGTTTGACGTGGAGCCACCGCAGGCCTGGCTTGAGCTGAGCGGGATGGCGCAACCGGGTGTCACGCTGGAGCGGGTGGCGCTGGCACCGCTGAGCTTTTTCGCCGATGCCGAAGCGGCTGACCGCATCGCCCGCGCGGTGGCACAAAGCGGAAAAGACTGCCTGCTGGGCGGATTTATCCACTCCTCGAACTGGGATCCGGCGGCGATGACCCACCTGATGCACAGTGCCGCACGCTGGCAACTGAATCTGGATTTGCATATCGACGAGGAGCTTTCGCCGGTGGCACACGGCCTGAGCTGGCTGGCGGATTACCTGTCGGAGAGCACATTCAGCGGCCATATCTGTTGCAGCCACGGCTGTGCGCTGGCTTCCGGCAGTGAACAACAGGCGCAGGAGATTTTGAGTGTGCTGGCGGCGCAGCGCGTCACGCTGATTGCGCTGCCGATGACCAACCTGCTGTTGCAGGACGCCGTCACAGGTCGCACGCCGCGCCAGCGCGGTATCACCTTGCTGAAAGAAGCACAGGCGGCGGGCATTCCGATGCTACTTGGCTGCGATAACGTGCAGGACGCCTTTTGTCCGGCGGGCAGTTATGACCCGCTGGATACGCTGAGCTGCGCCCTGTTCGCGCTTCAGCTTGAAAACGTTTTTGATCAGCAGTCACGGCTTATTTGCGATGTCGGCGCGCTGACCGGTGAGGCTCAGAACGTCCTGCCGCTTGCGCCCGGCAGCGACGCCACGCTGGTTCTCTTTCCGGGCAGCGACAGCCTGACCTGGCCTTTACACAGCGCGGCCCGTCTGGTTATTCACCACGGCAGGCTGACGCACCAACGTACCTGGAATCAGGAGTTATCCCATGAGTCTTGAAGCGGGAGCGGGAAAACCGCTCGCCAAATATGCCGCGTGGCGTCGTGCCGGTGATTTCGTTTTTCTCTCCGGCATTATTCCCGTTAACCCGCAGACGGCGACCATCGTGCGCGGTTTTCAGGATATCCCCGCCGAAGCACGCCTGCTGCTGGGCGAAACCGGCGAATTCTCCACTGACGCCAAACAGGGGCCGGTTCTGGCGCAAAGCTGGTATGTGCTCGAAAGCATCCGCCACACCATTGAAGACGCGGGCGGGCAAATGAGCGATGTGATCAAGCTGGTGCAGTATTTTCGCAATCTCGATCACTTCCCGTATTACAGCCGGGTCAGAAAACTCTTTTATCCCGGGCAGCCACCGGTCTCTACCGTGGTACAGGTCAGCGAAATGCTGCCAGACGCCGGGGTGCTGATTGAGGTGGAAGCCACCGCCTGGTTACCCCAGTCCCGCTAACCCTAAAATGTCCGACCACGAGGCACAGCATGATTAACGGTTATATTCCCGCAGCGCGTTTTCTCCCTTTTCTGAGCTGGACGGCCATTGCCGCCCTGCCCGACAAAGCCAACACCGTGATCGTCTTACCGACCGGTGCGATTGAGCAGCACGGGCCGCATCTGCCATGTTCGGTTGACAGCGTGATCTCCTCCGGCGTGGCGGGCCATGCCCTGGCGCGGCTGCCGGAAGCTATTCCTGCTTACGCTATTCCGCCCATCACCTACGGCAAATCTGACGAACATTTAAATTTCCCCGGCACACTGACCTTAACCGGCGACACGCTGTTGCAGACGGTTTTAGAAATTGCCGAATCCCTGTATCGCGCCGGATTCCGCAAGCTGCTGATGATTAACGGTCACGGCGGACAACCGCAGGTGCTGCAAATGGCTTCGCGGGAAATGCGCCTGCGTCACGGCGACATGATCATGATCCCTCACGACGTGTTCCGCGTGCCCAACGTGGAAAATCAGTTCCTGAGCGCGCAGGAGCAGAAAATGGCGATGCATGCCGGTCACAGCGAAACCGCTGTAATGCTGGCGCTGGCACCGGAATGTGTTCACATCGAACATGCCGTCGCCAATTATCCGCCGGAATTCCCGTGCCCGACGCTGTCATCGGGACGCCCTGCCGCTGCCTGGGCTTCCTATGATTTTGGCCCGAGCGGCGTCATTGGCGACCCGACCGGCGCAACCGCTGAACAGGGTCACGCGATCCTCGATTCGCTGGCGGCAAGCTGGGCGC
Source organism: Rahnella aceris (assembly GCF_011684115.1). Classification (NCBI taxonomy): domain Bacteria; kingdom Pseudomonadati; phylum Pseudomonadota; class Gammaproteobacteria; order Enterobacterales; family Yersiniaceae; genus Rahnella; species Rahnella aceris. The sequence continues at coordinate 1,007,208 of NZ_JAADJV010000001.1, read as the reverse complement.
AGGCGATCACCGAAATCCATCACATGCAATGGAAAGCCCGCAGCGAGCCAACCTGGGGAAAACACCACTGGAACGGCTTTGTGCAAACCAGCTTCACTCCTCCTTCGTCTTCTCTGGCCTCTGAATAAAGGAATTCTCAAGATGAAAACACAGCGTCCCTTCACTTACAGCCTGCTGGCCGTGCTGCTGGCCGGGGTTTCTGCCACCAGCATGGCGGAAGAGAAATTTACCTTCCTGACCAACTGGTACGCGCAGGCGGAGCACGGCGGTTTTTACCAGGCGCAGGCCAAAGGGTTGTACAAAACCGCCGGTCTGGATGTCAGCATCAAAATGGGCGGCCCGCAGGTCAATGTGATGCAACTGATGGCCGCCGAACAGGCTGACTGTACGCTCGGCGACAACGGTCAGGCGCTGGAAACCTGGCAGGCAGGCGTGCATGCGGTGACAGTCGCGACGGTATTCCAGCATTCGCCGACGGTGTTTATCAGCCACGACAAAGTGGAGAAAGGTCAGGAACTGAAAGACAAAACCTTCCTGCTGGCCACCGAGGCATATACCTCTTTCTGGCCGTGGGCGAAGAGTGAACTGGGGCTGGGGAGTGCCAAAATCCGTCCGTACACCTTCAGCGTGCAGCCGTTCCTGGCAGACAATAATCTGGTGCAACAGGGTTATGTCACCTCCGAACCTTTCTCGATCGAAAAAGGCGGCAAACCGTTCTACGTCTACATGCTCAGCGACTGGGGTTACCCGCCGTACGGCAACTCGATTATCTGCATGGCGGATACTGTTAAAAAACGCCCGGCAGCAGTGGCCGCTTTCGTGAAAGCGTCGATGCAGGGCTGGAAAGAGTATTTGCAGGATCCGGCCGCGGGCAACCAGCTTATCACTCAGGCCAACCCGCGTATGGGGGCAGACCAGATTGCCTTCGGCATCGCACAGATGAAGAAGTATGAGCTGGTGACCGGCGGCGACGCACAAACCGGCGGTATCGGCATCATCACTGAACCGCGTCTGAAAAAGACCTGGGACATGCTGGTGAAAAACAAGCTGATCGACGCGGATAAAGTGCCGTTTGAGCAGACTTATACCCTCGACATGATCAAAGACGCGAAGGTTATGCCATGAATTCAGCCCCCAAACTGACCGTGATGAGCGATGTCCGCTCAGCCAATCCGCCGCCCGTGCCTGCCATCGAAGTGCTGTCGGCGGAGAAAATTTACAGCAACGGCACCCGCGCCCTTTTGCCGGTCAATCTGACCATCAATCAGGGTGAATTCGTCACCCTGCTCGGCCCGTCGGGCTGTGGCAAAAGTACGCTGTTAAAAATGGTCGCCGGGCTGACGGAACCCAGCGACGGCAAACTGGTGCTGTGGCGGCGCGACAGCCGTGAAAAAGCGCAGGTGCCGCTGTCATTCGTGTTTCAGGAAGCCACGCTGATGCCGTGGAGCAACGTACAGAACAACGTGCGTTTGCCGCTGGATCTGGCGGGCGTGCCGCGAGCCGAAGCCAATACCCGCGTCAGTGAAGCACTGGAACTGGTAGGACTGGGGAAATTTGCCAAAGTCCTGCCGCGCGAACTGTCAGGCGGCATGCAGATGCGCGTCTCCATTGCCCGCGGGCTGGTGACGCGTCCGAAACTGCTGCTGATGGATGAACCTTTTGGTGCGCTGGATGAGATCACCCGCAACAAGCTCGACAGCGATCTGCTGCGCCTGTGGCGGGAACAGGGGCTGACGGTGGTGTTCGTCACGCATTCGATTCACGAAGCGGTATTTCTGTCGCAGCGGGTGATCATGATGGCCGCCCGTCCGGGGCGGGTAGTGGAAGATATCGCCATTAACGAACCCTTCCCGCGCAACGACGATTTCCGCGTCAGTCCGGCATTTTCACGCTATGCGAAGCAGTTGCAGGACAGCCTGCTGCAAGCCAGCCAATCGGGTATGGAGTAACGCTATGCAAACTCAAAAATCCTCTCCGTGGATCAATAACCAAACCTTTCGCAAGGTGCTGTATCCGGCTGTGGTCGCGATTGTGGTGGTTTTGCTGTGGCAGGGCTGGGTGAGTTATTTCAAAATCCCCCAGTTTCTGGTGCCTTCGCCGGTAGTGATGCTGGAAAGCCTGTGGACCAACTTCGGTACGCTGACCATGTCACTGCTGTTTACGCTGAAAATCACTTTGATCTCGTTTTTGTTGTCGATAATCATCGGTTCGGTCGTGGCTTTCGTGCTGGTGCAGAACCGCTTTGTTGAAACCGCGTTGTTCCCGTACATCGTGTTTTTACAAGTGACGCCGATTGTCGCCATCGCGCCGCTGATCATCATCTGGGTCAAAGACACCACGTTGTCGCTGGTGGTGTGTTCGACGCTGATGGCGGTGTTCCCGATCATTTCTAACACCACGCAGGGGTTGCGCAGTGTCTCGCCCGGCCTGCTGAGTTATTTCCAGCTCAGCCGCGCCAGCCGTCTGCAAATCCTGATCCGCTTACGCATCCCTTCTGCGCTGCCGTATTTTTTCGGCGCGCTGCGCATTTCCAGTGGCCTGTCGCTGATTGGTGCCGTGGTGGCTGAATTCGTGGCGGGCACCGGCGGCAATAACACCGGTCTGGCCTACCAGATATTGCAGGCGGGCTATCAGCTCGACATCCCGCTGATGTTTGCCGCCCTGCTGTTAATTTCACTCACCGGTATCGCGCTGTTTGGTGTGATGTCGTGGATTTCGAGGCGCGCCCTGAGCGCCTGGCATGAAAGCGAAGCCGTGCAATCTCATTAACCTCATTCATTTTTGGCAGGAAGAATATGGACAGCGAACAACGTCAACAGGCGCTCGCCCTGATTCAGCAGGCGCTGCCTGATCTCGACTGGACTTTACAGGCGCCGAAGGTTAAACGCCTTTCCCGTGATTTTCACTGGTTCAGCCCGGTGCTCAAGCGGCAACTGGAAGACAAACAGGCCGATGCTGTGGTCAGGCCGCGCAGCGAAGAAGAGCTGATTTTGCTGGTGAAAGCCTGCGTTCAGCACCAGTTACCGCTGATTTTGCGCGGCGGCGCGACCGGCAACTACGGCCAACTGGTGCCGCTGGAAGGCGGAATTCTGGTGGACATGACCGGGTTTAATCAGGTTTGCGAACTGGCTAACGGTGTGGTGCGGGCACAGGCGGGGATCCGGCTGGCGGAGATTGAAACCCTGACCCGTCCGGCAGGCTGGGAACTGCGCTGCATGCCCTCCACTTACCGGCTCGCCAGCCTGGGTGGCCTTTACGGCGGCGGCTTTGGCGGTATCGGCTCGATCAACTACGGCCCGCTCGGCGCGCCGGGCAATGTGCTCAGCGTAAAAGTCATGACCATGGAAGCCGAACCGCGCATTCTGCATGTGCCCGCCCCGCAGGCATTGCTGCTGCATCACGCGTATGGCAGCAACGGCATTGTGCTTGAGGTTGAACTGGCGCTGGCACCGGTTCATCAGTGGATTGAACGGCTGGACGTGTTCGACGACTTCACCGACGCACTGGATTATGCCAACGCCGTTGCCCGTTCACCGGGGCTGGTCAAACGCCAGCTCGCGCTGTTTGCCGCGCCGATCCCGTCTTATTTCAGTCATCTGAACGGGCATTATCAGGCCAGCCAGCATGCGGTGATCAGCGTGATTGCGCAGGAAAGCGAAGGTTTCTGCGCCCATCTGCTGGAAAAGTACCACGGGCACAGCGCAGTGCGTCAGTCTGCCGACGCGGCGCGTGAGGCTAATGCGTCGCTGATGGAATATTGCTGGAACCACACCACGCTGCACGCGCTGAAAATTGACAGCACCCTGACCTATTTACAGACGGCGTTTAATTATACGAATTATCGCCAGCAGATCATCGATATGGCGGCTTTGTTCGGCGACGAGGTGATTTCGCATATTGAGTTCCTGCGTGACAATGACGGCAATATCACCGCCAGCGGTTTACAACTTGTGCGTTATTCCACCGAAGAAAGACTGAACGAAATAATGAAAATCTTCCGTGATAATGACGTGAAAATAAATAACCCGCATGTTTATCGCATTGAAGAGGGTAAACAGGGAGAAATTAAACCTGACGTCGTTTCGGTTAAAAAGTGTCTTGATCCCGACGGGTTACTTAACCCCGGCAAGCTCAGGGGCTGGGAGGTACGCGACACCCTGGAATTAGATAACAATCCTCTTTTATTGCGTGACTGAAAAAAAAGCCCGCTTAATAAAATTTAAGCGGGCTTTTGGCTTTCAAACGATCAGTTCAGATCAAAGCTCGAATCTGTCCAGATTCATCACTTTAGTCCAGGCGGCGACAAAGTCTTTCACGAACTTCTCTTTGGCGTCACTGCTGGCGTAAACCTCCGCGTTGGCACGTAATATGGCATTCGAGCCAAACACCAGATCGGCACGCGTGGCGGCGAATCTGACTTCTCCGCTGACGCGATCACGACCTTCAAAACGCTCACCGGAGCCATCAACAGGTTTCCATTCGGTACGCATATCCAGCAGGTTGACGAAGAAATCCGTGTTCAGCTCACCGGTTTTTTCCGAGAACACGCCCAGATTGCTGCCGTCGTAGTTAGCCCCCAGCGCACGTAATCCGCCGACCAGCACCGTTAATTCCGGCACGGTCAGGGTCAGTTGCTGAGCCTTGTCGATCAGAAGATTTTCAGTCGATGTATTGGCCGTTTCGCCACGGTAGTTACGGAAACCATCCGCTTTAGGCTTAAGCAGTTCGAACGACTCAATATCCGTCTGATCCTGACGCGCATCCACCCGACCCGGCGTGAAAGGCACTTCGATGTCGATATGAGCCGCTTTCGCCGCCTTTTCAATACCAACCGAACCGGCTAAAACGATCACATCCGCCAGAGACACCTTCTGGAATGACTGCTGGATAGCTTCCAGAGCAGGCAGCGCGCGGGCTGCAATGGCATTCACTTCCCAGTCTCTTTGCGGACGCAGCGCCAGACGCGCACCGTTCGCACCGCCGCGTTTGTCGCCGCCACGGAAGGTCGACGCTGACGCCCACGCCACCGAGACCAGTTCACTGACGCTCAGGCCGGAAGCGGCAATTTTTTCTTTAAGCTGCGCGATATCGCCAGCCGTCGGGTGATACACCGGCACCGGCAACGGATCCTGCCAGATTAAGTCTTCCTTTGGCACTTCCGGTCCGATGTAACGGGCTTTCGGCCCCATATCGCGGTGGGTCAGTTTGTACCATGCACGGGCAAAAGCTTCGTTAAAGGCCTGCGGATCACCGTGGAAACGACGGGAAATTTTCTCGAATTCCGGATCAAAACGCAGCGTCAGATCGGTCACCAGCATGGTCGGTTTGCGTTTTTTTGAGGTATCGAACGGATCAGGAATAATGTCCGGCGCATCAGCGGCTTCGAACTGAATCGCCCCTGCCGGGCTGCGGGTCTGCACCCATTCATATTTGAACAGGTTTTCGAAGAAGTAATTGCTCCACTGCGTCGGGGTTTGCGACCAGATAACTTCCAGGCCGGAGGTGATGGCATCTGCGCCGACACCGGTTCCGTGACTGCTTTTCCAGCCCAGGCCTTGTGATTCAATCGGTGCGGTTTCCGGGTCAACACCCACATTATCGGCCGGACCTGCGCCGTGTGTTTTACCCAGCGTGTGACCACCGGCAATCAACGCGACGATCTCTTCATCGTTCATGCCCATATTGCCGAACGTGGCACGAATGGCCGGAGCAGCCGACGCCGGATCACCACTGTGATTCGGCCCTTCCGGGTTGACGTAAATCAGCCCCATTTCCGTTGCGCCCAGCGGAGATTTGGCCAGCTCTTCAGGATGGCGGTGTTCCAGCCAGGTGGTTTCATCACCCCAGTTAATGTCCAGATCCGGTTCCCAGACGTCTTCACGCCCGGCACCAAAACCAAAGGTGCGGAAACCGGAGTTTTCCAGCGCGACGTTCCCCGCCAGAATATACAGATCGGCCCAGGAAATTTTCTGACCGTATTTTTGTTTCACCGGCCACAACAGACGGCGCGCTTTATCCAGACTGACGTTGTCCGGCCAGGAGTTTAACGGGGCGAAGCGCTGCTGGCCGCGACCGGAACCGCCGCGTCCGTCGACGGAGCGATACGTCCCGGCGCTGTGCCATGCCAGACGAATGAACAGACCGATGTAGCTGCCCCAGTCCGCCGGCCACCAGGGCTGCGACGCAGTGAGCACCCCTTTGAGGTCGGCTTTCAGTGCGGAGTAATCTAATTTGGCAAATTCTTTACGATAATCAAAGGATTCGCCCAACGGGTTTGAGCGATTTGAGTGCTGATTCAGCAGGTCAACCCTGAGCTGGTTAGGCCACCAGTCACGGTTAGTTGTCCCGCCGCCAGAGGCTTTATTTGAGTTTCCTTCATGGAAAGGACATTTACCGGCACCGGCTTCTCTGTCTGCTTCAACAATTGGCTTTGCGTCGTTTGCTTCTTCATCAATAGAACTGCTCATGCTCACACTCCTGTTATGTAGTCTCATTGCTACTCTATACGCGGATTGAAACCAGTCACATCTGAATCACCCTATGTATTTGATAGATTTTGCCTTAGGACTTATACGCGCTTTTTGCGGGTTTTATCACCAAAATGCCACCCACTCTGATTATAGAATAGCCCCTGACTGACAGAGGTTTCTCTGTCAGCGTCTCAAAATGCAAAAAGCCCGCCTGAGTTTCCTCATGCGGGCTTTGGGTTTCTGAAACTTTCTTCAGCGATTATTCACGCCAGCCCATTTCAGGGGCGACATATTTGAGGATTGACTCAATCACATGCACGTTGTAATCGACGCCGAGCTGATTCGGGACAGTCAGCAATAAGGTGTCGGCTTCGGCGATCGCTTCATCCTGCTTCAGCAATTTGATCAATCTGTCCGGTGTCGCCGCATAGCTGCGGCCGAAAATCGCCCGGGTTTTCTCATCGAGGAAGCCGACTTTGTCGCCATCATCGCCGCTGCCGCCAAAATACGCGCGGTCGCGGTCATCCATCAGGGCGAAAATACTGCGGCTGACGGACACACGCGGTGTACGCTCATGCCCCGCCTCAGCCCAGGCCTGACGGTAAGCGCGAATTTGCTGCGCCTGCTGAATATGGAACGCCTCGCCGGTTTCATCATCTTTCAGCGTGGAGCTTTGCAGGTTCATGCACAGTTTCGCCGCCCAGACGGCGGTAGCATTCGAGCCCGCGCCCCACCAGATACGTTCACGCAGCCCGGCAGAATAGGGTTCAGGGCGTAACAAACCCGGCGGATTCGCAAACATCGGTTGCGGATTAGGTTTCGCAAAACCTTCGCCGCGCAGGACATCAAGCAGTTTCTCTGTATGACGGCGCGCCATATCGGCTTCCGTTTCGCCTTCTTCCGGCTGATAACCAAAATAGCGCCAGCCGTCGATGACCTGCTCAGGCGAACCACGGCTGATACCGAGCTGTAAACGCCCCCCGGAAATCAGATCCGCAGCGCTGGCGCTTTCCGCCATATACAACGGATTTTCATAGCGCATATCGATAACGCCGGTACCGATCTCAATCTTGCGGGTTTTCGCGCCGATGGCTGCCAGCAACGGGAAAGGCGACGCAAGCTGGCGCGCAAAATGATGCACCCGGAAATAAGCACCATCGGCCCCCAGTTCTTCGGCTGCGACAGCCAGATCGATAGATTGCAATAAGGCATCAGCCGCCGAGCGCGTGCCCGACTGGGGGGATGGCGTCCAGTGCCCGAATGATAAAAATCCAATCTTTTTCATAGCGTCTTCATCCTCATAATCTGTAAACCGGTGCCCTGTCTCTGTCATGCGGAACAGGGCTTAGTGATGGGTTTACTTTACGCGACTCAGGATGAGAATAAATATCATTTGTTTAACATACTGATTCAGTTTATTTGATTAACAACAGGGGATTTTTGCGGGTTCTGGCAGCAGATGCCTCGCCACGGCGCATTGAAGGTCATCGTCCGCGGGCCGTATCAGGCTTATTTTCTTTCACTAAAATAGAGCGCAGGCGTGCAGCCGACAGACTTCTTAAACATGGTGATGAAAGCATTGACTGACTCATAGCCTAATTCATTCGCCACATTTTGTACGGACTGACCGCTGGCAAGCCCCCGTAGCGCAATAATCAAATGCAGTTGCTGACGCCAGCGTCCGAATGAAAGCCCTGTTTCGCGCACCATAAATCGTGCAAGGGAACGTTCACTTAATGCCAGGCGTTTTGCCCACTCACGCAATGTACTGCGGTCTTGCGGATGGCTGACCAGCGCATCGGCCATCTCTCGTATTTTGGGATTTTCTGAGACCGGCAAATTAAAATTCTGCTGCGGCATATTCACCAGTTCATCAAGCGTGACCCGTGCCAGCCGTGCCGCATGGCTGTCCGGCGGGTAATGCGCATCTTCCCCGACCAGACGACTAATCAGTTCGCGAATAAGGGGAGAAACAGCAAATGTGCAGCATTGTTCTGGTAGTGCGGCGGCTCCCGGCTCAACAAATAAATAGCTGAGATGCGCATTCCAGGTGGCTCTCGCACTATGGGGAGTTCCTCCGGGGATCCATACGCCGCAGTGAGGCGGCACAATCCATATGTCATTCTCAGCCCGACAGGTTACCGCACCATACAGGGCAAGAATGAACTGTCCCTTTCGATGGGTGTGAACGGGAACTTCCGCTTCGTACTCGGTGAAATCAATGTGGCGCGCCACAGCCGCACAGCCGGTGGAGTCGGGATCAAAAAGTGAAATAACGTCGCGGGAAAGCGTCATATTGGCCGGATTCAGGTATTTTTTGGCAGTATAGAGTATTTCCACCCCTGAGTAATCTGGCAATAATTGCCGGTATGCGCAAATGACTCTTTTGCCATCACCGCTTGCCAGGGGCCATTATTCTCATGTTCAACTCTTTACGCAGGGCATTCCCCTCCTCCTTGCTTCTTAACGATGCGAATGCGTTGTTATATTCAGCCAAGACGTTTACCGCTGCCATGCTGGCCTATTACATCGCTTTGTCTGTCGGTCTGGACAGGCCTTCCTGGTCAATTATTACTGTCTATATCGTTTCGCAGACGTCCGTCGGTGCCTCACTGAGCCGAAGCGTTTATCGCCTGACGGGCACGATCACAGGCGCGGCGATGACGGTGGTGATTGTGCCCAATTTTGTCAACACACCGATAATTTGCAGTCTGGTACTGACCGGCTGGATAACACTTTGCCTTTATTTTTCGCAGCTTGACCGTACCCCCCGCGCCTATGCTTTTGTTCTGGCGGGCTACACGGCAAGTCTTATTGGTTTTCCTGCGGTGTTCGAACCCGGCGCAATTTTTGACATCGCCATCACCCGGGTACAGGAGATCATGATCGGGATCCTGTGTGCCAGCTTTATCCACCGCTATGTCATACCCAAACGCATTACGGGTCTTTTCAACAGCAAGCTCGCGGTAACACAGCGTGATGCCCGCCAGATGGTGATTGACACGTTAAAAAGAGAAGCCGGCGAGAAAGAAAAGCAGCTTCAGCTTGCGCTGACGTTACAGTCCCTTGACGGGTTTGGTCATCATCTGCCCTATGACTTCGCGATATCAAAATCATCACGTAAAGCACGTCAGTTAATACATGACAGATTGTCGCGGCTTTTGGTTGTGAGTAACCAGTTACATGATTATCTGCACGAATTAAACCTCTTACCGGACAGCATTGCGACGCTGGTCAGTGAGGTCACAGACTGGCTCGCCTGTGAGGATTCAACCGCGCGTAAGGCCGGTGCTGAAAGGCTGCGGCGACGTTGTGTGGCGTTGCGACACCGGTCATCCGCTGACGAATTAAATTTTAAAGAAGCGCTGCGCGTTAATTTTGTCAAACGGCTGGAAGAGACAATCATGCTTTTGCAGCAATGCGAACAGCTTTCTCATGCCCTCCTTTTGGCCAAACCTGAGCATATGATTGATGGAGCCGAAGAGGCAAAAGGTTACGTTTACCACCGGGATCATTTTACGGCTGCGCGTGCTGCGCTGGGGGCGTTTGCCATCATATTCAGTGGCTGTCTGCTGTGGATTTACTCCGCGTGGCCCGATGGCGCCACAGCGGTATCGATTCTCGGCGTCTGCTGCACATTATTTGGCAGTTTCGACACGCCGGTTCCTCATATCGTTAAATATATTGCAGGCTCCGTCTATGGCGTGATTATCAGCCTGATTTATAGCTTCATCCTTCTCCCCCAGGTAACCGAATTTAGTGTGCTGGTTGCGGTACTTGCGCCTGCTTATTTGCTGGCCGGATCTCTGCAGGCCAGACCGCCCACCACGTTCATGGCCATGGGCATCACGCTGACACTGCCCATCTTGTCTGAATTAGGCGCGCGCTACAGTGGTGACTTTGCCACTGCCATCAACACGGCGGTCGCGTTATTTGCCGCAACCGGCTATGCCGTGGTCAGTATGGGTTTATTACAGACCGTACAGGCGGATTCTGCTATCCGTCGTCTGCTGCACCGATGTCGCCGTGACATCAGATATCGCGCAAAGGGTCTCTCATCCATGAATGATGTGGCCTGGGTGAATCTGATGATAGATCGAACTGCCCTGATCCTGCCCCGGCTCCCGCGCAGTAACCAGACGGCGGACTCGGTGCTTAATAGCCTGCTGCATTATTTAAATATTGGACTTGCAGTGACTTATTTAAAACGCTCACTGAATAAGCTGGAGGGAGAAACCGCATTACAGGTAAATACACTTCTCAACCTGCTGGCCCGCGGTGCGCAGCCCGGTGAATTACAGAAACGTATTAGCCTGATACTCGCCATTAACCCGCCGGTTTCACATCAACAACCGCACGCTCTTATTGAGCATATTATTGATCTGCACTGTGCGTTAAAAAACTGTGCATTAAAAGAGAGGGATAAGGAACAGTCACATGATTACTGACATTAATATCGGTGGCGTCTTTTTGCCTGGCTTATTAGTCATGGCTTTGATGGCATTTTCCGGCACGATTTTAATCACGCCCTTTTTATCTTTTAGCAGATTCTATCGGCGTTTACCCTGCCGGCCGCTCATTGATTTCACGACTTTTATTATTATCTTTGCCTTGTTAATGCAGGGGCTGGACGCGTCAGGATTATCAGTATGAAACCATTTTTTTCGCTGTTAGGCCGCTATATATTTACACTAAGCGCCGTCATGGTGGCAGCCATTATTGCCTTCATGCTGTGGAAACATTATGCACAGACGCCCTGGACGCGTGACGGTCGGGTACGGGCAGATGTGGTGCAAATCACGCCAGATGTTTCCGGGCCGGTAAACCGCGTTGCCGTGATGGATAACCAATGGGTTAATCGCGGAGATATTCTTTATTCAATCGATCCGCAATGGTTGAAACTGGCGGTGCTCAGCGCTCAGGCTGAGGTTGACGCGAAGCGAAATGAAATGCAAATGCGTCAGGATGCTGCCAGACGTCGCAGTCAGATTAGCGGAGTAATCTCTAAAGAAGATATACAAAATACCAGCAGTGCGGCGGGCGTTGCGGCGGCGGAATATCAGGGGGCGCTGGCCGCGCTGGAACTGGCAAAACTCAATCTTTCCCGCGCGATAATTCATTCTCCGGCAGACGGCTATGTCACGCATCTGAGACTGCGTCCCGGCGATTATGCCAACGCGGGGGAGACAAAAGTTGCCATTATTGATGCCAGCAGTTTCTGGGTAGTGGGTTATTTTGAGGAAACGAAAATGCAGCGTATTCATGTCGGTAGCACGGCAAAAATCGTGCTGATGGGATATGCACCTGCGCTGACAGGCCACGTAGAAAGCATTGGTCGCGGGATAGATGATAGCAATGACGCACCCGGTAGCCAGGGCCTGCCGGATGTAGAGTCCACGTTTAGCTGGGTGCGACTCGCTCAGCGTATTCCGGTACGCATCCATATTGATCATCTGCCCAACGGGGTCGAATTAGTGGCGGGCATGACTGCCAGCATCGCCATTAACGCGTCAAAGAGCGCGGACACTAAAGCAGGATATGCGGATTTTTTGTCATCTGACCGGTGAATGCCTGAATAACCCATTCGTCAGAAAAGCCGCCGCAGGATGGCATTTATCCTGCGGCGGGCATAACGCATAACCTCTGTTACCGGTGCAGGCGCAGCATACTTGAGACAGAAGATAGCGCAGAGATAAGACAGGCCAGCCCGAAGACATAGACGGCGAACTGTGCCCCCGCCTGCCCCGTCAGTCCGTTCAACAGTGCAATAACCATCGCGACCAGCGCCGCACCAATGGATTGCCCTGCTGTCCTGGCGGTTGACAATACCCCCGAGGCCGTGACCGTTCGGTTCGGTGCCACATTCGAGAACATCTCTTTATTATTCGGCGGCAGGAACAGTCCATAGCCAATCCCGCAAACCGCCACGCGCCAGAGAAAATCATTCACCGTCGCCGCTTGCGGCAACAGAGCCAGAGATCCTAAACCCAGAGAGAAAATCACCACGCCGGCTGTCGATATCTGGGTAGGATTTAAACGATTGGACAGCCTGCCCGCCACCGGAGCGCAGATTGCAACGGCAACCGGCCACGGTGTAAAGATGAACGCCGATTCCAGCACCGAATAGTGATAGGCATGCTGCAGTACAAAGGGTAACCCCACCAGCGCCATCCCCTGTGCCACAAACATTGAGACAGAAGAGATCACCGCAAAGGTATACCGCCTTGAACGGAATATATCGAGCGGCAACAACGGGCTTTTTGAGCGCGTCTGCACGCTGACAAAGATGGCCAGCAGCAGCACCGAGGCGACGCCGCAAAGCATGAGTATGCGGCTATCCCAGCGCCCGATCTGATCCACAGCGATGACCATCAGCCCTAAAGCGACGGCTGAGGTCACCGCACCTCCCCAGTCGAAGCCTTTTTCCTTCTCAGTATCGACGCCCAGGGAGATCAGGGAGAAGACAATGGCAAGTGCACCCAGCGGGAGATTGATATAGAACAACCATGGCCAGTCCAGATAAGAGATGATCAGGCCGCCTAACGCCGGGCCGATGGCCGTCCCCACCGCAAAAGCCAGCGCGTTCAGCCCTAAAATGGTGCCCAACGTATGCGGCGGAAAGATAACCCTGTACAGACCCAGCCCGACGCTGATCATGACCGCATAGCTCACCCCCTGAAGTATACGCATGGCAACCAGCATGCCGAAGGTCGGGGAGAGGCTACAGCCCAGCGATGCCAGCGTAAACAGCACCATGCCAGCGGTGTAGAAGCGCCGCTCCCCTATCCTCGAACCCAGCGATGCACAGATCAACATCGTTGCAGCGCTGGCAACCTGATAGGCGTTGGTCACCCAGATGACAGAGGCTGAATCTACCCGTAAAGCCTCCGCAATAGAGGGCAAGGAAATATTGACGATGGAACTGTCCAGCGCCGCCATAACCACGCCAATCAAAATGGCGGCAGCCGCCAGATAGCGCCTTGGCGCCTCAAATCCTTGTTCTAAGGGACTACTGCTTACCAGCGACATATCCTTATCATCCTATATTGAATTGAAATTACGCACAGAGGCTTTCAGCCTCAGCAACCGGTCCTTCGAGGTAGGCCAGCAGGCCCAGCATCAGCACTTCTTCCGGGCTGGCAACAACGGGAGAGCGCGGCGCTTTCCAGGGCTGTTTACTGCCGTTGATGCGGATACTCCTCAGGAAACAGTAGGTGGTGAGGACATAGAACCGGTTGCGCATACTTTCCCCCATCAGCGGCAGCAGGCCGGAAATACCGCCTAACTCAGGGATCTCGCTAAGAATGCTGCCGTAGTCCGGCTTCGCCAGCACGAACATCAGTGCATCCGCCATCGGGACCATTTTGACTGCATCCTTTACCTCTGCCGCAAGCTCATGCCAGAACGAAAAAGCAAACCGCGAGAAGCCGAAAAGCGGATCCAGCCCGCGGACGGAAAAGTCAGGGTCAATGAAACGTGTCTGAGCATGCTCCTCGTTATAGAGCACATTGCCGAAGTGAAAATTGAAATGGGCTTTTTCTACCGATCTGAACTCTTCAGTCCGGGCCAGCTCCAGCGCTCTTTCATAGACTTCCCGGGCCGTGGTACTGAAACGCACCCCGTTAAGCAGAATAGGTTTATCAAACAGCTCATGAGCGAAGCGCGTGCCTTCCCACTCTTCCTGTAATCTGGCGGGCATCTCGTGGGTTATTGCCGACGAGGTTTCTGATTCCAGGCTGATCGCTTTCTGTACATTTTCCAGTGCGTTTCTGACGATCATCCTGCGCTCAGCCAGCGACCGTTGTTCGTCAAAGACGATCCTGGACAGCGGAAGGGAATCCATCTTCTCGAGAATATAAAATTGCCGCCCGGCTGCCAGCCCGTCGTGCAAGACCGGCACCATCAGTTCCGGATAAATATCGTGCAATGCCCGGATCTGATCGACTTCGGCTTTCAGTTTGCCATTGAACATTTCGGACATGGCCGTCTTCACAACGAAGCCTGAACTCAAAAAATCTACAGTATGTGAGCTTGTCATTTTTCAATCCCCTGGAAAGTTGCCACTGGCAGGCCAAGCGCGAGGCTACGCGCTACAGCACGTACCACAGCGCTATAGCCGACGGTGTTGTTAACAAACGACTGGATGATGACCTCACTCAAATTCTGACTGGCCAGATAGGCTGGCCGGAGAATGAGCAAGTGATTCTGATCGGAAAGAATGGTTGAACACCGGCGCTCGAAGGCATATGCACGGCTTCCTAACGGTGACCGCGATGCTTTCACAACATGAGGATGCGTCCCGCTCACCCGCTCAATCGCCGCCTCAATGAGACCGGGGGTTAACGCACCGCCATCCTTAACGATGAAACGGTTAATCTGATAGCCGGGTGCATGCACAGGCGCGCGTAATGAGACGGTATTCACTAACGGTGCCCAGGGCATCACCTTGTCCTGACTCATGGCAATTTGTGAGAAGCTCGGACGGAGATTGTCGCGCGCATCCTGCAGGCGTCCCTCGAATGATCGGGTGCCGAGTACACCGTTAGGCGTATCCGGATGCACGATATCGGTTTCAACCGACACAATATGCGAGGCGTTGCATTGGATAGCCCTGAGCGCCTCGGTGAGTACGCGCAGTGAGGCATGCATGCCATTGGTCTGGCAGGAGCCGAGGCAATACATGCCCGAACCGACCACCTGGCGTTGTATCGTGTCGATATCATCGCGGGTCAGATCTTCCAGACAGCCATAGATACTCGGCAGTTCGTTGGCCTCTGCAACGCCCAGCACCACGTCGGCGAGTTCTTGCATGTTGCGGGCGACAGGGCTGTTTTTGTCCATATCCAGCTTGCTGGTTGCGATAAAGCCAATGTCGAAGCGACCTGTCTGCGGAGGAAGATCTTTGGCAAGATCGCCAAAGAAAAAGTGAACCTCACGACCGTCGATCCGCAGGGTGTCATGATCGATAATGTCGGTGTGAGACTGGATGCCGGGATGCGCCATCGCCAGACGGGCTACGATGCCATCTATCGGACGCAGTTCAGGATAATGTTTATCTAAAGAAGGAGGATTCGTGACGACGGTTTGAATAACAAAACCATCCTTCGCCGGATCATTCTGAATCAGCAAATTCGCGCCGATCTCCGCTCCGCAACCCACTAATATGGCTTTTTTCACTTCATCACCTCGCGCTAAATGAATATAGGTAAGTGTGTTAAATGCGGCCTAGTCCCAGGAGAACATTTTCAGCAGATCAGTGACGGACATGGCATCAAGCTTCGATTCCGAAATCAGGGTTTCGGCCAGAATATGGGCGCGGTCACGCAGCGGGCTGTCTGAAAGATTCAGATGGAATTTCGTCAGCAGCGCCCCGAAACACTCTTCACGGCGACGAACATGGCCGAGCGGATATTCAATGGTTTCAGAGATCTCTTCAGTCATGCCATGACACTTCAGATAGAGCGCATTGGGAATGGCGCGCTTATCAGGGTCGTAGTAGCTCTCTGTAAAGGAAGGGCGTTCAGTGCAGGTGATTTTCAATCGCAGTGCATCCAGTTGAGGATCGCTGGCGAGCGGTTCGTGGAAATCTTTAATCGTCAGATTTCCGGTTTGCAGCCCCACGGCAACCATGTACTGGAGACAGTGATCGCGATCGGCGGAGTTATTCAGCGGCCCTGATTTATCAATAATCTGAATCGCCGGTCGGGTTGTTTCTACCCGCACATACTCGATGCTCTCAGGCGTAAACCCGGTTGCCAGTATCCGTTCCCGAAGGTTAATGGCCGCTTCTACAGCAGTCTGGGCGTGGTACTCAGCGGGATTGGGAACCTTGAACAAGATGTTCTTAATGACAAAATCTGACAGGTTGCGCGACAGATTGAAGGGTTTGCCCCGCAAAACAGCATCATTGAATCCCCACCGGCTGACCGTCAGCGCGGTGGGATAACCCATTTCACCGGTTTGCGCGAACAGCGCCAGTTGCAGGCCACGCGCCGTGGCGTCTCCGGCGGCCCATGACTTACGGGTACCGGCATTTGGCGCATGCCGGTAGGTTCGGAGAGAGTGACCGTCGATAATAGCGTTGGACAGTGCACTCAGTGCCTGGTCTTTTGACAAGCCGAGGAGTTGAGCCGAGGCGATGGCAGAAGCCACTTTCACCAACACCACATGGTCAATCCCCAGCGCATTAAAACAGTTCGACAGACACAGCACGCCGTGGATCTCATAAGCACGAATCATCGTATTCAGGACGGCTGTCATATCAGCGGGCGGCTGATTACCGTCAGTCAGGCTATGCCAGGTTGCGGCAGCCAGGATGGCCCCCAGATTATCGGACGGGTGCCCCCACTCCTGCGCAAGCCAGGTGTCATTGAACTCCAGCCAGCGGATCATCGAACCGATATGAAAGGCCGCCTCGATCGGTCCCAGTCTGAGTCCGGTACCGACAACCGGGACACCCGCCTGGCTCTTGCTGAACTGAGCGCTGCCCATTAGTTTCAGACAGTCGTGATCGGCAGAGGCGGCAATTGCGCAACCTATCGAATCCAGCAGACAATAACGCGCCAGGCGTAAAGTCTCATTATCAAAGGTTGTCCGCTCATAGGCGTAGTCAACCAGCTCAACCATTACCTCATCAAACTCTGCATGCGCCATATTTCACCCCATAAACAAAAATGAATTGTCGAAATACACGTAATTGAGATCCGGTAATATATATATCCAGATAATAGAAATAGACAACGCGTTGATTTATATGAGAATACTCTCCATCACTCATAAAATCGTAATGGGCATGGCAATAAAAGACCAGCGAATAAAATCGAGGCATTCATCGAAAGTATTGATGCCCTGACAAAATGCCTGTTGAGGAGGACGGAAAGTTCAGGGAAATGAGCATGAGTTACAGAGCGTGAAAATAAGCACAGTCTGTTGTTGAAATTCGTAATTCAGAATTAATGTCTGCCGGAAAGGTAATAATAATGACACGCACCCTGATGTGGCCACGCAGTGCCCGCAGTGGTAGCCCGGAGCGGAGATTTTAAAACATAGTGACAAACTCACTAATACAGAATATAAATAATTGTTGTGACGGTGAACTAATTTTTAGCATGAGGTCTCAAATGAAGCTAAGTGAACTTCTTGCGTTCGTGACAGTCGTGGAGACAGGGAACATAACCCAGGCAGCCGAGCGTCTGAATCGCGTGCAATCGAGTATTTCCCACCGAATCAGGAGCCTGGAGGATAATCTGGATGTCACCCTGTTAGATCGAAAAACCGATGGGTGCTCACTGACTGCGCAAGGCCAGATACTTTATGACTACGCACTTAAAATATTGAATCTTGCGGATGATTGTAAAAACAACATTTCCCACTCCAAAAATAGCCAGCTGAATATACGTATTGGCATAATCGAATGTCTACCCCCCTATATTGTCAGTTCACTGATCGATTTAGGTCATGATTTGGGCTGGAATATCGATATTTCGATTGGGAACACCATAAGCTTGCTTAATGCCTTCGACCAAAACGAATTTGATGCGGTAATAATCGGTGCAGGTTTTTCAAACACGCAACATGCGCGCTCCATATTACTCTCCAGCGAACTGGTTATTATTACAGAGAAAAATTACCCCACCATTAAAGACATCTCCAGTCTGGATGGCGAAGTTTTTTTACTCAGCAGCAAAAAATGTGCAACCACTACCCGCAATTATAATGTTCTTTTTAATGAAGGGCATATCACGCCTAAGCGGGTGGTAGAATGTGGTTCCTATCCCGTACTGTTCTCCAGCATCGCTGCCGGCAAAGGCGTGTCGTTAGTTTTACGTTGTTCTATCAGCGGCGAGGTACAAAATAAGATAAAAATTCATGAACTCAGTGGCCAGTTCAATGACTTCAAAATAGAGCTTGTTTATCGTACAGATTCACCTTATCTGGATAGCACTAAATTCAGAGGCATAATGACCTCACTTTTTCAGGATCCCCGGCTGCACAATATCGGTTATTAAGGCATTCGTAGCCCACACGTACACTCCCCATGTTAGTGAAATTCCCTCATCTCAAATACAAATGGGAGAGCATACATCTGCCGTATGCCCTCCCATCCCATAAGCCTGCTCTCCCCCGTTCGTCGTATTCTGACGACAAGATGATCAATACTCCGCTATCTGTTATGAAGGTTTACGCAGAGCCACTAAGGCTTTCGCTCTGCACTTCTCCAGTATTAATTTCATCACGGGCACTTCAAAGTACTTATATAAAAAAGAGGCAAATGAGACGGATAAAACCAACGCGACGGCGATAAGCGCAATTCCCTCCGGTAAGCTAAACTTTCTTCCTGCCGTAAGATTCAAAAAATAAAAGAGCACTAAGAAATGAACCATATAGAAGGAATAGGATATTTCTCCTAACCACACCGATGTTTTACTGTTTAACAGAGTGTTTCGGTATTTTAAATCATCACCCGCAATCGAAACGATTAATAAACACACCGGGATGATGAAAACCACGCTCATACTGAACTGGTAAGGGATATACATGGAACCGATGTAAGTTGCTGCAAGCAGGGTAAACGACGCCGTTTTCGTCAGCACGAGCATTCGTCCGTTCATCAGCAGCCGGGCTGCAAACATACCGGCAAGGAATTCAAATATGCGTGATGGGGGAAAAATATACGAAACCCAAAAGTGTTGCTGCGAGATCGGAAACGCCCCCATCATCTTGTCCGGCTCAACCCAGATGTAAATATATGTTTGAACCAATAAGGATGCCGCCGTTACTATTATTAATCCGGCTAAATCGAATTTTTCAGGTATTGTCTTCATTACTCTGAAAAGAAAGGGGAAAGAAAGATAAAACATCGCTTCTATACAAAGAGACCAACTGGGTCTGTTACCGACGAAAAAATAGTGAACATCATCAACCCAGGTATTCAATAACAGAAGGTTTGATGACCAAAGTTTATATTGATAGATACTCATGGCACCAATAATGAATGCTATAGCCCAGGTCAGACAATGCGTAGGGTAAATCTTTGCAAAACGTCGCAGGTAAAAATCTCCCACGGTGTCATTATCTCTCGCAGACCACACCATAATGAATCCACTGAGTATGAAGAAATATGAAACGCCGAGCCAGCCCGCTTTACCCACAATAACGGTGAAAATGTGCTGTATGGTTGGATCTGAAAAGGGAGCGAGATCGCTGGGTAGCGATGAATGAAATAAAAAAACTAATAAAGCCGCCCAGAATCTGCTTCCGGTAAGCGATGGAAGTTTGATCTGCGGGGGTAATTTCCCGGTTGTTATTGGCTGACTCCCCGCCATTTCAATGGCGTCAGCATGAATAGCATCAATACTTATTTCTCTGTTTATTGCAGGATTCATGGTGTTCCCCCTGAGGATAGTATTTTATACCGGAAGATTTATTCAGTAGCATAGCGACAATGTTACACAGCAAAAATAAATAGCGGCAAAGCAACTTAAGCAGAGCCTGACCGGTTACCAATAATTAACCGTTGCGTTGCCGGTCAGGAAATAAAGTATTTTCAGAGCAGAACGTTCTGATGAAAGTTTTAACTAGTGGATATCGACGGTCACGTATCCGGATTTACGTTTTTCAATATAACCAAATCCTTGTTCGCCAAAATGCATACCACCGACAAGAACGCTGTCCGAGCTCACGCTTTCAAGTATGCGGGAACGTGTCTCTGCCGCCATTTGAGGATCATAGTCAAAGGCAATGGCAACATCCGGTTTTAGCAGTTGAATATGAGGAAAATGAACAATATCACCCCAAATCAACAGGCTATCTCTGTTACCCTCAATCCGGTAACCTGTATGACCCGGCGTGTGACCTTTCAGCGGGATCGCAAAAACACCAGGAAATACCTCGCCTTTATCGATGAGACGAAGATTTTTCTGATACTTTTTGAATATACTTCGCGCCAGCAGGAAATTGCCTTTTACGCGGTCACTGACGGCAGCGAAATTTTCATCATCTTGCAGATAATTAAATTCATCGCTGTTTATGATCAATTCGGCATTAGCAAATACAGCCTCACCTTCTGAGTTTAACAATCCGCCAATATGATCAGGATGGGCATGTGTGAGTAATACCGCGTCAATATTGCCAGGTTGTATCCCCAGCAGATCCAGATTAGCAACCAGTTTGCCGCCCCAGCCCTTAACGCCTCCTGCCCCGCTATCGATAAGAATATTTTTACCCTTCTGGCGGACTAAAAAAGTATTAATATGCACCGCATTGAGTTCACTGACTTGTGCACTGCGCTGAATTTCCTTGCACTCGTCCTCATCCACATTTGAAAGCATTCCGAAGTCGACATGCAGATATCCATCACTTACCGCAGTAACCGATATATCGCCGAGATCTCTTGTTGGAAAATTAACATTCATAATCCGTTCCTTAGTTCTTTGCATAAATATTACCCGCTTCAAAAGAGAAACAGCGAATTCTCGCTATGACTCCTGTCTTCTCCTTAATTAATAAATCAACCTGATGCATGAATTCATCCAACACCGACAGGGTTCGGAAAACTTCCTGGCGTAGTCTTGCTTCGAAATAGACCGGTGTGCCAAAACCTATCTCTGCGGTGAGGTAGCTGATGTGAATATTATTTTCTTTCGCTTTCAGGATCTCTATGGCGAGACGGGCTAAAGCCGTTGAAAATTCCGCAAAGGCCTCTGCATCTAACCGGTGGCTTGCAGCGGTATAGAGAGTAATACTGGGCATCTTCGACTCCTTCGAATGGATATTTACGCCGCCAGGTTATTTTATACGGCTCTGACAGACACTAATCGCATGCTTTTTATGACATCGGGATTGACCACCGTGCCAATGTCCGAAGCCCCCCGGCGGAGTTGGTCAATTAACTCGATGCCACTCGTTACTTTCCCAAAAGCAGTGTAATTCTGGTCTAAAAAACCCGCCCTCGCGGAGGTGATGAAAAACTGATGACGGGCGCTGTGCGGATGCCGTGATCTGGCCATGCCGACGGTACCGCGTTCAAAAGGCAATCGGTTAAACTCTGCGGCCAGCGCCGGTAATTTCGTGTAATCCAGCCCTGTATCTTTTATCGGGTCACCCGTTTGTGCCATAAAGCCTTCTATGACCCGGTTAAACGGCATGCCATCATAAAATTTGGCCTGTACCAGCGATTTTATGCGTTCAACATGCCCGGGGGCCAAATCGGGAAATAAGCGGATGCTCACGGTTCCACTCTCCAGTTGCATCTCGATAATATCTCTCTGAGCCATTACCCCTTTGAAGGCAGCCGGAAGCATTGCAACACCCGCGCACAAGCCCAGACTTCCACCAATAAATAACCGACGATTCATAGAATTTACTCCGTTCGCGCATCAGACTTTTCATCGTCTGCCATGCCAGATTTGCTCATTAACAGCGCCCGTACGTCCTTACAGGCGCTGACTGCCTGCGCTGATTGTTAATGCGTATTCTTGTTATCAATGAACGAGATGATTTCATCAGTGAGCGCTTCGGGTTGCTCATAATTCGGTAAATGGGCGGCGCCGGGTAGGGTATGCAATTGGGCATTGCGCTTGTCGGCCAGACGTTGCGCGTAGTCCGGAGGCGTAAGTTGATCCTCACTTCCTCTGACCACCACAGCCCTTACCCCCGGAATATTCATATCGGTCAGATCGGTGTCGGCGATGGCATAAGAGCAACCCGCGAAGGCTTCAACCGAAGTGCGGCGCAACATCTGTTTCATACCCTCCGCGTAGGGCGAGTCGATAAATTTCGGTGTGACCCATTTGCTCAGAATCCCCATTTCGAGATGCTCAACACCGTGGTGAAATACATCTTCAGCCCGGGCGCGCCAGAGCGAAGGCGGAGCGGCATTCACCAGTGCAGTATCAACAATGATCATTCCCTGAACTCGTTTGGGGATCTTGAACCCAATCCATTGCGCTATTGTTCCGCCGATTGAGACCCCGGCAACATAGAACTCGTTAATGTGAAGATGATCCAGCGCCGCCACCACATCGTCGGCCAAATCTGACATTGAAAACTGCAGGGAATCGACTGCGCTTAATCCATGCCCACGGATGTCCAGGCGAATAACACGATAACGTTCACTCAGACGCGGCATTTGCAAATCCCAAAGGTGCAAATCCGTCCCCAAAGAATGAAGAAGTACCAATGTCGTTGCATTTTCAGAACCCTGCACATCGACGTGCTGAGTTAATTTAAGTGGCCGGATAAACATTTAATACTCCATATTCTTTATGCTTCTGTTTCGTCGGCTCTCCGTCACGCATTACCTGATCCGACGTCTCGTCCTGCTTATAGAACCATGAATTCTGCTACGCCATAGTCGCAACGTATTCATAACGACATGCTGATATTATTTTTTCAGTTTCATACAAATAAATTTTTTCGTTATGAGGGTCAGCCTTAAATACGTTGTTAACGCTGTTATTATTAGAACAATTCTTATCGTCGCTCTAATGGATAATTTCGATATCACTATCGAAATTGTAGATACGGGGTGGATCTTAATAGGGGAAAACCTGGCGAAGAAACAGACTGACCGGGGAAATGCTGCGCAGCAGGAATTGCAGGCAATAATTTTTCTGCACGTTGTTCGGTATGCCGCTGATAATAAAAAGCCCGCACAAGAGAACGGGCTTTTTATACATCAGTGTTTGATGAAATTACACATGGGCGATTTTCTTCGCATCCAGCGCTTTATGAATAGCCGCTTCCAGTTCGTTGATTTCAAACTTCGCCACGTAACCGTCGGCGCCCACTTTACGCACGTGATCTTCGTTGGCGCTGCCGGATAATGAAGAGTGAATGATCACCGGAATATTTTTCAGGAATTCATCACGCTTGATATTGAGCGTCAGCGTAAAGCCATCCATTTCCGGCATTTCCAGATCAGTTAAGACAAAGGAGATTTTATCGGAAATGGGCAGCCCCTGGGCTTTGCATTCTTCGGCCATTTTGCGGATTTTATTCCAGGCTTCCAGACCGGTGACATGCATCTGCGCCGGAATCTCCATCATGTTCAGGCCTTTTTCCAGCATCTGACGGGCAACTTTAGAGTCTTCGGCGACAATCGCCACCGTACCCGGCTTGAGTTTAAACGCGCTGGTTTTCTTCTTATCCATGTTGATATTGCTGTTGGGAATAATGTCATGGAGAATTTGTTCGACGTCGAGCACCAGCGCCAGACGGTTACTGGATTTATCGCTGTCCAGACGCGCAATACTGGTGATGTTGCGGCTCTTCACACCGGCTTCGGCGGCCAGCACCTGACTCCATTCAAGACGCACAATGTCGTCTACGGATTCCACTGCAAACGCCTGGGTGCTGCGCGCATATTCGGTGACCAGCAAAATGTTCAGGCCGGTTTTTGGTACGCATCCCACCACGGCAGGCAGGTCGATGACCGGAATAATTTCGCCACGGATGTTCGCCATGCCCATCATCGGCGAGACCATTCCGGCGGCTTTGGTCAGCGTTGGCATCGGCACGATTTCGCGCAATTTAAAAACGTTGATACCAAAAAGTTCAGATTGCTCATCATCCGGAGAGGTCCCCAGACGGAACAGCAAAAGCTCAAACCGGTTTGATGAAGTGAGATTGGTTCTCTCATCAATTTCTTTCTGAAAATTATCCATACTTTCCCCATGCCTGTTGTTATTCGTTTTTGACTATGTTTGCGCTGTACGTCATTCGGAAAATAAGGAATTCCATTCTCTTTTTTCTCAGAGGGACATTCTTTATATCGGCCGCTCAGGAGGAATTCTTTATAGCGGGGAGAAAATTGAAGGGAAAGCACCCGGTATCACGGAAATACCGGGCAAAAAGGGTCAGCCGCCGATTTTTACCAGCGTCCGTCCCTGAATTTTATTGTTCAGGAAATCGGCTGCGACAGCCGGAGCTTGTTCCAGGGTAATTTCCGTCGCGGCCTGCTGATAAAAATCATCCGGCAGCGTATTCAGTAAACGCTCCCAGACGGCAGCACGGCGTTCAGCGGGAACCGAAACCGAATCCACCCCCTGCAAACGGACGTTGCGCAGAATAAACGGCATCACGGTCGTCGGCAGGTTGAAGCCCCCGGCCAGACCGCAGGCCGCCACGCAACCGCCGTAGTTGGTTTGCGCCAGCAGTTTAGCCAGCACTTTGTCACCGACGGTATCGACCGCACCGGCCCAGACTTGTTTTTCCAGCGGACGGGTCTCTGCAAAATCATCGCGGGAGAGAATTTCGCTGGCACCCAGTTTACGCAGATAGTCATGCGTAGATTCACGGCCCGTCACCGCAGCCACGGTATAACCGAGTGTATGCAACAAGGCCACCGCCGTACTACCCACGCCGCCGCTGGCACCCGTCACGACCACGGTGCCGCTTTCGGGTGTCACGCCCGCCTCTTCCAGCGCCATGACGCACAGCATGGCAGTGAAACCGGCGGTGCCGATAATCATGGCATTGCGCGCAGCCAGACCTTCCGGCAGCGCGACCAGCCAGTCACCTTTGACGCATGCCTGCTCCGCCAGACCGCCCCAGTGCGTTTCGCCGACGCCCCAGCCGGTGAGAATGACGGATTGCCCGACGGAGAAACGCGGGTCGTTACTGCGGCTGACATGGCCGGCAAAATCAATGCCCGGCACCATCGGAAACTGACGAATGATTTTGCCTTTCCCGGTAATGGCCAGGGCATCTTTGTAATTCAGCCCTGACCAGCTGATATCAACCAGTACGTCGCCTGCCGCCATGTCCGGCAGCGCAATCTCTTTCACTTCGGCCAGCGTGGCCTTGTCTTGTTGTTCCAGAACCAATGCTTTCATTTTTTTCCCTTTATGATTTCAGGAGATTAAAGTTTTTGTCATGAGGTATGCGATGACTCACGTAATGATTGCAGGTGCTATTTTTTGAATTTATGGCCGACGAGTTTATGAATGAACAGGTGACTGCAGCGTATGACGGAAATACGCCCAGAACTGATCCAGCGGTTCGGCCGAGCGGTACAGTTTTGCGCGCATCACCGCGCCTTCCCAGCCAGACCAGAAAATCTGCGCCAGTTGCGCAGGCGGCATGACTGATGCGATATCTCCGGCCTGACGGGCTTCTTCCAGACAGTTGGCAACACGGCCTTCCCATTCGCCCAAAATCGATTTGAGTTTCTGCGAAAAATCTTCCGGCAACAGCGGGGATTCCTGCAATAAATTGCCGACCAGACAGCCGCGTCTGAACTCAAACTTTGCCATTCCCTCACCGGCATGGGTCACAAACGCACCGATGCGTTGCAGCGGTGACACCTCAGCCCTGAGCAGAAACTTGTCGAGTTTGTGGGCGAAAAATGATCCGTAAGCCGTCAGAACGGCCATGCCGAAATCCTGCTTACTTTTGAAATAGTGATAAAACGATCCTTTCGGCACCGCGATGTTTTTAATCACCGCGTCGATGCCTGCCGACAGGTAGCCCGTTTCGGTGATCACTTCAAGCCCCGAACGGATCAGCGCTTCACGCGTATCATCAAACTCGCGTGCCGTTCTCGGCGGACGCCCGCGGCGCGGTTTGACTGGCACGTCAGGTTCAGTAGAAAGCTCAGCACTCATCATTTAGACCGATCGTTTTTTAATTGCAGAAAGCCTACGCCCAATTTTTTAGGCGGGCAAGTCCGTGAGTGTTTTTACAGGGTAAAAAGTCCCGGACCTAAAAAACCTGCAAAGCAAAAAGCCCGCCCGGAGTTACCGGAGCGGGCCTGTGATACAGCATGAGTATGTTGTAACTATTTTTCGTTCACTGTCTCGCGGCGGGTTTCCTGCACGCTATAACGGTTGGTTTTGAACGGAATATTCAGGCGCTCACGCAACGTCGTTGCCTGCGAGGGATGCCAGTAGCCACGGGCTTCCAGCACCGGTAACACCAGCCGGGTAATGTCGTCCAGCGCTTCGGTCAGTACCGGTCCGCTGATGATGAATCCGCTGGCACCGCCCTCTTCCACCCAGCGGATCAACTGGTCGGCGACCTGCTCAGGCGTGCCGAAGAATTCGCCGCGCGGCAGCGTGGTCTGATACGCCACTTCACGCAGCGTCAGGTTTTCCTCCCGCGCCAGCTTCTTGATGCTGTCGGTGGTGGAGCGGAAAGTGTTTTGGCCTAAATCGCCCAGTTCAGGGAACGGGCCGTCCGGCGGATACTGGCTGAAATCATGGTGATCGAAGAATCGCCCGAGATAGGCCAGCGCATCGTCAAGTGACAACAGCGACAGAAGATACTGATATTTGGCCTCGGCTTCCTCTTCGGTTTTGCCGACAATCGGGCTGATGCCAGGGAAAATCCCCACCGGATGGCGGCCATTTTTGCTGACCTGTGCCTGTAATTTTGCCGAATATTCCTGCGCTTCTTCCAGCGTCCGGGCGTTAGTGAAAACGGCATCGGCAGATTTACCTGCCAGCGCGATACCGGCATCCGACGCGCCAGCCTGGAAAATCACCGGCTGCCCTTGCGGTGAACGCTGGATATTCAGCGGCCCTTCGACCGAGAAAAACTGTCCCTGATGATTCAGTTTATGCAGCTTCGCCGCGTCGAAGAACACACCACTTTCGCGGTCACGCACAAACGCGCCGTCTTCCCACGAATCCCACAGTCCCTGCACCACGCTGATGTATTCTTCGGCAATCTGATAGCGCAGCGCATGTTCAGGATGGTCTTTGCCGAAGTTTTTCGCCGAACCGGCCAGCGGCGAAGTCACCACGTTCCAGCCCGCCCGTCCCTGACTGATGTTATCTATTGACGCCAGCTGACGTGCGACGGTAAAGGGATCGCTGTACGAAGTTGAAATAGTGCCTGCCAGCCCGATGCTGTGGGTGGCCGAAGCCAGCGCAGACAGCAACGCGACAGGTTCGAAACGGTTGAGGAAATGCGGCAGTGATTTTTCGTTGATGTGTAATCCGTCGGCCACAAACAGGAAATCAAAACCAGCCGCTTCGGCGCGCAAGGCTAAATCACGGAAATAGGGGAAATTGACACTGGCATCCGCAGGCGCTTTTTCGTGACGCCACGAATTCATGTGGCCGCCGGCACCGTGCAACATCAGACCCAGCTTGATACTTTTTGAATGGCTCATGAAATCTCCTTAAAGCTGGCCAGCCAGCAATTCGATGGACTTCAGCCGCACACCGGCTTCAGTCAGTGGAGTGTGAATAACAAATTCGTTCACGCACAGGCGGCGCTGAATATCGCGCAGTTGCTCGTGGATATCGCCCGGCGTGCCGTGCAGCACGCTGATTTGCTGCTGTTCGATCTGGTATTGCGTCGCACCTGACTGCCGCACAAAGGCTTCAGCCTGTTCTCGGGAACCCACCGTAACGTGCCGGTCGCCCAGCGTGACGCGAAAATTATGCTGGCCGGTCACCAGTTCAGCGGCCTGCTCGCGGGTTTGTGCCGCCAGGGCCGCCAGACTGACCAGCGCCTGCCCTTGTCCGGCGGAATATTCGTGGAAGGCCAGCACCGATTCGGTCATCACTTGCGCTGAAGCATTGATAAAACCGGCGAAGACAAAGTTCCAGCCCAGTGACGCGGCCAGACGCGCGCTTTCTTTGCTGGCACCGAGTAAAAATCGCTGCGGTGCCACCGGCGGACGCGGCAACGCACGGGCTTCTGTGCCCGCCAGATGGTCATCCAGATGCGTGAGATAATGTGTCAGTTGCTGTAACTGCGCCGGGAAACCAGGCGATGATTCGGCCGGTGCGTGGGCACGCAGCGCTTTGGTTGACAGGGGTAAACCACCGGGCGCTTTGCCGATGCCGATATCCACGCGATCCGGCGCCAGTGATGACAACAGATGGAAATTCTCTGCCACTTTAAACGGGCTGTAATGTTGCAGCATCACACCGCCGGAGCCGATCCGCAGCCGGGAAGTGCGCGCCAGCAGCCAGGCGATCAACACTTCCGGCGAGCTACCGGCCAGCTTTTCAGTATCGTGATGTTCTGACACCCATAAACGGTGATAGCCCAGTTTTTCTGCTGCCAGCGCAAAAGTCAGCGTGGCGTCTAGCGCCTGCGCAGCGGTCTGCCCGTCATTGATCGGGCTTTGATCTAATAAACTCAGTCGGTAATTCACCTGCGCATCCCTTTTTATCCGTTGTGATAAAAAGAGTTCCACGAAATAAGTTCAAAGCTAAATAATAAAAACACGTTTCTATAGTCAGTATTTTGCTATGCAGGCCACTGTGCAAAACGACTATAAATTATAGCGACTGAGTATTTAGTGATTGGCTTCTGTCTGACTAGCATGAAATGAAGCGCTACATTTGGGTAACAATCATTTTCAGACAATAAGGTTATTTCGCCATGAGCATTTCACTTGCCGAAGAAACGAATAGCATTGCCCCCCGACATGAGACAGGACTGGAAGAACAACTCATCGCTTATCGCCGTGAATTACATCAGCATCCTGAATTATCCAATCAGGAATTTGTGACCACGCAAAAGATTACCCAATGGCTGAATGCTGCCGGGATCCGCATTTTATCGCTCGGGCTGAAAACCGGTGTGGTGGCTGAAATTGGCCCGGAACACGGCCCGGTTGTTGCCCTGCGCGGTGACATCGATGCCCTGCCGATTGAAGAAGCCTCCGGTGTGCCGTTCAGTTCGCAACAACCCGGCGTGATGCACGCCTGCGGCCACGATTTTCATACCTCTGTTATTCTCGGCGCGGCCCATCTGCTTAAAGCAAGGGAAGACCAGCTACCGGGCCGCGTACGGTTGTTTTTCCAGCCTGCTGAAGAACGGTTTGGCGGTGCGTCGCAACTGATTAAAGCCGGTGCACTGGAAAACGTTGATGCGATTTTCGGCCTGCATAATGCGCCAGAACTGCCGGTCGGCACCTTTGAGACAAAAGGCGGCGCATTTTATGCCAATGTGGACCGCTTCCAGATAACCGTGACCGGCAAAGGCGCGCACGCCGCACATCCGGAAGAAGGTACCGACAGCATTGTCACCGCCAGCCACATTGTGACCGCGCTGCAAACGGTAGTCAGCCGCAACGTCAGCGCTCAGGAGGCGGCGGTAGTCAGCGTCACCCGTATTGAAGGCGGCAACACCTGGAACGTATTACCCCAAACCGTGGAACTGGAAGGCACGGTGCGCACCTACAGCAACGGGATCCGCGAGCAAATCCCTCAGCGGATCCGCAAGGTGATTACCGGGGTGGCAGATGCGCTGGGGGCGAAGGCCGAACTGCACTGGTTTGGCGGGCCGCCAGCGGTGGTGAATACACCGCGCTGGGCAGACTTTGCCTTACAGGCCGCTGCGGAATTTGGCTATAACGCGCAAGTGGCGCAGGCACAAATGGGTGGAGAGGATTTTGCATTTTATCTGCATCATGTGCCGGGTGCGTTTGTCAGCATCGGCTCTGCCAGCGATTTCGGCTTGCATCATCCGCAATTTAATCCTGATGAGTCGGCTATTTACCCGGCGGCGAATTATTTCCAGCAACTGGCAGAAAAAGCGCTGAGTGAATTAACCGGAAAATAACCTTTTCATACCTGACTTTATTTCCTCACGCCCGGATATTCCGGGCATTTTTCGTGCAAAATTTTCGGCGCAATGTATTTCCACTTTATCTCTTTGATTATTTAATTTTGTTGTTTTACATCCCTGTAACTCTCGGGAATAGTGAAAGCGTCACCTCACGGTCATCACCACTTAAAATAAGAATGCAGGGTAAAAATAATAATGATGAAACATAGCGTAACCATCACAGCCACCGCCATCGCGGCAATATTAAGTTTTTCATCAGCGGCATACGCCGCGCCAGGTATTGATCTGATTGCCAATGAAACGCCGGTGAATACACCGAAAAGCCCGGAAGCCGTGGCAAAAATCCCGGCCAACTTTAAGTTTGTCGAACCGGGTACGCTGACCGTGGCGCTGGCTGTGCTCGGCAGCGCCCCACCCTTCGGGCTGTACGCCCGTGACAATAAAACCGTGATCGGCAGCGAGGCGGATATCGCCCGTCTGGTCGCCGACGGTTTAGGCCTGAAACTCAAAGTGGTGCCGGCTTCGTGGGAAGACTGGCCGCTGGGCGTGACGTCGGGGAAATACGACGCGGCCATCTACAACATTACCGTCACCAAAGACCGCAAAACTAAATTTGATTTCGCCACCTACCGCGAAGATACCCTCGGTTTCTATGTGAAAAGTGACAGCAAAATCACCTCGATAAAATCCGCACCCGATATCGCCGGTAAACGCATTATTGTCGGCTCCGGCACCAATCAGGAAGCCGTGTTGCTGGCGTGGGACAAAGAGAATCAGGCCAAAGGATTACCGGCGCTGAAACCGCAATATGTCACCGATGACGCTGCCGCGACGCTGGCTATCCAGTCCGGTCGCGCCGATGCCACGTTCGGCCCGAACGTCACCGGCGCGTATAAAGCGTTGCTGACCGGCAAAACCAAACTGGTCGGCACGGTGCCGGGCGGCTGGCCGAAAACCGCCAATATCGCGGTGACGCTGAAAAAAGGGAATGGCCTGGTGGATGCCGTGCAGGCGTCGCTGAACAGCGCCATTGCCAGCGGAGCGTATATCAAAGTGCTGGACCGCTGGGGCGAAAGCGTCGAGAAAATCGATCACTCTGAAATTAACCCGCCGGGGCTGGGCGACTGATCAGGAGCAGAAACGATGAGCGAAGATATTTTCATTCAGACCGTGCCGGAAGACCCGCTGATTGCGCCGGTCATCGAAGGATTATTCGGTGAATACCGCGACCGTTACGGCGATTTCTTCTCGAGCCAGCCGCCGGAAGATGACAGCGTGTTTTCCGCGCCCGATGGCACCTTCATTGTTCTGCTGAGAAACGGCGCGCCCATTGCAATGGGCGCGTACAAACGCTACGACGAGCAGACTGCCGAACTCAAACGCATCTGGACTCACCGCGCGCTGCGCCGTCAGGGACTGGCACAAAAAATCCTGCATGAACTGGAACGTCGCGCAGCCGCGTACGGTTACCGGCGGGTATTTCTCACCACCGGATTCCGCCAGCCCGAAGCGGTCGGATTGTATTTATCCCACGGTTATCAGCCGCAATTCGACACCCGCCTCGATCCGGAGGTCTATTCCCGGCCACCGTATGACGGGCGCCTGCCGTTTACCAAAACGCTGAAGGCGGACGTGCCGGTCACGTCATCTGCAACGTAACAGAAAGAGAAAATGATGAGCGAAAATGCCCCTTCATCTGTGAATCATCCGCCGCTGAAAGTGGTGCCCGCGCGCTATCCGTGGCGTCTTGCCGGTGCGGTTTTTTCGGCGTTTATTCTGCTGGGCATCATCCAGTCGATTGCCACGAATTCCCGCTGGGAATGGGGCGTATTTCGTCAGTGGTTTTTTGATCCGGTGATCCTGTCCGGGCTTGGCAAAACCCTGTTGCTCACGCTGCTGGGCACCCTTTTTGGGGTGATTTTCGGCACGGCACTGGCCCTCGCCCGCCTGTCGAAATCCTATCTACTGAACGCACTGGCCTGGGGGTATATCTGGCTGTTCCGTTCCCTGCCGTTGTTGCTGGTGCTGATCATTCTCTACAACTTTTCCTATCTCTACGACAAC
Source organism: Rahnella aceris (assembly GCF_011684115.1). Taxonomy (NCBI): domain Bacteria; kingdom Pseudomonadati; phylum Pseudomonadota; class Gammaproteobacteria; order Enterobacterales; family Yersiniaceae; genus Rahnella; species Rahnella aceris. The sequence goes on along the minus strand of NZ_JAADJV010000001.1, from coordinate 975,139 downwards.
CTTTCGCTCGGCATTCCGTTCACCACGATTTCCTTTTTCAGTACCCCGACGGTGGATTTGCTGGATCAGTTTTCCGTTGCCGTGCTCGGTCTGTCGCTGGTGCAGTCGGCCTATACCGCCGAGATCATTCGCGGCGGGATTTTAGGGGTAGAACACGGCCAGCATGAAGCTGCGGCCGCGCTGGGATTACCGGCCTACCGCCGGACCTTCCGCATCATTTTGCCGCAGGCGTTACGTTCAATTCTGCCGACCGGTTTTAACGAAGTGATCAGCCTGGCGAAAGGCACATCGATTGTTTACGTCCTGTCGATGCCGGAACTGTTTTACACCGTGCAGGTGATTTACAACCGCACACAGCAGGTGATCCCGCTGCTGATGGTCGCCACCATCTGGTATCTGCTGATCACCACCGTGCTGTCGGTTTTGCAGTATTACGTCGAACGCTATTTCTCCCGCGGCACCGTGCGTCAGGTCGCGCCGACACCCTTGCAGCGCCTGCGTCAGTGGCGCGTCGCCCGTTCTTAATAAAGGGAAAGCACTATGTCAGAAGCCTTTGATTTATTCGTTAACCGCCCGCAGGAAGCGCCTGTTGAGCAGCTGTTTCCACGCAAACCTCAGGCTGCTACCGTCGGGCGCATCGAAATCAATAATTTGAGCAAATACTACGGCGCGCACAAAGCGCTGGATAACGTGAGTCTGCGCATCGAACCGGGCACCGTGACCGTGATCCTCGGCCCGTCCGGCTCGGGGAAATCGACCCTGCTGCGCACGATTAACCATCTTGAGCGCGTCGACGAAGGTTTTATTCAGATTGACGGCGATTACATCGGCTACCGCCGCAAAGGCGATACGCTGTATGAACTGAAAGAGCGCGCCATCCTCAAACAACGCACACATGTCGGTTACGTTTTTCAGAATTTCAATTTATTCCCGCACATGACGGTGCTGGATAACATCATCGAAGCGCCGGTGGTTCACGGTCTGCTGAGCCGCAAAAACGCCATCGCCCGTGCCTGTGAACTGCTCGACACGGTCGGTCTGCGCGAAAAAGCGCACGCATGGCCACGTCATTTGTCCGGCGGACAGCAGCAGCGCATCGCCATCGCCCGTGCGCTGGCGCTGAATCCTAAAGTCATGCTGTTTGATGAACCGACGTCAGCCCTCGATCCCGAACTGGTTGGCGAAGTGCTGGATGTGATTAAAAAGCTGGCGCAGTCGGGCGTCACGCTGGTGGTCGTCACCCATGAAATCGGCTTCGCGCGCCAGGTAGCGGATCAGGTGGTGTTTATGGTGGATGGTCGCGTGGTTGAAAGCGGCGCTGCCGCACAGGTGCTGGAACGGCCGGTTCATGCCAGAACCCAGGCTTTCCTGGAGAAGGTGCTTTAAGACTGGCAAATTTAGTATTTCTTAAGACCGGGAATATTTCGGTTTCTTACCCGCAGTGCTCATTTGACGCGCTGCGCCGAAACCGCCCGGGAGGGAGAAGTGCTTTCTCCCTCCCGGATCTCCCTTCGCTTTTTCAACCAGCGCTCCGCTCGCTGGCTATGTTTCAGGTATCACCGCGACAGACTGGAACCTCTCATTCAGCAAGCTTTCTGAATCGCCCGCAACCCACAATCCGTATTTTCCCCGTTTACCAAACGCCATTTTGGAATACACTTCATTCCTAAATTTCATACTCCGTTTTGTGGCGCAGATCACATCTTAATTGTATGATGAATACATTATTCAACTGGGTGATACACCATGAGCACCGCAATCTCTCTGGTATTCCAATATGTTCGGGCGTTTATTCTGATTTATCTCTGTTTATTCGCCGGGAATGCGATTTCATCTCTTTTACCGCTCACCATTCCCGGCAGCATCATCGGCATGCTGATCCTGTTTGGTTTGCTTTCAACCCAAATTCTGCCGTTCAAATGGGTCAAACCGGGCTGTAATGTTCTGATTCGCTATATGGCGTTACTGTTCGTCCCTATCGGCGTCGGGGTCATGAATTATTACGAGCAACTGCGCACGCAGTTCGGGCCGCTGGTGGTGTCGTGTCTGGTCAGTACCCTGATTGTATTGCTGGTTGTCGCCTACTGTTCCCACTATATCCATGGCGAACGCGGTGCGGTGACGGATAAAGCGGAGGATAAAAATGATTGATATATTGTGGTCGCTGCCGCTGACGCTGGTGGTGTTTTTCGCCACCCGTAAGCTCGCTATTAAACTCAAAATGCCGCTGCTCAACCCGCTGCTGATGTCGATGGTGGTGATCATTCCGCTGTTGCTGGTCACCCATATCCCTTACGCGCGCTATTTCGCGGGCAGCAAGATCCTCAATGATCTGCTGCAACCCGCCGTCGTGGCGCTGGCGTTTCCCTTGTACGAGCAACTGCATCAGATCCGCGCCCGCTGGAAATCCATCATCAGTATCTGTTTTATCGGCAGCGTGGTGGCGATGGTGAGCGGCACCGCGATTGCATTATGGATGGGAGCAACGCCGCAAATTGCCGCATCGGTATTACCGAAATCCGTCACCACGCCGATTGCCATGGCCACCGCGCAGTCGATCAATGGTATTCCGGCCATCAGCGCCGTGTGCGTGATTTTCGTCGGCATCCTCGGCGCGGTCTTTGGTCATACGATTTTGAATGTTCTGAAGATCACCACCAAAGCCTCACGCGGGCTGGCGATGGGTACCGCATCACACGCACTGGGTACCGCCCGCTGTGCAGAAATGGATTATCAGGAAGGCGCATTCAGTTCACTGGCGCTTGTGATTTGCGGCATCATCACCTCCCTGCTCGCCCCGTTCCTGTTCCCCGTCCTTCTCGCCCTCTTCGGTCATTAACCCATAACGGGCACAGATTCCTCTAACGGGTTCGGATTGTATCAAGGCGGCAACTGAGCGAATCCCCGGGAGCTTACAATAAGTAAGTGACTGGGGTGAACGAAGGCAGCCAACGCAGAGACAATTTGAAGCAGGACGAGGAAAAAGTGTATGTCACTTAAACCTTAGAAAAAGTGACATACAAAGCTGAAAGTACCCGGTTTAAGTACAGTCAGAAAAGAATCTGCCGGTCTGCCGTAAAAGCAGACAGGCAGCGATAACGAAGAGATGGAGCCTGGCGCGTAAACTTACGCGCCGGAGAGTATTACGAATTCATCTGGAACAGTGACATACCCTGCATGGCGCTGTAGGTCTTATAGGATGCCTGAAGCGCAACCTGCTGCAAGGTGTAGGTCGAAATTGCTGAGGTCCATTCGGTATCGACCAGATTACTGAGTTTGGTCGAGTTCGATACATCACGGTTGTCGCCCAGTGTATCGAGATTATCCAGTTCGGACATCTGCGTACCCAACTCTGAACGCACGGAAAGCACGTTGTTGAGTGAGTTACTCAGGCCACGGTTGGCTTTATCGATGGCATCGGTGTATTGCGTATCCGTGGTGTTATCCGCCGATGGCGTTCTCAGCGCAGTCAGCGCACCGTCGATGGTTTTGAATAAATCTGATTCGCTCGGAGAACCGTCCGGTTCGGCTTTCGCATCACCGGTTAAGGCATTAAAAATCTGGTTACCGGTATGGTTGATGGTCATGGTACGACTGGTATCAACCTGCTGAGTAATAGACGTCGTGCCCCCGGAATAGGTTACCGCACCCGTTGTGGCGTCCTGCGTATAAGGCGGAGTATCACTTTTGTAACCGGCGAAGATGAAGCGGCCGTTACCGTCGGTGCTGTTCGCCAGGTTCACCAGTTGCGATTTCAGGCTGTCCAGTTTAGTCGCCAGAGAAGAACGGTCGTCATCGCTTAAAGAACCGTCACCGGCCTGAACGATCAACGTCTGTGCATCCTGAATGGTCGAGGTCACGCTGCTTAAAATCGACTCTTCCTGACTCATACTCTGGTTAGCAAAGGTACGGGCCACGGAAAACTGGCTGTTCTCCGATTGCGCCTGCCGTACCAGCACCGCCTGCGACGCCGCCAGCGGGTCATCCGAAGGCTTGCTCACTTTGCTGCCGGTCGACAACTGTAAACCGGTCGCCTGGAAGCGGTTCTGACCATCCAGTACCGCATTCATGTTTTGGTTGTAAATCATATTGGTACTAAGACGCATGGCATCAGTTCCTTATCAGTTCTGGGATCAGCGAATGTTGATGATCGCGTCGAATATCGTCGAAGCCGTCTGCACGACCTGCGCGTTCGCCAGATAATATTGCTGGTAACGTTGCAGATCGCCGTATTCTTCATCGAGGTTAACCCCGGAGATAGACTGCTGTTGAGCGGTGAGCTGCGTGACGATATTCGCCTGTGAGGTGCTGGTGGTGGTCAGCGTGGAAACCTGGTTACCCACGTTACTTACCATGCTGGCGTATGCGCCCGACAGGGTGGATTTACCTTCCACCAGTTTCGCGGTTTGCAGATTCAGCAGTTTCTGCGCGTTGGTGTTGTCACTCACGCCGCTGTCTGCCGCACCCGCTGCGGCGATCAATGAAGAATCACTGATAGCCAGATTCATGCTGCCCGCAACATTGCTGACCGTTTTGATGGTGATGCTGTCATTGGTATTCGGCGTGCCGGTGACGGAAACCGACAAGCCATCGAAATTCATCGTCGGATCACCGTTGCTGTCGGTGCCCGCCGTCGGGGTGATTTTTGCCCCGTCGGAAACGCGGGTTACATCCCAGCTGGTGCCGTTGTAAGCCATGGTGTAATCGCTGGCTTTCACCGCGGCCGTGTCGGTATATGCCACGCTCAGTTGGGCGCTGCCGGTATTTTTGGTGTTGCTGACCGTGGTCGCGCCGGTGAAGGAGAAGAAGTCCGTCCCCGCGTCACCGTTGAGGTCAAAACCGGCTTTGTTGGTGGTATTGAAGCTGTCAGACAGCGCCAGCGCCAGTTGCCCGAGCTGGTTAATGGCCGGTTCCAGGTTGTCTTTACGGAAAGCCAGCGTGCCGCCGAGCGAACCGGTGGTCAGACGGCTTTCCTGAATTTCAGAAACCGAACCGTCCGGTTGGGTCATGCCGACCGTCAGTTTGGAAGGATCGGCACTGGACGGCATCGCAACCACCGTTTTGGCGTTGCCGCCGCTCACCAGCGGCGTGCCGTTGGCGAATGAAATATTGTAAGTATCGCCGTCCTGCTGGGTCACGACCACACCGGTGACGTTGTTCAGCTGACTGACCAGTTGGTCACGCTGATCGAGCAAGGCGTTAGGTTCCTGTCCGGTGCTGCCACGCGTCGCGGTGATCTGACTGTTCAGTTTGGCAATCTGCGACGCATAGGTGTTGATCTGGTCAACATTCTGCGTGACTTGCTGGTTAACGGCGGTATTCATGTCGTTCAGGTATTTGGCTGAACTGTTGAACTGCGCGGTTAAACCCTGTGCCTCACCCAGCACTGCCTGACGAGCCGCACTGTCGCTGGCATTGCTGGTCAGCGTTTGCAGGCCTTTAAAAAAGGTCGACATGGTGGCATCGATACCTGTGGAACTGTCGCCGAGCAGGTCATCGATAGAGCTGGCCTGATCAAGCTGCGTTGACAGCGCGCTGCCGGTTGCGCTGGCACCCAGAAGCTGCTTCACCACGAAAGAGTTGTACTCACGATTCACACCGGTCACCGTCACACCGTTGCCGATATAACCGGCAGGAGTAGAGATGCCATTACTTTGCGTAATAATGGCGGTCTGGCGGTTATAACCGGCCACACTCACGTTAGCGATGTTGTTCCCGGTGGTACTGAGCGCCGCCTGCGCTGCGTTCAGTCCGCTCATTGCGGTATTAATTAAGCTACTGGACATGAGTGACCTTTTGGCTGCCGGTGACTTTTTACCACCGTGTAATTAAGGAAGCTGAGCCGGGGGTTTCCCCTTTTCCCATTCTGATCGTGTTATCGGCCTGCACCGCTAAAACTTGAGAAAAAAAACGAGGATTTGCGGGTCTAGAAGATATCTTTTAAATCATGGCTATAGGCTTTCACCGCCTGCTCGCCCGCGCCTTTGATTTTCTGGATCACACTCACCAGTTTGTCGGCATAATTCGGGTCGGTCGCGTAACCTGCTCGTTGCAAGGCATGCGCGGCTTGTTCAGGAGTACTGGCCGAGGCAACCTGCGCATAACGCGGGTTGTTGGTGAGCAATTTGATGTAGTCGCTGATGGCTTCCACATAGGAGCCGTACACGCGGAAACTGGCCTGCACTTTTTTCGCCACGCCGCTGGTATATTCCGTGGTGGTGATTTGGGTGGTCGGACCGTCCCAGCTGCTGCCCGCTTTGATACCGAACAGGTTGAAGCTGCGTTTGCCGTCGGCAGTCGGGATCTCGCGCTGCCCCCAGCCAGATTCCAGCGCGGCCTGCGCCATGATCAGCTGATGCGAAATCCCGCTGTCTTTACTGGCGACCTGTGCCGGAATGGTGAGGCTGGAAACGAACTGTCCGCTGTCGGCTGGCAACGGTGCGCCGCCGGTGGTGCGGTCCGGCGCAGTCGGAATGACTTTGCGCAGATACTGTTCCATCGCCTGCAACGGCATGGTTTTCAGCACTTCGCCGTCCAGCGCCATCGGCACCGTTCCCGCCAGTTCTGACGGTTGCTTGCTGCCACCGGTCAGTTGTTCGACCATCATGTCGGCCATGCCCAGCCCTTTGTCGGACATGTCCTGAGCAATTTGCTGATCGTACATCGATGTATAAAGTTTGGTGGATTCGTTATCCAGAATCCCCCCTTGCGGCAGTGCCTGACGCATGCTTTTCAGCATCATCTGCACGAACACCCCTTCAAACTGCTTCGCCACTTCTTTGATGTGCGCCTGAGGATCCTGCGCCACATCCCGCTTCAGTTTGTTAAGGGATTGCGTGTCATACGCCGCCCCTGACATCGACATCAGATCGCTCATCAGATAATTTCCAAATCAGCACGCAGGCATCCGGCTGTTTTCATCGCCTGCAGAATGGACATCAGATCGATAGGCGTCGCGCCTAACGCGTTCAGGGTACGGACAACGTTGTTCAGGCTGGCACTGGAACGCACCTGCTGAATCGACCCGCCGGACTGGCGTACGGAAATATTGGTGTTCGGCGTCACTACCGTCTGACCGCCGCCAAATGGCGTATTCGGCTGGCTGACATCGTTCTGGCGATCGACCACCACAGACAGATTGCCCTGTGCAACCGCACAGTTATCCAGGGTCACATCGCGGTTCATGACCACCGAACCGGTACGGGAGTTGATGATGACTTTCGCATCCATCGGCCCGACGTTCACTTCGATATTTTGGATCTGCGCCAGAATGCGCACCTGAGAGGTGTTGCCACGCGGCACCACCACCTGAATATTGCGGGAATCCAGCGCTGACGCCACCCCCATTCCCTGACGGTTGATGGCGTCACTGACCTGCTGCGCCAGGTTGAAATCTTCGTCGTTAAGTTGCAGGCTGATCACGCCTTCGGTGCCGAACGTACTCGGCAATTCGCGTTCAATGGTTGCCCCGCCGGTAATACGCCCACCTGAAACCTGGTTAACTGTCACGCTGCTGCCACCGGAGGAAGCGCCTGCACCGCCGACCAGCACGTTACCCTGCGCCAGTGCGTAAACCTGATTATCCACCCCTTTCATCGGGGTCATCAGCAAGGTGCCGCCGCGAATACTTTTGGCATTACCCATGGATGAAACCACCACATCGATGGCCTGACCGGCACGCGAAAACGGCGGCATTTTGGCGGTGACCATCACCGCCGCCACGTTTTTCAACTGCATGTTGGTGCCTGCCGGTACCGTGATACCGAGCTGGGACAACATGTTAGTCAGCGTCTGGGTGGTAAAAGGTGTTTGTGTGGTCTGGTCACCGGTACCGTCAAGGCCCACCACCAGCCCGTAGCCGATCAGGGCGTTATCACGCACACCCTGTACCGTCGTCAGATCACGAATACGGTCGGCGGATGCGGGCAGTACCACCAGGGCGGACATCGCCAGACAGAGAATACCGGAAAGGAGTTTTCGCATGATTGCCTCGTTATAACGGCGATAAGTTTAAGAAGAACCGCTGCAACCAGCCCATGTTCTGCGCTTCATTGATGTAGCCATTCCCGACGTACTCGATGCGTGCATCTGCCACCTGCGTGGAGATAACGGCGTTCGAACCGCTGATGGTGCGCGGGTTGACCACACCGGAGAACCGGATAAATTCAGTTCCCTGATTAATTTCGATTTGTTTCTCTCCGACAACTTTCAGGTTGCCGTTTGCCAGCACTTCCCCAACCGTCACGGTCAGGGTGCCGCTGAAGGTGTTATTGGCCGCTGCGCCGCCTTTACCGGCAAAGGTGTTGGCACCGGTCATATCGAGGTCGGCACGGGCATTACCGAACAGACCTTCCAGATAACGTGGCGCTGTCGCTGCGCCAAAGCTGGTCGCGCCGTTGCGGCTGGCGTTCGCTGAGGAGCTTTTGCTTGCACTGACATTTTCCTGCAAGACAATGGTCAGCGTGTCGCCGACATTGCGTGGACGGCGGTCTTCAAACAGAGGCTGATAACCGTAGTTCATCGGCTGAACTGACTGGAAAATCGAACCGTTAGGAACCGGCGGTGCCGCAGGCGCAGGGGTCGCTGTGGTTGCTCCGGGTACCAGCGGGGTATGCGGCATATACGCGCAGCCATTCGCCAGTAACGTGATTAACAGCGGCAGCACCAGCTTGCCTGGTCGGTCTTTAGAAGAAGTCATTACCGACGTGTTTTTTTTGGTCACCACAGTTATCGCCTTTAAAAAATCGACCTGGTAGGGATCTGAACCGGTTCAGGACAGAAGCGTTTCCGCCCCTGCCCTCTTGTTTTCAATCAACCGCCAAACATTACAGCTGGGAAAGTTTCTGTAGCATTTCGTCCGAGGTGGACACGGCTTTACTGTTAATTTCGTAAGCACGCTGGGTCTGGATCATGTTGACCAGTTCTTCCGCCACGTTGACGTTAGAGGTTTCCACATAACCCTGATACAGCAGACCTGCGCCGTTCAGACCCGGAGTGCTTTCGGTTGGTGCGCCGGAGCTTTGGGTTTCCTGGTACAGGTTTTCACCGAGTGATTCCAGGCCGCTGTTGTTGATGAAGGTGCTCAGCGTCAGTTGCCCCACCTGCTGTGCCGCCGTCTGACCTTGCGTGGTCACACTCACGATACCGTCACGCCCGACCGTCATGCTCAGCGCATTCGCCGGAACGGTGATCGCAGGAATAACCTGATAACCACTGGAGGTCACCAGCTGACCGTTCTGATCAACCTGGAAAGACCCGTCACGGGTATAGGCCGTCGTGCCGTCCGGCAACTGAACCTGGAAGAAACCTTCCCCTTTGACGGCAATGTCTTTGCTGTTGCTGGTCTGCGACAGGTTGCCCTGCGAGAACAAACGCTCAGTAGAAACAGGACGCACACCGGTACCAATCTGTAAACCGGATGGCAGGTTGGTTTGCTCAGAAGACTGCGCACCAGGCTGACGGACTGTCTGGTAAAGCAGGTCTTCAAATACCGCACGCTGGCGTTTAAAACCGTTGGTGCTGACGTTCGCCAGGTTGTTGGCGATTACATCCATATTGGTCTGCTGGGCATCCAGACCGGTTTTCGCAATATACAGCGATGGGATCATGTCATTACTCCTCTGCCATCATCAGCTCATTGACAGCAGATTGTTGGCACTCTGTTCATTTTCATCGACGCTGTGGATGACTTTCATCTGCATCTCAAAGCGACGGGCGTTGGCGATCATGTCAACCATGGTTGAAACCGGATCCGCGTTACTGCCCTCAAGCGTTCCGGGCATAACGTGAATAGTCGGGTCAGGCTGTAAAGCCGCACCCCGTGCCTGAACGGTCGCCGGCGTTGGCCGGAACATACCATCATCGCCACGGGTGACTTCATTGTTGGCCGCTTTCACCAGCTTGAGCTTACCGAGCTGGCCCATGGTGTTGGGGTCAGCACCGGCTTCAAGCACGGCAATGGTCCCGTCCGCAGAAACCGTGAGCTGAGAATTCGGCGGAACTTCAATCGGGCCGTTATCCCCCATCACCGGATGACCCTGAACGGTCAGCTGGTTAGTCGGTGACACTTGCATGTCACCGTTACGGGTATAGGCTTCAGAGCCATCAGGCATCTGCACCGCAAGGAAACCGTCCTGCTGTAAAGCCACATCCAGCGGACGGCCGGTGTAGTTCAGCTTGCCCTGCGTCATATCTGCGCCCGGCGTGGATGCCGTGACCAGCGTGCGGGTTTGCAGGCTTTCACCGTCTACCGGCACTGCGCGCATCGCTAAAAGCTGCGAGCGGAAGCCCGGTGTATTGGCGTTAGCCAGGTTACTCGACGTCACCGACTGCTGAACCAGCGTCTGGCTGGCCGCGCCGCCTGCGGTGTAGATAGCGTGATCCATAATGCTGCCCTGTTCTCAGGTGATAAAACGCGTATTAACGCAGGTTAACCAGCGTGTTCAGGATGGAGTCCTGAGTTTTGATGGTCTGCGCATTCGACTGGTAGTTACGCTGAGCAACAATCATGTTGACCAGTTCCGCACTCAGATCGACGTTGGAAGATTCCAGCGCGCCGCTGGTCATTGACGCTAAACCGCCCTGACCCGCGATACCGGTTACAGCCTGGCCGGAAGACGCGGTAGCCGTCCACACGTTGTCGCCTTCAGATTTCAAACCTTCCGGATTAGAGAAGTTACTCAGCACAATCTGGCCCAGTAACTGGGTTTTGTTGTTGGAGTAAGTGCCGGAGATTGTGCCGTCGTCATTGATGGTGTAACCGGTCATCTGACCCGCTGCATAACCATCCTGAGTCTGGGAACCGATGCTGTCGCTGCCGGTGCTCTGCTGGATACTGCCGGTGAAATCCAGGGAAACGGTTTGTGGCGTCACCGTCCCGTTAGTCGCGGTGTTCATTGGCAACGTCAGTGCCAGACCGGCATTGGCGACGCCTGCGGCGTTAGTGGTACTCACCAGCGCACCACTGGTATCAAATTGCATTGCACCAATTTTGCCAGCTGTTGAACCTGTGACGCTGCCGTCTTGCGCGTAAACATCCCAGTTGTTCGCAGAGGTTTTCACGAAGTAGACGTTATTATCGTGAGCATTACCCTGTGAGTCATAGGTGGTGATGCTGTTCACGTAGTTGTAGCTGGTGTCATCGCTGCTGCTGAACGTTTTGGCGGCCGGGATCGCCGTATCCGTTGAGTTCAGGTTGGCCACCATCGTACCCACCGTGGTGGCTTTCGCGCTCATCAGGGTGGTCGGGATGTTCAGGGCAACCGGCTGTGCGCCTGCGGCGATAGTCGGGGGGGTGCCGGTGGCCGGAAAACCGGTGACACTCAGACCCTGCATGTTCACCAGATTACGGTTGGCATCCAGTGAGAACTGACCATTGCGGGAGTAATAAACCGCGCCACTGGTGTCCGTCAGACGGAAGAAACCGTTGCCGCTCAGGGCCACATCCAGACCGCGGGAGGTGTTGGTGGTCGTACCGTCATTGAAGTTCTGAGTGACAGCGGCGACTTTAACGCCCATACCGGTTTGGGAACCGGCAAACATATCGGCAAAAGAGGCGGTGGCTGTTTTAAAACCGACGGTCGCGGAGTTGGCAATGTTGTTACCAATCACATCGAGGTTAGTCGATGCCGCGCTCAGGCCGCTGACTGCTTGGGAAAAGCTCATGTTAGCTCCATTGTACTGTGTGTAGTGTTTTTAGCTCCTGCCCCGGCGAAGGGGAGGGAGCGGTCTGAGTGACTCACTTACAAAATCTGGCGTACAGAATCGACTTTCGCGGTTCCGCGTACGCCCAGATCCAACGCGGTATTCCCGGCTGAATCTGTCGTTACACCATTGACCAGCGCATAGTTCAGCGGTGTTGCCACCATTTGCTGACCATTGTTCAGGGCATTGATGCTAAAGGTGTAGCTGCCATCCGGTGCTTTGGTGCCATCGTCCTGTGTACCGTCCCAGGTATAGCTGTGCACACCGGCAGTCTGGGAGCCCAGCGTGATGGTTTTCACCACTTTACCGGTGGCGTCGCTGACTGTAGCGGTGGTGGTATCGGAGGCCGTTTCCAGTTCAAATCCGAATGGCGTGGTGCTGACAGTGCCGTCAGTGTCGCTGCCGACCAGAATTGCGCTGCCGGACACCATCACGCCGTGACCGATCAATGAACTTGCCTGAACAGATGAACCACTGGTGATTTGTCCGGAAATGCTGCCCAGCGTGGTATTGAGTTTTTCAATCCCGCTGACGGTGCTGATTTGTGCCAGCTGACTGGTCAGCTGACTGTTATCCATCGGATTGGTGGGATCCTGGTTTTTCAGCTGGGCGACCAGCAGCGTCAGGAAACTGCTGGATAAATCATCCGCAGAACTGGTTCCGGTTGTGGACGAACCACCGGAACTGGTGCTGGCGATCGTGGTGTTATCAGTGGTGTCATTTATCGACGTGGTAATTGCCATGATTCGCTCCGCTATTGCCCCAGAGTGAGGGTTTTCATCATCAACGACTTGGTGGTGTTAAGCACTTCGACGTTGGCCTGATAACTGCGGGAAGCAGAGATGGTGTTCACCATTTCGCTGACCACATCTACGTTTGGCATCTGCACATAGCCTTTTGCATCCGCCATCGGATTGCCCGGCTCATACACCATGCGCATGGGTGCCGGGTCATCAACGACCTGCGCCACTTTCACGCCGCCGGTTTCCTGACCCGGTGCTGCATCCACCTGGAAAACCACCTGCTTCGCTTTATACGGCTTACCATCCGGGCCGGTGACGCTGTCGGCGTTGGCCATGTTACTGGCGCTGACGTTCAGGCGCTGAGACTGCGCGGCCAGCGCAGAACCGGCGATATCAAAAATACCAAGCATTGACATGGGCTATTATCCTTGCAGCACCGACATCATCCCTTTGATTTGCCCGCCGAGAACGGTCAAATCGGTCTGATAGCGCACGCTGTTATCCGCAAAATTGGTACGTTCACGGTCCATATCGACCGTGTTGCCATCTGCCGATGGCTGGTCAGGGATCCGGTACATCAGATCCATATCAGCAGGCTGTACGTTGGACGCCGGGATATGGCGGTCAGACGTCAGAGACAAGGAGATGCCGCTGCCGCTCGCACGTCCCTGCTCCATCACCTTCTGCAACTGACTGGCAAAATCGATATCGCGCGCCTGATACCCGGGGGTGTCGGCGTTAGCGATATTGGCTGAAAGAATTTCTTGCCGCTGGGCGCGCAGGTTGAGCGCTTCCTGTTGGAACTGTAGTGCGGCGTTCAATTTGTCGAGCATGCGCCCTCCGCAAAGTGAGATTTTGGAGTCGACAGCATAAATGCGAGTGTCAACTGGCTATCGTCTGAATAAGCATGAAATCGGGCGCTATTTGTCCCTTTAGGAATTGCAAAGTGAGCGTAGACTTGTGGCCAGTAGTAGGTTGGCACAAAGGTAAAACGCGAATGAACATGCTGAAAATATGTCGTACAGGCATTACGCTGGGCTGCATCATGACCGGTGCGACGTCTGGTGCTGTGAGCTATGCGCAGTCTTTGCCAGTGCAAGTCAAAAGCATGCCTGCCTCGTCCAATAGCGATACACTGCTGTCCTCGCAAATTCAGCAGTTCTTCCGCCAGCAATATGCTGAAAGCGGAATGCAGGTGACCGTGGTCGTGAACACCCCGGCGGCGCGTCAGCCCCAATGTTTATCACCACAATTTATGCTTTCACCGAACAGTCGCACCTGGGGCAATGTCTCCGTGGCGGTGAACTGTAACGGCAAGAAAAGTTACGTACAGACCAAAGTGCAGGTCAGCGGAACGTACTGGGTGGCGGCGAAGAACGTGCCAGCGGGCGCTCACCTGACACAGACCGATATGCAACAAAAAACCGGGCGACTGGATCTGCTGCCACCGAAAACCATTCTTGACAGTCAACAGGCGGTGAATGGCATCACGCTGCGAAACATCAGCATCGGCCAGCCGTTAACCTTATCCATGCTGCGCCGTCCGTGGATGGTGCATGCGGGGCAGGAAGTTCAGGTTCAGGCAACAGGCAGTGGGTTTAATGTATCGAGTGCCGGTAAGGCGATGAACAATGCTGCAGCGAATGAATCAGTGCGGATCAGAATGCCGTCAGGTGCAATTGTGAACGGAACAGTAGGCTCAGATGGGTCTGTGACAGTGACGATATAATCCTAAAGTGCAGCCGTTGTTCTGCAAAAAGCTGCAATAAAAGCTAAAGTTATTTCGCCACATGTCGATAACACACGTATCAGAGTCGTCCGCGACGGCATTTTTAAGGGTTTTCATGAGATGTTCAAAACCCTGATCCCCATACTGGAGAAGAAATTTATGGCTATCGATCGTACTCAAGGTGTTTCACCTTTAACCTCGATCCAGCAACGCGAACCGTCTGAAGCTTCAGTACAGAACACGCGTAAAGAAGGCACTGTTTCTGGCACCACCACCAGCGGTACGGCGGTGACCCTGAGTTCAGCACAGGCATCTCTGACTCAGTCAAGTGCGCAGGACATTAACACGGCACGTGTCGAAGAACTGAAACAAGCTATCCGCGACGGTAAACTGACGATGGATACCGGCAAAATCGCTGATGCTTTGTTACAGGACACGCAGGATTATCTCAAAGGTCTTTAAGCTGAAGACCTCAGTGTGAAGACAAAAAGTTGGAAGGTAATAAGGCCCGATGAAGAACTTTATCAAGACCATGACTACCTTGGTTGAAACGTTGCAAGCGCTGGATCAGGTGATTAATCACGAACAAACGATACTGTGCTCTGGCCGCGTAAATGGTGCAGCCTTGCAGCATATAACCGAGCAGAAAAGTTCATTGTTAGCCACGGTAGACTATCTTGATAAACAGCGTCGTCAGCATGACGAACGCCTCAGACAAACCGCACCCTACTCAGATCCACAAGGGCAGAGTCAGCCGGAAATCGCCGCGATGTGGCAAGATATTGTGCAAATGACCGCCAGGCTGAGTCAGATAAATCGTCACAACGGCATGTTACTGGGCAAACAAATCGCCTATAACACCGAGGCGCTGGCGATCCTTAACGCCAGTCAGACGCAGAAATTCTACGGACCGAACGGGCAGGAAACCGTATCGGGGCAAACCGTCAGGAAGATCTCCGTTTAACGCCAGACGAGGGGAACGGTTTCCCCTCCGTATTCGTATTTTCCCCGCGATTCACATCCCGACTTCTGCTGATACCTCTGTCAGATTAGCCAGTCTTCTGATTTATTCCGATTTTTTCCACCCGTCTGATGAGCAGAATGGCTTGCCTGTTGGGCTTTGCCCTGCCCCCGGTTCAGATAAGTTGTCAGCGCGGTTTGCCTGGCTCCTCCCCCTGCGAAGTGGGAGGATGGCCTACACATCATATTGAATATTAACGATATTAATTTTCTATTATGAATTTATATCCTGTTTTTTATCCAGCAAATAAATCTTATACAAACTAATTTCTGTTGTGAAGAAAAGAGCACAAATAGTTCAAGCGTTATTCAAAACTACAATTCACTGGATAAATTTTACTCATTGAATTCATTGAAATTTGACATTATTTCCACATAAAATGCAGGTGTATATTATCGTTTTCTCAACGAAACGGTAATCATTATGCCTCACACGACAAAGCGTCTCTACTTCTATGCTCCCGGTGATCATTTCCATCTTGCCCCTCTTGATATGTACGTAGTCTCAAAGATATCTGTAAGAGAGAATGGCATTCACTGGCTGGAACCGGTTTGGTCAACTGGCCTGACGCCCGATAAAAACGGGCTGCTTTTATTCACTTCAAAACTTGACGCTCTAATATGTGCTTTTGTACTAAACAAAAGCTCTGGTGAATCTTGGAATGTATATTCGTTTAATGATGTCAGCGTTACAGAAATGATGATCGATGTTGCACCAATCACAGCAAAATATCACATCCATATAGCATTCGGTTTCAGTATAGATAATAAAGAATGCCTATTATTTAAAAACGATAATTTGAAAACCCGAAGTTTTATACAGAGTTTTACAATTGAAAAGGAAATGTCTGCATTATCACCCATAACGCTTAAATTTAATAAGTCGTATTTTGATGAAATTAATTTTTATTGGGAGCAATGTTACCAAAACTATTGCGAAAGCATCAAAAAACAGAATTTAATGGATAATTCATTGCTTATGAATATAGCGTTAGAAGCTATAAAGAAAATGAACCTATCAAAAATAGATAAAGTTAATGACTGTGACTGCATATCACATTATTCAATAGACAAACAAAAATGGATAATTTCATTTAACTAGAAGGAAATAAAATGGCTATTGGATATTTTATACGGCTGGGTGATAAAACCTCATGCGGCGGAAAAGTAGTAAGTGCAACAAGTCGTATTATACACCACGGTTTAAATTTAGCTCGACTTGGTGACAAAGTTACATGCGGTAAAAATGAAGGTGTGTTTATCTTATTAGGTGGAATTCATAACTATACAAGCGACGGTCTGCCCTGCATCGGTACGCTTGAGAGTTCTAGTAGTTGCCCTTGTAAGGCGAGATTATTCGCAAGTGAATTTTCATCCAGTTACTATCCTGAAGCGCCGAAAATGGCGTCACAGAAAACCACTGACAATGAACCTGAGCAACACGCACAGGCGGCAAAGAAACAGATGGTTACTGAAACTAAACCAGAATCGGCACCAGCTTCCCCTCTAAAAGAGGATATACCACCACGCGAACCGGTGGATGCTGGATTCTGTATTGTTGATTTACCTGCGAATGTAAAAGATTTTGGTGACTATTTATTTTATAACCCTGTAGCAGGTGCAAGAGAATTATACGATACACTCAACGGCAGCGGACCAATCAAACCCGCTTCTATTCTTTTGTTAGTTGATCCTGAGAAACAAGATGCAAACCAAATCGAAACTTTGAAGAAAGCAAAAGCAAAAGTTGATACAGCATTAAGTGATTTAACTATGGATGAAGCCAGTTTCTTACATAAACACAAAGATACAATAGATACTTTCACCGGTTTTGGAAGTGGTATTACTGGCATGGCATCAGAAGTCGGCGGAAAATATTTTGAAGAAATTGAAAAGGTATTAAAAGAAATACAAGAAACTTACAAGAATGCTTATATTACAAGAGGTGCATTAATTGGTGAGCAATTCTATACCCAAAGGAAGATTTATTTCAAAAAGCTCAATTTGTTGCTTAATAATTTCATGAAATACAAATTGGGTATGAATGAGTATTCTGACATTAGACGGGCATTAGGTCTATCAAGTAGAAGCATAATGCGGCATTGGTCGCAAACTGGCGTAACAGAGATAGAAGGTTATGCAACGTATATTGAAAAATCAGCGAAGCTGATTAAAGCAATGAAAAAATTGGGATATGTTGGTATCACCTTAGATTTTGCAAACACGACTAATACTATTTATGATGCTTGTACAGTTGGTAGAGAGTCAGAGTGTAAGAAAATGACAGTTGTTGAGTACAGTAAATTTGCTGGTTCTCAAACTGGCGGATTATTCGGTGGGATAATAGGTGCTCGATTATCAGGGGCGGCCTGTGTGTGGGGGCTGGGTTTGCTTACAAGTGAAATTGGTGGTGCAGGAGCGTTGTTATGTTCTGCTGTAGCAGTGACAGGAGGGTTAGCCGGGGGAGAGGTTTTAGGATCGGTAGGGCAAGACCTCGGTAGTAGTGCCGGGCAAGCTCTGTATGAGGCATTCTATAGTGAGTGATAAAAACGTCATTGATATGATTACATTCTTACTACTTATATTAGTAATAATATTAGAGTTGGTAGTAACATTTTTCAATGAAAGACGTTATAAAGAACTATGTAATGAATACAAAAAGAAACATAACATCCCCCCCCCCGGAGTTATGTCATTTAAATATTTCAATTTTAATATTGTATATATAAGTGTCCCAGTTGAAAAAATATCCTATGTTTACTTCCCACTTTTTTTAAGGAAAGAAAATCGTCTGATCAAAAAGGATTTTTATTTTTGGCATGATTTTATAAATACAAGTAAGTTTAAATTATGGGGAATGATTGAAGTTTCTTTGATTATAATATCCGCAATTATCTTCATTTTCTTAATTGCTCATTATTATTTTTTTTGATGAAAAAAGATGAAGGTATCTTTAAAGAAAAAGGTGCGGGCTTTAGTGTCTGTGATCGGCATGATTCGGATATCCTTTCGAGTAAGTTGATATCCGGTTTTATATCCGGTTTGATGTGCGCTGTCTAGCAATTGCACGCCAGCGCAAGAAACACTAAATCACTTTAAAAACAATTGGTTATACCGATGATGCAATGGTGTGCAATGGCCTGCAAGTGTGATATTTCCCCCTGCGAGGGGGGAGGTTGGGAGGGGGTTTTAAGGGCTAACACCTGGTCAGTGCAAACTTCAACACTTTGATTTGTATTTAATACCCCAACCCTCCCCTTCGCAGGGGAGGTTGGGAGGGGGTTTTAAGGGCTAACACCTGGTCAGTGCAAACTTCAACATATTGATTTTTATTTAATACCCCACCCCAACCCTCCCCTTCGCAGGGGAGGGAGCCGTTCTCAGTTACAGGTGATCCTGGTGTAGCGACTCGGCCAGATGAGTTCCGGTGATAGCTGAACATCCATACAGATAAAATGGGCAAACATTGAGAATGGGAGACGGCGTCCGGAAGGTTTTCAGGGATTACTAGAGCCGGTGGAGGGCTTACTTATAGTTCACGATCACTTCATTACTGATCACCCGCAGCGGCGTATTCATTGCGCCAGCGCCGGGGACAAAATAAACCAGTCTTAATGGTGAAGTGGCGGACTGGCCGTAAAACGATTTTGTCACCCCGCCTTCGGCGTCCAGATTGATGCAGTGATTCATGGTGTTGCAGAGTCTGACCTGTAAACCGGCGGGTCTTGCGCCGAGCACTTCATATTTCCAGCTTAGGGTTGTGATGGTTGCGGAACCTGAACTGCGCACGGGCGCGGATGCCGGCGGGGCTAACGCGCCCGACGACATCATCACGCCACGGTTTTGCAGCACCACGCCGCGCTGGGTATCGGACCATGTACCGGACGCGGCCAGCGCGGGCAGGCTCAGTGTGGTCAGCAACAACAGTGTGGCGCGGCGCATGTTATTCACCGCCGATGGTGGCGGTCATGCGGATCTGGCGGCTGTCGCTCATTTCCAGATTGGACATCACGACGATATTGGGCAGTGAACGGCGCAGGAAGCGTGACAACAGCGGACGCAGTGCGTGGTTCACCAGCAGAACCGGTGGCGCACTGAGCATATCCTGACGTTGTAATGCCGCCTCGGACTGGGTCAGCAAACGTTCAGCCAGACCCGGTTCCAGACCACCGCCGCTTTGCAGCGCCTGTAACAGCAGACGTTCCAGGGAGGTATCCAGTCCGATAACCTGCACTTCACCGCTGCCCGGGAACCACTGCTGGGTAATCGCCCTGCCGAGCGCAACACGCACCACGGACGTCAGTTCGTTAGGATCCGGCTGGTTCGGGGCATATTCCGCCAGTGTTTCAACAATGGTGCGCATATCGCGGATCGAAACGCGTTCAGATAACAGGTTCTGCAACACTTTGTGCATATTGGTCAGAGAAATGATGCCCGGAATGAAATCTTCCGTCAGCTTCGGCATTTCTTTGGTGACACGTTCCATCAGTTCCTGCGTTTCCTGACGGCCAAACAGCTCTTTGGCGTGCATGCTGATCAGGTGATTCAGATGCGTTGCGACCACGGTACTGGCTTCCACCACGGTATAACCCTGAATTTGCGCCTGCTCACGCATTGCAGGTTCAATCCAGACCGCCGCCAGTCCGAATGCCGGATCAACCGTCGCTTCGCCTGGCAATTCACCAATCGCGCTGCCCGGGTTGATCGCCATCCAGCGGCCCGGATGCGCCGCACCCGTGCCGATTTCCACGCCTTTCATCAGGATACGGTAGCCCGCTGGCGGCAGTTCGAGGTTATCGCGAATATGAATAACCGGCGGCAGATAGCCCATTTCCTGTGCGAATTTTTTACGGATACTGCGGATACGTCCCAGCAGCTCGCCGTTTTGGGCGAAGTCCACCATCGGGATCAGACGGTAGCCCACTTCCATACCCAGCGGGTCTTCAAGCTGAACGTCCTGCCAGCTGGCTTCTACCATTTGTTTACCGTTGTCTGCCACGGCCGGTGCGGCCGCTGCGGTGGCCGGTTTTTTCAGCTCCTGACCGCGAGTCCACCACGCCAGCGCCAGCAGCCCGGCGGTGAACATCAGGAAAACAAAGTTCGGCATGCCCGGCACCATACCGAGTAAACCCAGAACACCGGCACTCAGCATCATGACGCGCGGATTGCGGAACAACTGGGTGACCATCTGCTCGCCGACGTCTTCGTTGGTGCCGACGCGGGTGACGATAACACCGGCTGCAGTAGAGATAACCAGCGCCGGGATCTGCGCAACCAGACCGTCACCGATGGTCAGCAGCGTATAACTTTCAGCCGCATGGCCGAGATCCATACCGTGTTGCAACACACCCACCAGCAGGCCGCCGACGACGTTGATAATCATGATCATCAGACCGGCAACGGCGTCACCCCGCACGAATTTACTTGCACCGTCCATTGAACCGTAGAAGTCCGCTTCCTGCGTCACGTCGCTGCGGCGTTTTTTCGCTTCGTCTTCGCCAATCAGACCGGCGTTCAGATCCGCGTCAATCGCCATCTGTTTGCCGGGCATCCCGTCAAGCACAAAACGCGCGCCCACTTCGGCAATACGCCCGGCACCTTTGGTGATAACCATGAAGTTGATCAGCACCAGGATGATAAACACCACGATACCGATGGCGAAGTTGCCGCCGACCAGGAAGTGACCGAAGGCTTCAATCACCCGCCCCGCGGCCGCGCCGCCGGTATGCCCTTCCAGCAGGATCACACGGGTTGAGGCAACGTTCAGCGACAGACGTAATAAGGTGGAAAACAGCAGAATGGTCGGGAATGCCGCGAAATCCAGCGTGCGCTGGGTAAACATTGCCACCAGCAACACCATGATGGATAACGCAATGTTAAAGGTGAACAGCAGGTCAAGGATGAACGGTGGTAACGGCAACACCATCATCGACAGGATGATCAGGATAAGAATTGGGCCTGCCAGTACCTGCCATTGTCCGGACTTAAAGTTGGCGGGTAAACGCAGTATCGCGGCCAGATTAGCCATGGGTATCACTCTCTCCTGCTGCAAAATCCAGACCTTCAGGGACTGGTAAATGTTGAGGTTTTTTCGGGATCAGCCCGCCTTCGCGCTTCCAGCGTTTCAGCTGATAAACCCAGGCCAGAACTTCAGCCACGGCGGCATACAGCGTCGCCGGAATTTGCTGACCAATGTCACTGTGCCGGTAAAGCGCACGCGCCAGAGGCGGCGCTTCCAGCATCGGAATTTTGTGCTCGACACCGAGTTCCCTGATACGCAGCGCCACGTCTCCCGCGCCTTTCGCCAGTACTTTCGGTGCACTCATTTTGTTTTCACTGTATTGCAGCGCAACGGCGTAGTGCGTCGGGTTGGTCACGATAACGTCCGCTTTGGGCACATCGGCCATCATGCGGCGTCTGGCCATTGCACGTTGCTGCTGGCGGATACGCCCTTTAACGTGCGGGTCACCTTCCTGACTTTTATGTTCGTCGCGGATATCCTGCTTGCTCATGCGCAGCTTTTTCAGGTTGCTCCAGATTTGCCAGAACACGTCGAAACCCACCATCGGCGTTAATCCCAGTACCACCATCAGCCCGCAGAACACCACCATGTTCAGTGCTTCACCCAGCGCCGGAATGGTCGGTTGCGCCATGAGGCGCATCATGTCCGGCCATTTATGCCACAAATACAACCCGGCGACGGTGCCGACCAGCAAGGCTTTCAGAACGGCTTTCAGCAGTTCCGCCAGCACCTGACCGGAAAATAAACGTTTCAAACCGGCAATCGGATCCATACGGCTGAACTTGAACTCAAAGGATTTACCGCTGAACATCAGGCCGCCGAGTAACAGCGGCGCGGCGAGTGCGATCAAAATCAGGCCGCCGATCACCGGCAATAATGCCCAGACTGCGCGGCCCAGCAGCGTCGCCATCTGCTGCAAAACCTGCCGGTCATCGCTGACCATGCCGTGATCAAACTTAAGACCTTGCGAAATCATCACGCCAAGCTGCCGCGCCATAGATTCGCCCGACATCCACAGCAGCGTTAAGCCGCCTCCCAGCATCAGAATTGAGGTCAGTTCGCGCGAGCGCGGTATCTGCCCTTCCTCACGCGCTTTTTCAAGCCGGTGTGCGGTGGGGGCCTCACTTTTTTCGAGATCGCTTTCTTCAGCCACCGGCGGTTCCTGTCAGGGTTTACCCGGCATGTAAAACACGACGGGCACAATTTCATGCAAACTCCCAACGTCACTGGAGTTGTAGCAAGGCAGTAAGCGAGAGGATCCCGATGAGCTGATATGAGTCAGTGATTCGGGTGAACGAACGACGCTACAGATTCAATGACGCAGGGATAGCATGACAAAAGCGGCGAAGTCTTATTGGTGAATTAGAGAGGGAAAATGGCGGCTATTCAGCAGATGAATTTATTTGTAAAAATTTCAGATAAGAAAAACACCCCTCAGTGCGAGACGGAGAGGTGTTTATTGCTGACGTGCTGGCACATCAAAAACCTAATGAATCCAGCAGATCGTCTACCTGTTCTTGTGAGGCCACAACACCGACACCGTTGGAATCGAGTTGCGGGCCGTTCAGCAGGCTGTCATTTTCACGCTTCGCTTTAGCCTGTTGTTCAGGAATATTTTCCATCAGCACCATTAACAGCTGATTTTCGATTTCCTGCACCACGGTCATCATGCGTTTAATGACCTGACCGGTCAGATCCTGGAAGTCCTGTGCCATCATGATTTCCATCAACTGAGCATTGGTAAAACTGGTGTGCTCAGGGATTTCTTTCAGGTAGCTGCGGGTGTCCGTGACCAGCTCGCGGGCATCCGATAATTCAATCGGATTTTCAAACCATTCATCCCAGCGCTTATCAAGTTTCTTCGCGGCAGATTCAAGTTTGTTCTGACGAGGCTGCGCAGCCTCAACACAGTTCAGGGCGCGTTCAGCCGCCTGAGCCGTCATGGTGACAACATAATCAAGACGATCGCGGGCATCCGGAATTGCTTCGGCTGCCTGAGCAATGGCCTGATCCAGACCAAGTTCACGCATGCTGTCACGCAACATACGGGTCAGTTGCCCAATGCGGGCGATAATTTCGCCCGCGGTTGCTGCATCATTTGCAGGCATTGGTATCTCTGCCATATACGGACTCCTACATGCCCAGTTTTTCGAAGATTTTGCCCAGTTTTTCTTCCAGCGTGGCGGCGGTAAAGGGTTTAACCACATAACCACTGGCCCCGGCCTGTGCGGCGGCGACGATGTTTTCTTTCTTCGCTTCTGCGGTTACCATCAGCACCGGCAACTTGCCCAGCGCAGCGTCAGCACGGATGGTTTTCAGCAGATCCAGACCGTCCATGTTGGGCATGTTCCAGTCGGATACCACGAAGTCAAAACCCCCGGCGCGCAGTTTGTTCAGCGCATCAACACCGTCTTCTGCTTCTTCAACGTTGTTGAAGCCCAGCTCTTTCAGCAGGTTGCGCACGATACGACGCATGGTAGAGAAATCGTCTACTACCAGAAATCTCAGATTTGGATCGGCCATGTTTTATCTACTCCTAAGGTTTGCTACCCAGCACAAGGCTGAAAAATTAAATACGTAATGCCTGACCGGCTGATATTTGCGCCAGCATCCGCTGGCTGATTTGGCTGAGATCCACCACTTCGTTTACGCCACCGGTGGCGATAGCCTCACGGGGCATACCGAACACCACACAACTGGCTTCGTTTTGTGCAAGGGTGTAAGCCCCTGCCCGGTGCATCTCAAGCATGCCGGCGGCGCCGTCATTGCCCATTCCCGTCAGGATCACCCCAACGGCATTGCGTCCGGCAAACTGCGCCACCGAACGGAATAAAACGTCGACCGACGGACGATGGCGGTTCACCGCCGGACCGTCGTTCAACTTAACCTGGTAGTTGGCGCCACTGCGCGTGAGTTCCATATGTCTGTCACCCGGTGCGATATACGCATGGCCCGGCAAAACACGCTCTCCGTCTTCCGCTTCTTTCACCGTGATCTGACATAACTTGTTCAGACGGTCGGCGAAAGAACGGGTGAAACCCGGTGGCATATGCTGGGTAATCATCAGCGCCGGACAGGTCGGCGGCAGCGGTTGCAGCACGTGGCGGATAGCCTCTGTGCCGCCCGTTGATGAGCCGATGGCAATCAGTTTTTCACTGCTCAGCAGCGGCGTATGGCTGAGAATACGCGGCTGATCAATGTTGACGCTTTTGTTCAGACGCGCTTTTGAGGCCGTGCGGATTTTATCGGCAATCATCTCGCTGTAGGCCAGCATACCTTCACGGATACCCAGTTGCGGTTTGGTCACAAAGTCAATCGCGCCAAGCTCCAGTGCACGCAGGGTAATTTCCGAGCCTTTGCCGGTCAGTGAGGAGACCATCACCACCGGCATCGGACGCAGACGCATCAGCTTTTCGAGAAAATCCAGGCCGTCCATACGCGGCATTTCAACATCCAGCGTCAGCACGTCCGGGTTAAATTTCTTGATGAGATCACGCGCCACCAGCGGATCGGGGGCGGTCGCGACCATTTCCATATCCGGATGGCTGTTGATGATTTCCGTCATCAGCTGACGCATTAACGCCGAGTCATCGACGCTCAACACTCTGATTTTATTCATTACCTCTCCTTGGCGAGGCCATAGACAGTCTGACCGCGCAAATAAAATTCCCGGCTGATTTGGCTGAAGTTTTCGGAGTGTCCGGCAAACATCAGACCACCCGGTTTAAGTAACGGAACAAATCGGCGTAAAATTTTCTCCTGCGTTTCTTTATCGAAATAAATCATCACATTACGGCAGAAAATTGCATCAAACGGACCGTTCAGCTGCCACTGGTTCGCCAGCAGATTCAGTTGCTGGAAAGCCACCATCTGCGCCAGTTCGGGACGCACACGCACCAGGCCACTGTGCGGGCCTGTGCCTTTGAGGAAAAATTTCTGTAACTGCTGCGGGCTGAGCGTGCGCAGTTCTTCGAGGCGGTAAACCCCGGCGGTGGCTTTCTCAAGCACCTGCGTATCGATATCACTGGCCTGAATGCGGCAGCTTGCCATCCGCGGCCCCAGCGCTTCACTCAGCGTCATGGCGATGGAATAGGGTTCTTCGCCGGTCGACGCCGCCGTGCTCCAGACGCTGTAACTGTTCGGACGCGAACGGGCATGTTCTGCCAGGATCGGGAAGTGATGCGCTTCGCGGAAAAACGCCGTCAGGTTGGTGGTCAGCGCATTAATAAACGCCTGCCATTCCGGACTGTTGCTGTCGTTTTCCAGCAGCGCCATATAACTGGTGAAATCATTAAGCCCGAGTATCCGCAACCGCCGGACCAGGCGGTTGTAGACCATTTCGCGTTTGTGATCCGCCAGCACAATACCCGCGCGCTGATAGATAAGCTCACTTATCCGGCGGAAATGGGTATCGGACAGCGGTAAACGCTGGATCATCTGTGCCATGATCGAAGTGTTATCAGCACTCATTGGCGAGCCTGGTTGATTCATGGTGCAGCTCCATTAGAGGGACAGGTGGTGTAACGGGTACCCAATTCACTCTTCATCTGGTATCAGAATGTTTCCCAGTTATCTGCCGATACCGCGCCTGCGGTTGCCGGAAGTAATGCGGGTTGGGCCACCTGGCGGGATGTCAGGCCCTGAGCCAGTCCGCTGCGGCGTTGACCTGCGCCGTCAGTGGTGGCAAGGCGAAACACCGATACCGCACGGGTCAGATTTTCAGACTCGATTTCCAGCGCATGCGTGGAAGAAGCGGCCTGCTGAACCAGCGTGGCGTTTTGCTGTGTAACCTGATCCATTTGGGTCACGGCAATCGATACCTGTTCGATGCCACGACTTTGTTCGTCAGACGCCGAGGCGATTTCGCCCATGATGTCAGTTACGCGGGTGACAGCACGAACGATGTCATCCATGGTATTTCCGGCGGATTCAACCAGTTGGGAACCCTGACTGACGCGGCTGACAGATTCATCTATCAGTGCTTTGATTTCTTTCGCGGCCTGTGCGCTGCGTTGTGCCAGGGTTCGTACTTCACCGGCCACGACCGCAAATCCACGGCCCTGCTCACCGGCACGTGCCGCTTCAACCGCCGCGTTCAGTGCCAGAATGTTGGTCTGGAACGCAATGCCATCAATGACGCTGGTGATTGCGCTGATTTTCTTCGAGCTGCCTGCAATATCATTCATGGTTTTCACCACGTTGCCGGTCAGTTCACCGCCTTTTTCTGCGGTATTCGACGCATCGCGTGCCAGTTGCGTGGCCTGACGGGCATTCTCGGCATTCTGTTTCACGGTGGCGGTCAGTTGTTCCATGCTCGCTGCGGTTTCTTCCAGCGCCGACGCCTGCTGTTCAGTCCGTGAAGACAGATCAGTGTTGCCCGCCGCGATCCCTTTCAGGCCGGAGAACATGGTGTCAGCGCCGTGACGCACGGTGCGGACGGTGTCTGCCAGCGACGTTTGCATCTGCTGCAGGCTTTCCAGCATGACTTTAATTTCGTAGCGCCCTTCTGCAACGATGGGCGAAGAGATATCACCGGCCCCGATGCGGTCAAAATGTCCGCGCATAATGGTCAGCGGAGTAAACAGAATGCGGCGGGTCACCACCAGCGCCAGTACCGTCAGGGCAATCAGCAGAACAAGGGCGACGGAGGTGTTGATCATGACATTCTGGTAAGACGCTGCGGTTTGCGTTTGCGCTTCCCCGAAGCGGGCACTGACGTAGGCAGTGTAATCACCGACATCTTTCTGGAACTGATCCTGATACTTTTGCGCCGGACCGTTCAGAAAACCGTTCATGTCGCCGCTGGACAGCAGCTCAGTCAGCGTCTGCAACATATCGTGCAGTTGCTGATAACTCGCCTTGTTCACAGCAGTCAGTGCCACCGCTTTTTCTGTTCTGCGGGGCAGAGCCAGAAATGCAGCGTAAGCGTCTTCGGCCTTTTTCAGGCTGGCTTTGGCATCCGACATCAGCTGAGTGATGTTTTCCTGGGGCTGTTTCAGCGCCAGACGCGTTGCCGCGCGGTTAAGGGTATTACGGGTCTGCAACAGATAAGACCAGGACTGGCTGAGCGCATCACGCTGTTCAGCGGTGTTGGATATCTGCTCAAAATTCAATTTATCCGTGTGGGCGGCCTGCAGCGATAACCCGCTGTTAACCAGTTGCATAACAAAGAACACTATCAATAACAAAAACATGCAGGTGGACACACGGATGTGCTTAAACATGGATAACCTCATTAGGTGCCAGCCCAGACCGGCACCTTTATTCTTATACCCTACATACTCGGGACTGCCTTTGCGTTAACGGCAAACCTGACTCTTTCGGGTCGCGATGTTATGTACGTGCTTAGAAGGTTTCCCAGTTTTCGGTTAAATCTGTTCCCTGCGCTCCACCCTTACCGGCTTTAGAACCAGAAAGGTTCGGAGTCAACAGAGACAGCCTCGCCGAAGATGCCGGATTCTGGCGCACGTTGTTATTTGCGGTCTGGCTCAGCGTAAACACGGCCACTGATTGCGTCAGCAGGCTCGCCTGCTCTTCCAGCGCCGCAGAAGCGGACGCGGATTCTTCAACCAGTGAGGCGTTCTGCTGCGTCACCCGATCCATTTCAGTGATGGCTTGTGCGACCTGCTCAATCCCGCGGCTTTGTTCATCCGATGCCGAGGTGATTTCGCCCATAATGTCAGTCACACGCGTAACGGCATTCACCATGTCATGCATGGTTTCACCGGCACTTTCCGCCAGCACTGAACCGGTATTAATGCGGCTGACAGAATCATCAATCAGCCCTTTAATTTCTTTTGCTGCCTGCGCGCTGCGTTGCGCCAGGGTACGGACTTCACCGGCCACGACCGCAAATCCACGGCCCTGCTCACCGGCACGCGCCGCTTCAACGGCGGCGTTCAGCGCCAGAATGTTGGTCTGGAAAGCAATCCCGTCGATCACACCGGTAATGTCGGTGATCTTTTTCGAGCTGCTGGCGATGTCATTCATGGTATCGACCACGTTTGCTACCACTTTCCCGCCCTTCTGTGCGGTTTCGGACGCGCTCAGTGCCAGCTGGCTGGCCTGACGGGCGTTTTCGGCGTTCTGTTTCACGGTCGCGGTCAGCTGTTCCATACTGGCGGCGGTTTCTTCCAGCGCAGACGCCTGCTGTTCAGTACGTGAAGACAAATCACTGTTGCCTGCGGAGATCTCGCTCGCACCGCTGTAAATTGCATCAGCGCCATGACGTACACCGGAGACCGTGCGGATCAGTTCGTCCTGCATGTACTTGAGACTATCGGCAAGCTGGCCGATTTCATTACGGCTTTTCACGACTATTTCGTGCGTCAGATCACCGGTTGCAATTTTACGGATGGTATCGACGATATTTTTCAGCGGATGGATCAGGATGCGTTGCACGCCAGTCCAGGCCAGCAGGATGAAAATCGCCAGCACAATCAACACGGTACCCAGCATCCATATGGCATGCGTGAAGGAATTCTCGCTCACTTTCACCGCCTCGTTATACAGACGGTCGTTCTGATCGATATAGGTGACGAAAGCTTTTTCGAAGTTGTCCTGATACTGCTGAGTCGGTTGTTCGAAGAAGTCATTGATACGCCCCAGACCAATCAGCTCAATCAGTTCCGAAAGCGCGTCATGCAGCACCTGATATTGCTTTTTGGCGTCGGCGGCAAATTGCGGGTTCTGGCTGGCATCAGCGGGGATTTTTTGATAACTGGCAAAGTGCTGATCGGCGATTTGCAGATCTTTGGTGGCGGTATCAATCAGTTCTTTGACCGTTGCGCCGCTGCCCATCTGGTTGGCGTCGAGCATGAAACGGATACCCGCACGGTTCAGGGTGTTGCGGGTTTGCAGCAGATAAATCCAGCTGGCGTTAAATTCTGCCTGTTGTAAACGGATTTGCTGAGACGTGGTGAAATTATCTTTGTCTGTCTTTAACGATTTAAAGAACAGGCCACCGGATACCAACTGTAAAGCACCGAAGACCACCAGTAAGATCACGATGCCCGTGACCACTTTCATACGGTTAAACATGTTGTTCCTTTTCAAATGAGAATTATCTGGAACAGTTATCGGCAGGAAGAACAGGAACTTTATGTGATGGGGGTCAAATTTTTTCGGGGGAAGTGATCAGGCAACGGTGGCGACAAAACTCTTTAAAACTGCGATGCGATGGGCATCCGGATTGACCAGAAGGTCGTGATGAATCATCAGCACCACGCCTTTAAGTAACTCTGTGGTGTTGTCGATCTGGGACAGGGATTTGAGTTTTTCGATATCATTACCGATCTCGCGCCCTTTCAGGGAAAGGCGCTTATTGGCCAGACCGGTCGCCAGTTCGGACGTCAGCAAGGTCACCAGGCGCAGGGCCGCTTCAGGATTTGATGCCAGCTGATGAATATAATATTTGAGCAGTAACGGCACGAAATCAGGGGTTGCCCCCAATTCCGCACTCGCCATGTTCAGCAGATCAATCATGTGCGCAGGCACACGGGTTTCCACGGCTTTGCGTTGTATCTGCAACTGCTTTTTGATGGCAGGCACAGACTGAAAAGGGATCACCGCAACGCTGTCGCAGGTTTTACATACGCCCGCAATGATATTTTTCACCATACCGCTGCCGTCATCAAACGGCACATCGCGCAGCTGATAGCTGACAATGCGAAAAGCCTCACAGACGCCACACATCGCCTTTTTCTCGTCTCCGACTTTATAAATAATCATATTCTTCCTTAATGATGAACGCTGATAAAAACACTGGTGGGCTCTGTAAAATACCACTTGATGTACCAGGGTACTCCGGCACTACTGACGGTGATGATGTGGACATCAATACTGCTGTCAAAATGGTAGGGGCGAACCTGATAATGATCTCCGGATGCCCTGCCGATTAAGGCCGCCACTTCAAAGGGCGAGATGTCACCCGTACTTAACAAATTCTTAAGCTGAATCCCGCGTCTTGCCTCAAATTCAATATTTCCATTCTTCAAACATTCGATCACCTTCCATTTGATCTCTCTGAAACTCATGAGCCCTCAATGTACGCCAGTTGTCGTACTTAATCAAATTATCATTTTGCATCACGACTATTTCCGTGAAGCCCCGTCCCGCAGGGCTATCACGCCATATTCAGTAAAAAGATGCGCAGGGAAAATGATTATTTTTCAGACAAATGGAAGACATTACGCAAAAACGCGCTGCACGATATGCAACGCGGATTTGTAAACTCAGGACGGCTCGCAAGACACCGTTTTACGCCGCCCCCTGCCGTTAAAAAGCAAATAACTGAGAAGTGCCAGTACCCATACGCCTGCCGCGCCATAGAGCAGAATGCCTGCAAAGCCATCAGTCAGTGCCTGCGCAATCTGTCCGCTTTGCAGGGGTTCAATGGCTGAGCCGCCTGCAATACGTTCTGCCAGCGAAGATAATTCCCCTGCTGCGGGCATGACTTTTTTCAGGCTCGCGGCAATTCCCGCCACCAGCAGGTTTCCCATGAGCGCAATGTTGATCGCCAGGGTAATCAGGCGCGCACTGATATCAATCCCCGACGCCATTCCCGCGCGGTTGGCCGCAACAGAGCCGGTTGTGGTGTTGGTGACCGGTGTATTGGTCAGCCCCAGCGCAATGCCTGCCAGCAGCGCACCCGGCAATAGGCTAAGGTGATGAACGACGGCGATTTGCATCAGCATAAAACCTGCGCCTATTGTGAATAATCCCAGCGGGATCAGACGTGACGCGCCAAAACGTGTTGTCAGTTTTTCACCGAGCGGTGGCATCAGCAACGTGGGTAACGTATAAGCCAGCAGTGCCATACCGGTAGCGACACTGCCATAACCCAACCCGCCCTGATAATACACCGGCAGATAAATCATCAGCGGCCAGAAGCTGAAATTCATCCCTACCGACCCCATCAGCGCACCAGAAAATGCCCGGACGCGGAAGACCGAAAAATCAAACATCGGGTGCGGATGGCGTTTTTCAATGCGGATGAACATCACCGCGCTGACGGCGGTAGCCAGCAGAACAGCGCCTGCTGTAACACTGCTCCAGCCCAGAATGCTGCCCTGAGTAATGAGGAACGTCGCGCCCAAGACCGTGACCGAAAGGGTAATCAATCCCCCCAGATCCAGTTTTTTAGCCTGTCCGTCACGGGATTCCACCACGTTTTTCAGCGCCAGAATCAGGGTCAGTACGGCGATAACAACGTGGATCAGAAACACCCATCGCCAGCTCAGCCAGGCGACCAGCGTGCCACCAATGATCGGGCCGAACCCTAACCCGAAACCAAACGTAATCCCCCATGCGGCAAACGCCTGACTGCGCGCTTTCCCTTGCGGAAACTGCGAGGAAAGGATCGCAATCAGGCAGGTCAGCATTGCGCCGCCGCTCAGTCCCTGAAGAAAACGTCCTGCGATAAGCCATTGTGCGCTACCGGCGAGACCGCACATCAGCGAGGTCAGCCCGAACGCTGTAATGCTGATGATAAAAACACGTTTCCGTCCATAGCGGTCTGCCAGCGTACCGGTCGCCATCAGTACCGTGGTGCAGGCGAGCGTGTAAGCGTTCATGATCCACTGAAGCTCGCGGAAACTGGCATGCAGTTCCTGTTCGAGTACCGGTGATAATACGGGGACGCTGGAAATTTCCAGCCCCGACATCAGGGCGGCCAGACAAACCGCCATCAGTGCGAGTGTGTTTTTCATGATTAAATCCTGCGGGGATAAGAGACGCATAGCATGGAAGATTGGCGTCAGAGTAGAAATCTGCCGGTATGCCATGTATCGTCAAGATCGTGCCAACCTGAGGGTTATCCTTTCATGCAAAAAGTTGATCTGCCGCTGATGTCTTCCTCCCGCCATCCCGCTGCGCCCAACCGGCGACTGGTGCTGCTGGCTTATGAATGTCTGTGTACCTTCGAGTTTGGCATCGCCGTCGAAGCCTTTGGCCGTGCCGATGAACTCACGGGCGAACCGCTGTACGAGTTAGCCGTCGCGTCGGTAGAAGAAGGGACTTTCGGCGCGCAAGGTGGCGTGCGGCTGGTGGTGGATGGCGGGCTGGAACTGCTGGAAGACGCCGGTACGATTGTGATCCCCGGCTGGCGAAGCATTCACGAACCGGCGTCTGAGCGGCTGATTGCTGCGCTGCAAAAAGCCCATCACAACGGGACAAGAATTGTGTCGATCTGCGCGGGAAGTTTCGTGTTGGCCGCTGCGGGTTTGCTGGACGGTAAACGCGCGACGGCGCACTGGAACAGCACCGATGTTCTGGCGCAAAAATTCCCTGACGTGCAGGTTGAGCACGGCATGATTTATGTCGATGAAGGCAGCATCATCACCTCTGCCGGTGGTGCGGCGGGCGTCGATTTGTGTCTGCATCTGATCCGCCGCGATTATGGTATCGAAGTCGCTAACCGTACAGCGCGCCGCATGGTGACGCCGCCGCTGCGCGAAGGGAATCAGGCTCAGTTGATCCAGCAACCGGTACCACGGCATCAGACAAAAACGCTGGCGCCCTTGCTCGATGACTTACGCGGCCATCTCAATACACCGCTGGTGATTGATCAGCTCGCCAGACAAGCCGGTATGAGCCGCCGCACCTTCCTGCGCCGCTTCCATGATGCTACCGGCACCACACCGGGAGAATGGATGCTGACCGTGCGGCTGGAAAAAGCCTGCGCCCTGCTGGAAAACGGAACACTGAGTATTGACCGCGTTGCCGAACAGGCCGGTTTCGGATCGCCGGAAACTTTACGTCATCACTTCCGCCAGCGGCTGGGCATGTCGCCGACAATGTGGCGCAAAGGGTTTGTTGAACGGGATTTGGTGGGATGAGTTTTGGGGGGCTGGCGGCAGTGGACTTCCGCCGCCCTGGTGATGCATTTCTAAGCTGCCTGTGCGGCAGTGAACGTGATGCGCAGCCCGACGTATTAATGCGGATCTTTCTAAGCTGCCTGTGCGGCAGTGAACCGGGTTCTCTCCTGCTGTGAAAATCATCTAACTTTCTAAGCTGCCTGTGCGGCAGTGAACTAAAAAGGCGCTGGCGAGTTGTTTGTTCCAGATTTCTAAGCTGCCTGTGCGGCAGTGAACGACAATTGCCGCGCCGCTGGATTTGTTGCTCATTTCTAAGCTGCCTGTGCGGCAGTGAACTGTTGGGTTTTCAGGTTTACGCTTTGAACGGCAAGAGATTATCCCTGTTTTAGCAGAAATACCCTCTTTTTTGTGTGTTCACGTGCACTTATTAAATCAATGAGTTAGGAGCAGTGCAAAAAAGAGGGTCAGTTCAGAGATGCCATTAATACCCTTTCCCGGCCTTCCCCTTCGCCGGGGAACGAGCAAGAAAAAAACTTCTGCCCTTATTTTTAACAGGAAGAATCAGAACGAGGGTTTTATTCGATCGAGACTGGCGTGATCAAAAATCTTGCTGAACGGAGCGGCCTGAAGAGCGGGGGCTTCAGGACCGGGAGAAGGCATCGCGGAGCGACAAGATTTTGCGCCACACGCTAGGGTGACAGAACATGTCCGTCGTGCCTGCGACAGCGCGCAGTGAAAAGAGCGTGGAGTCCAGAGGCCCGCGCGATTGCGGGTCTCTGGGCCAGTGTGGGCGGCGAGCCCACGACCTTGACCTTAAAAACGAAAATCAAATTTTCGTCACACTATCAACGAGTGCCATTTCTTCACTGCTCAGCAGCTTCTCAATATCCACCAGGATCAACATACGGTCACCCAGCGAACCCAACCCCGTCAGATACTCCGTCGACATGGTCACGGCGAATTCCGGTGCCGGGCGGATCTGATCCTGGCTCAGCGACAGCACGTCTGATACGCCGTCAACCACGATCCCGACAACGCGGTTTTCGAAGTTAAGTACAATCACCACCGTGTTTTCGTTGTAAATCACATCTTCCTGAGCGAATTTCACCCTCAGGTCGAGGATCGGCACGATGACGCCGCGCAGGTTGGTGACACCTTTAATAAAGGCCGGGGTGTTAGCAATACGGGTTACCTGATCGTATCCACGGATTTCCTGCACTTTGAGGATATCGATGCCGTATTCTTCATCGCCTAAAGTAAAGATCAGAAATTCCTGACCTACTGTTTCGCCCGCAATTTTCGCCACGGTTGCAAGTCCTGCCATGTTGTTCACCTTTGCTTTTATCTTTAAATCGGCCTGAGTTTTTCACACCCGGCAACCTTGCGGTCACCGGCAGCTTTGCTTGTTATGCGGCGGTGGAGCCTGTTGCTAATTTATCGCGGTTCAGTGACTGCAGTGCAGACACGTCCACGATCAGCGCCACACTGCCGTCGCCCAAAATAGTGGCGGCGGAAATGCCCGGTACTTTGCGATAGTTGCTTTCCAGGTTTTTCACCACAACCTGATGCTGACCAATCAACTGATCAACCAGCAACGCGTAGCGACGCCCTGCACTCTGCAAAATCACCACAATGCCCTGCGTGGCTTCGGTTTTGGCGTCTTCAACATCAAAGACGTTGTACAACTCAACCAGCGGCAGATATTCACCGCGCACCTGCAGAACACGTTCGCCACCGGCCATCGGATGCAAATCCTCTGACAGCGGTTGCAGAGATTCCATCACCGCGTTCAGTGGCAGAATGAAGACTTCTTTACCGACTTTCACTGACATCCCGTCGAGGATCGCCAGCGTCAGTGGCAGCAGGATACGGATGGTGGTGCCTTTGCCCTGCTGGGAATGGATTTCAACGTGCCCACCCATTTCCTGAATGTTTCGTTTCACCACGTCCATGCCGACACCACGGCCTGAAACGTCAGTGACTTTTTCTGCGGTCGAGAAGCCTGCGGCAAAGATCAGCATGCCGACTTCTTCATCGCTCATGTTGTCATGGACGTTCATGCCCTGCGATGCGGCTTTCGCCAGAATACGTTCGCGGTTCAGACCGGCACCATCGTCGATCACTTCGATGCAGATATTGCCACCCTGATGTTCCGCAGAAAGCGTCAGGTTACCGGTGGGTTCTTTACCATTGGCAATACGCACATCCGGCGTTTCCACACCGTGATCCAGACTGTTACGCACCAGGTGCGTTAACGGATCGATGATACGTTCGATCAGGCTCTTATCCAGTTCGGTCGAGCTGCCAAGCAGTGTCAGTTCGATTTGCTTATTCAGTTTGCTGGCCAGATCTCGCACCAGACGCGGGAAGCGGCTGAACACGAATTCCATCGGCATCATACGAATCGACATCACCGATTCCTGCAAATCACGGGCATTACGTTCGAGCTGGCCCATGCTGTTGAGCAGGTCACTGTGGACAACCGGATCCAGCAGATCGGAACGCTGCGCCAGCATGGACTGGGTGATCACCAGTTCGCCCACGAGGTTGATCAACTGGTCAACCTTTTCAACAGCAACACGGATGCTGGTGGATTCAGGGGCTTTAGGTGCACGGGCTTTCGCCGGTTCGCTGTTCGGCACTGCCGTCAGTACCGGAGCCTGACGGGCGACGACCGCCGGTGCTGCGGCCACTTCCGCCACAACAGGCGCGGATGCGGCAACCGCAACGGCCTCAGAAGCAACCGCTGCCGGGGCGTGAGTGAAGCTGATTTGTTCCGGCTCCAGCACAAAACACAGCACGGCAATAATGTCGTCTTCGCTAACCGTGGTGACCAGGGTGGCTTCCACGCTGTCATCAGTCTGAACCGGATCTTTTATCTCGCCGAGATTGCCGAGTTCCTCCAGCATCACCGGAATTTCCTGTGTTTTCAGGCCGGAGAGACGAACGCGCAAATCGCCCTTACCGGCAGCGGGTGCAACCGGCGCTGTCGCGACAGATTGTGCCGCTGTCTGGTCTTCAACCACGTGAAGATCAGGCACAGGTTCACGCGCCTGTTGCGCTTCGAGGGCCAGTTGTCTCAGGGCCGCACAGATATATTCAAAGCTTTCTGCGTCAGGATCCCGGGAAGATTTATAGGCGTCGAGTTGCTCCTGCATAATGTCTTTTGTTTCCAGAAACAGGTTGATGATGTCGGTGCTCAGGCTCATTTCAGCGCGACGAGCACCGTCGAGCAGGTTTTCCAGTAAGTGAGTCGTTTCCTGTAAAACCGTAAATCCAAACGTGGCTGCACCGCCTTTGATTGAGTGCGCTGCGCGGAAAATCGCATTCAGTTGCTCAATGTCAGGCGCCTGCGGATCAAGTAACAACAGATGTTGTTCCATGTCCGCCAGCAACTCGTCTGCTTCATCAAAAAATGTCTGATAAAAATCAGTAATATCCATGCTCACGTGATCACCTCTGCTGTGAATCGCGGCTTGTTAATGTGTCGCAGGTGCCGTGCCCGCCGCGGCAGCCGGAGCTGCCGTCGCAGGTTGAGCGCCTGCCGAGGGTGTCACTGGCGTCTGCGTCTCAATCCCGGGTATTGATGGTGCTTTCTCTGGTGTGGCCGGTGCCGGGTTTGCCTGTGGCGCTAACGCCGGAGCTGCCGGAGCCGAACTCATTTTTGGTGCTAATGCCGGCACTTTTTGTGTGCCTTGTACTTGTCTTTGCAGCTCGCCAGCGTCACTGATCGTGATCGCCTCGCCCTCGCTGTTTTCCCGTTCAATCGCTTCTTCCGCGTGTTTGTTCAGGACCAAAATACTGATACGACGGTTGATGGCGTCACCTGCCGGATGGTTTTTCAGTTGCATGGAAGACCCCATGCCCATCACCCGCAGGACTTTCCCTTCGCTGAGGCCGCCGCTCATCATCTCGCGACGTGAAGCATTCGCGCGCTCAGTCGACAGTTCCCAGTTGCTGTAGCCACGTTCACCTGTGGCATACGGCATGTCATCGGTATGCCCCGCCAGGCTGATCTTGTTTGGAAAACCATCCAGTACCGGGGCAATCGCCCTGAGGATATCGCGCATGTACGGCTCAACAATCGCGCTGCCAAGCTGGAACATCGGGCGGTTTTTGCTATCGATAATCTGAATGCGCAAACCCTGCTCGGTCAGGTTAATCATCAGGTGTGGACGTAAATCTTTCAGCCGCGGATCCGACGCCAGCATGTCTTCCAGTTTTTGCTGCAACCGCTGTAAATCGTCCGACTCACGCTTACTCGCCCCCTGCGACTGCTCCATTTTATGGACTTCCCCGTCCTGTACGGTCGGGTCTTCGCCACCGCCCGGGATCGGGCTGGTAGCATCGCTGCTGCGCGGCCCGCCTGTGATCGCCACCGCAAGGGGGGTACGGAAGTATTCGGCAATTTGCACCAGTTCTTTAGGGCTGGAGATCGAAATCAGCCACATCACCAGAAAGAAAGCCATCATCGCTGTCATAAAGTCAGCGTAAGCAATTTTCCACGAACCGCCGTGATGCCCTCCGCCGTGCTTATTCTTTTTCTTGCGTACAACAACGATTGGATGGCTCTGATGCTTCATACTTTTTCTTCTTCAGTTTGTTTCTGACCCGGCGACTTGACCTGGCGAACGTGTTCCTCCAGTTCAATAAAGGAAGGCCGCTCCGAGGTGTACAACGTTTTACGGCCAAATTCGACGGCAATTTGTGGCGCATAACCGTTAATGCTCGATAGCAAAGTCACCTTGATGCACTGCATCATTTTGGCGTTTTCAGCACTCTTCTGGCGTAACACGCTGGCCAGCGGAGAAACAAAACCGTACGCCAGCAGGATACCGAGGAAGGTCCCGACCATCGCGTGGGCAATCAGCGCCCCGAGTTCTGCGGCAGGTCGGTCAGCAGCGGCCAGGGTATGTACGATCCCCATTACCGCAGCGACGATACCGAATGCCGGGAGTGAGTCACCCACCAGCGCCAGGCTGTTCGCCGGCACTTCACTCTCGTGCTCGTAAGTTTCGATTTCCTCGTCCATCAGCGCTTCAATTTCAAAGGCATTCATGTTGCCGCTGACCATGAGGCGCAGATAGTCAGTCAGATATTCGACTAACTGTTTATCGGCAAGGATGCGCGGATAATTAGCAAAAATGTCGCTTTCGGCCGGATTGTCGATGTCATTTTCCAGCGACAGCATCCCCTGTTGGCGTGATTTGGCTAATACCCGGTAAAGCAGCGCCATCAGATCCATATACAACGCTTTATTGTATTTTGATGCGCGGAACAACTGCGGCAGGGCGCGCATGGTGGATTTGATCGCTTTGCCGTTGTTACCAACGAAGAAGGCACCGATGCCGGCACCGGCAATAATGAGCAATTCTGCGGGTTGGTATAACGCGCCCAGCTCACCGCCGACGAGCATGAAACCGCCGAACACAGAGCCCAACACCACGATGTAACCTATTATCACTAGCACGATGAATCCTTAATTCGATGTGGTTTTAGGGCGAGGTTAAGCGCGCGCCATGTGCCTGACCGATTTGTGCCGTAGAAACGTGCATAAAAAGTGTCAGAGAATGGCTGAGATGTTAGGGGGGAATTGATGAGCGGTGGTAGCCACCGCTCAGAACGAATTACTGCTACCCAACTATCTCAAACTGCGTGCTTGACCTGTTCGTCCAGCTCTTGAGATGTTATATCGGCAACCTGCGGGGAAAGTTTACGTTTTTTTACTGCTCGGGACGGGGGCTGGCAAAGACTGCAAACAAACCCGTGGCGGGGTTGGTGTGCATGGGTAATAAATGAGCCATCACAGCAGTTACACGCTGAAAGCTGCAACATGCCGCTGTCGACAAAACGTACTAACGTCCAGGCACGGGTCAGCGCAAGGATCGGCGCTTCCCCCGGCTGCTCAGGACACTGTTCCAGATATAAACGATAAGCCTTGATCACCGCCTCCACGCCATTACAGTGGCCGCTCTTTAGCAGGAAAGAGTAAGCGTTGTAAAACATGGAGGAATGGATGTTCTGTTCCCAGGTCATGAACCAGTCAGTAGAGAACGGCAACATGCCTTTCGGGGGAGGACTTCCTCGCAACTCTTTGTACAATTTAATCAGTCGGCCACGACTTAATTGCGTTTCGCTTTCCAGCATCTGCAATCTGGCACCCAGCGTAATCAGTTCCATAGCCAGCTGAATGTCCCGTGCTTCCTGAACAATACTTTTTTCTGCTGGCTTGGTTGACGCATCTTTACCAGACATAGCTACGCCCTTTTCTTCATCGCGCCGCTTTCTTTCGCGGCCAGGCCTTTCAGCAGATGGCTGGACAACAAGATACCGGTATGGATTTGTTGTAAGTCATCCACCCGCGATTCCTGGGTCAAGCGTTCAATTGTCTTGCTGTCATCAAAGCGGAACTGACACAAAAGCTGGTTCGTTTCAGCTAACTTCACCATCTGAGGCAGCGTCAGCTGTCTCAGGGTATCTGCCATAACGTCATCGATCCCCAGGCGAAACATCGCTGAGGCCTTTTCGTCGTTAATCAAACGCTGTGCCAACAGTAAATATGACAGGTTGATATCATATATGTGCTTAAGCAATTCGGACATTCTGTTCTACCCCATTACCGATGCCGTTTTTTTAAGACGGCGGATTGATAGACATATTCCATGCAGCAAGAGTTTTACCCGGCGTGACAGGAGTATTTTTTACTATCAAAACAATTGGATCATTGGCTGATTAATAAATCTCACGATGATTATTAGATTTATCCCGCGGTATTTACTTCACCGCCAATACAAAGTTGTTCCTGATGTAAACTAAATTAATTGTGACAATTGCACTGCTAAGTAATCGAAAAACACTTTAGTTTTGGTGTACTGGCAGAGTCCGTTGCTGTGATGGCGCCTCATTCAGTGAAACGCTTTTACATACATTATTAGGAATAATCTTACTACGCTGCAACTCTAACCCCGTTTCCTTTATACATACAATCTTACCGTTGACGAATTTTGAATAAAGTGTGATAGAGATCACACTTTATAACTTTATTTTGCTTCTGAAAGTGCAATTTATCGTAAAAATCTGCGCATTTTTAAGCCAAAAGTAAAAAAGCGTCTAAAAAGCTCTCTTCAGACAGCCTTTTTTAGCCTTTTTTAGATCAATTTGTACAAAGGCCAACCAAAGCCAAATGAACAGCACAGATAATAATTAATAACTTCTCATGCAGCTATTTATGCTGGAAATTTCAAATAGCATGATCATTGTGCTAAATACACCCAACCCAGTCAGCACAAGGGTTTTCGGGGAGTTGTCCTAATGGTTTGTGAGGAAATTAAGCGCGAATTGTTCTTAAACCGTGAGCAGGCACGCGGTTTAAGAAATAAAAAGACAATTATTGTAATAATTTATGACCGGACACGCGGAAACATCCAGCAACAAGGCCGGATTGATAAGAAGAAGTGATGGAATGGCATAGTGGTGCCGAACTTAACCTATCGGCAACTGTTCAGGAAAACTTTAATCATTGTGCTTAAAAAAGTGCTTTATACCGCGCAATAGCAAATTAAAAACGCGCGACTAGGAATTTTATTACCAAACCAGCATCTGTCGCCAGTTTCACCTGCAGATTGGCGATTAAAACGCATTTTTAACTACGCTGTCAGAAGAATATTAGACAACAAGCCTAAAAAATGTACCGCCATTAAACCGGCTAATTAAACGGAAGGATAAAATAGGCGTTGCAGGATAAATGAATAATTTCCTGCACATGAGAAAGGGGTTTTCCGAACGTTAATGCAGCAGACACTTAACAACCTGCCGAAATTTCCGGCAGGTCATAACGTGAAATTATCTACACCGCGTTTGGTGATTAAAAAGGCATGGTTCGCGGATCAGGATGCTGATATTCAAAGCCAAGTTCTTTGCAGATTCGCTCACCATCGACGATTTTGCCCTTCTGTGCTGAAGCTTGTTCAGCAAAAGTCGGCGGCTCCAGCCCCATCTGTCTGGCCAGCGCCGGATAAAACTCCGCTTTAGCAGGATGAGCAGGTGCGCACAGGTTATATGTATGGCCGCCTTTCGGCAGACTGAGTAACAACGCAATCGCGGCAATCACATCATCCTGATGCACCAGGTTGACACCATGCTGACCGCCTTTCACCTGCGTCTTTCCGGCCATAAAACGTCCCGGATGGCGATCGCCGCCGACCAGACCGGCCAGACGCAGTACATCGACAGACGTATTGGGTAAACCATGGAGCCAGTTTTCGAGTTCTTTGAGCACCTTTCCGCTGGTCGTGACCGGTTCAAGCGGCGACCCCTCACGCACCACACCCTCTCCTTCACCGTAAACAGATGTCGAGCTGGTGAAAATAATGCGTTTGACGTTATGCGCCAGTGCGCTGTCGGTTAACAGCTGTACCGCCTGGAAGTACAGTTCGCTGCCTTCCACCGTCCGGCGCGCAGGCAGGGTAATGATCAGCGCATCGACATTCAGCAACTGATCGAGATCTTCCGCCACACATTCCATCTGCGGCGTAAACACCAGCGGGAAACACTCGATCCCCACGGCTCTGGCGGCATCTACCCCATCCGGCGTGGTTTTACTGCCGACCACCTGATAACCTTTTGAAGCCAGCG
Source organism: Rahnella aceris (assembly GCF_011684115.1). Taxonomy (NCBI): domain Bacteria; kingdom Pseudomonadati; phylum Pseudomonadota; class Gammaproteobacteria; order Enterobacterales; family Yersiniaceae; genus Rahnella; species Rahnella aceris. Next base: position 933,472 of record NZ_JAADJV010000001.1, on the reverse strand, counting down.
CCATCGCCAGTGGCATTCCCAGCCAGCCCAGTCCGATAATCGAAACCTTCTTCATACTTCGCTCCGTTGTTTCATTGGCATGTGGCATCACATCACCCACTGCTGATACTGCTTCCTTTATACTAGCAAATGTCACCTTTTCCCGGTTCAGCCTGCGTAAGGTTTTCTCTGCCTCTGTTAACAGATCATTCATTTATTCGATGAAAACCCTGCTGCAGATAAGAAAAACTCATCATCGGAAAAAAAGGTTGCGCTGTTACCGCCCGATAGTTTAGTTTTATTGGCAGCGAATTTGATATGTGTGGCGAATGATTCAAATCTGAATCACGCGGCATATAAATGAACATACTGAGACACTGACATGACAAACGTTCTGATTAACCACCGTCATCACCATCACCCTGACTAGTCTTTCAGGCGATTGGTGCTGGGAGACTGTTTAGATCTTCCAGTGGCGCAGAACGCAGAGATAGCCCCCGGAAGATTTCTTCCGGGGGCTTTTTTTTTGGCCTGACGGATTGAAGTTAACGCCTTTAAACAAACGATTTTTACGATAAATAATTAAGAAACTGAGGTCATCATGCTGGATAAAACACGTTTACGGATAGCAATGCAAAAGTCGGGTCGCCTGAGCGATGAATCACGCGAACTGCTGGCCCGCTGCGGGATCAAAATCAACCTGCAGGAACAGCGTCTGATCGCCTTCGCAGAAAACATGCCGATCGACATTTTGCGCGTGCGTGATGACGATATCCCGGGGCTGGTGATGGACGGTGTGGTGGATCTGGGTATCATCGGTGAAAACGTGCTGGAAGAAGAGTTGCTGAGCCGCCGCGCCCAGGGCGAAGACCCGCGTTATTTCACCCTGCGTCGTCTGGATTTTGGCGGTTGCCGTCTGTCACTGGCGACGCCACTGGACACGGAGTATACCGGTCCGCAAAGCCTGCAAAACGCCCGCATCGCCACCTCGTATCCGCACCTGCTCAAGCAGTATCTCGATAAAAAAGGCGTCGATTTCAAATCCTGCCTGCTGAACGGTTCTGTGGAAGTCGCCCCGCGCGCCGGTTTGTCGGATGCGATTTGTGACCTGGTCTCTACCGGCGCCACGCTCGAAGCCAACGGCCTGCGTGAAGTGGAAGTGATTTATCGCTCCAAAGCCTGTCTTATCCAGCGCGACGGCGAAATGCCACAAGAGAAACAACTGCTGATCGACAAAATGATGACCCGTATTCAGGGCGTTATTCAGGCACGCGAATCCAAGTACATTATGTTGCACGCGCCAAGTGAGCGTCTTGATGAGATCGTTGCCCTGCTGCCGGGCGCTGAGCGTCCGACCATTCTGCCGCTGGCAGGCGATCAGCAACGTGTGGCCATGCACATGGTCAGCAGCGAAACCCTGTTCTGGGAAACGATGGAGAAACTGAAAGCGCTCGGCGCCAGCTCCATTCTGGTTCTGCCAATCGAAAAAATGATGGAGTAAGCCATGAAGCCTGACGCGTTCACTACCCCGATTGACTGGCAGCAATGCGACGAACAACAGCGTCGCGAGCTGCTGACACGCCCGGCAATTTCGGCGTCTGACCGTATTACCGAATCTGTCAGTGAAATCCTGCGCCGCGTGCGCAGTGAAGGTGACAGTGCGCTGCGCGAGTTTTGCGCCCGCTTTGATAAAACTGAAGTCCGGGAATTGCGCGTCACTGCACAGCAAATCGGGGCAGCGGCCGCGCGTTTAGGTGAGGACGTTAAACAGGCGATGGCACATGCCGTGCGCAATATCGATACCTTTCATCAGGCACAAAAACTGGCTGTGGTGGATATCGAAACCCAGCCCGGCGTACGTTGCCAGCAACTGACCCGCCCTATTCAGTCCGTGGGTCTGTATATTCCGGGCGGTTCTGCGCCGCTGGTGTCCACCGTATTAATGTTAGCGACCCCGGCGCGTATTGCCGGATGCCAGAAAGTGGTGCTGTGTTCTCCGCCGCCGATTGCCGATGAAATTCTGTATGCCGCTCAACTGTGTGGCGTGGAAGAGGTGTATCAGCTTGGCGGTGCGCAGGCAATTGCCGCGCTGGCCTTTGGCACCGAAACCGTGCCGCGTGTGGCGAAAATCTTCGGGCCGGGCAATGCCTACGTCACCGAAGCCAAGCGTCAGGTTAGTCAGAGCCTGGACGGCGCGGCAATCGATATGCCAGCCGGGCCTTCAGAAGTGCTGGTGATTGCCGACAGTGGCGCGACACCTGACTTTGTCGCCTCTGATTTGCTTTCTCAGGCAGAACACGGCCCCGATTCTCAGGTGATTTTGCTGACGCCGGATTTGAAAATGGCGCAGGCGGTTGGTGAAGCCGTTGAACGCCAGTTGCAGACATTATCCCGCAGCGAGATTGCCCGTCAGGCACTGGCAAGCAGCCGTCTGATTGTGGCGAAAGACATCGCGCAGTGTATTGAAATCAGCAATGCGTACGGTCCGGAGCACCTGATCCTGCAAACCCGTGAGCCGGAGCAACTGGTCGACAGTATCACCAGCGCCGGTTCAGTATTTCTCGGTGACTGGTCACCGGAATCCGCAGGCGATTACGCTTCCGGCACCAACCACGTCTTGCCGACTTACGGTTACACGGCCACCTGTTCCAGCCTCGGTCTGGCAGATTTTCAGAAACGCATGACCGTTCAGCAGTTAACGCCTGAAGGTTTGCTCGGTCTGGCAAATACCATCGAAACCCTGGCGCAGGCTGAGCAACTGACCGCACACAAAAATGCCGTGACTTTGCGCGTTAACGCTTTAAAGGAGCAACGCTGATGAGCAATGAAAACACCCTCAGCGTTCAGGCGCTGGCACGTAAGAATGTGCAGGAACTGACCCCGTATCAGTCCGCACGTCGTCTCGGCGGCAACGGTGATGTGTGGCTTAACGCTAACGAATACGCCATCGCGCCACAGTTCGAACTGACGCAGCAGACCTTTAACCGTTATCCGGAATGTCAGCCTGCGCTGGTGATCAACCGTTACGCAGCTTATGCGGGTGTTGACCCGGAACAGGTGCTGGTCAGCCGTGGCGCAGACGAAGGCATTGAACTGTTGATCCGCGCATTCTGTGAACCGGGCAAAGACGCTATTCTTTATTGCCCGCCGACTTACGGCATGTACAGCGTCAGCGCCGAGACAATTGGCGTGGAAGGCCGCACCGTGGCCGCAAAAGCCGACTGGTCTTTGGATCTCCCGGCCATTGAAGCCGCGCTGGATGGCGTGAAACTGGTTTATGTGTGCAGCCCGAATAATCCGACCGGCAATATCATCGATCCGCAAGAGATACGTGCTGTGCTGGAAATGACCCGTGGCCGCGCGATTGTCGCAGTCGATGAGGCTTATATCGAATTCTGCCCACAGGCGACAGTGTCGGGTTGGTTGCAGGAATATCCGCACCTGGCGATTTTGCGCACGCTGTCCAAAGCGTTTGCCCTCGCCGGTTTGCGCTGCGGCTTCACGCTCGCCAACAGCGACCTGATTGGTTTATTAATGAAAGTGATCGCGCCTTATCCTTTATCTACGCCTGTAGCCGATATCGCTGCACAGGCGCTGAGCCCGGAAGGGCTGGCGATAATGCGTCAGCGGGTGACTGAAGTGACGGAAAACCGCGCGTGGTTGCGGGAAGAACTGGAAAAATGCGCCTGTGTTGAAGAGGTTTTTGCCAGCGACACTAACTACGTCCTCGTCCGCTTCTACGCTTCAAGTGCCGTCTTTAAAAACCTCTGGGATCAGGGCATTATCCTGCGTGACCAGAACAAGCAACCGGGACTTTCCGGCTGCCTGCGGATCACAATCGGTACCCGGGAAGAACTGCAACGGGTGATCACCGCCCTGCAGCCTTTACCTGGCGCTACCGCATCCACTCTTAATGATAATCAAAATAGCCCCCGCAAGGAGCACATGTGAGCCAGAGTCCGTTATTGCAAAAAACACTGTTCATCGACCGCGACGGTACCCTGATTTCCGAGCCACCTGAAGATTTTCAGGTCGACCGTCTGGACAAACTGGCCCTCGAGCCGGGCGTCATTCCGGCACTCTTAGCGCTGCAAAATGCCGGTTTCAAACTGGTGATGATCACCAATCAGGACGGTCTGGGCACCGCCAGTTTCCCGCAGGAAACCTTCGACCCGCCGCACAACCTGATGATGCAGATCCTGACCTCACAGGGCATCGTTTTCGACGAGGTGCTGATTTGTCCGCACCTGCCAGCCGATCACTGCGATTGCCGTAAACCAAAAACCAAACTGGTGGCGGGTTATCTGGAAAGCGGCGTGCTGGACACGGCAAACAGTTATGTGATTGGCGACCGTGACACTGATATCCAGCTGGCGGCCAATATGGGTATCGCCGGGCTGCGTTATCAGCGAGATACGCTGAACTGGGCGACGATTGCAGAGCAACTGACTCAACGTGACCGCCATGCAAAAGTTAACCGCGTAACGCGGGAAACGGCCATTGATGTGGATGTCTGGCTGGATCGCGAAGGTGAAAGCAAAATCCGTACCGGCGTCGGTTTCTTCGACCATATGCTGGATCAGATCGCTACGCACGGCGGTTTTCGTATGAACATCGAAGTGAAAGGCGATTTGTATATCGACGATCACCATACGGTGGAAGATACCGCACTGGCGCTGGGCGAAGCCCTGAACAAGGCGCTGGGCGATAAACGCGGGATTGGCCGTTTCGGATTCGTACTGCCTATGGATGAATGTCTGGCTCGCTGTGCACTGGATATCTCCGGGCGTCCGCACCTGGAATACAAAGCTGAATTTAACTATCAGCGCGTCGGCGACCTGAGCACGGAAATGGTCGAACACTTCTTCCGTTCACTGTCTTATGCGATGGCCTGTACCCTGCACTTGCGTACTAAAGGCAAGAACGATCACCACCGTGTTGAGAGCCTGTTCAAAGCCTTTGGCCGCACACTGCGCCAGGCAATTCGTGTGGATGGCAACACCCTGCCGAGCTCGAAAGGAGTGCTGTGATGAATGTCGTTATCCTTGATACCGGCTGTGCCAACCTCTCTTCCGTGAAATATGCAGTTCAGCGTCTGGGCTATGAGCCCACGGTGAGCCGTGAACCGGAGATTGTGTTGCAGGCTGACAAATTGTTTTTACCGGGCGTCGGCACGGCGCAGGCGGCGATGGAACAGCTCGAACAGCGTGAGCTTATTGACCTGATCAAAGCCTGCACCCAACCGGTGCTGGGCATTTGTCTGGGTATGCAACTGCTGGCTTCATCGAGCGAAGAAAATGGCGGTATCGATACACTGGGTATTATTGAGACGCCGGTGCAGCGCATGCCAGACCTTGGTTTGCCGCTGCCACATATGGGCTGGAATCAGGTCACCGCCAACGCCGACAGCCATTTATTCCGCGGCATTGATGAAAATGCTTACTTCTATTTCGTCCACGGATTTGCCATGCCGGTATGCGAAAACACGGTCGCTCAGACACTTTACGGCGAGCCCTTCAGCGCCGCCGTACAAAAAGACAACTTCTTCGGCGTGCAGTTTCATCCCGAACGTTCCGGTGCCGCGGGCGCACAGTTGCTGAAAAACTTTCTGGAGATGTAAACAGCATGATTATTCCCGCTTTGGATTTGATCGAAGGCAGCGTGGTGCGTTTGCATCAGGGCGATTACGGTCAGCAACGTGACTACGGCAATGATCCGTTACCGCGTTTGCAGGATTATCAGCAGCAAGGTGCGCAAGTTCTGCACCTTGTCGATTTAACCGGCGCGAAAGATCCGGCTGCACGCCAGATCCCTTTGCTGACGAAATTACTGGCCAGTGTTTCCGTGCCGGTGCAGGTCGGTGGCGGCATCCGTAATGAGCAGGACGTTGAAGCACTGCTTAACGCTGGCGCAACCCGCGTGGTGGTCGGTTCGACTGCAGTGAAAGATCCGGCGACCGTGCAGGGCTGGTTCAGCCGTTTCGGCGCGGATGCGCTGGTGCTGGCACTGGATGTACGCATCGATGCCGAAGGTACCAAAAAGGTGGCCATCAGCGGCTGGCAGGAAAACTCCAATGCCACGCTGGAACAGGTCGTCGAGCAATATCTGCCGTTCGGCCTGAAACATGTGCTGTGCACCGATATTTCCCGTGACGGCACGCTGGCCGGTTCCAACGTCGAACTTTATCGTGAAGTGACAGCGCGTTATCCGCAGGTGGCGTTTCAGGCTTCAGGCGGTATCGGCTCACTGGATGATATCGCTGCATTGCGTGACAGCGGTGTGGAAGGCGTGATTGTCGGGCGCGCATTGCTCGACGGTAAATTTAATGTGACGGAGGCAATTTCATGCTGGCAAAACGGATAATCCCCTGCCTCGACGTTAAAGACGGTCAGGTCGTCAAAGGAATACAGTTCCGCAATCACGAAATCATCGGCGATATCGTACCGCTGGCGCAGCGCTATGCGCAGGAAGGCGCGGACGAACTGGTATTCTACGACATCACCGCCTCAAGCGACGGCCGCGTAGTGGATAAAAGCTGGGTATCGCGCGTGGCTGAAGTTATTGATATCCCTTTCTGCGTGGCGGGTGGCATTAAGAGCCTTGAAGATGCCAGCCAGATTTTGCAGTTTGGTGCAGATAAGATTTCTATTAATTCCCCTGCCCTGGCGGATCCGACACTGATCACCCGCCTTGCCGACAGGTATGGTGTACAGTGTATCGTCGTGGGTATCGATACGTGGCACGATACAGAGACGGGAACTTATCAGGTTCATCAGTTTACCGGTGATGAAGCGCGTACTAAGATCACCACCTGGCAGACTATCGACTGGGTGAAGGAAGTGCAGGAACGCGGCGCAGGTGAAATTGTGCTGAATATGATGAATCAGGACGGCGTGCGTAACGGATATGACCTTGAGCAACTGAAGATGATCCGCGAAGTGTGTCATGTTCCGCTGATCGCTTCGGGCGGCGCGGGGACCATGTCACACTTCCTTGACGCCTTCCGCGAAGCACAGGTCGACGGCGCACTGGCCGCCTCCGTGTTCCACAAACAAATTATTAATATTGGCGAGCTGAAAAGCTACCTGGCCGAAAATGGCGTGGAGATCCGCTTGTGAGTAATCAGGATGTAAAAACCGGTCTGCTGACCGATGAACAGATTAGCCAGCTCGACTGGGAAAAAGTGGATAACCTGATGCCAGCCATCATCCAGCACGCGGTGTCGGGTGAAGTGCTGATGCTCGGATATATGAATCAGGAAGCACTGGGCGTTACGCAGTCTTCCGGCAAGGTAACGTTTTATTCACGCACCAAAGAGCGTCTGTGGACCAAAGGCGAAACGTCAGAAAACTATCTGAACGTCGTCAGCATCACCCCGGATTGCGATAACGACACGCTGCTGGTGTTGGTCAATCCGGTTGGCCCGACCTGCCATAAAGGCAATAACAGCTGCTTCCACCCTGCTGAAACCGACTGGGCGTTTCTGTATCAGCTCGAAGAACTGCTCGCCTCGCGCAAAACCGCCGATCCGGAAAGCTCGTATACCGCCAAACTTTACGCCAGCGGTACCAAACGCATCGCACAAAAAGTCGGTGAAGAAGGCGTTGAAACTGCGCTGGCCGCCACCGTCAACGACCGCTTTGAACTGAAAAACGAAGCCTCAGATCTCATTTATCACCTGCTGGTATTGCTGCAGGATCAGGATCTGAACCTGAGTGCGGTCATTGAGAATCTGCGTCAGCGTCATAAGAAATAACGTCGAAAATTCAAAAGTAAAAGTTCAGACGTAAAAAAGCCGCCTTTGCTGATGCATTGGCGGCTTTTTTTGTCTCGACGTGACAACACCGGCACGCTTAACACGTGCCGGTCAGGCAATTAATCCAACCATTCGGTATGGAATACGCCATCTTTGTCGGTACGTTTGTAAGTATGCGCACCGAAGTAGTCACGCTGTGCCTGGATCAGGTTGGCGGGCAGAACCGCAGAACGGTAGCTGTCGTAGTAGTTGATCGCAGCAGAGAAGGTTGGCGTCGGGATACCGTTCTGAACGGCATAAGACACGACATCACGCAGCGCTTGCTGATATTCATCAGCAATGTTTTTGAAGTACGGAGCCAGCAGCAGGTTAGCGATAGAGGCATTTTCAGCATACGCATCGGTAATTTTCTGCAGGAACTGTGCACGAATAATACAACCCGCACGGAAAATCTTCGCGATTTCACCGTAGTTCAGATCCCAGTTGTTCTCATCTGATGCGGCTTTCAGCTGTGAGAAGCCTTGCGCGTAAGAAACGAGTTTGCCCAGATACAGAGCACGACGCACTTTCTCGATGAACTCCGCTTTGTCGCCAGAGAAAGGTTTCACCGCCGGGCCGGACAGTACTTTAGAAGCCGCAACACGCTGGTCTTTCAGGGAAGACAAGTAACGGGCAAACACAGACTCGGTGATCAGCGTCAGTGGTTCGCCCAGATCCAGTGAGCTCTGGCTGGTCCATTTACCGGTGCCCTTGTTCGCTGCTTCATCCAGGATCACATCGACCAGGTATTTACCTTCTTCGTCTTTCTTAGTGAAGATGTCTTTGGTGATGTCGATCAGGTAGCTGCTCAGCTCGCCTTTGTTCCAGTCAGCAAAGGTGGTCGCCAGCTCTTCGTTGCTCAGGTTCAGGGACTGCTTCAGCAGAGAATACGCTTCTGCGATCAGCTGCATGTCGCCGTATTCGATACCGTTGTGAACCATTTTGACGTAGTGACCGGCACCATCTGCACCGATGTAAGCCACACAAGCGTCGCCATCCTCAGCGCGGGCTGCGATTTTTTCAAGAATAGGTGCTACCAGCGCGTAGGCTTCTTTCTGACCGCCAGGCATGATAGACGGGCCTTTCAGTGCGCCCTCTTCACCGCCGGAAACGCCGGTACCGATGAAGTTGAAACCTTGCTCGGACAGTTCGCGGTTACGGCGAATGGTGTCTTTGTAATAGGTGTTACCGCCATCGATCAGGATGTCGCCTTTATCCAGGTGCGGAGTCAGGGATGCGATGGTTTTATCAGTTGCTTCACCGGCTTTCACCATCAGCAAGATACGACGAGGTTTTTCCAGCGAGTCAACAAACTCTTCGACGGTGTAGTGCGGAACCAGATTTTTACCCGGATTTTCAGCGATGACTTCATCAGTCTTGTCGCCTGAACGGTTAAAAATGGAAACGGAATAACCACGGCTTTCAATGTTAAGCGCGAGGTTACGGCCCATGACCGCCATACCGACAACGCCGATCTGTTGTTTGGACATTAGCAACTCCTGTCTGAAATAGTTGATCGCCCAGTTTTTAGTCTAAACCCCTGTAAACAGTGAGTTTAACTGCACTGAGCCATACAAATGAACACAAGCATTGTACATGAGAATGGCGAAGGGTGAACCTATTGCAGCCATAACAATATTCTGATCGCACATGCCAGCAATCCCCTGCTTCGCCCTTCTCAGAGGCCAGCTTTACTTTACCGGTAACATGTGGGGAATGCAGGTAAAAAAGAGCTAAAGTGACAGCGAAAGTTTTGTTGCCTCTATCAAGCCGCTTAGAGCAGCGTTTCTGTACGATTGGCATATAAAGTTACCTCCTCCAATTGGGGCTGCGACAAGTTAGATTTATCTGAGGGGATAAACCAACATAAGGCATGTATCCTTTAGCCCAACTTTGGGGTTAAAATTACCGGCTAAGGGTAAAGTGTTGTCTATTAAGACCCCCTATAGTAGAAGCATAATGAGGTTTTTATGAGTTATGAGGTAGTTGCCTAATGCAATCTTTCAACGCGTCCCCCCGAGAATTCGTGGCAAGCGCTGTACGCAACCGAGCATTAATTTATAACCTGGTCAAAAGGGAAGTTGTTGGGCGATATAAAGGCTCAATGCTGGGTATACTTTGGTCGTTTTTTAACCCTGTATTTATGCTGGCCGTTTATACCTTCGTTTTTAGTGTCGTATTTAATGCGAGATGGGCAGGTGGTGGTCAGTCAAAAACAGAATTTGCACTTATACTGTTTGCAGGGCTAATAGTTTTCAATTTATTTGCAGACTGTTTCAATCGTGCGCCGGGTCTGGTACTTGCTAATGCTAACTATGTTAAAAAAGTTGTTTTCCCTTTAGAAATCCTTCCTTGGGTGTCGGTCGGTTCAGCACTATTTCATGCAATGATCAGCATCATCGTCTGGGTCATCTTCTACATTTTCGTCGTCGGAGTTCCGCATTTAACTATTCTGTTACTCCCGATAACAATTATTCCATTAGTTCTGCTTTCTGTTGGTGTGAGCTGGGCTCTGGCATCCCTGGGTGTTTATTTACGCGACGTTTCACAACTTGTTGCGGTACTGACGACAGTCCTGATGTTTTTATCGCCAATTTTCTTCCCTATTGAAGCATTGCCGGAACATTATCGTCCTTTATTGAAGATGAATCCGCTGGCACCCGCTATCGCTGAAATGCGCGACGTTCTGTACTTCGGTGGGATCCCAAAGATCAGTTCTTTCTGCATTTATTTTGCAGCTTGTAGCCTGGTAGCCTGGCTCGGTTTTGCATGGTTCCAAAAAACAAGAAAGGGGTTTGCCGATGTCTTGTAATTCCATCGATTCTTCGATAGACGTTAAGGCTGCAGATATTGATGTCCGCACAGAAGAAATTGCTATTAGTGTCGAAGGTCTGGGGAAATGTTATCAAATTTATGAAAAACCCCGGGATCGCCTCCTACAAATATTTTTTCGTGGTCGCAAAAACTTCTTTAGAGAATTTTGGGCATTACGGGATGTTTCCTTTAAAGTACGCAAAGGGGAAACTGTAGGGATTATTGGCCGCAATGGTTCAGGTAAATCCACACTCCTTCAGATGATTTGTGGAACATTAAACCCAACGGTTGGTAATGTCACTGTTCAGGGCAAGGTCGCTGCCCTTTTAGAATTGGGGGCAGGTTTTAACCCCGAATTTACCGGGCGTGACAACGTCTACATGGCGGCCTCGCTCTATGGCTTAAGTCGTGAAGAAGTGACGAAACGATTCCATTTAATTGAAACATTTGCAGATATTGGCGAGCATATCGATCAGCCAGTCAAAAATTATTCAAGCGGAATGTATGTACGACTTGCGTTTGCTGTCATTGCGCATGTGGATGCTGACATCCTGGTTATTGATGAAGCACTTGCCGTTGGTGATGCAGTATTTACGCAAAAATGTATGCGTTTTATTCGTAAATTTAAAGAAACGGGTACACTGATTTTTGTCAGCCACGACATGAACTCGGTACTGAATCTTTGTCAGGATGCCGTATGGCTTCATAAAGGTGATTTAGTAAAAACGGGATCAGCCAAAGAAATCGCAGAAGATTACCTGCAGTACACATTGCAGGAAGTCTACGGTGAGGATGCCAAACTCCAGGCATTAGCGGAATCGACCGGAAATGCCAACCAGGCTCTTGACGAAGCCTTCGAAGCTAATGAGCCAATACTTCTCGATTACGAAAGTAAAATTAAGGTTACGGATAATCTGAGTCAAGCGAATGGCTGGAAAAGTGGTGCCGGAGAGATTACCGCTGTCGAACTGACCACTTATAACAATGAAACGAAAACGGTGTATCAGGGTGGAGAATCAGTCAAGTTGGTGATCAAAGCCAAAGTTGAAACCCATTTTGACCGCCCTATTCTGGGTTTTATTGTCAAAGACAGATTAGGTCAGGATTTATTTGGTGAGAATACTCTCCCTTTCACCAACTTACATCCAAAAGAAATTGAACCTGGGCAGAATATTGAGGGAGAATTTAAATTTAAACTCCCCATGCTGCCTAACGGTCAATATGTCGTCATGGCATCACTTGCTAATGGTGATATTCACGATCATGTTCAGCACCATTTCCTGCATGATGCCCTTATTATAAATGTCTCTTCAAGCAAAGTTCGCTGGGGACTGGTTGGTATTAATTTTTCAAAAGTTGATCTGAGAGCCATAGTATGAAAAAACTTTACGATTTGTACGAAGAAAGCACAGGTAAAATTTCAGATAAATGGAATATTTATTTTGATGCTTACGATAACATCATGGCTCCCTATCGTAATAAAGCAGTCACCATGCTTGAGATTGGTGTTCAGAACGGCGGATCTCTTGAAGCCTGGTCAAACTATTTCCCTCATGCTGAAAAAATTATTGGTTGTGATATCGACGAGTTATGCGGAAATTTAGAATATACCGATCCTCGCATTAGCGTTTTTGTGGGAGACGCCACCTCCGAGAGCACCAGTAAAAAAATTATCAATTTCCAACCTGAACTCGATATTGTTATCGATGATGGCTCGCATACATCACCTGATATTATTCGTGCCTTTTGTAAATATTTCGGCACCATTAGGAATGGCGGTGTGTTTATTGCTGAGGACCTGCATTGTAGTTACTGGGAGAATTACGAAGGGGGTATCTACCATCCCTATTCTTCCATTTCGTTCTTCAAAAGACTTGTCGATATCATCAATCATGAGCACTGGGGAGTTGATAAAGCATCCGGAAGCGTACTTGATGAATTTAAAGAGCACTATCAAGTTGAAATCGATGACGAAATTTTATCAAAAATTCATTCTGTCGAATTTATAAACTCTATCTGCGTCATCCGCAAAAAAGAACATGAACAGAACATTCTGGGTGAGCGATACATTGCCGGGGAGGAAGAGTCCGTTGTTGTGGGTAACAAGAACTACCACAAAACTCTTCTTAACTCCCCCCCTCAGAATGACAATATCTGGTCTACCATGCTGCATTCTCCTGCTGCCCAGTGGCTTGAGATGAACGAAAGCTTAGCCAGTCTGACAACAGAGCATGAGCAGAGCCTGCATGAATTAGAACAGCTCAAAGCAGAGAACAGTAAGGTTCAGGAAAAATGTATGCAAGTCCTGGCTGATAATGTGGATTTGCATCATTTACTCGACAAGGCCAATTCAACGACGAGCCATTTACAAAACCGTGCATCTCAACTCGAAAGCCGAGTCATTGATTTAGAAAAACAAATTAATGAAATCTGGAAATCGAAAAGCTGGAAGATAACCAAGCCTATTCGTTGGTTCTTCATTAGCCTGCGCAGAGCAAAATTACTTTCTCGTCTAATTGGTCCATCTATTAAACGAGGTGGCGGCGTATCCAGCACATTCAGAAAAGCAGTCGGAGTTTATCGCCGAGATGGACTTATGGGGATCCGCAGACGCTTACGCTCAGTTGCGCATCACCTGCCCTCTGAAAACTTTATTCACCCGACTTACCCTATTTTAAAAGAACAGATCACGTTACCCGCCGAAAAGATTTTAGTGCCGCGGGTACTAATCATTGGGGAACTCAGTATTCCTCAATGCAAAAAATATCGTGTACTTCAAAAACAAGAAATGTTCCGCCAAAGAGGATATGAGTGCAATATTCTAGACTGGAATGATATCGCCGGGGCTTTCGAAGCATTACAGCGGCATTCCGTGGTCATTTTCTACCGAGTTCCAGGCTTCGAAAGTGTCATGCATGTGATTGCCGAAGCGAAGAGACTGAACATTAAGACTTACTGGGACGTTGATGACCTAATTTTTGATGAAGAGATACTGAGAAACAGTAAAACGCTTCAGGGCCTTGATCCTACTGTTTTAAAAGATCTCATCAATGGTGCAACACTTTATCGGAGCACTATGTTGGCCTGCGATGGTGGTATCGCCTCGACTCCCGGCCTGGCAAAAGCAATGCAGGAAGCCGGAGTAAAAGATGTTGTAATCATCGAAAATGCGCTTGATCACCAAACTATGGTGACGGCCGATGAGATCAATAATTCAGCAATAAGTTCAACTAAGTCAGATGAATATGTACGTATAGTTTACGGTTCAGGAACTAATACACATAATATTGATTTTGAAGAAGCGGCACCGGCTATTGCAGTAATTTTGGCAAAATATCCTAATGTGAAATTTAGAGTGATCGGTCAACTGGATTTACCCGATTATTTATCAAAACATATCTCACAGGTAGAATTTTTCCCTACCTGTACATATGAAGAGTATTTGGTGCTACTCTCTGAATGCGATATCAGTATTGCACCACTGGAAAATTATATTTTCAACGATTCAAAAAGCAATATCAAATATATTGAAGCCTCATCACTTCATATACCATCAATATGTTCACCGCGCTCTGCATTTACTCAGGCCATCATGCATGAAAAAAATGGTTATCTTTGCAACAGTGAATCTGAATGGATCATGGCATTCAGTTCATTAATTGAAGATAAACAAAAACGTATTGAAATAGGTGAAAGAGCCTATCAAAATGTAATGTCTCACTATTCACCAGTGAGTATTGCACAAGATCAAGTTCAACCTTTTATTGACCATATTTTTAGTGAAAAAAGACGACAAACAATTCTTTCCGTGAACTGTTATTATTCCCCACGTTCATTCGGTGGTGCAACGATAGTTGCTCAGGAAATTAACAAAGAGCTTCGTAATAACGGAACAATTGTACATGTGGTCACTGCATTTTCTGACCGCGACGTAGCATCGTACCAATGTAAGCGCTATGAAACTGATGGAATGAATGCATTTGGCATTGGCATTCCGGATAATTTAAGCTCAAGAGAAAGCTTTGATAACCTAAATATCACGTCGGTATTTGAAGATATTGTAAAGGTCACTAAACCAGATATTGTTCATTTCCATTGTATTCAGGGAATGGGTGTCAGCATGTTAGACATATGTAATCAATTTAATGTTCCATATGTTGTTACCCTTCATGACGCATGGTGGCTCAGCACAAACCAGTTTATGATTGACACAAATGGCGTTTATGTCGGTCAGGCGATGATTGATGCTGAGCGTGAGACTGGAAACATTGCTAATAAGCATTTCAATTTCCTTAGGGATTCGCGGGTAAGAGGAACTCTCAATGCAGCAGCAGCCATATTATCACCAAGCAAATATTTTGCCGATTTCCATATTGCCAATGGCTTTAAAGATGTCATTATTAATAAAAATGGCATCCTGAAGCCTAAAAGCACCAAGCATGTACGCTCAGGTAACACACTAAGATTTGGCTACGTTGGCGGTAATACTGAAGTTAAAGGTTTCCACCTTATCCGCAAGGCATTCACTAAGCTTTCAGATAAAGACATCAGCCTTAGCATTGTCGATAATACAACAAATCTTGGGTATTCCTCTTTCACGGAGTCTGAGCTTGATTTCTTCGACAATACTATTCTTGTTCCTGGATATACTCAGCAAAATATTGACGATTTCTTCTCCAATATTGATGTATTACTTTTCCCTACTCAATGGAAGGAAAGTTTTGGCCTAACGGTTAGAGAAGCGTTAATCCGTAATGTCTGGGTCATCGTCACGGATGCTGGTGGTGTGACTGAAGACATTATTGAGGGGGAAAATGGTTTTATCATACCTCTTCAGGATAAAGGTGAAGCTCTATATGCAGCCATTAATAAAACAGTTGCTATCTATTCAGAGCGCTATGCGCAAGGTGAAGTTGTATTGCCGAGCAATACAATTACTACCTTTGAACAACAAGCAGTCGAATTACAGCATATTTTTGATAAAATATTAAGCACTAAAATTCCTGACTAAGTTTATCTAGCATTTAAAACAGATAAAGCCAACAATTGTTGGCTTTATCATTTGAATAAGTAATACACGTCAATGTCTGCGATTTAAGAAACCATCTTTAATAGCTCGTAAAAAGCTATGTAGGTATTCTCTCTTTTTACTCTTTTGGGTAAGAATCAAAATAACCTGATGTATAAAATTGAAAATAAACTCACGAACGACCATCAGTTTAGGTACATGCTTCATTCGTAACAAAAAGAAAGCATTACGTACACGATAATATCTTCTGAATGGCGAATGTACGGGAATATTGAACATGAAAAATCTAACGATCTTATCGCCAATAGAATGTGTCATACGGGCAGAGGTCCCTACATAAATAGTGTATCCTTGGCTAGTTGCTCTCAAACACCATTCCGTATCGACATAATCAATAAAAAGTGATTCATTCATATAGCCTATCTGACGTATAGCGTCGATAGGTATCATTGACCCTGACGAAATAATCAGTGATGTTGCAAAAGGGGCACTATAATTTTCAGGATTTATTTTTTTACGTAAACCAAACCGATTAATATCAATAACTTTATAGTAAAAACCATGCCTGGAATCCGTAAACACTGGTCCTATAGTCGCTATTTTGGAGTCATATTGTCTGACTCTCAAAAAATCTTGTGTCAGCGCTCGGATGTAATTCTCATCAATTTTACTGTCCTGATCAAAGAATACGATGTACTCAGCGCCCTTTTCTTCTGCCTTTCTGATACCTATATTTTGTGCTGCCGCAATCCCAAGGTTTTTTTCAAGCTCAATAAAGACGCAAATCTCGCGTAAGTTTGCAAATTTTTCACGGCCCAGACTGCCATTATCCACGACGATAGATTCGACACCCTGTCTTTTGAGTGAATCAATGAGATGCATGAGGTCATTAATTATCGGTTGATAAGAGACAATAACGGCAGCCGGTTTTATTTTTTCACACAACATGCATCACTTCCCTATTTCCCAGCAACCAAAACCGTCAGGTATGACGTGACTCATTTCTTTGTACACACCGGGAGCGCGGACAGGCAAGTTTTATTGACTTCTTTTCTTTTCCTGTCAAAAATCCAACCCCATTTATTAAAATAAAGGATCGAAGATTTAATATGACACATTAATAAAGATGTATTTTTGTATGACCCCTTACCAAACTCATGAATGATTTCTTTACCTGAACAATACATTATTTCAGTATGGTCCAGCGCTCGTCGACATAGATCAACATCTTCAAGATACATAAAGTACCTTTCGTCAAAACCTTTGAGCTTTATTAATAAATCAGAAGAAATTAGCATAAAACAACCCGAAACCGAAGGGACAGAAAAGTTCCTGCTAAAATCGGCATCTTGTATTTCATATCGCTGATCCATTTTCTTCGCTAACGACGGCATGAAACGTCTTAAAAAGAGATTCAGCGGAGTCGGCAAGAGTTTACAGCTATATTGCTTGGAGCCATCTGAATAACGGATTGGAGGAGAAACAAATTTGTAGCCATGACAACGGCACTCTTCCAATAAATAAGAAACAACGCCCTCATTAAAATATACGTCGGGATTACAGATTAAAAAGTACTCACACTGAGGTAGAAACTCCGCCATTGCCTGGTTATGCCCGTGGCCAAAGCCACAGTTTTTGTTGGATTTAAGAACTATAATACGCGGATTGTTAAGGGAAAATGCCCAGCCGCAACCACCATTGTCAACTAATACAATCTTGGCTATCTGCGGCTCACGAAGCAGAGAATTGATAGTACGCTCAATCTGGGCATAGGTATGATTGAATAAGACGATCGAGGCAATGACGTCTGATTTCACTAAGTCAGCAACCATGATTTACACTTCCTATCCCCTGATATGTGAGGGGATTTTATATTCAATCAAAAACAGAAATGATTTTTAACACTGATATTTAATTGAGGCAGGCTGAACCAACCTCAATTACCCGTCCGACGTTTATGCACTGACTTCATTCAATATTTTAGGGATAATCGTTTCCAGTTGTTTCTTCCAGTTTCCTGGTGCAATACCTGCAGCATTCAGTTTATTGGTATTCATGACTGAATAACGCGGACGAGCAGCCGGTGTTGGATACTCTTCAGTAGTAATCGAAGATAATGCCGGTATCCGGGGATATGAACCTGAAGCATGCGCAGTGGCGAAGATACTCAGGGCAAACTGATACCAGCTAACGCTTTCATCGCCACTATAGTGATATAAACCCGGCTTGAAATTAGGTATCGACAGTATTTCGATAATAGCCTGAGCCAGATCACCCGCATAAGTTGGACAACCGTACTGATCACCGACAATACTCAAAGCATCGCGTTGAGCGCCGAGGCGAAGCATTGTTTTAACAAAATTATTACCATATTCGCTAAATACCCACGATGTGCGGATCACAATCCCTTTAGGTGATTGTAAAACTTCCAGTTCACCAGCCCGCTTTGTCACCCCATAGACACTTTTAGGGTCACAGTTGTCTGATTCACTGTAGGCAATTTTACTTTCACCATTAAACACGTAATCCGTTGAAACATGGATGAAAGGAATATTGAGCTTACCGGCCTGGCTTGCCAGATTCTTGACAGCCTGACAGTTAATGGCAAAGGCGGCATCGTAATCAGATTCAGCTTTATCTACAGCGGTATAAGCTGCCGCATTAACAATGGCATCAGGCTTGAAACTATCAATAACTTTTTGAACTGCAACAAGGTCGGTAATATCAAGTTGCTTTCTGTCAGTGGCTAATATTTCCAATGATTCGCCAGCGCGATCACTAAAACAGCGCCCCAGTTGCCCCTCTGCTCCCGTCAGCAAGACTCTCATTTGAAAAGCTCTCCGAACGATTTACCTTTACCATCTTTTTCCGAAAGTAATGGGCTTTCAACAGGCCATTTTACCCCGACTTCAGGATCGTTCCAGATCAAACATCCTTCATTGCGAGGATCATAGTAATCAGTGCATTTATACTCAAAATCGGCGAAGTCTGAAATCACCACAAAGCCATGGGCAAGACCGGGTGGTACCCACAGCTGATTCTTATTGTCTTCCGAAAGATATACACCTACCCACTTACCGAAAGTTGCGGACTCTGGACGGATATCAACCACAACATCAAATACTTCACCACGGACAACACGAACCAACTTGCCCTGCGGTTTAGACGTTTGAAAATGTAAGCCACGAAGAACGTTTTTCGATGAACGGGAGTGGTTATCCTGAACAAAATCCAGATCGATTTCTAACATTTCCTTGTAGCGATTTTGCTGAAATGTTTCCAAAAAGAATCCGCGATCATCACCGAAAACTTTAGGTTCTACTAATTTTACGCCAATAACTTCTGTGTCAATAACATTCATTTTTATAGCTCACTCGTTATGCAATTATCCAACGACACGTTACCTTTGCTGTATAAACGGTTGTTGATGCCGTTCTTACAAATTCCATTTATGAAGCATTCAGCCATTCCCATTTTCTAAAAAATCGTACCACAAATGCCTATTGCGGCTCACTCAGAATCTGGCTAAAAGTTCATTTCTCGGCTAACTGTATCTTTACTATACGGTTCGTTGCTTACAAACTCATCCGCAATTTGCAATACACTGACCAGCAGAGCACCGTGACCGATAATGAGACAGCCCCCCCTCTCTGAAACCAAGTTTTTGCTGCAAATTGGACAATTCCTACAAGAACCCTGAGTCACAAGTAATATGATACCTGTCCAGTTCTGGCAGAAGATTTTGTGTGTGTGCCCCCCACAACAGCAGGGTACTTTTCAAACAGACCGTTGATATATTTTAGTTAAATATAGCTTGCAGAAATATTTAGCATGAAAATGCAGGAATCACCTGATTATAGCTGCGCTTACACTAACTCTGCGCTACGCTATGTTCTTATTCGCGACAAAAGCGAAATAGCTGATTTTTTGGGCATGTGAAAAAGCTAACACTTAATAAATGAGTACGTATATATGAAAATTTTGATCACCGGTGGTGCCGGTTTCATCGGTTCAGCAGTTGTTCGTCACATTATTGATAATACAAAGGATAGTGTCCTGGTTGTCGATAGCCTCACATACGCGGGCAATCTTGAGTCACTCCTTCCCGTATCATCTGATCCCCGCTATCAGTTTGCGCAGGCAAATATTTGTGATCGCACAGAACTGGATACTCTTTTTACTGACTTCCAACCGGATGCTGTTATGCATCTTGCTGCTGAAAGCCATGTTGATCGCTCGATTGATGGCCCGGCAGCCTTCATCGAAACCAACATTGTTGGCACTTATGTGCTTCTGGAAGCAGCCCGACATTTTTGGCTTTCTCTGCCTGAAGAGGAAAAATCGGCTTTCCGCTTCCATCATATTTCAACGGATGAGGTGTATGGCGATTTGCACGGCACAACGGATCTTTTCACTGAAACGACGCCGTATGCGCCAAGCAGTCCCTACTCTGCATCTAAGGCCTCCAGCGATCATTTAGTGCGAGCCTGGCAGCGCACTTACGGCTTCCCTACTATTGTGACAAATTGTTCGAATAATTACGGTCCTTATCATTTCCCGGAAAAACTCATTCCACTCATCATTCTTAACGCACTTTCAGGTAAAGCATTACCGGTATACGGTGATGGCGCACAGGTGCGCGACTGGCTGTATGTTGAAGATCATGCCCGTGCACTTTATAAAGTGGTTACCGAGGGTGTCGTAGGCGAAACCTATAACATTGGTGGTCACAATGAGCGCAAAAATATTGACGTCGTTAAAACCATTTGTGAGTTGCTCGATGAACTGATTTCCGCAAAACCAAATGGGATCGCCAAGTTCTCCGAACTGATTACATTTGTGAAAGATCGTCCTGGTCACGATATGCGTTACGCCATTGATGCCAGTAAGATCGAGCAAGAGTTAGGCTGGAAACCACAAGAAACTTTCGAAAGCGGAATTCGTAAAACGGTTGAATGGTATCTGAACAATGAAAATTGGTGGCGCCGGGTTCAGGATGGTTCTTATGCCGGTGAACGTCTTGGCTTGACTAACTAATTTTAAGGAGAAGAATCTAGTGAAAGGTATCGTTTTAGCTGGCGGTTCAGGCACACGCTTGTACCCCCTAACCCGCGGTGTATCGAAACAGCTGTTACCGATTTATGATAAACCGATGATTTATTATCCAATATCTGTGCTTATGCTGGCAGGTATTAATGAAATATTGGTGATTTCTACCCCTGAAGATATGCCATCCTTTCAACGCTTACTGGGTGATGGTTCTCAATTCGGCATTAAACTCGAGTATGCAGTACAGCCATCTCCAGACGGCCTTGCCCAGGCATTCATCATCGGTGAAGAGTTTATAAACGGCGAACGTTGTGCACTTGTTCTTGGCGACAATATCTATTTTGGTCAAAGCTTTGGCAAACAGCTTGAAGCCGTTGCTAAACGAGAAACGGGCGCAACAGTCTTCGGCTATCAGGTTCAAGACCCCGAGCGTTTTGGCGTGGTTGAATTTGATAAGGACTTTAAAGCACTTTCCATTGAGGAAAAACCATTAAAACCAAAATCTCAGTGGGCAGTGACCGGACTCTATTTCTATGACAAAAATATCGTTGAAATGGCTAAACAAGTTAAGCCATCTCATCGTGGTGAGCTTGAGATAACGACATTAAACGAAATGTATCTTGAGAAAGGTCAATTGCAGGTGGAGCTTCTGGGCCGAGGTTTTGCGTGGCTCGATACAGGAACACATGATAGCCTGATTGAGGCTTCACAATTCGTCCACACCATTGAGAAACGACAAGGTTTTAAAGTAGCTTGTCTGGAAGAGATTGCGTTTCGTAAAGGATGGTTGAGCAAAGAGCGTGTTGCTGAACAAGCTGCATTAATGAGCAAAACTGCTTATGGCGCGTATCTGACCCAACTACTTAACGAACATAACTGATTATAAATTCAGGCTGATGGGCTAGTCCGGCCTGAATTATTTTCTAAATATCACTTCAGATAAAAAAAAGCACCGAAAATTCGGTGCTTTTTATTGCTCGAAGTCAATCAATTTTTACTCTTCGGCAAACTCTTTCAACCATGCCTTGAACGCTTCGCCCTGCGTGTTATGGCGAATACCATACTCAACAAACGCCTTCATATAACCGAGCTTATCACCACAGTCATGTGAACGGCCAGTCATGGAGAAGGCTTCAACAGTATGTTTTTTCATCAGCATGGCAATGGCATCAGTCAGCTGAATTTCATTACCTGCACCGTACGGTGTCACTGCCAGCAGTGGCCAGATAGCTTCGGACAGAACATAACGGCCGACAACCGCAAGGTTTGATGGCGCGTCCTTCAGTTCCGGCTTTTCAACGATAGCCGTCATTGGCGCGCTTTCGCCCGGCTCAACTTCTACGCCGTTGCAGTTAACAATACCGTACTTGGAAACGTCTTTCTCCGGCACTTCTTCAACCATGACCTGGCTGTTGCCAGTTTCCTGGAAGCGACGAAGCATGGCAGCAAGGTTATCTTTACGCAGATCGCTGGTGGAATCATCCATCAAAACGTCTGGCAGAATAACCGCGAAAGGAGAATTACCAATCAGAGGTTTTGCACACAGAACCGCATGCCCAAGGCCTTTTGATTGCCCCTGACGTACGTTCATGATGGTCACGCCTTTCGGGCAGATAGACTGCACTTCTTCCAGCAGCTGACGTTTCACACGGGATTCAAGCATACTTTCCAGCTCGAAAGAGGTATCGAAGTGGTTTTCGATCGCGTTTTTCGAAGAGTGTGTGACCAGAATGATTTCTTTGATGCCCGCCGCAGCACATTCATTAACGATGTACTGGATCAAAGGCTTATCGACGATAGGCAGCATTTCTTTTGGAATGGCTTTCGTCGCTGGCAACATACGTGTGCCCAGACCGGCAACAGGGATAACAGCTTTTAACATTGTAAAGGATACTCCTTGAAACCTATGGTGTGTAAATTCAGTCAGTTACCATCCAAACGCGTCAGGGATTTCTCTGAACTGAAATTGTAAAATTGATTTAAATTCCCAATCCGATAGTTCTTCCATGAGTATAGTCTCTGTGATTTGGTTTAGGGAGACCATACTCATGACTTTAGGACTCAAACACGATTATGTTAATTCAGTTACGATACCAGTAAGCCGCACCAAACAGTAAGCTAAAGGCTTATTTTTAGGAATGTTATACCTGTTCGGTGATTTAATAATCGTAACTTGCTGCTTTCCAAATCAGTCCTGACGGCTTTTTATCACATCTCATCCTTCTTCCCCCGGGCCCCCTTGCCAGTTTGCCTAGACCGCTGTTTTAGATTTGAAATTTGGGGCGCTGGCGCCCATTATTCAACGTGCGACAATCGTCGTGTAACCAAAGGTGAAAAACGCAATATGGAATGGATCGCCGATCCCTCGATTTGGGCCGGGCTTGCGACCCTGGTAGTTCTCGAAATTGTCCTGGGGATAGACAATCTCATTTTCATTGCCATCCTGGCGGAAAAACTTCCGCGTCAGCAGCGTGACAAGGCTCGCGTCACCGGGCTTTTACTGGCCCTCGTCATGCGCTTACTTCTGCTGGCCTGCATTTCCTGGCTTTCGACACTGACCCGCCCTCTTATTGCCGTGCTCGGGCATCCGTTCAGCGCGCGCGATATGATTATGCTTGCGGGGGGGATATTCCTGTTGTTCAAGGCGACGATGGAGCTTAATGAACGACTCGAAGGCAAAGATGAAGAACAAAGCCATCAGCAGCGCGGTGCTAAATTCTGGCCGGTCGTTGCTCAGATTGTCGTGCTGGATGCGGTCTTTTCACTCGACTCAGTGATTACCGCGGTCGGGATGGTTGAGCATCTGGCCGTCATGATGGTGGCGGTGTGTATTGCTATCGGCCTGATGCTGTTAGCCAGTAAACCACTGACACGTTTCGTGAATGCGCATCCGACTATCGTCATCTTATGTCTCAGTTTCCTGCTGATGATCGGCTTCAGCCTGGTTGCCGAAGGTTTTGGCTATGTTATCCCGAAAGGGTATTTGTATGCCGCGATCGGTTTCTCCGTGATCATTGAAGGGCTGAATCAGCTGGCACAGTTTAACCGCAAACGCTTTTTATCCTCGCGCCGCTCTCTGCGTGAACGCACTGCAGAAACCGTATTGCGCGTCTTGCGTGGCAAACATGAAGAAGCCGAACTTGATGCTCACTCCTCAAACATGATTGCAGACAGCGCTGACGAAGAAGATGCAATTTTCAACCAGCAGGAGCGTCACATGATTGAACGCGTGCTGGGACTCGGGCAACGCACCGTCAGCAGCGTAATGACCTCCCGCCACGACGTAGACCATCTTGAACTTAATGACCCTGTCGACGTGCTGACGCAGCAAATCGCTGATAACCAACATACCCGTATGCTGGTCACCGAAGACAGCTCCACCGACGAACCGCTTGGCGTTGTGCACGTTGTCGACCTGCTCAAACAACAACTGCTGCAAAATGAACTGGATCTTAAGGCGCTGATCCGCCAGCCTCTGATTTTCCCGGAACAGCTTTCTCTGCTGATGGCCCTTGAACAATTCCGCCAGGCAAAAACGCATTTTGCTTTCGTGGTCGATGAATTTGGTTCTGTCGAAGGGATCGTGACCCTGACGGATGTGATGGAAACCATTGCCGGTAACCTGCCAGAGTCTGACGAAACGCCTGATGCACGGCATGATATCCAGCAGCAGGAGGATGGAAGCTGGATAGCCAACGGCTACATGCCGCTTGACGATCTGGTGATGTATATTTCCCTGCCGGTGGATGAAAAAAGGGAATATCACACGCTGGCCGGTCTGCTGATGGAATATACCCAAAGTATCCCGCAGGTGGGCGCGCAGATACACATTAATGACTATCTGTTTGAGCCTTTAGAAGTCAGCAGTCACCGCATTTTAAAAGTGAAGATCACGCCACCTGATACCGCCTCTGAAGACGATTACGAAGTCTGACTCAATCCTGTAAACAAAACGGGGTGCCTGCGATGGCACCCCGTTTTGTTTATGCTCAGAATTGGCTTAGAAAAGAGATTATTTGTTGAGTAATTTCTCAACATCGCTTTTTTCTTTACTGTCCTTACGCTTGTCGACCCAGTTCTGAAGGGCGCTGCGAGCGCTTTGTTCAAACGTACGCCTCAGTATCTGGTCCACCTGCAGCTGATATCCCATCTGAGCCCAGGGTCCGTAAACCCGCAACGGGATGTCTGTCGTTTTCAGGGTATTGATCAGATTATTGTCACCTTTCCAGCCACCGGTAACGCGGATCAGCAGGTTCATATCCACCTTTTGATTCGACATATCGATTGTTCCGTCACCTTTCGCAGACACCATTGGCGACTGACCTTCAAGATTATTCAGCGTCAGTGTACCTTCGGCCAGATGTCCCTGCGCTTTCAGCGTATCGATCTGGCTATAGTGCTCATACTTTTCAAGCCCCTGAACATTACTGGTATTACGGCTGACCGCCTGCTGAATGAGTTGCTGAATATTAAGGCCATTCAGACGCGCGTTATCCATTGAAAGCTGCCCCTCGCCTTGCCATCGCCGTGCAAAATCAACGGCCGACAACCCTTCTCCGTTAACATTCCCTTGCATAGAGAAGCTCCCGGTAAGGACTTTCGGTAACCCGTAAGCTGTCAGTAAATCACCCAGTTCAATGCTGTCCACATCCGGTGTCAGATGGACCTGAATTTTATTCCCCGTGACATCCAGGGTGCCTGGCAGAGAAAAGCGCCCTGTTCCCAGGTTGCCGCTAAATGCCGGCAAGGAAACCTGGCCCTGATGATTGACCGCATTCAGGGCAAGGTTCTGGATTTTCATACCGCGATAAGTGAGATCAGCAACTTTCAGCGCCAGGGTAGCATTGAAGGTTTGCAAATCATTCAGCCCGTTTGGCTGTTCATCCACATCACGGGCGATAACGGGTGCTGACGTCACAGACTGCGCGGTTTGCGACGATTCTTCCTGCGTATCAGGCTGCCAGCCGGAAAGCGCATCAAGATCAAGCTTATCAGCGGTTAAATTGAGCTGATAATCCGCCAGTTCTCCCAGCTTCGCAGAGGCCGTGCCGGAGATCTGATTATCATTGGCCGACAGCGCCAGCTGGTTCAGCGTCAGCATATTGTTATCACGCTGATAGCTCACCTGCATGGAACCATTCCCCTGAAGGCCTTTCACCGGGATATCGGCACCGTTCAGTTGATAAGTGAACTTGCTGATGCTGGCAGCGACAGCCTGCGGATAGTGCTGCATATCCAGGTCGGCTTTCATGGTGAACGACAGATCGCGCTGGTCGCGGTTTATGCGACTTGAAAGCTGGATACTAGCCTGACGGTTGTCATTCTTTTCCATTTCCAGATTGATATCACGCACGTTGATCTGCTCGTCATCACCGCGCTGCCAGATGAGTAAACTGTCAGCCACGCTGATTTTATCAATATCAAATTTCCAGCCCGCTTCAAGTTCGGATGCGCCGGGCGCAACAGGCGTTGGCGTAGAAGGTGCGACCGGTGCATTGGGCTGATTCTCTTCCGTTTCCGGCGTTAAACGAATGACGGCGTTTTTCAGCAGAACCTGCTTAACCGCGAGCTGATGAGAAATAAGAGGCCAGAGTTTGACATCCAGCCGCATGTTCTCAGCGCTGACAACCGGTGCCTTAGCCCCAGGCGCGGTCAGAGAGGTCTGTCCGGCAATGATGCTGAGCTGCGGCCAGACATGCCAGCGCAGGGAACCGTTGATAGCCAGTTGATAGCCGCTTTTCACCTCGACCCTCTCTACCATGTACTGGCGGAAATCGTTCGGGTTAATCAGGAATACCAGCGAAGTCATACCGGCAATGATAACCACCAGTAAAATCACCAGTGTTGTCAGGAGTCTTCTCATGCCTTCCTCACGTTTTTATCCGGTAAACGGATAAAAAACAGAATCAGTCTTTATCAATACGACTGGCAATAGCGCTTTGCTGGTCGCGGTATTTCGCGTCCTGACGGCTATTGTATGGCCGTGCAGCAGAACCGGATAACGGTTCAAAACTCAGCGCGCCAATCAACATTCCCGGGCGAAGCGCCAGCGGGAGCTTACCTGAATTATAAAACTCGAGAACAATACGCCCCTGCCAGCCCGGATCAATGCGGTGTGCGGTCACGTGCACCATCAGCCCGAGACGCGCCAGTGAAGAGCGTCCGTCCAGCCAGCCCACCAGATCGTCAGGAATGGTGACAGACTCAAAGGTCACCGCCAGTGCCAGTTCGCCCGGATGCAGGAAGAACGCCTCGCCTTCCGGCAACACAATCTCATCACTCATCACTTTATCGAGTGCAGCGCTGACTTCGTCTTTAGGGCCACTCAGATCGATATAACCCGCATTGTGCCCGAGGAAAACGCGAAATCCGTTACCCAGACGCACATCTACCGTTGCACCATTAATCCGTTCGACCGGAGGACGGGGTGAAATACCTAATTTGCCGCTGTCCAGCCAGGCCTCTATATCTCGGTCGCAAAGTCTCATCGTATCTCCGGTATGGTTTTAACGGATTGTTCCGCGATTAATTGAAGAACTGGCTGATTTTAGCCTTGAGGATATCAATCGCAATCCGGTTTTTGCCGCCGCGCGGCACAATGATGTCTGCGTATTGTTTTGAAGGCTCGATAAATTGCAGGAACATTGGACGAACCGTTTTCTGATACTGCGCCATCACAGAATCCATCGAACGACCACGTTCATTGACGTCACGCTTCATACGGCGCATCAGACAGATATCCAGCGGAGTATCGACGAAAATGGAGAAATTCATTTCGTCACGCAAACGTGCATCGGTCAGGAGCAGGATCCCTTCCAGGATAATCACTTTCTTCGGTTTAAGGGTCACCGTCTCAGGCAGACGGGTATGCTCAATGAAACTGTAGCTTGGCAATTCAATCGCCTGACCAGACTTCATTGCCTGTAAATGCTGGAACAGCAAATTGTGGTCCATCGCACTGGGATGGTCGTAGTTGGTTTTGACCCGCTCTTCCATGGTCATGTGACTTTGGTCTTTATAGTAGCAATCTTCCGGGATCACCCCGATATGCTCATCACCGACCTGATCACGAAGTTCACGGTATAACGTACTGGCGATGAGGCTTTTTCCCGAAGCAGATGCGCCAGCGATACCCACGATGACACACTGATGGAATTTGTCAGACATAAAATTAAAGACCTGATTTGGAAGTTGGAAGGCAAGCACAGATATATGCTTTGAACGCGCCAATTATAAGTACAACACACTGCCCGATGCCAGCGTTAAGGCTGTGTAATCGCTGACATCAGGCAATAATTCACAGAGTTGGGGGATTAAACGGCTCTGAAGGCAATTTCTGTCGGGATGGCATCGCCTTTCCAGAACAGTTGTGACGC
Organism: Rahnella aceris; assembly: GCF_011684115.1. Classification (NCBI taxonomy): domain Bacteria; kingdom Pseudomonadati; phylum Pseudomonadota; class Gammaproteobacteria; order Enterobacterales; family Yersiniaceae; genus Rahnella; species Rahnella aceris. Next base: position 905,430 of record NZ_JAADJV010000001.1, on the reverse strand, counting down.
AATTTTTGCCGCCAGCTCACGGTAAATTGCCGTGAATTCACTTTCAGGATTGGAAACAACTGTTGGCTCACCACGATCTAAATCTTCACGCAACGAAATATGCAGCGGCAATTGCGCCAGTAAATCACAGCGGTATTTCTCAGCCAGACGTTGTGCGCCACCGGTACCGAAAATCGGTTCGTGATGCCCGCAGTTGCTGCACACATGCATACTCATGTTCTCTACAATCCCCAGAACCGGCACATGCACTTTTTCAAACATCACGATGCCTTTCATTGCATCGAGCAGCGCAATATCCTGCGGCGTCGTGACCACTAAGGCGGCGGTAACCGGGATGTTTTGCGACAGCGTCAGCTGAATATCACCCGTACCCGGCGGCAAATCGATGACCAGATAATCCAGATCAGGCCACAGCGTATCCTGAAGCATCTGCATCAGCGCTTTACTGGCCATCGGCCCGCGCCACACCATGGCATTTTCATCCGTCACCAGATAGCCAATCGAGTTGGTCGCCAGGCCGTGTGCCATAATCGGCGACATGTGCACGCCGTCCGGCGAGGTCGGGCGTTCTTCCTCAGTGCCCAGCATATTCGGTACTGACGGGCCGTAAATATCGGCGTCCAGAATACCGACTTTGGCACCTTCTGCTGCCAGCGCCAGCGCCAGGTTCACCGCCGTGGTCGATTTCCCTACCCCGCCTTTACCCGAACTGACCGCCAGAATATTGCGCACACCTTTGATACCCGGCTGATCGTTTGCCCGTTTGATGGTGGCAATATCGTGGCGCAGATTCCACTGAATGGCCGAAGCGCCGGTCACCCGCAACAATTCGCTGCTGGTTTGTTCTTTTAATACATCAAAACCACTGTTCCAGGCGAACGGCAGGGTCAGATCAATATGTAAAACGTCATCCATTAACACGCAGTGATGCAACGCTTTCATCGCGGGCAAATCTTTTTGCAGTGTGGAATGGCGGAAGGTGGCCAGTACGCCGGTCACGAGTGCGCGCAGCCCTGCGGGTGTGGTCTGCTGTGGGGATTGAGATGTCATCCCGGCTCCTTGAAAGGGGGTTATCAGACTATTTATCTATCCATAAGCATAACAGAACACACGTAAGGAGATCCCCCGTTTGTTTACGCGGGGCGGCGCTTTCGGTTAACATCAATGCCCCTGATTTCAACTACAGAAAGCAAGCTCTTACTATGGCTCAAGTCGCGAAAAAAATTTTGGTAACCTGTGCACTTCCGTACGCCAACGGATCCATCCATCTCGGTCACATGCTCGAGCACATCCAGGCTGACGTCTGGGTCCGTTACCAGCGAATGCGCGGCAATGAAGTGCATTTCATCTGTGCGGACGATGCACACGGCACCCCGATCATGCTGAAAGCGCAGCAGCTCGGTATCAGGCCGGAAGAGATGATTGCCGAAATGAGCCAGGAGCATCAGAAAGATTTCGCCGGCTTCGGCATCAGCTACGACAACTATCACTCCACGCACAGCGACGAAAACCGTGAGCTGTCTGCGCTGATTTATGGTCGTCTGAAAGAAAACGGTTTTATCAAAAACCGCACCATTTCGCAGTTGTACGATCCTGAGAAAGGCATGTTCCTGCCAGACCGTTTCGTTAAAGGCACCTGCCCGAAATGTAAATCACCGGATCAGTACGGCGATAACTGTGAAGTGTGTGGCGCAACCTACAGCCCGACGGAACTGATTGACCCGAAATCTGTGGTCTCCGGTGCGACGCCGGTGTTGCGTGATTCCGAGCACTACTTCTTTGACTTACCTGAATTCAGCGCGATGTTGCAGGCGTGGACCCGTTCGGGCGCGTTGCAGGAACAAGTGGCAAACAAAATGCAGGAGTGGTTCGAGCATGGTCTGCAACAGTGGGATATCTCACGCGATGCGCCATACTTCGGCTTTGAAATTCCTGATGCGCCGGGCAAATATTTCTACGTCTGGCTGGATGCGCCAATCGGCTACATGGGTTCATTCAAAAACCTGTGCGACCGCCGCAGTGACCTGAATTTTGACGAGTTCTGGAAAAAAGATTCCACCACCGAGCTGTATCACTTTATTGGTAAAGACATCGTTTATTTCCACAGCCTGTTCTGGCCTGCCATGCTGGAAGGCAGCGGTTTCCGCAAGCCGACCAACCTGTTTGTGCACGGTTATGTCACCGTCAACGGCGCAAAAATGTCCAAGTCTCGTGGCACGTTCATCAAAGCCAGCACTTATCTGAACCATCTGGATGCGGACTGCCTGCGTTATTACTACACCGCGAAACTGTCTTCACGCATCGACGATATCGACCTGAATCTGGAAGATTTCGTGCAGCGCGTTAACGCTGATATCGTGAACAAAGTGGTTAACCTGGCCTCACGTAATGCCGGTTTCATCGCCAAACGTTTTGACGGCAAACTGGCTGACACGCTGGCCGATGAAACGCTGTACAAAACCTTCACCGATGCCGCTGAAAGCATTGCTCAGGCGTATGACAGCCGTGAATCAGGCCGTGCAATCCGCGAAATCATGGCGCTGGCTGACCTGGCAAACCGTTATGTCGATGAACAGGCACCGTGGGTTGTCGCAAAACAGGAAGGCCGTGATGCCGACCTGCAGGCCATCTGCTCAATGGGCATCAACCTGTTCCGCGTACTGATGACCTATCTGAAGCCGGTTCTGCCTTCACTGTCAGAGCGCACAGAAGCCTTCCTGAATACCACACTGGACTGGGACGCGATTGCCCAACCATTGTTGTCGCATCAGGTAAATCCGTTCAAAGCGCTGTTTAACCGTATCGAACTGGATAAAGTCACCGCGATGGTTGATGCCTCGAAAGAAGACATCGCAGCTGCCAAAGTACCGACAACCGGTCCGCTGGCCGATGACCCGATTCAGGAAACCATCACGTTTGATGATTTCGCCAAAGTGGATATGCGTATTGCCCTGATCAAGAGCGCTGATTTCGTGGAAGGTTCAGACAAACTGCTTCGTTTGCAACTGGATCTGGGCGGTGAAACCCGTCAGATTTTCTCCGGTATCCGCTCTGCGTATCCTGATCCGAAAGCACTGGAAGGCCGTCTGACCATCATGGTCGCTAACCTCGCACCGCGTAAAATGCGCTTCGGCATCTCTGAAGGAATGGTGATGGCGGCGGGCCCAGGCGGAAAAGACATCTTCCTGCTCAGCCCGGATTCCGGCGCACAGCCGGGTATGCAGGTTAAATAAAACTCATGACTGCTCCTCCCCCTGCGAAGGGGGAGGTTGGGAGGGGGTTTTACAGACAAAATAAAGAGTTGGAGAAACTTCAGCTTATTTTTTTGACCTTAATACCCCACCCCGGCCCTCCCCTTCGCAGGGGAGGGAGCATAATCACTTCGGCCAGTTCGGCCAAATGGCTTTCGGATACTCTCTGTCGATATCCGATTTCGCCAGCCCGATATCTTTCAATTGATCAGCACTCAGCGAATGCAAAATCTTGCGGCTGACGCGGCGCTCATTCCAGCCATGCACGATAGCAAACAACTGTTTTATCCATCCGCTCTTTTTTTGCGGCATCTGTACTGCCCTATCCGCCCCCAAGATATCAGCACAAGCGCGTGTCTCACATCCGGCAAACTGCCGTTCTTCAATGATATTTTTCATATTCTGCTCCCGTTGACGACCTGACATCAGGATCTTACAAACAGTAAAAACATTACAGATTCAGTTTTTTTATATTTCGACCATACAGATCTGGATCTGATGACAGATTCAGCGTTAGATTGTGTCCATCTGTACTGCTTTCTTTGCGCAGGCGTTGAGGAAAAGATAATGAATCGTTACGAAAATCTGGCAAATGTCTTGAGTGACCGTATTGAGCAGGGGCTGTATCCGGCGGGTATCCGGCTGCCTTCGGTGCGGGTGTTAAGCAGTGAACATGGCGTCAGCGTCAGCACGGTTCAGCAGGCCTACCGCGTGCTGGAAGAAAAACAGCTGGTGGAGGCACGACCAAAATCAGGCTACTTTGTCAAAGATGCACGCTTGCAGGCAGCGCTTCCGGCAGTTTGCCGCCCGACGCAACGTCCGGTGGATATTTCCCAGTGGGATCAGGTACTCGAACTGATTACTTCCCCGCACCGTCCCGGCGTGGTGCAGCTCGGGCGGGGCTCGCCGGATGTTACGGCTGCCACGCTCAGGCCCCTCAGCCGCCTGATGGGGCGCGCCGGCCAGCATCAGAATCTCAACGCGTTTCATTACGACAGCATTTACGGCTCAGAAGAATTACGCGAACAGATCGCCCGTCTGATGATTGACAGCGGCAGCCATATGGATGCCAGCAATATTCTGATCACCACCGGTTGTCATGAAGCGCTGTCTATCGCCATCCGTTCGGTCTGCGAACACGGCGATATCGTGGCGGTGGATTCGCCGAGTTTTCACGGGGCGATGCAAACCCTGAAAGGTTTTGGCATGAAAGCGCTGGAAATCCCGACCGATCCGGTGACCGGGATCAGTCTGGAAGCGCTGGAAATGGCACTGGAACAGTGGCCGGTCAAAGCCATACAACTGACGCCCAACTGCAATAATCCGCTCGGTTACAACATGCCTGATGACCGTAAGAAAAGCCTGCTGCGTCTGGCGCAACGCTACGATATCGCCATTATCGAAGACGATGTTTATGGTGAACTGGCGTATCAGTATCCGCGCCCTGCCACCATTACCTCTTTCGATGAAGATGGCCGCGTATTGCTGTGCAGTTCGTTTTCCAAAACGCTGGCGCCCGGTTTACGCGTCGGCTGGATCGCGCCGGGTCGCTATCACGACCGTGCGCTGCACATGAAATACATCACCACCGGCGCCTCGGCTACGCTGCCACAAATCGCTATCGCGGATTTCATCAAACAGGGGCATTATCTGCAGCACATGCGCCGGATACGTAACCAGTACCAGCGCAATCTGTGCACCATGACTGACTGGGTGATGAAATATTTTCCGTGCGGCTCCCGGGTTAGCCGCCCCCAGGGCGGTTTTTTGCTGTGGATCGAACTTGATGAACGCGTGGATACACAGCGGCTGAACCGGCTGCTCGAAGAGCATTTAGTGCAAATTGCCATCGGTTCGATATTCTCTGCTTCTGGCAAATACCGCAATTGCCTGCGCATCAATTATGCACAGCCCCTGACAGCAAAAACTGAACGCGCCATCCAGCAGGTGGGCCTGACGATTTCTCAGATGCTGGAAAACTGCTAAACGTCCATCCGGAGACACTTTTACCGTGCAGATAGAACCGTTACCGCCACTGAACACGCTGGTGGCTTTTGAATGCGTGGCGCGTTATTGCAGTTTTTCCCGGGCAGCCGACGAGCTGAATCTTACCCAAAGCGCCATCAGCCGCCAGATCATTCAACTGGAGGAAATGCTCGGTTGTAAGCTTTTCCAGCGCGCCCAGCGTAAAACGACCCTGACGCCGCGCGGTGAAACCTATGCGCAACAAGTGCGTAAATTACTGGGTGATATTTCGCAATCCACGGCGGAAGTCATGGGCTGGAACGGTTTGCCGCAGGTCACGCTGGCCTGCACCAGCGCCATGAGCGGCCTGTGGCTTTCGTCGCGTCTTTCCTCGTTGCGCCAGTTGCTGCCCGACCTGCAAATCCGCATGAAGATTTCCGACAGCTTTTCAGATCTCAAGTCATCAGAATTTGATCTGGCTATCTTCTATCTGCGCGAGCCACCGCCCGGTTATCACGTACAGGCGCTGTTTGACGAAGTCTGTTATCCGATGTGCTCGCCGTCATTCCTCAGCCGTATGCCACCTGACGCCAGCGCCGCCGATTTACTTGAACAGACATTGCTTATTCAGGATGACCCGCAACGCGAATGGACCGGCTGGCGCGACTGGTTTGCGTCGCAGGACGTCAGCTTCGTCACGCCGCGCAGAACATGGCGGGCCAACAACTATCCGTTTCTGGTGCAGTCGGCGGTGCTGGGAGATGGGATTTTGCTGGGCTGGGAAGGACTGGTGCAGGATTACATCAATAACGGCCAACTGGTCGCCGCACATCCCGGCAAACTGGCTGCCACCGGAAAATGCTACATGCTGACGCCGCAGGACCGGTTCCTCAAACCTGTGGTGCATAAAGTCATTAACTGGTTAAAACAGCCGTAAAGTGAATGAATTTGCCAGGCCGGATATCCGGTCTGGCAATGAATATTCAGCAGGATTGACGAGATCATGTTCACAGTGATTTATGAAAAATAATAATAATCCGACGTCATAATAAAATATTATGAATTGACATCGGCTGGCGGTATTTTGTTTTTCTCCAGATATCTGCGTTTTCTCGCAGAATTCATACCAATTAATGTGAATAACAGCCAGCATGACTGCGAAATACAGGATGCAAGGTTGAAATCATGACTTAACGAATACAGGCCAAACACGCCGCCGATTATATTAAGATAGGCGTAACTGTTAGCATCAACCGCTAGCCTGCGCATTTGAACCAGCGCATAAGCCAGAAGATAGCAAAACACGCCAATTAAACCGACAACCGTATGCAGTTCCACCGGTCACTTCCCTTTCCAGACGTTGATAGCTGAGAAAAATAAAGCTTTTCAGGGTGTTCTGCCGCGCATTTTTCGCATACCCTCATGATAAATTCTCATGCAAGTTCAACAGGGGGTTTTGATATAAATCATCAAGGCAATCCATTGCGCCAATTTAGAAACACCCGGGGTATTTCGCCTGCACCTATAAAATTCCAGCACGTACTATGGAGATAATTAATGAAAGATAATAATTCCCCTTTGACGAAATTAATGCAGGATGCACAACTTAGCCGTCGCGGCTTTATTACCAGCGTTTCTGCTGTGGGTATTACCAGTGCTATGGGCTTTTCACCATTCTCTGCTTTTGCTGCTGAGCCGAAAAAAGGCGGCATATTAAAACTGGGTATGTCAGGGGGAAATACCAGTGATACGCTGGACCCGACATTATTCAGCGACTGGGTGCCATTAAATCAGGCATATATGCTGATGAACGGCCTGATTGAAATTGATGAAAATAGCAAAGCCACGCCTGAATTGTTCTCCGCCTGGGAAGCCAAACCCGGTGCCACCGAGTGGGTGTTTACCGTTCGTGATGGCGTCACCTTCCATAATGGTAAAAAACTGGATGCAGATGACATTCTTTATTCCATCAACCTGCATCGCGGCGACAAATCCAAAAGCGCCATCAAAACTCAACTGGCCCCGATTACCGGTCTGACCAAACAGGGCGACAACCAGATCCTGATCACGCTTGAAAGTGGCAACGCCGACCTGCCGTATCTGCTGGCGGATTACCATCTGGTGGTGGTACCCAACGGCTTTACCGACTGGTCGCATCCGATCGGTACCGGCGGTTTTATCTTTGATCAGTACGAACCGGGCGTGCGATCGCTGTTCAAGCGCAACCCGAACTACTGGAAGCCGGATCGCGCCTTTGTTGATGCCGTGGAAGTGCTGGTCATCAACGACCCGACCGCCCGCACCAATGCCCTGATTTCCGGCCAGGTTCACGCGATTAACCGTGTCGATTTCAAAACCGTCGATTTCCTTAAACGCAGCCCGGCACTGAACATTGTGCGTTCATCCGGCGGTCAGCATTTCACCTTCCTGATGGATTGCAGCGTCGCACCGTACAACAACAACGATGTGCGCATGGCAATTAAACACGGCATCGACCGTCAGAAAATCCTCGATACCGTGCTGCGCGGCTACGGTTCGCTGGGCAACGACCATCCGATCCCGAAGACAGACCGCTTCTTCAATCACAGCCTGGAACAGCGCGTTTACGATCCGGACAAATCGAAGTTCTACCTGAAAAAAGCCGGTCTGACGGATCTCAACATCGAACTGTCCTCCTCTGACGCCGCTTTTGCCGGTGCGCTCGACGCGGCCGCCCTGTTCCAGGGGCAAGCACAAAAAGGCGGCATTCAGGTCAACATCAAACGCCAGCCCGCCGACAGCTACTGGGACGATGTATGGATGAAAGCCCCGTTCAGCATGGGTTACTGGGGCGGACGTCCGACGGCTGACCAGATGTTCTCCACCGCTTATCAGTCGACTGCCAAATGGAACGACACCCACTGGAAAGATGAGAAGTTTGATGCCCTGCTGTTGCAGGCACGTTCCCTGCTTGATGAAGGCAAACGCGCTGAAATCTATGGTGAACTGCAAAGTATCGTGCGCGACGACGGCGGTGCAATGATCCCGCTGTTTGGCGATTATCTTGATGCAGCCAGCAAAAAAGTCGGCGGTATCAGGCCACATCCGATGTTCAACTTCATGGGTGGTCGTCTGGCCGAGCGCGTCTGGCTGGAGGCATGATGAAAAAACGGATTTTACAGCGGATCCTGTTAGGCATTATCACGCTGTGGCTGGTTTCTGTGCTGATTTTTATCGGCACGGAAATGCTGCCCGGCGACGTCGCGACGGCCATTTTAGGCCAGAGCGCCACGCCTGAAACCGTTGCCGCGTTGCGCCTGCAACTCGGGCTGGATGAACCGTCTGTGCTGCGCTATCTGCACTGGCTGGCGGGTATTATGCACGGCGACTTAGGGCATTCGCTGGCGAACGGTCGCGCCATCAGCGACGAACTGCTGCCACGTCTGGCGAACACGCTGTTCCTCGCCGGATACGCTGCGGTGATCGCTATTCCGCTGGCTGTCGGTTTGGGGATCGCATCAGCCATCTGGCGCGGTTCCGTTTTTGACCGGCTGGCAAATACCCTGACGCTCATCAGCATTTCGGTGCCGGAGTTTTTTGTCGGCTACATTCTGGTGATCGCCTTCGCCATTCGTCTGACCTGGTTCCCGAGTCTGGCAATGGTCGACAGCAGTTCGTCGTTCATCGACCGGCTTTACGTCTGCACCCTGCCGATGCTCACCCTGACGCTGGTGGTGCTGGCACACATGCTGCGCATGACGCGCGCCTCAGTCACTGCGGTGATGGCCAGCCCATATATTGAAAGCGCGGTGCTTAAAGGCATTCCGCGCTGGCGCATCGTGGTCGCGCACGCGCTGCCAAACGCCCTTGCACCGATCATCAACGTGGTGGCATTCAATCTGGCCTATCTGGTGGTCGGTGTGATCCTGGTGGAAGTGGTGTTTGTCTATCCGGGTATCGGGCAATACATGGTGGATGCGGTAACCAAGCGCGACCTGCCGGTGGTTCAGGCCTGTGGCCTGCTGTTTGGCGGCACTTACATTTTCCTCAACACCACCGCCGACTTACTGGCGATCTGGTGCAATCCACGCCTGCGCCATGCGCGCTAAAAGGGGGACACATGAACCGATATTTCATTAACATCCCGCTGTCGGCCTGGATAGGGATTGTGATTATTGCGGTGAACCTGCTGGCAGCTATTTTTGCGCCATGGCTCGCCCCGCACAGCGAAACCGAACAGGTCGGCGACATCTGGCTGCTGCCTTCCGCCGCCACGCCGTTTGGCACTGACAGTCTCGGGCGCGATATGCTTTCCCGCATTCTGTTTGGCGCACGCACCACCATTGCCATCGCGCTGACCATCACTTTCAGTTCTTTTATCATCGGCATTATCACCGGCTTTACGGCGGCAATTTACGGCAAATGGGTGGATGTGGTGCTGTCACGTATCGTCGATACCGTGATGTCGATTCCGGTGCTGATTTTCGCGCTGATCGTATTGTCGGTGATGGGCACGTCCATTCCCGTACTGGTGCTAACCATCGCCCTGCTCGACGCCACCCGCGTGTTCCGTCTGGCACGGCTGGTGGCGCAGGCGATTGTTTGTCAGGAATACGTCGAAGCTGCGCGTCTTCGTGGCGAAGGGTTGCGCTGGGTGCTGTTCAAAGAAATTCTGCCCAACGCCCTGCCGCCGCTGCTGGCTGAGTTTGGCATGCGCTTCTGCTTTACCTTCCTGTTTATTGCGGGCTTAAGTTTCTTAGGTCTGGGCATTCAGCCGCCATATGCCGACTGGGGCAGCATGGTGCGCGACAACGCGCAGGCGATTAACTTTGGTCAGTTCGCGCCGTTGTATCCGGCAGCGGCGATTGCCCTGCTGACGATTGGCGTCAATCTGGTGGTCGACTGGCTGCTGGCGCGGAATAGTCTGCCGCATGGAGATGAAGCATGACACGCACAATTTTAGAAATGCGCGGGCTGCGCATCGAAACCCTCGACGGTTCGCCGCTGGTGCAGGATATTTCCCTGAAACTGGCGGCGGGTGAAGTGCTCGGTCTGATTGGTGAATCCGGGGCGGGGAAATCCACTATTGGTCTGGCAGCGTTAGGCTATGCGCGTCAGGGCTGCCGCATTGCCGGTGGCGAAGTTTTCCTGGATGGCACCGATATCGTTTCTCAGCCTTCCAGCGTAAAGCGCGAATGGCGCGGCAGGCGCGTGGCGTATGTGGCGCAAAGCGCGGCGGCGTCATTTAATCCGGCGCTGACCATCGAAAAACAGGTCTGCGAAGGCCCGATCCGCCACGGTCTGATGAACAAAGAAGAAAGCCGCCAGTGGGCAATTTCACTGTTCCGCTCACTGGATTTGCCGGATCCGGAAAACATCGGCAAACGCTATCCGCATCAGCTTTCCGGCGGCCAGCTTCAGCGCGCAATGGCCGCGATGGCGATGTCCTGTAAACCTGATTTGCTGATCATGGATGAACCGACCACCGCGCTGGACGTCACCACGCAAATTGAAGTGCTGGTGATGCTGCGCAAACTGGTGCGTGAATTCAACACCGCCGCGCTGTATATCACCCACGATCTGGCCGTTGTCGCACAACTTGCCGACCGCATTATGGTGCTGCGCCACGGCAAAGAGGTGGAAACCGGCAGTACGCAAACCATTCTGGAAAACCCGCAGCAGGAATATACGCGGCGTCTGGTGGCAGAGCGTGAACACGCACTAACACCGCTGGCCGATGGTCATGAATCTGCCGGTCAGCCGCTGCTGACCCTGCAAAAACTGAGCACCGGCTACAATGGCAAACGGGTGGTACACGACGTCAGCCTGCAACTGCCGCGTGGCAAAACGCTGGCGATTATCGGCGAATCCGGCAGCGGCAAAAGTACGCTGGCACGGGCGCTGGTCGGATTGCTACCCGACACCGAAGGTACGGTGGATTTCGACGGCATTGCGCTTTCGCATAATTTTCACCAGCGCAATAAAGAAACGCTGCGCCGTATGCAGATGATTTATCAGCTGCCTGACGTGGCGCTGAATCCGCGTCAGACGCTGCTGGATATCATTGGCCGTCCTCTGACCTTCTACTTTGGGATGAACAAAAAACAGGTGCGCGAGCGCGTGGAAGAGTTACTCCGCCTGACTGAACTGCCGCTTAAACTGATCGACCGTCGTCCCGGCGAGCTTTCCGGCGGGCAGAAGCAGCGCGTCTGTATCGCCCGCGCACTGGCCGCACAGCCGGAACTGATTATCTGCGATGAAGCCACGTCGGCGCTCGATCCGCTGGTAGCGGAAGAAGTGTTGAATCTGCTGCGCCGCTTACAGCAACAGCTCGGGCTGTCGTATCTGTTTATCACGCATGATCTGGGCACGGTAAAACGGATTGCCCATCAGGTGGCGGTGATGTATCAGGGGCAGGTGGTCGCCAGCGGCGATACCGACGTGGTCTTCAGCGCGCCAATGCACAGCTACACTGAAAAACTGCTGACCTCCGTACCGGAAATGCGCACCAGCTGGCTGGACGAGGTTCTCGCCCTGCGCGGCACGGCGCTTCCTGCGGCAGCCATTTCTTCGACAGGAGTCTTATGAGCACCAAACGCATCGTGACTGAATTCCCTCACGCCGTCACCGTGACTGAACATCTGTGGATCCCGCTGAGTGACGGCACACGTCTCGCTGCCCGCCTGTGGCTGCCGGATGACGCTGAACACCAGCCGGTTCCGGCCATTCTCGAATACATTCCTTACCGCAAACGCGACGGCACCCGCACCCGCGACGAACCGATGCACGGCTTTTTCGCCGGAAACGGCTACGCAGTCGTACGTGTGGATATGCGCGGCAGCGGCGAATCCGACGGACTGCTGGCGGATGAATATCTGTTGCAGGAACAGGACGATGCGCTGGAAGTCATTGAGTGGATCACCGAACAACGCTGGTGCAGCGGCAACGTCGGCATGATGGGGAAATCCTGGGGCGGCTTTAACAGCCTGCAGGTCGCCGCCCGCCGCCCTGCCGCCCTGAAAGCCATCATCACCGTGTGTTCAACTGACGACCGTTACCGCGACGATATTCACTACAAAGGCGGCTGCCTGCTTAATGACAATCTCTGGTGGGGCGGCATCATGCTGGCGTACCAGAGCCGACCTTCCGACCCCGCACTGGTCGGTGAAAGGTGGTACAAAGACTGGCTGAACCGTCTGGAAAACATGCCATTCTTCCCGGCATTGTGGATGGAACATCCGCTGCGCGACGCATACTGGCAGCATGGTTCGGTGTGCGAAGACTGGTCCGCCATTCAGTGTCCGGTGATGGCCATCGGCGGCTGGGCAGATGCCTACAGCAATGCAGTGTTCCGCCTGATGGACAATCTGAAAGTGCCACGCCGCGCCATTCTCGGTCCGTGGGCGCATATCTATCCGCAGGATGGCACGCCGGAACCGGCGATCGGTTTCTTGCAGGAAGCCGTGCGCTGGTGGGATCACTGGCTGAAAGGCGAAGACAACGGCGCGATGGCAGGCCCGATGATCCAGACCTGGTTGCAGGACAGCCAGCCGCCCTCGGCGATGCGTCCGGTCAGCCGTGGTGAATGGGTGGGATTTGATCGCGGCACCGCCAGCAATATCAATCACATCCCGCGCTGGCTCACGCGAGGCCAGCTCAATACTCAGCCGGACGTTGACGCAGGCGTTATCAATATCTGTTCACCGCAGAATCACGGTCTGATGGCCGGTGAATGGATGGGGGCCGGTGTGCCCGGCGAAATGCCGCCGGATCAGCGTGTCGATGACGGCATGGCAGAAATCTTTGATGGCGAACCGCTGGCCGAGCCGCTGACCATTTTTGGCTTCCCGGAATTTAGCGTCGAACTGAGCAGCGATAAACCGGCTGCGATGTTGTACGTCCGGCTTTCTGACGTTGCACCGGACGGTTCGGTAAACCGTGTCACGCACGGCTGGCTGAATCTGTCGCATCTGCACGGCCATGATCAATCTGTGCCGCTTATCACCGGTCAGAAAGTCAAAGTACCGGTACAACTGGATGGTGTCGCGCACCGCTTTGCCACCGGTCACCGGATGCGACTCTCGCTGGCGACCACCTTCTGGCCGATGATCTGGCCGATGGCGGAGGTCGCCACGTTGACGCTGGATTTGCACAGCGCGCAGCTCAGCCTGCCGGTGTGCGAACAGCCGGTATCCATCGACGGCCCGATTGCTGAGCCACAAAGCGCGCCGCTGACACCGCAAACTGTGCTGTCGCCAGGGCGCGTGGATCGCAACATCACTTACGATTTCCTCACCGATAGCTGGACCAGCGTGACCAACGGCGTGGGTGGCGTTTTCGGTGAAGGCGTTTACCGCTTCGATGATATCGACACGACGGTCGATCACAATCTGCGGCGCGAGCTGACGGTCAGTAACAGTGATCCGTTATCCGCGCGCTATCTGCTGACGCAGACTATGAAGATGGGACGTGAAGGCTGGTGGATGGAAGCAGAAATCACCCTCGAACTACGCAGCGACCTGACGCACTTTATCGTCAGCGGCGATATGGTGGTCAGCCTGAACGGCGAAGAGGAATTCACCAAATACTGGCACGAGAGGATTGCGCGGTAATGTTTTTTTGCTCCCATAAGCCGTGATTTTGCCTTGCTCCTCCCCCTGCGAAGGGGGAGGCCGGGAGGGGGTTTTAAGGGCTGACACCTCGTTTAAGTAAACTTCAACTTATTGATTTAACTTTAATACCCCACCCCACCCCACCCTTCGCAGGGGAGGGAGTCGACCGAATTCTCGATCAAGATTCAGGAATAATCGCCTTTATATCCCGGCTTTCCAGCACCCGCCCGTCCTGCGCATGGATTTCCAGCTTACGCAGCGGCTGGCGATTTTCGATATCTACCAGTTGCGTGCAGGCTTCGCCGGCTTCAAACAGATATTCACTTCCCCACTGCCCCAGCGCAACCAGCACCGGTTGCAGCGCCAGCCCTTTTTCCGTCAGCACGTAATCCTGATACGCCGAACCATCTGCCGCCGGTTCAATCTTCATAATGCCTTCGGCAACCAGCGCTTTCAGGCGGGAACTGAGAATGTTCTTCGCCGCCCCCAGACTGCGCTGAAATTCACTGAATCGTGAGAGGCCGTACATCGCATCGCGGACAATCAGCAACGTCCACCAGTCGCCGATTAAATCCAGCGCACGGCCAGCCGGACAAGGCGTGTTTTCCAGCCGGGTTCGTTTCATGGCACCTCCTGCTTAAAGAATCTGGTTGCATTATAAAACCACCGATGCTAAAAATCATCTGGTTTTATTATTAAACCACCCTATCCAACACCGAGGTTTTATTATGTCAGATACAATTCGCACTCAGTCCGTGGCCTTAATCACCGGCGCATCAAGCGGCATCGGGGCCACTTACGCCGACCGTCTGGCGAAACGCGGTTATGATTTAGTGCTGGTTGCCCGTGATGCAACGCGCCTGAAAACACTGGCTGAACGCCTGCAGGATGAAACCGGCGTAAAAATCACCGTGTTACCCGCTGACTTAACCCGCAGCGAAGATCTGGCACGCGTTGAGGATTTTATCCGTGCAACACCGCAGATTTCCCTGCTGATCAATAACGCCGGGGCTTCGCTGAAAGCCGGTTTTGAAAACAGCGATGCCGACGCCATCGGGAATCTGATCACCCTGAACGTCACCTCGGTGGCGCGTCTTTCACGCGTCGCTTTCGACGGTCTGATCAAGCATAAAGACGGGGCGATTATTAATATCGCGTCCGTGATGGCGCTGACGCCAGAGTTGCAATCTGCGGTGTATTCCGCCACCAAAGCCTTTGTGCTGACTTTCAGCCAGACGCTGCAATTTGAAATGGCCGAGCGCGGTCTGTACGTTCAGGCCGTATTACCTGCCGCAACGCGTACAGAAATCTGGGAACGTTCGGGCAAAAATATCGATGAAGTGCCGGGTGTAATGGAAGTGGGTGAACTGGTGGATGCCGCCTTGCTGGGCTTTGACCGCAAAGAAAAAATCACCATTCCACCATTGCAGGACGAAAAACAGTGGGATGAATTTGATGCCCTGCGCAGTGCAATGGTACCGAACTTCCTGCAGGCTCACGCCGCACCGCGTTACAAGGCCTGACAGTGACACATTGACCAGTAACATAAATTTACTGGTCAATGTTGATTCGCTTTGCAAATATGTTAATTCGATAACTTTGTGAAGTGAATACGATGACTGAATATGTAATTGCTGCACCCGAAGTTCCGTCTCTCGCCGTCGAAGGCCAGAGCGCCCGCTTTCCGTTGCGCCGCGTGTATTGTGTTGGCCGTAACTATTCCGAGCACGCCCGTGAGATGGGTCATGATCCTGACCGCGAACCGCCTTTCTTTTTTGGCAAACCGGCGGATGCCGTGGTTCCCGCCAGCGGCAATGTGCCGTACCCGACGCTGACCGACGATCTGCATTATGAAGTAGAACTGGTCGTTGCGATTGCCAGAGGCGGTAAAGATATTGCCGCTGAAGACGCACTGTCACACGTCTGGGGTTATACCGTGGGCGTAGATTTAACCCGTCGTGATATTCAGGCGCAGGCCAAGAAACTGGGACGTCCGTGGGATTTCGCCAAAGGGTTTGATGATTCCGCACCGGCGAATCCGCTGCAACCCGTGAGTCAGACAGGTCATCCGGCTGCCGGTAAAATCTGGCTTGATGTGAACGGTGAAAAACGTCAGCGCGGTGATTTGAGCGACCAGATCTGGCAGGTAGCGGACGTCATCAGCTATCTCTCTCAGGCGGTTGAACTCAAGCCCGGTGATCTGATCTATACCGGCACGCCAGCAGGTGTGGGTCCGGTAGTGCGCGGTGATGTGATCACCGGCGGCATCGAAGGTCTGAGTGATTTCAGCTTCACTATCGTGTAATGCATGCAGGACGCCTTATTTCAGGCGTCCTTCTCACCAATTTTCCGGGCCATTTCTTCTTCAACCAGCGGAATAAGCTTCTCGAACGCACAGGCACTTGACGGGTCAAACAGCGACAGCGTTTCTATCTGGCTCAGTAAAATCACCTTACGAAACTTCAGCGCGCTCACCGGATCTGACACCGGCGTGATGCCATGTTCCTGATAATAGCGTGCATAATTATGCTCAACGCGCAGCTCCAGTGTGTCTTTATCGCGATAACCGCTGACCATCGGGATCACGACCACATTGTCCGACGAACTTGTTTCACACCTTGCGGTATGCACCATGCCGATATAAACACGCCGCGACTGCAGGGTGATGAATACCATATCGCCCTCTTCCATACACTGATATAACAGCCCTTCCACGCCGTTGGCGCGGGTAAGTTGTTTGTACAACTCTCTGCGTCCGGCAGTATTAAGGCGCAAGCCCGGTGACCAGGTAGTGCGGACCAGACACAGCATCACGGAGACGGCAAGCATAATCACCACCGGTGCCTGAATGCCTAAGAAACTCCAGTTGATGAAATCACGCTGGTAGTGCACATCCTGATGCAAATGCGGCAAGGCGGGCAGCCAGTTGATAACACCGGAAATCCCCCACAGCGCCAGATATAGCAGTGCTATGACCAGTACACCCTGCAGGACAAAAATACAGCCATACAGCGCCACCAGAAAATAGACGTCCCAGCCAAAGGTGCGTTTAAGTTTGAAGCGCGATGAAATGTCGCGGGTGGTATACCAGTAGCCGCAGACCATTAACACCATGAAAACGGCTGTCGCCATTACAGCACGCTCATGCGTTTGACGTGGCGGGCAAAGTCTTGCTGCATCTCCTGATTAGCCGGATTGACTGATGCCGTACCGTTTTCATCAATCAGAATACGCTCGCCCTCTTCCAGAGTATTTTCCATGTCTGCGGCACTGAACAGTCCGAGAAATTTTTCCGGGCTGGAAAATATTTGTAAAACAATCTTCAACATAGGTTTGCCTCTCATCATAAAAGAATAAGCCTAGTCAAAGGAAAGAGACATTGTGGCTGTTTCAGATTTTTTACGGGCAGGAATGAAAAAGGGCCGCCATGACGGCAGCCCTTTGCTGGAATCTGCGAAACGAATTACTTCGCTTCAATACTTTCCTGATGTGCTTCTTCCTGCGCAGCCTGTTCGGCATGCACTTCAGCAGCACGTTTGCGCAGACCTATCCAGCCCAGTACCAGCAGAATGATCAGCACCGGAATGGTCGCCACCGTGTAGGTGCCGTTCGGGTAGTCAAACGCCATCAGGATCAGAACGCCCGCCAGGAAGGCCAGCGTCAGCCACGAGGTCACCGGTGCCCACGGCATTTTGAAGGAAACGTCTTTCGCACGACCTTCTTTGATTGCAGTACGCAGTTTCATCTGACAGACAATGATGAAAGCCCATGAACTGAGGATGCCGAGTGAGGCGACGTTCAGGACAATCTCAAACACCTGCGAAGGCACGTAATAGTTGAGCACTACACCGATCACATAAATGCCGACAGTGACCAGAATACCGGCGTACGGCACCTGCTGCGCACTCATCTTCGACATGAATTTCGGTGCTGAACCGCCCATCGACAGGGAACGCAGAATACGACCGGTGGAATACAAGCCGGAGTTGAGGCTCGACAGCGCTGCAGTCAGAACCACGATATTCATGATGGTACCGATGTAAGGCACGCCCAGCTTGCTGAAGAAGGTGACAAACGGACTTTGGCCCGCCTGATAGGCATTCCACGGCAGCAACAGCACCAGTAACACCACGGAGCCGACGTAGAACAAAGCGATACGCCAGATCACGCTGTTAATGGCTTTCGGCAGCACTTTCTCAGGATCTTTGGTTTCGCCCGCCGCCGTACCGACCAGCTCAATGGCCGCGAACGCAAAGACCACGCCCTGCACCAAAACCAGCGCCGGTAACAGACCGTGCGGGAAAATACCGCCGTTGTCGGTGATCAGATGCAGACCGGTGGTGTTACCGTCCAGTTGTTTGCCGGTGCCGAGGAACACCACGCCAACCACCAGGAAGATAGCAATCGCCGCCACTTTGATCAGCGCAAACCAGAATTCCATCTCAGCGAACCACTTCACGCCGATCATGTTCATGGTTGCCACTATCGCCAGTGCGCCCAACGCAAACATCCATTGCGGAACATCACCGAAGGTTCCCCAGTAGTGCATGTACAGAGCCACTGCGGTGATATCGACAATGCCGGTCATCGCCCAGTTCAGGAAGTACATCCAGCCTGCTACGTAAGACGCTTTTTCACCCAGGAATTCACGGGCATAGGATACGAAGCTGCCACTGGTCGGACGGTGTAAAACCAGTTCGCCCAGTGCACGCAGGATAAAGAATGAGAAAATACCACACACCGCATACACGATAGCCAGCGCCGGACCCGCCATCTGTAAACGCGCACCCGCGCCGAGAAACAGACCGGTACCGATAGAACCACCAATGGCAATCATCTGAACCTGACGGTTGCCCATACTCTTGTGATAACCATGATCGTGAGAGTCCAGCCAGCGCCGTTTAGCCGCGTGCTTCGCCTCTGCCGTTTTTTTATGAGACTTCATTATGAGTTGTTCTCCAAAATAACCTTCACCTGACGCCGGGTGCTGCAAGCAAACGATTGCAAGCCTCGCCGTTTATGGGGTTTACCCACTGTAGTTTTTTTAGCCGGAACTGTTTTGGTGCAATAACGGCGAAGGATGCTACCTGTTCTCACTAACCGTGGCAAAAAAAACCGTCATTAAAAATTGTGAACAGTCATATTTCGCGCAGCAAATTTTGCGCTTGCGTGCGCTCAGGACGATTCTTTCGGCAGACACTCTTTTCTCACCCGTTCGATATTAATGGAGAGATACATAATTTCTTCCGTGGTCAGTTCGCGCTGATATTGCGCGGCCAGATAATCGCCGATTTTTTCCGCGCACAGCCACGCCTGTGGGTAATTTTCTTTTACCGCCACGTGCAGGGTCATGTCATCGTCGGCCACCACCGTGCGGCTGAGCATCCGCTGGGCGAAGAATTTAAGATGGGTGACGAAGCGCTGGTAGCTCAGCGACTCCTCGTCGTATTCAATACGCAGCTGGTATTTCACCAGATTGAGGATTTCCTGCATCACGCGGGTAATCTGCGCCACTTCCGGCATTTCGCCGTTAAGCTGCGCATTGACCAGGTGCAGGGCAATAAAACCGGCTTCATCCACCGGCAATCGCACGCCGAGGCGCGAATCGATGATCTCCAGCGCTTCCAGCCCGAGGGCATATTCTTTCGGATACAGACGGCGGGTTTCCCACAGCAAGGCATTGCTGATCGGCACGCCTTTCTTTTGCCGTTCGATGGCAAAATTGCAGTGATCGGTGAGTGCGATATACAGGTTTTCCTGCAATTTCCCCAGCCGTCCCCGCGCCAGCGAAATAATCTGATCACAGGTGGTCATCACTTCCATCGGAATATGCGACAGCAACTCCGTCAGATGCGCGACCAGTTCGTCATTCTGCAGGGCAAAAATTTTCTCGATTTTGCTTTCATCCAGCTCATCCCCGGCTTTCTTCATAAATGCCAGCCCGCGCCCCATCACCACCTGTTCGCGTTGCTGCCCGCTGACGACAACCACCACATTATTATTGAGTATTTTGGCGATTTTCATTGTAACTCCCTGAAAAGAAAAACCTGATCGTCCGTATGGATGATCAGGTTTTGTCTGCCGCAGTCTTGGGATCTGCCTGATGATTTTACCAGATCCGATCCTCAGTCAGACGTAAATTTTGCCCTCAAAACGTGACGATGGCCTTAAGTCCCTTCAGACCGGATCAGATCAGGATGTTAATGACGCACCGTTTGAATTAATCACTTCCTGATACCAGAAGAAACTTTTCTTACGGCGGCGCTCCAGCGTGCCATTGCCCTGATCGTCGCGGTCTACATAGATATAACCATAACGCTTGGAGAATTCCGCTTTCGAGGCGCTGACCAGATCAATCGGTCCCCAGCTGGTGTAACCCATCACTTCCACGCCGTCTTCAATGGCTTCACGCACCTGAACCAGATGGTCATTGATGTACTGAATACGGTAATCATCATTAATGCTGCCGTCAGCTTCGACTTTATCCCGCGCACCCAAACCGTTTTCCACAATAAATAGCGGTTTCTGATAACGGTCATAAAGCTCATTCATTAAGAAGCGCAACCCTTCCGGGTCAATCTGCCATCCCCATTCGGAACTTTGCAGATGCGGGTTCGGCACCATATTTAATATATTGGCACGCGCTTTAATATTTTGTTCTTCATCCGTGGTGACACAACCGGTCATGTAATAACTGAATGAGATAAAGTCGACGGTTTCTTTCAACGCGGCTTTATCTTCAGAAGTAATATTAATTTCCATGCCGCGGTCTTTAAAGAAACGCGGCATATAAGCCGGATACGCGCCACGCACCTGAACATCGCCGAAGAATAACCAGTCGCGGTTCTGCTGCAAGGTTTCCATCATATCGGCCGGTTTGCAGGTCAGCGGATACAGCATTCCGCCAAGCAGCATATTGCCGATTTTGCCGTCAGGAATGATCTCGTGACAGGCTTTTACCGCTTTGGCACTGGCAACCAGCTGATGGTGAATGGCCTGATAGATATCCTGTTTGCTGCTGTCTTCCGGCAATCCGACGCCGGTAAACGGCGCATGCAGCGACATATTGATTTCGTTAAAGGTCAGCCAGTGTTTGACTTTATCTTTATAACGGGTGAACACCGTGCGGGCGTAATTTTCAAAGAAACCGATGGTATCGCGGCTGCCCCAGCCACCGTGTTTTTTTACGATGCCGTACGGCATTTCGTAATGGGAAAGCGTCACCAGCGGTGTAATACCGTATTTTGCCATCTCATCAAACAGTCGGTCGTAGAATGCCAGCCCCGCTTCGTTCGGCTGCGATTCATCCCCCTGAGGGAAGATACGCGTCCAGGCGATTGAGGTACGCAATACGGTAAAACCCATTTCAGCGAACAATTTCATATCTTGCGGATAACGGTGGTAGAAATCGATGGCGACATCTTTCACGCCGAAATCCCCTTCCGTGCGTTCCTGCACCGGGCCGAAAACACCCTGCGGTTGCAGATCCGATGTGGATAAGCCTTTACCGTCGGTCAGGTAAGCCCCTTCAACCTGATTAGCGGCAACGGCTCCGCCCCATAAAAATCCGTTTGGAAATGGCTTGTTCATATGAACCTCCTGGCTCTGTTCGTTAGCGTAATAAAGTCAGTAAAAGGGTTTGTTCGCTGGCGTCCTGTCCGACACAGGCCGGAATGACGTCGAGATAATCGTCGCTGTTGGTGACCAGCACCGGCGTTGTCAGGTCGTAACCGGCATCAGTGATCCCCTGCACGTCGAATTCCAGCAACAAATCGCCCTGCTTCACCACCGCATCGACGTCAACGTGTGGCGTAAAGAATTTGCCGTCGAGCTTCACCGTATCGATGCCGACGTGGATCAGAATTTCTGCGCCGTCTGCCGATTCAATTCCGATGGCGTGATGGGTTTTGAACAGTGAAACCACCGTGCCGTCTACCGGTGAGACCACCCTTCCGGCGACAGGCACAATGGCCACACCTTTACCCAGCAGGCCGCTGGCGAATGTCGGATCTTTCACTGTATCGAGTGCGATACACGGTCCGCTCATCGGGCTGGCGATCAGCGTTTTGCCGCGCGGCGCCTGTAACGCATCGGCCTGGGCCTTTTCGCTGACTTCCGGCGCGACCGCTTCTTGTTTTACACCGAAGAAATAAGTCGCCAGTGCGGCAAACAACAGCGCAATCAGGGTGCCGGCAATCCCGGCGGTCACTGTTTTATCAAAACCAGTGGGCGGAATAATCTGGGTAAACGTGAAGACACTGGGGAAACCGAAGGAATACGCCGTGGTCTGGAAGTAACCGAGCACCGCAGCGCCGAGCGCACCGCCGACGCAGCCGAAAATAAAAGGACGCCGATGCGGCAGGGTGATGCCATACACCGCCGGTTCCGTGATACCGAAAATCCCGGCGCTGATCGCCGACCCTGACAATGCTCGGGTACGGACATCTTTGGTCCGCAGCATCACACCCGCGACCGCACCAACCTGTCCCATCACCGCAGGCAGTAACAGCGGCAGCATTGTGTCATGGCCGAGCACGCTGAAGTTGTTGATCATCAACGGCACCAGCCCCCAGTGCAGACCGAAGATCACACAGACCTGCCACAGTGCGCCCATAAAGGCACCGGCGACCATCGGGCTGACGTGATAAACAAACTGGTAGCCATGGGCCAGTTGCTGACTGGCCCAGGTCGCGACCGGCCCGATAACCAGGAATGTCAGCGGCACAATCACCATCAGGCAGATCAGCGGTGTGATGAAGTTACGCAGCGCGCCGGGTAAAATTTTCATCGACTGCTTTTCCAGCCAGCTTGATGCCCACGCAGCCAGAATCACCGGAATGACCGAAGAGGTATAATTGATAAAGACCAGCGGGATGCCTAAGAAATGCTCGCTGTGCGCGCCGGACTGCTGCACATCAAATGCGGCGATCATCAGCGGGTGCACCATCGCGCCGCCAATCATCATGGTCACAAACGGATTACCGCCGAATTTTTTACCGGCGGTATAACCGATCACCAGCGGGAAGAAATAAAACATAGCGTCGCTGGCGGCGAACCAGACTTTATAGGTACCGCTTTCCGGCACCATCCAGCCACAGGCCAGCGCCAGCGCCAGAAAACCTTTAAGGATCCCCGATGCCGCCATAATGCCGATAAACGGCGTGAATATGCCGGAGATGACATCTATCGCACGGGCAAACACACTGCCGTTATCACCCCTGTCGTCATCGCTGCCGTCTGAAAGCGCACTGCCTCTCA
This sequence comes from Rahnella aceris, assembly GCF_011684115.1. Lineage (NCBI taxonomy): Bacteria > Pseudomonadati > Pseudomonadota > Gammaproteobacteria > Enterobacterales > Yersiniaceae > Rahnella > Rahnella aceris. Next base: position 882,365 of record NZ_JAADJV010000001.1, on the reverse strand, counting down.
CCAGCGCTTCATAGACGGCACCGACGTGATTGCCAATCACCACCTGAAACTGACCGCCGCTCTCGACCACCATGATCACGCCCGGATTTTCTTTCAGCCCGGCAGCATCGGCTTTGCGGGTATCTTTTAGCTTGAAGCGTAAACGGGTGGCACAATGCACCACACTGTTGACGTTGTCTTTTCCGCCCACTCCGCGGAGAATTTCGTCGGCTAATGTTCTGTATTCCATAGTGTCATCTCATCAGAGTAAGGGCGTCGTGCACGACATTGCCGTTGCGTTGCAAAGGGGCGGCCTGCCCCTGAATTCAGGCCAAAAAAAAACCTAAACGTCCGGTCTCTTCGTCATACACGAAGAAACGAGAAGTTTAGGTTTTGCCTGTCAGACAGTAACAATCCTGCTTTCTGAAACGGATTCTCGGGCGAATCGGAAACAGAAACAAGTCGTAATATTCGCCGGATGATGAAACTGTGATCGGCTTCAGACTTTGTGCAGACTGACGCCCGTCCCTGAGCCTCGGTCTTTTTTGTACTGACTAACGCAGCCCCGCCACCGTAAATCCGCCATCGACCAGCAGATTCTGACCGGTCACAAATCGCGCTTCATCACTGCACAACCACGCCACAACATCCGCGACATCTGCCGGTTCGCCCACGCGCCCTGCGGGTGTCAGGCGTACAAAAGGGATCAGCGTTTCTTCATTTGCGCCCATCCGCCGCGCCATCGGGGTATCGATAATGCCGGGATTAACGTTATTGATGCGGATATTCTGCGCACCGGTTTCCAGCGCTATAGCGCGGATCATCGCGTCAAGCCCGCCTTTGCTGGCGGAATACGCAGCAGAGCCAATACTGGCTCCGTGCGCCAGCCAGGAAGAGGTATTCACAATCGCACCGCCACGCCCTGCGGCGGTCATGGCTTCCAGCTGATATTTCACTGACAGCCAGACGCCTTTCAGATTGGTGGCAATCACCCGGTCAAATTCCGCTTCTGTCATGTCACTGACTGGCGCAAAACCTTCCACACCCGCATTATTAAACGCGGCGTCCAGTCGCCCGTAATGCGCCAGCGTCGCGGCAATAAGATGCCGGACCTGTGCGCTGTCTGACACATCGGTCGGCACCGCCAGGGCATCACCGCCCCGTTCACGGATCATCATCACCGTTTCCTGGAGCGCCGTTTCCCGTCTTCCTGCCACCACGACTTTCGCACCATCGCGTGAAAACGCCAGTGCGGCTGCCCGCCCGATGCCTGAGCCACCGCCCGTGACCAGCGCAACCCGCCCCTGTAACCGTAATGTTTGCGACATATTTTTCTCCGTTGATGAATTTTCCAAACCGAGGCCTGACTATAAGCGCATTGATTATTGTGAATAAGCCATGTTATATCGCATGCTTTACTGGCTTTTATTCATCAATAGGAAACTGATGCGCACCCACGAATTCGGAGAACTGAGAGCATTTGTCGCCGTAGCGGAAGAGAAGAGTTTCCGCAAAGCCGCGGCGCGGCTAAATTTAACCGCTTCAACGCTGAGCCATTCCTTACGTTCGCTGGAAGAGCGTCTGGGCGTCAGATTGCTGAACCGCACAACGCGGCAGGTATCGCCCACCGAAGCGGGTTACGCATTGCTGGCGGAAGTGGTGCCGGCATTATCAGTCATCTCTGATGCGATGGAGAAAGTGAACGCTTTACGGGGGATACCCAAAGGCACGGTGCGTATTAATACGCCACGCATCGCTGCTGACATGGTTTTCCTGCCGCAGTTGCCCAAATTTTGTCAGGCGTTCCCGGATATCACCCTGGAACTTGCCACCAATGACGGTTTCGTGGACATCATCAGTGAGGGGTTTGATGCAGGCGTACGCATCAGGGGCGATGTTCAGCAGGACATGAGTGCGGTACGCCTGACCGCCGATTTTCACTCTGCGGTGTACGGTTCGCCGGATTATTTCGCCCGCTGCCCGCAACCACAAACGCCTGCCGATTTGAAAAACCATGCCTGCATTGGGCGTCGGGAAATTGCCAGCGGTTCGCTGTACCGCTGGGAGTTCGAAAAAAATGGGCGACAGATTACCGTGCCCGTCAGCGGGCCGCTGGTGGTCGACAGCGTCAGCATGATGACCCGCATTGCGCTCGATGGAATCGGGCTGGTGTACAGCGCGCAGAGTGCTGAACATGATGCGCTGGTGGCGGAAGGTAAGCTGATCCGGGTGCTTGAAGACTGGTCGGTCACCTTTCCCGGATTCTTTCTCTATTACCCCGGCCACCGCCAGTTGCCCGCCGCATTAAAAGCGGTGACTGGTTATTTCCGCTGGCGGGAAGAGTTATAAACCCCCTTTCACCGGAGATGGCATCCCGCTCAACGCGGGCCTTTGCCAGTCCGGATCCCCGCGCCGATGAAGCAAACACCACCGTCAGTTTGATCCCGTTCACAAATAAAAAACAAAATCAAAAAACGTAAATTGCATATTCATTTCCTCAATTGTTTACCTGAGTTCTATTCACAATACTTTTGGCACCATTTTACTTCCCAGGCTGTTTATCTTTTTTTCCGTTAAAGACATGAATTATTTTCCGTCGGTTATCTCTCCTTACAGAAAGCAGGTAACAAATAATGGTGATCACTCCGGTTCTTTCAGTAAAAGATAAGATTGGCTACGGACTCGGCGATATGGCCAGTGCGCTGGTCTGGCAAACTGCGACTTTATTTCTCGCTTATTTCTACACAGATGTTTTTGGTTTACCCGCCGCGATCATGGGCACACTATTTTTAGTGGTACGCGCCGTGGATGCCTGCGTAGATCCCTGCATCGGTGCGCTGGTTGATCGCACCACAACACGCTATGGAAAATTCCGTCCGTGGCTGCTGTGGTTTGCAATACCGTTTGGGGTCTGTTGCCTGATCACATTTTATGTACCAGACATATCACCGACCGGTAAAATTATTTATGCAGCAGTCACTTATACATTACTCAGCCTGGTGTATTCCGCCATCAATGTGCCGTATTGTGCCATGCCGGGGGCGTTAACACTCGACCCGCGCGAACGCCATTCGCTGCAGTCGTGGCGCTTCGGACTGTCATTTGTCGGGGGGCTGGTGGTAACAGTGATCGCCCTGCCGCTGGTGGCAAAACTCGGCGCAGGTAACCCGCAGAAAGGCTATTTCTATGCCATGAGCCTGATGGGATTACTCGGTATCGTATTATTTTTCTGTTGTTTCGCACTGACGCGTGAGCGTTATCAACCGCGCAATGACACCTCCGGTTCAATGCTGAGCGACCTGAAATTACTGTGGAATAACTCACAATGGCGCATTGTTTTTATTTTTAATATCTTACTATTATGTGCCGTCGTTATCCGTGGTTCCGCCACCATGTATTATGTGAAATATGTGCTAGGCCGCCCGGATCTGATTTTTAATTTTATTGTTTTTGGCATGATCGCCTCGTTATTTGGCGCACTATTGTCTGAGAAAATACTGGGTAAATTCGACCGGATTAAATCCTATCAATGGACAATTCTGACTTTTGTGGTGTGTAATGCAGCGATTTTCTTTATTCCCTCCCCTTCCGTCAGTCTTATTTTCGCCCTCAATCTTGTGTTCAGTTTTATCCAAAACCTGACCACGCCGCTGCAATGGACGATGTTCTCCGACGTTGTGGATCACGAAGAATCCCGCACCGGCCGCCGGCTTGACGGGCTGGTATTCTCCACTGCGCTGTTTGCCATCAAATTCGGGCTGGCACTGGGCGGTGCCATCGTCGGCTGGGTGCTTGGTATGGTCGGTTACCTGCCGAACGGCGCCACGCAAAGTGCTTCGGTGATGCTGACCATCAATTCACTGTTCACACTGGTGCCCTGTGCGTTATTCCTGCTGATGGCCGCGCTGCTTTTTACCTACAAACTCAACAGCCGCACCATGCAAACTATCGCCTTATCCCTCGCAACGCGACGTTCTTTCGGGGGCGACGATGACCCCGTGCTCAGCGGTTCACGCCCTTTGATTAATCAAGGAGATGTAAGATGACTTATCTTTATCAGGATGCTTCACAGCCCGTTGCCCGCCGCGTCGCCGATCTTCTGGCACGCATGACGCCGGAGGAAAAATTCGCGCAGATGCATGCGTTCTGGCTGATCCTCGACAGCAACGGCAATCACAAAGAACGTACCGATCTGAGCGATGATTTTTCCGGTCACAAACAGAGTCAGGCGCTGGAACAGCAACTGGCACTTGGCGCCGGGCAAATCACCCGTCCGCTCGGCACGCACGTGGTCAGCCCGGCAGAAGGCGTACAGGCGCTGAACCGGCTGCAAAAAACGCTGGTAGAAGACACCCGGCTGGGTATTCCGGCGATGTTCCACGAAGAATGTCTGGTCGGCTTATTGTGCAAAGACGCCACACTGTTTCCCTCGTCCCTGAGCTACGCCTCAACGTGGGATCCGCAACTGATGGAGCAAATTGCAGGTGCTATCCGTCAGGAAGCACAAAGCGTTGGTTGTCATCAGGGGCTGGCACCGGTTCTGGATGTGTCGCGCGATGTGCGCTGGGGACGTACCGAGGAAACCTTTGGTGAAGACCCGTATCTGGTCGGCGTGATGGCGACCGCTTACGTGCGCGGATTACAGGGCGAAGCGCGGGACCTGCTGGCCACGCTGAAACATTATGTCGGGCACTCTTTCAGCGAAGGGGCGCGCAACCATGCGCCGGTTCATCTTGGTTTTCGCGAGCTGAATGACACTTTCCTGCTGCCGTTTGAGATGGCGGTGAAGCTGGCGAATGCCGGTTCTGTGATGCCGGCATATCACGACATTGATGGTCAGCCTTGCCACAGCGATCACTTCCTGCTGACCGAAATCTTGCGTGAACAATGGGGGTTCGACGGTCTGATTGTTGCCGATTACGGTGGTGTCAGCCTGCTGCATCAGCATCACGGTGTCAGCCATGACGATGCCGAATCCGCCGCGCTGTCGTTCAATGCGGGTCTGGATATTGAATTACCGAAAGGTGACTGCGCACAACATCTGGCGGATGCCGTTTCGCGTGGCCTGATTGATATGGCGAAAATTGACGAAATTGTCGCACGCGTGCTGACTGAAAAATTTCGCCTTGGCCTGTTTGAACAGCCTTACGCCATTGAGCCTGAGCCGCAGCTTCAGCAACCTGCCACGCGGGAACTGGCCTGGAAAGCCGCGGTCCGCTCAATCACTCTGCTGGAAAATAATGGCATCCTGCCGCTGAAACCCACATCCGGCCAAAAAATCGCGGTGATCGGCCCGACGGCAGATGATCCGCTGGCGTTGCTCAGCGGTTACAGTTTCCCGGTGCATCTGATCATCAGCGAAATGCAGGCGCAGACAGAACAGATCATTACGCCATTACAGGCATTACGCGAGGCCTATGGTGAGCAAAATATCCGTTATACCAAAGGTTGCCATATTCTCGAAAAACGTACGGCAGGTGCGCCGGTCTTCCCCGGCGATGCCGCAACACCCATGCAAAGCTCGCCGGTATCACGAAGTACCGCGCTGATCCCGCAGGCCGTAAAACTGGCGCAGGAAAGTGACGTCGCACTGGTGTTTGTCGGCGATCTGGCCGGTTTATTCCAGAGCGGTACTGTCGGCGAAGGCTCTGATACAGACAGCCTGCAACTGCCGGGCGTTCAGCAGCAGTTGCTGGAAGCCGTGATCGCAACCGGCAAACCGACCATTGTGATAATGACCGGCGGTCGTCCGTATTCCCTTGGCGGGCTGGAAGAAAAAGTCGCCGGATACCTGATGGCATTTGCCCCCGGACAGGAAGGGGGACGCGCCATCAGCGACATTATCAGTGGCAAACAGGCTCCGTCCGGGCGGCTGGTGGTTTCCGTACCGAAAAGCGCCGGTGCGATGCCGTATTACTACAATCACAAACTGAAAAGTGGCGGCACGCCGATCGCCTTCCACTTTGGCGCAAAATACCCGTTTGGCTTCGGGCTGAGCGGCACCACGTTCCGCTATCACGACCTGCAACTCAATCAGCAACCGGTCGCCATCGAAAATGGCGATATTGCAGTACAAATCAAAGTCACCAATACCGGAAATCAGGCGGGCAGCGAGGTGGTGCAGGTTTATCTGCGTGACTGTGTGGCATCACTGGTACGCCCGATGCAGGAACTCAAAGCCTTTGAACGCGTTGAACTGGATGCCGGACAAACTGCGACGCTCAGTTTCAGCATTCCGACCGATATGCTGAATTTCACCAGTCACGCCGGTAAGCGCATCGTCGAACCGGGTTCTGTTGAAGTTCAGGTGGGCTCTTCAAGCGCCGATATTCATGCAACAGGAAAGGTGATTCTGGCGGGTGAAGTACGCGAGTTGCCACGTAACTGGCGGATGGTCAGCCGCTGTGAAGTCAGTCGTTAATACCTGATGAGGGAAAGCAAAACGGACGCTCAGGGCGTCCGTTTTTTTATGCTCAGGAGATCTGTTACTCAGATTCTCTGGCAATACCGAAATGCTTATACGCATGATTGGTCGCCATACGCCCGCGCGGTGTGCGCTGAATAAACCCCTGCTGGATCAGGAAGGGTTCGATGACGTCTTCAATCGTCTCGCGCTCTTCGCCAATCGCCGCGGCTAAGTTATCCAGCCCGACCGGCCCGCCGCTGAACTTATCGATAATGGCCAGCAACAGTTTGCGGTCCATGTAATCGAAACCTTCGGCATCAACATCCAGCATATCCAGCGCGCCGTTAGCCACATCACCATTAATGGTACCGTCGCCTTTCACTTCCGCGAAGTCACGCACACGGCGTAATAAGCGGTTAGCGATACGCGGCGTTCCGCGTGAACGGCGGGCTATCTGATGCGCGCCCTCTTCCGACAACTCCAGCCCGAGGCAGGAGGCGCTACGCCCGACGATGTGCTGCAAATCAGCCACCTGATAGAACTCCAGACGCTGTACGATACCGAAACGGTCACGTAACGGTGACGTCAGGGAACCGGCGCGGGTCGTCGCACCAATCAGGGTAAACGGCGGTAAATCGAGTTTGATGGAGCGTGCCGCAGGACCTTCACCAATCATGATATCCAGCTGATAGTCTTCCATCGCCGGATAGAGAATTTCTTCGACGACCGGTGAGAGACGGTGGATTTCATCAATAAAAAGCACATCATGCGGCTCGAGGTTGGTCAGCATCGCGGCCAGATCACCGGCTTTTTCCAGCACCGGCCCCGACGTGGTACGTAAATTCACGCCCATCTCGTTCGCCACGATGTTGGCCAGCGTGGTTTTACCCAGTCCCGGCGGTCCGAAAATCAACAGGTGATCGAGCGCATCTTTGCGTTGCTTAGCCGCCTGAATAAAGATTTCCATTTGCGAACGCACATGCGGCTGTCCAACGTATTCGCTGAGCAACTTCGGGCGGATCGCACGGTCAATGACCTCTTCTTCACTGAAAACTTCGGAAGAAATCAGGCGGTCAGCTTCAATCATCGTTTACCTCACAGCGCTGCGCGCAGCGCTTCTCTAATCAACGTTTCAGATTCTGCGCCCGATTTGGCCACCTTGCTGATCATGCGGCTGGCTTCCGGTGGTTTATATCCGAGGGATATCAGGGCTGCAACGGCTTCGCCTTCGGCGTCAGATTCTTTAGCTTTCGACGCCGATGCAGGTAGCGTGATATCAGTATGATTGTTAAATAGATCACCGTTTAATCCTTTAAACCGGTCTTTCATTTCGACGACCAGGCGTTCTGCGGTTTTCTTACCGACGCCAGGTAACTTAATTAATGCGGTGATTTCTTCCTTTTCTACCGCACTGACAAACTGCTGCGCCGACATGCCTGACAGAATCGCCAGCGCCAGCTTCGGCCCAACGCCGTTGACTTTAATCAGCTCGCGGAACAGCGCGCGCTCTTGTTTATCGTTAAATCCGTAGAGCAACTGGGCATCTTCACGGACGATAAATTGCGTGAAGATGATAGCTTCCTGACCCAGTTCCGGCAATTCATAAAAACAGGTCATCGGCATATGCACTTCATAGCCCACGCCGTTGGTTTCAAGCAGCACCAAAGGGGGCTGTTTTTCCAGAATAATGCCTCGTAGTCTGCCTATCACGTTCATTTTCCTTATCAGGTCAAAAGCAGCGATGTTTATATCATAAAAAAGGCTGGATGGATATCCAGCCTAATGGACTTGCGGCGTCTATCGCATCCGTCCGCGCGCCATCTGTAATTTGTCACTGCTGAGCCGGATAGCATTCTGACTCATATGACAATGCGTTATGGCAATTGCCAGCGCATCGGCGGCATCGGCCTGCGGGTTAGCCGGTAATTTCAGGATTGACCGCACCATATGCTGAACCTGCGCTTTTTCTGCCGCACCGGTACCGACGACGGTCTGTTTGACCTGCCTCGCCGCATACTCAAACACCGGCAGATCCTGATTGACAGCAGCGACAATTGCCGCACCGCGTGCCTGCCCGAGCTTTAACGCGGAGTCGGCGTTCTTCGCCATAAACACGGATTCGATGGCAAAAAAATCAGGCTGAAATTGCGTAATGATTTCCGACACACCGGCGTAAATCAGTTTCAGACGTCCCGGCATATCGTCCACCACGGTGCGGATACAGCCGCTGCCGAGATAGCTGAGCTGACGCCCTGTCTGGCGGATAATGCCATAGCCGGTAATACGCGAACCGGGGTCGATCCCCAGAATAATAGCCATAGCCAGTCAACGCCTTGTGTTGTCGTTTTTTTGGAAAGTTGGGGAGAGTATAAACTGCTGAGGGACAACAGGATAGCCAGCCGGTGGTAGCCACCGGCGGCACTGAGATTACAGGGTTTCTGCGATCTCGTCGGAGATTTCACCGTTGTGGTAAACCTCCTGCACATCGTCACAATCTTCCAGCATGTCGATCAGGCGCAACAGTTTAGGTGCAGTTTCTGCATCCATGTCGGCTTTGGTCGATGGGATCATCGTGACTTCAGCGGAATCAGCTTTGTAACCGGCGGCTTCCAGCGCGTCTTTCACTTCGCCCAGATTTTCCCAGGCAGTGAACACATCGATAGCGCCATCATCGTAAGAAATGATGTCTTCAGCACCCGCTTCAAGCGCGGCTTCCATCAGCACGTCTTCATCCAGACCAGGAGCGAAAGTGATCACGCCTTTTTTGGAGAACAGATAAGCCACGGAACCGTCAGTACCCAAATTGCCACCGGTTTTGGTGAAGGCATGACGCACTTCTGCCACGGTACGGTTGCGGTTATCACTCAGACATTCAACCATGATGGCTGAACCGCCAGGACCGTAACCTTCATAAATGATGGTTTCCATGTTGGTGTCTTCGTCACCGCCCACGCCACGTGCGATAGCCCGGTTGAGGGTATCGCGGGTCATGTTGTTGGACAGCGCTTTATCGATAGCCGCACGCAGACGTGGGTTTGAACCCGCATCGCCACCACCCAGACGCGCAGCGGTAACCAGCTCACGAATGATTTTGGTAAAAATTTTGCCGCGTTTAGAATCTTGCGCCGCTTTGCGGTGCTTGGTATTGGCCCACTTACTGTGACCTGCCATAAATATCTCCAAAAAGTCTAAAGTCTTAACAGACCGAATAGTTTACAAATTCTTCAATCGCCTGCTGGTTGCTCGGGGAGACTGTCAGCGCTGCCGCTGCCAGTTTATCGAGCCACCGGTACGCATGATGTTCGGTGAGAACCACATCACGCTCGTCGGGTAACGCCAGACAGAACCAATGTTCTTTATTGCGGGTCACACCGGGAGCATAGCGATGGCGCAAATGCGCAAATATTTCAAAGTCCTCGCAGCGATGGCAGTCCTGCAGAGTCAGGTTTTCACCTGCAATGTCGATACCGACCTCTTCCATGACTTCACGCTGCGTGGTTTGATTTGGGGATTCCCCGTCTTCCAGACTGCCGGTCACCGACTGCCAGAAATTCGGGTCATCCTTTCGTTGAAGCATCAGCACCCTGCCGGTGTTTCTGGCGTAGATGACGCACAGTATCGACTCAGGACGCTTATAGCTCATTAGTTATTCTCTGTATTTGTGTCTGGTGTCACTTCTTTTTTCGCCACAACCGCAATGCCCAGTTCCAGCAGCGACGCAGGGTTGGCAAAACTTGGCGCTTCGGTCATCAGACACGCCGCAGCGGTAGTTTTCGGGAAGGCGATCACGTCACGGATGTTATCCGTGCCGGTCAGCAACATCACCAGACGATCGAGACCAAATGCCAGACCGGCGTGCGGAGGCGTACCGTATTTCAGGGCGTCGAGCAGGAAGCCGAATTTCTCGCGCTGTTCGTGCTCGTTAATACCCAGAATGCTGAACACGGTCTGCTGCATTTCGCTGCGGTGAATACGCACAGAACCGCCGCCCACTTCGTAGCCGTTGATCACCATGTCGTAGGCGTTAGCGATAGCGGAAACCGGGTTCGCTGCCAGTTCTTCTGCGCTCATGTCTTTTGGTGCAGTGAACGGGTGGTGCATAGCGCTCAGGCCGCCTTCGTCAGTGTCTTCAAACATCGGGAAGTCGATCACCCACAGCGGAGCCCACATGTCTTCTTTAGTGATTTTCAGGTCACGGCCGACTTTAAGGCGCAGTGCGCCAATCGCGTCAGTCACAATCTTCGCGCTGGCTGCGCCGAAGAAGATCATGTCGCCATCCTGTGCACCAGTGCGTGCGATCAGGGCAGCCAGCAGTTCTTCATTCAGGAATTTAGCCACCGGGCTCTGGATACCTTCCAGGCCTTTCGCCACTTCATTCACTTTGATATAAGCCAGGCCTTTCGCACCGTAGATTTCGATGAATTTGGCGTATTCGTCAATTTGTTTACGGCTCAGGGAGGCACCGCCCGGAACGCGCAATGCAGCCACGCGGCCTTTCGGATCGTTGGCCGGATCAGCAAACACTTTGAACTCGATGTTTTTCATCAGGTCCGCAACATCCATCATTTCCATCGGGTTGCGCAGGTCCGGTTTATCAGAACCGTAGCGACGCATGGCCTCTGCGAAGGTCATGATCGGGAAGTCGCCCAGATCCACGCCTTTCACTTCCTGCCACAGTTCACGGGCCAGTTTCTCCATCACTTCGCGCACTTGTTCGGCGCTCATGAAAGAGGTTTCCACATCGATCTGGGTGAATTCAGGCTGACGGTCAGCACGTAAATCTTCGTCACGGAAGCATTTTACGATCTGATAATAACGATCAAAACCAGACATCATCAGCAGTTGTTTGAACAGCTGAGGAGACTGCGGCAAGGCGTAGAACTTACCTTTGTGCACACGGCTTGGCACCAGATAGTCACGCGCGCCTTCCGGTGTAGCTTTGGTCAGCATCGGAGTTTCGATGTCGAGGAAGTCATGGCTGTCCATGAAACGGCGTACGAAGCTGGTGATTTTTGCACGCGCTTTCAGGCGGTTAGCCATTTCAGGGCGACGCAAATCCAGATAGCGGTATTTTAGACGCGCTTCTTCAGTGTTGACGTGGTTGGAGTCCAGCGGCAGCGATTCTGAACGGTTGATAATGTTCAGATTACTGGCGAACACTTCCACTTCACCGGTCGCCATGTCTTTATTGAACTGGCTTTCCGGACGTGCACGCACGGTGCCGGTTAACTGGATGCAGAACTCGTTACGCAGTTCAGACGCCAGCTTGTAGGCTTCTGCCTGATCGGGGTCGAAGAAAACCTGAACGATGCCTTCGCGGTCACGCATATCGATGAAAATCAAACCACCCAAATCGCGGCGACGGTTAACCCAGCCACACAATGTTACTTCCTGGCCCACATTGGACGCATTCAGTTTTCCACAATATACAGTACGCATAACGGTATCCTTTTGATCCCACTACCCGGCCTCATGGCTCACAGGCACAGAAACGGTTATTGACTCTGGTCGCCCGCCGCAAAACTCAGCAGCGCACGGAATGGGTTTTATTCAGGTCGAAAAAAGGCGGCTATTATAAAGGAATTTCCGGCGAAGGATAAGTGCGAACACGTCAACGCTGGCGCGGAAATTCACTCGTGTTGCTGGCTACACATAATTTAACAAAATTATATCTTTTTGCTCCCCGCGCTAGCATAGACTCACGCAATCCCCTTTGTACACGCACTAAATGATTCCTTTCTCTCATTACCCATTTTGAAAACCGGGAGCTAAACATGAAACTTGATCCAAAAAACACCGCGCTGGTACTGATTGACTTACAGAAAGGAATTTTACCGTTCGCAGGCGGCCCGCACACCGCACAGCAGGTGCTGGATAATGCCACTGAACTGGCAACCCGTTTCCGTAAACTGGGTGCGCCGGTCGTCATGGTGCGCGTGGGCTGGTCTGACTCTTTTGACGAAGCGCTGAAACAACCGGTTGATGTCCCTGCGGCTGCGCCGGAAGGCGGTTTACCGGCAAGCTGGTGGGAATTCCCGGAACAACTGGGCGTAACCGACAGCGATCTGCTGGTGATCAAACGTCAGTGGGGCGCGTTTTACGGCACCGATCTGGATTTACAACTGCGTCGCCGCGGCATTAAAAGCATCGTGCTTGCCGGTATTTCCACCAACATCGGCGTGGAATCTACGGCCCGTAATGCCTGGGAACATGGCTATGAACTGGTGATCGCAGAAGATGCGTGCAGCGCACACAACAATGACCATCATCAGTCCAGCATGCAGTTTATTTTCCCGCGTATCAGCCGTGTCCGTTCCACTGCCGAAGTGCTTGCCGCGTTGCCAGAGTAACGTTACCCTGATTTTCATGCCTGAACGCCGCCCGCTGAGGCGGCGTTTTATTTGGGATTTGGCCCGGAAAAGGGAGCATCGATATGTATATTGGTTTACCGCAATGGCATCACAGCGCCTGGGCAAAGATGGGTTTACGTGATCTGGCGGATTACGCGCGGTACTTCAATTGTGTCGAAGGCAACACGACTTTTTACGCCCTGCCCAAACAGGATGTGGTGATGCGCTGGCGCGACATGACGCCGGAGACCTTTCGTTTTTGTTTCAAATTTCCTTCCATCATCAGCCATAAAGCCGCACTGGCGAATTGTCAGGAAGACGTCGATATGTTTTACCGCACACTCGAACCGCTCGGTGAACGCATCGGCCAGCTCTGGCTGCAACTTCCTGCCGCATTTGCGCCCGTACATCTTGATCGCCTGTGGCAATTTCTTGATGCCCTGCCCGCCGGTTTCGATTACGGCGTTGAAGTGCGCCATGCGGATTTCTTCAATAAAGGTGAGGAAGAACGGGCGCTGAATCAGGGATTACATCTGCGCGGCATTAATCGTGCGATCCTTGACAGTCGCCCGGTTCACAGCTCAACCTCCACCACCGAAGCGGTGCTCGAAGCCAAACGCAAAAAACCGATACTGCCGCTGCACGCGCTGGCGACATCCTCCCGCCCGATTGTCCGCTTTATCGGCGGCGACAGTCTTGAGGCAAACCGTCCACTTTTCGGCCAGTGGATTGCAAAACTCAACGACTGGCAATCACAGGGATTGTCACCGTATCTGTTTATTCATACGCCCGATTGTTCCGACGCGCCCCAGCAGGCACGCTACCTGTGGCAGGATCTGCGTCAGCACATTCCTTCGGTCCAGCCCGCGCCGGACTGGCCGGAGCAGGATGCGTTGTTCTAAGAATATTCAGGTTTTTCTGACGACAGTTTTATGCCTTCCCGTTATCATGGCTACGCAGCGGAAAATCAGTGCTGTTCCGCCGGGATACAGGGAATAACCAAGGAAGTCATCATGATTAGCGCGTTATATGTCGTGCTTGCCGCCATACTTTTGATCAAACTCTCTTTCGATGTTGTCCGTCTGCGGATGCAATACCGTATCGCCACCGGCGACGGCGGATCCTACGAATTACAAACCGCCATACGTGTACACGGCAACGCTGTAGAATATCTGCCGATTGGCTGTTTATTATTGTTGTATATGGAAATGAACGGCGCGGCGATATGGACTGTACACGCCTGCGGCCTGTTACTGATCCTCGGCCGGTTATTCCATTATTACGGGCTGAAAAACCGCGAATTTGCCTGGCGCCGTAATGGCATGGCTGCCACCTATATTTCTCTGGTGCTGATGGTGGTGATCAATATTATCTATCTGCCGTGGTCGCAATTCCTCAACTTTGACTGAGCACGGAACATTTGCCAGACAGATTTGATGCCCTTTTGAAACAACTCCCAGGCGCGCAGGTATCTGCCTGCGCCAGTATCTGCTAAAATCTGCCCTCAACTTTTTACCCACATTCTTTTTGGCCTGACTCACCGCTATGGCAAACCACGATACGCTGTTTTCTGCACCTATAGATAAGCTTGGCGACTGGACGTTCGATGAACGCGTCGCGGAAGTTTTCCCTGACATGATCCAACGCTCTGTTCCGGGCTATTCCAACATTATTTCGATGATTGGCATGCTCGCCGAGCGCTTCGTTCAGCCCGACTCCAATGTCTATGATCTGGGCTGTTCGCTGGGTGCTGCCACGCTGTCGATGCGTCGTAACATTAAGGTGCCGGGTTGCGAAATTATTGCTGTCGATAACTCTCCCGCCATGGTGGAACGCTGCCGTCGTCACATTGATGCTTTCCGTGCGGATACACCGGTCAGCGTGATCGAATCCGATATTCTCGATATCGAGCTGAAAAATGCCTCGATGGTAGTGCTCAACTTTACCCTGCAATTCCTCGAACCGGCTGACCGCCAGCGTTTGCTGAATCAGGTGTATCAGGGCATGCGTCCGGGCGCGGCGCTGGTGCTGTCAGAAAAATTCAGCTTCGAAGACAAAGACGTCGGCGAACTGTTGTTCAATATGCATCACGACTTCAAACGTGCGAACGGCTACAGCGAGCTGGAAATCAGCCAGAAACGCAGCATGCTCGAAAACGTTATGCTGACCGATTCCGTCGAAACGCATAAAGCCCGCCTGCATCAGGCCGGTTTCCAGCACACGGAAGTCTGGTTCCAGTGTTTTAACTTCGGCTCACTGATTGCGCTGAAAGCCGGAGAAGCACAATGATTGATTTCGGTGATTTTTATCGCGTTATCGCCAAAGGGCCGTTAAGTCCGTGGCTCAATACTTTGCCTTCGCAACTGACCGCGTGGCAGAAAGAATCTCTGCACGGCAAATTCAAACTGTGGTTTAACTCGGTGGATCGTTTGCCGCTGTTGCAGCCGGAACGTCTGGATTTGTTGCACAGCGTCAGCGCCAATATGGAAGTCCCTTTGCCTGCCGGTCAGCGCGAAGGGATTGAAAACCTGCTGCGTAATATGATGCCATGGCGCAAAGGACCATTCTCGCTGTACGACGTTGAAATCAATACTGAATGGCGCTCTGACTGGAAATGGGATCGCGTTTTGCCGCACATTTCTTCCCTTGCTGGCCGCACGATTTTAGATGTCGGCTGCGGCAGCGGTTATCACATGTGGCGCATGATTGGTGCAGGCGCACATCTGGCGGTGGGTATCGATCCGATGCAGTTGTTCCTGTGTCAGTTCGAGGCCGTGCGTAAATTACTGGGGGGCGATCAGCGCGCACATTTGCTGCCGCTGGGCATCGAACAATTACCCGAGCTGAACGCTTTCGACACCGTTTTTTCCATGGGCGTGCTGTATCACCGCCGTTCGCCATTAGATCATCTTCTGCAACTGAAAAATCAGCTGGTCAGCGAAGGGGAACTGGTGCTCGAAACGTTGGTTGTCGAAGGTAACAGCGAGCAGGTCCTGGTGCCGGGTGACCGTTACGCGCAGATGGGGAATATTTATTTCATCCCTTCTGCTGAAGCCCTGAAAAACTGGCTGATCAAATGCGGCTTTGTGGATGTGCGTATTGCGGATGTCAGCGTCACAACACTTGAAGAACAGCGCCGTACCGACTGGATGACCAGCGAATCACTGGCTGAATTCCTCGACCCGAATGATCCGACCAAAACTATCGAAGGTTATCCGGCTCCTCGCCGCGCCTTGCTCATCGCCCGCAAACCATAACGACCTTCCTCCTCCGCCAGACATCTTCCTGTCTGGCGGAAGTCATTGCTCACACTTTATCCTCACTTTCAGTCACGTCACTCTGTACATCACGCTGTAAAAAGGTCTAACCTTTCAGAAGGCTATCGGTTTGTTATGACGGAGATCGTCGTTCGCATTACGGGAGGAAGTATGAAGTTCCCTAAAGGCAGCATCGTTAAACACAGATCTGGCGATATCAAAGGTACCGTGATGAATACTTTTGAATCAGAGCACGACATCGTGTCGTATTACGTTTCCTGGGAAGATGGCAGCAGCAGTCTGCACAAGGAAAACGAATTGCACTGGGCAAATATTGACGTCGCTATCAGAATAAAAAATTTTTACGAGAAGTAATTGTTTCCGCATCAGCCACAGCCCTTTGTAAAGCTCCACGTTTTGACGCTATATCATTGGATTGATTCATAGCATTTCGTGTATAAATTCGGCCAACCAATTTATCCGTACGCAAGTATTTCGTGGAGAAATTAATGCGCAGAAGAATTCGATTCCTCATGGATCGGGCTGTTATTGTTCTAGGCCTTTTCGTGATGTGCCTGGTGGTGAAAGCAGGAATGTTCGGTGTGGCGCTGCTGACCTGGGGCTGAGGTGTTGCCCGTCATAAAAAGCGCCGCCCGGGGCGCTTTTTCAGGCCAAGAAAACCGGATTAATGGTCATCTTTAAATTTTGGTTCGGGTAATACCGCTGGCGTTGAATCCTGATATTGCAGCCAGTTGCTCCAGATATCTTTAACACGCAACTCGATGAGTTCCATTTTCCGCGACAGCGACATCACGCCTCTGATCGTCCCGCCCTGATAGTCGGTGTACGTCGCAAAAGTGGCTTTCTCTTCAAACGCATCCCACGCCTGAGTTTCCTCATCAAACGCTTTCAGCACAGCTGCTGCGTCAGGATCCGGGTTCGGACCTGTAGCCGTTTGCTCAATACGTTTTCTGGCCGCCACAAGGTACGTCTGTTTCACCCAATTCAGCTTGTCGATTTTTTCCGCATAACAATCGTTCATATCCAGCGTCGTTTGCTGAGGGTTGCCTGCACAGTCAATGGCAAATGTCTCAGCACCATTATCCAGAACACTGCTGGGTTGTTTATCAGCGGCAAATAATGAGTGCGTAAATCCCAACAGCGCGAGAGTAATCACTAACTTTTTCATGTCCCTGTCCGGCGGTAACAATTTGATGAGCAGACAGATTATCCGAATCAATTACGCAACGACAGCAGAATCAGGAGCACAAAAAAAGCCCCGCCAACATGACGGGGCCTGGTACTTGCGCAGGGCGACGCAATAAGGGTCGTATGACCCGGTTAAATCTTTGAGTTATTACGCCGTGCGGGATATTTCATCGTCAAACTGCAATGTGCTTTTCATTGCAGCAACAATATCGCCATCCACGCAATAACGACTGAATTCATCAAAGTCAGTATCAGAACTCATAGTGACACCGGCTTTCCGGTAGCGCATGGCGGATTTCACCTGACGCCCTGCTGAACTGTGTAACTCCGTCAGCCCGATATCCACAAACTTCTGCAAATTCGTCAGACGCACACCCGCGCCAGCCATAATAATTGGACCACGCGTCAGCTGATTGAGTTCCCGAAGCATCGGTAAACCGACTTCAGCATTTTGTTGTTGCCCGGAGGTCAGAATGCGCGCCACCCCTAACTGAGTCAACTGCTCCAGTGCAATCTTCGGGTTAAGGCACATGTCGAATGCGCGATGGAATGTTACGGCCATATCGCCGCACAGCGCCATCACCTCCCACATTCTCGCCATATCAATATGCCCTTCCGCATCCAGCATGCCGACCACCAGACCCGGATAGCCGAGATCGCGAATACAAGCGATGTCGCTTTTCAACACCTCAAATTCACTCTGGCTGTAGCAAAAGTCCCCCCCCCTTGGACGGACAATCGGATGTACAGGGATGGTCACTTTTTCCCTTGCCAGTTTGAGGGTACCGTAACTCGGCGTAATGCCCCCGTCAGCCTGACTGGCGCACAATTCAACACGATCTGCCCCGGCTTGTTCTGCTGTCAATGCACAGTCCACGCTGTAACAACACACTTCTAATTTAGTCATGTGATCTCTCCTGATTACGGCATTATGCTACAACACTTGTCTGCAGCCGGCCATGTCGCGTAGGCTTTGAGATGAGCATCCCCACCCAATCTGTTTGCTTAGGAAAGCTAACTATGACACTCAATTTTGATTTATGGGTAGACCGCAGTCACAGTGATAGCGTTAAGTGGAATAAATACAATAATCAGGATGTGATACCGCTTTGGGTTGCCGATACCGACTTCACTTCTCCGCCTCAGGTTATCAAAGAGTTGCAGCAACGGGTCGCAGAAGGCGTATTTGGGTATGGTTTCACACCGCCGGAACTCATTGATTTAGTGGTAAAACGTCTGGCGGATCGTTACGAATGGGCTATTAAGCCCGAATGGATCGTCTGGTTACCGGGCCTGGTGTGCGGATTAAACGTCGCCGTTCGCGCCACTGTTGCACCACAAAACTCCAGTCTGATGCCCATGCCCATTTATCCGCCGTTTATGCAGGCGGCTCAGGCTGAAGGGCGTCAGTTTAAATCCATTAATGTAACTGAGCAGCAACAGCGCTGGGTGGCCGATTTTTCCACGGCCGACAATCTACTGGATGGCAGCGAAAAGCTGCTGATGCTCTGCAACCCGTATAACCCCGGTGGCACGGTGTATCGTCGCGAGGAATTACTCGAACAGCAGGCCTTCGCGCAACGTCACGATCTTGTGGTGTGTTCGGATGAAATCCACTGTGACCTGATCCTCGAACCGGGCCTGAAACACATCCCGTTCGCCTCACTCAATGCCGATGCCGAACAGCGTTCGATCACGCTGATGTCGCCGTCCAAAACCTTCAACCTTGCCGGTCTGGGCGCGTCGATGGCGATTATTCCTGACCCGGAACTACGCCGGAAATTCCTTGAGGCCAGTCACGGCATTGTGCCGCACGTCAATATTTTGGCGTATGTCGCCGCGACCGCCGCTTACCGCGATGGCGAGGAATGGCTTAACGCACAGCTCGAATACCTGCGAGGTAACCGCGAACGGGTGACAGCCAGAATCAACGCTATGCCAGGATTGCGCATGCTGGCGCCGGAAGGCACATACCTTGGCTGGATTGATGCCAGCGCACTGCCGGTGCAGGACCCTTACCATTTCTTCGTGGACGCCGGGGTCGGTTTCTCAGGTGGCGCTGATTTTGGCGCACCGGCTTATGTGCGTATCAATCTGGGTTGCCAGCGCGCGTTACTGGAAAAAGCGCTGGATCGCATGGAAGCGGCGTTACTGACGCTGCAACGTTAACCGTCTTCCCTTTCGCTGGCGACAATCGCCCGCAGGCTGTGCGGGTGAAATTTGATGGTCACAGAGCCGTCAGTGATCGCCAGCGTCGGGTTAGGCAAACGCTCGTTCTCCCCTTTCGGCGCACTTTGTTTCAGCTTAATACCGGGCGTCATTAGCGCTTCATCAGCAATCAGCGCCAGCGCCCGTGTATATAATTCGTCTTCAGCACCGGGCAGGACAATCTCAATATGTTCCCAGCCTTCGTGCGGGTAACGTTTATCGCCGGGATATGGTAACTCGACCAGATCAATACTCAGCGGCCCGACCTGCAAAGGTTTGTTGAGCGAAAACAGACAAATTGGTCGGCCGTTAATCAGGGTCTCATTCAACAGGCTGCCGCACTTTTCCAGGCCGGTTTTCCAGCGATCCGCCGTCGTGTTCTGATGACAACGCACTGAAATATGATCTGCGTGAAACCCACCCAGATTAATGTGCAATTTTGCAGCGAACGCCGTCAGTACGTCGACAAAGCGCGGTAAATCATCAGCTAAATCCTGTAACTCCGGCACGTGATTCATGGCGGTCATCCTATCTTGTTTTCGTTTGCAGATCTTCAGGGTCGGGTAATTTACACAGCCTTTCATCCGGTTGCCAGAGACATGCCGCACAATCGCGTTTTCCTTACCCCGGACGTGCGGTGATACTGACGCCGCAAGGCTAATATGATATAAACACGCATCATTTTAGGTTCGTCCACCATGGGATGAACAGCAAACAACCACATTCCTAAATAAAGGTACTTCGGTGAATATTCAGTCACTTCTTTCAGATAAAGTCAGCCAGGCGCTGATCGCTGCAGGCGCTTCAGCCGACAGCGAAGCGCAAGTCCGTCAGTCCGCTAAAGCTCAGTTTGGCGACTATCAGGCTAATGGTGTTATGTCCGTGGCAAAAAAACTCGGTATGCCACCGCGACAACTGGCAGAGAAAGTCGTTGAGCTGTTAGACCTGAGCGGCATCGCGAATAAAGTCGAAATCGCCGGGCCGGGTTTCATCAATATCTTCCTGGATCCTGCTTTTGTTGCTGCGCATGTAGACAGCGCTCTGAACGATGAAAAACTGGGCATCACACCGGTTGAACCCCAAACTATCGTCATCGACTATTCCGCGCCAAACGTGGCGAAAGAAATGCACGTTGGCCATATCCGCTCCACCATTATCGGCGACGCGGCTGTGCGCACCAATGAATTCCTCGGCCATAAAGTGATCCGCGCTAACCACGTTGGCGACTGGGGTACACAGTTCGGCATGCTGATTGCCTATCTGGAAAAAGTACAGAACGAAAACGCCGGTGACATGAATCTGGCTGATCTGGAAGAATTCTACCGCGCGGCGAAGAAAAACTACGACGAAGACGAAGCCTTCGCCGAGCGGGCGCGTGGCTACGTGGTGAAACTGCAAGGCGGCGATGAATACTGCCTGCAGATGTGGCGCAAGCTGGTTGACGTGACCATGAAGCAAAACCAGCTAACCTACAATCGTCTGAACGTCACCCTGACCGAAGACGATGTGATGGGTGAAAGCCTGTACAACAGCATGCTGCCGGGCATCGTTTCCGACCTGCAGGCCAAAGGTCTGGCCGTCGACAGCGAAGGCGCGGTTGTTGTCTATCTTGATGAATACAAAAATAAAGAAGGCGATCCGATGGGCGTCATCATCCGTAAAAAAGATGGCGGCTACCTGTACACCACCACCGATATCGCCTGCGCGAAATACCGCTACGAAACACTCGGGGCCGACCGCGTGCTGTATTATATCGACTCCCGTCAGCACCAGCACCTGATGCAGGCATGGACCATAGCGCGTAAAGCCGGTTACGTGCCGGATTCTGTGGCGCTGGAACACCATATGTTCGGCATGATGCTGGGCAAAGACGGTAAGCCGTTCAAAACCCGCTCAGGTGGCACGGTGAAACTGTCTGATCTGCTGGATGAAGCGATTGATCGCGCACGTAAGCTGATCACCGAAAAGAATCCGGAAATGAAAGACGCCGGGGAGCTGGAAAAACTGGTTAACGCGGTGGGTATCGGCGCAATCAAGTACGCTGATCTGTCAAAAAGCCGTACTACCGATTACATCTTCGACTGGGACAACATGCTGGCGTTCGAAGGTAACACCGCGCCGTATATGCAATATGCCTATACCCGCGTAGCCTCTATCTTTAAACGTGCAGACATCGACGTGAACAGTCTGACTCAACCGGTTGTACTGAGCGAGGAACGTGAAGCTGCGCTGGCGACCCGTCTGTTGCAGTTCGAAGAAGTACTGACCGTTGTCGCCCGCGAAGGCACGCCACACACCATGTGTGCGTATCTGTACGACGTGGCTGGCCTGTTCTCCAGCTTCTACGAGCATTGCCCGATCCTTAATGCAGAAGATGAAACCAGCCGTAACAGCCGTCTGAAACTGGCACTGCTGACACAACGCACGCTGAAAACCGGTCTGGATACGCTGGGTATCGAAACCGTAGAACGCATGTAACGCACGGTTGTGGATATTAAAAAAGGGCGCTCATGCGCCCTTTTGTGTTTCTGTAATCTGCGTCAGTCCAGCTTACGGGCAAATTCTTTCACCCTGAAGCCCAGCAGGCCAAGCACGGCAAAGTAAGCGACTACGCCGACAGCAACCACTGCCGCCAGACGCGCCAGACGATACGCCATTCCCCCCACATCCCATGCAGGCATCAGCCACATCATGCCGAGCAATGCTGCTGACATGGCAACCACCGCGACAATCAGCTTAATCAGGAACACTCTCCAGCCCGGCAAAGGCTGGAAGATATCCTGCTTACGCAGTTGCCAGTAAAGCAGCGAAGCATTCAGACAGGCGGCCAGACCAATCGACAGGGAAAGCCCCGCGTGTTTGAGTGGGCCGATAAAGGCCAGGTTCATCACCTGCGTCATCAGCAAGGTAATGATGGCGATTTTCACCGGCGTTTTGATGTTCTGACGTGAATAAAAGCCCGGAGCCAGCACTTTCACCACGATCAGCCCCATCAGCCCGACGGAATAGGCCACCAGTGCACGTTGCGTCATCGAAGCATCAAACGCGCTGAACTTGCCGTACTGGAATAATGCCACCGTAAGCGGTTTGGCCAGAATCCCCAGGGCGACGGAACTTGGCAACGCCAGCAGGAAACACAGACGCAAGCCCCAGTCCATCAGGCGATTGTATTCACCGTGATTTCCGCTGGAAAAGCTTCGCGCCAGCGAAGGCAGCAAAATCGTGCCCAGCGCCACGCCCAGCACACCGGAAGGAAACTCCATCAGGCGGTCAGCGTAATACATCCATGACACGGAGCCGGAGACCAGAAACGAGGCAAAAATCGTGTTGATGATCAGTGAAATCTGGCTGACGGAAACACCCAAAATCGCCGGTCCCATCTGGCGCATTACGCGCCATACACCGGCATCTTTCAGGTTCAGGCGCGGCAGCACCAGCATGCCGATTTTCTTCAGGTGTGGCAGCTGATAACCGAGTTGCAGCAAGCCACCGGCCACCACGGCCCAGGCCAGCGCCAGCACCGGCGGGTGAAAATACGGCGCGGCAAATAACGCAAAACCGATCATGCTGACGTTCAGGAAGGTCGGCGCAAACGCCGGTATTGAGAAGCGGTTCCAGGTGTTGAGTATCGCTCCGACCAGCGAGGCCAGAGAAATAAGCAGGATATACGGGAAGGTGATCCGCAGCAGAGAACTGGTGAGCGCAAATTTGTCCGGTGAATCCACAAAACCCGGCGCAGTGATATAAATCACCCACGGCGCCGCGAGCATGCCCAGCACGGTGACAATCGCCAGAACCAGCGTCAGCAACCCGGAGACATACGCAATAAAGGTGCGCGTAGCTTCTTCGCCCTGCTGAGTTTTGTACTCGGCAAGAATTGGCACGAACGCCTGTGAAAATGCACCTTCGGCAAAAATACGTCGCAACAAATTGGGCAATTTGAACGCCACAAAAAAGGCGTCGGTGACCATTCCGGCGCCAAATACACGTGCCACAATGGCATCGCGGGCAAAACCTAATACACGTGAAAACATCGTCATGGAACTGACGGCTGCCAGAGATTTAAGTAGATTCATGTCACTTTTCTTGTTTACCGGTTTACATGTATATCAAATAGTTAAACCATCACGCCTGCATCAGCAGGCGTGAGAGATGAAGCCGCATGGCTCAAAGATGCGCTTAGTCTACGCATCCGCAATACAATAGCCACCGGCAGTTGTTTTATGTTGTTATAGAGTGTTAACCACGCCATCCCGCGCGGCTTTTTTGTTAAGAATTCAGAATCTTCTCGATCATTGCCTGCGCATAAATCGCCTGCTCGCCGCTGGTTTCCGGCGCCGTCTGATTACTCACGCAGGTCACAAAGTGTTCAATCGCACCGACAAATCCGCGCTGTGTCAGGGTACTTTGCCAGCCCGGTACCGGCAGTTGTGTGAGAATATCCTGCTGTTCCTCGCGCCAGATTTGCATATTGTCCAGCTGATACACCGCGCCTTCAGTCACCGCCTGCACGCTCTCGCGGAAAGTCCCTGCCCGGCGATGCATCGATGTCGTCACCAGCGTTTCGCCACAGAGGAAATGATGTTCGCCGTACAACATCTGATTCGCTTCGTTAATCTGAATCAGACCGCTTTCCAGACTGGCATTACCGCCTGCCAGCCACAGCGCGGTATCGACCACGTGCAGATAATCGTCCAGCAAGGTGAATCGCAGATCGTTTGGCCCCACGCTATCCGTCCGGTGTTTGTCCATGCGCAAAGATGCAGCGCTCTGCATGTTATCTTTGAGCTGACGATACAACGGTGCAAAGCGACGGTTGAAGCCGACCATCAGCGTTTTGCCTGTCTTGCGCGCCTGTTCAACCAACTGCTCAGCCTGCTCAAGCTCAGCAGCCAGCGGTTTATCGACATACACATGCACGCCCTGCGCCAGCAATTGCCCGACCACTTCAAAATGGCTGGCGGTGCTGCTGTGCACAAAAACCGCGTCACACTGGCCCGCCAGTTCATCCATGCGGGAAAAACACGCCATACGATAACTGTCGCAAATGGTCTGCGCCTTTTGCTGATTCGGGGAAAACCCGCCGACCAGCGTCCAGTTTTCAGCGTGACTCAGCACCGGCAGATAGGCTTTTTGCGCAATCCCACCCAGCCCGATAACACCAATACGTAATTTACTCACAACCCGCTCCTGTTAATCAGCCAGATGTTGCAACAAATTTTCCAGACGCTGTTTCAGCTCCGCCACTTCAGCTTCCAGTGTTTCCACGCGCGCGATCAGAGTCAGATCAGCGCTTTGTGCCTCGGCGCTGAACAGCGGTTCTTCATGGGTACTGGCCACATTACTGACTTCGCCGCTGAAAAGATGCATATAGCGGCTTTCACGTTTCCCGGGTTCTCGGGCCAGACGCACGCAGAACGGGCCGTCTTCGCGGTTTGTCAGTTCAGTCAGCGTTTGTTCAACTTCGGCAACGTCCGAGAAATCATGCAGACGGTTAGTGCGGGTACGCAACTCGCCCGGCGTTTGTGCGCCGCGCAACAACAGCGTGGTCACCACCGCCACTTCCTGCGGGGAAAATTTGAGATTGCCGAATTCAGAATTACAGAAACGGTGCTCATACTTCATGGTACGTGAGCCGCTCAGGGTGCGGATAATGTGTTTACGCAGCAGCAAATCCAGCGTTTGCTGAACGTCACTTTCGCTCAGTTCCATCACCGGCTCGCGGTTCGTCTTCTGATTGCAGGCCGTGGTCAGGCCGTTAAGGGTCATCGGATACTGTTCTGGCGTGGTGAGTTGTTTTTCCAGTAAACAGCCCACAACACGGGCCTCCCGGGCGCTGAGTTCGTGTTTCATGTTGCTCTCCTTATCGGGACGGGGGTGTCCATTCTTGCCAGGTTAATGCCGTCAGCACGTGGTCCTGCCATTTGCCGTCAATCAGCAGGTAATCTTTGGCGTAACCTTCGCGTTCAAAGCCGAGACGTTCGAGAAGCTGGCCGCTGCGTTTATTGTGCGGCATGTAATTGGCCATGATGCGGTGCATTTTTTGCTGGCGTTGCATATAGCGGATAAGCGTCTGCAACGCTTCCTGCATCAGACCTTTACCCTGCCATTCCTGGCCGAGCGAATACCCGAGGAAACAGGCATGGAAAGAACCGCGCAGCACATTGCTGAAATTCGCCACGCCCATCACGCGATTTTCATCGGGGTCGAGCAGGATGAAGTAATACGCACTGCCTTGTTTTTGCATCTCGGTAATCAGCCCCAGACGCGCCTGCCATCCTGAGGGATAACAATGGCTTTCATCCCTGACCGGTTCCCACGGTTTCAGAAACGCGCGGTTCTCAGCGTAGTATTCAGCCAGCCGGTGCGCATCACGGTCATGAACCAGGCGCAGGACCATCCGATCAGTGGTAAGCCGCACCTTTGGCACGGCAGATTTGTAGCCAAACATCCCTTCCCTCCACATCCCGCATGGGTCGATAAATAGAATTTATAGGAAACGACAGATCACCGCTAATTCTGCCAGTCAGAGCGCGGCTTGACGATAAAAAAATATTATCAATAGCGCCCTATCTAAATGCCTGTTTCCGGTTCAGACTGGAACGGTCTTTTCTCCTTTCTGTATCTGCCGGACAGGATACATATAATCGCTCATGGTGAAGCATGTCTCTGGTATCACAAGCTCGGAGCTTGGGTAAGTATTTTCTGTTATTAGACAACGCGCTGGTTATTTTAGGCTTTTTCGTGGTTTTTCCGTTGATCTCGATCCGATTTGTCGATCAGCTTGGCTGGGCGGCAATGGCCGTCGGCCTGGCACTCGGCGTTCGTCAGCTTACGCAACAGGGACTGGGCATTTTTGGCGGGGCGATTGCTGACCGGTTTGGGGCGAAACCCATGATTATCACCGGCATGTTATTGCGCGCGGCGGGCTTTGCCACGATGGCGATGGCCGATCAACCGTGGATTCTGGTCTGTTCGTGTATTCTCTCCGGTCTTGGCGGCACGTTGTTTGATCCGCCGCGTACCGCGCTGGTCATAAAACTGACCCGTCCGCACGAGCGCAGCCGCTTCTTCTCCCTGATGATGATGCAGGACAGCGCGGGTGCCGTCATTGGCGCACTGATCGGTAGCTGGCTGCTGCAATATGATTTCCATTACGTCTGCTGGACCGGAGCCGCAATCTTTTGTCTGGCCGCGGCCTGCAACGCCTGGCTGTTACCGGCTTACCGCATTTCCACCCTGCGCACCCCTATGCGCGAAGGCATGATGCGCGTGCTGCGCGACCGTCGTTTTCTGGCCTACGTGCTGACGCTGACTGGCTATTACATGCTGACCGTGCAGGTGATGCTGATGTTGCCGATTGCGGTCAATGATGTCGCGGGCAGCCCGTCGGCGGTGAAATGGATGTACGCCATTGAAGCCGTACTGTCGCTGACGCTGTTGTATCCGATTGCCCGCTGGAGCGAAAAACGTTTCCGTCTTGAACAGCGCCTGATGTTCGGTCTGCTGATCATGACATTGAGCCTGCTGCCGGTCGGGCTGGTTACCTCAATCAATCCGTTATTATTGCTGATTGGCTTTTTCTACATTGGTTCGATCATCGCCGAACCGGCGCGTGAAACCCTGGGTGCATCTCTGGCCGACGCCCGCGCACGCGGCAGCTACATGGGCTTCAGCCGTCTGGGACTGGCTCTGGGCGGCGTCATCGGTTATACCGGTGGCGGCTGGATGTACGACACCGGCCGTGCGCTCGAACTGCCTGAATTGCCGTGGTTATTACTCGGCGTCGTTGGCTTCATCACCCTCACCGGTTTGTACTGGCAGTTCAACCTGCGCCGCATCGAACCGGCCATGCTCAGCGGCGGTTGATCTTCCGTAATTTCTTATGCAGTACCCTGATGGAAACCGCGTTCCAGAGAATGCGGTTTGATCTCACATCCATCTATACCCATACTGAATCATAGCGTTAGACAAAATCCGAACCTACATCCGGCAGTTTTCATGCACCCTACAGGTCACCGCCGGCGATAACAGGAGCTACGTACTATGAGACTTTACGTTTACGAACATTGCCCTTTCTGCGTGAAAGCCCGCATGATTTTCGGTTTGAAGAACATCCCGGTTGAGATCAAGGTGCTGCTCAACGACGATGAAAAAACACCCATTTCAATGGTGGGTAAAAAGATGGTGCCTGTCCTGCAAAAAGAGGATGGCGGCTTCATGCCGGAAAGTATGGATATCGTGCATTACATCGACAAAAGTGACGGTAAACCGCTGCTGACCGGCCCGCTGAACGCATCTGTTGCCGCGTGGTTGCGTCAGGTTTCTGAATATACCGGACGTCTGTTGTTGCCGCGTTTTGCCACCGCACCACTGGAAGAATTCTCCACGCCGGAAGCCCGTAAATACTTCGCCGATAAAAAGCAGGCTGCCAGCGGCAGTTTTCAGGAGCATCTGCAACATTCCGAAGGTCTGGTGAAGAAAATCAGTCAGGATTTGCGCGCACTCGACAAACTGATCGTCGAGCCGAATGCGGTGAACGGCGAGCTTTCCGAAGATGACATTAATCTCTGGCCGTTGCTGCGTTCGCTGTCGATTGTGCAAGGCATCGACTGGCCTTCACGGGTTCAGGCCTACCGCGATAATATGGCGAAACAGACTCAGGTAAATCTTCTCTCCCGTCTCGCAAGCTAAGCCCGTTATACTTTTTGCCGGAAGTCCGCTTCCGGCAATTTTCCCTTTTATTCCCTCCCTTCAGCACTTAGGCTAATCAGCGTTGTCTGATTGGAGCCATGATGCTTTACGGTCATGCTGACGAAATAGTTTTTACGTAATGAGGGAAGAATGACAAAGCGATTTCTGGGTGCCGCAGTACTGATGTGTGCCAGCTTACTGGCAGGCTGTAATCAACTGACGCAGTACACCATCAGTGAGCAGCAGGTGAATGATTACCTGCAAAAGAACAACAACTTTGAAAAACAGTTGGGCGTTCCGGGACTGGTGGATGCCAAACTGGTGCTGACCAATCTCAGCAGCCAGATTGGCCGGGCTGAACCCGGTATCGTGACGCTGACCGGCGACGCCCATGTCGATGTATCCTCACTGTTCGGCCCGCAGAAAGCCGATATGCGCCTGACCCTGAAAGCGCATCCAACTTATGATCGCGAGAAAGGCGCCATTTTCCTGCGGGATATGCAGGTGGTGGATTACACCATCAAGCCTGAGAAAATGGACAACGTGATGAAAGGCCTGATGCCTTATCTGAACAATTCGCTGAACACCTATTTCAACCAGCGTCCGGCTTATGTGCTCAATGGCGATCACAGCAAAGGTGAAGCGATGGCGAAGAAACTGGCGAAAGGAATTGAAGTGAAACCGGGTCAGTTGGTGATACCTTTTACTGATTAGTCTGAGTAAACCGATAATAAGAAAGCCCGGCGTGATGACTCACCGCCGGGCTTTTTACATGCTGTGTTCAGGATTACTGGTCGTCTTCTTCCGCGTCATCCAGATCCGGCGGCAGTTGCTCTTCGAGTTCGTCGCGCATCGCCTGCAAGGCTTCGCGGCTGATTTCAGACAGCGTGCGGTAGAAACCGCTGGTGGCATGGGCTTCCACTTTACCGAGGAATTTACCGCACCACGGGAACAGGTAGTCATCAAACAGCGTAATTTGCGCGCTGACTTCATCTTCCTGCGACTGATCTTCCAGCCAGGAGGCGGCCAGTAACATGGCACCGAAATGATCAGCAGGCGTTTCGCCCAGCGGCATACCGCGCTGTTGCAGGAATGTGCGCACATCCATTTCATTTGCGCCGTCAACATAATCACTGCGGAACGGCGATACCGCACATTCTGAACCGACAAACAGACGGTTAAATTCAGCGGCCAGCGCTTGCGGATTGGCACTTTCCTGCAAGCGGATCAGCAACGCATCTTGCTCCAGCGGCCAGTGCTCACGCAGCTTTCCGTCCTGAATCAGGCCAAACAACGGAACCAGCAACGGATCCTGCGGCTGACGGTAAAACAACGTGCCCAGCACGCGGCAGACAATCGAAAATTCATTCATAACAGTAACCTGATCAGATAATGAAAAGGGTTAATCCCCCGCAATTTGGTCGCGACAATGTCACAGTTCGCTTAATTCAGCAATGGGCGCGCGACCCCGGGCCTCGAGAAAATCGAGGAAACGACGCGGGCTGACATTAAGAATACGGTCTTGCGGAAAATCAATTTCACGCAGGATACGTTCGCAATGTTCAAAGCCCCCGAGTGAATAAGCGATGTGCGAATCTGACCCCAGCGCCAGCCAGCCACCGGCTTCTTTTACTGCCAGCGCAATCGCACGGCAATTTGGCTCGCTGCCCGCACGTGAATGAATAAACGATGAGTTATTCAGCTCCAGCGCGACGTTATATTTCGCGGCAGCCGCCGCCACAGCAGGAATATCAATCGGGTATTTCGGGTTGCCCGGGTGCGAAATAATATGCACTTCACCCCCCGCCATCGCTGCAATCATCGCAGCGGTATGGGTTTCTTTATCGACGGGCTGCATCACCGGCTCATGGAAACCGGCAATAATCACGTCGATTTCTTTGAGCATCGGGCCGGTACAGTCGATATCACCATGAATGTTTTTAATATTCGACTCGATGCCACGCAGGATACCGATGCCATTCACCAGACGCGGCCAGACCCGCATATTCATAAAATGCCAGTAGTGCGGCGCATCAGCCATATCAGGACCATGATCAGTGATGGCAAACAGCTTAATGCCCTTTTCGGCGGCTTCATCAATGTAATCATGTAACGTGCTGTAGGCGTGGGTGCTGGCAACGGTATGCATATGTAAATCAACCGGGTAAGGCATGTACTCTCCTTGAAAGTATTCCGCTGCGGCAACATAACCGCAGCATTTATAATGTTAGCAGATGAATATCAGTAACCCCGGCCGGGATCGACACGTCCCGTCGGCTCGCGCCCTGCCTCTATCGCCAGAATGTTACTCACGATGCTGTCCATCGCCTGCTCCGGCAACGTATCCGCACCGACGTGTGGCGTGATGCTGACCCGCGGATGCGACCAGAACGGGTGCATGCCCGGCAACGGTTCTTCAACGAAAACGTCGAGCGTGGCAGCGGCAATCTGCCCGCTGTCGAGCGCACGCAGCAAATCGCCTTCCACCAGATGTCCGCCACGACCAAGGTTAATCAGGTACGCATTATGCGAAAGATTTGTGAACAGTTTATGATTGAGAACACCGGCGGTGTGCGGCGTGTTGGGTAACAGATTGATCAGCACTTTGCAGCCGCTGGCAAAAGTCGCCAGTTGATCGTCACCATAGAAACTCTCTACGCCTTCCTGCGACTTGGCGCTGCGGCTCCAGCTACGCACGGTGAATTGCATATCCACCAGTGCTTTCGCCACGCTGCTGCCGAGCACACCGGCACCAAGAATACCGATAATGAATTCACTGCGTGAATGCGGAACAAGCGGGCGCCATTGTTTTTGTTGCTGGAAGAGCTGATATTCATCCATCCGGCGGAAATAACGTAATACCGTCGCCAGCGCATATTCCTGCATCTGCAACGCCATGCCGGTATCTTCCAGGCGCAGCAACGGTACGCCGGCGGGCAATGTGCCCGGCTGACGCTGTTCCTGTGTCAGGATGGCATCCACTCCCGCCCCCAGCGCGAAAATACCTTTCAGCATCGTGCGCGGCGCGAGCATGGCATGCGGTGGCCGCCAGACCAGCGCGTAATCCGCCGGGTCCTGATCATTCGCCTTCCACGCACGCACGTTGGCCTGCGGTAATCTTTTTGTTATTCCGTCAATCCAGGGTTTTGCATCAGATGTAGGGTGGTAAAAAATAATGTTCATCGGGGAAGCCTCCTGTGAACAGATAGATTTCCCTGAATATCATCGGGATGCAACCCTGTGGCGTAAAAAAGAACAAGCCCCGGAATTCGGGGCTTGTGAAGTGAGTGACGGAGACTGCGAATAAATCAGGCGGCAACCGGCTCACGGTGGATCATCCGGCGCAGCAGCGGGATAAGCACCAGCAGCACCACACCCGTGATAACGGAACCCCAGCCCAGCGCATTAAACACCTGACTGTAGCCCGGATTGGTCAGCGCTGGCGTACTGCCCGCGTTCTGCGGCATCAGCCCGGAAATGTAACTGGCCAGCACCGACGCCACGCCAGTGACCATCATCCAGCAGCCCATCATCACACCCTGATAACGCGGCGGTGCCAGCTTGCCGATCATCGCGTAACCGATCGGTGAAATCAGCAGTTCGCCGATGCTTTGCAGCAGATAGCTGAGGGCAATCCATTTAAACGCCACCAGGCCGTCGCCGCCCGCCAGATGAATACCCAACGGCAGCACCAGCATGCCCAGCCCCATACAGAACAGGGATGCGGAGAACTGCGCCGGAATATCGATGTTCCAGCCGCGCTGACGCAGGCGGTTGAACCACAGTGCCATCAGCGGCCCACCGATCACGATAACCACGGTATTAATGTTCTGGATCCACTGCGGTGCCACGCGGATACCATATACATTCAGGTTGATGTTGTTTTCAGAGAACAGCATCAGCCCCATGGGTGCCAGCTGATACAGTGTCCAGAAAACTAACGAACCCAGCGCCAGCAGCAGATACGCCTTCATGCGGCGGCGTTCATCCGCATCGCGATGGCGAAAAGTGACCAGCGCCATTAATGCGAAAATCACAATGCCCAGCGCGACCACAAAATAACTGCTGAATTCTGCGTGGGTC
Source organism: Rahnella aceris (assembly GCF_011684115.1). Lineage (NCBI taxonomy): Bacteria > Pseudomonadati > Pseudomonadota > Gammaproteobacteria > Enterobacterales > Yersiniaceae > Rahnella > Rahnella aceris. Next base: position 850,179 of record NZ_JAADJV010000001.1, on the reverse strand, counting down.
AGCAACATGCGGATAACCGGCACCAGTACAATCAGGATGGCAATACCGACCGCCATCCGGCGCAGTAACTGGCTGCGGCTGGCCTCTTTCAGCGGCGTGCTGATATCGGCCAGAATCGACCAGCGGGAAAGTGTCACCACAATCGCCGCGACATTCCCTAACGTGGCGAACAGGAACAGCGCGCGGTAGTTTTCACTGAGCTGGAAATAACCGGCGACCGCAAAGCCTATAAAGAAGCCCAGATTCATCCCGGCATAATTCCACAGGAAGGCCGATTCACGGCGGTCATCGTCCGGTGCAAAACGCTGGGTCAGCATCATATTCAGACAGGTCACATTCAGTCCGCTGCCGGTCAGGAACATGGCTAATCCCCAGTACAACCCGGTCACACCTTCCAGCGCAATCAGCGCACAGCCAAAGACCTGCAACACCATGCCGAGCACGAACAGATTACGGTTGCTGAGATAACGCCCGCCAAGGTAGCCGCCGAACATATGCAGCCCGTAGTTGAATGCGCCGAACACGCCCATGATGGCGTTGGCGTTATCTTCACTGAAACCGAGTTTTTTGGTGGCGTACAGGACCAGCGTGGAATACAGCACCGCAAAGCCGAGCGTTGCGAATGTCTGAACGAAGAATAATGTGCCCGCTCCGGCAGGAATTGCCGTCCGGTGTTGCGACGCGGTCGCGTTATTTGACTGACTCAAGAATAACCCCTGCCCTTATGTGATAAATAACCCTGCTTCAAAGGATGACTTGTACAGTTCTTATGCGAAGCATTTTTTCAGAGTGCATTGTTATACCGCTACCATGAATGATTACCACAACATATCTTGCTATTTAGCCGTAACAAAAAGTGTTTGCGGGATAATTGTGCTTTCATGCAAAAATTCTACTTATTTATGCATTCTGATAAGCAATTTTAATCACGCCATGCAACCAGATACCGGCTGTTCATCCTTAACGCATTTTTTGCTCTTTAAATCATCAGATTGCTCTAAGTTTGTCTAAACGGCATGGAACCTGCAAAAGAGTGTTGACGGTGAGGCGACTTTTCCCTACATTAGCGCCGGTCAGCAGCACTGCGGTGCAGCCGACGACTGGAGAGGTGTCTGAGTGGCTGAAGGAGCACGCCTGGAAAGTGTGTATATGAGCAATCGTATCGAGGGTTCGAACCCCTCTCTCTCCACCACATTAAACAAAAAAGGTTCTGATGAAAATCAGAGCCTTTTTTGTTTTTGGGCGCTTTCAAAATCCGCCAGCCACGGCATTCTCCCGGCGAACAGACTCTGAGCGCCTGACACAAAACGCTGAAAATTTTCTTGACCCTTCGCGGCGGTCTCCCTATAGTAGCGCCCCGTTGCAACGCTCGCGCTGTAACGAACACGGTGAGGTGTCTGAGTGGCTGAAGGAGCACGCCTGGAAAGTGTGTATACGAGAAATCGTATCGAGGGTTCGAACCCCTCTCTCACCGCCAAATTAAAGAAAAAGGGTCCTGATGAAAATCAGGACCCTTTTTCTTTTGGTGCAACGCATCCCGATAAAGGGAATGAGTTGCGGCTGAGATGCCATTAATACCCCACCCCGACCCTCCCCTTCGCAGGGGAGGGAGCTGATCGCGTTCTACTCTGCGCGCACCGTAAGCGGGTTTTTGCCCTGCTCCTCCCCCTGCGAAGGGGGAGGTTGGGAGGGGGTTTTGCAGCTACTGCGGTGCTTTTACTCATCAGATTTTCATCAGCATCAGCCCTGCCCTTAACCCCAGCGCCACATTCGGATTCGGGAATAACACGACTTCTTCCTCTGCTTCAACCTTGTAGGTTTTACCGCTTTCTTTAGCAATGACAAACCCCTGCCTGAACGCTGTAAAATTCAGGGCATCTGCCGGGACAAATAACTCGAAATCTTCCTGTGACCGGATCACATCCTGCACCACACGGTAATGCACCAGCGGCGCGGCGGCGTCACGGGCAGGCATCGGTTCGCCACTCACCAGCGTTTGCAGCGCGCGGCGGATACCGGTGAACTGCGCGTGATCGTTACTGCCGAACGGCAGCGCTTTGCCCAGTTCCAGCGTGCAACTGTCGGCCTGAAAAACATCGCTGCTGAAATGCGTAAAAGTACCGCCCGGCGAACGGTGATGCACCAGCGCATCCAGCCCGGCGGCGTCGAGCCAGGCGAGCATCGCTTCGCTTTTCGGACGACTTTGTAAAGGCAGCAGCCCGAAGCGCACGTGTTTTGATCCGCGGATCGCCGTGTGCAAATCATAGTGGAATCGCTGCGTGGTTCCCGCCGCCGTGGCACTGCGGTAAAACAACGCCATCACCTGTTCGAGTTCCTGCGCCCGGCGGGTTTCATCATTCGGTGTATAACGCGCATGACGCCCGCCGAACATGCGGTTCATGTCAGCCTCCACAAACCGCTTATTGACACGCATTGACGGCGGATTGCCCAGTAACACCAGCAGCCGGACCCGCAACAGCCTTTCGCCTGACAGCAACTCGCTGACCAGTTGATTGAGCAGTTCAACCGGCGCAGTTTCATTACCGTGAATACCGGCGGAAATCACCACCGCCGCCTCGCAGGGCTGCCGCGGTGAAAGCTCGAGAATGCCTTCACCACGCCATTGCCAGTCCAGCGTTTCGGTTTGTCCGGCAGGTTCTTTCACCGCATCACCGGCAAGCGTCGTCGCCAGTAAATCAAACATACATTCACTCCTGTGATGGCTCAGCGCTGGAACGGATAAATCGCACCCAGCCCGAGAATATTGGTCAGTTCGTCGAGCGCAGTACGCACTTCGGTCAGAAGCTGTGGATCGGCCAGATCTTTGGCCTGCATCCGGTCACGATAATGCGTGTCCACCCAGGTATTGAGCCGCGTGAACTGACTGTCACTCATCAGCGAAGCCACATTGATTGCATTAAGTTCGTTGCGGTTGAGCGCGACACGCAGGCGCAAACACGCCGGGCCACCGCCGTTGCGCATGCTTTCACGCAGATCAAACACTTCAATCTGATCAACCGGGCCACCGCTGTCTTTCAGTGCTGAAAGATACGTCCAGACGCCGGTGTGCTGGCGGGACTCTTCCGGCACCACCAGCATCATTTTGCCGTCGGATTTGGTCAGGAGCTGGCTGTTAAACAGATACGTCGCGACCGCATCGTCGAGAGACACTTTTGACTGCGGCACTTCAATCGGGTGGAAATCCAGCTCAAGCGCCGCCATTTTGCGACGAATTTCCTCCAGCGCTTTGCCTGAATTCACAAACGCCTGCTCGTGATGGAAAAGCACGTTGCCGTTGCTGACAGAAATGACGTCGTTATGAAAAACGCCGCTGTCGATGGCTTGCGGATTTTGCTGAATAAACACCGTGCGCTTTTCATCAAGCTGATGCAAACGCGCTACGGCATCACTGGCTAAACGGGTCTGACGTGCCGGATAACGCACCGGTTCGTTGTCGCCGGTCGCCAGCCCGTCGCGTCCGTAAACAAACACCTGTACGCCGGGTTTATCGTACTCACCGCATAACCGGTTATGATTCGCCGCGCCCTCATCCCCCAGCGCCGCCACCTGCGGCAGCGCATCGTGATGGGCAAAATATTTATCGGCATGGAAGGTCGCGCGTAAAATGGCAGACGTGGTTTCTGCCTCAATGGCCCGGTGAAACTTATTATTCAGGTTGGCAACCGTGAAATGCACACGCCCGTCTGCACTGTCTGCCGAAGGCGACACCGTGGCCGCATTCGCCACCCACATGGAAGACGCCGAACTCAGTGACGACAGCAAACGCGGCGAATAAGCCTGCGCCTTAGTCAGCACTTCGCGATCGCTGCCACCAAAACCCATTTTGCGCAATGTGCTCAGATGCGGACGTTCATGCGGCGGCAAAATCCCCTGTGCAAAACCGAGATCGGCCAGCGATTTCATTTTCAGCAAGCCCTGTTTTGCCGCCAGACGCGGGTTCGCCACCGCATTCTGGTTTTTAGTCGAGGCTTCATTGCCAAACGACAGCCCCGCGTAATGGTGCGTCGGCCCGACTAAGCCGTCAAAATTTGCTTCACATCCAGACATTGCTGTCTCCTCAGGTTGTACGGAAATCAATACCAGGCGACAGCGTCGCAGGGAGTTCCAGCTTGTCTGTTTCCAGCGAGGCCATCGGCCAGGCACAATAATCCGCCGCATAATAAGCACTTGGGCGGTGATTGCCTGAAGCACCGATGCCACCAAAAGGCGCGTTGCTCGATGCGCCGGTCAGCGGTTTGTTCCAGTTCACAATGCCCGCCCTTGCTTCCAATAATAGCTGCTCAAACTGAGAGCGCTCAGCAGAGATAAGTCCGGTGGCCAGCCCGAAACGGGTCTGATTGGCGAGGGCGACGGCATTATCGAAATCGCTGTAACGGTAAATGCTCAGCAACGGGCCGAAGTATTCTTCATCGGGAATGCCCGCCACACCGGTCAGATCGATAATCCCCGGTGTCAGCAGGGTATTGAGCGGATCCGGGCGCGTCAGCAACAGCAGAGGTTTACCGCCCAGCGCCAGCAGTTCGTCCTGTGCTTTGAGCATATTGCGTGCCGCCACGTCAGAAATCACACCGCCCATAAACGGCTGCGGATCATCGTTCCAGCCGCCCACGCGCAGTTGCATGGTGACATCGAGCAAACGCGCGATAAATGCATCACCTGCCGCGCCCTCTTTCACCAGCAGACGGCGTGCACAGGTACAACGCTGTCCGGCAGAAATAAACGCCGACTGAATAGTCAGATTAACCGCTGCATCAATATCTTCTACCGGCTCGACAATCAGCGCGTTGTTGCCGCCCATTTCCAGCGCCAGAATTTTTTCAGGCTGACCGGCGAGCTGGCGGTGCAACTGATAGCCGGTGCCCGCGCTGCCGGTAAACAGCAGACCGTCGATATTGTGGCACACTGCCAGCGCCTCACCGGTCGAACGACCGCCTTGTACCAGATTCAGCACACCTTCCGGCAGTCCCGCCTGTTGCCACAACTTCACCGTTTCTTCGGCAGTTTTGGGCGTCAGTTCGCTCGGTTTGAAGACCAGCGTGTTGCCCGCCAGCAAGGCCGGAACGATATGGCCGTTCGGCAGATGTCCGGGGAAATTATACGGACCAAAAACCGCCAGCACGCCATGCGGCCGGTGGCGCAGCACGGCTTCACCGTCGGGCATGGCGGTGTGTTTCTCGCCAGTGCGTTGCTGGTTGGCTTCCAGTGAAATCGACACCTTGCCGATCATCGCCTGAATCTCGGTCAGCGTCTCCCAGCGTGGTTTGCTGGTTTCCAGACTGATAATTTCCGCCAGCCGTGCTTTATGTTCCGTCAGTAAATCCGCAAAACGTTGAATCACTTCGGCGCGTTCGGCCACGGTTTTACGTGCCCAGGCGGGAAATGCCGTGCGGGCGGCTGTACAGGCAGCATCGACATCTTCCGCATTGGCGCTCAGTGCCGACCACAACAACGTATTATCTGCCGGATTGGTTTTGTTCAGTTGCGCGCCTTGTCCGCTGCGCCACTGGCCCTGAATAAAAAGTGCAGGTTGCATCATGCGAGACTTTCCTTTTTGAGAATAGGGGTTGCAGGAGCCGGTTTATCGCCGGGGAAAAGCGCCACGGCGCGCAGGGTATCGCCCTCGCGCAGGCCAAGCATGTCAGCCTCGCGGGAATTAAGCGTCAGCGAATCTGCTGAATCTCCGCCCGGCACCAGCAGGGCGCGGAAATGCTGATATTGCTCGTTGGCCACCAGGTACAGCGGCTCATCACGACCGCTGCGGTGTTCCGCCAGCCGCACCGGCAACAGACGGCTTTCTTTGACGGCGCGTAACTGATCGATTTCACCTTCGAGCGTCGGACCGGCATCGAAGATATCCACATAACCTTCGTAACGCAGCCCTTCACCTTCAAGTACGGCACGCGCCGGGGCGGTTTGCGGATGTACTTCGCCGATCACTTCACGGGCCTCATGGCTGAGCAATTCGGTATATAAAGGATGCTTTGGCATCAGTTCGGCAATAAAGGATTTCTGTCCCATGCCGGTCAGACGGTCAGCTTCGGCGAATTCCATACCAAAAAAATGACGCCCGACACTGTCCCAGAACGGGGAATGGCCGCTGTCGTCAGACATGCCGCGCATCTCCGCAATTACCTTGCGGGAGAAATACTCACGAAATGCCGCCAGAAACAGGAAACGGACCTTCGACAACAGTTGCCCGTTTTTGCCGTGACGGCAGTCCGGATCGAGGAACAGCGTGCAAAGTTCGGTATAACCGGTGTGATCGTTACTCAGAAACAGCGTCGGCACCGGCTTATAAATATTCAGGCTTTTGGAGGCGTGCACCAGCGTGCCGAGGCGGAAGTTGTACCACGGCTCACTCAGCCCGACCGCCACTTCAATAGCGCTGACGCCGACAACTTTTTGCTGTTCGGTGTCTTCGAGCACGAACAGATAGCCCTGTTCGCCTTTTTCCAGGCGACCTTCCCAGGTCGCCACTGAGCGCTCAATGCGCCCGCGTAAATGCGCTTCATCCTTGGGCAAAGACGTTAAACCGATGCCGGTTTTGCCTGACAACTGCAGGATATCGGCGAGATCGCCGGGCCGCACAGGTCGAATCAACATCATGATGCGCTACCTCATTTAACCCAAAGAATCACACGCACAGGCGCGCGACAGCCCGCTCAAGGCGGTTCAGCCCTTCTTCAATATCCGCGCCCGGAATAATCAGTGATGGCGCAAAGCGCAGTACATTTGGCCCGGCAATCAGGGCGATCAGTCCTTCTTCTGCCGCCAGCGTGTTCAGCTGTTTGGCCTGATCTTTATACCGTTCACTCATCACAGCGCCGATCAGCAGCCCCTGCCCGCGCACTTCGCTGAACACCTTATAACGGTCATTGATGCGTTTCAGACCATCGGCAAACCACTGATGACGCTTTTGCACACCGGACAACACCTCCGGCGTGTTAATCAGCTCAAAGACTTTGCCCGCCACCGCCGTCGCCAGCGGGTTACCGCCGTAAGTGGTGCCGTGCGTGCCCGGCTGGAATAACGCAGCATAGCGGTCAGTGGTCAGCATCGCGCCAATCGGGAAACCGCCACCCAGCGCTTTGGCGCTGGTCAGAATGTCCGGCACCACGCCGTAATGCTGATACGCATACAGCTCGCCGGTACGCCCGACGCCGGTCTGTACTTCATCGAAAATCAGCACAGACTGATGTTTGTCACACAGCTCACGCAGACCTTGCAGGAAACCGGCCTCTGCCGGTACCACACCGCCTTCGCCCTGGATCGGTTCGACAATCACGGCACAGGTGCGGGAAGAAATCTGGCTGGCAACGGCGGCCAGATCGTTAAACGGCAGATGGGTAATCGCCTGCGGTAAAGGCGCAAAATCTTCTGAATATTTCGGCTGACCGCCGGTCGTCACCGTAAACAGCGTGCGGCCATGAAACGCGTTTTTGAAGGCGATGATTTCATTCTTTTCGCCGCCGGATTTATTACCGTACAGCCTGGCCAGTTTCAGCGCCGCTTCGTTGGCTTCCGCGCCGGAGTTACAGAAAAACACTTTGTCCGCAAAGGTGGCGTCGATCAGTTGCTTCGCCAGACGCAGCACCGGTTCGTTGGTGTAACCGTTGCCCAGATGCCAGACTTTATCCGCCTGTTCATGCAAGGTTTTACGAATTTCCGGATGCGCATGTCCCAGCGCATTCACGGCAATCCCGCCTGCGAAATCGACATAATCTTTACCCGTCTGATCCCACAGCCAGGATCCTTCGCCACGCACAGGAATAAACGCCGCCGGGGCATAAACCGGCACCATCCAGTCATCAAAGTTCTGGCGGCTGACGTTTTGTGGTTGCTGTTGGTGTTCCATATAAACCTCTTTTTCGCTGATTTCAGGGTGCACACCCCCGTCCCCCATACAGACAGGAAGTGCACCGGGTTCCGATGTTTTTGCACATTTAGCGGGCAATCGCGCTGGCGAGAAATGGCAGTTACTAATTTGTTATTTAAAAGTTAACAAATAATTTCACTCAGTCTCATCATAGATTGCAGTCTTCATGCCAGCAAAGGAAAAAAGTGAATAAAAAAAATGACATCGAGAAAAAACAACCACTTAATATCGCCTGTTATTCACTTTAATTGCATAAAAAATGAATAAAAGAAAAAATCCCCTTTTGCAGCAACGAGGGCACAAGAATGAGTATGCAGGGAAATATTTTGATTTCGGGTGGAATGTTTTATGCAGGATTGTGATCCGGCGCGGATCACCCGCGCTTCAATGCAGAGCAATGCCAGATAAAGGTGCAACAGCGCACGATTTTGGCGCACCCGCGTCCCGTGACGCTGCTCACAGTCTGTGCAAATAAAAAAAACCACGCGGTCTTTCTTTCAGAAAAAAGACCGTTATTACTTTCTCATGTTTCTTATTTGTTAAATATTAGGTATTTTTTTGTTTAATTGTTATCGGTAACATTTATCAAATCCCAAGCTATGATGGTTTTTATATTTTTAATTAACTTAATTTTTACATATAAAACCACTTAATTTAACATTTTAGGGCTTTGATCACATTCCGTTCACGACCACGCGAAAACAGCTTTCCCCTTAAGTTAATCTCTGAATGTGGAATAAATAACCACCATCCGTTCCCTACACCAAAACAGAACCTCATAAGAAAGGTACAGACATGAAATTTAACCTCGCATTAGTCAGTGCATGTGTGGTTTCAGCATGCATGTTATTCACAACACCGTCGTTCGCCGCCAAACCCTATGACATTGCCGTCGTCGCTAAAGTCACCGGTATTCCCTGGTTCACCCGCATGGAAGTCGGCGTAAAAGAAGCCGCGCAGAAGCTGGATGTCAACGCCTATCAGGTAGGCGCATCCACGCCGGATCCGGCACAGCAGGTCAAAGTGATTGAAGATTTGATCGCCAAAAAAGTCGACGCCATTATCGTGGTACCGAACGACGCCAAAGTGCTGGAGCCGGTGCTGAAAAAAGCCCGTGATCAGGGCATCGTGGTGTTAACACATGAATCTCCCGATCAGCAGATTGGTCAGTGGGATATCGAAACCATCGACAGCCAGAAATATGCCGAAGCCAATATGGACGAGCTGGCGAAAGATATGGGCGGCAAAGGCGGTTATGCGATTTATGTCGGTTCCCTGACCGTGCCATTGCATAACGCATGGGCTGATGCCGCCATTAAATATCAGAAAGAAAAATACCCGGACATGCATGAAGTCACTTCACGCCTGCCGGTCGCAGAAAACATCGATAAGTCTTACTCCACGACGCTCGATTTAATGAAAACCTACCCTGACCTGAAAGGGATTATCGGTTTCGGTTCGCTCGGCCCGATCGGTGCCGGTCAGGCCGTTCAGCAGAAACGTGCGAAAAATAAAATTGCCGTTGTCGGTATCGCTATGCCAGCTCAGGCCGCGCCCTATCTGATGCGTGGCGATATTAAGAAAGTGCTGTTGTGGGATCCGAAAGATGCCGGTTACGCCTTAGTCACCGTTGCTGACCAGATGTTGCAGGGTAAAGAAGTGACTAAAGATCTGAGCATTGACGGGCTGGGCAAAGCTGATGTGGATATGGATAAGCATGTGATCCGCTTTAATAAAATTCTGGAAGTCACACCAGAGAATGCGAAATCACTTGGCTTCTGATTTAACTTTTTAATGCTTTTATTTACCGGATATTTACCGGAGATAAATTTATCTCCAGCGCCACACCAGGCAAATAGAAACAGATACGGCGATGTTTGCTGTGCCGTATCTGAATTTCTAATCAGACATTGAAAACTTATACCCTAAATAATTCGAGTTGTGGGAAGGTGGCAAATGAGTGAATCCCGATGAGCTTACATAAGTAAGTGATTCGGGTGAGCGAGTGCAGCCAACGCATCCACAGCGCGAAGTATGAAGGGTATGTTGTAAGGATAATGTGATGAATACTCTCACTCCGTCGTCCAGTTCGCGCACGTCCCCTGCCCCTGCTGAGGCCTTTATCAGCCTCGAAAAAATCAGTAAAAAATTCCCCGGCGTATTAGCGCTGGATAATGTCAGCCTGACGCTGAATAAAGGCGAAGTGCATTGCCTCGCGGGTCAGAATGGCTGCGGCAAGAGCACCATTATTAAAGTCATTTCCGGGGTCTATCAGCCGGAAAAAGGGGCGGCGATTACCCTCGACGGGAAATTATTTCATACCCTGACGCCACAACTTTCTTCTTATTACGGCATTCAGGTTATTTATCAGGATTTATCTTTATTCCCGAATTTATCGGTGGCTGAAAATATCGCTATTCACCGTTATTTACCGGGCGGCGATTTCTGGGTACATCGCGAGGCAATGCGCAAAAAAGCGGTCGCGGCGATGCAACGCGTCGGCGTCTCTCTGGACCCGGATCGTAAAGTCGAAAAGCTGTCGATCGCCGACCGTCAGTTAGTGGCAATATGCCGCGCAATCGCCGCTGACGCCAGTCTGGTTATCATGGATGAACCAACCGCCTCACTGACCCGCACCGAAGTAAACGGTCTGCTGCGGGTGGTGAATGAGCTGAAAGCCGCCGGTATTTGCGTGGTGTTTGTCAGCCACCGTCTTGATGAAGTGATGGAAGTCGCTGACCGTATCAGCGTGATGCGTGACGGCAAACTGGTCGGCACCTATCCGGCCAGCGAACTCGACAGCAATGAGCTGGCCTTCCTGATGACCGGACAGCGTTTTACCTACAGTCATCTGCCGCACCGTGCGCCCGCAGACGTGACGCCGCTGCTGGAAGTCCGCCGCCTGAGCCGCAAAGGTCAGTATCAGGATATTTCGCTGTCGCTGCGTCAGGGCGAGATCACCTCGATTATCGGTCTGCTCGGTTCAGGGCGAACCGAGCTGTGTCTGAGCCTGTTTGGCATGAGCCAGCCGGACAGCGGGGAAATCCGCGTTAACGGCAATGCGGTGAAATTCCACAGCAACCGCGATGCTATCCGCCACGGTATTGCTTATGTGTCGGAAGACCGTCTGACACAAGGGTTGATCATGGAGCAATCCATTTACGACAACACGCTGGTGTCGATTTTCGACAAGTTGCACACCCGCGCAGGGCTGATGGATCACCGCAAAGCAGCGTCAGTGGTGAAAGACCTGATCCGTGATCTGAACATTAAAGTGTCGGACAGCGGCCTGCCAGTGAAAACCCTGTCCGGCGGCAATGCGCAGCGTATCGCTATCGCCAAATGGGTGGCGACGCAACCGCATATCCTGATCCTCGACTCCCCCACGGTGGGTGTCGATATCGCCAACAAAGAAGGGATTTATCGCATCGCACGTGATCTGGCGGAGTCCGGCATGGCGGTGCTGATGATTTGCGATGAAATCCCGGAAGCTTATTACAACAGTCACCGCGTGCTGGTGATGCGCAAAGGCGAACTGGTGGCGGAATTCGCCCCACACCAGAGCAGCGAAGCGCAAATTGCGGAGGCGATCAATGGATAATAAATCTCTCTCGAAACTGTTTTCTCAGCACGAATTCTGGCTGGGATTACTGGTTCTGCTGCTGGTGATTGGCCTGAGTGTCAGCACCAGTGAATTTATGACGCTTGGCAACCTGACCGATGTCGCCACCAGTTACGCCATTCTCGGTATTCTGGCCTGTGGCCTGTTTGTGGTGCTGATCGCCGGTGGCATCGACATCTCCTTCCCGGCCGTCACCTCCATCGGTCAGTACGTGATGGCGAGTTACATCATTCATCATGGCGGCAGCTTTCCGCTGGCGTTTGCCATGTCGATGGGTACCGGTTTGTTACTCGGGCTGGTGAACGGTTTTCTGGTTTACTGGCTGCGCGTTCCGGCCATTATTATCACCATTGCCACGCTGAACCTGTTCTACGGTTTGCTGGTGTATCTGACCAACGGCACCTGGCTGTACGGTTTCCCTGACTGGTTTATGAACGGCATTAACTGGTTCTCCTTTACCGCTGCCGATGGCTATGACTATGGCCTGACGCTGCCGCTGCTCAGCCTGCTGGGCGTGATTATCGCCACCGGCGTGCTGATGAACCGCACCCGCGTGGGACGTCAGATTTACGCGATGGGCAGCAACCGTGACGCCGCGTCGCGTCTCGGTCTGAACATCCTGCGGCTACATTTTTACGTCTACGGTTTTATGGGATTGCTGGCGGGTATCGCTGCCGTGGTGCAGGCACAAATTACGCAGTCGGTGGCACCTAACTCACTGCTCGGTTATGAGCTGACGGTACTGGCGGCGGTGGTCTTAGGCGGCACCAGCATGACCGGCGGACGCGGCTCGCTCACCGGCACCATTCTCGGTGTGATGCTGCTGGCCTTCCTGCAAAACGGCCTGACCTTGCTGAGCATTTCGTCTTACTGGCATCAGGTTTTCAGCGGCGTGATCATTCTGGTCAGCATCAGCAGCACCGCGTGGAATGAAAAACGCAAACTGGCAAAGGGGATGTGACATGACAACCTTAAACCGATTCTTCCCCGGCGACCGCATCATCCGTTTGCAGTTGCTGATCATCGTCGCCGTTGCCGTGTTGTTCTCATTCACGCTGGGCGGCAGTTTCTACAGCGTCGGTAATTTCCAGTCGATCTCTTCGCAGTTGCCGATTCTGGGCATGCTGGCGCTGGGGATGGGCATCACCATGCTCACCGGCGGTATCAACCTTTCGGTCATTGCCGGTGCCAATGCCTGTTCGCTGGTCATGGCGGCCATTCTGGTGGCACATCCGGATCAGCCGCAATATTTCGTGCTGGCGATGCTCGCCGGTCTGGCTGTTGCGGTTGTCATTGGCGTACTTAACGGCGCGCTGATTGCGTATATCGGTGTCTCACCGATTCTGGCAACGCTCGGCACCATGACACTTATCGCCGGGCTGAATATTCTGCTGACCAACGGCGCGGTGATTTCCGGCTTCCCGGCGGCGATACAGTATCTGAGCAATGGCAGTCTGCTGGGCATTCCCGTCGCCCTGCTGCTTTTCCTGCTGGTGGCGCTGTTGTTGTGGGTTTTACTCGAACACACCACGCTTGGCCGCAGTTTGTATCTGATGGGTTCCAACGAACAGGCCACGCGCTTCAGTGGCGTCAATACGCACAAAGTGACCATCGCGGTGTATGTGCTTTCCGCCCTGCTCGGCTGGGGCGCGGCACTGCTGATGATGTCCAAATTTAACTCGGCAAAAGCAGGCTACGGTGACTCGTATTTGCTGGTAACCATTCTGGCCTCCGTGCTCGGCGGAATTAACCCCGACGGCGGCTTCGGGCGGGTCATCGGACTGGTACTGGCGCTGATCGTCCTGCAAATGCTGGAAAGCGGCCTGAACCTGATGGGCGTCAGCAGTTACCTGACAATGGCTCTGTGGGGCGGCGTCCTGATCCTGTTTATCGCTCTGCAAAACAGAAAATCTTAAGCGAAAGCTTTTTACCGAAGGGAAAGAACATGGCGAGTTATTTTATTGGAGTAGACGTAGGAACCGGCAGCGCCCGCGCGGGCGTCTTCGACATGACCGGCCGCATGGTCGGCCAGGCCAGCCGTGAGATTACGTTGTACCGCCCGAAAGCCGATTTCGTTGAGCAATCTTCTGATGAGATCTGGCAGTCCGTTTGCAATGCCGTGAAAGACGCGGTCAATCAGGCGGACATCAACCCGATTCAGGTGAAAGGTATCGGTTTCGACGCCACCTGTTCGCTGGTAGTGCTGGATAAAGAAGGCAAGCCGCTGACCGTCAGCCCGTCCGGGCGCAGCGAGCAAAACATTATTGTCTGGATGGATCACCGCGCCATTACTCAGGCCGAGCGCATCAACGCCACAGGTCACCGCGTGCTGGAATTCGTCGGCGGGATTATTTCGCCGGAAATGCAGACGCCAAAATTGCTGTGGCTGAAACAGCATATGCCCACCACCTGGAACAACGTCGGCCACCTGTTCGACCTGCCGGATTTTCTGACCTGGCGCGCCACGCAGGACACCACCCGTTCGCTGTGTTCTACCGTCTGTAAATGGACGTATATCGGCCATGAAGACCGCTGGGATCCCAGCTATTTCCGTCAGATCGGACTGGAAGATTTACTGGAAAACAACGCGGCGAAAATCGGCAGCGAAGTGAAAACCATGGGTGAACCGCTCGGACACGGTCTGACCCAGCGTGCCGCTGCAGAAATGGGGCTGATGGCCGGTACCGCCGTCAGCGTTTCCATTATCGATGCCCACGCAGGCAGCCTCGGTATTCTCGGTGCCAGCGGCGCCTCCGGTGAATCGGCCGATTTCGACAACCGCATTGCGCTGATTGGTGGCACGTCCACGGCACATATGGCGATGTCCCGCAGCGCACGCTATATCGGCGGTATCTGGGGGCCATACTATTCGGCCATTCTGCCTGATTACTGGCTGAACGAAGGTGGACAATCCACTACCGGGGCGCTGATTGACCATGTGATTCAGTCGCATCCGTGTTATCAGGATTTACTGAAACAGGGCAAAGACAGCGGCAAAACCATCTATGAAGTGCTCAACGGCATTTTGCGAAAAATGGCCGGTGAACCGGAGAATATTGCCTTCCTGACCAAAGACATTCATATGCTGCCCTATTTCCACGGCAACCGTTCACCGCGCGCTAACCCGACGCTGACCGGTACGCTGACCGGCCTGAAACTCTCGCGTACGCCGGAAGACATGGCGCTGCATTATCTGGCCACCATTCAGGCGCTGGCGCTGGGCACCCGCCACATTATCGAGACCATGAATCAGAGCGGATATCGCATTGATACCATGATGGCAAGCGGCGGCGGCACCAAAAATCCGGTGTTTGTTCAGGAGCATTCCAACGCCACAGGCTGCGCGATGTTATTGCCGGAAGAAAGCGAAGCGATGCTGCTCGGCAGTGCCATGATGGGCACCGTCGCGGCGGGCGCCTACGACTCTTTGCCAGAAGCGATGGCCGCCATGAGCCGCATCGGCAAAACCGTGACACCGCAAACCAACAAAATTAAAGAGTATTACGACCGTAAATACCGCGTATTTCATGAGATGTACCACGACAGCATGAAATACCGCCGCCTGATGCAGGGGGAAACCCAATGAATGCGGATGAAGAATTTACCCTGGCGTGTCAGGGCTGGCAGACCTACAGTCAGGAATTACTGGCGTTACAGCATCATCTCGATGCTGATATATGGCAGCAGTTACTGACGCTGGTCACCGGCTGCACGGGCAAAATTGCCGTCACCGGCGTCGGCACGTCGGGCATTGCCGCGCGGAAAATAGCCCACATGCTGGCGTGCGTCGAGCAACCGGCGGTGTATCTGAGCGCCACCGATGCCGCCCACGGTGACCTGGGATTTATGCGCAGCAACGACCTGATGATCCTGATTTCCCGTGGCGGCAATTCTGAAGAGCTGACGCGCCTGTTACCGACGCTGAAAGCCAAAGGTGTGGCAATCATCAGTGTGACGGAGAATCTGGATTCGGCGATTGCCCGCGCCGCTACGCTAGTGGTGAAAACGCATATCCGGCGGGAAATCGACCCGCTCAATATGCTGGCCACCACGTCTGTCGTGCTGGTGCTGGCAGTGTTCGATGCATTGTGCGGCAATATCATGCTGCGCAACGGCTTCGATCAGCAAAGCCTGCTGAAAGTGCATCCGGGCGGAAATGTGGGTAAGACGCTGCGTGAGCAGGATCTGTGAACAACATTCTCAACCTTTAATCTCTTCCGCCACCAGCGCCGCCAGAATGGAGATGGCGCGCGCGGTGTGCGGCCCCCATTCGAAAGAGGTATTGATACGGATGCAATGGCTGAAACGCTCGTCGGCAGAGAACATGGTGCCGGGCGCGACGCTGACGCCTTTTGTCAGCGCGCGCTGATAGACCCGCGCCGCATCCACATTGTCACCCAGATCCAGCCACAGAAAATAGCCGCCTGCAGGTTGCGTCACCGACACCTGCGCCGGAAACTCCGCCAGAATCGCATGACGCATCGCCATCTGCCGTTGTTCGAGTACGCGCCGTAAGCGTCGCAGATGGGTATCGTAACCTCCCTGCTGCGCCCCCTTTTGCAGATAATCGGCTAACGCCAGTTGAACCGGCACGCTGGCCGATAACGTGCTCATCAGTTGCAGGCGCTGAATACGTTCAGCATAAGCCCCCGCCGCCACCCAGCCCACGCGAAAGCCCGGTGCGAGGGATTTCGAAAACGATGAGCAATGCAGAATGTCGCTGCGATAATCTGACGCCTTCAGCGGCACCGTTCGTTCGCTGCCAAAATACAGTTCGCTGTATACGTCGTCCTCGATCAGAGCCACTTTATGTCCCTGCAAAATACTCACCAGCCGTGCTTTTTTCTCCGGCGGCAAACTGCATCCGAGCGGGTTCTGAAAACTCGACATCAGCCAGCAGGCTTTGATCGGATAAAGTTTCAGCGCCTGTTCCAGCGCATCGGGATCCATGCCGTAACGCACGTCAGTCGGAATGGCGATGGCTTTTAATTTGCGCCGTTCAATCGCCTGCAATACGCCGTAAAAAGCTGGCGATTCGATAGCAACCCAGTCACCTGGCTCTGTCACCACCTGCAAACTTAACCCGAGCGACTCCATCGCACCCGACGTAATGACGATTTCATCGGGCGCGACTTCAATACCATTTTGTGCATAGCGCTGTGCAATGCTGCGGCGCAGTTCTTCATTACCCGGTGGCAGATTCGCAATGGCGCTGTGCGGGGACATCCGGCGCACCGCGCTGGCCAGGGAACGCGCCAGACGTGGCTGCGGAAAAAGTGTCGGATCAGGAAACGCGGAACCGAGTGGCACCACGGCGGGATCTTGCCCGGCTTTGAGAATGTCGAAAATGGCGTCATTGACGTCCACCTGCTCTGCAGCATGCAAATACCCGTCGGGTGATGGGCGCACCGGCCGCTGTATACCCGCTGCCACGTAATAACCGGACTGCGGACGCGCGACAATCACCCCCTGACTTTCCAGCAACTGATAGGCCTGCAAAACCGTCATCAGACTCAGGCCAGACTGTTTGCAGGTATCACGTAAGGAAGGCAGCCGGTCGCCCGGCAACCAGACCTGCGTATCAATTTGTCTGCGCAACGTACGCGCCAGCGTTTCATAACGGGATTGAGTCATAATTCATCAGCACTGTTATAGGAAGTGTTAATCAAATGATAACTATTATGCCTGATTTTGCGCTTTTCCCCGGAGTAAACTGCTCATCAACAGCAATCAATGTTTACCCGGGAGGTATGGCGGCGAAACATTCGCCATGGTAATGTGTTAATTCATCGCATTACTCAGATTTATCTGAGCTTCCCTTCACACCTGTTCGCGCAACCTTACGCTTTCTAAACACTTTCTCCACGATCGCTGGAAAAGTAACACCACGCCTTTCACTCTTTTACATCCACACCGCATTACTATTCATTGGATTGCGTAGACTTGTTTTCGTCGAAACAAAACGGGCGAATTGCCTGAATCTCCAATGAGGAATTTAATTATGCGTAAACTTACCGCAATGATTGTGGCTTCAACTCTGGCTTTGAGCTCTGCTTCTTTCGCATTTGCTGCTGAAACCGCAGCCACGCCGGCCACTGACGCCGCGACCGCGACGCACGGCAAAATGCTGCATCATAAAGGACCGCAACATATGAACCCGTTTGCGGCGCTGAACCTGACTGAGCAGCAGAAAACGCAGATGAAAGAAATCATGAAAGACAGCGGCGCGCGCCCTGACCGCGCAGCGATGAAAGCCCAGATGGATCAGATGCACAACCTGGTGGCTTCCGACAGCTTCGATGAAGCCAAGGTGAAATCGCAGATTGATACCATTACCAAAGCACAGTCTGATCGTATGCTCGACCGTGCCCGCGCAGAGAACAAAATGTATAACCTGCTGACACCAGAGCAGAAAAAACAGTTCAATGAGAACTACCAGAACCGCGCGGCCAAAATGGAACAGATGCGTGACCACAAACCGGGTCAGGAAAAACCAGTAACCGCTGAATAATTGACTGACCAGACAGGAAAACCGGCCCCGTGGCCGGTTTTTTTGCTTTTTTACTTACCCGCCACAACTTTATTGTCATCCGACCAGTCTTCTCTGCGCAAAGCGTCAGCCCCATCACAAATTCATCTTTAACTTCATACTTTTCTGTATAAACACATTATTTTTAAACAGTAATTCAACAAAGTCGCAACCGCATTCGGCCATGCGACCCTTACCTCTCCACATCACACTCTCGACATAAAAAGTGGCTGGCTATCACCGGACCACTCATAAGGAGTTGTACATCATGAAAAGCGTCAAGTCCGGGATAACCTGGCTGGTGGTGGCGTTAATCGGGGCTTTTGCCTTTGGAATGCTGGCCCTGAGCCGGGGCGAACATGTTAACGCCCTGTGGCTGGTGGTCGCTGCCGTTGCCTGTTACAGCATTGCCTACCGTTTCTACAGCCTGTTTATCGCCGAAAAAGTCTTCGAACTCGATGACAAACGCATGACACCTGCCGAGCGTCGTAACGACGGGCTGGATTATGTGCCGACCAATAAATGGGTTTTGTTCGGCCACCACTTTGCCGCCATCGCAGGCGCGGGTCCGCTGGTCGGCCCGATACTGGCTGCGCAAATGGGTTTCCTGCCGGGCACGATCTGGATCCTGGTCGGCGTGATGCTCGCCGGTGCGGTGCAAGACTTCCTGATCCTGTTCATCTCCACCCGTCGTGACGGCCGTTCACTGGGCGAAATGGCAAAGCAGGAACTGGGCAGTTTCGCGGGCGTGATCACCATGCTCGGCGCGCTGGGCGTGATGATTATCATTCTTTCCGCGCTGGCGTTAGTGGTCGTCAAAGCGCTGGCCGATAGCCCGTGGGGTCTGTTCACCATTGCCGCGACCATTCCCATTGCCCTGTTTATGGGCATCTATATGCGTTTTCTGCGTCCGGGGAAAATTGCAGAAGTGTCGGTGATTGGCTTCGTGCTGATGATGCTCGCCATCGTTTACGGCGGCAACGTCGCGGCGGATCCTTACTGGGGACCGTTCTTTACCCTGCACGGCACCACGCTGACCTGGGTGCTGGTGATCTATGGGTTTATTGCCTCGGTATTGCCGGTCTGGCTGCTGCTGGCACCGCGCGATTATCTCTCAACGTTCCTGAAAATAGGCGTCATTGTCGGGCTGGCGGTCGGTATCGTCTTTGCTATGCCAGAGATGAAAATGCCAGCGGTTTCGCGCTTTATTGACGGCAGCGGCCCGGTATTCTCCGGCAGCCTGTTCCCGTTCCTGTTTATCACTATCGCCTGCGGGTCGATTTCCGGTTTCCATGCGCTGGTCTCGAGCGGCACAACGCCGAAGCTGATTGAGCGCGAAAGCCATATCCGCTTTATCGGCTACGGCGCGATGCTGATGGAGTCGTTCGTGGCAATCATGGCGCTGATTTGTGCGTCGGTTATCGACCCGGGGGTGTATTTTGCGATGAACTCTCCGGCGGCGCTGATCGGCACCACGGCAGAGAGCGCTTCACAGGTGATTAACGGCTGGGGCTTTGTCATCACGCCAGACATTCTTACGCAAATAGCCAAAGATGTCGGCGAGCAGTCAATCCTTTCCCGCGCCGGTGGCGCACCAACCTTCGCTGTCGGGATGGCACACATCATCACCGATGTGTTTAACAGCCGCGCGATGATGGCCTTCTGGTATCACTTCGCTATCCTGTTCGAAGCCTTATTTATTCTGACCGCAGTGGATGCCGGTACCCGCGCCTGCCGCTTTATGGTGCAGGATCTGGTGGGGGTCGCCGTCCCTTCGCTGGCAAATAACCGTTCGTGGATCGGCACTTTCGCCGGTACCACCGTCGCGGTTGCGGGCTGGGGCTTCTTCGTTTATCAGGGTGTCGTCGATCCGCTGGGCGGCATTAATACTCTGTGGCCACTGTTTGGTATTGGTAATCAGATGCTGGCCTCGATGGCGTTGATTCTGGGCACCGTGGTGCTGTTCAAAATGAAGAAACAGCGCTACGCATGGGTCACGATTTTGCCGACTATCTGGCTGTTTATCACCTCGATGACTGCGGGCTGGCAGAAGATTTTCCACGAAAAACCGTCGATTGGATTCCTGGCGCAGGCGAAGAAATTCTCTGCCGGGATCGACAGCGGCGAAATCATTAAACCGGCCAAAACGCTGGCGGACATGCAAACCATCGTGCTGAACAATCAGATCAACGCCATCCTGTGTGGATTCTTTATGCTGGTGGCGGTCACCATGCTGATTTCAGCGTTCTTCGTTATCCGTCGCGCGCTGCAATCGAGCACACCGACAGTGCATGAAACGGCTGTTGTACAACGTCGCGAGGCCCGCCATGTCTGATTCAAGAGCATTATTTAAAACCGCGCGCCCTGCGGCGTTACACGTCATCCGCTGTCAGCCGTTGTTCACCGTGCAGCCCAAACCACACAATGTGACCGGCTGGCTGAAACTGGCGATAAAACGCACTGCTCAGAGTTTTCGCCTGATGGTCGGCGTGCAGGATTATCAGAATTATGTCCGGCACATGAAGGTCAGACACCCGGAAATGACGCCGATGACCGAACGCGAATTCCACCGGCGATGCCTTGAAGCCCGGTTCCCGAGCGAAGGCGGGAAAATGGGGAAGTGTCCGTGCTGACATCAGAGTGACCCCTCCGGCTCAGTCACGATGTCGTGTTTTACACCTTCCTCTTCACACAGGGGAAGGTGTCGTCACACCACCTGAAATGCAAAGCCTTTTATATTTTTTAATTGCCCGGTGATGTCAGCCTGAAAACCTCACAGTGAAATGTGTTGTCTTGTGATTTTAGCCCCCTCGTATCTGGTGATAATTTAGCCGCATTAGTTTTATTGAGAATTCATTTTTACTTCTGAGGGCATCACTATGATCGAGGCAACACATATCCGGGACATCCTCCTGATGGATCACCGTATTGTACTTTGCGTCATTGGAATGGCGGCGTGGGGCGGGATTGTTCGCTATATCATGCTCAGGCAGCGGAAACCCATCCTGGATGAAATCAGGGCATGCCTGTTGCAGATTGTTGTTTCCTGCTTCAGCGGAATGCTGTTGAGTATTTTCGTTCTGTCACGCAACGCCAACGATGACCGGTTACTGGTCATTGCCGGTTTGGGCGGGGTATTTGCCGGGCCACTTCTCACCCTTATCGGTAAGAGAATCGCTGGCTTTGTTGACAACTACAGTCCGGCGTCTAAATAAGCGCATTCACCTCTTCCCCGGCAAAATCTATGCGCCGGGGATTTTTTTGCCTTGCTCTGGTTAGCTGAATGTTAACGCCCCGCTTAACTCGCCACTAACATCGGCTCTGCCACCGGAGCCGTCTGTTCGAAAACCAGAGACAGCAGGATCTTCTTCACCGCCATGGCTTCCTGCGATAACGCCAGCGTTTCACAAACACACAGCGAAAGCGGAACCTGAATCGCCGGACTGCTGATGCATGACATCCAGGCTTTAGCCGGACCCGTCATGGTGCGGGCAGCGGATTCAGGCAAAATAGTCGCCCCCAGACCGCTGGCAACGGCGGCAGTCAGCGTGGCGGAAGATTCAATTTCACCAATGATATTGGCACTTAAACGGCGCAACGCCATCGCATCATCCACCAGACGGCGGGTGACATTGTGGGAACGCGGCATGAACAGGTTTAGTTTTGCCACCTCAGCCAGTTCGACATATTTACCCGGATTCGGCACAGAATGCGCGCCGACCAGATACAAATCTTCTTTCATCAGCGGCTGACTGCTCAACCCTGAGGCCACGCTGGTGCCATAAAAGACCGCCATATCCATGCGCCCGTTGAGCACTAAATCGCCCAGCGCAGTGCCGAAATTCTCGTTGAGATACAGCAGAATGCCCGGGTGCTGCTTGCGGACAGCCTGTAGCAACGGCAACGCCAGCCCGGAGGCGGCAGTGCCCGGCGCAAGGCCGACAGAAACCTGTCCGCTAAGCGATTGTCCGGCGTTATTCACGGCACTGTGGATTTGGTCGCACTGGCGCAAAATGGCCTGGGCGTGGGAATAAAGAATATTACCTGCTTCGGTAGGAGTGACGCCGCGCTTGGTGCGAATCAGCAATTGTTGCTGCAATTCCCCTTCCAGTGTCGCCAGTTGCTGGCTTAATGCCGGTTGGGCGATATGCAGAACATCAGCGGCCTGTGTCAGACTGCCAATATCGACGATTTTCACAAAGTATTTCAGACGTCTGAGATTCATCTCTGTCTCCATTTTGCGCGAAAAGGGATAACCCTGGACTGTTGTTATGAAGGTAAGTTATCTACGCAAACGATTAGCGTGACTGATAAAAGCAAGATTTACGCCAATCTCCGGCACGCAGATTAAAAACGCCTGCTTCAGAGGCTAATACCGCAAAATATAAGAGAAAACTATTACGCGTGACGTGTGGGAAACGGAGGGCGCGGGGAATCTCAGAGGGAATTCACTGCGCTGATAAAGAAGGATGCACCAATATCATGCATTCTTATAGGTCACCCTTATAAATTAGCAGGGTTAATAACAGCGATGCCACGAAACAGATTCGCAGCATCACGTCCTGACGTCGCGTTTATATTGACGGGATCATGCCGCCATCGACGCGGATCACCGAACCGGTTACATATGACGCCTGCTGGCTGGCAAGAAACGCCGCCACAGCGCCATACTCTTCCGGTTTACCGTAGCGTTTTGCCGGAATGCTGGCGGCACTTTTTGCCGCGACCTCTTCGACCGATGTCCCTTCCCGCCCGGCGCGTGCGGCATCAAGCTGACCCAGACGCTGCGTGGAAATACGCCCCGGCACCATCACGTTAACCGTGATGCCGTCACCCGCCACTTCGGAGGCCAGCGTTTTCGACCAGCCGACCAGCGCCATGCGTAAAGTATTCGACATGCCGAGGTTGGCAATTGGCGCGATCACGCCCGACGACGTGCTGGTAATAATCCGCCCCCAGCC
Organism: Rahnella aceris; assembly: GCF_011684115.1. Lineage (NCBI taxonomy): Bacteria > Pseudomonadati > Pseudomonadota > Gammaproteobacteria > Enterobacterales > Yersiniaceae > Rahnella > Rahnella aceris. The sequence goes on along the minus strand of NZ_JAADJV010000001.1, from coordinate 827,170 downwards.
CGCATTGTGCATATCCGGCAGCACTTTATCGGTCAGTTGAATAAGCGAACTCACCATCGTGGAGAACTGAGATTGCCACGCATCCGGCGCGACGCCAGCCGCCTTCGTCGGCGGTGGCCCGCCTGAGTTGTTTATCAGAATACCCACCGGTCCGAATGTGCGGCGGATTTGCATCAGCACATCATCAAAGCTTTCCGGTGCTGTCAGATCCAGCACCCACGCCTGCGCGGTACCGCCCTGTTTTTCAATCATGCTGACAGTTTCCTGCAACGCACTCAGCGTTCGCCCGCAAACCGCCACCTGAACGCCTTCGCCTGCCAGGGCAATGGCCATCGCACGGCCTAAACCGCCGCCTGCGCCACTGACCAGCGCCACGCGGCCCTGAATACCAAAATCCATCACTTTTTCCTCTGGTTTATGTAAGACAAAAACAGCGGATCACCCCACTTTGCTGACTTTGTTAAGCACCATCTGATAAGCCGATTGCAGGTGGCTGCGCATCATGTCCGCCGCCGCTTCCATCCGCCCTTCCAGCACGGCGTCGATGATGGCGACATGTTCCTCGCACCATTCGCGCACACGCTGTTTATTGGTGTAACTGCCGAACTCCAGCAGGCGGCGCAGCCGGTTTTGCTGCTGAATTGCCTGTAAAACAAAAATATTGCCGCTGAACTCCGCCAGCATTTCATGAAAGGTGGCGTCCGTTTCGAAAATCTGACGGCCATCAACGGCCAGAATATCCGGATGCGTAATCAGATAAATATGCTGCATCCGCAGGCGGCGCAGCGCGCTTTTATCGGCGTGAAAACCTGCCGCCATGAGCGCACCCGGCTCAATCATCAGACGGAATCCGTAGCCGTTACTCAGCGCTACATCGGTATTCAGGGTCGGTAAGAATGACCAGCCATGCCCCTTGTTGCGGGCGATCAACCCGTCTTCCGCCAGACGCAGCAACGTGCGCGCCAGCACACCACGATCGACGTCATAGCGCTGGGCGATTTCCGTCTGCGTCAGGGAATCCGGCAACTTTCCGGCGATACGGTCTTTCACCAGTTGCTCGTATAAATCCTGATCATTACTGGCGGGGATATCAATGCTGATGCGCTGAAGTTCATCGAAGGCTTTCAGCAGGAAAAAACCCTGATTGCGCCGCGCTTCGATAATGCCTAATTCACACAGTAATTTCAGGGCAGTACGCACCGGCGTACGCGACACACCGAGCATATCAGCCAGTTGTTGCTCCCTGAGATGATGACCTGGCTCAAATTTTGCTTCACGTATCAGGTCAAGGATTTGGTTTGCCAGACGCCTTCCGCTGGCTGTCGTAGTTTGGGTCATGGAATAGCAGCACCTGAAAGTATTTGTTGTTTAGGTTTGTACAATATCACAAGCCTTGAGGATGGTGAAGTCTGGTTACAAAGCCCCCAAATCGTGCAATTAATGCACCAAAAAAGAGCCTTGACTCACAAATTTAATTGTATTTAATGAGACACAAAGAGCAATCCTGCTCATGGGAAACTGGAGTCTGTCATGTCAAAAAAAGCTTTTTTGCGTCGATATGCCGCCGTCTCTCTGGCCGCTATTTGCCTGAGTGCCCCGTTGTTCAGCCAGGCTGCTGCGCCAGTTCTGGTCAGTAAAGGTCATCTGACGTATGGCACCGCCGCCACGTTCATGCCGTTTGAATTTACTAAAGATGGCAAGCTGACCGGTTTCGATATCGATCTCATCACCGCCCTGTCGAAAAAACTGGCGCTGACACCGGAACCGATGTCGATGGAGTTCAAAGGACTGATCCCCGCGTTGCAGGGCAAACGTCTCGATATCATCAACTCAGCGATGTACATCAACCCGACCCGTTCTGAGCAGGTGGATTTTGTGCCGTACCTGAAAATCGGCAGCCGCGTCATTGTGGCGAAAGGCAATCCGGAAAAAATCACCGGTCGTGATTTGTCCCTGTGCGGCAAAAACATCGCCGTGACGCTGGGCGGCATTGAAGAAAGTCAGGCGCGTGCAGACAACCAAAAATGTCTGGATGCGAAAAAACCGGCGCTGACCGTGCTGACCTTCCCGGCTGCCACGGATTCCGCCGTCGCAGTGGCACAAAAACGTGCTGATGCAGAATTCCTGTCAACGCCGGGTGCTGTGGCGCTGCTGAGTGAAAAAGGCGATACCTTCGAAGCCGTCGGCGCTGAGTTTGAAGCAGACACGCACATCGGTTTTGCCGTGCGTAAAGGCGATACCGAAATGAAATCGCTGCTGGAAAAAGGCCTTCAGGACGTGGTGAAAGACGGAACTTATCAAAAAATCATCAGCAAATGGCAGTTCCCGGCTTCGGTGTCCATTTTCTGAAACCGTGATGTTAAGTAAAGCGTTGCCCTGACGTTGAGGAAAGTTCATGTCACTTGATCTTGTTTGGCAATACCTGTTCTCACCGGCGTTCTTTCAGGGCGCATTAATGACCTTGTTGTTAACGGTGTGCTCGTTGTTCTTTGGCATTATTGCGGGGCTGGTGCTGGCCCTGCTGCAGGAATCCCGCTTCCGGGCGGGATCCGTTCTGGCCTTCTTCTATCTCTGGTTATTTCGCGGCACACCGGTGCTGTTCCAGATTATTTTCGTTTACAACGTCCTGCCAACCTTCGGCCTGCGCTTCTCCGCTTTCACCTGTGCGGTGATGGCGCTGTCCTTAAATGAAGGGGCGTATATGGCGGAGATTTTACGCTCCGGCTTACAGGCCGTACGCAGCGGGCAGCGAACGGCGGGGATGGCGCTCGGCATGACTCAGAGCCAGATCATGCGCAAGATTGTGTTGCCACAGGCCGCGCGCATCGTGTTGCCGCCGATGGGCAATCAGATGATCAGCATGCTGAAGTCGAGCGCACTGGTGTCGGTGATTGCCGTGCAGGAACTGCTGCTTATCGCCAATCAGACCGCCAGCGCCAGCTTCCGATATTTCGAAGCACTGTGCGCCGCAGGTATTTACTACCTGGTGCTGACTTCCGTATTCATGGTCGGACAGGCCTGGCTGGAACGTTCGCTTGATCCGAAAAAGCGCAAGAAACCCGCGCTGTCACTGACTGAACGCCTGCTGCGCAGCAGCACGCCAAACTGAGGAGAAGTCCGTGAGTCAATCCAAACCGGTTCTGGAAATCATCGGCGTCGATAAACATTTTGGCGCACAACACGTGCTTAAAAACTGTTCCCTGAATGTGGTTCAGGGCGAAACCGTGGTGCTGATTGGTCCGTCAGGCTCAGGCAAATCTACCCTGCTGCGCTGCATCAATTTGCTGGAGCCGATCCAGGGGGGGTCGATCTTCTTTCGCAATCAGGACATCACCCACGCCAGTATCGAGCCGCATAAATTACGCCGTGACATCGGCATGGTGTTCCAGAACTACGAACTGTTTTCCCATCTGACGGCGGCCGAAAACATCATGCTCGCGCCGATGACCGTGCTGGGCGTCAGCCGCAGTGAAGCCGAGGCGCAGGCACTGGAACTGCTCGGCAAAGTACGAATTCCTGATAAAGCCGATTCGTTCCCGGATGAACTTTCCGGCGGCCAGCAGCAACGTGTCGCCATTGCCCGTGCACTGGCGATGAAACCCAAACTGATGCTGTTTGACGAGCCGACTTCGGCGCTCGACCCGGAAATGATCCGCGAAGTGCTCGACGTGATGGCCGATCTCAGCGCCGAAGGCATGACCAGCATTGTGGTCACGCATGAAATGGGCTTCGCGAAACGTGCAGCCAATCACATCGTCTTTATGGAAAACGGCGAAATCATCGAAAACGCGACCGGCGAAAAATTCTTCGGCGGCGATGTCAGCCTGCGGGCACAACGTTTCTTAGATCAAATCTTACATTGATCCTTTTCAGCACTCTCAAAACACCTATTGCGCCCTCACCAGGGGCCTGACTTTTGCCACAAAACTGTTTTTCAGGAGACACCGATGAGTCTTTCATCGCCCGATATCAGCAGAATGAAACGCGATCTTGCCGCACTGGTGGCGATCAATACCGAAAACCCGCCGGGACGTGAACGCGAGGCCGCAGAGCTTATCAGCGCCATGCTCAGCGACATCGGCTTCGACATGACGCTCAGCGAGTACGCACCGGGACGCACCAACGTGATTGGCAGGCTGGAAAACGGCAGCGGCCCGTGCTTTGCCTTTAATACCCACATCGACGTCGTACCGGCCGGTGAAGGCTGGCAGCAGGATCCGTTCACCCTCACCGAACGCGACGGGCGGTTGTATGGCCGCGGAGCCTGCGACGCTAAAGGCCCGCTGATCGCCATGATCGAAGCCATGCGCTGGCTCGCGGCCAACCGCAATGACTGGCGCGGCACGCTGATGGCGATTTTTGTCGCCGACGAAGAAGTCGCCAGCGAAGGCGCGAAGTTTTATGTGCGCGAAGCCCCGGTGCATATCGATTACGTGGTGATCGGCGAACCGACGTCCAACACCACATACTCGGCGCACAAAGGCAGTTTACGCCCGCTGGTTCGCGTTCATGGCGTCACCGCGCATTCCGGCACACCGGAGCTGGGCGAGAACGCTATTTTCCGTGCCGCGCAACTGCTCGGTCTGGTGGAAGAAACGCATGAACATACCGTGCGTTGTCGCTGCCATCCGCTGGTCGGTAACGCCAGCCTGACGGTCACGCGCATTAGCGGCGGGCATGCCGATAACGTGCTGCCGGGCGCCTGCGAATTATTGCTCGACCGGCGTATGGTGCCGGGCGAAGACGAAAACGCCGTGAAACAGGAAATTCAGGATTTACTGCAACTGGCGCAGGAAAAATTCGGTGTGCGCAGCGAAATCATCACCTACAAACCCACCACCGGCGGTGCGACCGAAACCGATTCTGACGATCCGATTGTGCGGGCGGGCGTTGAAGCCTGCGCCGCCCAGGGCAATCCAGAACCCGGCCCGTTCGGTTTTCAGGGGGGATGCGATCTGGTGCATTTTCGCAGTCTGGGCACTAAAGGCATCATCATCGGCCCCGGTTCGCTGGCCGTCGCGCATAAACCTGATGAATTTATCCCCATCGATGAATTCGTGGCAGGCAGCAAAATTTACTGCGATGTTGCCTTAAAAATGCTCAAACGCTGAGGGGAAAACGGTGAAAGCGACATTATATCGCGCCGACCTGCGGTATCCGCATCTGCAACTTTATACCGCCTCGTCGGGCAGTGTGCCGGGGCTGGACACCTTGTATCTGCTGCTTGAAGACAAAAACTTCAACGGGCTGGGCGAAGTGCGCATCAACATGGCGTATCTCAATGGTTACAGCGCCGAACGGGTGTTGAGTGATGTGATCCGTGCGTTGCAGCAACTGGATCTCAGTCAGCCTGCCAGCACAATTTTGCTCAATCTGCCGCAACGGCTGGCGGATTTTCTGGCACCGACACGCATGCTGCTGGATATCGCGCTGCATGATCTGATCGCGCGTCAGGAAGGCATCAGCGTGGCGCAACTGGCGGGCGCAGATAATAGCGAAACGGTGAGTTATCACACCAACCAGACGCTGTTCTGGACGCCGATGGCGCAGATGCTGCAACAGGCGACGGCGTATGTGGATCGCGGTTTTACACAGCTTAAACTGCGCGTCGGCGTGGCTTCGTTCGAAGAAGATGAAGCACGGCTCAGTGCGCTGCGCCGACGTTTCGGGCACGAAATCAGTTTGTCCGCAGATGCCAACGGCCAATGGCAGCCGGAAGCCGCGCGCAGCCATTTAATCTCGCTGGCGAAGTTTGACATGAGTTATCTCGAACAGCCGGTTTCTGACGCTAATGCGCACTATTATCCGACGCTGGCCGAAGCCAGTCCGGTGCCGCTGATGCTCGATGAAAGCATGAGCAGCGAGGCGGATTTAGAACGCATTTTGGCGCTGAACGGCAAGATTATGGCGCATCTCAAACTGGTCAAAATGGGCGGCATTGCGCCGACAATGGCTGCCGCACGACGTCTTACGGCAGCGGGCGTGCCCTTCATGATTGGTCAGATGAACGAAGGCGGTGCCGCTACCGCCGCCGCCCTGCACGTCGCCCGCGCCTGCCAGCCCGCTTACGCCGAACTTTACGGTGCCGACGGGCTGGGTAACGACCCGGTTCACGGCCTTTCCTATCATCAGGGGTTACTCAGCAGCCCGCCGGGCGCGGGGCTGGGTATCCGCTTCACCCCTTCCCAGGCAGAATTTATTCAGGAGTTTGAACAATGACAGCAACATCATTACCCGATACGGGCCGCGTCGTGCCAGGCGCAGAATCTGCATTTCACGAAGAAGAATATCGGCAGCGCATGGCGAAGGCGCGTCAGTTACTGGTGAAAGCCGGTCTGGACGTGATGGTGATCACCGGGCCGGAAAACATCTTTTACCTGACAGGTCAGCAAACACCGGGCTATTACACTTTCCAGACGCTGGTACTGCCGGTGGAAGGCGATCCGGTGTTTGTTATCCGCCAGCTTGAGTATTTCAACTTCATCTCCAACACCTTTATCCGCGACGCGGCGATTTATACCGATGGCGATAATCCGGTGAATTTCCTGCTCGATGTGCTGAAAACGCGTGGCTGGATGAAGAGCCGGATCGGGATCGATAAACGCGGCTGGTTTCTGCCGATCGCAATATACGAAGCCTTACAGGCTGAAATCGGCACGATCCACGATGCGGCTGGTGTTATCGAGCAACTGCGCGCCGTGAAATCAGCCGCAGAACTGGAAAAAATGGCGCACGCCGCCCGTTACGTTGACGCTGGCATGCTGGCAGGCCGCGCGGCGATTGCCGCAGGTGCGACAGAAAACGACCTGGTTTCCGCCATGATGGGGGCAGCGATTGCCGCCGGTTCCGAATATATGGGCATGGAACCGCTGGTCTCCAGCGGCCCGCGCACCGGTGTGCCGCACGGTACATGGCGACGCCGTAAAATTCTCGGGGGCGACCCGATTTTCCTTGAAATGGCCGCCACTCACGACCGTTATCACGCGGCCCTGATGCGCTCCGCCTGGCTCGGCAAACCGCCAGCCGTGGCGCTGGAAATGGAAAAAGTCTGTCAGGAAGCGTTGCAGGCTGCACTCGATGCCATCCGTCCGGGCGCGACATGCGAAGCGCCGCATCTGGCCTGTCAGGCCGTTATCGACCGCGCTGGCTATACCGATAACTTCAAAAAACGCACCGGTTATTCGATTGGTATTTCGTTCGCACCGGACTGGGGCGAAGGCGCGATCCTCAGCCTTTACAGCGGCATCACCACCGAATTACAGCCGGGAATGACCTTCCACATTCCGCCTGCATTGCGCATTTACGGCGAATTCACCGTCGGTGTCAGTGAAACCATTGTGGTGACCGAAACCGGCTATCGCGCCCTCGGCACAGTGGATCGTCCGCTGACCTTACTTTGATTTTGCTTTTAACCAGATGATGGGAATTGAATAAATGAAAGACATCAGTGAAAGTCAGGCGCGCCTGAAAGGTATTTTTAATATTACCGTGACGCCTTTTACGGCGGGCGGCGAGTTTGATTTTGCCGGGTTATCCCGCAACATTGAGCGGGTCATCGGCCTCGGTTATGACGGCATTTTGATTGGCGGCACGTACGGTGAATTCCCGGCGATGACCGCCGACGAACGCGCCACGCTGTTCCGCCATGTGATGGAAGTGGTGGGTGACCGCGTGCCGGTGATGTTGTGCAGCGCAGGTTCAGATGTCCGTGTCGTGCGTGATTTAACGCAACTGGCGGGCGATCTGGGTGGCCTGCCGATGGTCACGCCGCCGTTTGTTTCTGAAGTGACCGACGCGCAAATTATCAGCTTCTTCAAACAGATGGCACCGTTATCACGCACCGGTATTTTGGTGTATAACGCACCGGGTATCGGCATTACGTTGCCGCCGGTAGTGCTGGAGCAACTGGCCGACATCGACGGCGTGGTGGGTATCAAACAAGGTGACCTGAACCCGACCGCCATCGATCAGATTGCCAACCGTCTTGGCGGGCGTCTGCGTCTGTTCTGCGCCTCCGATCTGGCATTTTTAGGGCCGATGATGTGTGGTTTTGACGGCATCAGCACCACCAACAGCGGCGCTCTGCCGGAAATTATTCTGGCAACCTATCGTGCGCTGGAAAGCGGCGATGCCAGCACAGCCCGCGAACTGCACCGTCTGTGGTATCCGTACCGGGCGCTGGCCCGCCGTTTCGGTCAGCCGCAACTGGTAAAAGCGGCCATGAACCTGCGCGGTTTTGACGGCCACCATGTCCGCGCCCCGCTGATTGATCTGCAAGCTGATGTGATCGGGCTGGTGGAGCAGGAACTGCGCCGTCTGGCCGCCGATCCGCGTTCCGGCGTCACCCTGAAGTAACCCGCTTTAAGCAAAAAATCCCCGTCTTTGCAGGCGGGGATTTTTCATGGTGCCGTCAATTTATCCGTGCTGAGCTGACGCCGCTTTCAGAAAAGCTATCAGCAACGGGTGAGGTTTCACCGACAGTGATGACAACTCCGGGTGGCCCTGCACGCCGAGATAAAACGGATGGCGTGTGAATTCGATTCCGTCAGCAATCTTGCCGGTGGCATCGGTCCCGCTGATCAGCAATCCGTGATTTTCCAGATCCGGTTTCAGTTCAGGTGCAAGGTGAAAACGGTGGTTGTAGCGCACGATAAATTCATCGCCAAGAATCTCATGCAACCGGCTGCCGGGGCGGGAATGCATCCGATGATCCCCGAGGCGGTGAACCGGCAATGTTGGCGTATTCGTCAGCGGCACAAAAGTTTTAATATCAGCATCAGGATCCGCTTCCGCCAGATTGGCTTTCGCAGAACCCATCATGTTCTGCACGATGGCCGTAGTCATGGTTTGCATGCCCAGGCACAAGCCGAGAATGGGAATATGGCGATTCAGGGCGTAATGTGCGGCACAAATCTGTCCGGTAACATTACACATCGCGGATCCGCCCGGCAGTAAAATGCCATCGACGTTTTCCATCACCTCATGCAGATGATCTTCCAGCACCTGGGGCGCGGCATACACCATATCAAGCGACACTGATAAAGCATCCGCGGCATCACCCAACGCAGCGAGCGTGGCCGGATAGGTCGTGCACTGCTCGGACTGCGCACCGACCAGCGCGATACGCAGCGAAGTGGTGGTTTGTGGCGGCGTATCGTGATTTATCCAGCGCCCATAACGATCACGCCACCAGCATCCGGCGGCTTCATCCGTCAGTCCGTGCCGCCTGAACATATACCCCTGATTTTCGCGCTCAACCGTAATCAATTCATAGTCAAACGCGTTTTCGCGAACCTGCCGTGCAATTTGAGTGAACTGAATGATCTGTATTGGCCCGAGGGGGATCACCACATCCCCGATGCCATACGTCTTCAGCAATTCTTCCAGCTTCATCACTTTACCGGCACTTTGCAAAATCAGCCGTTCTGCCCAAAGCAACCCGCTGGTTACCCGTTGCCCTTCACCAACGACGTGCTGGCAGGCATCAGGGTAGCGTGCGGTATCCCAGCTCACCGGCAGATGCGCCAGCGGTAAATCCTTTTGTGCCGCCAGTATTGCCGCCATCGCACCGTACAGCGACGGCTCAGGTGTGTCATGTGCAACAAAAATAAAAGCCATAAGACAACCTTGAAATATAAATGAAAAGTTCAGACAGCCCGCAGGCTCACCGCCAGCCATACCCGCTGCCCTGCCGTTTCCGTCAGGAAAATACCGCTCAGCACGAAGAAATTATGAGCAAAGCAAAAAGAAGAATGGTAAGTTTAAATTGGTTTTAATGATTCACATAATACAATTTTGTTATTGTTCATACAGGGGAAACAATGTCTGCTGAATTTCTTGCACCTCGTTTGCGTCGCGTGCGCCCTTCGCCGACAGCGGCGATCTCCGACCAGGTTCGTGCGCTCAGCGCGGCAGGTACTGATGTCATCAACCTGGGCGAAGGTGAGCTGGATTTCGATACTCCCGCACATATTAAGCAGGCCGGCATCGACGCGATTGTACAAGGTGACACAAAATACACTGCCGTTGCCGGTACCGCCGCGCTTAAACACGCCATCATGACTAAGTTTAATCGTGAAAATAGGATCAGCTACCGCCCGGATGAAGTCATCGCGGGCAGTGGCGCCAAGCAACTCATTTTCAACGCACTTTTGGCCACCGTTTCGTCTGGCGATCAGGTGATTATCCCGGCCCCTTACTGGGTGTCTTATCCGGATATGGTGGCACTGGCGGAAGGTGAACCGCGGATTGTTCATTGTCTGGAAAGTGATGGCTGGAAATTGCAGCCGGAAGTTTTAGCCGCCGCAATCACCCCGAAAACACGTTGGGTCATCCTCAACTCCCCGAACAATCCGACCGGGGCAGTCTATTCAGCTGACGAACTCCACGCACTGGCCGCCGTTCTGCTGGAGCATCCGCAGGTGCTGGTGATGGCAGACGACATCTACGAACAAATTTGTTTTGTGCCCGGTATTTTCGCCACACTCGCCGAAGTCGAACCTCGTCTGAAAGAGCGTATCCTGACCGTAAACGGTGTTTCTAAAGGCTATTCAATGACCGGCTGGCGTTTGGGTTATGCGGGCGGCCCCGCGTGGCTGATTTCTGCCATGCAAATTTTGCAGTCGCAAAGCACTTCCAACCCCAGCTCCATTTCTCAGGCCGCGACTGTTGCCGCTCTGGAACAGGGCAATGCATTCATCGCGGACTGGATCGACATCCTGACGCACCGTCGCACCCTGATCATGAACTGCGTGAATGCCATTGACGGCCTGAGTGCCGAAACGCCGCCGGGCGCATTTTACGTTTTCGCTAATTGTCAGGGGATGTCAGGTAAAACGACACCTTCAGGCGATATTCTCAGAACAGATGAAGATTTTGCAGCTTATCTGCTGAAATCAGGCCATGTCGCCACGCTTCAGGGTTCTGCTTTTGGTGCGCCGGGTTATTTGCGTATTGCTTATGCCATCGATGACAACCGGTTGCAGGAAGCCTGCGAGCGGATCACCCGCGCTTGTCGTGAATTGCGTTAAGACCGAAAAAGGCCTGCTTCAATATGAAAACGGGCCTTTTTGACTCTATTCTCAACAACTTGGCTAAAGTATCAGCAAACGCACGCATTTATTCAGTTTCCCCTTTGACATGCCACGGGGCAGTCGCTATTATTCGCCCCGTTCCAACGATTCCTCTGTAGTTCAGTCGGTAGAACGGCGGACTGTTAATCCGTATGTCACTGGTTCGAGTCCAGTCAGAGGAGCCAAATTAGAAAATCCCGCTTAAGGAAACTTAAGCGGGATTTTTGCTTTTTATGCCCGGAGCCCGGGCCTGTATGGCGTTGATGCAATCAGCGAGTGTGAAAATAGTCCTGATGCATTTTCAGTTTTCCCTCCGCGCCGGGAAAATTTGGTGGTCAGATTTGGGGTCAGGTGAGTTCGATGACACAGTGACCCCCAAATATCTCTTAACGACTCAAAAATCCGCAAATTAAAATCACCCGCAAAACCCTTTAATGTTTCTGATTCTCATGGCCTGTACCTTTATGCAATCTTATGACTGATTAACGCAGCTGGCCTTTCGGTAAGGCGGAAAAAAAATCGGCATGAGAAGGAGAGCGCGTCTGTTGCAGAATCTCCGCTAACGCCTCCAACGGCGCATCGGACCAGTCAGCGCGCAGATCAACGCTGGCATACTGGCGGTCGCACCAGATTTTCAGCGCCGCAGATTTAAGCCCGCGCCGGTCGCCGCCGGCCTGCGCACCGGCGTTCATGGCTCCCAGAAGGCGGTCGGCCAGCGGCAGGTCAGTTTGCAGGTGATAATTTTCCAGCATCGCAAACAGCGTTCGTTCCCCAGTCAGTAAATTCCCACCGACGACACATTGATGCCCCGCGATGCTTCCGGCCCAGACTCCGCAATCTGCCCCGCTCCACTGCGCCGTATTGCCCTGATTATCGACTATCAGTAGCTGCCTTCGGGCAGCGTCCGCATCCTGCGCCAGCAGGTTTTTCAATGTATATGCCGCATCGGCCCCCTGGTGTAACAACGTCAGACCCCGCTCCCCGTAAAGTGGATTGGTCATTGCCTGGGTGGCAATCGCGCCGGTCTGCGCACGTCCGTGTACCACCAATGCACCCACGGCAGGGCCAGCGGTAGCGGTGGCGACACCCACCGCACCTGAGTGTGGGTCCCGCGCCACGATTGAAAAAGTCATAAGTACTCCGCGACAGTCTGGTTAAATTTATACGTATAAATTATTGCAATTCAGTTAATTTATACGCATAAATAATAAACAGGACAACGCCTGATTTTTTTCTGAGGTTTCCACATAGCGTTTTATTAAGCGACGAGGTCGATATGCTGCCAGCTTTGCAAAAGTCATTTATGCCAATCTGTTTTTGTCTCTTTGCGCTGTCGTGGCAGGCTCAGGTGCAGGCCAGAACCCCTGCGGATGCGCTGTTGATTGGTCAGGTGGCTGAGCCACAATCGCTGGATCCACAGGTTGCTACCGCAGCCAACGACTCGCGCATTCTGGTGAACGTTTACGACGGACTGGTGCGTAACGGTGAGGGGAAACTGGATATCGAACCGGCGCTGGCCACTCGTTGGACAATCAGTCCCGACGGCCTTACTTACCGCTTTTATCTGCGCGAAGGGGTGAAATTTCAGGACGGAACACCGTTTAATGCCGATGCGGTGAAATTTACCTTTGACCGTATGCTGGATGATAAAAACCCGTGGCATGACACCGGGCCTTTCCCGTTGTCATTTTTCTTCTCTTCGATAAAAAACATCGAAACACCGGACCAAAATACGCTGGTCTTTACGCTGAAAGAGCCGTTCTCACCGTTTCTCTCCAACCTCGCCACGCCAACCGGCCTTATCGTGTCACCAGCGGCAGTGAAAAAATACGGCAAAGAGTTTGGCCGTCACCCGGTCGGCACTGGCGCATTCCGCTTTGCAGAATGGAAAGCCAATCAGCGCGTGGTGGTGACGGCCAATAGTGATTACTGGGACGGTAAACCTGCGGTACAAAACGTGGTGTTCCGCCCCATCACCGATGGTAATACGCGGGTCGCCGAGATGCTTTCCGGCGGCATTGATGCAATGGTAGAAGTGCCTCCTGACACGGTGAAACTGTTCAAGGAGAAAAGTGACCGCTTCCGCCTGTACCAGACTACCGGCCCACACGTCTGGTACGTGATGCTCAATACACAAGTGCCCCCCTTTAACGACGTGCGGGTGAGGCAGGCGGTGAATTACGCCATCAATAAACAGTCGCTGACAGATAAAATTTTGCAGGGTTCGGCCGACGTAGCCGAGGGCCCGATCCCCCGCGCCTTTAACTGGGCGGCCAATAAAGAGGTGACGCCCTATCCTTATGATCCGACTAAAGCCCGCGCACTGCTGAAAGCCGCCGGAGCAGAAGGGACAACGCTGACCTTCTACGTCGCCGAGGGGGGATCAGGCATGCTGGATCCCATCCCGATGGCCACCGCCATTCAGGCTGACCTGAAAGCAGTAGGTCTGAATGTTTCGCTCCAGACCTATGAGTGGAATACCTATCTATCGAAGGTTAATGCCGGTCTGGACAATCACACCCATATGGCGGAAATGGCCTGGATGACCAACGACCCTGACACCCTACCTTTCCTGACGCTACGCACCGACGCCTGGCCGAAAAAAGGCGGTTTTAACTCCGGTTATTACAGCAATCCGCAGGTGGACAATCTGTTGCAACAAGCGCGCATGACCACAGACACCGCAACGCGCGCCGCGCTTTACAGGCAGGTGCAGCAGCTCGTACATGACGATGCACCGTGGATTTTCGTCGCCAACTGGAAACAGAACGCCGTAACCTCCACACGAATTCAGCACTTCGCACTGCAACCGAATTTCAATCTGTTGCTCAACCGGGTAACCAAACAGTAATCGGAGAGAAACTTATGGGGAGTTACGTGCTTAAAAGGCTGCTCTCGACCATTCCGGTGTTTATCGGGTTGTCGCTGATTGTTTTTTTGATTATGGCAATGATCCCGGGGGATCCGGCTCAGGCGTTGCTCGGTGCCTGGGCCACGCCGGAAAACGTCGCACGGATCAATCAGGAACTCGGGCTGAATAAACCGCTCTATCAACAATATCTGATCTGGGCGGGCAATATTTTGCACGGCGATTTTGGCCGTTCTTACGTGCTTAATCGCCCGGTCATTGATGAAGTGATGGAGCGTTTTGGCGCCACGCTGTTGCTCGGAGGCTGCGCACTGCTGTTAAGCACCGTGCTGGGGCTGCTGGCCGGAATACTCTCCGCCGTCCGCCAGTTTGGCCTGGGCGACCACATCATTACGTTGCTGGTGCTGCTGGGAATTTCCATGCCTTCGTTTTGGATTGGTCTGCTGCTGATAATGCTGTTCGCCGTAGAGCTACAATGGTTCCCTGCTTCTGGTATGTATGCCATTTGGGCCGGTGGCGGCTGGCTCGACTTGCTGCATCATCTGACCTTACCCGCTATTACGCTGGCGATTGTTGCCACCGGCGTTATCGCTCGCCTGACCCGCACCGCGATGCTCGAAGTGTTGCGTCAGGACTTCATTCGTACCGCCCGCGCCAAAGGCCTGTCCGAGCGCAAAGTGATCTATAAGCACGCCTTTCGTATGGCGCTGGTGTCAGTCATTCCGGTGATCGGTATTCAGGCCGGTTTTGTGCTCGGCGGCGCGGTCTATATAGAGACGGTATTTCAGTGGCCGGGGCTTGGCGCAATGATGGTGAAAGCCGTCGCCACCCGCGACTTGCTTCTGGTACAGGGTGGCGTGCTGGTTGCCGCTGCGGCCTATGTACTGATCAACCTGTGTGCTGACATTTTACAGGCGCTTCTCGACCCGAGGTTAAAATCATGAGCCAGAACATCACCACTGTCACGCCTCGTCATCGCCAGCCGTTGTGGGCGCTGCTGTTGGCCAACCGGCTGGCCACGCTCGGCCTGATCATGCTGGTGCTGGTGGCAGGTGCCGCCCTCGCCGCGCCGTTGCTGCCGTTACCAGACCCTGACGCCACCGATCTGCTCAACCGTCTGCTGCGACCGTTTTCGCCCGGCCACTGGCTCGGCACAGACCCGCTGGGCCGGGACATGCTCTCCCGCCTGCTGTGGGGAACCCGCGTGTCACTGGCAATGGGAGTTTGCGCCACGCTGCTGGCCGCACTGTTCGGTACACTGATTGGTCTGGTCGCCGGGTATGCCGGAGGTAAAACCGACAGCCTGTTGATGCGCCTGATCGATATGCTGATGGCCTTCCCTTATATACTGTTGGCGCTGGTGATCGTCACGGTGCTGGGTCCCGGACTGCTCAATGCGCTTTACGCCATCTCGGTGGTGAATATTCCTTTCTTCGCCCGTAATATTCGCGGTCTGACCGTTGGCCTGCGTCAGCGCGATTTTATTCAGGCGGCGCGGCTGTCGGGCAAAAATCATTTGCAAATTTTGCTGACCGAAGTGCTACCCAACATGATGCCGGTTGTGGTGGTCACCATGTCAACCACCGTCGGCTGGATGATTTTAGAGACCGCCGGGTTGTCGTTCCTCGGACTGGGAACCCAGCCACCCAACGCTGATTTAGGCTCGATGCTGGGTCAGGGACGCGCACAGATGTTCAGCGCACCGCACGTTTCCATCGTACCTGGATTGACGATTTTCATTCTTGTCATGAGTTTTAATCTGCTGGGTGACGGCGTCCGCGACCTGCTCGATCCACGCCTGAAGTCCGGCATTCTATTGCGCGGGAAAGCCGTCACTACGGTCAATCGTGCCAGCGTTCCCTCTGCCATACAGGGCAAGAATGCGCTGCTGGAAGTGGTGGATTTACAAGTGAATTTCCGCTCGGGAAAACAATCCGTCGCAGCGGTCAAAGGCGTAAGTTTTTACGTTGCCAAAGGAGAATGTCTGGGGCTGATTGGGGAGAGCGGATCTGGGAAAAGCGTCACTGCGCTGTCCGTGATGGGACTGGTATCTTCCCCACCGGGAGAAATCACCGCTGGCGCGATTTACGTCGGCGGCGAAGAGATGCTGTCGCGAACGCAAAGCGAGCTGCAACAGTGCCGCGGCGCGCGGGTGGCCTATATTTTCCAGGACCCGCTGACCACCCTGCACCCTCAGTTCAGCATTGGCGCACAAATCATTGAAGCCATTCAGGCCCATCAGCCGCTGTCAAACCGGCTGGCTAAAGAGAAAGCACTGACGCTGCTCCACAGCGTAGGAATTGATGAGGCTGCGGCGCGCTTCGACGCCTTTCCCCATCAGCTTTCTGGCGGGCAGCGTCAGCGTGTCGGCATCGCAGTGGCACTGGCCAATGACCCGGAAATCATCATCGCCGATGAACCCACTACCGCGCTGGATGTCACGGTACAGGCACGTATTCTCGAGCTGCTGCAACAGCTGCGTCGTGAACGTGGCCTGACGCTGCTATTCATCACTCATGATTTTAGCGTGATCGCCCAGATTTGCGACCGGGTGGCAGTGATGCGTAACGGCGAAATTGTTGAAAGCGGTGAAACCCGGTCAGTGCTGCGGGACCCGCAGCATGATTACACCCGCAGGCTGATTGCCAGCGTGCCGAAACTCGGCCAGGGACGCGATTTCCTCAAACAGGTCGGCGAACTGTATGCCAACTCAAAACCACAGCCGGGGGCAATATGAGCAACGTGATTGAAGTCAACGGGCTGGTGAAAACCTTCGGCAGTACCTCCGGCTGGTTCTCCGGCCGCAAACTGCAGGTTGAAGCGGTAAAAGGGATATCTCTGCATCTGGCTGAAGGCGAAACGCTGGCGGTAGTGGGTGAAAGTGGTTCAGGTAAAAGTACGCTGGCGCGAATGCTGGTCGGTCTGGAACGTCCGACGTCCGGCACCATTAAACTGATGGGCGAAGCGATGTCGACACATGCTAAACGCAGCGACAAAGCCTTCGGCCAGATGATTCAGTATGTTTTTCAGGATCCTGTGGCCTCGCTCAACCCCCGAAAAACCATCGCTGATACGCTGGATGTGCCGCTGCGTTATTTATGCGCCTACCCCACCATGCGACGTAAAGCGCGAATGCTGGAATTGATGGAGGCAGTGCAGATGCCTGCCGATGCGCTCAGTGGTTATCCGCATGAGTTTTCTGGCGGTCAGGCTCAGCGGTTAGCGATTGCCCGCGCACTGGCGGCCGAGGCCCGTATTCTGGTGCTTGACGAGCCGGTCAGTGCTTTAGATGTGTCGGTACAGGCACAGGTTTTGTTATTACTCGATCGCCTGAAACGTGAGTTCGGCCTGTCGTATCTGTTTATCAGCCATGATTTAGCGGTGGTGGAGTCCATTGCCGATCGCGTGGCGGTGATGTATCACGGTGATTTAGTAGAATGCGCGGATAACGATCGGTTGTTCAACGCACCGCAGCACGCCTACACGCAACGTCTTCTGGCCAGTGCGCCAAGGGTTTAAATCAATGAAGGGATTTATGAGTATTGAAATGACACACCAACCGGAACCGGTACGCCGCAAGCGCACTGATGAAATTGTCGATGCCATCAAAGAGAGCATCATCAGCGAGAATCTGCTGCCCGGCGACCGTCTGCCGCAGGAGAAAGATCTGATAACGCGTTATGCCGCAGGGAAAGGCACAGTGCGTGAAGCGCTGAAATCTTTAGAGGTTCAGGGGCTGATCCGCACCAAAACCGGCCCCGGTGGCGGTGCGTTTATTGATTCAATGACCGAATCTCGCGCCATGAGTTTGCTGTCCAATTATCTGTTTACCCGTCAGCTTTCCATCAGCAATATCTACGCCTTGCGCAAAGCGCTGGAGCCTCTGGTGGCGGTCAGCGCCATCGGCAATATCGACGCCAAAGGCTTCGTGAAACTGCATCAGCTGATTGCCGTCTACGATCATGAACCCGCTGACGAAGCTGAACGCTGGGAACAGCGCATGGCCGAACTGGATTTTCACGGCGTGGTGGCCAGTTATTCTGACAACGTTCTGCTGGCGTTTATCTGCCATTTCCTGCAACGTCTGCTCAAAGATTTGGCCGTCTGCAAAGATATTTACCAGCGCCCCGAGCCGGTGGCGCGCAGCGTCGGCATTGATTATCAATATCGCCTGATCGACGCGATGCGCCGTCAGGATGCCGCCACCGTTCAGCAGATCATGACCGAACACATGCAGCATGCCGAAGACGCCATGCTTGGGCTGGAAGCCACGCTTGAGGAGCGTTTTTTGAGCGACCGGGCGGAGTGACGCGTCTTCTGAAACCTGTTTCAGCGTGTAAGTATCCCGCTTAAGCGGAAGTTAGATCAGAACAGAGGTATGGCTGTCGCTTGTGTTGTGAGCAGCCAGATATTCATCTATTTTTATTATGCTGATGAAAATAAGAGAAAATGTCATGCGCCTGTACATGCTTTACCTGGGGACTATGCAGCCGGGTGATATACCTGTACCGGGATATTTGATTCAGACAGACGAAGGAATAAATATCCTTGTCGACAGTGGCTGGCCGCGCCAGGAGAGCAAAAGTTATTCCGCGTCAGACAATACGTTGCTGATAAGAACGGTCTGACAGCGCACCCCGGGCATCATTTTTTCCAGGCCGTCTGTCAGCATTCTGCCAGCCGCATGCAGCGCATCCACAGGCATTTCAGGCAGGCTCTCAAGGATGAACCACATGCTGCTGTCTGCCACGCTCAGCCGCGTCCGGACGCCTTGTCGCCAGTTCCACCGGCGGCAGGTCACACCGGTGTCATCGCGCCAGACAACTTCTCCCGCCTCCGGTGACTCGCTTCCCGGCTGACCGTCTTTCATAGTGTCAAAAATTTCGGTTCCGTCAGCAACAACCAGCTGCGGCATCCCGACGTAAGCCGCAAGGTTTTCACCACCTACCGGAATGGCATACCGGATGCTGACCGCGTTATACAGATCAACCACCGGATCGAGAGCGGCCATCGTGCCATCCTTTATGACGCGCTTTCTCAGGGCTTCTGCCGAACAGGGCGTACGCTTAGGTTTTGCACCGAAGGCGCGGAATACCTCCGCCCATGCGCTGAGGTGGGCCTCAGCCCAGGCTGGCTGCCCGGCCTGAGCGGCCTCGCAGGCTTCCCGCAGCGCGACTTCCCCCACCCGCTCATCGGCCACGGGGGCCGCTTTCACGCAGATGCTGAGCGCACGAAAACCCGGTGCGATGCGGTAAATTTCAGGGCTGATTGACGGTGACACGGCTGGCATAGGATAATCCTGTAATGACTGATTTATTACATGATAATGACCGATGACCAGTAAAGTCAATATAACGACCGACGCCGATGCAGCCAGAATAAACGAGGCCGTTTCCGCGCGCACAAAGCTTTACCGCAGCCAGAAAAAAATGTCGCTCGATGAGCTTTCCCGCCGTGCGGGCGTCAGTAAGGGAATGCTGGTTGAGATAGAAGGATGCCGGGCCAACCCCAGCATTGCCCTGCTCTGCCGCCTTGCGTCTGCGATGAACGTCTCCGTGGCCGATTTTGTCAACGTAGCTGGCAAGCCCGCAGTTCATCTCATCAATGCCGGTGACATTCCCGTACTCTGGAAAGGAGAAAAAGGTGGCAGCGCGCGCCTGCTTGCGGGCACGAGCGGGCCGGACATGGTCGAGCTGTGGGAGTGGGTGCTTTACCCCGGGGAAACCTTTGAGTCTCCCGGCCATCCGGAAGGCACCAGTGAACTGCTTCATGTGTCCGGCGGGACCCTGACGCTCGTCGTCAGCGACACCACTTACGTGATAAGCCCCGGGGGTGCAGCGGTTGCAAGAACAGACGCGCCGCATGCCTATATGAACAGTGGCACGGAGGTGACCGTGTTTACCATGACGGTAAATGAGAAAGGCCGCTGAAAACAGTGGCTGCTGTTTCCCCGGGTGTGATTCTGAGTAGTTCGGCTACCGGTCAGCCCGGTGAGGAAAGTTCGAGGTGCGCTAAATAACCTTGTAAAAACAGCGTGCGAGAGTGAGCAGTCTCGGGCAGGGTCAGCCTGCTCACGCCCCGATGTCACGCCTAAACTGTCATCTTGACAGTTTGCTGGCTCATCTGATAAAGAAGAAGTCCCGATTGATCCCCCATCATCACTCAGCCTGTTTTGTGCGTGTTGCGGCGCTTTCTCAGACAATAAGAAGGTCAGAGTCTGACACTCCCGAAATCTGATTTTAGTATCTACCTGTATCAGGGACTAACTATGCCATTTTTGAAGTATGAAAGCGGACTTTTTACTAAAAACAAATCACGTAAAATTCTGTATATGCCAATGGCATTATCGGTGATGCTGTGTATTTTTGTTATGGTGTTTAATCTTGTCGCATTTTCTACAAAACAGAACGAGGGTTCCTGGATACAAAATTCTGGCTGGATATTTGATGGCATCCAATTGCTGATACTTAACTTTATCTTGTGGAACTTTAATCGATTATTATTGAAAACCAGTCTTCGCCGATGGATAAACGCGGGGCTGATGATATGGATTGTGTCTGCAGCATTTGATCTGATGGATGAAATTATTCGCCAGCCGATGTGGGTCGGGTATTATCTTGAGGATCTCAGTAAGCTGGCAGGTATGGTCTGCGTCTCGGCAGGCATCTATTTCATCGTACGTTATGTGAATAATAAATATTCGGATATGAGTATTAATTCATTCCGTGATGAGCTTACACGTTTGCCAAATCGTCGTTATTTTAAAAACGCCCTTATGGACTTAGATAATGTCAGTGTTTACGTCTTTTTAATCGATATTGACTTCTTCAAAAATATAAATGACAAATACGGCCACTACATTGGCGATGATGTCCTGAGAGCCTTTAGCCTGATGCTCAGTGAACTCTTTAAAAATAACGTCATCGCCGCCCGCGTCGGCGGAGAAGAATTTGCCGTCATCGTGCAAACGTCAGTATTTGAAGAAGCACGATTAATGGCCGAAAAAATATTAGTTCATGTCAGAGAATTAGTGATTAATGATGAAATTCGCTTCACCGTCAGCATCGGTGCCGGGATAAAAAAAGAAAATGAAAGCCAGGAAAGCTTGTTCCGACGTATAGATATCGCGTTGTACCAGGCGAAGCACTCTGGAAGAAATCGTGTCGAATGGGTGGAGGAGTAAGAGATACAACGATCGGGTATCAATCCCCCTGCATAAGCCCTCCCGATTCCGTGTCCGGCCATATCATCGCGTTGATTAAAGTTGTGTAAATGTGAATCATTTACACTTTGCAATGATTGTAACTGTGAGTGATTATCATTTATTGTGCGCATGCCGCAGGGATCTTGTCCTGCCCGGGTCACAATTAGTTTCAATTACTCTGGGATATCAACGATGAATGCTTTGCCTCGCACCGGACTGCGCCGTATCACGCTTGCATCGGCTCTGGTTTTCTCCGTCAGCCTTCCGGCTTTCGCCCAAGATACTTTGACGCTTTATACCACTCGCGAACCCGGTCTGATCCAGCCATTGCTGGATAGCTGGACACAATCGAGCGGCATAAAAGTCAATACGGTTTACATCAAGGATGGCATGCTCGAACGTGTTAAAGCGGAAGGCCAGAACTCCCCTGCCGACCTGCTAATGACGGTAGATGCAGGAAATCTCATTGATTTAGTGGAAGCAGGTGTGACACAGCCTGTGGAGTCACAAACGCTTAAGACGGCTATTCCGGCAAACTTGCGAGGAGCAGATAATCAGTGGTTTGCGCTTTCTATGCGCGCTCGCGTGCTTTACGCCGAGAAATCGCTGGCGATGGATAACTGGCATTACGAACAGCTTTCCAGCCCGGAATACAAAGGCAAAGTGTGTATTCGCTCCGGCCAGCATCCTTACAATACCGGACTGATTGCCGCCATGATTGCCCACCACGGTGAAGCGAAAACCGAAGAGTGGCTGCGTGGTGTGAAGGCTAATCTGGCACGTAAAGCGACTGGCGGCGATCGTGACGTTGCTCGCGATATCCTCGGCGGTATTTGCGATATTGGCCTCGCAAACTCTTACTATATCGGCCATATGAAAAACGCCAAAGAAGGCACCGATGCGCGTAAGTGGGGCGATGCCATTAAAGTGGTGAAACCTACCTTTGAACAAGGCGGCACGCACGTGAATATCAGTGGTGCTGCAGTGGCTCGTTATGCGCCGAACAAAGCTGATGCCGTAAAACTGATGGAATATCTGGTTTCCGCACCCGCCCAGCAACAATACGCCAAAGCGAACTTTGAATACCCGGTGCTGAAAGGTGTGGCGCTTGATCCGGTGATCACCGCCACCATCGGTGAAATCGATGTCGATAAAATCCCGTTAACCGAGATGGTGAAATACCGTAAACAAGCGAGCCTGCTGGTAGATAAAGTTGGATTCGATCAATAAATCACTTCGTCTTCCGACGTTACGCGGCCTGGTTTCCGGGCCGCAGTCATTATTAACGCCGCTGCATCTTGCCGCGCTAGGTATTGCGCTTGGCGTACTCACACCTATCGTTGCGCTAATCTGGCAGGCGACACAGGCTGATTTCTCGCACTGGGATAATCTCATTACTTTTGTGCTGCCTTCGGTGTTGAAAAATACCGGGCTTTTGCTGGCAGGTGTCGCCGTGATCGTGGGGGTGACTGGCGTCGGCAGCGCGTGGGCGGTCACAGCATGGGATTTCCCCGGACGCAAAATACTTAGCTGGGCGTTACTGCTGCCGCTAGCCATGCCGACTTATATTGTGGCCTTTGCCTGGCTTGACCTGCTGCATCCCCTTGGCCCGCTACAAACATTCATTCGTTTTTTGCTGGGCTTCGACAGTCCGCGGCAGTTCCGTTTACCGGATTTACGCTCCCTGCCCGGCGCCATTATTCTGCTCGGCTTAGTGCTGTATCCTTACGTTTATCTGACGACCCGTGCGATGTTCATCAGCCAACCTGCACATTTGCTGGAAGCCGCTCGTACCCTGGGTTGCAGCGCTGCCGGTGTTTTCTTTCGTGTTGCCCTGCCGATGGCTCGCCCGGCGCTGGCTGTCGGTATCAGCCTGGCGCTACTGGAAACGCTCAATGATATCGGCGCATCTGAATTTCTTGGCGTACAAACGTTAACCGTCACCGTCTACACCACCTGGATTTCGCGTTCCGATCTTGCCGGTGCCGCGCAAATCGCCTGCATGATGCTGATGTTTATTTTCTGCATTCTGACGCTGGAATTTTATGGTCGCAGAAAACAAGGCCTTAGCAGCCGCAGCTTGCGAGAGATTCAACCTACCAGAGTACGCGGCTGGCGTGGATGGCTGCTCAGCTCGGTTATTGCGTTACCGGTTATTCTGGGGTTCCTCGCACCGGTTGTATTTTTAGCCTGGGAAAGCGCAAAGCGTTTAGGTGAAGAAAATCCCCTCTCCCCTTCGTTGCTTTCAGCCTTACAAAATACGCTGTCGCTGGCGGCAGGCACCACTCTGGTGGTGGTTTGCGTCAGTTTACTGGTGGCCTGGAGCGCGAGGCACAGTGCCGCAGATAACACGATGTCGGGCTTTCGTCGCGGCGTAATGCGCCTTGCGTCCTTAGGCTATGCGGTGCCTGGCACCATTCTGGCGATTGGTTTTCTCACTCCGGCAATGGCAGCAGACAAATGGTTGGCAGATTTAATGGATATTCGCGGCTTACCGCTGATGTCAGCCGGTATCTTGCTGGTTATCTGCTGCGCGATGCGCTTCCAGGCCATTGCCATCGGCGCACTGGATTCCGGGCTTGGCCGTATCCCTCTTTCGCTGGAACAAGCATCGCGTTTGTTGGGGGAAAATGGTGCGGGGACTTTCGTGCGGGTTCACTTCCCGTTGCTGCGCCCCGCGCTGGTTAGCAGCGCATTATTAGTCTTTGCCGACGCGATGAAAGAACTGCCGACAACCTTGCTTTTACGCCCGGTAAACTTCGAGACGCTGGCAACGTTACTCTATGCAGAAGCAGCTCGTGGAACCTATGAAGAAGGGGCCATTGCCGCCTTAATGATTGTTCTCGCAGGCACGCTGCCGGTTATATTGCTGGTGCGTCATCAGATGACTCGCCACGGCTAAAGGAACCACCATGTCAGAAATTGCGTTACGCCTTCAGGATGTGCATGTGGCTTATGACAACGGCCAGCAACCGGTATTGAAAGGATTTTCAATGTCAGTACGTGAGGGGGAGCTTGCTTGCTTATTGGGAGCCTCGGGTTGCGGGAAAACCACGGTGCTGCGTGCCGTTGCCGGGTTTGAACGGCTGCAAAGCGGTGAGATCTATGTTTCACAGCATCGCGTTGCCGGGCCAGGTCTTCATCTGCCGCCAGAAAAACGTCATGTCGGCATGGTCTTTCAGGAATATGCGTTATTCCCACACCTGACAGCTCAACAGAATGTCGCGTTTGGCCTGCGCAGGATACCGCGTGAGGAGCAACAAGCCAGAGTGACGGCGCTGTTAAGACTGGTGGAATTGCATAGCCATGCCAGCCGCTATCCCCACGAACTCTCCGGCGGGCAACAACAGCGCATTGCGTTGGCTCGCGCGCTGGCACCGAATCCAGAGATCCTATTGCTGGATGAGCCCTTTTCCAGTCTGGATAAAAAAACGCGCGAGCGACTCGGCGGCGAGGTGCGCGATATTCTGCGTGAAGCCGGGCAAACGGCACTTCTGGTGACGCACAGTGAGCAAGAAGCGCAATTGATGGCAGATCATATTGGTTATGTGCAACAGGGTGAATATCACAAAATAAAGGTGGACGATTCGAACTACGCGAACATTTAGATTTCAAGTGCAGCAAGTATTACGGTTTCCATTTTCTCCGGGGTGGTGAACGGTGCAAAACGCTTGAGCGGTTTGCCGTCGCGTCCGATCAGGAACTTAGTGAAGTTCCACTTGATCCGCCCACCGAGTACACCGGGCAATTCGTTTTTCAGATACCTAAACACCGGGTGCGTAGCAGCGCCGTTGACCTCCACTTTTTCGAATATCGGGAAGCTCACACCATAGTTGATGTGACAGGTCTGCGCGATTTCGTCGGCGCCGCCGGGTTCCTGCTTACCGAACTGGTTGCAGGGAAAACCAAGCACCACCAGACCCTGTGCAGCGTACTTCTTGTAGAGCGCTTCAAGGCCTGCGTATTGTGGCGTGAAGCCACAATGGCTGGCGGTATTCACCACCAGAACCAGCTTACCCGCATAGTCGGCCATAGAGATGAGCTGGCCATCCAGACTGGTGGCGGTGAGTTGATGAAAGGTGATCATGTCGGGCTCCTCAGAGGGAATTGGCAAAGTCGAACGAAAAGAAAAACAAACCGACGTGCTAAAGGCCTCGCGTCGCGTGAGTAAGATAGAGTCAGTCGCAGCGCCGGTTCAATGAGTCTGCCCGCAAAACCGATGACTATGGGCATCCGGGCACTCTGTAGATCTCAGAAATAACCTGCATCGTTGCGTCTTCGATCATTCCTTCATTACGGCATAAAACCCAGCCGTGATCTGCAACTTCCCGCTCGAACGCCTGGGTACAGGCGACATGATCTTCCAGCTTATGAATCACCGTACTACTTAGCCCACGCGGTCGGGCTGCGGCCCTCGCCCATGAAATATCAGGCGCGGTAACCACCCCGACATGCAGGTCTGGCATTCTCACATTTCGTTCAATGTTAAGCTGTAAAATCTCTGCAAATGGAACCATCCGGCGAAACGCGGCTTCCGACGGGTACCAACGATCCATCAAGATAATGCTGTCCGGTGGCTGTTTAGTCAGCACATGCCGGGAAATCCATGCACGGCTATCAGCAAAGCGCTCACAAACCTCCAGCTCCAAATCCCGGGAGGGATTTCTGGCGAGCCTGTTCACGAGGGCCATTGTTTCCCTCCTGTAAGGATCGCTTTTTTTCTCGCAAAGCCGGACCACCTTCTTGTTGTCAGCCCTGAGTACTTTCGTCATGGCCTCCAACAGTGTGGTTTTGCCGACCCCCTTGGGCCCATCCAGAGAAATAAACAACGGACGACTCATTCCTGAAATGACGATTGATACAGGGTTTTTGTAAAGCTCAAATCTGGCAAAAGCATCTTATTTCCTTCAGATGAACAGACACTGATGAACATTCCGGCAAGGGTTCTGACTCACGGGTTGTGACCTGCACGGTGTAGTTTAAGGGATCCGCTTAGCAAACGGAAAACATCCCACGTTAAGCCTCACAAATTCATCACCATGCCAATAGCAGCGAGCTTCTGGATAAGTTTTACTTTATATATCGTCCTCTCAGCCAGAACCTTTCAGGTTCAAAACTGTATTTAATCGAAATTTTATGTAAGCTGACACACTCATGTACTAGTCAAGTGGATTGAAGATGAATTTTTTGTCAATTGAAGATGTTAGAAATCGAATCGATCAGATTGATCGCGAACTGGTTAAGATGATCGCGCAACGCAGCGAATGTGTTAAAGCTGCAGCAGCTTTCAAAATTGACCACTCAGCCGTTCGCGCGCCTGACCGCGTCCAACAGGTCATCGACAAGGTATGTCAACAGGCCACTGAAGCAGGACTTCCCGAAGTGATTATCGAAAAGGTCTACCGGACAATGATCGGTGCGTTTATCGATTATGAACTCGAGCAACACGACCAGCTCCGACAGGAAAAACGCTGACATCATGCGCCAACATACCATTCAACTTCTCCCCCTTACTGTAGCGGGTATCGAGGCGGTAAACGCCAACAGCGATATCTCTTTTGGGCGGCATACTCACGACCAGTTCGGCATTGGTTTGATGGACAGCGGCGGGCAAAAATCCCTGTATACCGGTGTGGCTTACCTGCTGTTTATGGCGTGGCAAACGCTACGGGATAAGACACTTTTATCCGCTGGCTGCCCCGGGTTAGCGTTATCTCATCGCGCCTTGATACAGCAGGCTGTGGTTGCCAATCTTCTTAATCCCAAGCTTTCGCTATTTTTCCTGGCATTTCTTCCGCAGTTTATCGCCACCAGGGATGTACACCCCACACAGAGCATGTTGATTCTTTCTGCAATTTTTGCGGCCATGACTTTTGCTGTGTTTTCTCTGTATGGCATTTTTGCTTCGGCTGTTAGTCATAGTGTATTAGGAAATCACAGGGTGATGACCGGCATTCGTTGGGGTGTAGCGCTGGCCTTTACTGCAGTTGGGATTCGACTGGCGATGGCCGTGCAATAATAAATATTCGTATTAGATAGCACTGGAAAAAAGTGTGCTTATAAAAGCTATTGGATGTCCGAATTTGGCACTAACCGGCCCGCTACGTTGGAAACGTCGGCTCTGAGCGAAGAGCTGACGCTACTCCTGGAAATAAATACTTATTAGCCATAAACATGAACAAATAAAAAAGCATCTGCTATAAATATCAGCATGCATTGTGTTTTGAAATCAATGAAGGTGAATGAGATGGCTGATGAAAACATGCTCATTACTGATAGTAATGAGCTTGAGCAACTTTACGGTGCGGTAGCAAAGCCTTCTTTAACAAAGGTGACAGACCATATTCATCCTGCCTACCGCCCCTTTATTGAAGCATCAACATTCGTGGCGCTTGCAACATCGGGACCTGATGGTCTGGATGTATCGCCAAGAGGTGATCCTGCAGGCTTCATTTACATCGAGGATGCTAAAACTTTATTTTTGCCTGACCGCCGGGGTAATAACCGCATTGATAGTCTACGCAATATATTAAATGACAATCGGGTTGCGCTTCTCTTTTTAATTCCCGGCATTGGCGAAACTTTGCGTATAAGTGGCACAGCTGAAATACGTAAAGACCCGGCTTTGCTGGATAAATTCGCAATCAATAATCAATCCCCTAAAACGGTATTGCGCATTTCAGTGGAAAGCGTTTTTTTCCAGTGTAGCAGAGCGATCATTCGCTCAAAACTCTGGGATCCTGCCGCACAAATTGACAGGCAGGCTCTGCCCAGCACAGGAAGTATCCTGAGTATGATCTCACAGTCAGAAATTGATGGTTTGGCTTACGACGAGGCCTTGCCGGAGCGATTGAAAAACACACTTTACTGATTGTAATGTTGGGCGACTAAATAACATCAGCATCGATATGCCGAAGTAGCCAACAATCCCCTGATACCCCGGAGAAACGCAGGGAATGCGAACCTGGATTGACAATCCTTAACCCTCAGGCAATCTTTCATCTGATAGATGAACCCTGTGAACTTCAGAATTGAATTAATTTTTTCAGCCCTGCTTGCCGGGCAGAGCAGTGACTTTTTGCCCCTGCGCAACAGCAGAACAGCTCAGAGCCAACAAAAGTGATAAAGAAATCCCGGCTTTCATCAATGACCCTCTCTTTTCGGCTGCATTAAATTTTGCGCCACTATTGCTGATAAGGCGCGTTAACCGCGCCACCCTCACAATCCATTTTCATCGCACTCAGCTCCCTGGTTGATTCGCAAGGGTGAGAGTCGTGGCGCTTGTTCAGGCAGTGGCGGTACGATGCCATCAACAACATGAGGAACATACGGTGCTTCCAGCGCTGCAATTTCTTCTGGCGATAATGTCAGCTTAAGTGCTTCCACGGCGGTGGACAGGTGCTCCGCTTTAGTGGCACCGATTATAGGTGCGGTAATCACTGATTTTGACAGCAACCATGCAAGTGCAACATGTGCACGAGGAACACCCCGCCCGGCGGCCACCTGCGCCACAACCTCAACCACTTTCTGGTCCTGCTGCGCGGCATTTTCATACATTTTCAGCGCAAAGACGTCGTTCTGCGTTCGGGTGGTGGTTTCACTCCAGTCGCGGGTCAACCTGCCGCGCGCCATCGGGCTCCAGGGAATAACACCCACGCCCTGATCCTCACAAAGCGGCAGCATTTCCCGCTCTTCTTCCCGGTACAGTAAATTGTATTGCGGTTGCATAGAGACAAAGCGCGTCCAGCCGTTACGCTCAGCAACATGCTGCATCTTTGCAAAACGCCAGGCTTCCATTGAGGATGCACCGATATAGCGAACTTTCCCGGCTTTCACCAAATCGTGAAGTGCTTCCATGGTTTCTTCAACAGGTGTGCCGTGATCAAAACGGTGAATCTGATACAGATCCACATAATCCATACCCAACCGGGTCAGGCTGTCATCGATAGACTGAAACAGCGATTTTCGCGAGAGAAAACCGGTATTGGGTGAGTTACGCCATGGGAAAAATGCCTTAGTAGCGACGACAATTTCATCCCGGTACGCCATATCGCGTAGCGCCCGACCGACAATTTCTTCTGAGCTTCCACCTGAATAAATATTAGCCGTATCAAAAAAATTAATTCCCGCCTCAAGTGCCTGGCGAATCAACGGTCGCGAAGCACTTTCATCAAGCGACCACGGCTGAGGAAGGCGTTCCGGTTCGCCGTAACTCATGCATCCCAGACACAGTCGTGAGACTTTCAGGCCACTTCGCCCCAGGTTTACATACTGCATAATCATCTCCCTGCCACGTTATTTAATGAAAATTGCGACGTCTGTTATTGCCAGTTGCCCACCATTTTCGGGATGAATTCACGAATCTCATATTCAGCGAGATTGGGGTGATAGGCGTCTTCGCTCAGAATAGCGTCCAGCTCTTCCCGGCTTTCAGTCTGAGCAATAATCACCCCTGCTCTTTCGCGATCGGAATAGGGGCCGATGAGAACAAACTTGCCTGCATTGAAATACTGCTGAAACCAACTGACATGGCGTGTGAAAAGCGCCTCATGCTGAACAGCCGTGATATCGCCATTCACCGTAATATTGATGAGATACATTTTCCCTCTTCTCCTTTACACAGCCATTTTTAAAGCAGGGGCAGTTTCTTTAATCGCGGTAATCAGACGCGCGGCATGAACTTTTGCCAGTGCTTTCTGTTCGAGGACTTTAGCTTCATCACGCCCTGCATAGCTCATCCCAAAGGTGTAAACCGGCTCCTGCAGATCCAGATTGCACAGCAGTGCTGTGGTTTCAAACGGTGTGATGTATTGCTGAATGTCGTGACCGAACAAACCTTCAGGGGAATACAGGCCCTCTGGTGCTCCGGCGGTAAAGGAAATGATCAGCTTTTTGCCACCCAGTTTTGCGGTTGAGCCATGGGCAAAGCCGTGAACTAATACCTGGTCAATCCACAACTTCATTAACCCCGGCACTGAATACCATGAAAAAGGAAACTGCCAGACAATCACATCAGCTTCGAGTAAGGCTTGCTGCTCCCGTGCCACGTCGATCCGGTAGTCAGGATACAGAGCATCAAGACAGCGAATTTCAGCTTCGGGCAACGCTTTTGCGACTTCATCCAGGATAGTGGCGTTACCAATGGATTCACTAAGATTCGGATGACCTGAAATAATCAGTACATTTTGCATTTTTGGCTTCTTTAACAGGGGTTTGTTTTACTGTAAGTGA
Organism: Rahnella aceris; assembly: GCF_011684115.1. NCBI lineage: Bacteria > Pseudomonadati > Pseudomonadota > Gammaproteobacteria > Enterobacterales > Yersiniaceae > Rahnella > Rahnella aceris. Next base: position 796,794 of record NZ_JAADJV010000001.1, on the reverse strand, counting down.
GTATAACCAACCCTGATTCTGTTTTTTAGAGCAGCAATAGCTCATACACTCTTAGCCAATAGCTAATAATCTAACTTTGTTTCCTCTGCTGGGGGTCGCCATGAACAATGTCATTTACAACCAAATCCGTATTTTCCAGAGCATCGCCCGTGAAGGCAGCATCACTGCTGCGGCCAGGAAGCTTGAGATAACGCCACCTTCGGTCAGCAAAGCGCTAAAACTGCTTGAGCAGCATATTGGTCACCCGCTTTTTGTGCGCACCACCCGGCGCATTGAGCTGACGGATGCCGGGGAACAATTGTTGCAACAGACATCGCGGGCTGTGGCGTCACTGGAAAGTGCGGTGGAAAGCATCAAAGACCTGAATCAGGAACCCTCCGGGCTGGTCAGAATTACGCTGTCACGCTTTGCCTACCTGCTTATCCTGAAGCCCTTTATGGCAGAGTTTTGCCAGAGCTACCCGGGAATACAGCTTGAGATATCCGTTTATGACGGAACCGTGAACATGGTTGATGAACGTTTTGATTTGGGCATTCGTTTTGGCGATATCCTTGAAGAGAGTGTTGTGGCCCGCCCGTTGATGAAACCGTTTCGTGAAGGTTTGTATGCTTCTGCGGCCTATCTCGCGGAACACGGTACGCCCAAACTGCCAGCGGACTTGCATCAGCATCAACTCATCGGCTACCGCTTTATTACCAATAACCGCCTCCTCCCTCTGATGCTGGAAGATAAAGGTCAGCAATTAACCGTTGAGATGCCAGGGCAGCTCATCAGCAATGATATTGATGTCATGGCAGATGGCATACGCAGCGGTCTTGGAATTGGCAGATTGTTTGAGCCGGTGTATGAATTGCAGCCCGATAAAGAGCAGTTTATCCCGGTGATGATGCCTTACTGGAAGACCTATCCACCGGTTTATCTCTACTACTTAAAAAACACCGGCAAGGCAAAACGAGTCAAAGCGCTGATTGATTTTTTAATGATGAAAACCAAAAAATAGCTGACGACATAACCTGTTAAAGGTCCACATCCGTTTGAAGCGCTAAACAGCGCTACAGGTATATCGCTGCGTGCGCCGTAGCCGTTAAGGTCAGGAGCAATAACTGGCCGACCACCCGGAGGTCTGTGAAATTTCGGATCCCTCAAAGTACCGGTTAAGCCGTTGATAAATATGACAGGTGCGATGTTACCTCAGTCTTTTGGTGGTTTTGACAGGATAAGAATTCAAATTTAGTTTATTTATTAGCCAGCTCATGGCAAAAGTGATCCAGTCAAAGGAGCCAAATTTAAGAAGCCCGCTTAGGAAACTCAGCGGGCTTCTTGCTTTTCATGCTCCGGTACTATGCCTTTATGGCTTTGATGCAATCAGTGAGTGTGAAATTTCCGAAGACAGCCACAGATTCCATGCATTAGCATTTAGGTAACTTTATGATTTTTCCATACCATTTCTGAGAAACCCGCTAAGGACCAGACTGCATTTGTTTAACATCAGATATTGAAAACAGTACGGCAACGGCTGTCATCTTCATTCCAGGCATCATTCACTTCGCTTAATGGCCGAATACGAAATGGGACTGAGAAATCACTCAAAGCAGCAGCTTGTAATAGTTCACCAACCGAAGCGACCAGTTCAGCATCAGATACGCTGCCAAGTCCGCTCCCCATCAGGGTCAGTCCTGATGAACGTAGTAATTTGCTATGTAATGATATTTCTTGTCCACTTAATGAGCCGATCTGCACAAAACGCACCAGTCTGGCACCTCCGGCAGCGGCAGACTTCATAATATCAAGCGCACTCTCCCCCCAGAGATAATCCAAAACGACATCAACACCCTGTTCCATGAGTGCCGGGAGTTCATGCGATAATTCATCCAGCGTAAGCGTGATATCAGCCCCCTGAGTACGGAGTTTCGCCAGGACTTCAGTATTACGCCCAGTCGCGATGATTTTCCCCGCGCCCAGGTGACGAGCGATACGCACCGCCAGACCGCCGGAGGTGCCTGTCGCGCCATTGATGAGAACAGTTTCCCCTTTTCGCAGCTGCGCCCTGCGCGTTAATGCTGTCCAGGATGACATTCCGGGATTACCAATGGCGGCTGCCATTGAGAGATCAAGTGTTGCCGGGAGCGGCACAATACTTTTAGGCGTAACCAGGGTCATCTCAGCCATACTGCCAAAAGGGGAGCTCAATGCGAAAAAAAAGACCGGGTCTCCGTTAGTCAGATAACCTGCGCCATCAATTCCGGGTATAAACGGATATTCCATTGCTGAACTGTAGTGTGTTCCCGCGGCCCGCGACTTGGCCAGTTGACTGATTGCAGCGGCTTTAACGTTGACCACTATATGCTGCTCATCTCCCTGAGGGTCCATGAAATCACCGTAAATCGGCGTTTCGCCTTTGCCATTAACAAGTGCTGCTTTCATTAAGTTCACCTTTAGCTCAAGAAATATATGTGTACAATGCACACATTATTCCCACTCCCGGATGCCGTCAATGAAAAGAGTGCAAAATACACATAAACCCGATTATTTTGATGATTTACATGATACGTTGCTGGCTATCGTCGGTGCTTTCAATCGGCCGCAACGTGATGAAATAATGATAAAAAACTCCGGTATTAATATTGACCGTGCATTATTTCCACTGCTGGTCCTGATAGGCCGCTTTGGCCCTATAGGTGTAGGAGAACTCGCTGATCGGGTGGGGCGGGATTATACGACGGTAAGCCGTCAGGTAACTAAACTCGGGCAAATGGGCCTAACCCATCGACAGAGAAATGTTAAAGATAAGCGAATTAACGAAGCGGTCGTTACGCCTGAAGGAAAAATGATGACCGATAAAATCGATCACACGCGAGCACTCATTTATAACGACATCTTCAATAGCTGGCCGGACAATGACCGCGTCGAATTCGAAAGATTATTGAAAAACTTCGTTCATGATTTTAATGCATTGGAACCCATTAAGTCCGTTTGATCCGGACTTATGAATATGCAGGCGAAGTGCGCAATAAACTTAGCCTGCACGTAAACAGCCGTACATGGCAGGGTCCGCTAGTCTACAGCTCCACGCTCCTACCCTCCTCCCAAGGCCTTGTAAAGGGTAATAAGACTGTTTTGCTGCGAAAGTCTGCTCTGAATCAGAGACTGTTGCGCAGAGAATAATGTCCGCTGCGCATCCAGCACATTCAGGTAGTCCGTCGCACCGTTAGCATAGCGATGGCTCATCACCATTCCCAACCCTACCGTGATGTGTTGAGCATGTCTGACTCATTCAAAGGCACTTGCGCTGAACGCCTGCGTCAGCGGCTTCTCTTTGCCTTTGAGAAAATATCAAAGGACAAAAAAATCCAGCAAATGCTGCGCTTGTCTTTGACTGAGGGTGTACGTCTTCCGGAAATTGTTGATCGTCATTATGACGAATTCGTAGAGCCTCTGGCAGGAGCAATAGGCAGCTTAATCTGAAATATGCTGCCCGGTGCTTTGTCAGGGGATAATGCGTGCCGCTCTCAGTTGCGTGAACAGGCTGAAAAACATTTCGTGGGTGGCCTGCATACGGGTAAAGCCTGCCCGGCGCAGCTTGCTGCCATCACCAAACATGTCGTAATCCCAACCAAACACAAAATCTGCAAAACTCCCGTCGTTCAGCTGTAAAATGTCAGTTTCCATCAACCGCTGCCCGGCAAGTTCACACCATGTCGTGCGGTAGTCCTTAAACAACTGATGAAATGACAGCCGGACCGGCGGTGCGTATTCCAGCTCAAACCAGCGCGCGATATGCGGCCAGAGCTCGCTCCAGCGCCAGATGTCACCGTTATTCACGTTGAAAGCCTGGTTCTCTGCCGCAGGCGAGGTTGCAGCCCACAATGTCGCCTCTGCCAGCAACCCGGCGTCAGTATGATCAACGATGCTATGCCAGGTTTGTTCTGAACCGGGAAAGCGGAGAGGTAAATCCTGAGCCTTACACAGCGACGCATACAGTGCGATGCTCATTGCAAGATTCATGGCATTGCCGGGCACCGCGCTGCCAACCACACCCGGCCTGATTGCATTCCAGTGCCACGTTTTCCCACGCTGAAAATGGCTGAGCCATGTGAGCTGAGCCGCGTTAAATTCTGCGCCGGGTATGGCGGGATCGCTTTCACGCGCCGGGGTTTTGAACGGTCCAAGATGTGCGCCATAAACTTTGTATCCTTGCATCAGGCTTACAATCTGGAGGGGTGCCGTTTTCTCAATGTTACTGACCAGATTGCGCAACATGGTGACGTTCGGTTCAACCATTTCTGTCCAGTTCGCGGCGTTCACCCAGGCGCTGTAAAAAATATGGGTGATGCGGCTGAGTGGTTGCAGTGCCTGCGCGCTGTTTTGCGCATCCAGTAAATCGACGTTTACAACCTGAATATTATCAGGGTGAGATAATGCATTGCGGCTCAGCCCGATAACCTCCCACTCATTTTGCAGAAGTGTTTTGACAAGCTGGCTGCCGACAATACCGCTGGCGCCGGCGACCAGCGCGACCTTTTGTTGCTGCGTCTTATTCATGGTGTTTCTCCAGAGAAGGTGACAGATACAGTGTGATATATTATTTTTTTCACACATATCCCATGAAACTGATGGCACTTATAAGCAGAATCATTAAATGAATAATAAGCTCAATGCCATTGCCACCTTTCTGCGCGTAGCACAAGCAGGCTCTTTTTCTGCAGCCGCCCGCCAGAGCGGTATGAAGCAATCTGCGGTCAGTCAGCAGATTGCCGCACTTGAGGAGGAGCTCGGTGTGGTATTGCTGCATCGTACAACGCGTGTGATGGCGCTTACTGAGCAGGGAGAAAGTTACCGGCGTGATATGCAGCTTTTGCTGGAGGCCATGCGGGAAGCAGAAAGGCGTCTGAACCCTGCCGATCACCACTGGCATGGCAGGGTTCATGTGCAATTGCCGAGCGGGCTGGGCCAGCTCTTTTTACCCCATCTGCTGACGCTTCAGAAAATGAACTCAGGATTGCACCTTACGCTTTCACTTGATGACCGCATCGCCGATCTTGTCACTGAAGGGGTGGATGTCGCGCTGCGCTTGACCCATGAGCCTCCGCAAACGCATGCGGCGCGCGTGCTGGCACGTATTGAAACGGCGCTTTTTGCCGCCCCCGGTTTTAAACCGGTTCATTCTGTGAGTGAGCTGGCGGCACATCCACATGTGCGATTCAGCGGCATCGCGCCGGAGGCACCACTACGGTTAGTTTCTGATAGTGAAACTATCGACATCAAAGTTAATACCGTGTTCCGGGCTAATACCAGTGAAGCGCTGTTACAGGCGATAGAGTCAGGCATGGGTATCGGTGGCATGCAGCTACCGCTCGCGGCCAGGGCTTTGCAAGCCGGTACGCTGGTTCCGGTCTTACCCGCCTACCGGTTACCTGATCGCTTCCTCTATGCGGTCTACCCGGACGCCCGCTTTATCCCGCAGAGGGTCAGAAGCATTATCACTGTAATCGAACAATTACTGCCTGAGATGACGGAGCCTTTACGCATTCTATAATGCTTTTTTCATAAAAATACGGCTCGTGCCTTCCGGTTGACAGTCAATACGCCCAACCCCTTCCCTCCCATCAACATGAACTCCCCCCACAAACGCCGGCTTCAATTCAGAGAGTGGAAGACCCTCACTGTGGGTAACGCGCTGATTGACGCATTTATTGACCGGGGCTTATGCGATCTGGCAAAGGAATTTGCGTTCCCTTTAACCTGGCTCATAGACATGGTGATGGCGGGACTGCGCGCGGGGGCACCGCTACGCTCTGTTTCTCAATAGACGACGGCAAAGCGTGCATGCAGAAACTTCCTGCGATATCAATATCGTTGTATTACTGTCTGCTGAACTCTACCTCTATTTTATCTGTATCCCCCATCGCGGGGAGTGTCCCGGGATTTACAACGTTCCCGATGGGGGTGTAGCGATATGAAGAGTCAAATGAGGCATAGAATAAAACCAATGTTTGCGTTCCGTACAACATGAGATCACCGGCATGAAGGGTCCCCGGCCGCACCGGGCTGGAAGGCAAGCGATGGGGCAGTTCGGCAAATTTCTCGTTACCATTTAACTCAGTCATTTCGAGTTGCAGAGGTAACATATTAACAAAGGATTTAGCCGCCGGATTGTCATGAATTCTGACTTCAAATGGTTGGCCATTAATGATCATTCTCGCCTTCATGACGTTATCCTTACGCAGTGTGGTGTCGGCATGGCTTGCAAAAGCGCACACCCAAAGCAGGCTCGTGAGTAAATATTTCACATGACCTCCGGAAGAGCAGCCACACCCGGCAGGATGTGGCTTTGGCGTTTAACTGAGGTGAGTTTTAAAGAATGACGCCAGCTTGGCGAAAGGGATCAAATCGGTACGGTCATACAAATCGACATGGCCAGCACCCGGGACGATATACAACTCTTTCGGCTGTCCGGCACGTTTGTAAGCATCTTCGCTGAATTCCTTCGAATGCGCCTGGTCGCCGGTGATGAAAAGCATCGGGCGCGGAGAAATCGTTTCGATATCATTGAACGGATAGAAGTTCATAAACTTCCCTATGCTGCTCAGCATCGGTTTTGTTGTCAGCTCTTCTTTCTCGCCCTGTGGCGTATAACCCCCCCGTGATGTGCGATAGAAATCGAAGAATTCCCGCTGAACCGCAGAGGTTGAATCATCGAGCTTGTTCACGGTTCCGGGAATATAGGCAATATCGCCGCCTTTAAACTCGACCAGCCGTTGTTCTGTAGCCGACTTAATAAACGCTTTGCGCTGTTCAGGCGTCACGGAATGATTAAGACCATTACGGAACACAGACCCCATGTCATACATGCTGACGGTGGCAATGGCCTTCATTCTCGGGTCAATTTTGGCTGCACTGATAACGAAGCTGCCGCTACCACAGATACCCAGTGCACCAATTCTCTGCGGATCAACATAAGGCTGAGTGCTGAGATAATCGACTGCAGCACTAAAGTCATCCGCATAGATTTCAGGGGAAATCAGATGACCGGGTTTGCCGTCACTCTCCCCCCAGAAGGAAAGATCAATCGCCAGCGTCACGAACCCTTGTTCCGCCAGTTTCTGGGCATACAAATTTGAGCTTTGTTCTTTCACCGCCCCCATCGGATGACCAATGACAATAGCGGGATGCTGCACGTCTTGCTTCATCCCTTTCGGTATAAACAAATTACCGACGACTTTCATTTGATACTGGTTTTTAAAGGTCACTTTTTGCCGGGTGACCTTATCGCTTTGGTAAAAGTTATCTGCTCCGTTAGACATATCGGCTCCTGTCGCAGCAAACGAGCTGATTAACAGCCCTAACAGCAGGGTAAATACTTTCATTGATGAATCCTCAGTGGGTTGGATGGATATCTTTACGTGACGTTAATAAAGCCAGGGCAGCCGCGATGACGAGTAAAATGACACTGATGAGAAAAGTGCTTTGATAACCACTATGGTCAAAGGCAAAACCCCCGAGAGTGGAGCCCATAGCGATTGACAGTTGCACGATGGCGACCATAAGACCTCCGCCCGCCTCCGCATCTTCCGGCAGGGTTCTGGCAATCCATGTCCACCATCCGGTGGGGGCCGCCGTGGCGATTAATCCCCACAACCCCAGCAACGGCGCAACGACCCATACACTGTTTCCAAAAGCAATCAGCGCCCCGGCGATTGCAGCCATCAGCAAGGGAATGGTGATAAGTGTGGGATAAAAGGCGGTCTTCAAAAACGTGCCAATCACCAGGGTGCCGATAAAGCCCGCCATACCGATGGTCAGCAAAATGAGCGACAGCGTGGTGATATTTACCTGCGTGACTGTCTCGAGGAACGGGCGCAAATAGGTGAATAAGGAAAACTGCCCCATAAAGAACAATCCGCAGGCGGTAAGGCCAGCGGCCACAAGCGGGTTAGCAAAAAGACGAAAAACATTGGCAGTCCCCTTATCGGCTTTCTCCGTGGTCATTGCAGGCAGGCTGAACCACTGCCATATAAAGGCAATGACCGCCACCGGAACGATACAAAAGAACGCCCCGCGCCAGCCGATGACAGACCCGAGATAACTCCCCAGCGGAGCGGCTATAACGGTTGCCAGCGCGTTACCGCCGTTAAAAATAGCCAGTGCACGGGGAACCCGATGCGCCGGAACCAGGCGAATAGCCGTAGCGGCAGAAAGTGACCAGAATCCTCCGATCGCGATACCAATTAATGCGCGGCCCACCATGTAAATCAGATAACCAGGTGCCAGCGCGATAATTGCACCGGAAACGGCCATCAGCAACGTCATGCTCAGCAGCAATACCTTGCGGTTGAGTGTTCCGGCCAGCGCAGAAATGGAGAGACTGGTCAGTACCGCAAACAGACCGGAAATCGCGATCCCCTGCCCCACGCGTCCCTCACTGACACCTAAATCGGCTGATATCGGCGTCAGCAAGCTCACAGGCATAAATTCCGAAGCGATGAGTGCAAAGACGCATAACGTCATCGCGAAAACCCCGCTCCAGTAAGCGTGCTCTTTTTGACGTTTTGTATGACTCGGCAATGCGGACATAAATAGTAATTCCCAATAATCCAGGGTTATTTGCACACCCGCTGAACGCTATTCGCAGAAATAACGTAAAAAATAAAACGTGAAATAAAGATGAAAAAATAAGAGCGTTAATCTTCCCTCGCGGAATAAGCTCTTGTTGAAAATTTTACACGCGGTGTGCATCATTACTAGCTAATGGATACTGAATGGGCTTATAAGCATTACTTATTAATAAGGCGGGAAGGACTTTATGAAACGCAACCTGAACGATCTTCTTTATTTTATTACGGTTGCCCGTGAAAGCAGCTTCACCCGCGCCGCTGCAAAGCTGGGCGTCACCCAATCCGCACTGAGCCAGGCGATTTCGGCACTTGAAGAGGATATGCAAATTCGCCTGCTGACGCGTACAACCCGTAGCGTATCGCCGACCTCTGCCGGAGAACGGTTGCTACTGACCATAGGCGATCATGTTGATGGCATACTCGCCGAGTTAGACATGCTGACTGAGATGCGTGATAAACCCGCAGGAACTGTTCGCATCACCTGCGGCCCCCATGTTCTGAAAACCATACTGTTGCCCAAATTATCGCCTCTGCTGAAACACTATCCGGATATCAGACTGGAGTTTGATGCTAACCACGGTTTTCGCAATATCGTCGCCGACAGGTTTGACGCGGGTGTCCGTCTGGGTGACACCATTGATAAGGATATGATAGCGATACCGATTAGCCCGAAGTTGCAAATGGCTGCGGTTGCATCGCCTGAGTATTTTGCTACCCATGCGATGCCGCAGACGCCACACGACCTTCTCCAGCACAACTGCATTAATATGCGGCAAGCGACGTCAGGGGGACTTTACGTCTGGGAGTTCGACAATGAAGAAGGCCCGGTAAATGTCCGGGTTACCGGGCAACTGACGTTTAATACGTCAGCACACATGGTGGACGCGGCATTAGCCGGGCTTGGCATTGCTTTTCTGCCGGAAGAAGAGTTTGAATCACATATTGAGGAGGGGCGCCTGATACGCGTACTTGAACCGTGGTGCCAGCCATTTCCCGGCTATTACCTGTATTATCCCAGCCGTAAGCAACCCTCACCCGCATTTTCACTGGTCGCTGATGCCTTACGCCACAAGGCATAGAAAAGCCCGCGGGCCTTCAGGCAACGATGAGCGAAGAGATGACCAGGTCTTGTTATGTTAGCCAGTGGCAGGCCGACATATGGCGTCTAAATTTCCATGCCCATGATGTGCAACTTACTTATCTGTGATTCCGTTCTGAAGTCAGTATCAGTTATGTGTCGCATGCCTGAAGCTTCATAGAATTTACGAGCGCGATCGTTTTTCTCTCTCACCGAAAGCCACAAAAATTTCTTATCTTGCTTTTGCGCAGCTGTAACGATTTCTTTAAATATTTCTTTTCCAAAGTGTTTACCCGTCGCTTCCGGTGCAAGATAAAGCCGGTCAAGCGATACCCCAGAAATAGCCGTTCCCGGAATCGTATTGATCCACGTGAGTTTGGCAAATCCAACCGGTTTATCGTTTTGCGCCAGAAACCAGCAAACTTTTGGATCCCTTAGTCCGTCATTGAGTGCGGACAAAGAGAATTCACTTTCCAGATACGTATTCATTTCGCGCTCAGACAACCACATATGTCTGAAGTGCGCCGGATATATATTGAAAGCCAGGCTGCGCAACAGGCTGGCATCTACCGGGTGGGCGATTCGTGTATTTATATTCATGCAGAAACCTTAAACCAGCAATAAATTGGAATGACTTAACATATCAAACTTACTTTAATAACGGTCGAACTCTTCAGCAAGGGTATTCATCACTGCCCTGACTCTTGCAGTGTGCGACAGATCCTGATGCATAACCAGCCAGACCTCATAAGGGCTTTTACGCGTTCTTTCTGGCCACAGGCGGATAAGTTCCGGGTACATTTTCGCAAGATAATCTGGCAGCTCACCCAGGGCCAGCCCTGCGCGAATAAACGTTGCTAACATCATGCTGGAGTCCAGCTCTGCCACTACGCGCCCTTTATGTCTCGGTTCTCCTGCCAGCAGTCCATCCTGAGAGCGCGTAATGCCTGACTGGTAAAGCGCGATACGGTGCCCGTCAAAGCCTTTGCCGGGTTCTGGTATGCCAAACCTGTCGATATACTTATGCGTCGCAAAAAGTCCCACCTCCCTGGAGGCCAGTTTACGGGTAATCAAATCCGGCTGTTCTGGCCGAATGGTGCGTACCGCTATATCCGCTTCGCGTCGGCCGATATCCAGCAGGCGTGTGGTGGTGGTCAGATTTACCCGAATATTGGGAAAGTTATGCTGTACGCGCTCGATTGCCGGTAAAACAAAATCAATGGCCAGCGAGTCAGTGGCAGTCACATGCACTTCTCCTTCAAGCCGGTCATCATCCCCGGAGCCGCGACGTTCAAAGCTGACCGTCAGGCGCTCAATCTCTTCTGCAAGCGAGAGTATTTTTCGCCCGCCAGCGGTCAGAACCCAGCCCTGACGGCTTTTTAAAAATAGTTTACTCCCCAATAATTTTTCAAGCGTATTGAGTCTGCGGCCTACGGTAGTCTGATCAACTGAAAGCTGCTCAGCCGCGCTGCGTAAAGTACCTGCGCGGTATACCGCCAGGAAAATCCGGACATCATCCCAGTTCATCGTTCCTCATGCTGCATTTTTGCAGGTATTGCCTGCATGATAATGCATTTAAGCAGGATGAAACAGACGTTAAGCTACGCACTTCTTCTGCTGATAACCCTTTTCAACACCGGAAATTTTATGCCTCGACTCTCTTTTATTATTACCGTTGCTATGCTGAGCGCGTTCGGTCTCATCGCGTCCGATATTTATCTTCCGGCGATGCCAGATATGGCACGCGAATTTGCAGTGGATCCATCGCAGATATCTCAGACCATTTCAGCCTATTTACTGGCACTGGCCATATGCCAGCTTTTTTACGGTCCGCTTGCAGATCGCTTTGGACGAAAACCCGTACTGCTCGCTGGCATTGCGATTTACATTGGCGGATCGCTGGGATGTGCAATTGCTGAGAGCTATTCTTCTTTTCTGCTCTTTCGCCTGCTGCAAGGGGCAGGTGCAGCGGCTGGCCTCGTCATTGGTCGCACGCTGATCGCGGATACCTGTAATAAAGCCATTTCTGCCAGGGTCTACTCGGTCATCTATCCACTGGTCTCATTGTCACCTGCAATAGCACCGATGATCGGTGGACATCTCGCCGCCACATTTGGGTGGCATACGGATTTCATTTTCGTCGCCATTTTCGGCATGGCTACCATGCTGATGATCATTTTCATGCGCGAGACGCGACCTGAAAATATCTCTGCTACGGCCTCGCCGTTTTCAGGATTTAGCGTTATTTGCGGCGATACGGGGTTCTGGCGTTATACGCTTATCGTCTGTTGCATCTACAGTGCATGGTTTATTTATCTGACTCAGTCTCCTTTTTTATTTGCGCAGCTCGGGATGAGTGAGGAGGCGCGAGGATGGCTCTATATTCCCTTAACGGCAGGTATTATCAGTGCCAATGTGTTAACGAAACGGCTTTTAAACTTCTGGCAATATGATCGCATTGTTACTGCCGGCATCATGTGTTTTGTGCTGGGTGGTCTGGCTTATGCCACAGTAATGTTTACGGCAGAAAAAGGGATTTTATCTATTTTGCTTCCTATGTGCCTGGTCAGTCTGGCAAACGGTTCCAGCCTTTCACTGGCAATATCCGGGGCAATCAGCAGCGGGCATGGTCATGCCGCCACGGCCTCCGGAATGATTGGTTTTATGCAGATAGGCAGCGCGGCTGTTTTTGCCAACTTCATAAGTGCAGAGTTTGGTTTCAGCCAGCCAGTACTGGGCTCTTCAGTTTTATTGCTGGCTCTCACCGCACTTGTGGCCTGCCGTAAACAGCGTATCCGGCGCCATCATATTCAATCCTCCCGTTGAGCCTCTGACCGGCTGTGAAGGTTGTAATGTTTATTTCTGGCTCGAAATAAGAGTAATTAATCAAAGTTCAAAATAGCGCATTATTTCCACTATTAACGAATTTTTTCAGGATTAACAAATAACAGGTCATCAACGATGCAATTTTCTTCCCGCAAATACATATCCCGGAGTTTTATATAAATAATGTATAAATAATGGCACAACACTCATTGAGTGCATGCTTTTTTTGATCATGCCAATATTCTCACGACTTCAAACGTCAAACAGTATTAACATCTATTTAATTAAAGGATATTTGCATGACAAATTTAAATTATAAACCGACAATCTGGACACGTGCTGATGCTCTGAAGGTCAACGAAAATGACCCGACCACCACACAGCCTATTGTTAGCGCCGATTTTCCGGTTATGAGTGATGAAGTATTCATTTGGGATACGATGCCGCTTCGGTCATTAGACGGCACGGTGGTTTCTGTCGACGGATGGTCCGTTATTTTCACGCTGACAGCGCAGCGTAATAACAATAATTCAGAATATCTCGATGCAGACGGAAATTATGATATTACCAGTGACTGGAATAATCGCCACGGGCGCGCCAAAATTTGTTACTGGTATTCCCGTACGGGTAAGGATTGGATTTTTGGTGGCCGCGTGATGGCAGAAGGTGTTTCCCCTACGACCCGCGAATGGGCAGGGACGCCAATTTTGCTCAATGAAGACGGCGACATTGATCTTTATTATACCTGTGTCACGCCAGGTGCGACCATTGCAAAAGTGAGAGGCAAAGTGCTGACCTCAGAAGAAGGCGTAACACTGGCCGGTTTCAACGAGGTTAAATCATTATTTTCAGCCGACGGCGTGTATTACCAGACTGAAAGCCAGAATCCATACTGGAACTTCAGGGATCCAAGCCCGTTTATCGATCCTCATGACGGTAAACTCTACATGGTGTTTGAAGGTAACGTGGCGGGTGAGCGGGGTTCTCACGTCATTGGCAAACAGGAAATGGGTACCCTTCCGCCGGACCATCGTGATGTGGGCAATGCAAGATACCAGGCGGGCTGTATTGGTATGGCCGTCGCCAAAGATCTTTCAGGAGATGAATGGGAAATTCTCCCTCCTCTGGTCACCGCTGTCGGCGTCAATGATCAAACCGAACGCCCTCATTTTGTCTTCCAGGATGGAAAATATTACCTGTTCACGATCAGTCATAAGTTTACCTATGCGGAGGGTCTGACGGGGCCTGATGGTGTTTACGGTTTCCTGAGTGATCGCCTTACCGGCCCTTATTTTCCGATGAACGGCTCCGGTTTGGTGTTAGGTAATCCTCCTTCTCAGCCCTTCCAGACTTACTCGCACTGCGTAATGCCCAATGGCCTGGTGACATCTTTTATTGATAACGTTCCGACCACCGACGGTAATTATCGTATTGGCGGGACAGAGGCTCCTACCGTAAAAATTGTCCTGACCGGAAACCGTTCATTTGTAGAACGCGTGTTTGATTATGGGTATATCCCGCCGATGAAGAATATTATTTTAAATTAATGAGGTGATCTGCCTTTCCGCATACGCTTTGCGGAAAGGCAGTGCAACTGGATTAAAACGGCACAGGCCCCCCGCTGGCTGAACGATTAAAGATTTATATTGATTCCAAAATCCCTGCCAATACATCTCCCGGCCTTTCAAGCACGGCCAGGTGAGTTCTGGCATTCTCCAAACGTTTCACCTCAAAAAAATCATGCGCCATAGCGAAACGCTGTTGTAAAGCAAGGTATTCGTCGTTTCTGTCGAGGGAATAGATATGGGTAGCCTTCGGTGGATTTTTGAGTTTTTCAAGGCGCTGGAGTGGCGAACCGTATGTCTGATAGGCATCGGCGATCACCTGCCCTGCAAGTCGCCACAACGGGTAGCTGGATTCAGACATTTCGGTTTTGAAATGATGGATCATGGTGGGTGACTCGCTTCCTGCCAGCCAAAATTCGTACAGCTGGTTCCGTGCAGACTGCCAGCGATCTTCATGCTGCATCTCGTTGATTGAAGTGAAAAACGCCGTTGCAGGCTGATTCATGATCCAGTCAAGGAATATCACCGCAGGCACACGTTCTTTCAAACTTTCGGCCAAATCAACCGCTATCCAGCTGGCATGTGCAACGGAAACCGGTACTACGCGGGTCAGACCGAGATGGTCAATGAGTGTCAAAGCGTCTGTTAATAACGCCGCACCGTCAAAATCCTTGCCATCGGTCGATGATTTTCCATGACCACGCCAGTCAATAATGACAACACGGAAAAAAGCAGCGGCCAGTTCAGAGAAGTCATTGAAGACAGTTTTTGGCTGGCACCAGCCTGGCATAAGGAACAGCGTTGTGTCACCCGTACCGATATCCTGATAATCGATATCGCCATGCTCTGTATGCAAAATAGGCATGTTTTCGCCCCGTAGTGAAGTGAGTGGATAACTAACCTATCCGATCCCTCACCAATTAAACAAGCATTTGCTTGTTTAAATAGCACTAATGTCTTATCTCACGAGAGATCGCTAACTGACCTTTTGATTAACGCGATTATTTTCGAACTGCATAATAAGACTCAGCGCAGCAGGCAAAACAGTCAGCGTGACGAAAGTGGCAACGATCAGCCCGCCGATAATCGCATAGGCCATCGGCCCCCAGAAAACCTGCTCAGCAATCGGGATCATTCCCAGTATGGCAGCGCACGCCGTGAGCAATATGGGCCGGGAACGGTGTTGTGCCGCCGCTTTGATGGCTTCATCGCGGTCAAGCCCCTCCCTGACGTTATTGTCCACTTCACTGATGAGGATCACCGCATTGCGGATAATCATGCCTGCTAATGCGATGATGCCGAGCAACGCAACAAATCCCATCGGCGTACCCGTCGGCAACATCGCCAGCACAACGCCAATCAGTCCGAATGGCGCCATGAACAACGCGAGAAGCATGCGGGAGAAGCGCTGCAACTGGACCATCAGCAGGATCAGCATAACAAACAGTGTGACCGGCAACACCGCGAACACCGAGCTGTTGCCTTTGTCCGACTCGTCCACCACACCGCCCTCCTCTATCGTATATTCCGGCGGTAAGCTTGCCCTGATACGTGAGACCAGAGGAGAGAGTTGTTGAGAAACAGCCTCTGCCCGCAGACCTGCAGCTAAATCCGTCTGTACCGTGATAAACGGCAGGCGCTGCCGACGCCAGATAACCGGGTCATCAACTCCCCAGACCGGCGTCGCCACCTGACTCAGGGGGATTTTCTGCCCGCTTGCCGTGGTGATCATCAGCCCGGACAGCGTGGTCAAATCCTGACGTTCGCGCTTATTCCCGCGCAGAACAACGTCAATCAGCCGGTTTTTATCCCTGACGGTGGTGACAACGCTGCCAGACCAGACAGTGTTGAGCAACGTGGCGAGACTTTCGGAAGAAACACCCGCCGCCCGTGCTGCGGTCTGATTCACCTGTAACGTGATGACCCGCTCAGGTTCACCGGCGGTCAGATTAACTTCGCGGGTCCGGGGACTGTTTCCGAGAACGCTGGCGAGGTGCTGCGCAATCTGCCTGACCTTCGCATAATCCGGTCCGCTGACGCGATATTTTACCGGCCAGCCGACCGGCGGCCCCAGTTCCAGCGGCGAAACGCGCGTCGTGATATCACTGAAATCCCGGGCCAAAATAGTGTCCAGTTGCGCACGTAACTTATCCCTGTCCTCCAGACTTTTGGCGACAACAACCAGTTGTGCCGTGTTCTCATCATCCAGTAACACGTCCATGGGCAGGTAAAACCGCACCGCGCCTGACCCCACGTAGGTAGAAAAATGATCTACGTTCGGATTGTCTTTCAGGGCGTGCTCCAGCCTCTCCGCCCGGCGTGCCGTGTCGCTTTGCGAAGCGTTACCGGGAAGCGTAAGGCTGACCAGCAGTTCCGGGCGATCGGACGCCGGGAAAAATTCGCCCTGCATAAACGTGGTCGCATAAGCGGCAAGCCCTAACAAAAGGCAGGCGAAACTGAGAGTCGCCACGCGTCTTTGCAAAACCTGATTCAGCAGACGCTGATAGAAACGCATCAGTCTGCCCTGTTTTTCAGCGTGTGATGCCAGTTTCTCAGGTAACAGCCAGGTTCCGATCAGCGGTGAAAACAGAATGGCCACTACCCAGGAACATAAAAGCGCAATCAGCACCACGGCGAAGAGAGAATAGCAATACTCTCCCGCACTTGAGGCAGCAAAGCCTACCGGAATAAAGCCCGCTATCATCACCAGTGTGCCGGTCAGCATCGGGAAAGCAGTCGTTTCAAATGCGTAAGTTGCCGCCCGCCATTTAGAATCACCGGCCTCAATACGGGAGACCATCGCCTCGACGGTTATCATGGCATCATCCACCAGCAGCCCCAGGGCGATGATTAACGCCCCCAGCGAAATACGTTGTAACCCGATGCCGGCAAGCATCATGCCAATAAACGTCATCGCCAGCACGATGGGGATCGCCGCAGCCACCACCAGCCCGGCACGGGTGCCTAATGAGACGAAGGACACCGCCAGCACAATAACCACAGCCTCAATCAATACACGGATAAAGCCGCTTACCGCCTGCGATACTACGGCCGACTGATCCGCGACTTTAACCATTTCAATGCCGTGCGGGAGCTGTGCGCTAATCATAGCCATCCGGTCACTCAGCGCCTTGCCAAAAGAAAGCATGTTTCCTGTAGAAGCCATGGAAATGGCGAGACCGATAGCGGGCTGACCGTTGACCCGGAATGCCGGTGACGGGGGCTCGGCATCCTGGCGGCTAATGGTCGCGATATCCGTCAGCGGAATGTAGCGCCCGGCAATATGCAGCGTCACAGCGCGCAAGCTTTGCTCCGACGTCAGTGCGCCGCTCACACGCAAGGCAATGTTTTCACGATCGCTTCGCAAGACCCCCGAAGGTTCTACCGCATTTTGAGCCTTCAGTGCATCGGTGATTTGCCGGAGATCCAGCCCCATTCCCGCCAGTTGTGCCGGTGAAAATGCGAGAACAATATTCTCCTCCTGCACGCCCAGCAGGCTGGCTTTTCCCATATCCGGCAGCGACATCAGACTGCGGCTGATATCATCGACCTTGTCACGAAGCTCACGCGGCGTGAAACCTTCCGCAGTAAAGCCATAAATGGTGCCAAAGGTGTCATCAAATTCGTCATCCACCGAGGGACCCTGCACACCTGCTGGCAGTGACGGCGCGATATCCTGCATCTTTTTGCGCACCTGATACCAGATACCCGCAACCTCTGCAGGTGGCGTGTTATCGCGAAGATTCACAAAAATAACCGATTGCCCGGCACGCGTTTCACTTTGCACAAAATCAAGATAAGGCGTTTCCTGCAGTTTTTTCTCCAGCGTATCGGTGACCAGATTAACCGTATCCTCCACGCTTGCCCCCGGCCAGCTCGCAGACACCACGGCAGTTTTAATGGTAAACGCCGGATCTTCATTACGGGGGAGTTGCTCATAGCTGATGACACCCGCCGCCATTAACAGCAGCATAAAAAAGGCAATCAGTGACTGATGATTCAGCGCCCAGGCTGAAAGGTTGAAGGCCCCGACCGGGGAAGACGGTTTCATTCGCTGTCCTCCCCTGGCATGACTTTTTCACCTTCACGAAGTTTACTCACACCGGCAATGACCACCCTTTCGCCAGGGTGTACACCGGCAGACAGGAATATTTCAGAGGTACTGTAACGCCCGATAACCACGGGCCGTAAATGCAGCGTCAGCGTTTTCTCATCAACAACAAAAACCGCCGGTTTATCACCGGATCGGGTCAGCGCAGAAGCAGGCAGTGCTGTCAGACGCGGACCTGACGCGTTAAGTGTCAGTTGAACACTGGCACCGAGTGCCATGGCCGGTGGCGGGTTATCGAGGGTGATGCGGAGGCGCCAGGTGCGGGTTTGCGGGTCGGCCTGCGGGCTGACGTCGCGGAAATGCCCCTGCGCAACCACGGAAGGGGCCGAAAGTAACGATATAGTAAACAGGCTGTCAGCTTGCTGAGGAACAGACTGGGGATCGGCCACATCAAATACGGCATCACGCAGGCTGCCACTGGCCAGGGTGATCACAGACTGTCCGGCACTGACCACTTGTCCTGCCGACGCGCTGACCTGGGTAATCACGCCGTCAGCCGGAGCCGTGAGTTTTGTCCAGGACACGTTTTCCTGCGCATTTTTGAGCGCATCTTCACTGCTCTGACGCTTCGCGCGGGCAGCCTGCCAGTCAGCTTGCGCACTATCAAGCTGCGAGCGTGCGATAGCCCCGGAAGGCATCAGTAACTGCATACGCCTGAGACTGAGCGCCGCAACCTGCTCTGCCGCGCGGGCACTGTTCAGATCGGCCTGCGCACTGCTGAACTGGTTGCGGCTGGTCTCGCTTTCTTGGGTGGCGAGAACCTGACTGGCGATCACACGATCCCCCACCTCAGCCTGCCGCGTCAGAATGCGCCCGTCCAGCCGGAACCCGAGCGTCACCTCTTCATGGGCGCGTATTTCACCCGTTTGAATCAGGGAACTCAAAGCAACAGGAGGCGGTGCGGAAATGGTGCGCACCGGCCTGACAGAGGGCGCTTGTTTATGGGCTTTGTCACCACAACCTGTCAGCACAATAGCAACGATGATCAGACAGGCGGCGGGAATGAAGGGAAGCATCCGACCGGTGGCGGATAAATGGCGAACGGCGTGACGCGCATAATCGGTGAAGGTAACAGCCATGACAGTCTTCCTGAATTGAGATGTCGCTATTCAATCCAATCACTGTCCAGATTCCCGTAATATTTCATCAAGAAACCGTCAAGATGCGCACTTTTTTGCAAGATGGCTGACCGGCGCAGTGACAGCGGACGTGCAGCATGTAAATCAACATCGGCAACGTCCACCGCATCGTCGTCTTCAATAATCAGCATCTGCCTGGTCTCCATACAGGTCATCTTGACGGTTTCTTCATAATTCCCCGACAGTTTATTGACACTGCCTCTTCATACTTCGGGTTTCAGACGCGGCTGCAATCCGCTACGAACCAACGTTTAGGTGATGAGGAATCACAATGACATCCAGAAAACTAATGCTGCAGATGACCTGTTTCAGCCTGTCCGCCACAGTGCTGCAGGCAATGGCCGACAACACGCCGTCTGCGCCGACGTTTACCGTCGGCATGGGCGCACAAAGCGCGCCGCGCTACAGCGGTTCCGATCAGCGCCACTGGCTGGTCGGGCCAGTCATTCAGGCGCGCGATGGCGCCTTTTTCTTCGATTCGCTCAAAGGCGTGGGTTATGACCTGCAGGCGGATAACGGCCTGTATCTGGAACATACGCTGGGATACAGCCTCGGGCGGACAGACAAAAATTCCACCTGGCGGGATGGCTCGAATAAGCTCAAAGGCATGGGGAATATCGATGCGACCATGAATACCGCGCTCGCGGTGGGCTGGTCTGCAACGCCGTGGCTGTCTTTTGAAGGCAAAGCCACCCTGCCACTGACGGACGGGCAAGGTGTGCATTATCAGACTTCCGTCACGGTACTGCCGCTGCAAAACGACACTGACACTGTTGCACTTCAGTCGGCAGCGCTCTTTGGCGACCGGCGCTATATGAATACCTTTTATGGTGTGAGCCGCGAACAAAGCGACCGCACTGACTTCGCGCCTTATCAGTCGGCCGGGGGTTTCTATGGCGTGGACAGCAGCCTGACCTGGAGCCATCAGTTCACGTCCCACTGGGGCGGCGTTATCAGTGCCGATTACACCTGGCTGGACGACAAAGCCGGTAACAGCCCGATTGTCGTTAAGCGCGGCGGCACGACTTACAATTTGGGTGTGCTTTATACCTTCTGATGCAATGAACATGAACCTATGAAAAGTCGTCCCGAACGGCGACTTTTTCATAGGCCCAAAAACACAAAGTCACAACCTTTCTGATAATAAAGGCAGAACACATGAAAGGAGATATCGCAACGCTGGTTTCAATTATTTTGTTTTATATTTTCTCATACTATTGCGTCTTTTTGACGTTATCCCCTCCGCAATTCGGCGGTCATTTCCGGCATATTCTGGATGTCCTCTTAAACTGAAAAAATATATGTGTGATCACAGAAAAATAAGCGCACATTCCCGGGCTGGTGCTGTTTAGAAAAGATATTTAAAACGCACACGGGCACCATAACGGTCATCCGTATTACCGGTTTTTACCGACGGCGATTCCAGCCAGGAGGCATAAGCCCCAAGATAAATATTGAAGTCAGGCATATCCATGATATCAGGCAGGTGCCATGAGGAATGGATGGTGTGAATGTCATATTTTCCCGGCGCCAGAATCGCGCAGTCGCTGTCACAGTCACTGGCTACCCCGGCCATATTGAACTTGTCGATATTGTTGTGCGCATAGATGTAACCCAGTTCCACGCGGTGCCATAAGGCATTTATGCCTGCGCTGAAATCTTTTTCGTCAGCGGCGTCGAGATAAGCCGTACTCAGGTTAACAACCGCACCGTTTTCTGCATCGGTTTTAAGCGTGTTCCAGCTCATCGTCATGCCGTAACCGGTCCGGCCCGACTGGTCTACCCAAACACCCTGAGTATCCTGATATCCATAGGCATTGTTCACCAGGTTGCTTTCGACAGCGGCGGCAACCGACCACGCGCCGGATTGCCAGGCCACGACCGGGCGGGCATAAACCACATTTTTACGGTTATCTAACGCATTGCCGTGATAGTTATTGTCGACAAATAGCGAACTGCCATCCTCTATAAGCGTGTTGAATTCGAAATACCAGTTATCGAGTGTCTTACTGAGCAGGAAATTGCCGCCGCTGCTGCTGCGCCCGCGCCCCTCTTTCATCATGTAGATATAACCGTAACCGTCACTGTAGAGATCGTTGGCGGTATTACCGGAATACTCAATGAACGTATCCTGATTCAGCGGGAACATATCCCAGGCCTCGAAGCGACCTATTTTAATTTTCCAGTCATCCTGCTGACCAAAGAAAAATGCCGCATCGTCGAGATTCATTTTTCCGTTTATATCAGCCAGTGGCTGAACAGTGAATCCGGCATATTTTCCATTAACCCCGTTTCGCAGACCATCAAACCCCAGAAGAATACGACCATTCATATCCCAGCGTTCTTTATCTCCGGGCGCCCAGTTTTTATTTGTACTGGTTTTTACCGACGTCAGGCTACCCGTGCGGCTGGCACCGTCCATATTAAATTCAACGTCCCCGTAAAATTTAATATTACTATTCCCGCTGAGCTGAATAGCGGGAGTCGCGGGAACTGCGGGTGTATTGTTTACCACGGAGGATAATTGCTTCTCCTGCCTGAGTGCGCGAATTTCTGCCTCCGCACCCGCAGCGCGTTGCTCGGTGACTTTCAGCCGCTGCTCCATTTGTTCCAGCCGTTGTTCGAGGGAAAGCGTATCCTGTGCATTGGCTACTGAGGTACATACAGACGTCAACATACATCCGACCCAGATTTTATTCATCGGAAAAGACCTTCTTATTATTGATATTAGTGTGTCATTTTTTGTATAAATACAGCCCGAAGATAAACGCAGTAATAACCCGCCCATCATCAAAGACGGGTTATTCGCGACGCTGAACAGAATTTATTCCAGCTGCCAGGCTCCGGCATCGGATAATGTTGCCGTTCCATGCCAGGCAAATAAATTTAATTCTCGGTGACCGGCATCAGGATATATCCGGCTACTGAGGCAGGCCTGGCCGTCATTAACAAATACCTCGACGGATGAGCTGTCGATAAACACACGTAAAGCCAGAGGAGCGCCGGGCACTAACGGTACGCTACGCGTGCCACATAATCCGTACTGCGGATAGCGGCGTTCCAGCACCAGACGCTGCATCTGGGTATCAACATAGACACGTAAACCGTCCCCCAGGCTAAGTCCATACTGCTCCGCATCACTGCGTGCGCCATCCCAGTGAAGCGCAACTTCCATCGACTCCCCTTTTTCCGCCATCAGGATCTGCTGATTTTTCAAGGTACTGACAGGCCACGGGAACCAGGCCTGACGCAGGGCTTCCACCTCTTTCGCGGGACGCATCTGCAGACGATTGTTCTCATCAAGACTCAGCTCACGCGGCAGAGACAGCATCCCGGCCCAGCCGTCCTGTTGCTCCGGCATCGGCGACTCCCACATAGCCAGCCAGCCAATCACGATGCGGCGGCCATCCGGCGTCAGGAAACTCTGCGGGGCATAGAAGTCGTGCCCGTGATCCATTTCAATAAATTCTCCTGTACGAACAAACGGCTCGCCGGGCTGCCAGTCCCCCACCAGATAACCGCTCTGGAACAGATTACGGTTCTCAAAACCCTGCGCGGCTATCCCCTGCGGAGAAAACATCAGGACGCGTTTACCATTAAGGGTAAAGAAATCAGGGCACTCCCACATAAAGCCCATACCGGCTTCTGCCTCATCCAGGATCCCTTCATCCTGCCACTGACGCAGGTCGGCTGAACGATACAACCGTATTTGCCCGGTATCGCCAACGCGCGCACCGACGACCATGTACCAGCTATCCCCTTCGCGCCAGACCTTAGGGTCGCGGAAATGATGCAAGTCCGCCGGGGTATCGATAATGATCCCCTCACGTTTAAAGTGAATACCATCGCCACTGGTTGCCAGGCACTGCACCTGATAAAGGTTTTCGTCATTACCGGCGTCGCCGTGAAATTTATGCCCGGTGTAAATCAGCGCCAGGGTATCGCCATCCACCACCGCCGAACCCGAAAAACAGCCGTCTTTGTCTTCCGGTCCTTCCGGGGCCAGTGCAACGGGCAAGTGCTCCCAGTGAAGCAAATCTTTGCTCCGCGCATGTCCCCAGTGCATCGGTCCCCACTGGGTGGAATACGGATGATGCTGATAAAAAGCGTGATACCAACCCTCAAACCAGATCAGGCCATTAGGATCGTTAATCCAGCCAGCCCTCGCGGCCAGGTGATAGCGCGGGTACCAGCGCAGATTTACCCTCCCGTGCTTAGCCTGAAGTTCCTGTTCAGCATGAGCAATTGTATACGTCATCGTTTTCTCTCTTTTCAATCAGATAGTAGAAAGTTGCGGTATCTGTGGATCCCTAGAAGGCTTACCTGAGCGCAACAAGAAAATAGAAATAAAGGTGATACAGAACACCATCAGCCCCATAACCAGGTAGGACTGGGCAAATCCATATTTTTCGTAGCTGTAGCCGGCGAGGGGGGACAACACGGTGGCTATCACTGAGCTCGTACAGGCAAAGCCCACCAGATAGAGCGTGGATGAGAGTCGTTTATCGAAGTTAAGACTGTTGTATTTGAAGATAGCGATTAACAGTACCGGGAGTTCGACGGCATGCAGCAGCTTAGTAATGGAGATAAGCAGCGGGCCTTCCACTAAACCGGAAGCGACCATGCGCATCGCCATCACCATTCCGGCGAAAATCAGACCATTTTTGGCACCGATACGATTGACCAGCCACGGCGCACAGAACATGCCTGCGGCCTCCAGGAACACCTGAAACGAATTAAGATAACCGTACATGGCATTCCCTTCATGTTGCGTCGGGAACTGTGAGGAAAAATAGACCGGGAACTGCTGATCGTAGACGCCGTAAATACAGGTGCCGACCACAAAGAATACCAGAGCCCAGAAGCGCGGCAGGGTCAGCAGGCGTAATGCGTCCTCAAGGGTGACTTTGCCGCCTGACACGGCTTCCTGCATCGCGTGCGGTGCCGAGGAGACGCGTAACCGCATCAAAAGCATAAAGAAGATCAGACCAGAACAACTGGCGACCGCGAAGTTCAGTTTCGGGTTGATATTAAACAGTAACCCGGCGAAAAACGTGGCGACAGCCCAACCCAGCGATCCCCACATTCTTGCTTTTCCGAATTCAAACTGGCTCTGGCGGGCAACACGCTCGGTGTAGGATTCAAGTACACCAATACCGCCATTGAAGGTCAGGCCGATATAGATCCCGCCAAAAAAACTGCCCAGAAAGACATTAATTTTCAGAAGATGTCCAAACAGCAGATAGGCCGGACCGGAAAAGATCAACAATGCCGTGATAAACCAGAGCAGGTTCTTACGCAGACCGAGTTTATCCTGAATAAAACCATAACAAATTTGCACAAACAGCGTGGAAAGCGACATCACGGAAAAAATGATCCCGGTGTCCCCTGCTTTCAGACCCACTTCCTGATGTAGCCAGATCGAGAGCAACGACCCTGTAGAGGACCAGGTCACAAAGAAAAAGAACAATAAAGCGCTGAGTATCAGATAACTGTGAGAATGACGGGTTTTCATCATGGCAATCTCATGCTGAGGTGGAGCGCAAATGATAACGTTAACATAAAATAAAACGCATGCCGTTTTACGGCGATTCTAGATGTTAATCACAAAAGTTAACGTTAACATTATCAGTGTGAGATCATGATCAACTTTTCGGGTTTACAGCAAACGACACACGCAGTCCAAAATCACGTATGATCCTTTTACATCAGCAAGTTAGTTTTATAGCCTGTCGCGTAGTGACAAGTTTGGAGCGAGAAGAATGGCATCCCTGAAAGATGTGGCAAAACTGGCAAACGTGTCGCTGATGACGGTTTCCAGGGCATTAAACTCCCCGGAACGCCTGAAGCCGGAGACCCTGGCTCGCGTACAGTCCGCTATCGACGCCACTAATTACGTGCCCGATTTATCGGCAAAAAAAATACGTGGCGCTCACGCGATTGCAAAAACCATCGGTGTGCTGGCACTTGATACTGTGACCACCCCCTTTTCAGTGGAAATCACACTCTCCATCGAAGAAACCGCACGTGCGCATGGCTGGAACAGCTTTGTGGTTAACATGTTTTCCGATGACAGCCCGGAAAAAATCGTTGATCTGCTTCTCTCACATCGCCCGGATGGCATTATCTATACCACCATGGGATTGCGGCAGGTACCGCTGCCCGGAAAGTTGTTAAACCTCCCCTGTGTGCTGGCCAACTGTGAAAGCCTGCATCAGCAGGTAGCGAGTTATATTCCCGATGATGAACATGGACAGTATGTTGCGGTGCGGGCACTTTTATCTGCAGGCTATCGTCGCCCGCTCTGCTTACATTTGCCTGCCAACCATCTTGCGACTGTCAGACGCCGCAAAGGGCTGGAGCAGGCATGCACGCAAGCCGGTATAGCTCCTGATACGCTCGACCACCATTACATGGAATATGGCGATGAGCATTATCACGATATTCCCGACATGCTTTTGGCCCATATTAACCAGGGCAAACCTCAATTCGATTCAGTGGTGTGTGGAAACGATCGTATTGCATTTATGGTCTATCAGACGCTGCTGTCACAGGGCTTAAGGATCCCTGATGATGTTGCGGTGCTTGGCTACGATAATATGGTGGGTATTGGCGATCTATTCTTACCCCCCCTCTCGACCGTGCAATTACCCCATTACGAGATAGGACGCCTTAGTGCGCTTCATATTATTAACGGTGAGTGTCATAAGAATACTGTGGCAGTTGAAAGTCCGTTACTCCTTCGTGAATCAGTAAAAAACCACAGTAAAAGCAGATGAATATGATCAGCCGCTTTTAAAAGAATGGAAAATATAACGGGCCTGAGAATTGTCCGCAGAAAGCGTTCAGGAACCTTATCGGGTAGTGAATTAGACTGATTTTCTGGATTGTCTATTCAGCGTTGGAGTGCTTATTTTCACGGGATTAATGTCTAGACTCAACTTTCTGACAAATACCTAAGGAGCACACCATGGCAGACCATTCTGTTAAAGGCAAAGTTGTGATCATCGCAGGCGGTGCTAAAAATCTCGGCGGTTTGATCGCCCGCGATTTAGCCGCTCAGGGGGCGAAAGCCATCGCCATTCATTACAACAGCGCCTCCTCAAAAGCAGATGCTGATGAAACGCTGGCCGCCATCGAAGCCGCCGGAGCCAGGGCGGTGGCATTGCAGGCAGATTTGACGACCGCTGCAGCCGTCGAAAAACTCTTTGCTGACACCATCGCCGCCGTTGGCAAGCCGGATATCGCTATCAACACCGTGGGCAAAGTCCTCAAAAAACCCATGGCGGAAATAAGCGAAACTGAATACGACGAGATGACATCCGTTAACTCGAAAACGGCTTTCTTTTTCCTCAAAGAAGCCGGTAAAAATCTCAACGACAACGGTAAAATCTGCACGGTAGTCACCTCACTTCTGGGTGCCTTTACCCCGTTTTACGCCGCGTATGCAGGCACGAAAGCCCCGGTGGAGCATTACACACGGGCAGCGTCCAAAGAGTTTGGCGCGCGCGGTATTTCGGTCACGGCGGTAGGACCAGGTCCGATGGATACCCCTTTCTTTTATCCTGCTGAAGGCGCTGACGCGGTGGCATATCATAAAACTGCAGCAGCACTCTCTCCTTTCAGCAAAACAGGCCTGACCGATATTGAAGACGTGGTGCCTTTCATTCGCCATCTGGTGAGCGATGGCTGGTGGATCACCGGCCAGACTATTCTGATCAACGGCGGCTATACCACCAAATAACCGATGACATCTGAATATCGGACTGTAAAAAGGATGGGTGATATGCTGAAGGCCCTGGAATATCCCCGTCCCTGCCGCAGACAAAGAGCAATAGCGAATTTCCTTTGTCAGGTATAACAACGAGATATTAAAGATGGACAGGTTCAACCAATATCGCGTATTCACGCAGGTCGCAGAAATGGGAAGCTTTGTTCGGGCCGCCAGCGCACTCTCTGTGCCGCGAGCCTCCGTTTCTGCCGCCATCCAGCAATTAGAATCGCAACTGGGCGTGAGGCTGTTGCACCGCACCACCCGCACAGTGCGGCTGACTACCGACGGCGAGCAATTGCTCGAACGGGTGCGCCCTTTACTGGCAGAAGTAGAGGATATCGACCAGTCATTTCAGCTCAGCCAGCGCCAGGCCTCAGGGAAGCTGACCATCGATGTCCCCAGCCGCATTGCCCGTCGCCTGATTGCCCCGGCCCTGCCAGAGTTATTGCGGTGCCACCCCCATTTACAGCTGGTTCTGGGGTCATCGGACAGGGCTATCGATTTGGTACAGGACGGCGTGGATTGCGCTATCCGTGTGGGCGTATTGCATGACAGCAGTTTAGTCGTACGCTCCCTGGGTCACATAACCCTGATCAACTGCGCCAGCCCTGCATATCTGAGCGAACATGGCCTGCCCTCCCAGCCGGACGATCTCGTCGGGGAGCATCTGGCCATCGGTTATATTTCATCAAGAACGGGTAAAGAGTTACCCTGGCAGTATCAGTCAAAGGACGGACATATACACAGTGTCAGCGTCCCCCACCAGGTTGGGGTTAACAATGCAGAAAGTTATATCGCCTGCTGCCTTGCAGGCCTTGGGCTGATCCAAATCCCCCGCTTCGATGTTCAGCATCTTCTGGATTCAGGGGAACTGACTGAGGTCCTGCCAGATTACCGGGCAGCGTCTATGCCGGTATCACTGATCTATCCGCATCGCCGCCAGCGATCCCGGAGACTGGCTGTTTTTCATGCATGGTTTGAGAAACTGATGCAACCCCATCTGGATACTTGAATTATCTCGTTTATTGACCAGAGAATTGCAGACTAAAATTAGCCACACAGACAACATCAGCAACCTGTCTCACCCAGGCGAACCTTACCGATTCGCCAGCCGGTTTAAAATTCGTTATCATCCGCTCCCACTCTTCATCCGGGTATCCTGATGTCTGCGATTATCGATACTTTTATTGCCCCGCCGTGCCATGGCCAGATCGAGACGCTGTATCAGGACGAGCATCTGGTGCTTATCAATAAACCCACCGGACTGCTCAGCCTCTCGGGGAAAAATCCGCAAAATCTGGATTCCGTACATCACCGGCTGGTAAAGATATTTCCCGGCTGTACGCTGGTTCACCGTCTGGATTTCGGCACGTCCGGGCTGATGGTGATTGCGCGTAATAAGGCTATCAATGCCGCCCTCTGCCATCAATTCAGCCAGCGCACGGTGACCAAAGTGTACAGCGCATTGCTTTGCGGGCATCTGCAACATAACGAGGGAGTGACAGACGCGCCGATCGCCAAAGACCCTGCACTGTTTCCCCTGATGTCAATTTGCGCCGTCCACGGCAAGCCCGCCCGCTCCGGCTATCAGGTGGTTGAGCGCTTTTATCGTGAGCAGGAAAACGGCGAATTACTGCCACTGACGCGGGTACTGCTGACTCCGCAAACCGGGCGCACTCATCAGCTTCGCATTCACTGTCAGTATCTGGGCCACCCGATTTTGGGCTGTGATTTGTATGGCGGACGCCTGCTGCCGGGCACGGAACAGACTCCGCGACTGATGCTGCACGCCAGTGAACTGCATTTTTTTCATCCCGTCAGCGGAGAACGGATCGAAGCCCGCCATGCCAGCCCGTTCTGAAAGCGAAATCCTTTTTAACACCCCGCCCGGCACATTCCCTGCATTAAATTGCCCTCCCGCTTTGCAAAAGCGTTTTTAACCTGACGTTTGACGCTGTAGTCTCAGTAGCGGTTTTTATTTTGCTGCGTTCCAGCCAGGTAAACGGCCTTTAACCGATTTTAATAACGAAAAATTTTAGAAATCTGACGAACAGACAGGACAATTATGGACTCCATGCTCACCGCCCCCCACCCCGATGAGGAGATACCTTCATATCACCGTGCCCGCCGGGCTGCCTGGGGCAGCTTCGTCGGCGCAGTCGTAGACTGGTTTGATTTTTTGCTCTACGGCATCACCGCAGCATTAGTGTTTAACAGCGAATTTTTTCCGCAAATCGACCCGGCAATGGGCACACTCGCCGCATTTGCTACTTTCGGCGTCGGCTTTCTCTTCCGCCCGCTCGGCGGCATTGTCTTCGGACATTTCGGCGATCGCCTGGGTCGTAAGCGGATGCTGATGATGACCGTCTGGATCATGGGCATTGCCACCGCGTGCATCGGTATTCTTCCCTCTTTCGCGACGATTGGCTGGTGGGCTCCGGCGCTGCTGGTCACCTTGCGCGCCATTCAGGGATTTGCCGTGGGCGGCGAATGGGGTGGCGCGGCACTGCTGGCGGTGGAAAGTGCACCTTCCGGTAAAAAGGCGTTCTACAGCAGCGGGATACAGATGGGATACGGCGTCGGCCTGTTGCTGGCGACCGGACTGGTGTCACTGATCAGCAGCCTGACCACTGATGCGCAGTTCCTCAGCTGGGGCTGGCGTTTGCCATTTTTGTTCAGTGTGGTGCTGGTGCTGGGCGCGCTATGGGTGCGCAATGGCATGGAAGAGTCGGTCGAGTTCGAACGTGCTCAGGAAAAGCTCCCCAAAGCAGCAAAAAAGCGGCTACCGGTATTTGAAGCGCTGTTGCGCCATCCCGGCGCATTTTTGAAAATCATCCTCCTGCGCCTGTGCGAACTGCTGACGATGTACATTGTCACGGCGTTCGCCCTTAACTACTCGACGCATAATCTGGGGATGTCGCGTGAGCTGTTTCTGAATATCGGGCTGCTGGTCGGCGGTATCAGTTGCCTGACGATCCCGTTATTCGCCTGGCTGGCAGACCGTTTCGGCCGTCGCCGCATTTACATTACCGGCGCACTCGTCGGCGCGATGAGCGCCTTCCCGTTCTTTATGGCGCTGGAAGCCCGCTCCATTGCCGGGGTGGTGATCTTCTCGCTGCTGCTGGCAAATATCGCTCACGATATGGTGGTCTGCGTCCAGCAACCGATGTTCACGGAAATGTTTGGTGCAGGTTACCGCTACAGCGGTGCGGGTGTCGGTTATCAGGTCGCCAGCGTCGTGGGCGGCGGATTTACACCGTTTATTGCCGCCGCATTGCTGAATTTCTCCGGCGGTGAATGGCATTCCGTCGCCATTTATCTGATGGCTGGCTGTTTGCTTTCTGCCCTGACGGCGATGTTTATGAAGACACCTGCACCGCGCTGAACCGCAGGCCATGTAGAAAAGCCCGCTTAAAAATATTAAGCGGGCTTTTTTGCACCTGAAACAGATTTATACCACCCGCAGTTCCTCGTAAGAGATCATCACATGTTCCGCAAATGCCGGACGCTGTGTGAGTTTTTCATAATATTGTTCAATAGCCGGGAAGGACGGCCGTTCAATGGCAATATCGAAATAGCGATACAAACTGTGTCCAAACTGAATATCGGCCAGTGTGAATGCGCTTCCGGCAAGGTAGCCATGCCGGGCAATCTGCGCTTCGGCAATCGCCAGCTTCTTGTTCAGATTCTGCAATGATTTTTCTAATGCCTGATGATCCTGATCTTTAGCCGCCGTTCTCACCACCATCCAGAACACCGGCGCAGTGAAATTCATCGCTACGCTGATTTTTGCCCATTCCGTCCATTTATCGGTTTCGGCTCGCCGTTCAGGATCCTGCGGCCAGAATTCATCAGCACCGTATTTTCCTGCCAGATAACGCAGGATGGCGCCGGTTTCCCACAGCGGCTGGCCTTCACCATCGCGGATCACAGGAACCGTGCCATTGGGGTTCATCGCCAGAAATTCCGGGGTGTCATTCCCCCCGTATTTATGGCCGATGTCAAACCGCTCATACTCCAGCCCTAATTCCCCGATACACCACATCAGCGCCTGCACATTTGACGACGTTTTTCTGCCCCATACCCGAATCATTCACTTCCCCCTGTTCGTTCATAAAAGCACCATCCGGCTCTTGTACCCTAATAAAACATTGGCGACACCGTGCAGACAAGCCATATTTAGAATGAATGACGATAAACGAAGCCCAAAGGAAAAGCGTATGGATAACAAGTCCCTCACCCCCTCACAGGCGATTGAGAAGCTCGAAAAGATGTACAACGACTCTGTGGCCGCCCTGCGGGATGCGATTAAAGATTTCATCGTTCAGGGTACGTTGCCTGATATCACAGCGCGTGCTGCCGGGCTGTTTGTTTATCCGGAACTGCGGGTCAGCTGGGATGGCGTGACGCCAGCCAAAAACCCGACCCGCGCTTATGGCCGTTTTTCGCATCCGGGCCGTTATGCCAACACCATCACGCATCCTGAGCTGTTCCGTGATTATCTGCTGGAACAGCTTTCCCTGCTGGAAGAGGAATATGATGCGGTGATTGAAGTGGTGCCGTCACAGCAGGAGATCCCTTATTCGTATGTGATTGACGGCTCGGATCTGACGCTTGACCGGTCGATGAGCGCCGGGCTGGCGAAGCATTTCCCGACCACAGAACTGTCGCAGATAGGCGATGAAACCGCAGACGGCCTGCATTATCCCGGTGACACTTTCCCGCTGTCGCATTTCAATGCGCTGCGCGCTGATTTCTCGCTGGCACGCCTGCGCCATTACACCGGCACGCTCACCGAACATTTTCAGCCATATGTGCTATTCACCAACTACACCCGATACGTCGATGAGTTTGTCAGCTGGGCGTGTGCGCAAATTGCCGATCCGGAAAGCCCGTATGAAGCACTGGCCTGCGCGGGCAGTGTATTTATCACGGCAGAAACGCAAAACCCTGAGCAGGCAGTGTCTGATCTGGCCTGGAAAAAACACCAGATGCCCGCCTATCATCTGATTGCCCGCGACGGTGCGGGGATTACACTGGTGAACATCGGCGTCGGCCCTGCCAACGCCAAAACCATTTGTGACCATCTGGCGGTGCTGCGTCCCCATGTCTGGCTGATGATTGGTCACTGCGGCGGATTACGTGAAACACAGTCGATCGGTGATTACGTTCTGGCGCACGCTTATTTACGTGACGACCATGTACTGGATGCCGTACTGCCGCCGGATATCCCGATCCCAAGCATTGCTGAAGTGCAACGTGCCTTGTATGACGCGACCAAAATGATGAGCGGCATGCCGGGTGAGCTGGTCAAGCAACGCCTGCGTACCGGCACGGTGGTGACTACCGATGACCGTAACTGGGAATTGCGTTATTCCGCCTCGGCATTGCGTTTTAATCTCAGCCGCGCCGTCGCCGTCGATATGGAAAGTGCAACCATCGCCGCGCAGGGATACCGCTTCCGGGTGCCTTACGGCACGCTGCTGTGCGTATCGGATAAGCCGTTGCACGGTGAAATCAAACTGCCGGGTCAGGCAAACAAATTCTACGAAGGCGCCATCTCAGAACATCTGCAAATTGGTATCTGTGCCATCGACCTGTTGCGCGCTGAGGGCGATCATCTGCATTCACGCAAATTGCGTACCTTTAACGAACCCCCTTTCCGCTGATAACCACTCTGATTCCCCTAAAAGAGTTCGTGTTGCAGGCAGGCGGCAAGTTTGATAATCCCGGTGAGCTGACATTAAGTCAGTGATTCGGGTTATTAACCGCAGCCCCCCCATCTGCGGCACGAAATATGGCGGGGAATTAAGGATTTCCTAAAAAAGACTTTGCATAATGCAGAGTCTTTTACCATCATAAATTAAAACGCTGTTCTACTTTCTTCCACACTGGAATTCTCTTGCAAAACGTCATCGTCTCTTTGCGCAAAGCCATCGAGCGCACGCCCTGGTATCCGAAACGGCGTTCTTACCGTACGTTGTTCTGGCGCGAAATAACGCCCCTCGCTGTCCCTATTTTCTTCGAAAATGCCTGCGTACTGCTGATGGGCGTACTGAGTACTTTTCTGGTCAGCTGGCTGGGCAAGGAAGCAATGGCAGGCGTGGGTCTGGCCGACAGTTTCAATATGGTGGTGATTTCATTCTTCGCCGCTGTCGATCTTGGTACCACCGTCGTCGTGGCGTTCAGCCTCGGTAAACTCGACCACGAGCGCGCCCGTGCGGCAGCACGTCAGTCACTAGCGATCATGACCGTTTTTGCCGTACTGCTGGCGATACTTCTGCAATTTTCCGGACATGTAATTGTCGACATGATCGCCGGCAATGCCGAGCCGGAGGTAAAAGAACTGGCGCTGTCTTACCTGCAAATGAGCAGCTGGAGCTATCCGGCGGCAGCCATTGCCCTGATCGGTTCCGGTGCTTTGCGTGGTGCGGGTAACACCAAAATACCGATGTTACTTAACGGCGGGATGAACATCCTCAATCTGGTGATCAGCAGTGTGCTGATCTATGGTTGTTTCGGCTGGCACGGTCTGGGCTTTATCGGTGCCGGACTGGGGCTGACCATTTCACGTTATATCGGCGCGGTGGCCGTCATTTTCGTGCTGATGATTGGTTTCAATCCGTCCCTGAAAATCTCGCTGAAAAGCTATTTTCTGCCGCTCAATACCAACATTCTGCGCGAAGTCTTAGGCATTGGTATTCCGGCCAGTATCGAATCGGTATTGTTTAACGGCGGTAAATTACTGACGCAGGTTTTTGTCGCAGGCATGGGCACCAATGTGATTGCCGGTAACTTTATCGCCTTCTCGATTGCGGCGCTGATCAACCTGCCGGGCAACGCGCTGGGTTCTGCCTCGACCATTATCGTGGGAACACGTCTGGGCAAAGGGCAAATTGCCCAATCTGAGCGCCAGTTGCGCCATATTTTCTGGCTTTCCACCTTCGGACTGTGTGTTCTGGCCTTCCTTTCAATGCCATTTGCCGGTTTGCTGGCACGGTTTTACACCAACGAACAGGATGTTATCGACGTCGTCAAAATCCTTATCTGGCTGAACGCCGCCTTTATGCCTTTCTGGGCTGCCTCGTGGGTATTGCCTGCGGGCCTGAAAGGAGCGCGTGATGCCCGCTTTACCATGTACGTTTCTATGCTCGGGATGTGGGGCTGCCGTATTGTGGTGGGCTATTTCCTCGGGATCGTCCTGGGTTTCGGCGTAGTCGGCATCTGGCTGGGAATGTTCCTCGACTGGATCGTGCGCGGCCTGTTTTTCTACTGGCGTATGGCCAGCGGCCGCTGGTTGTGGAAATACCCGAAGGCCAAAAGGACAGCATGACTTACTGCGGTTATGCCCGCCGGTACATCCGGCGGGGATGGCCGATTTTCCCGTAGAGCATGTCGACTTTCAAATCGCCTTTCTGCACACAGTGTTCGAGATAGCGGCGGGCAGTGGTTTTACTCAACCCCGTTTCGCTGACGACTTCATCCACTGAATAGCAGCGTCCGGCATCCTGCATAAAGATGCCTTCCACCAGATTCAGCGTGTTTTCCTCGATGCCTTTATTACCCGCTTTCGGCGTGAAATCCTTCGCCTGGAGCTGATAAAGGCTGTCTACGTTTTGCTGATCCACCACTTTCCAGGTCCGCTGTGTCTGGCTGAACTGGATAAAGCGATCCAGCGATTGTTGCAGCCTGTTCCACGACACCGGTTTGAGGATGTAATCAAAAGCACCACAGCGGATCGCCTGACTGCAGGTATTCATGTCGCTGGCGGCGGTGATAAAAATCACCGAACAGGGTGTTCTCTTCAGCAGGTCATCCTCAATCAGTGAAATCCCCTGACCGTCAGGCAAATAGTTATCCAGCAACAGCAGTTGCGGCCGCTTTTCTTCGATAAGCACTTTCGCTTCATGCAGCGTGGATGCGACACCCACCAGTCGCAACCAGCGGTGATTATCAATCAGTTCGGCATACAGTTGTGCCAGCTGGTTTTCATCTTCAACAATCATTACGTCAATCATTTCAGCTTGCATCATTTGCTCTCTTCCAGTTCTTCTGGTCGGGGATTACCGGCATAAAGCCACCTTTTTCTTCAGGGCAGCACACCGGAATAAAGACCGAGAAAACAGCGCCGCTCGGCGGATTATCGGACACTTCAATGGTTCCGCCCGCATGGCTGACATAGCTGGCAACCAGATGCAGTCCCAGCCCGTGATCGCCTTGCGTTTTGGATGTCACCCCCAGCGCAAAAATCTGTTCGCGCCGCTCCTGCGCAATCCCGATGCCGTGGTCAGCGACTTCAATCACCAGCTCATCCGTGCCGGAAACGACATACACTTCAACCGGCCCGGCATCACTGCCGCGCAGTAACGTGGCTTCGATGGCGTTATCCAGCAGGTTGCCGATGATCGACATCAGTTCAGTTTCACTGAGCGCAGCAGGCAGATACGTTAATTCACAGGCAGGATCGAATGTGAGCTCAACACCTTTTTCCCGGGCACGGGCATATTTTCCGAGTAATAAACCGCACAACCTTGGCGAGCAGAACCGCTCTGAAACGAAATCCAGCAATTCCTGCGCACTTTCAGACTGGGCCTCGATATAACGAATCGCCTCGTCGTAGCGTCCCATATGCAGCAGGCCAGCGAGCGTTGCCGTCCAGTTGAGCTGTTCATGCCGCATCACCCGCAGGTTATCGGCATAGCGCTGCACCTGACTTAGCTGGATGCTGAGCCGGTCGATATCGCTGCAATCCCGAAAAGTGATCACCCAGCCCTGAAGCTGGTCTTCCAGCATGATCCGCACCCGACTGGCAATCACGGTCAGGTTATTGAACAGGCAGATTTCGTCGTGAATGTCTTTTTCCAGCATGACCTGCGGGTCAAAGAAACTGACCGGCGCAATCACCTGCCTGAGCGGCTGACCACGCAGTTCACGGGACGGCACGTCAAGGTTGAGCAGCTTTTTGGCCGCCTGGTTGATGACCGCCACGCGGGAGTGCGCATCAATGGCGATCACCCCTTCGTAAATCGACTCCATCAGCGCCTTTTGCTGACGCACCAGCAGGCCGATTTCCCGGGGCTCCAGCGCAAACATCTGTCGTTTAATCGAACGTGAAAAAAACCATGAAAAGGTAAACAACGCCAGCAGCAAGGTGGCGGCCGCCAGTAAAATGCGGATGGCTTTTTCAACGGTCAGACTGTTGATGTGGCTGGTGAGATAGCCGACAGAAACGATACCCATCACCTTGCCTTGCGCGTTCACGATCGGTGCTTTACTGCGCAGCGACAGCCCGATCCCGCCCAGCCGGATGGTGGTGGTGCTTTTACCCGCCAGCACTTCTTCGTTGTCCCCTCCGACCAGCGTTTTTCCGACGCGGTCAGCATAAATCGAATGAAACAGATGTATCGCTTTACCATCGCCGATCACCATATAACTGGCATCGCTGTGAGCAGAAATATTCCTCATTAAACTGTTAATTGCTGAAATGTCCTTATTTTCAACTGCGGTAATTAATGAGGGAATAAGTGCAATTTCCTCTGCCTGAACTTTTGCACGAATACCCATATCTTCATATAACTGACGTTCTATATCGTGATAGTAATAAACACCTGTCAGCGAAAAAAGCGCCATAAATAACAGAACAAGATAAACAAAAAGCTTTATCTGAAAAGAAGGACGGAACCGCATCGGAGAACCTATCGCCAGACCGTGATATTAACAAACAGTACGTGAAGATTATCATTCTCCGGTATTTCCGTCAGAATGAAGGATCAAAGTTGCGAGGCATGCCGCAGAACACCTTCAGGCACTGCAAGCCTCTGACGGCACAACACATAATTCACAACAGCTATTTCACGATAAATTAACAGTAATATTATAATTACAAATAACACCATAAAAACCACGAGAAAATAAACGCATCACGCGTTTTTAAATTAATTAAAACCATAAAAACCTTTCGCTCCTTTAAAACACCCTGTCTAATTTGCGGCACTTCACATATTACCGGTTATTATTTCTCTTACACTCCCTGCACAAATTGACACAGGGGATTCATCATGAGTACAACCGACGACACTTATTCTGTTCCCGCGGGAGTTTCTTCCGCAAAACAGCTCTCATTAAAAGAAAAATGGTGGCACATTCTCGACACCTGGAAAATCGGCATTATTCCGTTGCCGCTGTTTGCCATGGCGGGGTTGCTTATCGCAATAGATTGTCTCGACGGCAAACTGCCGAGCGACATCGTGGTCATGGTCGCCACGCTGGCGTTCTTTGGATTCGCCTGCGGCGAATTCGGCAAACGTCTTCCTTTCATCGGCAAGATGGGCGCGGCAGCGATTTGCGCCACGTTCATTCCTTCCGCGCTGGTCTATTACGGCCTGCTGCCGGATGTCGTGGTGGAATCCACCACCAAGTTCTATAAAAGCACCAACATTCTGTATCTCTACATTTGTTGCATCATCGTGGGCAGCATCATGAGCATGGATCGCAAAGTGCTGATCCAGGGTTTCATGCGTATTTTCTTCCCGATGCTGTGTGGCGAAGTGGTCGGCATGCTGGTCGGGATGGGCGTGGGTCTGTCGCTGGGCATGGAACCTTTCCAGATTTTCTTCTTCCTGATCCTGCCGATTATGGCCGGTGGCGTCGGTGAAGGAGCGATTCCACTTTCCATCGGTTATGCAGCCATCCTGCATATGGATCAGGGCGTAGCGCTGGGTCGCATTCTGCCTATCGTGATGCTGGGGGGTCTGACCGCTATCGTCATTTCCGGCTCGCTCAACCAGTTGGGTAAACGCTATCCGCATCTGACCGGCGAAGGCCAGCTGATGCCGTCCTCCAAAAATGCCACCGCTGACAGCAGCAAGCTGAGCGGCACCGGTGGTAAAACGGATGTCACCACCATCGCGGCAGGCGCCCTGCTGGCCGTTCTGCTGTATATGGTGGGCATGCTGTTACACAAACTGATTGGTCTTCCTGCACCGGTCGGCATGCTGTTTGCGGCCGTTGGCCTGAAACTGGCGCACGGCGTTTCACCCCGCCTGCTGGAAGGCTCTCAGGTGGTGTACAAATTCTTCCAGACTTCCGTCACCTACCCGATTTTGTTCGCCGTCGGCGTGGCCATCACACCGTGGAATGAACTGGTCGCCGCATTCACCATTTCTAATCTCCTGGTCATTGTCAGCACCGTTGCGGCGCTGGTCGCCACCGGCTTCTTCGTCGGCAAGAAAATTGGCATGCACCCGATTGATGTGGCCATTGTTTCGTGCTGCCAGAGCGGTCAGGGCGGTACCGGTGACGTCGCCATTCTGACAGCGGGTAACCGCATGCAACTGATGCCGTTTGCCCAAATTGCCACGCGCATTGGCGGCGCCATCAATGTTTCAGTCTCCCTGCTGGTGCTTGGCAACTTCCTTGTCTGACGCCGGGCTAACCCTTTTTTAATTCAGGACATTTTTATGAAACTGGCAAGTTATCTCTATCAGGGACGCAAGTCCTACGGCATCGCGACAGAGCGCGGCATGATCGACCTCGGCCGTCATCTCGGGCAACGTTATCCCGACCTCAAAGCCCTGCTGGCAGGCAATGCACTGGCACAGGCCCAGGCGCTGGCTGCCCTGCCCGCTGATGTGGATTTCGACGACCTGACTTTTCTGCCGGTGATCCAGAATCCGGAAAAAATTCTCTGTGTCGGCATGAATTACGCCGAAAAGCGTAAAGAGTTTGATCAGCATAATCCGGCCCCGACGCTGTTCGTCCGCTTCGCCGATTCCCAAACCGGCCATGCCTCTCCCGTTATCAAACCGAGCCTTTCTGTCGAGTTCGATTACGAAGGTGAACTGGCGGTGATTATCGGTTCTGCGGGGGAAAATATCTCCCGCGAAGATGCACTTACTCATGTCGCAGGATATAGCTGTTATATGGACGGCTCCGCCCGTGACTGGCAGCACACCTGGTTTACCGCCGGTAAAAACTGGCCGCAAACCGGTGCGTTCGGACCGTGGATGACCACCGCCGATGAAATCCCCGACCCGCACACCCTGGCGATCCGCACCTGGCTGAACGGCCACATGGTGCAGGACGACAACACCCGCAGCATGATCCACAAAGTCGCCGAACTGATTGAGTACATCAGCACCTTTACCTCGCTGAGTGCCGGTGACGTGATCATTACCGGCTCACCGGGCGGCGTGGGTAAAAAGCGCGTACCGCCGCTGTTTATGAAACCCGGCGACCGTATCGAAGTAGAAATCGAAAAGATTGGTCATCTCAGCAATATGATTGTCGCAGCAGACACGAAGGTTGCCGCCAGCCGTCAGGTGAGTCATGCCCAGGCAGCCCACTAACCGGTTAACACTGACCGAACTGGCCGGGCATTCAGCCCGGCGTTTTAAACATCGCTTTGACTTACAGCCGACATCAGGAACGCATTATGTTCAGCCGTGACCAACCGGACTTTCATGTCATCAGTGTCAGCCAGCCGCCGGAAGGCATGCTGGAGGATATCCGCACCCTGTTGCAGCAAAGCCAGTTAGGCATGGATGACGACATTGAGCAGTTCGTGGTGGCCTGCTCCGGCCGCCGGCTGGTCGGCTGTGCCGGTCTGGTCAGCAACACTATCAAATGCGTCGCCGTGGCCGCCGACTGGCGCGGGGAAAATCTCAGCGCCAGATTGCTGGGTGAAGTGGAAAATCTGGCGGTGTCCGGCGGCAAATTCCATTTATTTCTCTATACGCGGCCATCGAATCTGCAGCGCTTTCGCGGCTGCGGATTTTACCCGCTGGTGCAATGGGATGACGTTGCCGTGCTGATGGAAAACACGCCGGTGGGCATCAGCCATTATTGCCGCGGGTTGCAACGCCATCATCACAGCGGCCAGCGCATCGGTGCCGTGGTAATGAATGCCAACCCGTTCACCCTCGGGCATCGCTTTCTGGCAGAACAGGCAGCGGCAACCTGCGACTGGTTGCATGTGTTTGTGGTGAGCGAAGATGTGTCGTATTTCCCGTTTAAAGAACGTCTTGAAATGGTCCGTCTGGGTGTCGCGGACCTGCCCAACGTGACGGTGCATGCCGGTTCTGAATACCTGATCTCCCGCGCAACTTTTCCCGGCTATTTTCTCAAGGACGCCGGGCTGGTGAATCAGGCGTGGAGCGTGATGGATTTGCTGATTTTTCGTCAGTACATCGCACCGGCGTTAGGCATTACCCACCGTTTTGTCGGCAGTGAGCCTTTCTGTCCGGTGACCCATCAGTACAACTGCGACATGCATGACTGGCTGGAAGCGCCCGCACGCCTGACGTCGCCACCGCTGAAGGTGATTGAGTTGCCGCGCAAACGTCACGCCAGCGGCCGGGCCATTTCGGCCTCAGAAGTGCGTGCGCTGCTCCGGGCGCATCAGTTACCGCGCATCCGGGACATTGTTCCGCTCAGCACTTATGTACACCTTGAACAACACTATTCCGCCACTGCGCCCGCAGAACCGGCGCATGACGATGTTCTTATTATTTCACCCTCACTTTGTTAACAGCAGGAAATATTGATGAAAATTGTGAAGGAGGCGCTGGCAGGCACGGTTGAATCCAGCGATTTACTGGTAAAAATCGCCCCGGCCAGTGAGCTGAATGTGGTGATCAGCAGCGAGGTCGCCAAACAATTTGGCGACCAGATCCGCAGTGTAGTGAATGACACGCTGAGTGCACTCGGCGTCATCGCGGGTTTGGTGATTATCGAAGACAAAGGTGCGCTGGATTGTGTGATCCGCGCCCGGGTACAAAGTGCAGTACTGCGTGCGGCACAGGCTGAAGAGATTAACTGGGAGACATTACGATGAAAAAACTCCGCCGCAGTATGCTGTTCCTGCCGGGGTCCAGCGCCGCCATGT
Organism: Rahnella aceris; assembly: GCF_011684115.1. Lineage (NCBI taxonomy): Bacteria > Pseudomonadati > Pseudomonadota > Gammaproteobacteria > Enterobacterales > Yersiniaceae > Rahnella > Rahnella aceris. The sequence continues at coordinate 755,801 of NZ_JAADJV010000001.1, read as the reverse complement.
TATCCACGGCATTTATCTATCGCCCTGACTCCATCATGTTTGATCTGGAAGATGCCGTTTCGCTGCGCGAAAAAGATACCGCGCGCATTCTGGTATTTCATGCCCTGCAACACCCGATGTATCGCGATATTGAAACCGTGGTGCGCATCAATCAGCTCAGCACCCCCTTTGGCCTTAAAGATCTCGAGGCCGTGGTGCGGGCGGGCGTGGATGTGGTGCGCTTACCCAAAACCGATACGCCGGAAGATATTTTTGAGCTGGAAGCGCATATCGAACGCATCGAGAAAGACTGCGGTCGCGAAGTTGGCTCCACCAAAATTATGGCGGCCATCGAATCGGCCATTGGTGTGATTAACGCCGTGGCGATCGCCCGCTGCTCGCCGCGTCTTATCGGCATCGCGCTGGCGGCTTTCGATTATGTGATGGACATGCAAACCGAGCGCGGCGACGGTACCGAACTGTTTTATGCCCGTTGCGCCGTGCTGCACGCGGCACGCGCCGCCGGAATTGACGCCTTCGATGTGGTGTATTCCGACATCAACGATGAGGCCGGTTTCCTGCGTGAAGTGGAACTGATCCGCAAGATGGGCTTTAACGGCAAATCCCTGATCAACCCGCGACAGATTGAGCTGCTGCATAACGCTTACGCACCGACGCAGGAAGATGTCGACTATGCGCACCGCGTGATTGCCGCCGCAGAGGAAGGCGAGCGCAAGGGTCTGGGCGTAATTTCGCTCAACGGCAAGATGATCGATGGCCCGATCATTAACCATGCGCAGGTGGTACTGGAACGCGCCAGTGCATCCGGCATCCGTCGCTAGCCCTCAATTTTGCACAGGAATATCAAGATAATGAGTCATTTAACTGAAACTTTGCACAGTCTTTATCCGCAGCTCAGGCATCTGACTGCCTTTGACGGCGCGCACCGCAATACGCCGTATCTTTCCGATCCCGATGCCCGCCTGCACCGTAAACTTTGCGATTCACTGGAACAGGCGATCGCCCGCAGCGGCCTGAAAGACGGCATGACCATTTCCTTCCACCATGCTTTCCGTGAAGGTGATCAGGTCATTAATAACGTCGTCGCCACACTGGCGAAGCTCGGTTTTAAAAACCTCACGCTGGCGTCCAGTTCGCTGATGACCTGCAACGATGCGCTGATCGAACCTATCCGCAACGGCGTCATCACCCGTATTTATACCTCCGGGATGCGTGGCAAACTGGCCGATGCCATTTCTCACGGGCTGATGGAAGAACCGGTACAAATCCACTCACACGGCGGTCGGGTTAAATTATTGCAGGACGGCGAGCTGAAGATTGATGTCGCGTTTCTCGGCGTGCCATGCAGCGATGAATTCGGCAATGCCAACGGCACGCACGGTAAATCCTGCTGCGGTTCGCTGGGCTACGCGATGGTGGATGCACAGTTCGCCAGAACCGTGGTGCTGCTGACCGAAGAACTGGTGCCCTTCCCTAATATGCCCGCCAGCCTGGTGCAGGATCAGGTGGATTACATCGTTAAAGTCGATCAGGTCGGCGATCCGGCAAAAATCAGCGTCGGCGCAGCGCGGGTGACCAGTAATCCGCGCGAACTGATGATCGCCCGCACGGCGGCTGAAGTCATCGAATACTCCGGCTATTTCAAGCCGGGCTTTTCAATGCAAACCGGTTCCGGCGCAGCGGCTACGGCCTGCACCCGTTTCATGGAAGAGAAAATGGAACGCAACCAGATCACCGCCCGTTTTGCCCTCGGGGGCATCACCGGCAGTCTGGTGGATTTACATGAAAAAGGCCTGATTGAAACGTTGCTGGATACGCAATGTTTCGACGGTCAGGCTGCGGCGTCACTTAGCCGTAACCCGCAGCATATCGAGATTTCTACCAACGTTTATGCCAATCCGGGAGCCAAAGCCGCGAGCTGCGATCAACTGGATATTGTCATTCTGAGTGCGCTGGAAATTGACACCGGCTTTAACGTTAACGTGATCACGGGTTCCGACGGCGTTATGCGTGGCGCGTCCGGCGGTCATTGCGATGTCGCCAGTGCGGCCAATCTGACCATTGTCGTCGCGCCTTTACTGCGCAGCCGAATTCCGACAGTCGTACGTCGCGTCACCACCCGCGTCACACCGGGGGAAAGCATCGATGTGCTGGTGACTGACCACGGCATCGCCGTCAATCCGGCACGTCCTGAAATCCGTCAGCGGCTGGAAGAGGCTGGCATGAAAATCATGGATATCGAAGCGTTGTATCAGCGGGCGATTTCCCTGACCGGCGAGCCGAAACCGATTGAATTCACTGACCGTGTGGTGGGCGTTATCCGCTATCGCGACGGCAGCGTGATCGACGTGGTTCATCAGGTAAAAGAGGACGCATAATGACCATCATGACGCCTGCGGATGCAGGCGTCAGCCTGGAGGATTTGCTGGCAGCAAAGGAACTGCGTGCCAAACGGCAAACCGACTGGCTGACTCAATTCTCACAACCGCTGATTTCACTCACGCTGGTGACGCCGGGGCCGGTGAAAGACTCCGTGGCCTGGCGTCAGGTGATGCGCGAGGCGTTGCAACGTGCCGAAGTTATGCTGCTGCAACACGGCTGGCCGGTGCTGAAACATCAGGTTTTCTGGCTGCCGACCGGCGCCGAAGCATTCTGGTGCGTGGCACATCCTGCGCCGGAAGTGAAAGCGGCCACGGTTGAACTGGAACAATCGCATGCCCTCGGGCGTTTATGGGATTTCGATGTGATCTGCCCGCAGGCGGGTGTTGTTGGCCGCCGTTCGCTGGACAATGCCAGCCGCCGCTGCCTGATTTGCGACGGTCCTGCGCATGCCTGCGCCCGTTCACGTCAGCACCCGCTCGTGGACGTTATCGCTAAAGTGGAGGCACTGATTGATGGCTGGCACCGCACGCGCTGAACACCCCGCCTGCACGGACATCGCTACGCTGGCGGCAGAGGCGTTGCGCCGTGAAGTGTGGCTGACGCCCAAACCGGGACTGGTCGACAGCGCCAATAACGGCTCGCACCGCGACATGGATTTACCTCTGTTTCTGCGCAGCATTGACGCCATCACGCCCTGGCTGCATCAGTTTTTCGCCCTTGGTCAGCAGGATTTCCTGCAACCGGCGCAGGCGATGCTGACGCGCATCCGCCCGACCGGAATAGCCTGCGAACAGGCGATGTTCGGTGCCACACAAGGCGTTAATACGCATAAAGGCGGCATCTTTTCACTGGGATTATTGTGCACCGCCGCAGGCAGGCTGACCGGCCAAAGCCAGCCACTGACCCGCCACCGCTTATGCGCTGAAGTGGCCGCCATGACGCAAGGGCTGGTTGAACGTGAATTGCAAAGCTGCCGCCAGCCGGTGACTGCCGGTGAACGGCTGTTTATGGCGCACGGCATGACCGGTGCCCGTGGCGAAGTGCAGAGCGGGTTCCTCACTTTACGCCGTCACGTTTTTCCGTACTGGTATCAGGAAAGCCATTCCGGGCGCCGCAGTCTTAATGCTTTGCTGCGCCTGATGGCCTATAACCCCGATACCAATCTGGTAGCACGCGGCGGGCTGGACGGATTACATTTCGTGCAGGACTACGCCCGCCGGTTGCTGATAACGGGCTGGAAGACAGAGGATTTGCAGCAGATGGACCGCGCCCTGATCGCCCGCAATCTCAGCCCCGGCGGCAGTGCTGATTTGCTGGCGATTGCCACCGTGCTGATGGCTTTCCCGCAATGAATTCGTCCCCTGAATTCACCCGCATGCTGGTGCCCGGATTACGTGACAGCGAGGCCGGACACTGGCAAAGCCGCTGGCATGAGCAGCATCCGCACTGGCTGCGTATAAAACAGCGCAACTGGGCGCAGGTTGATCTCGAGGGCTGGATCACCGCCATCGATCGCGAGCAAAAACAGGCGACATCCCCGCTGCTGCTGATCGGCCACAGTTTTGGCGCGCTTGCCAGTCTGGTGTGGGCGAACCGTCATCCGCAACGCGTGGCGGGTGTCATGCTGGTCGCCCCCGCCGAGCCTGTGCGGTTCGGACTGGGTGATGACATTCTCCCTGCACCGCTGGCCGTGCCGGGGCTGCTGGTCGCCAGCCATACCGATCCGCTGCTGACCTTTACCCGCGCGGAATTTTGGGCACAGGCGTGGCGCTGCGAGCTGGCAGATATCGGCGAAGCCGGACATATCAATGTGGAATCAGGATTCGGCGACTGGTCGTGGGGGCTGGCAAAACTGGAGGTGTTTGCCGCGCAACTGGCGGCAAACTTGTCGGATTAAATGCGCAATAATGCTTTCAGCGTGACGTTACTCAACAATGCGGGTTTGTGTGGTCGGCGCAGGCTGTGATTTCTGGCAGCACAGGAAAACCATCACCAGCAGCGGGATCCAGCCCAGCACGATGCCCAGCGTGATTTTCATCCAGACATAGGTTTCCGGTGAAGCGTATTGCATCAGGATCGTATTCAGCAGGCGCGAGACAATACCAGCCAGATAAACGCCACCAAACCACCAGCCGGAACGGTTGATGTCGTGCATACGCCGGACACCGACCGCCAGCAACGGTAATGCCGTCGCCAGCGCAAACAGGGTGTAAGCGACACCCGCGTAGAAAATGCTGTAAGGATTACCCGCCAGCGCGAACAGGAATGACACGCCCATCGTCAGCAAAATAATAATCAGCAAATTACCCAGCGCAAAGGTCCAGAACGCCTTGCGGCTCGCCCGACCACGGAAATCCACATACTTTTTCCAGCCCTGCACATAACACTGCCATAGCGTCATTTCATCACGTCCTTTTGCCTGTTCATCTGATGTTTCAATGGAAATTTCATTCTGCTTTTCAATAAGCCGGGAATTAAAGCGTTTTCTTACTGGCCCCGCAACTGCCGCGCCAGAAGATCGAGCTGATCGGCTATCTGATTGAGATCTTTATCCTGCTGCCCGGGCGCACGGGTCGAATTACGCACCACCAGTTTCGCAGGCAGAATTTTGGATGACATCACCTCCGCACTTTCGGCCAGTAAATGTTCAACCGCCTCTTTGCTCTGCAAATCGAGATCCAGTGACACGGTGGTCAGTGACGGATGGAAGAATGCGCTGTCGTACGTGTCATCGTAGCCAATGATCGACGCCTGCTGCGGAATGGCCACATTGTGCTGATGCAACGCACTGATGACGCCCAGCGCCATCTGGTCATTGCCCACCAGCATGGCGGTGAATTGCGGAGTTTCACGCAAAATCTGCAACGCGCAGTAATAACCGCTTTTCGCACTCCAGTCACCGTGGATGACGGTCACCGGCTGAATGCCCTTCTCTGCCAGCGTTTCCTGCCAGCTTTTCAGACGCAAACGGGAAGACACAGAATCTTCCGGCCCCGCCAGCAAGGCAAATTCCCGATGCCCTAAATCATGCAGATATTCCACGCTGGCACGCGACCCGTCAGCCGGATTAAAGCAGACGTTAAACACCGGACTGGTCGGGTCGACATCGAGAAACAGACACAGAATGTCGCGGTTGTTTTCATAAATCCGCTCAGCCTCGGCACTTTCCAGCGGGATGTTAATGATCATGCGGTCAACGCGTTGTGATTTCAGCTCGTTAATGGAGTCCTGAATGCTCTGATTGACGTCCTCATCAATCATTGAAATCAACACCTGATACCCGGCCTGATGGGCATATTTTTTCACTGACGCCGCAATTTGCGACGGCGCGTGTAAGGCCAGTGATGTGGTGACCAGTCCGATGGTAAAACTCTGCTTTCCAACCAGTTGCTGCGCCAGCCGGTTCGGCACATAGCGCAGAACTTCAATGGCCTGTTCGACCTTCAGACGCGTGGCATCTGAAACATTGGCCGATTTGTTTAACACCCGCGAAACCGTCTGGTACGAAACACCGGCATAGCGGGCAACATCTTCTAATGTCGAACTTTTTGATTTCATTCTTTCCCCACACAGCAGCCCGTGATTTTGCTCAATCTTATGATAATCGAGCCAACGTACGGGATCTCATTTAAAAGTTCAATCCGGGCGTTCGTTGCTGCATAAGTTATACGTTAACATTGCATATAATCGTGATTTACATCACTCCTGATTTATCATTAATTCATAAGTTGTAGACATATCTCACATTTCACAATATGTAAAATTGATCATTATTGTTTCTGGGTATCTTATAGATTTCGTAAATGTGAACGTCATACAATCATAAGGAAAAAAAATGAAACACAACTTACGCACTCTGGCTGTGGCGGTTTCCCTCGCCATCACAGCGGGCCCTGCTGTGGCAAATGATATTGATTTCCATGGATATCTGCGTTCGGGGCTGGGGGTTTCTGGCGGTGGCGGTCTGGAACAGTTCCAGAAAAACAAAGTCGGGCGTCTGGGTAACGAAGATGACACCTACGGCGAAGTCGAACTGGGCAGCGAAGTTTACAAGAAAGACGACGTGAGTTTTTACGTCGACTCGATGGTCAGTATGGTGTCTGACGGCTCCAATGATGATGAAAACACCCTGAATGATGATGCACAGTTCGGCCTGCGTCAGCTGAATCTGCAAATCAAAGGACTGGTGCCGTGGGATAAAGATGCAGTGATCTGGGGCGGTAAACGTTATTACCAGCGCCACGACTTACACATCATCGATACCAAATACTGGAACATTTCCGGTGCCGGTGCCGGTATTGAGAACCTGAAAATGGGTGAAGGTGCGCTTTCTCTGGCGTGGATCCGTGGCGATGCCAATGATGTGGATTACCGCGTGGATGGCAATAACGATGTGAACATTAACTACATCGACGTGCGTTATGCCGGGATCAAACCGTGGAGCGGTGCCTGGATGGAAATCGGTGCCGACTACGCCATGCCAAACCTGTCGCATGACCAGAAAGAGTACGGCGGCCTGTACGATGCGGATAACGGCGTGATGCTGACCGGTGAAATCAGTCAGGATATGTGGGGCGGCTATAACAAACTGGTGTTGCAGTACGCGGATAAGGGCCTGGCGCAGAACATGATTTCGCAGGGCGGTGGCTGGTACGATATGTGGAACTACACCAATGACGCCACCGGCTATCGTGGCATCATCACCGGTCTGATTCCGATCACCAGTAAGTTCAGCCTCAACCATGTGCTGACCTACGGCCATGCAGAAAACATTACGGATTACACCGACACGACTGAGCTGGTTTCTCTGGTAGGCCGCGCGCAATACCAGTGGACAGAATACGTGCGTACCATCGGTGAAGTCGGTACCTTCTATCAGAAAGATGATTACAAGAACGGCTCGAACTACAAGCAAGGCGGTCAGAAATATACGCTGGCGATGGGTCTGGCAGCCGGTCCGGAGTTTATGTCACGCCCTGAATTGCGTGTGTTCGCGTCTTATCTGAATGATTCTGAGCATGGCGATACGTTTGACGACCATACCAAAGCGGATACGTGGAACTTTGGGGTTCAGGTGGAAGCCTGGTGGTAAATTTCCTTCATTCTTGAAGCTGTTGCTGCGTTGGCTACGTTTACTCACCCGAATCACTGACTTCAGTCAGCTCATCGGGATTCGTTCACTTGCCGCCTGGCTACAACTCCAATAATTTTGGAAATGTGAAGTCATATTGTACAAAAAGAAATATCCTCATTGTTATACAGCGACAGATAAAAACTTAATTTCTCTTGTAGGGGATCGTTACGTTTTTTCTCCGCACAGCAGCATCATTATTATTTATAAAAAGCAGAAACAATAAAGGCAGCCTTGTGTCGGGCTGCCTTTATTTTTGGGATTATTTCAGCAACAGCGTTTAATTACTTTTCAGTCCAAACTTCTCAGTCATTAGTTTCTTCAGGCTGTCGGATTGCTTACCGAATATCGCATGTACTTCCTGACCGATGATCACCACGCCAATCGCACCGGTCTGCTGGATAGCACCGGAGTTCACGCGCTTAAGTTCTTTTACCGTCACGCGCAGGCGGGTAATACAGGCATCGACATTCACAATATTATCGCGCCCGCCGAGTGCATCAATTAATAACGCCACGTCAGTCGATGGCGGAACTTCATTGTCAGGCGTTTTATTCTTCGCAGAGAATACATGCATAAAGTCTTTAATATTTACCATGATGAACACTCTCTTTCAGGAATGAAAAAAAACGTGCAACCGGGAAATCCTGATTGCACGTCGCTGTTAAAAATAATGGGTTAAGAAATAACAGATAAACGCCGCGACAGGATCTGACAACCGAATGCCGGAAGCGTCAGTGTGCGCGGTAATATACCGCCGTGAACCATATCGCGGTAATCATCCGGCAATGTCACCGTCTGGCTGTCGGCGGCATAGTTTTGCAGGAAGATAAATTCACTTTCACCGTCGGTGCGTCGTGCGGCAGTGACACCTTCAGGCAGATCGGTGGCTATCGCCCGTGGCAGCTTCATTTCTTTCGCCAGCGCGGTATAAAAATCGGCGTGGAATTGCTGATCGTTTCGGGAAGCCAGATAATACGCCTGCCCTTTGCCAAACAGATTCACGGTCACGGCGGGCGTGCCGGCGTAGAAATCGTCACCGTACGTCGCCAGTGCGGCCGCACCTTCCAGGTGGATCACTTCACACAATTCGCTGGCACGATACGGGCCGTTTAACCCCAGCGCATTGCCTTCAGTGCCGCTGACGCTGTTGTGCTGATCGTCGGTCAGGCTGTCGATTTCTTCCGCCCAGATACCCAGTACCGGACGCAACGGTCCAGGGAATCCGTTGAGGAAACACAAATCGCTTTCGTTAACGATACCGCTCCAGTAAGTCGCGACGAACCGCCCGCCGGCCTGCACGAACGCGGTGATCCGCTCGCCGACGCCTGCCCTCACCATATACAGCATCGGCGCAATCACCAGGTCGTAACCGGTTAAATCGCAATCGGCATTGATCACATCGACCGCAATGCCCTGCGACCACAGTGCGCGGTAATGTCCGGCAACAGTGTTTTCATATTCCAGTCCCTGATTGCGCGGTCCGAGGGAATCGTCCATCGCCCAGCGGCTTTCCCAGTCGAAGATAATTGCCACTCTGGCTTCTACGCGGCTGCCCGCCACCGGAGCCAGCGCCGATAGAATCCCGCCCAGTTCGGCCACTTCGCGCCCGACACGGGTATCGATATGCCCGACGTGATCGACGACCGCGCCGTGGAATTTTTCTGACGAACCGCGGCTTTTACGCCACTGGAAATACTGCACAGAATCCGAACCATGAGCGACCGCCTGCAAAGAAGACAGAATATGCATGCCCGGCTTTTTCAGTTTGCTGACCGGCTGCCAGTTGGTGAAACTCGGTGTCGATTCCATCAGCACAAACGGCTGGCCCTGTTTCAGCGTACGCATTAAATCGTGATACATCGCGGTGTACGCCGCCAGACCGATATCATCTTTGCGGGTATGCCACATCGGATAGCTGTCCCACGAGATGAAATCCAGCACGCTGGCGAGTTTCCAGTAATCGTAATCGTAGAAATATTCCATGAAATTGGTGGTCGCCGGTAACGCCGGATTCTCCGCTTTGAGCGGGCGGATTTCCTCGCTGCAAAAACGCGTGACCTGATCGGTGTTAAAACGACGCCAGTCGAGATTCAGGCCGTGAATGCCGCTTTCGCCCTGCGGCGACGGCGATTCGATCTGCGCCCAGTCGGTATAGGTGTGGCTCCAGAAAGTGCTCCACCAGGCTTGATTCAGCGCATCAAGCGTGACGTAACGGGCTTTCAGCCAGTCGCGGAAACGGGTCTGGCAGTAATGGCAATGGCACTCGCCGCCGTATTCGTTGGAAATATGCCAGCCAATCACCGCCGGATGATGGGCGTAACGCTTCGCCAGCGCACTGTTCATCAGTTGCACTTTTTCGGCATACACCGGCGAACTCATACAGTGATTGTGACGCCCGCCGTGCAGTGCTTTTACGCGGTCACGCCCGACGCGCAGGACTTCAGGATACTTTTGCGACATCCACGCCGGACGTGCGCCGCTTGGTGTGGCAAGAAATACCGAGATGCCATTTTCATGCAATTTGTCCAGCACCTGATCCAGCCAGCCAAAGGTAAAATGACCTTCTTCAGGCTCCAGCGCTGACCAGCTAAAAATTCCGACTGACATGACATTACAGCGCGCCTCTTTCATCATTTCGACATCGCGAATCAGCACATCGGGGCTTTCCAGCCACTGTTCCGGGTTGTAATCCGCACCATGTAATAGCCCGGAAATCTTACTGCTCAGAAGAGGAAATTTCGTCATGCTTGGGTCCTTAGGAACTTTAAGAAATATCAACTCCCCGGCCAATCAAGCCGGGGAAAAAGGGATTAATTGAAGACTTTGATGGAAGGAAGAACCTGACCGTCACAGCTGAACAACGCCTGATTTTCGCGGGCATTGCCCTCTTTCCAGTGGTCGTTGATGTAGGTCATCCCGGCCGGGGTCGCCCAGCCTGCGCCGTCAACGGCGATCCAGGTCGGTTCCCAGTAGAACAGACCCTTGCCGCGATGATCCGGCACCGCGACCAGGCTTTTGATCATGTCGCTGAGGAAATCAGCCTGCCCCTGCACCGTGCCCGGATAGCCGCCGTCTTTGGCTTCTTTTTCGGTAAAGCTGTTTTCAGCCGCATCACAGTTTTTGGTGGTATAGCCGTAAGCCACTTCCACCACGATCACGTCTTTGTTGTAGCGCTTGCTGATGTCGTCCATGTTGGTCTGCAACGCGGAAACCGGACCGTTCCAGTAGGTATAAAATGACAGGCCAATCACGTCGTAAGGCACCTTGCGCTGATTAATTTCATCGAACCACCAGCGGAAGGTGTCGTTCTTAGTGCCTTCGGCCAGATGCAGCATGATTTTGATATCAGAAGGATTTTTTTCATCAGCACGCACACCGGCAATCGCCGCATTCAGCAACCCGGCCAGACGGTCAAACTCCCCGCCGCCTGCGCCCCAGCTTTTGCCTTCAGGCCATAAAATGCCGCCGTTCATTTCGTTGCCGACCTGCACCATATCCGGCACGGTGCCTTGTGCACGGAATCTGGCGATCACCTCGCGGCTGTAATCATGAATGGCAGTTTTCAGTTGCGGATAATCCATTTTCTCCCAGCTTTTTGGCTTGAACTGTTTACCCGGATCAGTCCAGAAATCGCTGTAATGGAAATCGAGCAGGATTTTAAAACCCTGCGCTTTGGCGCGTTTCGCCAGCTCCAGCGTGGTGGCCAGATCGTTATTACCGCCACCGTACGGATGCCCCTGCGCATCTTTCGGATCCACCCACAAGCGCAGACGCACGTAGTTGAAACCGTTTTGTCTGAGGATCACCATCGCGTCGGTCTGCTTGTGGTTTTGATCAAAGAACTTGCCGCCGTGTTTTTCGACGTCAATCAGCGTCGAGATATCCGCACCTTTGATGAAATCCGCCGGGACGTTGGCGACTTTTTTAATCACCACCTCCTGCGCCACCCCGGAAAATGACACCGCCAGCAGCACGCAGGCCATTGCGCTTTTGTTGAAAATCTTCTTAGAAAAGAAAGTCATCGGATTATCCTTTTGTACTGCCAGCCGTCAGGCCGGAAACGAAGTATTTTTGTAAAGCCAGATAGAAAATGGCGACAGGCACGGCGATCAGTACCGCGCCAGCGGCGTACATGGTGTAGTTGGCACCCATTTTTTGCGCGACCAGGTTGTACAGACCAATCGGTAAGGTGTACTTATCCGGTGTGCGTAAAATGGTGCTGGAAAGAATGAAATCACCCAGCGGTCCGGTGAAGGAAAACAGCGCGATCACGGCCAGAATCGGCTTGGACAAAGGCATGATGATTTCGATGAAAATGCGGAAATTGCCCGCGCCGTCCATCCGCGCTGATTCATCCAGATCTTTCGGAATGGCGTCGAGATAGCCTTTCATCAGATAGGTGTTCATCGGGATCATGCCGCCGACGTAAATCAGCACCAGTGCCAGATGACTGTTGATAAGCCCGAGTAACTGCGCCAGCACAAAGATGGCGATCAGCGCGGAAAACTGGGGGATCATCTGCAATAACAGAAACAGCATCAGCCCGTCTTTGCGGCCTTTAAAGCGAAAACGCGAGAAGGAATAGGCGGTGAAACTGACACAAATCAGGGTCAGGATCATGGTCAGAAAACTGATTTTCATCGAGTTCCAGTACCAGCCGACATAATTCACTTCGCCGTTAAACAGGTCTTTGTAATGCTGGAACGAGACGTTCTCCGGAATAATCGACGTGCTGAGCAGGCTGTTACCGGCATTCAGTGATGCGCCGACGGTCCAGATCAGCGGATAAATAATGATCACCGCCACAATCAGCAACAGGAAATAACTCAGCCCGAGGCGGATAAACCGGTTTCTTTTAATACTGCTGTTCTTACTCATGCCCTTCCCCCGGTTACGCCATATCATCTTGTTTAAATGAATTGGTTGAGCGGAATTGCCACAGAGCAATACCGACCACAAATATCGACAGCAAAATCGTAATGGTCGCGGCAATGGCATATTGTGAAGATGACATGGTGAGTTTATATATCCACGACACCAGAATATCCGTCCCGCCTGCATTCGAACCGGCCACTGCCGGGCCGCCGTTATTAAACAGATAGATAATATTGAAGTTATTAAAGTTGAAGGTGTATTGCGTAATAATAATCGGCGCAATGGAATATAAGACCAGCGGCAATGTAATGGTTTTAAGTTTCTTCCAGGTACTGGCACCATCCATTGTCGCGGCTTCATATAAATCGTTCGGAATGGCCTGCAATACGCCGGTAGTCATGGCAAACACAAACGGGAAGCCCAGCCAGGTCTGCATCAGGATCAGCGCCGTTTTGGTCCAGAACGGATCGGTCAGCCAGGCTTTAGGCTCAATTCCTAAGGCAGCCAGAATGCCGTTATTGATGACACCGAATGAATCATTGAACATGCCCGCAAACACCAGAATGGTGACAAAACCCGGCACCGCCCACGGCAAAATAAGCACGGTGCGGATCAGCGCCTTGAAGCGCAAATCTTTCTGGTTCACCAGAATTGCCAGCATCACGCCAACCGTACATTGCAGCGTGGTCGCCAGCACGGTCCAGACCACCGTCCATTGCAATACATCCAGCAAGGTCGAACGCCAGATATTGAGCGTGAAGATATTAATAAAGTTTTTGAACCCCACCCAGTCGACTAATTTAGCCGGCGGCGTGTGGTATAAATTATAATTGGTAAAAGCAATGGAGAAGCCGAATATAATCGGGAAGACCACCACAAACACCAGCAAAATAAAGCCCGGCGTAATCATCAGATAAGGGAAACCTTCACGCAGCAGCAAATGATATTGCTTGCGCACGCTGGGTAATTCCATCCCCTGGTCGCGGCGTTTACCATTTGCCCACGCATCGCGCAGACTCCAGTAATAAAAGGCCACGCCGAACGCGCCAATCAGCAGGCTGATAATGCCTTTGGCGAGCAGAAATATCGAATTATCACGCGGCACTTCTTCGCCCAGTGTATATAAACCCCATAATCCCTGACGCAGGAAATCATAGAAGACGCCGGCGAAACAAATAAGAATGATAAAAAACAGTATTCCCTTGGCCCATTGCCGGTTATAAAACTGCCCAAAACCGGGGATCAGCGCCACAGCCAGCGCCACCGGTGCATGGTGGCTGGCAGAGAGTGGCGCCTGGTTTTCCTCATGAAGACGCATAGACACAAAGATGTTCCTTTCACTGGTGAGGGAGTGAAATCACTCCCTCCGGTCAGACATACGTGGGTTTCAGCAGGCGTTGCCGGTTATTCGTTGCTGGCTTTCGCCGCTTCGATTTGCATCTGGATATTTTTCACCGCGTCGTTCAGCGCGGCATCAACCGGCTGTTTGCCAGTCACACCCAACTGGATGCCGTTGTTCGCAGGCCCCCAGACTTCCTGCATTTCAGGTACACCCGGCATCGCCGTGGCGCGGGTTGACTGCTCGGCTACCGCGTTGGCTTTTTCATCGTTTTTAATCATCGGATCGTTAACCAGCGCCGTCAGTGCCGGGATTTCCTTGGTCACTTCGTAACGCACCTTGGCGTACTTCGGCTGGTTGATGAAGGTGATGAATTTTTCCGCCAGCGGTTTTTGCTTGCTGTAGGTTGAAACCGCATAACCTTTTACGCCGAGGAACGAACTCATCGGTTTGCCGTTTGGCAACAGCGGCAGCGCTTTCACGCCATAGTTAATGCCAGCAGCTTCATACGGCTGGAAGGCCCAGGGACCGGTGATCACCGCAGCCGCTTTCTTTTCAGTAAACAGCGAGTCGATGGCGTTCAGGCCGTTATCGCCGACAATCCCTGCCGGGAATAACCCGTCGGCATAGAATTTCTTCAGGTAAGTAATGGCTTCAATGCTGCCCGGTTTATTCAGGCCGATATCTTCAACGTTGATTTCGCCTTTAGCATCCTTACCGAATATATAGCCGCCCATCGAAGCCATCGCGCCGTAGGCGTAATACACTTCGTCAAACTTGGCTAACAGACCATATTTACCTTTCGCCCTTTCGGCTTTGGAGAAGGTGTAATACTCGTCGAGCGTTGCCGGTGCCTGTGGCAGCAAATCTTTGTTGTAAATCAGCACCAGCGTTTCCACCGCTTTCGGCACACCATAGGTCTGGCCTTTAAGCTGGAAGGCGTTCAAGGCTGGCGGCGTAAAGCTCGCAAGAAACGCTTTGTCGAGATTCAGTGGCGCCAGTAAACCCTGTACCACTGCCGTGCCCAGCTGATCATTGGGGATCACGACGACGTCGGGGCCGATACCTGCCGGACCATCCAGACGTAATTTCTCCGTTTGTTGTGCATAAGGCGTTTCCTGCACCACGACTTTGACGTTGTTCTCTTTTTCAAAATCTTTCACCGCGTCGGAAATACCGGAAGATTTCTTAATATCTTCCCAGACAAGTAACTGTCCCTCTGCTGCCCGGACGGCCTGGCTGCTGAGACTTAATGACATCAGTACCAGGGCAGTAAGGTGGGTAATTTTCATTGTCGCTCCTGAATGTGAAGGTATAACATTTTTGTAGGGTACGTAACGACAGTCAGTCAACACTTTATACAAACAACCCTTTAAAATCTGATTTAGCAATGATGAATGTCGCCTTAAAAACTATGTTATACGTTAAACTTACACACCATAAATCACTACAAAAAGATGCGCATTGTGTGATCTTCTCTCCAAAATTCAAACCCGCCTGTGCAAACGCTTACACAAGGTGGTTATAGTCCGAAACATCAGCGGTATGAATTATTCATGAGGTCAAACATGTCCAGCATCAGACTTAAAAATGTGGTCAAGCGTTTCGATAAAACAGTGACGTTGCATGGCATCAATATTGATATTGAAGACGGCGAGTTCACCGTTTTCGTCGGGCCGTCGGGGTGCGGGAAATCCACCCTTCTGCGCATGATTGCCGGGCTGGAAGATATTACGGAAGGAGACGTTTACATTGGCGAGCAACGGGTGAATGACGTCGACCCTTCACGGCGTGGCGTGGCGATGGTGTTTCAGTCTTACGCGCTGTATCCGCACATGACCATTGCGGAAAACATGGGTTACGGGCTAAAAGTCAACGGCGTACCGAAAGAGGAAATTCGTCATCAGGTGGAGATGGTTGCCAAAACCTTGCAACTTTCTCATTTGCTGGACAGAAAACCGAAACAGCTTTCCGGCGGTCAGCGCCAGCGCACCGCGATTGGTCGTGCGATTGTGCGAAATCCGCAGGTGTTTATGTTTGATGAACCGCTGTCTAACCTGGATGCCGAGCTGCGGGTGGATATGCGTTTACACATTTCCAAGCTGCATCAGGAACTGAAAACCACCATGGTGTACGTGACGCACGATCAGACCGAAGCCATGACGCTGGCCGATAAAATCGTGGTGATGAATTACGGCAAAGTCGAGCAGACAGGCGCGCCGATGGATCTGTACTACAACCCGGTGAATCAGTTTGTGGCCGGATTTATCGGCTCGCCGAAGATGAATTTTCTGCCTGCAGAGGTGCTGAGCTGGCAGCCGGAGCGGCTCGAAGTGCGCCTGACGCCGGAGAAGACGCTGACGCTGGCGCTGAACACCAGCGAACTGGCAGCAGGCGCTAAAGTGACGCTCGGCATCCGACCTGAACATCTGCTGTCGCAGGAAACTGAAAACGTGCTGGAATTTAACTGCGAAGTGGTTGAACGGCTGGGCAACAGCACCTATCTGTTTGGTCAGTGTTATGGCACCGACGGTTTCAAAATGCTGCTGCCGGGCGACATGGCGTTCAATCCTTATCAGAGCCTGACCACCTGGTTCGATGCTAAACGTTGCATGGTATTCAGCGAAGACGGTATGCGCATCAGCGCACCGAGCCTTTCACATCTGCATTAATGTTGTCAGACCGCCCGCTGCGGCGGTCTCCTCCCGCACTTTCCCCGCTAAAGGGCTTTCCCCCATCAGATTCATTTACACCCTTTCCTTTATGCAGGGCTTTTGCGCCGCATAAAGGAAAGGGGCTTACCGGGACACTTCACCTCCCGGCAGTTTCAGTGCTATATCTCTTTATCATGATTTTCAGATAAGGGATCCCCATGCCATTGCAATGCCGCATTCTTGATGATTACCAGAACGTTTCCCTTTCGCTGGCTGACTGGCGCTCACTGGCACCGCAGGTGGAATGCCAGGCGCTGACGGAACATATTGCTGATGAAAATACCCTCGCTGAAACCCTGAAAGACGCCGATATCGTCGTGATTATGCGTGAACGCACACCGTTCACCGCCGCGCTGTTTACCCGTTTGCCCAAACTGAAACTGCTGATCACCTCCGGTATGCGCAATGCCTCAATAGATCTCGCGGCGGCGAAAAAGCATGGCGTGACAGTCTGTGGCACCGGCAGCGGGCAGTCTGCGCCGGTTGAGCTGACATGGGCACTGATCCTCGGGCTGGCGCGGCATCTGATGACTGAAAATAATGCGTTTCGCCACAACGGCTCGTGGCAAAGCACGCTGGGTTTTGGCCTGAGCGGCAAACGTCTTGGTCTGCTGGGACTGGGAAAAATTGGTCAGAAGATGGCACATATCGCGCAGGCGTTCGGTATGGATGTGTGTGCGTGGAGCCAGAACCTGACCGCAGAACGCGCGGCGGAACAGGGTGTGACACTTTGCGCATCGAAAGAAGAATTACTGCAAACCAGCGATGTGGTGTCCATTCATCTGGTGCTCGGCGAACGCACGCGCGGCTTGCTGGGTGCGCAGGAACTGGCGCAGATGAAGCCCTCCGCCCTGCTGATTAATACCTCGCGCGCCGCGATTGTCGATCAGCCCGCCCTGCTCAGTGCGTTGCAAAAGGGTGTGATTGCCGGTGCCGGACTGGATGTGTTTGATGTCGAGCCGCTGCCGGCAGATCATCCTTTCAGAACGCAACCCAACGTACTGGCGACGCCGCATCTGGGCTACGTTTCAGACGGCAATTATCAGGTGTATTTCACCGAAGCCGTCGAAGACATTCAGGCGTTTCTGGCCGGAAAACCGGTACGCGTTTTGGAATAAGGTAAACAACAGGCGTAAAAAAACCGGGCATCAACCCGGTTTTTGTATTCGGTCGCGACGAAACTACTTGGTTTCGTTGGCTTTGATTTCGCCCATTGCTTTCAGCTTTTTGGACATTTCACGACGTTCTTTCGACAGGTCCGCATTGCGGATGATGTAATCATCAACGCGATCTTCATAGTCGCCGCGCATGCTGGCAATGATCGCCTGAATTTCGTCGATGCTCATACCTGGTTTGATGTAATCACTCAGGTTGTCGAGCAGCAGAACACGTTTCTGGTTGTCACGGATTTTCTTTTCGTTGTCAGCAATTTCGCGTTGTAATTTGTTTTTACGACGGAAAATGCGCACAAACTCCAGAACGTCCTGGAAACTCGGCTTATTGATATTGTCCATTTTAACACCTTCGATTAAGTTACACAGATTCAGTGACTGACTTGTCGCAACCGCTTGTCCTGCCTTAACTGTCAGCTAGCAGAAGAGTAGCAAAGATCGGGCTGCGCGCTCAGATAATCGTCCAATAACGCCATCTTACCCGTTTTAGGCCACAGACAAAAATCCCTTCATGCTTTCGGCGTTTTACCGCTGATTATTTGAGCGTCTTCTTTTTGCATCGTCATGGTGATCAGGTCGCCCATAGCCCGCAGTTGTTCCGCCACCTGTGAGCTCAGCCACACGTAGCCATACACCTGCGCTTCCAGATGATTTGCTGCATTCATTTCCGCCATCAGCGCTTTCAGCTCTTCCGCAGATTCGTTGAGCTGATGATTGATCGTCAGTTCGTCGCCTCGCGTGCCGTTCATCAGCATCAGACTGAGCTTTTCCAGCGTATTGAGCATCAGCAGTTGCGCACTGCGCAGCGTGCGGGCATTGAGCATCAGGAAATGGCTTTCGCGCGAACTCCAGTAGGCATCGGCCAGCAGTTCCAGCGTACACAACAGATTACGGCTCAGGGTCTGGATCGCATCAAACACTTCACGCGGAATATGCGATTCCTTACTGGCGGGAGCGAACAGAGCGCGCATCTTGACCATCTGCCCCATTGTCGTTTTCATTTTACCGTGCAGATGCGGGCGTTCGAGCATATTCGGCGATAACCACGCGCTGTAGAGTTTGTTCAGCGACATCAGGTAATCGGCCATCTGCATGCGCCAGTGAATAAACGCGCGCTGCGGATAAATACTGGCGAAAAGCAGCGCCAGCAGGGAACCGAAAATTACATCGCCGGAACGCCACAGCGCGGTATTCATATCGCCCGGCCCTGCGCCACACACCACCGCCAGCGTAATGCCGATCAGCAGCGCCATATACGGACGCTTGCCAAGGGTCAGATAGCCGCTGACAAACATCACAATTCCGCACCACACCAGCATCAGCGGAAAGGAGTACAGCTCGAGCCATAAGGCAATCAGCCCGGAAACGGAACCCAATACCGTGCCGGTAATGCGCTCCAGCACCCGCTGAAGCACGTTTCCCCAAAACGACATCGGTCCCATCACCACGACCAGGGTGATCAGCGGCCAGGTACCTTCGGGGATTTTCGTCAGACGGACAATCAGGAATGTCAGAATAAATGCCACCGCGATCCGCAGGGCGTGAGTCATTCTGTAATTACGGTAAATGACGTTATCCAGCGCAGAAATTTTCTTGTCGAGACGCACGTTGAGCCTGCCGTAAGGCGTAAATTCAAAGAAGGCGGTAGTTTAGCCGAGTTACCAGAGGGGATCACCCTGGTTTTTGTCAGGGATTTGGGGGATCGGTGCGGTATTGCGGAACAACGGGCCGATTTTGATGATGTGTTCCATGCCTGCGCATTTTGTCATGACTTCATTGTGGCGGATGGTATCCTAGTCGCCGTCGAGTTCATTCATTCCGCACTGATTAAGGTTATTTCCGTCATGTCAGACAAGCCGCAAAAAACTTTTTATTTCCACGATTACGAGACATTCGGTAAAAACCCGGCGCTGGATCGCCCGGCACAATTTGCCGGTGTGAGAACTGACGAAGATTTCAATATTATCGAAGAACCGCTGGTGATTTATTGCCGCCCTTCTGACGATTATCTGCCTGAACCTGAAGCGGTGATGATCACCGGTATTACGCCACAAGTGGCGCTGGAACGCGGCCTGATCGAAGCAGAGTTTACCGCGCAAATCCATAAAGCTTTCAGCGTGCCGGGCACCTGCATTGTCGGATATAACAATATCCGTTTCGACGATGAAGTCAGCCGTAATATCCTTTATCGCAACTTTTACGATCCGTACGCCTACAGCTGGCAGAACGGCAATTCCCGCTGGGATTTGCTGGATGTGATGCGCGCCTGTTATGCGCTGCGTCCGGAAGGCATCAACTGGCCGGAAAATGATGACGGTTTTCCGAGCTTCCGTCTGGAACATCTGACCAAAGCCAACGGCATTGAACACGAAAATGCCCATGACGCGATGGCCGATGTCTACGCCACTATTGCCATGGCAAAGCTGGTGAAACAGGCGCAACCACGTTTGTTCAGCTTCCTGCTCGAGCATCGCAGCAAACATAAACTTAATACCCTGATCGACATTCCTGCCATGGCCCCGCTGGTGCATGTTTCCGGTATGTTCGGCGCGGCGCGCGGGAATACCGCGTGGGTCGCACCACTGGCGTGGCATCCTGAAAACAAGAACGCCGTGATCATGTGCGATCTGGCCGGTGATATGTCGACGCTGTTAGATCTCAATCCTGATGAGATGCGTGAGCG
This sequence comes from Rahnella aceris, assembly GCF_011684115.1. Lineage (NCBI taxonomy): Bacteria > Pseudomonadati > Pseudomonadota > Gammaproteobacteria > Enterobacterales > Yersiniaceae > Rahnella > Rahnella aceris. Next base: position 735,502 of record NZ_JAADJV010000001.1, on the reverse strand, counting down.
TCTGTACAGTCGCCGCGAGGCGTTGCAGGCCGGGCAATCTCCGTTGCCGGTCAAGCTGGTGCACATCAACAAATGTCCGGTGCTGGCACCGGCCAAAACACTGTTGCCGGAAAATGCCGAACGGCTGGGTATTGACCGTCAGCGTTGTCTTGAGAATTTGCAGTTACTGCGTCAGAACCCGCAGGTGCGCGAGAAAGTGGTCACGATGTTTGCTGAAGCAGAGCCGTTTACGCCTTCCGATGACGTAGACGCCCGTCTTTACGACGGTTTTTTCAGCGATGCCGATCGCGCGGCCATGCGCATCATTGTGGAAACCCGTCCGGAGAACCTTCCCGCGCTGGATCTGACCTTTAATGATTCCCGCATCGAACCGCTGTTGTTTCGTTTCCGCGCCCGCAACTACCCTGCCACGCTGACCGATGCCGAACAGAAACGCTGGATGTTGCATCGCCAGGAGAAACTGACGGACGAGCGTGTGCAGGCGTACATTTTAGAGCTTGAATCGCTCTATAACTTGCATGAGGGGGATGTTGAGAAGATGGCGCTTCTCAAGGCGCTGTTTGAATACGGGAAGAAACTGGTGGGTTAATTTTTGGGGATTCCCGAACAACCCCTTCCGGAATAGTGAGAATTTCGGTTTTTCAAAAGCAGTTCCCATGCGGCTTTTTGTGCCGAAACCGACGAGAGAGGAAAGTGCTTTTCCTCTCTCGACTCTCCTCGCTTTTTTCACTGCGCGCTTCGCTGGTCACAATGTTTCAGGTAGCACAGCGACAGGCTGGAAATCTTGCCGCTGCGCGGTTCCTTCTCTCGGTCTTCGAGCCACAGGTCTCGAAGCCGCTCCGTTCAGCAAGATTTCTGAACCGCCCGCACGATCTCAAATTCAAAGTCGGATTGTTTTTCATCTTTTAGAAAAGTGTATTGGCGTGATCAAAAATGGCACCGAATGAACGGTTCGAGACCCAAGGCTCGACACCTGAAATGAGGGAATCGCGAAGCGATGACATTTTACGCCACTCACTGTTGCCGGGAAATATGTCCGTCATGCCTGCGGTAGCGCGTGTTGAAAAAAGCGGGGGGAATGCAAAGGGGGAAAGCACTTCCCCCTTTGTTCGGTTTCGGCGCGACACATTCAATAATCACCGTTCGTGAGAAACCGAAATATTCTCGATCAGATTTGAAAAGTCGCAATCACAGCAACCTCTGCAAAGTAGAGCCGCCATTGCAGCGGCCTTTCTGCAAAGAAAGTTTCCTGCCCTTTTCAAAGGGCAAAAATCACGCTTCCGGCGCAATCTCACCGCTCATCTGCGGTGGCTGCTTGCGAAACGCATTGGTGATGAACGCCAGATATCCGAGGCCAATCGCCCCCCAGACTAAGCCCAGAGTCATCGAACTCGATTCCAGATTCAGCCACAACGCACCGACGGTCAGCGCACCAATCACCGGCAGGATCAGGTAACTGATGTGATCTTTCAGCGTACGGTTACGTTTTTCACGGATGTAGAACTGTGAAATTACCGACAGGTTCACAAAGGTGAACGCCACCAGCGCACCGAAGTTAATCAGCGCGGTCGCTGTCACCAGATCAAAGGTTATCGCAGACATCGCCACAACACCGACCAGCAATACGTTGAACGTCGGGGTACGCCATTTCGGATGCACGTAACCGAACAGTTTTTCCGGGAACACGCCATCGCGGCCCATTACGTACAGCAGACGGGAAACACCCGCATGTGCGGCCATGCCTGATGCCAGAACGGTTACACAACTGAAACACAGAATGACGGACTGGAAGAACTTACCTGCCACGTACAGCATGATTTCAGGCTGAGACGCGTCCGGATCTTTAAAGCGCGAGATGTCCGGGAAATACAGTTGCAGGAAGTAAGACACCACCACGAAGATGATGCCGCCAATCAGCGCGGTCAGGAAAATCGCTTTCGGAATGACTTTGCCCGCGTTTGGCGTTTCTTCAGACAGTGAACTGATACCGTCAAAGCCCAGGAATGAGAAGCACAGAATGGTCGCACCGGTAATCATCGGCACCACGTGCGCATTCTCACTGAAGAACGGCTTAGTGGTTGCCAGCGTACCCATCCCCTCGCCCATATAAACGCCACGGACTAACAGACCCAGGAACACCACCATGATCGCCACCTGCACCACAACGATAATGCTGTTCAGGTTCGCCACAATCTTGATGCCGCGCAGGTTGAAGGCGGTCATCATGCCGACCAGCGCCACCACAAATATCCATGACGGCACGCCAGGGAAAATGGCTTCCAGATAGATTTTCGCCAGCAGGATGTTGATCATCGGCATGAACAGGTAGTCCAGCAGTGATGACCAGCCGACCATAAAGCCGACGTGCGGGCTGATAGCTTTTTGCGCGTAAGTGTAAGCAGAACCGGCAGACGGGAAACGCTGCACCAGTTTGCCGTAGCTCACGGCAGTAAACAGAACGGCGATCAGCGCGAAGATGTACGCTGTCGCGACGTGACCATCGGTCAGGCCGGAAACAATGCCGAACGTATCGAAAATGGTCATCGGTTGCAGATAGGCAAGCCCCATCATGACAACCTGAACCAGTGTCAGGGTTTTACGCAGTTGTACACGCTGAGTGGCCGGAGCGGCAGATGCATTAGCAGACATGGTTCAGCCCTCCCTGGATTGCAGACACCGGGCGCTTAAACGCCTCTGAAAGCAACGTACAGGGAAAACTTCGGGAGTTATTACCAGTAAACGGGGGGTAGATCTTCACGTCGCTGAACGCGGAGGTGAAGGCTGTGCGAATGTGACCGCAGCTGACAGAAGCACCGGCAGGCACCGGTACAGGTTTGAAGTATTGCCCCATATTACATTTCCTCATAGTGGCGACCGTTTTTAATTTGGGATCGCACACGAACCTTGTTATCTATCCGGATCTGGGTCCGGCCTCTGTTGAATTAGTTTGGGTACTGCATATACAAAAAAAATAACCGGCGCCTTTAAGCGTCGGTTATCTGCAGTGCGGCGTATTTTGCACAAATCACGCATGAATGACAACATTCACAGGCGTTGCGTTACAAATTCTTTTCCAGTATTGAACATAATGCGCGTATTCGTTAACCGTGCTACGCGTTGCGGAGCATCCAGTCTATCTCCGTTTCCGTCACCCTTCTCTCGAACTGCAACAGTTCATCGGATTTACAGGTGTGATAGACGTGTGAGAAACGTTCGCCGAGGATTTTCTTCAGCGCAGGCTGATCGTCAAAATCATACAGCGCATCGCTCTGGCGGATAGGCAGCGGAATACCTTCCTGTTCCAGACCGTTACCGGTGACCGGTTCGGGTAACGGCAAATCGTTGTCCAGACCATACAGCATGCCCGCCAGTACGGTGGCGACCACTAAATACGGGTTAGCATCGGCACCGGCCACGCGATATTCCACGCGGTGATCGGCGGTTCCGCTGCAAGGAACACGCAGGGCAACGGTACGGTTATTGTGCCCCCACGACGCCTGCGTCGGCACATACATGCCCGGCTGGAAGCGGCGGAAGGAATTGACGTTTGGCGCCAGCACCGCCATAGAGGCCGGCATCAGTGCAATCATGCCAGCGAGCGCGCGTTTCATCAGTTCAGAATCTTCGCCACTGGCATTGGCAAACAGGTTTTTACCGTTGTCGTCGAGCACGCTGAGATGGATGTGCATCCCGCTGCCCGCATATTCATCGTAAGGTTTCGCCATAAAGGTGGCGTCCATATCGTGATTTTCAGCTACCAGCCGCACCAGACGTTTGAGCATCAGGGCGTAATCGCAGGCGCGCAGAATATTTTCGCTGTGGTGCAGATTGATTTCGAACTGGCCCGGTGAAGATTCCGCCACCGCGCCATCCGCAGGTAACCCCTGAATGTGCGCCAGACGATCAATGTCACTGAGCACATCCGCAAAGTGATCGAGATTATCGACGGAGTAAACCTGAGTATGCATGCTGCGTTCCTGCGTCCCCGGGGTGCAGGGTGGCTGAATATAGCCTTCCGCATCACGCTGCCTGTCGAGCAGATAGAACTCCAGCTCTACCGCTACCACCGGGAACAGGCCCCGCTGGCGCAATGTTTGCCAGATATGATTAAGCACATTGCGTGGTTCAACGTTAAAGGGAGTGCCATCTTCGTCAAGCATGGTCAGAAGCAACTGGCCGGTATGTTCAGGGTCGGAAGCCGATGGCGTTAAGGTTCCGGGAACCGGCACACAGGTGCGGTCAGGTTCGCCCAGTTCCTGGCCTAGTCCGGCTTCTTCCACAACATTACCGAGAATGTCCATGGCGAAGACCGATGCCGGGAAATAACAACCTTTTTCGAGTTTACGGAGTGCTGAGACGGGAACGCGTTTGCCGCGGAAGGAGCCATTGAGATCGGTGAGCAGGACGTCGACGTGAAGGGTTTGCGGGTGACGCTCCAGGTATTGGGATACTTCATCCTGGAACGCGCTACTTCGCTCTTCAACGTGCTTAGCGAGGGGCTCGGTCCCGCTAATCTCTTTCTTAATTTCATTCATCAGTTCAGTCGCTTGCATAGGTTTTCCGCCATTTGCTGGTTTCCGGCATATCAGGCTCCAACAGGGTGCCAGCCGGTTATCTTTACCGGGTCATCACTTTGTTCAACGCTGTGCTCTCATGGAGTGGGGATCCTCTCAGTTTTTTACTCAAAGCTCTTTTATGCTCAAACCGTTTATTGCTCAAAATAACGGCCATATCATTAACCCTAGCCTTAACATTAATTATTTGCAACATGTACATTATCGCAACATATCAGTTTGAAAAGCGACCTGAGCGCTGCTAAATTGGTCAATATAAGGTCAATATTCTGAGCAGTAATGTGCGGGGAGGCACGTACTGTCAGCCAATTCATCTACTCAACGAGGCGGTATTATGGGCAATATATTTTCCACGGCATCTGCGGGAAAAGAGACGCGCTACAGACCGGTCATTGGGGTAGTCATGTGTAAAAACATCGTTGATGAAAATCCTGCCCTGACTGTCCACGAAAAGTATCTGGACGCCATTTTCAACGCCGATGCCCTTCCCGTTTGTCTGCCACATGAACTGGCAGCGCGCGAAGGCGCGATAGACCAGATTCTGCGCGGTCTCGACGGCATCTTCCTCACCGGCAGCCCCAGCAATATTGAGCCTCATCAGTACGGTGAAGAAGGTGTCGAGGAGCAGGCTGATCCCGGCCGTGACCGCCTGAGTTTGCAGTTGATTCGCGCGACGCTGGATAAAAAAATCCCGCTGTTCGCCGCCTGTCGCGGATTACAGGAACTGGTGGTTGCCACCGGCGGCAGTTTGCACCGTAAAGTGCAAGACGTGCCGGGCTATATGGATCACCGCGAAGACACCACCTTGCCGCACGACAATCAGTATGATCTCGTGCATCCGGTACATATCGAACCGGGCGGCTTACTTTCGGAATTATTACCCGATTATCAGCAGTTTCAGGTGAACTCCCTTCACGGTCAGGGAGCCAACCGTCTGGGTGACATACTGACCGTGGAAGCACGCGCACCGGACAATCTGGTGGAAGCCGTGAGTGTCCGCAATCATCCGTTTGCCCTTGGTGTGCAGTGGCATCCGGAATGGCACAGTCTGACCGACCCGGTGTCGCGTCAGCTGTTTAACGCTTTTATCGCTGCCTGTCGCAAGGGCCATCAGGCCCGGAGCGCACGAGAGGAATAAACGGATGAGCGAAGTCAGTCTGGCGCCTGGTCGCCGGCTTTCTGAAATTCGCCAGCAACTCGGGATGTCACAGCGCAAAGCCGCCGAGTTGTCTGGCCTGACACACAGCGCCATCAGCACCATCGAACAGGATAAAGTCAGCCCCGCCGTCAGTACGTTGCAAAAGTTATTGCGGGTTTACGGGCTGTCACTTTCGGAGTTTTTCGCCGAAGAACATAAAAGTAACGCGCCGCGTATCGTGATTAATGCGGCGGATTTAATTGAAATCGGCAGCCGCGGCGTGTCCATGCGCATGGTCCACAACGGCACGCCAAACCATACCGTTGCCATGTTGCTGGAAACCTATCAGCCCGGCAGCACCACAGGTGACAAAATCAAACATCAGGGTGAGGAAGTCGGCACCCTGTTAGAAGGAGAAATCATCTTAACCGTCAACGGTCAGAGTTACCCGCTGCGTGCGGGGCAAAGTTATGCCATTAACACCGCGAACCCTCATAGTTTCAGTAATATTTCGACGCGGATTTGCAGGATTGTCAGCGCGCATACCCCTAATACCTTCTAGTTGTCATCGGCTCCGGGCGTGGCAACGGGAACCCGAAGAAGGATGTCATCATGACTGCTCAAACAGGAAGTCCCCGCGCTGCCGGTGTGCCGCACACCGACAGCTATTACGCCGGTTCTGTCAACGACCACGCGCCGTGGCCGGAACTGACAGACAATATTGAGTGCGATGTCTGCATTGTCGGTGCCGGTTTTACCGGCATTTCTTCTGCTTTATATCTGTGTGAGGCCGGTTACGATGTGGTGGTGCTTGAGGCCGCACGGGTCGGCTGGGGCGCCAGCGGGCGTAACGGCGGGCAGGTGGTCAACTCTTACAGCCGCGATATTGATGTGATTGAAGACCGCTACGGACGGCAGACCGCTGATATGCTCGGCAGCATGATGTTTGAAGGGGCGAACATCATCCGTCAGCGCATCGATCAGTATGCCATCGACTGTGACTATCGCCCCGGCTGTATTTTTGCCGCGCTGAGTGCACGCCAGCTTTCGAAACTGCGCGACCAGCAAAAGCTGTGGAACCGTTACGGCCATACTGAACTGACCCTGCTGGATGAAACCGCCGTGCGGCGCGAAATCGCCACCGACCGTTACGTCGGCGGGCTGCTGGATAAAAATGGCGGCCACCTTCATCCGCTGAATCTGGTGCTGGGCGAAGCCGAAGCGGTGCGGCGTCATGGTGGGCGTATATTTGAAGGATCGGCAGTCACGCGCATTGACCACGGCGAACCAGCGTTAGTGCACACGGCCAAAGGTCAGGTCAGCGCCAAATATGTGATTCTGGCGGGCAACGCCTATCTGAGTCAGCAGCTTGCGCCGCGCCTCACGCGTCTCAGCATGCCGTGTGGCTCGCAGATTGTCGCCACAGAACCGCTGTCGGATGACATGGCACTCTCACTGTTGCCCAACAATTACTGCGTCGAAGACTGCAATTATCTGCTCGATTATTTCCGTCTCACCGCTGACAACCGGATGCTGTACGGCGGCGGTGTGACCTACGGCGGTAAAAATCCGCCGAATATCGATTCGGTGATCCTGCCCAAACTTAACCGCACCTTTCCGCAGCTTAAAGGCGTCAAGATTGATTACCGCTGGGGCGGCAATTTCCTGCTGACGTTATCGCGCCTGCCGCAATTTGGCCGGCTGGAAAATAACATCTATTACATGCAGGGTGACAGCGGGCATGGCGTGACGCTGACGCATCTGGCCGGGAAACTCATCACCGAAATGCTGCGCGGAGACGCCGAACGTTTTGATGCGTTCGCCCGTTTACCGCATATGCCGTTCTTCGGTGGCCGCAATTTCCAGGTGCCATTTACCATGCTGGGCGCAGCGTATTATTCCCTGCGCGACCGCCTGGGCGTGTAATCCTTTCATCCTGCAAAGCCCCGCAGTTTAACTGCGGGGAAATCCCTGTGTCAGCCTTTACCCGCCACCGGAAATTCGCTGTCAGTGCCGACTTCGGGCAACTCATTCAGATCTGGCTCGATCCCTTGCGAAATGTAATCTTTTGCCGCAATCGACTGTTCATTGCCTTGTGCGTCGCGGATAAGCACATGTTTGATCGCGCCATCTTTCATCACCTCACGGTGTACACCGGTAAATTCACTCATTGTGGTTTCCTTTTTGATGAACTGCACGTAGACATCGCTCATCTTTAAGCATAGTTTTTTATTCTTAAGTGCAACTAATAAAAATCCTAAATGACCTCAGCAACGCGCTCATTTTCCTGATAAATTAGAGGTATTGTCACTGATGACGACACCGCACGCCCCCGCACCACTCATGCCTTACAAGGAGAACGCTCTTGGACGCCAGCACGATTAATACTCTTTTCTTTATTGGCGCCCTGTTAGTCGCAGCGAGCATTTTGCTCAGTTCGTTCTCTTCTAAGCTTGGCATCCCTATTTTAGTCATTTTCCTGGCGATCGGCATGCTGGCAGGCATCGACGGAATTGGCGGCATTGCGTTTGATAATTACCCCGCCGCCTATCTGGTCAGCAACCTGGCGCTGGCGGTGATTTTGCTCGACGGCGGCATGCGTACCCGCGCCTCTTCCTTTCGTGTGGCCCTGTGGCCCGCGCTGTCGCTGGCGACGGTCGGCGTTCTGATTACCGCCGGTCTGACCGGGCTGGCCGCCGCGTGGTTATTCAATATCAACCTGATGCAGGGTTTACTGATTGGCGCGATTATCGGTTCAACCGATGCGGCAGCCGTCTTCTCGCTGATTGGCGGTAAAGGTCTGAACGAACGTGTCAGCGCCACGCTGGAAATTGAATCCGGCAGCAACGACCCGATGGCGGTATTCCTGACCATCACCCTGATCGACATGATTTCCAAAGGTGAACACGGCCTGAGCCTGATGTTTGTGGTGGATGTGGTGCGCCAGTTTGGCCTCGGCATTGTGTTTGGTGTGGGCGGCGGCTGGCTGCTGCACAAGCTGATTAATAAGATTACGCTGGCGGCCGGGCTGTATCCGCTGCTGGCGTTCAGCGGTGGTTTGCTGGTGTACGCGGCAACCATGTCACTGGAAGGCAGCGGCATTCTGGCGGTGTATCTGTGCGGCCTGATGCTCGGCAATATGCCCATCCGCAACCGTCACGGTATTTTGCAAACCTTCGACGGGCTGGCATGGCTCAGCCAGATTGGTATGTTCCTGGTGCTCGGTTTGCTGCTGACGCCCAGCGATCTGTTGCCGATTGCCATCGCGGCGCTGGCGCTGTCATTGTGGATGATCCTGCTGGCACGTCCGCTGTCGGTGTTTGTCAGCCTGATCCCGTTCAAAAACTTTACCCTGCGCGAACGCTTCTTTATCTCGTGGGTTGGCCTGCGCGGTGCGGTACCGATCATTCTGGCGGTATTCCCGATGATGGCCGGACTGCCTAATGCCACGCTGTATTTTAATGTCGCCTTCTTTATCGTGCTGGTCTCCTTGCTGCTTCAGGGGACGTCATTAGGCTTTGCGGCCAAAAAAGCCAAAGTGCTGGTGCCGCCGCAACCGACGCCGATTTCCCGCGTCGGTCTGGATATCGATGTGTATAACGACTGGGAACAGTTCGTGTATCAGCTCGGCTCCGATAAATGGTGCGTCGGCGCGGCACTGCGTGATCTGCAAATGCCGCAGGCGACACGGATTGCAGCGCTGTTCCGTGGCAAAGAGATGCTGCATCCGACCGGCAGTACGCGGCTGAAGGAAGGCGATATTCTGTGTGTCATCGGACAGGAAAAAGATTTACCGGAGCTGGGTAAATTGTTCAGCGACAGCAATAAAGTGGTGCTTGATGATCGTTTCTTTGGTGATTTCATTCTGCAGGCCGATGCCCCGCTGGATGCGATTTCTCAGTTATATGGTCTGAATCTGGAAGACACCGTGGATCAGTCGCAAACCCTGGGACATTTCGTCATTAAGCTGCTCGGAGGCGAACCGGTGATCGGTGACCATATCGAATGGGACGGACTGACGTGGACGATTGCGGAAATGGAAGGAAATCGGGTGAGTAAAGTCGGCGTGAGGATTGTGACGCAGAAGGCTTAAATTCCGGCTCCTTCCCCTCTCACGAGGGGAAGGAAAACGTATTACTGAGCAGCCTGCGGGTCTTTGTCGTAGTCTGAACAGGACTGATAACCTTTGTTCATGACATGACCGGTGTCGTTAAAGCTGACGAAGTAGGTCTGAGCTTTACCATCACGCGGGGCGACCGCATAAGTCTGACAAGTCCCTTTGGCGTGGATCAGCGTCGCTTCCGTTGACGGTGGTCCTGCAATGGCACGAACCTGCGATTTCGTCATCCCGACTTTGACATCACTGACTACCGGTTCTTTAACGTAACTCGCCGCACGGTCATAAGTCTGACACCCTGCCAGAACCGAAACTGCTGTAGCAACCACAAGTAACATTTTCTTGTTCATAACTTCTCCTCCTGAGTATTTTTGTATTGTTAAGCATAGAAGACATAAGGGATTTAGCCAGCCGATATGACTTCTATTTATTAATTGCACCATATTTTAAGTTTTTTCTGATAACCGGAATGGAGATTTTTAGCGCGGCCTGACATGCATTTTTATGTGTGCAAAAAGAAGATATTCAGGGCTTTTTGATCTATACATGAAAGAGGTAAGCCATTGATTGCTCGACAAGGAGCTATTACTGATGCATTTGGATCGACGCCGGTTTGTGACTTTGCTGGGTGTTATAGCCCTGATGCCGATACCCCAAACGGGCTTCGCGACTCCCCGGGAGGTTGCCATGAATACTCTGCGGATTGATAAACCCGACGGCGGTGTGCCGAATAATACGTTACCGGTGCTGATTTATCACCGCGTCATTCCGCCTGATACCGCCGATAATGCCGACTATCTCGAACACCTTTTCCGCGCCAACGGCTGGCCGCCGCAGTGGCGTTATCCCGTCTATACCTTTACGCATTTTCATTCCAACACACCTGAAGTGCTGGGTGTTTTTGCCGGTACGGCGAAGCTGCAACTGGGCGGCGAGCACGGCAATATTATCGAAGTGAAAGTCGGCGATGTGTTACTGCTTCCGGCCGGAATCGGCCATAAACAGATTTCTGCCGATGACGATTTTATGCTGGTCGGCGCGTATCCGCCGGGCATCAAAGCCGATTTATGCCATGACGAATTGCCGCAACTGGCGGCTCGCACCAAAGCGGTGAACGCCGTCCCGCTGCCCGCGACGGATCCGGTGACCGGACACAGCGAAGGCAGCATGCTGGTGTGGCATCAGAAATAACCGGGCATCACGCGGCGGTCAGGGCAAACCGCGCCACGGCTTTTTCCAGACGCTGCGACTGGTCCAGCAACTGCTGGGAAGATGCCGCCGCATGATCCGCCAGTTTGCCGTTTTGCAGCGTCACATGATTAAGCGCGGTAATGCGTTCGGAGACATCGTGAACACTTTGCCCCTGATACAACGTCGCTGCCGAAATCTCACTGACTAACGTGCTCAGGCCGTTGAAGATATGAATTATCTCTTCCAGACTTTGCCCCAGCACCGTAACGGATGCCGAACCGCGATCAATTTGCTGCACGGAATCATCAATCAGCTGGTGAATGCCGCGCGTCGAATGGCTGCTCTTTTGCGCCAGCAGACCGATTTCTTTCGCCACCACCGCAAATCCGCGTCCGTGCTGTCCGGCATGCGCCGCTTCAATCGCCGCATTCAGCGCCAGAATATTGGTCTGAAACGCCACGCTGTCGATCATCGAGACAATACTGCTCATTTCTGAAGACTGGCTGACAATCTCTTTCATCGCGGTATCCACCTGCCCCATCACTTCCCCGCCGCGCGTCGCCACGCCTTTCGCCTGCTCGGCGCGTTGACTGGCCTGCAACGCATAGGCGGCGTTTTCTTTCACACGTTCATTAAGATGGGTGATGTGTTCAGTGGCAGCGCTGAGTTCTTCACTCTGAATGGCGGCCTGTGCCGATAATTCCTCGTTACCCTTTGCCATCTGATTGATATTGATCATGATATGCGAGGAGGCATCGCGCACTTCACTGACCAGTTTTTGCAGGCCGCGCTGCATGTTGCGCAGGCTGACACCCAGCTCGCGGACTTCAATCACCCGCGCGTGGTCATCTTCGACATCGCGCGATAAATCCCCGGCAGCCAGCACGCTGATGTGCCCGATCATGCGTTGCAACGGACGGATAATCCACGCAGACACACCGCGCCAGACCAGCACCGCAATCACCGCCAGAATGACCAGCGCGCCCATAAACAGCGTTTTCGCCTGCGTCAGCGCATTGAGTAAGCGGTCGCTCAGGGACACCGCTGTGTGCTCATTAACCGCCAGATAAGCATAATATTTCTGGCTGAAGTCATCCTGAAACGCCTGGATCGGCACTTCAAAGAAGGAATCAATATTGTTGTTATTTTGCAGACCGTTCGCCTGTTCCCGCAAGCCGTCGTAGAACATCTGATAGCTGGATTTCAGCTCGGTGGCAGCCGTATCGGCGTTTTTCGTCATACCTTCGAATTGTGCAAACGCTTTTTGCGACGCGGCAAGCGAACCCAGCGATTCTTCCATCAGGCTGTTCCAGCTCCCGACCGAGCCGGTTTCTTTATCCTGCATGTAATAAATACCGGCACGGTTCAGTTTGTCGCTGGCCATCAGCAGTTCCATACGGGCTTTATCCATGACGGCTTGCTGCTGACGCAGACTTTCGGTCGCAATAACGTTGTTATGTGCATCCTGCAGGATTTTGGTGAGCACCACGGTGGAGAAGATTTGCAAAGCAGAAAACAGGGCGATAACGCAAATTACCCCGAAAAGGATCCCCCGTGGACGTTTGATGAAACCCGATCGAAACAATCTGTTGAATGGCATTTTACCAATAAGTGAACGAGAAGTTAAATTCATGATTATTCTGCATTATTTAGAGAAGAAACAGAATTTTACTCGCGGGAAATGACAGAAGTATTTCAGGGAGCGGCGCTGAACCGCTCCCTGCGATTACTTATTGTTTCGGGAAGATCCACACATGGTTTTCGGGAAGTGCCAGACGGCAATGCTGCGGGTCGCGCACATCGGTGCCGTAAGCACGGATCACAAAATCATCACCAGTTGTGCGGAACAGATATTCCCAGCGGTCACCGAGATACATGCTGGTCAGAAGCGGTAATTCCAGCTGATTCTCGCCCGGCCCGTCGGCCAGCACCACGCGTTCGACGCGGATCACCGCCGTCCCTTCTTGCCCGGCCTGCACCCCCTCACCCGCCAGCCCCCACAGCACCCAGTCGCTGCCTTCGATACGCGCTTTACCCTCACGCACTTCGGTGACCTTGCCGTGCAGACGATTGTTGCTGCCCATAAATTCTGCGGTAAACAGGGTTTTCGGCGAACCGTACATTTCCTGCGGCGTACCCTGCTGTTCAATTTTGCCGTTGTTGAGCAAAAGAATACGGTCAGAAATCGCCATCGCTTCATTCTGGTCATGCGTCACCATCAGCGCCGACAGTCCGAGTTTAATGATCAGTTCGCGCAGGAACACCCGCGCCTCTTCACGCAGTTTGGCATCCAGGTTTGACAGCGGCTCATCGAGCAAAATCACCGGCGGGTTGTAGACCAGCGCACGGCCAATCGCCACGCGCTGCTGCTGACCGCCGGAAAGCTGATGCGGGTGGCGCTTGCCCAGATGCCCGAGGCCCAGCTGATTCAGCACATCCTGTACGCGCCGGGTAATTTCACCCGCCGAAACCTTACGTAATTTCAGCGGATACGCCACGTTCTCAAACACGGTTTTATGCGGCCACAGGGCGTAAGACTGAAACACCAGCCCGAGATTGCGCTCTTCGGCCGGAATTTCGCTGCGCGGTGTGCCGTCATAAACTTTGTTTTTGCCAATGACGATAGTGCCTTTCACCGGCTTTTCCAGCCCGGCGACGGCACGCAGCAAGGTGGTTTTTCCGCTGCCGGAAGGCCCGAGCAATGACACCACTTCGCCGCGTTTCAGATCCATGGAAACGCCCTTCAGCACCGGATTATCACCATAAGTCAGGTGCAGATTGTCGACAGATAATTCAATCATGTAATTTCACTCCGAAACGAAGGGCAATACCCAGACCTAACACCACCAGCAGGATGTTAATAAAGGAGAGCGCGGCAACAATATCAATGGCGCCCGCCGCCCACAGGGAAACCAGCATCGAGCCGATGGTTTCCGTACCCGGCGAAAGAAGATAGACACCAGTGGAATATTCACGCTCGAAAATCAGGAACATCAGCAGCCACGAGCCAATCAGGCCGTAACGCGACAGCGGAATGGTAACGTGACGGGTGATCTGCCCGCGGGTCGCCCCGGTACTGCGCGCCGCCTCTTCCAGCTCCGGCCCGACCTGCAACAGTGTCGAGGAAATCAGCCGCAGACCATACGCCATCCACACCACGGTATACGCCAGCCAGACGCTGAAAATCGTACTGCGCAACGATCGCAACCAGACCACCAGGTTATCGCGCAACCACTGTGACCACGGCATGCCGGAAAGCCAGCCGGATTTGAGCGCGTTATCGAGCCACATCGGCAGGAACAGGAACACCCACAGGAAGGCCAGACCGGCCAGCAGCCCCGGCACCGCACGCGGCACCAGTACGCTGTAATCAAGGAAACGGGTGACGCCGTCGGGTTTACGGTGCATAGCAATACCGATAAACAGATAACAGGCCACTGCCAGCGCACCGCCAATGACGCCAATGGCCATCGAGTTGACGATAGCGCGCAGCAGGTTCGGCTGTTCCCAGATAGTGCGGAACGTGTTGAGCGAGAGTTCATCCCAGATGGAAACCCCGACGCCCCAGTTAGAGATAAATGCACGCAGCATCACACCAATCAGCGGAACGCCGATGGTCACCGTCAGCCAGAACGCCACCACAGCCCCGGCCACCCAGCGCCATTTTCCAAGCGGTAAAGCACGCGCCTGCGACGCTTTACCTTTCACCGTCACGAAGCGGTTGGCGGTACGCATCAGGCGGCGCTGCAACATCACCAGCGGAATAGTGATACAAATCAGCACCACGGCAACCGCAGCCATCAGATGATAAGACGGCGTACCAAGTTTGTTGGTCAGCTGATAAAGATAGGTCGCCAGCACCATGTTGCCTTCCGGGTCACCCAGTACCAGCATCAGGCCGAACACTTCCAGCCCGAGGAAGAACAGCAAAACGGTGGCGTACAGAATCGACGGGCGCACCATCGGCAGACTGACCGCCGTCATCACCTGTAACGGCGAGGCGCCTGCGGTTCGCGCGGCTTCCTCAACATCCGACCCGACGCTGCGCAACGCCGAGGAGATATACAGATAGGCGTGAGGAACATGCGTCAGACCGGCAATCACCACGATGCTCGACATGTCGTAGATGTTCCACGGCACGAAACCGAGGATCGCCTGTGCCCACAGTGAAAAGAACCCGACCGGTCCGGCGGCCACCACGTAACCGAAACCTAATACCATCGGCGACACAAAAATCGGCACCAGGATCAGCGGTTCAATCACGCGTCTGCCCGGCAAATCCGTACGCACCATCAGGAACGCCAGAATACCGCCAAGCGGGATGGCGATGACCACCAGCCCGAAGGCCAGAATAAAGCCGCTTTTCAGGGCCTTGTAGAAATCCGGATCAGTAAAGATGAATCCAAAGGATTCGAGGCTCCATTCTTTCGACGGCGAAAAGAACGGCGCGGAGAGGAAACTCTGTATCACGATGAACGACAACGGAATGTAGATAACCAGCGCCGTTATCAACACCACAATGCCGCGCGGCAGGCTCTGCCACTTTCTGCGCAATGCATTCATGTTACTTCCCTTCGGTTAGAAACAAGGAGAGCGAAATCAGGCAGGAAAAAGGAAGCGCGGCGGAAAGTGACGCGCTTCAATATGTCACTACTTGGCAGCAGCGGTACGCCACTGTTTGATGTAATCCAGGCGTTTTTTCTGTTGCAGGTATTCCAGCAGGGTTTCATCCACCGGGATGGGTTTGAGCGCGTTGCCCAGCATTTTGGTCATACCATCGATATCATTTTTGCCTTCGATATCGTTACGGATGGAGGGAATGTCAGCCTGATTGGCCAGAATGCTCTGCCCCTTCTCGGACAAGACATAGTCCAGCCACAGTTTGGCCGCGTTGCTGTTTTTCGATTCCTGACTGATGAAGGAAACGCGGGAAAGCACCAGGGTGTAATCCTTCGGATAGGAAATCCCCAGTGACGGGTCAGTTTTAGCGCGGGCTTCGGCGTAGGAACCCAGGATGTTAAAGCCGATCAGGTTTTCGCCGGAAGAGACACGTTCCATCATGGTGCCGGTAGAGGATTGCACTGCTAAGCCGCCTTTGGCCACATCAGCCAGCGTTTTGAAATAATTCGGATCGGCTTTGAAATCCTGTACGGACAGCATGAAGCCGAGACCGGATTTCTCAATATCGTAAGTCGTGACTTTTTTGTTGAACTTTTCGGTCTGGCTGGCGATCAGTTTTGCCAGTGCCGCATGGGAATCAGGCACATCACCGGCCGGGATCAGGCGTTTGTTATAGATAAACACTACCGGTTCATACGTCGTGCCGTAGGCTTTGTCTTTCCACACTGCCCATTTTGGCAGTTGCCCCTGTTCAGGGGATTTATATTCCTGCGCGTAGTCGGTCGCCAGTTTCAGCGCGGTATCCATCGAGGAACTCCAGACCACGTCGCCGCTGGTGCCGCCCGCCGCCTGTTCGCTGATATAACGGTTGTACAGCTCGGTGCTGTTCATGTCGTTGTATTCGACTTTAATGCCCGGATACGTCGCCTCGAAGCCCTGGATCAGCGGGCCAGCGGCTTTGGTGTCAGTCGTGGAATAGACCACGACTTTGCCTTCTTTAGTCGCCGCATCGACGATTTTTTGATAGTCAGCCGGG
This sequence comes from Rahnella aceris, assembly GCF_011684115.1. Taxonomy (NCBI): domain Bacteria; kingdom Pseudomonadati; phylum Pseudomonadota; class Gammaproteobacteria; order Enterobacterales; family Yersiniaceae; genus Rahnella; species Rahnella aceris. The sequence goes on along the minus strand of NZ_JAADJV010000001.1, from coordinate 718,826 downwards.
TAGCCTTGAGGTAATGCAGACATTGCAGAGGAAGACATCATTACAGCCAGAGCAATCAGAGAGATACGTAATTTATTCGACATTATTGTTAACCTCTAGTTACATTTGGGAAACTAAAAATCAACATAACGCATAACATCGGACAGGCAATAGGGTAACGTTTTTATCTTCCCGATTTGTGATTCGTGGCGTTTTTTAAGCAATTAACACCATAAAAACCACGGTGGAAAACGCAAAACAGGCCCTCTGAATGGCCTGTTTTTAAGGACAGAAAACGGGGATTATTTAAAATATCCGGCGGTATCAATATCGGTCAGTAAATCCTGATGTACGGGTTTCCAGCCCAAAATATCGCGGGTGATCTGACTTGAGGTCGGATTATTTAATGAGGCAAAATGGGTAAACCAGCCAAAATGTGCCGCCAGATCTGGCCCGTTTTTACTCACCACTGGCAGGTTCAGGTGCTTACCGATGAGGGTGGCAATCTCACGGAATGGCACACCTTCTTCTGCATTCGCGTGATAAATCGCATTCTGCGCGCCCTTCTCCAGTGCCAGCACAAACACTTGCGCGGCATCAAAACGGTTCACCGCCGGCCAGCGGTTTTCGCCATCCCCCGGATACGCTGATTCCCCCTTTTCCCGCGCCAGCGCAATGAGCAGCGGCACAAATCCATGATCGCCCGCGCCATGCACCGATGGCGGGAGACGCACCAGTGACACCCGCACGCCCTGCTCTGCCAGTTTAGCGACGGCAAGATCGGACGCCACGCGAGGATTTTGCCCGTACGGATCGGGTAAATCATTTTCCGTTGCCAGACGGCCATTGTTCACCAGCGCCGTGCCGGAGGTGACGATCAGCGGTTTATGGGTGCCCTTCAGCGCAGCGCCTAATGCGCCAATCGCCAGCCGGTCTTTTTCACAATTTTCCAGAAACTTCGAAAAGTCATGGATAAACGCGGTGTGGATCACCCCGTCGGCCTGCGCGGCGCCGGATGCGAGGCTCTCAAGATCTTCAATACTGCCGCGATGAACACCGGCACCCGCGTCGGTCAGCGCCTGCGCCGAGGCATCCGAACGGGCAAGCCCCAGCACCTGATGACCGGCCCGCAGCAATTCCTGAACCACCGCAGAACCGACAAAACCTGTTGCACCTGTCACAAATACACGCATTGCGAATTTCCCCGTTGTTGGCTAAACCTGTCGTGGCTACAAAAGCCCAGGACTTACGTCATAAAATATAGGGGCTGGAGGAAAGACGATCTATGCGCTAATGTCCGCATTATCTTTGCAATCGTCCGGAGTCGCTGATGGACCCTCTTTCAGATGTGTTATCACTGCTGAAGCCGCGCAGTTATATGTCCAAAGGTTTTGAAGCCGGAGGCGCCTGGTCGGTGCAATTTCCCGACCATTATCAGTCGATTAAATGTAACGCGATTATTCGCGGTGAATGCTGGCTGGCAGTCGATTCCGTGCCAGGCGCAGTGCATCTGAAAGCCGGAGACTGCTTTGTGTTACCCAGCGGACGCCCGTTCCGGCTGGCCAGCGATCTTAGCCTTCCGTCCGTCGATGCCGGGCCCATTTTCCAGCAGGCGCAGGATGGCGGAACGGTTTCCTGTAACGGCGGCCAGGATTTATTCCTCACCGGCAGCCAGTTTGCGGTCAGCGGCGCAAACGCCTCTACCCTGCTGGCGATGCTGCCGCCGGTGGTGCATATCTCAAAAGAATCCGACAGAGCCAGCCTGCGCTGGGCGGTTGAACGGATGATGCAGGAACTGCGTGACCAGCGTCCCGGCGGGTTGCTTATTGCGCAGCATATGGCGCACATGATGCTGGTACAGGCGCTGCGGATGCACGTCGATAACGCGCCGGAAGGTGAAACCAGCGGCTGGTTTGCCGCACTGGCCGATAAGCAGTTATCCAAAGCGTTGAATGCAATGCATGAAAACCCGGCGCAGCGCTGGACGGTGCAAACGCTGGCAGAACGGGCGGGTATGTCGCGTTCTGTATTTTCTCAAAAATTCAAACAGGCGGTGGGCAGTGCGCCGCTGGAATACCTGACGCGCTGGCGGATGTTGCTGGCTGGCGACCGGCTGGCGAATACTAAAGAACCGGTATCAGCCGTGGCGCTTTCGCTTGGGTACGAATCAGAAAGTGCTTTCAGTACGGCGTTCAAACGCACACTGGGATGTTCGCCAAGGCAATACGGGCAGAAAGAAGCCGTCTGAAGAATACGTGGAGGGGCAAAGGGGGAATTTCAGATACAAAAAAAGCCGCTAATCACTTAGCAGCTTTATTGTATTGTTTATGGCGGAGGAGGAGAGATTCGAACTCTCGAATGGTTTCCCATCGCCGGTTTTCAAGACCGGTGCCTTCAGCCGCTCGGCCACCCCTCCGTAAACAACAAGTACCTTACGACCTCAGTCGTTCTGCACGGGGCGTAGTATACAAGACCGGAAAAAAGATGCAAATATTATTTTCAGTCTAGTTTGTTGATTTTATGAGCATTTAAACCGCGTACACAAAGTCGGGCATAAATGACAGAGACAAAAAAAGCCGCTAATTGCTTAGCAGCTTTCTTGTGTTGTTTATGGCGGAGGAGGAGAGATTCGAACTCTCGAATGGTTTCCCATCGCCGGTTTTCAAGACCGGTGCCTTCAGCCGCTCGGCCACCCCTCCGCAACGAAGCGAACTATAAACAGTGCCGATCCGCTTGTAAAGCCTGATTCTGTTCTGATTGCCTGAAAAACAGGCATTCGGTTCGCAAGCGGCGATTTAAGCATCATTTCGGTGATTTTGACGTCAGGATACCGCGCAGTGCCCCGCTCCGGGCAGGTAAAGAAGGGTAAAACGTCTTTAATGACGCACCGCAACTACTTACACTGCAACCTGTTTGTATTTTCACCGACTCCAATTAGATACCCAAAATAATTTGGGTCGCAGGAAGGCGGCAAGAGAGGGAGTCCCGATGAGCTTACACAGGTAAGTGATTCGGGTGACCGGGCGAAGCCAACGCATCTGCGACACAAAGTATGAAGGGCTTAAGTGAGAATTTTATTATGAACCGCATGGATCGTATCGTTGCATCTTCGTCATCATCACGCGCTGGCTCGTTGCTAAGCACGCACCGGGTGCTGCGTAATACTTATTTCCTGTTAGCACTGACTTTGGGCGTATCCGCGATTACTGCGACAGCAAGTACGGTTCTGAGATTGCCGTCCCCCGGTTTTCTGCTGACCATCGTTGGCTTCTATGGCCTGATGTTCCTGACCTACCGCACAGCCAACAGCCCGGCGGGTATTTTATCTGCCTTCGCGCTGACCGGTTTTATGGGGTATACGCTGGGGCCACTGCTGAGTTCGCTGCTTTCCGTCGGTGCCGGTGACATTATTATGCTGGCACTGGGCGGCACTGCGCTGGTGTTCTTCTGCTGTTCAGCCTATGTGCTGACCACGCGCAAAGATATGTCGTTCCTGTCCGGCATGATGATGGCAGGTTTTGTGGTGCTACTGGTGGCGGTTATCGCTAACCTGTTCCTGCAAATTCCTGCGCTGTCACTGGCGATCAGTTGCCTGTTTATTTTGTTCTCCGCAGGCGCAATCCTGTGGGAAACCAGCAATATTATTCATGGCGGCGAAACCAACTATATTCGGGCGACCGTCAGCCTGTATGTCTCGCTGTACAACATTTTTGTCAGCCTGCTGAGCATTCTGGGCCTGTCATCACGTAACTGATAAAGCCTGAAGTGGATCGAAGCCCCGCCTGCGTGCGGGGCTTTTTATTTTGTCTGACCGGCGTTTTTGCTAAACTAACTGCCGCATTTTTACAGGTTTGAGGTTGTATGCTGGAGTTTGAAGGTCAGGTTATTGAAACCGACGCTCAGGGTTACCTGAAAAACAGTCAGGAGTGGCAGGAAGGCATGGCGCCGCTGCTGGCGGAAGAAGAAGGGATCGTTCTGACTGACGCCCACTGGGAAGTCGTGCGGTTTGTGCGCGAGTTTTACCTCGAATTCAATACTTCTCCCGCCGTACGCATGCTGGTGAAAGCAATGGCGCAGAAATATGGCGAAGAGAAAGGCAACAGCCGCTATCTGTTCCGGCTGTTCCCGAAAGGTCCGGCCAAACAGGCAACCAAAATTGCGGGCCTGCCGAAACCGGTGAAGTGCTTGTGAAAGATTTCAGTATTTGATTTTAAAATCGCTGTAATTGCCAGGCGCGGTCGGTTCACTCAGTACGCGATCAACGCGTGCATGTTTCGGCCCGCCCTGCTTTAGCCAGGCTAGCAACTGATCTACTTTCTCCTGCTCTCCGCACGCCACCACTTCGACGCTGCCATCCTCAAGATTTTTCGCGTAACCGGTCAGACCGAGACCGGTGGCCTGATGCTGTGTCGCAAAACGAAAACCGACGCCCTGCACCATGCCGTACACATAGGCGGCTATACTGACTGTTGCCATAATATTCTCTCCGTTAGCGGTATGGTTCGTTGCAATTTGACCTGCATGACCGGACAATGTCGCTCTTTTTTGTCTCCGAACCGACAGAACCTAATTTTATGACTGCACGTTTAATTCTGGCCAAAGGCCGTGAAAAATCACTTCTTCGTCGCCACCCGTGGGTGTTTTCCGGCGCGGTTTCACGCATCGAAGGTAAAGCCAATTCCGGCGAGACTATAGATATTGTAGACAGTCAGGGAAAATGGCTGGCGCGCGGCGCCTATTCGCCGTCCTCGCAGATCCGTGCGCGCGTCTGGACATTCAAACAAGATGAAGACATTGATATCGCGTTCTTCATCCGCCGTTTACAACAGGCGCAGAGCTGGCGCGATTATATCGCTAAGCGCGACGGACTGGACGGTTACCGCCTGATTGCTGGGGAATCCGACTGCCTGCCAGGTATCACTATCGACCGCTTCCAGAATTTCCTGGTGCTGCAATTGCTGTCAGCCGGTGCGGAATATCAGCGTGCCCCGCTGATTGCTGCACTGCAACATTGCTATCCGGAATGTGCAATCTGGGATCGTTCCGACGTGGCCGTGCGTAAAAAAGAAGGGCTGGAACTGGCTCAGGGACACGTATTTGGCGACGAGCCTCCTGCCTTGTTGCCGATTCAGGAACACGGAATGAGCCTGCTGGTGGATATTAAAGAAGGTCACAAAACCGGTTTCTACCTTGACCAGCGTGACAGCCGCCTTGCCGCACGTAATTATGCCGCAGGCCGCAACGTTCTGAACTGTTTCTCTTATACCGGCGCTTTCGCGGTGTCTGCGCTGATGGGCGGCTGTACAAAAGTCACCAACGTGGATACCTCCCAGGCAGCGCTCGACGTGGCCCGTCAGAACGTTGAACTGAATAAACTGGATCTCTCGAAAGCAGAATTCGTGCGTGAAGACGTGTTCCAGCTGCTGCGCAAATACCGCACCGAAGGCCAGCAGTTCGATATGATCGTGATGGATCCGCCGAAATTCGTTGAGAACAAAAACCAGCTGGCAAGCGCCTGCCGTGGTTACAAAGACATTAATATGCTGGCGTTGCAACTGTTACGTCCGGGGGGGATTCTGCTGAGTTTCTCCTGCTCCGGATTGTTGCCAACGGATTTATTCCAGAAAATTCTGGCTGATGCGGCGCTGGATGCCGGTCGTGAGATCCAGTTCGTCGAGCAGTTCCGTCAGGCAGCCGACCATCCGGTGACCGGCGCTTACCCTGAAGGCCTATATCTGAAAGGGTTCGCCTGCCTGGTAATGAACTGACAAAATAAGCACGGTGTGCTGTTGCGGCGGCACGCCCGCGAATTTTAAGCAGATTACGTGGTCAAAACTTGAAATAGCCCGTTTTATCTCCATATAGAGATTAATGAATTATTTTTGGGAGGTGACTATGATTGCCAGTAAATACGGTATCGGACAGCAGGTCCGCCACAGAATGTTAGGTTATCTGGGTGTGGTTATTGATGTTGATGCACAATATTCGCTCGATAAGCCTGACGTCAATGATGTCGTTGCTGATGATTCAATGCGTACCGCTCCCTGGTACCATGTCGTGATGGAAGATGAAGAAGGTCAGCCGGTTCACACTTACCTGGCTGAAATTCAGATCGATCATGAAGCGGCACGTTCGCATCCTGAACAAGCCTCGCTGGATGACCTGGCAGCCTCAATCCGTAACCAGTTACAGGCACCGCGACTGCGTAACTGAGCATGATGGCTTTTTCCTGACAAGATGAAAGATAAAAACCGGCGCAGTAGCCGGTTTTTTTACGGGCAGGATCCGCAGACGTTTACTTTTCCATGCCCAGTCGCGGAATTTCAATTTTCGGGCAGCGATCCATCACCACCTTCAGCCCAGCCTCTTTTGCCAGCACAGCAGCCTGTTCATTAATGACGCCCAGTTGCAGCCACAGCACTTTCGCCTTAATCGCAATCGCTTCCTGCGCCACGCCATAAGCGGCATCCGCATTACGGAACACGTCCACCATATCTACCGGATGGGGAATTTCTGCCAGAGAACCATAAGCTTTCTGGCCGAGCAGTTCCTGCCCCGCCAGCTTCGGACTGACCGGGATCACCTCAAAGCCCTGAGAAAGTAAATACGCCATGACGCCGTAACTTGGTCGGCCGGGATTATCACTGGCCCCCACCAGCGCGATGGTTTTCACTTCTTCAAGAATCTTGCGGATATCATTGTCTTGCACGGGTTTATCTCCTTTGGCCTGTATGCATTAAGTGTAACGCAGCCTGACCATTTCGACAGTCTGTACGTGAAAAAGAGCCGCTGCAGGATCGCGCTGGTGGGAAATTAAAACATTTTGTAAAACTTTGACACACAATCGTCATTCCTGAATAATAGAGGATGAGCAACGTTGTATCTGAGGAGAGAGGAATGAAAATCTGTCATGCGCTGGTCGCATTAGCGAGTCTCAGCCTGATGGTGTCAGCTTCAGCGACCTCACTTAAATTGTCCCCCGATGTCGATGTTCTGGTAATCGATGGCAAACAGATGTCTGGCGCAATCCTTAAAGGCGCAGACAGCCTTGAACTCGATGGCGGTCAGCACCAGATTCTGTTTCAGGTCAGCAAAAATGTCCGTTCCGTCGCTCAACAGGCACCGATAATCTACCATTCGCCTGCCCTTATCGTGACCTTCAATGCTAAAAGTAATCGTTCCGTTTCTTTCGTTCTGCCAAAACTGAGCAACGACAATGAAACGACACAATTTAGCCAGCAGATGAATTATCAGCTCATTGATGAACAAGGCCGTCAGATACCGACACAACGTGACGTCCTGAATATGTTTAATCCCGGGCATACTGCCGACGCTGAAAAATTAATGATGACTTACAATTTGTCGGGCGCACGTGCGGCGGTTCCTTCATTCGCCAAAGGCAGCATGGATAAAAAATCTGCGTTAGCCACCGACGCAACATCTCAAATTTCTATCGTTTATCTTCATCCGTTGTGGACACGTCTGGCCGCGAATGCTGGCTTTGAGCGGTTGTTACTCTGGTTAAAACTGCCGGATAATCAGGAACGCGCGTCATAACTTAATCTGCATCACGCATTCCTCCTTCTTAACGGCGAATTATTCCCCCTGAGCTATGCAGTAAAACGGAGTTTCAGTATTCTGTGATCCACTTTTACTTTCGCGTTGAAGGGAATTAGATGGAATACACGACCCGCACGATCGCAAAACAAAAACATATAGCCCTGGTCGCGCATGACCACTGCAAAAGTACCCTGCTGAAATGGGTTGATAAAAACGTTGCTGAGCTTTCGCAGCATATCCTGTATGCCACCGGCACGACGGGTAACCTGGTTCAGCGTAATACCGGGATTAATGTCAAAAGCATGCTAAGCGGGCCGATGGGCGGCGACCAGCAAGTGGGCGCGCTGATTGCCGAAGGCAAAATCGATATGCTGATTTTCCTCTGGGATCCGCTCAATGCCGTTCCGCATGATCCGGATGTGAAAGCCCTGCTGCGCCTGGCGACCGTATGGAACATCCCGGTGGCAACCAATCTGTCTACTGCTGACTTCCTGATCCAGTCTCCGTTGTTCCAGTCTGAAGTCGAAATCACTATTCCTGACTACCAGCGCTATCTGTGGTCACGCCTGAAAGAATAATGATTCAATAGGCTGATTTTTAAAAGTAAAAAGCCCGGCGATTGCCGGGCTTTTTATTGATCTTATCTACGGTTTTCGCTGGACCAGTACACCGATATCTTCAAGCTGTTCTACGAAGACGGAAGGACGTTCTTTATCCTGCAGCAACCAGACCTGATGCTTCGCACGCGTCATCGCCACATACAATAAACGCCGCTCTTCGGCATCCAGAAAGTTTTCCGGTTCAGGCAATAACACTTCCTCCAGCAAAGATTCCCGCGCGGGCGCAGGGAAACCGTCATTGCCATCATGCAATCCGACGATAATCACGTATTCAGCCTGTTGTCCTTTACTGGCATGAATCGTCATGAAATCAAGATTAAGCTTTGGCCAGCGGGTCGCGGCTTTCTCCAGAATTTGCGGTCGAAGATGGTGATAACGCGCCAGCACCAGAATATGTTCATCAACGGTGACATAGCCGCTAAGTTTATCCAGCAATTTTTCCATCTGGTCCTCAGGCAGTATCACGACATTTTTCTTGTTGCCTTTGGTCAGACTGTTCAGCAGCTTCTTCAACTGATAAGGGTTTTGCTGCACAAACTTATTGGCAATTTCACCGATGCGGTCATTGAACCGGTAAGTCGTATCCAGTGCGCATTGCGCTCCTTCGCCAAAATTGTCAGCAAACGCCGTGGTCAGGGACAACTCCGCACCGCTGAAACGGTAAATCGCCTGCCAGTCGTCCCCCACAGCAAACAAACTGGTATGTTTGTTAAGTTTACGCAAGGCAGAAAGCAGCAGTGCACGCTGGGGGGAAATGTCCTGGAATTCATCCACCAGAATATGCTTCCACGGGCTGACAAAACGCCCTTTTTCCAGAATATTGACTGCCTGATGGATAAGCCCGGAAAAGTCCACTGCGCCCTCTTCTTTCAGTGCCGTTTTCCAGGCTTTCATCAGCGGTGCCATCAGACGAATACGCTTTGTAAACAGATCTTTGACGTCTTCCGGCGCGCTTTCGATCATCTCCGCCTGACTGCCACCGTGCATACGCATCAGGCTGAGCCAGCGTTCAAGGCGGCTTCCGAGGCGCTCCGCCAGCGATTTATTTTTCCAGTAATCACCCTCAGGAACGGTCCATTCCAGTTCGTCTGTCATCCATTGCCGCCAGCCGCTGGCCTGCACTTTTTTCTCTGCACACTGCTGCTGCCATGTCTTAATCAGTAAGCTGCGCCGGGCTTTCGAATCGGTTTCAAGTTTGCTGATTTTGGGGGCTTTTTTGCTGCCTTCCTGGATAATCTGCAAAGCGAGCGCATGAAATGTCTTGGCCTTGATGCCTTCAGTATGCAAACGCTCTTTGATACGCCCGTTCATTTCATCCGCTGCCTGACGACCAAAGGCCAGCAACAGAATTTGTTCAGGATGCGCTTCCTGACGGCGCAACAGCCAGCCCGCGCGCGCCACCAGCACCGACGTTTTACCACTGCCCGCGCCAGCCAGCACCAGCACCGCGTCTTCACCGTTCACGACAGCGCGGCATTGGCTGTCATTGAGCGGTGACACTTCAACGGTATCAAAAAAGTCACGGTTATCAGCAATCACCCTGTCAGTCCAAGCCAGATTGCGCCGGTCGACACTGCGTTTACCCTGCTCAAGCCAGCGCAGACAGGTCTGATAATCTTCCCGACAATTATTAAATTCAGTAAGACGTTCAACAGGCACCGGGATCGCAGAAAATGCCTCAGTAATGTCTTTCTGCACATCCGCCAGATCAATGCGTTTGAACCATTTGTCTTGCTGTTCAATCTGGGTAATTTTTTCAACCTGCCCGCGCAATACTCCGGCGCTGACCTCGCTCATCTCGAGACTCCAGGTCTGCCAGATATTGAGCAGGTATTGATAAAAACGCTGTGTTTCCTGCCATTCGGTGCCGTGCAGCCGGACCACTTTTTGCTCCGGCAATTCAAATTCAAGCTCCCCCCAGACGATGCCACGTTTGCAGCGAATCTGAATAAGCTGATTAAAAGGGATCAGATAGTGATGTTTATCGCCGCTGACTTCCACGCCGGCATTAAGCAGACGCACCCGGTTATAAGGGTGCTGCGCCAGATGTTTCCCGAATGAGGTCGATTTCAGTTCCATATCATCACACCGTGTTTTTCTTTAATTCCTGACATTTTACATGCAAGAGCATTTAAGAGTTTACCTTTGATAAGCGCAGGCGATCCACGCTCCAAAACAGAGTAGAATAAGAGGTATGTTTGCGTTATGTGAACACGAAATTTATCAACTTTTTAACCTCTTCGGGAAGAGCTGCCATGCGTACCGTACTCAATATTCTTAACTTTGTTTTAGGTGGTTTTTTCACCACGCTTGCCTGGCTGCTTGCTACGCTGGTCAGTATCGTGCTGATCTTTACTCTGCCCCTCACCCGTTCTTGCTGGGAAATCACCCGTCTTTCACTGCTGCCATTTGGCAATGAAGCCGTACATGTCGATGACCTGTATCCGGAAAAACGCAGCGCGTTGCTGTCCGGCGGAGGTACTCTGTTGAATATCTTCTGGTTTATTTTTTTCGGCTGGTGGTTATGCTTGTCGCATATCGTTGCCGGTATCGCGCAATGTATCAGCATAATCGGTATTCCGGTGGGCATTGCGAACTTTAAAATTGCTGCCATTGCACTCTGGCCGGTAGGACGCAGGGTCGTTTCCGTCGAGCTGGCAAAGCAAGTTCGTGAAGCTAATGCAAGCCGTCAGAGAGAAAACGGACGCATTCGCTGATTGCGATGTTTCAACATTTTTGAATTTTAAGGTGGGTTTTTCGTGCTTTCTATTGCACCCGGTTTACGGCGCTATGCCTATAACAGCAATATTCTTTATCACATCAGGATTTTCATTGCGCTGACAGGGGCTGCGGCATTGCCATGGTGGTTGGGTCAGTTCACGCTGACAATCCCCCTTACACTCGGTGTGGTTGCTGCGGCTCTTGCCGATCTTGATGATCGTCTCGCTGGCCGTCTGCGCAATTTGCTGATTACCCTGGTCTGTTTTTTTATTGCTTCAGCATCCATAGAATTACTCTTCCCCTATCCGTGGCTTTTTGCGCCCGGGCTGATGATTTCAACCTGCGGATTCATCCTGCTGGGGGCCCTGGGGCAGCGTTATGCCACGATTGCCTTCGGCGCGTTGCTGATCGCCATATATACGATGCTTGGCACCAGCATGTATCACATCTGGTATCAGCAACCGCTGATCCTGCTTGCGGGTGCTATCTGGTATAACCTGCTGACGCTGGCTGGCCATATTATTTTCCCCATCCGTCCGTTACAGGATCAGATCTCCCGCTGTTTCACGCAACTGGCGGCTTATCTTGAAGCTAAAGCAACGTTGTTTGATCCCGATCAGGAAGATAACAACCAGCAACTGGTCGAGCTGGCCATGGCCAACGGTCAACTGGTCTCCACACTGAACCAAACAAAAAATACGCTACAGACCCGGCTGAAAGGAGATCGTGGCCAGAAAGGGACCCGCCGGACATTACATTATTATTTTGTGGTGCAGGATATTCATGAGCGCGCCAGCTCGTCCCACGTGCAGTACCTCAAACTCAGTGAACAATTTCATCACAGTGATATTCTGTTCCGCTTTCAGCGCCTGATGAGCATGCAGGCGCGGGCCTGTTTACAGCTGTCACAATGCATTCTTTATCGCCAGCAATATACCCACAACAGCCAGTTCGAACGGGCGTTTTCCCGGCTGGAAGAAGCCCTCAAACGTCTGGAATCTCATCACGAACACCGTGAGACATTACAGGCGTTACGCCATCTTTTACGCAATCTGCATGCAATTGACGCGCAACTGGCAAATATCGAGTCGGAGCAGTCTCTGCCGGAAAACCAGACCGGCAAAAGCCCGTTTGCGGAAGACCGTCTGACTGGCCTTGATGATATCTGGCTGCGCATTTCCCGCCATTTTACGCCGCAATCGGTGTTGTTCCGTCATGCAATTCGTATGTCTGTCGTGCTCTTTGTAGGCTACGTTTTCATTCAGGTCAGCGGCTTAAATCACGGCTACTGGATCTTGCTCACCAGTCTTTTTGTCTGTCAACCAAACTACAGTGCGACCCGCCGGAGGTTAGCTCTGAGGATAATCGGAACACTCGCCGGTATTGCTCTCGGGATCCCTATCTTGTATTTCGTTCCGTCCGTTGACGGGCAAATGATTCTGATCGTCATCAGCGGGTTATTGTTCTTTGCGTTCCGCACAGTGCAATACGCGCAGGCCACAATGTTCATCACCCTTCTGGTGTTGTTATGCTTCAATTTGTTAGGCGAAGGATTTGAAGTCGCTATCCCGAGAGTAATCGATACGCTGATTGGTTGTGGTATCGCCTGGGCGGCAGTGACCTTTATATGGCCCGACTGGAAATTCAGGCAACTTGATAAGGTGGTCAGAAAAACGTTCGATGCTAATTGCCGTTATCTTGATGCTATTCTGGTGCAGTACCATCAGGGGAAAGACAACAGTCTCGAGTACCGTCTGGCCCGCCGTGATGCGCATAATTGCGATGCCGAACTGGCGTCCGTGGTGTCGAACATGAGCTCTGAGAGAAATAACGAACCGGCGACACTCGAAGCGGCGTTTCGCCTGTTATGCCTCAATCATACTATGCTGAGCTACATTTCAGCGCTGGGTGCCCATCGCGAAAAACTCAATGATGCCGAAACCCTGAGGTTGCTGGATGATGCAGCATGCTGCGTTGACGGCGCTTTGCATCATCTGCCTTCTGAAGCAGAACGCATCCAACACGCGCTCGGTGAACTCACTGCACGTATTCAGATGCGTACAACGGATATCGACAGTAAAGAGCAGCTCGTGCTTCAGCAAATTGGATTACTGGTGGCTCATTTGCCTGAGCTCACCAGTCTTAATACTAAGATCCTGCCGGCACAAAATCGGCTCTAGTTGCAGATAACTTACGCAAACTTAGTGCACAACCGTTGATAGCTGCTCTTGGTGATGGTTAAACCAGTGAGTTAATGACTCTCTGGATTCCATCGGCAAAGCGGCTTCATGGAAGCCCAAAATTGCCCCTTCGAGTGCCATCAGTAAATTAATCCCTAAATTCTTTTTTTTAATGGCACACAGTTTGAGGTAGGTATGGCAGGCCCCCTGTAACCGCAAGTCCCCCGAGTTCTCAATGCCGACTTGCCAGAGCATCCTTTCTAGCGCCAGCGAGAGATTGGGTAAATCTTTCAATCGGACCGCTTCGTTGTTTTTTTTCAGCTCTATATCCCGCAACATCCCTTGCAACGATAATCTGCCCAGCTCGCACAGTGCCTGGTGATCACTCCATTGCCGGGCACTCACTTTGAAATAACGCAACTGCACATCCATGCCTCGCTTGCGATAGGTCAGCCTCTCCATCTTTTTGCGGCGAAAATGAGTTTCGGTTTCTCCGGTCGCTCGCAGATAGAGTTCACCATCAGAAACCAGGGCGAACATGACGCGGTCAGCGGACAAGCTCATCCCCCCAAATTGGGTGCGGGAACGAATATTACCCAACGGGGCAAAAATATCCAGACACTCAAGCACTCGTTTTTTTGATTTGTTTATCATTGCGTTATCCTTTTCACGTTAATCCCTTGCTTCCATTTTGAGTTACCAAAACAGCTAAAAGCAAAATACGCAATCTTATGAACTCCAACAAACATAAAATGCCGTTACAGCCTGTTGCCTTCAAAATTTGCGAGATATCTTGGAAAAATTGGGTTGATCTTTGCTCACCGCCAGAGTACTGTACATACATACAGTAACTCACTAGAGTACATCATTATGCGAACTCAACACCATACAAATCATCATTTTAGTCAGCTTGCTTTGCCCGTCACTCCGTCACAGGTAAATACGTCTGCATCCTTGAATAATGGTCTGATCACTGAGTTCGTCTATAGTGCGAGCCAACCTGCTTTTGCGCAGTTATTACTGCCCTTACTGCAACACCTGGGTATGCAGTCTCGCTGGTTGTTGTGGCTCACACCTCAACAAAAACTGAGCCGTCATTGGTTATCTCAGTCAGGTCTGCCGGTGGATAAGATGGTGCAAGTTAATCAAATTACGGCGATGTCGACGGTAGATGCGATGGAGAAAGCCTTGCAGACGGGTAACTACAGTGTCGTGTTGGGATGGCTTCCGGATTTGAGTGATACTGAGAGGGAAAGATTGCAAATTGCAGCACGCCAGGGTGGTGCTTACGGCTTCATAATGAGACCGACAAATGAACAGAATTCAGCTTGTGGACATCATTCCACAGTAAAAATTCACTCTTCCGTATACCATTAGTTCAAAATAGGAATCTTCCTATGAAAATAATGCGGAACTTAGTGATTTGTGCTGAATAATGCCTGCAAGCCAGTAAAAACGGGCTTCCGGAATGCAGATTAGTGCCAGATTTTGTCAGCAAATTGCCAAAGCCGTTAAGAAATGTGTCCGTTTTTCCCTTTTTTTCCACGGTGTTAACACATCAAGCTTGTAAGTTTCGCGCCACGTTGTAGACTTTACAACGCCAAGGTTGCTCGATAATGCCAACGTAAAGTGGCAAGTTCTGAAATGAAGCAATAATCTTGGCGTAAGGATTTTAACCAAGGGCTTAAAAAGCTTAAAGCTCAATTGCCTATTTGGATGATAACGAGGCGCAAAATGAAAAAGACAGCTATCGCATTAGCAGTGGCACTGGCAGGTTTCGCTACCGTAGCGCAAGCCGCCCCTAAAGATAACACCTGGTATACCGGTGGTAAATTGGGCTGGTCCCAATACCATGACACTGGTTTCGCAAACGCTTACAACGGTATCGGCAACGGCCCTACCCACGAAAGCCAACTGGGTGCAGGTGCGTTCTTGGGTTACCAAGCGAACCAATACCTGGGCTTTGAAATGGGATATGACTGGCTTGGCCGTATGCCTTACAAAGGCAGCGTAAATAACGGCGCGTTCAAAGCACAAGGCGTTCAGCTGGCTGCTAAACTGAGCTACCCGCTGACTGACGATCTGGACCTGTACACCCGTCTGGGTGGTATGGTTTGGCGTGCAGATGCTAAAGGTAACTTCAACAACGGTGCTAATGGTCGCGTAAGTGATCATGACACTGGTGTTTCTCCACTGGCAGCAGTTGGTGTTGAATACGCAGTAACCAAAAACTGGGCTACCCGTCTGGATTACCAGTGGGTTAACAACATTGGTGACGCGGCTACCGTTGGTGCACGTCCTGATAACGCAATGCTGTCTGTAGGTGTTTCTTACCGTTTCGGTCAAGATGAAGCAGCTGCTCCAGTTGTTGCTCCAGCACCAGCTCCAGCTCCAGTTGTAGAGACTAAGAAATTCACTCTGAAATCTGACGTTCTCTTCAACTTCAACAAAGCGACTCTGAAACCAGAAGGCCAACAGGCTCTGGATCAGCTGTACAGCCAGTTGAGCTCTATCGATCCTAAAGACGGTTCTGTTATCGTTCTGGGTTACACCGACCGTATCGGTTCAGAACAATACAACCAGAAACTGTCTGAGCAACGTGCTCAGAGCGTAGTAGATTACCTGGTATCTAAAGGTATCCCTGCTAACAAGATCTCTGCACAAGGCCAAGGTAAATCTAACCCAGTTACCGGTTCTACCTGTGACTCCGTTAAAGGCCGTGCTGCTCTGATCGACTGCCTGGCACCAGACCGTCGTGTAGAAATCGAAGTTAAAGGCTACAAAGATACTGTTACTCAGCCACAGGCTTAATAACACGCTTTAGCTTTTGCTACAGATACTAAAAACCCCGCCATGGCGGGGTTTTTTTTATGCCTTCGGTCAGAGCAAATAGCTGACTCCCTGAGACGCGAAAGCAAATCTATCCAATATCTTTCTTGCCGAGTATTTGTTCTAAATCTTCTTTCAATGAAGACATCTGATTCGCGTATTTCTCTTTACGCTCGGCATCTTCAAGCAGTTGAATGATCGTGTCAGAAAGCGTGACACCACGCCTTTGTGCCAATCCCGCTAAACGCTGCCAAACCAGAAATTCTAAATCGATAGATTTTTTGCGAGTGTGCTGATGCTCGGCATTGAAGTGACGCTTACGGCGTGCACGAATCGTTTGCTTAAGACGATTTTCCAGCGCCGGATTCATATTATTAACAATCCAGTCTGACACTTTGACCGGCTCGTTTTCCAGGTTGAGAAGTTGATTCACGGATTCCTGGGCAGCGCTGTTTTCCAAATGGCGGGTGATCCGCTCACCTTCCCGGTGTTTTTTCACCAGATACTTCCATTTCCAACCACTTTCGAGATTTTCCAGTTGCTGATATTTCATCGTGAACTCTTCGGTGACCACGTAACTTTACTAAGCATAACAGCTTTAATTCAATTTTCACCCCAAATAAAACCGCTTATTTTGGTTGTTTTTTGCCCACCTGTACAGCAATGTGCACTAAGACCAATTCCGCTACGACTCTCATTGTATGCAGCCGGATTTATTCTTGTATAATCGCACTTTCCCTTTTTATAGAAAACAGCTAACACATTGACCAATAACCGACTTGACTGGCAGCTTTTACTGCCCGACTCCGCGCCTTACGAGGCAATCTTTGCAACGGCTGCCCAGTTAGCCCCTGTCGATTTTGCAGGAATTCAGCCCCGGCTGGAAAATGGTTTAACGCTGTTTTGTCATCCCCGCTCACGTGTGCGTTTTATGACGCTCAAGGCGCAGGAAAATCGCGAATACTTGTCACGCATTACGCAGGTGGTCAGCGACTTACTACCTGAACCGGCGGAAGTCACGGGTAATCGTTACCATATTGAAGGCAATAAGGTAACGCTGCTGGCGGCGAAGACAGCGGAAGATGCATTCGCGGCGAAATCGACCTGCCAGTATCGTGAATGGGTTGAACCTGAACAGCTGTTCGGGTGCGTGCGCATTTACAAAGACCAGATCCAGCTGGAGCCGGGATTGGTACACCAGGTGAATGGCGGTGTGCTGGTACTTTCCATCCGTACCCTCATTGCGCAGCCTCTGATGTGGTTGCGTCTGAAACAGATGATCACCGAAGGTCAATATCATTGGGTCTCACCAGATGAGACGACACCTTTACCTGTGACAGTCCCTCCGATGCCTTTGGATATTCGCCTGATTCTGGTCGGTGACCGCTTATCGCTTGGTGACCTCAGTGATATGGAGCCAGAGTTGGTGGATTCTTCCATTTATGGTGAATTTGAAGCCGACCTGCCGCTGACGGAAGAAAGCGATATGGAAACCTGGTGTGGTTATGTCAATACGCTGGCTGATGAGCTTGAGATCCCACGCCTGGCCGCTGATGCATGGCCCGAGTTTCTGAAAATGGCCATTCGTCACAGCACCGATCAGGGCAGTCTGACACTCGATCCGGTATGGCTTAACACCCAACTTAGCGAAGCTGCACTCTATAATGAAGACGAGTTGCTGAGCGTTAAGTCTCTTGAAGCGGCATCCGGTGCACGTGCATGGCGTGAGAGTTATCTCCAGGAGCGTATGCAGGATGAAATCGAACTTGGACAAATTCGCATTGAAACAGAAGGCGAAGTTGTCGGGCAGATTAATGGCCTGTCTGTACTGGAATATCCGGGGCATCCGCGAGCGTTGGGTGAACCTTCCCGAATTAGTTGTGTCGTACATGCCGGCGACGGCGAATTTACAGACGTCGAACGTAAAGCCGAGTTAGGTGGTAATCTGCATGCCAAAGGCATGATGATTATGCAGGCCTTTCTGATTTCCGAGTTAGAACTCGACC
This sequence comes from Rahnella aceris, assembly GCF_011684115.1. Taxonomy (NCBI): domain Bacteria; kingdom Pseudomonadati; phylum Pseudomonadota; class Gammaproteobacteria; order Enterobacterales; family Yersiniaceae; genus Rahnella; species Rahnella aceris. The sequence continues at coordinate 700,931 of NZ_JAADJV010000001.1, read as the reverse complement.
AGCCTCTGCCCTTTTCCGCCTCGATTGTATTTGAGCAGTCTTACGGAGAAGTGGACGGCGACAGCGCTTCACTTGCTGAACTCTGCGCACTGATCAGTGCGTTGTCGATGCAGCCGATCAACCAGCAAATTGCGGTCACCGGCTCTGTCGATCAGTTTGGGAATGTGCAACCTATTGGTGGCGTAAACGAGAAAATCGAAGGTTTCTTCGAAGTTTGTCAACGTCGCGGTTTGACCGGTAAACAAGGGGTCATTCTGCCAACCAGCAACGTGCGCAACCTGTGCCTGCATCAGCAGGTTCTGGACGCCGTTCGCGAAGGCCAGTTTCATTTATGGGCAGTTGATAACGCAGCCGAAGCGCTACCTATCCTGACCGGATTGATTTACACAAACGAAGAAGAAGCTGAAGAAGAGCGTCCGAGTCTGCTGGGATTAATTCAGCAGCGTATTGCGCTGGCGACATCGCAAGGCAGCCCGCGTTATCCGTGGCCTCTTCGCTGGTTGAACTGGTTCAATCGCAGCTGATCGGAGTTGTTCAGCTTACAGCTGTTCGCTAAACTTCGCCCTTCATTAAAATAAGGCTTACATAGAACATGGTAGATAAACGCGATTCCTATACGAAAGAAGACCTCATAGCTTCTGGCCGCAGTGAACTGTTCGGCGCTGGTGGCCCTCCGTTACCATCAGGCAATATGCTGATGATGGATCGTATCGTTAAGATGCAAGAAGACGGCGGCACCCATGGCAAAGGCTATGTTGAAGCTGAATTAGATATCAACCCTGATCTGTGGTTCTTTGGTTGTCACTTTATTGGCGATCCGGTAATGCCTGGTTGTCTGGGTCTGGATGCCATGTGGCAGTTAGTGGGCTTCTATCTGGGCTGGCTCGGTGGCGAAGGCAAAGGCCGCGCACTGGGTGTGGGTGAAGTTAAATTCACTGGTCAGGTTCTGCCAACCGCAAAACTGGTCACCTACCGCCTGAATTTCAAACGTGTTATCAACCGTAAACTGATCATGGGCGTAGCTGATGGTGAAGTGCTGGTTGATGGTGTGGTGATTTACACCGCAACTGATCTGAAAGTGGGTTTGTTCAAAGACGCGGCTGCTTTCTAAGAGAGCCTGTTGCTGAGTCTGATAAAACGGTGAGTCTGATGGGCTCGCCGTTTTTTATGCGTGTTTTTCAGCGAACAGGGATGGTATTTGCCACAAACAAAAACCTCCGCGCACAGCGGAGGTTGTTCCTTATTCTGACAGGGTAGCCGCTTAAGCGGTAACAGCCCTGTCCTCCATGGCTTGTCGCCAACCCCCGAGCCAGTGTGATCGGGCATCTAATGATTGGTACGGACAAATCTCTTTTGAGCGTCCGCCAATACCTGCTTGATATCCACGTGATTGTGCCCGTTCCAGGCGATCGCGTTTTTGTCTCTTCATGCCTTGTATCCCTCATTATTCAGGTCAGGTGGAAAGAAAACAGTGGCCCGCTTCTGCGTCCACATCTAACAAATAGCTGCAATATGAGGAGAGGTCAATGCGCAAAATTCACGCCAATGTCACATTCGTGAGCTATATTATTGGATTGTGCACAAAATAATCGCGCCAGTTAATCCCTCATCTGGCTGATCCCCATAAAAAAATCCCGGTGTCTGTCAGGTCAGAAACCGGGATTTTTTATCTTTAACTTAAAAAATATTAAGCTTAAAAAAACGTCATCTTATCTGCGCAGCAATCTGGCCCGCTTCTTGCTGCCAGCCGGTAGCCAACGTTCTGACCAGCGCGTCATAACCATCTTCGTTTTGCTTGAGATTCAGGGTGAAATCACGCTGAATCATCTGCCCGTTGCGTGTCAGGCTCCAGCTGCCACTGACGATCACAATACCGTCATAGCGGCCATGGAAACCGGTGACATTAACGTTCAGCACATCCTGATCGTCGGTATTCGCCGCCTGAGTGGAAACCAGCGAGCCCGGCAAGTCCCGGCGTAAATAGGTGACCAGTGCTTGCTGTAGTTGCTGATCCAACGGACTGGCCCAGAGATTATTCTGGGTCAGCGTGTACTGCACATCATTGGTCTGATATACCAGCCCTGACCCTGCCAGATAATCAGCAACACTCACCCGCTCAACCCACAGATGCCGCTGTACGGCACCTGCAGACATCACGCTACCTGTTGTTACGGTGCTGCTCAGCACAGGCAACTGGTAGTAGGTTTTCTGATCACTGCTGCTACAGGCAGTCAGGAATAATGCTAAGACGACAGGTATCCATTTCATCATTATTTGGCCTTCTTCGGCTGAGGATCATCTTGCCCTGGGGCAGCGAAAATCAGTGCGTTACTTTTCTGATTCAGCGTTTTCAATACCGGTTGCAGCTCACGCAGGGTTTTATCCAGACTCTGCATATCGCCGACCAGATTGCCGTACGCTGGCGAACCAGGCTGGAAGCCTTTCAGGCTGCGGTTCAACTGAATCAGCGTCTGCTGCATATCCTGAGGCAGATTTTTCATCTCTTTACTGCTGACAATCGCGTTCAGAGACTCAATCGTTTTCTGCGTTGACTTCATCGTCCTCTGACTTTCAGCCAGCGTACTTGTCGCTTCGCGCATCATCGGTTCGATTGGCAAATTGTTGATCTTATCGAGGGTTGTCATCAGTTTTTGCTGAATCTGTGCAAAGCCTCCGCTCACCGTCGGCAACAATTTATGCCCGCCAATTTCCAGCGGCCCTTTCCACGGTTTTTCATTCGGATAGAAATCCAGATCGATATACATCGCCCCTGTTAACAGGTTGGCGGATTTCATCGAAGCACGCAGACCCTGAGCAATACCGTCACGGATATGATCTTCAATATTGAAATTACTGCCCAGCAGTTGAACGAAGCGATCGGGTTCAATGCGGATCAGCACAGGAATACGATAATCGTCCGACATCTGCTGTTTCACCACATTCATCGGATAAGGCACTTCGGCCACAGTACCCAGACGAATACCACGGAATTCAACAGGTGCGCCAGGTTGCAGACCGCGAATAGAATCCGAGAAGAACATCACGTAATCCGTGTGACGGGTATACAGCGATTCCTGAATGCTTTTCTGATCATCAAAGAGCTTATAACTGTCACCATTTTTGGCTTCGTTGCCCTGCGTCCAGCCATTCGGAATATCAAAGCTGACACCACCACTAAATAACGTGGTCAGTGACCCCATTTCGACACGCATACCGGCGGCAGACATATCGAAGTTCACGCCGCTGTCTTTCCAGAAACGCACGTTATCAGTTACCAGTGTGTCGTAAGGCGCACGGATGAAAAGCTGGTATTTGATGTTACGTGCTTTCGGATCAAAGTGACTGGTTTCCACCGTACCGACCTGGAAACCCCGGAACAACACCGGGTCGCCTGGACTCAGCTGACCGGAACGCTCACTTTCCAGACTCACGCGGATCCCTTTCGCATCAGGTGAAGCCAGCGGGGGGGAGTCATCCAGTTTATATTCTGATTTTTCTCCCCCCTTGTTACCCGGCTGCAGCTGAATATAAGCGCCGGACAATAATGTGCCCAGACCGGAGATGCCTTCACGTCCGATTTGCGGTTTCACTACCCAAAAAACAGAGTCCCCGCGCAGCATTTTTTCCATGCCGGTGTTCAGTCGTGCTTTGATGATAACTTGTTGTAAATCATCGCTAAGCGTAACGGACTCTACTTTACCGACATCGACGTTACGGCTTTTGATGGTGGTTTTGCCACCTTCGATACCCTCAGCAGTGGTAGTGATCAGCGTGACTTCCGGGCCCTGATGGCTGTAGTGATAAAACAGGATCCACGCGCCAATCAGCGCAGTGACGATCGGTACGATCCACACTGGCGACCAGCGTTTAATTTTCTCTACTTTGGCAGTTCCGTCATGCTCTGCCATGTTATTTCCCGCCATCTTGTGGCTCCTTTGTAGACTTCATTCCAGCACGATCCCAAATGAGCCTTGGGTCAAATGTCGTTGCGGCAAACATGGTGAGGATAACTACGCCGGCGAACAGCAGCGCGCCAATATCCGGATAAATACTCATCAGTTGCCCCATTCTCACCAGCGCCGCCAGTACCGCAATAACAAACACGTCGATCATTGACCAGCGGCCAACGAACTCAACCACCTCGTAAATGACATGTAATCGTTCCCTGTCGATCTCTTTATTACTGTTCGCATCCCAGCATAGCCAGCCAATAGCGATCATTTTGAGCGTCGGTACCATAATACTGGCGATCAAAATAACCAGAGCCACGGGATAGGAACCTTCGCTCCATAACAGCGCCACCCCGGCCATAATCGTAGACGGTATCGGATTACCCAGTACCTGAGTGATCATGATAGGCAACAGATTTGCCGGGATATACAGCAGAACGGAGGTCACCAGCAGAGCCATTGTCCATTGCAGACTATTTTTACGCCGTGCATGACCATGGGTTTTGCAACGGCCGCATTCTTTCTGATCAACCGGTAAAATTGCCATGCAGCAATGACAGGATCGCAGACCCTGACGCAGACCGCTTTCTCCCATGCGCAGTGGCTGATCTACCGCCGGAGCAGGTTCGATGTGCTGCCATATCCAAAGACGGTCAGTGCATTGAAAGGCACGCAATTGCAGAAGGCAAAACAGGACATAGGGATAAAAACTGCTGCCCACGCCCACGTCGCCATAAGCCATGAGTTTCACGAAGCTGACCAGTACCCCGGCAAGGAAAATCTCGACCATACACCAGGCTTTCAGTTGGAATAAGGTCCGGGCAATGACAACTTTCCAGCGAACGGGAATATTGAAACTCTGGCAGAGGATGATAATGGACAGCATGCAGATGGCCGGGAGCAGTTGCACCACGATCATGAATAACGACGCCATGCTGGCATAGTCTTCTGAAACCAGAACCTGAGGGATTTGCACCAGCGTGACTTCGCTGCTCAGCCCGGCAACATTCATATTGACGAAAGGAAAGAGATTGGCCAGCAACAGCATGAACAACGCACTGATGGCATAACCGACAGGACGTCTTCGAGGCTCATTCCAGCGGGAGGTTAGCGTAGTGTGGCAACGGGGACACACCGCTTTTTGCCCGATGTGCAGGCCGGGTATTGCCACCAGCATATCGCATTGGGGACATAATATGTGCGGGTCATGATCATGGGCGTCAGAACACACTATCGACTCCTCAACAGCGGAAAGACTACGAATATCGGCAACCGGCCTTCCCTTTATCCGGTTGCCAATCATGAGGCAGTGTTAAGCGTTCTTCTGCGCTTCCAGCGCTTCCCAACGTTCAAACGCCTGCTCTAACTCAAGCTCTGCGGCAGCGAAAGCGGTGAGCACCTGCTGCGTTTCTTCATGAGGAAGGGTGAAGAAATTCGCATCGCTCATTTGCTGTTGCAAGGCACTGATTTTTTCTTCCAGAGTGCTGATTTGCGAAGGCAATTGTTCCAGCTCACGTTGCTGATTATAGCTGAGCTTATTCGCGGTGCGTTTGGCCGGTTCTGCTTTAGGTTGTGCAGCGGGTTTATTTTCCGTGGTCACCGCCTGACGGATTGGCTTCTGGTTGCGGCGCTGATGCTGTGCATCATGGTAACCACCGACATAGCTGTTGATCACGCCATCGCCTTCATAAATCCAGCATTCGGTTGCCGAGTTATCAACGAATTCACGATCATGACTCACCAGCAGTACCGTGCCCTGATAGCTGTCGATCATCTCTTCCAGGAGTTCAAGAGTTTCCACATCCAGGTCGTTGGTCGGTTCATCGAGGATCAACAGGTTGCTTGGGCGCAGGAATAATTTTGCCAGCAGAAGGCGGTTACGTTCGCCACCTGACAGCGCTTTTACCGGTGTCATGGCACGTTTCGGGTGGAACAGGAAATCCTGCAGGTAGCCCAGTACATGGCGTGCACGGCCATTGACCATCACTTCCTGCTTACCTTCGGCCAGGTTATCCATCACCGTACGCTCAGGATCCAGCTCAGCACGGTGCTGGTCGAAGTACGCCACTTCCAGTTTAGTACCGCAGTGAACACGGCCGCTGTCTGCCTGAATTTTACTTAACATCAGTTTCAGCAACGTCGTTTTACCACAACCGTTCGGGCCAATCAGCGCAATTTTATCACCACGCATGACTTGCGCAGAGAAGTTGCTCACCAGTTGTTTTCCGGCAATGCTGTAATAAACGTCTTCCATTTCAAAGACAATCTTGCCTGAACTCGCGGCTTCGACCACCTGCATTTTGGCGGTGCCCATCACTTCCCGGCGATCGGAACGCTCTTTACGCAGGGCTTTCAGAGCGCGTACGCGGCCTTCGTTGCGGGTACGGCGGGCTTTGATACCCTGACGGATCCACACTTCTTCCTGCGCCAGTTTTTTATCAAACTCGGCGTTCTGCAGTTCTTCAACGCGTAAGGCTTCTTCTTTTGCCAGCAGATAGGCTTCGTAATTACCTGGATAAGACACCAGTTTGCCGCGATCAAGATCGACAATGCGCGTCGCCATATTGCGGATGAAAGAACGGTCATGGGAAATGAAGATAATGCTGCCCTGGAATTCCTTCAGGAAATCTTCCAGCCACGCGATACTTTCGATATCCAGATGGTTCGTCGGTTCATCGAGCAGCAGAATATGAGGCGCGCTGACCAGAGCACGGCCCAGCGCCGCTTTACGCAGCCAGCCGCCGGACAGGGATTTCAGCTCTGTATCTGCATCCAGACCCAGCTTCAGCAATACTTCGTTGATACGGCTGTCGAGCTGCCACAGGCCCTGATGATCGAGGATCTCCATCACCTGAGCCAGTTTGTTCATGTTCTTTTCGCTCGGGTCGGTTTCAACCAGATGCGAAATCGCGTGATACGCCTTCAGATGTTCAGCCTGCTCGAACACACCTTCGGAGACGAAATCAAACACCGTACCTTCGACATTGCGCGGCGGATCCTGTTGCAGACGCGCAACAATCAAATCCTGCTCATACACGATACGCCCGTCATCGAGCGGCACTTCGCGGTTCAGGATCATCATCAGCGTCGATTTACCGGCACCGTTACGGCCAACCAGACAGACACGCTCATTCGGCTCGATGTGTAATTCGGTGTTATCCAACAGCGGCGAGTCACTGAATGACAGCCAGGCACCTGACATACTAATTAACGACATAAACTTTATTTTTCCTCGCCGGCATGGGACAGCAGCCAGCAGTTATGAATCTGACGATTACGGGCGAAATCCTGTGACAGGGTTTGGCTGGTGATTTCTTTCGCGCTCAGCCCCAGTTTACTCAGTCCGTCGAGATCCATCTGGAAACCGCGCTTGTTGTTGGAGAACATAATGGTGCCGTTGCGACGTAAAATGCGTTTCAGATCTTTCATCAGAGCCAGATGATCACGCTGTACGTCAAAACTTTCGGCCATACGTTTCGAGTTGGAGAACGTCGGTGGATCGATAAAGATCACATCAAACTGTTCGTCACACATGCCCAGATAAGACAGGCAATCCGCCTGGATAAGTCGATGCTGGCGGCCGGTCAGATCGTTGGCACGCAGGTTCTTTTCCGCCCATTCCAGATATGTGCGGGACATATCTACCGTGGTCGTGCTGCGCGCGCCGCCCAGGCCAGCATGAACACTGGCGGTACCGGTGTAAGCAAACAGGTTAAGGAAGTCTTTACCTTTGCTCATTTCACCCAGCATTTTGCGGGCGATGCGGTGATCAAGGAACAAGCCGGTATCGAGATAATCCGTCAGGTTAACCCACAGTTTAGCGTTGAATTCCTCAACCAGCAGGAACTCACCTTTCTGCGCCAGTTTCTCGTACTGACTGGTGCCTTTCTGGCGCTCACGGGTTTTCAGGATCAACTGGCTGGATGAAATATCCAGTACAGACAGGGTGGCGTTTATCACGTCAAACAAGCGCTGACGGGCTTTTTGTGCATCAACCGTTTTTGGCGGCGCATATTCCTGCACCACCACTTTGCTGCCATAGCGGTCAACCGCAACGTTATAATCCGGCAAATCGGCATCATACAGGCGATAGCATTCAATGCCCTGCTGTTTGGCCCATTTTTCCAGTTTTTTGACGTTTTTACGCAGGCGGTTAGCGTAATCTTCCGCCATTTGCGTACCGGCCGCACCCGTCGGGTTTTCTGCCAGCTGATAGTTTTTCTGCACACATTCCAGCGGGCCGTTTTTAGCTTTGAACTGGCGCTCAGCACGCAGTTGCAGGCAGCTCAGCAATTCCGGTGACGCACTGAACAGCGACAACTGCCAGCCACCAAATTTGGTCTTCATGATGCGGCCGAGCATGTTATGCAGCGCAATCAATGCCGGTTCGCTTTCCAGACGCTCGCCGTATGGCGGGTTGCTGATGACCGTACCCACCGGGCCTTCCGGCAGCGGATTCACCAGTTTCCCAACTTCTGAGGCTTCAAAGCTGATCAGTTCCGCAACACCAGCGCGACGGGCGTTCGCACGCGCCATCTCAATCACGCGACGGTCGATATCAGAACCGAAGAAACGGGACGTGGTTTCCTGCACCGCACGGCGGGTACGAACCTGCGCTTCTGCGGTCAGTTCGCGCCACAGTTCAGCGTCAAATTTATTCCAGCCGGTAAAGCCCCAGTGCTGACGATGTAAGCCCGGCGCGCGATCGGCAGCGATCATTGCCGCTTCAATCAGCAATGTCCCGGAACCACACATCGGATCGACCATCGGTGTGCCCGCCTGCCAGCCGGAGCGCATTACAATCGCTGCTGCCAGGTTTTCTTTCAGCGGCGCCTGACCGGTCAGATCGCGGTAGCCGCGCTGATGCAGGCCTTCGCCGCTGAGATCCAGCGCGACGCTGGCGGTATCACGTTGCAGGAAGACGTTTACGCGGATGTCGGGCTGCTGTTTCGCCACATTCGGACGTTCGTCCATTTTGCGGGTAAAGCTGTCGACGATGGCGTCCTTCACTTTCAGTGCACCGTACTGGCTGTTACGGATTTCGTCATTCAGGCCGCTGAAATGCACAGCGAAGGTTTTTTCCACGCCAAAAACGGCCGGCCAGTCGATCGCCATCACGCCAAGATAAAGATCCAGATCGCTGTGAACTTTGAATTCGTTCAGCGGCAACAGGATGCGCGAAGCCAGACGGCTCCACAATAAGCTGCGGTACAGCAGGCGATCGTCACCTTCAAAATGCACCCCTCCCTGCACAACTTTACAGGCTTGCGCACCCAGCGTTTCCAGTTCGCTTTTTAACAGTTCTTCCAGTCCACGCGCCGTGCTGGCAAACAAAGAGTTCATATCGACATATCACCAAAAATAAAATTGTTGCGCATTATAGCTAATCCCCGCCTCTTGTCATAAAGTCTCTGGTTCTTCTTAAGACTTTACACTCTGAGAGGCAGTCTTCAGTGCCCATTCTTTCACGTTTATTTGTTCACCCGGTCAAATCCATGCGCGGCCTGCAGGTTTCATACTCGCTGGTGACAGCAACCGGCCTGGCGTTCGATCGCCAGTTTATGATTACCGATCCGCAAGGCATGTTCATTACAGCCCGCCAGTATCCGAACCTCGTTCTGTTCACGCCGGTTTTGTTGCCCGATGGTCTGATGATCTCCGCGCCCGAAGGCGAAAGCATCACAGTCAAATTTCGTGATTTCGCAGGCGTTCACTCGCCGACGGAAGTCTGGGGCAATCAGTTTACCTCACTCATCGCGCCGGAACCCGTAAATCGCTGGTTAAGTGGCTATTTAAAGCGTGACGTTCAACTGCGCTGGGTTGGCGATGAACCGACGCGCCGGGTAAAAAAACATCCGGAAGTGCCGCTGTCGTTTGCTGACGGATTCCCGTATCTGCTGATCAATGAAGCCTCAATGCAGGATTTACAGCGCCGCTGTCCGGGCGGTGTCAGGATTGAGCAATTCAGGCCGAACATCGTGGTCAGCGGCGCACAAGCCTATGCCGAAGACAGCTGGCAGACGATCCGCATCGGGGAAGTGATTTTCGATCTGGTGAAACCTTGCAGCCGCTGTATTTTTACCACAGTCAGTATCGAAAAAGGTCGCAAACATCCGCGTGGCGAACCGTTGAAAACATTGCAGGGTTATCGTACCGCCAGCGACGGCGATGTCGATTTCGGTCAGAACATGATTGCCCGCAACAGCGGCGTGATCCGCGCAGGCGACAGCGTTCAGGTGCTGGCAACCAGGCCACCACGGCCTTACTGCGCGGGCGATATCATTGAAAATGTGGAAGCGCCAAAAAGCACCGCGCAGGACGTCAGCATTAATTATCAGGGAACGCAGTTTACCGGCAACAATCAGCAGATTTTGCTCGAGCAGCTGGAATTGCAGGGATTACGTATCCCCTATTCCTGTCGTGCAGGAATTTGTGGCGCGTGCAGGATGATATTGAAAGAAGGAAAAGTGGCACCGCTGAAAGAGAGTGCAGTGGGAAAAGATGGAACGATATTAGCGTGTAGTTGTATTCCGGCTACGGATATCGTGCTCGGCTAGAGGTGTATTTAATGAGGATCAGGCAGGAAACTAAACTGCCTGATCGTAAACATCATCCCTGTCAACGCGGAATGCTGCTGGCATTAGCCGGTCATGCATCACTTTAATAGCATCCCCCAGCACCATGCCGCGCCCTGCGACCGTCAGCCGTTCCTGCGCCAGCAGGCACAGACTGGCATTATCACCGGATTCCACCACCAGTAATGTCGCCTGTTCACCGCTTTCCATCACCTGCACCTGAGCAAGCTGACCATTAGCAGGCTGGAAAGGACGCATCTGCTGACTGAAATGCCAGCTCTTCGGCATCAGCGGTTTTAAAAAACGATAAGCGACTAAGGCATTCAGAACTAATTCAGCGCGTTGTTCAGCTGCGAGACGAATATGTTTGCACTGTTCTTCAAAATCAAAATACAGCGCCGCATCATCGACACAAAATGACATATTTCCGAAAGCATCAGGAGTTAACATTTTGGCGGGAAAACGGGAACGGAAAATCATGCCATTGGCGAGGTCCAGCATAAGCCGGTCATGTTCTGTATCAAAATACCAACGCCAATTATCATCTGGTTTAATTTTCATTTCGTCATCCTGTTTACCCTCATGCCCTCTGCCTGACTTCATTACCGGCTAATCTGTAAGAATATATTTTTCAGTAACGAAACGATATCAGACAAATCCTGAGCCTGAATTACGGTCAGTGGACAAAATATAGACGAGCCGGGTTAATAAATAAACCCCTGACTCGTCTTCAGGATGAAAAATATTAGATATGGGTAACAATATCTTTGATCAGACCCGGACCTTTAAAGATAAAGCCGGAATAGATTTGAATTAAGGAAGCGCCTGCGGCCATTTTCTCACGGGCCGCCGTTAATGAATCAATACCGCCAACACCAATAACCGGCAGACGCCCTTGTAATTCATGAGAGAGCATACGGATAATTTCTGTGCTGCGCAGCTGCAACGGGCGCCCGCTCAGACCACCAACCTGTTCGCAATAATTTAGCCCCTGAACCAGTTTACGATCGAGTGTGGTATTGGTCGCAATCACGCCATCCATATTATGGCGCACTAAACTGTCGGCTATTTGGATCAATTCTTCCTCAGAAAGATCCGGTGCGATCTTCACCGCAACAGGCACATATTTCTGATGGCGTTGCTGTAACTCAAGCTGCTTATTCTTAATCGCTGCCAGCAAATCATCCAGCGCTTCACCGTATTGCAGTGAACGTAATCCCGGCGTGTTAGGTGATGAAATATTCACCGCGATATAACCGGCGTACGGATATACTTTTTCCATACAGGTCAGATAATCGTCTGCGCCGTGCTCAACAGGCGTATCTTTATTCTTGCCAATATTAATCCCCAGAATGCCGCCAAAATGTGATTTTTTGACATTATTCACCAGATTATCCACGCCATGGTTATTGAAACCCATGCGGTTAATCAGGCCTTCAGCTTCCACAATACGGAATAAACGCGGCTTATCATTACCGGCCTGCGCACGCGGGGTCACAGTACCGACTTCAATAAATCCAAAGCCCATTGCGCCCAGCGCATCAATACATTCGCCGTCTTTATCCAGGCCTGCGGCCAGTCCCAAAGGGTTCTTAAAGGATAATCCCATGCAGTTTACCGGTTTGGTGGGCACTGACTGGCGGATCAAGAATTCAAACGGGGTGCCGGAAATGCGGCTCAACTGACGAAAGGTTAACTCGTGGGCGCGCTCTGGATCGAGCTGAAACAGTGCTTTCCTGACAAGAGGATAATACATGGAGACTCCTGGATTCCCGGTGGCTAGACGGGGCGGTATTATTGACTAAGCGCCGGACAATTGGAAATGATAACCGGCATATTGACCAAATAATTGCTTCGCTGCGCAAACGATTACCTTTTTGTTACCTTTAATTCACTTTTATTTCCTTTCCCCCCATCGCCCCACAGCACACCCGACACGTGCTTTATCTGATTTGAAACTTTCCATAGCCAAAATTGAGATTTCCGCTGCGCCGCCTCTGCCTGCTAGGTTTACCTCACTTCGTTAAGAAAAATGATAGTTCTATAACAGATTGTTATAAGGAATAAGCAAATGCGTGTAGTGACTCTGGCAGGCAGTCCGCGACAACCCTCCCGCTCCTCTTCCCTGCTGGCACTCAGCCACCAGTGGCTGGCGAGCCGTGGCGTTGAAGTCTTTACCTACAATATTCAGGATTTTTCAGCAGACGATCTGCTTTTCGCTAATTTTGGCAGCCCGCAACTCAAGCAACTGAATGCTGAACTGGCGAGTGCTGATGGCCTGATCGTCGCCACACCAGTGTATAAGGCGTCTTTTTCCGGCGCACTGAAAACCCTGCTCGATTTACTGCCAGAACGCGCGCTCGACCATAAAGTGGTGTTGCCACTGGCTACAGCCGGATCTATCGGCCATATGCTGGCCGTCGATTACGCCCTAAAACCGGTACTCGCCTCGCTGAAAGCACAGGAAGTTTTGCAGGGCGTTTTCGCAGATGACAGCCTGATCACCGATTATCAGACGTTCCCTGCGAAGCTGGCCCCCGCACTGGAAGAGCGTTTGATCGAATCTCTGGAAAACTTCTACCTGGCGCTGAGCCGCCGCCGTCCACAGCTTCCGTCTGTTGCATCCCTTTCTGCGCAAGCACTGCGTGTCTGACTTTAAAAGGAATTAATCATGCCTGCTTCTTTCTCTTTATTACGCCGTATCCCGGTTGTGGCCAGCCTGCTGACCAGCCTTTTCCTGAGCGGCACCGCAACGGCTCAGGAAAAGGATCCGGCGCAATTACGTATTGCCTATCAGAAAGGATCTGTCGGACTGGTGCTGGCGAAATCACACCAGTTACTGGAAAAACGTTTCCCGGACACAAAAATAAGCTGGGTAGAATTCCCTGCCGGGCCGCAAATTCTTGAAGCGCTGAACGTCGGAAGTATTGATCTGGGCGGTACCGGTGATTTGCCGCCGTTGTTCGCGCAGGCAGCGGGGGCAGATTTGTTGTATATCGGCTCTGAACCCCCGAAACCGAAAGCAGAAGTGATTCTGGTCGACAGCAAGAGTCCGATCAAAACCGTCGCAGATCTCAAAGGTCATAAAGTCGCTTTCCAGAAAGGCTCCAGTTCGCACAACCTGCTGTTGCGTGCCCTGCAACAGGCGGGCCTGAAATTCAGCGATATCCAGCCGGTCTATCTGACCCCTGCCGATGCACGGGCCGCATTCCAGCAACATGATGTGGATGCCTGGGCTATCTGGGATCCGTATTATTCGGCCGCGCAAGTTCAGGGTGATGTGCGCGTTCTGACCGACGGCTCGACGCTCCACCAGACGGGCTCCTTCTATCTGGCACCGAAAAAATACACCGAGGCCAATCCTCAGTTCATCAGTCAGGTTCTGGAAGTGTTAACGCAGGCGAATGCGCTGACCAAAACTGACCGTGAACAAAGTATCAAACTGCTTTCTCAGTCGATGGGGTTACCGGAAAAAGTGGTCGCCTCTTATCTGGATCATCTGCCGGATATGCCTATCACGCCGGTCAGTGCGGAAACAGAAAAGCGCCAGCAGCAAACCGCCGATTTGTTCTATCAGAACCATATTTTGCCAAAGCCGGTTGAAATTAAAGACCGCATCTGGAAACCAGCCGTACAAGCTAACTGAACATCCATTTAGCCGCCGCTGAGCAGTAACGAATCGCACACTTTGAGAGGAACACAACGATGAGTCTGAACGTATTCTGGTTTTTACCTACCCACGGCGACGGCCGCTATTTAGGCACAGAAGAAGGTGCCCGCGTGGTCGATCACGGCTATCTTCAGCAGATCGCGCAAGCGGCTGACCGTTTAGGTTTTGGCGGCGTGCTACTGCCAACGGGTCGTTCATGCGAGGACTCATGGCTGGTAGCGGCTTCCCTGATTTCTGTCACACAACGTCTGAAATTCCTGGTGGCGCTGCGTCCCGGCATTATTTCTCCGACACTGGCAGCCCGTCAGGCAGCAACACTCGACCGGCTTTCCGGCGGTCGTGCACTGTTTAATCTGGTGACCGGTGGCGATCCGGCTGAACTGGCGGCTGAAGGTTTACACCTCAATCATAAAGAACGTTATGAAGCGTCGGCGGAATTTACGCGTATCTGGCGTCGTGTTCTGGAAGGCGAAACCGTCGATTACGAAGGCAAACACATTCAGGTCAAAGGCGCGAGCCTGATGCATCCACCGGTTCAATACCCCCGCCCGCCGCTGTATTTCGGTGGTTCTTCCGACGAAGCGCAGGATCTCGCCGCCGAGCAGGTGGAACTTTATCTGACCTGGGGCGAACCTCCGGCGTTAGTGAAAGAGAAAATTGAACAGGTGCGTGCCAAAGCTGCCGCACAAGGCCGCACCGTGCGTTTCGGCATTCGTCTGCACGTGATTGTGCGTGAAACCAACGAGGAAGCCTGGCGTGCTGCCGACAAACTTATCGCCAACGTGGATGATGAAACTATTCAACGCGCGCAGGCGGCTTTCGCTAAAACCGACTCTGTCGGCCAGCATCGTATGGCGGCATTGCACGGCGGCGACCGCAACAAGCTGGAAATCAGCCCGAATCTCTGGGCCGGCATTGGTCTGGTACGCACCGGAGCCGGGACAGCGCTGGTGGGCGATGGCCCGACCGTCGCCGCGCGTATGCAGGAATATGCTGATCTGGGCATTGATACCTTTATTTTCTCCGGTTATCCGCATCTGGAAGAAGCGTACCGCGTCAGCGAACTGCTGTTCCCGCATCTGGAACTGGCGAAACCGGAAGATGACAATACTGTGAAGAAAGCCATTTTGCCGCGTGGCGAGCTGGTCGCTCATGACTTTGCGACCAAACGCACCGCCAGTCAGCACTGAGGAGAATACCGATGACAACGACACAACGCTGGCTGAACCGCGCTGCTCCCTGGGTAGTGCCGGTGGTTCTGATCTGTGGCTGGCAGCTGGCTGTCGAAGCGGGCTGGTTATCCAACCGCATTCTGCCCGCTCCCAGCGCAGTGGTGGAAGCCTTCTGGACACTGGCGAAGAGTGGCGAGCTGTGGCAGAACCTGAAAATCAGTACCTTCCGCGCTCTGATTGGTTTCGCTATCGGCGGCAGTCTCGGCTTGCTTCTCGGCTTTATTACCGGGCTTTCCCGCTGGGGCGAACGTCTGCTCGACAGTTCTCTGCAAATGCTACGAAACATTCCGCATCTGGCGCTGATCCCGCTGGTAATCCTGTGGTTCGGCATTGATGAATCCGCCAAGATCTTCCTGGTGGCGCTGGGAACGTTGTTCCCGATTTATCTCAACACTTACCACGGCATCCGCAATATCGACCGCGGTCTGCTTGAAATGTCGCGCAGTTACGGGCTTTCCGGTTTCCCGCTGTTTATTCAGGTGGTATTACCGGGCGCGTTGCCATCAATTATGGTCGGCGTACGATTTGCGCTGGGGTTCATGTGGCTGACGTTGATTGTGGCCGAAACCATTTCCGCCAACTCCGGGATTGGTTATCTGGCGATGAATGCCCGCGAGTTTTTACAAACTGACGTCGTGGTTGTCGCCATCGTGCTTTACGCCATTCTTGGCAAACTGGCCGATGTCCTTGCCCGCCTGCTGGAAAGTGTCTGGCTGCGCTGGCACCCTGCATATCAGAAAAAACAAGGAGATGCCGCATGAACGCCCCCGCACGTATTCCGCAAGGCACGCCGGTGACACTGTCCGGCATCACCAAAAAATACGGTAACCGCGCCGTGCTGAACGATATCAATCTGCGCATTCCGCCCGGCCAGTTTGTAGCCGTCGTCGGGCGCAGCGGTTGTGGCAAAAGTACCCTGCTGCGTTTGCTGGCCGGGCTGGAAAAAACCACTCAGGGCGAACTGCTCAGCGCCAGCGCACCGCTGAGTCAGGTGCGCGAAGATACGCGTCTCATGTTTCAGGATGACCGCCTGCTGCCGTGGAAAAAGGTGATTGATAACGTGGGATTGGGCCTGAAAGGCCAGTGGCGTGAAGCCGCACAAGCTGCACTGGAAGAAGTCGGGCTGGCAGATCGTGCCGACGACTGGCCGTCAGCATTATCCGGCGGACAGAAACAACGCGTGGCACTAGCGCGTGCATTAATCCACCGCCCTCGCCTGCTGTTACTGGATGAACCGCTGGGCGCACTGGATGCCCTGACGCGCATCGAGATGCAAAGCCTGATCGAGCGTTTGTGGCAGCAGCATGATTTCACCGTGCTGCTGGTGACGCACGATGTCAGTGAAGCGGTGACCGTCGCTGACCGTGTGATCCTTATCGATCAGGGGCAGATTGGCATGGATTTAACGGTTGATTTGCCACGTCCGCGTCGTAAAGGTTCTGCGCGACTGGCGGAGCTGGAAGCCGAAGTGCTGGAACGCGTGCTGACGCCACAGCCTCCACACACGGTGGCGCAGGAAGCAAAACGCGCGCAAAACTGATCTCTCTGTTCAGCGAATACAAAACGAAAAAAGGGCGATGTTTCCATCGCCCTTTTGCTTTGCGGTTAATTGCGATTACGCATCTAACGCTTTGGTAATTTTCTCGAACAAATCACCGGACAGATTTTCCAGCCCTTTCAGCTGTTGCAGCGCCTGACGCATCAGCGCCTGACGGTTTTGGTCATAGCGTTTCAGGCGGATCAACGGCTCGATCATACGCGCCGCTACCTGCGGGTTACGGGTGTTAAGATCGGTGAGCATTTCAGTCAGGAACTGATAACCGCTGCCATCTGCGGCATGGAATGCAGAAGGATTGGCAGACGCAAAAGCACCGATTAATGAACGGACCCGGTTCGGGTTGCCCATGCTGAATGAACGGTGGTTCAGCAGTGAGCGGACTTTCTGCAATACATCGGCTGCCGGGCTGGTCGCCTGCTGGATAAACCATTTATCCATCACCAGACCGTCGTGATGCCAGCGCTCATCGTAAGCCGCCATCAGGGATTCACGGCAAGGCAGTTGCGCGGAAACCGCCGCAGACATCGCCGCCAGAGAATCCGTCATGTTATCAGCCTGCTCAAACTGCGCTCTGACAAGTTGATCTGCCAGCGTCACATCGGCAAAGGCCAGATAATGCAGGCAGGTGTTACGCAGCGAACGTTTACCGATATCTTCATGCACGACACGGTATGCAGGCAGACGGTTAGCGTTGTAAACCGCCAGGAATTCATCCGCCATTTCGGTTGCCAGACAACGGGTGATCGCATCGTGAACAGCGCTGATCGCTTCAGGATCGATAATATCGAACAGTTCAGCAATTTCATTTTCAGACGGCAGAGTCAGAATCTGCGACGCCAGCGCCGGATCAATGTTCTCATCCAGCAATACCGCCCGGAACGCATCTGCCACATGCAACGGGAGGGACAATGGCAGTTTCTGCTGATGACGCGCTACGTTCAGTTTGATGTAAATTGCCAGCAGGCTTTGTGCCGCATCCCAGCGGGCGAAATCATTACGCGCGTACTTCATCAGGAAAGTCAGCTGATGATCGCCCCATTTGTAATCGAGTTTCACCGGTGCGGAGAATTCACGTAGTAAGGAAGGCACCGGCGGATATTCCACGTCGTCAAACACAAACGTCTGCTCAGCTTCAGTCACGTTCAGCACGTTACTGACCGTCTTACCCTGTTGTTTCAGCGCAATCACATTGCCCTGCGGGTCATACAGTTCAATATCCAGCGGGATATGCAGTGGCAGCTTTTCAGTCTGATCAGGCGTCGGCGGGGTTTTCTGGCTGACAGTCAGGGTGTATTGCTGTTTTTCCACGTCATAGTCGTCGCGCACGGTCAGCACTGGTGTACCAGACTGGCTGTACCAGCGACGGAACAGGGAAAGATCGACGTTTGAGGCATCTTCCATCGCCTGTACAAAATCGTCACAGGTTGCCGCGCTGCCATCATGACGCTCGAAATACAACTGCATGCCAGCCTGGAATTTCTCTTCACCCAGCAAAGTGTGCAGCATGCGAATAACTTCTGAACCTTTCTCGTACACCGTCAGGGTGTAGAAGTTATTCATTTCAATGACTTTTTCCGGACGGATCGGGTGCGCCATCGGGCTGGCATCTTCAGAGAACTGCGCACCACGCATGACACGTACGTTATCGATGCGGTTAACTGAACGCGAGCCCAGATCAGAGCTGAATTCCTGATCGCGGAATACGGTCAGGCCTTCTTTCAGGCTCAGCTGGAACCAGTCGCGGCAGGTCACGCGGTTGCCGGTCCAGTTATGGAAGTATTCATGGCCGATCACCGCTTCGATACCGAGGTAATCTTTATCGGTTGCGGTTTCGGCTTTCGCCAGCACGTATTTGGAGTTAAAGACATTCAGGCCTTTGTTCTCCATCGCGCCCATGTTGAAGAAATCAACGGCGACAATCATAAAGATGTCGAGGTCGTATTCCAGATTAAAACGGGTTTCGTCCCATTTCATGGACTGCTTCAGGGATTCCATCGCCCAGCCTGCACGATCCAGATTGCCACGATCGACAAACAGTTCGAGCGCTACATCCCGGCCGGAACGGGTTTTGAAGGAATCGCGCAACACATCAAAATCACCCGCGACCAGCGCAAACAGGTAGCAAGGTTTCGGGAACGGGTCCTGCCATTTGATCCAGTGTTTGCCGCCTTCCAGCTCACCCTGATCAATACGGTTACCGTTTGACAGCAAATAAGGATAGCGGGCTTTATCCGCCACAATGCGGGTCGTGAAACGCGCCAGCACATCCGGACGATCCAGATAATACGTAATATGGCGGAAACCCTCGGCTTCACACTGCGTACAAAGCGCTTCACCGGAAAGATACAATCCTTCGAGCGCAGTGTTTTTTGCCGGATGAATTTCATTAACAATCGCCAGTTCAAAGGCTTCCGGCACACCGGTAATTTCCAGTGCGCCTTCTTTTAACTGATATTTTGGCCAGTCCTGGCCGTTAACCTTCAGGCTAATAAGGGTCAGGTCTTCGCCGTTGAGCACCAGCGGCGCGCCCTCTGCGCCCTGTCGTTTAATCTGACTGACCGCAGTCACAAGGGTCTTCTGTGCATCAAGCTCGAAATTAAGGTCAATGTCCGTGATGGTATAGTCCGGCGCACGATAATCGTGGCGGAACTTGGCTTGTGGCAGTTGAGTCATAAAAAACCTTTTGACGTGTTGGTGGTTAGTAGTGATGGCGATATTGATTGATGAAGCAGGTTTTGCAAGTCAGCGAATCGCTGCACAGCACACCGGACGACCTTCATACTTTTTATCTTTAAACTCTACCACAGGCATCAGGAAATCCCAGATTGTTGCCAGTTTGTGAGTGCGTATGCGCACCTTTCAACCAAAACACAGAAATTTCTGTAAAACAGCGGGTTTGGCGCATCCGGCAAAAACACAACCGTCACGGACAGCTTGTCGTATGGCTTCATGGTATTCACATACTGGTCGTGATGTGGGTGATCGGTATTTGGGGCAAAAAAAACCTGAATCACTCTCGAAAACATCAGTTCGTTTACTATCGTGAACAAACGTAGCGAAATGAACATAAGAAAACCGGGGTTTAATCGCCCCCAATTTTTTCTTCCTTAATGTCAGATTGATTAAATTTATGTAATCAATTCGTGCTTTTTTTACGCCGGAAAATCGCCAGCTTGCCCATATTTCCTACATTTAAGCACATTTAGACCTCGACCATTCCCCGACAATTATGATGTGATGAGGGTTCTTTGACGGGATAATACGGTATACTTCACAGACTTTGCTGTTTTATCCAGAACGTTTTTTTTACGGAACGGTTGTTTGTGTTCAAACACTCAGTTTCTGACGAGGATGCTGTAAACGCGCTATGACTCCATACGCCTCCCCGATTTTGACTTCGCTGTTAGATACCGATGCCTACAAGCTTCATATGCAGCAAGCAGTCTACCATCGCTACCACAACATCAGCGTCGTGGCAGAGTTCCGTTGCCGTGGTGATGAACTGCTGGGCGAATACGCCAGCGAGGTCCGCCAGCAAATCCAGATGATGAGTCAACTGGCGCTGACGGACGACGAGTTCACCTACCTTTCCGGGCTGCCGTTCTTCACGCAAGATTACCTGAACTGGCTAAAAACCTTCCGCTACAATCCTGAACATGTAATGGTTTCCGATCGCAACGGACATTTGCATGTGCGCATCGAGGGCCCGTGGCGTGAAGTGATTATGTGGGAAGTGCCTCTGCTCGCGGTCATCAGTGAAGTTGTCCATCGCCAGCGTTCTCCACAAGTGACGGCGCAAATGGCAGTGGAGCACCTGCGTAAAAATCTCGCCAGTTTTAAAGAACAGGCCGCAGATATCGATCTCGGTGCCTTCCGTCTGATGGATTTCGGTACCCGTCGTCGTTTCTCCGGTGAAGTTCAGGAAGCCATCGTCAGCACACTGAAAAATGAATTCCCTTATCTGGTCGGCACCAGTAACTACGATTTAGCGCATAAATTGCAGCTGGCACCGGTCGGCACGCAAGCCCACGAATGGTTCCAGGCACATCAGCAAATCAGCCCGGTTCTGGCTAACAGCCAGCGCGCGGCGTTGCAGGCCTGGCTGGACGAATATCCGGATCAGCTGGGGATCGCTCTCACTGACTGCATTACGATGGATGCTTTCCTGCGTGATTTCGGCAGCAAATTCGCCAATGCCTATCAGGGACTGCGCCATGATTCCGGGGATCCGTTTGAATGGGGTGAGAAAGCGATAACGCATTATCATGCGCTGGATATCGACCCGATGACCAAAACGCTGGTCTTTTCCGACAATCTGGATCTGGACAAAGCGTTACACCTGTATCGCCATTTCCATCAACGGGTGAATCTGATATTCGGGATTGGTACGCGTCTGACATGTAATATTCCGGGCGTGAAGCCGCTGAATATTGTCATTAAATTGGTACAGTGCAATGGCAAACCTGTCGCGAAACTCTCTGACAGCCCAGGCAAAACGATTTGCCAGGACAAAGCTTTTGTTAAAGCCCTGCGCAAAGCTTTCGATCTGCCGCTGGTGAAAAAAGCGTCCTGACTCTCCCTAAAGTGCCGGAAATCAATCCGGCGCTTTATTCAGATTTTCTTTCCTTTATATAGTTGCGATCTAATTCTGCTCGGCTTTTATTCACTCTCTCAATATTTCCCCACAACTCTCTTCATTCGCGCCACAATTCTTGTCCGCTGACGACGATTTCTGCTTGTGTCCTGAGAAAGCCTAAGTAACATAGCAAAATCCCTATTTACAGGGTGTCCAATATTTCTTAGTCAACATATATAAAGAAAGAGAGAAATCTATGAGCGTTGTGCCTGTAGTCGACGTACTGCAAGGCCGTGCTGCGGTTGACAGTGAAGTCACCGTACGCGGTTGGGTACGTACCCGGAGAGATTCTAAAGCTGGTATCTCATTCGTCGCCGTTTATGACGGCTCCTGCTTTAATCCTTTACAGGCCGTCATCAATAATTCTCTGCCCAATTATCAGGAAGACGTATTGCGTCTGACGACGGGTTGTTCAGTAGAAGTGACCGGTATTGTTGTCGCCTCACCTGGCGAAGGCCAGAGTTTTGAGTTGCAGGCAACGACCGTCAACGTTGTTGGCTGGGTGGATGACCCTGATACTTATCCGATGGCGGCAAAACGCCACAGCATCGAATACCTGCGTGAAGTGGCTCACCTTCGCCCGCGCACCAATCTGATTGGTGCTGTCGCCCGTGTGCGCAACACCCTCTCTCAGGCCATTCACCGTTTCTATCATGAAAACGGGTATTTCTGGGTGTCCACACCGCTGATCACTGCCTCCGATACTGAAGGCGCGGGTGAGATGTTCCGCGTATCGACACTGGATCTGCAAAATCTGCCGCGTACAGACAAAGGCGAAATCGACTTCAGCGAAGATTTCTTCGGCAAAGAAGCGTTCCTGACGGTTTCCGGCCAGCTGAACGGCGAAACGTATGCCTGTGCGCTGTCCAAGGTTTACACCTTCGGTCCGACTTTCCGTGCAGAGAATTCCAACACCAGCCGTCACCTTGCGGAATTCTGGATGGTAGAACCGGAAGTCGCATTTGCGACACTGGATGACATCGCAGCACTGGCTGAAAACATGCTTAAATATGTTTTCAAAGCCGTTTTAGACGAACGCGCAGACGATATGGCCTTTTTTGCTGACCGTGTAGACAAAGATGCTGTTGCACGCCTTGAGCGATTTGTAACATCCGATTTCGCCCAGGTAGACTACACCGATGCAGTAGAAATATTAATGAATTGTGATCAGAAATTCGAAAACCCGGTTTCATGGGGTGTCGACCTTTCTTCTGAGCATGAACGTTATCTCGCGGAACAGCATTTCAAAGCGCCGGTGGTGGTTAAAAACTATCCGAAAGATATCAAAGCCTTCTACATGCGTATGAATGACGATGGTAAAACCGTCGCGGCAATGGATGTTCTGGCACCGGGCATTGGTGAGATTATCGGTGGCTCTCAGCGTGAGGAACGTCTGGACGTACTGGACGCCCGTATGGCTGAAATGGGGCTAAATAAAGAAGATTATTGGTGGTATCGCGATCTTCGTCGTTACGGCACAGTCCCGCATTCAGGCTTCGGCCTTGGCTTTGAACGTTTAGTCGCCTATGTAACCGGTGTTCAAAACGTTCGTGACGTGATCCCGTTCCCACGTACACCACGTAGTGCAACCTTCTAATTAATTAAACTATTTTTAATTAACATAATAGTTACAAAACTAAGGCCAGCTTTGCTGGCCTTAGTCATTTTCAAAGATAGATCCCTGTCACAAAGTTCCGTAAAATACACATTTTGAAATACATTCTTTCCTGCTGAAACATATTTAGTAATTTAGTAGCATTTTCGCTGTGGATTAAGCTCACCACGGATGGAATAGTGCGTTCAGACACAGGAGACACCAAACTTTCGTGAATAGTTCCGTAAAGAATTATTTAGGCAGTGGCAGGTGTCCAAATAAAACCAATGAGGGTAATAATAATGATGAAGCGCAATATTCTTGCAGTGGTAATCCCTGCTCTGTTAGTTGCTGGTGCAGCTAATGCAGCTGAGATCTATAACAAAGATGGCAACAAACTGGATCTGTACGGTAAAGTTGACGCACGTCACACCTTCTCTGACAATGCTGGCGACGATGGCGACCAGACCTATGTCCGTTTCGGCTTCAAAGGCGAAACTCAAATTACTGACCAACTGACCGGTTACGGCCAGTGGGAATACAACGTTCAGGCTAACCATGCAGAAAGTGCTGGCGATGAAGGCAACAAAACTCGTCTGGGCTTCGCAGGTCTGAAATTTGGTGATGCAGGTTCTTTCGACTACGGTCGTAACTACGGCGTAATCTACGACGTAATGTCCTACACCGACCAATTGCCAATCTATGGCGATGACACCATGTACCAGAACAACGACAACTTCATGGTTGGTCGTGCTAACGGTGTGGCAACTTACCGTAACAGCAACTTCTTCGGTCTGGTTGATGGCCTGAGCTTCGCTGTACAGTACCAGGGCAAAAACGACGAAGGTCGTGATGGTCGTGGCGCAGTTGATTCCAATGGTGACGGCTGGGGTACTTCTGCCGCTTACGCTATCGGCAACTCAGGTGTTAGCATTACTGGTGCTTACTTCTCTTCTAACCGTACTGTTACTCAGAAACAAGACGGCACTGGCGACAAAGCTGACGCATACGCATTCGGCGCTAAATACGACGCTAACAACCTGTACCTGGCAACCTTCTACGGTGAATCACGTAACACCACCGATTACGGTAACCCGGATGCAATTGCTAACAAAACTCAGAACTTCGAAGTTGTTGCTCAGTACCAGTTCGATTTCGGTCTGCGCCCATCTATCGCATACCTGCAGTCTAAAGGTAAGAGCCTGAACGGTTTCACCAACAACGGTTCTACCTACGCTGGCGGCGATGCTGACCTGGTTAAATATGTAGAAGTTGGTACTTACTACTACTTCAACAAAAACATGTCTACCTATGTTGACTACAAAATCAACCTGCTGGACGACAACAGCTACACCAAAGCAGCGGGTCGCAGCACTGACGACATCGTGGGTGTTGGTCTGCAATACCAGTTCTAATATCACTTAACGATGCGCTTACGGGCGCATCAAAGTGGATATCAAGGCAGAGCTTCGGCTCTGCCTTTTGCATTTCTGAGTCTTGAAAAGACCGCTTTTCCACCCTCGCCTATAAAATATTTTAATCTCCCACGCCTTCTCACAACTCTGTTTTCTTTTTGCCGCAAACGGTTGGCAAAAGGGGGCGCTGGCGTTACCCTGATGACCTCTTTCGTAATATCAGGCTATGGAATTTTCCGACATGTTTGAAAAAATCACTGCAGCACCTGCTGACCCTATCCTGGGTCTTACCGATCTTTTCCGCGCTGACGACCGCTCTAATAAAATCAATCTGGGGATTGGTGTTTATAAAGACGAAACAGGTAAAACGCCGGTTCTGGCCAGCGTGAAAAAAGCCGAACAGTTCCTGTTGGAAAATGAAACCACTAAAACCTATCTGAGTATCGACGGGTTGCCTGATTTTGCCCGTTGTACACAGGAACTGCTGTTTGGCAAAGACAGCACGGTTATTGCTGATAAACGGGCACGCACCGCACAGACTCCGGGCGGCACCGGCGCTTTGCGTATCGCAGCGGATTTCATCGCTACACAAACCAGCGCCAGACGCGTGTGGGTCAGTAATCCGAGCTGGCCGAACCATAAAGGTGTGTTCTCTGCTTCCGGTCTGGAAGTTGTGGAATACAATTACTATGACGCTGCAAATCACAGCCTTGATTTCGATGGCATGCTGAAAAGCCTGAGCGAAGCGAAAGCAGGCGACGTGGTGCTGTTCCATGGCTGCTGTCACAATCCAACCGGTATCGATCCTACAGAAGAACAATGGGCACAGCTGGCAGAATTGTCGGTGAGCAACGGCTGGTTACCGTTGTTCGACTTCGCCTATCAGGGCTTTGCAAAAGGTCTGGAAGAAGATGCGGCGGGTCTGCGCCTGTTCGTGGCAAAACATAAGGAATTGCTGGTCGCCAGTTCTTACTCGAAGAACTTCGGCTTATACAATGAACGCGTAGGTGCTTGTACGTTAGTCGCAGCCGATGAAGAAACTGCCGGTCGCGCTTTCAGCCAAATGAAATCGGTTATCCGTGCAAACTACTCCAACCCGCCGTCACACGGTGCTGCGGTTGTAGCCACCATACTGGGTAACGAAGCTTTGCGCACGCTGTGGGAGCAGGAACTAAGCGATATGCGCCTGCGTATCCATCGTATGCGCCAGCTATTCGTCAGCACCTTGCAGGAAAAAGGCGCTCAACAGGATTTCAGCTTTATTATTAACCAGAACGGGATGTTCTCTTTCAGCGGCCTGACCAAAGATCAGGTATTGCGTTTACGTGATGAATTCGGCGTGTACGCGGTGAACTCCGGCCGTATCAACGTTGCCGGCATCACGCTCGAAAATATGGCACCGCTGTGTGAAGCCATCGTCGCCGTACTGTAAAAGATAAGCAGTGTTGCTCAATTAAAAAAGCCCGTCAGGTATCCTGACGGGCTTTTTGTTTTTTGCTGATAAACAGCAAACGTAATTACCAGACCGGCATTTCATCCTGCAGGAACGGGTTCGTTTTACGCTCATAACCAAAGTCTGACATCGGGCCATGACCGGGAATAAAGACCATGTCATCGCCGAGCGGTAATAATTTCGTTTTGATGGAATGAATCAGCGCCTGATGGTCACCACGCGGGAAATCACTGCGGCCTACGCCACCCTTGAAAATCACATCACCAGAAACGGCAATTCGCGCTTTATCATTGATGAAGACAATATGCCCCGGCGTATGGCCTGGACAATGCAACACGGATAAGATTTCTTCACCAACACTCACTGAATCCCCTTCTTCCAGCCAGGTATCCGGCGTCAGCGGGTCACAATGGTCGAGGCCAAACATCTGGCTTTGGGTCGGTAACGCATCCAGCAGGAATTCATCTTCTTTTTGTGGTCCGATAACCGGTACCTGATAGTGCGCAGCCAGTTCTGCTGCGGCACCCACGTGATCAAGATGTCCGTGAGTCAGCAAAATTTGCGTAACCAATACACCTTTGGCAGAAACTTCCTGGATGATCCTGGCGGCTTCACCGCCCGGATCAACAATGGCGGCCTGATTGGTTTTAGCACACCAAATCAGTGAGCAGTTTTGGCTGAACGCCGTGACGGTAATAAGATGGGTTTTCATAGAGCTCCACAAAATGACCTGCACATTCCGGCAGGCCATTAATTACACACATCACCAGGTCCGTGCGGGACCGGTATCGATGTGCACAAAGTTACTTCGTGGATAATATCCTACACCACCCATCCGCATTTTTAATGCTGCTTTGCGGATATTGCTCAGTTCGATGCCCTGAATATGGAAATCCATTGCCTGCCCAAGCGTGTGATAGCTGTGCTTCGCTACCCCGCTTCCGGGTTCACGCATGCTGTTGTTTGTCGCCAGTGAGCGGTAACCCGAAATCAGCTGGACTGGTTTATTCGTTCCGCCAAGCATCACCTGCAAACGATAGAGGTGATCGAACAACGCGGGATCGATAGATTTTACTTTTTCCGCACGATAGTCCCTGAACAGATGATTCAACCGGGCCAACTCATCCTTGTTGTAACGCTTTCCATCAAAAAACTCGGTTTTGAGGGTTTCGCCGGTATTGATATTGTTAACGACTAAAATACGCGGGCGAGGTGTGGAAAGAGTGGCGAATGCACGACCTGGAAGTAATGCAATCCCCATAGCGGCACTGCCTAATGCCAGCCATTTACGGCGATGTTTGTCGATTTCATTCATGAACAGTTTACTATCCGGTAAGAGAGTCAAAAATAAGCTCTGATCTGAGCCGTTTTGAACCTTAACTGCCAATTTTCTGCGAGTCAAGGGAACCCATATAAGCAAAACGAGCGTGCCAGTGGCTCACGCTCGTTCGATGGCCAAATACTCTGACCCTTATCAGATTAGTTTTACTGCATTTATTGAAGCAAAATTTCCGCCTGAGGCAGAATTTGTGCACCGGATCTCACCGTTGAATCATAATTGTAAATATCTGTTCTGAATTGCGGCTTACCGTCATCCGCGACCCATGCCGTCAGATAAAACAGTTTTACCGGTATATGATGGCGTATTGCCACATACGTGGTATTGCCGCCCTGCAATGCAGAGGATATTCGCGTGTCATTCCAGCCTGCATCCTGTAACAGCATATTGGCTAATTCAGAAGCCTTATTCACCCTCACACAGCCAGAACTCAGCGCACGAATGTCTTTGCTGAACAAGTTATGGTTTGGCGTGTCATGCAGATAAATAGCATCAGAACTCGGCATATTAAATTTATACCGCCCCAGAGAGTTGCTTACGCCCGGCGCCTGACGGATGCGATAGGGGAAATGGTTGGGTGATATCATTGCCCAGTCGATCATTGAAGGATCGATGATTTCAGCATCGTTACTCCAGCCAGACAATACCTGATAGCCATGTTGCTGGAAGTAACCGGGATTGTTCATGGCTTTAGGCACGATATCTTCACGCACTAACGTTGTGGGCACATTCCACGGTGGATTGACCACCACATTATTCAACGCACTGCTCATTAACGGCGTTTTACGGCTTGGACGACCGACAATTACCCGTGACGACAACACTTCATTGCCATTGAGATAATAGGTGAGCTGATAGTTTGGAATGTTCACCATGATTCCGGTGTTCACATTGCCTGGAAGAATGCGCAGACGCTGAATATTCAGCGCCAGCAAGGTAGCACGCAATTGCGGAGAGGCATTCAGCCACTGACGGGTACGTCCGCCAATAATACCGTCCGCTTCCAGCCCCTGCCATTTTTGAAAACGCTTAACAGCTTCCACTAAATCCGGTGTGTACTGATTATCAGCGACAGCCACTGGCGCGGGTGTCGCTGGCACTTCTGTCGACTGAACCGTTGGCAGGACATCTTGTACTGATGTTGCGGAAGGGCTGACAGCCGGGGTCGATTGCTGGGCCTTATCAGCGGTTTCATCAACAGACAGATCGTCATTTGCCGCGCTTCCCGGCGTGTTCGGGGCGATAGTTTCATCTGTCGGTTTAGCCACCTTATTCTCTTCAGGCGAGGCGACCATCATACCGGTTCGGGTCAGGATCTCCCGCAAGGCCGGGACATCGTCACTGATCTGGTCCGGACGCAAACTGGCTGATCCTGTCATCACGGGCCATGGTCGATTGTCCGTCAGCATGGTTTTCAATGCATCATGCATTTTGGTGTAATAAGGGTGCTGTGGTGCGAGAGTCGACAAATAGTGTGACGTATTGCCCTGACGCACAGCCAGCTGCCACTGATTAATCACAGTCAGCGACGGCGTCGTCATTTTGTACGGTGTGGCGCTGTATAACCACTTATCTCCATTGGCTTCCACGCTGCTCGTAAACTGCAAATAGCCCAGCATTGCATCTGACAACACCACATCACGGGCCATGCCGGTAACTTGCGGATCCGTCAGCCATTTCACCCATTGCGTGAACTGAGGCTGGATCCCCGATATGGCCAGCTCGGCGAGTTGCTGCTGGAATAACTGAACTGTTTCGCGATCGTTCCACATGGGCTGCATATGATTTGCAGCATAAAGCGATGACAGAGATGACAGATACAACGGCCTGATGCCCCTTGGCAATAACTCTGCCTGCAACTGGCTCATGCTCTGTACGCTTGATAGCGTGGTTTTTCCTAATGGCAGCGCGGGCACGGTAGCCCATGCAGCAAACCACGGCGAGAGACCGCTCGCCAGCAGACAGCTGGCGACTAAAAACCTGAGAGACCTTTGATTCATTAACATCTTCCCTTGCCTCCCGATAAGGTGCTCAATCTCATCCCCAAAATTGAGCCAACAGCTCTTGGAATAAGTATATAAAGAGAATTCTTTTTTTGCGTAGGAACTCAATGAAATAGAGCCCGCGTGTAACGTAAAGACTCTAAGCCAGCTGTCAGTTTAAATAAAGTCTTCCCTTACGTGTTTATGTGCTGTTTTCAGGCATTCGTCTATAAATTGCGCAGCACCCTAGCGTTGGCTTACAAACTATTTAGTTCACCACAACTTTTTAAAGAAATATAAGTGAAATGGATGCAATTTCAATAAAAAGCCCCGGCGCTCAGGCCGGGGCTTTTAAAAATCAGACATCTTATTTCTCTGAAAACACTCAGGAAACGTCAGCTTCCGTATTGACCAGTGCCGGAAGTTCAGGTGCGAATCCACGCAAACCGACCACGTGTACATGTTCATTATTGCCGAACACTTTACGTACCAGTTTATAGGTCGTGCCTTTTTCAGGGCTGATGTTTTCCGGTGCCGCAATAATCAGCTGCATTTCCAGACGGTCGCAAAGCTCGAACAGCGTGGCGATAGATTTAGCATCCAGACGTGCGGCTTCATCAAGGAACAGCAGACGACAAGGCGAAATATCCTTCCCACGCATACGGCTCGATTCGTCTTCCCAGCTCTGAACCACCATCACCAGAATCGACATACCGGTACCGATCGCTTCACCCGTTGACAGCGCCCCGCTTTCTGCGCGTAACCAGCCGTCAGAACCACGGTTCACTTCCACTTCCATTTCGAGATAGTTGCGGTAATCCAGCAGTTCTTCACCAATAGTTTGCGGTGTGCGCTGACCCATATCGATTTGCGGGTTCAGACGCTGATAGAGTTTCGCCAGCGCTTCCGAGAAGGTCAGACGGTTACTGCTGAAGAGATCCTGATGCTGTTCCTGCTGTTCAGACAACACATCCAGCAGTCCCGCGTGCGCTTCGCGTACATTCACGTTCAAACGCACACTTTTCACCTGACCAAAGGCCACAGCCTGCAGGCCCTGGTTCAGCTGGCGGATACGGTTCTGTTCGCGCTGAATGGTTTTACGGATGATATTCGCCACACTTTTCGAACTGATGGCCAGTTGCTGCTCGCGGGCTGTCAGTTCTTCGGTCAGACGGCCCAGTTCGATTTCCATCTGTTCAATCGCTTCAACCGGATCATCGGTACGAATAATATCCTGACGGATACGTTCGCGCAGATGCTGGTATACAGCAATGTAGAACTGGATTTTACGTTCAGGGCGTTTTGGATCTTCGGACAGACGCAGTACATCGCGCAGATGTTCGTTATCAGAGACCGCCAGACGCAGCGCGCCAAGGGATTTATCCGACATGGAACGCAGTTCGTCGCCATCCATATACGCCAGCTCACGACGGTGCAAACGACGTTCAACGCCATTGTCTTTCACCAGACGCATCACCGCACACCAGCCCGCTTTCGAGGTCACTACCTGTTCGCGGCTCTGATGATAATCACGCTCAAGTTTGCGCAATTTCTTCTGCAGGTTATCCATTTCTGCTTCGCAGAAGGTGATTTGTTTTTCGAGCTGATTACAGCGTGCCCGGTTGGTGCTGAGCGCGGTGTGCAGTTCGTCACGGCGGGTTTTAGCACGTGCTTCAGCATTTGCATCAGCCTGAACACCGATATCCTGCAATTCCTGGCTAAGTTCTTTGAGCATATCGCGTTTGGCATCGAACGAACTTTTCAGCGAGGCCAGAACCTGACTGTACTGCGTCAGTTGTGTCTGATGCTGACGCATTTGTTCACGGGCACGCGTACGTTCCGCTTCCGCATGTTCCAGACGCTGACGCAGTTTGTCATTCAGATCACTGTTTTCATTCAGCATGCCGGCGGAGTCGGTATAGCTGAAGTGAGCACGGCGCTGAACCACTTCCGTCAGAGCGAATGCCTGTTGCTTCGCCAGACGCTGTGCATGCTGCGCCTGTGCGTAATCTTCTTTCAGTTGCTCATGCTGTTCCGGGTCGCTTTGCAGCACCGATACCAGCGGTTCCAGCTTGCTCAGTGAAACACCGTGTTGCTGAATGAAACGGGCGGAATCCTGTGCCTCTTCCATTTCTTCGCGGATTTCTTCAACGCGATCAATCAGCGTTTCGTCACACAGCAAGCCGACACGTGGCTGCAATTTATTGAGCATGCCGATAGCGTCTTTCGCCTGCTCGTATTGCTGACGCTGTTGCTGATTCTGGCCTTCATGCGCATTGATAGCGCGTTCCAGTTCGCCACGACGCCCGCTCAGAGTGCGGATTTCAGCTTCCGGGTCGGCGTCAAACGCCACGGCTAAATGACTGCCGATGAAACGACTAAATGCCTGATGTGCACGCTGAATTTTCTGCACGTCAAACGACAATGTCGCGTAACGCTCTGACAGGTTTTCGCGTTCTTTATGCAAGGTTTCCAGACGGTTCTCACGCGCCGCACGGCCAAACAATGGCACCTGTGGGAAGTGAGAATAACGCCACTGGCGATCACCCGTTTTGACCAGTACCGCGCCCTGCATTTCTTCTACTTCAAAGACATTGTCATCAAATGACTGTGGAT
Organism: Rahnella aceris; assembly: GCF_011684115.1. Taxonomy (NCBI): domain Bacteria; kingdom Pseudomonadati; phylum Pseudomonadota; class Gammaproteobacteria; order Enterobacterales; family Yersiniaceae; genus Rahnella; species Rahnella aceris. The sequence goes on along the minus strand of NZ_JAADJV010000001.1, from coordinate 668,911 downwards.
CCCCTTCGATAAGATAGAGGTCTTCCGGGCAATCATCCAACCCATCCAGCTGATCGCGGATCAGGGATAAATCAGGCACCACAATCGCGTGGCGGGACGGACCATACAATGCAGAGAAGTAAGGCGCATCGTCGATGGTGACGTCATCATAAATTTCCGACAACAACACGCCACCGAAGCGTTCTGCAAGCGCGATCATGCGGGAATCTTCCGCACCACTTGGCTGGCTGAGGCGGGTTATCTGCCCTTCAATACGACGCTTGCGGGCAGCCACTTCGTCACGCTCAACCGTCGTTTCGCGTTCCGTTTCCAGCAACTGCTGCATGTATTCGGTCACCTGCTGGCTGCTTTCCAGCGGTTCCTTACTTTGCTCGCTTAACTGGCTAAGTGCTTCCTGCGCGGCCAGCCAGACGGGTGCACGGGCGGTCAGTTCGCGAATGCGAGACTGAACACGTTCAAGTTCCTGACGCATTTCCATGCGACGCTCACCTGCCTGCGACACAACACCCTGTAATTCTTCGATCTGTACTTCCAGCTCACGCTGCATTTCGTCCAGATCTTCGGGATGCACATCCTGACCCGTACGCTTGCAGAATTCCTGCAACTGACGTTCGGCATCCTGCTGTTCACGCAGGCGGCCTTCAAGTTCGGACAAGCGCATGCGCAGCGGTTCGACACGTTCGGCCTGATGCTGTTGTGAAGACCAGTCGCGCAGTAATTCACGCGCCGTTTGCCAGGCGTCACTGCGGCTCACTTCACCGGCGATTTTTACCACCAGCTGATAAGCCGTTTCAAACTGATTATGGGCGGCAGAAGCGACGCTCATCTTCTGTTCCAGCATCAGCAGGATTTCAGTCGCTTCCTGCTCTTTACTCTGGAAAGTTTCCAGCCATGCTTCACTGTTCTGAATGCTCAGATCGGGGATCTGGCACAAATCGCGCGCACGCTCAATGGCCTGCAACGCCTGCTGATACTGAATCGCACGGGTCTGCTGAACATCCAGCGCCTGCTGGTAATCGGCCAGCTGGCTTTTCAGCTCATCCACTTCCAGTTCAGCGGCTTCAGCGCGCGCTTCATGTTCAGCGTGCAGCTCGCTGGCTTCAGCCACCACTTCGTTCTGTTCTTCGAGACGATACGTCAGCTCTTCGAGATCACTTTCATAACGCTCGATTTTTTCCTGTTGACGCATTGCCGTCTGAACCAGACTCAGATGATCGCTGGCAGCCTGATAATCGGTTTCTAAATCGCTTTGCGCACCACTTTGCTCAGCCAGTTCACGTGCCATTTCGACATGACGGTATTGCTCGCCGGACAACTGTTTGCGGCTGGTGAACAAATCATTACGCAGTACCAGCGCACCATCGAGATGAATACGGCGTTCATTGGCGTGACGCATATAGTCTGCAGCCACGTAAGACGTCGCTTCAGAAATCAGGTGTTTAAACAGGTCGCGGTCAGACTGAGTAACGCGGATAGCTTCCAGCGTCATACGGTTTTCACGCAGCGCCGCTTCCATATCCTGGAAGGCTTTCCGCACACCACTGTTTTCCGGCAACAAATAGTCGCGCAGGGAACGGGTGATGGCACTGGAAATACCGCCATAAAGCGAGGCTTCAATCAGACGATAGAACTTGCTACGGTCGGATGCCGATCGCAAACGACGTGGAATAACACCCAGATCAAACATCAGGGCATGGTAATCGGTAATCGAGTTGAACTGCTTGAACTGCACGCCTTCCATCGCTTCCACGCGATCTTTCAGTTCCTGCAAAGACAGCACACGAGCCTGACGCTCGCCGACCGTTTCAGTCAACATTTCCGTCGGATTGACCGCAACCGGCAAGCCCTGAATCGTGAAAGGTTTAATGTCGACTTTACGGTCACGACCAGCGACCTGCTGCAGACGAACCCCCACGACAATACGCTGGTGACGGGAGTTCACCACATCCAGAACCGAGTAACAGACACCCGCGCGCAATTTACCGTGCAGGCCTTTATCACGCGAACCGGAAGTTGCGCCCGCTTCGGTGGTGTTACGGAAATGCAGCAACGTCAGATCGGGGATCAGCGCCGTAACGAAAGCCGCCATCGTGGTGGATTTACCGGCCCCGTTACCGCCGGAAAGCGTGGTGACCAGTGAGTCGAGGTCAAAAGTACGGGCAAAGAACCCGTTCCAGTTAACCAGCGTCAGTGAGCGAAATTTACCGCGTTCAATCATTCCTGTTCATCCTCTGCGCTCTCATGCCCTTGCTGCACTGCCAGCGATTCGCCGTCCTCACTTTCGTCATTCAGTGACAGCGCGCTGTCGACGGGCATTGCTTCACCGTCGCGGATCATCCGCAGTTGTGCTTCGCGCGCGTCATCGCCGCTGCGGACATCCGCACCAAACCGGAATACCGCTTCAGTGATACGGAATTTGCTGCTATCAACCCCCATGAAATACACCATGCCCAGCCGGCGTAGTCGGTTCAGGGACGTGCGGACTTTGTCCTGCAATTTCTGGCGATCCAAATCTGAGCCGGTTGAACGTTGGTTGACGTATTTAAGTAATTTGCTTTCATCCGCCAGGCTCAGTAATTCGTCATACAGTTCCTGCTGGGTAAAAATCCCCTCATGCGCCAGACGTTCCGGGCTGAGATACAGATAGCAAAGGATTTTACCCACCATCATATCCAGCTCAGATAGTACGGAGCGCGGGATAAGCGTGGTGGAGCGCGGGCGCAGGTAGAAGAAACCTTCTGGTGCCCGGATTAACTCCACGTTGTAGCGGCTGTAAAAGAGTTCCATTTCTTCCTGATAGTCCATCAGGAAAGCGTGGTTATCCAGCTCATCAATACCGATATGACGGCCAGAACGCAGCTGGCTGTCGAGAGCAGGAAACACTGAGTTCGCCAGTGCCTGCGCCAGCTTAGCTGGCATTATGTGTTCAATATTTGTCGATGACATGGGCCTGCACCTTGGCTCCGTAATCATTGATTGCCTGCCATTCGGCATGCAATCCTGAAAAATCTGCTTCAGCCACACCAAGGCGCACAGCCTGGTCGACCACAATTCGCGCGACATCAAAATGTCGGGCACGCGGATACTGTTTAAGATATTCGCGCATTACCATGCCCAGATTGAGCGGCGTTTTTTGTTGCTGATAAACCTGTAATGCCTGTTCAATCAATGCCGCAAGTTGTTCGCGGATTTCGTTAAATTCTTCAAACTCAAGATCTGGCGGAAGTTCGCCGGTCACTTCCTCGCTGCGCAAGGCCAGTTCTTCATCGCGCATATCCAGCAGACGGTCAGCATTGGCGAAGGTCAGCGTCCATGGCTGATCAAAATAGTTCTGAACCGACTGGCGCAGACGCTGGGCGAACACCCGGTTTTTATCCATGTCGATGGCGGTACGGATAAATTTATGCACATGCCGGTCATAGCCAATCCACAGGTCAATAGCCTGCTGGCCCCAACTGGTAATGCGGTCGAGTTTGTTCTGCAGGTCGAAAACCAGTTTGTCGACAAAGCTCAAATCGAGTTCGACCATCGTGGCATCCTGAATACGCATAAGATGCGCCTGCAACAGGTTACCGGCCGCCTCGAGCGTATCCTGCAATTCACGCAGCGTGCCGGAAGTTTCTGACAGGAGGATTTCACAACTGGAAATTGCCGCACGCCAGTCTTTATTGAGCAACGCGGCAATGTCGTCTTTCACGCCCTGCTGCTGCTCGTCCATGATCCGCTGGGTCATGTCGATACTGTCAAAAATTTCAGCTACGGAGTATTTAAGTGGCGCGTAAACATTGCGATGCCAGTGAAAATCATCACCGCCCTCTTCGGCTGCATCGGCTGCACGCTTGAGTTCCTGAGCAACGATCGACAACTGCATAGACAACCGCAACGTTGAGAACTCACGCTGGCGGATGTAATAATCTGAAATGCCGATCGCCAAAGGCGTCAGGCGATAAATGGCATTACCGTCGGCCAGTTCACTGACAAAACGGTTGAGCAAACGCTGACGCACCATGTCATTGATGGCGTTATTGGCACGTACGGTGATGGTTTCATTTGTCTGCTCAAATCCCTTGCTGACATGACGAAACGCGTCGACCAGTTCACCCTCACTCATTTCTCCATCAAGGCGCTCGCTGTTTAATGTGGCGATTGCCAGAAGAAAAGCCAGCCGCTCCGTTGGCAGCGAAATTGAGAAATCATTTTTGCGTGCCCAGGCGACCAGTTCGGGTACAGTCTGGGAAAATTCACTCATAATTCGTCCTTCAGAATGGGTTTGTGCGCCATCACGTGGATGTAACGTCCCAAACTAACAAAAGGTTCCTGACGACAATAACGCTGTTCCAGCGCCAGAAGCTCATCAAAATCCTGTTTATGTTGTTGTCTGTTTCGCAAATAATCGTGGAACACTCTAACACCGGTCTTGCCGCTGATCTGCATCCCAAGTTCTTCCAGCCACTGGTAAACCTGTGCGGGCTCCAGCGGGTGATCGGGTAACAGGGAGCTTTTTTTGATTTTTGGCACACCCGCTTCAACATGAGCAAAATTGCCAAGGATCATGTGCCGCATGACCAGACCGTGGATATTGTAAAACATCAGTGATATTGCGCCACCGGGGGTCAGACAATCGACCAGTGCGGCCAGAGCCTGTTGAGGTTCGGCCAGCCATTCGATGACCGCATGGAACAATATCAGATCAACCGGCTGTTCCAAATGTTCGGCGATATGCTGAGCCGGACATTGTACAAATTGCATGTTGTCGCTCACACCTTTTTCCAGCGCAGCCGCCTCGGCGCGGCGGATCATCTCACCGGAGAGATCACACAACAAGACCTTATGTCCTAAAGCTGCCAGTTCACAGGCCATTTGTCCTTCACCGCCGCCCGCATCAAGGATGCGCAGTGGCCGCTGAGGCAAAGTCTGTAGTAAATCATGCAGATCCTGACCCAGCACAGCCTGACGGATACGTCCCTTTGTTGTGCCGTAGATATTGCGCGAAAACTTCTCGGCCATATCGTCGAAATTACGATCCTGCATGAAATGAACCCTGTTTCTAAAAACAATTTGTTAATGATGGCTGTGCGGTGATACCGGGTGAAGTGCTATTTTGGCACAGGCTGGCATAGAATAAATCATCCTGACGCGGATTCACGCCCGGATGTCGTTTTTTCACCCAAAAGGATCGGTTTCTGATGTTATTTATCCTAAAAAAGACGCTGGGGGGCCTGTTATTACCTCTGCCATTTATTCTGCTCTTCATGGCGATTGCACTGGTGTTGCTGTGGATGACCCGCTGGCAAAAAACCGGAAAAGTGTTTTTTTCACTGAGTTGGCTGCTTCTGTTGCTGCTCAGCTTGCAACCTGTTGCGGATAACCTGCTGCGTCCTATTGAATCGGTTTACCCCACTTATCAGGCCAGTGGCAATGTGCCGGTAAAATATGTTGTCGTACTGGGCGGCGGTTATACCTATAACCCGGCGTGGGCACCGAGTTCTAATCTCATCAATAACAGCCTTCCTCGCGTGGCCGAAGGGATCCGCATTTACCGGGCAAATCCCGGTTCAAAAATGATCTTCACCGGTGCGCGGGCCATGACTAACCCGATGAGCAGTGCTGCGGTCGCCGGGAAAGTTGCGGAGAGTTTAGGGGTGCCGGAGAGCGATATTATTCTGCTCGACAGGCCACGGGATACACATCAGGAAGCTTTGCAGGTTAAAGAAATGCTGGGAGAGCAGCCGTTTGTGCTGGTGACGTCGGCAAACCATCTGCCGCGGGCAATCATTTTCTTCCGGCAACTGGGACTGAACCCTATTCCGGCACCGGCGAATCAGCTTGCGATAGATTCCCCGCTCAATCCGTGGGAAAAAGCGTTGCCTCAGGCACTGTTCTTGTCTCACAGCGAGCGGGCATGGTATGAAGCGCTGGGGCGCGTATGGCAATGGATGACGCTGCCGGCACCCGCAGCGAAGTAACTCAGTTAAGCCACGGCAACAATTGTTGCCGTGCATAATCGAATTGCCGGCGATCAAGCTTACCGGTATGAATCAGATGCGCGACTGATTCCCACACCAGATACAACCAGCGCCGTGCGAGGAATGTTTCTGAAACAGGTGCTTTTTGCAGATAACTGAACAGCAATTGCTCGCTCATGCCTTTTTCCCACAACCTGAAAAGATCAAACTCCCTCGGCGCCCATAACACGGTGCCGGGATTAATCATTGCCAGCAGTTGATCGCTGCGAGGATCTTTGAGCATGCTGCGCAACGAGAGATTGCCGTGTACCAGTACCGGTGTATCGTCGAACTCTTCAAATAGCTTAGGAATGCAGGCACGGGAACGGAAAAGCAGCGTGCGATCTTCAGGTGTGAGTTCGGATGCCTGTAAATTCGATAACGTTGCCCACAACACCTCCACCCGCTGCGGGTACCAGTTTTCCCAGCGATTTTCCTGCGTGCTGTCAACAGAACCGACGCAACCGTGGCTGTCAATCCGGTGCCACGCCAGCATCGCCTCGACAATTTGCTCCTGCAAGATTTGCCAGCGATCAGGGGTGCGTGTTGGCGCTTCCGCCGATACGCCGCGCAGACGTTCAATCAGCAATATTTCCTGATATGGTTTCTGATGCGTGGTGACCATGCCATAAACCGTCGGCACCCTCACCACGCCCTCCCGCGCCAGCATTGATAATTTATAAGCCTCCTGCCCGGCAATTCCCTGACAAGTAAAACTCTTCGCCATCAATGGCATCGCGTAACCCTGCTCATCATAAAGGGAAAAAAGATGGGCATAAGGCTGCTCACTGACACATTCGAGGCGGGATAAACGCTCGCCCAGCACAATACTCAATTCGGCTTTTAGCTGTTCCATAACGTGTTCGCAGTGACGAATAAATTAACGTTTATGATGAAAGTTTCAGGAAAGGATTACCCCGTTTCAGATCAAACAAAAACCGGATAGTCGGGGCAGAAACAGGAAGGCAGTGCGCAAAACGAAAAGAGAACAGTGATGACAAAACGGAATGCCGGAACATTCCGCTTTTATGACTTTTTATACTCTGTGTGGTCAGGAATTTTTATGCCCCAAAATCACGCGCACACGTTCCAGATCCTCAGCGGTATCGACACCCACAGAAGGAATGGCCTTCGCTACATCAACGTGGATTTTTTCACCGTACCACAGCACCCGGAGTTGTTCGAGTAATTCGATGTGCTCAAGTTTAGTCGGTTCCCACTTCACATACTGGCGAATGAAACCAGCACGGTATGCATAAATACCGATGTGACGAAGGAAGACATCACCAACCGTTTCTTTCGACACGGCAAAACGTTCACGTTCCCACGGAATTGTAGCGCGGGAAAAATACATGGCGTAACCTTTGGCATCCCGAACCACTTTGACCGCATTCGGGTTAAACGCTTCTTCCGCTGTTTCAATTGGCACTGCCAGTGTTGCCATTCCTGCTTCACTGTTTGCCAGATTATCAGCCACCTGACGGATGATAACAGGCGGGATCAGCGGCTCGTCGCCCTGAACATTAACGATAATTTCATCATCGGAAAACTGACATAAATCGATGACTTCTGCCAGACGCTCAGTGCCTGACTGATGATCAGGTCGGGTAAGACAAACTTCACCACCCGCAGCTTCAACCGCCGCCACAACGTCAGGATGGTCTGTCGCAACAATTACACGTTTAGCACCCGACTCCCGTGCACGTTCCATCACATGCACAACCATAGGTTTACCGTTGATATCGGCCAACGGCTTACCCGGCAAACGGCTTGACCCGAAGCGGGCCGGGATAATAGCAACAAAACTCATGGGTGTGTCTCATCAACAGAAAGCGGGCGGGCCTCGTTTTCTAATAAAACAGGGATCCCTTCACGCACGGGATAAGCCAGGCTGTCTGCCTTACACACTAATTCCTGCGACTCTTTATTAAAGTAAAGCTTCCCGTTACATACAGGGCATGCAACGATTTCAAGCAAACGGTGGTCCATAAATTCCTCCCGGAGGCGAATACACCGCATTTTCAGCAAGGTGTAACGTAAAAAAGCATTGGAAACACAACATAGCGGTTCAGGAGAATAACATAACGCCGCACCCCGCGTTAATCCTCACTCATCCTCCGATACGACTTCAAAGAAGTTACATTTCTGTAAATAAAAAATATCTCCTGAGGAGCATTGCGCTGCCGATTTCGTGGGAGTACAATTTTTTTGTGATGCACGTCACACTAAACACCTTCAATATGAGCACTAAAAATGAAAACCATTAACAAAATCATCGCAATGTTCGCTAACTTCAGCCACTAAGCTGGATGCCACCTGCAATCATCGTGAAATAACGGCTGCCTGATGCAGCCGTTTCATTTTGTGACATTAAATCTGCCAGTCTCTTTCCCAAAACACCGTTAACGTTTCAGGTACTTTCAAGGTTTTGACTTTTTCAGCTCCCTGCCACTGTGCAAACCGGCTGATTGCTCCGTGTATATCTTTTGCACGTCGTGAAGACATCGTCACATCGGGCTCGAGATGGAGGCTTTTCACTTCCAGTAGTTTTTCTTTGCGATGCATTTTTGCATCCACCCGACCAATCAGTTCACCCCGCTGCAGTATGGGTAGCGTGAAATAGCCGTACTGGCGTTTTGCTTCCGGCGTATAGCATTCGATCCGGTATTCAAAATTAAACAACATTGAGGCGCGTTTACGATCCCATACCACGGGATCAAAAGGTGAAAGCAGCGTGGTGACCGTTGAACCGATCCGTGATTCAGTGGCTTGTTGCAGAAGGGGAAACTGTTTCCGGTGGACATAGTAAATATCTTCAAGCCCGGCCACTTCGACCGGTGTAATTTCCTCGTCCATCAGTAATTGTGCAATCACAGCCTTGGTATTCACCCGCCTGAGGCGATAATAGTCCGCCAGCCATTCCGGTCTAAAGATGCCAAGATATTGCGCCGAACGCCGCAGCATCTGATATTCCGCTGCAGACTGTTCAAGAGTCTGGCTCGCATCGTCCCAGCCAGGCATCACCCGTTCAGCAAGGTCGTAAACCCGGTGGAAATTACGCCGTTCAGACACCATCAGTTTCCCGGAAGTAAACAATGTTTCCAGGTGTTTTTTATGAGGCTTCCAGTCCCACCAGCCGCTGGCAGACTTTTTATCTGTACTGAAATCGGCCGAACGCACAGGGCCATTTTCAGCAATGTGTCCCAGCAGTGCCTCAATATCCGTCTGATGTTCATCAAACCAGGTCTGAGAAAATTTCCACCCCATCCCCTGAGGATTGAGCATCCGGTGGCGCAGGAGTCCGTAATCTTCACTGGGAATAAAACAGGCCTCATGTGCCCAATACTCGAATATTTTTCCTGCCGGGAGGGCTTGTTCCAGCCATTGAGGGTCGTAATTACCTAAGCGGCTGAACAACACCAGATAAGGACTGCGCGCAACCACGCTTATCGTGTCAATTTGCAGCAATCCCATATCACGGATCGCCTGAACGACATCCGCAGCAACAGGCTTTCGGGTCACTGGTTTAAGAAGATTTTGCGCAGATAGATGCAGGGTGCGGGCTGAAGCAAGAGATATAACCGGGTGAGACATATCGGTATCCGTGGCAGCAATTTAACTGTGGATACCGATAGCATATTTTTACCGGAGCGTAAAATTCAACTCAACGGTGAACAACAAAACCGGACTCAGAAAGCAATAACATCAGCCGCGGAAGGGCCATGTGTTACGCTGCGGTAAGTGGTGAACTCCACCTTCTGACCGGCACTCAGAGATTTATTCCCTGTATTGGCGATGGAAGTACGCTGAACATAAATTTCAGAAGAACCATCAAGCGGGCAAATAAAACCGTAGCCTTTAGCCTGATTATACCATTTAACTAAACCCATTTTTAACATCATAATTTCTATCCTTTCTTTTGGGCATCCATGAACACACTTTTTTATTATTGTTCGGATGCGTTTGCCCATTGCTAAGTTATTTTTTTATAAAAAACCTCTAATGAGCGAATTAGTTTTAACGACTACTTTTACAACTTTCACGACGTCTTATAAACGCCGTATTTACCTTTTCAGGTATGTAAAACCCGCCATCCGGCGGGTTTTACTCTGCTGATATGATTAGCGATTAACGTTGTTTCATATCATCACGTTTGTCTCTTATCAGAGTGCAATAACGTTAGCAGCAGCAGGACCGCGCGGGCTATCCTGAATGGTGTATTCTACACGCTGGCCTTCGGCCAGAGTTTTGAAACCATCGGTTGCGATTGCAGAGAAATGTACGAATACATCCTTACCGCCATCAGCCTGTTCAATAAAACCAAAACCTTTGCTTTCATTGAACCACTTAACCTGACCATTTTTCTTCGACATATTTAAAACCTTTTACAAAATATAAAATCCTGCCATTCGGCAATGCTAGCCAATAGTTCAGACAATTACTTATGGGGAGGACTTAGAAGGTTCGTCTTGGAAGCGGAATCATCGGGAAAGAGATAACGTCTGGGAGGAACTGCTTTACTCTACACTCATACATAAATAGCGCTGCAACACAGGCTGCACGCATTTACTCATAAGTGCAGCGCAATAGCAAGTCACGTTGCGCAATTATTCTGACGTTAAACATTAACGGTGAATATTAGTCTTTAAAATCAGGGGGATTGAAACTTTAGATTTACGTAAATTTTTATCAGACGCACGAAAACGGGCTGTTTTTGCTGTATCAATGCATCTTTTGCAAAATAAGCTCAGCTATTCTTTGGAGCAGTTTCTCAGCCTGATCACCCTCGATTTTGGCGTCAACCGGTAAATACCACCAGTCTGGCTGAGCAAAAGAACGACATTTTACTGCATCCTTTTCAGTCATCAGAAGGATCTGTCCTGGTGCCTTCACAGCTGACAGTTGTCCGGAGGTGTAAGCCTGATGATCCGAAAAAGCGACTTCCTTTTGTACATTTATCCCTAGCTGTTTCAACGTGGAAAAGAAACGCGGTGGATGCCCGATGCCGGCAATCGCAACCACATTTTTCAATGCAGAAGCATCACACTGTTCACCTGTGACCAAATTTATCGCTTTGCCAGGTTGCAAGAACATCGCTAACTCACCAGGACGGGCTGTGCCGCCATTGGTAATAACCGCATCCACTGAACGCAAACGAGATTCTCTTTCACGCATAGGTCCTGCAGGTAACCAGTGACCATTACCAAAACGGCGGACTCCGTCGATCACAACAATTTCGATATCACGCTGAAGTGCATAATGCTGTAATCCGTCATCCGTAATGATAACGTCTAACTCATTTGCACCAAGTAATGCTTTTACCGCATCAGAGCGAACCGGAGACACCGCAACCGGTGCCCCGGTTCTCTGAAATATTAGCACTGGCTCATCACCTGCCTGCGTGGTGGGCGTCGCCTCCGTCAGCAATAAGGGATAGTGCTCAGCCCTGCCACCATAACCGCGCGAAACGACTCCAACACGAAAACCATGCTGCTGGAGTGTTTCAACCAGCCAGATCACCACCGGCGTTTTACCATTACCTCCGGCAGTCAGATTTCCGACCACCACGACAGGCACCGAAGCCCGCCAGCTTTTTTTCAGCCCCGTTTTATAGCTGTAACGGATCAAAGTTGAAACTAACCCGTACAACCATGAAAGAGGCAGGAGTAACAGATATAGCGGTGATTTCCCTGACCAGATGCGCTCAATCATTGGCCAAACTGCATCCGGTACAGCTGTGAGTAAACACCACGCTCTTCGAGCAGGCTCGTATGTGAACCACGTTCCACCACGCAACCATCTTCAATGACCAGAATCTCATCGGCCTTTTCAATAGTGGATAAACGGTGTGCGATCACCAGGGATGTGCGGTTTTTCTGTAGTTCGTCGAGTGCAGCCTGAATAGCACGCTCAGATTCAGTATCAAGGGCAGATGTCGCTTCATCAAGGATCAGAACCGGCGAGTCACGCAGCAAGGCACGCGCAATTGCGATACGCTGACGCTGGCCACCAGAGAGCAGAACGCCATTTTCACCAATGACCGTATCCAGCCCTTGATCCATTTTGCTGATAAAGTCCATCGCGTAAGCCATCGTCGCCGCTTTTTCGATTTCTTCGCGGGAGTACATATCCGTACGGGCGTAAGCGATGTTATTGGCAATGGTATCATTGAACAGGTGGACGTTCTGAGAAACGAGTGCCACCTGATCACGTAATGACGACAGGGTATATTCCCGCAGATCATGACCATCCATCAGGATATTACCTTCCTGAATGTCATAGAAACGGGTCAGCAAATTCGCGATAGTCGATTTACCGGAACCTGAGCGGCCAACCAGTGCAACAGTTTTACCCTCCGGCAGGTTGAAGGAAATATCACGCAAAGCAGGAATATCGCGTCCCGGATAAGTGAAGGTCACGTTTTTGAATTCGACATTTCCGTTAACGCGTTTGACTTCCAGTTTCCCTTCGTCTTTTTCCTGTTCCATATCCAGGATTGAGAACAGCGTCTGACAAGCGGCCATACCGCGCTGGAACTGGGAGTTCACGTTAGTCAGGGACTTCAGCGGACGCATCAGGGCAATCATAGAAGAGAACACAACGGTGATAGTACCCGCGCTGAGCGTTTCCATCACGGACGGGAAGCTTGCCGCATACAACACGAATGCCAATGCCAGAGAGGCGATCAACTGAATAATCGGGTCTGAAATTGAAGAAGCGGAAACCATACGCATACCTTGCTGGCGCATACGGTTACTCACTTTATCAAAACGCGCGGTTTCAACTTTCTGGCCACCGAAGATCAACACTTCTTTATGACCTTTGAGCATCTGTTCCGCGCTGGTCGTCACCTGTCCCATAGTGTTTTGCATTGTTTTACTGATATTACGGAAGCGTTTAGACACCACACGGATAACAACAGAAACAATCGGCGCAATCACCAACAGGATTACAGAAAGCTGCCAGCTGTAATAGAACATCATGACAAACAGACCAATGATTGACGCACCTTCACGTACGACGGTCACGAGCGCACTGGATGATGAAGACGCCACCTGCTCGGAATCATAGGTGATACGGGAAAGTAAGGTACCGGTAGATTGCTGGTCAAAGAATGCTACGGGCATTCTCATCATGTGACCAAACAGACGACGACGCATATGCATCACCACTTTGCCCGAAACCCATGAAATGCAGTAACTCGAAATGTAGCCACTGACCCCACGCACAACCATCAGACCGATAACGACCAATGGCATCCAGAGTAGGATCGAGCGGTCAGCTTTACCAAAACCGTCATCCAACAGAGGCTTCAGCAAAGACAGCATGAAAGTATCACTGGCAGCGTTTGCGACCAGCGCAATAGCCGCAGCGATCAGCCCGGCTTTAAAAGGTGTGATCATCGGCCAAAGGCGACGAAATGTCTGCCATGTGGAGAGATCTTTATCGTTCATCATGCAATATCAACCAGCATCGAAAGAAATAGCGGTCTATTCTACTCATTATCTGTAGATACTCCAAACTGGCGGTGATACCAACGGGGGATTAATTGCTCACGTAAGCCTTTAATTGTCCAATAATCATCAAAAACGAAGAGGCTGAGTTGACCCGATTCAGACGTTGAATGCCAGTCATAGTGCGCTTTGTTGTATCTGCTAACAACTTTATGTGCCGGCAGATGCCATTTATTAAAACGGGATGCGGACGCCAGTGCGATAACCGGCTTAACTGCCCGCAAAAATGGAGGTGTCGATGACGTATTGCTGCCATGATGAGGAACCTGAAGTACAGTGGCTTGCAGTTCGCTCCGCCACTTCCTGACTAACGCTTTTTCTGTTTCAGTTTCAATATCTCCGGTCAGGAGCAAACTGAATGAACCGTCATCAATGCGGATAACGCAGCTGTCGTTATTCCCTGCATCCTCTGACATTTTATCCGGCCACAAAACGTTAAAATCCAGCCCCTGCCAGCGCCATTGCTCGCCTGCTATGCATTTCAGATGATGCTGATCCGACAAAGCACTTTCACGTACGCTGGCTGCAGGATAACGGTTTTGTAACGGGGCCAAACCGCCCCGGTGATCCATGTCATTATGACTGATAATTATCTGTTCCAGCTGAATATTCTTCCAATTTAAATAAGGGATAATATTTTGTTCAGCGGCTGAGCCCCCTTCCCAACGGTTGCCGGTATCATAAAGAATGCCCCGGCCGTTTTTGCTGATAAGAACAGACAAGCCATGTCCGATATCAAGCATATCAACCCGCCAGCGCTCCGATGGATTTCTGTTCAGCCAGACAGAAGAGATCGCAAAAAGCGACAGCAACAGTGAAAGGCAATATCTCAACGGGCAAATCCGCCAGCACAGAAGCACCAGCCATCCCATCAGGCTCACGGCCAGAAATGACTCACCCAATGGGATCCAACCGTCCGGTAATGCTTTTACCCCCCACAAAGCCAATCTCAATGTGGCATCCGCCAGTTGCCAAAGCAGAGCTTGTGCGTTATCCATCAATGCGCAGGGCGCGGCGTTCGTCAACAAGGCCAGTAATACCAGCGGGACTGTGATCAATGAAACAACCGGAACTGCCCACATATTGGCCGGAAACGAGAAGACGTTTACGCCGTGGAAAATCCAGACCTGTAAGGGCAACAGAAGAAGTGTCATTCCCACCTGCAGATGCCCCCAGCGAAACAATGCCCAATACCATGCCTGCTGAAACATTGCAGGAAGAGGCACCCACTGGAACCAGAAAACCAGAGCCCCCACCGCGAAGCATGACAACCAGAAGCTGTCGGACAATAAATTCATAGGGTCGACCAGCAGAAGCATAGCCACCACCCAAAGCCATATCTGGCACGGATGACAGCGGACACGGAACAGACGCAGCAGGATCCACATCAACACCGCAAACGCTGCACGCAGCGCAGGTGCATTACCTCCGGAAAGCCAGGTATAGAACAGCAGAAAAACGCCGCTCACGAATAACGGAAATCGGTAGTCAATCAGTTTTACCGGCAGCAGATACTGCAATCCACGCGCCAGCCACCATCCAAATAACGCCGCAATTCCAATATGTAGGCCTGATATCGCCACCAGATGCGCGATGCCAGTCTGTTGTAACAGTAGCTTATCTGCAGCCTGTATTAATCCTTTTTCGCCAAAAGCCAGTGCAATCAGTACAGGCGTATTTTCCATCGGTGGCATCTTCTGCTGCAACCGCTGAATAAATTGCTGACGAAGCGAACTTCTGGCATCTAATAGCTGCCTGTTACGGACAGTTGCTGTCAGAGGTGCATGCTGAGCCAACGCCCAACGCTGGGCATCAAATCCGCCTTCATTCAGCAAGCTGTGGACGGGCCGCATACTGACGATCATATCCCAGCGCTGGCCCGCTAACAGTTCTCCCTCTGTCTTGTCCCATTTAGTGCGGAACATGACCGGCGGGAAAATTATTTTTCCTTCTGCTTTTTCTATTTTGAAGAGTACAGAAGAGGTACTGGTGCTCCCGAGATTAATACTCTCTACCACGGCGATAACATGACGCTTTGTGCCCTGAAGCGCTGAAATCTGATCGAGCTGAATACCGCCCTGAAACGAGGCCCAACTGAAACTCAGCAGGCCGATCGCTATCAGGCTGAATATTTTGTGATGAAATCTGAAGCAGCATGAGGCGCAAAGACACAGCGTGACCAGATGAATAGCCGAAGGAAGTTGGGAAAAAATAAGCAGTGGCAACATCCCTGCAATAACCGCTAAAGCAGCCTCGTCCAGTGAAATTTTGATGTTTTACTCCCTTCACGTTCATCAGACATGTTTTCGTGCCGGAGTATGATTTTCATGCAAAGAAGGAGCAACCAGGAAAGCAAAACGCTGCGTGACGTTACGCAAAAATTTTATGATCGCAACTGAAAGAGGGGGAACTTATTCGTCATAAAGCAAAAAAAACGGCACCCCGAGAGGTGCCGCTTTACGTTCGCTATAGGCAGACATTTACGTTCAGGCGAAAGCCTCAGCCGTAAATATTCGCGCGATCACGCAACTCTTTCCCTGGCTTAAAGTGAGGAACGTACTTGCCGTCCAGCTCGACTTTATCGCCAGTTTTAGGGTTGCGCCCAACACGCGGAGCACGGTAGTGAAGAGAAAAACTGCCAAACCCACGGATTTCGATGCGTTCACCATCAGCCAAGGTTGCAGCCATATGCTCAAGCATCTCTTTCACTGCATCCTCAACAGCTTTCGCCGGGATATGAGAGTGCTGGCCAGCAAGTCTTTCAATAAGTTCAGACTTGGTCATAGTACCTCCAAGCTTTGCAGCTAAACTACCGTTTCGGGGCGACTGAGCCGCCCCCCGTCATTACTCGCCTTTTGCCGCTTTGAACGCTTCAGCCATAGCACTAGAGAAGTTGCTTTCGTCTGGTTTGTTGTTAACAACAGCGATTGCATCTTTCTCGTCTGCTTCGTCCTTAGCACGGACGGACAGGCTTACTACGCGGTTCTTACGATCAACACCGGTGAATTTAGCTTCTACTTCATCACCAACGCTCAGAACCAGAGTTGCGTCTTCAATACGGTCGCGAGAAGCTTCTGAAGCGCGCAGGTAACCTTCTACGCCGCCAGCTAATTCAACTGTAGCACCTTTGGCGTCAACTGCTGTAACTTTACCAGTAACAATAGTACCTTTCTTGTTAACAGACAGGTAGTTATTGAATGGATCTTCAGCCAGTTGCTTCACGCCCAGGGAGATACGTTCACGTTCTGCATCAACTTGCAGAACCACAGCTGCGATTTCGTCGCCTTTTTTGTATTCACGTACTGCTTCTTCGCCTGCAACGTTCCAGGAGATGTCAGACAGGTGAACCAGGCCGTCGATGCCGCCGTCCAGACCAATGAAGATACCGAAGTCAGTGATTGACTTGATTTTACCTTCAACGCGGTCGTTCTTGTTGTGGGTTTCTGCGAATTGCTGCCATGGGTTGTTTTTGCATTGTTTCAGGCCCAGGGAGATACGACGACGTTCTTCGTCGATATCCAGAACCATAACTTCAACAACATCGCCCACGTTAACAACTTTAGATGGGTGGATGTTTTTATTAGTCCAATCCATTTCAGAAACGTGAACCAGACCTTCAACGCCTTCTTCGATTTCTACGAAGCAGCCGTAATCAGTCAGGTTGGTAACGCGACCAGTCAGTTTAGTACCTTCTGGGTAACGTTTAGCGATAGCGACCCAAGGATCTTCGCCCAGTTGTTTCAGACCCAGTGATACACGGGTACGCTCACGGTCAAATTTAAGAACTTTAACAGTGATTTCATCGCCAACATTAACGATTTCGCTTGGGTGTTTAACACGTTTCCAAGCCATGTCAGTGATGTGCAGCAGGCCGTCAACGCCGCCCAGATCAACGAATGCACCGTAGTCAGTGAGGTTCTTAACGATACCTTTAACTTCCATGCCTTCCTGCAGGTTTTCCAGCAGTTGATCGCGCTCTGCGCTGTTCTCAGACTCAATTACTGCACGACGGGAAACAACAACGTTGTTGCGTTTCTGGTCCAGTTTGATGACTTTGAACTCAAGATCTTTGCCTTCGAGATGCAGCGTGTCGCGAACAGGACGAACGTCTACCAGTGAGCCTGGCAGGAACGCACGAATACCGTTCAGCTCAACAGTGAAACCGCCTTTAACTTTACCGTTGATAACACCGGTAACAGTTGCAGATTCTTCGTAAGCTTTTTCCAGCGTGATCCAAGCTTCATGACGTTTAGCTTTTTCACGGGACAGCAGAGTTTCACCGAAGCCGTCTTCAACAGCGTCCAGCGCAACATCAACTTCGTCGCCAACCTGGATTTCCAGTTCGCCCTGTGCGTTTTTGAATTGTTCTGCCGGGATTGCAGACTCAGATTTCAGACCGGCGTCAACCAGTACGATATCTTTGTCGATAGACACAACAACACCACGAACGATGGAACCAGGACGGGTTTCGATTGTTTTTAAGGATTCTTCAAAGAGTTGAGCAAAAGATTCAGTCATGTTGATAATCTTTAGGTTCTTAAGTTTAACGTCCATCTGGCTTCCTGCTGGATGGGGTTGTTTCAAATGCCCCGCTACAGATCCTTGCGGCGAGGTTAAAAAAAACTATAGCCAAAACTGGCACTGAATATTCTTCAGCACCAGAGTGAGGCTCGATTACCGGGTTTGTTTTTGCGGCAATCCTAGAATTTCTGTGGCATAAGCCAGTGCTTTTTCGATGACTTCGTCGATGGACATGCTGGTTGAATCCAGCAACAACGCATCGGAAGCAGCCACTAGAGGCGCGACGGGCCTGTTACGATCACGGTCATCGCGCTCTTTGATCTCGGCTAAAAGCCGTTCAAAGTTAACACTAAAGCCTTTTTCCTGCAACTGTAGCATTCTTCTGTTTGCACGTTCTTCCGAACTGGCATCCAGAAATATCTTCACCGGTGCATCAGGGAAAACCACCGTCCCCATGTCACGACCATCCGCAATCAGGCCCGGTGCATCACGGAATGCGCGCTGCCGGCGCAATAATGCTTCACGAACGCGGGGAAATGCCGCCGCCTGAGACGCAGTATTGCCTACCGTTTCGGTGCGGATTTCATGGGTAACATCCTCACCTTCTAAAATAACGTGCAACTGCCCATCCTGAGCCACAAAACGAACGTCGAGATGTGCGGCAAGCGGAACTAGCGCCTCTTCTGAGACAATATCAACCTGGTGATGCAAAGCCGCCAGCGCCAAAACGCGGTAAATCGCGCCGGAATCCAACAGATGCCAGTTAAAGGCTTCGGCCAACGCTTTACACAACGTACCTTTACCTGCACCACTTGGCCCATCAACGGTGATTACCGGGGCTAAAGCCGTCATTTTTGTCTCCTTTCGGTGGGGTATGCCCGCTTCATTAGCCTCACAGGACTAATTCAGGAGCGGCATTATACGCTGCCTTCACTGCAACTGTTACCCCACATTTTTCAGTTGGCTAAAAAGCGGACGGTTCTGAGCCTGAAAACAAAAAAACGGACATCAGGGATGTCCGTTCATACACGGGCAACCAAGTGAAAAACTATGCCAGTGTGCTGATTGCCGCCAGACGGTCAAAATAGTCCGGGAACGTTTTTGCGGTACACTTCGGATCAAGAATGGTCACCGGCGTATCGGATAACGCCACCAGCGAGAAACACATCGCCATGCGGTGATCATTATAGGTGCCAATTTCGGCAAATTTCAGCGATTGAGGCGGATCAATACGAATGTAATCTTCGCCCTCTTCCACTGTTGCACCGACTTTACGCAGCTCAGTCGCCATCGCCGTCAGGCGATCGGTCTCTTTAACACGCCAGTTGTAAATATTACGCAACGTTGTCGGGCCTTCAGCAAACAAGGCAGCGGTAGCAATGGTCATTGCTGCATCAGGAATATGGTTCATGTCCATGTCAATGCCGTTCAGTTCACCGCGGGTACATTCGATATAATCATCAGCCCAGTGAATAGTAGCACCCATTTTTTCCAGCACGTCTGCAAAACGAATATCGCCCTGCATGCTGTTTTTGCCGATTCCGGTCACACGAACCGTACCGCCCTTGATCGCCGCAGCGGCCAGGAAGTAGGACGCTGAAGAGGCATCACCTTCGACCAGATATGCCCCCGGAGACACATAATGCTGACGTCCTTGGATGCTAAATCTCTGGTACTCGTGGTTTTCCACTTCAATACCAAAGGTTTTCATCAGGTTCAGCGTGATATCGATATAAGGTTTGGAAACCAGATCACCTTTAATCTGAATGGTTGTATCGTTATCTGCCAGCGGAGCTGTCATCAATAACGCTGTCAGAAACTGGCTGGAAACACTGCCATCAACACTGACGTCACCGCCACTAAATCCACCCTGCAGGCGCAAAGGCGGATAGTTTTCCTGCTCCAGATAATCAATCTGCGCACCGCCCTGACGAAGCGCATCAACCAGATGCCCGATCGGGCGCTCTTTCATGCGCGGCTCTCCGGTCAGTACAACATCCTGTTCGCCCAGGCATAATGCTGCCGCCAGCGGACGCATTGCGGTTCCTGCATTCCCAAGAAACAGTTCCAGACCTTTAGCATTGGAAAAAGCCGTGCCCAGACCATCGATTTCACACTCGGTGCGGGATGCAGATAAACGATGCGTGACACCCAGTTGAGTGAGTGCTGTCAACATATGACGCACATCATCGCTGTCGAGCAGGTTAGTCAGGCGGGTAGTACCCTGTGCAAAAGCAGCCAGTAAAAGTGCGCGGTTAGAAACACTTTTTGAGCCAGGTAAATTGATGCTGCCGTTAACCAGCGCAACGGGTTGTAATGTCAGGGATTCCACTCTTTCTCCAATTCTTCTTTTCATAAAATGACCCCGGACATTGAGCCGGGGTCATTTTTAAGGCTTCTCAATGAAGCATTCTGCGAGCCTGAAAGCCAGCACACTTAACCGTGACGTTTTTCGAACTCCGCCATAAAGTCGGTCAGGGCTTTTACGCCTTCAATCGGCATTGCATTATAAATAGATGCGCGCATACCGCCAGCCACGCGGTGGCCTTTTAGTGCATGCAGACCGGCTTCCTGTGCCTGATCAAGGAACAGTTTATCCAGCGAGGCATCTGCCATCTGGAAAGGAACGTTCATCCACGAACGGTTAGCCGCCACCACAGGGTTACGATAGAAGCCGGTGCGATCGATTGCGCCATACAAAAGTTCGGCTTTTGCACGATTGCGCTTTTCCATTTCGCGCAGACCGCCCTGCTCTTTCAGCCACTTGAATACCATACCTGACAGATACCATGCAAAGGTCGGCGGGGTATTGAACATAGAGTCGTTCTCAGCCAGCACGGTATAATCGAGGATAGAAGGCAATTCAGTGCGCGCTTTGCCCAGCAGATCATCACGAACGATAACCAGGGTCAGACCCGCAGGACCGATATTTTTCTGCGCGCCAGCATAAATCACCCCAAAACGGCTGACGTCAATCGGGCGGGAAAGAATGCAGGATGAATAATCTGCTACCACGATTTTGTCGCCAAAATCAGGCATTTCATCAATAGCGATACCATCGATAGTTTCATTCGGGCAATAATGAACGTAGGCAGAATCTGCACTCAGTTTCCATTCGCTCATCGGCAGAATGCCACGCTTACCATCAATCGTAGTGGTGACATCAATCACGTTTGGCGTGCAATATTTTTGGGCTTCTTTAACTGCGCTGTGTGCCCAATAGCCACCATCAATATAATCAGCGGAGGATTTTTCACCCAAAAGGTTCATTGGCACAGCAGCAAATTGCGCACGGGCGCCGCCATGGCAGAACAGCACTTTATAGTTCGAGGGAATATTGAGCAGGTCACGGATATCCTTTTCGGATTCTTCAGCAACCTGGATAAATTCCTTACTACGGTGACTGATTTCCATCACCGATGTACCCAGTCCGTGCCAGTTACAAAGTTCCTGTTCCGCACGACGCAATACTTCAGCCGGGATCATTGCCGGACCTGCACTAAAATTATAAACCTGAGTCATTTCCCCTCACCACTTCTCTGAGACAGTCACATAGTAGTCACTAATTTAACGGTTTTATCATCCGAGACAAGCAGTCTGCAACGGTTATTGATGACGACCTGATAAACAGCGATGAGATGTTGATCACAAGGTTCATTCCTCCTTTTAACCCTGATTTTTCGGAATAATATGTGTAAGCACCGTCAAATTTCACACGGTATAACAGCGTGTTCAAACTCAAGCCTTTGACTTCACACAGCGATTACATTCTTAACACGAATACATGGAGCTAATGTGCAAAACCCCGTATCATTGCACGTTTTTAGCACGCTCAAAAGTGAACTCAATGACCCAAACTTTTATTCCTGGTAAAGACGCGGCGCTGGAAGACTCCATTTCCCGCTTCCAACAAAAACTCACCGATCTCGGCTTTAATATCGAAGAAGCTTCGTGGCTGAATCCGGTTCCCCACGTCTGGTCAGTGCACATTCGCGATCGCGACTGCCCGCTGTGCTTCACCAACGGTAAAGGCGCCAGCAAAAAAGCCGCACTGGCTTCTGCTTTGGGTGAATATTTTGAGCGCCTGTCGACTAACTATTTCTTCGCTGATTTCTATCTGGGCAAAGAAATCGCTAATGGCGATTTCGTTCATTATCCGAATGAGAAGTGGTTCCCGCTTCCGGAAGACGACAGTCTGCCCGCCGGGATCCTGGATGAGCGCCTGCACGCATTTTATGATGCCGATAAAGAACTGGTTGCCCGTGATCTGATCGACCTGCAATCAGGCAATCCTGATCGTGGTATCTGCGCTCTGCCATTTACCCGTCAGTCCGATCTGCAAACCGTCTATATTCCGATGAACATCATCGGCAACCTGTACGTTTCCAACGGGATGTCCGCGGGTAACACCGCCAATGAAGCGCGGGTTCAGGGGCTGTCAGAAGTCTTCGAGCGTTATGTCAAAAACCGCATCATTGCAGAATCCATCAGCCTGCCTGAAATCCCTGTTGAGGTTCTGGCACGCTATCCTGGAGTGGTTGAAGCCATTGCCAAACTGGAAGAAGAAGGTTTCCCTATTCTTTCTTATGACGCCTCGCTGGGCGGCAATTATCCGGTCATTTGCGTGGTTCTGTTCAACCCGGCGAACGGGACCTGTTTCGCGTCCTTTGGTGCACACCCTGATTTTGGCGTCGCACTGGAACGTACCGTGACGGAACTGTTGCAAGGCCGCAGTCTGAAAGACCTGGATGTCTTCACGGCGCCTACTTTTGACGACGAAGAAGTGGCTGAACACGCTAACCTTGAAACCCATTTCATCGACTCAAGCGGTCTGATTTCATGGGATATGTTCAAACAAGACGCAGACTATCCGTTTGCAGACTGGAGTTTCAGCGGTACCACTGAAGAAGAATTTGCGACACTGATGGCTATCTTTGATAAAGAAGATGCTGAAGTGTATATCGCCGATTACGAACATCTGGATGTATACGCCTGCCGCATTATCGTTCCGGGCATGTCTGACATTTATCCTGCCGAAGATTTATTGCTGGCGAATAACAGCATGGGCGCGCATTTGCGTGATCAACTGCTGGCGTTGCCGGGCAGCGATCTGCCAAAAGAAACCTATCTTGAGATGATCACTCAACTCGACGATGAAGGTCTGGATGACTTTACCCGCGTTCGCGAACTGCTGGGGATCGCCAGCGGCAAAGACAACGGCTGGTACACGCTGCGTGTCGGTGAGCTGAAATCTATGCTGGCTCTTGCCGGTGGTGATTTGGATCAGGCGCTGACCTGGGCTGAATGGGCGCATGAGTTCAATTCCTCGGTGTACAGCGATGAGCGCAACAACTATTACCGCTGCCTGCAAACCCTGCTCCAGTTGTCTCTGGAAGAAGATCGCGAGCCAGCCCAGTACTACAACGCTTTCGTGAAAATGTATGGTCAGAAAGCAGTTGAGGATGCTTCGGCGGCCATCAGTGGAGAAGTCCGTTTCCACAGTCTGTTTGCAGTCGACCCTGAGCTGAAGGCCTTGCCAGCCCATCAGGCGCTGCTTGGTGCATACGAAAAGCTGCAAGTCGCCAAACGTCGTCACTGGTCGAAAGCCTGATTCACTGACACTTTGAAGCGATTAAAACCGACGGGATTTCCTGTCGGTTTTTTTGTTTATAAATTCGCTATCAGTTCACTATAAATCCTAAGCTTCTGCTGCTGTATTTGTCCGCAAAAGTTTGACTCGACCATCAAAATGACGTGTAATTCCGCGCGAAATAATACCCGCTTGTCATTTTTGCGAGAAAAATATAGCAATTATTTTATAAGTTAATTGAAAGTGAAATTTATAAAATCAAAATAACGATATTTATTAACACTGAATCCTTTGTATTAACTGAAATCTGAAAATAAACGCTTGCTTTCTCAACTTTATTTGCAAAAATTAAAATCTTTTTATTCGTTTATTTTCAATTAATTACCCATAAAACCACCCCTTTGGCAGTCCATTAAAAACCACCAAAAACCCCCTCATATGATCCACGTCAATTTTTACGTTATACTGCTTTGCTAGTATCTCGTTGCGCAGTGCATAGCCCTGAATAAGAGAGTTAATGTGAAAGCTGACAACCCCTTCGATCTCATTTTACCCGCCGCGACAGCGAAAATTGCTGAAGATGCTGGCGTTTATAAAGCCACCAAACAGCCGTTAAAAACATTCTTTTTAGCCATTACTGCTGGCGTCTTTATTTCTATTGCTTTTGCTTTTTATATCACCGCCACTACAGGCACCGGTACCGTCCCTTATGGCCTTGCAAAACTGGTTGGGGGCATCTGCTTCTCTCTGGGTCTTATGCTGGTTGTCGTATGTGGTGCGGACCTGTTCACGTCCACTGTACTTATCGTCATTGCGAAAGCCAGCGGTCGAATCACCTGGGGGCAATTGGCGTGCAACTGGGTCAATGTCTATATTGGTAACCTGGTCGGCTGCTTATTCTTTGTGGCTCTGATTTGGTTCTCCGGTGAATACATGGTTGATAACGGTTTGTGGGGACTGAACGTTCTGCAAACTGCTGATCATAAAATGCATCACACATTTATCGAAGCCGTATGTCTGGGGATCCTCGCAAACCTGATGGTTTGCCTGGCGGTATGGATGAGTTACTCCGGCCGCAGTCTGATGGATAAAATGTTCGCTATGATTTTACCGGTCGGCATGTTTGTCGCCAGCGGCTTTGAACACAGCATTGCTAACATGTTCATGATCCCTTTAGGCATCGTAGTGAAAAATTTTGCGACACCAGAATTCTGGCAGGCTGTCGGGGCAACACCGGCACAATTCGCAGAGCTGAATATCCCTAACTTTATCATAGACAATCTCATCCCTGTGACCATCGGTAACATCATTGGGGGTGGTTTGCTGGTAGGGTTAACGTACTGGGTCATATATCTTCGCGATGAGAAACACCACTGAAACAATGTGGCAGTCTTGTTACGACAGTTTTACACGTGATTTTTAAAGAAATCCAAATTAGAAGGTAGGTGCAAAATGTCCAAGCTCAATGAAAAATTGACCAACGCATGGCAGGGTTTTAGTGCTGGTGAATGGCAGAATGGCGTAAACGTCCGTGACTTCATTCAGAAGAACTACACACCGTATGAAGGTGATGAGTCCTTCCTGGCTGGCGCTACCCAAGCGACAACCACCCTGTGGGATAAAGTAATGGATGGTATCAAACTGGAGAACCGTACTAAGGCTCCAGTAGATTTCGATACCGACGTTGCCTCTACCATCACCTCTCACGATGCCGGCTACATCAACAAATCATTGGAAACCATCGTTGGTCTGCAAACTGACGCGCCATTGAAACGTGCCCTGATCCCTTTCGGCGGCATCAAAATGGTGGAAGGTTCATGTAAAGTTTACGGTCGTGAACTGGATCCGGCACTGAAAAAAGTCTTCACTGATTACCGCAAAACCCACAACCAGGGTGTTTTCGATGTTTACACTAAAGACATCCTGAACTGCCGCAAATCTGGTGTGCTGACCGGTCTGCCAGATGCCTATGGTCGTGGCCGTATCATCGGTGACTACCGTCGCGTCGCGCTGTATGGTATCGACTTCCTGATGGCCGACAAATACGCACAATTCCAGTCTCTGCAAGACGACCTGGAAAATGGCGTAAACCTGGAAATGACCATCCAGTTGCGTGAAGAAATCTCAGAACAACACCGTGCTCTGGGTCAGATTAAAGAAATGGCTGCTAAATATGGCTGCGATATCTCTGGTCCTGCAACAACTGCACAAGAAGCTGTTCAGTGGACTTACTTCGGTTACCTGGCTGCCGTTAAATCTCAGAACGGTGCTGCGATGTCCTTTGGCCGCGTCTCTACTTTCCTTGACGTGTACATCGAACGTGATATCAAAGCAGGCAAACTGAACGAAGAACAAGCTCAGGAACTGATTGACCACCTGGTTATGAAACTGCGTATGGTGCGTTTCCTGCGTACCCCTGAATATGATGAATTGTTCTCCGGTGACCCAATCTGGGCGACAGAATCCCTGGCAGGTATGGGTGTTGATGGTCGTACTCTGGTTACCAAAAACAGCTTCCGCTTCCTGAATACCCTGTACACCATGGGACCTTCACCAGAGCCAAATATGACCATTCTGTGGTCAGAAAAGCTGCCAATGAACTTCAAAAAGTACGCAGCGAAAGTGTCTATCGATACCTCATCTGTACAGTATGAGAACGATGATCTGATGCGTCCTGATTTCAACAACGATGACTATGCTATCGCTTGTTGTGTGAGCCCAATGGTTGTGGGTAAACAAATGCAGTTCTTCGGCGCTCGTGCAAACCTGGCGAAAACCATGTTGTACGCAATCAACGGCGGCGTTGATGAAAAAATGAAAATCCAGGTTGGTCCTAAAGAAGCACCAATGATGGATGAAGTGCTGACCTTTGATAAAGTCATGGATCGCATGGATCACTTCATGGACTGGTTGGCTAAACAGTACGTGACTGCGCTGAACATCATTCACTACATGCATGACAAATACAGCTACGAAGCATCGCTGATGGCTCTGCATGACCGCGATGTTTATCGCACCATGGCATGTGGTATCGCAGGATTGTCTGTTGCTGCTGACTCCCTGTCTGCTATCAAATATGCAAAAGTTAGCACCATCCGTGACGAAGACGGCCTGGCTGTAGACTTCAAAATTGAAGGTGAGTATCCACAGTTCGGTAACAACGATTCTCGCGTAGATGACATCGCTTGTGACCTGGTAGAACGTTTCATGAAGAAAATTCAGAAACTGCGTACCTACCGTGGCGCTGTAGCAACTCAGTCTGTTCTGACCATCACCTCTAACGTGGTTTATGGTAAGAAAACAGGTAACACTCCAGATGGTCGTCGTGCTGGTGCTCCGTTTGGGCCGGGTGCTAACCCAATGCACGGTCGTGACCAGAAAGGTGCGGTTGCCTCTCTGACCTCCGTTGCTAAACTGCCGTTTGCTTACGCGAAAGATGGTATTTCTTATACCTTCTCTATCGTGCCAAATGCGCTGGGTAAAGACGATGATGTGCGTAAAGCCAACCTTGCGGGTCTGATGGATGGTTACTTCCACCACGAAGCGTCCATCGAAGGTGGTCAACACCTGAACGTGAACGTCATGAACCGTGAAATGCTGTTAGATGCGATGGAACATCCTGAAAACTATCCTCAGCTGACCATTCGTGTTTCTGGCTACGCAGTGCGTTTCAACTCACTGACTAAAGAACAGCAACAAGACGTTATTACCCGTACTTTCACTAAGTCCCTGTAATAATTCAACCTTGTAATCTGGTCTGATAAAAAGGCTCCACAACGTGGAGCCTTTGTTTCATCCCTCCCTGCCCGCACTGTCTGTACGACAGTCTGTTTTGCCAGAGCGCTATACGTTGTGGACTTCTGGCAAAGCAGTACCGCCATTGCTGACAATCAACCTTATTGATTGTCTGGTATCATAAACCTGTGGTTTCCAGTTTATCTCTGCCAGGCCAGCATCCGCACATGTAGACTGCTATTTATTGGTCACTATGGAGAACAACCCGCAATGTCAGTTCAAGGTCGCATCCACTCATATGAATCCTGTGGCACCGTTGACGGCCCAGGTATCCGTTTCATTGTTTTCTTCCAGGGTTGCCTGATGCGTTGCATGTATTGCCACAACCGCGATACCTGGGATACACATGGCGGAAAAGAGATCAATGTTGATGATTTAATGAAAGAAGTCGTGACGTATCGTCACTTCATGAATGCTTCCGGCGGTGGTGTAACAGCCTCTGGTGGCGAAGCCATTCTTCAGGCAGAGTTTGTGCGTGACTGGTTCCGCGCCTGCCAGAAAGAAGGGATCAACACTTGCCTGGACACCAACGGTTTTGTCCGCCGTTATGATCCGGTGATCGACGAATTATTGGATGTCTCTGATCTGGTCATGCTTGATCTCAAGCAGATGAATGATGACATTCACCAGAATCTGGTGGGCGTGTCCAACCACCGCACTCTGGACTTTGCCCGCTATCTGGCAAAACGTAATCAGCGCACCTGGATCCGTTATGTCGTGGTGCCGGGCTGGTCTGATGATGATGACTCCGCGCATAAGCTGGGTGAGTTCACCAAAGATATGACCAACATCGAGAAGATCGAACTGCTGCCATACCATGAGTTGGGCAAACACAAATGGACGGCAATGGGTGAGAAATACGGTCTGGATGGCGTAAATCCACCCACCAAAGAGATCATGGAAAGAGTGAAAAATATTCTTGCCAGTTACGGGCATAAAGTTATTTATTAACAGTCTGATATGCTCATAAAAAAGACGCCAAATGGCGTCTTTTTTGCTTTATGGCTCAGAACATACCCAAAATCATTGGGGTTGCGGCTTTAATTATGAAAAAGGATTAAGCAGTCGCTACAGGATTATGCGTATGATCCGCTTTGCGCATCAGCATCACCAGATACACCAGCGAAACCACCGCAATCATCACGAACAACAGACGGTCGGAATAACTCTGCATTAGCATCGCGGTCATTGTCGGCCCGGCGAGGCTACCGATGGTGTAACTCATCAGTAATGCCTGGTTCATCGCCACCAACTCCTCTGCGTTGACTTTTTCGCAAGCCCAGGACATAGCGACCGGATACAGCGTGAAACCAGCACAGCCCAGAATAAACAGCGTCGGAGCCATCGCATAGCCACTGAGCATCGCAATGCTGCCAAGGATAACGGCGAAGATCTGAATGCGCAGAACCATCAGACGGCCATAACGGTCAGCCAAACGCCCTACCGGCCATTGCCCGATAATCCCGGCGCTGACCAGCAATGCCATCCAGTAACCTACATCTGCATCGCTCATTCCCTGATGCGTCAGGAACAAAGGCATCAGGCCGTATAAAGATCCCAGAACGATGCCGGAAATAATACAGCCGTTAATCCCCAGCCGTGCATTACGGCGTCTGAACATCGGCATTACCGCATGACGCGGCTGCCCGCTTTCCTGGTTCTCAATATGCGTTAATAACAATGGCAGCATTGCAATGACAATCAGCGCTGTCACCCACGGCAGTACACTTAAAATTGCCGTCGGCACCGTACCTACCAAAAGCTGCCCAACCACCGTGCCGATGTAATACATGATCATATACGCTGCCAGTAACTGGCCGCGGTTTCTGACGGTTCCGCTGCGTAGCAACGCACTTTCCACCACCACCCAGATCAATGCGCAGCCGATGCCTGCAACGAATCGCGCCGTCACCCAACTCCAGAAACTTATTGAAAGTGCCAGACCTGCGGTCGCGACAGCAAACAGGATGCAGGAAAGGTAGTAACTGCGGTTAAAACCAACACGTTTAATCAGTCCGCCCGCAAGCAAAGTACCCAGCAGATTACCGGTAAAATAAGACGAACTGACGAGTCCGACCTGCCAGGTTGGAAGTTGCTCATGACTGAGCCACAAAGGGACCAATGTGTTTAAAACGGCGATAGAAATCGTCAACAACAGAAGTCCGCACAGGAGCAGAGAAACAGGACGGGAATAGGCGGACATAGGGCGGTGATGACCACAAAGAGGAAGAAATTGCGCGCATCATGCCACCGGCGGTTTAAAAGTCAATCTGGCAAAAATTGACCTGAGCACAAAGTGGAGAAGAATGATTGAAAACACTAATCAAGCTTAATGATTAAGATGAATGACACTTTAAAGACAGGTTAATATCACCATGATAACAAACAAGTTTGCATTTCCCGCAGCCATTACATTTTGCGTCATCAACAGAAGGTTGATTCTGTTGATTAAAAAATATTGCCGTGCGCGGACAGGCAATTTCGCACATTCGGCACAAGTCATCCAGCCGTCCCAGACACTGGGACAAAATAACCGGACGCAAACCAGTATCCATTGGCACACACTGATCCAGCGCCTCTCTTTCGCAAGCCTGAGTACAGGCACCGCAAAAGTCACATTCAGCATAATCGATAGCCAGCGAAGCCTTTCCTCCCTGGATGCTTATAATGCCGACCGGGCACGCCTGTGCGCAACGTCCGCATCCATCACATTGTTGCTGAAACATCGGTTCGGCAATGGCCTGAGGCGGACGGGCAATCACGCGCGCCAGCAAGTTCGCAGAAGGCTGTGCCGCCTGTTCAATTGCCTGTTTGCCCGGTGACAGCAAGCCGCGGAATAACCCACGGCGGCTGACCGTTCTGCTGCTCATCCAGGCACGATAGTATCTGGCGTCGCGGGAATCGCTCATCAGAAATACAGATCCACGACGGGCGCTTCCAGACTACGTTGTTGTTTCCAGCCCTGTAGTGTGGATTCTGCCAGTACGGCCACTCCGAGATAAAACGGGTGTTCTGCTTTCTGACGGAGTAATTCGAAATAGCGTCCGGCCCACGGCAATAAATGCTCTGTCAGAAATTCATCCAGCAAAGAAGGTGAATTCTCGGCTAACCATGCAGACATCATCAGCAGCAAACCGATGTGATCTTCCGGCTCTGCCTGCTCCAGATGGGGTTCAATACCGTTTTCACGCATCCACTGGCGCAATGCCAGCGTTGAATCGCCAAACAGCACTGATTCTTTGTCCAGATACACCGAGCCCCAAGGTGGCGCGGGTAACGAATAAGGGCCGATAAAAAGACGCTGATACGCGTCATCCAGACTTTCAGACGCGGCCGTAATCTGGCTGAATGTTTCTCCCGCCTGAGTTTTAGCCTCGTCACTCGCACATGGCCATGACTCGGTCCAGACGCTGCTTTCAAGTAACGTAATTAAGACGCTAACTTCAGGAGAGCTCGGCGGATAAAACAGCATCGCGCCTAATACTTTACCGGTTAAACTAATTGATTCTGCTGACATAATTAACTCATTTTGCAGAGGCACATCCTTACTGGCGACGTGCCTCCTGATAAACCTGACTACCTGAAATTAGCCGCCCACTGCCATTCCCACTGTCATATGCAGACCGTAGAAAATCGCCCGACCAATCAGTTCTCCGGCAAACACCAGCACAAAGGCCAGTATCATTGAGGCCAGTGCAGGTCGTTTACGCAGTATAAGCGGACAGAACCAGCAGCCCAGTCCAAGAACAACCAGCACCAGCCGCCACACCGACAACACACCGTATTGTGGGATAAGCGCTGACGCAGCCTGAACGGAACTGCTGATGCCTGCCAGACTGGCGCTTTGCATAACAACAACAGCCATACTCACGACCAGTGACACAAAGCTGATGACCGGCAGCAGACGTAGCGCACAACCATTAATATTAGCACCACGCAGCAGCAGGTAGCCCAGAACCGGTCCGCCAATCAGTACCGTCAGGCCAAAATGAAACGCGGTATACGCATTGTCCCAGGTTGGCACAGTATTGATTGCATACACACGACACATCGCGAAGACGAATCCAACACCTGCCAGCATGGTCACGATTAACCAGATTTTAGCGAGCACGCGTGGCATCTTGTTGATCATCGCCAGCAGCCAGTAAATCCCGCCCAGCGCAAAGAAGAGCGAGCCGCTGCCAATTTCGTTGCTCAGCGGCGACGCGCCCAGCCGGTTAAGCGAATTGAATGCCCGCAGCGGTGACCCCAGATGCAGAACCGAGGCGATGAAAGCGATCGCCATCAACACCCACAAAAAGAACATCGAGAGATGGATCTGGCGGTATTCTTCCCTACTGCGCTGAGTCAGCAACGCAATGGCAAGCACAATAAATGCGCCAACGACACATTGCCCCAGAACCGTAAAGACCATCAAAGGCCATTCATGCCATCCGTTTCCCATCTCAAACCTCCTTCGGGTTAGCCAGATAACCCGTGGTATCGCCTACAGGACGGCAATTCGCATTGGGTTTAATGACGATATTTGGGTGAGTGAAATGTGAAGCAGGCAACGGTGCCACTTCAGCCAGTTCACCGTATTTCGCACGCAGTTCTTCGATTGGCGCCATATCCAACGCACGCAGCGGGCAGGATTCAACACAAATCGGTTTTTTACCTTCAGCAATGCGTTCGTAGCATCCGTCACATTTGGTCATGTGACCTTTGGCTTCATTGTATTGCGGCGCGCCATACGGACACGCCATATGGCAATAACGACAGCCAATACAGATATCTTCGTTTACGACCACAAAACCGTCTTCACGCTTATGCATCGCGCCACTCGGACAGACCTTGGTGCAGGCGGGATCCGCACAATGGTTACAGGAAATTGACAAATAATAGGCGAAGACATTCTGATGCCAGCCATCTCCGTCTTTTTGCCAGTCGCCGCCAGCATATTCATAGATACGGCGGAAACTCACGTCCGGGGTTAAATTTTTGAAGTCCTTGCATGCCAGTTCACAGGTTTTGCACCCTGTGCAGCGGCTTGAGTCAATATAAAAGCCATATTGAGTTGTCATGATTTACTCCGTTAAACCTTAGCCACTTGCACAAGGTTGGTATGAGAGGGGTTACCTTTCGCCAGCGGTGAAGGTCTTTGAGAAGTCAGTACATTAATGCTGCCCGCACGATCTATTTTTTTACTGTCAGGGGAATACCAGGCACCTTCGCCAAGTGCGACAACGCCCGGCATCATGCGCGGTGTCACTTTGGCGGCTATATGCACTTCCCCGCGATCGTTAAAGATGCGGATCATGTCGCCGTTGGTGATACCACGCTGTGCGGCATCCATCGGATTGATCCACATTTCCTGGCGACAGGCTGCTTTCAGTACATCAACATTGCCGTAAGTGGAGTGGGTACGCGCTTTGTAGTGGAAACCCGTCATCTGTAACGGATATTTACTGGCCAGCGGGTCGTCATAGTTTTCGAAACCGGCGGCATACACCGGTAATGGATCAATAACGTCCTCTTTAGAGAGTTCCCATTCAGCCGCAATCTTGGCCAGTTCAGCAGAGTAAATTTCGATTTTACCGGACGGCGTACTCAGCGGATTGGCCGCAGGATTTTCACGGAATGCTTTGTAAGCCACATGATGCTGGTCGGGGTCACGTTTTTTGAATATGCCCTGTTTGCGGAAGGTCTCGAAATCTGGCAGTTCTGGCAGCGCTTCACGTGACTGCTGATACAGATGACGCAACCATTCTTCCTGCGTACGGCCTTCGGTGAACTGCTGCTCTACCCCCATGCGGCGGGAAAGCTCGCTGGTCATTTCATAGATGTTCTTGCACTGGAAACGTGGCGTAATCGCCTGATCGGCAAAAATTACATAATCCATGTTGCCGCACGAGGCATCGAGACAGAAATCCATCTGCTCAGAGGCCGTGCAGTCCGGCAGGATAATATCTGCGTATTTTGCTGACGAGGTCATGTGGTTATCAATCACCACAATCATTTCACACTGTTTGTCATCCTGCAGAATGTCATGGGTGCGGTTGATATCTGAATGCTGATTGATCAAACAGTTACCAGCGTAGTTCCAGATAAACTTAATGGGCACATCAAGTTTATCCTTGCCGCGCACGCCATCTTTCATGGCGGTCATCTGCGGACCACGCACAATTGCATCCGTCCACAGGAACATAGAAATACTGGTCTGAACCGGATTTTCCAGCGTCGGCATACGTACAAACGGGATCTCATAGGAACCTTCGCGGGCACCGGAATTACCGCCGTTAACGCCCACGTTGCCAGTAAGGATCGCCAGCATCGCAATTGCACGGGTTGCAATTTCTCCGTTAGCGTGACGCTGCGGGCCCCAACCCTGCGTGATAAATGCTGGTTTTGCCTGTCCGATTTCACGTCCCAGCTTGACGATTTTATCCACGGAGATGCCCGTGATTTTTGCCGCCCATTCAGGCGTTTTCGCTACACCATCTGGCCCTTTGCCGAGAATATAAGCCTTGTAATGCGCATTCTCAGGCACACCCGCCGGCAAGGTTTTTTCGTCATACCCGACGCAATACTTATCGAGGAATAGCTGATCAACCAGATTTTCAGTGATCATGACGTGCGCCAGCGCCGCTGCCAGCGCGCCATCAGTACCCGGACGGATCGGCACCCATTCGTCTTCGCGTCCGGCACCGGTATCGGTATAGCGCGGATCCACAATGATCATACGGGCGTTCGAACGCTGGCGAGCCTGTTCGAGGTAATATGTCACCCCGCCACCGCTCATACGGGTTTCACCCGGGTTATTGCCGAACAGCACCACCAGTTTGCTGTTTTCGATATCAGACGGGCTGTTGCCGTCCGCCCAGCCGCCATAGGTATAATTAAGACCCGCTGCAATTTGCGCTGAACTGTAGTCGCCATAATGATTCAGATAACCACCGCAGCAGTTCATCAGACGAGCGATCAGTGTCTTACCTGGCGGCCATGAACGCGTCATCGTGCCACCCAGCGTACCGGTGCCGTAATTCAGATAAATCGCTTCATTGCCATAGCGATGAATAATGTCTTTAAGGCTGCCCGCCAGGGTGTCAAAGGCTTCGTCCCAGCTGATAGGCTTGAATTTCCCTCCACCACGTTTGCCCACACGTTTCATCGGATACTTCAGACGGTCCGGGTTATAAACACGACGACGCATTGAGCGCCCGCGCAGACAGGCACGAACCTGATGCAGTCCTTCATAATTGTCATTACCGGTATTGTCGGTCTCGACATAGCGGATCTCGTTATCAACGACGTGCATTCGCAACGGACAGCGGCTGCCGCAGTTAACAGTACAGGCACTCCAGACGATTTTCTCATCTGTAGCTTTGGCAGGAGCCTGTAGCTTTTCCGCACGTATTGATTTGAACGGCAACGATATGCCGCCAACTGCGGCTGCTATACCGGCGAGTGTGGTTCCCTTAACCAGGTCACGGCGGCTGATCCCACCGCCTGAATCGGTTTTATTACTGTTTGAATCTGACATTGCTTACTCCGTAACGCCCTTATCTGAAGGACGAAAATTTAACAACCCTGTCATCGGGCCCTGGCTCGTGGCTCGTGGCTTCTTTAGACTTTTTCTATTTGAATCAAATTTGTATGCTGAGGATTACCCTTCGCTAACGGTGAGGGGCGTTGGGTTGTCAGCGTGTTCATACAGGCACCATGGTCAATACGGTCACCACTCATATTGGCCTGATGCCATGCGCCCTGCCCCATAGCCACAACGCCGGGTATGATGCGCGGGGTGACTTTTGCCGCTACACGCACTTCACCGCGGTCATTAAAGACTTTCACTTTGTCACCGTTTTCAATGCCACGGGTTTTGGCATCGATCGGGTTAATCCAGACTTCCTGCCGGCAGGACGCCTGCAAAACATCGATATTGCCGTATGTGGAATGGGTGCGGGCTTTGTAGTGGAAGCCGAACATCTGCAACGGAAACTGGCTACGTTTCGGATCGTCCCAGCCTTCAAAGGTTGAGGCATATACCGGCAGCGGACTAATGGTTTCATCTTTTTGCAGCTCCCATTCGCCGGCAATTTTCGCCAGAGCAGAGGAGTAAATTTCGATTTTACCGGAAGGTGTTTTCAGCGGATTGGCCTGGGGATCCTGACGGAATTTTTTATAAGCCACAAAATGCCCGGCAGGATCCTTACGCTTATATATCCCCATTAGCCGTAGTTCTTCATAAGCAGGCAATGCCGGGTCTTTCGCCAGCATTTTGGCATACAGATATTGCAACCACTCCCGCTGGGTACGGCCTTCGGTGAACTTGTTATAAACATCCGGGCCAAGACGACGCGCGACTTCGCTCATCATCTCGTAGATGCCTTTACGTTCGAACTTAGCGGACGTTGCGGGCTGGATGAAAATCAGATACCCCATATTTCCGGCGTAGTCATTTGGAATAATATCTTCCTGCTCGACGGTCATAAGGTCAGGCAGCAGGATGTCGGCGTACTTCGCCGAGGAGGTCATGAAGTTTTCCAGCACGACGATCATCTCGCACTGCGTGTCATCCTGCAGAATATCGTGGGTTTTATTGATGTCGGAATGCTGGTTGGTGATGGTATTACCGGCATAGTTCCAGATGAATTTGATCGGCACATCCAGTTTGTCTTTGCCGCGCACGCCATCTTTCGTGGCAGTCATCTGCGGGCCACGGGCAATAGCATCAGTCCAGCTAAAACAGGAAATCTGTGTGTTGACCGGATTTTCCAGCACGGGCATGCGTTCAATGGTGATGGTATAGGTGGATTCACGTGCGCCACTATTGCCGCCATTAATGCCAACATTGCCGGTTAAAATCGGCAACATAGCGATGGCTCTGGACGTCAGTTCACCGTTGGCCTGACGCTGTGGGCCCCAGCCCTGAGAAATATAGGTGGGTTTTGCCTGACCGATTTCGCGGGCCAGTTTGACAATACGATTGGCCGGAATACCGGTAATGCGGGACGCCCATTCAGGTGTCTTTGCCGTCGCATCTTCGCCCTGGCCGAGAATATAGGCTTTGTAATGACTGTTGGCCGGTGCATCCGCAGGCAGGGTTTTTTCGTCGTAGCCCACACAATACGAATCAAGGAAAGGTTGGTCGACCATGTTCTCAGTGATCAGCACATGCGCAAGGCCAGCCACCAGTGCGGCATCCGTCCCCGGGCGGATAGGGATCCACTCGTCTTCCCGACCTGCAGCAGTATCCGTATAACGCGGGTCGATCACGATCATACGGGCATTGGAACGCTGGCGTGCCTGTTCGAGGTAATAGGTGATGCCGCCACCACTCATGCGCGTTTCAGCCGGATTGTTACCGAACAGGACGACCAGCTTGCTGTTTTCAATATCTGACGTACTGTTGCCCTCGTTACTGCCATACGTGTATGGCATGGCGCAGGCGATTTGCGCGGTACTGTAAGTGCCGTAATGACTGAGAAAACCGCCATAGCAGTTCATCAGGCGGGCAACCAGCGAAGCGTAAGGGGAAGAACGGGTGATGTTGCCGCCTACAATGCCGGACGTGTAATTGATATATACCGCTTCATTGCCGTATTTCGCGACAATACGCTTCAGGTTATTGGCAATTTCATCGAACGCCTCTTCCCAGCTAATGCGTTTAAACTTACCTTCACCGCGCTTGCCGACGCGCTTCATCGGATAATTCAGGCGCTCCGGATGATTCATGCGGCGGCGGATAGAACGCCCGCGCAGGCAGGCGCGCACCTGATGATCACCGTAAATATCCTGCCCGGTATTGTCTGTTTCGACCCAGTACACCTCATCATCACGTACATGCAAACGTAACGCACAACGGCTACCGCAGTTGACTGAACAGGCGCCCCACACCACTTTATCTTCGGAGACTAAATGCTTCGCCTCACCCACTCCCTGGGCCAGTGCTTTACGGCTAAAAGGAAGGGATACGCCATCCGCAGCCACGGCCAGCCCTGCCAGCGTTGATGTTTTGATCAGTGTCCGGCGGCTGATACCACTTTTTAGCGTGGTGATTTCTGGTTTGATTTCCGACATTTTTCGCTCCGGTAATGAGGCAATACCCACTCAAACAGCATGGATACTACTTATTAGGGGGTACGAAACCTTGTCTGCTATCAAAAAAGGCGGGGTTGAAGAGAAAGAAATACGGAATTCGTAACGTAACGCATGATTTCATGCATAAAAAAAAGCGCCCTAAGGCGCTTTTCGCTATGTTAGTGCAGATATAACGGGATTAACCGATATATTCTAAACCGCCCATGTACGGACGTAATACTTCCGGCACTTCGATACGGCCATCAGCTTGTTGGTAGTTTTCCAGCACGGCGACCAGTGTACGACCTACAGCCAAACCAGAACCATTCAGGGTATGAACCAGACGTGGTTTTTTATCGGTTTTGTTGCGGCAACGCGCCTGCATACGACGGGCCTGGAAATCACCCATGTTGGAGCATGAGGAGATTTCACGGTATGTATCCTGCGCTGGCAACCAAACTTCCAGATCGTAGGTTTTGCAAGAACCAAAGCCCATATCGCCGGTACACAACAAAACTTTGCGGTATGGCAAATTCAGCAGCTGAAGCACCTTTTCTGCATGGCCGGTCAGTTCTTCCAGTGCGTCCATTGAATCTTCAGGACGAACGATTTGCACCATCTCAACTTTGTCGAACTGGTGCATGCGGATCAGACCACGGGTGTCACGACCATACGAACCGGCTTCTGAACGGAAACATGGCGTATGCGCTGTCATCTTCAGTGGCAGAGATTCTTCTTCAAGAATTTCATCACGGGTCAGGTTGGTCAGCGGCACTTCCGCCGTCGGGATCAGCGCATAGTTACTGCTGCCCGCCTCTTCATCCAGGGGTTTGGTATGGAACAGGTCTTCGCCAAACTTAGGCAACTGACCGGTACCGTACAACGTTTCCTGATTGACCAGATAGGGAACATAGGTTTCCAGATAACCGTGTTGCTCTGTGTGCAG
Source organism: Rahnella aceris (assembly GCF_011684115.1). NCBI lineage: Bacteria > Pseudomonadati > Pseudomonadota > Gammaproteobacteria > Enterobacterales > Yersiniaceae > Rahnella > Rahnella aceris. The sequence continues at coordinate 630,478 of NZ_JAADJV010000001.1, read as the reverse complement.
ATCGAGCATGAACTGCGACAGCGCGCGATGCATACGGGCGATTTGCCCTTTCATCACGACAAAACGCGCACCCGTCAGTTTAACGGCAGCGGCAAAATCCAGGCCGCCAGCCATTTCGCCCAGCGATACGTGATCGCGCACGGTGAAATCGTACTGACGCGGCGTGCCCCAGCGGCTCACTTCCTGGTTATCGTTCTCATCTTTACCGGCAGGCACGGAGTCATCAGGCATGTTTGGAATAGCAGAAGCGATATCGCGGATGTCATTTTGCAATGCATCCAGTTCAGCTTTCGCTGCATCCAGCTTCTCACCCAGCGTATTCACTTCCAGACGCAGGGGTTCGATGTCTTCGCCACGGGCTTTTGCCTGACCGATAGATTTCGATCGGGAGTTACGTTCAGCCTGTAGAGTTTCCGTTTCTACCTGCAAGACTTTGCGGCGTTCTTCCTGAGAACGCAGCGTTTCCACATCGAGTTTAAAACCTCTGCGAGCGAGTTTTTCTGCAACTGCGTCTAGCTCATTACGCAGCAGATTGGGATCCAGCATGCTAATCCTGTACGTGTCGTTATTGAATGTTAATTTGATGATGCACGCTGTCTGAAATGGCAGCGTGTCAAAGAGTTATCACGGTAACCTTACCGCAACGATAAAATTAGCGGTAGCGTTTTGTCGGGCTATTTTGATCTTGTTCGGCAAGCCATGCCAACTTTTCGCCGATCTTGCCTTCAAGCCCGCGTGATGTCGGGTAATAATACTGCGTACGGGCCATTTCAGGCGGGAAATAATCCTCTCCCGCCGCATATGCATTCGGTTCGTCATGCGCATAACGATACTCAGCACCAAGCCCCATTTCTTTCATCAGTTTGGTCGGCGCATTACGCAAATGTTCCGGCACATCAAAATCTGCCATTTCGCGTGCATCACGCATGGCAGATTTGAATGCGGTGTATACAGCATTACTTTTCGGTGCACAGGCCAGATACACAATCGCCTGGGCAATCGCACGCTCACCTTCAGCCGGGCCAACACGGGTAAAACAATCCCAGGCAGCGAGCGCCACCTGCATGCCCCGTGGATCGGCATTCCCGACATCTTCTGAAGCAATCGCCAACAAACGTCGGGCGACATACAACGGATCACCACCGGCGGTGATGATTCGGGCATACCAGTAAAGTGCCGCATCAGGCGAAGAACCCCGCACTGATTTATGCAATGCAGAGATTAAATCGTAAAAACGATCGCCTTTATTGTCGAAGCGCGCACTGCGTTCACCGGCAATCTCAGTGAGTAATTCCGGCGTGAGTGTCCTGTAACCATTGGCGTCGATTTCCGCCATATCGGCCATCATTTCAATACTGTTCAGCGCCCGGCGCGCGTCGCCATTCACCAGCTCCGAAAGCATCCGGCGGGTTTCCGGCGGAACACGGATTTTCTCATTGGCGTAACCGCGCTCAGAATTGCTCAGCGCCTGATCAATCACTTTCTCGATATCTTCAGCCGTCAGTGATTTAAGTAAATACACACGAGCGCGAGACAGCAATGCGGAATTGAGTTCGAAAGAAGGGTTTTCGGTGGTCGCACCAATAAATGTAATGGTGCCATCTTCAATGTGCGGCAGGAAAGCGTCCTGCTGACTTTTGTTAAATCGATGGACTTCATCAACGAACAAAATGGTACGACGCCCGGCATCGCGATTCTGCCGGGCTCGCTCAATCGCTTCCCGAATATCTTTAACACCGGATGTGACCGCAGATATACGCTCAACATCGGCGTTTGCATACCGGCCAATCAGTTCTGCCAGCGTCGTTTTCCCGGTACCCGGCGGCCCCCACAAAATCATCGAATGCAATTGCCCTGTTTCAATGGCCCGCGGCAGAGGTTTGCCCGGCGCTAACAGATGCTGCTGTCCAATATATTCTGCAAGAGTGACTGGCCGCATTCTGGCGGCCAGTGGCTGGAATTCATTTTGGGAAAAATCGAGTGACAGATTACTCAAACTAACCTCACTGACGCTGGTCGTCCACCGTCACACCCTGCGGCGGAGTAAATTTAAACTTGGCATCATCAACAGACGCATTTTGCTCACCTTTCAGGGTATAAGCACTTTTCTGCCCGTCCTGTTCAACGGCAGTGAAGCTTTTGATAGTGCCTGAAGGGGTCACATTGATCGCAAATTGTTTCAGATTACCGGTCGCAGCTTTCGGCGTTAATTCAAAGTCATCGCCTTTCTGTTTCACGTTATATTTTGCCCAGTCACTGCTATCATTACGCGTGATCAGCATGAACGGCGTGTTGCCGGTGGCATTTTTAAGCCAGGTTGCCGTGACTTGTTCAACGAACGGGTTATAGAACCATAGGGTTTTACCGTCGGAAACTAAAATGCTCTCATCCGGCGTAGTCATATGCCAGTTAAACAGGTTTGGACGTTTCACCCACAACTGACCTTCGCCCTGCTGAACGGCTGCACCATCATCGCTGGTTACCGTCTGCGTGAAGCTGGCATGGAAAGTATTGAGCTTACCCAGACGAGATTTGAGATCACTGCTGGCATCCGCTAAAACGGAAGCAGAGGTAAATGCGGTCAGTAAACACCCTACCATTAACAATTTTTTCATTCTTATACTTACCTCAGAAATCCATAAACTTCAGACGATGCCTTTTACACAGGCAAAAGACGTATGGTGCGAACTCTATCCGAGGCAGCGCCCCGGCGGTAGCTCATTCATCTGAAAAACAATAGTTTTACGCATCTTTGCACAAGGGTCGCATTCGCGACCCTTCTTAACAAATGCAGGCAAACCGGCTGGGTTTACTCGTGTGACGGTGGTGCCAACACTTCGCGGTTACCGTTATGACCCGGAGTACTGACAATGCCCTGCGCTTCCATTTGCTCAACAATGCGCGCCGCACGGTTGTAACCGATACGGAACTGACGCTGAACACCCGAAATCGACGCACGGCGTTTATCGACTACGAACGCAACCGCCTGATCAAACAGCGCATCGAGCTCTTCATCACCGTCCAGCCCTAAACCGCCACCCTCACCATCTTCACCACCGGAAACAATGCTTTCGATGTATTTTGGACGACCGCGCGCTTTCCAGTCCTGAACCACCGCATGCACTTCCTGATCACGGACAAAAGCACCGTGAACACGCACCGGAATCGAGGAGTTTGGTGCCATATACAGCATGTCCCCCATCCCCAGCAGTGATTCTGCGCCGCCCTGATCCAGAATGGTGCGGGAGTCAATTTTACTCGAAACTGTAAAGGCAATTCGGGTCGGAATGTTGGCTTTAATCAGACCGGTAATAACATCGACAGAAGGACGCTGAGTCGCCAGAACCAGGTGAATACCTGCCGCACGGGCTTTCTGGGCCAGGCGCGCAATCAGCTCTTCAACTTTTTTACCGACGGTCATCATCAGGTCAGCAAACTCATCGACCAGCACCACGATAAACGGTTCTTTCTGCAGATACGGCGGCTCAGCAGCCATGCCATCGCCCGGCTTCCAGAACGGATCAGGAATGGGACGTCCCATCGCCTCCGCTTCCAGAACACGTTCATTGTAACCGGCAAGGTTACGCACACCCAGCGCCGACATCAGTTTATAGCGACGTTCCATTTCACCGACACACCAGCGCAGCGCATTGGCTGCATCTTTCATGTCAGTAACGACTTCGGTCAGCAGATGTGGAATACCTTCATACACCGACAATTCGAGCATTTTCGGGTCGATCATAATGAAGCGCACATCTTCAGGTTTAGACTTGTACAGCATACTCAGAATCATGGCGTTAACGCCGACGGACTTACCGGAACCGGTCGTACCGGCCACCAGCAAGTGAGGCATTTTCGCCAGATCGGCGATAACCGGCTCACCTGAAATATCTTTACCCAGCACAATTGTCAGCGGCGACGTACTTTCTTTAAATTTCGCACAGTCCAGCACTTCGCGCAGATATACCGTCTGGCGCTTCTTGTTTGGTAATTCCAGGCCGACATACGGTTTGCCCGGGATCACTTCCACAACACGCACCGCAACCGCAGACAATGAACGGGCAAGGTCACGCGAAAGGTTAGAAATACGTGCAGCTTTCACGCCCGGCGCCAGATCCAGTTCGAAACGGGTAATCACCGGCCCCGGCAATTTCCCCACGACATCGGCTTTAATGCGGTAATCATTCAGACGCGCTTCGATCAGATTTCCCATCTGTTCCAGCGCGAACTCATCCACAGGCTCAGCTTCAGCCGGCGGTGAGGTCAGCAAATCCAGTGATGGCAGCGGTGTGGTCGGTTTCACCAGCGGCTGTTCATTACGCATAAGGAACGGATGGATCAGGCTATCCATATCAGGCTGCGCCGATGGCGAAGACTGTCGTGGAGCCTCATATTCCTGCGCATGCTGTACGGGCTCAGAAGACGTAGCGCGCTGATAAGGTTGTTGTGCAAACGTTGCAGGCTGCGGTTCTTCTTCCGCTTGTGCCGGCAATGTAAACAGCGGTTCAGAAGGCGTATCGTCCACCAGGTCAGCCATTGGTGAGAAGCTGAATGCATCATGCTGGCTGAGTTTCATGGCCGCAGCGGCAAAATCATCAGCAACAGCCGGTAATTCAGTCTGCTGATTTTGTGAATGATGATGCTGTACCACGCCGCTTAGCGGTTCGACATCCTGCTGATAGCGGGCCTGCTCACGCGCAGCAAACGCATTGCGCAATTCGGCTTCCTGCAAGGCAGTTTCTTCATCAGGTTCATTTTCAGTGACCGCATCGCCATAGCGCTCTTGTTGCTGAGCGGCAAACGCCTGCTGCAATGCTGCTTCCTGTAGCGCTTCTACGTCTGCCTGGATCTGTGGATCGCTATGCGTCGCAGACTGTGCCTGTTCCTGCTGTTCTGCCATACGCTGAGAAGGCAGCTTGATGCCATACGAGGCCAGCTCACGGCGTGTAGGTATACGCACCGGATTAGGACGCGGCAACTCAGGGCCAAAGCCTTTTTTCACCTGTGGATTTTCATCGCTCACAGCACTGAAGGCCGGCATAAAGGTGTTACCAGCGGAAGATGCCGTGGACTGCCCTGCCTGTGCAAGGCCGGTCGCCAGTGCTGCGGTGGCCGCCACGCTGGCCGCCTGAGCGGCATCAGGCACTGCTGAACTGAAATCAAACGGAGAACGGGAATGCTCCACGGCAGTTTGCCAGTTGCCCAGACTTGGACCATCTTCCTCTCTGCGCTCAACTGGTGCTGGTGAAGGCGATTGCTGAACGGGCTGCGGATGGCGCGGAACTGGTGTTTCTTCCGGGATCTCGAAATTGTATAACGGCGGAATGGCCGTTGCCGGTGCTGGCTGCGGTGAAATATTAGCAACCGGCGGCTCAGCAGCATAAGGATCCGCTGCCTGTACCGGTTCAGCAACAGCCGCGCTCGCAGCAGGTGCGGTAGCCTCAGAAGATGCCTGCGCTACAGGTTCATTCACCGAAGGCGCAGAGAACAGCACGTCATCTTCATCAGCTTCGGAAGCTTCGGCAGTTGCAGGAGCCGCTGCAGCAGCGACGGCCGGCGCGACTTTAGCAGCCGGTTTTGCGTCATCGTCTTCCAGTAGCGGATCGTCCTCCTCGTCGTAATCATAATCATCGTCACGACGGGACCGGTTGGTCACGATATTTGTTACACCCAGCACGGCACCACCGATCTTTTCGGCGATCGTCAACCAGGACCAGCCGGTAAATAAGGTCAGGCCAGCAGCCCAGACGCATAACAGCACCAGAGTCGCCCCCACATTATTAAAGTAAGGTGTCATCGCGGTACTGAGCAAACTGCCGATTACACCGCCGGAAGCGAAGTAATACAGGTCATCAACGTTGACGGCTGCAAGACCACAAGACGTGACAATGAGCGCCAGCGTGCCAATAAGGCGCAGCGAAAGGGCAAAATAATCGACGAAATCCTGTTTATCCCGCTGACGGAAAGCCGCCCAGCAGAGACACAGAATAATAGGTGGAATAGCGTAACCAAATACGCCAAAGATGAAGAACAGCGTGTCGGCCATCCATGCACCTACACCACCGCCCCAGTTATGAATTGGCCCATGCCAGGCTGTCTGAGACCAGCTTGGATCAGAGGGGTTAAAACTCACCAATGCCGCCATTAAATAAGCAGCAAAAATCGCTACCACAACCAGCAAAGCCTCCAGAAGACGGCGGCCATTGCTCAGTTTTTTCAGGGTAACTTCTTTATCTTCTGTATATTCCTGGCTCAAGAAAGGCTCTCCAGGTTCCTGTGAACTGAGAAAAAGCAACAGCGCCGAGACTCCCCGGCGCCATAGCTGTATAGATACACAGGAGTGTAGCTAAAATGACAAGGTTTTGCACCAGAACAATTACCGGGTCTTAATGACCAGGCGATTTGTCTGTTTCACTTCTTCCATCACCACGTAGGTGCGGGTGTCGTTAACACCTGGCAGACGAAGTAAAGTCTCACCTAACAGCTTACGGTAAGCAGACATATCAGGTACGCGGGTTTTCAACAGGTAGTCGAAGTCCCCTGAAACCAGATGACACTCCTGAATATCTTCGAGTTTTTGTACTGCCGCATTGAACTGTTCAAACACATCCGGGGCGCCGCGATTGAGGGTAATCTCAACAAATACCAGCAACGATGCGTCCAGATAATGCGGGTTGAGCAATGCAGTATAACCATTGATGAAGCCCTGACGTTCAAGACGACGAACGCGCTCCAGACATGGAGTTGGAGATAATCCCACACGTTTGGAAAGCTCGACGTTTGAAATCCGGCCATCCTTTTGCAATTCGTTGAGGATGTTACGGTCAATACGGTCGAGATCTTTTCCCGGACGTTTTTTGTTGTCTACCATTATTATTGTCTCTCTGCTGTCCTTCCCTGCACCTGCCATACCCCAGCCAACTTCAATGTCTAAGGGTTGTCCCAAGCGAAGACCCGATGATTAAGGTTTACGCATCCAAAAGCCGCGTTGATCCCCTGTCAAAAGGAACACGGCCATAAAACGGATACTCAAAAGAAATAACCTTGTGAAATTAATAGATTGAAAACCACCAACCTGATTCACTAAACCCTGCTGCAACATAAAAACCAAAAAGCAATACCAGGACGGGTCCGTAGCAGCCAATTGCATAAATTCAAGTCACAGACAGGCAGTTAATTTCTTCTTCCCCTGATGTTTTCGCAAATGCACAGCGGATTGTCAAAGTAAAAGAAGCAAAATCAGAAGAACGTGCCAGATTGAAAAGCGGACGCCCCCTTTTTAGCTGTCTTTTATCTATGAACAATAACAACGCATCTCACCCATTATTTCGGCCAAATCCCTACAAACAATCCTGAATTGTGGCTAAATTAACGCGTTCTGATGAACAACGTTCACAACGATGGGTCGCCGGAATGCTGGTTTTTCATCCTATCCATCAAACAGTTATCTGCCTCATCAATATTGGCGAAATCCTTTTTACGCGGGTTACGCAGTAAAAACTATCAGACAAATCGTTAACAACATCTGAGTTTACTTTTTTTACTGCGCCGTTTTCCCTACAATCGGTTTATCGCTTGTCGCCATCGCGGAGATGAATTACGCATGAGTACGGTTAAACACAGTAAGTTATTGATCTTGGGTTCCGGTCCGGCGGGTTATACCGCAGCGGTTTATGCTGCGCGTGCAAACCTCAATCCGGTATTAATTACCGGTGTGGAAAAAGGCGGTCAGCTGACCACCACTACCGAAGTGGAAAACTGGCCAGGCGATCCGGAGGGTCTGACCGGTCCGGGCTTAATGGAACGTATGCATGAGCATGCCACCAAATTTAATACTGAGATCATTTTCGACCACATCAACAAAGTCGATTTGCAGAACCGTCCGTTCCGCCTGACTGGTGACAGCGGTGAATACACCTGTGACGCGCTGATCATCGCAACCGGCGCTTCAGCACGTTATATCGGTCTGCCTTCTGAAGAAGCTTTTAAAGGTCGCGGCGTGTCAGCCTGCGCAACCTGTGATGGCTTCTTCTATCGCAACCAGAAAGTCGCGGTTGTCGGCGGTGGCAACACCGCTGTTGAAGAAGCTCTTTATCTGGCCAATATTGCCTCTGAAGTGCATCTGATTCACCGTCGTGACAACTTCCGAGCGGAAAAAATTCTGGTGGATCGTCTGAACGACAAAGTGGCCAGCGGCAATATCGTTCTGCATACCCATAAGACCCTGAATGAAGTGGTCGGCGATCAGATGGGTGTGACAGGCGCGAGCCTGCTCGACGTGCGCACTGATGAGAAATCGCAAGTGGATGTGGCGGGCGTGTTCATTGCTATCGGTCACAGCCCGAATACCGGCATTTTTGAAGGCCAGCTGGAACTGAAAGATGGCTACATCAAAGTGCAGTCCGGCTCTCATGGCAACGCCACCCAGACCAGTATTCCGGGCGTCTTCGCAGCGGGCGATGTTATGGATCATATCTACCGTCAGGCGATCACTTCTGCCGGAACCGGTTGTATGGCCGCACTGGATGCAGAACGCTATCTGGACGGTTTATCTCAAGCCCCGGATTTATAATTACGCCTGCGGCTAGTTATCGGACCAAGAGTCCATACAAAGAGTAACGAATAAGGCGGCTTAATTGCCGCCTTATTGTTTTCAGTGTTGAGCCAAGCATGTAACATGAGCGCCCTCCCATCCGGATTGCTGCACAGACTGATGCCTGATGAATAAAACACGACAACAAGAACTTATCCGCTGGTTAAAACAACAAAGCTCACGCGCCAAAGGCTGGATCCGTCTGTCTATGATGCTGGGTTTACTTTCCGGTTTGCTGATCCTCGCGCAAGCCTGGCTGATGGCCGGATTACTGCACAGCCTGATCATTGACCACACACCGCGTGATGCCCTGCTGCAAAGTTTCCTGTTAATGGCGCTGACGTTTGTTCTGCGCGCTGTGGTCACCTGGCTGCGTGAACAGGTGGGCTTTATTTGCGGACGTGTTATCCGTCAGGAAATGCGCAAGCTGGTGCTGGATCGTCTCGAGAAGCTGGGACCTGCCTGGATCCAGGGAAAACCGGCTGGCAGTTGGGCCAGCATTATTCTTGAACAAATCGAAGATATGCAGGATTACTATTCCCGTTATCTGCCGCAGATCGCTCTCGCAGGTATTATTCCCCTCCTCATTCTGGTCAGTATTTTCCCGATTAACTGGGCCGCCGGGCTTATTTTGCTGGTGACAGCGCCGCTGATCCCGCTGTTTATGGCACTGGTCGGTATGGGGGCCGCTGATGCGAACCGTCGTAACTTTGTCGAGCTGGCGCGTCTGAGTGGGAATTTTCTCGACAGCCTGCGCGGTCTTGATACGCTTCGTCTTTTCCATCGCGGCACAGCGGAAATCGACCAGATTAAGCGTTCAACTGAAAACTTCCGCGCCCGCACGATGGACGTTCTGCGTCTGGCCTTTTTATCTTCCGCTGTACTCGAATTCTTCGCCTCTATTTCTATCGCCGTTGTCGCGGTTTACTTCGGCTTCTCCTATCTCGGTGAACTCAATTTTGGCAGTTACGGCACGCCTGTGACCTTGTTCGCTGGCTTTCTGGTACTGATACTTGCCCCTGAGTTTTTCCAGCCTCTGCGTGATCTGGGCGCGTTTTACCACGCCAAAGCGCAAGCCATCGGCGCAGCAGAAAGTTTAGTCACGTTTCTGAGCGCAGAAAGTGCCGATATGGGTGACGGCGAGCAACCCTGGCCAGCCGGGCAGACAGTGGCACTGGCAGCCCGCGACGTCATTATTCAGTCACCGCAAGGCAAAACGCTGGCCGGTCCGTTAACGTTTAGCATTCAGACCGGACAACGTATCGCGATTGTCGGCCTGAGCGGCGCGGGGAAAAGCTCCCTGCTCAACGCCCTGCTGGGCTTCCTGCCTTACCAGGGTTCCCTTACTGCCAGCGGTATTGAACTGAAATCATTGCGTAGTGACGAATGGCGTAAACAGCTGAGCTGGGTGGGCCAGAACCCGTATCTGCCCGAACTTACCCTGCGCGCCAACATTCTGCTTAATCAGCCGGAGGTCAGTGACGAACAGCTTCAGTCCGCCATTGAACGTGCGTATGTGAATGAATTTCTACCCTTGTTACCGCTGGGGCTGGAAACTGAACTGGGTGACAGTGCTGCGCGGTTATCTATCGGACAGGCGCAACGCGTCGCCGTTGCCCGCGCCCTGCTCTCACCATGCAGTTTGTTACTGCTCGATGAGCCGACCGCCAGCCTGGATGCGCACAGCGAAAAACGTGTGATGAGCGCGCTGAGCGAAGCCTCTAAAGCACAGACTTCACTGCTTGTAACGCATCAACTGGAAGATACCCGTGACTATGACGAAATCTGGGTGATGGAGAAAGGCCTGATCGCTGAGCGTGGCACCTTCGCGCAACTGGTGACTCAGAACGGTTTATTCGCCAGTCTGCTTTCCCGGCGGAATAAGGAGCTTTAATGATGAAAACCCTTCTGCCTTATCTTGCTCTGTACCGCCGCCACGGGTTCCGTCTGTCACTGGGTGTTATTCTGGCCATCGTCACCTTACTGGCGAGCATCGGTCTGCTGACGCTCTCTGGCTGGTTCCTGGCAGCCTCGGCAGTGGCCGGTGTCGCCGGTTTATACAGCTTCAACTATATGCTGCCCGCAGCCGGTGTGCGCGGTGCTGCGATATTTCGTACCGCAGGCCGCTATGCTGAACGTCTGGTCAGCCACGACGCGACCTTCCGTGTGCTGGCGCATTTGCGGGTGTTTACATTCACAAAAATTCTGCCGCTGTCACCGGGGGGAATTGCACATTTCCGTCAGGCTGACCTGCTTAACCGCCTGGTCGCCGATGTCGATACGCTCGATCACTTATATCTGCGGGTCATTTCTCCGCTGGTGAGTGCGCTGGTGGTGATCATTCTGGTGACCTTCGGCCTGAGCTTCCTCGACGTGAAACTGGCGCTGACGCTGGGCGCGATTATGCTGGTGCTGATGCTGCTCCTGCCGGTGATTTTCTACCGCGCGGGAAAACCTGCCGGACGTGAACTGACGGCGCTGCGCAGTAACTACCGGATGCAACTGACATCGTGGTTACAGGGGCAGTCTGAACTGGTGGTTTTCGGCGCTCAGTCGCGGTTCCGCCAGCAACTCAATGATATCGAACAGCGTTGGATGTTGCGCCAGCAGCAGCAGGCAAAACTCACGGGCCTGTCTCAGGCAATGGTGATCGCGGCGGCCGGTCTGACCGTCACACTGATGCTATGGCTGGCTGCCGGTGGTATCAACCAGTTCCCGCAACCGGGCGCACTGATCGCACTGTTTGTCTTCACCCCGCTGGCGGCATTCGAAGCGCTGGGACCTGTAGCCGCCGCATTCCAGCATCTCGGGCAGGTTATCGCCTCAGCTCAGCGCGTCAGCCAGATCATCGACCAGCCCGCAGATGTGACCTTCCCGTCTCAGGGCCCGCTGGCCGGTGAACGGGTTAGTCTGTCGCTGAAAAATGTGAATTTCACCTATCCGGGGCAACCGTTGCCGGTGCTGAAAAATATCAATCTGGATGTCCGTGCCGGTGAGCACATCGCCCTGCTTGGTCAGACCGGTTGTGGCAAATCCACCCTGCTGCAACTGCTGACTCGCGCCTGGGATATCAGCAACGGTGCGTTGGAAATCAACGGTCATCCGGTTGCTGATTATGATGAAGCGACACTGCGCAAAATGATCACCGTCGTCAGCCAGCGTGCGCACGTCTTTAACACCACGCTGCGCGAAAACCTGCGCATGGCATCGCCGCAGAGCACCGACGAACAAATCGCCGATGCTCTGAAACAAGTTGATTTACATGTCCTGCTGGAAAACGAAGGCCTGAATGCCTGGCTCGGTGAAGGCGGACGTCAGCTTTCCGGCGGCGAACAGCGTCGTATCGGGCTGGCGCGAGCTTTGTTACATGACGCGCCACTGTGGTTGCTGGATGAACCCACGGAAGGGCTGGATGCAGAAACGGAACAACACATTTTGGCACTGCTGCACAAGCATTGTCAGAATAAGACGCTACTCTTAGTGACGCACCGTTTGCACGGTCTAGAAGCCCTCGACAGGATATGTGTTATGGAAGAGGGGCAGATTGTGGAACAAGGCGATCACCAGACGTTAGCCGCGGCACAAAGTCGTTATGCAAGGTTCCTTGCCCGCGCCTGACGGGGTTGTTTGTGGTTTTACGGCGGACGTGTCCGCCGGATAAGGAGATCTATGCGGTTAGTTAAGCTTGAGGCCAATTCATTGAATTTCCCGGAACCTGAAACCGCATTGCAGGAGCCGAATGGCCTGCTGGCTATCGGGGGCGATCTTACCGCTCCCCGCCTGCTTTCCGCGTACCAGCATGGCATTTTCCCCTGGTTCGAGCCGGGGGAAATGATCCTCTGGTGGTCACCTGACCCCCGCGCAATTTTGGTCCCGGGAGAACGCCACGCCAGCCGCAGTCTGAAACGTTTTATGCGCAAGATGCCGTTTCGTTTCACCCTCAACCAGCAATTTGAGCAGGTGATCCATGCGTGCGCCATGCAGCGTGAAGATGGCACCTGGATCGGGCCGCTGGTGCAGCGTGGTTATCAGGAATTGCATGAAGCCGGACGCGCGCACTCGGTTGAAGTCTGGGAAGGTGAAGAACTGGTTGGCGGTTTGTACGGCGTTTCTGTCGGCGGATTATTTTGCGGTGAGTCGATGTTCAGCCGGCGGGAGAATGCCTCTAAGTGCGCGCTTATGCTTTTTTGCCAACATTTTTCCCGCAATGGAGGAGAACTGATTGACTGTCAGGTGCTCAACCCTCACACTGCGTCGCTGGGTGCGAGAGAGATCCCCCGCCGCCAATTTTTGCAGCAGTTATCCGCACTTTCGCAACGCGCGTTAGCACCGGATTGCTGGTTGCCACAAGACTTATCCCCACATGATGAAGACCTGCCGGTGTTCCCGAAGGATAGGGAATAGGTGCGGTCATGGACCATACTTCTTTACATAATGTGGGTTTTTCGGCATTATCTTGCCGGTTAAAAACTATGGTAGTTAGACCTAGAGGATTCGATGGCCAAAGAAGACAACATTGAAATGCAAGGCACCGTACTTGATACGCTGCCAAACACTATGTTCCGTGTAGAATTAGAAAACGGACACGTAGTTACCGCTCACATCTCCGGTAAAATGCGTAAGAACTACATCCGCATCCTGACGGGCGACAAAGTCACTGTAGAGCTGACCCCGTACGACCTGAGCAAAGGCCGCATTGTCTTCCGTAGCCGTTAATAAGCGGCTCACTCATCGCTGATTTTCCGGCGATACCTGAGGATACCCTTTTCGCCCTTCCTGCTGTTGCAAGGGCGTTTTGTGGTATCCGCAATCCGGCGTTTTGTTCCATTATCCTTTCTGAAATCCCTCACTAATTACTGCAATTAAATAAAGAATTTCAGAAAGAAAAAAGGCGATGTTTTCACATCGCCTTTTGTTTTTTCATGCTTTATGAAAAATTAATGCACCGCACCTTCCGGTTTTTTCTTCTGCGCACTCATAAAGTGATAAGTGAGCTTGTCAGCCGCCTTATCCAGTGCCACAGAGACGGAACCGCCATCCACCAGTGAACCAAACAGCAGCTCGTTAGCGAGTGGTTTTTTCAGGTTTTCCTGAACGGTACGGGTCATCGGACGCGCACCCATCGCACGGTCATAGCCTTTCACTGTCAGCCAGTCGCGAGCCTCGTCGCTGACTTCCAGAGAAACGCCTTTCGCATCCAGTTGCGCCTGCAGTTCGACGATAAACTTGTCGACAACCTGCTGGATAACTTCCGTAGACAAATGGTTGAACCAGATAACGTTGTCCAGACGGTTACGGAATTCCGGCGTAAAGGTCCGTTTGATCTCTTCCATCGCATCCGGGCTGTTATCCTGATGCACCAGACCAATCGATTTACGTTCCGTTTCACGCACACCGGCGTTAGTGGTCATCACCAAAATCACGTTACGGAAATCTGCTTTGCGACCGTTGTTATCGGTCAGCGTACCGTTGTCCATTACCTGCAGCAGCAGGTTGAAGACATCCGGATGCGCCTTCTCTATTTCATCAAGCAGCACGACGGCGTGCGGATGTTTAATCACCGCATCCGTCAGCAAACCGCCCTGATCAAAACCGACATATCCCGGAGGCGCACCGATCAGACGGCTGACCGTATGACGTTCCATGTATTCCGACATATCAAAACGCAGCAGTTCGATATCCATCGCTTTCGCCAACTGAACCGTCACTTCGGTTTTCCCCACCCCGGTTGGACCGGCGAACAGGAACGAACCGACAGGCTTGTGATCCTGACCCAGACCGGCGCGGCTCATCTTGATCGCTTCGGTCAGTGCTTCAATGGCCGGATCTTGTCCGAAGACCAGCATTTTCAGGCGGTCGCCCAGACTTTTCAGGACATCACGGTCTGTCGCAGACACAGTTTTTTCCGGAATGCGGGCAATACGCGCTACGACACTTTCGATATCGCTGACATTCACGGTTTTCTTGCGTTTGCTGACCGGCATTAACCGGCTACGTGCGCCCGCTTCGTCAATCACGTCGATGGCTTTGTCCGGCAGATGACGGTCATTAATGTATTTGACCGACAGCTCGACCGCCGCACGCACCGCTTTTGCGGTGTAGCGCACATCGTGATGCGCTTCGTACTTGGTTTTCAGGCCGTTAATAATCTGGACGGTTTCTTCAACGCTTGGCTCAGTAATATCAATTTTCTGGAAACGCCGTGCCAGAGCGCGATCTTTCTCAAAGATATTGCTGAATTCCTGATAGGTCGTCGAACCAATCACGCGGATTTTGCCGCTCGACAGCAACGGTTTGATGAGGTTTGCCGCGTCCACCTGACCACCTGACGCCGCACCGGCACCGATAATCGTGTGGATTTCATCAATAAACAGAATGCTGTTTTTATCCTGCTCCAGCTGTTTCAGCAGAGATTTGAAACGTTTCTCGAAATCACCGCGGTATTTGGTACCCGCCAGCAACGAACCAATATCCAGAGAATACAGGGTGCATTCTGCCATCACTTCCGGCACATCGCCCTGCTCGATTCGCCATGCCAACCCTTCGGCAATGGCCGTTTTACCTACGCCGGATTCGCCCACCAGCAGCGGGTTGTTTTTACGGCGACGGCAGAGCACCTGAATGGCGCGCTCCAGTTCTTTGTCACGGCCAATCAGCGGATCGATACCACCTACGCGCGCTAACTGGTTAAGATTAGTGGTGAAGTTCTCCATACGATCTTCCCCCGCCGACTGTTCTTCGTTAACTGGGTTTTCCGCATTGTTTTGCGCCTGGCTACCCGATTCATCTTTACGGGTGCCGTGCGAGATAAAGTTCACCACATCAAGGCGGCTGACATCATGTTTACGCAGTAAGTAGGCAGCCTGAGATTCCTGTTCGCTGAAAATCGCGACCAGAACGTTGGCGCCGGACACTTCACTGCGGCCAGAAGATTGCACGTGGAATACCGCACGTTGCAGAACGCGCTGGAAACTCAGCGTAGGCTGGGTGTCACGTTCCTCTTCACTGGCAGGTAAGGTGGGTGTGGTTTGCTCGATGAAGGCTTCCAGTTCCTGGCGCAGGGCCACTAAATCAACTGTACAAGCTTCGAGCGCTTCACGGGCAGCAGGGTTGCTGAGCAACGCCAGCAACAGGTGCTCCACGGTCATAAACTCATGCCGGTGCTCACGGGCTCTTGCGAAAGCCATGTTGAGACTGAGTTCAAGTTCTTGATTGAGCATAGGCACCTCCCAAATAGATTGCCTTAATCAGGCTTTTTCCAGCGTACACAGCAACGGATGCTCATTCTCCTTGGCGTACTCATTTACGTGTGCGACCTTGGTTTCCGCGACTTCGGCAGTATAAACACCGCATATCGCTTTACCTCTGTAGTGCACCTGGAGCATCAGTTGCGTTGCACGTTCAATATCATAAGAAAAGAACTTTTGCAGAACGTCAATCACAAATTCCATTGGAGTGTAATCGTCGTTGTTTAATATAACTTTATACATAGATGGCGGTTTTACCTCATCCTTTTGCTTATCCGCCGCCAAATGTTCAAAATTTAGCCAGTCTTGATTATTACCCATTGCCTGTTCATCACCTGTGAAGATCGTATTGGAAGCCAAATACACAAACGGGAAGACTTTCTGCAGAGCCTCGCGCTGTTATTACCGTATTTTACCATCTCTGGCCTCACCTTGCCGCTGCACAAAATGTCTACGTACGTCAGACAACGCCGGGCAAAACTTAACAAAATATGTCAATAGCGTTACCTGCTTCAAACTTTGGTTATCTGCTCCCCCGCGACAAATGCCGTTTCCTTGACGTCTAACTCTATTCCACTAGAGTGTAAATTCGTGAGCTGAACGGAGTTTAAACCGGCCTGAACAGACGCTTATCCGCCGTGTTCCGGCCTTCGGGCTCACTCAACTGGCTTTATCTATTTACTACCAGACTAGTCATGAGAGGGATGAAGAAGCATGCAGACGGGTACTGTTAAATGGTTCAATAATGCTAAAGGCTTTGGCTTCATTTGCCCGCAAAATGGCGGTGAAGACATCTTCGCTCACTACTCCACAATCCAGATGGAGGGTTACCGGACTCTGAAAGCCGGCCAGCAGGTCAATTTCGACGTTCATGAAGGCCCAAAGGGGAATCATGCCAGTCTCATTATTCCAGTGGAAAGTGAAGTGGTCGCCTGACCGGTTCAGCATCACGCATCAGATAACGCTTCAACTGCAAATGCCGGTCACTTACTGACTGGCATTTTTATTTATGGGGGAGAATGCTTCCGGCTTCAAGTCCTGAGCGTGAAAAAAAGTACATTTTTTAGACACAAATTGCTAAGACACATCATATGAGGATGTAAATCTAAACATCATCTCAACAAATTACATGCAATTTCTCCATAATTCCCACCGTTGTATACCTGTTTATTCTTGGCCTGATGAAATAGCCACCACAAAACTCTGGCTCACGACAACAGGTATTTCCATGACTACTTTCAGCTACCCTTCTGTAGAAAAGGCGCCACTTACCGGCCTTCAGTTAATGAAGGCATTGCTCACCCGTCAGATAACGCCGGGGCCATCATGGGAATTACCACGCTATCGCCTCAAATTCCTCTTCCGCACGCTGGCGCACCCGCGCAGAACGTTTGGGATGCTTGATTATCTGGCACAGCATCCGCAGCGCGACGAAATCCTGACCGCCATGCCCAGCCTGCCTTGTAAGCTGCACCGGGCGTATCAGTCGGCAAATATCACGCCGCAACAGGCGATGAAACGCATCACTGATCACTACGATATGATTGGTCATTGCCTGCCCGACGCGATTAATCACGGTTATCTGAATAAAAAGCCGATGGCGATCGCCACGCTGACAGGCAAAGAGGGGCAACATTTTTTTGTCGCCTTTAATGCCATCAGCCGTCTCGATAAAGAAGGCGAAGCCACCCTGACATTTAATACTCCGCAGGGTGAACCGATTGCGATCGTGACGTTTTCGTTTATTGAATATCAGGGGCGTCCTACGCTGTTTATCGGCGCGTTACAGGGGCCACGCGCGCACGTGGATCATCTGGAGATACAAACAGCGACCAAAGCCTGCCACGGTTTATTCCCTAAACGTCTGGTGATTGAAGCGCTGACCACACTCGCAGACGTCACCGGCATGCAGCAAATCGTGGCGGTGGGAAATCACACCCATATTTATGAAAACCCGCGCTACAAAAAACGCAAAGGCATGGTGTTTGCCGATTACGACAGTTTTTGGGAAACGCTGGATGCTAAACCGGGCGATGACGGTTATTTCCATTTACCTTCACAGATTGCCCATCGCCCGCTGGAAGAAATCGCCAGTAAACGACGCTCGGAATACCGTCGCCGTTACCAGCTGT
The DNA here is from genome assembly GCF_011684115.1 of Rahnella aceris. Classification (NCBI taxonomy): domain Bacteria; kingdom Pseudomonadati; phylum Pseudomonadota; class Gammaproteobacteria; order Enterobacterales; family Yersiniaceae; genus Rahnella; species Rahnella aceris. The sequence continues at coordinate 612,506 of NZ_JAADJV010000001.1, read as the reverse complement.
TAGACGATCTGGAAACGCAGATCCGTCACACTTTTTCCAGCGGACATGGCAACCCCGTGATAACCGAAAACAGCCACGCCGCTTAATCCGCCCTGCCGCGTGCCAGCCATGCCACGCGGGAAAACATTTGCCGCAGCAGCGGAGGAATAGACGAGGTTCCCCGCAACGAGGCCGCAAGTGCCACATCAATCGCCAGATCCGGCTTCGAACTGCGGTGAATGGCTTTATCGATAATTCTTCTCGGCGACATCGGCACATTGTCCGGTATCGCCGCATTCTTGCGGTAAACGTCTTCGAAACCCTCGCGATACAGGAAGTGTTCGATATCCTGCGACGGCAACGCCGTCAGGCGATATCGCAGCGTATCGTTGTGGTTTTCCACGTTCGCAATCACTGTTGCAGCATATTTGCGACCGGCTTCGTCACCGTCGACCAGCGCATGCCATTCGATGCCCATTTGCCGCGCAAAACGCAGCAGAGGCTTCAGGCCACATTGTGCAAACTCAATAACCTTTATCCCTTCCGATTCAAAATGATAACCACACTGACGCGCCAGCTGGTTCAGCAACCAGACTTCGGTCTCGCCTTCCACCAGCAGCCAGCAGCGGGCGAATAAAGACGAGGGACGGTTAAAACGGATATGGAAAGCGATGCGGCGGCTGTCTTCCATACTCAGCCCTTCAGGACCGATGGCGTAAGCCGCGACGCGGCCGGACTCACGCACCAGTCTGCATATTTGCTCAACGGGCACCAGCGACAACAAATCGCCGGAGTTGGTGGTGGTGATACGCTGCAACGGCAACTGATCCAGTAATCCCCAGGCCACCGATAACATGATCGGATGCAAACGGGTTTCGGGGTCTTCAATGAGTAACAGTGGCCGGGCATCCGGATGCAGCACCACCGAGCCTTTCGCCTGTAACAATGTCGAGAACATGCCAAGCAGCATCACCCGCATACTGCGGCTGTTGGGTTCGGCAATCATGCGATTGATGTTATCCAGCGAACGCCATGCGCGGCGGCTCTCCGCCCGGCCATGACGCTTTTGCTGCCAGGGTGCGCTGCTGGACGTCCCCTGCTCGGCAAAATAGTGTTCCAGCAACTGTCGCATCGCCGACAGGCCACTGCGCAGTTCACTGTTTTTCAGCGTCTGCGGGCTGTGAACCAATTCGCGCGTCAGTTCATCAAGCTGTTTTGCCAGCTCTTCATTATTGACTGCCAGCCGCGGCGCCAGTGTTTCGCTGCGCAGACGGCGAATAAAGCGCGCATCGCGTAAGCGTAATACCGGGTTCAGGCGGATCAACGCCTGCGCAAGCGGATCAATCGTCGTCAGATTTAAAGGCTGACCGTTGGACGACAGAAAACTGCGCAGCGTCATCACGCTGCCATCGTCGTCCAGCTCTCCTTCAAGACGATAATAGATACGGTTCAGTTTATCGGCACATTTCACCCAAAGCGGTGAGAGCGGATTAAAGCGCGGCGACATATGATGACCGGCCTGGTTCTCGCAAAATGTAAACACCACGTGCAGGTACTGTGATTTGGCCTCCTCTTCGCCTGCCGGGAAATAGAAATCCTCCTCTTTAAAGCAGTACAATTTAGATTCGGGGGAAAGCAGCAGAGTTAACGCATCGAGCAGGCTGGATTTCCCCCAGGCGTTCTCGCCGATTAACACGGTGTTGGTCAGAAAGGATTCGGCCTGCCCCTGATGGGCAGAACCGGTAATCGATGCGCCACGTTGCGCGGGCTGCGTCAGCGTCAAAGACAGGCGGTTAATCCCGCGAAAACCGACAATATCAACACGTTCCAGATACATCAGACGCCTCCTGTGTGCTCAAAACTTTCCTGAGCATGGCGTTAAAAATCGGTTCAGGTCAAGCTCGCAGAGATATCTCTGCGTGCCGAAGCTGCTTTACAGTCAGATAACTTTTCGTTAGCGTGGCGGGCGGCATTTTATGTGCTGCGCGCCACTCATGGGATCTTACTTTTCAGGGACTTTTGCATCATGTATTCCGGGCTGTTAATTATTCTTTTGCCGCTGATTGCCGGCTACCTTATTCCGCTCAAAAACCGTGCCCTGTTGCATCTTGTTAACCAGTTACTGAGCTGGATGGTGTACGTCATCCTGTTCATTATGGGCATCAGTCTGGCTTTCCTGGACAATCTCAGCACCAATTTGCTGCTGATTTTCAAATATGCCGCCGTCTGTTTCCTGTGCATCTTCGTGATGAACTACGCCGCGCTGTGGTTGCTGGAACGCCGCAAGCCCTGGAAAACGCAGTATAAACAGGAAAAATTGCCGTCCCGCATTCACATGGCACTGGAATCACTGAAACTGTGCGGCGTGGTGGTCGGGGGTTTTGCGCTGGGTCTGACACAATGGCACTGGCTTACCTTCGCGTCGCAGGCCAGCGAAATCGCGTTGTTATTCCTGCTGGCGCTGGTCGGTCTGCAACTGCGCAACAGCAGCATGACCCTGCGCCAGATTATCCTGAACCGTCGCGGCATGATGGTAGCAATCGTGGTGGCCCTCAGCGCCCTGATTGGCGGTGCACTTGCCGCACTGCTGCTGGGTTTACCGCTGAAAACCGGGCTGGCCATCGCCTCCGGTTATGGCTGGTATTCGCTTTCAGGCATCGTTCTGACAGATTCTTTCGGACCGGTGATTGGCAGCGCGGCTTTCTTTAACGATCTTGCCCGCGAACTCTGCGCCATCATGCTGATTCCGACACTGGTGCGCAGCAGCCGTTCGACGGCACTCGGCCTGTGCGGCGCGACATCCATGGACTTTACCCTGCCGGTGTTACAGCGCAGCGGCGGACTGGATATGGTGCCTCCGGCCGTGGTGCACGGTTTTATCCTCAGCCTGATTGCCCCGGTCTTAATGGCCTTTTTCTCTGCCTGATCCCTGCCCGTCCCGCTGCCATCCCGCAGCGGGAACCGCCCTGCAAAACTTGCGATAAATCAACTCCGCGTCACTTTGTCTTAAAAATCCCTTCATTTCTATCTCAGCCAGCTCTAGGCTTGCATCAAAACAAGCATTTCAAATGCAACTTTAAAAGGACCTCATTATGTTTTGTGTGCAATGTGAACAAACAGTCCGTACCCCGGCGGGCAATGGTTGCGCGTATGCGCAAGGTATGTGTGGCAAAACAGCCGAAACTTCTGATTTACAAGACTTACTGGTCGCGGTGTTAGAAGGTTTATCTGCCTGGGCACTGACCGCACGCGGCTATGGCATCATTGATGAAGAGATCGACAGCTTCGCACCCCGCGCCTTTTTCTCCACGCTGACCAACGTAAACTTCGATTCCGAGCGTATTGTCGGCTATGCCCGTGAAGCCGTTCTTTATCGCGAATCGCTGGCTACCCGCTGCCGTCTGATGGATGCGGAAATCACCATTAACCATCCGCTGGCCGCACTGGAACTGGTGAGCGATAATCTCAGCGAGCTGCAACAGCAGGCACAGCAATTTGCGCTCAACGGTGACAAAGCGCAGATCGGTGATGACATTCACGGCCTGCGTATGCTGTGCCTGTATGGCCTGAAAGGTGCAGCGGCGTATATGGAGCACGCGCATGTTCTGGGCCAGTCTGATAGCGCCATTTACGCCGAATATCATCGCCTGATGGCGTGGCTGGGCACGCAACCGTCCGACATGGGCGAGCTGCTCGCGAACGCGATGGCAATCGGCAAAATGAACTTTGGCGTGATGGCCATTCTGGACAAAGGCGAAACCGATGCTTACGGACATCCGCAACCGACGGCGGTCAATGTCCGTCCGCTGGCAGGTAAAGCGATTCTGATTTCCGGTCACGACCTGAAAGATTTGCAGATGCTGCTCGAGCAAACCGTCGGCACCGGTATCAATATTTACACCCACGGCGAAATGCTGCCGGCGCACGGTTATCCCGAACTGAAAAAATTCCCGCATCTGGCCGGTAACTACGGCAGCGGCTGGCAAAATCAGCAGGTGGAGTTCGCCAAATTCCCCGGCCCTGTCGTCATGACCTCGAACTGTATTATTGACCCGAATGTCGGCAATTATGGCGACCGCATCTGGACCCGCAGCATTGTCGGCTGGCCGGGCGTGCAGCATCTGGAAGGCGAAGATTTTGCGCCGGTCATTGCGCAGGCATTGCAGCTTCCGGGCTTCCGTTACAGCGAGATTGAACAGGAAATTACCGTCGGATTCGGCCGCCAGACCTTACTCAGCGCAGCAGACACCGTCATCGATCTGGTTGCCGCAAAAAAACTGCGCCACATCTTCCTGATCGGCGGGTGTGACGGCAGTCGCGGAGAACGCAGCTACTTCACCGATCTGGCGCTTAGCGTACCGCAGGACTGCCTGATCATGACGCTGGCCTGCGGCAAATACCGCTTCAACAAACTGGATTTCGGTACGCTTGAAGGCCTGCCTCGTCTGCTGGACGTCGGCCAGTGTAACGACGCCTATTCCGCCATTATTCTGGCCGTGAATCTGGCCGAGAAATTAGGCTGTGGTGTGAATGATTTACCGCTGAGTCTGGTGCTGTCGTGGTTTGAACAGAAAGCGATCGTGATCCTGCTGACCCTGCTGTCGCTTGGCGTAAAAAATATCGCCACCGGCCCGACGGCACCGGCCTTCCTCACCGATAACCTGCTGGCGATCCTGAATGAAAAATTTGGCCTGCGCGCAATCACCTCGGTTGAGCAGGATCTGAAAACCATGCTGCCGGAGTAAGCTGACATGAAATTTCCTTTATTTCCCGATCAGCCGACCGCGTTGTGCCAGAACCGCATGCAGGTGTATTCCGTTACACAGGAAACGCCGGATGTCCGCACGCTGTCGCTGATTAATCACGATGTGTATTCGTACCGTCCCGGCCAGTTTGCTCTGGTGAATATTGGCCAGCGTGGTGACGTACAGCGTGCCTATACACTGTCTTCCACACCGGGCAATAGTCGCTTTATTCAGCTGACGGTGCGCCGCATCGGGGACGGCGTAGGTTCGCCATGGCTGACGCAGCAGGTTAAAGCCGGTGATTATCTCTGGCTGAGCGATGCGCAGGGGGAATTCACCTGCGATACGCCACAGCCTTTGTTGCTGCTGTCGGCTGGCTGTGGCGTGACGCCGGTTATGTCGATCACGCGCGATATTCTGGCGCATCATCCGGCGCAAAGCGTGCAGGTGTTTTACAGCGTGCGCAGCCCGCAGGACATCATTTTTGCCGAAGAATGGCAGCAACTGGCCGCAGCGTATCCGCAGCTTAATCTGACTCTGCTTGTGGAACAGGATGCAAAACCCGGCCAAATCGCCGGTCGCCTGAGCCAGGATCTACTGCAAAGTCAGGTGCCGGATATCCGTGAACGTCGGGTAATGATTTGCGGCCCTGCGCCTTATATGCAACTGGCCGGAGAATGGGTGAAAGAACTGGGCGCAGCGGCAGAGAATATCGTCAAAGAGCAGTTTCAGGCACAGCAAACTGAAGTGTCTGCCGACCAGCAACTGACGCTGACCCGCCTGACACCGTTACAGAATTACCGCGTACCGGTTGGAACGACATTGCTGGCTGCCATGGAACAGCACAGTTTGCCGGTCACCGCAGCCTGCCGTGCAGGTGTATGCGGCAGTTGTAAAACCCGGATACTTTCCGGTGATTACCAGACCACCAGCCGCATGACGCTGACCGACGAAGAGGTCGCTCAGGGTTATGTGCTGGCCTGTAGCTGTCAGCTCCAGGGCGACGTCACCCTCGCCTGATCTCCCGCAGTAACTCACTGCCCGCTCATGACTTTTTACAGTCTGCGCGGGCAGATTTACAATTCTTCACCTCCCTCCTCCGCATATTTTTGTATGGTTTAAGGCTGAACATTCAAGGATGTAATCAGTGGACTATGCTTAATCCACTTATTTGAAAATTAGCCCTAAATCATTCGAGTTGGATCAAGGCGGCAACTGAGTGAATCGCCGGGAGCATACATAAGTATGTGACCGGGTTCGCGAAAGCAGCCAACGCAGAGGCAGCTCGAAGGATGACGGGCGCACCGGAGGGACTATGAAACAAAGCGTAGCAGCATACCTGGCGAAAACTCTCGAGGCAGCAGGCGTAAAAAGGATCTGGGGCGTCACCGGCGACTCCCTGAACGGGTTAAGCGACAGCCTGAACCGCATGGGTACCATCGAATGGCTGGGTACGCGCCATGAGGAAGTGGCCGCATTCGCCGCCGGAGCCGAAGCACAAATCACCGGCGAACTGGCGGTGTGCGCCGGTTCTTGTGGCCCGGGCAACCTGCATCTGATCAACGGCCTGTTCGATTGCCATCGCAATCACGTGCCGGTGGTCGCGATTGCCGCGCATATCCCGTCGAGTGAAATCGGCAGCGGTTACTTTCAGGAAACCCACCCGACCGAATTATTCCGTGAATGCAGCCATTACTGCGAACTGATCAGCAATCCCGAGCAACTGCCGCAGGTGCTGGCGATCGCCATGCGCAAAGCCATTCTCAACCGTGGCGTATCAGTGATTGTGCTGCCGGGTGATGTGGCGCTCAAGCCTGCGCCGGAAGATGCTAAAGTCAGCTGGTATCCGCCTGTGCTGCCAAAAGTCACGCCACAGCCTACAGAACTGGAAAAGCTGGCGGAACTGCTGAACGGCGCGACCAACATTACGATGATGTGTGGCAGCGGCTGCGCGGGTGCGCACGATGAAGTGATCAGACTGGCTGAAACCCTGAAAGCGCCGGTGGTGCATGCACTTCGCGGCAAAGAACATATCGAATGGGATAACCCGTACAGCGTCGGTATGACCGGGCTGATCGGCTTCTCTTCCGGTTATCATGCCATGCTCAATGCCGACACGCTGATCCTGCTCGGCACGCAATTCCCGTATCGCGCGTTTTATCCGACCGATGCCAAAATCATTCAGATTGATATCAATCCGGGCAGCATCGGTGCACATTGCCATGTGGATATGGCGCTGGTTGGCGACATCAAATCCACCCTGACCGCCCTTCTGCCGCAGTTGCAGGTAAAAAATGAACGCAAGTTCCTCGACAAGGCGCTGAAGCATTACGAGGAAGCGCGCAAAGATCTCGACGGGCTGGCGACGCCGAACGACAAGCAACCGATCCACCCGCAATATCTGGCGCAGCAGATTAGCCGCTTTGCCGCTGCCGATGCGATTTTCACCTGCGACGTCGGCACGCCGACCGTCTGGGCGTGTCGTTATCTGCAAATGAACGGCCAGCGCCGTTTGCTCGGCTCGTTCAACCACGGCTCGATGGCCAACGCCATGCCGCAGGCGATTGGTGCGCAGGCCATTGACCGCTCACGTCAGGTTGTGGCGCTGTGCGGCGACGGCGGATTTGCCATGCTGATGGGGGATTTCCTGACGCTGGCGCAGCAAAAGCTGCCGGTGAAAATCATCATTTTCAATAACAGCGTACTGGGCTTTGTGGCAATGGAAATGAAATCCGGCGGTTATCTGACGGATGGCACCGAGCTGAAAAATCCGGATTTCGCCGCTATCGCTGAAGCTGCAGGCATCAAAGGCATTCGGGTTGAAAAAGCCTCCGATATCAACACCGCCTTGCAGGATGCGTTCGCCTACGAGGGGCCGGTGCTGATCGATGTGATCACCGCCACTGAAGAACTGGCGATGCCACCGCAGATAAAATTCGAACAGGCAAAAGGCTTCAGCCTGTACATGCTGCGCGCGGTGATCAGCGGCCGGGGCGACGAAGTGGTCGAACTGGCAAAAACCAACTGGCTGCGATAACCCCGACAGGGCTATAGTGCATGATTAAATAATCATACCTGCCCCCTTAAGGGGCATTCACCCAGAAGGAAGCCACGTTGATCGATTTACGCAGTGATACCGTAACCCGCCCCAGTGAAGCTATGCGTCAGGCCATGGCCCGCGCTGAAGTCGGCGATGATGTCTACGGCGATGACCCAACGGTAAATGCTTTACAGGACATGGCGGCAAAGTTGTGTGGCAAAGACGCGGCGCTGTTTTTACCAACCGGTACGCAGGCCAATCTGGTGGCGTTGCTGACGCACTGCCAGCGTGGCGAAGAATATATTGTTGGCCAGAAAGCTCACAATTATATGTATGAAGCAGGTGGAGCCGCGGTGCTCGGCAGTATCCAGCCTCAGCCGCTGGACATGGATGCTGACGGTTCTATCCCGCTGGATAAGATCGCGGCAGCCATCAAGCCCGATGATATCCATTTTGCCCGGACCCGTCTGCTGAGCCTGGAAAACACCCACAGTGGCAAAGTGCTTCCGCTGGATTATCTGCAAAAGGCGTTCGCCTTCACCCGCGAAAAAGGGCTGGCACTGCACATTGATGGCGCGCGTATCATGAATGCGGCAGTGGCACTGAACGTGGAATTACGTGAGATCACTCAGTATTGCGACACGCTGACCATCTGCCTGTCGAAAGGTCTGGGCGCACCGATTGGTTCCCTTCTGGTCGGCAGCAAAGAGTACATCCAGCGCGCTAACCGCTGGCGCAAAATGACCGGTGGCGGTATGCGCCAGTCCGGTATTCTGGCCGCAGCAGCAATTTACGCGCTGGAAAATAACGTTTCACGTCTGCAAGATGACCACGACAATGCACAGTGGCTGGCACAGGAACTGCGCAAAATCGGCGTAGAAATCGCTGAACCCGGTGCCCAAACCAATGTGCTGTACATTAAACAAAGCGCGGAACTGGCAGCCAAAATGGGGCCGTGGATGCAGGAGCGCGGTGTGATCATCAGTGCGGGGCCGGTCACACGCGTGCTGACGCATATCAATATCAGTCGTGAAGATCTGCAAAAAGTCGTGGCGCTGTGGCAGGAATTCCTGCATCAGCACGCCTGACAATCCGGTTGACGGCGATAGCCTGCGCGGGTATCGCCGTACTTTCTGCTTTATCTCCCTTACACTGACCGAGCAAATGGAAATGCCAATCACGACACACACTGGCCGGATCGTCGTTCTCGGTGCCAGCGGGTATATCGGACAACATCTGACGGCGCATCTGAGCCAGCAAGGTTTCAAGGTAACGGCCGCCGCACGCCGTATCGAATGGCTGCAACAGCAAAAATGGCCAAACGTCCGCTGCTGCTTCGCGGATGTCTATCAGAGTAAAACGTTGGCTGCCGCCTTTGAAGGCGCTGACGTGCTGGTGTATCTGGTTCACGCCATGGCAGAAGATGATGATTTACTGGAAAAAGAACGGCAGGCGGCGCAGCACACTCTGCTGGCACTGAAAGATTCCTCCATTAAGCACATTGTTTATCTCGGCTCGATGCAGCCGGAAGACAACCATTCGCCGCATTTGCAGGCGAGAAAACTGACCGGCGATTTGCTGCGCATGAGCACCATCCCGGTGACAGAACTGCGCACCGGCATTGTGATTGGCGCGGGTTCCGCCGCGTTCGAAGTGATGCGTGACATGGTGTACAACCTGCCGGTGCTGACGCCGCCGCGCTGGGTTCGCTCAAAGTCATCGCCCATTGCACTGGAAAATCTGCTTAATTATTTACAGGGGCTGGTGACACTGCCTGCCACAGAAAATCAGATTCTGGAGGCGGCGGGGCCGGAATACATCAGCTATCAGACGCTGTTTAAACTCTTTATCGCGATGAGCGGTAAACGCCGCTGGCTGCTCCCCGTTCCCCTGCCAACATCTTTTGTTTCGGTATATTTTCTCAGCCTGATCACCTCCGTGCCGACGTCACTGGCAAAAGCGCTGATCCAGGGGCTGAACCACGATTTACCGGCCGACAGTGAGAAACTGCAAAAGCTGATCCCGCAGACACTGATCCCCATTGATGAGGCGATCCGCAGTACGCTGGAAAAAGAACAGCAACAGATCATGGATTCACCGGACTGGGGATACGATCCTGACGCCCGCGCGCGCTGGCGTCCAGGCTACGGTTATTATCCGAAACAGGCGGGTTTCACGTTGGAAACGTCGGCGTCAAAAGCCGCATTATGGAAAGTCATTCAGCAGCTTGGGGGCGCTGAAGGGTATTTCTATGCCAACGGTTTGTGGAAAACGCGGGCACGGATCGACGATTTACTCGGCGGCGGCGTGAAATACGGCCGTCCGGATCGTGATTTCCTGAAACCTGGCGATAAAATTGATGGCTGGAAAGTGATCGGCCTGAAACCTCAGCGCGAACTGGCGCTGTTATTCGGCATGAAAGCGCCGGGGCTCGGTCGTTTAACGTTCACGATTACCGACCACGGTGAAAGCCGCAGCCTGGATGTGCGCGCCTGGTGGCATCCGGCAGGGTTCAGCGGCCTGCTTTACTGGTTCAGTATGATGCCCGCTCATCAGTTTATTTTTCGTGGTATGGCAAAACGCATCGCCAGCCTTGCCCGGCAGAAAGACCGTTGCGGACGCTAAAGAGGGTCATTTAATCTGCTTTCAGACACAGCTTTCCCCCTTTCCCATTGCAACCCGCACAATTTCACGAAAGAATGGCACCCTTATTGCTCAGGGGTGCCAGAACCCCGACGCTGACAACAATTTTTCTCTATTTATGAAGGCATTGGCCTGTATATGAAGGTTTTGGTTACCGGTGCGAGCGGCGGTCTTGGAAGAAATGCCGTTGAGTTTCTGCGAAATAAAGGCATCAAAGTCAGGGCGACGGGACGGAATGCCGCCATGGGATCGCTTTTGCAGAAAATGGGCGCAGAATTTATTCACGCCGATCTCACCACGCTGGTGTCTGCTCAGGCCAAAGCCCTGCTGGCAGATATCGATACCGTCTGGCACTGCTCAGGGCTGATGTCGCCGTGGGGCAGTGAACAGGAATTCGAGCTGGCGAATGTGCGCGCCACACGGCGTCTGGGCGAATGGTCCGCGGCATATGGTGTGGAAAACTTCGTGCATATTTCGTCACCGGCGATCTACTTCGATTTTCACCATCACCGTGATATTCAGGAAGACTTTCGCCCGCACCGTTTCGCCAACTCCTTTGCACGCAGCAAAGCCGCCGGTGAACAGGTGATCCACACGCTGGCATTGTCGAATCCACAAACGCATTTCACCATTTTGCGACCGCAGGGCATTTTCGGCCCGCACGACAACGTCATGATGCCGCGTTTGCTGCAAATGCTGAAATATGGCGGAACACTGATGCTGCCACGCGGCGGAGAAGCGCTGGTGGACATGACCTACGTTGAGAATGCCGTGCATGCAATGTGGCTGGCGACGCAGTCGCAGGCAACAGAATCAGGTCGCGCGTTCAATATTACAAATCAGCAACCGCGTCCGCTGTGTACGTTGGTGAAACAACTGATGGAAAATCTGGATATCAAATATCGCATCCGTTCGGTGCCGTATCCGCTGCTGGATATGATGGCGCGGGGCATGGAGCGCATCAGCAAAAGCTCGCAGAAAGAACCGGTGCTGACGCATTACAGTGTGGCAAAACTCAATTTCGATCTCACGCTCGACACACAGCGTGCGCAGAAAGAACTCGGTTATGTGCCGGTGATTTCACTCGATCAGGGGATTATCCGCACCGCCGACTGGTTACGCGATCACGGTAAACTTCAGGGGCTGCACGGCATCGGTCCGAAACGCGACTGACCGTACAGGTCAGTCGCTGGTTTCAGTCGTTCTTCTCCGGAAACTGCTGTAACAGCGCCCGGACGATCGCTTCAGTTTCAGCATCCGCATGGCCGCGATAATCACTCTGGCGGAAATGCATCTGGAATGCCGCAATCACCCGACGCTGCTGACGCGGCGTCATATTATCTTCCACTGAATATCCGTACGCTTTCAGCAACACCAGCAACTGCGCCTGATCGACAGGCTGTTGCGGATTACGTCCCGCCAGATACTGATTCACCCGCGCCGCATCCGGCCACGCGCCAATCCCACGTTCGGCCATTTCCTGCCAGGGGAACAGCGGACCGGGGTCATCTTTGCGCTGCGGCGCGATATCGCTGTGCGCCACCACATTGCGCGGTTCTATCTGATAACGCGCGACAATCTCCTGGCTCAGATTAGCCAGTAAATCTATTTGCGCAGGCGGGAACGGATAGAATTTTTTGCCGAGCAAATAGTTGCTGTAGCCTTTGTTCTCCAGTTCGATGCCCACCGACGTATCGTTAAGATTGGTACGCCCGCGCCAGCCGCTGGCACCGGCATGCCAGGCGCGCATATTTTCAGGCACCAGTTGCCACGCCACCGGTTTACCCGCTTCAAGTGGCGGTTGCGCCGGGATCAGATAATGTGCGCTGACGTGCTCATCTGTAAGCGTATTTAATGCGTTGTTGAAATCTTCAGCGGTGTAATGGATCACCAGAAAACGGATCCGCTGATCTGCGCCCTGCGCCTGTCGCGCCGTTTCCAGCCGGAATGGCGCATCCGCGCCCTGCTGGCTGGCGTGCTGACAACCGGCCAGCATGAGTAATGCGACAGTGAACAGACCCCGTTTCACACGCTGACAGATCATTTGCGATGCACAATCACTGCGGTGCCGGACACGCTGACCATCAGCATGCTGCTGTCTTTGCCCACGGTTTCATAATCGATATCAATACCGACAACCGCGTTCGCACCGCGCTCTTTCGCCTGTTCTTCCAGTTCACGGAAAGCAATTTCACGCGCCTTGCGCAGCTCTTTTTCATAAGCGCCGGAACGCCCACCGACGATATCGCGCACACCAGCAAAGAAATCACGAAAAATATTTGCCCCTAAAATCGCTTCGCCCGTCACTACGCCGCAATATTCAGCGATGGTGAAACCTTCGAGGGTCGGAGTGGTTGAAATTTGCATGCGTATTCCTTATCAGTTGTCGTCCAAATCCTGGCAATAATGTCATTAATAGCATAAACCCTGCTTGAGAGATCAAGGTATTACCTTTGACTGATTTCTCTTCGTCATGCATTAAGCCAAATCGGTTTTATACTGTATGGTAAAGAACGTCATGGTGAAAATGTTCAATCTTTCAGTAAGGAATACAATGAAAAAGAAAACCCTTGTCGCCGCCATCCCGCTGGTACTGATGTTAAGTGCCTGCACCACGGTAGAACCTGCATATAAGGACATTGGCAGCCGCACCGCACCCTGTGTCGATGGCGGCCCTGACAGCGTTGCTCAGCAATTCTATGATTTTCGCATTAAACAAGGCGGCAGCGGATTACCCAATTCCAGCCAACTGGCGGCATACCGACCTTATCTGAGCACCGCATTGTATGATGCGCTGCTGAAAGCGCAGTCACATCCGAAAGTCGATATCGCCGCCTCACCGAACGAGAAAACGGGTGCTGGTTCTGGCGATGGTGACATTTTCTCCAGCCTGTTTGATGGACCGACGTCTGCCTCCGTAGACAGCGCCTCCACCATACCGAACACCGACGCCCGTAACATTCCCCTGCGTGTCACCTTCACACATGAGAAAGACAAAGGCGCATCGACAAGCTGGAAAGATGAAGTGCTGATGGTGCGTGAAGGCCAATGCTGGACGGTTGATGATGTGCGTTATATGGCAAACCTCGATTTCGCTTCAAGTGGCACACTGCGCCAGGTTTTAGAACACCAGTAAGCCATTCCTTTCTCTAAAATAGCGGTTGCATAATGTGGGTCAGTGATGAATATCGTCATTGACCAACATCCCCGTCACAGCGGTTTAACAATATGATGTGCTACACTTTGGCATTCCTGCGGTAACACATAATTTTTAAGCCGCGATCGTTGCATAACTATGCTGCGGAAGTTACCATCTGCGGCATCAATGGCTATTCACTATTTGCGCATGAGTATTCAACTTAATAGCATCAACTGCTTCTACGGCGTGCATCAGGCGCTTTTTGACATTCAGCTCGACTGCCCTGCCGGTGAAACTCTGGTTTTACTCGGCCCAAGTGGTGCAGGCAAAAGCTCCCTGTTACGTGTTCTGAACCTGCTGGAAATGCCGCGTTCAGGCACTTTGCAGATCGCCGGTAATACCTTCGATTTCACCCGCAAACCGGATGAAAAAGCCGTTCGCGAATTGCGTCAGAACGTCGGCATGGTTTTCCAGCAATACAATCTGTGGCCGCACCGCACGGTGCTCGACAACTTACTGGAAGCGCCTATGCGAGTGCTGGGGCTGACCAAAGACGTTGCGCTCGCGCGTGCCCAGAAATTGCTGACCCGTCTGCGTCTGACCGATTACGCCGATCGTTTTCCGTTGCATCTTTCCGGTGGCCAGCAACAGCGTGTGGCGATTGCCCGTGCGCTGATGATGGAGCCTCAGGTTCTGCTGTTTGATGAACCTACCGCCGCGCTTGACCCGGAAATCACCGCCCAGATCGTCAGCATTATTCGCGAACTGGCCGGCACCGGCATTACTCAGGTTATCGTGACCCACGAAGTTGAAGTTGCGCGTAAGACCGCCAGCCGCGTGGTGTACATGGAAAATGGCCGCATTGTCGAGCAAGGCGATGCCTCCGTTTTCGCACAGCCGCAAACCAAAGAGTTTGCCAGCTACCTTTCCCACTAAACTGTATTTCTATCAATACATTGATTGATGTTTCTACGGAGTTTGCGATGAAAAAATTAGTAATTGCCGCGGTTCTGGCTACCGTCAGTTTGTCTGCCAGCGCTGCTGATACCATCCGTTTCGCGATGGAAGCGTCTTATCCTCCGTTTGAGTTTGTAGACTCCAGCAATCAGATCCAGGGCTTTGACGTCGATCTGGCGAACGCCATGTGTAAAGAGATGCAGGCAACCTGTACGTTCACCAATCAGGCGTTCGACAGCCTGATCCCGAGCCTGAAATTCCGCCGTTTTGACGCGGTGATTTCCGGTATGGACATCACGCCTGAACGTCAGAAACAAGTGGCATTCACCAACCCGTACTACGATAACTCTGCTATTTTCATCGCCCATTCTGGTCAGTTCACTGACGTTGCTGCGCTCAAAGGCAAACGTGTCGGTATGCAAAACGGCACGACTCATCAGAAATACCTGATGGATAAGCACCCTGAAATCACCGCCGTACCTTACGACAGCTATCAGAATGCCGTACTGGACCTGAAAAACGGTCGTCTGGATGCCGTATTCGGTGACACCGCCGTGGTGAATGAATGGCTGAAACAGAACAAAAATCTGGCCGCTGTGGGTGACAAAATCACTGACCCGACTTACTTCGGTACCGGCCTGGGTGTTGCGGTTCGTCAGAACAATACCGAATTGCTGACTAAACTGAATGATGCTCTGGCAAAAGTGAAAGCAGACGGCACTTACAAGACGCTGTATTCAAAATGGTTCCAGCAATAAGTTTGCCTATCAATGACTGAATTCCAACCTTTAGCAAGCGCCGCCGGGATGACCGTCGGCCTTGCCGTTTGTGCGCTGATCCTCGGCCTGGTGCTGGCGATGATTTTCGCAGTCTGGGAATCCGCGCCGTGGAAGCCGCTTAGCTGGCTGGGCACCGCGTGGGTTACCGTGCTGCGCGGTCTGCCGGAAATCCTGGTGGTACTGTTCATCTATTTTGGTTCCTCACAGCTGCTGATGGTGCTGGCCGATGGCTTCAGCATCAATCTTGGCCTGTTCGCCATCCCGATCAAGTTGCCGATTGAGAACTTCGAAGTCAGCCCGTTTGTGTGTGGTGTGATCGCCCTTTCCCTGCTGTATTCGGCTTATGCATCGCAGACATTGCGCGGCGCACTGAAAGCCGTGCCACAAGGACAATGGGAGTCCGGTCAGGTGTTGGGCATGAAAAAGTCGGCGATTTTCTTCCGCCTGATCATGCCGCAGATGTGGCGTCATGCGTTGCCGGGACTGAGTAATCAGTGGCTGGTGCTGCTGAAAGATACCGCGCTGGTATCCCTTATCAGCGTGAACGACCTGATGCTGCAAACCAAAAGCATTGCGACCCGTACGCAGGAGCCATTTACCTGGTATGTGATTGCGGCGTGTATCTATCTGCTTGTTACCCTGTTCAGCCAGTTCGTGATTAAACGTATCGAACTGCGTACCACACGCTTTGAACGGAGTGCATCCTGATGTGGGAATATTTACCTGAAGTCCTGAAAGGATTGCACACCAGCCTGACACTGACCGTGGCGGCACTGATTGTTGCACTGTTACTGGCGATGATTTTCACCGTCGTTCTGACGCTGAAAGTGCCGGTTGCCAGTCAGATCGTTAAAGGTTACATCACGCTGTTTACCGGCACACCGTTGCTGGTGCAAATCTTCCTGATTTACTACGGACCGGGCCAGTTTCCGTCGATCCGCGAAATTCCGTGGTTATGGGAAGTCCTGTCGCAGCCGTGGCTTTGCGCGATGTTTGCATTGGCGCTGAACAGCGCGGCATATACCACACAGTTGTTTACCGGTGCGGTACGCGCTATTCCGTCCGGCCAGTGGCAGTCGTGCGAAGCACTTGGCATGTCGAAGCCGCAAACCTTGCGCATTCTGTTGCCGTACGCCTTTAAACGCGCGCTGTCATCGTATTCCAACGAAGTGGTGCTGGTGTTTAAAAGTACCTCGCTGGCCTACACCATTACGCTGATGGATGTGATGGGTCACAGCCAGCTGATGTACGGTCGTACGTATGACGTGATGGTATTCGGTGCGGCCGGTGTGGTTTATCTGTGCGTGAACGGGTTGCTGACCCTGATGATGCGCCTGATTGAGCGTCGTGCACTGGCATTTGAACGCCGTAACTGATAGCCAGAGAAGAATCTGAAGGGACGAGAAATCGTCCCTTTTTTTGTGCCGGAAAAAACATCCCCTTGTTTCAATTTATAATTTTTTAATCAAATTTATTGCATATAAATTCATTTAGTGGCACTTTATTCTCAGGTTTCACTTCCTGCCAGTTACCCGATTAAATTAATAAAATCAGTAAACTGTACCATGAAGGGAATGTCATTTTTTGAACAGGAATGTATTGCATGAAAAAGCTGATCCTCGCCGCCCTCTTGTCTGCCACGGTTTTCACTGCCACCGCTGCGGACACCATTCGTTTCGGTACTTCCGCCACGTATCCGCCGTTTGAATCTATCGGCGCTGACAACCAGATTATTGGTTTTGATATCGACCTGGCGAACGCGCTGTGTAAGCAAATGCAGGAAACCTGTACCTTCACCAATCAGCCGTTTGATGGTCTGATCCCGGCACTGAAATTCCGTCGTTTCGATGTGATTATTTCCGGTATGGATATCACGGAAGAGCGCAGTAAACAGGTGACGTTCACCCAGCCTTACTACGCTAACACGGCAATGATTATCGGGCCGAAAGGCAAGTTTGCTTCTATTGCGGATCTGAAAGGTAAGCGTGTTGGCCTGGAAAATGGCACCACGCACCAGAAATACCTGATGGAAAAGCATCCTGAAATCACTACCGTCGGTTACGACAGCTATCAGAATGCGATTCTGGATCTGAAAAGTGGTCGTCTGGACGGGCTGTTAGGCGACACCGCCGTGCTGAACGGCTGGCTGAAATCCAACCCGAATCTGGGTGAAGTCGGCGAGCTGATTAAAGATCCGCAATACTTTGGTACCGGCGTCGGCATGGCGGTGCGTCCTGATAATAAGGAACTGCTGGCGAAGCTGAACACAGCGCTGGAAGGGATCAAAGCTAACGGCGAATTTAAAAAGATCAATGACAAGTGGTTCCCGGCTCACTGATTCCCCGTCATCCTTTTTTAACAGCCGTCTGGAAAGGCGGCTGTTCTGCGTAACATCTCCCAAATATGCAACGAAGCAGAACTTATTACATCGAAAAAGTGACATTCATCACACTACATTCATGGAATGACTTTTACACTGTTCAACCGTAATCACTGCGAGATCGAATGTTTATGCACGCACGTTTTCACACCGCCTTTGCGGCACTCCCTGAAAATTTATCCTCCGCGCTTGAGCCGTTTTTGCGTCATGATGACTTCCCGGCAATGCTCACTGCGGCTGATGTTGCGCAGATAAAACAGGCGACCGGACTGGACGATGACGCGCTGGCATTTGCCCTGCTGCCTCTGGCCGCAGCCTGTTCCGTTACGCCTATCTCTCATTTCAATGTCGGTGCGGTTGCACGCGGAATTTCAGGCAATTTGTATTTCGGTGCCAACATGGAATTCGCCGGTGCGCCGATGCAACAAACGGTTCACGCTGAGCAATCCGCAGTCACGCACGCCTGGCTGCGTGGTGAAACCCGTCTGGCCTCCATCACCGTGAATTACACCCCTTGCGGGCATTGTCGTCAGTTTATGAATGAGCTGACCAGCGGCACAGCGCTGGATATCCATCTGCCCGATCGTGATGTAGCAACACTTGGCGATTATCTGCCGCACTCCTTCGGCCCAAAGGATCTGGACATCACCACCCTGCTGATGGACCAAGTGAATCACGGTTACACACTGGAAAGCACCGACTCCCTGGCACTCATGGCACTGGATGCCTGCAATCAAAGTCATGCGCCTTACAGTAAGTCGCACAGTGGTGTGGCGCTGGAAACTCATAACGGCAAACAGTTCGGTGGCCGTTACGCCGAAAACGCCGCATTCAATCCGAGCCTGCCTCCTTTGCAGGCCGCGTTAATCCTGCTGAATATGTCAGGTGAAGATTGCCTGAAAGTGCGCCGTGCAGTACTGGTCGAGCAAAAAGATGCGTTGATCACGCAAAACGATGCCACGCGTGCCACGTTAAAAGCACTGGGCTGCAAAGATATCACCACGCTGACCTGCTGATAGTGTGAGCCGGTTAACACTAAAGACTCTGTTTCCGGAGTCTTTAGTTACATAACATTGTCATTACATTTGTCATTTGAAATCCTTATTTCCTCTCTGTTACCCTCACCGCTCCGAAATATAAAAAACAACATTCTGAAAACCGGAAGAGTAAAACGATGGAACTTGAATACGAAAGTAAACGCCCCCTGTACATTCCCCACGCTGGCCCGATCCTGTTAGAGTTTCCGTTACTGAATAAAGGCAGCGCTTTTACTGAAGAAGAGCGCAGCAACTTTAACCTTCACGGTTTACTGCCGGAAGCGGTGGAAACCATCGAAGAACAGGCTGACCGTGCCTACCGCCAGTTTCAGAATTTCAAAACCGACATCGATAAACACATCTATTTGAGAAACATTCAGGACACCAATGAGACACTGTTCTACCGTCTGCTGGACAACCATCTCAGCGAAATGATGCCGGTGATTTATACCCCGACCGTCGGCGAGGCCTGCGAACACTTTTCCGATATCTACCGCCGCGCCCGTGGCCTGTTCATCTCTTATCCCAACCGCGCCCACATCGATGACATGTTGCAGAACGCCACCAAACAACACGTAAAAGTGGTGGTGGTGACTGACGGCGAACGCATTCTCGGCCTGGGCGACCAGGGCATCGGCGGCATGGGCATTCCGATCGGTAAGCTTTCCCTGTATACCGCCTGTGGTGGCATCAGCCCGGCGTATACCTTGCCGGTGGTTCTGGACGCCGGCACCAACAATCCGCAGTTACTCAACGACCCGCTGTACATGGGCTGGCGTCATCCGCGCATTACGGGTGAAGAATATGAAGCGTTCGTTGATCAGTTCATTCAGGCCGTAAAAATCCGCTGGCCAAACGTGCTGCTGCAGTTTGAAGATTTCGCGCAGAAGAATGCCATGCCGATCCTCGAACGCTACCGTGATGAACTGTGCTGCTTTAACGACGATATTCAGGGCACAGCGTCCGTGGCGCTGGGTAGCCTGATTGCCGCCAGTAAAGCCGCCGGGGGCAAACTGAGCGATCAGACAGTCGCCTTCCTCGGTGCCGGTTCTGCCGGTTGTGGTATCGCAGAACAAATCGTTGCGCAGATGAAATCTGAAGGTCTGAGTGAAGAAGAAGCCCGCGCCAAAGTCTTTATGGTCGACCGCTTTGGTTTGCTCACCGATAAACTGCCTAACCTGCTGGATTTCCAGAGCAAACTGGTGCAGAAAAGCAGCGCACTGGCCAGCTGGGGCATGGAAAGCGACAGCGTTTCCCTGCTGGATGTGGTGCGTAACGCCAGGCCAACCGTGCTGATCGGCGTTTCCGGCCAGCCGGGGCTGTTCACCGAAGAAATTATCCGCGAAATGCACAAACACTGTGCACGTCCGGTGGTGATGCCCCTGAGCAATCCGACGTCCCGCGTGGAAGCCACACCTGCCGATATCCTGAACTGGACAGACGGCGCCGCGCTGGTCGCCACCGGCAGCCCGTTTGCACCGGTGAGCCACAAAGGCAAGCTCTACCCTATCGCACAGTGCAACAACTCCTTCATCTTCCCGGGGATCGGGCTGGGTGTGATTGCCTCGGGCGCCACCCGCGTTACCGACGGGATGCTGATGGCCGCCAGCAGAACACTGGCAGAGTGTTCGCCGCTGGCCACAGAAGGCACAGGCTCGCTGCTGCCGGACGTTGACGATATTCAGGGCGTGTCTAAATGCATCGCGATGGCCGTCGGTAAGGCCGCGCAGTTGCAGGGCGTGGCGATGGTAACGTCAGAAGATTCTCTGTCGAAAGCCATTGAGCACAACTTCTGGGCACCGCAGTACCGAAGTTATAAGCGCACGTCTTTCTGATCCGACGGTAGTAAAAGAAGTCCGGCTATGATCCAGACCAATGCCTTATGCATTGGTCTTTTTTTTCGTCCAAATTGCAGTACGTCGCGCAGATTAAGAAGTAATTCACTGAAAAGTGCTGAAAAAAGCTGCGAAGCCTGTGGATGCAGAGTCCAACGTATTGCGAACCCCGAACAGGTAAAGTAGCCTTGGATCCGATTTCCATCCGGTCATAACAGGGATACCTATGATTAAGCGACTTATAGCTGGCGTTTTCGGCATCATTATTCTGATGCTGGCTGTCGCTATTGGGCTTGATCAGTGGATAAGCTTACGTACCCAGCCCTACATTTATGACGAAGTACAAACCCTGCCGCACCGTCAGGTCGGCGTGGTGCTCGGAACAGCGAAGTATTACCGCACCGGCGTCATTAATCAGTATTACCTGTACCGGATTCAGGGCGCGATTAATGCCTACAACAGCGGCAAGGTAAAATATCTGCTGCTGAGCGGTGACAATGCACAGCAAAGTTATAACGAGCCGAGCACCATGCGCCGCGATCTGATTGCCGCCGGTATTCCCGCCAGCGATATCGTGCTCGACTACGCCGGATTCCGTACGCTCGACTCCATCGTGCGTACCCGTAAAGTCTTCGACACTAACGATTTCATCATTATCACCCAGCGTTTCCACTGCGAACGCGCGCTGTTTATCGCGCTGCACATGGGCATTCAGGCACAATGTTTCGCCGTACCATCGCCAAAAAATATGCTCAGCGTGCGCAGCCGCGAGATCTTCGCCCGCCTCGGCGCGCTGACGGATTTGTATCTGCTTAAACGCGAACCCCGCTTCCTTGGCCCGCTAATCCCTATTCCTGCGGTACACACCATTCCGGACGATGCCCAGGGCTACCCGGCGGTAACACCGGAACAACTGCTGGCATTACAACAGCAACTTGAAGCCGAGAAGAAAGCCGCTATCGCCAAAGCCGCGGCAGATAAGGCAGCAGCGGATAAAGCTGCTGCGGAAAAAGCGGCCGCAGACGAAGCGGCCAGAGTCAAAGCGGAGCAGGAAGCCAATGACGCCGCTCAGGATGAAACCGAGGATGCCGCACCGGCACCGCAACCTGAACCACCGAAACCGGTGGGCAGAAATCCTTTCCAGCAGTAAGAACCGGACTGCGCCTCCCCTTCGAAAGGGTTTGGCCTTTAGCGCCTCACCCTGCGAAAGGGGAGGGAGCAGTCCGGTTCCGAATTTACGACAGCAAAAAGGCCGCGTATGCGGCCTTTTGTTTTTACTGCCCGATCACTTATTTCTTCTTGGCGTATTTCAAAGAGTCCAGCGCCACCGCAAAGATGATGATGCTGCCCTTGATAATGTACTGCCAGTAAGGGTTCACGCCGATGTAGGTCAGGCCGTAGTTGATGACGGTGAAAATCAGCACCCCTGTCACCACCCCTGCCACAGAACCCACACCACCGGCGAATGACACGCCGCCGACCACACAGGCTGCGATGGCATCGAGTTCATACATAAAGCCGAGGTTGTTGGTCGCACTGCCGATACGCCCCGCTTCGAGCAAACCGCCGAACGCGTAGAACACACCAGACAATGCATAAATCATAATCAGGTTTAACGGGACGTTAACGCCGGAAACTTTCGCGGCTTCAGGGTTACCACCGATAGCAAAGATGTTTTTACCGAAGCGGGTTTTGTTCCACAACACCCAGACAAAGGCGATCGCAATCAGCGCGTAGAACGTAATGTAGGAAAGCTTCAGACCACCTAAATGGATAAAGCCTTGTGCAAACTGGGAGAAGCCCGGGTCAAAGCCTGCGACCGGTGAAGAACCAACATAATCGTAATACAGGGAGTTAATCCCGTAGACGATAATCATCGTGCCCAGCGTGGTAATAAACGGCGTTACGTTCAGGTAAGCGATAATAATACCGTTCAGCAAACCAATTAATGCACCAACAATACACACGGTCAGAATAACCAGCGGAATGGGCACCACTTCCAGATTCGGGAATACTTTGTTGACGTTGTCCATCGCCTGCAACATGGTGGCCGCAACAACCGCTGCTAACCCGACCTGACGCCCGGCTGACAGGTCAGTACCCTGGGTGACGATAAGCCCTGCCACGCCCAGTGCGATAATAACGCGCACAGATGACTGAGTCAGAATGTTACTTAAGTTGACGAGACTGAGGAAGCTCGGATCCTGGATGATAATAATGGCCAGTAAGACCAGCAGGACCACATAAATCCCGCCCTCTTTTAAATAAGTGAGCACACTTTTCTTATTTAATGCTTTCATAATAAGAACCCTTAAAAATTAGAGATGCAAGGAAGCCAGGCGTAATATTTCGTTCTGCGAGGTATTTTTAGTTTCAACAATACCTGCAACCTGTCCATTACTCATAACCAATATTCTGTCAGTAATACCCAGCAACTCCGGCATTTCAGAGGAGATAATAATGATCCCCTTCTCTTTTTTCGCCAACTCGGTGATTAACTGGTAAATTTCAAACTTAGCGCCAACATCAATGCCGCGCGTCGGTTCGTCCAGCATTAATATCTCAGGGTTGGTTAATAACCAGCGCCCGATAATAACTTTTTGCTGATTACCGCCTGACAATGAACCAATGCTGGTTTTATGTCCCGGCGTTTTCACCCGCATGGAATCGATAACCCATTGGGTATCGCTTTTCATCCGGGCAGTGTCGAGTAAACCGGCTTTATTTTTATATTGACGAATATTAGAAATCAGCGAGTTAAAGCCGATGTCCAGATATGCATAAATACCGGTGGAACGACGTTCTTCCGTCACCAGTGCAAAACCATGGTTAATGGCTTCATTGGCACTGTGATTATTAATTTTTTTGCCGTGTAATTTAATGGTTCCGGCGACTTTCTCGCGGATACCAAATAACGTCTCGACGATATCTGTACGTTTTGCACCGACTAAACCGGCAATTCCGAGGATTTCCCCTTTGTGTAAATCAAAGGAAATATCACGAATGGAAGGCTGGCGCAGCGAGGTCAGATTACGGACTTCGAGGATAACTTCACCCGGTACGTTCTGGCGGTCAGGGAAACGCTGGCTCAGTGAGCGGCCGACCATCATGGAAATGATTTTATCCATGTCCAGGCCTTCCAGCGGCTGAGTAATAATCCACTGACCGTCGCGCAGAATGGTTATCTCATCGCACAGCTGGAAGATTTCTTCCATCTTATGCGAGATATACACAATGCCGCAGCCACGATCTTTCAGCTTACGGATGATGGTGAACAGATGGTTCACTTCCTTTTCCGTCAGCGAGGACGTCGGTTCGTCCATAATGACGATTTTTGCATTGTAGGAAAACGCCTTAGCGATTTCGATCATCTGCATCTGCGAAACGGACAACTTACCGACCTTGTCGCGCGGGTCGATATCAATATCCAGTTCGTCGAAAATCGCCTTGGTGTCTTTGTACATTTTGTCCTGATCGACAAATAGTCCTTTGGTCGGATAACGTCCCAGCCACATGTTGTCCATGACCGTACGTTGCAACACCAGGTTTAATTCCTGATGGACCATCGACACGCCTTGTTCCAGCGCTTCTTTCGAACTTTTAAAATTAACTTCCTGTCCCTGAAAAAGAATGGTACCGGAATCTTTGCTGTATATCCCGAAAAGGCATTTTAATAATGTGGATTTACCGGCGCCATTTTCACCCATCAGGGCGTGAATAGAATGAGGACGCACTTTTAAATTCACATTATCTAACGCCCTGACGCCAGGAAATGATTTATTGATGCCACTCATTTCCAGAAGGAATTCGTCCGGTTTTGATGTTGTGTCAGATAACGTATTATCGGCCATAGTTATACCTGGCTAAAGATAAAAATAAACGGGTGTATTAATACCTGATGTCAGCCCTGCGTATGGCCGGTATACGCACCACACGCAGAGCGACATGACGTCCTGTCAGATAAGCATTAACGTCTAATCATACTTAGTCTTTATTTACGGCTTAACCGCAATTATTTTTGCCACTGCTTAGCTTTGTTTTTTATTGCTGTCTGTCTTTACTGCTACCGTTGCATTCTTATTTCACGAAGGAAGACAGGTTGTCTTTATCCACAGCGACGTAAGGAATACGCACGACTTTGTTTTCGATTTTCCAGTTAGTCCCTTCGGCCGCTGGTTTACCGTCAGCCAGATTTCTCGCCAGATCAAACGTGGCTTTCGCCTGGTTGTTTGCATCGTTCAACACGGTACCGGCCATTGCGCCAGATTTCACCAGTGCCAGCGCTTCTGACAGGGCATCCACACCAAATACCGGAATGCTGGTTTTGTTATGAGATTTCAGCGCTTCTACAGCACCCATTGCCATCGCATCGTTGTTGGCGATAACCACTTCGATTTTGTTAGCGTTAGGACCGGATAACCACGCATCCATCTTGTCTTTCGCCTGTGCGGTATCCCACATGGCGGTATCAAGCTGCAGTTGTTGAGTTTTCAGGCCTTCTTTGCCATTCAGGGTGCTGATGACGTACTTAGTACGCGCTTCAGCATCCGGATGGCCCGGCTCGCCTTTGATCAGCACGTATTGAATCACGCCGTCTTTGTTCAGATCCCAGGCCGGGTTAGCTTTCCAGTGTTTAGCAATCAGCTCACCCTGGATCACGCCGGATTCTTTAGAATCAGTCCCGACATAATAGGCTTTGTCGTAGCTGTCTAAATCTTTACGGGAAGGTTCTTTGTTATAGAAAACGACAGGAATGCCAGCACCGCGGGCTTTTTCAATGATGACCGGGGCAGCAGCCGGGTCAACCAGGTTAATGGCCAACGCTTTAACACCCTTCGCCAGCATAACGTCAACCTGGTCGTTCTGGGTAGACTGGCTGTTTTGCGAGTCATTCATCAGCAGTTGCACATCTGGAGTGGCTTTCGCATCTTTCTCAATGGCTTTACGAACTTCGGACATGAAGTTGTCGTCATATTTGTAGATGGTGACACCGATTTTAGTATCAGCAGCATGTGCGGCAAAACCAAACATCATGCTTGCAGCCAGAGTCGCCAGGGTGAAGACCTTCTTATTCATTTGTATCTCCGGTTATGTAGGGTGTTACAGAATTTGGCACCGGAAATCCCTGCGGGAGCAGTACAGCTCCACGTCACGATTGTGGGTGCCTGCCATCCTTGACTTATAACGTCCTGACTCGCTGTGAAACAAGTCCGGTAAACCGGACCCAAATTGAATCATATTGAAAACGAATGAATCATAATGCGCCCGATGTTAATAAACTGTGAAAGTTCTCACAGATTGAAAACGGTTACATCGCGTTATTTGATCAATAAGTGACGGGTGCCACATTTTGCCAGGGAGCTACCGAGTGGCGTCTGACCAGCGTAGGCATGAAGCAATGCGAAATGCCCGCAGCTAACTGTTCTGCCGCACCTTTTAAAGCCAGTTCAGTGGCAAGCGTCGCCATGGAAACGATCGGATAACGCACAGTGGTCATTTTCGGGCTGGTATAGCGGGCAATCGGAATGTCATCAAAACCGATCAGCGAAAAGTCATCGGGAATGTTAATTCCGTTTTCTTTCAACACGGCCATCGCCCCCGCAGCCATCGAATCGTTGTAGGCGAACACCGCGCTGAGGTGCAGATTACGCCCGAGCAGTTCCACCATCGCCGCTTCCCCGCCCTGCAGATCCGGCGAACTTTGCGCCCGCCATGCAGCAGGTGGCGCATCTCCGCTCTGATGTGCCTGCGTCATTGCCTGCGAATAGCCCTGGTAGCGCTGCAAATCGTCTTCGATACCATGACTTGAACCGATGTAACCAATGCGCTGGTGCCCCTGGGACAGCAACAGGCGGGTTGCCATTTCCGCGCCACTGACGTTGTTAAGCCAGACACAGCGGTGCTCGTAGCCCGGAATGACACGGTTAATCAGCACCATGCCCGACACCTGATCCATAAATCGCGAAAGCTCGTCATCCCCCAGCGCCTTGGAATGCACAATGAGTGCGTTACAGCGCTGACGAATCAGAACTTCAATGGCGTACCTTTCTTTTTCAGCAATATGATAGCTGTTGCCTATCAGGACGTATTTCTGATGCTGCTGCGCGACGGTATCAACGGCTTTCACCAGCGCGCCAAAGAACGGGTCTGAAACATCCATCACCACCACGCCGATGGTATCGCTGCTTTGCGTCGCCAGTGCCTGCGCATTGGCATTGGGCCGGTATCCCAGCGTGGCGACGGCCTGTAACACCTGCTCGCGCGCTTCTTTGCTGGCAATAGACGGATTGTTCAGAACACGTGACACGGTGGCGACAGAAACCCCCGCCAGCCGGGCGACATCACGAATTGTGACCATGCGTCGCTCCGTGATCAGTCAGGGAATGGTACGGAGGAATACGGAAATTTTTGACCCAGGAGGTAAAGAAACCAGACAAAGAGAAGCGAGGTGAAGTGCGCATGGCGTTTCCTTTTTTAGTGTAGTGGTCATCGGAGAGGCACGACCGCTATCCTAAACATTTTGCGAAAACGCCTGCGTGAATCTCGTCACAGGAAAGAAAACGTTTACATACAAATATGCAACCTTCATCCCAAATCCATCATTTAGGATGATATATCAACGTCAGGTTCAGGCAGCTTTTAGTTCTTCACCCGCTGCTTTCGCCGTCAGTTGACGCCAGAGCCACTCCACCGGCCCCTGGCGGAAATGACGCAGCCACAGCAATGTCACCAGCACATTGCACACCCAGACCAGCGGCACCAGTGCGACCAGCTGCAGGCGGTCAAAGTGCTGATAGAAGCCGAAAACATTGAAGAAGGTGATGCAGATGAGCGTCTGTAACAGGTAATTGGTCAGTGCCATGCGGCCAGTCTGCGAAATCCAGTGCGTTATGCGCCAGCGGGAAATCAGCGGCCAGAAGCCGTAGCACAGCGCCAGATAGCTCACCGCCTGCATCAGCGAGCCAATTTCACGCGGCACCTGCAACAGAAAACCGCTCCAGCGGTAGTCCCAGCCGGTACGGTATTGCAGATAAATCGCCGGGATCTGAATCAGCAATGAAAGCGGTAACAGTACGGCTGCGACCTTGCGGTAATGCGAGACGCGAAACGCACCTTTGAGCCATCCGCTGCGCATCAGGCCGGAGCCAATCAGCATGGCGCCCGCCAGTTCCCAGCCGTATTGCGCGCCAATCGCCAGCAAACTGGATGACAGTAAATCGAGCCGGTTGCGGATAGCTTCCCAACCCCCTTTCAGCCGCCAGTATTGTTCATACTGAATTTCCGCCGGTCCCGGAAGCCAGAAACTACCGGGCTTCGGCGAGGTAATAAATCCCAGCATCGCCAGCACGGCCACACCGATCAGATACAAAATGATGCCCGTTGAAATCAGCGACTGACTGCTGCGCCCTTCCCGCACCATCCTCCAGCACACCAGACCAATCAGCCCGTATGACAGCAAAATATCACCGTCCCACATCAGGGTGGCATGAAGAAAACCGCACAGTAATAAAATCGACAGCCGGGCCTGGATCCAGTGTTTGCCGCGCGGCAGCAATAAAAACAGACCGCCGCCAAACAGCATGGCGAACATCATCAGGAATTTGCCTTGCGCCAGCGCGTCGAGCACCGCCCAGGTCCAGGTATCAGAAGCTGAAGGCGTTCCGGCAAATGCCGGATTCAGGTAAGCGGCTTTCGGTAAACCGAAGGCGCTGATATTGAGCAGAAGAATGCCAAAAATGGCGAGACCACGGGCAAAGTCGAGCGTGGCAATACGTGAGCGCACCCTGACATTCCTTTTGAAGATTATTGAGATATTTAAGAATAAGGGAAGAAAATCAGGGTGGCTACCATCCAAGTAAATGAAGTTGCAGCATGGCAGCCAGCGAGAAGAACCCGATGAGCTGACTGATGTCAGTGATTCGGGTCTCCGAACGCAGCGAACACCGCTGCGGCTTTAGTTACGACGGATGGCGGACGGTTCTTAAAAATTCTTGTCGCGTATTCTGGCTGGATTTGAAAAGACCACCGAGCGAAGTCGTCGTCGTTGCGCTGGTCGCGTCACGCACACCACGCGCTTTCACGCAGTAATGCACCGCATCAATGGAAACCGCGACATTGGTGGTGCCGAGCAGGGTTTGCAGGGCAACCAGTATCTGCTGGGTCAGACGCTCCTGAACCTGCGGGCGCTGTGAGAAGAACTGCACAATGCGGTTGATTTTCGACAGGCCGATTACGGTGTCTTTCGGGATATACGCCACGGTCGCTTTGCCGTCGATGGTCACGAAATGGTGTTCGCAGGTGCTGGTCAGGGTGATATCGCGCACGGTGACCATTTCATCCACTTTCATCTTATTTTCGATGACGGTGATTTTCGGGAAGTTGGCGTAATCAAGTCCGGAGAAGATTTCATCCACATACATCTTGGCGATGCGGTGCGGCGTTTCCGCCAGACTGTCATCGGAAAGATCCAGATTGAGAAGCTGCATGATGCCGGTCATATGTTCCTGGATCCGCTGCTTGCGCGTTTCATTGTCGATCGGCAAAGCTTCACGCAGAGGGGTTTCCAGACCACGGGCTAACAGGGCCTCGTGAACCAAAATGGCTTCTTTACTCAGGATTGGCATTCTTTCTTCTCCGGCAGATGTAATCACTTTGACGCAGATCACGCTAAAATGAGGTGGCTTACTGTAGTAGAGAGCCGGTTCAGAATCCAGTGAATGTGCTTCATGATGGATGAAATAGCTGCAACTTATCGTTTATGCCGGAAGACCAGCGCCCCGGCAATAATAAAACCGGCCAGCGCGACATACAGCGCAGGCTCCAGACGATGGGTCAGCGCGGTAGAAATCGCCGACAGAACCGGTCCGAATAACTGGCCAACAGCGTAACCGGTCGTCAGCAACCCGGCCATATAACGGCTGTGATTGGGTGCAAGCTCGCGGCTGTATTGTAAGGCCAATTGCACCACGCTGAGGAAACCACCGCCGGTCAGTAGCGCGCCAAGCACCAGACCACTGACGCCCGGCACCACTTCCGCGCACAAAATCCCCAGCCCCTGAATCCATAGTGTCAGCGCCAGGCGGGTATGCGTAGTCAGACAATGGCGGGTAAGAATACCGATGATGATGCCGATAACCGCAGCGCCGCCAAACACCGGCCAGACAAACTGCGCGAACAGACTGTCAGGAAAACGTGCACTCGCCATCTGAGATAAAAACGTCGCGGGCAGGATATAGCCAAAGCCCGCCAGACTGTAACTCCACACCAGACGTTTCAGCGCAGGCGTCATTATCAGCGGCTCAGTCGCCATGTGCGAACGGTGCAGGTCGCCTTTGCGCGGCAGATTCGGCGTGATAATTGCCACGAAAATCAGCGCCAGCACGCCGTAAACACACCAGGCCTGCGCAGAGGTGAGCTGCAAACTGTGAATACCCACCGCTAGCATGCCGCTGAGGAAAATCCCCGCGCCCGGCCCGGCAAACACCGCGGCACTCATTGCCGGACGGCCATAATGCGCCAGCCGTTCGTTACACCACGCTGATACCATGACCATCGCCCAGCCGCTGGTCCAGCCGATCAGGAAGCGCACAATACTGTGCAGCACTTCGCCGGAAATTACCGCCGACAGCAATGTCAGGATCACGCCGCCCCACACGCCCAGCCACAAACGGCGTTCAAGATGTTTGCTGGCACGCATGCCATCAAACGCGCCACACAGATAACCGAGATAGTTGAACGCGGCGACCAGCCCCGCGCCGGTCAGGCTGAACTGATGTTCAGCTATCATTAAAGGAACCTGCGGCGTAAAGGCAAAACGCCCGATACCCATCGCGACGACAAAAGCCAGAAAACCACTTAGCGCAATACGAAAAGCCATAACTGCTCCGTCAAAAGAAACCGCAATGCAACATATTAGAAACAGTGAGTAAACATACTCAAACCTGTCGCCGAAAACAGCAGATTTCTTAAAAGAAAGTTAATTGGAAGTTGTCGCTATGATGCCTTATGAGTACAATCACGGAAACTGAATAATACAAACCAACTTGTTTACGATTAGAGAACACAGGAACCCATCATGGATCTCACTCAGTTACGGATGTTTTGCTGCGTAGCGGAAACCGGTTCGCTGGCGCGTGCGGCAGAGCAACTGCATCGTGTCCCGTCGAACCTGACCACCCGCCTGCGCCAGCTCGAACTCGAACTGGGCACCGATCTGTTTATCCGCGAGAAGCAACGCATCCGCCTGTCCGCCATGGGCCATAACTTCCTCAACTACGCCGAGCGCATTCTGGCGCTGAGCGACGAAGCGATGAGCATCATGCATGCCGGTGAACCGGCCGGGAATTTCGCGCTGGGGTCGATGGAAAGCACGGCGGCAACACGCCTGCCTTCTTTGCTCGCCGCTTATCATCAGAAGTTTCCGCAAGTGGCGCTGTCGCTGGTGACGGCGACTTCCGGAGAAATCATCGACAGCGTGCGTGCCGGACGTCTCGCCGCAGCCCTGGTTGATGGCCCGATCGATTTTGACGATATCAATGGCTGTATTTCTTTTCGCGAGCGCATGGTGGTGATTACCCCGCCGGGCGAGTCGCCGCTGGAAGTGCCTGCGGGTCGCAGCGGCCACACCGTTTTTGCATTCCGCCCCAGTTGTTCCTACCGCCAGCGTTTACAGGGCTGGATCAAACACATGAATGTGCCGGTCGCTAACACCCTGGAGATTCAGTCCTATCATTCCATGATGGCCTGTGTCGCCAGCGGTGCGGGTATCGCCATGATCCCGCGTTCTGTGCTGGAACAGTTGCCCGGCCACGAGCGGGTAGAAATTCACGAAATGCCGGATGAATTCGCCGATACCGCCACCTGGCTTATCTGGCGCCGGGATGCGTTCAGTCCGAATGTCCGGGCGCTGAAAGAACTGATCATCGAACAGAATGACGGGGTGATCCCGTTACTGAAACATCCGCTCGCCGCAGAACACGATCCGGCGTTGCATCCGACTTATTAACTTAAAATCCGAATAAGTAAAAACACCTGACTGGAGCTAAAAAATGCAAATGATCAAAACACGTGCGGCCGTCGCCTGGGGCCCGAATCAACCTCTGTCCATCGAAGAAGTGGATTTGATGCCGCCGCAAAAAGGCGAAGTGCTGGTGCGTATTGTCGCCACCGGTGTTTGTCATACTGATGCTTACACGCTGTCCGGCAAAGATCCGGAAGGCGTTTTCCCGGCGATCCTCGGCCATGAAGGCGGCGGTGTCGTCGAAGCCGTCGGCGAAGGTGTCACCAGCGTGGCCGTGGGCGACCACGTGATCCCGCTGTACACACCGGAATGTGGCGAGTGTAAGTTCTGTAAATCCGGCAAGACCAACCTGTGTCAGGCGATCCGCACCACACAAGGCAAAGGCCTGATGCCGGACGGCACCACCCGTTTCTTTAAAGACGGCAAGCCGATTTTCCATTACATGGGCACTTCGACCTTCTCCGAATACACTGTGGTGCCTGAAATCTCCCTGGCGAAAATCAATAAAGAAGCGCCGCTGGAAGAAGTGTGTCTGCTCGGTTGTGGCGTGACCACCGGGATGGGCGCGGTCATCAACACCGCTAAAGTGAAAAAAGGCGACACCGTGGCGATCTTCGGTCTCGGCGGGATTGGTCTTTCTGCGATTATCGGCGCGGTGATGGCTGGCGCAGGCCGCATCATCGGTATCGATCTGAACACCAGCAAATTCGATCTGGCGCGTAAACTCGGCGCAACTGATCTGATCAACCCGAAAGATTTCGACAAGCCGATTCAGGACGTTATCGTCGAAATGACCGACGGCGGCGTGGACTTCTCCTTCGAATGTATCGGTAACGTCAATGTGATGCGTTCCGCACTGGAATGCTGCCACAAAGGCTGGGGCGAATCTGTCATCATCGGCGTGGCCGGTGCAGGCGAAGAAATCTCCACCCGCCCCTTCCAGTTGGTGACAGGCCGCGTATGGCGTGGTTCTGCTTTCGGCGGTGTGAAAGGTCGCAGCCAGTTGCCGGGCCTTGTGCAACGTTATCTGGACGGCGAATTCGCCCTGAACGATTTCATTACCCACACCCTGCCGCTGGAAGAAATCAACCAAGCCTTTGACCTGATGCACGAAGGGAAATCTATCCGTACGGTTATTCATTTTAATAAGTAAGGAATGTGTCAATGAGCAGCTCGATTGAACTACTCGAAGAACACCGGATGTTTGGCGGCTGGCAGCAGCGCTACCGCCATACCTCTGAGAGCCTGAATTGCAGCATGACGTTCAGCATTTATCTGCCTCCGGCGCAACACGACGCGCCGCCGCCGGTGCTGTACTGGCTGTCGGGCCTGACCTGTAATGATGAAAACTTCACGATCAAAGCCGGGGCGCAGCGCGTCGCGGCAGAACTCGGTGTGATTCTGGTGATGCCGGATACCAGCCCGCGCGGTGAAGGTGTCGCCAACGACGACGGTTACGATCTCGGTCAGGGCGCCGGTTTTTACCTGAATGCCACGCAGGCGCCATGGGCAGCGCATTACCGGATGTACGATTACCTGCTTGATGAACTGCCTGCGCTGATCAGCGACCATTTCAAGGTCAGCGAACGTCAGTCGATTTTCGGCCACTCAATGGGCGGCCACGGTGCGCTGATGCTGGCGCTGCGTAATCCGCAGCGTTTCTGTTCGGTGTCAGCGTTTGCGCCCATCGTGAATCCGGCTCAGGTGCCGTGGGGACGTAAAGCGTTCAGCGCGTATCTGGGGGATGACGAAAGTCAGTGGCTACAATACGACAGTTGCCACCTGCTGAGTTCATTGCCAGCGGATCAAAAACCGTTCCCGATTTTAGTCGATCAGGGCGATAGCGATCAGTTCCTGGCGGATCAGCTACAACCGGCAAAACTGGCGGAGATCGCCCGACAACGCGGCTGGCCGTTACAACTGCGGGTTCAGCCGGGGTACGATCACAGTTACTTTACGATTGCGTCATTTGTGGAAGATCACCTGAAATTCCATGCGGAGTTTTTGCACTCCCCTTCATGAGTGCAGGTTCCTAAAAATAGAAGCCATCTGCTTCTCCCCTGCGAAGGGGGAGAAGCAAAAATCTCAGTTCTTCAATTTTGGATCCAGCGCATCCCGTAATCCATCCCCCAGCAAATTAAACGCCAGTACGGTCAGGAATATCGCCAGACTTGGGAAGATTGCCACGTGCGGCGCCATGACCATATCGGCCCGGGCTTCGTTGAGCATCGCTCCCCACTCCGGCGTTGGCGGCTGTGCGCCCATGCCCAGGAACGACAGACTGGCGGCGGTGATGATCGAGGTACCGATACGCATGGTGAAATACACCACTATCGATGACAACGTGCCCGGCAGGATGTGGCGGAATAAAATCGTGGCGTCAGAGGCGCCAATGCTGCGCGCCGATTCAATATAGGTTTGCTGTTTGAGTACCAGCGTGTTGCCGCGCACCAGTCGCGCAAAGGCAGGAATGCTGAAAATCGCCACGGCAATAATCACGTTCGACATGCCATTGCCCATCACCGCCACGACGGCAATCGCCAGCAAAATACCGGGGAAAGCAAACAGGACGTCACAGACGCGCATGGTGATGCGATCCCACCAGCCTTCGTAATATCCCGCCAGCAAGCCGAATACCGTGCCGATTGCCGCGCCGAGCACCACAGAAAGGACACCAGCCGTCAGTGAAATCCGCGCACCCATCAGAATACGGCTGAAAATATCACGCCCCAGCGAATCCACACCCAGCCAGTGGATCAGCGACGGGCCTTCGTTCAGACGGTCGTAATCAAAATAATTTTCCGGGTCAAAGGGCACCAGCCACGGCGCAAGAATGGCCGCAGCAATCAGCAGCAGGATAAAAACTCCCGCAATCATCGCAATGTGCTGCCGTCGAAAACGACGCCAGAACGCTTTCCACGGTGTCCTTCCCGCCTGTGGTTGCACAGTTCCCGGCGTGATTACCGGTAAACCCGCGAGTACGGCATTTCGCCGCCAGTTTTTCATGCGCTTACTCACTTGTATCGGATGGAAGGGTTGATGACGGCGTACAGCATGTCCACCAGCAGATTGATGAGGATAAATTCCAGCGAGAACAACAGCACTTCTGCCTGAATCACCGGATAATCGCGCATCTCAACCGAATCGACCAGCAACCGCCCTAACCCCGGCCAGTTGAACACTTTCTCCACGACAATCGAACCGCCGAGCAGGAAGCCAAATTGCAGTCCCATCATAGTCACGACGGGGATCATCGCGTTACGCAGGCCATGTTTGACCACGACCACCGCTTCGTGCACGCCTTTGGCACGCGCAGTACGCATATAATCTTCCTGCATCACTTCGACAAAAGAGGCGCGGGTAAAGCGGGCCATGATCGCCGCCACCGCTGCACCGAGTGTGACAGAAGGGAGAATATAGTGCTGCCAGCTGTCAGCGCCCACCGTCGGCAACCAGCCCAGTTCAACAGAAAAGATTTGCATCAGCAGCATGCCCAGCGCGAAGGCCGGGAAGGAAATACCGGAAACGGCGAGCGCCATGCCCAGTCTGTCCGGCCAGCGGTTACGCCACACGGCGGATACCACGCCAATCACCAGCCCGAAAATCACCGACCACACCATGCTGGTCAGCGTCAGCCAAAAGGTCGGCATAAAGCGCGAACTGATTTCATCAATGACCGGGCGTTTTGAGACCATTGAGTGGCCGAAATCACCGGTCAGCGCATTGCCAAAGAAAGTGAAGAATTGCTGATAAAGCGGTTTATCCAGCCCCAAATCCTGACGCACCAGCGCCACTACGCTGGCATCGGCATCCTGCCCGGCCATCAGCCGCGCCGGATCGCCCGGCAGCAGATGCACAAATAAAAACACCAGCACGGCCACAATCAGCAGTGTCGGGATCAGTCCGAGTAATCGTTTTAAAAAATAATTAAGCATGATTCGCTGTCTGTGATTTCACGGTAGACATCCATGTTCCGGACCCGGAACACACGAGTTCAGGGCACGCACGCTGTGCGCCACGCGCCCTGAAAGCCTCACCGCCTGTTATTTCACATCTGCATCATCAAAACTGAACGCCGTATCGGGCATCACATAGAAGCCGGTCAGACGTTTGTTTTTGGCTGAAACCAGACGTTCAGTGACCAGGAACGCCCACGGCGCATCGCTCCAGATTTGCTTCTGGGCATCAGCGTACAGTTTAGCTTTCTCAGCTTTGTCAGTCGTTTTCAGCGCATCGGTCAAATCTTTATCCACCTGCGCATTGCTGTAGAACGCGGTATTGAACTGCTTCGGTGGCGCGGCCTGTGTGGAGAACAGCGGAGACAACGCCCAGTCTGCTTCACCGGTAGACGCCGACCAGCCGGTGTAGAACATGCGGATGCCCGCCTCTTTCTGCCCCACATTCTCAACCTGCGCAGCACGCTGTGCGGCGTCCATGGCGGTAACCGTCACCTTGATACCGACCTGTGCCAGTTGTTGCTGGGTGAACTGCAACACTTTTTGCGCGGTACTGTTGTTGTGTGAGGACCACAGCGTAGTGGTGAAACCATCCGGGTAACCGGCTTCTTTCAGCAATGCTTTGGCTTTTGCCGGATCATACGGCCACGGTTTAAATTTCGCGGCGTATTCGATGCCCTGCGGCAATGGCCCTTCAGACGGCACAGCATAACCGGCAAACGCCACTTTGATCAGCGCCTGCTTGTTAATCGCGTAGTTAATCGCCTCACGCACTTTCACATTATCGAACGGTTTTTGCGTGACATTGAAACTGATGTAGCGATGCAGAATCGATGGCGCCGTCACCAGATCCAGTTTGGCATTTTTCTCCAATAAGGCTGCCTGTTCGTAAGGCACCGGGAACGCCAGATCCGCTTCGCCGGTTTGCAGCATGGCTGCCCGGGTGTTGTTATCAGCCACCGGACGCCAGGTAATGGTATCGAGTTTCGGCTCACCTTTTTTCCAGTAACCGTCGAACTTCTTCACTTTCACAAAGTCAGTCTGGTTCCATTGTTCAAGCGTATACGGGCCGGTACCGACCGGATGGAAACCGATGTCTTTGCCGTATTTGGTCAGCGCCGCCGGGGAAATAATCACCGCAGACGGGTGCGCCAGAATGTTGATAAAGGCGGAGAACGGCGCTTTCAGCGTGATTTTCACCGTGGTGTCATCAACGGCTTCAGTGCTGGCGATATTTTTAAACAGGTTATAACGCTTGAGGTGACTGTCCGGGTTACTGGCACGATCAAAGTTGACCTTCACCGCCGCCGCATTGAAGTCAGTACCGTCCTGGAATTTGATGCCCGGATGCAGTTTGATGGTGTAAACCAGACCGTCTTTACTGACGGTATAGCTGTCCGCCAGAACGTTTTCCAGTTTCATATCTTTATCAAAGCCAAACAGCCCCTGATAGAAAGATTTGGCGACCGCCTGCGATAAGGTGTCGTTAGCGTCATACGGATCAAGCGAGGTGAAGTTAGAACCTACGGCGATAACCACGTCTTTTGCCGCCCATGCAGAAGCCGACGCCAGCGAACCGAAAACAGCGGCAGCGAGCACGGCCTGACGGACAACGTTCTTACCTTTAGATTTCTGCTGATTCATGTCAGTTCCTTTTCCTGTCTTACCCGTTTGTCTTACTAAGAATTGACGACTCAAAATAAGCCGCCACAAAAATCAGTAAATACCCGCAATCGTATGTCTGGCGACGAAATGACCTTCGCCCACCTTCACCAATGGCATCACCACCGGGTCATCGTGCAGCCCGCGGATCGGGCTGGGGATTTCATCCACCAGCAGCGCCTGGTCTTTTCGCTTGTGCGCCGGATCGGCGACCGGTACAGCCGCCATCAGTTTGCGGGTATACGCATGTTGGGGTGTTTCAAATACCGCACGGCGCGAGCCGATTTCCACTATCTGCCCGAGATACATCACCGCCACGCGGTGGCTGATGCGTTCAACAACGGCCATATCGTGAGAAATAAACAAAAATGCCAGACCAAACTCTTTCTGCAAATCCATCAGCAGATTGATGATTTGCGCGCGGATAGACACATCCAGCGCCGAAACCGATTCATCGGCAATCACCACTTTTGGATTAAGGGCCAGCGCACGCGCAATGCAAATTCGCTGCCGCTGGCCGCCGGAAAACTCATGAGGATAGCGCTGCGCGTGTTCCGGCAGCAGTCCGACTTTTTCCAGCAACCACGCCACACGGGCTTCGGCTTCTGCGCCTTTTGCCAGATTGTGAACCAGCAGCGGTTCCATAATGGAATATCCTACCGTCAGGCGCGGATCGAGCGAGGCGTAGGGATCCTGAAAAATAAACTGGATATCACGGCGCAGATGTTGCAGTTCACTGCCGCCGATATCAGTCAGCGTCTGGCCGTTAAAGGTGATGGTGCCCCCCTGACTCTTCACCAGTTTTAGCAGCGAACGGCCGGTGGTGGATTTACCACAGCCTGACTCCCCCACCAGCGCCAGCGTTTCACCGGGATGCAAATCAAAACTGACTTTTTCCACGGCATGAACCCGGCGGGTCACGCGATTGAAAATGCCGCTGCGCAGGTCGAACCGCGTAACCAGATCACGCACCTGTAATATCGGGGGCACGCCTGGCGTCAGGGTGTTTTGAATCAGTTCCGGATCGCTTTCCTGTTGTGTGGGTGCCGGGAAGCGTGCGGGCAGCGGTTTACCCGCCATCGAACCGAGTTTTGGCACCGCCGCCAGCAACGTCTGGGTATAAGGCGCCTGCGGAGAACGGAATATCGCGTTCACTTCCCCCGTTTCCACACTGTTGCCCTGATGCATCACCAGCACACGATCAGCAATTTCGGCCACCACCCCCATGTCATGCGTGATAAAAATCACCCCCATCTGCATCTCTTTTTGCAGCACCCGGATCAGTTGCAGAATTTGCGCCTGAATGGTGACATCCAGCGCCGTGGTCGGTTCGTCGGCAATCAGCAACGCAGGTTTACAGGAGAGTGCCATCGCAATCATCACCCGCTGGCGCATACCGCCGGAAAGCTGATGCGGGTAACTGTCGAGAATATTTCTGGCTTCGGGAATCCGCACCAGATCCAGCATCCGTAATGCTTCCGCACGGGCTGCCCGGTGATCTTTATTTTGGTGCAAGCGGATCGATTCGGCGATTTGCTCCCCCACCGGGAAGACCGGATTGAGCGACGTCATCGGCTCCTGAAAAATCATCGCCATATCCGCGCCGCGCAGGTTACGCATGGCGGGCTGCGTGGCATTCATCAGATCGACTATCTCACCGTTACGGCGGCGCAACTGCATTTCACCTTGTGAAATCTTCCCGCCGCCCTGTTCCACCAGCCGCATCAGCGCCAGTGAGGTCACTGATTTTCCGGAACCCGATTCGCCAACAATCGCCAGCGTTTCACCGCGTTTTACCTGAAAACTGAGATGACTGACCGCCTGAATGACCTGCCTTTCATGGGCAAACTGCACGCTAAGCTGGCTGACGGCAAGCACGTGTTCGGGCGGCAGAATAAGAGGACCGTTCATCGGGCTGTTCATGAACGGTAAATGCTGACGACGGGCACATCGCCCACACGGGCGAATCCACGGTACATGCCTTCGCTGTTGAAAGGCAGCACCACATTGCCAAATTTATCCACCGCAATCATCCCGCCGCTTCCCCCCAGGGGCAGCAGTTTTTCCTGCACAACTTTATGTGTGGCCTCTTCCAGTGAAAGGCCGGCGTATTCGATAAGCGCGGCCACATCATAGGCCGCCACCGTACGCATAAACACTTCGCCGGTACCGGTGCTGGAAATCGCCACCGTATTATTGCTGGCGTAACAACCTGCGCCAATAATCGGCGAATCGCCGACGCGTCCGGCCTGTTTGTTGGTCATACCGCCAGTGGATGTGGCTGCCGCCAGATTGCCCAGCGCATCCATCGCCACCGCACCGACGGTACCGAATTTATGTTCAGGATCCAGCGGGTCAGCGTCGTTAAGCGAAGCGCCGTCGTGATCGAGCATGACACCCTGATCAGCGGCGATGGCCCGCTGCAACTGATCGTAACGTTCCTGGGTGAAAAAATAGTCCGCCCCGACCATTTCCTGGCCGTGCTCGCAGGCAAAGGCTTCCGCCCCCGCCCCGGTGAACATCACATGCGGACTGACTTCCAAAATTTTGCGGGCGGTCAGGATCGGATTACGGATATGATTCACGCCACTGATGGCTCCGGCATCGAGCGTCCGGCCATCCATAATGCAGGCGTCTAACTCATGCGTGCCCTGATGGGTAAAAACAGCCCCTTTTCCCGCATTAAATAACGGACACTCTTCGAGCAGACGCACCGCCTCGGTGACCGCATCCAGTGCACTGCCGCCGGAGGCCAGAATAGCCTGTCCGCAGGTGACTATTCTCTCCAGTTCGGCTAAATAAAGTCGTTCTTTTTCAGCGCTCATTGCCGCGCGGGTAATCGCCCCTGCACCACCGTGGATCGCAATAACCGGCCGCTTCTTGTCCGAAACGGAAGCCGCTGAATTATCAGTAGAAAAACTCATTAGCGCTGCACCTTTCGATGTTGTATTTATGTATAGGAAAATGTTGAGCTGTTTTTGACTATATTTAGCCCGCAACAGTATGTAAAGCGGAAATGTCGCACCATCAAAAAGTCGCTAATTGCTTAGATTGTTTAGGAAAAACAAATGCTGCAATTGAATATACCTGCGGGACAAATGACCAAAGAACAGCAATAATAAACGTCTTAACTACGGATAAAAGCATCTCTGGATAAGCTTTCCGCCGCTTTTTTATTTTCTCTTTTTAGGAAATCAGTTTATGGAAACTGTTTATAACCGCCGTCGGATTAATGTGATCTCATGGCTCAGCTATTTCTTTACCGGTGGACTGGTTTCCACTCTGGGCATTGTTATCGGGCCGGTGGCTACGGCATTTAACAAAGATCCGGGCTTTATCGGTCAAATGTTTTCCTTAATGAACATTGGCCTGTTCCTGCCCATTATGATCAGCGGCATTCTGATGCGTAAGTTTGATCTGGGCAAACAACTGATGACCGGCTCTTTCATTTCCGTGCTGGTGTGTATCGCGCTGTTTATCATGCCGTCTATTACACTGTTCGGCGTGGGTGTGTTCCTGATCGGCGCCACGGCGGGCCTGATGATGTCTATCGGCAGCTATCTGGTCGTACGTATTAATGACGATCCGAAAAAACGTTCCGCGAACCTGATCTTTACCGACTTCTTCTTCGCGCTTTCCGGTATGACGCTGTCGCTGGTGCTGGGTTTCCTGTTCAAACATGGCGCAAGCTGGCTGGCGATGTACGGCATCATGGGTGTCCTGAGCCTGCTGATGATTTTACTGTGCGCGGGTCAGAAATTCCCGAATGTTCCGCAACCGGTTAAAAACGAATCGACGCACAACGTGGTGAAAGAGCCATGGGGCATCGCGGTATTCTTCCTGTGTATTGCGCTGTTTGCTTTTGTCTTTACCGAGCTGGTCTTCACGCTGTGGATGCCAAGCTGGCTGCATGAGCACTTCAATATGGAAACGGACCGTGCCGCGATTTACATCACCACCTACTGGATGGTGAAAGCGATTGGCCTGTTCCTGAACCAGTTCACCGTGCGTTTCGTGAAACTGCGTACTTTCCTGCTGATTTCCGTGATTGTCGGCATGGCAAGCCTGGCGGTGCTGACCACCAGCAATTCGCCGACGCTGGTGCTCGTCGCCGTGGGTCTGTTCGGTTTCTGTAACTCAGGAATGTTCTCCGGTCTGATGAGCTACGGCAGCCTGCAGGTGAAAAACTCCCCGCCAACGCTGACCTCTGCGCTGCTGACCACCAGTTCCGTCGGCACGCTGATTTTCGCGTCCTTCTCGTCTTTCATCTACAACGAATACGGTTTGTTCTGGGCGCTGAATATCGCGACCATTTCCTATGCGTTGCTGGTGCTGATGGTGGTACTTGCCGGCCTGAAGAGCAAAGCAGAGAGAATTAACCACGAAGTCAGTGCACACTGAAAACGTTGTTTGAGTAATAAAAATCCGACCGCATTTTTGCGGTCGGATTTTTTGTGTCTATCCGTTCGATAATATATACACACCTCGAAACAATATTATCACCCCCTATTATTTAATCCCCATTATTCATTACGTTAACGCCCACATATTACACATTCATAAACATCTTAAATTAAGCATACCTTAATATACAATTAATAACTTAAAAAATAAATATGCGTAGAATGTCCGCCAGACTCTTTAAAAAATTCTGACGGGACGAAATATAAAATGGGAAATAATCCGGAAAAATGGAAAACTGTAGCACTTAGATTAATAAAGCTGACCCCTCTGGCGATATCTATCTCTCTGGCTAATTACGCGCTTGCAACAGATATTAGTGATAAAGATGAATTTGGCAATGTGACAAATTTACCCGTGTTAGATATCAGCGGAATGGTCCCCTTTGACCTTTCCACCGAAGGGTATCTGGATGGCGTAAATGCAACCACCTGGTCGGAAGGCATCACTTCCAGTATTCCTGCCTTTTATATTCATGATGGTGGCGCACTGACACAGTCAGTTGCGGCACCGGTGACGATCACCACTCAGGGCTCTTTAACTGATGCGATGCTCATTAACCGTGGCGGAAGCGTTGATTTACTCGGACCGCTTATTATCAACACTTACGGCCAAAGTAAAGGCATTATGATGGAAGGAATAGGAACCTCTTTCCTTTCTAAAAATGATGTTACCATAAATACCTATAATAACAGCACCCCCGGATTCACGGTGAATAATAATGCCACCGCGACGATTGCCGGCACTCTGTATATTAATTCAATGCAGAACGGCTCTGATGGTCTGGTTATCCAGAATGGGGCAAAGGGCACAATCAATAAAGTCAATATCACTACTGCGGGTGATTATTCAGAAGGCATTATTTTAAACAACATCAATTCCAGTCTGCACAAGAGGAACGACGTTCTTATCACGGGAAGTGGTAGCACAGTGACCACCCACGGTAAGCATACCAATGCCTTATATGCAGAAGATAACGGATTTATTCTGTTTTCTAATGACGCGATAATTACCACGACGGGCGAGGACTCGCGGGCGATTTATTCCACCCGTAATGCCGGTGTATTAATGAATGGAGGTTCTGCTAATACAGAATATGCAGGCAGTACGGCGATCGAAAGTAATCAAAACAGCTATGTCACCTTAGTGAACACTGACATCCATTCCGCAGGCACGGCGATAAGCTCAAACGACAACTCTGTTATCTCGGTATTCAATGGCAATATCAGCAGCGGCAATACCACCAGCGGCATAGAAATCAGTCATCAGGGCAACGTTAACCTTAACCAGGTCGTGATGGAAAATGCACTGTCGGACCAACCGCTGGTTGACCTGATCACTTCCTACGCCACACCTGATTATGCCTACGGTGGCACACTGGACGTCAAAAACTCCCGGCTTGCGGGTAAAACCCAGGGCGTACACGCCACCGAAGGCGAATGGGCCGTCACACTGGATAACAGTTCCCTGAATGCCGCCGATGCCTTTGTCGTTGCCGGAAGCAACAGCAACCAGATTGCAGACCTTTCGGTCAACGCCAGCAACGGCAGCATCATTAACGGTAACCTTATTGCGTTAAGCGCAGATGAAGACCCGATCGCCAGCCAGCTGACGCTCAATTTGCTTAACTCAACCTGGCAAGGCAGCGCGATGAATGGCACGGAATTTTCTTCTGCTTCTGCCGGTACGATTAATATTGATGCTCAGGACAGTCAGTGGCTGATGACCGATTCCTCGCGCATCGACTCACTCAACATGAATAACGCCAGCGTTCAGTTTTCCGGACAAGGTGATTATAAAACGCTGGAAACGCACAATCTGTCAGGCAAGGGTACGTTCTTTATGAATACGTCGCTGGAGCAGGATGCGCAGGGAAACAGCACTGGCGATCTCATTCATGTTACGGGCAACGCGTCCGGGCAGTTCGGATTACATATCTCTGCGTCGGGTAAGGCAGCACAGACAATTAACGACGGAATACGTGTCGCTCAGATTGATGATGCCAGCCGTCATAATGGCCTGTTCAGTCTGGAAAACAGCGTCAGTATCGGCGCTTACGACTATTATCTTTTTGAAGGGAGCAAGGATGCCACCGGCGATATGAATGACTGGTATCTGCGCGCTGAAATCCCAACACCTGACGCGCCGGTTCCTGATGTCCCAACGCCAGATAATCCGACACCGGATGTTCCTGCGCCTGCCCCGGCTACACCAGACACTTACCGTGGCGAAATCCCCAGTTATATCGCAGCACCTTATCTGAACTTGTATTATGGCATGCGTATTGCTGGCACGCTGCACGAGCGTATGGGCGATACAGAAACCTATGGCAAAGGCTACAACAATCGCGCATGGGCGAGAACCGGCGGAGAACACACTTCCTTCGATGCGGGACGTTTTGGGTACGACAGTGATTACTGGTTCGCGCAATTCGGAACCGACTTATATCAGGATGAACTGAAAAACGGCACACGCGTCCACGCTGGCATCATGGCGACATTGGGCAACCAGAGTACCGACACGCAGGATCAGGTGCGCACGTTGGCGGGGAAAAGTGCGGATGCTGGCTCAGTGCGCAGTGATGCCTACAGCGTTGGCAGCTATTACACCCGATATGCACAAG
Organism: Rahnella aceris; assembly: GCF_011684115.1. Classification (NCBI taxonomy): domain Bacteria; kingdom Pseudomonadati; phylum Pseudomonadota; class Gammaproteobacteria; order Enterobacterales; family Yersiniaceae; genus Rahnella; species Rahnella aceris. The sequence goes on along the minus strand of NZ_JAADJV010000001.1, from coordinate 568,250 downwards.
ATGGCGCTTACGTTGACCTTGTCGGCCAGTTCACCTGGTATCGTAACCAGTATGAGAGCCTGCATGATACGAAACAGGACAGCTACGGCGTATTGCTTTCTGCTGAAGCAGGTCAACCCTATGCCGTCAGCACCAACTGGAAAATCGAACCTCAGGGGCAGATCATTTATCAGTATCTGAATTCAGAAGATTTCAGCGATGAAATTTCTGATATCTCTGGCGTTTCTGTCAATCAGGGCACAGCGCGTGCCGGGTTGCGTTTGTTACGCGACCAGGCAGAAGATAAAGCCAGTGAAAAATTCAAACCTTACCTGACCGCCGACGTACTGAGTAATTTCTCGGATTCACCGGATATCAATGTCGGCGGAATCGATGTCAGTACAACGGATTTTTCCGATCAATACTGGCAGACCGGCGCGGGCATGACGGCGCAACTCGCACCGAATACCTCGGTGTATGCTGATGTGAAATACGTCAAAGGGTTTGACGGCGATATGGAAGGCTACGTCGGCCATATTGGGATCCAGGGGCGTTTTTAATTCAGGTCTCTGAATCACACGCATAAAAAAGGGAAGGCATCAAAGCCTTCCCTTTTCTTATTTCGTTGCTGCGTTTAAAGCTGCGGGCAACGCTGCAAACTGTTTAGCCAGGATGTTTCAGGCTGAGCGGCCAGACGACGCGCACGTCCGTGGCGGCGTAAAATCAATCCTTTGTCCTGCATTTCACTCAGATCGCGTCTGATCGTTTCGAGACTTACATCCAGCGATTGTGCCAGTTCGCTTACCTGTAGCACTTCATGTTGTTCAACCAACTGAAGGATGGCCTGATGGCGATTTTTTTTAAGCACCGGTTATTCCTGTTTATATGACAGTTATGTGACGAAGGTCACAAATAACGGTAACTATAATACCTGCGTTACATTGTTAATTTTGGGATCGATCTCAATTTTTCAGGAATCCGCGCAGAATTTTTACGCCTTCGGCGCTTTTTGGTTCGCTGCGTTTCTCTGTCATACTATGCGCATGCTCCATTTCCCTGCCCGGCACCGCTGAAAATACCTGCTACGCCGGGACGAATGACTAAGGATTTTTTATGGAATTCAATACTGCCGGTCTGATCTCACTTGACGAAGCGCTGGATAAAATGCGCGACTGTGTACCGCCTAAAACAAGTCAGGAGGCCGAATCCCTGCCACTTGCTGGCGCCGCGGGCCGCATAACCGCCGCACCGGTGCTTTCACCGGTTTTTGTGCCACCTTTTGATAACTCCGCGATGGATGGCTATGCCGTACGTTGCACAGACTTGCACGACGGCGCGGTGTTCCCGGTCGCGGGCAAAGCCTTTGCCGGTGCGCCTTTTCATGGCGAATGGCCTGCCGGAACCTGTATCCGCATCATGACCGGTGCGCCAGTTCCCGCCGGTGCCGATGCAGTAATCATGCAGGAACAGGCTGAAGTTTCAGATGCAGGAGTACGTTTCACTGCAACAGCGCAAAAAGGCCAGAATATCCGCCTGACCGGAGACGACATTAAACAGGGCGACAGCGTGCTACCTGCCGGTGTACGGCTCGGTGCGGCAGAATTACCGCTGCTGGCCTCGCTGGGCGTCACCCACGTCAAGGTCTGGAAACCGCTGAAAGTCGCCGTATTCTCCACCGGCGATGAACTGCAACCGGTGGGAACGCCTTTGCAGGAGGGGCAGATTTACGATACCAACCGTTTCGCTGTGCGCCTGATGCTGGAACAACTGGGCTGTACCGTCCTGGATTTAGGCATTATTCGCGATAATCCCCTGGCGCTGCGTAAAGCCTTCGAAGAAGCCAATGCGTTTGCCGATCTGGTGATTTCCAGCGGCGGCGTATCGGTCGGTGAAGCCGATTACACGAAGCAGATTCTGGATGAACTGGGTGAAATTGGTTTCTGGAAACTTGCCATGAAACCGGGCAAACCTTTTGCTTTCGGTAAACTGGAAAGCAGCTGGTTCTGCGGTTTGCCGGGGAATCCGGTGTCGGCAGCACTGACGTTTTATCAGCTGGTTCAGCCATTTATTGCACAGTTGTCCGGCCATACGGCCTGGCAGTTCCCGCCCCGCCTGAAGGCAAAAGCGGTGACACCCTTGAAAAAATCCCCCGGACGTCTCGATTTCCAGCGCGGTATTTTCAGCACCAGCGCCGAAGGACAACTGGAAGTGCGCACCACCGGCCATCAGGGTTCGCACGTATTCAGCTCATTCAGCCAGGCCAACTGTTTTATCGTGCTTGAACGCGGGCGCGGTAACGTGGCCGCAGGCGAAATCGTTGAAATCGAACCGTTTAACGCCCTGCTGCGGAGCTGAATATGCCTCAACTGCCGGAACTGACGGACGCTGAAACCCTGCGTTATAACCGCCAGATCGTTCTGAAAGGGTTTGATTTTGACGGCCAGGAACAACTGAAAGCCAGTCATGCGCTGATTGTCGGACTGGGCGGTTTAGGCTGTGCCGCTGCGCAATATCTGGCGGCGGCAGGCACCGGTACGTTAACGCTACTGGATTTCGACACGGTCTCGCTGTCAAACCTGCAACGCCAGACGCTGCATACTGACGCCCGGATCGGCATGTCGAAAGTGGAATCCGCCGCAATGGCGCTGGCGGCAATCAATCCGCACATCGTCATTCATCAGATTAATGCACAGGCCAGCGATGACATGCTGCGTGACCTGATCGCCGCCTGCGACGTGGTGGTCGATTGCACCGACAACGTCACCACGCGCAATCAGCTGAACGGTGAATGTTACGCGCAGAAAAAACCGCTGGTTTCCGGGGCCGCCATCCGCATGGAAGGCCAGCTCAGCGTGTTCACTTATCAGCCGCAGGAACCCTGCTACCGCTGCCTGAGCCGGTTATTCGGTGAAAACGCCCTGACCTGTGTGGAAGCCGGTGTAATGGCACCTTTAGTCGGCACCATCGGCAGTTTGCAGGCGATGGAAACCATCAAACTGCTGACAAAATTTGGTGAAACCCCGCGCGGAAAACTGCTGATGTTCGACGCCATGACGTTGCAGTTCCGCGAAATGAAACTGATGAAAGACCCGCATTGTGAAGTGTGTGGGGATTGTTGAATCAGTAAATTCAGACACAAAAAAACCGCCTTTATCGGCGGTTTTCTATTTTTTATGACACCCAAAACAATTCGCATAATCATTCGCGTTATATCAAGGCGGCAACTGCACGAATCCCCGGGAGCTTACATCGGTAAGTGACCGGGGTGAGTAAAGGCAGCCAACGCCGAGACAACGTGAAGGATGCAGCGAATTAACTATTGATGCCCTGGCTACGCAGATAATCTTCGTAATTACCCGAGAAATCAATCACGCGGGTCGGCGTCATTTCCAGAATACGGGTTGCCAGCGAGCTGACAAACTCACGGTCGTGGGAAACGAAGATCAGCGTACCTTCATACATTTCCAGCGCCATGTTCAGTGACTCGATGGATTCCATATCAAGGTGGTTGGTTGGTTCATCCATAATCAGGATGTTCGGACGTTGCATCATCAGTTTCCCGAATAACATACGACCTTTTTCACCACCGGAAAGTACTTTCACTTTCTTCTTGATATCGTCCTGACCGAACAGCAGACGGCCTAACACACCGCGTACGGCCTGCTCGTCGTCTTTCTCGGATTTCCACTGGCTCATCCAGTCAAACACGTTCAGGGTGTCATCGAATTCATATTCGTGATCCTGCGCGTAATAACCGATCTTGGCGTTTTCAGACCATTTTACTGAACCGCTTTCCGGTTCATGCTCACCGACCAGCGTTTTCAGCAGCGTTGATTTACCGATACCGTTGGCACCCAGAATCGCGACTTTCTCGCCCACTTCAAGCATCAGGCCGAGATTTTTAAACAGCGGACCGTTGTCGAAACCTTTGGTGATTTTTTCCACTTCCAGCGCATTACGGAACAATTTCTTGTCCTGCTCGAAGCGCATGTAAGGGTTCTGACGGCTGGATGCTTTGATTTCATCAAGCTGAATTTTATCAATCTGACGGGCACGGGAAGTCGCCTGTTTAGATTTGGAGGCGTTCGCGCTGAAGCGGCTGACGAACGATTGCAGTTCAGCAATCTGTGCTTTCTTCTTGGCGTTATTGGCGCTGAGAAGTTCACGAGCCTGCGTCGCCGCCGTCATGTATTCATCGTAGTTGCCCGGATAAACACGCAGTTCGCCATAGTCGAGATCCGCCATGTGCGTACACACCATGTTCAGGAAGTGACGGTCATGGGAAATGATGATCATGGTGCTGTTACGTTCGTTCAGCACCTGCTCCAGCCAGCGAATAGTATCGATGTCCAGGTTGTTCGTCGGTTCGTCGAGCAGCAGGATTTCCGGATCGGAGAACAGCGCCTGCGCCAGCAAAACACGCAGTTTAAAGCCCGGGGCGATTTCGCTCATCGGGCCATAATGTTGCTCGACAGGGATCCCCACGCCCAGCAGCAATTCACCCGCACGGGATTCTGCGCTGTAGCCGTCCATTTCGCCGTAAGCGACTTCCAGATCAGCCACTTTGTAGCCGTCTTCTTCGCTCATTTCCGCCATCGCGTAAATACGGTCGCGCTCTTCCTTCACTTCCCACAATTCGGTGTGGCCCATGATAACGGTGTCCAGCACACTGAACTGTTCGAAGGCGAACTGATCCTGGCGCAATTTACCCAGACGCTCGTTCGGGTCCAGCACAACGTTACCGCCAGAAGGCACTAAGTCGCCACCGAGGATCTTCATGAAAGTGGACTTGCCACAACCGTTCGCGCCAATCAGGCCGTAACGGTTACCGCCGCCAAATTTCACGTTAATATTTTCAAATAACGGCTTGCTGCCGAATTGCATGGTGATGTTGTAAGTACTTAGCACAACGCTCGCTCTTAATTGGGAAATGTGATTTGGCGCGCATTATGCCACAACAGCGCGTCAGGATCGCCTGTAGTTGTGGTCATTTTTCACTCAACAGCTAAAAAAAATGCCTGATGTGCGACTTTTCAGAAAGCAACAAAAACAAAAAACCCGGCCGGAGCCGGGTTTGTCGTACAACCGCTGAAATCAGAAGTTGTAGCCAATCACGCCGTAGTAACCCCAGCCGGTGGACTTCACATCGAAGTTACCGTTACCGAAGTTCAGTTCAGCGCCGTCAGCCCACTGGCCGCCGTTGTGGAAGTAACGCGCCACGAACGAGTAATGCCAGTGTGTGTAGTTCAGCGACAGGATATGGCTGGAGGCGATAGAGTTGTTAGAACGCGCTTTGTTGCCGTTCAGATCACGGAAATCGTCATCACCCAGTGAGGAGCCCCAGTCGAAGTTGGTGAACCCGATATAGCTCAGGTTGCCACCCCACAGTTGCGTCAGAGGAACGAAATATTTCACTTTGAAACGGTAACCGTCCCAGCTGTTTTCGTTCGCTGCGCCGTAGTTTTCCCACTGGTATTTCGCATACACGTTCAGAGACAGGCTCATCGGCAAACCGGTGTCGATGTCGGTGCCCAGCCCCATGTACCAGGTATTTTGACGGTTATCGCTATCCGGACCCATGTCGTAGATATAGTTGTTCGCGAAGTACCATTCTTTGAACGGACCGAAGCTCAGATCAGTACCGGTCAGCTTATCAATAGAGAAACGCGGTTCGATTTCCATAAACAGCGGAGAACCGTTTTTATCCCAGATACCGGTGTCATTACCATTACCGGCGCCGAAGGTTTTAGGAATATCGATATAACCGTAGAAATCAAACCAGTCTTTGTGCGCAAACGCTTCATATTCAAGGTAAACATCGTTACGCAGCGTAGGCCCGAAACGGGTATCGGCGCTACCTACAACGTTGACACTTTGGTGCCACCAGTCAGAAACAAATTCGCCCTTGCTATCATCAGCGAGCACGGTCGCGCTGTAGGACAAAGCCATCAAAGCGCCTGCTGCAATAATTTTATTTTTCATATTTTTACCAGAAGCGGGGGGTGGAACAACGCCTTGCCACTTTCAGACGTTGCATAAAACAAACCCTAAAACTGTGATCCGCAACCGATTGCTGCACATAGTGCAAAAAACCTGCAATTACCAGTTACTTCCTACAAGAGTCGACTTTTCTTAGCTAATAAATAGATTTGGTCAAGGTTTGTCAATTTCTGTTTCATTCCGATACATCCCCAATGTGACATTCATCACATTTATCTTTCCGTGCGCTTTTATTCAGTACGGACTGATGCAAAAAGTTATCGTTGATAAAATGACCATTCGTTATTTGTCATGCTATAATCATGACAAATAACGGTGCGGAGGCACACATCATGAATTCAAAAATTACCGGGCTGTCTTCCAGCTCTGTGCAAGATTCTGCAACGCCGCTTTGGCAATCTGCGGGCCTTCCCGCAAGCAGCGGAATCAGTTTGATAAATGCCATACAAAAGGGATTTCCGGTTGATAGTATCAGCCGTCTTAATACTGAGCTGGGATGGCCAAAAATGGTGTTACTGGAAATCATGGGCATTAACGAACGCAACTATGCCCGGCGTAAAGCCGGGAACGGATTGCTAAAAAGTGAAGAGAGTGAACGTGTGGCGCGACTGGTTCGCATCGTGGATGCCGCAACTGATTTGTTCGAAGGGGATCGTGTCTCGGCGCTCGAATGGTTCACCCGCCCTGCTCCGGCACTGGATGGTTCACGTCCGCTGGAACTGCTGTCTTCTGAAGCGGGTGCTGTGGAAGTCAGCCGCCTGATTGGTCGTCTCCAGCACGGTGTTTTCAGTTGAAGCTGTTTCGTATCGTGCAGACCCGCCATCTGGCGACAGCCTGGTCGGGAGCCGGCGCGCAACTTTATGGCGGTCGCTGGAATCCGCCAGGCAGGCCGGTCGTCTATGTCACCACCAGCATCTCACTGGCTATCCTGGAAATTCTGGTGCATTTGCAAAACAGCATGTTGATGCGTTCCTATACCTTGCTGAGTATTGAGGTGCCAGAGGAACTGCTGGATACGCTGGAAGTTTCAGAGCTTGCCGCCGACTGGCGAAGCGCATCAGTGCCTGACAGCACTCAACGTCAGGGTGACGTCTGGCTTGCAGAAGGTGAATATGTCGGGCTGAAAGTGCCGTCAGTGATTGTGCCGTCGGAATACAACGTATTACTTAATCCGCTACACCCGGCTTTTGCCGATTTACTGAGTTCAGTAGAACGCGAGCCCATGATGTTTGACCCGCGCCTGCAATAAAGCGCGGGTCTGCTCTCTGTCAGGAAATCACTCTGCTTTCCGGTTGCTGCGATAAATGAGTGCCAGTGCGATGATCAGGCAGGGAATAGCCGCAATCCGGTGCCATGACAGCGCGATCTGCGGATTATCCAGCCAGCCGAAATTATCAATCAGCATACCCATTGCCAGTTGTCCGAGGATTACCGCGACAGTTGCCACCGCCGTTCCGACACGGGGTACCGCTGTCACCATCACAATGATGTAAGGCACGCCAAATAATGCGCCCGCGAGTTGCCACTTCGGTACGGTGAGCAAAGTTTGCGGCTGTGGTGTTTGCAAAAACAGCACCAGCACTGCGGTAATGGCAGCCCCGACGCTGAACGTCAGGAATGCGCTTTTCAGTACGCCCACTTTCCCGCCTAACTGCCCGTTCACCGCCGCCTGCATACTCAGCGCGGCACCGGCTACAATGGCCAGTATTATCATCATCAGTTCAGTCATGGTTCAGTCCCAGGCAATCAAAACAAGTGCAGCAACGATAAACAGCAGCGCCAGCAGGCGTTCGCCGCCGACTTTCTTGTGCGGTGTACCAAACCAGCCGTAATGGTCGATCAGCACGCTTTTCGCCACCTGCCCTGACAAAATCGCAATCATGGTCATGCCGATACCAATGACCGGCGTCGCGAGCGTCAGCACCACGACATAGACCGGGCCGAGCACGCCACCCAGCAATGTCCAGCCCGGTTGTTCATTGAATGACGGCGCATTACGCGGGCTGAAAAACAGCACCAGCAGGCCGGTGAGCACCGCACCCACACCAAAAATACTCAGCGTGGCCCACAGATGGCCAACCTCCGTTCCCAGCGGACCAATCAGCCCGGCCTCCAGTGAAAGCCCCATCCCCGCCAGAACGACCAGCGGAATTAACATCAGATTCATCATTGCCCTGCTTTCTGTTTTTTCGAAGCGGCGACTATAACGTGACAGAACTATGCGAAAAACAGCACAATCAGGAAAATACCTTTGCGGGATACGCACAGATGAAAGGTTTTAATCAGATCAATATTCAGGCATTACGGCTGTATGTCGCGGTACTGGATCAGGGCAGTTTCTCTGAGGTGGCGCGGCGTGAGGCGATGTCGCCGTCAACCGTATCGCGGGTGATTTCCCAGCTTGAACAGGCATTACAGACGCAACTGCTGTATCGCAACACACGCGCCGTCAGCCCGACAGAATCCGGCAAACTGCTCGCCGGACATGCGCGACAGGTGCTGGCACAGCTGGATCTCGCCACGCTGGATTTGCAGGAGCAGGACAGCGAACCCGGCGGACTGGTGCGCATCAATGCGCCGGTAGTTTTTGGTCAGCGCCATCTTGCGCCGTGGTTGCATGAGCTGAGTACACGTTATCCGCGCCTGAATATCGAGCTGATGCAGACCGACGATTTTATCGACCCGTTGCAGGACAGCGTTGACTTGCTCATCCGTATTGGCGTGATGGCGGACTCCACCCTGCAGGCGCGCACGCTCGGCCACCAGAATTTTCGCCTTGCCGCCAGCCCTGCTTATCTGGCCCGCGCAGGAAAGCCGGAAACACCGGAGGATTTAGCCAGTCACAGTTGCCTGGTGTTCAAAGGATTTGCCGGTCCGCAACGCTGGTACTTTCGTCAGCCGGAACAGGAATGGCATTCGATGACCCTGCGGGGATTACTGACCAGCAATAATGCGGAAACCCTGACGCAGGCCGGGATCGACGGCATGGGGCTGGTGGTGTTCCCCACCTGGCTGATTGGCGATGCCCTGCGCGACGGTCGGCTGGTCAGCGTACTGGAAAATTATCAGGTATCGACGTCACCGGAGCCGCAAACCATCAGCGCGCTGTATCCGAACAGCCGCCGCCCGTCGATCAAAGTCAGGGCTGTGATTGATTTTCTGCTGGAGAAATTTGGCAGTCCGCCGTACTGGGAAAGGTAAACATATCCGTCTTCTGAGTTGCCATTAATACCCCCTCCCCGCCTCCCCCTTCGCAGGGGGAGGAGTAAAACCCGATCGGCGATATCCCATGCAAAGGGCTCGATCGGCTCCCTCCCCTGCGAAGGGGAGGGTTGGGGGTGGGGTATTAATGACAAAAACAATGCTGAAGCTTGCGCTTCGCCCAATATCAGGAATTCAACTCCATCCCCACATGCGGTATCCCATCTTCGTCATAAATTTCGGTATACGCCACAAACCCCAGCCTGCCATAGAATCCCTGCAAATGCGCCTGTGCGGAAATCGCGACGCGCGCACCCGGCCAGTGTTTCTGGCAGGCAGCCAGTGCCTGTTCCATCAGCTGATAACCCAGTTTCAGGCCGCGTGCAGAGGGCGCGACAATCACCCGTCCGATTGCCACGTCATCTTCAAAACACAGAATACGCGCGTAGGCAGCAATCTTGCCATCCAGCCAGGCGACGATATGACGGTTTTCGCCGGTCAGATCCTGTCCGTCGATATCCTGATAAACACAGGTTTGTTCCACCACAAATACTTCACTTCGCAGTGCAAGAATGGCGTAAAGCTGCGCCGCGTTCAGTTCACTGTGATGATAATCCTGCCAGTGAAGCGATGATGATTCCGTCATGAGTGAATGCCCTGCCTGTTTTCTGAAAGCCAAAAAAAAGAGATATTCCTGAGAATATCTCTTTTTAACACAGATTTTACAGCCAATTTATCAGGCAGATTTCTTCAGCGGCTGCGTGCGAACCGGTGCGTCGCCCGCGGTGTAATACGCCGCCGTACTGCGCGGTAATGGCTGGCGGCCACGGATTTTATCGGCAATTTTTTCGGCGATCATAATAGTTGTCGCATTCAGGTTACCGGTAATGATCTGCGGCATGATGGAGGCATCAACCACGCGCAGCCCTTCCATACCGTGAACCCGCCCTTCTCCGTCTACCACCGCCATCTCATCCGTGCCCATTTTACAGGTGCATGACGGATGGAAAGCCGTTTCCGCATGTTCACGGATAAACGCATCCAGCTCTTCGTCAGTCTGTACGTTTTCACCCGGGCTGATTTCACGACCACGGTAAGGATCCAGCGCTGGCTGATTCATGATTTCACGCGTGATGCGGATGGCGTCACGGAACTCCTGCCAGTCCTGCTCCGTCGCCATGTAATTAAACAGAATGCTCGGATGCTGGCGCGGATCTTTCGATTTCACCTGAACGCGGCCACGGCTGGGTGAACGCATTGAACCGACATGCGCCTGGAAACCGTGCTCTTTTACCGCATTACTGCCGTTGTAATTAATCGCCACCGGCAGGAAGTGATACTGAATATTCGGCCAGGCAAATTCTTCACGGCTGCGGATAAAACCGCCCGCTTCAAACTGATTGCTGGCACCCACGCCGGTGCCTTTAAACAGCCACTCGGCACCAATCGCTGGCTGGTTGTGCATCTGCAATGCCGGATACAACGAGACCGGCTGCGTACAACTGTATTGCAGGTACATTTCCAGATGATCCTGCAGGTTCTCCCCGACGCCCGGCAAGTCATGCACCAGCGGGATATCCAGACGGTTCAGCAGTTCAGCCGCACCGACACCGGAACGTTGCAGAATTTGCGGAGAGGCAATCGCGCCGCTGCACAGCAACACTTCGCGTTTCGCCTTCGCCGTTTTGGCGTTGTATTCATCACCGTGGAAATAGCTGACACCCACCGCGCGCTTGCCATCGAACAGGATCCTGTCGGTCAGGGCATGCGTCACAATGGTCAGATTGGCGCGCGGTTTGGCCTGATCCAGATACCCGCGGGCAGTGCTCGCACGACGCCCCTTCGGCGTCACGGTTCTGTCCATCGGGCCAAAACCTTCCTGTTTGAACCCATTCAGGTCATCCGTGCGCGAATACCCCGCCTGCACACCGGCTTCAATCATCGCGCCGAACAGCGGATTATTACCGTTTTTAGGCGTCGCCACGCTCACCGGCCCTTCGCCGCCGTGGAAGTCATTCGGGCCGATGTCGCGGGTTTCTGCTTTACGGAAATAAGGCAGGCAGTCCAGATAACTCCAGTCTTCCAGACCCGGTGCTTTCGCCCAGTTATCGAAATCCATCGCGTTACCGCGGATGTAACACATGCCGTTAATCAGCGACGAGCCTCCCAGCCCTTTACCGCGCCCGCACTCCATGCGGCGGTTATTCATATGCGGCTCCGGGTCGGTTTCGTACGCCCAGTTGTAACGACGACCCTGTAACGGAAATGCCAGCGCCGCAGGCATCTGCGTGCGAAAATCCAGACGATAATCCGGGCCACCGGCTTCGAGCAGCAACACGCTGACACTGCTGTCTTCAGTCAGACGGGTGGCGAGTACGTTGCCGGCAGAACCGGCCCCGATAATGATGTAATCGTAATCCATTGAATCTCCTCTGTTGCAGCGGATCAAAATACTGAGCTGAATTCGCCCAGTTCGACCTGCACGGATTTGATTTGGGTGTAATGCTCAAGTGTGGTGATGCCGTTTTCGCGCCCGACACCGGAATGTTTGTAACCGCCGACCGGCATTTCTGCGGCAGATTCGCCCCAGGTGTTAATCCAGCAAATCCCGGCTTCGAGTTTGTGGATCACGCGGTGGGCGCGGTTGAGATCCTGCGTCACCAGTCCGGCGGCCAGACCATATTCAGTATCATTGGCGCGGCGGATCACTTCTTCTTCGCTTTCATAAGTCAGAATGCTCATCACCGGTCCGAAGATTTCTTCACGGACGATCAGCATGTCATCACGGCAGTCGGTAAATACCGTCGGGGCAACGTAAGCGCCTTTGGCGAATTCACCGGAAGTCATGCGTTCGCCACCGGTCAGCAAGGTCGCGCCTTCACGTTTGCCGCTTTCGATGTAACGCAGCACGGATTCCATGTGCGCGAAGCTGACCAGCGGGCCGAAGTTGACATTTTCATCTGTCGGATCGCCTGAGCGAATGCGTTTCACCCGTTCCAGCACTTTGGCTTCGAACGCTTTATGCAATGCTTTGGGGATAAACACCCGGGTGCCGTTGGTGCACACCTGTCCGGCGCTGTAGAAATTCGCCATCATCGCGATGTCGGCGGCTTTATCAAGATCGGCATCATCAAAAATAATCAATGGCGATTTACCGCCCAGTTCCATAGTGACTTCTTTCAGCGTCGAGGCCGAGGCGCTGGCCATAACTTTCTTGCCGGTTTTGATACCGCCAGTGAAGGAGACTTTGGCGATATCCGGATGATCGGTTAACGCCTGACCGACGCTGGCCGCGCCCGTCACCACGCTGAAAACGCCGTCCGGCACACCGGCTTGGGTGTAGATTTCTGCCAGTTTCAGGGCAGTCAGCGACGTGTTTTCACTCGGTTTGAACACCATCGCATTACCGGCCGCCAGCGCAGGAGCAGATTTCCACAAGGCAATCTGAATCGGATAGTTCCACGCGCCGATACCGGCGACCACACCCAGCGGCTCGCGGCGGGTATAAACGAAAGAAGAATCACGCAGCGGAATTTGCTGGCCTTCAATCGCCGGGATTAACCCGGCGTAGTACTCCAGCACATCCGCGCCGGTGACGATATCCACGGCCAGCGTTTCAGACAGCGGTTTACCGGTGTCTGCCGTTTCAATGGCGGCCAGTTCGTCGTTGCGCTCACGCAGAATATCCACCGCGCGGCGCAGAATACGGGCGCGGCTCATGGCGGTCATCGCGGCCCAGACTTTCTGGCCTTTCTGCGCGGATTTCACCGCCAGATCGACATCTGCATGTGTGGCGGATTGCACCGTGGCAATCACTTCGCCGTTGGCCGGATTAACGGCGTCGAAGGTTTCATCACCGGTGCTGTCCTGAAAACGCCCGTTGATATAAAGTTTTTGCTTGCCGTAGCGGGACATACATCTCTCCTCGGTCTGTGCGGTCTGAAAATTTTCTGCGCCGTTTACTGCCCGACAACGCGCGGTGCGAACTGCGATTCAATATGGCGATGTGTTATCTGCATCGCCTCGTCGCGGTTAAACGCTTTACCGCTGAGTGCGCCGCGCAGCCACAGGCCATCAATCAATGCCGCCGTGCTTTGCGCTGCGAGACGCGCCTCGTTTTTAGGCAGAAAACGTCTGAATTCAGAACATAAATTGGAATAGAGCCGGCGGCTGTTAACCTGTTGCAGCCGGTACAACTGCGGGTGATGCATGCTGCTCGCCCAGAAGGCCAGCCAGGTTTTCATCGCCGCGCTGTTAGTCTGACTGTCGTCAAAATTGGCTTCTGCAATCGCATGCAGCCGCGCCGTCGGTGCGGTATCCGTCATCTGTGATAAGCGCAACTGCACACCTTCTCCCAGATGACTGAGCAAATAACGCATAGTGGCTTCCAGCAGCCCGTTCTTGTCACGAAAGTAGTGACTGATGATGCCGTTGGAGACGCCAGCGCGTCGGGCAATTTGCGAAATCGAAGCATCGTGCATACCGACTTCGTTCACCGCAGCCAGCGTTGCCTCAATTAATTGCTGCCGTCTGATGGGCTGCATTCCTACTTTGGGCATGGTTCCGGCTCCTGAAAATGAGCGGGTTGCAATGCGCTTAAAAAACCCTTTTTACGCTCCCGCTCAGCCTTGTTAAAACGCTCTCACTCCTCCTATTTAACTTTTTTTTGATTGAACGTTCAATTAAAAATGCATATATTTTATTACCAATACGTTAGTAATTTGTATGAATTTTGAGATTTAAATGAATCCAATTTATTGAAAAATAGCGATTAATTGACATAACAGGGGAAAAGATGGCGATTGCCGATACGACAGAGAGAAAAAGCGAAAAACCTCGCGACCAGCTGAACAAGGTTGTGTTCTTCACCTCCGCCGGGCTGATTTTAGCCTTCACATTAATGACCATTTTCTTCACCGATTTATCAGGAAAATGGATCAGCCTGACCCTTAACTGGGTGTCCGCCACCTTCGGCTGGTATTACATGCTGGCGGCTACGCTGTACATCGTGTTTGTAGTGTTCATAGCCTGTTCACGTTTTGGTTCGATCAAACTGGGCCCTGAACAATCCAAACCCGAATTCAGCATGATGAGCTGGGCTGCAATGCTGTTTGCTGCCGGGATCGGCATCGACCTGATGTTCTTCTCGGTCGCCGAACCGGTGACACAATACATGTTGCCACCGGAAGGCAACGGGCAAACGCTGGAAGCCGCGCGGCAGGCCATGACCTGGACGCTGTTCCACTACGGCCTGACCGGCTGGGCGATGTACGCGCTGATGGGCATTGCACTGGGCTATTTCAGCTACCGCTATAACCTGCCGCTGACCATCCGTTCGGCGCTGTACCCGATTTTTGGTAAGCGCATTAACGGCCCGATCGGTCATAGCGTGGATATCGCTGCCGTGGTCGGGACTATTTTTGGTATCGCCACCACGCTCGGCATTGGTGTGGTGCAGCTTAACTACGGCCTGAAAGTGCTGTTCCATATTCCGGAAAACCTGACCGTTCAGGCCGCGCTGATCCTGCTTTCTGTGATTATGGCGACGGTGTCGGTGACCTCCGGCGTTAACAAAGGTATCCGTATTCTGTCGGAACTCAACGTACTGCTGGCGCTGGGGCTGATTCTGTTCCTGCTGTTCTTCGGCAATACCGAATTCCTGCTCAATGCGCTGGTGCTCAATATTGGCGATTACATCAATCGCTTTATGGGCATGACGCTCAATACCTTTGCCTTTGACCGCCCGACCGAATGGATGAACAGCTGGACCCTGTTCTTCTGGGCGTGGTGGGTAGCGTGGTCGCCGTTTGTCGGCCTGTTCCTGGCGCGTATTTCACGCGGTCGTACCATCCGTCAGTTCGTGTTCGGCACCCTGATTATTCCGTTCGTCTTCACCCTGCTGTGGCTGTCAATTTTCGGTAACAGTGCGCTGTACCAGATCCTGCATGGCAATCTGGATTTCGCTAACGAAGTGATCTCACACCCTGAACGCGGCGTTTACAGCCTGCTGGCACAGTATCCCGGCTTTACGCTGAGCGCGTCCGTCGCGACGATTACCGGCCTGCTGTTTTATGTCACCTCGGCGGATTCCGGCTCGCTGGTGTTGGGTAACTTCACCTCAAAACTGGCAGACATCAATAACGATGCGCCAAACTGGCTGCGGATTTTCTGGTCGGTCACCATCGGCGTACTGACACTGGGTATGCTGATGACCGACGGCGTTTCTGCACTGCAAAACACCACGGTAATTATGGGTCTGCCGTTCAGCTTTGTGATTTTCTTCATCATGGCCGGATTGTATAAATCACTGCGTCTGGAAGATTACCGCCGCGCCAGCACCCAGCAGACTCTGGCTCCGCTGCCTGCCACCAGCGACGCGGCGCTGAACTGGAAACAGCGTCTGTCGCGGGTCATGAATTATCCGGGCACACGCCATACTCAGAAAATGATGGACACTGTTTGCCGCCCTGCGATGCAGGAAGTGGCCCAGGAACTGGAACTACGCGGGGCAAAAGTGACCTTTAACGAGCACGCGCCACAGGAAGACGAGAAAATCGGGCCGCTGGAATTGCAGGTCGCGTTGGGCGAAGAGCAAAACTTTGTCTATCAGATCTGGCCGGTACGTTATGCGGTTCCTGCCTTTACCTATCGCGCACGCGCCGGTAAATCGCATTATTACCGTCTGGAAACCTTCCTTCTTGAAGGGACTCAGGGTAATGACCTGATGGACTTCACCAAACATCAGGTGATCAATGACATTCTGGATCAGTACGAACGTCATCTGAACTTCCTGCATATCAACCGTGAAGCGCCGGGCAACACCCTCACCTTCCCCGAACAGCCAGTCTGATACGTGCCCACAAAAAACCCGCGCCATGCGGGTTTTTTTATAGGCTTCCCCCTCTCAGCGAAGAAACGGCAGCACTTTCTCCAGCAATAATTCCGGTTGTTCTTCAGCAAGATAATGCCCGCACGGCAACGCCTCGCCCTGAACGTCTTCCGCCACCTTTGCCCATTCCTCCAGCGGCGTAAAACAGGTGCCGACAATGCCCTTTTCGCCCCACAGGATCAACAGCGGACACCGCACTTTGCGAGATGCATTCACGTCAGTCTGATCGTGTTGCAGGTCAACAGCAGCGGAAGCCCGGTAATCCTCGCAAATCCCGCGCGCCGTTCCATCAAGTTGCAGACAACGCAAATAATCTGCGTAAGCTTCGTCGGTGAAAGGTTGCATACCGGCGCTGCGGCTGCCCATTACGCTGCGCAGGTAAAGATCAGGATCAGCCTTGATCAGTGTTTCCGGTAGCGGTGCCGGGCGGATGAGGAAAAACCAGTGCCAGTAAGCGCGCGCAAAAGCTTCACTGGTTTGCTGATACATGGAAAGCGTCGGCGCAATATCCATCAGCACCATCCGTTTCACTGCCTGCGGGTGATCAAGCGCCAGCCGGTGCGCCACGCGGGCACCCCGGTCATGCGCGATCACACTGAACTGGCTGAAACCGAGCGCGGCCATCAGTTCGAGCTGATCCTGCGCCATTTCGCGCTTGCTGTACCGCAGGTGATCCGCGTCCGGCTCGGGTTTACCGCTGTCACCGTAACCGCGTAAATCGGCAAGCACCACGGTGAACTGAGAAGTGAGGTAGGGTGCGACTTTATGCCAGATCGCCTGCGTCTGCGGGTGTCCGTGCAGCAATAACAGCGGTTCGCCCTGTCCGGCAATCCGGTAAGCAATGTCCGTTCCGCTGACCACCATCCGGCCTTGGGTAAAATGTTCAAACATGGGTTTTCTCCTTTTTTACCCATCTTAGTCGCTCGCCGGTTGGCAACAAGGCCACAAGTGAAGATCGCTGATTCACGATCTGTGTTTTGACTCATCACACTCAGGCCGTTGCCCGATAAGCGTGAAGTTGCGACGCTGGCATTATCCGTTACGTTTATCAGGGCAATGAAATGAAGCCAAAAACGCTGTATGAAAAACACATCGACAGCCACAGCGTTCGTACGCTGGATGACAAGGGCCACGTGTTGCTTTACATCGACCGGCAGGTGATTAACGAGTACACCAGCCCGCAGGCGTTTAGCGGTTTGCGTGAAGCCAGCCGTCGCGTATGGCGGCCGGAAACCTCACTGGCGGTAGTCGATCACGTCAACCCGACGGCACCGCTACGCACCCGTCAGATGCCGGATGCCGGTGGCGCGCGTCAGGTGTCATATCTGGCTGAGAACTGCGCCGAATTTGGCATTGAGTTGTTCGATATTCTCGATAAACGTCAGGGGATCGAACATGTTGTTGCACCGGAACAGGGCTTTATCCTGCCCGGTATGGTCATTGCCGCCGGAGACAGCCACACCACCACATACGGCGCATTAGGGGCGTTTGGTTTTGGTATCGGCACCTCGGAAATTGAACATCTTCTGGCGACGCAAACACTGGTGTATAAGCGCCTGAAAACCATGCGGGTTACCGTCACTGGCACACTGGCGACAGGTATCACGGCCAAAGACCTGGTGATGGCGCTGGTGGCAAAAATCGGGGCGGCGGGCGCGACCGGTTATGCCATCGAATTCTGCGGACCGGGTATCGACATGCTGAGCGTTGAAGGTCGTATGACCATTTGTAATATGGCCGTGGAAGCCGGTGCGCGTGGCGCGTTCATGGCACCCGACGATAAAGTGTTTGCCTATCTGCAAGACAAACCACGCGCGCCAAAAGGCCAGCAGTGGCGGGATGCCGTGGAGGTCTGGCGCGAATTACGCAGTGATCCGGATGCCGTTTTTGATCGTGAAGTGACACTGTGTGCGGAAGAGATCGCGCCGATGGTCAGCTGGGGGACCAGCCCCGATCAGGCACTGGCGATAAACGGTCAGGTGCCTGATCCGCAAGCCGAACCGGATGCCTCACGCCGCCAGGATCTGCAACGTGCACTCCGCTATATGGGATTGCGTGCCGGTCAGTCGCTTAACAGCATTCCTGTCAGCCACGCGTTTATCGGCTCGTGCACCAACGCGCGTATTGAAGATTTACGGGCAGCGGCAGACGTCGTGCGCGGTAAAAGCGTCGCCGCCACAGTGCGGGCGATAATTGTTCCAGGCTCCAGTCAGGTTCGGGCACAGGCTGAGCAGGAAGGTCTGGCGGAGATATTTATCCAGGCCGGTTTCGAATGGCGACAATCGGGTTGCTCAATGTGTCTGGCAATGAACGACGACGTGCTGTCGCCCAGCGACCGCTGTGCATCCAGCACCAACCGTAATTTTGAAGGCCGTCAGGGTGCGGGCGCACGCACCCATCTGATGAGCCCGGCGATGGTTGCGGCAGCGGCTATTTGTGGCCATCTGACCGATGTCCGTGACCTGTAAGGAGTCATCATGGAAGCATTTACTACACTGACCGGTATTGCCGCGCCGTTGCCTGCGGCGAATGTGGACACCGATGTGATCATGCCAAAACAGTTTCTCAAAGGCATCGACCGCAACGGTTTAGATCGCGGGGTGTTTTTCGATCTGCGTTTTCTGGCGGACGGCTCGCCCGATCCGGCGTTTATCCTCAATCAGCCCCAATGGCAGGGGACGAAATTCCTGCTGGTCGGTCCGAATTTTGGCTGCGGTTCCAGCCGTGAACATGCGGTATGGGGGCTGAAACAGCTCGGTATCCGGGCGCTGATCGGCACCACGTTCGCGGGAATTTTCTTCGATAACTGTCAGCGCAACGGCGTGCTTACAGTGCAACTGGATCCCGCGCAGTGGTTGCAAATGGCGCAGGCGGTGATCCATGGCGATAAAAATGAAATGACTGTCGATTTATCCGCGCAAAAAATCATCCTGCAAAATGGTGAACGGATTGATTTTGCTATCGATGAACTGAGTAAGATTGCGCTACTTAACGGGCTGGATGCCATCGGTACAACACTGCAATTTCGCGATGAAATCAGTCAGTTTCAGCAGGCGCATTTGCAGCGCAATCCGTGGCTGGCGTAATAAGCGTCAGCCCGGTAACTGGCTGAATCGCTGTTGCAGAAACTCAACACAGACCCGCAATTTTGCCGAATCCGCCAGCCGCGTGGGATAAACTGCCCAGACGCTGGCGGGTTGGGAATATTGCGGCAGCACCCGCACCAGTTCACCACGGGAAAGATAAGGCTGAACATCCCACTGTGAACGCAAAATGATGCCATGGTGTTTCAGCGCCCACTGTAATACCACTTCGCCACTGTTCGATGAGAGCGCCCCTTTCACCCTGACGCGGTGTTCCTTGCCTTCTCCCGTAAGCGACCAGATGCCAAAAGGATTGTCGCGCTCTTTGATCACCAGACACTGATGCTGCGCCAGCGCTTGCGGTGAGTCAGGCGTGCCGTGAGCAGCCAGATATTCCTTTGATGCGCAGAGGATCCGCTGGTGCTGCGCCAGTTTTTTGCCGATGTACTGCTCAGGTACGTCATCGCCGACCAGAATTTCCAGATCAATACCTTCCGCGACCAAATCCACCACGCGGTCGAAAAGATCAAGGCGCAGATTGAGTTGCGGATAACGTGCCGCCAGTTCCGCTATCGCCGGAGCCACATGGCAACGTCCGAAACCAAACGAGCTGCAAATATGCACGTTGCCACGCGCTTCACTGCGCGAATCTGACAGGTCACCGATGAACTGATCAAAGGTATCGAGAATTTGTAACGCCCATCGCTGCGTGCGCTCGCCGTCTTCTGTCAGCCGCACACCCTTTGTTGACCTGTGCAGCAAACGACAGTTGAGCGACTCTTCGAGGATCTGAATACGCTTGCTGACATACGCCGGTGACTGCCCCAGTTCGATAGCGGCAGCGGCAAAACTTTGCTTATTCACTACCGCCAGGAAGACCTGTAAGTCTTCAGCCAGCGGCAAACGCTCACGTTCACTGCTCATGATTAACGTCCGTAAACCGGCTGGTTAAGCTTGTCAGCCTTGTGCACATCACTGCTTTTCACCCCGGCACCGGACAGTTTTTCTTCCGCTTCCTCAATGTCTTCATTGTCGATTTCCAATGATTCCTGATCGATACCCTGAGAAGGCGTCAGCGCCAGTTCCACCAGGATCGGGAAGTGATCTGAACCCATAAAATCAAGACGTTTCAGATCAATCAGGGTGAAATCTTTGCTGTGGAAAACGTGATCCAGCGGCCAGCGCAGGAACGGATAACTGGCATGGAAGGTGTTGT
This sequence comes from Rahnella aceris, assembly GCF_011684115.1. Lineage (NCBI taxonomy): Bacteria > Pseudomonadati > Pseudomonadota > Gammaproteobacteria > Enterobacterales > Yersiniaceae > Rahnella > Rahnella aceris. The sequence continues at coordinate 547,882 of NZ_JAADJV010000001.1, read as the reverse complement.
ACATGCCACGACCGCGGCGAGGATCCAGCAGGCCACTGATTTTCATGAACAGCCGCGTGGTGCGCGACCAGGCCACGTCATTCAGGTCGCCGGTGACAATGGTCGGGTAACGCGCTTTCGCGGCCGTGTGTCCGACAGCAACCAGTTCCCCGTCACGACTGGTGGATTCATCCGCTTCTGTCGGGCTGGGCGGCATCGGGTGCAGACAGTGCAAAATCACCTGCTCGCCGGACGGCAGTTCAGCGCGAAAATGCATAGAAGGAATATCATCAGCCACCAGATACTGAATCTTCGCCGCCTGCATCGGCAGGCGCGAATACACATGCATACCGTACAGATTTTCCAGCGGACAGCGCAGGCTGTGCGGATAATCGGCATCCAGTTCTGCCATCTGATCTTCCCACCACTGATCGGTTTCCAGCAGCACCAGAATATCCGGTTGATAATGCCTGACCTGCGCGAGTAATTTTTCCGGCTCACGGTTAGTGGTCAGCACATTGCTGTTCATGATCTTGATACGCGAATGGCCGTTGGGCACCGTTTTCTTCACCTGTACCGGATACAGGCGGGTATAAGGCAAAATCCACCAACTCTGATACGCCATGCAGGCAACGGTCAGGATGATCACCGTGGTGGTGATCGCATCACCGAACGGCATGATCGCCAGTTCAGTCAGCAGAAAAAACAGGCACAGCGAGGCCATCTGTAAACGCGGAAAATCCCAGACACGCACCCACCAGCGCTGATTGCGCGACACAGGAAGAAGCGTCAGCAGGGTCATAATGACCGTCAGTACGCAAATGGTTATTCGTAATGCTTGCATCGGTTATCGGCCCTGATAAAAAAGCAAAAATAATACCCTCAATATGACGGGTATTTTGTTGTTAACCGATTGTGACTGAAAAAGAGGGATATGTCGCCGCCTTCTCCCATCATCAGAAAAAGGCGGCAGATTCAGCAAAGATTATTTTGTGGCGGCTGCCTGATCAGGCACATGGCACCAGTTGTGCTGCTCGACAATCCCGCCATTTGGCGAGGTATAACCGATACAGCCCAGAATGGTGTCATACAGTTTTTCATGGAACGCCGGTTTCTTCTCGGCAGCCATTTTTTGCAGTTGTTGGAAACTGGCCTTGTTCTGATCATTCGCCAGGAATTTGTCCGACGCCCAGACCATGATCGGCACCGTACGTTGCTCGGCTGGCGCATGATCACGCGGTGTACCGTGGAAATGCATGCTTTTCGAAATCGACTCACCGTGATCGGAGGCGTAGAACACGATCGCATTCTTATCGCGTAACTGGTCAAAGACCTGCGACAGGAAGTAATCGGTATACAGCAGTGAATTATCGTAAGCGTTAATCATTTCCCCGGTGGAACAGGAATCATCGATGCCCATACATTCCGGCTTATATTTAGCGAAAGAACGCGGATAACGGTCTGAATACAGATAATGAGAACCCTTGGTATGCAGGATAATCAGATGCTTACCTTTAGGATGGTTATTCATCGAGTCTTTCATTTCATCGATGAGCAGCATGTCATCCACCGGCTTACCGGCGTTGCGCTTTTCGGACGCGATGTTTTCACGCAGCGAATAATCATCCGCACGGGTTTTGTTATAGAACCAGGCTTCACTCTGCATGGAATATAACTCTGAACTCCAGCCATTACTTTTCAGCACGGAAAAGACGTTCATTTCTTTCAGCGTACGCTGTGGCTCTTCAGATGCCCCGCCTTCGCGGACAAACATACAGCGCAAGGAAAGCTTGGTGGCGGTATCACAGGAATAGCCCTGCAGGGCGACCAAATTTTTCTCTTTGTCGAGATTTGGCGTGTTGTCACGGTCGTAGCCGTACAGCCCCATATGGTCGCGGCGGGCGCTCTCGCCGATCACAAACACCACGTACATATCTTTGGCATCTGCCGGTGCGGTATACGTGAAATGTTTGGCCGGATCGTACAGATTTTTGGTGTCTTCCGCCTGGCTGTAACTGCTGTAAGTATACAAACCCAGCGCCGAAAGCCAGTTTGACGGCGAATACGTGCCGGCAACCACACCGCCATAACTCGCCATCATGCGGTTGTTTACGATGTCATGGCGATCCTGCACTTTGCCCATCAGTTGCAGCGGCATGTAACAAAGCAGGCCGGAGACCGCAAGCAGCAGGGTTCTGACCGCCAGTCTTTTAAAAGTCGTTTGTTTGAGAGCCGCACCCGGCATTTTGCTCAGCCACAGCAACAGTACCGGCAACAAACTCACCAGCACGGTCCAGGCGATGAAATGTGTTCCGATAGATTCTTTGGATAAATCAATGGAATCAGACGCCAGCGCTGCCGCTAAAATTCCGTAGCCGATATCAACGTTAAACAGGATCATGTAGTAACTGGCGGCGGCAGAGGAAATCACGATAGCGGTCATCAGGACACGGAAAACGGTTTTTCCGGTATACGACAGCAACATACAAAGGAAATAGACCAGGGCAAAACAGGCAACCATTTCGACAGCAATCGACAAGGCATTGTCATAATGCAGTTGCTGATAACGACGGATGAAAATCGGAAGGTTTAGCAGAAGCCCCAGGTAAAGTGCAACGAACAAAGAAATGCTCTGTTGCGAAAGTGTACGAATTTTATGCATTGGCAATAACTGGCTCTTTTGTGAGTCTGGCTGCGTTGTACTAACCGCTCATACCGGAGGTTGGAACCCACTCCTTAGGACATATAGACTCCGGGCTGAGCATTTTCGTTCAAACTGAATGGTGACTTCCAATGTGATAATGTAACAAAATTAACGAATCCTTTTTATTTCAATTACATGAAAAAGATATATTCCGGCTTTTTTTACGCAATTTTTCCCTTTCATTGAGAAACTATTGAGAAAGCTTGCGGTCGGATACGGGAAAATAAAGGGTAAAACACGTTTCTCCCTGTGCGGAACTGGTTACGCTGACACTTCCCTGATGCAGGGCCATAATGGCCTGAACAATCGACAATCCAAGGCCGCTGGAACTGCCACCTTCGCTACGTGAAGCATCCGCGCGATAGAAGCGGTCGAAAAGTTTTCCGAGTTTTTCCGGCGGAACAGGCTCACCCTGACTGATCACCCGGATATTCATGCCTTTTGCATGGGGTTCGGCGCGCAGCACGATGGCACTTCCCTCGCGGCCATAACGCACCGCATTAGCGACCAGATTACTCAGCGCGCGCTGGAAAAGGATCGCATCCGCATGCAAGGTTCCCTCACCTTGCCCGTGAAGCGTCATTTCACGCTCTTCGGCCAGCCCTTCGAAATATTCCTGGATACGGGTAATTTCAGATGAAACATCAATACTGGTGATGGTCAGAACCGAGCGCGCATCGGAAGCACGCGCCAGGAACAGAATGTTTTCCACCATACGTGAAATGCGTTCCAGCTCTTCTATATTGTTCGCCAGCAGCGTTTCGTATTCTTCCACCGTCCGGGGCTGATATAACGCCACCTGACAATGCCCCATCAGTGCCCCCACCGGGGTGCGGATTTCATGCGCCAGATCGGCGGAAAATTGCGTCAGCCGCTGATACCCCTCGGCGAGCCGGTCCAGCATGTCATTGAAAGAATAAATTAATTGCTGCAATTCCTGCGGCGCATTTTCCGAAGACAAACGCGTAGACAGACTGGCCGGATGGATCTGCGCCGCTTCATGCGCCATATTGCGCAGCGGCCGCAATCCGCGGCGGATCACCAGATAACCCAGTGCGGCAATCAGCAAATAAGCGAATAACACCGCGCCAATAATTTCCCAGCGGAAAGTCTGCAACAGACGCGACTCCTCGGTCATGAAATGCGCGCCGGTGATTTCAACTGTCCGCCCGTCCTGAATCTGTACCGCCGCACGGGCAAAGCGTACCGGCGTACCATCGGCGGCGGTGAGATGATGCACCGTATTCAGCGTCAGCGGCTGGCCGTCAGGCACCGCCGCTACCGGGGGCAATGCCAGCCGCGACGGATTGACGTTGATCAATAGCTTCTCACCGGACAGACGAAACGTCAGGATATCGCGCTCATTGCCAAGCATATTTTCAAACAGGCCGGGATTACGGCTGAGTTGCGACAGCGGGAATTCGTTGGCAAGCAGATGACGGAAATACTGCACACGCCCGCTGACCTGGTAATCCGCGCGGCGTACCAGTTCTTTATCCATCGAGTAATAGAGGTAGAAACCGACGGCACTGACCACCATCGAGGCGATCAGCGCGAAAAGTAAGGTGGCGCGAAGCGTCAGCGACATGGCGCGTTTCGGGAGGTGAGTCAATTGACGATCACTCATGTCGCACTTCGCACACGTAACCAATGCCACGCACGGTATGGATCAGTTTCACCTCAAAGCTGCGGTCAACCTTGGCACGCAGGCGCTTAATGGCGACATCCACTACATTGGTATCACTGTCGAAATTCATGTCCCAGACCTGCGAGGCGATCATGGTGCGCGACAGAACCTCACCCTCGCGGCGCATCAGCAACTGCAGCAACATGAATTCCTTATTGGTCAGTGCGATGGTCTGATCCTGACGGGTCACGCGGCGGCGCAGCACATCAAGATTCAGATCCGCCACCGAATACGCATCCGGCTCACGGGCGGCCGGGCGGCGCAGCAAGGTGCGGATACGCAACACCAGTTCGGTGAAGGAGAACGGTTTGATGAGATAGTCGTCAGCCCCCAGCTCCAGCCCGTGAATGCGATCCTGTACTTCATCGCGGGCGGTGAGAAACAGTACCGGCACGTCGCTTTTTTTGCGCAGGACTTCCATCACCTGCCAGCCGTTCAGCCCCGGCAGCATGACGTCGAGGATCACCGCGTCGTACCCCTCTTCCAGCGCCAGAAACAGGCCGTCGGCACCGTTGCGCGCCAGATCTACGCTGTAACCTGCTTCTGTCAGCCCTTTTTTCAGGTAATCGCCTGTACTGACATCGTCTTCAATCACCAGTATTCGCATTCAGGCCCTCAGCGCCGCATGACCATTCACCTAGAGAATGATTCACCCGAAAGTTTATCAGTTTCGTCAGACACCTTTGATGACAATTTTGTCATCAATTTGTCATCAGCCAATACCGGTTTATCGTCCACTCTTAAGAAAGTTATTCATCACTGGCAGGTTCAGTGATTCATCTAACAGAATGAAAAAACGCTGGAAAATGGAGAATTAATCATGAATGCACCAACACGTCTCGCTGGTCTGTTACTGGGTTCCCTGCTGATGTGCAGCGGGATGACATCGGCATTTGCCGCCGATAATGTGATTAAACCTACACGCGGAACCATTGACTCAGTTAATGACTCATCGGTACAAATCACCACACGTCAGGGCGAAAAACTCGACGTTAAGCTGACCGACCAGACCAAGATCAATGCCGTCACCAAAGGGCAGATCAGCGATATCAAAGCGGACAGCTTCATCGGGACGGCCGCCGTTCCGCAGGCTAATGGCACGCTGAAAGCACTGGAAGTGCACGTATTCGCACCCAGCCTGCGCGGCAGCGGTGAAGGCTTCAATCCGTTTGAATCCGCCGATGGCAAAATCAATACCATGACCAACGGCACCGTCGGCAAGCTGGTGAACAGCAATGGCCGCACCCTGACCGTGAAATATCACGATGCCGAGAAAACGGTCATTGTGCCTGACGATGTACCGGTTGTTCTGCTGGCGCCGGGCGACCGCAGCCTGCTGAAACCGGGCACTAAAATCGTATTGTTTGCCATGAAAGATGACAAAGGTGCACTGGTTGCCCGTGGTATTGCTGCCGGTAAAGACGGCATCGCGCCGCCGATGTAATCCGGCCGAACAACAGGAGATTAAGCGTGAAACCTCAGCTCTCATCGCCCCGGAAGCGCCGGATTCATTCCTGGCCGGTTCGCATTTGTCATTGGATCAATCTGCTGGCAATGATCGGCATGGTGATGAGCGGCTGGGGGATTTATAACGCCGACCCGCTTTTCGCTTTCACTTTCCCGCAGAACACCACCCTCGGCGGCTGGCTGGGTGGCAATATTGCCTGGCATCTGGCGGTAATGTGGCTGCTGGCGGCCAATGCCCTGTTCTATCTGCTGTGGGGGATTTTCAGCGGTCATTTCAGACGCGACTTTTTCCCCTTTTCGCCCCGTACGGTCTGGCGCGATAGCGTTCGCGCACTGACATTCAAACTCCCGCACAAGCTGGGTCAGTACAACGCGGTGCAAAAACTGATGTACAGCGGTGTTCTGTTGCTGGGCGCGCTGCTGGTGCTGTCGGGTTTGTCGATCTGGAAACCCGCGCAGTTCAGCGGTCTGGTCTGGTTGTTTGGCGGTTTTGATATCGCCCGTTATGTGCATTTCTTTGCGATGAGCGGCGTACTGCTGTTCGTCATTATTCACGTACTGATGGTTCTGCTGGTGCCGAAAACCTTCGTGGCGATGCTGACCGGCGGCAAAAAAATTAGCACGGAGGACCGAGCCGATGAGTGATAAAACACAGCGGCCAAAAATTATTCTTGAACCCGATCAGCGCAAGCAACTGGTTAATATTCAACGCCGTATGTTATTGCGCTCCGGCCTTACGCTGGGCGCGGTTTCGATGCTTACCGGCTGTAATCTGCAGGACGGCGATCAGGTCGATAAAGTGCTGTGGGCGATGTCCCGCTGGAACGACCGGGTACAAAGCTGGCTGTTCAGCGGCCAGAAACTGGCGCAAACCTATCGCGCCGATCAAATCACCACACCGTTTCGTTTCAATGCGTATTACCCCGAATACAACGTGCCGGAAATCGACATCCCCAATTACCGGCTGGAAGTCTCCGGTTTGGTGCAAAAGAAAGCGCCGTGGACACTGGAACAATTGCAGCGCCTGCCGCAGGAAAGCCAGATCACCCGGCTGATATGCATTGAGGGCTGGAGCGCCATCGGCCAGTGGAAAGGCGTACCGCTGAAAACGTTTCTGCAACACGTCGGCGCGGATCTGACAGCCAAATATGTCGGATTCAAATGTGACGACCGCTATTATTCCAGTATTGATATGGCGACGGCACTGCATCCGCAAACCATTCTGGCTCTGGATTTTGGCGGCAAACCCTTACCCCCCGATTTTGGTTACCCGTTACGCCTGCGGATGCCAACCAAACTCGGCTTTAAAAACGCCAAACATATTGGCGCGATTTTCGTCACCAATGAATATCCCGGCGGCTACTGGGAAGATCAGGGTTATAACTGGTTCAGCGGGATCTGACAGGCATAAAAAAACCGCTCAGCTGAGCGGTTTTTGTTTTCGCGGGAGGGTAACGGCAAAGCGTTACGCTGCGGCGAAGAATTAGAAGCTGTAACCCACGCCTGCGATCCAGGTACCAACATCAACACTGCGGATGCGGGACTGTTCGTAAGACACGTCCAGAGCAACGTTCTGGATTGGGTTGAACTGCAGACCAGCACCGTAAGAGAAACCGTAATCGCTGGTGTCATTTTTTTCACGGTTAGCAGTAGATGCTGCCGCTTCGTTGTACTGGAATTTGCCGTAGCCAACACCCACAACACCGTAGATGGAAACCCAGTCAGCCAGACGGTAAGCAGGACCCGCAGTCAGACCGTAGTATTGTGCTTTACGGTAGTCGCCAGATGCAGGAGAGCTGTCATCTTCGATGTAAGTGAAAGAACCGATAGCGCCCAGTGGGTTGCTATCTTGTTCCCAGCGGTATTTTAAGTTGAAGCCGTTTGCTTTGTTAGCAACGCCTTGTGCGTCACCCTGAGCGTAGCCAGCAGTTACGGTGCTGGTGTCAGCGAAAGCGCTTGAAGAAACGCCCAGTGCAACTACGCAAGCTAATGCGGAAAGACATGCAATTTTTTTCATAAACCACCTCAAAAAGAGAAACCAAAGTAACCTTCACGTTTGAAAATATAACAAAAACTAGTGTGAAACTCTGCCTCAATTAAGATGTCCAAAGCATCATATGGTGTAACAGGAAGTTTCCAGCACACGCTATCCATTTAATTTTATTGGGATTTTAGTCACACAAACTATAAGGTAAACTTATTGAACTTTTTGAGATTAGCAGATAATTCCTAAAAATTTGCTCAAAAAACAAACTATTTTAGGAAGTTTTTTAACAAACACGTTCCGAAAAAAACTTTTTCGTGAGGATTTTTTCTCGCCACTTTTCCCTCTACACTGACAGCGCTTTACCTTTCTTTTCAAAACTATAAATCTGAAGTTTCCGGATTCATGGGATCACCTCAAAAGGCGCAATGGATGACACAGTCAGGACAAAATCAGCCGCAGGATCCGCAGATCGCTCTGCAGGCAGCGACGCATAACAACAGCCCGCCCGTCCCTGCGTTACCGAAAAAAACCTCACCGCTGGTGGCGATTCTGTTGCTACTGATCGCCATGTTGTCATTACAAGGCGGCGCGTCGCTGGCAAAAACGCTTTTCCCGGTGGTCGGCCCGCAGGGTGTCACGGCTCTGCGTCTTGGTATCGGCTCTATTCTGTTGCTGCTCTATTTTCGTCCGTGGCGCCTGAAAATGCGCGGCGGTAATTTGCGTGCACTGATGATGTATGGCCTGGCGCTGGGCTGCATGAACTATTCGTTTTATCTGGCCCTGCGTACCGTGCCGCTGGGCATTGCCGTTGCACTGGAATTTACCGGCCCGCTGGCGGTCGCGATGTTCTCCTCACGCCGTCCGGTGGATTTCATCTGGGTCGTGCTGGCCGTAATCGGGTTACTGTTCCTGTTACCCCTGGGACAAAGTGCCGGCGGTGTTGACCTCAAAGGTGCGTGCTTTGCGCTGATCGCCGGTGGCTGCTGGGCGGTTTATATCCTCGCCGGACAACGTGCTGGCAGCAGTTACGGACCGGGCACCGCCGCGATGGGGTCACTGATTGCGGCGTTAATCTTCTTCCCGATTGGCGCAATCCAGGCACACACCTCTATTTTCAGTTGGGATATTTTACCGCTCGGCTTGCTGATCGCCCTGCTCACTTCCGCCATTCCTTATTCACTGGAAATGATGGCGCTGACCAAACTGCCAGCCAAAACCTTCGGTACGCTGATGAGCATGGAACCGGCGATGGCCGCGCTTTCCGGCATTATCTTCCTCGGTGAATTCCTGACCGCGACGCAGTGGATCGGGCTGGCGGCGATTATCGCGGCTTCCGCCGGTTCAACACTTACCCTGCAGCGCAAAACCAAAATCGAGACGGTGGATATTGCCGGAAATACCCCTTCCGGGAAGTAATTGCACCGCATCGCATAAAAAAGCCACATCATCCCGATGTGGCTTTTTCTTTTCTATCAGCAGGTTGAAAATTATTTTCATTTATTTCATTTTTCCTGCATCCAAAAGCAGAGGGTCATTCGTATGTATAGATGTGAGGCAAGACCTCACCTCCTAACTGACGAAGGACACCATCATGAAAACATTACTCCGTACCGCAATCTGTGCTTCTCTGCTGCTCAGCACCGCGTCAATGGCTGCAATGATGTCTCAAAGCACCACCATGGTCGGTGGCGCTGAAATGTATCCGTCCAAAAATATCGTAGAAAATGCCCTGAATTCGAAAGACCACACCACGCTGGTGGCGGCGGTAAAAGCAGCAGGACTGGTGGATACGCTGCAGGGCAAAGGCCCGTTCACCGTGTTTGCGCCAACCAACGCCGCGTTTGCCAAATTACCGGCGGGTACCGTGGATAATCTGGTGAAACCAGAAAACAAAGCCACCCTGACCAGCATCCTCACGTATCACGTGGTGGCCGGTAAATATGAAATGAAAGATTTGGAAAAACTGCTGAAAAAAGGCAACGGCACGGCGGAACTGAAAACCGTTAACGGCCAGCCACTGTGGATCCTGAACAACGGACCTCACAATATTCAGCTCAAAGATGGCAAGGGGAATATCGCCAACATCAGTACTTATGACGTCCAGCAGAAGAACGGTGTGATCGACGTCATTGATACCGTCCTGATGCCAAAATAATACCGGCTATACTGAGGGCATGATTTCTCTTATGAAACAGCACCTCAGTAAGTCAGGACGCGCGAATGCATGACAATTTTTTCGTTAAGCCAACACCAGAGAATGCGCCGGAAGTACAGCGCGAACTGATGAGCGCCATGGCCGTTGGCGATCGTCAGGCATTTGAGCAGTTATATCGTCTGACGTCCCCCCGGCTATTCGCCGTCGCATTACGCATGTTGCGGCGACATGCCTGGGCAGAAGAAGTGTTGCACGACAGCTATATCACCGCGTGGAACCGGGCTGCCTCGTATAATCCGGCGCTCAGTTCCCCGATGACCTGGCTTACCCATATTGTCCGCAACCGCGCTATCGACTGGATGCGCGGGAGCGATAACCAGTTAGATGAACTGGACGAGACAATGCATGACGGAGATGCCAGCGACTATGATGACCCCTTGCAACGGCTGCAACAGGACAGTGACGCCAAAATTCTGGCCACCTGCCTCGCACATCTGCCCGCCGAACAAAGACAAAGCCTGATCCTTGCCTATTATCAGGGCCTGTCGCACGGTGAGGTCTCATCGCATCTTCAACAACCTCTGGGGACGATCAAAAGCTGGATACGTCGCGCCCTGGATCACTTAAAGAGCTGCGTAGGACTATGAAAAGCAGAAGCCATTATCATGCCGCCCTGGCGGCTGAATATGCGCTCGGCACCTTGCGCGGCGCGGCCCGGATTCAGTTTGAGCAAAAAATGCAGGAAGACCCTGAACTGGCGGCCGAAGTGGCACGCTGGCAGGAAGCTTTCACGCAACTGGATAATCAGATAACCCCGGTCATCCCACCTGCATCGGTGTGGAAACGCATTCAGCATAACCTTGCGCTGCAACCGGCCAGACTTCCGGCTCCGGCGACACGACCGGTGCGGGCTTATATGGGCTGGGCGCTGGCCGCCGGGCTTGCCGCATTGTTGCTGATCCCCCGCCTGCTGGTTCAGCCAGAAGCGCCAATGCCGGTGGCGATACTGGCCAGCAGCGCCGGTACGCAAAGCGGACAGTGGGTGGTCAGCGCGGACAGAAGCACCCGCAGCCTGTTGCTGACGCCGATCAATGCGCAGAATATCGCCGCAGATCACAGCCTTGAACTGTGGGCCATTCCGCCGGGAGGCAAGCCGCATTCCCTCGGCTTGCTGAATACGCAACAACCGACGCAACTGGCGCTGGCAGCGAAAATGCCGGATGCAGGTTTTACGCTGGCAATAAGCCTCGAGCCTCACGGCGGTTCGCCGACCGGGCAACCGACGGGTGCCGTTTTGTATAGCGGTGCGATGGCGCTTTAAAGGACAGCAGACAGTGATTAACGGCGGGTATTATCCCGCCGTTATATTTCAATATTAAATACGGCAAACTGTTATGCCGACTGGTCATATTCCATACCAGAACAAAGTCCCGGTAAAAATATATCCGCACACTGTCACTTACATTTAAAAATATCTTTCCCCACGTAATGAAAATAATTATCAGTCTTAGTTTATTTTAGCAGATTAATAGAAGTGGAAGTTCAGGAGGAATCCTATCCACCTTATAAATCAGCATGATAAGCTGGAAGTGAAATCACAGCAGAGCTTATAAGACACACGCTATCAGAACGATAGGAATGTACGCCCTGCAAATTTTCAATTTATTGCTATACTGAATGCAGTTACGAAATACATTAGTAGCAATTAATTTTAATGAAACAAGGAGATATGTATATGAGTACCGCTAAACTGGTCAAAACGAAATCTTCTGAGCTTATCTACACACGCAATGATTTAGATGAAAGCGTCAAACTCAATACTATCAAGGTGCTGAACCGTCTGGTGACTGAATACATCGATCTGTCGCTGATCACCAAACAAGCTCACTGGAACATGCGTGGCGCAAACTTTATTGCCGTACACGAAATGCTTGATGGTTTCCGTACCGCGATTATTGACCATCAGGACACCATCGCAGAACGTGTGGTGCAGTTAGGTGGTGTGGCGCTGGGTACCGTGCAGGTTGTTAACGATAAAACCCCGCTGAAAAGTTACCCGACCAACATCCATACCGTGCAGGAACATCTGAAAGCCCTGGCGGAACGTTATGGTGTTGTCGCGAACGATACCCGTAAGGCTATCGGCGAAGTGGAAGATGAAGACACCGCAGATATTTTCACCGCTGCATCGCGCGACCTGGATAAATTCCTGTGGTTCATCGAATCAAATATTGAGTAACAATGTGCTCTGACCGCGGGATCATGCGACGGTAAAATGAGCGATTAACAAGAAAAGGCCGGTGACGAAAGTCACTGGCCTTTTCATTTTCGATAACAAATACCTGTATCCTCTTCTGGCGAATTGCACTTAAAACCCCTCTTACCCTGTAACTTTACATCTACATTTAATAATCCCGCTGATAAATAGTTACATTTTCAACTACATTCTCAACTTCACCCCCTGGAACCGGTTTCATTATCCCACTGATAAACTTAATGTTTATTTTCATCCTAAGAGAATTCTTAAACCAATAGGCAGTGTGAATGATTTAATACAAATTAATAGCTCAAAGCAATTTTACATAACCTCGATCACACCTGAAACTTGCTGAAATATTTTTTCGCAACCTTTGCATTTTTGTGAAAAACGCCTGCCAACCTAACCTAATAAAATTAAAGATAATTTACAGGGATGTGACACCGCATTAACCCCCTAAATGCAACTTACGGAAAAGTGACTCCCCTGCTGCGGCAGCATCAAAGATGTGCCGCCTCCCACAATCCGACCCGATTCCGAGCGCATTGGCTGCTGTAAGCCAGGGGCGGTAGCGTGGAAAATGTAAAAAACTGGAATAATCTGATGGCACGTAGTGGCTTAGAAGTACAAAAAGCGGCGGTGAAAGCGCTGTTTTTAAGGGAAATCAAAACCCGTTTTGGTAAGTACCGGTTAGGGTATCTGTGGGCGGCGCTGGAGCCGATGGCGCATATGTTGATTATGCTGGCCATTTTTGGCTACGTGATGCACCGCACTATGCCGGATATTTCGTTTCCGGTTTTCCTGATCAACGGCATTATCCCTTTCTTTGTATTTAGCAATATTACCAACCGTTCTATTGGCGCGATTGAAGCCAACCAGGGTTTGTTTAATTACCGCCCGGTTCGCCCTGTGGATACCATTATCGCCAGAGCAATGCTGGAAGCGCTGATATACGCGGTCGTTTACGTGTTACTTATGGCCATTGTCGGCCTGCTGGGCGAGGAGTTTGAAGTCACCAAGCTTATTACTCTGATTCTGGTCTGGATACTTTTGGTGCTGTTCTCCTGCGGTATGGGCTTAATATTTATGGTGGTCGGAAAGTCATTCCCGGAGACCGAAAAGTTCCTGCCTATTTTGATTAAGCCTCTCTATTTCATTTCCTGCATTATGTTTTCTTTGCATAACATACCGAAGGAATACTGGCCTTACCTGCTGTGGAACCCTATCGTCCACGTGGTTGAGCTTTGCCGCGAATCAGTCGTACCGGGTTATATCAGTGAAGGCGTCAGCCTGAATTATCTGGCTGCCTGTACTCTGGTTGTATTGTTTATCGGCCTGGCCCTCTACCGGAATCGTGAAGAGGCGATGCTGACATCATGATAAAAATCGAAAACCTGACAAAATCCTACCGCACACCGAAAGGCCGCCATTACGTTTTTAAAGATCTCAATGTTGAGCTGCCTTCAGGTAAAAGCGTGGCGTTGATTGGCCGTAACGGCGCGGGTAAATCAACATTATTACGCGTCATCGGCGGGATTGACCGCCCGGATTCCGGCAAAATTCACACGGAGAAAACCATTTCCTGGCCGGTTGGCCTGGCCGGCGGATTTCAGGGAAGCCTGACCGGACGTGAAAATGTAAAATTCGTCGCCCGCCTCTATTCCACACCAGATCAGTTACGTGAAAAAGTCGCCTTTGTCGAAGAGTTTGCCGAACTGGGCAAATACTTTGATATGCCGATTAAAACCTATTCTTCCGGTATGAAATCCCGTCTGGGTTTTGGCCTGAGCATGGCATTTAAATTTGATTACTATCTTGTCGATGAAGTCACCGCAGTCGGCGATGCCAGATTTAAACAAAAATGCGCAGACTTATTCAAAGCGCGACATGAGGAAGCCAGCTTTCTGATGGTTTCACATAGCCTCGGATCACTGAAAGAGTTTTGCGATGTGGCTTTGTTTATTGGAAGAGATAATAAAGTGAAGTACTTCGAATCGGTTGATGAAGCTATTACTACTTATAAAAGTGATGAAGGGATCTGAATGAACTTGTCTTTCAGATTCCTTCATCACCTTTGTCAGCGCGTAGCCGCACAGTATATTGCTGACAGAGATGTATCATTGCTTTGCCCCTGAGGATTTTCTATCGAATGAAAAAAATCAAAAAATTCATTAAGAGCCCAGGAATTTTCTTCAGAGATTATTTCAATAAAAGATATCCGATAATCAGAAATGAAATTCAGTGCCCTGAGTTAGAAGAAAGTATTTTGATCCGGCATGATCTTGCGATTGAAAATCTGTTGCACATTAATTTCCCCATCGATGTCGTATTTACATGGGTTGATGATTCAGATGTGCAGTGGAAAGAAAAGTATTTGCGTTTCAAATCTGAAGTTGGCGCAGAAACACTAGGTAATTTTGCCACTGATGATGCGCGTTTTAGTAATCATGATGAACTGCATTATTCAATTAAAAGCATTGAGCGCTATATCCCCTGGGTAAGAAATATTTTTATTATCACGGATAATCAAAAACCAAAGTGGTGCGAGTCAAATGATAAAATAAAAATCATTGATCACAAAGAGATCATTGATGATAAATACCTCCCCACCTTTAACTCACATGTCATAGAAGCGAATTTACATAAGATCCCAGGTCTTGCTGAACATTTCATTTATTTCAATGATGATGTATTTGTTGCAAGACCCTTACCAGCGGGACATTTTTTCAAAAGTAATGGTATTTCATCTTTATTCTTATCACAAAAAAGTCTGTCGGCAATGAGTGCTCGAGGTACTAATACCCCCACGTTATCAGCATCACAAAGGGCCTCTCAGATTTTCAAAAATGACTTTGGATCCCTTATCGACACACCATTAGTTCATACTTACGTCCCGCTTAGAAAAAGTGTTTTCGAAGAAGCATGGCGTTCCTACGAACCTGAAATCACGCGATTTTTACCCAACAAGTTTCGGACTAATCAGGATATCAACTTAGCCACATTTTTTGTGCCCTGGCTAAGCTACATTACAGGTAAGGCCGCCCCCTCACGAGATATTTGCTACTACTTTAATATCCGTTCAACAGCGGCGCGAAGCTATTTTAAAGCACTTAAAAAAGCGAAACAGGATGATGCCTCACCTCATTCTTTTTGTGCAAATGATTTCAATACACAAAAAGCATCGCTTGAAAATTATCAACTCCTCTTAAGTACTGCGCTTAAATATCACTTTAACGATTAAATAATATAAATATAATCGATAAATTTAGAATTAAATATCCATAATTTCAGGTGATAATATATATGAATATATTGCATGTAATAACACATGGTGGATGGGCAGGTTCAGAATCCATTGCTGCAGGGATTGCTAACGAACAAGCGATTAGAGGTCACGAAGTCTCAGTGATACTTCGTCGCCACGAAGCGTTTAAAACTAAAGATATCCTAAAAAAATTTCATACCTCAATAAATGTCTTTTGGGTAGAGCAAAAAGAAACCCATCCAAACAACCAAATTAATACTTTATTGAAAAATGATTTCTTTGTAAAAAAACTATCAGAAGTTGATATTTTCCATGCTCATCTTCCATATGGTTGTTTGTTAGGTAAGTTACTTAGAGAAAGATTCACTACAAAATATAAAATCTGTGTGTCGATGCATGTTCGATATCATCCGCTATATTATTTTGCTGATAAATTATTTACTGTAGCGAAATGGCAAATACAAGAAGTACCCAAAGATTTCACAGGGGAAGTGTTTGTTATAGAAAATTTTCTTTGCAATAAAGAAAATAATAACGACAAAAAATTAAAGTTATTTAAAAGAAAGTTTCACATAACTGACGACTATAAATACATTATATATATAGGGAGGTTAGACTTAGTTAAAGGAGCAGATGTTCTAATCCGTGCTTTCAATAAAGCAAAATTGGAAAATTATAAATTAATAGTTATTGGCGACGGTAGTGAAGCAAGAAGCCTACATACTATGGCTTCTGAAAACGTTGTGTTTACTGGAAAAATTTTGGACGCCTCGTTTGCGCTTGAAGTTGCAGATATTTGTATTGCACCATCAAGGTTTGAGTCTTTTGGCCTGGTACTTCTTGAAGCCGTAAATGCAGGAAAAAGAGTTATCGCAACTGACATTCCATCTTTCAAGGAAATATTAGGAAGTGATGACTATCTATTTGAAAATGAAAATATAAATTCTCTTTCACAGAAATTGATTTCTTATGCTAATAATCCTTCAATCGGTTATGCTGACTCTTTCATAAATGAAAAATTCTCCCTTACCCGTTCACTAGATAAACTAGAAATTGCTTACTCTACAACAACCGCTTTAGATGAAGATCAGAGCGGCATTGACGATATTGAAGTATCTGTTGACGAATTGGAAGTTGCTTATAATGTCTAAATTGGTAAGAAAAACAAAAAAGCTCTTTAAATCTCCGCGTTTATTTTTCAAAGATGCTGCAATCTTTAAAGACAAAAAAACTGGAGCAATTTCTTTAGTTAATCCGGAGATTAGGGAAAACCAAGAATTAGTATTACCATCAGAAATATTAAAAACAAACACCAAAAAAAAATCACATGATAAAGCAGAGATTCTTGCAAAAGACCCCTCAGTTAGAATATCAAGTTTAATTGAGGACTTCCTCACTCCTCACGATCAAGAGAAGGTCCTCTTTAAGCTGTTGGATAAAGCTGGAATAAACTATCACTTAGTGAATGTTCCTTGGCAACACATAATTCGTATCGCAATCCAAGACTCTTTTGTAAACAATGTACTAGATTTAATAAAAGAACATGAAGAGTTCACAAAAAAAGTTTTTATCTCAAAGGGCTCTAATCGTTATGATCTCGTTAAATTGTATTTTCATGATGATACATATATATATAAAAGCATTCTGATTCAATTTGACCCATGGTACTTAACACCTACTGGTGTTATGACTAGGAACAAAAACAGCCTTATACAATTTATTCCCAAGGCCCATATCAACAAAACCGTACATTCATTCGCACCAATACGACTTGGTCGTAGTAATGAAGATATCGATAATATCAATTCGATGTTAGATACGAATTCATTCATGTTTGATGAATACAATGGTCCAATTGATATTGTTTTCACATGGGTTAGTGATAGCGATCCTCGCTGGCTGGCAAGTAAAAATTTATACTCAGGAAATAACCAAGGAAAAAGTGATACTCGTTTTGTCGACTATGAGCAACTACGATATTCCTTACGGAGTGTTGCATATTACGCAAAATTCGTTAGAAATATCTTCATAGTAACTGATAATCAGATACCATATTGGTTAGATATCGATCATGAAAAGATTAAAATCATTGATCATAAAGATATTTTTGATGATTCCTCTGTACTTCCTGTATTTAACTCTGTAGCAATAGAATCTTGGATACATAAAATAAAAGGACTTTCTGAGAATTTTATTTATGCTAATGATGATTATTTTTTTGGTTCTCCGGTAACAAAAAGCCATTTTATACATTCCAATAGCGTTGCAAAACTATTCTTAGAACCAATTCCAAATGTATTTGGAGAGGTATTTGATGATAGCGAACCAACCAATCAACTATCATTATTCACAGCAGAATGCTTCTATAAAAAATTCAAGAACTGGCCTTCATATTGGCCTTTACATGCTCCTATGATAAAAAACATAAATGTAATTGAGGAAATGATATCCGAGTTTAAGGACTTGACGGACAAGACAAGTCGTTCGCGTTTTAGAGAAACTGGCACTATTTCCCCATTATATTTGATGTCCTCTTATTATTCATATCATAAAGGCTACAGTGTCTCATCTCCTATCAGATATGAGTATGTAAGTAGCGATGATCCTGCTTTGGAATCTAAACTAGCGACTCTCCTTAGCAAGGTTAAAGCTAATCAATGTGACGTCTTCTGTCTAAATGACCACCGCTCGGTTACTGAAATACAAGTGAATCAAGTTGTAACCTTTATGAAAGAAGCATTCCCTATAGCTGCCGATTGGGAACTTGATAAAGAGCACACCTTATAACATCCCCCCCTAGCTTTAATTGTTTAAAGCTAGGGGATAACTTTATTTCTTGTGTAAGAAAACACGATTATCTTTTGTAAAGACCTTTACACCATCACCCTCAGCCAAAATCTTATTATTTTGATATGCATCAATAGTAAGGTGATTTTTCCTAGTGATATTTCTACATGTTAGATTTATCCACATCTCATATTCGCCAGCCTCAATATCTGCCAACTCTAATCCAGCATGCGAAGGTGTGCAAAACCAACCTTTATCATAATTTACAAAATTACCATCGTAAAGAAATCTTGTTAGATATGGCTTATGTGCTTTTGCCAAATGAATCTCTTTCTCCCTTTCTGTATTTTTAAGACATAGCTTTATCACGATGTCCTTATTTTCACCACATGAAATGCCCCTAAGTATTGAGACACCTTCTGGAAAGAATCTACCCTTTTCAATTTTTATATTTTTTAGCACAGTTAACGGTATAGCTGATGGTTTGACGGGCTCTGAATACTTATCACCCCCTAACTCAGTATATCCATAATGAGGTACAGCTCCCTGTGACAGGGAGTAAATTATACCTAATATAAGCGGCAAGTGGTGAACAGTAACTTGGTTATGTTCTCTTACCAAAATTGAAGTTGAGACTAATAAATTAAAATTTTTATATTTTACAAATAATGAAATATTAGGTTCTATTTCTGACTTATATTGAACATCTGCTCTAGAAGTCAAAAGATATATATTTTTGTCGGGGTAGGCATCTTCATTAATTGATTTTGGCAAAACCGTATCCAATTCATTTACATGAGAATCACTAAGTTCACCCATCATGTTTTTTGCAACTACTGGCCAATTGTTTTTTACATATGACCCAATATAAAACTGAGGAACTGTAGAAACAATATTTTTAATATTGAATTTCGCCCCAAAATAAAGCGCAGCAGAACCTCCTTTCGAAAAACCAGCAACTGTACATTGCTCCTTAGTAATATTTAACTCTTTAAGGTTATCAAGTATAAAACCATGGACCGCATTTTCAATTGCATAATCCATATTTTGACATATATAATAAGTGCAGTGCTCCATGAAATCATCTTTAATCCATAAAACAGTTGCAGGACAATCTTGTAAGGCATTTTCAAAATCATAAGTAAATTCTCCAGACCCCCCAAAACCCGAAAAAATTACTACTAGGTGCTGCGTGTCGTATTTTCTGGGTTTCTTTTTATATTTTATCTCGACGCCATTAACTATCTTCTTCAGCTCAATCACAAAACTCACCTCATCATAACCAATATTGATTACTTCATTAAACTATTATGCTTACCATCATTAATAACTAAATTTTTTACTTTTAAAAACTGATTTTGGCCTACAACATTATTATCGGCATAATCAGGATAAAACTTAAGGCTTCCTTCCCTCGGTTTATCCCCGCAATCAAATCCTGATAAGTCCCGGTTCTGCCGGGATGCCAGCCAGATGCCTACGGGTTCATTCACAAAGGTATTGTTGCGAATAACGTTGTAGTCGCTGTGCTGCCAGCGGATCACGGATTTGCCAGTGCTGAAATGCTCGCCGCAGTTCTTATACAGAAACACACCCCCTGCCCCGTTGGATTCAAAACGGTTGCCTTCAATCAGGTTGTAAGCTGACGAATCGACGGCTAATCCTTCACGCTTCCCCTTGCCGAAACGCTCATGGCCGTTGTTGATAATCTGATTACCCACAATTTTGTTATTACGTGAGGAATGTTCCAGGTAGATACCGGACATATACGAATCACGGACAATCGAGTGGCTTAGCGTTGAGTGGGTGACGTAATCGTCAAAGTAAATTCCTACGCGTCCGCTGCCGCTCACTTCAACATTCTCAAGGGTGATCCGTGTGGGTGTCCGGCGGTAGTTCTCTTCGTGGTTCGGGCTGAGTTTATTGGCTGCGATGTCTGAAGTGATACGGATGCCGCTGCGGGTGAAGTGTCGCACTTTGCAGTTACGGACGGTGACATCGGATAATGGCTTACCCTTGCTGTTGATCAGTATGCCAAAAGGGCGTTCATTGTCCCCCTCCAGCACCGCTCCCCGGCAATCTAACGTGGTGTTGCTGCTGGTGATGATGACCGCTTCTTTATAAACGCAGTGAGGGGACAGCGTGGTGTTGCCACGCACCTCAGGCAATTCGCACTCATGAGAGTGCATCGAGGGAACTGCACCGGCACAGGCAGAAAGAAATAAAGGCAGAAGAACAGCTAATGAGAAATATGCACAGGGTGGAACTGATAAACGTTTTTTGCATCTGTGCATATTCCTCTGCCTGTTTTTGAAGGTTAATCGTTATGAAGGCTGATGTTTGGTGTAATTCATAATCAGTTTCTGACTGATAAATACCGGGTGATATGGGTTATCAGTCGCTGTGGCGATATCCACTTTATTGCCACCATAAAATACCGCATTAATCTGCGTATTCTTCAGCAAGTATAGCCGGAACTGCTTAAACAGCTTCGCATCGGGTTTAAACCCTGACTGCCAGAACTGGTTCAGGTGTCCCTGATACGTAATGCCTTTAATGTCATACAGCGCGTTGCCCATCACTTTCAGCGGCTTGTTATGAATAAGCGCTGATATCCCGGCGGTGCTGTTAATGGTAACAACCGCTTTGGAATGCGTCAGCAACTCAGGCATCGGCAGGTCATGCACGTAGATTACGCGGTCAGCGATGCCGTATTTTTTGCCAAGCTGGCGGATCAGCGGTCCGTAAAGGCGGTGCCCTCTGTCCATCGGGTGATGCTTGATCACCAGAAACTCCGTTGATGGCCCTTTTTTGGCGAAAGAATGCATCACTTCATTAATGTAATCACGCACGTCGTTATACGGGCTGTGATTACGGATCTGGCTGTCGTTATATACCTGCAAAATCGCCAGATAATAGCGCTGATCCAGATCCGTCTGCAGTTGCTGCAAAATGTTGCGCTGGCGGAAGGCGTACAGCTTTTTACGCCAGGCAGCACGGGTCCAGCAGCGCGCCTCATACCACGGCGAGAAGGATTTGTGATGGCGATATTTTGGGAAGTCGTGCCGGTAGCGCCAGCCCGCCAGGTAATACACGGCCGCATGACGCACGCGCTGCCAGCCTGAAGGTTTCAGCTGTTCAACTTCCGGCATGGTCATTTCTGGCAGGCTGCGGTAGAACTCCGCATCGCGTGGCAGGCTGGAATAGGCATTCACGCCATTCTGCTCCAGCGTGATGTAATGCGGGCGCAGATATCCCTCCTCAAACGCGAGGAAGCGTATGCCTTTAGCCTGTGCCCAGCGTTTTGCTGCCTGATGCAACGGACGACAATCCCCGAAACACACGATGGTATCGAAGTCGTAATCCTGCCAGGTGGCTTTCAGCCAGGTCGGAAACTCTTTTGGCGTTTGCTGGTACAAGCGGTATTCACGCTTTCGCGAATACACCCTGTCACCGCCGTTAAAGACGACATTCACCGCCTCACGCCCCAGAGACTCCAGCCACTGAGCTAAATCGCTGAAGAAAGGCCCCATCGGCCCCTGCAACAGCAAATATTTTTTCCCAGAAAGTAATGTCGTAAGCGCCTTACTGTCCATTTCTGTCCGTTTCCATTAATGCAATAAGCTTGTAGTAAGAAGCCGGTTCAGGTCGTCAACGTCACCCGGACCAGCATGAGCAGTTTTCTGTAATACCGGACTATCCTGCCCGCTTTAACTCTGGTGAATTGCATTTGTGCCCGGGGCGTCGCAGCAAGAAGTTCAACCGCCTGCTCTGCCAAAATGGGCTCCCGACTTTGCGGGTCGATATACGACGGGTAGGCAATCAGCGCCTGGTAAACCACATCGTCTAAGGTGAGGCTGCGCAGCCGGCGTGAACAGGCATGCTCATCCTGCGTCAGTCCCCATCCGGCATAAAATGGCATGCCGTAACACACCACTTTTTTACCGTGTAACAACGCTTCAAAACCTGACAGCGACGTCAGCGTGTGCAGTTCGTCGGCAGCCTGAATACATTGAATAATGTCTGCATCCAGCGCCTGACTGTCCGCCCAGCGGCTGACATCTTCGGCGGGAATGTGTCCCTGCCGGTTCCCCACCAGAACATCCGGATGAGGCTTATAAATAATGTAAGCGCCGGGGTTACGTTCCCGGACAGTGCGTAAAAGCGCGCTGTTGGTACGCAGGGATATCGTGCCGGTCAGGATAGAGGCATCGTCCTCAACCTGCCCCGGCACCAGAATCACCGTTTTATTCGTCGCTTCAGCGGGCAAGGTAAACGCCGCACCCAGGTTGTATTTACTGACTTTGCTGGCAACCAGTCTCTGGCGTAACGTGGCGGCCCGCTGCTGCTGGCATGGCGCCAGATTGCTGTGACTCAGCAACAGTTCCAGGTCGCTCGGGCGCGTCGCATCGTAATAGATACCGGTTTTATCCAGCACCAGCGACAGCGGCGGATGCAGATCAGACCCCAGCCCGGCAGAACGCAGGAAACCATCTTCCATTCGCCATTGCGGGATCTGACGCTGCTGCGCCTGAGCACCCCAGCGGGCCTCGCCTTTGATACCCCACACGACACAGGCCACTTCACCGGCATAGCGTTTACTGAAATTCACTTTGTTGCTTTTAGTTCGCAGGAAAGGCCCGAGAATGCTGCGCTTCCAGAGGGTCAGCCCCGGCGACCAGAGGCGCCCCGCCCGCTGTTGCTGATGCTTTCGCTGCATCAGCAGCCAGCTGAGCACATCAAACAATGTGCCGCTTTTGCCATTAGCCGGATTGATGTACCGGCTGTAACGCAAACAGGCCGCGCTGAACAACTCTTCCAGGCTGGCCGTACCCCGGCGTGCCCGGAGCGATGCGGACTGAGGATGACGGTCATCCGTCAGTCCCCAGCCTGCGTACCACGGCTGACCAAACACGCTGACCGGTTTTCCGGCGATCAGCGCTTCAAATCCGTAGTTAGACGTCACCACGTAAACCCGGCTGACAACGCGCAACAGCGATTGCGGGCTGACGTTTTCAGCCAGCAGTTTGATGCGTGGATCCTGCTGCGCCAGTTGGGTAATCTGCGTGAAATAGCCGGCTTTTTTGCCCAGCAAAACATCCGGGTGGATCTTTACCCAAATCTCAGACGTCGGATTTTCTGCCATGGCGGCCTGCAACATCTGTTCGAACTGCTCCGCGCCTGCATTGCCATAAACCACCGCCATATCACCGAAAGTCTGATCGACCACCAGCACCGCGCCACACTCGGGTTTTGCCTTTGTGCAGGCCGGTGCCTGGTTGTATTTCGACAGATCACCTTCCACGATGATCTGCATGGCCTGCCGCGCCGTATCCTGCAGCGGCTGATTCTCTTCACGCTGGCGGATCAGCATTTCAAGCGTGCTGGGTTTCGAGGCGTCGTAATACATTCCCTGCGTCTCTAAAACCATTGAGAGCGGCGGACATCCCGACACGCCCAGTCCCAGGGAGCGGATAAACCCGTCTTCCAGCCGCAGCACCGGCAAGCCTGACTGTTCTGCCCGCGCGACGGCTTTCCCGCCGGTTGGCCGGTAACCCCACACCGCGATGCGGGTGATGCCATCCGGCACCGGTCGCAGCAGCGAAAGCTTGCGACAGGGTTCGCCGAGAAACGCTTCCAGATGCGGGATACGTTGTATGCCCGCTGAAAAGATCCCAATCATTAAATCGTCAGCACCACTTTCGCGGCGACGGCCAGCTGATACAGGATCGTCGAGATGCCACGGGTGATTTCGATATTTTTCGATTCGTATTTCGGCAGAACCATCAGTTCATCCCCCGGCTGCAACGTCTTCACGTCTTCCGCGTTAATCGCTTCGCCGTTTTGTTTAATCAGGATGACTTTCGAGTTCCCGGCTTTTTGCGTGTAGCCACCGACTTTCTCAATGTAATCATCCGGGCTCAGACCTTTCTGCCAGCTCACCGCATTCGGGAACAGCACTTCGCCGTGGATCATCACGAGTGAGGTTTTCTCCGGAATGTTGATGACATCGCCGTCTTCCAGGATCACTTCATTCAGATTATTTTCGCTCAGGACCACTTCGCCTTTCGGCACCACCTGACGCGCCTTCGCCACGAAACGGCTGACTAACTGGGCTTCCTGCGCACGCAAACGCCCTTCTTCCTGTGTCGAGGACTGTGCGGAAAGTGATGCTTCTTCGAGTTTCTGCAAGGTCAGATCCAGCATCTCTTTCTGGCGAAGCGCGACAGAACGACGGTAAAGCTGGATGGCGTTAATCTGCGACATGCTGTTGGTGCGGATTTTTGGCAACAGCTGGCTCATGGTGGCGCCATACGGCAGCACCACGGCGTGTTCACCGGAATGCGCGCCTTCGATGCGAACCTGAATGGTGCCTGCATAACGGTCGGAACTGACAATCAGTTTGTCGCCATCCTGCAATGAGCGCCCCGGTGCGGACCCCAGCGGGTAATACTCGCTGCGTTTCATGCTGCCCTGCTGGCGGATAATGGTCATGTGCGTCGCGCCCGGTTTCGGGCGTGCCCAGCTCAGGGCTTCGCTGACCGGAATGGTGCTGTCGCGGAATTCAAAGTCGTAGCTGTTAAAGACATCGCCTTCCACGCTGAACGTGTGCTGACGCGGCCCGACCACGATGGTATCGCCGTCAGAGAATTGCGACAGACGCAAATCGCCGTTGAGCAGGAAGTCATACAGGTTAATGCGCGAACGCACGCGGTCATTGTGTTTCACCACAATGTCGACATAACTGCCGCGTTCAGTATCGACGCCGCCGGCTTTACTCAGATAGGAAAGCAGGGAGTCAGACGCCACACCGCCGTATAAACCGGGATTGGTCACATAACCGGTGACAAACACTTTGACCGGCTGTGCCTGAAGCAGGGAGGCATAGACGTTGACGTTGGCCTGATAAACCTGTTTTACCTTGGTAGTGATCACGCTGTTCAGCTGGCTGTTCGAGACGCCTGCGACTTTCAGCGGGCCGACGTTTGGCAGGAAGATATTACCTTTCGGGTCAACGGTCAGCGCGCCGTCAAAATTGAACGCGCCCCACAAACGGATTTGTACCTGATCGCCGAGGCCAACAATGTAATTCGGGTTGAAACCGATACTGGCCGCGTTATCGGCAGCCGCACCGCCGGTAAATAACTGCGCACCGAACATGCGGCTCATCACTGCCGGAACCGGAGGCGGTGGGGAATCATCAAAGCCGGTATCCGGACTCGTCTGTTGCGTCTGGCCGGTTAAAAATGTCGGCAACGGTGCCGCGCCGGTCATATTCGGATCGGCATTGATCCCCACGGCATTGGCCTGGGTCAGCTGGAAGGCCAGCAAGATAACAACGGACTTCAATAATTTCATAACAAACTCTGTAGGCGATTCTTCAGGCAAAAAGGGAAAGCGATACAGACCACATCAGTCTTTATGGTCATCGATAACGGCCAGCAATAATTTAATCGTTCCGAACAGCAGACAGCACACCAGCAACCAGCTGGCGATCATATAAGGGACATTCGGGAAGGTGGTTTCTTGCGGTAACTGAGGCGAACTGATCACCGACAGCACTTTCAGTTTGCGGGCAGCTTCAACACGCGTCTTTTCAATGGATGTCAGGGTGAGTTTGTAGAGTTCAGTATCAAACTGCACTTTCGACTTAATCTCTTCGAAATCCACGGCCATGGTATTGAGCTGACGGCCATCAGGCGCAGTAATTTTACTTTTTTCCTGATCAATCTGTTTGCCCAGAGACGTAATCGCATTTTGCGCACTGATCACCTGTGGCGCATCGTCACGCAGGTAAGTCAGCAGATTGCGTAACTCCGCTTCCATCTGAATTTTTTGCCCGACGAGCGTGTTCACCAGCGTGGTGGCGGCAATCGCCTGCGCTTCAGGGTCGAGAATATTGTTGTGGTTCTGATACGCCAGCAACTGCGCTTTACTCGCATTGAGACGTGCACGGGCCTCAAGCATTTCGTTTTCAGCAAATGCCTGCTGATCGCGGGCGATCTTATGAGAAATTTCATTGATGAAGCGTTCAGATTCTTTGAGAACGGCTTTGTTAAACTGCTCAGCGAACTGCGGGGTGAAGCCCTGTGTGCCGATAGTCAGCAGGCCAGATTTATCGTCATACGTGACGGCAATACGATCGCGATAATAATTTAAAAACTGCTCGCGGCTGGCATCTTTGGGCAAATGATAGAGGAAATCTAAGCCGCTCCTGCCGAACACGGAATGGAAATCGAGTTGCTTATCCAGCGCGGTCAGCATGTCAGGTGAGTTGATGTATTCTTTTAAATACATCGCATCCTGGGCTGTGCCCGGGTTTCCTGCCCCCAACAGTAAGCCGACATTCAGGCTGGTGCCGCTGATGTCGTTAGAACTTTTGATCGCAACGGTGGATTCACTGAGATAACGCGGACGACTGAAAATCACCAGATAGATGATCAGTAACGCCATCGGCAGGCCAATGACAATTTTACCCAAATTGCGGTTCAGCGTTGCCATACTAAAATACGGAGACCGACGAACCCGGGCGATATGTTCCCCGGGCCATGCTGACTTCATTTTTTCAATAAACATTTATTATCATCATGACAAACTGCACGTTTTTATTATCGTGCTTTATTAAAAGTACCGTGAAACTGCGTTGATATCCCCAGCCAATGGATCACGGTGCGAAATCTTCATCGTGTTTAGGACTACACTTAAGAGTGGGCACTTATCATGGTTAGCCAAGCAAGCACATGTGTCTGACGAAATCCATTTCCTGGTCTGGCCGGTCGTAGCTGCGAGGCAGCGAGGGGAACTGAATGAGAAGTCGCTAAGACCTGCCAGGAACAAGGCTCCGCGGGCAGATCATGAGGTCACGAATATGCGAAAAGCAACAAATTCACACAATCTATTTATGTCTGAAATACATTCATTCAATTCATGGGTTTTTTTAACATAGAGCTCGAAATAACACAAACTCTATCGGATAACTCTTAGGAAAAGTGGTCACTATGGCAAGCGGATGGGCGCAAGATGGCGCAGTGCAGGATCAGATTGATTCAACGGTCAATGATGCCGTTGATCGCGCACGTCAGTCTCTCGGGCATGGCGAAAGTGCGCATTATTGTAAGGAGTGTGGCGAACCCATTCCGGAGGCGCGCCGGAAAGCCCTTCAGGGCGTACAGTATTGCGTCACCTGTCAGGCCGCCCTGGATAAAAAGCAGCAAGATCACGCGGGCTACAATCGTCGTGGCAGTAAAGACAGCCAGTTGCGCTAGAACTTTACCTTATACGTTGACGCACCATTATGGTTCAACACAAGTCATTCCCCCCGTTATTACCCCCGCTTTTCTCTTTACATTTGCTTCAAAACTGAGCACAGGTTTTGCTCATGTACCAATAAAGTTAGAGCAAGTTATCATTTGAGCAGCGCATTTGTTAATTAATGATTGTTTAAAATACATCATATGGTTAATGATGAAGCCGTGCACCATGAGAGAACATGGCGACGTGCAGCAATGCGCCAAACTGGTGCAATCTGATTTTTAATCACTGCCTGATCGGTTCAGCAAAGCGATAAGCCATTGAATTTTAATATACCTATCATTTGGCATGAATATTGCATCAAAGCGCCGTAATATAAAGTCGTTCCCATAATATGTACAAAGGAAATTCACTGATGAAGTCACTCTTAAAAGTTTCCCTGGCCGCGTTAACTCTGGCCTTTGCCGTTAGCTCCCACGCAGCAGATAAAAAACTGATCGTAGCTACCGACACTGCGTTTGTACCGTTTGAATTCAAACAAGGCGATAAGTACGTCGGCTTCGACATTGACCTGTGGGACGCGGTCGCTAAAGAGATGAAAGTCTCCTATGAACTGAAACCAATGGACTTCGGCGGCATCATTCCTGCCCTGCAAACACACAACATCGATCTGGCGCTGGCGGGTATCACCATCACGCCTGAACGTAAAAAAGCCATCGACTTCTCTGACGGCTATTACAACAGCGGCCTGATGGTGATGGTTAAGAGCAATAACGACGCCATCAAAAGCGTTGCTGATCTGAAAGGTAAAACCGTTGCAGTGAAAAGCGGTACCAGCTCCGTTGATTACATGAAAGCCAACGTGCAGACCAAAGATCTGCGTCAGTTCCCGAACATCGACAGCGCTTACATGGAACTGGGCACGGGCCGTGCTGATGCGGTCATGCACGACACGCCAAACATTCTGTACTTCATCAAAACGGCCGGTAAAGGTCAGTTCAAAGCGGTCGGCGATTCACTGGCTGGCCAGCAATACGGTATCGCATTCCCGCAAGGCAGTGACCTGCGTGAGAAAGCCAACGCCGCGCTGAAAACCATCAAAGAGAATGGTACTTACGCAGCAATCTACAAAAAATGGTTTGATACCGAACCTAAATAAGTCCTTTTCATTTAAGTCGTTCCTTTTCAGAAAGAGCACTTGATAAGAAGCGCCTGTCAGATGCAAATCTGCACAGGCGCAGTTTGTGGTTTTACCAGGAGATAATCCATGCAGTTTGACTGGAGCGTAATTTGGCCCGCTCTGCCTATCCTGCTCGAAGGCGCCAAAATGACATTGTGGATTTCGGTCCTCGGTCTGGTTGGCGGTCTGATTATTGGTGTGATTGCGGGTTTTGCCCGCGCGTTTGGTGGCTGGTTTAGCAGCAACGTCGCACTGGTCTTTATCGAGCTCATTCGCGGTACGCCTATCGTCGTACAGGTAATGTTCATTTATTTCGCCCTGCCGATGATGGTGCCCGATCTGCGGATCGACCCGTTCAGCGCGGCGGTGGTGACGATCATCATCAACTCCGGTGCTTATATTGCTGAAATTACGCGCGGCGCGGTGTTGTCGATTCACAACGGTTTCCGTGAAGCGGGTCTGGCGCTGGGTCTGTCGCGCCGTGCAACGCTGCGTTACATCATCATGCCGCTGGCATTGCGCCGCATGCTGCCACCGTTGGGTAACCAGTGGATTGTGAGTATCAAAGATACCTCGCTGTTTATCGTTATCGGTGTCGCCGAGCTGACCCGTCAGGGCCAGGAAATCATCGCCGGCAACTTCCGCGCCATGGAAATCTGGAGTGCGGTTGCTGTTATCTATCTGATCATCACGCTGGCTCTGAGCTTTGTTCTGCGCCGCTTAGAACGCAAACTGAAAATTATATGATTGAATTCAAGAACGTCTCAAAACACTTTGGTAAAACCCAGGTGCTCCACGACATCGATCTGAACATTTCTCAGGGTGAAGTCGTGGTTATCATCGGGCCATCCGGCTCCGGTAAATCCACACTGCTGCGCTGCATCAACAAGCTGGAAGAAATCACGTCCGGTGAGCTGATTGTTGATGGCCTGAAAGTGAACGACCCGAAAGTCGATGAACGTCTGATCCGCCAGGAAGCCGGTATGGTGTTCCAGCAGTTCTACCTGTTCCCGCACATGACAGCGCTGGAAAACGTGGCTTTCGGCCCGATCCGCGTTCGTGGTGCGTCGAAAGATGAAGCCAATAAACTGGCGAAAGAACTGCTGGCAAAAGTGGGTCTGTCTGAACGCGCCAACCACTATCCGTCAGAGCTTTCCGGTGGCCAGCAGCAGCGCGTGGCGATTGCCCGTGCACTGGCGGTTAAGCCAAAACTGATGCTGTTTGATGAGCCAACCTCGGCGCTGGATCCTGAACTGCGTCACGAAGTGCTGACCGTCATGAAGCAGCTGGCAGAAGAAGGCATGACAATGGTTATCGTGACCCACGAAGTCGGCTTTGCCGAGAAAGTGGCTTCACGCTTAATCTTTATCGACAAAGGCCGTATTGCTGAAGACGGTAAACCGGCTGATCTGGTGAACAACCCGCCGAGCGAACGTCTGCGCGAGTTCCTGCAACACGTTTCCTGATGCTACTTGCTCCTCCCCCTGCGAACTGCCTCTTTATCAGATCTCTCCATCAAGAGGCAGTCGCAGGGGAGGGAGTCACCACACTTTATTACCCAAAACTTCACTTCCCTATCCTGCTCATTTCGTGGTCATGTAGTGGATGACGACGTTCACGTAATTCTTCCCCGCCAGACAATATTAAATAGCCTATTAAGGGTTAAATGCATGAGTAAACCTTTTAAATTTGGCTTATATGAGGGAGATTTAGGTTAATTCAGGAAAAGAGGTATGATTAAAACTTGATCAACTCAACCCGCAAGGATTAGCAGGTGGAACATGTTTACTCTCTATAGACATAGTGATATTGAATGGCAGCTAACCCCCGAAGATTACCCCCTCGTTTTATCACCAGACAGAGCAATGGATCAGGTAAAAAAGCATTATGACCTTGATCAAAGTCATTACAACCGTTTTGGGTATTTCGAGTTACCTGAGCGTTTGTCTTCATGCCCGCAAACGTGGCGACGTGCGCAAAGTGGATATGCCGATGAGGTTTACGATACCGTCAAAGACTCTCTTCGAATAGGCTGGCTGATTGGCATTGATCATTGGGAGGATTGGTGTTCATTTAATAATCCTTTCTATGTAGATGGAAATGGCGATCTGGTATGTGAAAACCCGAACGGGTATGACGAATGGTATCTTCGCGAAATTATTGACGGTTATAACAACGCCGTTGCCAGACGAAACGGCGTGAAGGCTTCACCGACTCAGCGGATCCCTTATGGCAGTTCCAGCGCAGAACCAAAACAATATGCTCAGGTGGCAAGGGAGATCAACAGCAAAGCGGCAGGCCGTTTGTTGGCCGCCGGGGGTATTTACAATGGAAACATTGAAGGTTATGCCAAAACAGCGCAGCAACTCGGCGGTGATGTTCAGGCCGGTTATGATCAGGTATTAAATGAGACAACTGTGGGTTCTGCTATTGCAATCACGTCAGTGGTTGCCGGGCTCGGGCTCAGTGGGTTAGGGGCTGTCAGTGAAATTTCTCAGTTAGAAAAACTAGCTCCAAGACAGAGCACATCAGCAGCAGGGGCTGTCCGCGCTAAGAAATTTTCGGGAAATTGGCGGACTGCGGATCTGGATGCAGCATTGAAAAAATTTGCCGGAAATCATCCTTTGGTTACAACGACGAACTCAGGAAAACGAATTTACGCTCACCCTGAGACTGGTGTACAAGTCGTTGAAGACTTAAGCGGCGACTATTTCCGCATCAATAACCCCTCCCTGCCAGGCAAAAGAACCTATTTAGATCTTGACGGTATTGTTCCAAATAACAAAATACTCGAAGGGGGTAAGCAGATAGGAAGGACTCAGAGTGAATATAATGAAGTCACTCATTTTAACATTCCAGGACGTAAATAACATGAAATGTATCTCTGTACCAACCAGCCAAGATGCCATGCAACGTCTTGATCTTGATGTATCTCTTGAGGATGATTTGATCGAAGTTACGATAACTGATGAACAATTTCAGTCTCTTATCGATACAGGTGTTATCAGTCGATTGAACCAGTTCATCGAAATTAACATAGACGAATTCGAAGATGAGAAAATTGTTGGCATTCGTGATTTAAGATTGGCTAAGAGTATTCTGGGGCAAGTTTCTCCATCAGATTGTACCAGTGCTGAAGTATTGGTGTCTCAAATAAATAAAGCGATTGAGTACAATACCGGCGTATTCTTCTACTTTTGACCTTAATGCTCCTCCCCCTTCGCAGGGGGAGGAGCAGATCTCATGTTTATGATCGTGAGGGCGATTCAGAAATCTTGCTGAACGGAGCGGCCTGAAGACCTATGGCTTCAGGACCGAGAGAAGGCACCGCGCAGCGGCAAGATTTCCAGCCTGTCACGGTGGTACCTGAAACATAGCCTGCGAGCGAAGCACTTTTTGTAAAGGCGGGGAGGAATCCAAAGGAGGGAAAGCACTTCCCTCCTTTGGGCAGTTTCGGCGCGAGAGGCCGCGTGATAACCGTTATTGAGAAACCGAAATATTCTCGATCAAAGGGGTTGAAAGCCTCCCCGTTGCAGCGGCCTCCTGCAACTAATGCCTGGTCTGTTCCTTTTCCCTCGCCACGACCGAAAACTCCGCCATCATCCGCACCAGATCCTGCATACCGAGGTTAACCTGATTGATCACATCACCGGCATTGCGGCTCAGCACCACGCCACCGCCTGCGCGGTTGACGCAATTCCCCATACCATCAATCGCGGCCATCACACCATCACGGATGCTTTGCGTAAGCTGGTCAATTTCGACGGCAGCCTTGCGGGACTGATCGGCCAGTGAGCGAACCTCACCCGCCACCACTGCAAATCCCCTGCCCTGCTCGCCCGCATGCGCGGCTTCGATGGTGGCGTTGATGGCTAACAGGTTGGTTTGAGACGAAATACGGCGGATGGTATCAACCATTTCGCCAATACGTTCAGATGTCTGACCGAGCTGCCCGATGATGTCGGAAGTCCGCCGCGCCAGCGCTTCGACTTCCTGCATATCTTCCACTGCCTGCCGGACGATGGTCACGCCCTCTGCCGCGGTTTTGTCAGTAGTCAGCGACAGTTCATGCACGTGCGTCATCATGCTTTCCTGCTGACGCTGCTGATCCATCTGATCCGTAATGTCATGCGCGATTTTGACGATTTTTATCACTTTGCCGTCATCATCGATCACCGGGTTATAGCTCGCCTCCAGCCAGACAGACTGACTGTGGCCAGTGATGCGCTCAAAACGGCCAAGGATAAATTCACCGTTTCTCAGACGCTGCCAGTGATTGCGGTACTCGTGGGAATCACAGTATTGCGGGACACAAAACATCGTGTGGGAATGGCCCTTAATTTGCTGCAAAGAATAACCCATGACTTTCAGGAAGTTATTGTTCGCAGAAATCACATGACCTTCAGGTGTAAAGGTAATCAGCGCCATTGAACGGTCAAGTGCTTGTAAAATTCCCTGATGCTCGTGGGATTCATTAATTCTTTCAGATACATCACTGGCAATTTTAATTATTTCGGTCACTTTGCCTTGTTTATTTTTCACCGGAACATAATTTGCCTCAAGCCAGATTATATTCCCGTTTTTGTGTACACGTTTAATATTTCCGCTGACCGACTTTCCCTGCCGCAAACCTTCCCAGTGAAGACGATACGCATCGCTGGCAACAAACTCCGGGGTGCAGAAAATCCGGTGAGGCTGACCAATCACCTCGTTTCTGCTGTACCCCATGCTGCTGAGAAAGAGGTCGTTAACCTCAAGCACCACGCCTTCCGGCGTGAAAGCGATCATCGGAACCGCCTGCTGGATCGCAGCGAATTTATCACGCCATATCGTACTAAACTGATGAGAAAATAATTGCATAGGACAGACACCCTGTGGCTGATAACGTGAATTAATGTGTAATCACAGTTAATTTATAAAAATACACGTGCTAATTCCCACAAATGATGAGTAAAGTTACTCATCATCATGCGAAAGATTAGTCTGACCCCTGGGTGGGTTTAGGCAGGTGCGTGAAAATTTAAATAGCGCAGTGAAAAATAAGCTCACCAGCAAAATCATTACTCTGATAATTAACAAACTTTATTATAGTCAATTAAGCTTAATTTAATTCACCAAAAAAGAAAGGGGCTGGCAGGAGTATTTTTTCCAGCATATTCACCGTCAGATAAACACGCTGGAATACAGGAATTCACAACGTGATCAGACTGACCAGCGTTTGATTGCCCAACTTTTTTGCTGCGAAGGCGTCAGGAAAGTCCAGGCGACAAAACGGCTGATCTTGTTGCCATGCACCATTTCGACAGTGCGGACATCCGTCGCTTCCTCTTCACGAAGTGCGTCATACAGTAACGGCAGCGTCGTTTTTTTGGAAATCAGCACGGTGTACCAGAAACAGTTCTGCGCTTTACCGGCGCTCTCTTCTGCCATACGGACCACAAAGGCTTCTTCACCACCTTCACACCACAATTCGTTGTGCTGACCACCGAAGTTAAGCTCTGCGGTGCCCGCACGTCTGTCCAGACCCAGGTTTTGACGTTTACGCTGGCTGCCGGATGCCGCATCTGCCGCTGAAGCGTGGAACGGCGGATTACACAGCACCGCGTCGTATCGCTCATCATGGCGGATAATGGTGTCGAGAATACGCTGCGGTTTCGCCTGTAAACGGAAACGCACCTGATTGGTCAGTTGCGGATTGGTGGCGACGATTTTTTTAGCCGCCGCCATTGATATCGGATCAATCTCACTGGCGGTGAAGCGCCAGCCGTATTCACGTAAACCAATAATCGGGTAAATACAGTTCGCGCCCACACCGATATCCAGCACGGAAATGTCTTTGCCTTGCGGGATATTGCCGTTGTTGCTGCCCGCCAGAAGATCTGCCAGATGGTGAATATAATCTGCACGCCCGGGAATTGGCGGGCACAGGTAATCAGCCGGAATATCCCAGTTTTCAATCTGATAGCAATCGCGCAGCAAAGCACGGTTCAGGGCTTTTACCGCCTGAGCGTTGGCGAAATCAACCGACAAATCGCCCCATTTATTTTCGACGACGAACGGTGCAAGTTCCGGGCTGCTGGCAATCAGGGCCGGGAAATCATAGCGGCTGCGATGACGATTTCGCGGGTGAAGACCGCTTTTTTCCTGAGGGAAGACTTTCTTTTTTTCCACCTGAGTGACTCTCCGAAAGGTGTGCGCGACGCATGAAATATGCGATGGGGCGTTGGATATTTATGAATGGCGCACAAGATACCACAAAGCGCCGCCGCCTGCCGGATGCATGCTGACTCGGGCGGGCACATAAAAACGGTCAACGTCTGATTAATTCGGGTAATGTACAAATCATAGTCTTTATGAATTATTTGCTGAGGAAAATCATGAACACTGATGAACGTTACTACTACGAGCCCGCTAAAGGCCACGGCCTGCCCCATGATCCGTTAAACGCCATTGTCGGCCCGCGTCCGATTGGCTGGATTTCATCACGCAATGCCGCCGGACAACGCAACCTGGCGCCGTACAGCTTCTTCAACTGTTTCAATTACCGTCCGCCGATCATTGGTTTTGCCAGCAGTGGCTGGAAAGACAGCGTGGCGAATATTGTCGAAACCGGTGAATTCGTCTGGAATCTGACCACCCGACCGCTGGCGGTGAAAATGAATGAAAGTTCGGCCTCGCTGGAACATGGCGCGGATGAGTTTGATTTCGCCGGTCTGACGCCGCAACCGGGAACACTGGTTGCCGCGGATCGCGTGCTGGAAAGCCCGGTGAACTTTGAGTGCAAACTGACGCAGTGTATTCAGCTTAAAACGGCCGCCGGTAGCGATATCGATACCTGGCTGGTGCTGGGCGAAGTGGTTGCCGTGCATATCGCGCCACATCTGCTGATTGACGGCATTTATCAGACTGCGCTTGCCGAACCGGTATTACGCGCCGGTGGCCCTTCCGCCTACTACGGTATTTCAGAAGATTTACGCTTTGACCTGATACGCCCCGACGCCCGTTGACCTGAGGCGTAAGACAAAAAAAAGCCACCGCACGTTGACCCTGCCGGTGGCTTTTTTACGCATGATCTTTATTTTTTGCTGTAACTATTTTCTACCGTAGTTCTGTTCAACGAAATCCGCAAAATCCTGACACATCGCGTCATCACCGTCGGCACTGTCAGCGAGGATCAACGCACCATCCACCACGCGGATATGCACATTCAGATCGAAATCCGCTTCAGGTTGCTCACGTTTTGATGCCTTTTCAATGGTCTGCTGCGCTTCCTGCCACGCCGCATCCACGGTCTGATTACAGGCCTGCGCCAGATAATCCGGATTGAACCCCTCGCCGGTCAGGCTGCGCAAGGTATCGTCGTGACTGACGCTGTTACCCGGCGTCCAGTAATGCTTCGCCAGATCCGGACCGATGGCCGGATTGTCGGTCAGATAACCATCGCGTTTCAGGAAGAAAGCGCGGGTCTGTTCCACGGCCATCATCGCCAGCAGATAGCCCTGATACGAACAGGCGGATTCCATGGAAAGCAGATGCGGGATAGCGAGCGTCGGACGCGGACTGCCGGTGACGCCCAGAATATGGGTTTCAACATCACGCGCCAGCGCGGTCATCGCTTCCGGCGTGCGTTTCTCATCCGGCCACTGATAAAGCTGCCACTCGAAATACGGCACCAGCAGAATGTGACGTTCATTGAAGGAACGCATCGGCTGACGGGCTTCAATACTGGCGCGGATCAGTTCATCCGGCACCGGTTCACCTGCGGTATTTTTCGCATAACGTTTCAGCCAGTCAGCATCTTCCAGCAGGCTGTCGCAAAACATGGATTGCGTTTCCGCATAGGCCATGGACGTCGGCGGGAATTCCTGCGAGAAGCATGGCGCATTCTGGCGGATATTGGCGAAGTGCGCCGCATGGCCGCCTTCATGGAACAGCGTATTCAGGCCATTCGCGCCACTGCCAATCTGATCAGGTTTCGCCAGGCTGGTGAAGTTAATCACCGCTGGCACCCATTTGCCGTTGTCATAGAACGGCGGCACCGGCCCGTGCATAAAACCATTTTCAAACTTGCCTTCGCGTACCAGCAAATCCAGCTGCATTTCTGCGCCGTTAAAGCCGATATTCAGGCGCTTGAAGCTGTCTATCCAGCGACGCAGGGAATCAGCGAACGGGAAGTAAGGATCGAGCTGGCGGGTGACGTCACCGGCGCTGGCGAAGCGGATATTCCATGGCAATAGTGCGGCGTCGCCTTCACGCGCGACCAGTTCATTGAGGCTGCGGGTGTTGCTTTCGCGGGTTTGCTCTTCGAAACGATCGAGGATGGCGAATAACTGTTCCGGCGACATGCGCTCGGTTTTATTCACTTTATAATCGAAGTAGTTGCGGTAACCGAGCTGACGCGCAAAACGGTTACGCAAGCCGATCAGCTCAGGCAATCCGTTATGCAGCAGCCAGTCCTCCAGTTCGCGCAATGCATTTTGCGAACTCCGGCGGTAGACTTCATTTTCGTTATTCGCCTGATTGGTCAGCAGCTCGCCAAGGGAGGCATTAACGCGCTCGCCTTTGCTGTTGATGTGCGTCATGCGGTACTGCTTACGTTTGCCGAACAGCGCCGATTCTGCCTGAATAATTTCATCCAGCAGCGCCTGTGCTTTAGGGTCTTCAATCACGTTGCAGTCAAAGAAATTCAGCCAGCCACGCAGACCATGCAGTAAGGCATCACGCGCCTCGCTGGCGGATTCTTTTTCGACGCGGGCAATCGCATCACGTAATTCCTGCGGGCGGGAAGGTTGGGCGATAAAACGTTTGTACGCCGTTTCAGCAGCGGAGAAAGCCGCAGAAACAGTGTCATCACCGGTGCCCATATAGTGTTGCCAGAACAAATTTTCTTTGTCCTGATGAACGTTGAGGTAATCGCGATTGAGGGCGTTAAAGTAGTCCTGGGCCTGTTTCATGCATTCTTCTCTGCTGAAAGTTAACGAGATTATGCATTGAGTGTATGTTCGCAAAGCGGTTATGTCGATATGGCAAAACCGCTTTTGAACGTCAGGCAGGAAGGTGCGGAGATCAGTTTTTCTTAACAAACTCAGATTTGAGTTTCATCTGGCCGAAACCATCAATTTTGCAATCGATGTTGTGATCGCCTTCGACTAAACGAATGCCTTTCACTTTGGTGCCGATTTTCAGCATCGAAGAACTGCCTTTCACTTTCAGGTCTTTGATCACGGTGACAGAATCGCCATCCGCCAGCAGATTGCCGTTGGCATCCACCACTTTCAGTACATCATCATCTGCCGCAGCATCACTGTTCATCGACCAGACATGTCCGCATTCAGGGCAGTTAAGCATTTCGCCGTCCTGCCAGGTAAATTCGGATTGACACGTCGGGCAAGCTGGTAAAGTTTCCATATTTAAATCCCCATAAAGTTTTATAAAAAAACGAATGAAATCATGAAATAAATTTCGTAGTTTCTCTATTTTAGCGGTTAACCACACTTTTGAACAGGGTAACGGAGTTTTTGGGGAGCTGAGCCGGACTTAAACGCAGGATTTATAGAGGAATACAGGCAGTTTTTTAACTCCTCCTCCTGCGAAGAGGGAGGCCGGGAGGGGGTATTAAAGGCGAAACCCATGCTTATGCACACTTAAACGCCTGATTTTGACCTTAATACCCCACCCCAACCCTCCCCTTCGCAGGGAGGGAGCGGATCGAGTTCGGTTAAAAAATCTGATCCACAATCATTCTGGCCTCAACCATATCGGCACAAACCTCTGCGGCCACCAGACAACACGCCAGTTGCGTGATGATCGCCTGCGGGATCGCGCGTTCGCCCTTCAGGCATTCCTGAATGTAGGCAACGGTAGTGGCGACATCTTTGCTTGCCGGCACGTCCGCACCGAAAATCTCTTCTTTTTCGGCCAGTACGCGCTGTTCGCCACCGGCGATAAAGTGCGTCTGCGGAAAGCGTGAAGGGTTCGCGTACACTTCCCCTTCAGTGCCTTGCGTCAGGAGCGCACGGCCATCAATCTGGCGGAAGAACGAGGAAACACGCTGCACGTATTCAGGGTGCGAAACACTCGATAAACGCAGGGAATCCTGACCGGTAAACGGCGTGATAAGTTTCGCCAGGGTATGGCTGCTGTTTCGCACCCCCATCTGCCAGCGCAACGCGAGCTGTTTTTCGACTGGCGGGCAAAGTACGGAGATTGGCACAAATACCGGTGCGTCAGCCGCATCTGAAAGCTGTTGTGCGTCCTGCTGGCTTTGTGCTGCGCGGATGCCGAGCGCGCGAAAAATCTCAGCACTGGTGATGCGGGTAGGATCTTCATCCACACCATGCACCAGCACCGGCAAGCCGAGACGGCTGAGCAGGATAGCCAGCAGCGGCGTCAGATTCGCCTGTTTACGTGCACCGTTATAGGTTGGGATCACGACCGGCAGCGGACGATCAGCCGGTGCCTGAAGGCGCATCACGCACTCGTCCATCGCCTGATAAAAACCGAGCATTTCTTCTTCCGCTTCGCCTTTGATACGAAACGCAATCAGCAGCGCACCGAGTTGCAGATCCGGCACCTCGCCCGCCAGCATGTGGCGATACAACGCATGCGACTGCTCACGGTTCAAATCGCGGGCGTGATTTTTGCCCCGTCCCACTTCTTTGATGAGTTTGGTGTAATCCATCGTAGCCTTACCTTGTCTGTGCAATCATGTTTCAGTGGAAAGAAGTTATCGTCTGCGCGCACGGCGACGAACCGGGTCTTTCTTCGCGGTCTTGAGAATATCGGGACGCTTCACTGAACCGGGCGCTGGCATTTCGCGCTGTTCAATCGGGAATACCGGCAATGCCGCCAGCAGGCGTGCACCGTAACTTTTTGTCAGCAGGCGCTTATCGTAAATCACGATTTCGCCCGTACATTCATGGCTGCGGATCAGTCGCCCGACCTGCTGGATCAGATTGAATGACGCGCTGGGCAAACTCTGCACTTCAAACGGATAGCGTTTCAGCGTTTTCAGCCATTCACCTTCCGTCAGAATAACCGGACTGTCGATAGGGGGGAAAGCGATCTTATGGATATGTACCTGCGTCAGCAATTCCCCTTTCAGGTCCAGCCCTTCGGCGAACGATTGCAGGCCAATCAGTACGCTGGTGGTGCCCGCAGCGACGCGTTTACGGTGCTCCTCGACCAGCCGGTAGCGCGGCTGATCGCCCTGCACCAGTAACATCAGGCGTAAATCCGGTAACAGCGCCACAAACTGCTGTAACGCACGGTTGCTGGCAAACAATACCAGTTGACCGGTATGCCCCCCTTTCGCCAGTTCAGCGCGGAAGAAATCTGCCATTTCCTGAATATGCGCGGCCTCATTGGCCATCACCGGTTCGAGGGTCATTTGCGGAATGACCAGCTTGCCCTGCTCGACGTGATTAAACGGCGAATCCAGGCTGACAAACCGGTCACCGGCTTTTTCCGTCAGCCCGCTCATTTCCTGAAGCCGGGAAAAACTGTTCAGCGAACGCAATGTCGCGGAAGTGATCACCACATGCGGCACTTTGCGCCACAGCATTTTTTCCAGCTGTTCGCTGACGCGGATCCCCGCGCAATGAAACACCAGATGTGTCTGGTTATCGAAATACGAACGCGTCACCCATTTGCCAATCGGGGCATTCGAGGCCTTGTCCAGCGCCGCCAGCCGCCACAGTTTGCTCATGGTTTCGAGATACCCCTGCATGCGGCTCATATGCAGAATCGCGCGGTGTAAACGCATAATATCGTGCTTGCCGGTTTTCTCGCTGAGGTCATTCACCATGTATTCTGCCAGGCTGCGCAGGCCATCGGTGAGTTTAAACAGGCGGCTGCACTGTTCGGTCAGTTCAGGGGGTAAGACGCCCAGCTCGAAACGGTATTCGGCTTCCGGTTCTGCAGGCGGCAGATGCTGGCTGACCGCTTGCTCGATCAGCAGCAGCAGTTCGCGCATTTCGGCACAGTGGTTATGCAGGCGTTCAGCATGGGTCAGCGGCGGCGGATTTTTCGGGGTGAACAGCGCCAGACATTGCTCAATCTGGCGCACAAAGTTGTCCAGTTGCAGGTTATTCCACACCGCAGTGATTTCGGCCTCGACTTCCAGCGCATCACGCGCCACTTCCGGCAAATGATGGCCTTCATCAAGCACCAGCAGCAGATCTTTCGCCGGCGGCAGCACCGATTCCGATTCCAGCGCAGCCATCACCAGCGCGTGGTTAGTCACCACCACATCGGCACTTTCAATCTCTTTGCGCGCCACAAAATACGGGCATTCGCGGAAATAGTGGCAGTTACGGCTGAGGCAGTTGGCTTTGTCGGTGCTGATTTTTATCCACAGCGGATCGTCGATGGTTTTCTGGTAATGATCGCGCAATCCGTCCCACTCGTAGCGGGACAACGCGGTTTCCAGCGTTTTACAGAGTTTCTGTTCTTCGCCGCTGGAAGGCGCCAGTTCATCGCCGAGGAACAACCCGAGGTCGCCCTGCGCATTCTCGTTACTCATCGCCGCCAGATTACGCGGGCAGACATAACGGCCACGCCCGAATGCGCCGGTGAATTTCAGATCCGGAATAATTTTTTTCAACAGCGGGAGATCTTTACTAAAAATCTGATCCTGCAACGCCACGTTGGCGGTGCTGACAATCAGCGGTTTTTCTTCCTCGCGGCTGACGGCAATGCCGGGGATCAGATAGGACAGCGTTTTCCCGACGCCGGTTGGCGCCTCAATGGCCAGATGCCGTGCAGAATCCCCCGAGAACGCTTTCGCCACCTCTGCAATCATCTGACGTTGCGGAGCGCGGGAAATGAAGTCCGGGATTTGCTGTTGCAGGGCTTTGTACCACTGGCTTATCTGATTTTTTACTGCGGGGGAAAGCGCCATGCATCTCTTTTTTGTTGGAAGTGAGACAGGAATGTCGGGGGCTATTGTCACACAGACCCGCTTCCGGCGCAGCCCGAAATCTCAATTCCTCCTCCTTACGGGTGAACGAAAATTGTGCAGAAAAAACGGAGGATGTGTAAAAAAAGAAAAAGTTCATTTCTGACTGTCATAAATTGATCACAAAAATACGGTAAAAAACTCTCGCTGAGAAAAATCCGAGTCCACACGGAATGCACAGCAAAAAATGGTGATTAGCGTCTTTCCATAAGACTTCATATAAAGCTTTCCCAAAAAGCTTTTAATAGAAAATGCAGGGTAAAAATTCATGAAACGTAATATTCTGGCACTTTTAATTCCTGGTTTATTGATTGCATCAGGCGCACACGCAGCGGAAGTTTATAATAAAGACGGCAATAAACTGGACCTGTACGGTAAAGTGAAAGGTCTGCATTACTTCTCTGACGCTGCCAGCAATGACGGCGACCAGAGTTATATTCGTTTCGGTTTTAAAGGCCAGACACAAATTAATGACCTGATCACCGGCTACGGCCAGTGGGAATACAACGTCATGGCTAACCATGCTGAATCTGACAGCAAAACGCCAAGCACCACCGGCACCAAAACCCGTCTGGCCTTCGCTGGCCTGAAATTCGGTCAATACGGTTCCGTCGACTATGG
Organism: Rahnella aceris; assembly: GCF_011684115.1. Taxonomy (NCBI): domain Bacteria; kingdom Pseudomonadati; phylum Pseudomonadota; class Gammaproteobacteria; order Enterobacterales; family Yersiniaceae; genus Rahnella; species Rahnella aceris. The sequence continues at coordinate 505,583 of NZ_JAADJV010000001.1, read as the reverse complement.
CCGTAACTACGGTGCGCTGTACGACGTTGAAGCCTGGACCGATATGTTCCCTGAATTCGGCGGCGACGGTTATACCAAGGCTGACCGCTTCATGACTGGCCGTACCAACGGCGTAGCCACCTACCGTAACCGTGGCTTCTTCGGCCTGGTTGACGGTCTGAACGTTGCCGTTCAGTACCAGGGCAAAAATGAAAACGACGGTCGCGGCAGCAGCACAGCTAACGGCGACGGTTATGCACTTTCCACCACTTACGCACTGGGTGACAGCGGCGTGAGCCTGGGTGGTGCCTATGCTTCTTCTGACCGCACAACTGCTCAGAGTAATTCCACTTACGGCAAAGGTGATAAAGCAGACGCATGGACTGGCGGCATGAAATATGACGCAAATGGCGTTTATTTAGCCGCAATGTATGCTGAAACCCGTAATATGGTGGCAATCACCGTCCCTGGCGGAATTGCAGGCGCACCGGCTGGCAGCGGTTTTGCGAATAAAACACAAACCTTCGAAGCCGTTGCACAATATCAGTTTGAAAATGGCCTGCGCCCTTCACTGGGTTATGTCCAGACTAAAGCAAAAGATATTGAGAATATCGGTGATGCCGACCTGGTTAAATACGTTGACGTAGCCGCGACCTATTATTTCAACAAAAATATGTCTGCGTATGTTGATTATAAAATCAACCAACTGTCTGACGACAATAAACTGGCTCTGAACAACGACGATATCACTGCCGTTGGCCTGGTTTATCAGTTCTAAATTTAAGCGTTTTACCCCCTCATTGTTATTTCTCTGTCTTTGATTTTTTTGGCCGGACTCACCCTCCGGCCTTTTTCATTTCTGTCATTTTCCGGCACATCTCGCGTAACTCATCATTTATTCTTTCACACCCCGCTGAATCTGCTAAAGTTTTAACGATTTTCATGAATGCGAATCCTTCGTAACAAGCATAGGGACAACCAATGAATAAAATTTCGCTTTGCACCACCAGTGCTTTAATCATGCTGGCCCTCAGTGGCTGTGCGCAGCAAAAAACCGATGCCCAGCAGAAGCTGAACGATCAGTCCGTCATGGCACTGAACTGGTTCCAGCAATCCGGTGAATATCAGGCGCTGGCTTATCAGGCATTTAACACGGCCAAAATGGCTTTCGATCAGGCGCAGCCTCTGGCTGGTCAGAAGAAAGCCGTTGTCGTTGACCTCGATGAAACCATGCTCGATAACAGCGCATACAGTGCGTGGCAGGTCAAAGCGAACAAGCCATTCGACAGCAAGACCTGGTCTCAGTGGACAGCAGCCCGCCAGGCAACAGCCGTTCCCGGTGCGGTTGAATTCGCTAATTATGTCAACACTCACGGCGGCACGATGTTCTACGTGTCCAATCGCAAAACCAGCGAATACGCCGCGACACTGGACAATATGAACCGTCTGGGCTTTACCGGCGCCAATGAAAAAACCATGCTGCTGAGTTCTGATACCTCCAACAAGCAGGCACGTTTTGATTCCATCAAAGCCGCGGGTTATCACGTGGTGATTTACATCGGCGACAACCTGAATGACTTTGGTTCTGCCACCTACCATCAGGGCAACGAGCAGCGTCGGGCGTTTGTGAATCAGAACCATCAGCACTTCGGTACACAATATATCGTGCTGCCAAATCCGCTGTACGGTGACTGGGAAAGTGGTCTGGCGAAGGATTACAACAAGCTGACGCCTGAGCAGAAACTGTCAGCGCGGGAGCAGAATTTGAAGGCGTGGAGCGGGAAATAAGCCCGTTGCGGTTTGCTCCTCCCCCTGCGAAGGGGGAGGTTGGGAGGGGGTTTTAGACTGTAAATCAATTGCCTGAGCGGAAACTTCACCCAACGTTTTTGCTTTAATACCCCACCCCAGCCCTCCCCTTCGCAGGGGAGGGAGCGGATCGGTGAACGCCTGAGTAATGTCTGCCTTTTGTCAGGACATCGCGTTAAATCTCCGGATTCCCCACTAACCCATCGATCAATATCTGCGGTGTCCCCTGCGAGCAGCGCTCAATTCTGCCGCGTACGCCGTAGACCCGCGCCAGACTGTCGGCAGTGATCACGTCTTCCGGCTCGCCATCGGCAATCAGATTACCGTCTTTAAGCATCAGCACGCGGTCGCCATGACGCAGGGCGATATTGATGTCATGCACCACAACCACTGTCACGATATTGCGTTTCTGCGTTTCCTTGCGCACCAGATCCATGACATGGAACTGGTAGTTGAGATCGAGTGCGCTGAGCGGTTCGTCCAGCAGGAGTAATGACGGCTGACGGATCAGCGATTGCGCCAGGCCAACCAGTTGCTTCTGACCACCGGAAAGCTGATCGAGATAACTCAGCGCCAGATGTTCGATACCCAACTGACGCAAAAGCGCCATCACTGTATCGGTACCTTCCGCATTCTTGCCTTTACCGCCGCCGGACGCGCGCTGCGCCACGATAATGGATTCCAGCACATGCAGATGTACGCCCGCAGGCAGAGTTTGCGGCAGATACACCACCTGCTCTGCACGTCGTGCAAACGGCATCGGCATTAAATCGTGTCCGTCGAGCATCAGCTGCCCTTCCGCACGGTTAAGCCCGGCGAGAGAACGCAGCAACGTCGACTTACCGCTGCCATTTGGCCCGAGCAGAACGGTAATTTTCCCGCGTGGCAACATCGGCACATTCAGATTGCGGATCACGCGGCGCTTCGGATATCCGGCGTTGAAATCGCGGATTTGCAGGCCCTGCGTAGCAGCATTCAGTAAATCTTCAGGACGCGTTTCTAACATCGCAGACATCAGATGTTCCCCCGGTGGCGCAGAATAATACTCAGGAAGAACGGCACGCCAACCAGAGACGTCACGATACCGACAGGAATAATGACGCCCGGCACCAGATTTTTAGAGGCTACCGACGCCATCGACAACACCAGCGCGCCAATCAGCGCACTGGCGGGCAGATAGAAACGGTGATCTTCACCAAACATCAGGCGGGCGATATGCGGCGCCACCAGCCCGATAAAACCGATCGGCCCGACGAAAGCCACCGCCAGTGCGGAAAGAATACTGATGCGCAGTAACGTACCGAGACGCAGGCGACGCACGTCGATACCAAAACTGACGGCACGATCTTCACCCAGACGCAGCGCGGTGAGTTTCCACGCGCTCATCATCGACCACGGCAATAAAATCAGGAATGCCAGCACCATCACGCCGAGTTTTACCCACGACGCCCTCGCCAGGCTGCCCATCGTCCAGAAAACCAGCCCCTGTAAGGTGTCTTCGGTGGCGATAAACTGCATCAGCGAAACCAGTGCGTTGAAGGTAAAGACCAGTGCGATACCAAACAGCACCACACCGGAGCTGGCAACGCGCGTCCAGCGGGTGATACCGTCGAGCATCAGTGCGGCAAATAAGGCAAAAATGAAGGCGTTGGCGGAGATAAACCATTGATCCGGCACGCCGGGAATACCAATGCCAAGCACAATCGCCAGCGCCGCACCAAACGCCGCAGCAGAAGACACGCCCAGCGTAAACGGACTGGCCAGCGGGTTATTGAGGATGGTCTGCATTTCAGCACCGGCAAGGCCCAGTGACATACCGACCGCCACCGCCATCAGCGCGTAAGGCAGACGAATATCCCAGACAATCACCCGCGTGCCCGGATCCGCCGCTGCGGCGTCAAACAGCGTTTTCCACAATGTGCCGAGCGATAACCCCGAAGGCCCCATAATGAAATCAATCACCAGTGAAACGACAATCGCCAGTACCAGGATCAGCATAACTAACAGACGGCGGCGCACGATATTCTGGTATCGCCCCATAACGCTGTCTTCGGCGTTGACGTTCACCCTCAGGGTGGGTTCGGTAGTTGCACTCATTTTCGCTTCAATCTCATTAAGTTAAAACTTACGGCGGGAGAACATGTTCTGGGGTTCCCGTAGGAAGGAAATAAATGATAATAATTATCAATGTGTTTTGCAAAACCTATCAGACATTCAAAGTAAACAAGGGCGTAACAAAGCATGACGTAATGGGTCTCCTGGCGTGAATCGCAGGCATGAAAAAGCGGAGCCTGAGCTCCGCTTTTCAATGCCATGGAAATCGGGGTCTGTTACTTATCGACGTGATCCGGGAATTCCATTTCGCTGTATTTCACCACTTTAGTGCCTTTGCTCAGCTTGTAGCCGAACCAGATGATCAGGAACAGTGGCAAGCCAATGTAAGTCGCCGCTACGCCACCCCAGTCAATGGTGTCTTTCAGGAATGCCTGATAGTTCTGGCCCAGCGTAATGATCAGACACAACACAAAGGCGAAAACCGGACCGAACGGGAAGAAACCTGACAGATAAGGCAGTCTCTTCAGATCACGGCCCTGTAAGACATAACCGCGACGGAAGCGGTAATGGCTGACCGCAATCCCCAGCCAGGCGATGAAACCGGTCATGCCCGACGTGTTCAGCAGCCACAGGTAAACGGTCTGATTACCAAACATTGAGCTCAGGAAACACAACGCCGCCACGATAGTGGTGGCATACAGCGCGTTACGCGGCACACCCCCTTTCGACAGCTTAGCGAATATGCGCGGCGCTTTGCCTTCGCTCGCCAGGGTAAACAGCATGCGGGTTGAGGCGTACATTCCGGAGTTACCGGCTGACAGTACCGCCGTCAGGATCACAGCATTCATTACCGCCGCCGCTGATAACAGACCCGCATTACGGAATACCAGCGTGAACGGACTTACCGAGATATCGCCGACTTCATTACGCAGCAGGTTCGGATCGGTATAAGGAATGATCAGGCTGATCACCAGAATCGCCAGAATATAGAACAGCAGAATACGCCAGAAAACCTGACGCACCGCGCGCGGAATATTCTTGCCCGGATTCTCAGATTCGCCCGCCGCCACCCCGATCAGTTCAGTGCCCTGGAAGGAGAAACCGACAATCATCGCCACGCCTATCATCGAGGCAAATCCGCCCGCAAACGGCGCATCCCCGATGGCCCAGTTATGCCAGCCCGCCGTTTCAGCACCGCGCATAATGCCGGTGATCATCAGGACGCCAACGGCGATAAAGATGATGACGGTAACCACTTTGATCAGCGAGAACCAGTATTCCGCCTCGCCAAAACCGCGCACGGAAATGTAGTTGAGCAGGAAAATCAGACCAAGGAACAAGGCGCTCCAGATCCAGCCCGGTGTGTCCGGGAACCAGTAATTCATCACCAGTTGTGAGGCCACCAGGTCAACCGCGATGGTGACTGCCCAGTTGTACCAGTAGTTCCAGCCCAGTGCGAAACCGAAGCCTTCTTCAACATAACGGGAGCCGTAAGTGGAGAATGAACCGGAAACCGGCATGAACGCCGCCAGCTCACCGAGGCTGGTCATCAGGAAGTAAACCATGATGCCGATTAATGCGTAGGAAAGCAGTGCCCCACCCGGGCCTGCCTGGGAAACTGTCGCACCTGATGCAACGAATAACCCTGTACCAATTGAACCGCCTATGGCGATCATCGTTAAGTGACGTGCCTTCAGCTCGCGACGCAGTGTGGGAGCCCCCTGCGTATTTTTTGTAGGTTGTTGAGCCATTTTTTCCCTATATCCGCTCGTCATGTGCAAATTTAAGCGCGGATTGTAGCAAAACCTGCCGCTCTGAATAGCAGGAACGACCTGTTATAAGACACCTTCATAACTGGCCGCAGATCATTAGTGAAAGACCGTTATTGGGCTTCGCGACAATAGGTTAGAAAACGTGATAATGCGCCGGAGATATGTTTTTGCCGGTGATGAATCAGGTAAAGCTTACGCACCAGCGGCGCGACGGGCAGCCGGATTTCCACCAGCGAACCGCTGCTCAGCTGCTCAGAAATCACCCGCCGCGAGAGGCAACTGATCCCGATGCCATGCCTTACAGCGTGCTTAATGGCCTCGGAATTCCCCAGTTCCATCACCAGGTTAAAATCCGGCAACTGAGGCAACAGCAGATGATCTAACACCTCACGGGTACCGGAACCGCGCTCGCGCAGGATCCAGGGTTCACGCGCCAGCGATTCCAGCGAAACGACCCGCCCTGCCAGCGGATTTTCCGGCGCGACAAACACCACCAGTTCATCATCCAGCCAGGGCTGAGTGATCAGTTCCGGCATCTGACACGGGCCTTCGATCAGACCGAGATCGACACGAAAATCCGCCACCGCGTTAATAACATCATTGGTATTACCGACATTCAGCTCCAGCGGCGTATTGGGGAAATCCAGGCGGTAATCCGCGATCATCGCCGGCAGCATATAGTTGCCGATGGTGCTGCTCGCGCCGATGCGCAGCGAACCGTTATCGTGATTGAACAGTCGCTCGATTTCGCCCGCCTGTTCGAGCAACGCCAGCGCTTTCGGATACAGTAAACGCCCATGCTCATTAATTACCAGCCGCTTCCCGACACGGTCAAATAACTGCACGCCAAGCTGCCCTTCGATATCGGCCAGCGCCGCACTGACCGCCGATTGTGATAATGAAAGCACAACCGACGCCTGCGTGGTCGAACCGCTTTTCAGCACCTCGGCGAAAACTTCAAGTTGTCGCAATGTTATGTGCATAAATGTCCCGCTATTCTCACGCGCCTGACAGCACGCTGTGCTTTAAGTATAGACCCTTGCCTTGCAGGCCTCTTTTGAATGAAGGTTTTATACCAGTTTTACAGCTAGGTTATAAAGTAATAATCTATTTCATTTTTATATAAGCGCGGCGTAGCCTTGTTTCATCACTCCTGAACGAGGAACGGACAATGAGTACACTTGCGCTTAAAAATGAAAATAAAAAGACGGCGGATAAGCACCCTTTACCCCATTTGTCGGGCTTTGGCCGCGTGTTACCCGGCCTGGCGCTGACCGGTGTGATCACTGCACTCGCGCTCTGGCTGAGCGATATTCCTGCACTGAGTCATCTCGGCCTGAGCGCGCTGACGCTGGCGATTGTCATCGGCATGGTGGTCGGCAATACGGTATATCCGGCGGCAAAACCCTGGTGCGAAGACGGCGTGACGCTGGCGAAACAACGTCTGTTGCGTCTGGGGATTATCCTTTACGGCTTGCGGCTGACCTTCGCACAAATCGCCGATGTCGGCGCGACCGGTATTGTGATCGACGCGCTGATGTTGTGTTCCACTTTCGCCCTCGCCTGCTGGCTTGGACAGCGGGTGTTTAAACTGGATCGCGATACCGCGATGCTGATTGGCGCAGGCAGCAGCATCTGTGGCGCAGCGGCGGTGATGGCGACGGAACCGGTGCTGAATGCCAAAGCAGAGAAAGTGACGGTTGCAGTCGCCACTGTCGTTATCTTCGGGACAGCCGCCATCTTTCTGTATCCGTGGTTATGGCATCTGAATGCGCAGTATCACTGGCTGAGTTTTACCGCTGCTCAGTTCGGCATTTACACCGGTTCAACGGTGCACGAAGTGGCGCAGGTCGTGGCGGCCGGTCAGGGTGTCAGCCCGGATGCGGAAAACGCGGCAGTGATCGCCAAGATGATCCGCGTCATGATGCTGGCACCATTCCTGCTGCTGCTCTCTGGCTGGAAGTCACGTAAAGAGGTACAACAAGGTGGCCAGAATGCGGGCATGCGCAATATAACTATCCCATGGTTTGCCCTGCTGTTTATTCTGGTGGCAGCATTCAACTCGCTGAATATTTTGCCACACAGCTGGATCCCGGCGCTGATTACGCTCGATACCGTGCTGCTGGCGATGGCGATGGCGGCGCTCGGGCTGACCACCCACATGAGCGCACTGCGTCAGGCGGGGCTTAAACCGATGCTGCTGGCGGCGTTGCTGTTTATCTGGCTGATTGTCGGCGGTGCCGGTATCAACCAAGTGGTTCAGCATCTTTTTGGCTGATATTGCTGCTTTTAACACTTCAGTGCTGCGCCTCCTGCCCGGAGGCGCTATCATTTGTCCATAAACGCGATGAATAACTGAGGAGCAAAAATGAAGTTTGTGGGAGCACACGTGAGTGCGGCCGGGGGTGTCGATCAGGCGGTTCTGAGGGCACACGAGCTGGAAGCCACGGCTTTTGCGCTTTTCACCAAGAATCAGCGTCAGTGGAAAGCCGCACCGTTGCCGGAAGACGTCATCGAAAAATTCAAAGTGGCCTGTGAAAAATACGGTTACCAAAGCAATCAGATTTTGCCGCACGACAGCTACCTGATCAACCTTGGTCATCCGGTCACCGAAGCGCTGGAGAAATCCCGCGAGGCGTTTCTTGATGAGTTGCAACGCTGCGAACAGCTTGGCCTGTCGCTGCTGAATTTCCATCCGGGCAGCCACCTGATGCAAATCGAAGAAGATAAATGCCTGGCGCTGATTTCTGAATCCCTGAACATTGCGCTGGATAAAACCAAAGGCGTGACCGCGGTTATCGAAAACACCGCCGGTCAGGGCAGCAATCTTGGCTTCCGCTTCGAGCACCTGGCCAAAATTATTGAAGGCGTGGAAGACAAAAGCCGCGTTGGCGTCTGTATCGATACCTGCCATGCCTTTGCGGCAGGTTACGACCTGCGCACGGCAGAAGAATGCGAGAAAACCTTTAAGCACTTTGAAGAGGTGGTTGGTTTTCAATATCTGCGAGGGATGCACCTCAACGACGCGAAAAGCGAGTTCAACAGCCGCGTTGACCGCCACCACAGCCTTGGCGAAGGCAATATCGGCAATACCGTATTTAGCTGGATCATGAAAGACGCGCGGTTCGACGGCATCCCGATGATCCTCGAAACTGTCAATCCGGATATCTGGAAAGATGAAATCGCCTGGCTGAAAGCGCAGCAGACTGCCGAGAATGACGAAGCCGCGGCGTAGTTTTTACCGTAAATTCCGGTCGGCGCCCTCCCCTGCGAAGGGAAGGCGCAATAAAAAAGGCGCGACATTCACATGTCGCGCCTTTTTGTTTTTTAACGATTTACTGTTATGCAGCAGCTTTCGCGGCTACCGCAGCATCTGAACGTTTCAGAATCGCGTATGCGCCACCCGCCAGAACCGTACCGGCGATAATCGCCACCAGATAACCGAGAACCGGCGTGATTGCACCAGGGATCAGCAGTACGAACAGACCGCCGTGTGGTGCCATCAGTTGTGCGTGGAATGCCATCGACAGCGCACCGGTCAGTGCACCACCTGCGATACAGCATGGCAGAACACGCATCGGGTCACGGGCCGCAAACGGAATCGCACCTTCAGAGATAAAGCACAAGCCCAATACCAGCGCCGCTTTACCGCCTTCACGTTCGCTTTGCTCGAACTTATGACGCGCCAGCAATGTCGCCAGCCCCATCGCCAGAGGTGGCACCATACCGGCAGCCATGATGGCGGCCATTGGTGCGTAGACGGAAGAACTCAGCAGTGCCACACCGAACGCGTAAGCAGCTTTGTTCACCGGGCCACCCATGTCGGTACACATCATCGCACCGAGAATTGCGCCGAGCAGTACCGCATTGGCTGTACCCAAAGATTGCAGCCAGGCAGTCAGACCCGCCATGATTTTAGCAACCGGCGTACCGACCACGTAAATCATCACCAGACCGGTAATCAGACTCGCCACCAGCGGAATAATCAGGATAGGTTTCAGCGCTTCCATACTTTGCGGTAATTTCAGCTTGCCGCTGATGGCTTTCGCCACATAACCCGCCAGGAAACCTGCGATGATACCACCGAGGAAACCAGCACCGGTGCTGACAGCCAGCATGCCGCCGATAAGACCCGGCGTCAGGCCCGGACGGTCAGCGATAGAGAAGGCAATGAAACCGGCCAGAACCGGCACCATCAGCGCGAAGGCTGAAGCGCCACCGATTTGCATCAATGCCGCCGCCAGCGTGCCTTTCACTTCAAAGGCTTTGATACCGAAGACAAATGACAGTGCGATACACAGACCACCCGCAACCACCATTGGCAGCATGTAAGACACGCCGGTCAGCAGGTGACGGTATGGGCCTGCGCCGCCCGCTTCTTTCTTCCTGGTGCCCGTCGCTGCGCCCTGAGATTTCGGCTCAAACACCTCAGCTTCAACCAGCGCTTTGTCCAGTTCCTGTTTGGTCTTTTTCAGTGCCAGACCGGTAGACGTGCGGTACATCGGCTTACCGGCAAACTTCGCCAGATCCACTTCGATGTCAGCCGCGACAATCACCAGATCGGCCGCTGCAACTTCTTCCGGTGTAATAGCATTGCCTGCACCTACAGAACCGCGGGTTTCAACTTTTACCCACCAGCCACGTTTTTTGGCTTCAGTTTCAATCGCTTCTGCAGCCATAAAGGTGTGTGCAACACCGGTCGGGCAGGCAGTGATGGCGACGATACGTTTCGGGCCGCTGGCTGCCGGAGCGGCAACGGCTGCCGCAACAGGTGCGACATAAGGTTTAGCTTCAGCCACAGCGCGTTGCAGGAAAGCCTCCGGATCACGGACTGCATCAGCCACATTACCGGTATAAATATTTTTGCCAGCCAGCGCAGGTTCGTTTGGCACGGTTTCACCGGCCACAATCACTACATCAGCGTCAGCGGCCTGTTCGGTCAACGAGTGGCCTGCTTTCGCCGCAGCAGCAGCGAGCAAATTTTTTGCCAGTTGGCTGCGAGCCTGTCCCAGCGAACTGTCTATCATCAGCAGCATTTTCATTCTGACTCCTGCGGATTAAAAGGGTTTCAGATCAACACGGGCCATCATCGCCGCGAGTTGCGGACGATCGGTGACACCGACATTACTCTGGCTGACAGCCAGGGCAGCAACAGCAGTGGCCAGTCGTAGCGTATGTTCACTGGATTCACGCATCAGCAAACCGTAGATCAGACCACCGACCATGGAATCACCTGCACCCACGGTGCTGACGACTTCACAGGCTGGCGGTTTGGCGATCCACGCACCGGAGGCGTTAACCCACAATGCACCTTCAGCACCCAGAGAAATCACCACATGGGCGATCCCCTGATCACGTAAGGCATGCGCGGCTTCTACCACGTCGCTCAGTTCCGGCAATTTACGGCCAGCCCAGATTTCCAGTTCACGGCGGTTAGGTTTCACCAGCCAGGGCGCGGCTTTCAGACCGGCAACCAGCGCTTCACGGCTGCTGTCGAAGATGATGCACGGGCACTGTGCGCGCAGACGTTTCATCCAGTCGGTGAAAGCGTCAGGATCAACACCCGCTGGCAGACTGCCGCTGACGGCAACCATGTCGAACTGGCCCAGCCATGACAGGGAATCCGTTACGAAACGTTCCCAGTCAGCAGGCGTGACGTTGAAGCCGGAGAAATTGAAATCACTGACTTCACCATCTTTTTCAGTCAGTTTGACATTGATACGGGTGCGGCCATTAACCACCTGGAAGCGGTTCGCAATACCCAGATCGCTGAATAACAGCTGGAAGCCATCCTGATTTTCTTTACCGAGGAAACCGCCAACGGTGACATCGATGCCGAGATCTTTCAGCACTTTGGCAACGTTAATCCCTTTACCTGCCGCGTGCAGGCCGGTGGTTTGTACCAGGTTGACTTCACCCCGTTCGATTTCGGGGCAGTATCCGACCAGATCATAGGCCGGGTTTAAGGTAATAGTGGCGACCCGACGGCTCATGCGCCCTCCCCAAGACCTTCAGCAATCGCTTCACCGATGGTTTTTAATGCCAGCTCTGCATCCTCACCACTCGCGGTAAAACGCAGGTGGTGACCTTTTTTCACGCCCAGCGCCACGACTTTCATCAGGCTGCGGCCGTTGGCAGGTTTACCGCTGCCATCAAGATTCGTTACCGTGATTTCGCTGCTGAACTGTTTAATAACGTTCACCAGTGCGGTACCCGGACGGGCGTGCAAGCCGTGTTCGTTACGGATAACGTATTCAGCGGTCAGCACGTTGGCTTGTTCTTCGACTTCGCTGGTCAGCAATGCCAGCACACCGACGGAATCTGCCGTCAGCAAGCGTTCAGCTTTGTTGGCAATCAGCAAATCACTGAGGTAGTTCAGCACATCGAGCGGCTGATCGTCAGCAACGGAAATCGTCAGCAGCATGGAGACTTTTTCGCCATCCAGATCAAATGCCTGCTGTGCACGGCTTACCGTTGCAGCACTTTTCAGGTTGCCTTCGGTACTGTCGCTCAGCCAGATGCCCTGCCCGAGGTTCAGCGGTTTACGGCTGATCACATCACTGACAAAAGCGGTATCGACAGCGCCAATCTCTTTCAGGCGGCCAGCGTTCAGCGCCTGTAACGTGATCAGGTTTTCTGCGGCCACATCGACTGCGATCAACTGGCTATCAAACAGGAATTCAGCCGTATTTTTTTCGCCCATCAGCAGGGTGCGTAATTCTTCAGCGGAATCTGTTTTTGCCAGGCGATCAGCCACGCTGTCGTCACTTAAGACGTGCGTCAGCTGACGCAGCAAACCGAGGTGTTCATCAGAACGAGCTGCGATGCCGATCACGACATATGCCGTCTGGCCTTCGCCCCAGGTAATCCCTTGCGGAAACTGGAAAACCTGCACACCGGTATCAAGCACCAGATCACGGGTATCTGTGGTGCCATGCGGGATTGCGATGCCGTTGCCAAGGTAAGTAGAGGTTTGCAACTCACGCGCCAGCATGCCGTCTACATAACCTGCGCTGACGCGACCGGCCTGAGTCAGTGCTGCTGCAACCTGGCGAATAGCGTCCTGCTTATCGCTGGCAGCCGCACCGAGATGAATATCTTGCTGTGACAGTTGGAACATAATTCTCCTCTCCTGCTGAAATTGAATCGTTTCAGCTTTACTGAGAAAAAAGGAGCGTCATCAGATTTCAGAAGAAAAACCGACAACGCTGAAACGTTTCAAGAAGTCTCAATCCGGCCTGTATTTAAATCAAGCTTTCCCTGATTTTGCGTAACGATTTTTTGATGTTACGCACAGTTTCCTTTCTGAGAGCTTTCCGAAACGGATAACTTAACGCAAATGCTGAAGTCAGGCTGACGAAAAATGCTGACGCAAGCTGTCCCCTTCTCTGCGGACAATATTGCGGTGAAGAAGCGACGCCTCACCCGGTCATTTTTGACACAAAGTGCGGTTTTATTATTCAGTATGGCAAATTCACTGTGGTTTACATTTTTGATGATCAAAACCTGTTTTTGTTTTTTTTAAACTGTCGTAACATTCGCGCAAATTTCGTCCCCTCCTCTACTTCTGGTTCACTTAGCTAATGCGAATTTCTACAACGTCAGCCCGCCGTTTACCCGACATGACGTCAACTGCTTTTCTGATCATCGCCTTCCTTACCGGCATTGCAGGCGCGTTACAGACCCCGACGCTCAGCCTGTTCCTCACTTCTCAGGTTCACGTCAGCCCGTTTATGGTGGGTATCTTCTTTACCGGCAGTGCCGTGATTGGCATCTTCGTCAGCCAGTTGCTGGCGACCTGGTCTGATCAACGCGGTGACCGCAAAACGCTGATTTTGTATTGCTGCATTCTGGGTGCGCTGGCTTGTGTGCTTTTCGCCTTTAACCGTAATTACTTTATCCTGCTGTTCATCGGCGTTTTGCTGTCGAGCTTTGGTTCCACAGCTAACCCGCAGATGTTCGCGTTAGCACGGGAGCATTCCGAAAAAACTGGTCGCGAAGCCGTGATGTTCAGCTCCATTTTGCGCGCACAGGTTTCGCTGGCATGGGTCGTCGGACCGCCGCTGGCCTTTGCCCTGTCGATGGGCTTTGGTTTTACCTTTATGTACTGCGCTGCCACGCTGGCTTTCTTGCTGTGCGGCGTAATGGTGTGGATGTTCCTGCCTTCGATGCCCAAGGCGCACATCAAGACCACCGCCACGCTGGAAGCACCACGCCGTAACCGCCGTGATACGCTGATGCTGTTCATCGCCTGTTCACTGATGTGGGCAGCAAACAGCATTTATCTGATCAATATGCCGCTGTATGTGGTGCGTGAACTGGGTCTGCCGGAAAAACTGGCAGGGGTACTGATGGGCAGTGCAGCCTGTCTGGAAATTCCGACCATGCTGATCGCCGGATATCTGGCTAAACAGTTGGGGAAACGCTTCCTGATGCGTTTCGCTGTGCTGGCGGGGGTGATTTTCTACGGCGGCATTCTGTTTACTACCGGTGCGGCAATGCTGATTGCTTTACAGTTGCTGAACGCAATTTTCATCGGCATTCTGGCCGGGATCGGCATGCTGTATTTCCAGGATCTGATGCCGGGTCAGGCAGGCGCGGCCACCACGTTATTTACCAATTCAACGCGGGCGGGCTGGATCCTGGCCGGTTCGCTGGCCGGGGTGATCGCCCAGTTCTGGACATACCATGCGGTATTTTATGCCGCACTGGCGATGGTGATTGGTTCGGTGTTATGTATCTGGAATGTGAAAAACGTCGATAAACCGGCGGAAGACGTGCCCGCAGCGGTGGTTTAAGGCGCGGTATCTGCCTCAAGCTGAATCAGATAAGTCAGCGCCTGGTCGCGATGTGTAAAGCACATTTCGCGGCTGGCCTGCAGGCTGGCGCAAACTTTCGGACGCAGTGGTGAGGTGAAAATCTTACACAGAAAGTTATCAGCCAGCTGAACACAGCGCGTATTGGCAGGCTTACCGTCTGGCATTCCCGGGATCGGGCTGGAAATTGAAGGCGCTATGCAACAGGCTCCGCAATCAGTACGACAGTCCATCAACAGCCTCCTCAGGCCTCATTTTGAGCCGCGACAATAGCAGGCAGCGTAATGCGCCACCAGCGAAATATTTACGACTCTTTAACACGATAACCCGAACATTTTTCATACCGGCAGGCGAAGCGCAAAATATGCGTCATAAAGCGGATTTTCGCGACTCTTTTTACGCTATCTGCTTGCCTGAAATCAGCGGCGCGGGTAACGTGTCGCAAATTATTTATCTCTCTCCTGACAGGTTATTTATATGGCACGTGCTAACGAAATTAAACGCGGCTTCGTTGTGAACTACGACGGCAAATTGCTGCTGGTAAAAGATATTGATGTTCAGAGCCCGAGCGCCCGTGGTGCCAGCACCTTGTACAAAATGCGTTTTGCTGACGTTCGTACTGGTGGCAAAGTGGAAGAGCGCTTCAAAGGCGACGATATCCTGGATACCGTTACCCTGACCCGTCGTAAAGTGAACTTCTCTTACGTTGATGGTGACGAATACATCTTTATGGATGACGAAGACTTCACGCCCTACACCTTTAATAAGGCGCAGATTGAAGACGAACTGCAGTTCATCCCTGAAGAAGGTTTGCAGGGCATGCAGGTTCTGACGCTGGACAGCCAGCTGCTGGCGCTTGAAATGCCGCAGACGGTGGATCTGGAAATCGTGGAAACGGCACCGGGCATCAAAGGCGCTTCCGCCAGTTCCCGCACCAAACCTGCGGTCATGAGCACCGGTCTGAACATTCAGGTTCCTGAATATCTGAGTTCTGGCGACAAAATCCGTATTCATATCGCAGAACGTCGTTATATGGGGCGCGCGGATTAATCAGCGCCCCGCTCTCTGCTGAAAGGAACGCTGCGGCGTTCCTTTTTTATTGTCTGCATTTTGCGATTAATCCTTCAGACTGTGGATCTGCATCACAAAATGAGTGGCTATCTGGACTTACCAATTCCCCTTTCTATCATATGACTTTACACTCTAAGCCCTGATTTCGGCTTAAATCGTCGCTTTATCCAGCATAAAATTCAACTGACGGGTAAATAGCCCCAATTTGGCCTGACCAATTATTTATTTCTGACTTGCCTGGAGTATTGCATGAAAACTATTGCCACAGCGTCCCTGCCTGCAGCAGTGTCATTGCCTGCTTATGATCGCGATGTGTTAAAAAGCCGTATTGTTCATCTCGGATTTGGTGCCTTCCATCGCGCTCACCAGGCGCTACTGACCAACCGCGTGCTGAACCTCCAGGGGGGCGACTGGGGCATTTGCGAAATTAGCCTGTTCGGCAATGAAACGCTGATCCAGAGTTTGCGTCAGCAAAATCATCTGTTTACCGTGCTGGAAAAAGGCGCGGACGGCAATCAGGCGATTATCATCGGCTCTGCACATGAATCTGTGCACGGCGGGATTGACGGGCTGGAAGCAGTACTTGAAAAACTCACTGAGCCACAGATCGCGATTGTTTCCCTGACCATCACTGAAAAAGGTTATTGCATTGAGCCGGGCACCGGCGAACTGGATCTGCAAAATCCAAAAATTCAGCAGGATCTGGCGGGCGGTCAGGCGCCGGGTACCGCTCCGGGCGTTTTAGTCGAAGCCCTGCGTTTACGTCATGAGCGCGGCTTACCAGGCTTCACCGTTTTATGCTGCGATAACATTCCTGAAAACGGTCTGGTGGTAAAAAACGCCGTACTGGGCATGGCGAAAGCACGTTCCGCAGAACTGGCTGAATGGATCGCCGGAAACGTCTCTTTCCCAAGCACCATGGTTGACCGTATTGTTCCTGCCGCGACGGAAAATACGCTGGAAGAAATCACCGAAGCCCTCGGAGGTGTGACCGATCCTTGCGGTATCGCCTGTGAACCCTTCATTCAGTGGGTCGTGGAAGACCATTTCGTGGCGGGCCGTCCGGACTGGGAAAAAGCTGGCGCACAGATGGTTGCCGACGTTTTGCCTTTCGAACAGATGAAGCTGCGCATGCTGAACGGCAGCCACTCTTTCCTCGCCTATCTCGGCTATCTGGCCGGTTATCAGCACATCAACGATTGCATGGAAGATGCCAACTATAAGGCCGCTGCCCATCATCTGATGCTGCATGAACAAGCTCCGACGCTGAGCGTCGAGGGTGTCGATCTCGGTGCGTATGCTGACAGCCTGATTGCACGTTACAGCAACCCGGCGCTGAAACACCGAACCTGGCAAATCGCGATGGACGGCACCCAGAAACTGCCACAACGTATGCTCGATTCCATCCGCTGGCATGTTAAAAATGGTGGTTCCTATGAATTACTGGCGCTGGGCGTGGCAGGCTGGATGCGTTATGTCGGTGGTACTGATGATGCCGGGCAGTCCATTGAGATTAAAGATCCGATGGCTGAAACCGTCGCTAAAATTGTGGCATCAACCGAAGATGGCGAACAGCGGGTGAAAGCCCTGCTGGCCCTGACGGGCGTATTCGGTGAGCAATTGCCTCATGAAGAGAAAGTCGTAGCGGCCATACTGAGCGCGTATGCCGATCTGCAAAGAATTGGCGCGAAGAAAACCGTGGCAAAATACGTAGGTTAAGCCCGGCAACTGAAGCTAAGAACGGCTGCTGCGGCAGCCGTTCTTATTTGTACGGCGGTATCAGTCGTTCAGTTCTGAGGGGACTGAGGAAAAAAGGAATCCGTCAAAAGACGGATCATCAGCATCCGAAACCTGTAACAGCATATCTTTGACATTTTCCAGATGCTGCCACATCGCCTGCTTCGCGGCTTTCGGATCCCTGCGAAGTACTGCCTGCAAGATTGTCTGATGGTCCTGCAACCAAATCTGACTGTAGTTTTTATCGCCGACATGCTGATGGATCCCCTGCCACATGGAGCTGCGCTGGCGGATCAGCCACAGATCATCCACCAGTTTAACCAGCACACTGTTCTGGGAAGCCTGCGCCAGCAAGGCATGAAACCGCTGATCTTCAGCATCATCGGAGACGCCACGTGCAATGCATTCTCGCTGTGCATCAATGGCATCGCGCATTTGCAGAATATCCGTCTTAGTGGCCTGCATCGCCGCAAAAGCCGCGACTTCGCTTTCCAGCAATTGCCGCGCCTGTAATAACTCGAACGGGCCATATCCGCTGTCAGCGCTTTCCGGCTGGCTATCTTCCGGTTGATGCAATACATAGACGCCGGAACCTTTACGCACTTCGACCACTTTTTCCAGCTCCAGCATGATCAGCGCTTCACGCACTACACTTCGGCTGACGGAATAAGATTCCGCAATGTCACGCTCCGGAGGGAGGCGATCGCCAGGGGCATATTTTCCGGCATGGATATCGCGACGTAAATGACCGCCTATCTCCTGATAAAGTCGCATGTTTTGCCCCTTTCACTGACACAAGCTCAATTGGTCTGACATCTGATTAATCGTTCTGATGCCTGAAATAAGAGAGAAAATTATAACATGTCAGCAGAAAGGGAAAGGACAGGAATAGAAAACTGACGGCCCGATCAAGATTGGGCCAGCCAGTTCATAAAGTTGTCCGGCCACATAACGATACATTGCATTACCGCGCTCAATGACCGGAGCGAAACATATTAACGATACTAACTATTTACAGCTACTTAGTTATAACTCACCGTCATCACCGCAAGGCGAGGATCATTATTAATATGCCGCGTGGTGACCTGCCCGAGAGACAAAGGCAAGGCGAAAGAAGAAGGATTTTGCGCATTCAGCGTATGAACTTGCCTCACCTGTTTTCCGCCACGTTCACAGTCGCTGATCACCGCATTACGTGCGGCACTGACGTGACATCCTCCGTCAACAATTGACCCGGTAATATGAATAATTCCGCCTGTTGCAGCGGCACTGGCAAACTGAATCGTCCCTGAGGCCATGACTCCCAAAAACAGTACACAGGTAATTCTGTTCATGGTGACACCTCATCATAACTATTAATTTTAAAGTTCCCGTAACCACAATTTAACATTAATACATCTAATTGAATTTACACGTCTGGAGGCAAAATAAATCTTGCTTGCCTGCCGGCAAAAATAAGCAATCCATGTCTTACATCGGCGCAACGCTGGATTTTCTTAAGGAGTCGCTGCACATTGGCGGGGAATTTTTCAAAAAGGATGTGCAACCATGACCAAAACCAACCTGATCACCGGCTTTCTGGGAAGCGGAAAAACCACCACGCTGCGCCACCTTCTGGCTCAGAAGCCTGAAGGTGAAAAGTGGGCCGTGCTGGTGAATGAATTCGGCGAAGTCGGCATTGATGGTGCATTACTGGCTGGCAGTGGTGCGGTTTTGAAGGAAATCCCCGGTGGTTGCATGTGCTGTGTGAACGGATTGCCAATGCAGGTCGGTCTGAATATGTTATTGCAGCAGGCTAAACCTGACCGCTTGCTGATAGAACCCACCGGGCTGGGGCATCCGAAACAGATTCTTTCTTTACTGACGTCTGACGTTTACAGCAACTGGCTGACACTCAATGCCACGCTTTGCCTGCTGGATCCGCGTCAGTTAAGCGATCAGCGGGTGACTGATAATGAAAACTTTCGCGATCAGTTAGCCGCAGCAGACATTATCGTGGCAAATAAGTCTGATGTGACGCAGGCGCAGGACACGCAGAAGCTGGACGAATGGTATCAGCAGAATGGTCACGAGCGACTTCTGGTGACGGCTTCGCAAGGTGAGATCGACCTGACATTACTTGATTTTCCGCGCCAGAATCTGGTTGAGTTACCGCAAGGTAAACATCATCACGCTCACGCCGCTAAACAAGGACTGGCTGCACTGAGCCTGCCGGGAAAACAGCGCTGGCGTCGCGCGCTGAATCAGGCTGACGGTTATACCAGTTGCGGGTGGATATTTGATGGCGAAACGCAGTTTGAGACCGCGGGCATTCTCGACTGGGCGCGCGCGGTGCCGGTTGATCGCGTCAAAGGGGTTATACGCATTAAAGAAGGCACATTACTGATTAACCGTCAGGGCAATGACTTACACATTGAAACGAAACCGGTGGCGCCGTTAGACAGCAGAATTGAGCTTATTACGCAAAATGAAGTGCAGTGGAATGCAATACAATCCTCCTTGTTGAAGATTCGTTTAAGTTGATCAGATTAAGTTAACGCTAACTAAGTTATTCCTTACTTTGCTAAGAATAGGTCTTCCTTTATGTGGCGCCGCAATATTCCCGCAATCCTGATACTCAATGTATTAGGTGTTGCCTTATTTTTATCTTTCTATTTGCCAGCAAACCATGGTTTCTGGTTCCCGATTGATAAATCGATTTTCTTCTTTTTTAATCAACATCTGGCCACTGATGCGTGGTTTCTGCACCTGGTCGCCGTGACCAATAATCGTGCCTTTGATCTGATTTCATTGCTGGCGATGGGAATCCTGTATCTGAGCTATTTCCTGAAGCAGGATAGCGACGGGCGTCGCCGGTACATCATTATTGGTGTCGTGATGTTGCTGACTGCCGTTGTGCTCAACCAGCTCGGACATTTATTGCCTGTCAGCCATAAAAGCCCGTCACTCAGCTTCCCGGGCGTAAACCGCGTGAGCGAACTGACCGGCATTCCCACCAAAGATGCTTCCAGCGACAGCTTCCCCGGCGACCATGGCATGATGCTGATTATTTTTTCATGCTTTATGCTGCGCTACCTGAGTAAGTCAGCATTCGCTGTCGCCTTGATCATCACCTTCATCTTCTCACTCCCACGCGTGATGATTGGTGCACACTGGTTTACTGATATCGCGGTCGGCTCAATGTCCGTCGTGCTGGTCGGTGCCAGCTGGTGGCTGATGACACCAGCCAGCGATACGCTGATTAACTGGCTTGATCAAAAATTACCCGGTAAAAAAAATCCTAAGACACACGCATAATTTTGGATGCATACATAATATTTATGGCCCGGCAGATCTTTATGATTTGCCGGGCCTTTTTAAAGGATGTTTCTCAACGCCTCTGCGCTGTATTATGTCCCCTGAACGCGCTATTGATGCGGTTTTAACCCAAATTCGCGTAAAGATCACACAGCATTTTTAACATGTTTACTTACATCACCTTACATCACAATTTCTTATAAAAAATCTCATAATACCTCTCGCAATCACCTGTTCATTACGGTAATCTCCAATTCGCCTGTATAGAATTGTGTTAAAAACACCCCGGTTCAGGAAAAAAACGTGCTGCGACGCACATTTCCTCCCCCTGGTATTTGTCCCACAGATATATGGCAGGTAATCTCGCTTCGTTTGGCAATTTTAATAACGATTTCATCGTTAAGGACAGCAAGGGATAACAACAATAATGGTCAAGTCTCAACCGTTTCTGAGATATATCACGCGGATAATTCCCGCGATTGGTGCAGCAATTATTCTTTCTGCATGTAGTGGTACACATTCTTCGAACACAGAAAACGCGCAAACTGATATGCGTGCAGTAAATGGCAATGATGGCCTTCTACTGCAAGCCTCTCAGGATGAATTCGAAGCAATGGTTCGCAACGTCAACGTTAAATCCAAAATTATGGATCAGTACGCTGGCTGGAAAGGCGTTCGTTATCGGTTGGGCGGTGACAGCAAGCGTGGTATCGATTGCTCAGCGTTCGTTCAGGTAACATTCCGCGAACAATTTGGTATGGATTTACCTCGTTCAACCTATGAACAGGAAGAGAAAGGCAAGAAAATCCAGCGCACGAAACTGCGTCCGGGTGATCTGGTTCTGTTCCGTGCGGGTTCAACAGGCCGTCACGTCGGCATTTATTTAGGTAACGATCAGTTTGTACATGCATCCACCAGCAACGGTGTGATGATTTCAAATCTGAAAGAGTCCTACTGGAATGCACGTTATCGTGAAGCAAGACGAGTTTTAGCTAACGGCTGATCCCGTTACCTTATGATTTAGTTCTTGTTGTCCTATGCCAAGCGAATAAAAAAACGTCATCTTTGGATGGCGTTTTTTTATGCCTGTAATAAAGTGTATGAAGTGTCTGTTGATTTTTTGACGACGTTATTCTTTTATTTCCTCTGCGCGAAAAGGGCAAAACATATGGGTTTAAAAACGGCGTTAACACACACCGTATTGCCCAAACATCTGTATTTAAAGAGAAGCCTGCTTTTTTCAGCCCTGTTTTTCATTTTATTTATCGCAGTTACCCTCACCGTTATTAAAACCAACAATCTCCGCGAACAAAATGAAATCGCGCAACGAACGGCACAATTTACTGCTGATTATCTGCGCCAGTTAACCGACACGATGCACAGAATCGGACTGCTCACGACAGAACCCTGCCATTCCATTGCCGGGGAATTAAACCGTGACGTCGCATTCAGCATGGGTGTTCGTGATTTTCAGCTGGTGCGTAATGGCATCGTTTTTTGTTCCTCGGCTTCCGGTAATCAGCACATTCCTGTAAACAGTACCCTGCATGACCTCGAATTTGATAACAACATGAGTATCGGCCTGCAGATGGGCACCCCTGCCGTCCCGAACCGCGCGGTGATCCTTATATGGCAGCGTAACCCCGGTGCAACGGACGATGGCGTGATAGCAACGCTGGAACTGACGTTGTCGCCGTATATGCTTTTTGCGCAGCCAGGTTCCGGCTACCGGGGTTTTGCACTGCTGGTGGGAAAAAGCGCACTGATTTCTTCTCAGGCCGGTCTGATCAAGATCAGTGATTTGCCCCGCAGCCATTTTACTCAAGTCAAAATAGATAATTATCCTTTCAGCATTCGTCTCTACTCTCCTTCCCTGACCCGCGATAACATACTCTTTACGTTCTCAGGCGGCCTGCTGCTTAGCCTGCTGGTTTGCGCGCTGATTTACCACAGCCTGCTGAACCGCCATAACGTTGAGCGTGAGGTTCTGCGCGGGCTGAAAAATAAAGAATTCTTTGTTGAATATCAGCCGGTTATCGACTCAAAGAGCCTGAAGGTGACTGGCGTTGAAGCCCTGCTGCGCTGGCAGCACCCCATTGAGGGGCCCATTCCGCCCGATGTTTTTATCAGCTATGCTGAAAATCAGGGGCTTATCGTCGACCTGACTCAACATATGATGGCTCTGGTGGCAGCGGACGCCCATACCTTGCAGCACGCTTTTCCCGGTCCGGGCAAACTCAGTATCAACATTTCTCCTCACCACATGAACAAAATCAGCTTTCATGACGATGTGATGAATTTTATTGAAGCGTTACCTGAGAATGCTTTCCAGGTGGTATTCGAAATTACAGAACGTGGAATGATTGATACACAAGGTGCATTACGGGAATTTAACTGGCTGCGCCGCCATAAGATTGAAATAGCCATTGACGATTTTGGCACCGGCCATAGCGCGCTGATCTATCTTGAGAAGTTCACGCTGGATTATCTGAAAATTGACCGCGGCTTTGTCATGTCGATTGATCAGAACACCCTGATCGCCCCGGTGCTGGATACCGTCCTTAAACTCACGGAAGAACTGAAGATCAAAACCGTAGCCGAAGGCGTCGAAACCCAGATGCAGGCGGAGTATCTGCGCAATCACGGCGTGACCTATTTACAGGGATATCTGTACAGCAAATCGCTCGGTGTTCCTGAGCTGCTGGACTTTATACGTGATTTCAATGAGAAAGAAGCCACCTGGCAGATTTGACCTGCATCAGTCCCGCATCTTTTGTTCCATTTTTCTTTTAGGCGTCTGCATCCGGTTGTGATAAAAAGGCCAAAATCAGGGACGAAACCGAAGAGTCGTGCGTGACAAAATCTTTGCTTTCAATTGATTAATATCGAAATAGCCCGCGGTAATGCCGCATTATGCTGTCGTCATCACAGGAGTGCAGATTCAGGATGTTTTCTCGCGTTTTTGCCGGTGTGCTGTGCCTGCTGAGTCTCAGCGCACAAGCTGAAGTCATACAGGACAGTTACGCGTTCGCCATATTAGGCGAGCCCAAGTATGTCTCAAACTTCACCAGTTTTGACTACGTCAATCCTGCCGCCCCGAAAGGCGGTCAGATCACACTGGCGGCCATTGGTACTTACGACAACTTCAACCGCTTCGCGTCTCGCGGTAATCCGGCTGCGCGCAGCGGCTCGCTTTACGACAGCCTGTTTACCACCTCCAGCGATGAGATTGGCAGTTATTATCCGCTGATCGCCGATTCTGCCCGTTATGACAGCCAGTACCGCTGGGTCGAAGTGGATATCAATCCGCGCGCCCGTTTCAACGACAATACCCCGATTACCGCCAGTGATGTGGCCTTCAGCTTCCGAAAATTCATGACCGAAGGCGTACCGCAATTTCGCGTGGTGTATAAAGGTGTGGAAGTAAAAGCCATTTCGCGCCTGACAGTACGCATGGTGTTGCCGAAAGCGGATAAAGACATGATGCTCGGCCTGCTCGGTTTGCCGATTTTGCCGCAGACATTCTGGGAAAAGCATAAATTCAATGAACCGCTGAGTACACCGCCGCCGGGCAGCGGGCCTTACCGCATCAGCGATTACAAACTCGGTCAGTACATCACCTATTCCCGCGTGCCGGATTACTGGGCGGCCAATTTGCCCGTCAACCGGGGCCGCTATAATTTTGACACCATCCGCTACGACTATTACCTCGACGACAATGTGGCGCTGGAGGCGTTTAAGTCCGGCGCGTTTGATTTCCGCATGGAAACCTCGCCGAAAAATTGGGCGACGCAATATCAGGGCGGTAATTTCAGCAAAAACTTTATCGTTAAAGCTGATGTGGAAAATCAGGCAGCGCAGGATACCCGCTGGCTGGCATTCAATATCCATCGCCCGCAATTCGCCGACCGCAAGGTGCGCGAAGCCATCACTTTGGCTTTTGATTTTGACTGGATGAACAAGGCGCTGTATTTCGGGGCGTATCAGCGGGTGAACAGTTACTTCCAGAATACCGACTACGCGGCAAAAGATTATCCGAACTCCGCAGAACTGGCGTGGCTGGGGCCGCTGAAAGGCCAAGTGCCGCCTGAAGTCTTTAGCGCGCTGTATCAGCCACCCGGCTCTGACGGCACCGGTAATGACCGCGCAAATCTGCTGAAAGCCACCGCATTACTGAAAGAAGCGGGCTGGGAAGTGAAAAATCAGGTGCTGGTGAATGGCAAAACCGGTAAGCCGTTTACCTTCGAGCTGCTGTTACCTGGCGGCGGGAATTCACAGTACGTCTTGCCGTTCCAGCATAATTTACAGCGACTGGGCATTAAGATGTCGATCCGTGAAGTGGATAATTCGCAGTTCGTGCGCCGTATGCGCCAGCGTGATTACGATATGCTGCCGACGGTTTATCCCGCCACGTCGTATCCGAGCAGCGATTTGCAGATTTACTGGAACAGTAAATATCTCGATTCCACCTATAACAAATCAGGTGTCAGCGATCCGGCCATTGACAAGCTGACCGACGAAATCGCCGCCAATCAGGGCAAACCTGATGCCCTGTTGTCGCTGGGCCATGCGCTCGACCGTGTGCTGACGTGGAATATGCTGATGATCCCAATGTGGTATACCCATCACGAGCGCTACGCTTACTGGGATAAATTCTCGATGCCAGCCGTCACCCCATCCAACGGAATGGAACTCGACACATGGTGGTACGACGTTAACCGCGCAGCCCGTTTACCTGCGCAACGCCGCTGAGGAGCATACTGTGGCCGCCTATCTTTTAAGACGACTGCTTCTGGTGATCCCCACGTTGTGGGCGATCATTACCATTAACTTTTTTATTGTGCAGATTGCTCCCGGCGGTCCGGTTGATCAGGCGATTGCCGCTATTGAAATGGGGCAGTCAGGCGGTTTACCGGGTGCCAGCGCGGGCAGCGGAAATGGCAAAGCATCGCCGGGTTTAGCGCAGTTTGGTGAAGGTCAGTATCGCGGCGCACGGGGCCTGGATCCGGAAGTCATTGCTGAAATCACCCACCGCTTCGGCTTCGATAAACCGCTGCATGTGCGTTATTTCGAGATGTTATCCAACTATGTTCGCTTTAATTTTGGCGACAGTCTGTTTCGCGGCTCATCCGTTATGGGACTGGTGAAAAGCGCGCTGCCGGTTTCCGTTACCATTGGCCTGTGGAGCACGCTGATTATCTACCTGGTGTCGATCCCGCTCGGGATCCGCAAAGCGGTGCGCAACGGCACGAAATTCGATACCTGGAGCAGCTCCGTCATCATTGTCGGTTATGCCGTTCCCTCTTTCCTGTTTGCCATCTTATTGATTGTGCTATTCACCGGCGGCAGTTATCTCGACTGGTTCCCGCTGCGCGGCCTGACGTCGCCGAATTTCGATACCCTGCCGTGGTACGGCAAAGTAACCGATTACCTCTGGCACATCACATTGCCGGTGCTGGCGACGGTGATTGGCGGGTTTGCCACGTTGACCATGCTGACTAAAAACTCGTTTATGGATGAAGTAGGCAAGCAATATGTGGTGACCGCGCGCGCCAAAGGGCTGAACGAAAAACAGATTTTGTACCGGCATGTATTTCGCAACGCGATGCTGCTGGTGATCGCCGGTTTCCCTGCCACTTTTATCAGCATGTTTTTCACCGGCTCGTTGCTGATTGAAGTGATGTTCTCCTTACAGGGGTTGGGATTGCTGGGCTACGACGCCATCGTACAGCGCGATTTCCCGGTGATTTTCGGCACGCTGTATGTTTTCACGCTGATTGGATTGCTGCTCAATATCGTCAGCGACATCACTTACACGCTGGTTGACCCGCGTATCGATTTTGAGGGCCGCCAGTAATGAGCCTTTTTAAACTGAACTCCGTCAGTCAGGCGCGCTGGGCGCGTTTTTGCCAGAACCGCCGTGGTTACTGGTCGCTGTGGATTTTCATGGTGATGCTGATCCTGGTGCTGTTATCCAACGTCCTCGCCAACGACAAACCGCTGCTGGCACGTTATCAGGGACATCTCTATGTGCCGTTTCTGGTCAATTACAGCGAAACGACGTTTGGTTGTGAGCTGGAAACGCCAACCGATTATCAGGATCCGTTTGTTGTGCGCCAGATTGAAGACCACGGCTGGGCGATTTGGGCACCGATCCGCAGCAGTTATAACTCCATTAACTTTTCTACCGCGCAGCCCTTCCCTTCACCGCCTTCTTCTCAAAACTGGCTGGGCACCGACAGTAACGGGCATGATGTGCTGGCGCAAATCCTTTACGGGTTGCGGATTTCGCTGTTCTTCGGCGTTCTGCTGACGGCGATGACCTCGGTGATTGGCATGATTGTCGGTGCCACGCAGGGCTATTACGGCGGATTAATCGATTTGCTCGGGCAGCGCTTTATCGAAGTGTGGTCGAGCATTCCCACGCTGTTCCTGATTATTATTCTGGCCAGCGTGGTGCAACCCAACTTCTGGTGGCTGCTGTTGATCACCGTACTTTCCGGCTGGATGATGCTGGTCAGCGTGGTGCGCGCCGAATTCCTGCGTACCCGTAACTTTGATTATATCCGCGCCGCGCAGGCGATGGGCGTCAGCGACCGCGCTATCATGTGGCGTCATATGCTGCCTAATGCGATGGTCGCCACGCTGACCTATCTGCCGTTTATCCTATGCGGCTCGATCACCACACTGACGTCACTGGATTTTCTCGGTTTCGGCCTGCCGCTGGGCTCGCCATCGCTGGGTACACTGCTGATGGAAGGGAAGAATAATTTGCAGGCGCCGTGGCTGGGGATCAGCGCTTTCGTGGTGCTGGCCGCGCTGCTGTCATTATTGATTTTCATTGGTGAAGCCGTTCGCGATGCCTTCAATCCGTCCGCACACCATAATGAGGTGCTCTGAAATGACAGACGCTGCGTTATCCGCCCCGTTACTGCAAATCAAAAATCTCAGCGTCGCATTCCGTCAGGGAAAACAGCAACGTGAAGTGGTCAGCAATGTATCGCTCGATATCCGTGCCGGTGAAACCCTGGCGCTGGTGGGTGAATCCGGCTCCGGCAAAAGCGTCACTGCGCTGTCAGTGTTGCGTCTGCTGCCCTCTTCCGTGGTCTATCCGCAAGGCGACATTCTGTTTGCTGGCCAATCCTTACTGAACGCAGATGCCAGCACATTGCGCCAGATCCGTGGCAACCAGATTTCGATGATATTTCAGGAACCGATGGTGTCGCTAAATCCGCTGCATACCATCGAAAAACAGCTGACTGAAGTGCTGACGCTGCACCGTAATCTTCACGGTGATGCAGCACGCACTGAAATTCTGCGCTGTCTGGATCGCGTGGGTATTCGTCAGGCAGCCTCGCGCCTGCGGGATTTTCCGCACCAGCTTTCCGGCGGTGAACGCCAGCGCGTGATGATTGCCATGGCGGTGCTAACCAGGCCAAAGCTGCTGATTGCCGATGAACCAACCACCGCGCTGGACGTCTCCGTGCAGGCGCAGATTTTATCGCTGCTCGACGAGCTCAAGCAGGAAATGGGGATGGCGATGCTGTTTATCACCCATAACCTGCGCATAGTGCGCCGTCTGGCAGACACCGTAGCAGTCATGCAACACGGGCGCGTCGTGGAGCAGCAATCACGTACCGCACTTTTCAGTCAGCCTCAGCACCCTTATACCCGCCAGCTGTTACAAGCCGAACCACAGGGTCGCCCGCAGCCGCTGACCGGTAAACCGCCTGTTCTGCTGGATGTGAAAAATCTGGATGTCGGTTTTCCCGTCAAACGCGGCCTGCTGCGTCGCACGGTCGGCATCAAACACGCGGTGAACCAGGTCAGTTTCCAGCTTCGCCGGGGAGAAAGTCTCGGTGTGGTGGGCGAGTCCGGTTCAGGCAAAAGCACCACCGGGCTGGCATTGCTGCGTTTGCTCAAATCGCAAGGGGAAATCTGGTTTGACGGCCAGCCACTGCATGCTTTCTCGCGCAAGAAAATGCTGCCGTTCCGCAGCCGGATTCAGGTGGTGTTTCAGGATCCTTTCTCTGCGTTAAATCCGCGCTTTACCGTCGGGCAAATCATCGCTGAAGGTCTGCTGGTGCATCGCAACGTCAGTGAACAGGCGCGCGATAAAGCAGTGATCCGCGCAATGCAGGAAGTGGGGTTGGATCCGCAATCCCGCCACCGCTACCCGACGGAGTTTTCTGGCGGCCAGCGCCAGCGTATCGCGATCGCCCGTGCGTTAATTTTACAACCGGAAATGCTGATCCTGGATGAACCTACGTCGTCGCTGGATAAATCGGTTCAGGCGCAGATTCTGACCATTTTAAGTGAGTTACAGCAACGTCACGGCCTGACATATCTGTTTATCAGTCATGATTTACACGTGGTGCGGGCTTTGTGCCATCAGCTGATGGTGTTGCGAAACGGAGAAGTGGTCGAACAGGGAGAGTGTGAGCAGATTTTTACTGCACCGCAGCAGGCTTATACCCGCGAATTACTGGCCGCGTCAGAGGCTTTCGACACCCACCAGCGCTGAGACGCAGGCAAAACACGCCGGAATGCCTCGGGATTGCGGCGTGTCAGAAAGGATAAAGTGCGGTTACAGATTCCGCGATCGCTGCGCCGATATTTTTCAGGCAGCAGAGCGTGGCACTTTCATCTTCACGATGAACGAATAAACACGGCTCGCCGTCGATTTCAACAATCGCCGCTTTTACCTGAATATCTTCTAATGCATCAGTGAGCTGATGCATCACCTGCCAGGCGAATTCGCCCTCATGGCTGAGCAGTTTCAGGCCGATCAGATTGTTATCTTCATCATTACCAGGCAGCGGAATCGGTTCAACTTTGATACCCGCAAAACCTGACAACCAGCGATAACTTTGCGGCAAACGATGTACTACCGAAAGTTGGATATTATTCACGTCGTTCCCCAGACAATGATACATGCAAATTATTTACACGCTGTTTTTACAAAATAGCTACAACCACACTGCTTAAGTTATAGCCGACAGGCTGCTCTTTGCCTACTCCTCGTTCAAATTATTAACATTGAATTAACGCAATAGGATACAAATTGACAGACTGTTGCTAACTTTATGTCTGCTCCCGACCATATTGAGAGGCAGATCTCATTTTGGCTTATTTGTAACCTTTTACGCCTTTATTAACAACCACTTTAATCAATTGCCGCTACCTTTTGATCCTTATTTTTTACATTTAATATACAAATCAAACTACGTAAACATGACTAATTCCGCACTAAAATGATTAATATCAACAGGATAGTTAAGTCAGAGGAGTTAAGAATGATGCGGTATCGGTTAATTTCATTTTGAAATGAACCTGTTGGTTACATTTTTTATCGTCGCGCATCATACGTTAAAATCTGGATCTAATGTTAATAAATCCGCACAATTTGTTTGCACAAATCCCTCTTCTCTGGCTTATCATCCGCATCGTTATAAGTGGTATACCCTATCGGGACAGACATCGGCAAAACTAACCCGCTGATAAATCTCGTATTACGCAAATTATAATAAGAATCAGACAGCGAACTCCCTGCCTTTTGGCAAAAACCCATTCCCAGAGAGAAAGAGATGGAAAACGATCCTTCAATCATTGGAAGCAACACACCCGAAAATGGAACCGGTTTCAGTCGTCGTGAACTCCTCAAAGGCCTGACGTCTGCGATGGTGGCAACTACCCTGCTCGGTTTCCCGTTCCTGAGCCAGGCGGAGAAAGAAACCGCCACGCAGGATCCGGTTATCTTCGGCCAGTTCTACCTGGTATCGCAGGCTATCACTGAACATAAAAATATCAGCGAAGGCTCTTCCGCACAGATTTTCAACGCATTCTATCGCTCACAACCCGACTTCCCTGCGCAGGTCAGCAAACTACACGCGCTGGTGAAACCCGGTCAGGCAGCGAAGGATTTGCAGGAAGTGGCAAAGCAAAACGGTTTGGGTGAACTGGTGACCCGCATCGTCACCGCCTGGTATACTGGCACGGTTGGACATGGAACCGATTCCATTTTAATTGCATACAAAGATGCGCTGATGTATCGCCCGGTCAGTGACGGCCTGATTGTGCCCACTTACTGCGGAAACGGTCCGCTGTACTTCACCGCCGCACCTCCCGCCGCTGCGATGCCTGAATCCATGAATGCTGATCGTTTTACTAATCCTTCTGAAACACATGTTGTGAGCAAAGCCTGATGAAAAAACCAGAATTTACGGCAGACGGCGATGCGTCTGCTGATGTGATTGTTGTCGGTTCCGGTATCGTGGGCGGCATGATTGCCGATCAGCTGGTCAGCCAGGGATATTCCGTTCTGGTGCTGGAAGCAGGTTTGCGCATTGAGCGCGCGCAGGCCGTTGAAAACTGGCGCAACATGCCTTTCGAAAACCGCGCTGGCTCTGACTTCCAGGGGCTTTACCCGCAGTCTGAAAAAGCCCCCGCACCGCTGTACTTCCCGGAAAATAACTACGTCCATCTGACCGGGCCGAGCGCCAGCAGCTTCAAACAAGGTTATCTGCGCACCGTCGGCGGCACCACCTGGCACTGGGCAGCATCCTGCTGGCGTCACGTTCCCAACGATTTCAAAATGAAAACGTTGTACGGCGTGGGCCGCGACTGGCCAATTTCCTATGATGAACTCGAACCTTATTACTGCCGTGCTGAAGAAGAAATCGGCGTAGCCGGTCCCAATGACCCTGAGTTGCAGTCGCCTTCTGAGCGCAGCAAACCCTATCCGATGGAACAGGTGCCTTACGGTTACGGCGACACCCGTTTTGCTGAAATCGTTAACCCGCACGGTTACCGTTCCGTGCCAATTCCGCAGGGTCGCAGTACGCGTCCGTGGAATGGCCGCCCGACCTGTTGTGGCAACAACAACTGCCAGCCAATCTGCCCGATTGGTGCGATGTATAACGGAATTGCGCACGTCGAACGCGCTGAGAACAAAGGTGCCGTGGTACTGGCTGAAGCGGTGGTCTACAAAATTGACACGGATGAAAACAACAATGTGACCGCCGTTCACTGGCTGGATAATCAGAAGAAATCGCATAAAGCGACCGGTAAAGTGTTCGCGCTGGCCTGTAACGGCATCGAGACGCCACGCCTGTTGCTGATGGCCGCGAACGAAAAAAATCCAAACGGTATCGCCAATTCGTCTGATCATGTTGGTCGTAACATGATGGATCACTCCGGTTTCCACTGCACGTTTATCGCCAAAGAGCCGCTGTGGATCGGCCGTGGTCCGGCGCAGAGCAGTTGTCTGGTCGGCCCGCGCGATGGCGATTTCCGCAAAGACTATTCTGCCAACAAAATGATCCTCAACAACATCAGCCGCGTGATCCCTGCGACCTCTAAAGCGTTGCAGATGGGGCTGGTGGGCAAAGAGCTGGATGAGGAAATCCGCCGCCGTTCCATCTTTGGCGTGGATTTGTCCATCAGCCTGGAACCGCTGCCGGATCCAAATAACCGCCTGACACTCAGCACCACCCGTAAAGATCCACACGGTTTGCCGTGCCCGGATATTCACTACGATGTCGGGGATTACGTGCGCAAAGGCGCGGAAGCGGCTCACAAGCAGCTTGAGCACATCGGTTCCCTGTTCATGGCAGAAGAATTCAATATCACCACCAGCCTGAACGCCAACAACCACATCATGGGCGGCACCATCATGGGCAGTGATCCGAAAGATTCTGTAGTCAACGGCGAATGCCGCGCACACGACCACGCTAACCTGTGGTTGCCGGGCGGCGGCGCGATCCCGTCCTCCAGCGTGGTGAACAGTACGCTGACTATGGCCGCACTCGGCCTGAAAGCCGCCGATGATATGGCGAAAAAACTGGCAGGTGCCGCATGAAGAAACTTCTCACCGCCTGCCTGCTGAGCGCATCGCTAAGCGGATTCGCCTTCGCTGCGGACAATCAGGCTGAACTGATCCGTCAGGGGCAAGAAGTGGCGACAGCCGCCGACTGTCAGGCCTGCCATACTGCCCCGGAAGGCGGTAAAGCGTTTGCCGGTGGCTATGAAATCCATTCACCAATGGGCACGATTTACACCACCAACATCACACCGTCGAAACAGTTCGGTATCGGTAATTACACCGAAGCACAGTTCACCCGCGCGGTGCGGGAAGGTGTTCGCCCTGACGGTGCCAATCTGTATCCGGCCATGCCTTACACTTCCTACAGTCATATGAGCGATGCCGACATGCATGCGCTGTATGTCTATTTCAAAGAGGGTGTGAAGCCGGTCGAACAACCGAATGTTGAAACTGCCCTGCCGTTCCCGTTCAACATGCGTATTGCGATGGCGGGCTGGAACATGATGTATCTTGACAGCACGCCGTTTAAGCCGGATCCGTCGAAAAGTGAACAATGGAACCGCGGTGCGTATCTGGTCAACGGTGCCGGTCACTGTGATACCTGTCATACGCCACGTAACCTGATGATGGGTTCTGTGACCGATAAACCGCTGGCAGGCGGCATGGTCGGCCCGTGGTATGCCCCGAATATCAGCTCGGATCCGGTCAGTGGTATTGGTAACTGGTCGCAACCTCAGCTGGTGGAATACCTGAAAACGGGCCGCACCGCCGGGAAAAACCAGGCAGCGGGCGGTATGGCGGAAGCGGTTCAAAACAGTCTGCAATACATGTCTGACAGTGACCTGAACGCGATTGCTTTCTACCTGAAAAACAGCACGCCGGTGCGTGACCCGCGTGATACGCAGGCGGCGGACACCTTCGGTAAACCGGTGAACGTGGAAGAAGGTTTACGCGGCGCGCACCCGTTTAATGCGAACAAAACCATCGACAACGGTGCGGCACTGTTCAGCGGTTATTGCGCCAGTTGCCACCAGCCGGACGGTTCTGGCAGCGAAAATCAGGCATATCCGTCGCTGTTCAACAATACCGCCACCGGCATGGGTAATGCGTCTAACCTGATTTCCGCCATTCTTTACGGCGTGGATCGACAGGTCGGCGACCATCACGTACTGATGCCGAAATTTGGCGTGGGCTCGTATGTCGGTCAGTTAGATGATCAGCAGATTGCTGACATCTCCAACTACGTGCTGAAAAACTACGGCAATGCGACCATTCAGGTCAGCGCACATGATGTCGCGGTGTTACGCGCAGGCGGTCCGGTGACATTACTGGCGAAACTGCAACCGTTTATGGCTCCTGCAATGGTGGCTGGCGTGATTGTTCTGCTGGTGCTGATTTTCTGGCTTGGCCGGAAACGCAAAACCAAAGCAGCGTAATCCGTACACTGAAATGCAAAACGGCCCTGTTTGGGCCGTTTTTTATATGCGGATCTGAAAGCTAACCGCGCCCGACCAGCGGCATGGCGCTGGCCATTACGGTCATGGTCAGCACGTTAGTGTCGAGCGGTAAACCGGCCATAAACGCCACCGCCTCACCGACGCGCTCCACCGGGATCACCGGTTCCTCAGCGATATGTCCGTCCGCCTGCATTCTGCCTGCCAGCGCTTTATTGCCCATATCCGTCGCCGCATTGCCGACATCGATTTGCCCGCAGGCAATGTTGAACGCGCGACCATCGAGCGCGGTGGATTTGGTCAGTCCGGTAATCGCGTGCTTGCTGGCGGTGTACGGCGCAGAATTCGGGCGCGGCGACTGCGCCGAAATCGAACCGTTGTTGATGATACGTCCGCCTTGCGGCGTTTGTTGTTTCATCAGTTTTACCGCCGCCTGCGTACACAAAAAAGCGCCGGTGAGATTGGTATTGATCACCGACAGCCAGTCTTCCACCGGCAGTTGTTCGATCGGCACATCCTTCACGTTATTACCGGCGTTATTGAACAGCAAATCCAGCCTCCCGCAGGTTTCCTGAATATCCTGAAACAGCGCGGCCACCGATTGCGGGCTGGTCACATCCAGCTGACGTGCCACCGCCTGCCCCGGTGTAAACAACGCGACCGCCTGGTCGAGTTTTGCCTTATTACGCCCGGCCAGAATCACTTTAAATCCGATCGCTTCCAGCGCTTTCGCGGCGCTCAGGCCGATACCGCTGCCCCCGCCAGTGATTAATGCGATTTTGTTCATTGGGCCTCCTATACTGCAGCCAGCATGCCGCCATCAATAAAGAGTAAATGACCATTCACGAAATCTGAGGCCCTAGAGGACAGATAAACCGCGCCGCCCACCAGCTCTTCAGGATTGCCCCAGCGTGCAGCCGGCGTGCGTTTACACAGCCATTCGGAGAACTCTTTGTTATCGACCAGCGCCTGGGTCATGTCAGTTTTGAAATAGCCCGGCGCGATGCCGTTCACCTGAATATTGTAGCGTGCCAGTTCAACGCACATGCCACGGGTCAGCATTTTTACCGCGCCCTTTGAAGCGGCGTATGGCGTGATGGTGTCGCGACCCAGCTCGCTTTGCATCGAACCGATATTAATGATTTTGCCGCGCTCGCGTTGGATCATGTAACGCGCCACCGCCTGCGATACCAGGAACACAGATTTCTGGTTTACGGCAATCACGTCGTCCCAGTCTTTTTCCGGAAACTCGGTGAATTTATGGCGGCGCTGAATACCGGCGTTATTCACCAGCACATCAATCGGCCCGATGGTGCTTTCGATATGATCAATCGCCTGATTCACCGCCTGACTGCTGGTGACATCAAATGAGACGGCATGGGCGATAAAGCCTTCAGCACGCAGGGCTTCGGCCGCTTTTTGCGTGGATTCCTGTTGTGTACCGTTAACGATAATTTCCGCGCCATGCTGCGCCAGCCCTTTCGCCAGCAGGAAACCCAGACCGCGCGTCGAGCCGGTAATCAGAATCTTTTTATTGTCCAGTGAGAAGAGATTTGTCATGACGTTGGCCTTATTGAACGCTGATTTAAAAAGTTAGCTTCACTACACCGGTTTACCCCGCGCTAAACTGTGATGCAGATCACCTGACGGAATGTTAAAAAACCCTGTTACTCCGGGTGTGATCATCATCATTTTGATAACAATCTCCGGCGCTTTCTGTTTCAATAACAAGGTATATTTGCAGGCCCAATCAGGAAAACTCCGCATGAGAAACCAGCGCGTGACACTACAGGACATCGCCCAACTGGCGGATGTCACGAAGATGACGGTGAGCCGTTTTCTGCGCACGCCGGAAAAGGTGTCTCCTGAAACCCGCGAACGCATCACGAAGGTGATGGAAGAAGTGGGATATCCGCTGGAAGAAGCCCGCGGACCGGCCAAAGCGCCGCGTATCGGCATTTTAGTGCCGTCATTTAACAACCAGATTTTCTCCGACTTACTGGCGGGCATTGAGTCGGTCACTTCCGCGCAGGGCTTTCAGACGCTGGTCGTCAATTACGATTACAGCAAAGAGCGCGAGGAAGAACACATCATTAATCTGCTCGGTTATCAGCTTGCCGGACTGATCCTCACGGATTCCGTGCATACCCTGAAAGCCGATAAGTATCTGAATGCCGCAGAAATTCCTGTTGCGCAGGTGATGGATCTCGACGATCCGCACGGGCGGATTGCCGTCGGTTTTGATAACCAGCAGGCCGGTTACGATATGGCGAATACGTTGCTCGCCAGCGGCAAAGAACATGTGGTGTATTTCGGTTCGATGTCGGATGCCCGCGACCAGAAGCGTTATCAGGGTTACAGCCGCGCAATGGATGAACGCGGGCTGACGCCGGTGCATATCACGCCTAATAAAGTGTCGTCGGTATCTATCGGTGCGGGCATGCTGGCCATGGCGCGTCAGTTATATCCGCAGACCAACGCTATTTTGTGTACCAATGACGATATTGCCGTCGGCGTGTTACAAGAATGTATCAAACAGGGGATCCGCGTCCCGCAGGATATGGCAATTTCCGGTTTCCACGGGCTGGATATCGGCCTCGCCACTACACCATTATTAGCCAGCGTGATCACCCCGCGCTTTGAGATGGGGAAAGTGGTGGCAGAGATATTGCTCAAAAAAATCAGGAACCTGCCGACGATCGAAAGGGTGGATTTGCATTACCGTATTTCCCTCGGCGGCACCATTTAATCCTCCTTTCCCGTCCATTTCTCCCCCTTCGTCCTGCACGCCAACTCCGGTGCAGGATCACGTAAGTGGTAACACCTTTTCTTAACATAATTCAACGTGACTCCTGTCACGAAATACTTTCCTCAAAATGCTTTTATTAAGCCATCACCGGTTACAGGCACACAGAGGAAAGAATATGGATAATAAGATTCCTAAGGCTCGCTGGCTTCGAGTAATAACGCCAATCCTTATCGCTTGCATTATTTCCTTCATGGACAGGGTCAATATTAGTTTCGCCATGCCCGGCGGGATGGACGCGGAATTAGGGATTACCGCTTCAATGGCCGGTCTGGCCGCCGGTATCTTCTTTATCGGCTATTTATTCCTGCAGGTGCCGGGCGGCAGCCTGGCGGTACACGGCAGCGGACGGAAATTCATTGCCTGCTCATTGATTGCCTGGGCGGTGATCTCCATCCTGACCGGCTTTATCACCAATCAGTATCAGCTGTTGTTCCTGCGCTTTGCGCTGGGTGTGGCAGAAGGCGGGATGCTGCCGGTGGTGCTGACGATGGTCAGCAACTGGTTCCCTGATAAAGAACGTGGCCGCGCCAATGCTTACGTGCTGATGTTCGCGCCGCTCGGCGGGATGATCACCGCGCCGTTGTCCGGCTTGATTCTTGATACGCTCGACTGGCGCTGGTTGTTCATCATCGAAGGGGCATTATCTTTCGTGGTGATGATTTTCTGGTGGTTCACCATCAGCGACCGTCCGGAAGAAGCGAAATGGCTGTCAGAGCGTGAACGCGACTATCTGGTGACGGAACTGAACCGCGAACGCGAAGCCCTGAAAGCCCTGGCGCCGGTAAACAATGCGCCGCTGAAAGAGGTGTTCCGTAACAAGTCTATCGTCAAACTGATCATCATTAACTTCTTCTATCAGACCGGGATTTACGGCTATACCTTGTGGCTGCCGACCATCCTGAAAAACCTGACCGGCGGTGACATGAGTTCGGTGGGTATGCTGGCGATTATCCCTTACGTCGGCACCATGCTGGGGATCCTGGCGATGTCGGTGCTGTCGGATAAAACCGGTAAGCGTCGTATGTTTATCGCCCTGCCGCTGTGTGGTTTCGCAGCTTGTCTGGCGGCCTCTGTCGCATTTGGCCATAACATCATGGCGGCCTACGGTTTCCTGGTCGGTGCCGGTTTCTTCCTGCAAGCCGCCACCAGCGCCTTCTGGACCATTCCGGGTAAAGTCACCACGCCGGAAGTGGCAGGCAGCGCACGGGGTGTGATCAACGGTCTGGGGAATCTGGGCGGTTTCTGCGGTCCGTATCTGGTCGGCGTGCTGGTCAGTCTCTACGGCCAGAGCACCGCGATTTATGCCCTGGTGGCCTCATTACTGATTGCCGCGGCAGTCACCACGTTGCTGCCAAAAGAGTGCGATATGGCGCTGGTACCGGGGGCGAAGGCCAAAGCCATGGCCGACGAATATGCCCGTGCCAAAGCGGCGCGCCGGGTTCAGGGAGTGAAAGCGGAAGTGATTTAATGATCCAGCACGAAGCAGAGAAAACGGTGCTGGTTTTGCTCCTTCCCCTGCGAAGGGGGAGGTTGGGAGGGGGTTTTAAGGGCTAACATCTTGTCAAAGCACACTTTACCTTTTTGATTTTGACCTTAATACCCCACCCCAGCCCTCCCCTTCGCAGGGGAGGGAGCAGACCGAACCCTGCTTCTACGTCTGTAAAACCAGCAGATCAATCGGACTTTGCACCTCCCCCGCCAGGGAGACAAGTTATGCCGTTTCCGCAGACACTTTCACCGGACGGCTGGCGTAGAGATACAAAAGCGTCGCCGCCAGTATGCAAAACGCCATTGAACCGACCATCGGCCAGGCGCTTTTCGCCGTAAACAGTGACAGCACAGAACCAATCGCCGCACCGGTTCCGAAACGAATCGTGCCAGCCAGTGAAGCGGCTGTACCGGCCATGTGCGGGAAGTCATCCATAATGACGGCCATGGCGTTAGACGTCACCATCGCAATCACACCGACATACCCCGCCACACCGATCACCATCGCCCAGAATGGCAATCCGAAGGTACACACAATCACCAGCCACATCCCCATCGTCAGTTGCACAAACAACCCGAAGCGGAACATTTTCACCGCGCCCGTACGGCGCACGTTACGGCTGTTGATGAGTGTCAGAATGACCAGTGCGACGATGTTCAGCGCAAAGTAAAAGCCGAAGTTCTGCGGCGAAACGCCATTAAGTTCGATGTAAACAAACGGACCGGCGCTGAGGAAAGAGAACATCCCGGCAAATGAGAAACCACTCGCCAGCATATAACTAAGCACACGTTTGTGACGGAACAGGGACGCAAAGTTACCGACGCTGGTACGCAGATGAAATTTCTGCCGTCGTTCCTTGGGCAGTGTCTCTTTGATATAGACGCCCACCAGCGTCGCGGCAATCAGCGCTGCGATGGCCATTGCCCAGAAAATCGCGTGCCAGCTGAATATGGCCATCAGCAAACCACCGAGCATCGGTGCCAGCAGCGGCGCAACCGTCATCACCAGCACCACAAAAGACATCATTCGCGAGAATTCATCTTTGGTGAACATATCGCGCATCAGCGCGTTGATGACCACACTTGCGGCAGCGGCTGCCAGACCGTGCAGGAAACGCATCCAGACCAGTTGCTCGACCGACTGCGCCAGCGCACAGGCACCGGCCGCGACGGCAAAGATCATCACGCCCCAGAAGATAACCGGCTTACGCCCGAGGCTGTCCGCCATCGGTCCGTAAAACAGCTGCCCTATTGCAAAACCCAGCACGTAAGCGCTGAGCGTCATTTGCACGCTGCCCGCCGGAACGCCATATTCCTGTGCGATCACGGGCATACTTGGCAGATACATATCGATGGCCAGAGGCATCAGCATCGATATCAATCCCAGGATGAAAATCAGTCCGACGTGGGAGACCGGTTTTTCTTGCACTTTCAGCTGCTCCAGTTATCGAAAAAACTATCGCGAAGGAACGCCAACGCTGGCCACTTCCTGCTCAGTTAACGGACGGTACTGACCCGGTTCTAAATCTTCATCCATCACAATCTCGCCGATACGTTCACGGTGCAACGCAACCACACGGTTACCGACGGCGGCAAACATGCGTTTTACCTGATGGTAACGGCCTTCGCTGAGGGTGAGACGCACCAGACAGTCTTCGATTTTTTCGAGCTGTGCCGGTTTGGTCAGGGAATCTTCGTTATGCAACTGCACACCGGCCTCAAACTGCGCAGCGGTGTCGTCAGCCAGCGGATGTTCGAGCGTCACCAGATAGGTTTTTTCGCAGTGATGACGCGGCGAGGTGATGCGGTGTGACCACTGACCGTCGTCGGTCATCAGCACCAGACCGGTGGTGTCGATATCCAGACGCCCCGCGGCATGCAGTTTGTAGGCAACGGGTTCTTCGAGGAAATACAGCACGGTCGGGTGATCCGGATCATCGGTAGAACACACGTATCCCTGCGGTTTGTTGAGCATGAAATAACGCGGACCGGTAATTTGATCCAGCACATTGCCATCAAACTCGACGCGTTGTTCAGGGCTGATTTTCATTGAGCCGGTTTTGACGATTTCACCGTCTACGGTGACACGTTTGTTACGCAGTTCGCGCAAAACCAGCGCGCGGCTTACGCCTAATTGCTGAGAGAGAAACTTGTCCAGACGCATTGGATCGACTTGCCTTCATGGCGATCTGAGTGATCGCGTTACTGATAAAACACAAGACCCCGCCGTCGCAATACAGCAACTGACAGGGTTCAGGGTTGTTCGGTTCGTAATAATTGCAAAGAGTTATTATTACTTCGGGGGGGCAGAAATACTGCCGCATTGAGCGCATTAGTATAGCCGTGCATCCTGCAAGGAAGAAGGAAAATAAGCAGGCTAAACATTCACAGCGGGCGATTTCTTTGCTCATCGCCATCAGCCGGATTTCTTGGCATACTGCATTACTGTTTTTATAAACAGGTAAGTTAACTCAATAACGAACAGGTGATCATCGCGTGACTGTTTTTACCCTCCGCCCTTACCAGCAAGATGCCGTGGATGCCACGCTGCGTCATTTTCGCCAGCACGACGAACCGGCTGTGATTGTGCTGCCGACCGGCGCGGGAAAAAGTCTGGTGATTGCCGAACTGGCGCGCGTTGCCCGCGGGCGTGTGCTGGTGCTCGCCCACGTCAAAGAACTGGTGGCGCAAAACCACAGCAAATACCTTTCTTACGGGCTGGAAGCCGATATCTTCGCAGCCGGTCTGAATCTCAAGCAAAGCAGCGGCAAAGTGGTATTTGGCAGCGTGCAGTCCGTCGCGCCTAACCTGGCGGAGTTCAGCGGTGAGTTTTCCCTGCTGATTGTCGATGAATGCCACCGTATCTCCGACGATGACAACAGTCAGTATCAGCAAATCATCGGCCACCTCAAAGCACAAAACCCGCGCCTGCGGCTGCTCGGCCTGACCGCCACGCCCTACCGTTTGGGCAAGGGCTGGATTTATCAGTATCACCATCAGGGCATTGTACGCGGCGATGCCAACAGCCTGTTCCGCGACTGCATCTATGAACTGCCATTGCGTTACATGATTAAAAACGGCTTTCTGGTACCGCCGGAACGGCTCGATATGCCGGTAGTCAGTTACGATTTCAGCCGCCTGCAGGCCAGCAGTAATGGTCTGTTCAGTGAAGCCGATCTGAATGACGAATTGCGCCAGCAAAAGCGCATCACGCCGCACATCATCAGCCAGATTATTGAGTTCGCACAGGACCGCAAAGGGGTGATGATTTTTGCCTCGACGGTGGAACATGCCGGTGAAATTTTCGGTCTGCTGCCGAAAGGCGAAGCGGCGCTGATCAGCGCACAAACACACGCGGTGGAACGGGACAGGCTGATTACCGCGTTTAAAGCGCAGCAGTTACGCTATCTGGTGAATGTATCGGTGCTGACTACCGGCTTTGACGCACCGCATGTGGATCTTATCGCCATCCTGCGCCCGACCGAATCCGTCAGTCTGTATCAGCAAATTGTCGGACGCGGGCTGCGGCTCGCACCGGGCAAAACGGATTGCCTGATCCTCGATTACGCCGGAAACCCGCATGACCTGTTTACGCCGGAAGTCGGCAGCCATAAACCGGCGGGCGATAACAAACCGGTGCAGGTGTTCTGCCCGGCCTGCGGTTTCGCCAATATTTTCTGGGGAAAAACCACCGAAGACGGCACAGTCATCGAGCATTTTGGCCGCCGTTGTCAGGGCGTGCTGGAAGATGATGAAGGCAATCGCGAGCAATGTGATTTCCGCTTTCGCTTTAAAAGCTGTCCGCACTGTGGCGCCGAGAACGATATCGCCGCACGGCGTTGTCATCAGTGTCAGGAAATTCTGGTCGATCCCGATGATATGCTGAAAGCCGCGCTGCGCCTGAAAGATGCACTGGTGCTGCGCTGTGGTGGTATGAATCTGCAAAACGGGCGCGACGACAAAGGCGAATGGCTGAAGATTACTTATTACGATGAAGACGGTGCTGACGTTTCCGAGCGCTTTCGCCTGACGACGCCTGCCCAGCGCATGGCGTTTCTGCATAACTTCCTGCGTCCGCACCAGCGCGCGCCGGGCGTACCGCTGGAATGGAATACCGCCGCGGATATCGTCGCGCAGCAGATTTTATTGCGTCATCCGGATTTTGTGGTGGCGCGCATGAAAGGCCAGTTCTGGCAGGTGCGGGAAAAAATGTTTGATTATGAAGGCCGCTACCGGCGCGCTAACGAACTGCGCGGGTAACAGGGATGACCAAATCGGTAATTATTCATTGTTGCTGCGCGCCGACTCCGGTATCATACCGCCCGCTTTCGCCTTGTGTGAAAGCCGCAGTACTCAACTCGTCACTCGGTCGCAGGTGGCGGGGCACATTTTAGAAGTAGTTCTAATCGAGAAACATACAATGATCACTATCAATGTAGAAGTACGTCCACAGGACGAGCAGGGCAAAGGTGCGAGCCGCCGCCTGCGTACAGCAAACAAATTCCCAGCTATCGTTTACGGTGGCTCAGCTGCTCCGGTTTCTATCAAACTGGACCACGATTCTGTCAAGAATCTGGAAGTTAAAGCGGAGTTCTACTCTGAAGCAATTACTCTGGTTATCGACGGTAAAGAAACCAAAGTTAAAGTTCAGGCTGTACAGCGTCACCCGTTCAAGCCAAAACTGGCTCACATCGACTTCGTTCGCGTTTAATCGCTGACTGAGTTGTTGCGCATCGGGACGCCGTGCGAGAACAAATAAAAAACGCCGCTTATGCGGCGTTTTTTATTGGGCGCTATTCTGATTTGCTCCTCCCCCTGCGAAGGGGGAGGTTGGGTGGGGGTTTTAAGGGCTAATACCCTTTTCTAAAGCACACTTCAACATCTTGATTTTGCTTTAATACCCCACCCCAACCCTCCCCTTCGCAGGGGAGGGTGCGATTATTTATTGCCCGCTTTGCGCTGCAATTGATCCCGCAAATTCGGCGGTGTGCCTTTGATGGTCAGGGTATCCGTGGCCGGATCCCAGAAAATGCGTTCGCCCATCAGCATGGCATCGAAGTTGATGCTCAGACCGCCGCCGCTGCCGGCGAATTTGGTCAGCTGACGCAAGGTGCTGCGGTCGGCCGGGAAGGTTTCTTCCAGCTGATAGCCCTGCTCCTGGGTAAATTCTTTAAATTTCTTGTCATTCCACGGCGGCAGTTCTTCGGACAGATCATCCAGCGCGATCTCCTCGCCCGCCTGCAGT
This sequence comes from Rahnella aceris, assembly GCF_011684115.1. Lineage (NCBI taxonomy): Bacteria > Pseudomonadati > Pseudomonadota > Gammaproteobacteria > Enterobacterales > Yersiniaceae > Rahnella > Rahnella aceris. The sequence continues at coordinate 462,230 of NZ_JAADJV010000001.1, read as the reverse complement.
TGCTCGTTGCAGTAGGTATAAACCTGCTGACGGTAATTCTGACGCTCGTTTTTATCGAGCTGCGCTTCGGTACAGAAATCATCAACCGCCTGCAGCAGGCCACGGTTCTGCGCCTTGGTATCCAGACCTTCGGATGCGCCGAGGAAATCCATAAAGAAGTCAGAGACTTTGCGCCCTACCCGGCCTTTCAGGAAGGTGAGGTAACGGGTCGATTCCGGATTGGTTTCCCATTCCGTCAGATCAATACGCGCCACAATATCCGCATGATTGATGTCGAGATAATGAATGCTGCTGACATCCAGCTGTTCATTGACGCGCATACTGCTGCGGCTGTTCAGCACGGCAACCAGTAAATATTCGACTGCCAGGAAGCGGTAATGACAGAAAAGCACCACGCCGCCTTCGGCAAACGGGTATTTCGCCAGTTCGTCACGCAGACGGCCAGTGGCAGCGCGGCTGAATGACAGGAAATCGTCGTCCCCTTTGCGGCAACTGCGTAATGCGACTGCCAGCTCGCTGTCTTCATTGAACAGACCGTACGCTTTGCTTTTTGCACTGTAGACGCGGTGCAGTTCTGCCATCATTTCATCAACGGCAGCATTGGGCGTCAGAAGCGTATCACGCAGCACAACATCCAGCGTTTGCTCATCACGTTTGTTCAACTGGTGCAGAGCGATCTGCTCGAGATCCAGACTCATGGGGATTTTCTCCTGTAAGAATTGCAGCCGTGTAAGAAGGGTTTGTCTGCGGGGCGTATTCAAACACCGAAGCGTCAAAGCCGCAACCGCTCATGCCTTAGAAATAAGAGTTTGATGCGAGAAAAAACCCAAAATAATTCGTGTTGCAGGAAGGCGGCAAACGAAGAAATCCCGATGAGCTTACGCCGGTAAGTGATTCGGGTGACTGAGTGCAGTCAACGCATCTGCAACCCGAAGTGTGAAGGGGTTATAAAAATGCGGAAAACAGAGGCGTGATACGCTAAGATATTGGACTTTGTCGGATCAAGAAGCACAATACTCTATGGCACAATCATCCCGTTACAGTGACGAACACGTTGAACAGCTCCTTTCCGAGCTGGCGACAGTTCTGGAAAAACACCGCGCCCCGACAGACCTGTCTCTGATGGTTCTGGGCAATATGGTGACAAACCTTATTAATACCAGCGTCGCTCCTGCACAGCGCAAAGCCTTGTCGCAGTCCTTTGCGAAAGCGTTGCAAGCGTCGATAAGAGAAGATAAAGCCCATTAATTCACAACTTGCCCAAACCCTCTCATGGTGACAAATCGTCAGCGCTATCGCGAAAAAGTATCCCAGATGATCAGCTGGGGCCACTGGTTCGCCCTGTTTAATATCCTGCTCATTCTTGGGATCGGCAGCCGCTACCTGTTTGTTTCTGACTGGCCTTCTTCATTGCAGGGGCGTATTTACGCGCTGGTCAGCTGGCTTGGGCATTTCAGTTTTATCGGTTTCTCGGCATATTTACTGATCATCTTCCCGCTCACCTTCGTGGTGATGTCGCAACGCCTGCTGCGGTTCTTATCCGCTATTCTGGCTACCGCCGGGCTGACCCTGCTCCTGGTCGATACCGAAGTCTTTACCCGTTTCCACCTGCATATTAATCCGGTTGTGTGGGAACTGGTGGTCAATCCCGTTCAGGGCGAGATGGCACGCGACTGGCAGCTGATGTTTATTGCTGTGCCGGTGATATTCCTGCTCGAAATGCTGTTTGGTACCTGGGCGTGGCAAAAGCTGCGCAGCCTGAACCGCCGTAATTTCGCCAAGCCGATTGTCGTGCTGTTCATTGCCAGCTTCTTTGCTTCGCATCTGATGTATATCTGGGCGGATGCCAACTTCTATCGCCCGATCACCATGCAGCGCGCGAATCTTCCGCTGTCGTATCCGATGACGGCGCGCAAATTCCTTGAAAAACACGGCTTGCTGAATGCCGGTGAATACCAGAAACGGCTGATCGAACAAGGCAACCCTGAAGCGCTGGCCGTGGAATATCCGCTGAATAGCCTCAGCTTCGCGAAAACCGGGTCGAAGTATAATTTGCTGATGGTGGTACTCGACGGTGTCCATACCACCACGCTGGATAAAGACATGCCAGCACTGAGTGATTTTGCCAAACATAACATTCGTTTTGATCAGCATTTCAGTTCCGGAAACCGTAATGACACCGGGCAGTTCGGCCTGTTCTACGGGATTTCGCCAAGCTATATGCAGGGCATTCTGGCAGCGCGTAAACCTTCTGCGCTGGTGACATCGCTGGAGCAACAAGGTTACGAATTTGGTTTATTTGCCTCAGACGGTTTTAACAGCCCGCTGTACCGCCAGGCGTTACTGACCGATTTCACCTTGCCGCCGCCAGTCAAACAGACTGACCAGCAAACCGTTTATCAATGGCAACAATGGCTGAATGGCCTTGGCAACGGACCGTGGTTCTCCTACGTGAACCTGAACGGCATCAGCAGTGCATTGCGTCAGGACGGGGCCAGTGTGCCAACCGGTAACACCTTTATTCGTCGCTATCAGAACGGTGCACTGGGCGTGGATGATCAAATCAAGGCCATCCTGCAATCGTTAAAAGACCGCGGAGAGCTGGAGAAAACCGTGGTAGTCATTACCGCCTCACACGGTATTGAATTCAACGAGAATGGCACCTGGGGGTCAGGTAACTCGATGAACCGCCGCCAGTTGCAGGTTCCGCTGATCATTCACTGGCCGGGCACACCGGCGCAGAATATCGATAAGCTGACGGATCATGCCGATGTGATGACCACGCTGATGCAGCGCCTGTTGCACGTCACTACGGCCCCGGCGGATTACTCGCAGGGCGAAGATTTGTTCGCTGCGAAGCGTCGTCATAACTGGGTCACGACCAGCGACGACGGTACGCTGGTGATCACCACCCCGGACCAGACGCTGGAACTGGAAAATAACGGGGATTACCGCGCTTTTGACATTAACGGCAAGCGGATTAAAGATCAGAAACCCGAGCTTGGCTTGCTGCTTCAGGTGCTGACAGATGAAAAACGCTTCCTGGCAAACTGACATTCGCCGTTAGCGCAAAAATGAAAGCCAACCCTGACCGGTTGGCTTTTTTATTGGGGCCACGCCCATTTTCCCCTATCAAATTATTTGACCTTCTTCTTGAAAATAATGTCGTTTATAGCGCAGCCTGAAACCGTTACGGTGGACCCTATATTCTGATAACTTTCTAAAAAATGAGCGGAGTGCAACCATCGTGGCGGGACTGGTCAACGGAAAATGGGTAAGCGGCGACGTCGCGAAAGAAGAAATAAAAAACGGGGCATTTCATCGTGAGGAAACTGCCTTTCGCCAGACACATCTTGAGCCGGAAGCCGGACGGTATCAGCTTTTCGTCTCTTATTTGTGTCCGTGGGCCTCGCGCACGTTAATTTTCCGCCATCTGAAAGAGCTGGAAAAATTCATTCAGGTATCCGTTGCTCAGCCAGTGATTGGTGAAAATGGCTGGACGTTCGACACGCCGCAGGATGCAGGCGAAAAGATTGAGCAGGTGCGTTACATCCATCAGCTCTATACCGCCAGCGATGCACACTATACCGGCAAAGTATCCGTGCCCGTACTGTGGGACCGTCGCGAAGGACGTATCATCAATAATGAATCGGCTGACATTATCCGCATTCTTAACCATACGTTTGATGCACTGACCGGAAATCGGGATAACTTTTACCCTGCAGCCCTGCGCGAAGACATCGACCGCTGGAATGAAGTGATTTATCACGACGTCAACAACGGTGTGTACAAGACAGGCTTTGCGAAGACTCAGGCAAGCTATAACGCCGCCGTGACCCAACTGTTCGGCACGCTCGATACCCTTGAGGCGCATTTAAACACCCACCGGTACATGGCCGGTGAATATATTACCGAAGCCGACTGGCGTCTGTTCGTCACTCTGGTGCGTTTCGACAGCGCGTATCACGGTGCCTTCAAATGTAATATTCGCCGTATTGAAGACTATCGAAATCTTTCAAATTATTTGCGTGAACTCTATCAGTGGCCGGGGGTCAGCGACACGGTAAACCTGGCGCATATCAAACAAGGTTACTACGGTATTTTATGGCTGAATCCGACAGGTATCGTTCCGGCAGGTCCGCAGCTTGATCTGCGCCGCCCTCACGATCGTCAGCGTCTCATCGGGCGCGGCGTTATGCAGAGAACAGACTAAAAATCACTTGGACCCGCACAAATAAGACTGTATATTTCAACAGTTATTTCTCCCTGTCTTTTATGAGGAAAGTTATGCGGGTCGAACTGATTTTTGACAAACGGAATGTCTCCGGCATCCCCAATGCCAGTGAAAAGATTGAAGCGGAACTGGTTAAACGGGTACACCGTCTGTTTCCTGACGCGGAAGTAAAAGTAAAACCGATGCAGGCTAACGGGCTGAATACCCACGGTGCCAGCAAGCAGGAACGTTCGCAGTTAAACCAAATGTTAGAGGAAATGTTCGAAGAAGCCGATGAGTGGCTCGCTGTGGAGTAAAAATCCACCTTGCCGTTGCACTTACTTACAAAGAGCAATTGAAATAAACAATCCATCGCTATGGCTTAATATAAGATGTGCGGGTTATACGAAATTCATTATCAATCAGAGCGATGAGTTGCACAGAATGAGGTACAGACCTGGGTGATTTCATCCGGTACATTGTTCCCGCACCTTCGCTTTTCGCTTCACACGCGCCAATGACTTTGCGAAACCGCCATGCCACCGAGCCTAAAAAAATCCAGCGCCCAACCTAATTTCTACACCAAGCGCTTTGCGCTGATTTGTCTCGGTATTGTCTGTTGTCTGGCGCTTCTGCTCGGCCGGGTGGGCTACCTGCAATTGCTCAACCAGCCAATGCTGGAAAAAGAAGCCGACTCCCGCTCGTTGCGTTCCACTGTCATCCCTGCCGGGCGCGGCACTATTGTTGATCGTAACGGCCATCCGCTGGCGCTGAGCGTCGCCTCAAAAGACATTATCGCCGATCCGTTCCGTGTGCTGGAATTGCACAGCGACCTGAACAGTCCGAAGTGGCAATATCTGGCTTCCGCGCTGAATATGCCACTTTCGCAGCTCCAGCAAACCATCACCAGTGATCCTCAACGCCGCTTCGTCTATCTCGGCCGCAAAATAGAAGAAGGCATCGCCGCAGATATCAGCCAGCTGCACCTCGGCGGCATCAGCAGTCAGCTCGATGACAGCCGTTATTACCCGATGAGTGAAGCCGCAGCAAATCTGGTCGGCGTCGTCGGGACAGATAACGAAGGTCTGACAGGCGTTGAAAAAGGCTTTAATGCTCTGCTGCAGGGCAAACCGGGCATGCGCGAATACCGTCAGGATCGCCATGGCAATGTGATCGGCATCCTGAAAGAAGTCGCGCCACAACAGCCGCCCACCATCAACCTGAGTATCGACAGCTTTATGCAGTACGTTTTGTACTCGCGGCTGCGCGATGGCGTTACGCTTAACCAGGCTGAATCCGGTGCTGCTGTTCTGGTGGATGTGAATACCGGTGAGATTTTAGGGATGGCGTCCTATCCGTCCTATAATCCCAATAACTATGCCGGTGTTCAGGCAAAAGACATGCGAAATGTGGCGATCAGCGACAGTTTCGAACCGGGTTCGACGGTCAAACCACTGGTGGTGATGGCGGGTCTGAACCGCCATATGATCCGTCCGGATTCCGTTCTCGATACCCATCCGTATACCGTTAACGGCCACCTGATCCGCGACGTTGGTCATTGGCCAGCGCTGACCATCACCGGTATCTTGCAAAAATCCAGTGACATTGCGGTGTCGCACATTGCGCTGGCGATGCCTGCCAGTGTACTGGTTCAGCTTTATCAGTCCTTTGGTTTGGGCAAACCGACAGATCTGGGTATCGGTGGCGAAAGCAGTGGTTATTTCCCGCTCCACCGTGACCGCTGGGCTGATATCGAGCGCGCTACCTTCTCCTTTGGCTACGGCCTGCGCGTCACGCCACTGCAAATCGCCCGTGAATACGCCACGATTGGTGCCGAAGGTATTTACCGCCCGCTGTCGATAACCAAAGTCACGCCGCCGGTGCTTGGTACCCGTGTGATGTCGGCTGACGTGGTCAGAACCGTGATTCATATGATGGAAAGTGACGCCCTGCCCGGCGGCTCCGGCCTCAGCGCTGCGGTGCCGGGATACCGTCTGGCGATTAAAACCGGTACGGCGGAAAAAATGGGAGCCAGTGGCAAATACGACGGCGGTTACATCAACTACACCGCCGGTGTTGCGCCTGCCAGTAATCCGCGTGTTGCACTGGTGGTGATGGTCAATAATCCGCAAGCGGGCAAGCACTTCGGTGGTTCGGTTGCAGGCCCGATTTTCGGGCAGATTATGGGCGAAATCCTTAACCATATGAACATTGCGCCGGATGCGCTGGTGCCGGAAACGCCACCAACGACGGTGATTAATGGCGGGCAGAAAACCGATCTGGTACGTCGCCCGGCCACAGACGGTTAATCAAACGCGAGCAAAAAGATGAAAAATTTCTGACAGACTGGATCTCGCAGAAATAAGCGGTTAACGTTCGCAGTGTTTGTGGCTAAAGAAATTGCTGGCTGACTCACTGTGGAGGAAGAGCGCAAGCTCTGTAAAAAAAAGAATGAAACGGCTTCTTATCGTATTTTTGATCTTTGTTGCGGTTTGTCTGGGTGTGATTGCACTGAATATGCAGGGCAGCAGCCCCTGGTAACTGAGTTCCGTTCCCTGAAAAGGGATAAAGGGAGACATCATTTTGCCAACCGGTAAGAACTTTGTGGTTTTGATTGTTCTTATTCTCGTCGGGATAGTCGTGGTGGACGATGGCATCGCCCGTTTGATCCACTGGATCCTGTTACGTTAAAACATGGCCCGCGCGGCTGTCATTACAGTCCTGCCCACCGGGCTATTATTGTCTGCCCAACCCCTGAACATCTCTGAGCAACAGCTGCCACGCCAACCTGGCGAACTCGTGTATAATAGCGATATTCAACCTTAATACAGACTGGTTATGGCTCAAGACATTCATATCGCTATCGTCTGCGCACTCAGCAAATGGATTGAAGGCCATCTTGGTCGTGTTATCCATCTTGAAGAACTGGCTGAGTATTCAGGCTATTCGCTCTGGCACATGCAAAAACTGTTCAAAGAATCGACAGGCATTTCTCTGGGGAAGTACATCAGGGAACGCCGTCTGGCGAGTGCTGTTTATCAGCTGAGCAGCAGTGAAACCCCGATTTTTGACATTGCTATGGATTTCGGTTTTGGTTCGCAATCGCATTTCACCTACATGTTCCGCAAGCGTTTCAACATAACGCCACATGAATTCCGCCAGAACCCTGACATCAAACTTGATGTCTCTCCCCCGCTGCATCTCATCCATCAGAAATCTGCCTGAAGCTGTCAGAAATCCACAAAAAACGCGGCCATCAGAGGCCGCGTTCTTTTACTGCTTATTCTTTACTGCTAAGCGCTATTCTGTGTCTGAGAAAGGCACGCTTAGAACTGATACACCAGACCTACCGCCGTCACGTCATCGGTATTGATGCCAGCGTTGTCGGTGAAGGTGCTGCTGTCGATCAGGTTAATTTTATAGTCAACGTAGGCTGACATGTTTTTGTTGAAGTAGTAAGTCGCACCGAGGTCAACAAATTTAACCAGATCCTGATCCTGGTAGTTATTACCCAGACGGTCTGAACCTAAATCTTTACCGCGGGTTTGGTTATAAGCTACGAACGGACGCAGACCGAAATCGAACTGATAACTTGCATAGGCTTCAAATGCCTGGGATTCGTTAGCATAACCGTAAGCTTCTGAATCGGTGGAACCGAAGCGGGAAGCGTTGTAAGCCTGGGTAAACATCGCAGCCAGATAGACGTTATTCGCGTCATATTTCAGACCCCCGGTGTAGCCTTCGGCTTTTTTACCGTCGCCCATGATACCCGGTGCAGAGTTCTGCTCGTCAGTACGGTCAGAGTTGAAGAATGCACCCGCTACGCTGACGCCCGCGCCAATATCGTAGCTCAGCGACATACCGTAACCGTCGCCGTTCTGTGTCAGCACATCGCGGGTACCTGGTTCGCCGCCGCCGCTGTCGTTTTTACCCTGATATTGCAGGGCAAAGTGCAGGCCATCGACCAGACCAAAGAAGTTGTCGTTGCGGTAAGTTGCCACGCCGTTGGTACGCTGATAAAGGAACTGGTCAGCACCATAAGTGGAACCATCGAACTCAGGCTGCATGTCGGTCCAGGCGGCAACGTCATACATCACGCCGTTGTTACGGCCGTAGTCGAATGAACCCATGTCGCCAAATTTCAGACCTGCAAAACCATAACGGGTAAATGCGCGGTCACCGTCATCAGAGCTTTCAGCCTGATTAGCCTGAACCTGATATTCCCATTGGCCGTAACCCGTCAGTTGATCAGTAATCTGGGTTTCGCCTTTGAAACCAAGGCGGATGTAGCTCTGATCGCCATCAGAACCTTTGTCGTTAGAGAAGTAGTGCAAGCCATCCACTAAACCGTACAGGTCCAGTTTATTACCATCTTTATTATAAACTTCTGCCGCACTTGCTGATCCCGCCACCACTAAAGCAGGGATCATGAGTGAAAGAACACGGATTTTCATTTTTTTGTCCTCGATAGGTGTCGGACCGTGCCACTAAATGTAAAGTACAGTTTTTTTACCGCTTTAAATCTGCATAACGTTTTTTGTATCTGTATAAATGTTGGCCCGACATGGCAGTTCCATTCTCATGATATAGATTCTTTTAATCCAGAAAGAAAATGATACGAAATTAGTGAAGACATTACGTATATATTAGAATATGTAACAATATATTAATTTTGCGTAAATTTACGTCTGTTTATTTTTGTTAAAATAAAGCACGCAAAGCTAATTTAATAAAAAAATGATATATATCAATTAATTAATTAAACCCGTTACCGCACTAAGTGATAAATCATACATTCAGCAATAATATATACTCTCTCTCGCTATCATCATTATTTGTTATTCAATTACCCTCATTCCCCGTTTTGTGGAAACAACAGCCGGCCCTTTGTGGCCGGTTTTTTTTTGATTTACAAAGATATAATATCACTCTGTGATATTCATCATTGATTATATCGCGCCCGTTGACTGTATTTCTCCATAATTACTTCACATTATCTCCATCTTTTGAATTTCGATTTTCTTAATATTCGATATCTAATCCATTAAATTAATAAGGTATTTTCGGAAAATTATTAATCGATATTGTGGAGAGGCTTTGTTGGTCAGCGACACTTCAGATCCGTTACTATAGCCAAAGTCAGACCAATCCCGCTGATCACCGCCGGGAAGACCGATAAACTGCGGTGCCACGCAACAGCTTCTTTATTCAACCGTTCAGGGAACCTCATGCCACAACAGGATCAGCTAGACAACATATCCAAAGCCAGAATGCTTCTGGCAGCCCGCCGTTTTCTAAAACTCGACGAGTGGCTGTTGTCACTGATGCGTGGCTGGCAGAATCAGGGCGAAGGCCAAAGCGATTACGGCCTGCTGATGCATCCGGCCACTCTGTTTACCGGTACGGAATCGCCTGCACTTAATCCGCTGGAAGTTCTCAGTGACTGGGCGCAGCAATGCCCGCAGAGCTACCACGCTCACGTATTGCTGGGCATGGTCTGGCATGAAAATGCCTGGTTGATCCGCCAGTCTCAGGGCGAAAATGAAATTGAAGATCACCAGTGGCTCGGTGCCCAGTTGTGTTGCGATTACGCCGTGCTGGCGTTTTTACGCGCCATCGAATTACACCCGCGCCCGACTCATGCGTTCCGCCATCTGATGAATCTCAGCGGGGGTTTCGGTGAGCCTTACTGGCTGAAATCTCTTTTCGCTGGCGAAATCCCCAAGCCCCTGCATGAGAAGTTTTCGATTCAGGACAGTGAAATCTGGCAAGCCGGGGTGGCGCATATCCACGCCCTCGGGTTCGAACCTGCCACACACTGGCCGCAAATGTTACCTGCCGCGTTACAGCAAACCCGAAAAACCGGTGAAGAAGCGCTGGATTACTGGCTGCGCATGGCGATGTCCGTGCGTCACGCCGACGTCGGCACGATGGAATCCTACCTGTTATTCCATTCCGCGTTCTGGGGCGGCAGCGACGAGCAACAGATGCTGATTATCGACAGCCCGCTGTGTGCGGAATTCAGCGATGAAGAACGTAACCAGTTTCGTGCGAACGCGCTGTGCGATGCGCTATCCGGCGATATTGCAGAACGGGAATCACCGCGGGCGCAGGAACTCCAGCAGCGTTTGGCGACTTTACTGGCTCAGCCCCTCACGCCTGAAACCCGCGTCCGCCTGCTGGATCTCGCCGGGATTTGTACCGCTTACTGGCAGGATGATGATCAGGCCGGCCTGACCGTTTATGACGCATTGTTCGCCGTTTCACCGCAGGCGATGCCGGGCCATTCTGCCCGCATGTTTATTTCCCGCGCCGTGCTGGCAAACGGTCATGAAGAAGGTTTGCCGGTACTCACTCAGTTACTGACCCGCGGCCTGAGCCAGGCCAATGATCCGGTGCTGGTCGCGTTTGCCGCGACGGCGCTGCAATTCGGATTGTACGGACTGCCAGCCCGGCCAGAGTTAAGTGAAGGGCTGATGGAACACGCATGGTCGCTTATCCAGCAATCGGGGGATGAACAACCGGTCAGCGATCTGGTCACGCTGGCGCATGATATGGCAATCAATGACGACATCGATGCCGCTCATTTTCTGATGACCGGCATGGCGCGCCACGGCAGTGCCATTCACTGCTACGAGCTGTATTTCTTCTACCGCAACGGCTGGCACCATGATGTGCCTGAGCATTATCACAATGACAGTAATGCGATGGATTGTGTGCTCAGCGCCGCCCGCTCTGGCATGGTTCCGGCTATGTTTACCTGCGCTAACGCGCTGCGCGACGGGCTGAGCGGCGAACCGGATTATGAACAGGCGATGCAGTGGTATCAGCGTGCGATAGACGCCGGGCACCTGTCCGCCGCCTACTATCGCGCCAGTTGCGCGCTGGATAATGGCTCAGATGCCGAGAAACGTCAGGCAGCAGAAGTCTGGCTGCCGGAAATTCTGCATAACGCCGCACACCCGGATCGCGCCGAAGCCGCTTATACCCTTGGCATGGCCTGGCTGACCGGTACCGGCGTGAAGAAAAACCGTTATATCGCGGATAAATTTATGGAATTCGTGCTTGAGCTGAACCCGGAATCCGAGGCTGCGAAGCAGGTTCACGATGAACTCAGCGGCTCGCTGCGGGCGAGGATGAATCTTTGGCAGGATAAGCGCAAGACTGAGATTGAAGATCCTATCGCCGGGTTTAGATTGCAGGAGCCGCTGCAATCGCGGCTTAAACACCTTTTATAAAGGTGCAAATTTTGGGTTTTCACTGGCCGTGAAGGCTTAATCGGGAATATTTCGGTTTCTCACTCGCCGTGGAGGCTTGATCGGGAATATTTCGGTTTCTCAATAACTGTTATCGCAGAGCCTTTCGCGCCGAAACCGACCAAGAGGGAAAAGTGCTTTTTCCCTCTTGGATCTCCCTTCGCTTTTCAACAAGCGCTATCGCGTGCTGGCTATGTTTCAGTTGCCGCAGAGACAGGCTGGAAATCTTGCCGCTGCGCGGTTCCTTCTCTCGGTCTTCGAGCCACAGGTCTCGAAGCCGCTCCGTTCAGCAAGATTTCTGAATCGCCCGCACGATCTTAAATTCAACGACAGAATGTTTTATCTTTCCTCCTCCCCCTGCGAAGGGGGAGGTTGGGAGGGGGTTTACGGGCTAACACTTAGTCAAAGCTTACTTTAACTCTCTGATTTTTCTTTAATACCCCACCCCAACCCTCCCCTTCGCAGGGGAGGGAGCTTTATGGCTATCACTGCGGCAGCTGAAACATAGTCAGCGAGCAGAGCGCGCAGTTAAAAAAGCGCCGGAGTCCAGAGGGCGCGCGCTTACGCGTCCTCTGGGCCAGTTTGGGCGGCGAGCCCAAGGTGTTGACTTTAAAGCCTCAGCAGCAGCGCCCTCCTGCTTACCTCTCCCTCAGGGATTCTTTCACCTTATTCAACGGTTTAATCAGATAATCCAGCACGCTTTTCTGACCGGTTTTGATATCCACATTCGCCACCATCCCCGGCACGATCGGGAACTGGCGCCCGGCTTTGTTGGTCAGGAAAGCTTTGTCGGTGCGAACATACACACGGTAATAATACTGGTCGCGCTTCACTTCATCCTGCAACGTATCCGGTGAGACACCTTCAACTTTACCGTCCAGATCGCCATAGATTGATGAATCGTACGCCGAGATTTTTACCGTGGCAGGCAGTCCGGGGCGGATATAGGCGATGTCGCGCGGGTTAATGCGGGTTTCGATCAGCAGCTGATCTTCAATCGGCACGATTTCCATCAGCTTGCCACCCGGTTGCAGAACACCGCCGACAGTGGAAACCTGAATGTCTTTAACAATGCCGTGAACCGGCGAATACAGCTCAGAGCGCGTCACCTGATCTTCTTTACCGGCCAACACCTGCAATTCAGCGTCCAGATCGGCGTTATTTTTCACCTGCTCTTCACGCGCACGTACCGCGTACTGGTTAGTGGCATCGTCGATTTTTCCGCGCAGTTCGCTGGCCTGACGTTTGAGGCGAATGACTTCGACCTGCCCTGCCGCGCCTTTGGCCACCAGGGGTTGCGTCATGTTGATTTCATCGTTAACCAGTCTGAGCGACTGTTGCAGGTTAGTCACCGTTTCATCACGGTTCTGCTTACGTGATAAATATAACTGGCGTTCACGCGCCACCAGTTCCGGTGATTTCATGGTTTCGGGGCTGAATTTCAGCGGTGCGCCGGTCAGTTCGGCGCTCAGACGTTCAGAAGAAGCACGTAATGTCCGCACACGGGAGGCGGCCTCGCCATAGTTTGACTGAGAACGTGTCGGGTCAAGCTGCGCCAGAAGCTGGCCGCGATTCACCACTGATCCTTCCTGCACCATCAGTTTTAAAATTACGCCACCATCGAGCGAGTCAATTTGCTGTGCTTTGCTCGATGGCGTCACTTTGCCGGTACCGACCGTTACCTCGTCCAGCACAGCAAAACGTGCCCAGACAAAAAACACCAGCAAACTGGCCAGCGTGCCCCAGATAATCCACGAGACTTTGCGGCTTTCGGCTTCCAGTTCATCATGCAATGTCAGATGTGCCATGCGGTGTCCTTAGCAGCTCAGGCTGCGCCTTGTTTTTTATCGTCCATGACCGCCGCTGCCGGAGCGGGCGTGGTGCTGGCTACTTTGGCGAGGATCTGATCCCGCGGTCCGTCAGCCACCACGCGCCCGTTATCCATCACGACGATCCTGTCCACCAGCCTGAGCAGCGCCGGACGGTGCGTCACCACAATCAGCGTCCGCCCCACCAGCCAGCCATGTAACTGACGGATGACGTATTCTTCCAGTTGTTCATCCATCGACGCGGTCGGTTCGTCCATCAGCACCACCTGCGGGTTACGCAGGATCATGCGGCTCAGCATCACCATCTGCCGCTGACCGCCGGACAACCCGCGCCCGCCTTCGTTAATGATTTTATCCAGGCTCGACGCGTCGGCCTGCACCATCGACAACGCGCCACTGATACGTAACGCCTGCAGCATTTCCTGGTCAGTCGCGTGCGGATAACCCAGCATCAGGTTCTGACGCAAGGTGCCGAAAAACAGCCGCGAATCCTGCGACAGATAACCGAGCTGGCGGCGGATATCCGCCGGTTCAACTTTAGTCATGTCGACGCCGTCGATGAGAATTTTCCCCTGCGACGGACTGGCCTGCCCCGCCAGCAGTTTGAGCAATGTGGATTTACCCGCACCGACTTTCCCGAGGATTGCCACGCGTTCGCCCGGCTTGATCTCCAGTTGCCCGATACCGAGCACATTCGGCGCATTTTCTTTGTCGTAGGTGTATTGCAGATTACGCACATTGAAATGACCGCTGAGCGTCGGGCAATGTGACAACTGCGCATCCGCTGGCCGGTCAACAGGTTTTTTCAGCAGTTCATCCAGCCCGCGCATGGCGCTTTTCGCATGCTGCCAGCGGGAAAACACCATCGTCAGTTGCATCAGCGGTGCGATGGTGCGCGATGACAACATGCTGCTGGCGACCAGCGTACCGGTGGTGATGTCGCCGCTGAGCACCAGATACACGCCGAAAACCAGCATGCCGCCGTAAGTCAGTTGCTGCACGGTGGAGGCCCAGCCTGTCAGGCGCGCGCCCCACACGCGTTGCTTCATGCCGACCGCCGCGCTCACTTCGTGCGTCTGTTCCCACTGACGCTGGAAATAGGCTTCCGCCTGCAAGGCTTTGATGTCTTCGATGCCTTCGATGGTTTCCACCAGCACGGCGTTGCGCAGTGCGCTTTCGCGCATACCTTCTTTCGCCAGTTTGGCCATCGGCCACTGGATCAGAATGCCGGGAATGACAATCAGCGGGATCGCCAGCAGCGGGATAATCACCAGCGGGCCACCGATGAAAAACATGATGCCAAGGAACAGCAACACGAAAGGCATATCCGCCGCCGCGCTGATGGTGGTCGAGGTCAGCAGTTCGCGCACCTGATCGATTTCACGCAACTGAGAGATAAAGGAACCGGTGGATTTCGGCCGGTCGTCGTTTTTGATATTCATCGCCCGCACGAAAAACAGCGAGGAGACTTTCAGATCGACTTTCTTGCCCATCAGATCCGACACCAGCGTACGCATCAGGCGGATGACATATTCCATCCCCGCCGCCAGCACCACGCCGAAAAACAGCACCCACAAGGTCGGGTAAGATTGCGCCGGAATAACGCGGTCATACACCTGCATTGAGAACAAAATTCCCGCCAGCGCCAGCACGTTACCGAGAATAGAGGCCAGCGAGATTTCCGCGATTTTGCGCCCGGAACCCCGGAAGTTATCCCAGAACCAGTGTTTTTTATGCGGCTGAACGAACGGGTCGATACGCTGATCGCGCCCGCGCGGTGCCACGCCAACCAGAAAGACCGGACCGGTGCTTTGCTCAAGCAACACCACCAGTTCAGCCGAACGCACTAAGTTGCCGCCGTCGCTCAGCCAGTAGTCCACCATGCCGTCGTCGTGCAGATTTTCCAGTACCGCAATGCCACCCTGTTGCAGCGTAATGACGGCAGGTAACACTTCCTGACGCCAGCGCACCTGATTCCAGCTGACCATACCCACCTGAAGCCCCATCAGACCGCTGAGCCGGTCGAGCTGACGCCGCAACGGCTGATGTTCGAACCAGCGCATTTGCTGGCGAAGATAAAGCGGATCTGCTGGTTTACCGAATGTTTCGGCCACGCGCCCCATGGCGCTTATCCAGACGTCGATCGACAAAGGTGTTGTTGCTTCATTACTCATTTCAACCTCGATATCGAATGCTTCTGGTTTATTCCCGTCCTGTCCGCGCCTTACAGCATCGGGATGGTGTCACCTGTTTGTTTGTGTCTGTCGATGCCTAACATATCGACCAGATTGTCCACGGCGGCGGCGTAGCGCACCGTCGCATCCCAGCCGTCATACAGCGCGCCAATACGCGACGTATCGGCCTGAAAAACGTCCTGCTCAACGCTGAGCAAATCGTTCAGGCTGCGCTTGCTGAGTTTGTATTCATCCTGATAAACGCTGCGGGTATGCGTCGCGCTGCCGAACTGTTCCTCACCCGCCAGTTGCCGCTGCTGACCGCCGATCATATCGGCATAAGCTGCCGACGCTTTCTGGTTGATGTCCAGCTTGGCTTTTTCGACTTCGGCCTGTGCCGCCTGCCGCTGGCCTTCTGCCGCGCGGACTTTGGCGCTCACCGCCCCGCCCTGATACACCGGCGCATCCACCGCCAGCTGTACCTGATCGTCCCAGTAAGAACCGCCACCGCCGCTGTTTTCATAGCGCGTACGTCCTGCCTGCACTTTCAGGGTCGGCCAGTGCTGAGCTTCGGTCTGATTAACTTCTTCGATCGCCGCCTGCTGTTTAGCCTGCGCGGCACGCACCAGCGTGCTGTTTTCGTAAGGGATTTTGTCGAGGGTCACTTTCTGGTCCAGCAGGCTTTGCGGCAGATCCGGCAAATTATCGGACACCACGCCGGTCAGCACCGTCAGTTGTGCCTGCGCAGAACGTTGCTGCGCGCGGTATTGCTCAACGGTGGCTCTCATTCCGGCGATACGCGTTTCTGCCTGCAACACGTCAGACTGTGAACTCAGTCCGGCGTCTGCCCGCAGTCTGGCGGTGTCCCGCACACGTTCGAGAGAAGCGATATTGTCGCGCGCCGCCAGGCTCAGCGCCTGATAGCGTTTGACCGAGAGATAGGCCTGCAGGGTACTGAGCGCCACATCAGTCATTGTGCTGTAAAGCGAATAACGATAGGCATCAGACAGGTATTCCTGCTGACTGATGCTGCCGCCGGTACGACCAAAGTCATACAGCAACTGGCTGAGCTGGACGCCCGCCGATGCGTTATTACTCAGGCTACCTGCCGAGTCAGTCTGATGTGATTTTCCGGCAGTTCCCTGTAAGGAAATCTGCGGATACCAGGCGCTTTTTGCCTCATCAAGGTTGCCTTTGCCGACGCGAATTTGCGCCGCCGCTTCTGAAATTTGCGGATTACGCGCAAATGCCCGCAGGATGGCATCCTGCAACGTCAGGCTGGCACGCATCTCCTCGGTCGGCGCAGCCTGCCAGTTAAATTCCGGCTGTTTAACCGCCGCCGTCACCCCCGTATTCCCTGTTAAACCGGTCAGGCACAAGGTGCCCAACATCACGGTCAGTGACCGCATCACTCTCTTATTTTTCATTACCGACACCACTTAATTACGCCGATTTATATTTTTGGTACTGCTCCCTCCCCTGCAAAGGGGAGGGTTGGGTGGGCGCAGTCGTTTGCACCCCCCCCTCCCCGCCTCCCCCTTCGCAGGGGGAGGATCCCTGCATCAACTTTGCTGAACGTGCAGACCGTGCTGCACCAGAACGTCTCCCAGCGTATTCGAGGCTTCTATTGAGGTATTGTGGTAAACGTCGAACGTCAGGCCATCCACCGTGCGTTGCCCGGTTTCGTTCCACGCACCGTCAGTGCCGATGTGCAGATTCACCAGACTGCCCTCGCCGCCTTTGATGATCACTTCATCGGTCGGGTTATCCTTCACGCTCAGCGCCTCATGCAGGTTCAGCGAGATACTGTTGGTGCCGGAATTGCCCAAATCGAAGATGTCGATATGCTCAACTTTCAGCCCGAGCAGGGTCAGATCCAGATGCTGATTGGTGCCCGCCAGCAGCAAGGTATCGACACCGGTACCGCCGTCGATCAGACCGAAGTCCAGCGTGTGAACTGCAATCACGTCATCGCCGGTGCCACCCAGTGCGACACCGTCCGTTGCCGTCAGATCGATAGTGACTCCGCCAATCGAGAAGGCAGTATCAGCATGCGCGGTGGTTTCTGATGTCGTGGTGGCAGTAGACTCCGTAGTCGCCAGCGACGAGACCAGTGTGCTGGTGGCGTGCGTGGTGTCTGTGGGTTCCGATGTAGAAGTGGTCGTAGAATCGGCTACCACACTGGCGGCCAGTGTATGCGTGTCGGTATCCTCGGCAGACAGAGAGGTCGCCATCAGCGTGGCGGTTTCTGGCGGTAATGATGAACCGACGGTCAGCCCGACATGGGCATCAAATCCGTTACCGGCGGCATCAACGGCTTTCAGTTCAACCACCGATCCCAGTAATGCCGACAGCAGGCCCACCAGTCCGTAGCTGCTCAGCAGCGCACTGCTGAATTTCACCGTCCACGAACCGTCTGCCTGCACGGTACCCGCCAGCGTATTCCCCAGCAGGGTTACGCTGACCAGACCGCCCTGCGCGATATTGCGGCTGGTGCCGCTCAGCGTCAGCCCCTGACCCCCGAGGATATTGCTCACCAGACCGAGCGTCAGCCCGAGAACCGGATTCAGCGCCACCAGCGGCAGATCATGTGTCAGGACGTTCAGCAGGTTGGAAGACGTCGCGGTGTTACCCACACTGTCTCTCACCACCACGGAGACCTGTGTGGAACCGTCCGCCAGTCCTTGCAATTCAGCAGAGGTGAACGGCACGCTCCAGACGCCATTAGTGACAGTACCGGTGTGTGTAACGGTGCCGACCGTTACAGATACCGTGCCGTTGAGCAGATTAGATGTACCGGTAATATTAGTATTCGCACCGGCTTCTGCGGCATTGAGATACTGGTCTCCGCCAAACAAGGTATTGACCAGCAGCGTCGGCAAGGTATGGATCCCCACCGTTGCTGTAGCACTGCCGCTGACGGCGTTACCGGCGGCGTTGGTCACCGAGGCACCGACGTTCAGCGTACCGTCGAGCAAGCCCGCCAGAGTGAGCTGCGGAATCGCCACACTGAAGGTGCCGTCGGCTTTCACCAGCGCCGTCAGGGTATTTCCACCCACGTTCAGGGTCACCGTTGAGCCCTGCGCGTTAGTCGTGGTACCGCTGATGGTTTGGGTCAGCAGCGCATCTGCCGCGTTCAGCAGACCATCGCCAAACAGCGGATTCAGCGTGATGGTTGGCAGTGACTGCGATACCACACTCAGCAGGCCGGTGACCGACGCCGCGTTACCGGATCCGTCCGTCAGGCTGGCGACCACCGACTGCGTGCCGTTGAGGATGGCGGTCAGATCGGTCACCGGCACGGTGACACTGAAGACACCGCCCGCACCGACCGTCGCCAGATAATTTTTGCCATTCAGGGAAACCTGCACCTGCGTGCCCTGCGCCACGTTGGTCGCGACACCGCTGATGGTTTGTCCGGTCAGCAGGTCAACCACATTCAGCACGCCATCGCCAAACAGCGGGTTAAGCACAATCGACGGCAGATTGTTAATACCGACATTCAGGCCCACGGTACTTGAGGTCGTGTTACCCACCGCATCGGTGACTGAGGCGACGAGGGTGAGGTTGCCGTCAAGCAGGCCGGATAATTGCAGCGGCGTCAGCGACGCTGAGAATTTGCCGTCGCTGTCTACGGTAGCGGTCAGGTTAATCAGACCGCCGCCGACATTGATATTGACGATTTCCCCGACCTGGCCGTTGGTGACCGTACCGCTGATGGTTTGAGTCAGCAACGCTTCAGCGGCGTTAAGAATACCGTCAGCACCAAAGACCGGATCCAGCACAATTTTCGGTACCGCATTGATAATAGCGTTCAGCGTTCCGCTGGTAGTGGCGGTATTGCCTACACTGTCGGTCACAGAAACCCCGACCGTGAAGGTGCCATCCCCCAGCGCGTTCAGGTCACCCGGTTGCAGGGTGATGCTGAATGCACCGCTGGCATCGGTCGCCCCGAGGAAGGTTTTCCCGCCCAGCGTGACCTGTACCTGCGTACCCGTCGCCACACCGGTGACCGTACCGCCAATCACCTGGGTCGTCAGCGCGTCAGCCGCGTTCAGCAAGCCGTCGCCCAGAACTGAGGTCAGGTTAATGACCGGCCTGACCAGATCCAGCACCGCGTTCACGGCCGCGCTGCCAACGTTACCGGCAGCATCTGCTACCGTCACGCTGACCGCAGCGGTCGTGCCGCTCAGCAAACCAAGAACAGACGGCGGGACGGTGACCAGGAAATGCCCGGTCGCATCGACCACGCCATCAATGGTTTGCGTTCCGACCTGCACTGCGATTGCTGTCCCCGCAGCCACGTTAGAGACCGTGCCGCTGATGGTCTGATTCACCAGCAGATCGGCGATATTCAGCACGCCGTCGCCAAACACGGTGTCGAGCACCACCTGCGGCAGATTGTGGATCGCAATCCCCACCGGAATATTCGTTGCAGACGAGTTGCCTGCCGGGTCAGTCAGGGTGATGCCCAGATTCAGGTTGCCATCCAGCAACGCGCCCAGATCACCCGGCTGGATCTGCAGATCCCAGGTACCCGCCGTCACGGTAGTGTTGTAGGTTTTACCGCCAAGCGTCACGGTCACCAGAGTGCCGTCAACCGCTGTCGCGACGCCGCCAATGGTTTGTGCCAGCAGAGATTCCGCCGCATTCAGCAGACCGTTACCACCAAACAGAGGATCCAGATCGCCCAGAACCGGAAGCGTTTTAATGACGTCCAGATTCAGCACAGACGCTTTCACGTTCCCTGCCGCATCGGTGAGGTTCAGGTTGAGCACCTGCTGACCTTCACCCAGCGCACCGAGCAAGGCCGCCGGAATGTTCAGTGACCACGCACCGTTAGCCCCGACAATCGCCGAGAGCGGCGTGCCGTTGATAACCGTCGACACCACTGAACCCACACCCGCACCAATCGCCGTTCCGCTGAGGGTTTGCGCTACCTGCGATTCCGCCAGATTGAGGAAACCATCCGTCAGCCCCAGCCCGCTGGTGACATTCAGATTAAGCAGTTTGTTAAAGAAGATATCCAGACCGGTGCTGACGCTGGTGGTGTTACCCGCCGCATCGGTCACGGAGGCCGCCAGTGTCAGGGTGCCATCGTTGAGTAAAATCAGTTGTTCAGGTGTCAGGTTGAGCGACCATGCCCCGCCCGGCTGGATAACCGCCGTACCGATTGATGCACCGCCCAGTGTGACGTTGACGGTCTGACCGTCCGCGCCGCTGGAGGTCCCGCCCACCAGTACGTTGAGCAGTGATTCCGCCAGATTGATGACGTTGTTACCGGCCACCGCATCCAGCGCCAGCAACGGCGCAGACGTATCGACGTTCACCGTATGCGGAACCGCCGTCCCCACGTTGCCTGCCGCATCCGTCAGGGTGGCGGAGATCACGTTGGTCGCACCATTCCCTTGCGGTAATGCCTGCAAATCGGCGGCGGGCACGCTGACAGACCAGGTACCGCCTGCCTGCACGGTGCCGCTGTAAGTTTTGCCATTCAGCGTGACCGTAACCACCCGGCCCACCTCGCTGGTATCCGCCGTCCCTGAAATCAGTTGTGCGGATTTGGACTCGGTATTATTCAGAATATCGTCGCCGGTAAAGGCGCTGATAGTCAGGGTCGGTGCGGTGGTATCCACCAGCACGCTTTGTGTGGCATTGGTCAACGGAATAAGCGTTGATGCGGTCACCGTGGTGGTGGTGCCATTCACAAATTCAGTGGCAGAGACAGCCACAGACCAGGTTCCCGCAGTGACAGTCGCCAGATGCGGAACACCTCCCACGGTGATGTTGACCAATGTGCCATCCGGCACATTCACTGTTTTACCGGAAAGGGTAATGTTCGCCGGATTGCCATCCGCCACGTTAATGATGTTGTCACCGGTGACCGGATCAATGGTGATGGCGAATGTTGGCGGCGTCAGGTTGACCGTGATGGCCTGTGGCGCCAGCAGGTTTGCCGTGTTACCCGCCAGATCATTGACAGAAGCGGTGATGGTGTCCGCGCTGTTCAGCGTAGCCAGCTCAGCCGGTGTCAGCGTCACACTCCATGAGCCATCGCCCAGCACCGTTGCCTGATGGCTGATGCTGCCGACAGTGACCGTTACCTGCTGTCCCGCCTGCACATTCACCGTTGTACCGGTGATGGTTTGCGTGCTCTGGCTCTCGGCGTAGGTCAGATCAAAACCGGCACCGGCAAAGGACGTTACTGCTACGGCTGGCAGTTGGGTTACGGCAATGCCAACGTCAGCCGAGGCCGAACCGGTGTTGCCGCCGCCGTCCGTGACCGTCACGGAGATTTGCTGTGCGCCCTGCGGCAGATCGGCGATTTCGCCCGCCGTCACAGGCACCGTCCAGTTACCGTCCGCATCCACCGTGACACCCGGAAGAGGTATTCCGGCAATAGTGACCACCACGGTTTGCCCCGCCCCTGTAATCCCCGTCGTCCCGCTCAGGGTTAGCGGTGTGGCGGCTTCCGCAGCGCTCAGATAACCATCGCCAAACGGCGTGTTGATGGTGACATCCGGCGCGGTGAGATAGCTGGTGAATGGCAACGTCGCAGGCGTGCTGTTGCCTGCGGCATCGGTCACGGTGACGTTAATGTCATGCGAACCACTGCCCAGAGAGTTCAGCACGCCTGCAGGCAGACTTACCGACCAGTCGCCGGTCAGCGGATCGACGGTCGCGTTATAGGTAATGCCATTCACATCAATGGTCAGTTTAACGTTCTGGTTGTTGCCGGTGATGCCGGTATTACCGGTAATCACGTTCACATCAGCCGCTTCCGTGATATTCAGATTGCCGTCGCCAAACGGCAGGTCGATAACCGGCACAGGGGCAGACAGGTATGACGTGAAGGCCAGTGTCGCATCAGTATGGTTACCCGCGCTGTCGGTGGCCGTGACGGTAATCAGATGTGACGCCGTCGCGGTGCCAAGGGAAGTGAGCTGCGCTGATGTCAGGTTAAGGCTCCAGTTGCCGGTGTCCGGGTCGACCGTTGCCGTAAACGGGCTGCCGGTCATGCCCGCGATCGCCACGCTGACGGTTTGCCCGGCTCCGGTTACGCCGGTGGTACCGGTAAGGGTTTGCCCGTTAACGTCAATGGATTCGGCAATATTTAGCGTACCGTCACCAAACGGCAGATTGATTGCCGGTGCCGGGACGTTGTTGATTTGTACGTCAACCGACGTCGTCAGCGGCGAGATGTTACCCGCGCTGTCCGTGACCGTCACCACAACAGGCCAGGTGCCATCCTGTAAACCCAGCAACTGCGCGGGTGTCAGAGTGACACTCCAGGTTCCGGCAGCAGAATCCACCACCACCGGCACCGCATTACCGTTAATCACGACGGTAACCGTCTGACCCGGCGAGGTGATACCGGTCGTCCCGGTAATGGTGCCACCCGCCGTCGCTTCATCCAGATTCAGCACACCATCACCGAACGGTGTATTGATTCCGGCCTGCGGCAGGATTTGCGTTACCGACGTGAAATCAAGGGTACCGGCTGCGCTGCTCGGGTTTCCTGCACTGTCGGTTGCCGTCACCGAAATAGTGTGTGTGTCATCCGTCAGCCCCTGCAAGACAGAAGCAGGGACGGTGGCGGTCCAGTTGCCATCCGCGCCGACGGTCGCGGTGACCGTCGTGCCATCTATCGTCACCGTCACGGTCTGACCTGCGCCGGTAATGCCGGTGGTGCCGGTAATCAGCTGCGTTGCGCCCGCTTCAGCGGCATTCAGCACGCCATCGGTAAACGGCGTATTAATGGTTGGCACACCCGGTTGGGTCAGCACCACATTCAGACTGGCACTGGAAGACGCCGGGTTAAGCGCGGTATCCGTCGCGGAGACGCTGACCTGAACCGGCCCGTTGTCCAGCCCGCTGAGCAGACCCGGTGCCACGACGGCTGTCCAGCCTGTTCCGAGGCCGTTCACGGTACCGGTGATCGGATCCGCCAGCCCCGGAATAGTGACCAGCACCGTGGTGCCCGCAACCAGCCCGGTACTGGTACCGCTCAGGGTAAACCCTGCGGCGGCTTCAGCAATATTCAGCACGCCGTCGCCTGCAATAGCACCGACGGTCAGGGTTGGCAGCGAATGGGTTGCCAGCGTGAAACTGCCTGAAGCGGTCACAATGTTACCGGCCGCATCACTGACGCTCACGCCGAGGGTTTTGCTGCCATCGGTGGCGAGTGCCTGCACATCAACGCCCGGCAGGGTCAGCGACCAGACTCCCTGATCGTTGGCCGTGGTCAGGTAATCCTTACCATTGAAGGTCACTTTGACCGTCAGATTAGGATCCGTCGTCCCGCTCACCGGCACACCCAGCGCGGCTTCGGCCAGATTGATGATGCCGTCACCGCCGGTATCCACCTCGACAGTCAGCAGCGGAGGAGTTGTATCAACCGTGACATCATGCGTACTGGTTGCTACGTTTTGCGCCACATCATCCGCTGTTGCTGTGAAGGTATTGTTCCCGGCGGGCATCGCCTGAACCTGCGCCGCCGTCATCGGGAAGCTCCAGCTCCCGTCAGCCTGCACGGTAGCGGTATAGGTCGCCGTGTAGTTTTCGCCGGTAATGACCACGGTCACCGTACCGCCCACGGGCACATGCGTGGAGGTTCCGCTCACGATCATGCCCTGATTGTGTTCAGTGCTATTGATGTAATCATCGCCGGAAATGGCGTTGATGGTCAGGGTTGGCAGGTCGCCCGGCTGGGTGATAACAGTGGCGTTGTGCGATGCGGATGCCGGGTTACCCGCCACATCGCTGGCGGTCGCTGTAACGGTAACCGGTCCGTCAGACAAGGTGCCCAGATCAGCCAGCGGCACGGTTGCCGTCCAGTCGCCATTCGCACCGACGACGGCGTTGTAGTTTTTGCCGTTAAAGCTCACCACCACCGTCTGCCCGACTTCAAGATTGGTGGATGTCCCGGTGATCGGAATATCCGCGCCTTTCTCCGCCGCATTAATGTAATCATCGCCGGACACGGCTGTAATCGTCAGCGTCGGCAAATTAGCGACATTCGCATCCACACTGAAGGTCTGCGTGGCTGTCGTGCTGTTGCCTGCCGCATCGGTGATCGTGGCGGTCAGCGTATAAGTGGTATCCGTCAGCGACTGCACGACGGTACTTGGCAGCGTGAAGCTCCAGGTGCCATCGGGCTGCACGGTTGCCGTGTAGCTGACGTTGTTGAAACTCAGCACTACAGACACCGTACGTCCGGTATCGTCCAGACCGGCCGTACCGCTGATCACCACCGGTTGCAGGGACTCAGCCGCGTTGATGATATTGTCGGTCGCCACGTCATTAATACTGAGAACCGGTGCCGTGCGGTCAACCGTGATTTGCGAGCTGGTGGTGCCAGTGTTACCGGCGGCGTCCGTGACCGTCACGCTCAGCGGCAGACTGCCATTGTCCAGCGCCCCTAAATCAGCCGCCGGAATCGTGACACTCCAGGTGCCGTTCGGGTTCAGCGTCGCCGGATAGTCTTCACCGCCTAAGGAAACCACGACCGTCTGGCCGTCAGCCGTCGCACCAATGCTGCCGGTGATGGTTTGCGACTGGCCGGACTCGGTCAGGTTGAGATAGGTATCGCCAAACGGTGTATCAATGTCCGGCACAGGGACGTTATTGGTCGCGATCCCGATATTGACCGGTGGCAAAGTGGTGGTATTACCCGCTGCATCCGTCAGTGTGGTGGTCAGCGGATAGCTGCCATCCGCCAGACCGTTGAGGGTATTCGCCGGAATGGTGGTGCTCCAGCTACCGTCTGGTTGCACCTCTGCGGTATAGGTTTGTCCGTTAAAGGTCAGTGTCACTGACTGTCCTGCATCGGCCGGATCACTGGTCCCGCTGAGGGTGATCGGTGCCCCAGCTTCAGCAGCGTTAATCACATTGTCCGTCGCCACGTTATCCAGCGTCAGCGGAGGCGGTGTGAAGTCCACATCCACGGAACCCGGTAAGGTTGCGGTGTTACCCGCCGCGTCTGTCACATCAACAGTGATGGTCTTCGTGCCTTCACCGAGGCCCTGCAAATCCGCGGCAGGAATGGTCACGGTCCAGCTACCGTCAGTGGCAACCGTGCCGGTATAAGGGACGCCGTCAAGGGTAACCGTCACCGTCTGACCGTCGCCGGTCAGTCCGGTTTTACCGGTCAGTGTCTGATCGGTGGCGGCTTCCGCGCTGCTCAGCAAACCATCGCCAAACGGGGTGTTGAGCGTTGGCTCCGGCAATGTGGCGTAGATGCCCAAATCCTGGGTGGTGGTCACCGGCCCCTGATCCGTGGTGACAGTCGAGGCAATCACATGACTGGTGCCATCCGCCAGACTGGCAACGTCAGACGCCGGAACGTTAACTGTCCAGTTACCGTCAGCATCGGTCTGCGTGGTGTAGGTCACCGTACCCAGTTTAACGGTTACCGGCGTTCCTTCCGGCACGTTGGCGGTTTTACCGCTGATATCAAAACCCGCAGCCGCTTCCGTAGCGTCGATTTTGTTATCGCCGGTGATCGGATTGATGGTCACACCGCCCAGCGCGCTGTTAACGGTGAAGTCTTCGCTGTTGTTCGCCGGATTACCGGCTTTATCGGCGACAGAAACCTCAATGGTTGCCGCGCCATTTTGCAGGGTCTGCAAGGTGGCAGCCGGTACGCTGACGCTCCATGCACCGCTGGCCAGCACTGTAGCCTGATAATCAATGCCGCCGATGGTCACGGTGACGATTTGTCCGGCTTCCACATGGGTGGTCGTTCCGCTGACGGTTTGCGGGTTCATACGTTCCGCGCCGTCGAGGGTGCCGTCTCCGGCAAAGAGGTCAATGTCGATTGTCGGCAGCAATGCCGGATCCGCTGTCACAGTGACCGGTGCGGTTGCGGTGCCTGCGTTACCGGCGGCATCGGTCACCGTGGCGGTCAGGGTATAGGTGCCGTTCGCCACGTTTGCCAGCGCATCGGCCGGAATGTTGACTGTCCAGCCGCCGCCTGCTGCCACAGTGCCGGTATAAGTGTGTCCGCCAATGCTGATGGTGACGGTATCGCCCGCCTCACCCGCTCCTGCCGTGCCGCTGACCGGAATAATCGCCCCGGCTTCTGCGGCATTGATGGTGCCGTCGCCCGCGACCGGTGTGGTGATGGTGACTACTGGCGCGACGGTATCAATAGTTACCGGCGTACTGACATTGCTGGTATTGCCTGCCGCATCCGTGACGGCCACCAGCACCGCCCCGGGTCCCTGAGGAAGGGTTTGCAAATCTCCGGCAGGGACGGTGGCGCTCCAGTTCCCGCTGGCATCCACCGTGGCGGTGTAATCTGTCCCGCCGACGGTAACGATGACACTCTGTCCGTCGCCGCTGACCCCGGTGCTGCCGGTCAGCGTCTGACCTGCTGCCGCTTCACTGGCATTGAGCTGCGTATCGCCAAACGGCGTGTTGAGTGTCGCGTCAGGGAGGGAATGGATGATCACACCGAAGTCACTGCTGCCGGACACCGGATTGCCTGCCGCATCAGTCGCGCTGACTTTCACGGTGTTAGTGCCGTCACTGAGCAGCGCCAGATCGGCTGCCGGGATCTGCGCACTCCAGGCACCGCCCGTGCCGACGGTTGCCGTATAAATTTTACCGTTCAGCGTGATGGTCACCACGCCATTTACCGGCACGTTGCTGGAGGTGCCGCTGAGGGTAATTCCTGCGGCGGCTTCACCGGCATTGAGCTGGTTATCGCCCGCCACCGGATTCACCGCCAGCCCGCTGAGCAGGTTGTTGACGATCAGGGTTTCGCTGCCTGTCGCCACATTTCCCGCTTTATCCGCCACTGACACGCTAATTTGTGTGGTGCCGTTGGCGATGGTCGCCAGATCCGCCGCCGGAACGCTGACGCTCCAGCTTCCGCTTGGCTGCACCACTGCCGTATAAGAATGGCCATTCAGCAGGATCAGGACTGTCTGACCCGCTTCAACACGGGAGGTTGAACCGCTGAGCTGCTGCGCGGTTTGTTGTTCTGCTCCATCCAGCACATTATTACCCGCAAAGGTATTAACGGTGATGGTCGGGCCGTTCGCCGCATCGGCTGCAAGCTGCACGCCGGAGTTAACCGTTGTGCTGTTGCCCGCCGCATCGGACAACTGGACGCTCACCGGGTAGCTACCATCTGCCACACCATTGAATGCGGTGGCT
The DNA here is from genome assembly GCF_011684115.1 of Rahnella aceris. Classification (NCBI taxonomy): domain Bacteria; kingdom Pseudomonadati; phylum Pseudomonadota; class Gammaproteobacteria; order Enterobacterales; family Yersiniaceae; genus Rahnella; species Rahnella aceris. The sequence goes on along the minus strand of NZ_JAADJV010000001.1, from coordinate 434,593 downwards.
GGCACGGCAACATTCCACTGGCCGTTTGGCTGCACAATGCCGGTATAGGTTTCACCGTTGAGGGTGACGGTGACGGTGCGTCCGGCTTCCGAAATCGAGGCAGTTCCGGTGATCGTCACCCCCTCAGCCGCTTCAGAGGCGTTGATGTATCCGTCGCCGGAAACCGGGTTAACAGTCAGAAGCGGCGCGGTGAAATCAGCCGTAGCGTTACTGCTTAACGTGGCGGTATTGCCCGCGCCGTCAGTGGCAGTGACGGCAATCGCCACATTGCCCTGTGGCAACGCCTGCAAATCTGCTGCCGGAACCTGAACTGACCAGTTGCCGTCTGCGGCCACTGTCGCGTTATAGGTTTTCCCGCCTAATGTGACGGTGACGGTTTGACCATCACCCGATTTTCCAGTGGTACCGCTGAGAGTCTGCCCGGCGGCGGCTTCAGTCGCATTGAGCAGACTATCGCCAAACGGGGTATTGAGAGTGGGAAGAGGATTGGTGTTATCAATACCGATATTAATACTGTTCGATAAAATTATTCCACCAGGCCCTTCGACAGTGGCAGAAATGCTGTTGAGATCTGGATTGCTTCCTTGAATGTCCTCGATCTCGCCCGTGCTTAACAGCATGAACCATCTGCCATTCGCCCCTACCGTGGCTGTTTTAAACAGCGAGCCGAATTGCACGGTGACTATGGCGTTTTCCGCTACCCCCAGAGTGGTACCACTGATTTCAATGCCGTTTGCAGTTTCCACTGCGTTGATGACGTTATCACCCGTTACCGGGTCAATCGCAATACCGTTCTGAGAGGTATCAACCTCGAAAGTATCAGTGCCGGTCGCCGGGTTACCGGCTTTATCAGACACGCTGACATTGAGGGTTTGGGTACCGTCGGTCAGCGTGACCATATCGGCTGCCGGAATGATCACACTCCAGTTGCCGCTGGCCTGCACCGTGGCTTCATAGGTATTGCCGTTGAGCGTAATGGTGACGATCTGACCCGCTTCGACGCGGGTAGTGGTCCCGCTCAGCACCTGCGCCGTCTGGACTTCCGCGCCGTCAACGGCGTCATCGCCGCCAAATGCATTCACTGAAATGCCCGGCTGAAGAGTGGAATCGGCAGCAACATGCAGCGGGCTGGTGCTGGTGGTGGTGTTGCCCGCCGCATCCGTCAGGGTGGCGCTGATCGGGAAATCACCGTTCAGACCGGTCAGCGTGCCAGCCGGGATTTGTGTGCTCCATGCGCCGTCATCACCGACAAGGGCGGTAAATGTCTGGCCGTCAATGGTGATGGTAACCGTTCTGCCTGCATCTGCTGCTGAGGCAGTACCTGACAAGGTCAGTGCACCTGCAGCTTCGGCCAGACTGATTTGGCCGTCGCCCGCCAGCGAATTGATAGCAAGGGTTGGGGCGACAGTATCGATGCTGACTGGCGTGGTAATGGTGTTGTGGTTGCCCGCCGGGTCCGTCACGGTGACCACGATATTATTGCTGCCCTGCGGCAGGTTACCGAGTACTGAAGGCGGAACCGTCACGGTGAAGATACCGTCTGGCGTAACCGTGCCGGTAATTTGCTGGCCACCAAGGGTGACAGTCACGGTCTGACCATCGCCGGTGAGACCCGTGTTCCCCGTCAATGTCTGGCTAGTGATGGATTCACTGCCATTGAGCGTATTGTCACCGCCGAAAGCCGGATCAAGCGTCGGCGGAACGCCATGGATAGCAACATTCAGATCAGTCGTCTGACTGATGGTATTGCCCTGACTATCGACCAGGCTGACGGTTACGGTCGTCGGGCCATCAGTCAGCGCCTGCAACCGGGCAGGAGAAAGACTCAGGTTCCAGCCCCCCTCCGCTGTTGTTGTGGTCTGATATGCCACGCCGCCGATTGTCACCGTGATCTGCGTGCCCGCAGGGACATTGGATGTGGTACCGGTGATCACCAGCGCGCTTTGCGCTTCACTGGCATTGAGCTGACCATCACCTGAGATCGGGTTGACCATCAAAATACCGGCGCTGTCGCTGATAACGAAACTTTCCGGCGTAGTGGTCGAGTTTCCTGCGGCATCGGTCAGTGACGCGGTCAGTGTATAATTGCCTTCAGCCAGCGCGGAAACCGTGCTGGCGGGTATTGTCACCGACCAGGTGCCATCAGCACCTACCGTCGTGTTGTATTGCGTGCCATTGAGGGTAACGACCAGTGTGCGCCCGGCTTCAGAGACAGAAGCTGTGCCGGTCACTGTCAGCGGTTGCTGATGCTCAACGGCGTCAAGAATGTTGTCACTGGCGACAGGATCGAGCGAGACCACCGGCGGGGTTTTATCCACGACAACGGTGATCCCCTGAGTAACCGATTTGCCATCAGTGCCGGTGACAGTGACGGACACCACGTAAGTACCATCTGCCAGATTTTGTAAATCTACCGTCGGCAGATTGATGTTCCATTTGCCGTCAGCGCCTACGGTACTGGTGTAGGTTTTACCGTTGATGGTCAGGGTAATGGTCTCGCCTGCGGCCACGTTACTTGCGGTGCCTGAAAAGATTTGTGCTAAACGCGATTCCGTGGCGTTAAGGGTGTTGTCACCGGCAAATGCGCCCAGCGATAACGTTGCGGTCTGGCCGGTGTTTCCGCCACCGGTGTTTCCGCCACCAGTATTCCCGCCACCGGTATTCCCACCGTCAGTGTTTCCGCCGCCATCGCTGCCACCGTTATTACTGCTGCTGCCACCGCCACCACCACCGCCGCCACCTGCGGCAATTGCGATCCCGGCACCCAGTGCGACAACGCCCAGCACGGCACCTAAAACAGCGGGATCAAAATTAGAGGAGTCGAGTACCAGCGCCCCGGCATCAGGAATGGTTTCATAAGCGGGAACGATCGGGGTTGCCCCCGCTGTTGCGCCGGTATCGACAAACGCGGCATGTTCGATCGGGTGGGTACCATCATCAAAAATCAGTTCGCTGTGATTCCCCTTGCCATCTGTATCGAAGAAACTGTGATAGCGGACGGTGCGTCCGTCTTTCATGTGAATAACAAGATCATTCCCCACACGCTCATAGCGGGTGACCACGTCACGGGTCGCGTGTACGCGTACTATGCTGATTTGATTAAGAGTTACGTCCTGACTGGCGTTTGAAACCTGGGAGATTACTGCACCATTAGTACGAGAAAGAATATCAATAACAACGCTACCGTTCTGAGCCATGTTGTACCCCTGTTACGCCAGTTGTTGTCCATACACGCTAAACACCGCTCTTCCTTTTCAGGTAAAAAGCGGTTCAGCGGGTAATGAAGACCATTAAGAAAAATGGATAAACTTCCAACTGGTGTGAGGTATTGCCACAGGCTACAAAACAAACAAAAACGGCTGTTATTAAATTTATATATTTTTTAGGGGCTTTGGTTAACCATCATTTCGGTATTTTTTCCCGAAACTCCATAAGTTATATGCATGATTTGAGTTAATCGCCATAAAAAGACATAATCATTAAGATTGAAATAATTCATTAAAAAAAGTCAAATCATCAGTTTGACAGATGTTAAATTTTGGTTTAACGCTATGCAGATAATTTTATTATTATAAAAAACAACAAATTAATAAATTACCCACATAATATACATGGTGTTATTGTTAACAAAATTAAGCAACAGACAGTCAGATAATCGATCAAATTAACTTATCAATTGTGTGATCGCCTTGTAGATTTTATGGCAAAAGGGTATTTGGCAAACACATAATTAGGACTATGCGCAATCACAGCACTTATGCTTTCTGATAAAGTGTCCGCCCAGTGCGTCTGTGGGCGGATAAAGGCTTAATTTTTTAAACGCAAAGGGATTTTCACAGCATGCCTCACGGCCCGATAACTGCACCGCCCTCACAGGAAATGTTCGCTGAACATATTTCGCAACCTGGCTTTAGCGGGTTCTGCGCTGACCGGTTTATCGCGCAGGTCAGCAGTTTATCTGTTGCATCAGGTTGCGTTGCGGCAACGATGTTGTGTACCACTGTTTGTGCAAAAACCGTCGTCCGCTAAAAGCGTCATTACAAGAATGAAGGAAAAAACTCATCATCATGGCTGGTAAATATTTATCGCTGACATCAACCAATATCACGCGATTCTTTTGGTTGTTCATTTTGTTGCTGGCTATGGGCCTCGGCCTTTACGGGTATAACTACACCAATGCTTATCTGAACGACAAACTGCGCACGGTGCAAAATACCGCTGACTTGCTGCAAAAGCGCATCGATAAGTATCGCTACATGACCTACCAGATTTACGACAATTTCACCGGCCAGCCGATGGCGGCGGATGCCGTCAGTGCGCAGGAAATCCGCCTGCGTCAGGATATGTATTTTGTCTCCAAACCTCACAAGAAAACTGATGCGCTGATTTTCGGTGCACACGACAGTTCCACGCTGGATTTAACCCTGAAAATTTCATCCTTCCTGGATGACCAGTGGGGCTCAACAACTCACCCTTATTCGCTGTATTACCTGAACGGTCAGGATAACAGCATGTTGTTGATCACCACGGTGCCGCTGCAGTTGCAAGACTCCCGCCTGAAGGAAAACTATTTCACCAGCACGCTGCAATCACGCCGTGCCGAAATGTTGCAGCAGGCGAACACGCTGGACGAACGCGAAAGTTATTCTCCTCTGCGCAAATCGCGCCAGAGTAACGACTATTCCTTCTCCCTGCGCACCACCTTTAATAATCCGGGACATCTGGCGACCGTGATTGCCTTCGATTTACCGATGAGTGATCTCATCCCTTACAGTATGTCGAGAGATAATTTCCAGCTTAATGGCAACACCACGGCGGTCAATGAAGGTGATCCGGCCGATGATAATCCGGCGGCCAGCAGCATCGTGATGCAGGGATGGTCGCTGGTGTTTGATGTGCCGCTGAGAAATTCACCGCTGTCACTCACCTACCACGTTCCGCTGTTCAGCCTTGTGGTTGATCTTTCACGTAATAACTTCTGGCTGATCCTGATTAACCTGTTCCTGATCGGGCTGGCGATGACCAGTATCTATTTCATTCGCCATCAGTACATCCGCCCGAGCGAGAATATGGCGGCACAATTACAGATGCAGCAGGCGCTGAATCAGGAAATCATTTCGGGTCTGCCGCTCGGTTTACTGGTGTATAACTTCAGCAACCACAGCGTGATCCTCAGTAATAAAATTGCTGACCAGTTATTACCGCATCTGAGTCTGAACAAAATTGCCAATATGGCCGAGCAGCATCACGGCACGATACAGGCGACCGTCAATAACGAAGTTTATGAAATCCGCATGATCCGCAGCCAGATTTCGCCGGAAACTTACCTGTTTATGCTCCACGATCAGGATAAAGAAGTGATGGTGAACCGCACGCTGCAACAGGCCAAACGTGAGTTTGAGAAGAACCTGCAGGCACGCAAACTGATGCTGCATAATCTGGGCATTGAGCTGAATCAGCCATTGCAGGAACTGAACGGGCTGGCCGTGGCGTTAGTGGAAGAACAGAAACCGGAAGAACGTCAGGCGCTGGAAAGCAAACTCCTGAGTGAGTCGCGTAACGCGCTGACGCTGGTTGATAACATTACGCTGCTGACCCGTCTGGAAACTCAGGACTGGCAACCGGCGAACGATAAGTACGTGCTTTCAACCCTGGTAGATGAGCTGTTGCTTGAGGCCCTGCCCCGCCTGAATCAGAAAGGCCTCGGGTTGCTGAATCATTTCCAGATTGCCCCTGAAGCGGCCTTTGTCGGCGATATGCAGGCAGTGAAGAAAATTCTGTCCCTGCTGCTCGATTATGCCATTGTTACCACATCGCTGGGCAAGGTGACCCTGACCAGCGAACAGGACGAAGATCGCCCGGATCAGCTGATTTTCCACATAAACGATACGGGTAGCGGAATTTCCAAAGAAGAATTGAGTAATCTGAATTATCCTTTCCTTAGCCAGACGTTAGTCGATCGCTTTAACCACGGTTCCGGGCTGACATTCTTCCTGTGTAATCAGCTGTGCAAAAAACTGGGCGGTCAGCTGGAAATCCGCAGCAAGCTCAACATCGGCACACGCTATACTGTACGTGTTAAACAACGTCAGGAAGCGCAGGAAATCGAAGCGGAAGACGAGAAATTACTCAATGATGTGACGGTATTACTCGATATCACATCAGAGGAAGTTCGCGGTATTGTGACCCGGACCATGAACGCTTACGGCGCGGTGTGCATCGTGGCTGACGATCGTCAGGTCGCGCGGGAATATGATGTTTTACTGACAGATAACCCGCAAAACAGTGACAAATTTACCCTGCTGCTGACTGACGATGAGTCGGGATTCCAGCAGCTTGAAAAGCATTATATTCGCGTCAATTACAACATCAGCAATGCGCTGATAGACGCAACCTTACTGTTAATCGAACAGCAATTTTCTGTATCCGATGACAGTGTTTCACCCGAAGAGCCCGGCGAAGACTCTCTCGACCTTTATGAAAAGCAGCTAAAATCAAGCGATTACTATCAGCTTTTCGTCGAGACAGTACCGGAAGATCTTGAGAAACTGTATAATGAAAACCAACGTCGTGATTTCACATCACTTTCCCAAACAGCACATCGTCTCAAGGGAGTGTTCGCTATGCTGAACCTGACCCCAGGCAAGCAAATGTGTGAATCGTTAGAACAATACATCGCAGATGGCGATGCGTTACAGATTACTGAAACCATCAACCACATTGATTCTTTTGTCTCCAGACTGCTCCAGCAAGGTAGCTAATCACATGAATAATATGAACGTAATTATTGCTGATGACCATCCTATCGTCCTGTTTGGTATTCGTAAGTCCCTTGAACAAATTGAATGGGTGAATGTTGTAGGCGAGTTCGAAGACTCAACTGCACTGGTTAACAGCTTAAGCAAACTTGATGCTCATGTGCTGATCACTGACCTGTCCATGCCGGGCGATAAATTCGGCGATGGCATCACCCTGATCAAATACATCAAGCGCCACTACCCGCAGTTATCCATCATTGTTCTGACCATGAACAATAATCCGGCGATCCTGAGTTCTGTACTGGATCTGGATATCGAGGGGATTGTGCTTAAGCAAGGCGCGCCAACTGACCTGCCAAAAGCGCTGGCCGCATTGCAGAAAGGCAAAAAGTTCACGCCGGACAGCGTGGCAAAACTGCTGGAAAAAATCAGCGCCAACGGTTACGGCGACAAACGCCTGTCTCCGAAAGAAAGCGAAGTTCTGCGCCTGTTCGCAGAAGGTTTCCTGGTGACTGAGATTGCCAAAAAGCTGAACCGCAGCATTAAAACCATCAGCAGCCAGAAGAAATCTGCGATGCTGAAACTGGGCGTGGAAAACGATATCGCCCTGCTGAACTATCTGTCTTCCGTCAGCTCCCAGCCGGTAGATAAAGACTAACGCTTCAGGGCGTTATGTAGGTTCAGACGTGAAAAAGGCACCTAACGGTGCCTTTTGTATTTTCCGACGTCGTCCGTCAGGATTGTCGCTTTCTGCGAACCAGCGCACTGTAATAACGCAGCGTATCGCGCAGGGTTTCCAGTGTGACTGGCTTGGATAAACAGTTATCCATACCCGCTTCCAGACAACGCTGCCGTTGTTCCGCCAGCGCGTTAGCGGTGACGCCGATCACCGGTAAGGTATGGCCGAGTTCGCGCAGTTTTGCCGTCAGCCCGTAACCGTCGAGGCGCGGCATGTTGACGTCGCTGAGCACAATATCAATTTCATGCGCGCGCATGGCATCCAGTGCGTCAATCCCGTCGTTCGCCGTCACCACGATATAGCCCATCGTGCCCAGTTGATCCGCCAGGAGACGGCGGTTAATCGGATGATCATCCACCACCAGCAAGGTAATATCGCTGTAATCCTGCGCCACAGCGGATTCCGGCGTCGCTGAGCCGCCCTCTTCCGCTGTCGTCTCGAGACGGTAAATCCGGTTGAGCAGCGCAGTGATTTCCAGTGGTGTGGACGTACTATGAATCCAGTAACCCGGACGCGTTTCGACTGGCGGCCCGATATGGCCGATTGAGAATTCAATCTGTGCGGCCAGTTCGCCCTTATGGATCAGCGGCGTGTCAGTAATCAGCACATCTTCCCGCTGGCTTTGCAGTTCCGGCTCGCAGCGCTGAACATTCGCGCCGTGATAACGCATCAGTTGCATCAGGTAACTTTCCAGATAAGCATTGCGCACATCCAGCCAGACCGTTTTGTCCTGCCAGTTGTCCAGCGGCTCACCCGACGGGAAAGTGGCGTTGTAGAGCGGAATACGCACCGTAAACGAACTGCCCAACCCCGGTTCCGATTCCACCTCAATATCGCCATCCATCAGGTTAATCAGCTTTTCACAGATAGCCAGCCCCAGACCGGTGCCCTGGAAATGGCGCTGCACGCCGGTTCCGACCTGGAAGAACGGATCAAACAGGCGGGTGATTTCGCGCTCAGGGATCCCGACGCCGGTATCGCGCACCTGAAACTCAAGATAGTTTCCGCAGGTTCTGACATTCAGAACAATGCAGCCGGTGTCGGTAAATTTAATCGCATTGTTCAGGATGTTGGAGATGACCTGTTGCAGACGCACCGGATCGCCATTGAATGACAACGGCACGTTGTGTTCGATAAAGCAGTAAAGTCCCAGACGCTTTTTCACCACCAGCGGCAAATAGTTACCGGCAATGTGAGTGATCACTTCGCGACAGGAGAATTCCTGCGGCTCGATTTTCAGCTGCTCGGATTCAATTTTGGAGAAGTCGAGAATGTCGCTGATGATTTTCAACAGCAGTGCCGACGAGTTATTCATTGCCGTCACCAGACGGTCAACGCCCTGAGGCAACCCTTGCGTTTGCAGTAAATCCAGGTTGCCGATGATACCGTAAAGCGGCGTGCGCAATTCATGGCTGACGGTTGCCAGGAACATTGATTTCGACTGGCTGGCCTGCTCGGCCGCATTAGCCATTTCCTGCAAAGACTCTTCCATTTTCACGCGCGCACTGACGTCGATCAGCACACAAATCGCCACGTCTTCATTACGGTAGCGTGAATGCACGAAACTTAGCTGGATGTTGTTATTGTTCTTGGTGATGACATCGACGAAATTGGTCTGCTGATCGCAGATGATCCGCGTAATACGCTGCCGGTCTTCCTGCGTCAGCATGCTGATATAATTATGCGCCAGTTCATTACTCAGGATGTTAACGCCATCGCTGATACGCAAAATGGAAATGCCGACCGGCGCTGAGGCCACGATTTTATGGTTGAACTGTTCATGTTCTTCAAGCCGGAATGCGTTTTCCTCGGCCGGTAAAAACATTTTGCGCTCAAAAACCCAGGCCAGAATAAACAATAACAGGCCGGAGAATATATTCAGTAAAACCGCATTAAAAATCAGGATCTTAAATCGCTCGATCACCGTATTAAACGGCATGGAATACACCACACTCAGCGAGGACGGTGTCAGCGGCTTTTTGTAGACCAAATCTTTATAACCATTTACATACCCGAAGAATGAACTGGCCTGCGGATAATCGCCCGGCGCGGCGCTGTAGTGCCCGTCCTCGGAAATCCCCAGCAGCGGCTGATCGTCTTCATCCAGCAACGTCACGGCGGTGTGCTGTGAATTCGGATTCAACAAATCTTCGGCGCGCAGATTTTGCTGAATACCCATCAGCGCTTCGAGTTTATTGCCGACATAAATCGGGGTCAGCACATACAAATTTCCGGAGTCTTTACTGCCGGACTGCGACACCCAGTACAGGCTGTTTTCTTTATCTGTGCTCTTACTGTTGCGATATTGCATAATTTTTTCATGCAATGATTTCAACTGTTCCTGGCTTTCGCGCTCGAACGGTTCGCTGCTGATACCAAAATCAACCAGACACAAACTCTCGCCACTGATGAGGAACACGCGATTGAGATCGTAGGCATCGGAAAAGTTGTCTTTCCAGTAATGGATCATGTTACCCAGCGAAGCCAGCGAATTACGGTAGCTATCATTAATCTGCGAACAGTCGGACTCAGGGAACAATGAGAGATAAGACGGCGCCGTGTTTTTAGTGCTGATTATGCCGTTGATGATATCCAGCCCGTTCACTGAAGCGCTCAGGCGATTCTCAGCCATAAACTTAATGCTGTGCATCACATCATTGGAATTTTTGATGTAACTCTGCGCCAGATCGTAATTGAGATTGTCCTCATCGCGGATCTCGGATTCTTTGTTATGGAAAATATTCAGCACATAAAAGGTGGTCAGCAGCACACCCAGTGTCCACAACATAAGCGCCAGCACCCGGAAAAGATAACGGGAGATTTTTAGCGTTGTGCGAAACGAAGCAAGATATTTCAAGGATTAACCATTAGCAAAACGGCTCAGCGAGCGGAATGGGGATCAGGATACACTATTGCCAGACTTTCTAAAAAGCGCCGCATAATGCAGTGTAGGTGAAAGATTTGTTTTAAGACGAATCCAATAAAAAAGGGCATAACTATTGTTATGCCCTTTTGTCTGCTGACTAAGAAAACTTATTCTTCTTCGTCATCAGCTGGCTGATCGTCTTCACTTTCCGCGTCGTCTGGCAGATCGGCTGCTTGTGCCGCTTCCAGTTCGCCCGCTTCGGTGGCTACGCCATCCAGTTCTTCGTCTTCAACCGGTTCTGCAACACGTTGCAAGCCAACCACATTCTCATCGTCTGCAGTACGGATAAGCGTCACACCCTGGGTGTTACGGCCAACAGTACTCACTTCGGAAACACGGGTACGCACCAGCGTACCGGCATCGGTGATCATCATGATTTGATCCGCTTCATCAACCTGAATCGCACCAATAACCGGTCCGTTACGCTCACTCACTTTGATTGAGATAACGCCCTGCGTTGCACGGGATTTAGTTGGGTACTCGGTCGATTCAGTACGTTTACCGAAACCGTTCTGCGTCACAGTCAGGATACAACCGTCACCGCGTGGGATGATAAGCGATACAACGCTGTCGCCTTCGCCCAGACGGATACCGCGAACCCCCGTCGCCGTACGGCCCATTGAGCGGACGGCTTCTTCAGAGAAGCGCACGACTTTACCTGCTGCAGAGAACAGCATGACTTCGTCTTTACCGTCAGTCAGGTCAACACCAATCAGCTCATCACCCTCGTTGAGGTTGATGGCGATAATGCCGGCGCTGCGTGGACGGCTGAAATCGGTCAGCGCGGTTTTCTTCACGGTACCGCTGGCGGTTGCCATGAACACATGACGACCTTCTTCGTACTCGCGTACTGGCAGAATGGCGGTAATACGTTCGTTCGGCTCAAGCGGCAACAGGTTGACGATAGGACGGCCACGGGCACCGCGGCTGGCTTCCGGCAACTGATAGACTTTCATCCAGTACAGACGCCCGCGACTTGAGAACATCAGAATAGTGTCGTGGGTGTTGGCCACCAGCAGACGATCGATAAAGTCTTCTTCTTTAATGCGTGCTGCTGACTTCCCTTTACCGCCGCGACGCTGCGCTTCGTAATCAGTCAGAGGCTGATATTTCACGTAGCCCTGATGCGACAAGGTCACCACAACGTCTTCCTGATTGATCAGGTCTTCGATGTTGATGTCAGAGGTATTTGCCGTAATTTCGGTACGACGCGGATCGTTGTATTGATCACGGATCGCTTCCAGTTCTTCACGAATGACTTCCATCAGACGGTCAGGGTTGGACAGGATGAACAGCAGCTCAGCGATTTGCACCAGCAGCTCTTTGTATTCATCCAGCAGTTTTTCGTGCTCAAGACCGGTCAGTTTCTGCAGACGCAGATCCAGAATGGCCTGTGCCTGTTGCTCAGTCAGGAAGTATTTTCCATCATGAATACCAAACTGCGGCTCCAGCCATTCAGGACGGGCTGCATCGTCACCCGCACTTGCCAGCATTGCTGACACGTTGCCCAGATCCCATGAACGCGCGACCAGGCCAGCTTTCGCTTCAGCCGGCGTCGGTGCCGCACGGATCAGTTCAATGATCGGGTCGATGTTCGCCAGCGCGATAGCCAGTGCTTCGAGGATATGAGCACGGTCGCGGGCTTTACGCAGTTCGAAAATGGTACGACGCGTCACCACTTCACGGCGGTGGCGGACGAACGCTGACAAAATTTCTTTCAGACCGAGAATCTTCGGCTGACCCTGGTGCAGTGCCACCATGTTGATGCCGAAAGACGTCTGCAGTTGCGTCAGGGAATACAGGTTGTTCAGAACCACTTCACCGACAGCATCGCGTTTAATTTCAATCACGATACGCATGCCGTCTTTATCAGACTCATCGCGCAGCGCACTGATACCTTCGACGCGTTTTTCTTTCACCAGCTCGGCGATCTTTTCGATCAGACGGGCTTTGTTCACCTGATACGGGATCTCGTGAACAATGATGGTTTCGCGACCAGTTTTCGCATCGGCTTCTACTTCAGCACGGGCACGGATATAAATTTTGCCACGGCCGGTACGGTAAGCTTCTTCGATACCACGGCGACCGTTGATGATCGCAGCCGTCGGGAAGTCTGGCCCCGGGATGTGTTCCATCAGCCCTTCAATGCTGATGTTTTCATCTTCAATATACGCCAGACAGCCGTTGATCACCTCGGTGAGGTTATGCGGCGGAATGTTGGTTGCCATACCCACAGCGATACCCGACGAGCCGTTAACCAGCAGGTTGGGAATGCGCGTTGGCATAACAGAAGGAATTTGTTCTGTGCCGTCATAGTTTGGCACGAAATCGACAGTTTCTTTTTCTAAATCTGCCAGCAATTCGTGTGCAATTTTTGACATGCGGATTTCGGTATAACGCATGGCTGCTGCGGAGTCGCCATCCACTGACCCGAAGTTACCCTGCCCGTCCACCAGCATATAGCGAAGTGAGAAAGGCTGAGCCATACGAACGATGGTGTCATAAACCGCGGTATCACCGTGTGGGTGATATTTACCGATAACGTCACCGACCACACGGGCCGATTTTTTATAGGCTTTATTCCAGTCGTTACCGAGGACATTCATTGCGAAAAGTACGCGGCGGTGCACCGGTTTCAAACCATCGCGCACATCTGGTAACGCACGTCCGACAATAACGGACATCGCATAATCCAAATAAGAGTTTTTAAGCTCTTCTTCGATGTTAATCGGTGTGATTTCTCTGGCAAGGTCGCTCATGGAGCTGCTATCCCTCTACTGATTATTCATGGCCGCTGCCCACGTAGGCATATATAGCGCAAAGGTGTAAAACTATACCACAAACCAGCCAAACGTGGAAAACAACCGCCCCCTTTTGCCTACTATTATCCAACGCGTTTCAAACCTTTGCACGCAGGGCTTCATTTCGTATAAACATTAACCAAAACCACAAAACTGAGCCAAAGCAGATGGAATATGTATAATCCGCTAATCAAGTTATAAGGAGTTCATCACGCTCATGACAACCACACCCTCCGCAACACCGCAAAACATCGACCATGAAGAAATCGCCAAATTTGAAGCCGTCGCCTCGCGCTGGTGGGATCTGGAAGGCGAATTCAAACCGCTGCATCGCATCAATCCGCTGCGTCTGAACTACATTCTCGAACGCGCTGATGGCCTGTTTGGAAAAAATGTTCTCGATGTCGGCTGCGGTGGCGGCATTTTGAGTGAAAGCATGGCAGTGGCGGGGGCGACAGTCACCGGACTGGACATGGGCGGCGAACCCTTGCAGGTAGCACGTTTGCATGCACTGGAAAGCGGCGTGAAGGTGGAGTACGTGCAGGAAACCGTGGAAGCGCACGCCGACGCGCATCCGCAGCAATATGACGTGGTGACTTGCATGGAAATGCTGGAACACGTACCGGATCCGGCTTCTGTCGTTGCTGCCTGCGCACGTCTGGTGAAACCTGGCGGCCATGTGTTCTTTTCCACCATCAACCGCAACAATAAAGCCTGGCTGATGGCCATTTTCGGCGCTGAATATGTGCTGAAAATGGTGCCGAAAGGCACGCACGACATCAAAAAATTCATCAAGCCGTCTGAATTGCTGGGCATGATTGACCGCACATCGCTGTTTGAGCGTCACATTATGGGACTGCACTACAACCCGCTGACCGACCATTTCAAACTCGGGCCAAATGTTGATGTGAACTACATGATCCACACCCAGGCGCTGTAATATTCTGACCGCAAAAAAGGGTACAGCCTGCGCTGCACCCTTTTAATTTCACGGCTAACTGACTGACTTACCAGCGAATACTCACCCCAACTGACGCTTCGGTTTGCGAAAAATCATCTGACCCTTCTTGCTGTCCAACCTTGCCCCAGAGCGTGGTATTTTCGCCCAAATTGCCACTGATCCCGGTACTCAGTTCCGCACTGTCTTTGGCGGTGTTATCGGTGAAATTCACGCCATCCACATTCAGGGAAGTTTCCGCACTGTTATGGCGGTAATTCGCCTCTACAAAAGGTCTGAGATGCAGCGTCGGCGACGGATGAATATCCCATTCACTGCGCAAGCCTAAGCGCGTCTGAACGTTATTATCCCCCTGTTGTGCCACTTTCGACTGATTCGACGCGGTAAAATCTTTCTGCTTCACGCCCTGATAAATCACCTGCGCCTGGGGTTGCACCGTCCAGTTCCACTGGTTTCCCTGCATCAGGGTAAAACGGTAACCACCTTCCAGTGAGGCGGAAAGGCCGGAAGAGTGATAATTATCATCACCTGTACCGTCTTCGCTGACGCTGTTATCAAACCAGGCATATTGCATCCAGCTGTCGAGATACGCGCCCTGATGATCCTGTGCGTTCTGATACCAGGAAGCGGTCAGTCCGACGGCGTATCCCTGACTGTCATTATCTGATTTGCGCCCGGTCAGTACGCTGGTGCTATCGCCGTGGCTGTTACTGTAACCGCCCACCACACCCGCCAGGATTTCCCCGTCACCTGCATTATTGCGCAGGAAATTGCCGCTGATCTGAACCACTGACGTGTCATTGTGACTGTCAATCTGGCTGGCAAAGGTTGAGCTGTCGCGCGATGAATCCACCCGCAGCTTAATATTGTCATGACCGGCACCAGCATGATCCTGCGCCGTCATACTGAAGGCATTATTGGCGATGCGCAGGTTGCTCATATAGCCGCCCATTTTAGGGTTCAGCACCGGTGTAAAATCTTCCCCGCCAGAGGCTGGCACAGGTTGCGGCTGCGGTTGAACATCGGGATCAGGTTGCGGCTGGACGTCAGGATCGGGCTGAGGCTCCGGCGTCACCACCTGCGAGCGCAGATACCAGTCCTGATTATCCTGCACCAGAGAATAGTCGTAGGCGCCCATATTGATATATTGCTGACCACCGGCCAGATGGAAATCTGCCGCGTTCTGGAAGCTTTGCGGGTCGGCAACAAAATCGACAACTTTGATACCGGTTTGTGTCGCCTGCCCGATGCCGCTGACCGGCACAACCGCCAGCGCGGTATCACCGGAAGTATTGCCGTTAAGAATCAGCTGGTCGGTCGCCGAGGTATCACCATTCATTTCAGTTTCCAGCACCAGCGTGCCGCCGCCGGTGTAATCACCGTTGACCGTCAGCGTATCCCCGGCCTTGCCATTCTCCAGACTGGCGGTTCCTGCGCTGTTATCAAGGCTGCCGTTGACCGTCACACCGGCTAAATAGGTCAATGCATCCAGGGAAAGATTCGTGTTCAGCGTGCCTTTAAGCGCCATACCGGACGTAGCATTCACCAGCGTGCCCCCCGTGCCGGTAAACAGGCTGGCATCCAGCGCCGAGGAAGCGTCCTGATTTGTCAGGACCAGCTGAGTGTTGTCGGAAATCAACAGTGTACCGGTGGAATCCGCATCGATGCTGCGCACCTGCTGATCCATGCCGGTGGCAAACGTGGCATTTTCGCCGACGTACAATGAAGAGGCGTCTGCGATGATGTTTTCCGCGCCTCCCTGCAAAGTACCCTGTTCGACCCGGACAGCGGAATGGCTGTTGCCCGAATCTTTCAGAATCAACGTACCGTTACCGGTTTTGGTGAACGTGCTGTCAACGTCTGCCTGCCCGCCGGTACTGTCAGCGGTTAAGCCGCCCCATTGCGTGGTCACGCCGTCGTCCACCTGCATCGTCCCTGAGGCCCGCATTTCAATATCTCGTGCCTTACCGGTTTGTGCTGATGTGGTATCGACCTGCCCGCTGGTATCGCCCGGCGCAGAAATCTCCAGCGTACTGGCCTGTGCCGGATCGGTAAAAATGACCTGACGGTTATAGGCTTCATCGCCCAACTGAGAGTTACCGGTGACCTGCAATGTCCCGGAAGCGATCTGCGTCGTGCCCAGATAAGTATTGTTATCCGCCAGCGTGACACGTCCGGCACCGGCATCAATCACCGCATACACGCCGCCATCAACGTGATAGTCGCTGCCCGTCCCCAGCGTCACCAGATCAGCATTACCGATTACCGTTCCGCCGGACCCTGTAATCGTCAGGCCGTCGTTAGTCTGATTCGCTTCACCGTTGAAGGTGGACATGTCCGACAAATCCAGCACACCGCCGTCGAGCACAACAGACTGCGGATCGGCCTGCAATATCGCTAAATCTTCAGCATCGCCCTGAACGCTGAGTACAGCGTTTTGTTCCACCACAATGTCGCCATCCAGCCCCATAGACTGCGCGCCGGTCAGGGTGAAACTGCCATTTTCTGCCACGGTCAGATCGCCTGCTCCGGTGGTTGTCCCCGCCATGTAGCCGCTGTTAACAATGACATTACCGCCAGCATCAATATTCAATGTGCTGTTCTCATGCCCCATAAAGGCATTTTTAAAGGTTTGCTGCGTGCTGCCAACATTCAGTATTGCCGTGTCATTCACATAATTATCGTTACCTAACACAATACCGTGACAGGTATCTGCCGCAGCCTGACAGTTGGTGTCGCCGACATTGATCAGCGTGTCATCACGTCCCAGCGTGACCGTGCCCTCTAAAATGTCGAATACGCCGGTAAAACCGCTGTTATCAGCATTAAGTACCAGTTCACCAGCACCGCGTTTGAAAATCGCGCCATAACCGGCGATCGAGTCATAAGCGCCGTCGTTGGCGGTATTGCCGATGATCAGCGTTTTATCTGCAGCAATATCAAAATCCGCTTCGCTGTGGCCGAGATACATGAACCCACCGCCAGCGGCATCGGGTGCATCGCCATAATTGCCAGCGACGTTATCGTGGTAATAGGCAACACCATCATTTTCTTGATAGTTTTCATCAATGTTGATGTTGATCAGGAATGGCGTAGACGCGCTGCTGGTGTAGATTGCGCCTCCCTGTCCTTCGGCCTGATTGCCGGTGAATTCACTGTTAGTGATAAACATGCTGCCGTGGGAGTCAGACGTATTGTCCGTGGCATCAATCGCACCACCGCTACCATTACCTGAACTGGCACTTTTGTTGGTCTTTGCCTGATTATCCTCAAATAAAACATTTGTCAGCTGGACTTTATTATTAAGAGAATAAATAGCGCCGCCTTTCCCCTCACTGGAAATATTCCCTGAAAACACGGCATTAGTAATGGCAAGATCAGTATCACCTTCATCATTGGTGCCATTCATGTATATTGCACCGCCGTAATCATGGGCGACGTTATCAATGAACAGGGTATTTTCTAAATATACCGTCGAGTTTTCTTTCGCAAAGATCGCGCCACCGTTTCCCGAACTGCTGTTTCCGGTAAATACGCTGTAACCGGTGGTGCTCTCAGGAATAATCTCCAGTGTGGTGCTGTTTCCCAGGTGGAAGGCACCGCCCGAGGAACCTGAACCGTTCAGGCCGGAGAACTGCATCTCAGCGCCATCAGCCACGGTATAGGTATTGAGGGTTTTATTTTCAAGCGTGGTGGCCGTGGCGTTGCAACTTTCAGTAATTTGCAACCCTGAACAGGCCGGGAGAGTTCCTGCAAAAGCCGCCTCTGAAAAAGGCAATAAATTAAAGACTAAAAATAAACACGCCGTGATTTTATTGAAGACCATTGAAGTTCTAATCCCGCACCTGATGAAAGAGGAGCGAAAGTAATATGCACAGTGCCGGGAGACCACTTAATGATAAATTTAGAATATATAAACAACATCATTCATTCATCATATGTATTTATAATAAGGCTCATTTTTCTCAAAAACGCACTTTTCAGAAAGTGAACAAAAACCTGGTAGCAAGGTTGCTCCGAAGCGGCTTAACGGCTGTACGGCGACGCCAAATCGTCATCGGTTGCAAGTCATTTTTTCCGCTAATCCAGTAGAATTTACGTTAAGAGACGGGGTATGCCGGGGTTAAAACCTTAGTTTTTAGGACGTTGGTTGGCGTGAACACCGCAACATGATTTTTTAGAATAGTTATCCAGATCAATATAGCGTTTTTTTCTAACGTTTAATAAACCGGCAGTTGATCACCTTTCATAAAAATATAAGAAAATCGTATCTGAGATATTGACAGGTTTGTCGCGCCAGCAATGACGGACTTCTCAGGCTTGACGTCAAAATTTCTCCCCAACTTATCCACAAATCTGCCCGTTTTGTTCACTTGCAAAAGGGACATTCAATCACTATCTTGTCATCAGAAAATAACAAACCCACAATATATTGTGTTTATATCCTGACCAGCACACTAGGAACCTCTTGTGCTGCCGCGCATGTTTTACGCGGTCAGGTCAGACCCTTTATAAACCTTTAAGGTATCGCACCCAATGAACCAAAGTCTGCTTGTTACTAAACGTGATGGCCGCACAGAACGCATCAACCTTGATAAAATCCACCGTGTCATTGACTGGGCAGCGGAAGGTCTTCAAAACGTATCAGTTTCTCAAGTAGAACTCCGTTCACACATCCAGTTCTATGACGGCATCAAAACCGCTGATATTCACGAAACCATCATCAAAGCGGCGGCTGATCTGATCTCTAAAGATGCACCGGATTACCAATATCTGGCCGCGCGTCTGGCGATCTTCCACCTGCGTAAAAAAGCCTACGGCCAGTTTGAACCACCAAAACTGATCGACCAGGTGACCCGCATGGTTGAAATGGGTAAATACGACAAACATCTGCTGGAAGACTACACGGCTGAAGAGTTCGAGCAGATGGACAGTTTTATTGACCACTGGCGCGACATGAATTTCTCTTACGCTGCGGTTAAGCAACTGGAAGGGAAATATCTGGCACAGAACCGTGTGACCGGCGATATCTACGAAAGTGCTCAGTTCCTCTACATTCTGGTCGCGGCCTGCCTGTTCTCCGGCTACCCGCGCGAAACGCGTCTGGATTACATCAAACGTTTCTACGACGCGATTTCAACCTTCAAAATTTCCCTGCCTACGCCAATTATGTCCGGCGTGCGCACTCCGACCCGTCAGTTCAGCTCATGCGTGCTGATCGAATGTGGCGACAGTCTGGATTCCATTAACGCGACCTCCAGCGCCATCGTGAAATACGTTTCACAACGCGCCGGTATCGGCATCAACGCCGGTCGCATCCGTGCGCTGGGTAGCCCGATCCGTGGCGGTGAAGCATTCCACACCGGTTGTATCCCGTTCTACAAACATTTCCAGACTGCGGTGAAATCCTGTTCTCAGGGCGGTGTTCGTGGCGGCGCAGCGACACTCTTCTACCCGATGTGGCATCTGGAAGTCGAAAGCCTGCTGGTACTGAAAAACAACCGTGGTGTTGAAGGCAACCGCGTCCGTCATATGGACTACGGCGTGCAGATCAACAAACTGATGTATCAGCGTCTGGTGAAAGGCGGCGACATTACCCTGTTCAGCCCGTCTGACGTACCTGGCCTGTACGATGCATTCTTTGCCGATCAGGACGAGTTCGAGCGTCTGTACGAGAAGTACGAGCAGGATGCCAGCATCCGTAAGCAGAAAGTGAAAGCGGTGGAACTGTTCTCCCTGATGATGCAGGAACGCGCCTCTACAGGCCGTATCTACATTCAGCATGTTGACCACTGCAACACCCACAGCCCGTTTGATCCGGCTATCGCGCCTGTTCGCCAGTCCAACCTGTGTCTGGAAATTGCGCTGCCAACCAAACCGCTGGATGACGTTAATGACGAAAACGGCGAAATCGCGCTGTGTACGCTGTCTGCTTTCAACCTCGGTGCGATCGAAAGCCTCGACGATCTGGAAGAACTGGCTGTTCTGGCAGTTCGCGCTCTGGACGCCCTGCTCGATTATCAGGATTACCCGATCAAAGCCGCAAAACGCGGTGCGATGGGCCGACGTACGCTGGGTATCGGCGTTATTAACTACGCGTATTATCTGGCGAAAAACGGTGTGCGTTATTCCGATGGCAGCGCTAACAACCTGACCCACAAAACGTTCGAAGCCATTCAGTATTACCTGCTGAAAGCCTCCAACGAACTGGCGAAAGAACAAGGCGCGTGCCAGTGGTTCAACGAAACCACCTATTCACAAGGCATCATGCCGGTGGATACCTATAAGAAAGATCTGGATGCCATCTGCGATGAACCGCTGCATCTGGACTGGGATACGCTGCGTGAAAACATCAAAACATACGGCCTGCGTAACTCCACGCTGTCCGCGCTGATGCCGTCCGAGACCTCTTCGCAGATCTCCAACGCCACCAACGGTATCGAGCCACCTCGCGGCCACATCAGTATCAAAGCGTCGAAAGACGGGATTCTGCGTCAGGTTGTGCCGGAGTACGAGCGTCTGAAAGATCAGTACGAACTGCTGTGGGATATGCCGAACAACGACGGCTACCTGCAACTGGTTGGCGTAATGCAGAAATTCATCGACCAGGCGATTTCGTCAAACACCAACTACGACCCGTCGCGCTTCCCGAACAGCAAAGTGCCAATGAAACAGTTGTTGAAAGACTTGCTGACCGCCTACAAATTTGGCGTGAAAACGCTGTACTATCAGAACACCCGTGACGGTGCTGATGATGTACAGGAAGACATGAAAGCCGATGTGGCTGATGACTGTGAAAGCGGCGCCTGCAAAATCTAATCTTTTGTTTTAACTAAGAATATTATTCAAAACCCCCGTCAGGGGGTTTTTGCCGAGAATTTCGAGGAAGTTATGGCCTACAGTACTTTTTCCCAGAATAAAAACGATCAGCTTCTTGAGCCAATGTTCTTTGGTCAGTCGGTTAACGTTGCCCGTTTCGACCAGCAGAAGCATGAAATCTTTGAAAAACTGATCGAAAAGCAACTGTCCTTCTTCTGGCGTCCGGAAGAGATTGATGTATCCCGTGACCGTATCGATTTTCAGGCGTTGCCGGATCACGAGAAACACATTTTCCTGAGCAACCTGAAATACCAGACGCTGCTGGATTCCATTCAGGGCCGCAGCCCGAACGTCGCGCTGTTACCGCTGATTTCTATTCCTGAGCTGGAAACCTGGGTCGAAACCTGGGCGTTTTCGGAAACTATTCACTCGCGCTCTTACACACATATTATCCGCAACATCGTGAATGATCCGGCGATTGTGTTTGACGATATCGTGACCAATGAAGAAATCCTCAAGCGCGCGAAAGACATCTCCGGTTACTACGACACGCTGATCGAGATGACCAGCTACTACCATCTGCTGGGCGAGGGCACGCATCAGGTCAACGGCAAAACCGTTGTAGTTAACCTGCGTGAACTTAAGAAGAAACTCTACATCTGTCTGATGAGCGTCAACGCGCTGGAAGCCGTACGTTTCTACGTCAGCTTTGCCTGTTCATTTGCCTTCGCTGAACGTGAACTGATGGAAGGCAACGCGAAAATCATCAAGATGATCGCCCGTGATGAAGCGCTGCATCTGACCGGCACTCAGCACGCGCTGAACCTGCTGCGCTCAGGTCAGGACGACCCTGAAATGGCAGAAATCGCGCTGGAATGTCAGCAGGAGTGCCATGACCTGTTCGTGCTGGCGGCACAGCAGGAAAAGGACTGGGCAGAATACCTGTTCAAAGACGGTTCGATGATCGGCCTGAACAAAGACATTCTGTGTCAGTACGTCGAATACATCACCAATATCCGTATGCAGGCTGTCGGGCTGGATGCTCCGTTCAAAACCCGCTCGAACCCGATCCCGTGGATCAACGCCTGGCTGGTGTCTGATAACGTGCAGGTTGCGCCACAGGAAGTGGAAGTCAGCTCCTATCTGGTAGGTCAGATTGATTCTGAAGTTCACGCCGATGACCTGAGTGATTTCGAGCTTTAAATGGCCGACAGAACCATCACACTTTCAGCAAACGGACAGCAACTGGCGTGTAAGTCAGAGCACCGGAATTTGCTGGAGGTGTTTGAACATCATCAGGTTGAAGTGGAATACCAGTGTCGCGAAGGTTATTGCGGATCGTGCCGGATGCGGTTGATTAACGGTGAGGTCGCCTACAGCGAGAAACCCCTGGCCTTTATCTCAGACGGCGAGATTTTACCGTGTTGTTGCATGCCGGTTGGGGATATTGAGATCGCGTTTTAGACTTTACTCCTCCCCCTGCGAAGGGGGAGGACGGGAGGGGGTTTTAAGGGCTAACATCTCATCAAAGCCAACCTCAACTCTTTGATTTCGCTTTAATACCCCACCCCAGCCCTCCCCTTCGCAGGGGAGGGAGCTAAAGCTAAACCTTCTCAACCCGATCCAACCACGGGTAATCCGCCACCGGCTCCCACCCGTTCAGGTAACGCCGCAGCATATCCATCGCCACCATCGCCATGGTCTCCTGACGTAATGCCAGTCCGTGACGCGTGGCGGTATAGCGGATTGTCAGGCCGCTGGTGCCGGTTGGGGTATGCAGTGCCAGACTTAATTCTGCACCTGACAGCGCGCCCACAGCCAGCGCCAGTTGTGCGCCGGTGGTTTCGGCCAACGTCTGCGCACGCGCCAGTAAGCATTCGAGGGATTTCTCTGGTGAGGCTTCGTCACCCTGGGGCAATAACTCGCCGTTGACCAGCGGAACCCCGGCGCTTTGCAGACGCCAGTTCAGCAGGCCGCCGGTGAAACTTTCGCTGACCGCCAGACGTAAATCCTGCGCCAGCAGGCGTTCTGCCAGACGATCCGGCAGGCTACCCAGCCCTTCAAAAATCGTGCTCTCCCCTGCGACTTCACGCACGCGTTCAAACGCTTTGTGCATTGCAGCCTCCTGAGAGCGCGGGCCGGTGACTTTCAGCTCGATAATCGGCGATGACGAACGGTAACCCATCACCACGCCTTCCGGCAGCTCAAGTTGATCCAACTCGGTGGCAAGGTCACTTTCGCCACGTCCGAACGTGGTCAGACGTAAACATAACGGGGCTTCCAGCGCCGGAAATTGTTTGTGCAGACGTGGAACGATTTGTTGTTCCACCATCACTTTAAATTCGGACGGTACACCGGGCGTGAAGAAAATCTGACAGCGGTTGAGCTTCACGCTGAAGCCGCAGGCGGTGCCCACCGGATTATCCAGCAGCTCGGCATTGGCCGGGATTTGTGCCTGTTTGCGGTTGGATTCGGCCATCGGACGGCCACGTTCATTGAAGAACGCCTGCATGGTTTCAATCCAGCCAGCATCTTCCACCAGTTCCACATCACAGGCTTTAGCCGCCGCCAGCGCACTTAAATCATCGGTCGTTGGCCCCAGGCCGCCGTTCACGATAAGCACATCAGCGATGTGGCTGCGTTCTTTGAGAACAGCCACCAGCGCGTCCAGACTGTCGCCCACGGTTTCACGACTGGTCATCGGTAAACCTTGCTCAAACAGATAATTCGCCAGCCATGCCGAATTGGTATCCACAATCTGGCCGTGCAGCACTTCATCACCCGTACTCAGCATCTCAACCCTAAGCATCCCGTTCTCCTTCTGTCTTTTTTGTTACTCCACTGTAGAAAGGCTGGGACAGAAAAACAATCTCCGTTCGCCAGAAAACAAAAAGGCCCGCACGAATGCGAGCCTTCAGATTTTGCTTCAGACAAAATCAGAAATTAACAGCGCCACCTAAATAAGCACCGTCTGCCACCACGTTATCGCGGTTGCCATCTTTGCCATCCATCGCCATGTAGCGGTAACCCACGCTCACGGTAACCAACGGGATGGCCGTCAGACGAATACCTGCGTTCGCTTCTTCATAGTTAGCAATGCCGCTGGACAGGGAATCCGGGGAATAATAATAGTCGCCGTACAGGGTGAACATTTTCGCGATTGGCAGTTGCAGACCACCGCCGACGGCCGCAGCGTACCCTTCGTCACCGTCTTTAGGATTGGTGTACAGGCCCTTACCGCCGACGGTCGCGATGAACGGACCCAACGGAATGTTGTATCCCAAACCCAAGCCTGCCACATCACCGTCGTCATCGTTATGGGTGTAATCACCGCTCAATGCCAGACCCGGAGATGTGGTGCCGAAGCCCACACCCAGATGCGTGTAATGCTCACCGACTTCACCATTGACACTGATTGCGCTGGCAGATGCCGCGACAAACATCAGACTGGCAGCGGCACCAGCGACAAGTAACTTTTTCATTATTTATCCTAAATAACAGTCAAACGACAATAAATCTTCCACGGGAAGTCTAAAGCAATTCACTCAGTCGTAACAACTTTTTGGAACGTGAATGCATTCACCGGGGTTGTGAAAATTGTAAGAAACATCGTTTTCATTGATGAAATGAACGTTTCCCATCGAAATGATAACTCCCACCTATTTGCCTCTGATCAATATAGGGTTTATTTCTAATCGGTAGAGTTAATTTGACTTAAGTGAGGTTAAAGGAACCCCCCCAACGTTTTTACTTACATACACACGCAATTACCGGAAGGAATTTTTATGACCAAGAAAGGTTTAACCACCGCCGCTGGCGCGCCAGTCGTCGATAATAACAACGTGATTACCGCTGGCCGCCGTGGTCCGTTGCTTTTGCAGGATGTCTGGTTTCTTGAGAAATTAGCGCATTTCGACCGCGAAGTGATCCCGGAGCGTCGTATGCACGCTAAAGGCTCCGGCGCTTATGGTACTTTCACCGTGACGCACGATATTACCGCTTTCACCCGCGCGAAGATCTTCTCCGCAATCGGCAAACAAACTGACATGTTTATCCGTTTCTCGACGGTTGCCGGTGAACGCGGTGCAGCGGATGCCGAACGTGATATTCGCGGTTTCTCGATGAAGTTCTACACCGAAGAAGGAAACTGGGATTTAGTCGGCAATAATACGCCGGTGTTTTACCTGCGTGACCCGCTGAAATTCCCGGATCTGAACCACGTCGTCAAACGTGACCCGCGCACTAACCTGCGTAATCCGGCATACAAATGGGACTTCTTCTCTCATCTTCCGGAAGCCTTGCATCAGCTGACCATTGATGTCAGCGACCGTGGTCTGCCAACGTCTTACCGTCATATCCACGGTTTCGGCAGCCATACCTTCAGCTTTATCAATACTGAAAATGAACGCTTCTGGGTGAAATTCCACTTCCGCTGCCAGCAGGGTATTGAAAACCTGATGGACGATGAAGCCGAAAAACTGGTGGGCACCGACCGCGAGAGTTCGCAGCGTGATTTGTATGAAGCGATTGAACGCGGCGATTTCCCGCGCTGGAAACTGTTTGTGCAAATCATGCCGGAAGCGGACGCTGCAAAACTGCCGTACAACCCGTTTGACCTGACCAAAGTCTGGCTGCACAGCGATTATCCGCTGATTGAAGTGGGTGAATTCGAACTGAACCGCAATCCGGAAAACTACTTTGCCGAAGTAGAACAAGTCGCCATGAGTCCGGCCAATGTAGTACCTGGCATCGGTTTCTCACCTGACCGTATGCTGCAGGGGCGTCTGTTCTCTTACGGCGATGCGCACCGTTACCGTCTGGGCGTAAATCATCATCAGATCCCGGTCAACGCGCCAAAATGCCCGTTCCATAATTATCACCGTGACGGCGCAATGCGTGTGGACGGTAACAGCGGCAACGGCGTGACTTACGAACCCAACAGCGCGGGCTTGTTCCAGCAACAGCACGATTTCAGCGAACCGCCACTGAGCATTGAAGGCGCGGCAGACCACTGGAATCACCGGGAAGATGATGATTACTTCACTCAGCCACGTTTGCTATTCAACCTGCTGTCTGAGGCTGAACATCAGCGTATGTTTGCACGCATTGCCGGTGAGCTGAAACATGCTTCGCCGGAAACGCAGGCACGCCAACTGGCACTGTTCTATAAAGTCGATCCGGCTTATGGCGCAGGGGTTGAGAAAGCACTGAAAGACTGACTTTTTACCATCAGAAATCATAAAGGCCGCATTATGCGGCCTTTATTGTTTATTCCGGGCTATTGTTTTACGAAAGCATTTCTACCCATTGCCGGACGCTCGCCCGCGAGATTTTAATCCCCCCCTGCGACAAAGCCCCGGGCAGCGGATGATAGGCCACCGGCAACTGGAAACGCGGTATCTTATCGCTCAGCCAGCGATTGAGTTCCTCATACACCAGCCCGGCTTGTGCTTCGAGCACGGCGACCGGTCGCTGACCAAATTGCTCATCTTCCACCGGAACCACAAATGCCTGCGAAACCTGCGGGTGGCTGACCAGCACTTTCTCGATATCTTCAGGTTGGATCCCTTCTCCGCCGCTGAAAAACAAATTATCCATCCGCCCGGCCACCTGCAGTTCATCGTCAATCCACGTGCCACGGTCGCGGGTATGCAACCACCCTTGCGCATCAGTCACCGGTGATAGCTGACCGTTTTTCCAGTAACCACTGGCCATACTGTCGGTACGGATCAGGATCTCCTGGTCAACGATTTTGACTTCCTTCCCCGCCAATACCTGACCGATACCGGCGCTGCCATCGGCTCGTTTCGCCGTCACTGTGGACGCAGTTTCCGTCAGCCCATATCCGCACCAGCAGCGTATTCCTGCTTTTTCTGCCTGTTCAGTCAGCGCCAGAGGAATTTGCGCCCCACCAAGCAAAACGTCTGTCAGCTTTTCAGGCACCGGCGTGCCTTGCAGCAGACGCCAGAGTTGCGTCGGTACCAGCGAAGCGTGGCTGCATTCTGCCAGCGCTGCATCGAGCGGTTGGTCTTCGGACAGCATCAGCGTAGCGCCGGCCAGCAGCCAGCGCCAGACGATGCCTTGTCCGGAAACATGAAACAGTGGCAGAGAAAGTAACCAGCTATCATTACGGGTGAAAGGGATCAGGTTCAGCACACCCGCCGCACTGGCGAGATGGGCGGCAACCGTATGTGCTGCGGCTTTCGGCAAACCGCTGGAACCCGATGTCAGCGTCAGCGTGGCAATACGCTGCGGTTGCCATCCGGCAGAACTGAGCCAACAGGCATTCTGCATGGTCAGCGCGGGAATATTCAGCGGCAGTTCCGGCTCCGCCAGATCCAGTACGAAAGCGATATCGAGTTGCGAAAGCAGTTCATCACATAATACCCACGGCAGTTGCGGATTAAGCGGTAACAGGCGCGCGCCGGTTTGTAATAACGCCAGATAGCTGAGTACGGCATCAAGGGTGTTTTTACTGCGCAAAACCACACCCGCACCCTCGCCTACACCCTGCGCAATAAAACCGGCTGCCAGCGTGTCGATGCGGTGCTGTAAATCACGCCAGCACCAGGTGATATCTCCCGCTTTCAGCGCTACGGCAAAAGGTGAAAGGTTTGCCCTTTCGCGCCATGGCCAGTCGTTGATCATTTGCTCTGCCACACAATCTCCAGATCAGACACATCCGTTAGCGGTAATTCAGAGCCCGGCCAGCGACGGATAAGCTGCGTCCGCATGAGATCCAGCGTATCCAGCCCCGGAATGGCGTCCGGCGTCAGCCATTGGGCAATGCGCGCCAGTTGTGTCAGCCCGAGACTCGACTCGATGGAGGAACTGATCACAGCTTCCAGCCCTGCGGCATGCGCCTGCGCGATCAGCTGACGGCAACGCATCAGACTGCCGGTCAGCGTGGGTTTGATGATGATCGCCGCCAGCCCGGGTTCGGCCTTCACGGTAAAACCGGTTTCGCGCACGCTTTCATCCCAGGCGATCGCAATACCGGTCAGACGGGCGAAATCGCGGGACTGCTCGCGGGTCAGGCACGGTTCTTCGATAAACGCGATGCGTGAACGCAGTTCGGGCGCCACATGACGGGCAAACCCTTCGGCTTTGACCGGCGTCCAGCTGCGGTTGGCATCAAGGCGCAAATGCAGTTCCGGCAAGGCTTCCAGCAACATACTGACATTCAGACCATCGCCGACGGATTCGTACAATCCCACTTTCACCTTAGCCACTTTCCTGCCGCGAAAATCGCCCGGCAGCGCCCCCAGACGCGCATAAAGCTCATTCGGATCGCCATGACACAACGGTGCACAGCGCGTGCTCAGCACTTCGGGCAATTCGCCGCGTAATTCGGCGTCCGCACAACTCAGCCCGAAAGCCACCGAAGGTAAAGCACTGAACGCAGAGGCAACGGCAGCCAGCGAGGCCCCCTGCACCCACTGGCTCAGGCCATGCTGAACGGCATCCTGCGCCTGAGACACATCTTCCACACTAAAACCGGGCAGCGGCGCAACTTCGCCCCAACCCGTTGCTTCGTCCTGCCACAGTGACACCAAAAAACCGTCGCGGGTTTTCAGGCGCTGATTGCGCAGCACCACCCCAGCTTCCATCGGCACGCTGTACCGGTACACCGTGGCGCGACGCATTATGGATTACGCTTAAATTTGCTGAAGTCCGGCTGGCGTTTTTCATTAAACGCGTTGCGACCTTCCTGACCTTCATCGGTCATGTAGAACAACATTGTGGCGTTCCCTGCCAGTTCCTGAAGCCCTGCCTGACCGTCGCAATCGGCGTTCAGTGCGGCTTTCAGGCAACGCAGTGCCATCGGACTGTTTTCCAGCATTTCACGACACCAGCGCACCGTTTCTTTTTCCAGATCAGCCAGAGGAACTACGGTGTTGACCAGCCCCATATCCAGCGCCGCTTTGGCATCGTACTGACGGCACAGGAACCAGATTTCACGGGCCTTTTTCTGACCGACGATACGCGCCATATAGGATGCGCCCCAGCCGCCGTCGAAAGAACCAACTTTCGGGCCGGTCTGCCCGAAGATGGCGTTATCTGCCGCAATGGTCAGGTCACACATCATATGCAGAACATGGCCGCCGCCAATGGAATAACCAGCAACCATCGCCACGACTGGTTTCGGACAGGTGCGGATCTGGCGCTGGAAATCCAGCACGTTGAGATGATGCACACCGCTGGCATCCTGATAACCACCGTAATCGCCACGCACTTTCTGATCGCCGCCCGCACAGAAGGCTTTTTCGCCTTCACCGGTCAGCACGATCACGCCGATGCCTTCGTCGTTACGGGCATCGTCGAGTGCGCGGATCATTTCTTTGACGGTCAGCGGACGAAATGCATTGCGAACCTGCGGACGGTTGATGGTGATTTTAGCGATGCCGTCGGTAGATTTGTGGTAACGAATATCTTCAAACTCGCCGGTACAATCACGCCATTCGACCGGCGCGTACAGTTCTTTTTCATCAGGATAAATCATGTTCAACTTCCTTTAAGACAGGTGAAGTAATAAATGCCAGCGCCTGACGGGCAAATTCCGCCGGGTTATCACGGTGGGCGTTATGCCCGGCATTAGCGACAGTGCGTAGCCCGAAACCGGATTGCTGCGCAAGATGAATAAACTTGGCGTCCTGACTGCCACACAAC
Source organism: Rahnella aceris (assembly GCF_011684115.1). Lineage (NCBI taxonomy): Bacteria > Pseudomonadati > Pseudomonadota > Gammaproteobacteria > Enterobacterales > Yersiniaceae > Rahnella > Rahnella aceris. The sequence continues at coordinate 404,922 of NZ_JAADJV010000001.1, read as the reverse complement.
CACACAACCGGCAGGGAAAGCCGCAGCAATTGTGCACGTAAATCAGGCTGTACCGAAAGCGACGTGGCCGCCAGCATGGCAGAGACAGTGTGCGGGTTGTTGTTCTCACGCAGCACGATCATTTGCTGGCGTTGCGCATCGGTCAGGCTGGAAAACACCGGCTGGCGATACCAGCTTTCCAGCGCCTGTTTCCACGGTACTTGCAAAAAGCGAGCCGCCCATTGCTGATCATGATGGCGGCGTTGTGCGCGTTCAGCCTGACAGGTCAGCCCCGGATGTGCGCCTTCCACCAGCAGCCCCTGCAATCCGCTGCGATCACCCTGACAGGCGTGATACAGACTGATGCGCCCCCCCAGCGAGTAGCCGATCAGCCAGTACGCAGTGACGTTATTTTCGTGCAGGGTATCGGTTAACAGCTGGCTGACATCCGCAAATCCGGCAGCGGTCAGCGACGCGGAACGACCATGTCCCGGTAAATCCACAAACAGACAAGGCCAGCCTTCAAGCGCAGGAAGTAAGGGTTGCCAGTCATCTGCACTGCCCAGCAGGCCGTGGAGAAACACCAGCCACGGACGATCTTTAACCTCTGGGTTGAGTGTGTGACAGGCCAGCGTCATGATGCGCTCATCTCCTTCACCAGCGAACGCAGGCATTCTGCCCCTTCTGTCTCACTGACTTTCAACTCGATCAGTTTCACGCCACCATGCTGCCAGCATTGTCTGACGGCATGATGAAGCTCAGACATCGATGCCGGACAGGCATAATCCAGACCAAACATCGCTGCCGCATGGCTGAAGCTGACGTTCTGCGGCATGCAGTAAAAACGCTGCCGCTCGGCTTCGGGCGTTGGCAACAACGAGAAAATTTGTCCACCATTGTTATTCACCACAATAATCACCGTCGGCGCGGAACACTGACGCATCAGCGCCAGCGCGTTTAAATCATAAAGTGCAGAGATATCACCCAGCAGCACCAGCGTCGGTTTGCAGGTCGCGCGCTGCACACCTGCGGCGGTGGACAGCAGCCCGTCAATACCGCTTGCCCCGCGATTGGCGAAAACAGGATAACCGGCGGGGAGTTGGGCAAAGGCATCCACCAGACGAACAATCAGACTGTTGCCAAGAAATAACTGGCCGTGCTCAGGTAATAAAGCCGGAAGCTGCCACGCTGCGGCGGCCTCGCCAAATACACCGTCGAGACGGGTTTCAACCGCATGTAACGCCCGCTGCGAGCAATGCTCAAGGGCTTCTGCCCAGTCAGGCTGAGGCTGTGCCGGGTGAGACTGTAACCATTCACTGACGCGGGCTTGTAGACGACGACCGCGATGCTGCGCCGGATCCTGACGGCCTGACAGCGGGTCAACCAGCCAGTATTCATCGGGTTGACAGGTCGCCTGCCATTGCAGCAGGCGCTTACCGGTCAGACCGCCACCGAACTGGATAACCAACTGGACGTGCGCCAGTATCGCCTGCGCCTGCGGCGATGCCAGCCACAAATCTGCGCAGGGAAGCGGATTGCCGGTTGATGCCTGCACATCACTGATCAACGGCCAGCCCAGTTGCGCCGCCCACTGTGCCACCTGTTCACTTTCGCAGGCAGAAAGACGGCCAGCGATAATGACGCCGCGCTTTTGCCGCCAGGAAAACCAGTCCGGCTGCGCGATTGCAGGCAAAACCTGAGAATAATTCAGCCACGGTTCATGGCCCTGCCACCAGTCGCCCAGCGCCAGCAACCAGTCCTGATGCTCGCCGTTGTCCTCGCCATACAACGGTTCGGCGAACGGACAGTTAATGTGCACGGCACCGTGCGTCTGCTGCGCCAGCGTATTATCCAGCGCAGAAACCAGCCAGCGCGCACTGATTTCAGGCGTCGGACGCGGTAAATCCAGCGTCCCGACGGGGTGACTGGCAAACATGCCGGTCTGGCGGATAGCCTGATTCGCACCGCAATCGATGAGTTCCGGCGGACGATCAGCCGTGAGCAACACCAGCTTTTCGCCGGTCAGCCCGGCTTCGATCAGCGCCGGATATAAATTTGCCACCGCCGTGCCGGAGGTGACGATGATCGCCACCCGCTGCCCGCTGGCTTTTGCCAGCCCGAGAGCCAGATGGCCAAGGCCGCGTTCATCAAAATGGGTGTGGCAGATAAGGTGCGGATGCGCGGCGGCGGCAAGGGTTAGCGGTGTAGAGCGGGAACCGGGCGCGATGCACACATGCTGCACCTGATGTCGGGTTAACGCTTCGAGGATAAGCGTCGCCCAGCGGCGGTTAAAGACGGCAACAGACATGTTCAATTCACTCCGGCAAGGGGTTATCCGGCCTGAACGGCAGGGGTGTAATGCTCTTCCAACAAAGTGCGCAAACCAGCGGCTTTGTTTTCGATTTCCTGCCATTCCTGTGCAGCGTCAGAACCGGCGACAATCCCCGCGCCTGCGTAGAGTTCAAGATGATGTCCTTTCACCGTCGCCGAACGTAACGCGACGGTAAATTCACTTTGTTCAGCACTGAGATACCCGGCGGAACCGGCATACCACTCGCGGTCAAAAGGCTCAAATTCGGCGATAAATTCACGCGCGGCCTGACGGGGTAATCCGGCCACTGCTGCGGTCGGTTGCAGACGTTGCAGGCAAGCAGCGTCATCGGGGTCGGTCAGCTCACCGTGAATATTGCGGCGTAAATGCTGCACCTTGCGCAGACGTAAAATCTCCGCTGGCGTCACATCCAGCGAATGCGCCCCGCCCTGTAAGCGCTGGCAGATATCGTCGACGACCAGTAAATTTTCGCGTTGGTTTTTGCCATCGCTGAGCAGCCAGTCCCCCAGCGCCCGCGCTTCCCGGTCATCGGGATGATTGGCCACGGTTCCCGCCAGCGCTTCGGTATAGAGTTCGGTGTGATCACGCAAGAATAAACGTTCCGGGCTGGAGCCCAGAAACGCCTGTTGCGGGGTAAAAGCCAGCATGAAATGGTAACAGTGATGATTAACGTCGCGGCTGGCGGCAAGAAATGCGCAGGCATTCAGCGGCTGGCTGAGCGTTAAGGTGGTTTTTCGCGCCAGCACCACTTTGTCGAACTGATGCTGCTCAATACCCGACAGCGCGCGGTCTATCAACTGTTTCCACTGAGGCTCGTCCGGTAAATGATGATGTTGCAATACACGGGAAGCGATCGACGGTAAGGCGCGACTGACGACCAGTGAACGTAAAAATAAGCGGGTGCGACGTGCCTCATCGCGTAAAGAATGTGGGCTGAAAACGGTACACCGCAGCCAGTAACTGTTTCCCTGACGGCAAAGTTCGATGCGCGGAAGAAACAGTGCGTTGGCAGCTATTGCAGCCCCGTCAGCCCCGTTAAACGCATTCAACCCCCAGATATGCAAATCGGGTTCATCCTGGTGCTCGCGGATGAACGCCTGTGCCCGGGCGGTATCGCAAAATGAGTAGGCATCACCACAAACAGCGGCTTCTTCATTGCCATCACGATGTTGCCAGTAGAATTTCGGGTAGCAGGGTTGCGCAGACAACCATTCCAGCAGGCCGGTGTCAGGCTGTTTTTGCAGGGAATAACTGAACTGCCGGATCCCCGCTGCATCAGGCCATTCGCCTGCCAGCGTCGTATCAAGCTGCTCAATGATTGCTGATATTTGTTTCACCGCTACCTCAGGCCATACCGGATGTTTAGTGACGGGCAGAAATACCCTTCTGGATCAAAAAACGGGTTGGATCAATTACGGATGAATTATGCGGCGATACGAAAAATGAAAATATGCGACAGATCAAGCTGAAGTGAGTGCCATTAGCTAAGAAGGAGTATAGGCAGGGAGAAAGGAGTAAGCAAACCGGGAGAAACAAAACAGGAGCAGCACGCGCTGCCCCTGTTCAGTCAGATTAACGACGCAGAAGCAGGCCGACAACCAGACCTACGGCAGCACCGACACCCACACCATGCCATGGGTTTTCATGCACATAGTCGTCAGTTCTTTCCGCTACCAGGCGGGCTTTCTTGCAGTAAGAGCGTGCAGCCGGGTCAATACGTGATTTGATGTCTTTCAGCGCATTTTCTGCGCGTGCTTTGACCTGAATGTACTTCTCATCCGCTTTGTCACCAGAGGACTTCAGTACTTCTTCCAGCGTTTCAGTCAGCATGCGTAAATCGTCGTCCAGCGAATTTTGCTGTGTCTCAAATTGGTCAGCCATGGTTATCTCCTTATGATGTGTTCGTGTAAAAGCATAGACTGCTTTTAACCCTAGCGTATATCAGGAGTAATTGCCTGAAGGATCCGCCCTAAACTGCAGAAAAACCGAGGAATTAAGAACCTTCTGACCCCTTCGTTTCAGTGAAAACCGCCCCTTTCCTGGCGTCGCTTTGCTGCTTTTCACGCTGTTTTGCCAGCCATAATCCGCTGTTTTTCATTGCATAACCGAATACCAGCCCGACCAGCAAAGATACCACCACCTGACGCCAGTCACCTTGTGCGGCGAAGGTCGCGCAGGCACCAATAAAGGTACCCGGTACAAAGGCCAGCCACTGCTGACGCGCCTGAATACACATCAGAAACGCCACTACGCCAGTCAGCAGATAACCAAGAATGCTCCATTCCGGACGCATTGCGCTTCCCGCGATGATCACGACAGCCCAGAATACACCGCTGAGACAGGTCAGCGTGCTGATCAGCAATCCGCGTAATCCGCCCTGCGGACACGCAAAATATGCCGTGCATCCAAGAAAACCCGCCCAGCTTATCAGGCCAAAGCTAATCGCAACCCAGCCCCAGATACCGGAGAGGATACCGGTGGTAATGGCGATCATCACTAAAACATTCATGGTGTGAACCTGTACGAATCTGAACAAGCGCGCAGTGTACGCATTGGCAGGAATAATGAAATGGGAGAGATCACAAAACCAATGTAATAATTTATTGAACGTACATATAAATGTGATTTGCATCACAATATCTAACCAATACGATTAAAAAAGCCGCTCATGCGAGCGGCTTCGTCAGCTTTCAGACTGCGTTTGCAGACTTTATCAGAGCAGCGGTTGCGCCATCTGTACCAGCGAAATCAACGGTTGCGGGAAGATACCCAGCAGCAGCACCAGAATCGCGGAAATCAGTACTACTACCCCACCCGCCGTGAGCGCCCAGTTGTTTGGCGTATCACGTACCAGCGTTTCCGGCGCACTCAGATACAAGCTCACCGTTACGCGCAGGTAGTAGTAAAGGCCAATCGCGGAACCGACAACCACCGCACCGGTCAGCCACCACAGATGCGCGGTCACACCGGTCGCAATCACGTAGAACTTACCGATAAAGCCGAGCGTCATCGGAATACCGGCCAGTGACAGCATCATCACGGTCATCACCGCAGACAGAATTGGCTTATGCCAGAACAGACCACGATAAGAGAACAGTGATTCAGCATCCGGCCCTTTGTACGGGCTGGACATCAGGCTGACCACACCGAAGGCGCCGAGGCTACTGAACAGATAACCCGCCAGATATACGCCCACGGTTTCCATCGACAACTGGTGCGTTTGTACCGCAATCAGTGCCACCAGCAGATAACCCAGGTGCGCGATGGAGGAATAACCGAGCAGACGTTTGATGTTGCTCTGACTGATGGCCATCAGGTTACCCACCAGAATCGAACAGAAGGCAATAATGCCCAGCACGATGCGGATGGATTCGCTGTCAGCTACCGGCGCATACAGGAACAAACGCATCACCACAGCAAAGATCGCGATTTTGCTGGCGGTTGCCAGGAAAGTCGAGACCGGTGCAGGTGCGCCCTGATACACATCTGGCGTCCACAGGTGGAACGGAACCAGCGACAGCTTGAAGCCCAGCCCCACAATCATCATGCCCAGACCGGCCATCAGCAGCGGCTGGTGCAGCATCACGCCGTCGCCCAGGTTTTTGCCCAGTGACGCAAAGGACAAATCACCGGACTGTGCGTACAGCAGCGCCATACCAAACAGCAGGAAGGATGATGCGGCAGCCGACAGCAGCATGTATTTGATGGCAGCTTCCAGCGAGCGTTTCTGGCGGTAGGCGTAACCAATCAGGCCGAACAATGGCAGGGAAATCAGTTCGATTCCGAGGAACATTGACGCCAGATGGTTAGAGCATGCCAGCAGAATACCGCCCATCGCCGCAATGAGAACTAACAGGTAGAACTCTTCGCGGTTGTCCGGATAACCGGCCAGCCAAGGGTAAGCAAACGTACTGGTGGCCAGACTCGCCAGCAGCACCAGCCCGATGTAGAACATCGAGTAGCCGTCAACGCGCAGCAGCGGTGTGACGTCCTGCGGGCCGACCTGCCCGACGTAGTAAAGGGAAAGTAAGGCAACGTTCAGCCCGATGACTGTCAGTGTGGCATTAAGAAAATGGTCGCGTCGCCACGCAATGGACAGCATCACCACCACCACCGTCAATCCGACGATCATCAGCGGTAATAGTGCGATCAGATTTTGAAGTGTAAATGTCATGGCGAGTTACGGCCTTGTCGTTGAAATAGTGGAAACTGATGACCCGTACCAGTGCTGAATGTTAGTCATCGCTGCACTTGATGTATCCAGAATTGGCTGCGGGTAGAAGCCCAGCGCCACCAGCAATACCACCAGCAACAGGATAATCGACAGTTCGCGTGAGGTCATGCCCGGCAGCGGTTCGTCAGATTTTGCTTTGCCGTAGTAAGCGCGCTGCATCATCGCCAGAGAATACACAGAGGCAAACACCAGACCGAATGTCGAGATGACAGTGATCACCGGCACAACCGGGAAGCTGCCGAACAGGATCTGGATTTCACCGACGAAGTTACCTGTACCCGGCATCCCCAAAGTAGCGACGGCGAAGAACAGCGACAACGCTGGCAGGTATTTAATCCGGCCCCACAATCCGCCCATCTGGCGCATATCACGGGTATGCAGACGTTCGTATAGCTGACCACAGATGATGAACATACCGGCTGCGGAAAGACCGTGTGCAATCATCTGGATAACCGCGCCCTGGTACGCCAGCTGGCTGCCGGTGTAGATGGCAATCAGTACGAAGCCCATGTGCGAAACGGAGGTGTACGCAATCAGACGTTTAATATCGGTCTGGCAGAACGCCATCCACGCACCGTAGAAGATACCAATGACACCCAGCCACATGGCAATCGGTGCGAACTGGTGAGACGCTTCCGGGAACAGAGGCAGACAGAAACGCAACATCCCGTAGGCCGCGGTTTTCAGCAAGATACCGGCTAAGTCAACGGAACCTGCGGTCGGTGCCTGACTGTGTGCATCCGGCAACCAGCCATGCAATGGCACAACCGGCATTTTCACCGCAAAGGCGATGAAGAAGCCAAGCATCAGCAGATATTCAACACCGTGCGACATTGGCGTTTTCAGCAGGTCGGCATAGTTGAATGTCCATACGCCGGTGGCATTGTAGTGCACAAACACCAGGCCGAGGATAGCAATCAACATCACCAGTCCGCTGGACTGTGTATAGATGAAGAATTTGGTTGCTGCGCTGATACGCGTTTTACCGTCTGACGCTTTGTGACCCCACAAGGCAATCAGGAAGTACATCGGCACCAGCATCATTTCCCAGAAGAAGAAGAACAGGAACATGTCGATGGCAAGGAACACACCGATGACACCGCCGAGGATCCACAGCAAGTTCAGATGGAAGAATCCCTGATACTTCTGGATTTCACGCCAGGAACAGAGGATCGCCAGAACACCCAGCAGACCGGTCAGCACCACCATCAGCAGGGACAAACCGTCCAGTGCCAGATGGAAGCTGATGCCAAAACGTGGGATCCATGGCAATGAAAACTCGGATTGCCACTGTGGAATACCCGCAGGCGTCGTTAATGAATATCCTCCCTGCAACCACAATTGCACGGAAAGAGCCAGCGTCAGCCCCATCGCAATCAACGCGATCCAGCGCGGTACTTTGCTCCCAAAGCGCTCAGTCTGCCAGCACAGCAGCCCGCCGATAAAGGGGATAAATATTAGCCAAGGTAATAGCATGGCGTGTCGTTCCCTTCTTTTATGCCCGAAGGCTATTTCACTTGCCGGCCCGTTACGGGAACAGGCCAGCATTGATAACTACACCTGTAATGCAGGCTTAAATCACCAGCAGCAGCGTCAGAACAACGACTGCACCGAGCCCCATTGACGCGACGTACCAACGTACCTGACCGTTTTCGCTGAGAGTCAGACCACGGTTACCCAGACGGGCAAACAGCGCAGGCAGATTCATCATTGAGTTCAGCGGATCACGTTGCAGGAGTTTCGCAACCAGCAGATAAGGTTTGACGAAAATCATGTCGTACAGCCAGTCGAAGCCCCAGGCATGGAACCACCAGGTCGTGAAGAAACGTCCCGGTGCGCTTTTCGCAATGCTGTTGACCAGCGAGCGTTTACCCAGATACAGGGCTGCCGCCAGCAGAATGCCAGCAATTGCAATCACGCCTGATGTGATTTCCAGCGTCAGCACGCTGCCGTGCGCCAGCTCAGTGGTATCCGGCAGTACGCCTTTCAGTGGCGGAACAATCATTGCGCCAATGAAGGTGGACAGAACCAGTAACACCAGCAGCGGCAGGTGGTGAGTGATGCCTTTACCCGCATGGGCTTTAATTTTTTCTTCGCCGTGGAAGACGATGAAGATCATGCGGAAGGTGTACAGCGAGGTCATAAACGCACCGACCAGACCGGCAACCATCAGATTCAGGTGGCCGTTAGCCAGCGCACCCGCGAGGATTTCGTCTTTACTGAAGAAGCCCGCAGTGATGATTGGCAAGGCGGACAGCGCCGCGCCACCGACCAGGAAGCAGAGATAGACAAGAGGAATGGATTTACGTAATCCACCCATTTTGAAGATGTTCTGCTCATGGTGGCAGGCCAAAATGACCGAACCGGAAGAAAGGAACAACAGTGCTTTGAAGAACGCATGCGTCATCAGGTGGAAGATAGCGGCATCCCACGCCTGAACGCCCAGCGCCAGGAACATGTAACCAATCTGGCTCATGGTCGAGTACGCGAGAACACGTTTGATGTCGGTTTGCACCAGCGCAGCGAAACCTGCCAGAACCAGCGTGACCGCACCAATAATACCCACCAGATGCAGAATTTCCGGCGCCATCAGGAACAGGCCGTGCGTGCGGGCAATCAGATAAACACCGGCAGTCACCATGGTCGCGGCGTGGATTAGCGCAGAAACCGGCGTCGGACCGGCCATGGCGTCTGCCAGCCAGGTCTGAAGCGGAAGCTGTGCGGATTTACCCACTGCGCCACCCAGTAACATCAGGGTCGCCCAGGTGATCGCCGTATCGCCTACTGCCAGTTTCTGCGGTGCCAGGATCATCAGTTCACGGAAGTTCAGCGTACCCAGCTCGCGGTACAAGATGAACAGCGCGAAAGCCAGGAACACATCACCAACACGGGTCACGATGAACGCTTTCATCGCAGCCGCACCGTTCGCCGGATGGGTGTAGTAGAAACCGATCAACAGGTAACTGCACAGGCCCACACCTTCCCAACCGAGGTACATCAGCAACAGGTTGTCTGCCAGTACCAGAATCACCATGCTGGCGATAAACAGGTTGGTGTACGCGAAGAAGCGTGAATAGCCTTCTTCACCGCGCATGTACCAGGAAGCGAACATGTGGATGAAGAAACCGACACCGGTGACCACAGACAACATGGTCATCGACAAACCGTCGAGCGTGAGTGTGACGGGAATATTGAAATCCCCGACCTGCATCCAGTTCCACAAATGCTGGTTAAAGACTTCAACACCCGCCGCTTTCTGGCTGAGGAAATTGATACCCACATAAATAGTGGTCAGCGCTGCCAGACCAATCGACCCGACACCGATGGTAGCGGAGGTATTTTCAGACCAGCGACCGCGTGAAAAGGCCAGTAACAGGAAGCCAATCAGTGGGAACAGAATTGTTAAATAGAGTAAGTTCATCCGCGCATCTCACTGACAGTATCAATATTGAGAGTGTGGCGACGGCGATACAGTTGCAGCAACAACGCCAGACCAATACTGGCCTCCGCCGCAGCCAGGCTGATAGCCAGAATATACATCACCTGACCGTCCGCCTGACCCCAGTAGCTTCCCGCCACGATGAACGCCAGCGCTGCCGCGTTGATCATCACTTCGAGGCTGATCAGCATAAACAACAGGTTACGACGAACCAGCAGCCCGGTAAGCCCCAACACAAAGAGGATCGCGGCCAGAATAAGACCATGTTGTAGAGGGATCATGCTCTCTCCTCCGTTTTTCTTTTTGTTGCCATTTCGGTCGTCACCGGTGCGTCACCAAAGACTTCACCGGGTTTGTGCTCACGACCAATATGGAATGCCACGACCAGACCGGCCAGCAGCAACATTGATGCCAGTTCAACCGCCAGAACGTAAGGTCCGAACAGTGCGATACCGACGGCTTTCGCATCAACCATGTCACCTTTGATGCCGTGATCGTGTAACCCGAGGATTGACATGATCATCACCACCAGCAGGATGACAGACAGAACCGAAGGCCCGATCCAGGTGGCAGGTTTAAGCCATGCGCGTTCCTGCTCCTGGACGTTGCCAAGGTTGAGCATCATCACCACGAACACGAACAGCACCATAATGGCACCGGCGTATACGATGATCTCCAGGGCACCGGCGAAATACGCACCGAGCGAGAAGAAGACCGCAGCGATCGCCAGTAAAGAGACGATCAAATACAGCAGTGCGTGTACCGGGTTGGTATGCGTGATCACACGCAATGTCGCCAACACGGCCACCAGGGCTGCAATATAAAATGCAAATTCCATGCTTGCGGCTCCTTAAGGCATCAGACCTTTGACGTTGATCGGTTTGGCTTCGTTTTCAGCTTCGCCTTTCGACTTGCCGTCAATCGCCATACCGGCCATCCGGTAGAAATTGTATTCCGGATATTTACCCGGCCCCGAAATCAACAGATCTTCTTTTTCATACACCAGATCCTGGCGTTTAAATTCGCCCAACTCAAAGTCCGGCGTCAGCTGAATGGCTGTTGTCGGGCAAGCTTCTTCACACAGACCGCAGAAAATGCAGCGTGAGAAGTTGATGCGGAAGAATTCCGGATACCAGCGGCCATCTTTCATTTCTGCTTTTTGCAGAGAAATACAGCCTACCGGACAAGCTACTGCACACAGGTTACAGGCAACGCAGCGCTCTTCACCGTCCGGATCGCGCGTCAGCACGATACGGCCACGGTAACGCGGAGGTGGGTTGACCGGAACTTCAGGGTACATCTGGGTTTCGCGCTTGGCGAAGGCGTGCATGCCTATCATCCACAAGCTGCGAACCTGGGTACCGAACCCGACCACTATGTCTTTCAATGTCATGGTTACATCACCCCTTATTGCGCGTTGTACAAAATGACCGCAGCGGTCGCCAGCAGATTAAGTAATGTCAGTGGCAGGCAAACTTTCCAGCCAAATGACATCACCTGGTCGTAGCGGGGACGCGGCAAAGCAGCACGGATCAAAATGAACATCACCATGAAGAAAGCAGTTTTCAACGCAAACCAGATAAACGGCGGCAGGAACGGCCCCTGCCAGCCACCGAAGAACAAGGTGACGATCAGCGCAGAGACCGTCACGATACCGATGTATTCCCCCACGAAGAACAGACCGAATTTCATACCGGAATATTCAATGTGGTAACCATCGGCCAGTTCCTGCTCGGCTTCCGGCTGGTCAAACGGGTGACGGTGGCAAACAGCAACGCCGGCAATCGCAAAGGTCACGAAGCCAAAGAACTGCGGAATGATGTTCCACACATGCGCCTGAGAATTGACGATGTCTTGCAGATTGAAAGAACCCGCCTGCGCCACAACACCCATCAGCGATAAACCGAGGAATACTTCGTAGCTCAGCGTCTGAGCGGATGCACGCATCGCCCCCAACAGCGAGTATTTGTTGTTACTGGACCAGCCAGCGAACAACACCGCATAGACGGTCAGACCGGCCATCATCAGGAAGAACAAAATACCGATGTTCAGATCGGCGGCGAACCAGGTCGGGCTGACCGGAACAATCGCAAAGGAAATCAGCAGGGACGTAAACGCAATCATCGGTGCCAGCGTAAAGATGGCTTTGTCGGTGAATTTAGGTACCCAGTCTTCCTTGAAGAACATCTTGATCATGTCAGCGACCAGTTGCAGGGAACCGCCCCAGCCGACACGGTTTGGCCCGTAACGGTTCTGGAACAGGCCCAGCAAACGGCGCTCGCCGAAGCTCATGAAGGCCCCACAGGTCACCACAACCAGCAGGATCACCACCGCTTTCAGAATGGCGATCAACGAATCGATGACTACAGGTGTAAACCAGCTCATTGTGCTGCCTCCCGCAGATTTTCAACCGTTGCGCCAACCAGCACCGGAGGAATACCCGGTAAGCCCAGCGGCAGGCCAACCTGGCCCTGACTCAATGTTTCGCTCAGACGAACCGGCAGTTTCAGTGTCTGACCGGCACAGGTGAATTCCACCTGAGAACCTGCGTTCACCCCTAACTGCGCGGCATCTGCCGGGTTAACCATCACGTAGGCTTCTGGCATACGTTGCTGGATAACCTTCGAGCGCTGTGTCATTTCTTCGCTGCCGAACAGGTGATAGTAAGGCGCGACACGCCAGTTATCGCGCTGTGCAGTAAAGGCAGCCGGAATAGTGGTGAAGTAATCGAGTGTCCCCTCACCGGCTTCAATCAGACGCACACCCGGATCACCGTGGCGCAAACTGCCGCCAACTTCGCTCTGGAATTTGTTCCAGGCTTGCGGTGAGTTCCAGCCCGGCGCCCAGGCGAATGGCACCTGATTGCGGTTAGCTGTCGGGCTGTTGTTCCCTTCCATCGAGAAGGCAAACATGGTGTCTTTATCTTGTGGCTGACGCGGTTCATGCACGCTGATGTTCGCGCGCATGGCAGTACGACCACTTGAACGTGCCGGAGAACGAGCCAGTTTCTGACCACGAATACGGAAGCTGGCGTTTGGCGCAGCTTCTACCATGCCCTTCAGCTGTGGCAGTGCTTCAACACAGGCTTCGATCACGTGATCCAACTGAGTCCAGTCAACATGACGGCTGTTGATGGTGGAATGCAGCGAGTGCATCCAGCGCCAGCTTTCCAGCATGGCAACCGTTGTGTCGTAGTAAGCCGGGTCGTAAACCTGGAAGAAGCGCTGTGCGCGACCTTCCTGATTCACCAGCGTACCGTCGCTTTCGGCAAAACTTGCTGCAGGCAGGATCAGGCTGGCTCTATCCATAATGCGCGTACGCTGATGGTCAACAACCAGCAGATTCTGCACCTTGGCTAATGCCGCATCCACTTTGGCTTCCGGAGCCTGACGGTAAAGGTCATTTTCCATCACGATGGCGCTGTCAGCATCACCACGGGTTAGCAACTCAAGCGCTTCATCCAGCGAACCGCCGCCAATCATCGAAAGACCGATGCTGTTGGCCGCAGAGGCCACGAACGTAATGCCGACATCGCTGCCTGCTACTTTCAGCGCTTTGGCGATATTGGCGGCCGCTTCGATAATGGCATCAGAACCGGCGCTGGTGCCGGTAATGATCAGCGGCTTGCGCGCACCGGTCAGTGCCTGCACGATCACGTCGATTTTCTTGTTCAGGCCATCAGCCAGATCGCTGACCGCGGGCGCAGAATTATCCAGCGCATGGGCGATAGCAAAGCCGAAACGAGCCTGCTCATCGACCGGTGCACGGTAATTGTAAGCCGCGATGTCGTCGAGTTTGGTGTTATCCACGTTGGTGATAAACAACGGATGTTTGGCATGCTGACCGATATTCTGGACTGCCGCGATCTGCCAGTCGGCAACACGCTGTGCCGCCGCCATCGCGCGGGCTTTGCCTTTAACGGCCTGACGCACAGACAGTGCGATACGCGCGCCGGTCTGGGTTAAGTCTTCACCCAGCACCAGAACCGCATCGTACTCTTCGATTTCACGCAGCGCCGGTGTGTGAACACCGCTGTTGCGCAGAATGTTCAGCATCAGTTGCAGACGGCCCTGCTCTGCCGCGTTGATACCGGTGTAGAAGTTTTCGGCGCCGACCAGTTCACGCAAAGCAAAGTTGCTTTCAAGGCTGGCGCGCGGAGAACCGATACCGATGGTTTTCTTAGCCTGACGGATAATATCTGCCGCGCCCTGCATCGCCTGTTCAGCGTTAAGTTCGATCCAGTCGTTACCACGCAGCTGCAATGGTTTCTTCGGACGATCTTTCAGGTTCACGTAGCCATAACCGAAACGACCGCGGTCGCACAGGAAGTAATGGTTTACGGTACCGTTATAACGGTTTTCGATACGACGCAATTCGCCGTAACGCTCACCCGGGCTGGTGTTACAACCAACAGAACATTGCTGACAGATGCTTGGCGCAAACTGCATGTCCCATTTACGGTTATAACGTTCAGAGTGCGTTTTATCGGTGAATACGCCGGTCGGACACACTTCGACCAGGTTACCGGAGAACTCGCTTTCCAGCGGACCATCTTCCGGACGGCCAAAATAGACGTTGTCGTGTGCGCCATAAACACCCAGATCGGTGCCGTCCGCGTAATCCTTGTAGTAACGGACACAGCGATAACAGGCGATACAGCGGTTCATTTCGTGTGAAATGAACGGGCCGAGATCCTGGTTGTTGTGGGTACGTTTGGTGAAGCGGTAACGGCGCATACTGTGGCCGGTCATGACTGTCATATCCTGCAGGTGACAGTTACCGCCTTCCTCACATACCGGACAATCGTGCGGGTGGTTGGTCATCAGCCATTCCACGACGCTTTCACGGAATTCTTTCGCTTCTCCGTCGTCGATGGAAATGAAGGTGCCATCAGACGCTGGTGTCATACATGACATCACCAGACGACCGCGCGTGTCTTCCGCATTTTGGTATTGCTTAACCGCACATTGGCGGCAAGCGCCGACGCTTCCCAGCGCCGGATGCCAGCAAAAATAAGGAATATCGAGGCCGAGAGAGAGGCAAGCCTGTAACAGGTTGTCCGCTCCGTCTACATCGTATTCTTTGCCGTCTACATGAATCGTAGCCATAGTCAGCATGCTTCCACGTGGCCCGCCTGACGGCGGGCGTTAATCAAAAATTCTTGCCGGGTTGGCGTATATCACTCGACAGCGCGTCCCTTGTTCCGGGAATTCGCGCACAGCGGGCTCACGTCCGCTGCCTGTTGCCCTCACTACCAACGCTCTTTCAGCAGATTGTTTGGCTGAATGCCTGCAATCGCACGCGCGTTGTTGTAATGCTGTTTGGCGATACCCGCCTCAAACTCTTCCCGGAAATATTTAATCGCACTCTGCAATGGCTCCACAGCACCCGGCGCATGTGCGCAGAAGGTTTTGCCCGGGCCAAGCTGGCGGCAAAGCTGTTCGAGAGTTTCGATATCCCCTGGCTGGCCTTCACCACGTTCCAGCGCACGGAGGATCTTCACACTCCACGGCAAACCATCGCGGCACGGTGTACACCAGCCACAAGACTCACGGGCGAAGAATTCTTCCAGGTTACGCACCAGCGGAACCATGCCAATTTCATTGTCAACGGCCATCGCCAGTGCAGTCCCCAGACGACTACCAGCTTTACCAATACTGGCAAAGTCCATCGGCAAATCCAGATGATCGGCGGTCAGGAAGTCTGTCCCCGCCCCGCCCGGCTGCCAGGCTTTGAATTTCAGGCCATCGCGCATGCCACCGGCATACTCTTCAAGAATTTCACGTGCGGTAGTCCCAAACGGCAGTTCCCAGACGCCCGGATTTTTTACCCGGCCGGAGAAACCCATCAGTTTGGTGCCGGCATCTTCGCTTTTGCCCGCAGAAATACCTTTGTACCAGTCCACACCATGCTCAAGAATCGCTGGCACGTTGCACAGGGTTTCGACGTTGTTGACACACGTCGGTTTACCCCATGCACCGGCAGATGCCGGGAACGGTGGCTTGGAACGCGGGTTAGCACGACGGCCTTCAAGGGAGTTGATCAGCGCGGTTTCTTCACCACAGATGTAACGCCCTGCCCCGGTGTGAACAATCAGTTCGAAATCGAACCCGGTGCCGAGGATATTTTTACCCAACAGACCTGCTTCAGTCGCTTCAGCAATCGCACGGCGCAGGTTCACCGCAGCTTCGATATATTCGCCACGCAGGAAAATGTAACCACGGTAAGATTTCAGCGCGAATGCGGAGATCAGCATGCCTTCCACCAGCAGGTGCGGCATTTGTTCCATCAGCAATCGGTCTTTATACGTACCTGGTTCCATCTCATCGGCGTTACACAGCAGATAGCGGATATTCATGCTTTCGTCTTTCGGCATCAGGCTCCACTTCAGACCCGTGGAGAAACCTGCGCCACCGCGCCCTTTCAGGCCAGCGTCTTTTACCAGATTGACGATTTCTTCCTGGGCCATGCCTTTAAGGGCTTTTTCCGCACCGACGTAACCGTTTTTGCTACGGTATTCATCGATCCAGACAGGTTGTTTGTCGTCACGCATACGCCAGGTCAGCGGATGCATCTCCGGTGTGCGTTCAATGTGTCTTGGGGTATATGTCATGCGTAGCGCTCCAGTAGCGAGCCGATCGCTTCCGGCGTCAGATGGCTGTGCGTGTCCTCATCAATCATCATTGACGGGCCTTTGTCACAGTTACCGAGGCAGCAGGTCGGCAGCAGGGTGAAGCGCCCGTCTTCGGTCGTCTCACCCGGCTTGATGTGCAACTGTTGTTCCAGCGCGGCCTGGATCCCCTGATAACCGGTGATGTGGCACACCACGCTGTCACAGTAACGGATCACATGGCGGCCGACCGGCTGACGGAAGATCTGGCTGTAGAATGTCGCCACACCTTCGACGTCGCTGGCAGGAATGCCCAGAACATCGGAGATCGCGTAGATAGCACCGTCCGGCACCCAACCACGCGCTTTCTGCACGATTTTCAACGCTTCGATAGAGGCCGCACGGGCATCTTCATAGTGATGTTTTTCGTGCTCAATCGCTTCACGTTCAGCGTCACTCAGCACAAACACCGGCGGTACAACAGGCTCGCTGATATTGATGTACTGAACTTCAGAGTCTTTATTGATATCTGTCATCGTTAGCGGTCCACATCTGACATTACAAAGTCGATACTGCCCAGATACACGATCAGGTCGGATACCAGGCTGCCACGGATTACGGACGGGATCTGCTGCAAATGCGGGAAGCTTGGTGTACGGACACGGGTACGGTAGCTCATGGTGCTGCCGTCACTGGTCAGGTAGTAGCTGTTGATCCCTTTCGTTGCTTCAACCATCTGGAAAGATTCTTGCGCAGGCATGACCGGCCCCCACGACACTTGCAGGAAGTGCGTGATCAGGGTCTCGATGTGTTGCAGTGTGCGCTCTTTCGGTGGCGGCGTGGTCAGTGGGTGATCCGCCTTGAACGGGCCTTCCGGCATATTTTTGTAACACTGTTCCAGAATACGCAGGCTCTGACGCAGTTCTTCTACTTTGAGCATGACGCGGGAATAACAGTCACTGACGCCATCACCGGTCGGCACTTCAAAGTCAAAGTTTTCGTAGCCAGAGTATGGACGCCATTTACGCACATCGAACGGGATCCCCGTTGCGCGCAGGCCAGCACCGGTGGTACCCCAGGCCAGAGCGTCGTCTGCGTTGTAAGCAGCCACGCCTTTGGAACGGCCAATCAGAATGGTGTTTTTCAGCGCCGCTTTGACATAGGAGTCCAGACGGGCTGGCATCCAGTCAAGGAACTCACGCAGGAGACGATCCCAGCCTTTCGGCAGATCATGCGCTACGCCACCAATACGGAACCAGGCCGGGTGCATACGGAAACCGGTAATCGCTTCCACCAGATCGTAGATTTTCTGACGATCGGTAAAGGCGAAGAACACCGGAGTCATCGCGCCCACGTCCTGAATAAACGTAGAGATGTACAGCAGATGGCTGTTGATACGGAACAATTCGGACAGCATGACGCGAATGGTGTTAACGCGATCCGGCGTTACGATACCGGCGAGTTTTTCAACAGCCAGCACGTACGGCATTTCGTTTACACAACCGCCGAGGTATTCGATACGGTCGGTGTAAGGAATGTAGCTGTGCCAGGACTGGCGCTCGCCCATTTTCTCAGCACCACGGTGGTGGTAACCGACGTCAGGCACGCAGTCGACAATCTCTTCGCCATCAAGCTGCAGAATGATACGGAATGCACCGTGCGCAGACGGATGGTTAGGACCGAGGTTGAGGAACATAAAGTCCTCATTTTCGGTGCCACGCTTCATGCCCCAGTCTTCAGGCTTGAAGGTCAGCGATTCCATCTCGAGTTCTTCTTTCTGCTTAGTCAGCTCGTAAGGATCGAACTCGGTGGCGCGCGCCGGATAGTCTTTACGCAGCGGATGCCCTTCCCAGGTCTGCGGCATCATAATGCGCGTCAGGTGCGGGTGACCGTCGAAGGTAATACCGAACATTTCCCATGTTTCGCGCTCGTACCAGTTAGCATTCGGGAACACTTTGGTGATCGTCGGAACATGAAGATCGTTTTCTGCCAATGCCACTTTGATCATGATGTCGCGGTTACGCTCGACGGAGATCAGGTGGTAGAAAACGGAAAAATCCGCGGCCGGTAAACCGTCGCGGTGTGTACGTAAACGCTCATCAAAGCCATGCAAATCGAAAAGCATGACATAAGGTTTTGGCTGTTTTCGTAAAAAGGTAATCGCTTCCAGTAACTGTTCACGCTTGAACCACACCACGGGAATTCCGGTGCGGGTTGCCTGAACAGTAAAGGCCTCTGGCCCAAAACGGTTACGCAATTCGCCAATAACCGGATCATCGAGATGATCACGGGTATGCCATGCTGGCAGGGCGGAATCTTGCGTCGTCAAATCTGTCATATTTTTTTCACCACACTAAATGGTCATTTATGCCGTAAGGGGGATATTCATACACACCGCCCCTCAGGGTTGACTCTCAGACCGCAGTGTTAAATCTCGTCCGGCGAACGCAGATTTGTCACGGCAATACGCTCAGCACGTTTACGCTCTTTTTCAGACTGCATATTCGCGCGGTAAACACCCTGGTCGCCAACAACCCATGACAATGGGCGACGTTCTTTACCAATGGACTCCTGCAACAGCAGCAGAGCCTGCATATAGGCTTCCGGACGCGGCGGACATCCCGGGATGTACACGTCGACAGGCAGGAATTTATCCACGCCCTGCACCACAGAATAAATATCGTACATGCCGCCGGAGTTCGCACAGGCGCCCATCGAAATCACCCATTTCGGTTCCAGCATCTGATCGTATAAACGCTGGATAACCGGAGCCATTTTGGTGAAGCAGGTTCCCGCCACCACCATAAAGTCAGCCTGGCGTGGTGAAGCACGCAGAACTTCTGCACCAAAACGCGCAACGTCATGCACCGCAGTGAATGACGTCACCATTTCGACATAACAGCAGGAAAGGCCGAAGTTGTAGGGCCAAAGGGAGTTTTTACGACCCCAGTTCACCATTCCGTGAAGCGACTCCTGGAGATTTCCCATGAAGACGCTGCGTTTAACCTGTTCCTGAAGAGGATCGCCGACGACCTCCTGAGACTGCAGGGGGTAACGGTCGTTCTCACCGTCCGGGTCTATGCGGGTGAGCGTATAGTCCATCTTAATGCCTCGCTTTGACTGCTTACTGAGGGTGACTGTTGGTATTAATCGCCGGGCTTGGTTTAACAGGTCCTTTCGAACGTGTTGGTGTCCAGTCGAGTGCGCCAATTCGCACCAGATAGAACAAACCTGCCAGCAGTACCAAAATGAAAATGGTAGCTTCCACGAATCCGGTCCAGCCGCTTTCGCGAATAGACGTTGACCATGCATAGAGATACAGGGCTTCAACGTCGAAGATGACGAAGAACATGGCGACCAGATAGAACTTGGCGGAAAGACGTAGCCGGGCAGTGCCGACAGAGGCGATACCTGACTCAAAAGGCGTGTTTTTGTAGCGTGCTCTGGCTCTCCCGCCAAGGAACGCGGCGCCCAGTAACATCAGGCAGCAGAGGCCTACTGCAACGACAAGAAAAACGGCGAACGCCCAGTGTTGAGCGATGACTTCAGTGGCTGTTGACATACTCATTGCTTACTCATCAAAAGTGGTACTTTGGCATCTGCTCTGTAAGGTCGGCAGTTTGCGCACCACATCGATTCAAGGGAAGGATTAAAAACCACACAGTTCACGGCTCAACAAGGGATTAAGCCAGTGATTTGTTGTGGGCTTTTTACCCTTTTCTATAACCTTTTGTCAACTTTGACAAAAGTATCTCCACATTAGTTTACATGCTTATCATTTAATTAACATATCATGCGCCGGGACTTAAGCTAAATCGTGTCAGTTAAATTCTGTGATAAAGCATGGGCCTGTGACGGGAGTTATGACATCTTTCGAACTTTACTATTGTCGCAGGAATAGACAGCGCTTCCACTCTCTTAATGGGGTTATTTTTTTGATCCATGTCAGAGTTCTGTCAATTTTGATAGAAAAAAAGGCACACATTTAACAAGTTTTATTGATTTTCAAAAAACGACAAGCGATTTACGGAAAAATTTGATGCTTTTTTTTAACCTGAAAAAAGTCAACATTTTACGCCATTTACTGTAGTCATTGGTGATAAGGATGGCAGTCATTACTGGGAAGAAGAAAGGCTAACGAACAAAAACAGAGGCTTTAGGAAGGATATTAAACAAAATCACTAAAAGAATGACTTTCCCGCCCCTTAATAGGTAGAAGCCTTTACCCCCGCCTCGTTAGACAGAGGCGGAAGGTAAAGCCGGGGGATTACCTTAACTTTCAGAGTCTGCCAGTAACTCATGATCGTCATCCACTACCGGACGAGGACCATAGGCACTGAGAGAATAGGGGTCATTCCCTTGCTCAACTGCATTGAAGATCGCCATTGCAAGTTCATTTTCACAACGGGCATTTTTGTACAACACATACTGCGTATCCGGCAAACGTGGTAAACCGTCCTGTTCACCCAGAACACGCAGCTCCGGACTCATCATTTCGATGGGACGTGCCGTCACACCCAGCCCCGCGCGCACTGCCGCACGAATTGCCGATAATGTCGACGCGACATAAGCAATACGCCACGGAATACCTGCCTGACTGAGGTGCTCTATCGCCATCATCCGGTAAGGGCTTGGCTCATCGAGCACCACCAGCGGAACACTGTCGCCGGAGGGGTATGCAAAATCAGCCGAGCAATACCAGAGTGTTGGCGACGTGCGCAATACGATGTGCGGGTGATCAGTGTTTGTCATCGTGGTGATGGCCAAATCCACTTCTTCACTTTCGAGCATCGACAACATGAAAGGACTGCGCTTGACGCGGACATCAATAGACAACTTTGGATATACGGATGTCACGCGGCTGAGCAGGAAAGGTAAAATGGTGTCAGCAGTATCATCTGATGCACCAATTGTTATCCCACCTTGAACATTGCTGTACATCAAAGAGGTACAGGCTTCATCATTAAAACGAAGGATTTTGCGTGCGTATCCCAATAACTGAATACCGTGTTCAGTTAATAATTTATTGCGTCCATGTCTGGCAAACAGTTCTTTTCCAACGAGTTGTTCTAGACGTTGCATTTGTTGGCTTACCGCCGACTGAGTACGACACACCGCAGCAGCAGCCGCAGCGAACGTATTAAGATCAGCAACAGCTACAAATGTCCTCAACAGATCAAGATCGAGATTGAGGATTGGACGATTTGCAATTGTCATAGTTTTTCTTCACTTTATAGAATCTAATAACAAGCTACCCTGATGGTGCGTCAAAGTACCCGCAAAAAGCAGAATACCAGATATGTCGGATACTCACTCATTTGATAACCTAAATTGAGAAATATTTGTGCATGAAAGTTTTCATCATTGTGAGCGTTCAGTCATTAAACCTGTGCACAATAATTCCTCACAAAGGCTGAATGATTAGAACCTCTTATTTAATATAGCCTTTCCCCGCAAACCATTCCATATCCCTTACAGTGCCGCCTGCCGCAACCATAAAGCTAAGTTCCGGCAATATCATCGTGAGAGAAACATAAGCTAAATTAACTAATAAAGGTGATTATTAAAAATATAATTCAATAAATTCATTGAGTCACCCGAATAACCATTTTATGCCCAAGGTGTTTTGTTTAAGTAACATTAAGATTTTTCTTGTTTCATCAAATTTTGTTTACGCCCGCCTGTTGCAATATATCCTTTGAAAGCATTTATCTAATCCTGGAAAATACGTTTAAGACTTTACTTAGAACATGATCATTCATCCAGCATTCGCTATTAATCATTAGATAAATAAAACTAATTCCTGTTAAAATTTTTCAGCGGTAAAACAAAGCCTCCTGAACTTTTTTCAGAATTTGTCGAGCTTTGGTAAGATTTCATGATGTTCACCCCATTAAAGACAACAAACTGACATCGCCGGGAATAGAGGTAACGCAGCAAAAACAGTGAATTTATTGTTCACAAAGCACTCATTTGCAAAATATAAAATCACAAAATAACAATAACACAGCATAATAAACCATTAAGCTTCTCATACTTTGAGGTAATAACCCACCATAGCCCGCTTTACTGCTGTTTTTCACCAAAACGGTGCGCAGCCCTTCTCATGCCCTCTGCGGGAGAGTAAATTGAGCCCTTCGCACTGTTCTACGGTCGCTCCGCACCAGGGAAGAACAGGCTTTATTGCAAAAGGCTCTCATTTACATGTCCCCGATTGAAAAATCCCGCAAACTGGACAACGTCTGTTATGACATTCGCGGCCCGGTGCTCAAAGAAGCAAAACGTCTTGAAGAAGAAGGTAATAAAGTCCTCAAGCTGAACATCGGCAACCCTGCGCCATTCGGTTTTGATGCACCTGATGAAATCCTGGTCGACGTTATCCGCAACCTTCCTACCGCACAGGGTTATTGTGATTCGAAAGGTCTGTTTTCTGCACGTAAAGCGATCATGCAGCACTATCAGGCACGCGACATGCGCGACATCACGGTCGAAGATATCTATATCGGCAACGGTGTTTCCGAACTGATTGTTCAGTCAATGCAGGCATTACTTAACACCGGCGATGAAATGTTAGTCCCGGCACCTGATTACCCCTTGTGGACAGCGGCGGTTTCGTTATCAGGCGGTAATGCGGTGCATTACCTGTGTGATGAAGGGGCTGACTGGTTCCCGGACATTGCCGATATTCGTGACAAAATCACACCACGCACCCGCGGCATTGTGATCATCAACCCGAACAACCCGACCGGTGCGGTATACAGCAAAGAATTGCTGATGCAGATTGTGGACATCGCCCGGGAACATAATCTGATTATTTTTGCCGACGAAATTTACGACAAAATCCTGTATGACGAAGCCCAGCACATTTCCATCGCTTCACTGGCACCGGATTTACTGACCGTCACTTTTAACGGTCTGTCAAAAACCTATCGCGTGGCGGGTTTCCGTCAAGGCTGGATGGTTCTGAACGGACCGAAGAAACATGCGAAAGGTTATATCGAAGGTCTGGAAATGCTGGCCTCGATGCGCCTTTGTGCCAACGTGCCGATGCAACATGCCATTCAGACCGCGCTGGGCGGCTATCAAAGTATCAGCGAGTTTATTCAGCCGGGCGGACGTCTGGTCGAACAGCGTGATCGTGCATGGGAACTGATCAATGAAATCCCGGGTGTTTCCTGCGTGAAACCTAAAGGGGCGCTGTATATGTTCCCGCGCATTGACGCCAAACGTTTTAACATCCATGACGATCAGAAAATGGTGCTCGATTTGCTGTTACAGCAAAAAGTCTTGCTGGTTCAGGGTTCTGCATTCAACTGGCCGTATCCGGACCATGTGCGTATCGTGACGCTGCCACGCGTTGATGAGTTGGAAATGGCCGTTAACAAACTGGGACGTTTCCTCGAAACCTATCGCCAGTAATGCAGTAAGGGCGCTGATAATGGCGCCCTTTTCTTTCTCCCGCCAGTTTCCGCATTTGCATAACTGTTTCGCACTGCTCACAATAGTCACTCATTCACCGTAGTTATTGAGAGTGCTATGAACCAGAGCCATTTTTTCGCCCATCTTTCCCGCCTCAAACTGATCAGCCGCTGGCCGCTGATGCGCAATGTCCGCACCGAAAACGTGTCGGAACACAGTCTGCAAGTCGCTTTTGTCGCCCATGCTTTAGCCGTGATCAAGAACCGCAAATTTAACGGCAATCTGAGCGCAGAACGCGTTGCCCTGCTCGCCATGTATCACGATGCCAGCGAAGTGATTACCGGTGATATGCCAACGCCAATCAAGTATTACAATCCGCAAATCGCGCATGAGTACAAAAAGATTGAGAAAATTGCTCAGCAGAAACTGATTGAAATGCTGCCAAAGGAATTACAGGAAGATTTCCGACCGCTGATTGACGAGCATTATTACACTGAAGAAGAAAAACTGACCGTCAAACAGGCTGATGCGCTGTGTGCTTACCTGAAATGTCTGGAGGAATTGTCGGCAGGCAATAACGAATTCACACTGGCGAAAGCCCGTCTGGAGAAAACGCTGGCAGACAGAAAAAGCCCGGAAATGGACTACTTTATGGAAGTGTTCATTCCGAGCTTCAGTCTGTCATTGGATGAAATCAGCCTGGATTCCCCGCTCTGATCTTAAGGTCAAAACGGGAACAGCACCGGCACCAGAAAAACGCTGACCAGCATCACCAGCAGAGTGAACGGCACACCGATGCGCAGGAAATCGCCAAATTTATAGTTACCCGGCACCATAACCAGCGTGTTTACCGGTGAAGACACCGGTGTCATAAAGGCGGCAGAAGCCGCAATAGCGATAATCATGGTGAACGGGTATGGCGATACCCCCATCTGGTGTGCTGCTGCGATAGCAATCGGTGCCATCAAAACCGCAGTCGCCGTATTGGAAATAAACAGCCCGATACCTGCACAGAGAATGAATAAACTCAGCAGCATCATATATGGCCCATAGCCGCCGCTTACCTCCATTAACCCCTTCACAATCAGCGCCACACCGCCGGTTTTTTGCAGCGCCAGCGCAAAAGGCATCATCCCGACTATCAGCAGCAAACTGGGCCAGTGAATGGCTTTGTAGGCCCCTTCCATCGTGATACAGCGGAATTTACCCATCAGCATGCAGGCGATAATGGCGGCGATAGCATTAGGCACATCATCGGTCAGCATCAGCGCAACCATCAGCGCCAGACAAAACAATGCATGCGGTGCCTGACTCAGGGCTGGCGCGACTTCGTCCACTTCGGCAGGAAGATTAAGCACAATGAAATCATGCATTTGTTGCTGAAGCTGGCGGATCAGCTTCCAGTCGCCAATGACCAGTAGCATATCGCCGAGCTGTAATTCTTCATCCACCAGTTTTCCGTCCAGTGCTTCACCCTGACGGCGGATCCCGACGACATTCAGCCCGTAGGTCGAACGGAAGGCGACGGCACGCAACGTTTTACCCAGGAGCTCCGAATCCGGGATCAGCGAGACTTCGGCCATCCCGACATCCCGCGATTGCTCAGAGAAATACTCGCCGCGTAGCACCATAGGCTCGAGCATTTCGTCAGTGCAAAATTGCCTGATGGAGATGTCTGGATCTGACATATCAAGCAGTAACACATCGCGCGCAAACAGTTCGGTATTTCCCGTTGCGCTGACCATCACGCGGCGAAATTTACGCCAGCGTTCAATGCCCACCACGTTCGCGCCGTAGCGGGAACGCAGATGCACATCATCAAGTGTACGCCCGACCAGAGGCGAACCCGGACGGATAGTGACGCGACGCGCCCGGCCGGTCAGGTGATAATCGCGGATCAAATCCCGGAACGTTCGCCGCTTCCAGCGCTG
The DNA here is from genome assembly GCF_011684115.1 of Rahnella aceris. Taxonomy (NCBI): domain Bacteria; kingdom Pseudomonadati; phylum Pseudomonadota; class Gammaproteobacteria; order Enterobacterales; family Yersiniaceae; genus Rahnella; species Rahnella aceris. Next base: position 378,978 of record NZ_JAADJV010000001.1, on the reverse strand, counting down.
CTGGCCTCGTGACGCATCTTCTGATGACAGCCAGCGACGGGCGATCAACATGTATCCGATACCCATTATCAGCACCACCAGCCCGACAGGGGTGACGCCGAAGAAACCAAAACCGTCGAATCCTTCACGCAACAGTTCGCTGTTGACCACCATGTTCGGCGGTGTGGCGACCAGCGTCATCATGCCACTAATAAGCCCGGCGAAACTTAGTGGCATCATCAGTCGTGCGGGAGAGGTTTTCATTCGCGCCGAAACGCTGATCACGACAGGAATGAAGATCGCGACTACGCCGGTGGAACTCATAAAAGCACCGAGACCGGCAACCGTGAGCATCAGCAAAACCAGCATCCGCGTTTCACTGTTGCCCGCCACCTTCATCAGCCAGTCGCCGACCTGATACGCCACACCGGTTCTGACCAGCCCGTGCCCGACGACAAATAGCGCCGCGATCAAAATGACGTTCGGGTCACTGAATCCGGCCAGCGCTTCATTGATGGTCAGCGTGCCGCTCAGGACGAAAGAAATAATCACCAGCAATGCCACAATATCCATTCTCAGCGTATTGCGCGCGAACAGCACCATAGCAATAACCAGTAACGTGACTACCCAAAGCAATTCACCGGTCAAAACACACTCCATTTGCGTTGAGAGAGGAGGATAAATAGCTATATACCCTAAATAATTCAAATTGTATCAAGGCGGCAACTGCGTGAATCTCCGGGGCTTACATGAGTAAGTGACCGGGGTTCGGGACTAATCTGCCGGGAGCAGACTGGTATGCTGCTTGCAGCGACTCGTTCAGGGGCGAGGCCCATGGATGGGCCGGGTAACGCAGCCAACGCTGAGACAGTTTGATGTATGACTGGGTATGAGAATGGCATAAAAAAACCCCGCACAGGCGAGGTTTATATCAATTAATACTGGGAAATTGTATTTTTTCTGTCCTTAACGCAGGCTGACTTTCACACCTTCGTCGGAACTGCTGACCAGCAGAATTTCGAGCGTAGTCAGATCGAAATCGACATTTTCAATCCCGGGTGTATCGTCTGGCGCATTGACGGCAATGACTTTGCAGCCCGCCGCCAGCCCGGCCATCACGCCGGCGGCAGCATCTTCAACCACCACACAATCTTCCGGTGCCAGACCTAAACGTTCTGCCCCCAGCAAGTAGGCATCGGGTTGTGGCTTGCCGTGTTTGACCTGTTCAGCGGTGATAAACACTTCGGGTTCAGGCAAATGCGCCGCTTTATGGCGCGCACTGGCAACAGGCATTGATCCGGAAGTCACAATCGCCCAGGGAATATTCTGGCGATTGAGTTCGCTCAACAACAAATGTGCGCCCGGGAGAGCGGCGACACCCTCGGTGTCCGTGGCTTCAATTTGTTCCAGCTTGAGAAACTCTTTTTGAATCGTTTCTTCACTTTCACCCGCCATAAAATGACGCAAAGAAGTGATCGCCTGCTTACCGTGAATAAACGCCAATACATCCTGCGGGCTGACACCCCAGCTAAGCGCCCAGCTCACCCAGGCACGCTCAACGGCAGGTAATGAATCAACTAACGTTCCATCAAGGTCGAACAAAAAACCCTTACAAAGCACAGGCGACTCCTTTAAGTGTTTACATCAGGCATTGATAATTTGCGCGATCTCTACCGCGCTCAGGTGATACTGACGCGGGCACGACTGCCAGACCGCCAACATACGCTGGTATTTATCCCACATTTTGGTCTGCGAGTTAAACCCATGAGTGCCTGCATCAAAATCAGTGTAACGTCCTTCGGTGTTCACCATAAAGCGGACATAGCTTAAATAACGGGATTCCGTTGCGGCATCAAAACCCAGGAAATCAATTCGGCGGCGATCCAAGTCTTGCGTGTCTTTTAAATTGGTCCACGACACCTGCATCGCATGATGCATTTCCATAATGTTAATGACTGTGCGACAGGTTTCTTCCGGCAATTCGCCGAAATCTCTGTCCAGCTCGCGCATTTGCAAACCAAAACCCCGTTCGATCACTGTTTGTAACCGGCGATAGCGTTCTGCGTTATCGGGATCCAGCATGGTCATCATCTTGTATTGATTGGACAAAATCAGGCGTTGAGCGTTCGTCATTTCCATCGTGAAAATCCTCATGTCTGCATAATGAGCAAAGCATGGCATAGCGCAAAGTTCTGCGAAATCGCAAGCACACCATTCTTTGATTTGGGTCGGGATCTCATCTGAAATAATCACCAGGGGAGACTTTCCCCCGGTGAAATGCGACTTATGAAAGACTATAGATGATGACAGACGCAGTAAGCGGGGAAATCAGGCTTACAGATCGTCTAAAAAGGTTTTGTCCAGCTGTTTGAACGCGCGCTTAAGGACGTCAGCCAGTGACTGATACGTCGGCGTGCCTTCAACTGGCGCCAGCGCCAGTCCGGATTCAGTGAGTTTATTGCGTACATCGTGGAACCAGCCGAGTAATCCCGGCGGCAGTGGCGTCAGAGAACGGCGACCCAGCCACCACAGTCCCTGCATCGGCAAGCTACAGGCAAAAATTGCCGTGGCGACGGCCAGCCCGAGTTGTCCGCCGAGCGCGATTTGCCACGTCAGGGTAAAGACCGCAACCGGTGGCATGATGCGTACCGCGAAGCGTGTAGCAGTAGAAATCCGGTTCTCCGGAAACATCGGAGCCAGGCGCTTATCTGACGGCCATGTCTTCATATAGTGCTGCCCGCGCTGGAATACCTGGAACCAGCCTACCGAGCCTGTTGGCTTACTCGTCATCTTTGCACCTCAACTTCACGTGTAAAATTTAAAAAATAGTTGTAAAACACAAACTGGAGTTTATCACGATAAAATATATTTTGTTTTTGCTGGCACCTGTCGGTATTCTATCGCAGCCTCGCAACCCTCTCAGGCAACGAGATCAATATAAACTTGGGGCAAACGCGGTGAATTGCAATCTTTCGCCCCCATAATAACCATAGTGCCTCGGTCTGAGAGGATTTGTAATTAATTATTGTATTTTTTGTTAGTGTTTTTGCTGATTAGTAACACCCTGAAGATACGTAAACCGAAATATGCGGTGCAGTAAACCGCTTTATTTCTGTCATCCGGACGCTTAAAAAAACCAAAGCCCGGCAATTCTTCAGCTTTTTCATCGTCATGCCTGTTTTGGCTCTCTGGCATGATGTTAATCATAATTGTCGCCGCCATTATGCGCTACGCTTGATGTCAGACTGACGATTTATTAACCACGTGTATTGTTTTTTTTAAACAGCACCAACAATAAATAGGTACTTCCATGTCGAGTAAGCTTGTACTGGTTCTTAACTGTGGTAGTTCTTCCCTAAAGTTTGCCATCATTGATGCTGCAAATGGCGAAGAACACATTTCAGGTTTAGCCGAATGTTTCCATCTGCCAGAAGCGCGCATTAAATGGAAAATGGACGGTGGCAAAGAAGAAGCCGCTTTAGGTGCGGGCGCCGCACACAGTGAAGCGTTGAAATTCATCGTTAATAACATTCTGAGCAAAAAACCTGAGCTGTCCGCAGAACTGGTTGCAATCGGCCACCGCATCGTTCATGGCGGCGAGAAGCTGACCAAATCAATGCTGATCAACGACGCTGTCATCGAGGGTATCAAAGAGTCTATCCCGTTTGCGCCGCTGCATAACCCGGCTCACCTGATCGGTATTGATGAAGCACTGAAATCTTTCCCTAAACTGGCTGATAAAAACGTTGCCGTTTTCGACACCGCTTTCCATCAGACAATGCCAGAAGAATCATACCTCTACGCCCTGCCGTACAGCCTGTATAAAGATCACCATGTCCGTCGTTATGGCGCACACGGCACCAGTCACTTCTACGTGACTCAGGAAGCCGCAAAAATGCTGAACAAACCCGTGGAAGAAGTGAATCTGATCACTTGCCACCTGGGTAACGGCGGTTCTGTCAGTGCCATCCGTAACGGTAAATGTGTGGATACTTCCATGGGGCTGACCCCGCTGGAAGGTCTGGTGATGGGTACCCGCAGCGGTGACATCGACCCGGCAATTATCTTCCACCTGCACGATTCTCTGGGCATGAGCGTTGATCAAATCAACAAAATGCTGACTAAAGAATCGGGTCTGCTGGGCCTGACTGAAGTCACCAGCGACTGCCGTTATGTTGAAGACAACTACACCACTAAAGCTGATGCCAGACGTGCCATGGACGTCTTCTGCCACCGCCTGGCGAAATACATCGGTGCGTACACTTCACTGATGGAAGGCCGCCTGGACGCCGTCGTATTCACAGGCGGTATCGGCGAAAACGCCGCAATGGTTCGCGAATTGTCTCTGGCTAAATTAGGCCTGCTGGGCTTTGAAGTGGATCACGAACGTAACCTGGCTGCCCGTTTCGGTAAATCCGGGGCGATCAACAAAGAAGGCACTCGCGCCGCTCTGGTTATCCCAACCAACGAAGAGCTGGTGATTGCACAAGACGCCGCGCGTCTGACTGCATAATTCGATTCAAGACTGCCCGCGTAATGCGGGCAATTTTTCACTTATAGGCAAACGCCGCCCGTTTGGACGCACCGCGCAGGATAATCATCGCGCTTATGCTGATCATTATCCCCTCTGCACAAACCTGCGAATGTCCCTGCCTGGCAACCGTTAAAGAGGTTTAGCCGTGTCCCGTACAATTATGTTGATCCCTACAGGCACCAGTGTCGGTCTGACCAGTGTCAGCCTGGGTGTGATCCGTGCCATGGAACAAAAAGGCGTCAGCCTGAGTATCTTCAAACCTATCGCCCAGCCGCGTACTGGCGGAGATGCTCCTGACCAAACCACGACCATTATTCGCGCTAACTCCACCGTGACTGCAGCCGAACCGCTGAAAATGAGCCACGTTGAAACCTTGCTGAGCTCAAACCAGCAAGACTTGCTGATGGAAGAAATCATCGCGCGTTATCACGAAAACACCAAAGATGCCGAAGTGGTGCTGGTTGAAGGTTTAGTGCCTACCCGCAAACACCAGTTCGCCAATGCGCTGAACTACGAAATTGCCAAAACCCTGAACGCAGAAATCGTCTTCGTTCTGGCGCTGGGTAATGATTCTCCTGCGCAGCTCAAAGAACGTATCGAACTGGCCCGTTCCAGCTTCGGTGGCAGCAAAAACAAAAATATCACCGGCGTAATCATTAACAAACTGAATGCACCGGTTGACGAGCAGGGGCGTACACGTCCTGACCTGTCTGAAATCTTTGATGATTCCACCAAAGCCAGCGTGGCAAATATCGACCCGACTCAGCTGTTCGCTAACAGCCCGCTGCCGGTTCTGGGCTGCATTCCGTGGAGCTTCGAGCTGATTGCCACCCGCGCAATCGACATGGCTAAGCACCTGAACGCACGTATCATCAACGAAGGCGACGTCAAAACCCGCCGCGTGAAATCCGTCACTTTCTGCGCACGCAGCATTCCGCATATGCTGGAGCATTTCCGTCCTGGCTCCCTGCTGGTGACCTCCGCTGACCGTCCTGACGTGCTGGTTTCAGCCTGTCTGGCAGCCATGAATGGCGTGGAAATCGGCGCTATCCTGCTGACCGGTGGCTACGAAATCGACGCCCGCATCAACAGCCTGTGCGAACGTGCATTCCAGACAGGCCTGCCAGTCTTCATGGTAGAAACCAACACCTGGCAGACTTCCCTGAGCCTGCAAAGCTTCAATCTGGAAGTGCCTGCAGATGACCATCAGCGCGTAGAGAAACTGCAACAGTACGTGGCTTCTCACATCAATGCTGACTGGATCAACTCCCTGAGCGCACATTCTGAACGCTCACGCCGTCTGTCACCTCCGGCATTCCGCTATCAGCTGACCGAACTGGCCCGTAAAGCCGGTAAACGTATCGTTCTGCCGGAAGGCGACGAGCCACGCACTGTGAAAGCGGCAGCGCTTTGTGCTGAACGTGGTATCGCGGAATGTGTTCTGTTGGGTAACCCTGACGAGATCAAACGCGTTGCAGCAGCTCAGGGCGTGACGCTGGGTAAAGGCATCGAAATCGTTGATCCGGTGGCTGTCCGTGAAGAATACGTGGCGCGTCTGGTTGAACTGCGTAAAAGCAAGGGTATGACCGAAGTGGTTGCGCGCGAACAACTGGAAGACAACGTGGTTCTCGGCACCCTGATGCTGGAACAAGGTAACGTTGACGGTCTGGTTTCCGGTGCTGTTCACACCACCGCAAACACCATCCGCCCGCCATTACAGTTGATCAAAACCGCGCCGGGCAGCTCACTGGTTTCCTCTGTGTTCTTCATGCTGCTGCCTGATCAGGTTCTGGTTTATGGCGACTGTGCGATCAATCCGGATCCTACTGCTGAACAGCTGTCTGAAATCGCGATCCAGTCTGCGGACTCCGCTGCAGCCTTCGGTATCGAACCCCGCGTTGCCATGATCTCCTACTCAACCGGTAACTCCGGCGCCGGTAGCGACGTTGAGAAAGTGCGTGAAGCGACCCGTCTGGCCCAGGAAAAACGTCCGGATCTCATCATCGATGGCCCGCTGCAATATGATGCTGCGATCATGGCTGATGTTGCACAATCTAAAGCGCCAAACTCGCCGGTTGCGGGTAAAGCGACCGTGTTCATCTTCCCTGACCTGAATACCGGTAACACCACGTACAAAGCGGTACAACGTTCTGCGGATCTGGTCTCTATCGGGCCGATGCTGCAGGGTATGCGTAAACCGGTTAATGACCTGTCGCGTGGCGCACTGGTTGACGATATCGTCTACACCATTGCACTGACTGCGATTCAGTCTGCTCAGGCAGAAGCAGCGGTTGCGGCCAAATAAGCCAAACCCTCTGAACGCAAGACGCCGGGCTTTTTGAGTCCGGCGTTTTTTTTGGTCTTTTTTGCGGATCGCTTCATGGCTGATCGATAAAGATTCAGAGCAGTGTTTTTGCTGCTTCCAGAATATGTTCAGCCGTCAGGCCATATTCCTGCTGTAAAAACTCCTGGGTGCCCACCTGTCCGTAACGCTCTTTGACACCAACCCGGCGCATCGGCACCGGCTGGTTTTCCACCAGCACTTCCGCCACCGCCGATCCCAGTCCGTTATGAATACTGTGGTTTTCACAGGTCACAATTTTGCCGGTTTTCGTGGCGTATTTGATGATGACATCTTTATCAATTGGCTTGAGGGTAAACATGTCGATGACTGCCGCACTGACCCCTTCGCGTTCCAGCATTTGCGCCGCTCTCAGCGCTTCCGCCACCATAATCCCGTTAGCAATCAGCGTCACGTCTGTGCCATCGCGCAGCACATTGGCCTTGCCGATGGTAAACGTCGAGCCTTCCTTGTAAACCTGCGTAGCCTGTTTGCGAATGGTACGCACCCAGTAGAAACCTTTTAAATCCATCAGTTGCAGCAAAATATTGCGGAACATCACGGCGTCGGTGACTTCCATCACCACCGAACTCGCCAGCCCGCGCACAATGCCCATATCTTCGAACGACATATGCGTGCCGCCGTTATGACAGGCGCTGACGCCCGCATCTGACGCAATGATTTTGACGTTATTCTTCTGGTAATCCAGAGACATAAACAGCTGATCGAAACAGCGGCGGCTGGCAAAGGCGGTAAAAGTATGCACAAACGGCACGCGACCGGTCAGCGATAGCCCGGCGGCAACACCGATGACATTCGCTTCCATGATGCCGCAGTTAATCACGTGATCTGGATGATCTTTATGAACGCCGTCCATCGCCATCGAGCTCATCAGATCGGCTTCCAGCGCGATAATCGGCGTATTCTCTACAATCTTTTCACGCACGGTATTGGCGTAAACTTTACGCATTTCTACTGCGTCTTTTTGCAATTCAAGAGAAACTTCAAACATGAGTGGCCTCCAGCTCAGCGATAGCATTTTCGATTTCCAGTTTCACATCCGGCGTTAAACGCAGGTGATGTGAGTTCGCCAGTTGCTCGAGATACTTCACGCCCTGCCCTTTGATGCTGTCGAGGATCACCACCAGAGGACGCTGCTCGGCGTGACGAACCGGCGTGACCGCCTCGCTGATAGCTACAATGTCATCGCCTTTAATGGTCTCTACATCAAACCCGAACGCACTGAATTTTCCGGCCAGATCGAATGGCTTAATCACTTCATCCAGCGTGCCATCGAGTTGCTGTTTGTTGTAATCGATGAACAGTGTCAGGTTATGCAGATTGTGGTGCGCAATAAACTGGAAGGCTTCCCAGCACTGGCCCTCGTTCAACTCACCGTCGCCAAGAATGCAGAAGACGCGGTTGCTGCGACCAGCCAGCTTATGCGAAAGTGCCATGCCCGCCGCAATGGAAACGCCTTGTCCCAGCGAGCCGGTGGTGGCATCCACGCCGGTGGTCCGCAGCCGGTCCGGATGGCTCGGCAGCTTTGTGCCATTCTGGTTGAGGGTGTGTAATTCGCTGACCGGGAAATAACCTTTCAGTGCCAGCGTGGCATACAACGCCGGACCAGCATGGCCTTTGGACAGCACGAAATAATCACGTTCCTGCCAGTCTGGTTTTTTCGGGTCGATGCGCATCACATCGCCATACAACACGGCCAGCGTTTCCACCACGGACATGCTGCCGCCATAGTGCCCGAATCCTAAACCGGTCAGCATTTTTAGCGTCTCGATACGGATATGGCGGGCCAGATCACGAACCTCCTGGACATCTTTCATCTTCATTGGTCCTTATTTTAATGAGCACTTATCCTGGCCTGTTATTTCTAACAGGCAGGACAGTGTTTCCCGGATGGAGTTAAAAAACGTAGTGGTGCAGGGAATTACTTTTCAGTGATTTCTTTCTCAGCCGCCGGTTTTTTGCCGAGATAGTTCCAGGCAACCAGTACCGCGAAGATACCGACAATCAGCGCCATGATGCCTTCCTTCGACATAAAGCGAGCCAGATTACCCAGCAGGATGCCGATAACGCCGAAGTCCGCATCAGAGAAGGTGGCATTCGCAAAGCCCAGCGCGCCCAGTACTGGCAACAGCAGAACCGGCAGGAAGGTAATCAGCACGCCGTTGGCAAACGCACCGATCATTGCCCCGCGACGCCCGCCGGTCGCATTACCGAACACACCTGCCGTCGCACCAGTGAAGAAGTGTGGCACCACGCCCGGCAGGATCAGCACCAGATGCATTTGCCCTAACAGGAACAGTCCCACCAGACCGCCAAGGAAGCTGAACAGGAAACCGATCAGCACCGCATTCGGCGCGTACGGATACACCACCGGACAATCCAGCGCCGGACGGGCATTAGGCACCAGTTTCTCGGAGAAGCCGACGAATGCCGGAACGATTTCCGCCAGGATCAGACGCACACCCTGCAAAATGATGAACACACCCGCCGCAAAGGTAATTGCCATGATGATGGCGTACACCAGGTAGTTCTGGCCTGCACTGTAGGTCGCCTCAACAAAGACCTGACCCGCGAACACCGCCATAATCAGATAAATAATAATCATGGTGAGTGAGATTGAGATGGAACTGTCGCGCAGGAAACTGAGGTTTTTCGGCAGATTCATTTCTTCCGTAGAACGTGAACCTTTGCCAACTTTACTGCCGATCCAGCCCGATAAGACGTAACCAATGGTGCCGAAATGACCAAATGCCACGTCGTCGCTGCCGGTAATTTTACGCATGTAACGTTGCGCCAGCGCCGGGAAGAACGCCATGATAAGGCCCAGCGTCAGGGAACCGGTGAACACCAGTGAAACACCTTCAAAACCGGCCACCGTCAGAATAACGCTGATCATACAGGCCATATAAAATGTGTGATGACCGGTCAGAAACACATATTTAAGACGGGTGAAACGGGCCACGATCAGGTTTGCCACCATACCAAACGCCATAATTAACGCTGTCGGTGCACCGAATTTCTCCAGCGCGATGGAAACAATCGCTTCGTTATTAGGAATAATACCCTGGATATTAAAGGCGTGTTCAAACATACCGCCTAAAGGATTTAATGAGCCAACTAATACTGTTGCACCACCGCCCAATACTAAAAAGCCAAGTATTGTTTTAACCGTGCCTTTCACCACATCAGAAAAGTTTTTCTTTTGTGCCACCAGACCGATTAATGCGATGAGCCCCACCAGTATGGAAGGCACTTTTAATATATCGACCACAAACTTGAGCGTTTCCTGGATAAACATATCCACCTCGTTTGTCTATTTGTTTTATTTGTAGGGTTATTCAGTGCCGGTCAGGACACTGGATGTTTTTCAAAGTGAGCAATCAGTTTTGTTTCTAGTTCATTAATATCAATGATGTTGGTAATCACCACTAACTGGTTTTCAGGAATGCTGGCACTGGCAGCGATGTCCTTTGCCATCACGAACAGGTCGGCTTCACCCGGAATGGCTGAGGACAAATCAGAGTGCTGAACATCTGCCTGAATATTGAGTTTCTTCAGGACTTTCTTGATGTTCATTTCAACCATAAAGCTGCTGCCTAAACCGGAACCACAAATCGCCATGATTTTCATATTATCCACTTGTCCTTTATCTGTTTTTTAAACGATTAAAATATGTAGAACCGTACTCCATCTGCACATGTTAATGCATATGAATGGTCAGAATACCCTTAGATTTAAGTCGCACTCCCTTTACAATATTAAGTCAAATTAATAGCGGGATATAACGTCCTGAATTTCTCTGATGGTTTTTGCCTGATGTATTTTCTGCATATCTTCTTCACTGGAAAATAATTCTGCCAGTTCAGAAATCAGTTCAATATGGCTGTGCTTATCTGCTGCCGATAACATCACCACGGTATACACCGGATCGTTATCCTCTGAATTAAACGCCACGCCGTGCGGCAGCGTCAGCAACGAGAGTCCCAACCCGTTCGCCCCTTCTTCTGGTCTGGCGTGTGGCATCGCAATGCCCGGCGCCAGAACAAAATACGGCCCCAGTTTTTCCCGTTGAGCAAAAATAGCCGTCAGGTAATCCGGGGTAATTGTCCCTTCTTTCAGCAGTGGCTCAGCGCTCACTTCCACTGCCTGCCGCCAGTCCGTGATATCCGTTCTGATCTGAATTCGTTCAGATGTCAGCCAATCATTCAGCATAGTGATGCTCCGTTTTTATTTTTAAAGATGGCCGGTCAAATTTCCCCCAGACCGCACCAACGATCCAGACTCTACTTCAGCGGTAGCGTTAACATCTGTGATACAGATCTCAAAGATAGCGCTACCAAACTTCTATCATTGAGATCTGTGATAGCGCTATCAAAAATAATCACACAGCGGTATCGCCGTCCCGTGGATCGCATAAATAACGGTATACTTTGTCGGGAAATTGCCGATAATTTACCGAATTCTGCCGTGGTTCCCGATTTACCGGTCCTGCTGCGGCCCGCTTTTTTCGCTATACCTGTGGGTATACATTTTGCGCAAGATGCGCAGTTAAGGTCAGGATCGTGAATGTCCATTAACAAGAAAAGACGCAGTACCGGAAGAGTGACGCTGGCTGATGTCGCGCAACTGGCGGGCGTGGGCAGCATGACTGTTTCCCGTGCGCTGCGCACACCCGAACAGGTCTCCGATAAGCTACGGGAGAAGATCGAAGAAGCGGTCAGTCAGCTGGGATATCTGCCCAACCAGGCCGCCAGTTCCCTGGCTTCCGCCTCCTCAAATACCATTGCGATGATTGTGCCGAGCCTTTCCGAAGCGGGCTGCGCCGAGATGTTTGCCGGGCTACAGAAAGTGCTGCAACCGGCCGGTTATCAGATCATGCTGGCGGAATCTCAACATCGTATTGAGCGGGAAGAAAAACTGCTGGAAACGTTGCTTTCCTACAATCTGGCGGCGGCGATTTTACTGTCCGTTGAACACTCCGCCAATGTACGTCAATGGCTGGATAACCTGACCATCCCGGTGCTGGAAATCGGTGCGCTGACCACTTCGCCAATCGACATGAATATCGGCATTGATTATGTCGAGGCGATGTTTCAGTTGACCCAGACGGTGGTGGCGAAGGGATATCAGAATATTGGCATGCTGTGTGCCAATCAGGAACAGTGGATTTTCCAGCAGCACCTTCAGGGTTGGCGTAAGGCCATGTTGAAAGCGCACATGTCCCCGCACCGGGTGATAAACGCCGCCGAGCCTGCCAGCTTTTCCACCGGCGCTCAGCAACTGCCGGAGTTCCTGCTTGCCTGGCCGGAAATTGACGCGCTGGTGTGTGTTTCCGACGATCTCGCCTGTGGCGCACTGTATGAATGCCAGCGCAGACGCATCAAAGTGCCAGATGAACTTGCCGTGGTCGGCTTCGGCAATGCCGATGTCAGTAAAGTATGCCAGCCGCCGCTGACCACTATTGCTATTCCGCATAAAGAAATCGGGGTGCGCGCCGCCCAGGCATTGCTGGCGAGGATTAATGACGAGGAATGGGAAGAAGTGACGATCGCTTCGTCGTTGTGCAAGCGGGAGAGTTGCTAAAAAGAGAACGGGCGATATGCGTTCGCCCGTGATGTGATTCAGATATCATCTTTCGCTGACGATTCTTCTTCATCGTTTTCTTTATTACCTGGAACAGACGCATCCGCCACAGGGGCTGCGGCTTCACGGGTCAGCGGCTTACCGTGTTCTTTCTCATTGTTTCGCGTCATCCACAGAGAAAGTGCTTTCAGGGAGTCCGGCGTAAATTCATCACAACGCGCAGTGATTTCTTCCGGTGTCATCCAGCGGACGGCATCAATTTCTTCTTCCTGCAGGGCAAACGGGCCATGGGATACACAGCTAAACAATGCCCCCCATACGCGACATTTGTTCTCTTCTTCAAAGTAGAACTGACCGTGCTCTGCAAACGGCACACCGGCAATACCCAGCTCTTCCTCGGCTTCACGGCGAGCTGAATCAAGTATATTTTCACCGCTTTGCACCACACCACCGGCCGTTGCATCGAGCCAGCCCGGATAGAAATCTTTGGTTTCAGTCCGACGCTGAACCAAAATATTCCCCATTCCATCATGAACCACAATATAGCTGGCACGATGACGCAGGACCTGAGCACGCATTTGTTGTCGGCTGGCCTGGGCAATGACCTCGTTGTCTTCGTTGACGATATCAACCCACTCATCCGTACTGATGTTTTGCTCTTGTTCTGACATCCGCTGGAACCTTCTCTTTTAAGCGCTGGTCTGTGCGCAATAAGTCTGTGCGCTGTGATTTTGCAACACGTCGATAATGTCCGGAGATTCTATCTGGGTCTGCTGGGTGGCTTCAATAGCTATGGATGCGTTGATGCAACCTAAAAGCTATGTTACCCCGCAAAGTTCGCCATCAGACAAGTCCGACATAGACTTCTAAACATCTGCATTATGATACCCTACTAAATCGGATAAGAAGCTTGTGATTACCCGTTCCACATTAGCGCATCCCGCCCCGCCATTCGCGGAGAGTGATTAAAACAACGCAGGAGGCAATATGATCGATCTTTATTACGCACCAACACCGAATGGCCATAAAGTTTCTCTTTTTCTTGAAGAGAGTGGCCTGCAATACCGGCTCCACCGTATTGATATCAGCGCAGGGGAGCAATTCAAACCTGAATTCCTCGCCATTTCACCCAACAACAAAATCCCGGCCATTGTCGACAGTCAGCCCGTTGACGGCGGCACACCGGTCAGTATTTTTGAGTCTGGCGCAATTTTGCAATATCTGGCAGAAAAAACCGGAAAATTTCTCAGCAAAGAGTTGCGTGAGCGCACAGTGACACTGGAATGGCTGACCTGGCAGGTTGCCGGATTTGGCCCGATGCTGGGTCAGAACCACCATTTTACGCATTATGCGCCGCAGCCGGTGCCTTACGCCATTGAGCGTTATTTACAGGAAACTCAGCGTCTGTATGGCGTGCTGAACCGCCAGTTAGAGAAAAATGCCTATATCGCCGGGGAGAATTACAGTATCGCCGACATGGCCACTTATCCGTGGGTCGCGGCTCATGAACGCCAGCGTATTGATCTGGCTGGATACCCTGCCGTACGCAACTGGTTCGAACGGGTTAAAAGCCGCCCGGCGACACAAAAAGCCTACGCGCTGGCGCAGGTTCAGTAAGCCCCTTCAGCCTGCCGGAGGCGTTCTGAATATCTCAGAATAAAAAACCCTTAACTGTGCTCCATATCGCGAGTTAATTGCGATGACTCATCTATGATTAAAGACAGTTCATCCGCGTATTCAGACAGTTAAGGATCCCGATATGAAGATCTTGATTACCGGCGCCACCGGCCTCATCGGAAGAAAATTGACCGAACGGCTTCTTGAGCAATCTCATCAGATCACCGCCCTGAGCCGTGCCCCTGAACGCGCGGCGAAAATACTCGGGTCGCAGGTTTCCGTCTGGGAAACGCTGGAAGGAAAAACCTCGCTCGACGGTTTCGATGCCGTAATTAACCTTGCCGGTGAACCCATTGCCGACAAACGCTGGACCAAAGAACACAAAGCGTTGTTATGCGAGAGCCGCTGGAAGCTGACAGAAAAGCTGGCAACGCTGATTAACGCCAGTGAAAAGCCCCCTGCCGTGTTTATCTCCGGTTCGGCGGTCGGCTATTACGGCGATCAGGGCCAGGCTCTGGTGCCTGAAGATGAGCCGCCTAACAAGCAGTTTACCTGGCAATTGTGTGCCCGCTGGGAAGCACTGGCGATGTCAGCACAAAGCGCGGCGACGCGTGTTTGTTTGCTGCGCACCGGCATCGTACTGGCTGAAAAAGGCGGTGCGCTGGCCAAAATAGTTCTGCCCTACCGCGCCGGTCTCGGTGGCCCGCTCGGTGATGGTCAGCAATACATGCCATGGATCCACATCAACGACATTATTGACGGGATTCTGTTCTTGCTGGAACACGAAACACTTTCCGGCCCGTTCAATATGGTGTCGCCGTATCCGGCGCGCAACGAGCAATTCAGTGCCCTGCTCGGCGAAGTATTGCACCGCCCGGCGTTTATGCGGGCACCCGCGCCTGTGGTGCGCTTGCTGATGGGCGAATCAGCTGTATTAGTGCTGGGTGGTCAGCGGGCAGTGCCGCGCCGGCTGGAAGCAGCAGGGTTTATTTTTAAGCATCAGGAGTTAAAGGAAACGCTGGAGGATTTGCTGGGATGAAGGGTCTTGCAGCCCTTCACCCTGCTCAACCAGATTGGGGTCTCATAGGTACAATGGCGCGGTACTGGCGCTTTTTAAAAACTGATCGGGGGGATGTTTCGGTTTCTCAATAACTGAGATTACTTAACTTTCTGCACCGAAACCGCCCAAAGGAGGAAAGTGCTTTTCCTCCTTTGGATTCCTCCTCGCTTTTTCAACAAGCGCTTCGCTCGCTGGCTATGTTTCAGCTATCACTGCGACAGGCTGGAAATCTTGCCGCTGCGCGGTGCCTTCTCTCGGTCCTGAAGCCTTGGTCTTCAGGCCGCTCCGTTCAGCAAGATTTCTGAATCGCCCGCACGTTCTTAAATTCAAAAACAGAGAGGTTTTATCTTTTAGAAATGTTGATTGGCGTGCTCAAAAATGGCACCGAATGAACGGTTCGAGACCTATGGCTCGAAGCCTGAAATGAGGGAATCGCGGAGCGATGACATTTTGCGCCACACTCAGAACGATCAGAACATGTCCTTCGTTCCAGCGACAGCGCGCAGTGAAAAAGCGAGGGGAGTGCAGAGGGGAAAAGCCTTTCCCCTCTGCTCGGTTTCGGCGAAATATCTCGTGTGAGAACTGTTATTGAGAAACCGAAACTTTCACAATTCAATTTCCCCCCCTCAGGTTCTACTCCTTCACATCCACCTGATAAAACACATGTTTCCCAAACGGGTCCACTTCATAACCGGTCACTTCTTTGCGTACCGGTTCGAAAATGGTCGAGTGGGCGATCATCACCGCCGGTGCCTGATCGTGCATCATCTGCTGGGCCTGCTCGTAAAGCGCCACACGTTTCGCATGATCGGTGGTTTCTTTCGCTTCGGTGATCAACTGGTCAAACGGCGCGTAACACCATTTCGCTGAGTTCGAACCGCCCTTCGCGGCATTACAGGTAAACAGCGGACCAAAGAAGTTATCCGGGTCACCGTTCGCCGTTGTCCAGCCCATCAGCGCTGCCATATGTTCGCCGTTACGGATACGGGTCTGGTATTCACCCCATTCGTAACTGACGATATGCGCTTTCACGCCAATTTTTGCCCAGTCCGCCTGGATCATTTCCGCCATACGCCGGGCGTTCGGGTTATACGGACGCTGTACCGGCATCGCCCATAAATCGATATCAAAACCGTTCGGCATCCCGGCTTCGGCCAGAAGAGCTTTGGCTTTCTCCGGTGAGTAATCGTAATCCACCAGTTTGTCGTTGTAACTCCAGACCCCCGTAGGCAGCAGCGTTTTCGCGACGGTTCCCGTACCGTGGAACACCGCTTCAATGATCTGTGGTTTGTTAATGGCCATGGTCAGCGCCTGACGCACTTTCACATTATCCAGCGGCGCTTTCTGCGTATTGAACGACAGGAAACCCGTGTTCAGGCCAGCCTTGCTCATCAGGTTGATGTCTTTATTGGCGCGCATACGATCCAGATCAGCCGGATTCGGGAACGGCATCACCTGGCATTCGTTTTTCTCGAGTTTGGCGAGGCGCATTGAGGCGTCAGGCGTAATGGTATACACCAGACGGTCAATTTTGGATTTGCCCTGCCAGTAATCCGGGAACGCTTTGTACAGCAGACGCGTATCTTTCTGGTACTGCACCAGCTCAAACGGCCCGGTCCCAATCGGATCCTGATCCAATTTTTCCGGTGTACCGGCTTTAAGCATCTGATCGGCATATTCCGCCGAGAGGATGGAAGCAAAATACCACGCCAGATCGGCCACGAACGGCGCTTCGGGACGTGTCAGGTTAAAGCGCACCGTGTAATCATCCACCTTATCAATGCTGCCGATAAGATCGCCCATTTTCAAGCTGTCGAAGTTAAGGTAAGTGCCGCCGGAAATTTTATGATAAGGGTTATTCTCGTCTTTCTGGCGCATGAACGAGAAGATCACGTCGTCAGCGTTGAAGTCGCGGGTGGGTTTGAACAACTTGCTGCTCTGGAATTTCACGCCTTTACGCAGGTGGAAGGTATAGGTTTTACCGTCTGCGCTGACCTCCCAGCTTTCCGCCAGACTCGGCACCAGTTCTGTAGTACCGATTTTGAAATCCACCAGACGGTTATAAATTGGCGCAGCGCTGGCATCCACGGAAGTGCCCGATGTATAAAGTTGCGGGTTGAATTGCTCAGGCGAGCCTTCGGAGCAGTAAACCAGCGTTTTAGCACAAACGCCGCTGGTGATAGTTAACGCCAGTAAACCTGTGCTTATTTTTAAGATGTTGTGTTTCATTCTTTTCCCTATTTTCCCTGTCCGGAGAGTGTTTAGATCTTCTTCATCGTGGAACCTAAAGCAAAAACAGATTAACATCTGGATAACACGTAGTAATACTTTGTTATATATGAAAATCTTATAACAGGGAACAATATTTGCGCACATTCAGAGGTTAAGATGTCGACAACAATCGCAACACAGCTTACCGAACGCTTCTACCGCTATCTCTCCGTGACATCACAAAGTGATGCCAGCGCGACGACCTTACCCAGCACGCCGGGCCAGCACGACATGGCGCGGTTGCTGGCTGAAGAACTGCATCAGCTGGGTCTGGAAAATATTCAGATCGATGAATATGCCACCGTGACGGCAGTCAAATCCGGCACCAAAAAAGGGGGGCCGCGTATCGGTTTTATCACGCATATCGATACCGTGGATGTCGGCCTGCGCCCGGATATTCATCCGCAGACATTGCGTTTTACCGGTGAGGATGTGTGTCTGAACAAGGCGCTGGATATCTGGCTGCGCCCTGCGGAACGCCCGGAAATCTTGCCTTACAAAGGTGAGGATATTATTTTCAGCGACGGCACCAGTGTGCTGGGTGCGGATAATAAAGCGGCAGTGACGGTGGTGATGACATTGCTGGAAAACCTGACGGCTGAGCAGGAATACGGCGATATCGTGGTGGCGTTTGTGCCTGACGAAGAAATTGGTCTGCGCGGTGCCAAGGCGTTGGATCTCGCCCGCTTTGATGTCGATTTTGCTTACACCATCGACTGCTGCGAACTCGGCGAAGTGGTGTATGAAAACTTCAATGCGGCAGCGGCAGAAATTACCTTCACCGGCGTGACAGCGCATCCGATGTCGGCCAAAGGCGTGCTGGTGAATCCGCTGCTGATGGCGCAGGATTTCATCAGTCATTTTGACCGCGCTGAAACCCCTGAAAACACTGAAGGCCGGGAAGGTTATATCTGGTTCAACGGCATGAGCGCTTCGCAGCAAGGCGCGGAACTGAAAGCTTCTATTCGCGATTTCGACAGCGCCAGTTTTGCCGCCCGTAAGCAGAAAATTCAGGATGTGGCGAAAGAGATAGCCGCGCAGTATCCGACCGCAAAAGTCTCAGTTGAGATCAGCGATACCTACAGCAATATCAGCAGCGCCATCGGCGAAGATCGCCGGGCGATCGACCTGATCTTTGCCGGCCTGAAAGAAATTGGCGTGGAGCCGAAAGTGATCCCGATGCGTGGCGGCACCGACGGCGCAGCATTATCGGCCAAAGGATTACTGACGCCGAACTACTTTACCGGCGCGCACAATTTCCACTCGAAGTTTGAGTTCCTGCCGGTGAATTCGTTTGTGAAGTCCTATGAACTGACCGTTCAGCTGTGCCTGCTGGCTGCGAAAGATTAATTCGACTCGCTTTTTATCTTGCTCCTCCCCCTGCGAAGGGGGAGGGAGTTTTTGTTACTTCAATGCACCTGACAGGAACTGTTGCAGACGGGCGCTTTTCGGATTGCCAAAGACTTCAGCAGGATCGCCCTGCTCTTCAATCACACCCTGATGCAGGAAGATGACATGGCTGGAGACATGACGGGCAAACTCCATCTCATGCGTTACCACCACCATGGTTTTTCCCTCTTCCGCCAGCTTTTGCATGATACGCAGCACCTCGCCGACCAGTTCAGGATCCAGCGCGGAAGTCGGCTCATCAAACAGCAGCACTTCCGGTTCCATCGCCAGCGCGCGGGCAATAGACACACGCTGTTGCTGACCGCCTGACAAGTTCACCGGATATTTACCTTGTGCACGGGCGTCGATGCCCACTTTATCGAGGTATTTCACCGCACGTTCACGTGCTTCGGCTTTGCTCAGCCCCAGCACCTGCACCGGCGCTTCCATGACGTTTTCCAGCACCGTCATGTGGCTCCACAGGTTGAAATGCTGGAACACCATCGTCAGTTTGGTACGCAGCAGTTGCAGTTGCTTCTTATCAAACACTTTCAGCTGACCGTCGGTGTCGCGCACCATGCGGATATCCTGATTATTAACGCTGATCGAGCCTTCGCTTGGTTTCTCGAGGAAGTTAATGCAGCGCAGGAAGGTACTTTTTCCGGAACCTGATGAACCGATAATACTGATCACATCACCCGCATTGGCCGACAACGAAACACCTTTCAGCACTTCGTGGTCGCCATAGCGCTTGTGGAGATCGAGAACCGCTAATTTGTTTTCTGGCATAAAGTTATTCCGCAAAAATAATTCTTATTAATGAGCTTGGGGCTTTACGTGAGCCAGCCAGCGTTTTTCCGCCTTGCGGAACAGCCCGATCAGGACAAAAGAAACACAAAGATAAATCACTGCTGCAATCCCGAAAGCATAAAACGGCTGATACGTCGCCGAGTTGATGTCGCGGGCGATTTTCAGCACGTCCGGTACCGTGGCGGTAAATGCCAGCGCGGTGGAGTGCAACATCAGAATGACTTCATTACTGTAAGCAGGCAGCGCCGTACGTAATGCCGACGGCAAAATAATGCAGGTGTACAGTTTAAAGCGTGAGAAACCGTAGGCATTGGCCGCTTCGATTTCGCCGTGCGGTACTGCGCGGATAGCACCGGCAAAAATCTCGGTGGTGTAGGCACAGGTGTTGAGCGTCAGCGCCAGAATCGTACAGTTAAGCCCGCTGCGGAAGAAGGCATTGAGGAAGTCGGTACCACGCACGATTTCCAGGCTGTACATCCCCGAATAAAACACCAGCAACTGAACATACAGCGGCGTTCCGCGGAAAATATAGGTGTACAGCCAGATCGGATAACGCAGGAATTTGTTAGAAGACACGCGCCCCACCGCCATCGGCACCGCCAGTAATCCGCCTATCACCACGGAGCTGATCAGTAACCACAAGGTGATCGCCAGACCGGTAAAACGGTAGCCATCGCTGTAGAGCAGAGACATACCGTACTGTTGTAAAATTTCGATCATAGATCAGCCCTCTTCACACCCAGCGAATAACGGCGATCAAGCCATACCAGCACGCCGTTCGACAGCGTGGTGAAAATCAGATAAACCACTCCCGCCACAATCGCAAAATAGAACGGCTGATAAGTGCCTTTCCCGGCCAGTTGCGTGGCTTTGACCACATCATTCAGACCCAGCAATGACACCAGCGCGGTGGCTTTGAGAATAACCTGCCAGTTGTTGGCAATACCCGGCAGTGCAAAGCGCATCATGGCCGGAAATAAAATTCGTCGGAAAATCTGTGAACCGCTGAACCCGAAAGCCGTCGCAGCTTCGATTTGTCCACGCGGGACCGCCATAAACGCACCACGGAACGTCTCAGTGAAATAAGCCCCGTAGATAAAGCCCAGCGTGATAATACCGGCGCTCATCGGATCGATATCAATTTGCGTCAATCCCAGTGATTCGGTGACGCTGTTAAGCGCAATCTGCAACCCGTAGAAAATCAATAACATTAATACCAGATCAGGTACGCCGCGAATAAGCGTGGTGTAGCAACCAAAAAAACCAGACACGATCCGGTTCTTTGACAGTTTCCCGCCCGCGCCGATTAACCCTATCACCAGCGCCAGAATGACTGACGAAATCGCCAGCTCCAGTGTCACTAACGTGCCCTGGATAATTACCTGGGAATACCCATACAGCATGGTTTTTTCCTGTCTTTAGTGGATCCCTGCGCAGACAAAAAGACGGCCAGCGTCAGAACCGCAGGGAGCGGCACACCGCCCCCTTTGGCACATCTCACGACGCGTATCAGCCGCCGTAAACATCAAAGTCGAAGTATTTTTTCGCCAGTTTGTCGTAAGTCCCGTCTTTACGCATGCTGTCAAATGCCTTATTCAGTGCGTCTTTCAGGTCAGTATCCGTCTTACGCAGACCCATGCCGGTGCCCACGCCGAAGAATTTATCGTCTTTAACTGACGGGCCAGCAAACGCGTAATCTTTACCTGCAGCCTGTTTCAGGAAGCCTTCGCTGCCTGCCACTTCATCCTGGAATGCCGCGTCAAGACGACCGGAAGCCAGATCCGCATAAATCAGATCCTGGTTCTGGTAAGCGACTACGTTGATGCCTTTTGGCTGCCACATCGCGTTGGCATAAGCTTCCTGAGTGGAACCCTGCAGAACGCCGACATTTTTACCTTTCAGCGCATCCAGAGTAGGCAGAACTTTAGAACCTTTAGGCGCGATCAGACGGGCGTTAGCGGCGTAAAGTTTCTCTGTGAAATCAATTTCCTGCTGGCGTTTTTCAGTGATGGATAATGAGGAAATAATCGCATCAATCTTTTTCGCTTTCAGGGACGGGATCAGCGCATCAAAATCACTTTCAACGTAAGTGCATTTAATGGCTGCACGTTTGCACATCTCGTTGGCCAGGTCGATATCAAAACCAACCAGCTTGCCGCTGGAGTCTTTTGATTCAAATGGGGCGTAAGTCGGATCAGTACCGATATTAATTGCTTTAGGCACGGCAGCAAATGCACTACCTGCACTGGCTAAGACCATAACCAGCGGGAGAACCTTGAACAACTTTTTCATACATTAGCCTCAGTGATTATTCATCTGTTGTGGTTGTGTGTGCGTGAATGAACGTCTTTTTATAGTTTGCTGAACGATGCAAATGGCTTTTTGCCAGATTTTCTCATGCACTTTTCGTGCCGTTTCTCCGCATCGCGACTTTCCGCAGCGAGAGAGTGAAAACCGGTCAAAAAAGCATCGGGATAATGAAAGTTTTCAAAGGTCTGAGGGAAGGATAGCTGAAGGGAGGTTTAACACTGCACCCCAATGAATCAAATTGTGATCATTGTTGGTGCAATGTAACTGAAGTGCGCGAAATGAGTGCGTATTGGGACGTGAAAGTTTAACGACTGCCCTGCCATCGAACAAATAAGTCTTCCGGCAGTTCGATATCAAACTGATCAATCACCCGGTTTACCGTCTGATCGATGATATCTTCCACCGAGGCCGGACGATGATAAAACGCCGGAACCGGCGGCATAATGACAGCACCCAGTTCAGCGGCCTGGGTCATCAGCCGTAAATGGCCGAGATGCAGCGGCGTTTCACGCACACACAACACCAGACGGCGGCGCTCTTTCAACACCACGTCGGCTGCACGGGTCAGCAAACCGTCGGTGTAACTGTTTACGATGCCGGAAAGCGTTTTGATCGAGCAGGGCAAAATCACCATTCCGGCAGTTTTAAAAGAACCGGAAGAAATGCTGGCCGCGATATCGCGGGAATCATGCACCACATCGGCCAGCGCATGAACGTCGCGTAGTGTGAGATCGGTTTCCAGTGTCATCGTCTGGCGGGCCGCATTGCTCATCACCAGATGTGTTTCGATATCAGGTACGCTCTGCAATACCTGCAAGAGCCTGACACCATAGATTGCGCCGCTGGCGCCGGAAATACCGACGATAAGTCGTTTCATGAACACTGCCTTAGAAAAATGAACCCGGACCCGGTGGTGCCAATACTGACATAAATTCAGGCATAAAAAAACGCGCCCGCCTGGTGTTCACCGGAGGGGCGCGTTTATGCGGATGTCAGCAACCGGCTAATCAGCCTTCGTTGTGCATCTCAAGGTTTTCAGCTTCCTGCTGGCCACGCAACGCCTGAGCGTCGTCATTGCGCAGGGCTTCGAGGTATTCCAGATAGTTCTGGTCAACGTCTTTGGTGACGTAAACACCATCGAAAACTGAACATTCGAATTTCTCGATATCCATATTGTCTTCTTTCACTGCGGCGATCAGGTCGCTCAGATCCTGGAAGATCAAGGCATCAGCACCAATTATCTGGTTGATTTCACTGACTTCACGGCCATGGGCAATCAGCTCGTTCGCGCTTGGCATATCGATACCGTACACGTTCGGGAAACGAATTTCCGGCGCCGCAGACGCCAGATAAACACGTCGTGCTCCGGCTTCACGCGCCATCTCAACAATCTGTTGAGAGGTGGTGCCACGCACGATGGAGTCATCCACCAGCAACACGTTTTTATCACGGAATTCAGCGCGGTTAGCATTCAGTTTACGGCGTACAGATTTACGGCGTTCCTGCTGGCCCGGCATGATAAAGGTACGGCCGACATAGCGGTTTTTCACAAATCCCTGACGGTACGGTTTATCCAGGATGCGGGCGATTTCCAGCGCGATATCGCAGGAGGTTTCCGGGATCGGGATCACCACGTCAATATCCAGGTCTTCCCATTCACGGGCAATTTTCGCGCCCAGCTTTTCACCCATACGAACACGGGCGCTGTAGACGGAAATTTTATCGATGAAGGAATCCGGACGCGCGAAATACACGTATTCGAACAGGCACGGATTGTACTGCGGGTTCTCGGCACACATACGGGTGAACAACTGACCTTTTTCGGTGATATACACCGCTTCACCCGGCGCAACGTCGCGCAGGAACTCAAAGCCCAGCGTATCGAGTGCCACACTCTCAGAAGCCACCATGTACTCATTACGGCCATCTTCCAGCGTACGTTTACCGATAACCAGCGGACGGATACCGTGCGGGTCACGGAACGCCAGCATGCCATGACCGATAATCATCGCCACACACGCGTAGGCACCACGGATTTTCAGATTCACTGCGGCAACCGCAGCAAAAATGTTGTCAGCTTCCAGCGGGTAATGCTGGAAACGATCCAGTTCACTCGCCAGGATATTGAGCAGAATCTCAGAATCGGACGTGGTGTTCACATGACGGCGCTGGCCTTCGAACAGGTTGCTGCGCAATTCGTGAGCATTGGTCAGGTTGCCGTTATGGGCAAGGGTAATGCCGAACGGAGAGTTGACGTAAAAGGGTTGAGCTTCTGAAGCGCTGGAACTGCCAGCCGTTGGGTAGCGCACATGGCCGATACCCATGTTGCCCTGTAAGCGTTGCATATGGCGGGCTTCGAAAACATCCTTCACCAGGCCATTCGCTTTACGTAAACGGAAGTTATTATTCGCGTCGATGGTGGTGATGCCTGCGGCATCCTGACCACGGTGTTGTAACACCGTTAACGCGTCATAAATCGACTGGTTTACCGGCATGAAACCGGCGATACCGACAATACCGCACATGTTGTCTTTTCCTCTTCAGCGCTGCCAAAACTAAATATGTTTTGGCAAGAAACTCGACGTGCTCTGCAGGTAGTCAAAGAACCACCTGATGATATAACTGAACTGTGGGATCAACTGGGATTGTTTCCAGTCTTCACTTTGCGAAAAA
This sequence comes from Rahnella aceris, assembly GCF_011684115.1. Taxonomy (NCBI): domain Bacteria; kingdom Pseudomonadati; phylum Pseudomonadota; class Gammaproteobacteria; order Enterobacterales; family Yersiniaceae; genus Rahnella; species Rahnella aceris. Next base: position 354,390 of record NZ_JAADJV010000001.1, on the reverse strand, counting down.
CCGGTAAAAGTATCGAGGAAGAACAGCATCGCGGAGACAATTAACACCCCGCGCAGTGCGCCGAAGCACACACCTAACACCCTGTCAGTGCCGGACAACCCGGTTCTTTCAACCAGTGAACCAATCACATAGTTGACAATTGCACCTACGATCAACGTCGCGATGAACAAGATGGCAATTGCGATCCCGTTTCGAACTAACTCATCTTCGAAACGTGTGAAGTAGATGGCGAGGTAAGGGTAATAATGGCTGGCAACAAAAAAGGCGCAAGCCCAGGTTACCAGCGATAAAGCCTCACGAACAAAGCCACGGATCAAACTGACTAAAGCAGAAAATCCGATAACCGCAATAATGACGTAATCAATCCAGACCATTAACTATTCCAGTGTCTAATCCAGTCACATCTGCCCCGGCATCCAGTTCGCGGCGAATTCTAACAGAAAAAGAAAACGTTTGCGTAGGGGAAATCAGCCGGTCAGACAAATTAATAATAGCGATTAAAAAAACCTTAATCGCAGCATAAACCTATAAAAATCCAACCAGAGGATCTTATAGAAAAAGGGCACAAATCGCTTGTGCCCTCCGTGGTATTTTTTATGTTTTAACGACTCCCTCCCCTGCGAAGGGGAGGGTTGGGGTGGGGTATTAATGGCAACGTTGAATCTGGCGTTGCCCGCTAAACCCCCTCCCCGCCTCCCCCTTCGCAGGGGGAGGAGCAAAGTCAGTGTGCGGAGTAAGCGCGAACCTGCCCACCCAATCCGCTCAGCTGTTGCAGTTGCGGAAGTGACGCTTCGAGTTTCTGCTTCGAGGCATCCGGGCCGACGTACAGGCGCGTGATCTGCCCCTGTACCGGTGTTGCAGGCACTGTGTAAGCACGGAAACCAGACAACCGCAGATTCGCCACAATCTCATTGGCTTTGGCGGCATTTTTCAATGCGCCAAGCTGCACCACATAAGACTGCCCTGTCGGCGCTTTTTCTGCCGGCGCAGCCTTCGGCTGTTCAACCGGTTTTGGCTGTTCAGCAACGGCCTTCGGTTGTTCAACCGGTTTTGGCTGTTCAGCAACGGCCTTCGGTTGTTCAACCGGTTTTGGCTGTTCGACCGGCTTCGGTTTCACCGTTGGCTTCGCTTCCACCATCGGTTTCGGTTCGATCACTTTGGGTTTTTGAGGAGCAGGCTGCACCGTTTTTTTCTGCTCAGGCAGTGTGGTGACCGGCGGCGCTTCTATCGTGGTATTACCCGGCGCCACATTGCCATGATTGGCGGCGTTGGTGTTATTGGCAGGACTTGTATCGTCCTGTTCACCATTCATCATCTGATCGGCACCTTCCGGCGGCTGAGCAGGCAAAGATTGCGTGACCGGTGGCACCGAGTCCTGTTCCTCAACATCACCCGGTTTTGGCACCAATGGAATAGACGCAAATTCGTCTTCGTAATGCTTTTTCTTGCCGTCGAGTAAACCAGGCAAAATGATGACACCCAGTGCCACCAGAATGACCGTCCCGACCAGACGATTTTGAAACTTACTTGCCACTGGTTTTCCCCGTGTCTATAGCATCCATTACGTGAGCTACGGTATGGAACGAGCCGCAGACAATCACAATATCCTGAGGAGCCGCCTCCTGCATAGCCTGTTTCCAGGCAGACTCCACATCATCAAACTGGCGCGCCTGCGGCAGATGGACGGTCAGTTCTTCGACACTGGCTCCGCGCGGGCCTTCCAGCGGCGCGCAATACCATTCATCCACCTGCGGCGACAGGCAAGCCAGCGTACCGGCAATATCTTTGTCTTTCAACATTCCGACGACGGCACGCACTTTGCCACCCTTTCGCGGCTGTTCCGCCAGGCGTCCGGCCAGATACGCTGCCGCATGCGGATTATGCGCGACATCCAGGATCAGCCTTGGCGATTCACTCACCGTCTGGAAACGTCCCGGCAAAGCAGCGCGCTGTAAACCGCTGCGCAACGCGGCTTCAGGGATATCCAGTGTTGAATAATGCAGTGCAGCCAGCGCGGTCGCGGCGTTAGCCAGCGGTACATTCGGCAACGGTAAACCTTCCAGCACGTTAACCTCATTACCTTCTTCCCGCGCTGCCCAGCGCCACTGTCCGGCATCCGCAGAAAAATACCAGTTCACATCGCGGCGGTGTAAATCCGCATGTTTTTCCTGCGCAACCGCAGCAATGGATTGTGGCATATCCGGCTCACCAACCACGGCCGGTTTACCGGCGCGGAAAATACCGGCTTTTTCGCGGCCAATACTTTCGCGGTCAGATCCCAGCCAGTCGGTATGATCCAGCGCAATACTGGTGACGACAGCCACGCTGGCATCGACAATATTAGTCGCATCCAGACGACCGCCCAGCCCGACTTCAAGTATCACCACATCCAGCTTAGCCTGTTTAAACAGCTGCAACGCCGACAATGTGCCGTATTCAAAGTAGGTCAGCGAGAGATCGCCACGGCCAGCCTCCAGCCCCGCAAAAGATTCGCAATGCGCAGATTCCGCTAATTCTTCCCCCTGAATACGGACACGTTCAGTGTAGCGCACCAGATGCGGGGAGCTGTAAACGCCCACACGGTAACCCGCCGCCATCAGGATGGATTCCAGCGTCGCGCAGGTGGTGCCTTTACCATTGGTTCCGGCCACGGTGAAAACCAGCGGCGCTGGCGTCAGTAAGTCGAGTTTGGCGGCAACCGCTTTGACCCGGTCAAGGCCAAGCTCAATAGCCTGAGAGTGGAGATGTTCAAGATAATAAAGCCACGTGGCCAAAGGCGACGTGGCTTGGGGAATAAGTTGATTTTGCATGAGTCCCGTTCAACCTTGTCAGGTTCACTTCGACACTACATCACCAGACTGTGACAGCAGGCAATGCCCTCTTTGTCAGATCACACCAACAGAGTAAAAGCACGGCTGTCTGTTTTGCAGAAAAACAGTGTGGGCGGCACAACACGCGGTGGCCGCCCGAATAACTGACCGGCGTTTACCCTGTTCGATCAGGCATCCTGGTTGTCAGCGGCAGAACCGTTGACAGCAACATGGACGTCAGCCACTTTCGGCTCCGGTTGCCCGGTCAGTTTCGCCAGAACGCTGCCCAGTTTGGCGCGCATTTCCGGACGACGTACGATCATATCAATCGCACCTTTTTCGATCAGGAATTCACTGCGCTGGAAGCCCGGCGGCAGTTTTTCACGAACGGTTTGCTCGATAACACGTGGACCGGCAAAACCGATCAGCGCCTTCGGCTCCGCGACGTTAATGTCACCCAGCATTGCCAGACTGGCAGAAACACCGCCCATCGTAGGGTCAGTCAGTACAGAAATGTATGGCAGGCCACGTTCCTGTAACTTCGCCAGTGCTGCACTGGTTTTCGCCATCTGCATCAGCGACATCAGCGCTTCCTGCATACGGGCGCCGCCACTGGCAGAGAAACAGACCAGCGGGCAGTTATCTTCCAGTGCCTGCTCAACGGCACGCACAAAACGTGCCCCCACGACGGACGCCATTGAACCGCCCATGAAAGCAAATTCAAACGATGCGACCACGATTGGCATGCCAAACAGCGTACCTTTCATGACGACCATGGCGTCTTTTTCGTTGGTTTCTTTTTGTGCTGCAACCAGACGATCTTTGTATTTCTTGGAATCTTTAAACTTCAGAACATCTTTAGGCTCAAGCTCACTGCCTAACTCAATCTCACTGCCCTCGTCCATGAAAGTGGACAGACGCATACGCGCGGTAAGGCGCATATGGTGGTCGCACTTAGGGCACACCATGAGATTGCGCTCAAGCTCGGCGCGGTAAAGGACCTGCCCGCAGCTGTCACATTTAGTCCAGACGCCCTCAGGAATACTTGCCTTACGGGTTTGCGAGTCAGTGCTCTTACTAAGAATTCGTTCAATCCAGCTCATCGATAACCTTTCTGTTTGAACCCGGCCGAAGCCAGTCCGCTGTTCATGCTGTAACAAGTCCCCTGAAACCTACCCAAAATCGCCTGTGTACGGGGTGATAAAAAACCTCACACACCGCGCCACAGAAGGGTTGTTCGCAGGAACAGACCATAAATTGTCGCTCATTAAACCATAACGGCCAGACACTGTGGATAAAAAACTGGTCCTACCCTCAGGTTTAATGCCTTAAATTTTAAAGCGCTTGCGTAAAAAACGTACGGAATTAATCCTGTTGACGCTTTTCTTTGGCCGCTGCGCGTTTGTGCCGCCAGATTTCAATCACACCCGGCAGGATGGAAACCACAATGATTGCCACGATCAGTAATTTCAGATTTTCCTGAACAATCGGCAGATCGCCGAAAAGGTAGCCAGCATAGGTAAATAACAGCACCCAAACCAGTGCACCAATCACGTTATACGCAGCGAAATGGCGGTAAGACATATGCCCCATACCGGCCACAAACGGTGCAAACGTGCGGACGATCGGCACGAAGCGCGCAAGAATAATCGTTTTGCCGCCATGTTTCTCGTAAAACTTATGCGTCTTGTCCAAATAACTGCGACGGAAAATCTTTGAATCAGGATTACTGAACAGACGTTCACCAAATACCCGTCCGATAGTGTAGTTCACCGCATCGCCGAGTATCGCCGCAATCGCCATCAGGAACGCCATCAGATGAACGTTCATGTCGTTGCCCGGCAACGCCGCCAGCGCACCTGCTACGAACAATAATGAGTCACCCGGCAGGAAAGGTGTCACCACCAGACCGGTTTCGCAGAACAAAATCAGGAATAAAATGCCGTAAACCCAGATGCCATACTGCGCAACCAGCTCCGCTAAATGCACATCAATATGCAAAATAAAATCAATGACAAAGTGAATAAAACCCATTTGATTTTCCACCTCTTTCCGGTTTAACAGCCCATTTAAACAATCGCTTGATCCGTTCCTTAATCTTCGAGGAACAGGGGTCCCATATTCACCTGAGGCAGCGCAAATTTCTCAGGGTAATCCACGCAGACCAGATATAACCCTTCAGGCTTGCCCGTAGCTGCCGCAAGATTGCGATCTTTCGCTGCCAGTAGCTCCCCCATCCAGCCAACAGGCTGATTACCGGCACCGATTTCCACCAGGCTACCCACGATGTTGCGCACCATGTGATGAACAAACGCATTAGCCTTGATATCGACCACCACATAGCTGCCGTGACGGCTCACATTCACATGCATCACATAACGCCATGGCGTACGCGACTGGCACTGTGATGCACGAAAAGACGTGAAATCGTTCTCACCCAGCAACGCCTGACCGGCAAGCTGCATTTTTTCGACGTCGAGCGGCATGTGAACATGGGTCACGCCGGCATGCAAAATCGCTGAACGGTAACGGTTGTTATAAATAACGTATCGATACCGGCGGGCGGTGGCGCTGAAACGGGCATGAAAATCCTCGCCCACATTCGCACACCAGCGCACAGCGATATCTTTGGGCAAATGGGTATTCACCCCCATCGTCCATGCCGCGTCTTTGCGCAGCACCGGCGTGTCGAAATGCACCACCTGCCCCGTTGCGCTGACGCCTGCGTCTGTACGCCCGGCGCAAAACACGACGATCGGTGCATTGGCCACACGGCTCAGTGCTTTTTCCAGACACTCCTGCACGCTGGCGACGCCCTGCTGACGCTGCCAGCCAAAATAGGCACTGCCGTCATATTCAATGCCTAACGCCACACGTCCGGCAACCGGTGCGGTGCTGACGTCAGCGATCACTTCATCGGACATAATCAGTACCAGTACTCGTTAATCAGCTTCTCGGCAGTTTCCACCGCCATCAGTGCGCCGCCAAAACGGACGTTGTCAGCCACTGACCAGAATTGCAGTAACTCAGGAATGCCGTAGTCATTACGGATACAACCGATGCTCAGATTGGCATTACCGGACGCATCACTGACCTGCGTCGGGAAATCATCTTCATCGCTCAGATTAATATCATCAATGCGTTCGAGTTCAGCGCGCGCTTCTTCCGCTGACAGCGGACGCAAACCTTCCATATGAACCACCTGCGCGTGACCGTAAAACACCGGCGACTGCACGCAACTGACAGAAATCGGCAGCCCATCGTCCTGCAACACTTTGCGAACCTGATCCACCAGACGGCGTTCCTGACGCACACTGCCCTCTTCATCACTGACCAGCGGTAACAGGTTAAACGCCAGTTGTTTGCTGAAAATGCCTTCTTCTGCCGGAATGCCGTTCAGCAGACGGGCGCTTTGCCCGGCCAGATCGTCAACCGCGGCTTTACCCAGCGCAGAAACGGAAAGCAAAGAAGTGACATGCAGACGCGACAAACCGGCCTGTTCGGTCAGTGGTTTGATGGCGGTCAGCAGTTGGCTGGTCAGGCTGTCGGCCACGGCCACGATATTGCGGTTGCGGTAATGAGACAGTGCGTCAGGGTTCACGCCCGGCACCACCAGAGGAATATCATGTTCAAGAGAGAACAGGCCGCTGCTGTCGATGACCAGACAGCCCTGATTTGCCGCTTCTTCGGCATACAAGGCAGAAGCCTCAGAACCCGCAACAAAGAACGCCAGTTGGACCTGCGACCAGTCGAACTCAGATGCCTGTTGTACGCGAAGACTTTTGCCGTTAAAACGCACGGTCTTACCGGCGCTGCGTTCACTTGCCAGCGGGAAGAGCTCACCAACCGGGAACTGACGATCAGCCAATAATTCCAGTAACGCATCACCGACTGCGCCCGTTGCGCCAAGCAGCGCAATATTCCAGCCATCAGACATGTTGGTATTCTCCAGAAAATAAAAGTACAAAATACAAGGGGCGATGATGATCACCGCCCTGTTTGCAAACGTGTTATCGCACCACTCGCGGCGAAAAAACTTAAGGCCGTTTTAAGCAGTGGCTAACTGGCTGTTAAAGCCCAGTTTTTTCAACACACCGGCGGTCGCCGCATCGTCGCAAATCACCCGTAAAGATGACCACTCACGACGTTCTTCATAGAACTTACGCAGCTTGTCGAATTCGCCCGGTTTTCCGGCGACACGGCGCAAAGGCCGGTCATCGCGGCGCACATCATACACTAAGTGAATAAGACGCAGCAGTTTGGCTTCGCTCAGCGCGCCACTCAGCGTCACTTCGGCAAATTCAGGCGCAGGGAGTAATGATTCCGGCGGCACCGTTTGTGGCTGACCGATAAACTGACTGAATGCTTCGAACACCTGTGTGGTGCCGCGTGCTTTCCCTTCCAGGCTGTAACCGGCGATATGTGCCGTGCCGATAGCAACTTTATCCAGCAACGCTAACGACAAATCAGGTTCCGGTTCCCAGACATCCAGCACAGCCGTCAGTTTTTTGCTGCCATTCAGTGCGTCGAGCAGCGCGGCGTTATCCACCACCTCACCACGACAGGCGTTAATGAGGATCCGGTCAGCGGGCAGACGCGCCAGTAAATCCGCATCCACCAGATGATGTGTGGCATAAGGGCCGGACATATTCAGCGGCGTATGGAACGTCAGGATATCGGCTTCAGCGACCAGCTTCTCAAGCGGCCAGAATTCACCGGCATCACCCCGATCGGCTCGCGGCGGATCGCACAATAACGTGCGTACACCCAGCGCTTCAAGGCGGGTATTCAGACGTGAACCGACGTTACCGACACCAATGATCCCGACCGTTTTATCGCGCAGATGGAAACCGTCGCGCTGAGCAAGGATCAGCAAGGATGAGAAAACATATTCCACCACGGCAATGGCATTACAGCCGGGCGCGGCCGAGAAACCAATCCCTGCGCTGGCAAGCCATGCATCATCAACGTGATCGGTGCCCGCCGTGGCGGTACCCACAAATTTCACCGGTTTTCCCGCCAGCAAACTTTCGTTCACTTTGGTCACAGACCGCACCATCAACGCATCGGCATCATTCAGGGCATCTTGCGGGATAGGACGGCCAGGTACGGCCTGCACGTTCCCCAACCGGCTAAAAAGCTCGACGGCATACGGCATATTTTCATCAACCAGGATTTTCACGTTTGTCTCCGGCAGCATGGCCTAAAGAAAGAATAGAAAATAAAGAGGGCATTGATTTTGCCACGATACCGGGCCAGATCCCAACTTTCAGGGCACAGGTTTACCTGTCGTTACGAAAACGCTGCGGCGTGGTGCCGGAAACCTGCTGGAACATGGCGATAAATGCCGAAGACGAGCTGTAGCCCAGATCAAGCGCGACTTCCTGCACCGTTTTCCCCTGCTCCAGCAATGAGACCGAATGCAGGAAACGCAACCGCTGACGCCATTGGGCAAAACTCATCCCCAGTTCCTGCTGGCAACGCCGCGACAATGTTCGTTCGGTGGTATACACCTGCTTCGCCCATTGCGCCAGCGACGTATTATCCGCCGGGTTTTTCTCCAGTGCGCTCAGAACGGGGGCCAGTAATTTATTTTCCGATGTGGGTAAATAAGTGTTCTGACGGGGTGCCAGACTGATTTGATCCAATAAAACGCGGCACATACGCAGATCCGTTTCACTCTGCGGCTCGGTCATATTCCGTGAGAAACAGTCATCAGCAATGGCGTTAAAAATGGCCGTCGGCGTCAGCAGGCAAGGCCCGGCGGGCAGATGGGTATCCAGCTCAGGCGCGATATCAATGACGCAAAAACGCGTGGTTTTACGGTTATAGCTTGAATGCTCAACCCCTGCGGGCACCCAGATAGCGAATTCACGCGGGGCCAGATAACGCTGTCCGGCCACGCGCATGGCAAGAACGCCGGATTTCACGCAGATAATCTGGCTCCACGGATGTGAATGCTCAACATACTCAGAATTTCCCTCCACAATTTCCCCGCGAAAAAGCAGGGTCACCGGCATCTTTTCCGGTAACGGCGGGTAATATCGGGGCAAAGAACTACGGGGCGCGGGCATAAATACCTTTTGTCTGTGAGCAACACGAGGATTGTCTGAATTACGCGATCAGTTGTCTGATTATCGTTATATATAACAAATAAGACAACCGTACACTGACGTGACGATTTACTCAGGAATAATATTCAATGAATGTGCTCTTTCCCCTGCTCGCCGTCCTGATCTGGTCGCTGAATGCTGTTGTCAGCAAAGCCTCGGCCAGCGCGATTGATCCTGCCGCCATTTCGTTCTACCGCTGGCTTCTGGCATTGCTGACGCTGACGCCTTTCGTTCTGCCCGGCATGCTGCGCAACCTTCAGGTGGTGAAACAATACGGGTGGAAACTGCTGATCCTCGGCCTGTTGGGCATGGTGCTGTATCAGAGTCTGGCTTACTACGCCGCACACAGCGTCAGCGCACTGTTTATGGGTATCCTGAATTCACTCATCCCGCTGCTGACCGTGCTGATTGGCCTGTTTGTGCTCAGTGTGGTCCCGACAGTAGGTGTGGCGCTGGGCAGTATTATTTCCCTCGGCGGTTTAGTCTGGCTGGTCAGTGCCGGGGATCCGGCGCAGTTGCTGCAACACGGCATCGGCACGGGCGAACTGATGATGTTTGCGGCTTCGGCCTCCTACGCGCTGTATGGCGTGCTCACCAAACGCTGGGCGATCCCGCTGCCGAACTGGCAGTCGTTGTATGTGCAGATCATTTTCGGCGTTTTATTGTTGCTGCCCAACTTCCTGCTCGCGAAGGATGTCAGCCTGACGGCACATAATATTCCGCTGGTGCTTTTCGCCGGGATCCCGGCGTCAATCATTGCGCCGTTTTTGTGGATCCAGGGTGTGATCCGTTTGGGTGCCAATAAAGCGTCGATTTTCATGAATCTGTCGCCGATTTTCACTGCGGTCATCGCCGTACTGTTTCTGCACGAACAGTTGCACAGCTACCATCTGATTGGCGGAGGTATCACGCTTGCCGGGGTCATTCTGGCACAGCGTTTGCGAAAGCCGCTGTTCACCCGTAGCGCGTCCGCGGAACAAAAATAAATTCTCTCAATCGTATGCCATCCTCACTGAAGAGGGTGGTGCCTTCCCTCCACTTTCTGCTTTCGTGCCCCGCCAGACGTTTTTAGCGGCTGTTTTAGGAAACAATATCCTGAAGAATCTTTCTCAGCCTGCTATTCACTGTGTCGATTAAAACACTTTGCAGGTATGATGAGGCGCTTCCGCGCTCTGCGCCGTGCTTTTTACTTATCATTGAGTTTAAGCGACGTTTTAAATTTCCAGCGAAGGACGGTGATATGCAACCTTTGAGCGGCCCGGGCATGCCGGTTGGCGACAACAGAACACAACCCCAGGGTCAGACCGTTCCGGCTAAAGCAGGTACTGAGCTGCCATTAACGCCGGTACAGCGCACCACGCTGGAAAAACTGATCGTCAAACTGATGGCACTGACGCCAATCAAATCTGCTGAGATCTGGGCCAATTTGCGCCACGATCTTGCGTTGCCTCACGGTGCAGAAATCACCTCGCAGCAATTCCCGCAGGCCGAAGCGCTGTTGCAGGGAAAACTCTCGCAGGCGCAGGACAGCCATGCCTCGCGCCAGCTGATGCTGCAACTGACTGAGCTGCTGCCACAGGGTAATAACCGGCAGGCGGTGAGCGATTTTATCCGCCAGAATTTCGGTCATACCGTGCTGAGTCAGCTGACGCATCCGCAGTTGCAACAGGTGCTGGATCTGATCCAGACCCGTCAGATGAATATCCCGCAGCCCCAGCAGACGCCGGTCACCGATCGTCCGTTGCTGCCTGCCGAACACAACAGCCTGCAACAGCTTGTCACCCGCCTCAGTGCAGCCACTGGCGAAGCCCCGGTGAAAGTCTGGCAGGAACTGTTTACGCTGGTTGGCGTGAAAGTGGGCGAACCTATACCGGCGAAGCATTTTCAGGTGCTCAGCCAGTTTATGCAGGTGAAAGCGTCACTGAGCCAGCAGACCACCGCACCAACGCTGACCACATTGCTGAGCGTGCTCAAGCAACCGGCCAGCACCCATGAAATTCATCAGCTAACGGAATACGCCGAAAACCGTTTCACTGCGACGCTTTCCACGCCGCTGACGCAGGTTCAGGTCAGTGATCTGATTGGTGTGCTGTTCAGCCAGCGGGTTGACCGTTCTCCACGCGCCGATGATACAGACGATACATTCACCACCGTGACACGGACCGATCCTCAACCGATCATGAATCCGTTTATCGCGATGTTGCCGCCGTCCATGCAGGCGATAGGCGGCAAGCCGCTGTTGTTTATCGCGTTCGTGGTGGTCGTACTGCTGTTGTGGTTGCTGTTTTAATCCTGCAATAACGCCCTATCAACAACCGCAATCTGGCGGCATTTGTTCCCGTGAATACTGTCCGCGTTCTTCACCTGGCGTAACCGGGTGCTGATCGCGGATCCAGAAATCCAGCCCGCCAATCATTTCCTTTACCCTGAATCCAAGTTTCGCCAGTTTATACGCGCCCTGCGTTGAACCGTTGCAGCCGATTCCGTCGCAATACGTCACGTACACCACGTCTTTGCTAAGTTCGCGGGTGCTTTCTGCTGTCATCAGTTTATGCGGAAAACTGACCGCGCCCGGCACATGGCCGCGTGCATAATGTTCAGCAGAACGGGTATCAATAACCACAATTGCGCTCACACCGTTTTGTAAATCCGCCGCGACATCGGCGGCATCAGTATAAAAACTCAGTTTCGACAACAAATACGCAGCACTGATTTCAGGTGACGGTGGTGCGAATCCCAAAACATAAGACTCTTGTTGCATAAACGCTTCCTCATTAAGTGATATGGCTGAAAACAGTTCCATCATCGCTGTTTTTGGTCTTATGATTAATGCCAATTTCAAGCCGATGATAAGACCCATTATGCCAGCACTGTCTCAGCCCTCTGCACTGATTACGCTTTTCGAAAACACAGCGACCAACGGTTCAGGCGCTGCGGCAGGTTTGCGTGACCGGCTGTGTGCTGCGTTGCGGCAGGCCATCAATTCCGGCGCGCTGGCTGGCGGAGAACGCTTGCCCTCTTCCCGCATTCTGGCCTGTGATCTGAAACTCTCACGGGTGACCGTGGAAGCCGCCTACGCGCAGGCAGAAGCGGAGGGTTATCTTCAGCGCCATACCGGCAAAGGCACCTTTGTCAGCCAGTCACTGCCCCGCGCTCCGTCCTCCCGAAACAGTAAAGTCATCCCACCGGGATTGGCGGGATTGTCAGCGCGCGGAGAGAAAATTGTCGCCACCGGCGGTTGTCGTGATCCGCAATCGCCCGTCGCCTTTGCAGCCGGTTCGCCTGATCTGCGCGCCTTCCCGCTGAAAATCTGGAAGCAAATTACCGCCAGACAACTGCGGACTCAGGGCGAACGTCTGCTGGGATATGGCGACCCGCAAGGGTATTTGCCGTTGCGCGAGGTGCTGGCCAGCTATCTTCAGCAGTCACGCGGGGTCATTTGCAGCGCTGAACACATCCTGATCACCACCAGTTCTCAGCAGGCATTACAACTGCTGGCGATGCTGCTGATTGATCCGGCGGATAGGGTTTGGGTTGAGCAGCCGGGATATCCGGGCGCCCGCAACGCGTTTGCCAGTGCCGGAGCCGACATTTGCGCCATTGCGGTGGATGAGCAGGGAATGGCGCCGGAAGCTGATTCACCCGTGCCACGCCTTATGTACCTGACACCATCACACCATTACCCGACCGGTGTCAGCCTGAGTTTGTCACGCCGTTTACACCTGCTCGAATACGCGAAACGTCACAACAGCTGGATCATCGAAGATGATTATGACAGCGAACTGCATTACGACGGGCGACCGCTTCCGGCCATGCAGGGGCTGGATAAACATCAGCGGGTTATTTATGTGGGGACGTTCTCGAAAGTTTTATTTCCGTCTTTGCGGCTGGCCTATGCCGTATTACCGCCTGCGCTGGTGGCGCCAATGGTGATGATGCGCACCGTGAATGACGGCCATTCTTCGCAACTGATGCAGGCCATCACGGCGGAATTTATGCAGGCCGGGCATTTCGCTTCACATCTGCGCTTGTCACGTCAGCTTTACCATAGCCGCCGTGATCATCTGCTGGCGCAAATTAAGCAAAAGATTGAATGGCTGACACCTCAGGTGGCAGCCGGAGGGCTACAGCTCGCTGCCCGTCTGCCTGCCGGGCGGGAACCGCATTTCAGCGCCCTTGCCGCACAGGCTGGCGTTGAGACGCCACGGCTTTCACCTTTGTTTACCGCCAGCGCCGGTGTAGTGACACAACATCAGGACGGCTGGCTGCTCGGGTTCTCAGCATTAACCCCCGCTGAAATCACCGCCGCCGTGAACCGTCTGGCTTCGCTGCAGGTGCCTGTCATTTAATAAACAGCGTCAGCAATAGCCAGCCCGTGATCACGCTGAACAGCAGGAACGGGAAAGAGTAATAGTGAAACTGCAGCCAGATCTTTTTATCATTCGCCATGCGTAACGCGATGAGATTGGCCAGTGAGCCTATCGCCAGCCCGAAACCGCCGGCATTGACGGCATAAGCCAGCAGCGGCCCGGAAGGTAAATAGTTGATCATCAGGATCGTCGCAGGCACATTGCTGATCACCTGAGAAAGCCCGATGCTCAGCAGATAATGTCCGTAATCTGGCAAGCTATGAATGTGGGTAAACGCAGGCTGCAGGGCATTCAACCCGACCAGTAAACGCACATCGATAAACATCACGATAAACACCAGGATCAGCGGCCAGTCGATACGCAGCAGAACATTCCGCGCCAGCAATAAAAAGCACAGGATCACCGCCAGCAACCCATACAACGCCAGCCCCAGATCGACACAGGCAATAAACACCACGTAAAGGACGACGCAGCTTACCAGCAGACGCTTGCGGAAAGGGTATCCCTGATTGTTCTCAATCTTTTTCAGGCTATGCGACGGAAAACAAAACCAGGTCACCAGCAATAATGCAGCCAGGGTTATCAGCGCCAGCGGTGTCATCTGCCCGATAAAATGCAGGAACGACTGACCGGATTTATTCCATAGCAGGATATTTTGCGGATTACCGATCGGCGTAAGCAGCGAACCGGCATTCACCGCCAGCGCTTCAAATATAATCAGCCGCGTCACCGGCAACGACGTCAGTTTCTTCAGCGTGATCGTCAGCGGAATCACGATGAACAGTGCGACGTCATTGGTCATAAACGTGGACAGCAGCGCCGCCGCAGTGACCAGAAACAGCGCCAGCCGCCGCTCATTGTCGATGGCGTTAATCATCTTACGGCCAACAAAATCAAAATAACCGCTGACCTCAACGCCCTTGGTCAGCATCAGCAAACCCAGCAAAGTGACGATCGTGTCCCAGTCCACAAACTGCGGGAACCGGCTGATTTTCTCCGGCTGGAACAGGGTCAGAATGACGCCAAGCAGGATTAACAGATGCAAAAATCTGTCACGTAAAAAAGGCTTCAATACAGAGCCAGATGCCGCCATCAACATGTTTTTTTCTTCTCTGATCAGAATGCGCTGACGTTACCCGAAGAATTTCGCCGCTGCCAGCGGATAACATCGATCAGCATAAAAATAAGTAAACTCGCGCCCATCACGGGTAATGAAATTGCCAGACCGAGCGTGATCACCAAAATCGGGCATTGCAGGCTGAACGGCACCGACTTCCAGGTTTGCAGCAGAGTAACAACCGGATGACTACCGTCATTGCTGACAGTTCTTCGCAGCCACCACAGGCGATATCCCCAGGCAATCATCACGCAAAGTCCGACACCAAAAATCACCAGGATGGCCTGATTCCAGACGCCGAACAGAATCCCCATATGTGCATCCACGCCCCAGCGGGTGAGTTTGGCGAGCAACGGGAAATCAGCAAAACGCACGTGATCGACAATCTGCATTGAACGGGGATCGACGGACACCGCATCCACCTGCGTCGGCCAGCGGCGATCAACTTCCGTCACCGTCCAGGCTTTCTCCGCACTATACGTTGGACGGATTTCAATCTTGTTCGCCGCAATGCCAGACTCACGCGCCGCCTGTACCACTGCATCAAAAGTCTGTGCAGAAACAGCGACGGCTTGCGGCACAGCAGGCATTTTATGCGCAGACATATCCATTCCCGGCATATCAGGCATGTCTGCCATCTGCGCATGATGTTCCGCATGTTCATCCGCAGGTGCAGCGACCGCCTGCGGATCCAGACTGGTTTTCACGGCAGGCGTCATCCAGCCCATATACGCGCGCAGCACACCGATATTGTCACCCGCCCATTGCGACCACGTCAGGCCGGTAGCGGAGAAGAACAGTAAGCCAGCCAGTAAACACAGGCCGAGCGAGCTGTGCCAGCGGCGGCTGTGCTGCTGTTTTTCCGCTTTCCCGCTGACCTTACGCAACTGGCGGGGTTGACGGCGGCCAGTGAACCAGAGCACGACGCCGCCCAATGCCGCTACCCACAACCAGGAGGCGGCAAGTTCGCTGTAAATACGCCCCGCATCACCGAGTAGTAAGCCGCGATGTAAATCATCCAGCCAGGTGCGGAACGGCAAAATGCCGCTGGTGCCGTACACCGTCATGTCCCCTTTCACCGCCAGCGTCACCGGATCGATGAAAATCGCCCGGCTTTTGGAGGCGCCCAGTTGCGGATCAGAAAACATGACCCGGGTGGTCTCACCGGCAGACGGAGCCGGTCTGACCGCATAAATCTGTCTATCCTGGCCGGTTACGTTTAGCGCCGCATCAATCTGTCGCGAAAGCGGCTGCGGTTCACCGTGTGAGGAGGTGAAGAGCGCATCAGAATAGAGATAATTTTCGAACTGAGGGGTCAGCACATACAACGTACCGGTGAGTGCCGCGACAAAAATAAACGGTCCGACGAACAGGCCAATGTAAAAATGCACACGGCGCAGCAACGCCAGAAAGGCCGCTTGTGCAGGCATTTTTTTACCCGCGCTGGCAGGCAGGTTTGCAGGTTGATTCATAAATCTGATTTCCTGAATTTCAAATAGCACGCCGTCAACAGCGATAACAATCGCAGTTAACTTGAAAAAATTGATTCAGAGGCAGTTACAGAAAAACAGGCGGTGCGCGGGGTTGGGAATCCGTGAAAAACAGAGAAGGGATAAGACGTTGTATAACAGCGCGCGGAGGGGCACGGCTGGAAAAATCCAGCGACCACAGCATCGGCATGGCCTGTAAATCGAGCATCGGTAAATGCACCAGCAGCACGCAATAACCGCAGGCAGCATCGCTCATTTCACCGGAAAGCATCGCTTTCACCGCATCCTGCGGCGCTGATTTACAGGTTTGCTTCTGACAATGTTCCATCGATGAGGCGTGATGGCCTGACATATTCATGTCAGCCATATCTGCATCCGGCATATCCATGTCCATATCGGACATCACCATGCCGGACATCATCATATGCTGCGCACCCTCAGCCACCAGCGATTTAGAAATCACCGGCGCAATAAACAACATCAGGATCGCCACTATCCCGAGCCAGGCCGGAACATGCAGATGTCGATGATGGATGTGTCTGAGTGAGAGCATTATGTCAACAAGGTGAAAATAAGAAGCGGCGAAATTGTACCTGAATTATTGATAAACATATCCAAAATCATTCGAGTTGCATCAAGGCGGCGAGAGAATGAATCCTCAGGAGCTTACAAAAGTAAGTGACTGAGGTGAATGAACGAAGCCAACGCAGAGGCAACCCGAAGGATGATGGATGTAAAAAAGCCCGCTCGGAAGCAGGCTTTTATTGACTGACTTAGCGACAGATTATTTGTCGTTTTTCAGCTTACGCATGACCAGCGTGGCATTGGTGCCACCGAAGCCGAAGCTGTTGGACATCACAGTCGTCAGCTCGCGCTGAGTGGGTTTAGTGATGATGTCCATGCCTTCGGCCTGCTCATCGAGATTCTCGATGTTGATGCTTGGCGCGATGAAGCCGTATTCAGCCATCAGCAAGGTATAGATCGCTTCCTGAACGCCTGCGGCACCCAGCGAGTGACCGGTCATGGCTTTGGTAGAAGACAGTGCCGGGGTTTTATCGCCGAACACTTCACGGATAGCGCCCAGTTCTTTCACGTCGCCGACCGGGGTAGAAGTCCCGTGCACGTTCACGTAGTCGATTGGGGTATCCACGCCGTTCATTGCCATTTTCATGCAACGCACTGCGCCTTCACCAGATGGAGCCACCATATCTGCACCGTCAGACGTTGCGCCGTAGCCAACGATTTCTGCGTAAATGTGTGCGCCACGTGCCAGAGCGTGTTCCAGCTCTTCGACAACAACCATACCGCCGCCGCCTGCGATAACGAAACCGTCACGCGCTTTGTCGTAGGTACGGGAAGCTTTGTCTGGAGTTTCGTTGTAGCTGGTGGACAGTGCGCCCATCGCGTCGAATTCGCACGCCATTTCCCAGCACAGCTCTTCACCGCCACCGGCAAACACCACGTCCTGTTTGCCCAGCTGAATCATTTCTACCGCGTTACCGATGCAGTGTGCAGAGGTGGCACAGGCAGAACTGATGGAATAGTTAACACCACGAATTTTGAATGGGGTCGCAAGGCAGGCTGACACGCCGGAAGCCATCGCTTTGGTCACCATGTAAGGGCCAACGCCGCGCAGGCCTTTGGCACGCATACCGTCGGAGCCCGCAACCTGATTGCGCGGAGAACCGCCGCCGGAACCTGCAATCAGGCCGGTACGTTCGTTGGAAACCATTTCAGGGGTCAGACCAGAGTCTTCAATCGCCTGTTGCATGGAAAGGTAAGCGTAGATCGAGGCATCACTCATGAAACGCACAATCTTACGATCGATGAGGCCTGCGGTGTCTAATTTGACATCACCCCAGACGTGACTACGCATCCCGGCATCTTTCAGCTCTTGCGAGAAGGTGATCCCAGAGCGACCTTCCTGCAGAGATGCAAGAACTTCCTGCTTGTTGTTACCGATGCTCGAGATGATACCCAGGCCAGTAATCACTGCACGTTTCATTTAATACCTCTTGTACTATTCACCATTTGGGATTTCGTCACGCACTCTAGCGTACAGTTGTACGCCGAACAAGTCCGATCAGCAATTCCTTGTGTAAATCGTGGTAAATTTGCGCGGGTGCAAACGCAGCGTTAAACTCCGGCATCGCCTTGAACTGAGAGAGTTTCACGTGAGCCATAACCCGATCACACCCGCTGAATTAAGCTGGAACGAACAGGGTACACCTGTTTCCCGACATTTTGATGACGTCTATTTTTCCAATCAGAACGGCCTGCTGGAAACGCGTCATGTTTTTCTCAATGGCAATCATTTTCCGGCGCGTTTTGCCGCTCACCCCCGCCAGTTGTGCATCATCGCCGAGACCGGTTTTGGCACCGGACTGAACTTTCTGTCGCTGTGGCAAGCCTTCGATGCGTTCCGCGAGGCGCACGCCGACGCTGTGCTGCAACGCCTGCATTTCATCAGCTACGAGAAATTCCCGCTGTCTGCCCATGATCTGGCGACAGCGCACACACAATGGCCCGAACTCGCCGCGTATTCCGCGCAGCTTTGCGAACAATGGCCGATGCCCTTTTCCGGCTGTCACCGGCTGCTGCTGGCGGACGGGCGCATCACGCTTGATCTGTGGTTCGGCGATGTGACTACCCTGCTTCCGGCATGTGACACCAGTATGAATCAGCAGGTCGACGCCTGGTTTCTCGACGGATTTGCACCTTCCAAAAACCCGGACATGTGGACGGAGGCGTTATTCCGTTCTATGGCGAAAATGACCCGCCCGCAGGGTACATTCGCCACTTTCACCGTGGCCGGTTTTGTCCGCCGCGGATTGCAGGACGCAGGTTTTGACATCAGCAAGGTGCCGGGATTCGGCGAAAAGCGGCATATGTTAGCCGGTGTGCTGCCGGCAAAAATTGATGTACCTCATCCCGCACCGTGGTATGTGCGCCCGGCGGCGAAAAATGCCACTGAATTCGCCCTTCTCGGCGGCGGCGTCGCCAGCGCCGTATTGTCGCTGGCGTTACTTCGCCGTGGCTTTGCGGTCACGCTGTATTGCGCCGATGAAAAACCGGCGCTCGGCGCTTCAGGTAACCGCCAGGGCGCGGTTTATCCGTTGCTCAATGGCCGCGGCGACACACTGGAAAACTTCTTTGCGCATGCCTTCACCTTCGCCCGCCGCCAGTATGCGCAGCTTGAAAAGCGGGATGTGCCTTTCGATCACGGCTGGAGTGGCGTCACGCAACTGGGTTATGACGAAAAAAGTCAGGGCAAAATTGACGGCATTCTCACAGGCGGCTGGCCGGAAGCACTGGCGAAAGGGCTGAGTGAAGAAGATGTGGAAGCGTTGTGCGGATTGCCATGCGGCAGCGGCGGCGTGACGTATCCGCTCGGCGCGTGGCTGTGTCCGGCAGAACTGACGGCTTCGCTGATTGCGCTGGCCGAAACGCAGGGCTTAACGGTGCATTATCGCCAGCGCGCGACCGCATTAAATTTTGACGCAGATTCGCAGTGGGCGCTGACCTTTGCCGATGGCCATGTTGCCCGTCATCAGGCGGTAGTCCTGGCGAACGGTGCGGACATTACAGATTTCAGCCAGACCGAAAAACTGCCGGTTTACGCGGTCAGCGGTCAGGTTTCGCATATTCCGACCACACCGGCGCTGAGCAAGCTTAAACAGGTACTGTGTTACGACGGCTATATGACGCCGGTCAGCCCGCAGAATCAGCATCATTGTATTGGCGCAAGCTATCACCGCGCCGACAAATGCACGGATTACCGTGAAGACGATCAGCAGGAAAACCGCCAGCGTTTACTCAGCTGTTTGCCGGATCAGCAATGGCCGCATGACGTGGATGTGAGTGAAGGCGAAGCGCGAAACGGCGTGCGTTGCGCGACACGGGATCATCTGCCGATGATCGGCTCGGTGTCAGATTACGACGCATTGCTGGAAAGCTATAAAAAACTGGATCTGGATATTCAGCGTCATCGCCCGGTTGCAGAAGCGCCGGTGTATGAAAATCTGTTTCTGTTTGGCGCGCTCGGCTCACGCGGTCTGAGTTCCGCGCCGCTGGGGGCGGAAATTCTGGCGGCGCAGATTGCCGGTGAACCGCTGCCGCTCGACAGTGACACGCTGGCAGCACTGAACCCGAACCGGATGTGGGTCAGAAAACTGCTGAAAGGCCGCCCGGTCGAATCGCATTAACCAGCCCCTTCTCAGGCAATAAAAAAGCGCAGCCGGTTAATCCGTCGCTGCGCTTTTTTTTACTGAAAAGAGATTACTGAGGGAGAGATGCCTGATACAGATTTTCCCACATCCCCTGCACCAGAAGCTGATCGCGCGGCGAAAGTTCACCGGCTTTGATGGCCTTGTCCAGACCGTCCTGAACACGGAGTTTCAACGCTTCGGCGGTGTGTTCACCGTTCTCTTCCGCTTCCGCCACCGCGACGGTCAGGTGGCCTCGCAGATAGCCACTGGCAAATAACTCATCGTCGCTGGCGCTTTCGACCATATCGTCGATTAGCGTTAAAATCCGCGTTTCAAATTCTGCGATCATTACTCTTCCTCTCGTGTTCAGTTCTTATTCGATCGGCTGCAATGCAGGGAAATCTGCAGGCGTCAACGGGGCCGTATTGTAAAACGATTGTAACGCTTTAATAAAGCGCGCCGGTCTTTCAGGGATACCCTGCTCCAGCATACGCAGCACTTCTTCGCGTACTTTGTTCTGGAAACCCACGCGGTCCGGCTCGCAATCGCCGCTGAGATTGTCACAGCTAACGTTGAAACGAAAACCTGCCGCCGCACAGAACAACCATTCGTAAGATTGTGGTTTGACTTCCACTTTCTCGAATTCACTTTGTGTTTGCGCATCGCGACCATCCGGGCAATACCAGTAGCCGAAATCAACCAGTTTACGGCGCTCAGCACCGGCCACGCACCAGTGGGAAATTTCATGCATGCCGCTGGCGTAATAACCGTGTGCGAACACAATACGGTTAAACGGTTCTTGTTCATCAGCAGGCAGATAGATCGGTTCGTCGTCGCCTTTCACTAAGCGAACGTTGAATTCCTCAAAAAAGCAGGAATCAAAAATGTCGATCAGTTGATGATAGTTATGTGTTGCAGTCGAATCAGACATAATTGCAGTGAAACTCGTTAAAGTAAGATCAGGGGCGACAATATACCCCTGTTTAAACGCGTGTTTTCATGACTTCAGGCAAGCATTCTGCTGCTCCGGACATTATAAATGCAGGCTTAACCACTGATGAATTTCAGCACCATGATTGTCGTAAATCAGCTTGCAGCTCATCACCACGGAAACGATAACCACCATCGGGCGGATCATCTTCTGCCCCTTACTGAGCACCATACGTGCGCCCAGTCGTGCGCCGATAAACTGTCCGGCGGCCATGACAAATCCCAGCACCCAGATCACTTTGCCGCCCAGTATAAAGAAGATCAGCCCGCCCAGGTTTGAGGTGAAATTCAGGACTTTCGCATGTGCCGTGGCTTTTGCCAGATTAAACCCGCATAACGTCACAAAAGCCAGTGCGTAGAAAGACCCTGCGCCGGGGCCGAAAAAGCCGTCGTAGAAACCCACGCAACCGCCGCCTACCAGCGCATACGGCAGAGCATTTAAGCGCCTTGCCCGGTCACTTTCGCCCAGACGCGGCGTCAGTAAAAAATACAAACCGATGCAGATGATCAGCAGCGGTAAAACCTGACGCAATATGTCGGCGCGCAGATGCTGGATAAGGATCGCGCCGATCACCGAACCGGTAAACGTACAGGCAATGTTCAGCTTCTGATCGTTGAGATCCACCACGCCACGCCGCACAAAGTAAAGACTGGCAGAGAAAGATCCGCCGATCGATGACAGCTTATTGGTGGCAATGGCCTGCGCCGGTGACACACCTGCCGCCAGCAGCGCTGGCAGGCTGATCAGCCCGCCGCCACCTGCAATGGAATCAATGAAACCGGCAAACAGTGCAACGAAAAATAAAACAACCAAAACCCACGGGGCAACAATCAACCAGTCCATTTTTCTGTCAGCTCGCTATGCGTGGCGAAGGGTGAGTAAAACGTATTAAAGAACGTGTTTATCCAGCAGCGCCTGACACGAAGGCGGCAACGGAGGCGGCTCTTTTTTCACAGGGATTCCGCTGCCCGGCTTGGGTGGCAGGAACCAGCTTTGCAGCTCAGCGCCACAGCCATCACCCGGAGGCGGCGGTGCCTGATTTTCACATTCGAGGTTACCGACCGGACAACGCAGACGAACGTGCATGTGCGCGCGATGACCAAACCACGGACGCACCTTATGCAGCCATTCACGATCCGTTCCGGCATCCAGACAAAGCTGTTGTTTGATGGCCGGATTGACGAAGATCCGTACCACGTCTTTATCTTGCGCTGCCATTTTTATCAGCGTTTCGATCCGTGGCTGCCACTGAGCTGGCACAATGGATTTACCGTTGGCGCTGACCAGATCGATAGGCTGCGGCTTGAGCAACATCTGTTCGCTCCAGCGCTGACGCGGCAGTTGCAGCCAGATGTCCACATCCAGCCCGGACTGATGACTGGCGTGACCACTGCTAAAGCGCCCGCCAGCCGGCATCGCCATATCCCCGACCAGCATGGTGCCCAGCCCTTTTTGCTGAGCCTGTGTGCCCAGACGGGTGATGAACGCCAGTAAATCCGGCTGGCCGAAATAGCGACGCTGATCGGTACGCATTACCTGATAGGCCGGAGAGTTCAGCGGCAGCGGCTGTGCGCCAACCTGACAACCATTGGCATAACTGCCAATCGCTTGCGGCGTGCCGGAAATGGGCTGGGTGATTTTCTGCCACGGCGTTACGGCTATGGCAGGTGCGCAAAGTGCAAGCGCCAGAAAACTGACGCAAACAGCACGAAACGCAGGTAGCGTGCGTAAAGGATTCATCAGATAAATTACCAGCGTGGCACTGTGGAGTGGACGTCGCCGTTCTGAGCACGCTGACGCAGTAAATGATCCATCAGCACAATCGCCATCATTGCTTCGGCAATCGGCACAGCGCGGATACCGACACACGGGTCATGGCGACCTTTGGTAATCATCTCGACCTGCTCGCCTTCGCGGTTAATCGTACGGCCGGGAACGGTAATGCTGGAAGTCGGTTTCAGCGCCAGATGCGCTACGACCGGCTGGCCGCTGCTGATCCCGCCAAGAATGCCGCCAGCGTGGTTGCTTTCGAAACCCTTCGGTGTGATTTCGTCACGATTTTCGCTGCCGCGTTTTGCGACAACCGCAAAACCGTCACCAATTTCAACGCCTTTCACCGCATTAATGCTCATCAGCGCGTGCGCCAGATCGGCATCCAGACGGTCAAACACCGGTTCACCAAGACCGACCGGCACGTGATCCGCCACGACGGTGATTTTGGCACCAATCGAATCGCCTTCCTTTTTCAGCGCACGCATCAGTTCATCCAGCGCTTCCAGCTTGCTTTCATCCGGGCAGAAGAACGGGTTGGTTTCCACCAGATCCCAGTCTTTCAGTTCGCAGGTGATATCGCCCATTTGCGACATATACCCGCGCACTTTAACGCCGAATTTTTCCAGCAGATATTTCTTGGCAACCGCACCTGCGGCCACGCGCATCGCGGTTTCACGGGCAGACGAACGACCGCCGCCACGGTAATCGCGCACGCCGTATTTTTGCTCGTAGGTGTAATCGGCATGTCCCGGACGGAACACGTCTTTGATCGCGCTGTAATCCTGCGAACGCTGATCGGTATTCTGGATAATCAGACCGATGCTGGTGCCGGTGGTCACGCCTTCAAACACGCCAGAAAGAATTTTCACTTCGTCGGCTTCGCGGCGCTGCGTGGTGTAACGCGAGGTGCCCGGACGACGACGGTCGAGATCGTGTTGCAGGTCTGCTTCGGTCAGCGAAATGCCCGGCGGCACGCCGTCAATAATACAGCCCAGTGCCACACCGTGGGATTCGCCAAAAGTAGTGACGCGGAAAAACTGCCCAATACTGTTCCCTGCCATCACGGCTCCTTAACCATTATGTTGATTGTTTTCTGAATGACCGGCACAACACCGGTCATGATTGTCATCGATGACGGGTATATCAGTCGCGGTATGCGCGGAACTCTTCGGCACAATCGACGAGCTGCTGTTTAGTCAGCATAAAGACACCGTCGCCGCCGTTTTCAAATTCCAGCCAGGTGAACGGGATCTGAGGATACTGTTCCATCAGATGCACCATGCTGTTACCCACTTCGCAAATCAGTACGCCGTTATCGGTCAGGTAATCCGGCGCGCAGGCCAGAATGCGGCGGGTCAGTTTCAGACCGTCGCTGCCGGAAGCCAGACCCAGAACCGGCTCGTGGCGGTATTCCTGCGGCAAATCTGACATGTCTTCTTCGTCCACATACGGCGGATTGGTGACAATCAGGTCGTATTGCAGCGGCGGCAATTCGCGGAACAGGTCAGAGCGGATTGGCGTGACCCAGTTCTCGATACCGTGCGTGTCGATATTGCGCTCCGCCACGGCCAGCGCGTCGGCAGAAATGTCGACGGCATCGACTTCGGTTTCAGGGAACGCGTAAGCGCAGGCAATGGCAATGCAGCCGCTGCCGGTACACATATCCAGAATGTGTTGGGGCTGTTCGCTAAGAATGCCGGAAAAACGGTTGCTGATCAGCTCACCAATTGGCGAACGGGGCACCAGTACGCGTTCATCGACATAGAATTCCATGTCACAGAACCAGGCTTTGTTAGTCAGATAGGCAACCGGAACACGCTCATTAACGCGGCGGATGACTCGTTCAACAATGCGGTGGCGCTCACTGGATGTCAGGCGCGCGGTGTGCATATCTTCAGGAATGTCCAGCGGCAAAAACACGCTTGGCAAGACCAGTTGCACTGCTTCGTCCCACGGATTATCGGTGCCGTGACCGTAATAGACATTGGCCGCGTTCAGGCGGCTGACGGTCCAGCGCAGCATATCCTGAATGGTATGCAGTTCACTGACAGCTTCGTCGACGAAAATTTTGTCCAATTTTATTCTCCAGGCAGTGCACGGGTTTTTAACAGACGTTTAACCCATTATTTGCCGCATAGTTTGCCACGAAGCCTGCCACAAATCAGCAGCTAGTCAACGCACTTGCGCGATGTCTCGAAGAATTTAACCCTGAGTTTTCTTTAAACCGCAGGGGGACGGAAGGTACACTGTCTGTATTGAACGAAAATGACGATAAAAAAATGAAGAAAAAACACCTGCTCAGCCCCGAGGAAGCGGCGTTATTCCGCGAGGCTGTTCCGGGCATCAAGCGCCTGAAAAACGATACGATTACTCACCGCCCGCTACGGAAAAAGGTATCAGAACTGTCGCCTAAAAAGCTGATTCAGGAACAGGTGGACGCGAGTTATTATTTTTCCGATGAATTCCAGCCGATGTTGCAGGAAGAAGGCCCGGTTCGCCATATCCGGCCTGACGTCAGTCATTTCGAATTGAAAAAATTGCGCCGCGGGGATTATTCGCCCGAACTGTTTCTGGATTTACATGGTTTAACACAGAAAGAAGCTAAGCAGGAACTGGGCGCGCTGATCGCCGCCTGCCGCCGCGAGCATGTGCATTGCGCCTGCGTAATGCACGGTCACGGCAAACATATTCTCAAGCAGCAAACTCCGCTGTGGCTGGCACAGCATCCTGATGTCGAAGCCTTCCATCAGGCCCCAAAAGAGTTCGGCGGCAACGCCGCTTTGCTGGTGCTGGTGGAGCTGGACGACAAAATCAGCTGACCGCGAACTCAACACCGATATCCAGAAACGAGAAAGGCACAGCAGAAGCTGTGCCTTTCTTTGTTTAGTTTTCCGTCCCGGAAAACTAAACCTTAGCCATCACCTGGCATGGGCTGAACTGCCAGTCGAAAGTCCCCTGCCCGGTTTCACCGTTCAGTTCAACACTTGCCATCGCGGAAGTGGCGAACATTGGGGGGCAAACACCCGGACACAGCTCTGCCACCAGATAACCGACCAGCGGCAGGTGAGATACCACCAGTACCGCGCTGACGCCGGTCAGCGCCAGATGCTGCAGTTCACTGGCGACCACAGCAGGATCTCCGCCCGGTGTCAGTTCTTTCAGAATATCAATCTCAACGTTTTCAGGCAGCGCCAGACACTGGCGCACTTTTTCAAGCGTCTGCTGCGCACGCAGGTACGGACTGACCAGAACGCGGTCAATTTTGACGCCACGGCCATTCAGCCAGGCAGCCATATGTACTGATTCGTCACATCCGCATTCGCTTAAGGGGCGAACTGAATCGCTTGCAGCTTCGAGAACTGCATCACCGTGACGCATGATTACAACTTGCATATTGCACCGCTTTTGTTAACAAAAATAGCGCCATACAGAAACGCCTTGCGTGCTGTATTACCCATTGCCCAGCATTTCAATCACTGTCTGATTGATGTCTCTCATTACAAGATAGCTGTCAGGCAGTACATCCACTTAACGCGCTGTGCCCACATGCTTTGCATGGTAAGCATCAGCGGTCGGGCATTTTGCCTGAAACTTCACGTAAAGAAAACGCTGTTTTTTACACCAACCCTTACCGCTTGTAAACTATTCAGGTGATTTTTTAACCACTCAGGTTGTAGATCAATCGCTTGGGATTGTTTCTGTACAAAGTCATTCCCACCATAAAAAAGATCCCGCGGGCATTTGTCTGACTGCAAGCATGAAGCATGATCCGTTCCAGATTCTCGCGAAACTCAGCAATAAGCAGTGACCACAATCACACTTTACTGACCTTATCGCCTGTCCCGCTATCTGAACAGAACCGTTCTCCCTGATGCGCCCGACGTAATAGCCCTTCGCATGGGGTGAAGCGCTCACCATACTGATGCGCCAGTCGCTCCAGTGTCTTCACCACACTGGCGATGCCCAACTGGTCCATGTAACGGAACGGTCCCCCAAGGAATGGCGGGAAGCCAATTCCGAACACGGCACCAAGATCGCCATCCCGCGCACTGCGGATCACGTTTTCATCCAGACAACGTACGGCTTCGTTGAGCATCAGCATCACACAACGGTGGGCGATCTCATCTTCTGATTGCTGCACTTTTGGCGTGACATTCAGCAGACGGTAAATCGCCGGATCGACCTGTTTCTTCTTCGCCGCCCGCCCTTTCTGCCCGTAAAGGTAGAAACCTTTACCGTTCTTACGCCCTTTTCGGTCGTCTTTCAGCACTGCATCAAAACCGGAGGGTGCGGCAAAACGCTCACCAAAAGCGTCCACCAGAATCGGACCAATTTTTGTGCCGACATCAATGCCCACTTCATCCAGCAACTGGATGGGCCCGACCGGGAAACCAAAATTCACCAGCGCTTTGTCGATGTGATCGACCGGTTCACCAGCCAGTAAGCAACGCGCCGCTTCATTGATGTAAGGCGCAAGAATGCGGTTTACGTAGAATCCGGCACTGTCGCCCACCACAATCGCCGTTTTCCCCTGTTTCCTGGCCAGCGAGACCGTTGTCGAAATCGTCTGCGCACTGGTGCCCGCATGCGGGATCACTTCCACCAGCGGCATTTTATCCACCGGGCTGAAATAGTGCAGTCCGATCACCTGTTCCGGCCTGTCAGCCTGCTCTGCAATCTTATGAATGGGCAGAGAAGAGGTGTTTGAGGCAAAAATCGTATGGGGGGCAGCATTTTGCTCGATTTCTGCCACCATGGCTTGCTTGAGCAATAAATCCTCAAACACCGCTTCCACCACGATATCAATCTGCGCAAAACCGCTGTAATCCGTGGTGCCGGAAATCAGCATCATCTGCCGTTGCTGTTCGTTGCGGGTCAGCCTGCGGCCTCGCACCTTTTTCTCCAGCAAATCCCAGCTGTATTTCAGGGCATGACGGATGCCTTCGTGATTAATGTCTTTAATACGCACCGGCAGACCGGCTTTGGTGGCAGTCACATTCGCGATACCGCCGCCCATCAGGCCACCACCGAGAATACCTGCACGGCGAACCGGCAAGGGTTCGGCATCGCCACCCTTTTCTTTTTTCAGCGCGGTGGAAGCGAAAAACAGGCCGCGCAATGCCGCAGATTCCGGCGTCATCACCAGCTCCCCAAAGGCTTTAGCTTCCGCCTGATAGCCGCTACCACTGCCCTGATCCAGCCCGGTTTTCACCACATTTATGATTTTTTCGGTGGCAGGATAATTGCCGTGCGTTTTTGCCCGCGTCTGTTTGCGCACAAAATGGAACAGCAAACTTTTGCCCAACGGGCCACCGGCCAGACGCGCCTGCCACGGCAATGGCGGACGTGATTTACGTCCTTTTGCCACACGTTCCAGCGCCGTTTGCAGCAAAATAGAATACGGTACTGCGTCATCCACCAGCCCCATTCTCAGCGCCTGCTTCGCGCGAACACTGCGACCGGTTAACATCAACTCCAGCGCTTTAGGCGCGCCGATAAGCCGCGGAAGCCGCTGCGTACCCCCGGAACCCGGCAGTAAACCCAGTTGTACTTCCGGCAGGCCGAGTTGCGTTTTTTCATCCAGCGAACACACGCGGGCATGGCACGCCAGCGCCAGTTCCAGACCACCGCCGAGACAGCTACCATGAATGGCCGCCACCACCGGCACGGAAAAGGACGCAATCTGCGACATCACCGTCTGGCCCTTTTGCGCCAGTTCACTGGCTTCGGCAGCGGTCCGGCAACCGGAAATCATCGTGATATCCGCACCGGCAATGAACGAGTCCGGTTTGCCGGAAATCAGCACCAGACCTTTCAGATTGGGATACTGCTGTGCTTTTTGCAAAATGGCACAGATTTGCTGAGCAAATTCAGCCCTTAAGGTATTCACTTTTTCACCGGGAACATCGAGGGTGATAATCCCCACGTGTTCAGCAGTAAACATCAGAGAAAAAGCAGAAGCCGGTTCGGCAGCTTCCGTATCTGCCGGATTCAGATTTTCCATATTATCTCTCATTGCGCGGCCTCCAGAATCATTGCCGCACCCAGGCCGCCCGCTGCGCAAGCCGTCGTCAGCCCGTAACGGCCTCCCCGACGGCGTAATTCGTGCAGCGTTTGCGTAATCATGCGTGCGCCGGTGGCCGCAAAAGGATGTCCGTAGGCCAGTGAACCGCCCAGAACATTGAATTTATCCCAGTCTATTTCGCCAACTGCCTGACTGCGGCCGAGTTTTTCGCGGGCGAATTCATCACTGGCTAACATTTTGATATTCGCCAGCGTCTGCGCGGCAAACGCTTCGTGCATATCGATAAGATCCAAATCACCCAGCGTCAGCCCTGCGCGGTCCAGCGCCAGCGGCGTGGCATAAGCAGGCCCGAGAAGCATATCTTCCCAGACGTCGATGGCAGCAAATGCGAAACTTTTCAGGTAGCCGAGAGGTTCAAGACCCAGTTCACGCGCGCGGGATTCGCTCATCATTAATATCGCCGCCGCACCGTCAGTCAGCGGCGTGCTGGTGGCAGCGGTAACAGTGCCGTGTTTGCGGTCAAACGCCGGACGTAATTTGGCGTACTGGCTGATTTCAGAATTCAGGCGGATGTTGTTGTCTTTTTGCAGCACTTCGCGGTAAGGCGGAATCTGCGCTGCCATCACCTGCGAGCTTAAATAACCCTGCTCCCACGCCTGTGCAGCCAGCGTATGAGAACGGTGCGCCAGCTCATCCTGCTGCGCACGGCTGATATTGTGGCTTTTCGCCATCTGCTCAGCGGTATCCCCCATGCGCAGACCGGTAGAATATTCGGCTACTGCCGGCGGCACCGGCAATAAATCACGCAGTTTCAGTTTGCTGAAAATGGAAAGGCGCTGCGACAGAGTGCGCGCTTTATTAACATCCACCAGGGCGCGGGCGAGACGTTTGCTGACGCCAATCGGCAGTACTGAAGAAGAATCCGCTCCGCCTGCGATCCCGACCTGCACCATGCCGCTCATAATGCTTTCGGCCACGTTGGCGACCGCCTGAAAACTGGTGGCGCAGGCACGTGAAACGCTGTACGCATCGGTCGACACATTCATGCCGGTGCCGAGCACAATTTCGCGGGCGATATTCGGCGCTTCCGGCATCTGGACTACCTGGCCGAAAACCAGCTGGTCGATGTGCTTCGGGTCTATCCCACTTTTTGCCAGCAGCTCACTGACCACAATTTTGCCGAGATCGACAGCAGGAATGCCGTGATAAGCGGTGGCCTGTTTGGCAAACGGCGTGCGCAAGCCGTCGACAATCGCAATGCGATCGCCCTCACGCGTCACCAGTGGAATAACGTTATTCATACGAGCTCCTGAGAAAAATAGGGTCCTAAGAGGTCAGACCTGATAACTCAGTTTTAACTATGTATTTACATTTGGCAAAGTGAAAGGCAATGAAGTGCGAGCAACAGCAAATTTTTCTGAAATAAGAATGAGAAGAAAGGCGGCAGGCAGAAATAGCAGACAAAAAAATACCGCTTATTTAAGCGGTATTACAACTTCCCCTAAATAATTTGAGTCGCAGGAAGGCGGCAATCGAAGTAATCCCGATGAGCTGACATAAGTCAGTGATTCGGGTTACTGAGTGCAGCCAACGCATCTGCGGCTCAAAGTATGACGGGGATTAACGCAGCCCGAGCTGGAAGATCATCGTTTCAGCCTGACAGCTGAAAGTAAAATCGATATTCAGTTCAACACCGCCTGCTACTTTTTCGATACGGCTGGTGATTTCGCACGGCTCAGATTCTACGCCGCGGGCACGTTCGGTCAGGGCTTGCAGGGTTTCTTTCGCCTGGGCTTCGGTTTCGAAAACGCGGCTGTAAGAAGCAGTGCAATCAGTGTTGTCCATGATGGTACCCACATCTACACAACAGCAGGCTGCGGTTTCTTCCGCACCACATTTGTTGATGGAATGCAGAGGTTGAGTGGATTTAGAGGACATGGTTACGTCAGACATAATTTCTCCCCGGCACCAACGGCAACATCCACCGTCTGGCCTGTTTGCGAATAAAGTTTTATTTCCAGCCTGTATTTTACGCCACCTCTCTGACAACACACTAGCACTTACTTATTATGTGCCTTTCAGGTGATCCAGATCACGTATATGTAAGTAATCGATGATTACAGCGTTATTGTTCTCACTTTAACGTTTCTTAATTGAACTTTTATTGTTTGTTTTTTGTTAAGCAGATCCAATTTCTTGCATCAAATAAGAAATATCAACGAAACATTATTGCAACTTCACCACAGGTCAGACCTATACTTCGCTCACTGGTCTGATTTGTCAGACTGATAACGGACCCTACAATCCCGCGCTCATTGTTACTCCATGTAACATTGTTTGATAAAAAACATAAAATTGAGGTTTTGGTCATGAACCAGAAAAACCTGTTTAAAAGATCAGCTCTGGCAGCTGCAGTGGCAATTGTTTCCTCCAACGTATATGCAGCAGGTTTTCAGTTAAATGAATATACCGCTGCGGGTTTAGGTCGCTCTTTCTCGGGTGAAGGTGCCATCGCTGACACCGCGGCATCCGGGAGCCGTAACCCGGCAACCATGACCATGTTTGATCGTCCTTCCTTCTCCGCGGGCGCGATTTATATCGACCCGGATGTCAAAGTGACGGGCAACTCGCCGGTTACAGGTCAGAGCACTGATGCGGATAACATTGCACCAAATCAGTGGGTACCGAACCTGCACTTTATTATGCCGCTCAATGATCAATGGGCCGTCGGTGCATCAGCTACGTCAAACTACGGTCTGGCGACAGAATTCAGCGATAATTATCCGGCAGGCCCGATCGGCGGCGAAACTGACCTCACTACCGTCAACACTAACTTAAGCGTTGCTTACCGTTTGAACCAGCATTTCAGCTTCGGCCTGGGCTTTGATGCCGTTTACGCGAAAGCTAAATTCCGTCGTACCGCCGGTGAACTGGTGCCAATTCAAACCGGTGGCCGGCTGCCTGCGGATACGGAAGCCGCCAAGCTGAAAGGCAATGAGTGGGGCTACGGCTGGAACGCCGGTATCCTGTATGAAGTGGATGATAATAACCGCTACGGCTTCACCTACCGTTCTGAAGTCAAAATTGACTTCGATGGCGAATACCGCAACGGCATTCCAAAAGCCTTAGGCGGGACTGGCGGTCAAACTGTTCCGGGTTCCCTGACCCTGAACCTGCCAGAAATGTGGGAAGTGTCCGGTTATAACCGTGTGGCACCAAAATGGGCGATTCACTACAGCCTGGCTTACACCAGCTGGAGCCAGTTCCAGGAGCTGAAAGCCACCGGTTCTAACGGCCAGACGCTGTTCCAGAAAGATGAAGGCTTTCATGATGCTTACCGCATCGCGTTGGGTACCACCTACTACTACGACGATAACTGGACGTTCCGTACCGGTATCGCCTTTGATGACAGCCCGGTTCCGGCAGATAACCGCACCATTTCTATCCCGGATCAGGATCGCTTCTGGATTTCAGCCGGTACCACTTACGCCTTCAATAAAGACGCATCTGTGGACGTCGGTGTCTCCTATATGCATGGCCAGACGGTGAACATCAGTGAGAAAGTCGCTGATGGTGTACCGAATTACGAATACCAGGCCAAAGGGACCGCCATGCTGTACGGCGCGAACTTTAACTACAGCTTCTGATGAACTGAGTGATACGCCTGATATAAAAAAAGCGCCAGAAGGCGCTTTTTTTGTGTGTCCGGAACGGTTATTCCGAGTCGATATCTTTCAGGTCGCCCTGAATCAGTGCGGCGTTCGGGTTTTCCTGCGGCATCAGCTGACCGCCTCTTGCCAGAAAATCATGACGCTGGAAGTAAGCCTCACGTATAAACAGATACGGATCAGAAGAGTTACGGATCAGGCCATCAGAATCGAGCAGTTCTGCACGGGTTTCCACCCCTTCCAGTACCCATTTACCGGCTGACATCCAGAATGTCAGATAGCTGAGCATCGGATACAAATCATCAACCAGATCACCACCTTCATCACGAATTGTCGCGCTGCCGTAACCTGGCAGAACCACATACGGGCCGTAACCCACGCCGTAATGGCCAAGCGTGCTGCCAAAGCCCTGCGCCTCTTCACGCGCCAGTTTCGGGTTCGCCATCCCGGCGACGTCGATCAGTCCCCCCATCCCTAAAATGGTGTTCAGGAAGAAGCGGTTAAAGTGGATCGCTGCACGGTACGGATCGCCTTTCAGCAAGGAGTTAACCATGCTGGCCGGTTCATCCAGGTTGCTCAGGAAGTTGCTGGTACCGTTACGCGCCGGTTGCGGCACGTAATCACGCCACGCCACCGCGACAGGGCGCACAAGATACGGATCCATATAGTTATAGTTGAAGTCGAACATCACCCGGTTGAAACCTTCGAGCGGATCAGAACGTCCCTGCTGTTCGCTGTCCGATGATCCGGATGTGCCGGCACAACCGACCAGTAAAACTGTCGCAAACGCCAGCCCAGTCAGGCGTAAGTTCATGGATATCTCCCTGTTTTTGATCGTCGGTTCCTGATTAAGGAACCTGCTGATTAATCTCAATGCTGACCTGACCGTTGCCGGAAAAATCAGTCAGCGGACTGTCGCCGTACCAGTCACCTGAAGCTGGCGTTGCCAGACCATTTTGTGAAATACGAACGCGTACTTTTAATTGATGCAGCGAAGAAAGCAAGCGTTCCGGCATCATTGCGTTGCTGTCATCGACGGTGATCGCCAGCGGGAAGCGACTCAGCGGCAGCTTTTTCACCGCAACCGGCACCGGACTGCTGCCATCAGTCACCGAAATAAAGACCGTGCCATTCTGCGGAAGTTTCACCTGAGCCTCAGCAGAAAGCGTGACATTGACCGACAGTTTAACCTGATCCAGCCCCGCTTTTTGTTTTGCCTGCGCAATGCTGGCGTTGACCATTTCCAGGCGTTTGTCACCGGCTGGCAGGATTTTCTGCATAACTTCCCACGCGCCAATGGCTTGCGGGTAGTGTCCCTGTTCATATTCATTATAGGCCAGCAGACTTAATACACGCAGATCACCCTGAGATTTTTCCAGCATACTGCGCAAAAGGTTGCCGCCGGTAAGGTTATCCTGCGGATCGGACGAACGGGTTAACACTTCGGCATAACCGAGTTTGACTGACATATCATCCGGCGCGAGCTGATAAGCGTGGGCATAAGCCTGCGTGGCGGTGGCGGCATTATTGAGCGCCATCCCTACACGGCCAAGCATCACCCAGTCCTGGATATTATGCGGATTTGCCTGCAAATCGGTACGCAATCCGAGCCCTAAATCCTGTACGTCGGTGGCGGTCAGCGGCGCGCCGTGATCATCAGCAATGCGATGGCGTAAATCGGGCATACGCTGCATGACCTGATTCCACGCACTCACCTGCCCCAGACCACCGGCGTACAGATACAAACCCAGCGTGATGATCACCAGCAAAATAGCACCGGGCACCAGCGTCCAGCGACCAATCGGCTGAATAGCGGCGGGCACCTGACCCTCCGGAATATCGGTCAGTAAGTTTTCCTGCAATTCCTGAATATGCGCCGGACGTTCGTCCACCACGCCCTGCGCTTCGTCTTCTTCCAGCTCAGTCAAACGGTGATGATAAAACGCTTTATTCAGCGCATCGCGGGAAGTGTGTTCCGCACGGTCGCCACGGATAACCGGCACAATAAACAGCGCCAGTGCGATAACCAGCATCACCAAAATGCACAGCCAAAAAATGCTCATGATCCTTTCCTGTCGCTGTCTTTAAGTAACTGCGCCAGGCGCTGTCTCTCTTGTTCTGACATTGATGTGGTCGTGTTTTCAGTGCGCGCAGCACCCCTGCGGGAACGCATAAAAATCATGCCTGCGCCGATAACAATGACCAGCACCGGCCCGAGCCACAAAATAAAGGTAGAGGGCGTGACCGGCGGTTCGTAAGTCACGAAATTGCCATAACGCGCCACCATATACGCGACGATTTGCTGTCTGTCCTGCCCTTCATTAAGCAACTGAAACACCTTGGTGCGCATATCGGCGGCGATAATCGAATCCGACGCGGCAATATTGGTGTTCTGACATTTCGGGCAACGCAACTGCGCCGTGATGTCCCGGTAAGCCTGTTCCTGTTCCGGCGATTTGAACTGATACGTGTCGAT
The DNA here is from genome assembly GCF_011684115.1 of Rahnella aceris. Classification (NCBI taxonomy): domain Bacteria; kingdom Pseudomonadati; phylum Pseudomonadota; class Gammaproteobacteria; order Enterobacterales; family Yersiniaceae; genus Rahnella; species Rahnella aceris. The sequence continues at coordinate 319,349 of NZ_JAADJV010000001.1, read as the reverse complement.
GGAGGCGAACGCGCTGACACTCAGCAGCATGCCCAGCAACAACGCAGGCAGCGATGAAATCAGTCTCATACATTGCCTCCGTATTTTTTGTACAGCGGCAGAACTTCGGTCTGCCAGACTTTTTCATTTAAGTCACCGGCATGGCGATAGCGGATAATGCCCTGTCCGTCGATCAGGAAGGTTTCCGGCGCGCCATAAACCCCCAGATCTAACCCCAGCATGCCGTCGCCGTCGTAAAGACTCAGCATGTAAGGATTGCCCAGCGTGTTCAGCCAGTTGACCGCTTTCTGCCGGTCGTCTTTGTAGTTCAGGCCGACCACACGGACACCTTTCGCCGCCAGCGTATTGAGATAATCATGTTCGGCGCGGCAGGTCGGACACCACGTCGCCCAGACGTTGAGCAGCATCGGTTTGCCATCGCGCAGCACCGACTGATCGTAGGTTTTGCCCGCCTGCGCCAGCGATTCCAGTTTGAACACCGGCACCGGTTTGCCAATCAGGGCTGATTCCAGCAGCGTCGGATCATCGCCGTTGGCATTGCGGGTCAGTTGCACCAGAAAAGCCGCGGCCAGCGCCAGGAACAAAATCAGCGGAATAAAGAGAAGTTTACGGTTCATGCTTCTTCAGCCTCCGTCAGACCTTGCTTCTTAAGCTTTTTGCTCATGCGATAACGCGGGTCGAGAATACACAGCACGCCACCGGCCGCCATAAACAGGCCACCGAGCCAGATCCAGCGGACAAAGGGTTTGTAGTACAAACGCACCGCCCACGAGCCATCGTCCATCTCTTCGCCGAGCGCCGCATACAGGTCACGCGCCAGATTGCCGTCGATAGCCGCTTCGGTCATCATGCTGCGCGCCACGCTGTAGAAGCGTTTTTCGGCGTGCAGCGTGGTGACTTGCTTGCCGTTCTGCGTCACATCAATATTCGCCTCACCGCCGGTATAGTTCGGGCCGGTGATGTCGCGAACGTCGCGGAAGATAAAGTGATAATCATGAATATCCACGGTATCGCCGGACTTCATGCGCACATCACGTTCAACGCTATAATTCTGGCTAAACGCGATGCCGATCACCGTCACCGCAACACCCAGATGGCCGAGCACCATGCCCCAGTGACTGCGGGAAAGTTTGGTCAGACCGCGCCAGAATGAGTGACGATGGGTGGCGCGTTCGTGCAGTTCCATCAACGTCAGCACAATCACCCACACCGACATCAGCATTCCCACCACGGTCATGCCGACGATTTTATCCTGCAACAACCACGGCAGAAGAATCGACAGTACCAGCGTGACGACCAGCGCCACGCCCAGACGACGCCACAGTTTGCTGGGCTCATCACGACGCCAGCGCACCAGCGGTCCGATGCCTAACAACAGCGCCAGCGGCGCCATCAGCCAGGTAAACATCGTATTAAAGAAGGGTTCACCGATAGAAATACTGCCCAGCCCGAGCTGTTTGTGGATAAGCGGCAGCAGCGTACCGAGCAGCACCACCAGCATCGCCGCCACCAGCAATACGTTATTGCCCAGCAAATAACTTTCGCGGGAATGCAGTTCATGACGGCTTGGTGCGCGCACCGAGTTACCTTTAAAGGCGTACAGCAGCAGCGAACCGCCGATCACAATGACCAGATACGCGAGAATAAACATGCCGCGTGCCGGATCAGAGGCAAACGAGTGAACCGAGACCAGCACGCCGGAGCGCACCAGGAAAGTCCCGAGCAGACACAGCGAGAACGCAGTGATGGCCAGCAGCACCGTCCAGGCTTTGAACGTCCCGCGTTTTTCGGTGACGGCGAGCGAGTGGATCAGCGCCGTACCCGCCAGCCACGGCATAAAGGAAGCATTTTCAACCGGATCCCAGAACCACCAGCCGCCCCAGCCTAATTCGTAATATGCCCACGCCGATCCGAGCACGATACCGATGGTCAGAAACACCCAAGCGGCTTGTGTCCACGGACGCGACCAGCGCGCCCACGCGGTATCCAGACGTCCTGCCATCAGCGAAGCAATCGCGAAAGCAAAGGCCACAGAGAAACCGACATACCCCATGTACAGCAATGGCGGATGGAATATCAGGCCGATGTCCTGTAACACCGGATTCAGGTCGCTGCCGTCCACCGGGAAATTCGGCAACGAGCGGATGAACGGGTTGGATGTCAGCAGAATAAACAGCAGGAAACCGCCGGTGATCATGCCCATCACCGCCAGCACGCGCGACACCGCATCCTGCGGCATACGGCGGCTGAACAGCGCCACGGCAAGCGTCCAGCAACTGAGTAATAACACCCACAGCAGCAGCGAACCTTCGTGCGCTCCCCACGTCGCCGCCACGCGGTAATACACCGGCAGGTGGGTGTTGGAATTATTAGCAACATAGGCGACGGTGAAATCATTCACCACAAACGCATGCACCAGAATAATGAACGCCAGCGCGATGCAGGCAAACATGCCGTAAGACAACGGGCGCGCCATCGCCATCATCCGGCCGTCCTGACGTGCGGCGCCCCACTGCGGATAAATACTCAGCAATACCGCCAGCCCTAATGCCAGACAGAGTGCAAATGTTCCCAGTTCCGGCATCATGAGCGGTCGTTTCCTTTATCGTTACCCACGTAGGCCGAAGCCGGTCCTTTGTGGTTTTCTTTCATGGCGTCGGCAACTTCCGGCGGCACATATTTTTCGTCGTGTTTTGCCAGAACCTGAATGGCATTCACCACATTCCCCGGTTCCATCACACCCTGCGCCACCACGCCCTGCCCTTCACGGAACAGGTCGGGAAGGATGCCGTTGTAGGTCACGGCAATCGCGCCACGCGCATCATAAATTTTAAAGCTCACCTGCAAACTTTTCGGGTCACGTTTCACGGAGCCGGGCATCACCATGCCGCCGATACGCAGGCGCTGGCCCACCGTCGGCATTTCGTGGTTTTCGCCTTTACCTTGCAGGATTTCACCGGGTGTATAAAACAAATCAATGTTGGAGCGCAGCGCGTACATCACCAGTGAAATGCTCAGACCAAGACCGATCAGCACCACCAGCGCCAGCGACAGCCGCTTTTTACGACGTGGATTCACAATAACTTCTCCGGGGAAGTGTCCGGTTCCAGCGGTGACGTCTGTGCGCCTGGCTGTTTTTTAGACTGAGACTGACTGATGCGTTTTTCGCGTGCCTGACGACGACGGACGTCGCCGAGGATTTGCCGGTGCTGAATCAGGGTATGCGCCACCAGCACAACCAGCGAGAGCAGCGTGGCAGCGACCGACAGCCAGACATAAAAGGCGTAGCCGCCCATCGCAAAGAAATCATGCCAGCTTGAGAATGCAGGACTCATCCGCGACGCTCCTTATTCACAAGACCGGCCACCCACGGACGCAGACGTTCCTGCACCAAAATCAGGTTTCGTAACCGCATCAGCGTCAGGGTAATAAAGAAGAACAGGTAACCGAAAATCGCCCAGCGCAGCGGATAACGCATGCTCGGGTCGATGGTCTGCTGCATATTGGTGGAACCCTGATGCAGCGTATTCCACCACTGTACGGAGTAATGGATGATAGGAATGTTCACCACGCCGACCAGTACCAGAATACCGGCGGCACGCCCGGCCAGACGGCGGTCATCAAAGGCGTTATACAGCGCTATCACACCGAGATACAGAAACAGTAACACCAGTTCGGAGGTCAGACGCGCATCCCACACCCACCAGGTGCCCCACATCGGTTTGCCCCATGCCGAGCCGGTGACCAGCGCGATAAAGGTGAAAACAGCGCCAACCGGTGCCATTGCCGCTACCGCCAGATCGGACATTTTCATCTGCCACACCAGGCCGATAAACGCGGCGATCGCCATCCCGCTGTAAATCCCCATCGACCAGATGGCCGCCGGGACATGAATATACATAATCCGGTAACTGTTACCTTGCTGGTAATCCGGCGGCGCATAGCCAAAACCCCATACCCAGCCAATCAGCAGGCAGGCAAGCCCCACAATCCCGAGCCAGGGAATGAACCGGCCACAGACGTGGTAAAGCCGTTCAGGCCTGGCGAGTTGATGTAACCATTTCCACATTGTTATCGTTGCTCACTCTAAAATGTCACTGTGTGATATGCCGTGAAACCTCGGTGGGTTCTTGCGCGGTCAGTGTTAAATCACCCGCACTTATTATTGGCAGCTCTATTGTTCACTATAGAGAAGTGTGATGTTAGTCAAAGGTTGCGTTTTTTCTTCTCTATTGTAACGACACGTAAAATAATTCTGTGCTATCGCCTTTTACCGGCAAAAAGTGTCAGTGGATACTCACTCTCAAAGCGGCGGCGGTGGCAAAAGGCGCTAACGTTGCACTGCCTGCCAGCATCGCGCCAAGAATGGCGAGATAACCGCCGATCGGCATCGACATCGAGGCGGCATCAATCGCGCCGGTGGCAAAAATCAGCACCGGAATATACAGCGGCAATACCAGCAGACTGAGCAGAACGCCACCTTTGCGCAGCCCGACGGTCAGCGCCACACCAATCGCACCGATAAAACTCAGCGTCGGCGTGCCCAGTAAAATCGTCAGTGCGACGGCTTTCCAGGTCTCAAAATCCAGCGAAAGCAGCAGCGCAATCAGCGGTGAAAGGATCAGTAACGGCAACCCCGTCACCACCCAGTGAGCACATACTTTCCCCAGAACCGTGAGTGCCAGCGGCGAAGGCAATAACAGAAGTTGCTCGAGCGTGCCATCGAGATAGTCATCACGGAACAATCTTTCCAGCGCCAGCAGGGAAGATAACAGCGCGGCGACCCAGACAATGCCGGGCGCAATGCGCGCCAGCAGTTCAGGCTCAGGGCCGATCCCTAACGGGAACAGCGTAATCACAATCAGGAAAAACCACAGCGGATTGATAATTTCAGCGCTTTTGCGAAAGGCAATTTTCAGTTCGCGGCGCAGGACTTTCGTAAACATTCCTTTTATATCCCCTTCGCGTCACACCGGCTCTGCGCTGGTCAGACGAAGTTTTCGCACGTCGCGGTTAACACCCTGCAAATCCTGATGCGTTGTCAGCAACACCATTCCACCCCGCTGCGCATGCTGTTCGAACAGCGCAATCAGTGTGGCAACGCCTTGTTTATCAATGGCGGTCAGCGGTTCATCGAGGATCCATAGCGGCGCATCGCTCAGCCACAGACGCGCCAGTGCGACGCGGCGTTGCTGCCCGGCGGACATCTGCCCCACCGTCACATCTTCATAACCCAGCAATCCGACGTTTTCCAGCGCCTGATAAATCGCTTCCGCGCTGGCATTACCTCTGACCATCGGGCCATTCACAGACAGATAAAAGGCAAGGTTTTCAAACGCAGTAAGCACTGACTTTACGCCGGGCTGATGGCCGAGGTACAGAAGCTGCTGATGGAAAATATCGCGCTGACGGCGGGTACTCACACCCTGCCAGCGGACTTCACCGGCGTCCGGAGAGGACAGCCCGGCAAGAATACGCAGTAAACTGGTTTTACCGGCACCGTTACGGCCTTCGATCTGCACCATTTCGCCCGGTTCGATAGTGAAACTTAAGCCGCTAAACAGGGTTCGTTCATCACGAACACAGCTCAGATCAAGGGCTTCAAACATGGTGATGTCTCTTATTTTTCACAAGTGTGCATCATATCACAGGCGTCAGGCGCGACGCAGCTCAGGGAGGCACAGTTTACCCGGCTGAAAAGCCTGAAATCCGGCAAACATCTTCTGAAATGTTCCATCAGGTTCATGGGTTAACGGTTTGTAACTTTTTTGTATACCTGCTCATAATTCACCTGCCTCGCCTATGCTTACTCATGAACATATCTGCAATCACTTTGCTTTACTTTTGGGGAACAACGATGGCCGGAGAAAAACAGCATCACAATGACAAGGATGTTGACAGTGACGAACATACACAGGGAAAGGAAATCGAGACCGGTGAAGAGAACTTGCCGTCGAAAGCAGCCGCCGTTCACGAAGTTATCCGCATGGAAGGTGAAAAAGAGCTTGAGCGCGACGGACAGGCGTTGCTGTGGTCGGCAATTGCCGCCGGATTGTCGATCAGCGCCTCGCTGATGGCGAAAGGCATTCTTCACGCCCGCCTGCCCGATACACCGGAACGTTTCTTCATTGAAAATATCGGTTATACCGTCGGGTTCATTATTGTGATCATGGCGCGCCAGCAGTTATTTACCGAAAACACCGTTACTGCCGTGTTACCCATCATGCAAAAACCGACCGGCAGAAACATTCTGTTGTTGCTGCGTTTATGGGGCATCGTGCTGGCGGGTAACGTCATCGGCGGCGGCCTGGCGGCGCTGGTGTTTCATCTGGTGCCCTTTTTCGACACGGCAACCGACGAGGCGTTTCGCACCATCAGCATGGATATCATGAAAAAAGACCCCGAAGGTATGTTTGTCGGCGGTATGGTTTCCGGCTGGCTGATTGCCACCATGGTCTGGATGATCCCTTCTGCCGGGACCGCCAAACTGTGGGTGATCATGCTGATGACGTATATGGTGGCGATTGGCGACCTGACGCACATCGTGGTCGGATCGGTAGAAGTGCTGTATCTGGTGTTCTCGGGCGCCATTCCCTGGTATGAATTTATCTGGCCGTTCGCCCTGCCGACACTGGCCGGCAACATCTTCGGCGGCACCTTTATCTTCGCGCTGATAAGCCACGCGCAGATCCGCAACGATATGAGTAATCAGAAGAAAGCGAAGGCGAAAAAAGAGGAGCAGGAAGCAGCGAAAAAAGAGGCCGCGAAGCCCTGAGTGGCGAGGAAACGACCAAACGGCAGCCTGATGCCTTATTATTACGAGAAAAATGGGTATACTACGCGGGCGCTTTCCACAGGCGCCCGTGTCTCCTTAGTTAAACGGATATAACAAGCCCCTCCTAAGGGCTAGTTACAGGTTCGATTCCTGTAGGGGACACCATTTTAATGCTCATAATATTCCCCACAAACACCCTCACCAGCCCGGAACCGCGCCGCCGTTAAAGATTTTTTCTGCCGCTTTCGCCACTTCTGGCGACTGATAGGATTTCAGAAACTCTTGCACATTTTCCGCATCTTTATTGTCCGGGCGCGAAACCAGAATATTCACGTATGGCGAATTTTTATCTTCGATAAACACGCTGTCATGCACCGGTGATAATCCGGTTTGCTGGATATAGGTTGTGCTGATGATCGCCACATCGACTTTCGGGTCATCCAGCACACGCGGTAACTGCGCGCCTTCCAGCTCCATAATATTCAGATGATGCGGGTTTGCAGTGATATCCAGCGCCGTTGGCAGCAGGCCTTTGCCTTCTTTCAGCGTGATCAGTTTCTCTTTTTGCAGCAGCAGAAGTGCACGGCCTAAGTTGGTCGGATCGTTTGGGATCGCCACCGTCGCGCCGTCTTTCAGCTGATCCACAGTTTTGATTTTTTTCGAGTAACCCGCCATCGGGAACACAAAGGTGTTGCCGACCGCCACCAGATGGTAGCCGTGGGCTTTGTTATCCTGATCGAGGAACGGACGGTGCTGGAAAACGTTGGCATCCAGATCGCCATGTTCGGTCGCGTCATTCGGTAATAATGAGCCGCTGAAACCAACCAGTTCGACGTCCAGACCGTATTTATCCTTCGCGACCTTTTTCGCCACTTCTGCCACATCCTGCTCTGCGCCATTAATCACGCCGACTTTGATATGTTTTGCATCACCACTTTTTTGATCACAACCCGCCAGCAGTAATCCTGCCAGCAAAAACACAACACCCGTGCGTAAATGAGATAACGTCAGTTTCACTTTTTTTCCTTAAAAAATAAACGCTAATGCGTAATGAAAATGACTATAACAGGAGGATGGTCGCTGTTTAAAAAACCAATAAAGCATCGCTAAGAAGAAAAAAGCATATACATGACCCCGCTTAAGTCCGGACATCCAGATCTTTTACTTATATCAGTCATAAAAAGTTTGCCCTCCCTGACGCATTTGGGAAAGAGTAGACGGAAGAGAAAACACTGATGAGAACCTGCAAGAATGGAAATTATTGAAGCCGGAGAGCAGCATATTCCCGCGATACAGAAAATTTATGCCTGGCACGTTCTCCATGGAACCGCCTCGTTCGAGACACAGCCCCCGGATGAACGCGAGATGGCGGGCCGGCTGAAGAAGATTAAAGAGGCAGGTTTGCTCTGGCTGGTGGTTTTGCATGAGGATGAAGTGAAGGGATATTGCTATCTGGGTCATTATCGCGAACGCTATGCGTATCGCCACACGCTGGAGGATTCTATCTATATTGATCCTGCTTTTCAGAAACGCGGTGCGGGTAAAGCGCTGCTGCGACGGGCGATAGACTGGGCGGAAACTCACGGCTATCGTCAGTTGATCGGTAACGTCGGTGACAGCGAAAATAAAGCCTCAATTGGCTTACATCTCGCCGCCGGTTTTCAGATGAAAGGCACCCTGCATAGCGTTGGATTTAAGCATGGCCGCTGGCTGGACACCGTGTTTATGCAGCTCGCGCTGGGTGACGGAAACCAGACCCTGCCCGCGCAGGATCACTGACAGAAAATACCTGCGGGCCGGTTGCGGCCCGCAGGTTACGGGTTACTCAATCGCTAACTTTTCCCTCGCGGTTTTACGTGTCGCGCTCCCGCCCCAGACTTCGTTGTATTCGTAACCGGTCAGATCTTTAATCACCTTACGTGACACCTCATCGCAGTCTTCCTGCGCGCCACCCAGTTTCAGACGGGCGGTTTCCTTGATCAGGATTTTATGTGTGTCCCGCGTCAGCTTGAATTTGAAGGTCATGTAGAAGCTGATCGCCAGCAACGTACCGGTGGCGAAGATCATCAGGCCAATGATCGCGTGTAACGCGCTGAGCGGCTGAGCACCCTGCCCTTTCACAAATCCACTTTCTTCCAGCACCAGGCCAATCACCATGATGGCAATCGCAACGGTACTTTTACGGGTAAACACCATCACACCGGCAAAAATTCCTTCACGACGTTTTTTGGTGACTATTTCATCGACGTCCGGGATAAAGCTGTAAATATTCCACGGAATATAATAAAGCCCTGAACGTCCAAAGCCTAAAATAACGAAGATGGAAGTAAAGAGAATTAACGGCACCGTTGCGTTGGTGATATAAATATAAAACAGAGCAGCCAGCACAAAGAATATACAACCATAGGCGATTCGCAGCGCGGCAGAAGGCGAAAGATTCAGTCGTTCCATCACCATCATATAAACAATCGTCGATGGCACAGAAACAAAGGCCGCCACACTTAAATATCCGGAAACCGATCCCACATCCTGATTCAGACCATAAACCACATAGTAGGTAAAGACGGCACCGAATACGTCCATGGCGGTAAAGGAAGCAATATAAATAATAATATGCTGGCGGAACATGCGGATATTAAAGGATGAGATAAAATCTAAAACCAGACTCTTCAGATGATGCCAGAGACTGCCGCCTGTTTCCATTTCCGGTTCCGGCTCATTCGGATCCCGCACGTCTTTGGCTTCCCAGGTACACAGCCATGTGGTGAATACCGCGATACAAAATACCGTGGCGAAGAATATGCCGGTATAGGTATACGTCATCGGATTATCTTTACCGGTAAACATCATGATGACGCCCGGCACAGACACAGCCAGGAAACCGCCGAGCTGCGAGCAAATCATACGCACACCGGCGAGACGGGTACGTTCGCCGAAGCGGTTGGTCATCTCGGCGGCCAGCGTTTCCCACGGCACCAGCACCATCGCTGAAAGTAATTCAATCGACAGATATGTGCCAAGATAATACCAGTAGCCCATGTCCTTTACCCAGACCAGCGCATACAGGAACATCAGTGGCGAACTGATCAGCAGGAAAAACCGGCGGCGACCAAACCGTTTTCCGAGCCAGGTATTTCCGAAGTGATCGGTGATATAACCCATGATCGGACTTAATACGGCATCAATGACACGGGCAATAGCAAAAATAGATCCCGCTTCTAAAACGGTTAATCCGCAATACATGGTATAGAAGAATAAAAGCCAGGTACCGATAACGGCGAATGCACCACCGCCAAATAAATCAGTTACGCCATAGCCTATAGCCGTGCCGTAACCTACTCTGCGTTCAGTAGGTTTCATTATTATTATCCTGTGAATGTAGGGTTATTATTAATAGAGATTTAATCAGCCAGCGTGATCCATTTCCCTGATTGTGAGGAGCGGTAAATCGCACCGACAATATTCAGGGAAACTGCGGCTTGTGAAACAGAGATATAATTTTGTTCTTCAGGATGACGTACAGAATGATAGAAATTCGAGACTGCCTGACGATGACTGTCGCCCCAGTAGCTTTTGGCTGTTCCTGACGGGCTGTCATCACTTATCAGCAGCGTTTTATTTTCTCCTTCAATCAGCCACAACACGTTGTGATACAACTGCAACAGTCCTTTTTCACAATGAATTTCCAGCAGCAACGGTGAATCGGTGCTGTGGCAGTTCGTTGCGTAAAACAATCCATGCGCACCGTTGCCCATTTTCAGGCTGACCATCGCTGTGTCTTCATTTTCAGTCAGTTCACTGAGAAAGGTTCTTTCCACCACGCCTTTCAGCGCGAGAACACCGCCGCCAAACCACTGCATTAAATCCAGCGTATGTATCGCCTGATTGATCAGCAGGCTGCCGCCTTCAGTGGCAAAACGCCCGCGCCACAGGCTTTCGCTGTAATAAGCACCACTGCGCGACCAGGTCAGAATAGCTTTGATGCTCAGCATGTTGCCCAGTTGCCCGCTTTCCAGCAGCGTTTTAATTTTCTGACTGGAAGGATTCAGACGGTTCTGGTAACACACGCCTGTCAGCCCCGCAGCCTGTGACGCCGCGAGTTTAATGGCGCTGACTTCTCCGATATTCAGCGCCACCGGTTTCTCGGTAAAAACATGCTTTCCCGCCGCCAGCGCGGCGAGAATAGCCTCCTTGTGCAGATGATGCGGCAGGCAGATATGCACCACGTCAATCTGCGGATCGCACAACATTTCGTGATAATCCGTGTAAAAATCACAACCATATTCCTGCGCCAGCGCCCGGCCTTTGCCAATATCGCACTCCGCAATCGCCCTTAACTGGCAATCCGGTTCGTGCCGGATCGCTGCCACATGGCAGGTATGGATAGACCCGCAACCGATCACCGCAGCCTGGAGAGTTTTCATCATCTGCTCCCGTTTAGTGGGTTCCGTTTGCCAGCATCTGTGCCCGGATGCACAGCTCGGCAGCTTTAAACGCATGCTCCTGGGTCATGGCGTGCTCGGTGCGGTTCAGGCAATCGAGGATCAACTGACCAAAGAACGGGAAGCCGACGTTGCCGGAAACCGGGTAACGGAACTCGCCTTGTTGATTCACCAGATACACCACGTCCTGCTCGCCGAGCGTGAGATCAACATATTTGCGGATCTCGATATAACCTTCGGTGCCGAGCAGCGTCAGACGGCCGTCGCCCCAGGTGCTCAGCCCTTCTGGTGTGAACCAGTCGCAGCGGAAATAACCCCGTGCGCCGTTATCGCCTTTCAGCATCGTGTCGCCAAAGTCTTCGAAACGCGGATACTGCGGGTGATTGAAATTAAGAGCCTGAGCCGCCACAACCTGCGCGTCACTGTTGCCGGTATAAAACAGAAATTGTTCAATCTGATGGCTGCCGATATCACACAGGATGCCGCCAAAACGCTCTCTCTCGTAGAACCAGTCGGGACGCCCTTCGCCCTCGCGATGCGGGCCGGTACCCAGCGTCTGGATCACGCGTCCGATCGCCCCTTCATGCACCAGCTGGCCCGCGAAGACTGCACTTTCTACGTGCAGGCGTTCGCTGTAATACACGGCATATTTGCGCCCGGTCTCGGCCACTTTGGCCTTCGCTTGCGCCAGTTGTTCCAGCGTGGTCAGCGGCGCTTTGTCGCTGAAATAGTCTTTCCCGGCTGCCATGACTTTCAGCCCCAGCGCGCAGCGTTCGGACGGAATGCCCGCCCCCGCGATCATCTGCACTTCACGGTCATCAAGGAGTATCTGCAATGACTCCGCGACCTTAACCTGCGGATACTGGGCGACAAACTTCTCCACTTTTACCGGATCCGGATCGTAAACCCATTTCAGGCTGGCGCCCGCCTCGATCAACCCGTTACACATACCGTAGATATGCCCGTGATCCAGGGCCGCAGCAGCAAACACGAATTCACCGGGCTTTACCACAGGTTGCGGTTTCCCTACCGGCGCATAATTCATACCGTCTTTATTGCTCATGTTCAGGCTCCTTTATCCATATTTTTGCCGAGAGGGATCGCATCTTCATTGGCGAAGTTTTCCACCGATGCTGATTTTTCGTAAAAGTGCGGTGCCAGCGAAACCAGCCCGCCGGTCTGATAAAACGGATCTTCCGGCGACAACGGCAGTGACACAATGCTGCGGGTAATGGCGGATTTATAAATCGCGGCAATCAGTTCCAGTGAACGCTTGCCCTGAATGCCGTCAATCAGCGGCGCGGTACCGGTTTCCAGTGCGGTCAGGAAATTGTCGATCTGGCCGGTGTGCAGGGTATAAGTGAGTTTGGGAATCGACTGGTAAATGTCTTCAAGCTGGTTTTCACGATCCGTGTCACGCGCATCAATCGGGAAACCGTTCGGCGCAGAAATGCTGGCGTATTTGTCCCACGGGGCTGAAATTCGCGCTTTCTCGCCCTGAATAACAATCTTCTGATCTTCGCCGTGATGCACCACGGAAGCCGTCAGTTGGGTCAGTGCGCCGGAGTCATATTTGAAAATGGCCGCCGAGAGATCTTCCACTTCGGCATTATCATGCGCAGCGTTGGTAATCATCGAGACCACTTCAGAAGGAAAACCGAGCATCCACTGAATCGCGTCAATATGGTGAACGGCGTGATTGAGCGTGCAACCGCCCGCTTCTTTTTCCCAGGTGCCGCGCCACCACAAATCGTAATAGGAATGACCGCGCCACCAGAAAGAATCCACCTGTGCATGACACACTTTGCCGGTCTCACCGGAATCGAGCACTTTTTTCAGCCGCCAGAACGCGTCGGTAAAACGGTTTTGCGCGATGATTGACAGCGTTTTCCCGCTCGCCTGCGCCGCGCTGATCATCGCGTCGCATTCCTGTAACGACGCCGCCATCGGCTTTTCACACAACACGTGTTTGCCTGCGTTCAGCGCATTAATCGAGATTTCGGCGTGGACATACGGCGGCGTGCAGACGTCAAAAATGTCGATATCTGCATCATTAAGGATTTCCTCATGGCTGGCATAGACCCTGGCGTTCGTCAGGCCATAATGCCGTTTTTTCTCTTCCGCTTTTTCAGGATAAATATCTACCAGCGCAACAATCTGGCAACGATCAGCAAACTCTAAATATCCCTGAATATGGTTATGTGAAATATTACCCGTACCAATAATGGCTATTTTCAGCATTCTCTTACTCCTTATATTTAACCGAACAGCTGGCGGATTTAAGCCGCATAAAGGGCGTCACCGTGTTGAATTCTTTATAGATTCAGCACAGATAAATACCTTATTTTTTGTTTCTGAGGTTTATATTCTGGAGAGTAATAATGGTTTTTTTTTCCAACAACTGTTATTTGTGACAGGAATTGCAGTGCCGTTTACGGAATTTGCTATCATGCTGAATAGCCCATGAATTACAACCAGTTAACCATGGCAATAAGTCCATCTCCATTTGAGGCATTGATCACAAAATGACGGGAAAATTAAAAATCAGGCAAATAGCGGAGTTAACCGGGCTTTCTCCGAGTACCGTTTCCCGTGTGCTGGCAGGGAAAGCCAATGTCAGTCTCCAGGCAAAAGAGAAAGTATTTGCCCATGCCAGAACAATGGGTATTTTGCGTGACATTCCGGCCAGCCGTTTGTTAATGAATTGCCTGTTGCTCTGTGCGCCACCCGCCGCCTTCTCTCCCCATGAAGATCGTTATTATTATGAAGTGATTCAGGAAATAACGGCGGAAGTTGCGCGTTTTGATATTCACATACGTAAATGCGCGCTGGCAGTCAATGAACCGGATATCGCTGTTTTTATGCAGGCACTTCATCAGCCGGATGTCGACGGCATTGTCATTATCGGTATTGATGACGTGATGCTGTATCGGCTGGCAGCAGAATCTAACAAACCGGTGGTAATGATCAACGCCAAGGACAGCGAGATGCGTCTGGACTGTGTTTCTGCCGATCATTATTCCATCGGTTACAGTGCCGCCAACTATCTGTTTACCAGAGGTCACCGCCCCGTTTTATTGTTCACCGACCTGCGTCGTGAAACCATGATGCAGCGCCTCGATGGCTTTAAACGCGCCTGCCTTGAACACCATGTGGTATTCGACGAAGCCCTGCATTTGCTGGTCAATCATGGCAGCGGAGGGGAACAGGCGAGAGAAAATATTGAGAAGTATCTCCGGGGGCATAAACGGGAAACCATGCCATCAGCCATCTTATGCGGAGGCGATCAGATTGCACAGGCCACCATTGATGCCCTGAACGAATACGGATTTAAAGTCCCGGAAGATATTTCGGTGATGAGTATCGATTTTGCGCACGACATGAAAACATCAGCGGCACAAAGTTTCACTGCCGTGCATTTGCCGTGCCGCGAGCTGGGCACCGAGGCAGTGTATATTCTGCAAAGCCGCCTGATGCGCGCTACCGGCGCGAAATTCAATTTGCTGTTACAGGGGAGAATTCACAACGGCCAGTCAGTGGCCGATGTGAAATGGAAGCGCAAAGGGTTGTATCCTGCCGCCAGTTAGCCGCGCCCCGAAGGCACATTCTCAGCGTCACCATTGATTATCTCCTGCTAGACTTTTGAGTCTTAACCTCAAAAAAAGATGCGGAGAATGCAATGTCAGAACAGTATCAGCCCCCTGAAGTCTGGACCTGGAATAAAGATGAAGTCAGCAAGTTCTCGAACATCAACCGCCCGATAGCGGGCCCGACGCACGAAAAAACGCTGCCGGTGGGTAAGCACCCGCTTCAGCTCTATTCCCTTGGCACGCCGAACGGCCAGAAAGTGACGATCCTGCTGGAAGAGTTACTGGCGCTGGGCATCAGCGGTGCGGAATACGATGCGTTTATTATCCGCATCAATGAAGGCGATCAGTTCTCCAGCGGCTTTGTTGACGTTAACCCGAACTCAAAAATTCCGGCGCTGCTGGATAACTCAACCACACCGCCAATCCGCGTGTTTGAATCCGGCAACATCCTGCTGTATCTGGCGGAAAAATTTGGCCAATTCCTGCCAAAAGATCTCGCCGGTCGCACTGAAACCCTGAACTGGTTGTTCTGGCTGCAAGGTTCCGCGCCGTATCTTGGCGGCGGTTTCGGTCACTTCTACCATTACGCGCCGGTCAAAATCGAATACGCCATTAACCGCTTTACGATGGAAGCCAAACGCCAGCTCGACGTATTAGACCGTCAGCTTGCTGAACACCGTTTTATTGCCGGGGAAGAATACACGATTGCTGATATCGCCATTTTCACCTGGTATGGCAGCCTGGCGCAGGGCGGTCTGTATGAATCGGCTAAATTCCTCGACATCGAATCTTATAAGCACTTCCAGCGCTGGGCGGCTGAAGTGGCGGGCCGTCCGGCGGTGAAACGCGGACGCATTGTGAACCGCACCTGGGGTGATGAACAACTGGAAGAGCGCCATGATGCCTCGGATTTCGATGGCATCCTGAAATCATAACGGGCGTCTGAAACGTAAAAAAAGGGCGGGATTTTGCGATCCCGCCCTTTTCTTTTATGCGCTTTCTGTCTGCGGTTCGAGGTACTTTTTAAACCAGGCAATGGTTCTTTCCCACGCTAAATCCGCCGCCGCTTTGTCATAACGCGGCGTCGAATCATTGTGGAAACCGTGGTTCACGCCGGGATAAATATGCGCTTCATAAACTTTGTTATTGGCCTTCAGCGCCGCTTCATACGCCGGCCAGCCTTCGGTAATGGGTTTATCCAGTTCAGCATAATGCAGCAATAACGGCGCTTTGATACGCGGCACATCTTCCGCTTTCGGCTGACGCCCGTAGAACGGCACGGCGGCCGCCAGTTCAGGGTAAGCCACCGCCGCCGCATTCGCCACGCCACCGCCGTAACAGAAACCGGTGATGCCGACTTTGCCGGTGCCAGTCTCGTGGTGCATCAGAAATTCTACCGCCGCAAAAAAGTCGTTCATCAGTTTGGTCGGATCAACGTGTTTTTGCAGTTCGCGCCCTTTTTCATCATTGCCCGGATAACCGCCGACCGAACTCAGCCCGTCCGGCGCCAGCGCGACAAATCCGGCTTTCGCCACCCGCCGCGCGACATCTTCGATATACGGATTCAGCCCGCGATTTTCATGCACCACCACCACACCAGGCACTTTACCGGTCACTTTGGCCGGACGCACCAGATAGCCTTTCACGCTGCCGTGTCCCTGCGGCGACGGATACTGAATGTATTCCGCCACAATATCCGGATCAGTGAATTGCACCTGTTCGGCGTAGGCATAGTTCGGCGTCATCAGCGTTGTCAGTGCAGCCAGCGACAATCCGCCTGCCACAAACTTCGCCGAGAGATCAAGAAACTCACGTTTGGTCATTTTGCCGTGCACGTAAAAATCAAAATATTCGAGGAGTTCAGGCGGGAAATCTTTCGCTGTCATTCGGGTCATTTTTCAGGCTCCGTTCCGGTCAGGGGAAGGATAAATAATGGCCTGTTTTTGGCGATTTTGTAAACCCGTTGTGAGATGGGATGGCTTTCCAGGCCGCATCAACACTTTTATGCACTGAAAATGCTAAACTTTGGTCATAAAGGGAGAAACAATGAAAAACTATCTTTCGCAACCACCGAAAATACATTTCATCGAATGGAACTCAGAGTACGAACGGATGATGACCTCTGCACTGAAAAAAGAATTTAATGTGCATACGATTTATCACGTCAAAAAACACTTTAAATCTGTCCACTCTTTGCTGCCGGGAAAGCGGCTCAAACACTGGCACCGGAAATTTCAGATTGCTATTAAGTTCCGCCACGTGCGTGAAAGCGACATCATCATTTGTAACGGCTACAGCGCATTTCTGATGCTGGATTTACTTTCCCTGCTCAAATGCAAAAAAATATTGGTATTGCGCGACTCAGTGGCCGCGCTTACGTCTAAAAGACGTCGGCTGAAATTACTTTCCCATGACGAAAATTATCTCGACCGGGTCACCGCTGTTTTTGATGTTATTTACAGTTTTGATCCCGAAGATTGCCGGAAATACGGACTTTCTTATGTTGACCAGTTTTTGCCGTTCACCCGCCATAACATGGCTGCGTGGCAATCGGAACCGGCAAATACGCCGTCATCCGGCTCTTGCTTTTATGTCGGCGGGTTTGATGATTATCGGGCAAAACTCATTAACGACCTGACACCGGTATTGCGCCAGAATCACTGCCAGACCGACTTTTATCTGGTGGGCGATTGCAACGGAACCCCGGATTACCCGGACTGTTGTATCAATCAGAAAATCAGTTATCAGCAAAATATTGAAAAGCTGAAACGCGCTTCTGTCGTTCTTGAGATCAACAAGCCGGATCAATGCGGATTAACGCTGCGTGCTCTCGAAGCCATGGCTTTTAATAAGAAACTGATCACCAATAATGCCTCAATAAAAAAACATGCTTTTTATCATCCCGATAAAATCTTTATTTGGGGAGAAGATGATCGCAACGCTATTGCCAAATTTCTTTCATCGGAACATCAGAAAACCGACCCGGCGTTGCTGGAGACGTATTTCGCAGACGGCATGTTAAAGACACTGGCCGGAACCGCAGTAGAATAGAGGCTTTGCCCGACAACCTAACAGAACAATCAAAAGGAGAAACCATGAACAAAGCACTCGCAGGGCTGAGTAAAGAGGAAATGGATAAAGTCAGCGCCGGGCTGGCGGCCGGGACTGTCGTGGTGCGTGAGCGCAACCATCTGCCGGTCAACGCAGATGAAGTGGAGATGGAGCAGCCGGAACATCTGCGCGCTTATTTTCGCGAACGTCTGGAACATTATCGTCAGCAACCGGCTAAAAAATAGTCACAGCGGCTCAGTGCTGCTGCGTAAAGAAGCCGACAATCGACTCTCTCAGGCTGGCGGCCGCCTCGCCCGGGGGCGTCAGGCTCTGATGAAGGCTGATCCCCACCTCACCCGGCGCGGGCAATTCCTGCAAAATCCGTACGGTTGATGGCATACCGAAATCCGTACGAACAGTCACCCCCAGCCCCGCCGACATCGCCGCCCAAATCCCGCTCAGGCTGCGGCTGGTGAAGGCTATCCGCCACGCAATACCGGCGTTATCCAGCGCCGTCGTTGCGGCATTCCGCATCAGGCATGGCGCTTCGAACACCAGCAGGGGCACCGGTTCGCCGGTTTCCTGATAGTGATTCAGGTCGAAACTTTCAGGGCCAATCCAGCGCAGCGGTATCCGTCCGAGCGAGCGGCTTGACGGGAAAAGTGGCGTTTCATCAGCCTGCCAGCACACCGCCAGATCAAACTCGTTATGCCGGATCCCGTCCAGCAATTGCTGATTACGGGTAATACTGGCGGAAACCTGCACCTGCGGATGTGCGCGGGTGAATGTGCCGAGAATGGCCGGTAACAGGGTTTCGCCGAAATCCTCCTGCATGCCCAGGTTCAGGCTGCCGCTCAGCGTACTGGCGAGCAGCACAGCGCTGGCCTCATCATTCAGGCTGAGGATCCGCCGCGCATAACTCAGCATCACTTCGCCGCGTCCGGTCAGGATCAGGTGCCGTCCGGATTTCTGTACCAGCTCCGTGCCCGCCTGTTGCTCCAGCTTTTTCAGCTGCGCGCTGACGGCAGATGTGGAGCGTCCCAGCCGGTCGGCGGCCAGCACAAAACTCCCCAGCTCAATGCCGGTAACAAAACTGCGCAAGGCTTCTGAATCAAAAGTGACCGGTCTTTTCGCCATGCTTAATCATCCCGTTTTTATGGACTAATGCTGCTGTTATTTTCGATATTCAGGATAATCATAACGCCTTATGCTCCTTTTCACACCGACAAAAAGGAGCCTGATATGAGCACGACCTCGTCCCAAACACAGACGCTGGATACCATGGCGCGTCTGACGCCCAAATTTGCGGAACTGACGGAACAGGTGCTGTTCGGCGATCTGTGGAAAAGAAATGAATTGTCTGCGCGTGATCGCAGCCTGATCACCGTTGCCGCACTGATTGCCCTCAATCGCGTTGAACAACTGCCTTTTCATCTGAGCCTGGCGGTAAAAAACGGGGTCTCACAGGCCGAACTTTCAGAAGTGATCACCCATCTGGCATTTTATGCCGGCTGGCCCGCAGCGGCATCCGCCCTGAGCCGCTTCGCCGCTCTCAATGACCAGTAACCCGCGCCCCGTAACCGGAGGAACAACCGATGCCTTTTAGCCGAATTTCTTTACCAGCCCACCGCGCGGATGCCTGGCAGGATGCCATTTCAGCCATATTACAGGAAGCGCTGGTTGATCACTTTTCCGTGCCCAAAGATGATTGTTTTCAGTTATTCGAACCGGTCAGCCGCCACCAGCGGGTGATCAACCCGACCTATTTAGCCGGTGAAAATGACCGGCGTTCAGACGATTTTCTGCTGTTTCACATCACCGCAGGCAAACCGCGTAACGGTTATCAGAAACAGCAACTGTTCCACCATCTGGCCGAAAAATTACACCTCACACTGGGAATTTCTCAGGCTGATGTGATGGTGGTGGTGAGTTTTACACAGCCGGAAGACTGGTCGTTCAGTCACGGTGAAATGTTCAGAATTGCGCAAGGAGCCCGGTCATGATTGCCATGCAATACAGTTTTACCCTGCCTGCGGACTACGACATGGGCATTATTGAAAAGCGCATTGCGGATAACGGATATCGGACGGACGGTTTTGCAGGGCTTATTTTCAAAACCTATCTCTATGCCCGCCGCAACTGCCTGCAAACCGGCAGCGCAGAAAATATCTACGCGCCGTTTTACCTGTGGCAGGACGTATCAGATATGAACCGTTTTATTTCAGGTGCAGGTTTTCAGGGCGTCGCCGGCGCCTTCGGCTGGCCGCAGATCCGGGTTTATCCGGTGCTGACGGCACATGTCAGCGGAAACGTCGCGGAGGCGGTATATGCGAAAAGAGAGATAACGGATATCGCACCGTTCAGTGACCTTGCGCCATTCAGTGAGCAAACGGTGAGCGACAGACTTATCGACGTCACCGCCTGGGACACGACAAACTGGAAGAAAATCCATTTTACGGCGGGGAGAAATCCGCTGGCAGGCGACGGGCAGCATTACCGCATCGGCCATATTTCATTGTCCGGTGCGGTAAAAGCAGTCTGACCCGGTTAATGCGCGGCAATCCCCAATTTTTTCATTCTCGACAACAACGTCGTACGTTTTAACCCCAGACGTTGTGCCGCACCACGCGGACCGGCGACCACGCCGTTGGTCTCCTTAAGTACCTGAAGAATACGTTCGCGCTCGTCTTCCTCATTCAAATGCGGGGCGGGCGCAGTATCAGGCGCGGGCATCACCCTCTCCGGCTGAGACACCGGCAACGGATAATTCAGCTCAGGAAGTTGTAAATCCAGCACCGTTCCGCGGGTCAGCAGCACAGCGCGTTCAATAACATTTTCCAGTTCACGCACATTGCCCGGCCAGGGCATCCGGCTTAATAAACGCAAGGTCTCGGCGGGAATACTGTCGATGGTGCGTTTCATGCGCTTGGCGATTTTATAGGTCAGGAATTTCACCAGTTGCGGAATGTCTTCAGGTCGCTCACGCAACGGCGGGATGACAATCGGGAACACATTCAGCCGGTAATACAAATCACTGCGGAATTCTTTATCGGCAACCATCTGGCACAGGTCGCGGTTGGTCGCAGCGATCATCCGCACATCCACCGAAATCAGTTTATTGCCGCCGACACGCTCGAACTCCTGCTCCTGCAAAATGCGCAGCAACTTGGGTTGCAGTTCAATCGGAATTTCACCCACTTCATCGAGAAATAAGGTGCCTTTATCAGCCAGTTCAAAACGCCCCATCCGCTGAGCGGTAGCCCCGGTAAACGAGCCTTTTTCATGGCCGAATAAATCGCTTTCCATTAATCCGGCAGGCATGGCCGCGCAGTTCATTTTCACCATGCGCTGATCACGACGATCGCCGAGATTATGGATCGCACGGGCGATCAGCTCTTTACCGGTGCCGGTTTCGCCGAGGATCAGCACAGAACAGTCGCTTTTCGCCACGATCTCAACCTGTTTCAGCACCGCCGACATGCTGGAACTGCGGCCGACAATGTCGCTGAAATCCGGGTTATTGCTGTTTATCTGCTCGGTGAGATACAGGTTTTCGTGTTGCAGTTTTTCCTTCAGGCTTTTAATTTCCTGATAGGCCAGTGCGTTATCCACGGCAATCGCAATGCGTTCGGCGATCTGCTGCAACACGCGCAGATTAGCGGAATTAAAGTTATCCGGCTGGCACTGTGCCAGTTTCAACACCCCCAGCGTTTTATGACCAAAACGTAACGGCAGAATGCACAGGGTTTTGGTCTGATCCCGCCATAACAGCTGGAACAACGTGCTTTCATCGTTATCCGGTTCTTCGGCGGACCGCACGTTAGTCAGCAACATTTCGCCATTTTTCATCACCTGCTGTTCCAGGGAACCCTCCAGCGTCATGCGCGACTGTTCACGCTCCGCGACGTGCGTTTGCACATAATGTGTCGCGTAAACACTGGCCTGTTCGCTGTCTTTATCGGCATCACACAACACAATGCTGATGGCATTAATGTGAAAGAAATGGTGAATAGTCTTGGCGATTTCGCCGGTCAGTTCGTCGAGATCCAGCTTGGACAGGACGGCGTTGGTGATATCCACCAGAATGCGGAAATCGTCACGTTCATGGCGCAGCAGGGATTGCTGGAGCGAGGCGTTTTCGCGCAACTGGATTTGTTCGACCGCAATGGCCGCCAGCGTACAAAGCTCATAAAGACCGTTCTTGTCTTCCTCACTGAACGGGGTCGCGTGCTGACGGGTAAACTCACAGCCCCCCAGCAAGCCGGAAGAGGCCAGCAGAGGCACCAGACAATAATCGGTAAACGCCGGATACAGGTTCAGCGCCGCCAGTTGCGGATAGCGCAGATGCAACGCTTCGCTGCGCCAGACCTGCGTTTTAGGATTGCTCAGTAAGGCATGTAGCGGCCCGGTCGCCAGCAGCGTTTCATCTTCATAACTGACCGGCTGATGATGCGGATCGATGCCATAAAAACTGACGCGTTCGCTGTTATTGTCGAACAACACCAGCGTCACAGCCTCCGCAATACCGGCGCTCTGAACCACTTGCGTCAGGGTTTCCAGCAGCGAAGTCATGTTCTGTTGCAGCAGCAATGTGCGCGTCAGTTCCAGTAATCCTTTGTGTTTTGTGGTGCTCATTGTTGCACTCTGCATACCGTGGGCTCTGGCTTTTGATGTAAAGCGTTTTTGAAGAAACGATTAAGAAAGTTTACGCCTTCGCGGCGGCGCGCTCCCCTGACGAGATCAACAAATGCGGGGTAATGGCTCCGCATGGGGCAACATTAACTGGCGGGAAACACCCAGCGCGCCGCGCAGACACACCTGCGGACTTATCGTCACCTCGCCGATAGTCGCCGCATCAGCGCCCAGCGGATGGCTGCGTAACAGGTTCAGCACCTGCTCTTCAGCCCGGTCCGACACGACGATCACCAGTTTGCCTTCATTGGCAAAATTCAGCGGTTCCAGCCCCAGTAATTCACAGATGCCACGCACAGCCGGTTTCACCGGCAACGCGGTTTCGTCGATACATATCCCAAAACCACTGGCGGCGCTGAATTCATGCAAAATCGCATTCACCCCGCCGCGCGTGGCATCACGTAAGGCATGCACGCCAGCCAGCGGTCGCAGTGGTGCGATCATCGGCGCAAGCACCGCGCAGTCACTTTCCACGCCCAGATCCATCCCCAGCTTTTCACGCAGATTGAGGATCGCCGCACCATGATCGCCGAGCGTCCCGCTGACGATCACTTTATCGCCTGCTTTTATCGTACCGGCGGCCCAGTTAACGGCCGTTGGGATCACGCCGATCCCGGCGGTATTAATAAAGATTTTGTCGGCGGCACCTCGCTGCACGACCTTGGTATCGCCGGTCACAATGGCAATGCCCGCAGCATGCGCGGTCTGCGCCATCGCGCTGACTATTTTTTGTAAGTCATCCAGCGCTAACCCTTCTTCCAGAATAAAACCGCAGGAAAGATAGGCGGGTGTCGCCCCGCAGACCGCCAGATCGTTTGCCGTGCCGCACACCGCCAGCTTGCCGATATTGCCGCCGGGGAAAAAGATGGGATCAATCACGTAACTGTCCGTGGTAAACGCCAGCCGGTCGCCCTGTGCACTCAGGCTGGCAAGTGACAATCGTGCGCCATCTTCCCGTTCGTTAAGCCAGGGATTATCAAATGCGCTGATGAACATCTGTTCGATCATCTGTTGCATGGCGCGGCCGCCGCTGCCATGCGCCATTGTGACGACTTCTTTGCGATCACTCATCCTGACTTACCTTCTGCTGTTGATGCTTTTGCTGCGGTTTATCCGCCATTGCCGTTTCCTGATGCCGGTACTGATACCACGCCGCGCACGCACCTTCAGAAGACACCATCAGCGCACCAAATGCATTATGTGGCGTACAAGCGGTGCCAAACAGCGGGCACTCATGCGGCTTGCAGCGCCCGGTCAGCACTTCACCGCAACGGGAGCGGGGATCGTCCGCTACCGGTTGTGCCTGCGGGTTAAAGCGCCGCTCTGCATCAAATGAGGCATAGGCGGGGGCCAGGGAAATCCCTGAGGCTTCAATCACGCCCAGACCGCGCCACTCGCTGCTACCGGCAAGCGTAAACACTTCGCGCATCGCTTCCTGTGCCAGCAGGTTACCCTCTTCCGGCACCACGCGGCGATACTGGTTTTCCGTTTTACACGATGCCTCGCAAACTTGTTCCACCAGCATCAGCACGCTTTGCAGCATATCGAGTGGCTCAAAGCCGCTGATCACCAGTGGCTTGCCGAATTCTTCATTGATGAAATGATAAGGTGCGGTGCCCGTCACCATGCTGACGTGACCGGGAGCCAGAAAAGCATCAATCCGCACATCATCCTGCGAGAGCAGGCTGCGTAAGGTCGGCATCAGGCTGATGTGCTGACAGAACACGCTGAAATTGGGCAGACGTTCGCGCCGTGCCTGTTGCAGCGTGACAGCGGTAACCGGCAGCGTGGTTTCAAAACCGAGGGCGAAAAACACCACCTGACGTGCCGGATTTGCACGGGCCAGTTTCAGCGTATCCAGCGGGGAATAAACCACACGCACATCGGCACCCCGTTCGCGCGCCTGCAACAGCGAGCCTTGCTTGCCGGGCACGCGCAGCGCGTCGCCAAAGGTGCAGAAAATCACGTCGGGATGTGCGGCAATTTCACAGCAGGCATCGATACGCCCCATCGGTAACACGCACACCGGACACCCCGGCCCGTGGATAAATTCCAGTTGCGGGGGCAGCAGTTTATCCAGCCCGAATTTGAAAATGGCATGGGTATGGCCGCCGCACACTTCCATAATCTGCATGGGTTTTTCAGCGGTGTAAGGCAGTAATGCCGCCCGCTGATGCAGCCGTTCAATCAGCGTTTTCGCCAGTTTCGGATCACGGAATTCATCAACAAAACGCATTATCGGGCCTCTCCCGCACCGAGAAACAGGGCGACATCGGCTTCTACTTCTTCCATCGCGTGCAGCGCAGCCAGCGTTTCTTGTGCTTCCTGTTCATCAAGTTTGCTCAATGCAAAACCGACGTGGATTAACACCCAGCCGCCGATCAGCGTTTGTGGCTGGCCGTCGCACACCAGCGCAATATTCACTTCGCGGCGCAGACCGCAGACTTCTGCCCAGGCGTGATCAGGCTGCTGGTCATGCAGCGCGACGATTTGTCCCGGAATGCCTATGCACATCGTTGCTGCTCCAGCCAGGCCAGCCACTGCTCCATACCTTCGCCGGTAGTGGCAGAAAGCCGGATCACTTCAATCTGCGGATTGACCTGGCGCGCATTGGCAATACAGGCTTCGACGTCAAAACTGACATACGGCAACAGGTCGATTTTATTGAGGACCATAAGGCGCGATGCGGCAAACATATGCGGATATTTCAGCGGCTTGTCCTCGCCTTCCGTGACGGACAGCACCGCCACTTTGTGCAATTCACCGAGATCAAAACTGGCCGGACACACCAGATTGCCGACATTTTCGATAAACAACAGGCTGTTATTGTTTGGCGACAGCTGATGCAGCGCATCATGAACCATTTGCGCGTCCAGATGGCAGCCTTTACCGGTATTCACCTGGATCGCCGGGACGCCGGTGGCACGGATACGATCGGCATCGTGAGTGGTTTGCTGATCGCCTTCTATCACCGCGCAGTCGAAATACGGTGCCAGCCGGGTCAGGGTGCTGGTCAGCAGGGTCGTTTTACCGGAGCCGGGGCTGGACACCAGATTCAGTGCCAGAATGCCCGCCGCCGCAAAATGCTCGCGGTTATGGGCAGCGATATGGTTATTCTTCGCCAGCACGTCCATTTCGATGTCCACCAGGCGTCGCGGTGCAAACGGCAGACCGTGGCGATGCTCATGTGAATCATCGTGATCATGGGAATGGTGATGAGTGTGTTCAGGGCTGACGCCTTCGATACGAAGTTCGCCGCTGGCACAACCGCAGGTACTGCACATAGCTTTCTCCCCGGGCACATCGGGTGCCCGTTATTCGATTTCGATTCGTTTAATTTTCATGCCGTCATCGGCCACCACCCGCACATCACGTCCGCCACAGTGCGGACACAGCAGCACGCCGGGGCTGAGTAAAGTGATGTCCTGCTGGCACGTGTAGCACCAGCTTTCTGCCGCCGGTGTGTGGAGATGCAATTCACAACCTTCAGCGAGCGTTTCGCGGCACGCCAGTTCGAAGCAAAATTGCACCGCTTCAGGTTCGACGCAGGAAAACGCGCCAATTTCCATCCATACCGCCGTAATTCTCCGGGCATTATTTTGCCGTCCAAACTGTTGCATTATTTCCACGGCGTTCTGGCACAACGTAATCTCGTGCATTATTTCCCTCTCCGTCAGGAGATTAATAAACAGCGCATGGGAAGGTAAGTAGCAATATTGATGCCACAATTTTTCGACACGGAGACACGGAGAAGAAAACCGGATAGCGAAATAATCCCGGCGCAGTCCGTCATATATGTCGAAATACCGTGTCATCGACATGTCATTATGTTTTTCATGCGACCGGGCACACAGGTTTTAAATATCTTAACCTTTTAATAATAAAGCAGTTATTAAACAAAACCGGAAACTGGCACGTTTTATGCCAGCAGGGATGTATGCGCCGTATTTTCGTCGTCACTTTCTGCATAAAGACGGACCGGAAAGGCACCTACGCACACCTCAATAACGGGTAATGACAATGAGCACTCTCAGCGAACTGACCAGTAAAGCGGATTATATAGCCAGCAAAAACAGCCATCTGAAATCACAATGGCGCCTGTATCGGAACAGCCTGACACAGGCCATAACCCATTCAAATAAAAAGATAAACCATGAATTCAGTTGCGGCGAAGATCAGGATATCCGCTTCACCCTGTTTAACCATTTTTCCGTCAGTATTCATCTCAGCGACGACTTCTACAGTCAGGATATCGTTTACAGCCTGAACATGGCGCACAGCGGTGAAGAATCCGACTTCAGAGCGTTTGCACACGCCACGCTGAGTGAAGAAGGCCGGGTTGATGGCACCGTGGATATTAAAGATAAGAACGCCGTGCTGGAACATTATCTCAATAAAATATCGGCTATTTATCAGTGTATTTTTGACTCACTGAAAACTAATCAGCCCATTCATTCGCAACTCGATAAATTACTCGACCACGCCTGATTTACATTCAGAAATACATTATCACACCGGCATAACAGGAATGTTTTTCATTGCCGTTTTTTTACTGGGATCTATTCCGACATAAATGTCGAAATGTCAATTTAAGTGCCGATTTCGTCACCTTTGACGAAATACCAAGGAGACTTCATGAGCTTTAAAAATGCCATGAATCAATATGTGATAGCTGATCCGAAACTTTGTATTGGCTGCAATACCTGTATGGCCAGTTGTTCGCAGGAACACCAGCGTCACGGTTTACAATCTGCCCCCCGTTTGCAGGTGATGCGAAACCGTCTGGATTCCGCGCCGGTGATGTGTCACCAGTGTGAAGATGCCCCCTGCGCGCAGGTGTGTCCGGTTAATGCTATCACCCGTGAAAACGACGCGATTCATCTCAATGAAAGCCTCTGCGTCAGTTGCAAACTGTGCGGGCTTGCCTGCCCGTTCGGTGCCATCACCTTTTCCGGCAGCACGCCGCTGGACATGCCCGTCGACTGTAACACCTCAAAAGCGCTGCCCGCGCCGCGCCCGCCACGTGCGATCAGCCCTTTCCTGGATTGTGTGCCGGGGGTTCGCGCGGTGGCAGTGAAATGCGATTTATGCAGTTTCAGCCCTGAGGGTCCGGCATGCATCAAGACCTGTCCCACACAGGCCATCCGGCTTATCACGGCCAGTCTGTCTGAAAATGCCAGCCAGCAAAAACGCCTGAATGCGATGAATGTATTCCCGGCCGGGCTGACATCCTTTAGTGCGCCTGACACGGAGGCCAAACAATGACGGCACTATTAACGTTGGATCCGGCATCACTGTTGACGCTGGCGCTGCTGGTCTGGGTTTTCAGCGGCATTATCTGCGGGTTACTGGCAGGAGCCGCGAAATTAAGCAGCCTGATTTCAGGCGCTGGCAGCATGGTGGCATCCGTGGCGGTTATTATCGCTGCGATTCAGATGGTTAACAGTGGCGCACCGGTGACCCTTACACTGCCGGTTCTGCCTTACCGCGCCAGCTTCAGCCCGCTGAATGCATTGTTGTTACTGGCGATGTCGGTAACGGCCTTGTTCAGCAGCCTGTATGCCTGCGCATGGCTGGCGAATGCCCGTCCGCGCCAGCGCGCCCGTACCGGGTTGTTATGCAATCTGCTGCTGGCGGCGCTGACTGCCGCGGCGATTTCCGCCAATGCGGCTGAACTGATCCTGATGATGGAAATGGCCGCGCTGTGTGCGTATTTCATGATCGTACAAGCCGACGATGTGAAAAGCCGCCGTGCCGGTCTGAATCAGTTTTTATCCGGCCGCCTCGGCACGCTGTGTCTGATCCTGGCGTTTGCGCTGCTGCATCACGCCAGCGGCAGTCTGGATTTTGAGGTTCTTCGCCACACCACGTTTACGCCAGGCATTAGATCGCTGGCTTTCCTGCTGGCACTGGCCGGTTTCGGACTCTACGCCGGGATTATCCCGCTGCACGCCTGGGTGCCGCAGTCGCATTCCAGCGCCCCCGCCCACGCCGCTGCCCTGTTCTCTTCGGCGCTGATGAAAATCGGCATTATTGGCATCGTAAAAGTCGGTCTGGACTTGCTCGGCGCACCGCCACTCTGGTGGGGCCTGATGGTATTGCTTCTGGCAATCCTGACCGCATTTATCGGCGGCCTGTACGCGCTGATGGAGCACGATATCCGCCGTCTGCTGGCCTATCACACGCTGGAAAACGTCGGGATTATTTTGCTCGGCATCGGCGGCGCCATGGTGGGCGTGGCGCTGAATCTGCCGCTGCTGGCTTCGCTCGCCCTGCTGGCCGGATTGTTTCACCTGTTTAATCACGGGTTGTTTAAAACCGCGCTGTTCCTCGGTGCCGGTGAAATCGAAATGCAGACCGGCATTAAGGACATGGAAAAACTCGGCGGGATCGCCCGTCTGATGCCGTGGACCGCCGTGTCGATGCTGATTGCCCTGATGTCGATGGCTGCCCTGCCGCCGCTGAACGGCTTTGCCAGCGAATGGCTGCTGTATCAGTCGCTGTTCCAGCTGAGTGCGGGTCACGTGTTTATCGCACGTCTGCTCGGGCCGCTGCTGGCGGTCGGTCTGGCCCTGACCGGTGCGCTGGCGCTGATGTGTATTGCCAAAGTTTTCGGCGTCACTTTCTTAGGCACACCACGCAGTCCGGCGGCGGCAGACGCCACGCCTGCCCCGCGACTGATGACACTCAGCAGCGTATTGCTGGCGCTGTTGTGTGTGGTTTTCGGTGTCGCCTCGCCGTGGTTGATTCCGCACTTCTCCGCCGTTGCCGCCTCAGTGCTGAACGTGCCTGTTTTACAGGCCGCCGGACATGGCGCGGCGTTCTCCGCCACGTCTGCGGTATCCGCGCCGATGGTCGCCATTCTGCTGCTGGGCATGCCGCTGCTGCCGTGGATTGCCGCCACGGTATTGCGCGGTTCCCGTCTGCCAAACCGTTCACGCGGCGATGCCTGGGCCTGTGGCTACGGCCATTCCGCTGACATGGTGGTGACAGCGACGAGTTTTGCCCAACCGCTGCGCGTGATGTTTGCCCCGCTTTATCGCCTGCGTCAGCACATGACACCGGCTCCGCTGGTGGCCGCGCTGCACCGTGGCTGGCTGGGTGCCTTCTGCCGTCGTCTGGCTTTCATCGAACTGGCCGTGTTGCTGGTCGTGGCTTTTGCCTGAGGAACTGACTATGAACACTTCATTCTTACTCGCGGGTTCGTTGTGGCCGCTGGCGCTGATTCAGGCGATTGCGTTGCTGGCGCTCGCGCCGCTGTTTGCCGGATTCAGCCGCGTAATGCGCGCACGGATGCACAACCGTCAGGGACCCGGCGTGTTACAGGAATACCGTGATATCACCAAACTGCTGACCCGCCAGAGTGTCGCACCCGCCGCGGCCGGTGCGGCGTTTCGCAGCATGCCGTACCTGCTGACCGGCGGCTTACTGGTGATCGCCACCGCCCTGCCGGTGGTGACGCTGGCGTCGCCACTGGGCGCGGCAGGCGATCTGATCACGGTCATCTATCTGTTTGCCATAGTGCGTTTTGTGTTTGCCATCGCCGGGCTGGATACCGGCAGCACCTTCACCGGCATCGGCGCCAGCCGTGAAGCGGTGCTTGGTGTGCTGGTCGAGCCCATTCTGCTGCTCGGGCTGTGGATTGCGGCGCTGGTCGCCGGTTCCACCTCGCTTGGCGCCATTGCCGCCCGTGTTCTGCACTGGCCGCTGTCGTCTTCCTTAACACTCGTTCTGGCCGGTCTGGCCTGTGCATTCGCGACCTATATCGAAATGGGCAAGCTGCCGTTCGACATGGCGGAAGCCGAGCAGGAATTACAGGAAGGCCCGCTGACCGAATACTCCGGCGCGGCGCTGGGCGTGCTGAAAATCGGCATCAGCCTGAAACAACTGGTGGTGTTGCAGCTATTCCTTGGTCTGTTTTTCCCGTTCGGACTGGCGGAGCAACTCACGCCGCTGACGTTGCTGACCGCCGTGGTGCTGTGTCTGGTGAAACTGCTGATCGCGGTATTTGTGGTGGCGCTCATCGAGAACAGCGTCGCCCGTCTGCGCTTTCTTAAAACTTCCCGCACCACCTGGGCGGGTTTCGGGCTGGCGTTTCTGGCGCTGGTTTCCTGGCTGGTCGCAGGCTGACCTGACATTTTTCTTGTCCCGCTGCGGCGGGAAGAGGCTTTGTAATGAGTGAGTTCAATACCGCATTAAATCAAAACCCGGTCGGTAAAGAGTATCTGGCCGCGCTGGCGAAACAGTTTCCGTCGGCGATCTTAGGCAGTGAATGGCAGACCGACACGCAGGCGACCGTCACCATCAGGCTGAACTGGCTGCCGGAAGTGGTCGAATGGCTGTATTACCAGCAGGGTGGCTGGCTTTCCGTGTTATTCGGCAATGACGAACGTACGTTGTGCGGCAACTACGCGCTGTATTACGTGCTGTCGATGGAAAAAGGCGTGAAGTGCTGGATCACCGTGCGCGCCGAAGTGGATCCTGTGTCGCTGGAATTCCCTTCCGTGACACCGCGCGTACCGGCAGCGGTCTGGGGCGAACGTGAAGTGCGTGATATGTACGGGTTGCGCCCGGTCGGGTTGCCGGACGAACGCCGTCTGGTGCTGCCGGATGACTGGCCGGACGATTTATACCCGCTGCGCAAAGATGCGATGGATTACCGCCAGCGCCCGGCACCCACCACGGACGAAGAAACCTATCCGTTTATTTCCGAAGCCAAAGAAGGCAGCAAAATTGTGCCGATTGGTCCGCTGCACGTCACTTCTGACGAACCGGGACACTTTCGTCTGTTCGTTGACGGCGAAGACATTATCGATGCCGATTACCGGCTGTTTTACGTGCACCGTGGCATGGAGAAACTGGCCGAAACCCGCATGGGCTACAACGAAGTCACCTTCCTCTCAGACCGTGTTTGCGGCATCTGCGGCTTCACGCACAGCGTGGCGTACACCTCTTCGGTCGAAAACGCGATGGGTATCGTGGTGCCGGAACGCGCCCAGATGATCCGTTCTATTCTGCTGGAAGTCGAACGTCTGCACAGCCATCTGCTGAACCTCGGGCTTGCCTGTCATTTTGTCGGTTTTGATTCCGGTTTCATGCAGTTTTTCCGCGTCCGTGAACAGTCGATGAAGATGGCAGAAATCCTGACCGGCGCGCGTAAAACCTACGGCATGAACCTGATCGGCGGCATCCGCCGTGACATCCTCAAAGACGACATGATCGCCACGATTGCGCTGGCGGGCAGCATGCGCCGGGATCTTAACGAGCTGGTGGATATCCTGCTCAGCACGCCAAATACCCGGCAGCGCAGCATCGGCGTCGGTATTCTGGATCCGCAGGTGGCGCGGGATTTCAGTAATGTCGGCCCGATGGTGCGCGGCAGCGGTCACCGCCGCGATATGCGTCAGGATCACCCGTATGCCGGTTACGCCAAACTGCCATTTGAACTGTGCAGCGAAACCGGTAACGACGTTTATTCCCGCCTGAAAGTGCGCATCCACGAAGTGTTTAACGCCCTGAATATGATCGAGTTCGGCCTGCAAAGCCTGCCCGGCGGCCCGCTGGCGGTGGAAGGCTTTAATTATATTCCTCACCGTTTCGCCCTCGGTTTTGCTGAAGCACCACGCGGGGACGACATTCACTGGAGCATGACCGGCGACAACCAAAAGCTGTTCCGCTGGCGTTGCCGTGCGGCGACTTACGCCAACTGGCCGACGCTGCGTTACATGTTGCGCGGCAATACGGTCTCCGATGCGCCGCTGATTATCGGCAGTCTCGATCCTTGTTATTCCTGCACCGACCGCATGACGGTTGTCGATGTGCGTAAGAAAACGTCCATCGTCGTGCCTTACAAAGAGATCGAACGCTACGGCATCGAACGCAAAAATTCGCCGCTTTGAGGAGCTGCTCCCATCATGCTGAAACTGATTAAAAAAGTGCTTAAAACCGGCACCGCAACCGTGGCTTATCCGTTTAAGCCGCTGGATCTGGCAGCGAATTTTCGCGGCAAACCGCAATACACCGCACAGCAGTGTATTGCCTGCGGCGCGTGTGCCAACGCCTGCCCGTCTAACGCGCTGACCATGACCACGGCAGAAGACGGCGAAACCCTCCGCTGGCAGCTGTTCTTAGGCCGCTGCATTTTCTGCGCCCGCTGCGAGGAAGTCTGCCCGACGGCGGCCATCAGACTGTCGCAGGAATTTGAACTGGCAGTCTGGCGTAAAGAAGACCTGTTTGAGACCGCGGATTTCCCTATCTGTCACTGCCGTGCCTGCGGCAAACCTTACGCGGTACAAAAGGAAATCGACTTCGCACTCAGCCTGTTGCAGGAAAGCGCCGCCCTGAGCGACCGGCAAGTTGCTGACCGCCGGGAGCAGTATGAAACCTGCCCCGAATGCAAAAAACTGCACAGCCTTTCTTCCTCCGACCGTATTGATATTGGCCGGCACATGACCACGGAGGCTCATTCATGAGTCATAACCTGATTGCTCCGCGTGACGAAAATGGCCTGCCGGTACCCGTCACGCTGGATGAAAGCATTGCCAAACTGAAATCCACACTGCTTCACAGCATCCGCCGCTCAGCTTACGTTTACCGCGTGGACTGCGGCGGCTGTAACGGCTGTGAAATTGAGATTTTCGCGGCCATTTCCCCGCTGTTCGACGCCGAACGCTTTGGGATTAAAGTGGTCCCGTCGCCGCGTCACGCAGACATTTTGCTGTTCACCGGTGCCGTGACCCGCGCCATGCGTATTCCGGCGCTGCGCGCCTGGGATTCTGCGCCGGATCCGAAAATCTGCATTTCCTACGGCGCCTGCGGCAACAGCGGCGGCATCTTCCACGATCTGTATTGCGTGTGGGGCGGCACTGACAAAATCGTGCCGGTGGATGTGTATATTCCGGGTTGCCCGCCGACACCGGCCGCCACCATTTATGGTTTTGCGATGGCGCTGGGTTTGCTGGATCAGAAGATCAAAGGCCAGCAACACGATGAGGCGGCCACCGAACCGGCTCTGCTGCTGCATCCGGATTTACCGCAGCCGCTGCGCGTGTTGCTGGACCGCGAAGCGCGCCGGATGGCCGGTTACCGTTATGGCCGCCAGATTGCCGACACCTTTATGGATATCGTGGCCGCGCCCGGCTTACAACCCGTGGAACAGCGCGTTTCTGCATATCTTGAAGAACAAGGCGATCTGCGTCTCAACGAAATTGTCGGCAACCTGCAGCACATTTATCAGCAGGTTCTGCGTGGCGAGGTACACCTGTGATGACCTCCGTCAACGACCAGCGCTACGCGCGACATCAACCCTACGCCGGTCATCAGCCGGACAAGAACAAAGTGATTTTCTATTCGCTGAGCAGCAAGTTTGTCGATGAGAAAAGCGCCCTGAAACGCAGTTCGCAAAAAGTGCAGGAAGTGGTGTATTACAGCCTGGCGATCGGCCATCACCTCGGGGTGATCGACTGCCTGAAATCTCGTCTCGAATGCCCTCTCGACGGGTATATGCACTGGATTGACTGCCTGCCCGAAAACAGCGAAGCATATCGAAAACTGGCCGGTGTGCAGCGTTTCGGAGAGATCATTATCGACAGCAGCCACACCCACCTGCTGGCGCTGGCGCTGAGCGCTGCCCGCCCGTACATGAGTGATACGCAACAGGGCTGGAGCGATGCGCTGATCACCCTGCTTGCCCAGATTGAAAACGACCCCGCCATGTACCTGATGGTCAGGAGATACGATGCCTGATTTATCCTCCCGCTACGCATTGCTGTGCGTGGGCAACAGCATGATGGGCGACGACGGTGCCGGCCCGCGGCTGGCCGAACTGTGCGCTGAAAAACCGCTGTCCGGCTGGACTGTGGTTGACGGCGGTGCGGCACCAGAAAACGACATCGGTTATTTACGTGAACTGCGGCCTGCGCATCTGGTGATTGTCGATGCCACCGACATGGGGCTGACACCCGGTGAAATGCGCATTATCGATGAAGATGACATCGCTGAGATGTTCATGATGACCACCCACAATCTGCCGCTGACGTTCCTTATTCAGCAATTGCGTGAAGACATCCCGCAGATCACCTTTGTCGGCATTCAGCCGGACGTGGTGGCTTTTTACTTCCCGATGAGTGCCGCCGTTGAACAGGCCGTGAACCGCCTGTATCAGCTATTGCCTGCGCTGGAGCAGGGGCTGGGAATCGCCCCTTTCCGGCCCGAAAGCCTCTGACAGCGGCTGTCGACATAACTGTCGATGCGGTGACGAAACAGACATGACATCAGCCCGACATTTCGTCATCGTTACGTCATTTTTATATAACCAACTGAAATACATAGATAAAAACAAGCATCCGAAACTGGCACGTTTTATGTATAGAAGTAGATGAAAACTTTTAACCCCCTGAATTAAAAGCACACTGAAATCCCCTAAGGCATTGGCATGGCAGGAAGGCGGCAAGCGAAGGAGTCCCGATGAGCTGACATGAGTCAGTGATTCGGGCGAGTGAACGCAGCCAACGCACCTGCGATGTCAAGGACGACGGGGATTTGGAGAGAAAAATGAACCGGTTTATCATCGCCGACCCTAAAAAATGCATCGGCTGTCGTACCTGTGAAATTGCCTGCGTGATGGCTCACAGTGAATCGCAGGATATCTCGCTGCTCAACGCCGCGACATTCGCACCGCGTCTGCACGTCATTAAAGGTGTCAATCTCAGTACACCGGTGATGTGTCGCCAGTGTGAAGATGCGCCCTGTGCCAACGTCTGTCCGAACGGTGCCATTCTTCGCACAGGAGATCATGTACAGGTGATGCAGGAACGCTGCATCGGCTGTAAGACCTGCGTTGTCGCCTGCCCGTACGGCGCCATGGAAGTCGTCACCAAACCCGTTTTCCGCCAGAACGGCGCGGCGATGGTCACCACCTCGGATAAAGCCGAGGCGCACAAATGCGACCTGTGCCACACCCGCGCTGAAGGCCCGGCCTGTATGGAAATCTGCCCGACCAAGGCACTTTTCGCTATCGACCGTAACCACTTACAGGAAATGAACGCAGAAAAACGCCGCCGCGCTGCGCTCGACAGCACCTCCCCGTTGCTGTTTTAACCCCGGATTAAGGAAGCAAGACCATGAAAAAAGTCACCACTGTCTGCCCGTATTGCGGCGCCGGATGTAAATTGAATCTGGTTGTAGATAACGGAAAAATCATCCGTGCGGAAGCCGCGAACGGCGTCACCAATCAGGGCGAACTGTGCCTGAAAGGCTATTACGGCTGGGATTTTCTCAATGACACCAAACTGCTGACCCCGCGCCTGACCCAGCCGCTCATCCGCCGCCAGAAAGGCGGAAAATTCGAAGCCGTCAGCTGGGATGAAGCCATCCGTTACACCGCACAGCGCCTGAAAGACATTAAACAAAAACACGGCCCGCGTTCCATTATGACCACCGGCTCTTCCCGCGGGACCGGCAATGAAACCAACTATGTGATGCAGAAATTTGCCCGTGCAGTGATCGGCACCAATAACGTCGACTGCTGCGCCCGCGTGTGTCACGGCCCGTCGGTGGCCGGTTTGCAGGCCACGCTCGGTAACGGCGCGATGAGTAATTCCATCGGCGATATCGAAAACTCAAAATGTCTGCTGGTGTTCGGCTATAACTGCGCGGATTCCCATCCCATCGTCGCGCGCCGTGTGATCAAAGCGAAAGAAAAAGGCGCGCAGATCATCGTCTGCGACCCCCGCCGCATCGAAACCGCACGTATTGCCGATCAGCATCTGCAAATCAAAAACGGCTGCAACATGGCGCTGGTGAATGCCTTTGCCCACGTGTTGATCGAAGAAGATCTGTATGACCATGACTATGTCGCGAAATACACCGAAGGCTTTGAGGAATACCGCAAAAATGTGGCGGATTACTCACCGGAAGCCGTGGCAGAACAGACCGGTGTTTCCGCGCAGCAAATCCGTCAGGCGATGCGCACTTACGCCGCTGCACCTTCAGCCACCATCATGTGGGGCATGGGCGTCACCCAGTTTGGTCAGGCGGTTGACGTGGTAAAAGGTCTGGCAGGGCTGGCTTTGCTGACCGGTAATCTTGGCCGCGCCAACGTCGGCGTCGGACCGGTACGCGGTCAGAATAATGTGCAGGGTGCCTGTGATATGGGTGTGCTGCCGAATGAATTCCCGGGCTATCAGTCCGTCACCGATCCGAAAGTTCGCGCGAAATTCGCCGATGCCTGGGGCATTGACGTGAATCAGATGGACACCGAAGTCGGTCACCGTATCACGGAAATCCCGCATCTGGCCCTTGAAGGCAAAGTTAAAGCCTATTACATCATGGGTGAAGATCCGTTGCAGACCGAAGCCGATTTAGGTCTGGTGCGCAAAGGCTTTGAAGCACTGGAATTCGTGGTGGTTCAGGACATCTTCATGACCAAAACCGCCGAGCAGGCCGACGTGATTTTACCGGCCACTTCCTGGGGCGAACACGGCGGTGTCTTCTCCTGCGCAGACCGTGGCTTCCAGCGCTTCGAGAAAGCCATCGAACCAAAATATAACGTCAAGCGCGACTGGGACATTATCAGCCTGCTGGCGACCGAAATGGGTTATCCGATGCATTACAACGATAACCAGGAAATCTGGGACGAAATGCGCAGCCTGTGTCCGCTGTTTTACGGCGCCACCTACGAAAAAATGGGCGAACTGGGACACGTGCAGTGGCCTTGTACCACGCTTGAAAGCCCGGGGACGCCATATCTGTATGCCGACAATCACTTCGATACCCCGACCGGTAAAGGCCAGTTGTTTGCCGCACCGTGGCGCGCACCGGCTGAAGTGCCGGACGGCGATTATCCGCTGGTGTTGTGTACCGTGCGTGAAGTCGGTCACTACTCCTGCCGTTCAATGACCGGTAACTGTGCGGCATTGCAAACGCTGGCTGATGAACCGGGCTTCGTGCAGATGCACCCGGTGGACGCCCAGGCGCTGGGTATCCGTGATCAGCAACTGGTCTGGGTGGCATCACGCCGTGGCAAAGTCATTTCCCGCGCCAACTACAACGAACGTATCAACCCGGGTGCGGTGTACATGACGTATCAGTGGTGGATCGGTGCCTGTAATGAACTGACCCAGGACAATCTCGACCCGATTTCCAAAACGCCGGAAACCAAATACTGCGCGGTGAAAGTCGAGCAGATCGCCGATCAGCGCTGGGCAGAGAACTACGCTCATCAGACTTACAGCGACATGAAAGCGCGCCTGCGCAGCGCCGTGGAAGATGTGATCCCGGTGGTTGAGGTTTAGTTTTTAAGCTCCTCCCCCTTCGCAGGGGGAGGAGCAACCCCCCCCTGAGATTTAAGAGGTATTTATGTCTGATTCCGGTCTGCTCATTCGCGTCTGCGGCAAAGTCCAGGGCGTCGGTTTCCGACCTTTTATCTGGCAACTGGCCGACCGTCTGCAGCTCCGGGGGGAAGTGTGTAATGACAGCGCGGGTGTGGAAATCAGGCTGCTTCAGCCGGTCAATCTCGAACTTTTTATTGAACAATTACAGCGCGACTGCCCGCCGCTGGCGCGCATCGACAGCATCAGCTTCAATCCTTTCGACTGGCAGACGCTTCCGCAAAATTTCACTATCGCTGACAGCCGTCACAGCCGGATGGATACGCAGGTGGTGCCCGACGCGGCAACCTGCCCGGAATGCCTGAAAGACATCACCCGCCCGGGTGATCGTCGTTTCGGCTACGCCTTCACCAACTGCACACATTGCGGCCCGCGTTTTACACTGATCCGCGCCATGCCTTATGACCGCCCTTCCACCAGCATGGCGGAATTTACATTGTGTCCGCACTGTCAGCAGGAATATCAGAACCCCGCCGACCGGCGGTTTCACGCACAGCCGGTCGCCTGCCCGCAGTGCGGGCCGCAGGTCAGCGCGACGTTGCAAAATGGCGACATGCTGGCGCAAGGAGATGCGGCGGTGGAATACGCGGTTGCGGCATTACGCGCGGGTAAAATCGTCGCTATTAAAGGGCTGGGAGGCTTTCATCTGGCCTGCGATGCCACGCAGCAAAACGCGGTGATGCGGCTGCGCGAACGTAAACAGCGTCCGTCAAAACCGCTGGCGGTGATGCTGCCGGACATCGGCTGGCTGGCAGAATGCAGCGATGAAAGCCCGCCATTTGCACTGCGCGAAATGCTGGAGTCACCGGCCGCGCCCATCGTACTGGCAACGAAAAGCGCGATGTCGCCGCTGTGCGCGGCAATCGCGCCGGAACTGGACGAAGTCGGACTGATGCTGCCGTTTACCCCGCTGCATCATTTGCTGATGCAGGCAGTGGATACTCCGCTGGTGATGACCTCCGGAAATGCGAACGGTTGTGCCCCCGTGCTGACTAATGCGGCTGCGCTGTTGCAACTCGATGGCATTGCAGACATGTGGCTGTTGCATAACCGCGATATCGTCCAGCGCGCCGATGATTCGCTGCTGCGTGTGACGCCGCACGGTACTGAAATGCTGCGCCGCGCACGCGGCTATGTGCCCGATGCTTTTACGTTGCCTGACGGATTCGATGCCCAGCCGTCGCTGCTGGCACTGGGCGGTGACCTCAAAAATACCTTCTGTCTGGTGCGCGGTGATCAGGCGATTCTCAGCGCACATTTCGGGTCACTCACCCGCAGCGATATTGCCGGACAGCAGCAGCAGGCGATTGAACATTTTCAGCACCTTTATGACTGTATGCCGCTGGCGGTGGCCCGTGATGCACATCCGGCGTATATCAGTCATGTGCAGGCGGAAAGTCACGGTGTACGCATGATTGATGTTCTTCATCATCACGCTCATATCACCGCGTGTCTGGCGGAACATCACTGGCCGCTGGATGGCAGCAAGGTCATCGGGCTGGCGCTTGACGGGCTGGGTTATGGTATTGCTGACGATAAAACCGGTGCCCTGTGGGGCGGTGAGTGTTTACAGGTGGATTATCTGCACTGTGAACATTTAGGCGGATTGCCTGCCGTTGCGCTGCCGGGTGGCGACCGGGCCGCGCGGGAACCGTGGCGAAATTTGCTGGCGCAGTGGCAGGCGTTTGTGCCGGACTGGCAGACACGCCCGGAGGCAAAGGTGTTGCAGGCATATCCGTGGTTGCCGCTCTCCAGAGCCATCACCGCCGGGATTAATGCCCCGCTGGCGTCTTCCTGCGGGCGCTTGTTTGATGCCGTCGCCGCCGCACTCGGCTGTACGCCTGCGCAACTGAGCTGGGAAGGCGAAGCGGCATGCCGTCTGGAAGCGCTGGCACAACGTGCACAGGGTATTTCGCATCCGGTCACGATGCCACTGCGGCATACGCCGTCGGGCACTTTTCTGGATTTAGCGACGTTCTGGCAGCAATGGCTCGGCTGGAATGCCACGCCTGCCGCACGGGCTTTCGCTTTTCACGACGCGCTGGCGCAAGGCTTTGCCGCCCTCGCCTGCTACCACGCGGTGAGAACCGACACCCGCACGGTCGCACTGGGTGGCGGCGTGCTGCACAACCGCCTGCTGCGCCAGCTTTTACATCATTATTTAGCCCCCCTTCGCGTGCTGATGCCGCAAAACGTGCCCGCCGGAGACGGCGGGCTGGCTTTGGGTCAGGCCGTTATCGCCTGCGCCCGTCTGCAATTTTCTTCTGGTTTTAACAACAAGGACTCCCATGATTAACCGTGATTTTTTTCACACGCACCGTCGTGCTTTCTGGCTGCTGATCGGGCTGCTGGCAATCAATTTACTGGCCTGGGGCTGGGCACTGGTGGTGTTTCGCCACAATGCGGCGCTGGTGGCGGCGGCCTTGCTGGCTTACGGTTACGGGCTGCGTCATGCCGTCGATGCCGATCATATTGCAGCTATCGATAACGTTACCCGCAAGCTGATGCAACAGGGTCAGCGTCCGGTGGCCGTCGGGGCATTTTTCTCCCTCGGACATTCCAGCATTGTGGTACTGGCCTGCGTGGCGATCGCCGCAACGTCACTGATGTTTGGCAACAAAATTGGCTGGTTGCACGATTATGGCAGCACCATCGGCACGATGGTTTCCGCACTGTTTTTACTGATGATGGCCCTGCTGAATGCGCTGATCCTGCGCGATGTTTACCGCCGTTTTCAGAAGATCAAACAGGGCAAAAGCTTTCCGGACGCCGGAGAAACCCACGCGATGCAGGGAGGTGTGATGAGCCGGTTATTCAGCTTTGCGTTTAATCTGGTGAATAAAAGCTGGCAGATGTATCTGGTGGGATTTTTGTTCGGGCTGGGTTTTGATACCGCCACGGAAATTGGCCTGTTGGGGATTTCCGCTGCGGGGGCCTCTTCCGGCATGTCCGTATGGAGCATTCTGGTATTTCCGGCGTTGTTCGCCAGCGGCATGGCACTGGTCGATTCGCTGGATAACTTTGTCATGGTCGGCGCTTACGGCTGGGCGTTCGATAAACCGGTGCGAAAGCTCTATTACAACATGACGATTACAGCCACCAGCGTGATGATCGCTCTGTTGATCGGCGGCCTGGAAGCACTCGGACTGATGGCCGATAAACTGGATTTACACGGCGGAATATGGGCGGTTGTCGAACGCCTGAATGAGAATATGGGCAGCGTCGGCTATGCGGCTGTGGCGATTTTCGTCGTGTTCTGGGGCATCTCTGTCCTTAATTATCGCCGCAAAGGCTATGACAATCTGGCGGTGTGATCCGCCCGGTATCAGGCGTCATTCGGCAAGGTAAGCTGCTTTTCCAGACGCAGTTTGTCGCCGTCTGTAATGGTTATCATAATTTGTGTTTTCCCGCCGGGCTGGACGGCAAAACGCATCTGTCCCAGAGGCTGTGGCTGATTGGCGGAAAGATTCACATTGTGGCTCTGGCGGCTGGTGCTGGTGCCTGCGGTGCTTTCCTGCAAAACAGAAACCGCCACCTGACAGGAACAGGCTTTGGTGAGACTGACCATCGGGGTAATAACATAATTCTGCGCCTCGTTGTGCGTATCAAACCAAAGCTGGTTGGACATCACGGCGGCGATCAGCAGTAAGTGCATAGCGTTTATCCTCAGGGTTCCGTCGAAAAAAAACAGGGCTAGTGCCCTGTTCTGCTTTACTCCTCCCCTTCGCAGGGGAGGGAACACTAATCAGTTTTGTGACGCGTAGGCCAGGTTCGCGGTACCGACCTGAGTAATGCTGGTCAGAGATCCATTGGCACCTTGTGAAGCCTGGGCATAGTTGCCTGAACCGTTCTGGGACACGAGCACTTTGCTGCCGTTAGCGCTCTGAGAAACGTTAGCGCCGTTGTATTCACCTTTTTGTACCACACTGATCAGGCTGCCATCACCGGTCTGAGTCGTCCCGGCGCTATTTCTGTAGCCATCCTGACTGATTGCGGTCAGCGATTTTTGTGCGCCAGATTGAGTGGCATTCGCCAGGTTTGCCGTGCCCTGCTGGTAAATCTGAATTTCAGAATTCCACTGAGTGGCAGTGAATGTCGGCACAGTTGATGAAGGTGGATTATGACCGTGGTCAGAGCCACCCCCGCCATGACCAGGACTGGTTGCAAATGCACTGCCACTGACGACTAAAGCGGAGACTGCCACAATTTTCCAAAGTTTCATGATGCTACCCCATTGGTTTAATATCGGATGTTTGGTGTGTTAATGCTGTGTCACTCTAATCGCCATTCCTGACGAATTTTGCACGACGCCGCTGCTCTGGTTCGTACCATTCTGGCGAATTTCCGTCACACTCCGGCCTTTTTGCAGAATGTATGCGGTATTGCCAAAATTCTGTTGCGTAATGGATGCATCCCCGCCACCGGTTTGCGATACGTAGGCGAAATTATCACTGCCGCTTTGGGATATATCCGCGTTATTTCCATTACCTCGCTGATTCACCAGCGCAGTATTCTCTGACCCGGACTGACGGATAACGCCGGAATTTCCAGAACCCGTCTGATAAGTGGTGGCCAGATTGTTATTACCGTTCTGATAAATCACTGACGAATTCCCCGATGAATTCCTTACGCCAGCAAAAATCTGATCCGGCACCTCAGAATTCATTTCCGGATAGGCCATATCAAATTGCTGTGCATGAATGCCCCAGGAGGTTGAAAGTAACGCCAGGGTCAATAAAGTCTTTTTCATTTCGTCACCCTGTATATACCGGCACCACACTTTGCTTACCGGCTAATTGCTGCTGACGAATTGATTATGGTGTTTGCTCAAAATAAGGAACTCACCCGCTCGTCGTATTTTAATTTCAGACGTCATCAAAAAGCATGAGGCGGTATTTATCATACGGATTGACCAGCGCGTCTCAGTAAAAGGTCAGCACGGCTAATCAACCCATGGCATTAATCCTAAAGTTACAGAGCAAACCGTTTTAAATAATCACACAAATGCAACTATTCTTAATTCTCTCTGAAACTAAAACAGCCCTAAAAGAGATCCCCCGCACATTTCCACCCCTTAACAGTCGCTTAAAAATGCCTTCCCGCTGCCTTGCGGCGCGGTTTAACAGGGCATAAAGAAGCCTGCAGATGTGCTCACCTAAGTAAAATCAATACGAAAAGATAAACCAGTTTGAGTTATTTAAGGCGAAATACGCAGCCGGCTGGTGTTTGAGCCCCCTTAATTCGCAGCGCTATCTGACAAATATGCTGTCTTAACAAGGCCAAACGTTAAGATAGTGTAAATTTATTACTTAAGCCCTCTTTAATAGGGCGGAATTTAATTTCCCGGAATACATAAGGAAAGCTTTATACATTTTCAGTTACATTTTGAA
Source organism: Rahnella aceris (assembly GCF_011684115.1). NCBI lineage: Bacteria > Pseudomonadati > Pseudomonadota > Gammaproteobacteria > Enterobacterales > Yersiniaceae > Rahnella > Rahnella aceris. The sequence goes on along the minus strand of NZ_JAADJV010000001.1, from coordinate 276,020 downwards.
ACATAAATAAGCCTTGCGTAAGGTAAACCAAAAGCTAAATTGAGTCAGTACCGCACATAAACCACCTGAAAATATTATGTGCCTCAGGTTGTGAATATTTGCTACTTTCAGATATGCACAGCAAACATACAGCTATAGATTTAGCAAAATAAAATCTCAGTCTATTCCGTGCCTTTTCAATATTCAGGCAGTGGCAGACTGTGGCTATAAAAATCAGGGCAGGGTTTCATTATGAGTAATGAAGCAGCAATCAATAATAATATTCTTTTATTAGTGACCAAACCATCATTACAAGCCAGTGCTTTATTGCAACAATTAAAACAGCAACTTTGTGTCAATACCCGGCTGCATAATATCCATAAATCACTTGAGGATCAGGCGCTTCAACAGGCATTAATTCTCTTCGATATGATGGAAGCCGATCGCCGGACAATTGAACTGTGGCAAACAGCTATTAACCGCTATCACGACAACGTGAAGTTATTATTATTAAACACACCTGATAATTATCATTTTCGGGAAATTGAAACCTGGCCGGGGATCAGCGCCGTTTTTTATCTCTCCACTGACGAAGAACATCTGGTGGAAGGGATCAGAAGCGTGATCCGCGGAGAATGTTACTTCTCTCAGGGCTTCGCCAGTTACCTGATCAATCAGTCCGGTGCTTTCCGTCATCTTCACTCAGAAGAAACCGGCCTGACCCATCGTGAAAAAGAGATCCTCAATAAGTTACGTGTGGGCGCCTCGAACACGGAAATCGCGCGTTTGCTGTTTATCAGCGAGAACACCGTCAAGACGCATCTCTATAATTTATTTAGAAAAATCTCGGTTAAAAACCGTACCCAGGCGGCGTCCTGGGCGAATGACAATCTCAAGCGCTGACATCATGACTATTTGCATAAAGGGCTTCTGGCTCTGGCTGGCGCTGTTATGCGCCACCTGCCTGCATGTTCAGGCTGCGGATATAAAAGACCCGGGGCTTATCACCGACAGAACCGTGACATCGGTCGGCCACGATTTTTACCGTGGCTTTACCGGCAAATGGGAACAGAACTACCCGGAAACCATCACCATTTCAGAAAGGCCCAGCGCCCGCTGGGGGAGCTGGATCACCATAAAAATAGGTCAGGACACCCTGTATCAGACTTTGCTGTTTCCCAACCGGCGCAATTTTAATAAGGACGTCGATACCGCCATTGCCGGTGTAACCGAAGCGTTATCACGGCGGCAATTAGACAAAGCGTTACTGGGCACCGGGGATCTCGCCCATGACGAATTTTAATGCACAGCCTCTTAAGGAGAGCATCGTGAATATTCCAGTCTCAGCTTCGCGTTCAGTCATGCTGCTGGCATTGCTGACGGCGTCCCCGGTTTCCTGGGGCGGCAATATGGTTTTCCAGTTCATCAACCCGAATTTCGGCGGCAACCCGAATAATGGCGCGTTTCTGCTCAACGAAGCTCAGGCGCAAAACTCCTATAAAGACCCCGATGCGTATGACTTCGGGTCCACCTCGACGTCTGCACTGGACAATTTCACCGCCTCGATTCAGTCACAATTGCTGGGCAGCCTGATGGGCAACGTCAATCAGGGAAAACCGGGGCGGCTGGTAACACAGGACTTTATCGTGGATATCCAGAATACCGACGGACAGCTGGTGATGAATGTCACTGACCGCAAGACCGGTAAAATTTCCACTATTCAGGTTCAGGGTTTGTCCGCCACCACCAACTGATTCCGACGATCAATAAAAACAGGAACGACATCATGCGCAGCTATTTATTACTCATCGCAGTTTTTGTGTTGAGCGGGTGCCTCACAGCAGCACCGAAAGAAGCCGCAAGACCGACATTATTGCCCCGGGCGCCAAGCTATACCGATCTGACGCATTTGCCTTCGCCGCAGGGCCGGATTTTTGTGTCGGTCTATAACATTCAGGATGAAACGGGCCAGTTCAAACCGTATCCGGCCAGTAACTTCTCGACCGCCGTGCCACAAAGCGCCACAGCGATGCTGGTATCGGCACTCAAAGATTCAAAATGGTTTATCCCGCTGGAACGTCAGGGGCTGCAAAACCTGCTGAACGAACGCAAAATTATCCGTGCCGCGCAGGAAAATGGCAGTGTCGCGATCAATAATCAGCGGCCACTTTCCTCGCTGGTGGCAGCGAATATTCTGATTGAAGGCTCGATAATCGGTTACGAAAGTAATGTGAAATCAGGCGGCGTGGGGGCGCGGTATTTCGGTATCGGTGCCAGTACGCAATACCAGCTGGACCAGATAGCCGTGAACCTGCGCGCTGTCGACGTCAATACCGGCGAGGTTTTATCTTCCGTAAATACCAGCAAAACGATTTTGTCGTATGAAGTGCAGGCCGGGGTGTTCCGCTTTATCGATTATCAGCGGTTGCTGGAAGGCGAACTGGGCTACACCACCAATGAGCCTGTGATGTTATGCCTGATGTCGGCGATTGAATCCGGCGTGATTTATCTGGTAAATGACGGTATCGAACGTAACCTGTGGCAGTTGCAAAACCCGTCGGAGATCAACTCACCCATTCTGCAACGCTATAAGAACAACATTGTCCCTGCCGAATCCTGATGAGAGGCAGTTGGCGAAGGGGAACCGTGGGTTGAAACGGTTTCCCTTCTTTTTTTATCCGACAATCTCAGGTTTTGCTTTCCTCGCTTTTCATCACCTGCCGGTAATTATTCACCCGCTTTTTATCCTCAAGATTAAAGTCCGGATCGAGATAAATGCTCAGCCGTTTGATCAGCAAATCTTCAAAGACAAAGACAGTGCAGAAATGATGGCTGCCGACTTCGGACGTCGGCCAGCGGTCACCGTTTTGCATCACGCCGCGCATCTGCCCTTCCAGCACAATGGCATCTCCGTCACTCAGAAAGCGGAAAGCGTTCTGAATATGTTGGATCTTGTCGATTTCAAGCGCAAAGCGTTTACCCAGTTCCCCCAGTGAAGACTTTCCCTGCGCGGTGCCAAATTTTGGAAAAAACAGCACCACATCTTCAGCAAAGAGATCCAGTAAAGAGGCATCTGCCTGATCCAGTTTGGCGTAGAAATTCTTAACAATTTCAATGCGCTTTTCTTTCAGTTCATGTTCTGCCATTTTCACCTCGAAATTCTCCATCCAGTCCATAAGCCTAGTGACTGCCGCTGATTTTGCCAGTTATGAAGGGTCGCTCACAAAACGCTGAGGCCGCTCAGGTGAAGAGTTTTCTGCACCGGAAGCCGGAACCCTCTACACTGGCATGCGTTTTTAACAACATGTCCTCTTACACTTTCGGAGAGTCACGGATGTCTCAGTTCAACAGAGCAGGTCGCGCGATGCCGCCTCTGCCCGTTCCCACCCGCTGGTTAATCCTTGCGATTTGCCTGTTGCAGGGGTTCCTGCTGTATTACTTCTTTTCAGATCACGCGGCCATCAGATATGCCGGGTTCTCTCATAATATTTACGGCCAGACTATGGCATTAACATTACCGGTGCTGATTTCTCTGTCAGTAGTACAGCCTGGTGATCGCCGGTTCTGGGGCGGAACGGGGTTACTCATCCTGTTACTGGCGGGCATGGCAGCCTGGGCGAAAAGCAATATCGCGGCAACGTCCGGGGACAGCGTGATGGTGCCGTTTAACCTGTCGCTGACGCTGCTGGTCTTTTTTGTTTTGCCGTGGCTGCAGGTGCAGGCGTTCCCGGCAGAAAGCCGTTACCGTTACGCCAACCTTTCCGCCTGCTACAGCCAGAATACGCTGTGCGCCATGCTGACCTTGCTGATGATGCTGCTGGCCGTTGGCGTGATGGCATTATGTGCCGGGCTGTTCCGGGTGATCGGCATTGAATATTTCCATGAGCTGTTTTTCGATACGCCGCTGTTTATGCATCTGGTGTTCGGCCTGCTGCTGGGCATCAGTATCGTCACCTGCCGCACGCAACCGGCGCTGATGAATACCACCCGCAATATCATCCGTTTTATTCTCAAAGGCTTGCTGCCGCTGGTGGCGTTCGTTGCGCTGATTTTCCTGTTCGCCCTGCCGTTCACCGGCCTGACGGTGTTATCGCAAGCCTGGTCCGCAGCCAGTTTGCTGACCACCATGGCGCTCGGCATTCTGCTGCTGGTTAACGTGGTACGCGAAACCGATCACGCTGAAAAACCGTATCCGCGGGCGATCCGTTTGCTGGTGAATGCGGCGATTTTACTGCTGCCGGTGTATGCCGTGCTGGCGCTGTATTCCACCGGCCTGCGCGTTTCGCAATACGGCTGGACGCCGCAACGTCTGTGGGCGGTGCTGGTGATCAGCGTGACGCTGATCGCCGCCCTTTGCTACAGTTTTTCGGTGATCGATAAACGCCCGGACTGGCTGCCGCGTATTACCCAATTCAATAAGCCGTTGTCGCTGCTGGTGGTCATTCTGTTGATGGCGGCCAACAGCCCGCTGCTCGATCCTTACCGTATCAGCGTCAACAATCAGATTGCGCGACTCGACAGCGGCAAAACGCAGGCGAAGGATTTCGATCTGAAGATGCTGCGTTTCGATACCGGTCGCCGTGGCAACGAGGCGCTGACAGCGCTGCAACAACACCCCGCGTTTACTGCCGATCCGCGCCTGCAGGTCACACTGAAAAATATGATCGCGCAGACATCACGCTGGGGCGCTTACGATGATAAAGAGCATGCTGCACTGGCGGAAAATTATCGCGTGGAAGATGCTAAGAAGATGATTCAGCTCGCGAAAGGCGCGGTATCCCCCGACGACACCTGGTGGAAAAACCTGCCGCAGTTGGATGAATACCGCAACACACTGCGCGACTGTCACAGCCTGCAGGGCGCGTGTATCGTTAATACGCTGGATTTAAACAACGACCGGCAGAAAGAAGTTTTCCTCTGTAATACGCTGGATACGCCTTCCGTCAACTGCCGTATTTACGCCAGACAGGCCGGGAAATGGGCGCAAACGGGAGAACTTTATCTGTATGAAGAAAAGGATAACCCTGCGCTGATCACTGCCCTGCGCAACGGCGAGGTCAAACCGGTAACGCGTAAATGGGCTGACGTACAGATTGACGGTAAACGCCGGGTCATTCATTACAAACACGACGAAGAATAACCGCCTCCCTTCACCGGCAGATTTCTGCCGGTGAATCCCGCTTTATTTTCCCGGCATCATGCGCAGTAAGGTGTCATCTTTGCGCAAGTAATGATGATAAATCGCTGCCAGCGCGTGCAGGCCAATCAGGTAATAACCGCAGTTTGCCAGGAACTCATGCGCCGTTTTCACCGTGCGGCGGACATCGGGATCCGGCGTCACAAACTGTGGCACCGGCCAGCCGAATAAAAACCACTCCCGCCCGCCAAACTCCAGCGTCAAAATCCCCAGCACCGGCAACGACAGAAACAGCAGATATAACACCCCATGCACTGCATGGGACGCGGCTTTTTGCCAGCGCGGCACGGGCGGCGTGATCGCCGGTGTCGCATGGCGGGTCCGCAGGAAAATGCGCACAAACATCAGCAACCAGACACAAATCCCGAAATTAAAATGCAGCAAACGCACCAGCGGCTGATTATCTTCAGGGAAATAATCACGGGTCAGCATCGCCGTGTAGGTCAGAATAATCATCAGTAACGTCGCCCAGTGCAGGCTGATCTGCGACAGCGAATAACGGGTTTTCATGAGTAATTTCCTCGCCGGAGGATAACGTGTGGAAAACAGGAATATTGCCCTGAGTATAGAAAGGAATTGCGCAGACTTTGTGGATATACCCGCTACAGGGATTAAACGCGGCAGACATTCACCTTTCCGCTCATAATGACAGGAAAAGTGAATAATTTGACCGGTGATGTTCCCTGTCTGTCCGCACCGCTCTTTATAATCAACGCACACTGAAATAGCATTGTCTGATGCGGAGTTTACGATGAAATTGATTAGCCAGAGTTTTGAGAACGGTGCACCTATTCCGGGTGAGTTTTCATTTGCCGTGAAAGATACCCAAAACCACATTGCACTTTCCGATAATAAGAACCCGCACCTGGCGTGGAGTGATGTGCCGGAAAATACCCGTTCGTTTGTGCTGGTGTGTGTGGATCCGCACGTACCAGGCCGCCCGGACGACGTGAATCAGGAAGGCAAAGTGGTGCCAGCTTCGCTGCCGCGCATCGATTTATTCCACTGGCTGCTGGTGGATATTCCGGCAGATGCTCGCGAAATCGCCGCAGGCAGTCACAGCAACAGCGTGACGCCGCACGGCAAACCCGCGCTGCCCGCCAGTGCCGGAATGCGTCATGGCATCAACGGCTATACCGCATGGTTTGGCGATGATGAAAACATGGGCGGCGACTATTACGGTTACGACGGCGCGTGCCCGCCGTGGAACGATGAACGGGTGCATGACTACGTATTTACGCTGTATGCGCTGGACATTGAAAAACTGGATTTGCAGGATAAATTCTTTGGCCCGGATGTGTTGCAGGCCATCGAAGGTCACGTTCTGGCGCAGGCCAGCCTGACCGGCACCTACACGTTAAATCCCAATCTGGATTAAAGTCCGCAGGCAGGAGAAACCATGCCCTCTGAGCAGCACAGTCACGCCGTGAGTCTTTTGCCAAATAAATTGCCGGTCAGTCATGACCGGCTTTTTTCACGGGCCGAGCCTTATCTGCAACAGCCTCATCAGGTGTCGAATTTTCGTTTTTTTGAGCCTTCGCTGCTGCGGGTGAATTCTGGTCAGCTGGCGCTGCGCCATGAAAACGGCACGTCGGTGCAGCTTGGGAATTCGGAACATCTGATCGTGGTGTCGCAGCATACGCTGGCGCACGTCAGTAAAACGCCGGACGCGGCAAACGGTTTTTTCTCGTCGCTGTATCTGGGGTTTTCACCTGCGCTGGTAGCGGAATTTTATCGCGATAACGCCCGGCTTCTGACTGCGCTGTCGCCGCTGAACGGGTTTGAAACTCTCCCGCTGGATGACGAATTACGCGATACGCTCGATTTTTGCCTGCGCGGGATCGGCAATCCGGCCAGTCATACAGTGCAGCGAAATCGTCTGACCGCCGTACTTATCGCGCTGGCAGAACGCCGCATATTGTTTATGCCGCGCGCCGCAGAACCGCTCGGTACACGTCTTACCGCCCTGCTGGCGGCCGCGCCGGAATTTGCCTGGACGGCCGCCAGCGCCAGCCAGCAACTGGCGATGAGCGAAGCCACGCTGAGAAGGCGTCTGGTGGAAGAGCAAATCAGTTTTCGCACGTTGTTGCAGGATATCCGCATGCATCATGCGATCACCCTGCTGCAAACCACGCGCTGGAATCTTTCGCAAATCGCGGATGCCTGCGGTTATCGGGCCAGCTCGCGTTTTTCCCTGCGCTTCAAAGAGCGTTTTGGCTGTTCGCCTGCCGATATTCGCTGAACAAACCGGCCGCATAAAAACAAAAAAGCCAGTCATCTGAATGACTGGCTTTCATTTATCGCTTTCAGCGCATCAGAATATTATTCGTTAACGGCCTGTTCCGGCTCCACAGGCGGTTCACCCGCCGTTTTTTTCGGTGGCAGCAAACCGTCTGCCCGGAACATCGCTTTGATGCCGCGCACCGCCTGGCGGATCCTGTCCTGATTCTCGATCAGGGCGAAACGCACATGGGTATCGCCGTAATCACCAAAACCAATGCCCGGCGACACACAAACTTTAGCGTCGGCCAGCAGACGTTTGGCGAATTCCAGTGACCCTAAATGCGCATATGCAGGCGGAATTTTTGCCCAGACATACATCGACGCTTTCGGATTTTCCACCATCCAGCCCGCTTCATGCAGCCCGCGTACCAGCACGTTACGGCGCTGGCGATATTGCTCGGCAATGTCTTTCACGCATTGCTGATCCCCTTCCAGCGCCGCGATGGCCGCCACCTGCAACGGCGTGAAGGTGCCGTAATCGTGATAACTTTTGATACGCGCCAGCGCGCTGACCAGTTCAGGATTACCGACCATAAAACCGATGCGCCAGCCCGCCATGTTGTAACTTTTCGACAGCGTGAAGAATTCCACCGCAATGTCTTTTGCACCCGGCACCTGCATGATTGACGGCGCTTTCCAGCCGTCGTATACGATGTCGGCATACGCCAGATCGTGGATCACCAGCACGTTGTATTGCTTAGCCAGTGCCACCACGCGCTCGAAGAAATCCAGCTCCACGCACTGCGCCGTCGGGTTGGACGGGAATCCGAGGATCATCATTTTCGGCCGCGGAATGGTTTCGCGAATGGCTTTTTCCAGCTCGGCAAAGAAATCTACACCTTCAGCCAGCGGCACAGAACGCACCTGCGCACCGGCAATCACGGCACCATAAATGTGGATCGGATAACTTGGGTTGGGCACCAGAACGGTGTCGCCGTGATCGAGCGTCGCCAGCATCAGATGTGCCAGCCCTTCTTTCGAACCGATAGTGACGATAGCTTCACTTTCAGGGTCGATCTCTACCTGATAACGATCGGCATACCAGCGGGAAATCGCACGGCGCAGACGCGGAATGCCGCGTGAGGTCGAGTAACCGTGCGTGTCTTCACGCTGCGCAACCTGCACCAGTTTTTCCACAATGTGCGGCGGTGTCGGGCCGTCAGGGTTACCCATACTGAAATCGATAATGTCTTCGCCACGATGGCGTGCGGCCATTTTCAGTTCAGCGGTAATGTTGAAAACATAAGGGGGAAGACGATCAATACGTGAAAAACGACGGGGTGAACTGGAATCAGCCATAATTTCCTCTGGGATACGTAAGCGCCCGGACCGTCCGAGCGACGCTGGCCGCGTAACGGCCTTCTACGAACATAACGCAGAGGAAAATGGCTGTCGAGATACTGCGCATTCTTTTTTTTACTGCGGACGCGGATCGGTCGCCAGCAGCCCCAGCAGCCAGTCGTTTTTCCACTCGTCGCCGATCCGGTAGCTGTCCCGTAAACGGCCTTCCATGAGGAATCCGCATTTTTCCAGCACACGGCGCGAAGCGTCGTTGCCTTCAAGCACGTTGGCCTGCAGACGGTGAAAACCACACTGGTCAAACGCAAAGTTCAGCACTTCGCGCAGGGATTCCACTGCATAACCTTTGCGCTGATGTTCAGGTGCCAGAATGAATCCGACTTCGCCCTGTTTATAGGGCCGCCAGTCCGGGAAAAATCCGGTCAGCCCCACCGCCGCGCCGGTGTCTTTTTCGCGGATCAGCAGGCACAGCCAGAAATCACTGTAGCGATCCCAGTGACCAAGACGTTGTTCAAAACGGCTATGAACCTGTGCATGGGTTTCGATATCGCCGATAAAACGCATGACGTCCGGGGTCTGATACAGCCGCAAGAAAAATGCCCAGTCGTCAGCCTGGATGGGCTGCATGATCAGCCGCGGCGTGGATAACAAAATCATGTCGGAATGTGCTCCTGTGTCTGGCGATGGTGAAAGTCTGACCTTTTACATATAATAACCGCTGAATCCATTTGGCACGCTTATCTTTCAATCGTGCAAAGAGCCTAATCTGCCATGCCTCACATGTTCGATATGCTGCTGGCGGTCTTCGACCGTGCGGCGCTGATGCTCATCTGTCTGTTCTTCCTCACGCGAACCCCGCTGTTCCGCAAACTGCTGCACAAAGAAAATGAAACCCATACGCCGCTGGAACTGACTGCGGTCACCGCCATTTTCTCGCTGTTCGCCATTTTCGGTACGCTCTCAGGGATCAACGTCGAAGGCTCACTGATCAACGTGCGTACGATCGCGATCATGTCGGGCGGGATCCTGTTCGGGCCGTGGGTCGGGATCATTACCGGCCTGATTTCCGGCACGCACCGTTTCCTGATCGACATTCACGGACCAACGTCTGTTCCGTGCCTCATCACCAGTATTACCGCAGGTTTCCTTTCCGGTTATATCAATAAGAAAGTCAAAAAATCACTGCACTGGAAAGTCGGCATTCTGGGCGGCATGCTGTGCGAAACGCTGACCATGATCCTGATTTTACTGATGGCGCGACCGTTTTCGCTCGGGCTGGATATCGTCATGAACATCGCTGCACCGCTGATCCTCGGAGCCAGTTCCATCGGCCTGATTGTGTTGCTGGTGCAAAGTGTCGAGGATGAAAAAGAGGTGATTGCCGCACGGCAGGCGCGGCTGGCGCTGGATATTGCCAATAAAACGCTGCCGTACTTTCGCAATATAGATGGCCGTAACATAGAAGGCAGGAATATCAACGCCGAATCCCTGGCCAGTATCTGTAGCATTATTCGTGATGATATCGACGCCGATGCGGTGGCGATCACTGATACCAAAAACATTCTGGCGTACGTCGGCGTGGGTGCTGAAGAGTATAATATCGGCCATGAAACGCTGAGTGAGATGACCAAAGCGACGCTGGAAAGCGGTGAAATCACGGTCAGAAACAACGATGAAATGCACCGTACGCCGCAAATTCACTCGCTGATTATTATTCCGCTGTGGGAAAAAGGCGAAGTCACCGGCTCGCTGAAAATCTATTATTGCGACCCGCACCGCATCACTTATTCGCTGAAAGTGATGGCGATCGGGCTGTCGCAAATTATGTCGACGCAGATGGAAGTATCACGCACCGAACAGTTGCGCGAGATGGCCAATAAAGCCGAAATGCGGGCGTTGCAGAGCAAGATAAATCCCCATTTTCTGTTTAACGCGCTGAATGCGATTTCGTCGTCTATCCGCGCCCGCCCCGACGTGGCGCGCCAGCTCATCATCAACCTTTCCCGTTATCTGCGTTATAACCTGGAACTGAACGATGAACTGATCGACCTGCGCAAAGAACTTCATCAGGTACAGGATTACATCGCCATTGAGCAGGCGCGGTTCGGCAGCAAACTGACGGTGATTTATGACATTGATGACGACATTTCGGTGAAAATTCCCAGCCTCCTGATCCAGCCGCTGGTCGAAAACGCCATTGTGCACGGCATCCAGAAATGCAGCGGAAAAGGCGTGGTGGTGATTTCAGTGAAGCATCAGGCTGACGGTATCAGGGTATCAGTAAAAGATACCGGCCACGGTATTAATCAGGAAACCATTGACCGTGTGGCACGCAATGAAATGCCCGGCAACAAAATCGGCCTGCTCAATGTGCATCACCGCGTTTCATTGCTGTATGGTCAGGGCCTGAGCATCCGCCGTCTTGAGCCAGGCACCGATATTTCGTTTGTTATTACCCACGCTCCTGCAAAAGTCACGCAAGCCCTTGAGAGCAAAATAGCCTGACTACAGGGACGCTTTTTCATTTTACCCGCCCGCCTTTCGGGCCATCGCACCGGGAGATAATTCAGTGAAAGCGATTATCGTCGAAGATGAAGTACCGGCTCAGGAAGAGCTGAGTTATCTGATTAATACCCACAGCAGCATCAGCATTGAAGCAATATTGGATGACGGGCTGGACGTGCTTAAATACCTGCAATCACATGAAGTGGACGCGATTTTTCTCGATATCAGCATCCCTTCCCTTGACGGCGTATTACTGGCGCAAAACATCAGTAAGTTTGCGCATAAACCTTATATCGTGTTTATCACCGCCTATAAGGAGCACGCCGCAGAAGCCTTTGAAATCGAGGCATTTGATTACATTCTTAAGCCTTATCACGAGTCACGCATTGTCACCATGCTGCAAAAGCTGGAGTCACATTTTCGCCGGGATAAAGAGCTGACAGTGAAGGAACCGGGCGATAAACCAGAAGGTGTTGCCCCCGTCGCGGGCAGCACCCCGCGTGTCAGTCACAGCATCAATCTGATCAAAGATGAGCGGATTATCGTTACCGATATCAACGATATTTATTACGCCGCCGCACAGGAAAAGGTCACGCAGGTATATACCCGCAAAGAAGAATTCACCATGCCGATGAACATCACCGAATTATGCAACCGCCTGCCGGAGGAGCATTTTTTCCGCTGTCATCGTTCGTACTGCGTGAATCTGTCGAAAATCCGCGAGATCGTGCCGTGGTTCAATAACACCTATATTTTGCGCTTAAGTGATTTAGATTTCGAGGTGCCGGTAAGTCGCAGCAAGGTGAAAGAATTCAGGCAGTTAATGCGGTTTTGATCGGGCTTTTGAAATAGAAAGCCCGATTCTTCCGCTAAGTCATTGGAGTTGCAGCAAGGCGGCAAGTGAGAAGATCCCGATGAGCTGACTGATGTCAGTGATTCGGGTCTTCGAGCGCAGCCAACACCGCTGCAACTTCAAGGACGAAGAGGAAGGCCGATAGACTGACGCAGGTACGCCCCGGCACCCACAAGCCCCGGCTGATCGTGCGTGATCAGGAACACCGGAATATCCATCAGATAATCTTTGAAGCGGCCTTTGTCTTCAAACGCGGCACGAAAACCGGAAGCTTTGAAGAAGTCCAGGAAGCGCGGAACAATGCCGCCGGCAATGTACACGCCGCCGAAGGTGCCCATGTTCAGCGCCAGGTTGCCACCGAAACGCCCCATGATGACGCAGAACAGCGACAGTGCGCGGCGGCAATCCAGATTTTCGTCTGCCAGCGCCAGTTCTGTCACGTCTTTCGGTTTGAAGTTTTCCGGCACGCGGTTATCTGATTTAACAATGGCACGGTAGAGATTCACCAGCCCCGGACCGGAGAGAATACGCTCGGCAGAAACGTGCCCCATTTCGGTACGCAACTGCTCAAGAATGATGTCTTCTTCTTCGCTGTTTGGCGCGAAATCAACATGGCCGCCTTCGCCCGGCAGACTCAACCATTGGTTATTGGCATGAATTAAGTGTGCGACGCCCAGCCCCGTGCCAGCACCGTAAATCACTGCCGGTTTGCCGTCCTGCGCTTTTTTACCGCCGAACTGCAACAGGTCATCTTCTTTCAGCATCGGGATCGCCATCGAAACGGCGGTGAAGTCATTGATCACTTCCAGATGTTGCAGGCCAAGGTTTTTCTTCATTTCGGCAATGGAAAAGGCCCACGTATGGTTGGTCATGGCCACCCAGTCGCCAGTGATCGGGCAGGCGATGGCAATACATGCATCCTCAACATCCTGATGCTGCTGCGCGAGGTACTCACGCACCACGGCTTCGAGGCTGTCGTAATCCAGCCCGGAGAAAGTCTTAGACTGAGAAATATCGCCGCTGTCCAACGCGCAAAGCGCCAGGCGGCAGTTGGTGCCCCCGACATCGCCCACCAGGGAGTATTTGGTCATGTTATTCTCCGCAAAAGTAAATTCATTATGCTGCGCATTTGCGCCAAATTCGTGTGGGCAAAATAGCGGTAATTGCTATACGCTGCAACGCAGTTTTGAAGCAACCCACATTTATGCAGCATGCCACACAAAATAATGTCGACAGCCCGCAAACCGACTTTGCCGGGATTCATCTAAGCTATCAGAGCAAACAAAATTATAAATAAGGAAATACGTGCATGTTCCATCCCCGCACCAGAGTCATGTTAGCTTTTGCCCTGCCCGCGATCATTATTGGCGTGATGTCCAGCCTGGTTCTGGTATTCGTCATGATGATTTCTGGCGCGCTGCAAAATCTGCTGTGGGAGAACATTCCCGCCGTGCTGAATATCAATACACAATCCGCCAGCTGGACGCTGTTTATGCTGACACTGACCGGCATTGGCGTCGGCGCCATCATTAAGTATATGCCAGGCCACGCCGGGCCGGATCCTGCCACGGAATCTCTGATTGGCGCCCCGGTGGCAGTCAGCGCTTTACCTGGGCTGGCGCTGGCGCTGATGGTCGGACTGGCAGGCGGTGTCAGTCTGGGGCCGGAACATCCGATTACAGTGATTAATATCGCGCTGGTGGCGGCAATAGGATCCCGTTTATTGCCCGCAGTGCCAACGACGGACTGGGTGATCCTGGCGGCGGCCGGGACTATCGGCGCGTTGTTCGGCACGCCGGTGGCAGCCGCGCTGATTTTTTCGCAAACCCTCGGCACCAGCAAAGATGTGCAGTTATGGGATCGCCTTTTTGCGCCATTGCTCGCCGCGGGCGCTGGCGCCATCACCACCGATCAGTTTTTTCAGCCCGATTTTTCGCTCAGCATTCCGTCGTATGACGCCGCCAGCCTGATGGATATTTTCAGCGGGTCAGTCGTGGTGCTGATTGCCATCGCGCTGGGGATGATTGCCGTCTGGTTGTTCCCGCATGTTCACCGGATGTTTAACAATATTCAGAATCCGGTATTGCGCCTGGGTATTGGCGGCTTTGTGCTGGGTTTACTGGCGCTGACAGGCGGGGAAATTACCCTGTTTAAAGGGCTGGATGAAATGAAGGAACTGGCACATTCCAATGCGTTGTTTGAGATGGGGCCGTTGCTGGCGATCACCCTGACCAAACTGGCGGCGTTAGTGGTGGCGGCAGCCTGCGGTTTTCGTGGCGGACGCATTTTCCCGGCGGTGTTTGTCGGGGTATCGCTTGGCCTGATGTTGCATCAGTACGCACCGGATGTGCCGGCGGCGGTGACCGTTTCATGCGCCGTCATGGGCATGGTGCTGGTGGTGACACGCGACGGCTGGCTCAGCTTGTTTATGGCCGCAGCGGTGGTGCCGGGGCTGAAATTATTGCCGCTACTGTGCATCGTGATGCTGCCAGCCTGGCTGATGCTGGCAGGTAAACCGCTGATGCAGGTGGCAAAACAGCGGCTCAACCGGCCGGTCCCGGAAGAAGATTAATCCTGCTTTAGTGCAAACTCCGCCGCCGCCAGCGCATGAATGGCGGTGGTGTCAAAAACCGGCACGCTCGCGTCTTCAGCGCCCACCAGCAGGGTGATTTCGGTACATCCGAGAATAATGCCTTCCACGCCCTGCTGTTCTAATTTGCCAATAATCCGCCGGTATTCTGCGCGGGAATCCTCCTTAATCCTGCCCAGGCACAGCTCTTCATAAATAATGCGATGAACAATCCCGCGGTCAGCTTCATCCGGCGTCACCAAGTCAATCTGATGTTTTTCCTGCAAACGTCCGCGATAGAAATCCTGTTCCATGGTGAAACGCGTGCCGAGCAGACCGATTTTATGCAGCCCCTGTCCGGTGATTTTGTCTGCCGTCGCATCGGCGATATGCAACAGCGGCAGACCGCCGATCCGCTCGATATCGTCTGCCACTTTATGCATGGTGTTGGTACACACAACGATGACCTCCGCCCCTGCACGCGCCAGTGAATTCGCGGCGTTACCAAGAATTTCACCCGCCTGCTGCCAGTCACCGGCCATTTGCAGCTTTTCGATTTCATAAAAATCGACGCTGTAGAGAAACAGTTTGGCAGAATGCAATCCCCCCAGTTGCTGCTTCACATGCTCGTTAATCATGCGGTAATACGGCACGGTAGATTCCCAGCTCATGCCACCAATCAACCCTAACGTTTTCATTTGCACACCCTGTGTTTATGCGGATGGCAAAACCATAACCGACAAAAAGCCCGCGGACAAAGAAAATGTCGGCGGGCTTTTTTGTGCATTCAGCGATGCGGATTAATGTTTGGCCGGGCAATCCTCTGCGGCCAGACGGCGGTCCATCCAGCGCTGGCGCAACGTGTCGTAAGCCCAGTTGTAGGCCACGGTATACGGCAGGAAGAACAGGAAGAACCCGACTTCCAGCATAAAGGCGTCCAGCAGCCCGATCCCCAGCCACAGTGCGGCAACCGGCAGACCAATCATAATAAATCCACCTTCGAACCCCAGCGCGTGCGCCACGCGGATTTTAAATGTCCGCACCACGCGGGAAACCGGCCAGAATTTGTCGAACAGGCTGTTATAAACGATGTTCCAGACCATCGCTGTCGTCGACAGCATGATCGCCAGCGCGCCCATTTCCCAGACCGGTTTGTTCAGCGCCCAGGCTGCTGCCGGTGCCGAAATCAGTACCGCGATTGTTTCAAAACCCACCGCGTGGAAAATGCGTTCGCCGAACGTTTTCTGAGAGATATTCCGTGTTTGCTTAGACATAAAAACCTGCCTGATTCCTGATCATTGTTACGTGACGGCTGTCACAGGCAGTCATTATCATCACTAAATAAGATAGTTAAAAGATAGAAAGTATCGATAAAATAGATAGATCAGAACCAGAAGGAGTACCTGATGCGCTATTCACCGGAAGCCCTGATGGCTTTTGTCGAAGCGGCCGATACCGGATCGTTTTCAGCAGCGGCGCGTAAACTGCGCAAGAGTCAGTCGAGTGTCAGTACGGCGATCGCCAATCTGGAAGTGGATCTGGGCGTAACACTGTTTGACCGCCAGAGTCGCCAGCCGGTGCTGACCCCAGCCGGACAACGCGTGCTCAGCCACGTTCAGGCGATTCTGGCGGCCAGCGAACGCCTCGATGAACTGGCGGTGCGTTTATCGACGCAGGTGGAAACTCGCCTGACGTTTGTGCTGTCTGACACTTACCAGCCGACTCACCACGAGGCGCTGCTGCGCCGGTTTGAACGCCGGTATCCGGATATCGAATTTGAATGTCAGATCGCCGAAGATCAGGATGTGATCGACCTGTTGCAGTCTGGCCGTGCCCATGTCGGCATGGTGGAAGTACAGGCGAGTTATCCGCCGGACATTGGTGTGGCGCGTTTACCGGAACAAACGGATATGTCGGTATTTTGCAGCCGTGAACATCCGCTGGCAAAAATCACCGATCTGCAACCGGAGCAGTTGCACACCTTCCGCCAGCTTTGCCTGCAGCCTTACAGCCGTCGTGAAATGCCGCGGGCGCGGGGTCAGATCTGGTCAGCGCCCAGTTATCTGATGTTGCTGGAAATGGCGGAACAGGGATTTGGCTGGGCGACACTGCCGCACTGGCTGGTGAAACAGTTCGGACATGACAAACTGCTCAGCCTGCCGATGCGCGGCTGGCCGAAGCAGATATCGGTGGATGCGGTCTGGAGTAAAAACAATCAGCCCGGTCCGGCGGGTTGGTGGTTCATCGACCAGCTGACTGTCCCGCCATCACCGGAAACTGATTTATTGCCCTGAGTTACGCTGCGCCAGCGATTTAGTCACTGAGTTGAGCAGTTCAGGAATATCCATTTTTGGCAAAATGACTTCTATCCAGGCCATCTGCCGCCGTGCGGTGGCCTTTGCTATCGCTTCTTTCAGCGCCTGCGGCGAATCCGCCCGCGCACTGAAGACTTCTTTACCGCCGAAGGCCGCCGGGAACTGTGTCCAGTTCCACTGCGCGATGTCGTTGTAGCGCTGGGTTTCGCCGTGTATCGCCCGTTCGACGGTATAACCGTCATTGTTAATCACAAAAATAATCGGCGGCAGGCCATAACGGATGGCGGCACCTAATCCCTGCAAGGTGAGCTGTGCGGAGCCATCGCCAATCAGCAGCACGACACGGCGGTCCGGTACGGCAATCTGTACACCAAACGCGGCGGGCAGCGTGAAACCGATTGAGCCCCATAACGGCTGGACGACGAACTGGCAATCCTGCGGCAAATTCAGCGCCGCCGCGCCAAAACAGGCGGTGCCCTGCTCAGCGACCAGCACATCTCCCGGTTGCAGGAAATCCTGAATCTGTTGCCAGAAGGCATATTGCCCGAGGCTGTTATCGTGCGACAACGGCAATGCGTTGTGTTTAACAAGATAAGGCGTCCGGCCGGAAGCCAGTTCAGCGGTGAGGCGGTGCATCACGCTGACCGTTTTTTCGAGCGGCAGCTGATGGAAGATCTTATCGCCCACGCGGGCAAAAAAGGGCTGAAGGTCGATGCATTTTCCGGACGGAAGCTGCTGGGTAAAACCGGCGGTGATGGTGTCAGTAAATTTCACCCCGACCGTGATCACCACATCAGCCCCTTCAATCGCTTCTTTCGTTGACGGTGCGCTGGCGGCCCCCGAATAAGTGCCAGCAAAATGCGCCTGCTGCTCGTTGAATAAACCTTTACCCATCAGCAACGTTGAATGCGCCAGCGGCACTTCTTCCATCCACTGTTCCAGCGCCTTTTTAACCTTGAAGCGGTCTGCCAGAAAATCCGCCAGCAACGAAACACGGTTTGCACCCCGCAACTGCGTTTCAGCGGCGGCAGTAAAAGCTTCCAGAGAAGAAGCCGAGAAAGGCGGCTGACGCGCAGGTAACGCATGCGCACGGGTACTGACCGGCAAAGCGGCCACATCGCTGGGCAATAACAGGTAACCCGGCCGCGAGCTGTACATCACTTCTTCAATCACACGGTCGATTTCAGCCAGGGCATTTTCCGGTGTGAGGGACGCCTGCGCCACGCTGACCGGAGCTGACATCCGCATGAAATGACAGAATTCGCCATCTCCCAGCGTGTGATGCAGCAGCTCACCTTTACGCTGAGACGTCAGTGCTGGCGCACCCACGATATGCACGACGGGCACATATTCCGCATAACTACCGGCAATGCCATTCAGTGCGCTCAGTTCGCCGACACCAAACGTCGTCAGCAACGCCGCAATACCTTTGGTACGGGCGTAACCATCTGCGCCATAGGCGGCATTTAATTCATTGGTACAGCCAACCCAGGTGATTTGCTGATGATTAATCACACTGTCGAGGAATTTCAGATTGTAATCGCCCGGCACGCCAAACAACTCGGAGATCCCGCTGAGTGATAAACGATCTAAGAGATAGTCACCTACTGTGTATTCATTAACCATGACGATCCTCTGTGAAAAATAAAGTAACCAGTTAATCCCACTAATATGAGTATTACTCCAAACCGGGGGACAGCACATTTATTATTCGAAATAAGGCATGGCAACGCAGAGTTACACCCCTGCACTGTGTTAATGCAGGGAAGCGGATTCAGCAGTAAAGGTAATAGGCAGGAAGAATAGTCACGGTAATCAACGATCCTGCGTACAAGGATTGTTCCGGATGTGATCTGATTAGCTGGAAATGCTTGTGAAAGCGCATACACTAAAATTGGTTTTTTATGACATTTATAACCTTCTGTTCACTTCTGAATTTATTATAAGGACTCACATGGTGTATCAAGCCAGTCCAACCCGTTACGAGAATATGGAATACCGTCGCTGTGGCCAGAGCGGTCTGAAACTGCCCGCCGTTTCCCTGGGTTTGTGGCATAACTTCGGCGATAACGCCCATTTTGAGAATGGCCGGAAACTGATCCGCCATGCTTTCGACCATGGGATCACCCATTTCGATCTGGCCAATAACTACGGCCCGCCTCCGGGTTCGGCAGAACAGCATTTCGGCCGCATCCTGCAGGAAGATTTATTGCCTTATCGCGATGAGCTGATTATTTCCTCCAAAGCCGGTTACACCATGTGGGACGGCCCGTACGGAGACTGGGGCTCGAAAAAATATCTGGTCGCCAGCCTGAATCAGAGCCTGAAACGCATGGGGCTGGAGTACGTGGATATTTTCTATCATCACCGTCCTGACCCTGATACACCGCTGGAAGAAACCATGGCCGCGCTGGATTTGATCGTGCGTCAGGGCAAAGCCCTGTACGTCGGTTTGTCGAACTATCCGGCAGAACGCGCCAAAAAAGCGTTTGAAATCCTGAAAGATCTTGGCACACCGTGCCTGATCCATCAGCCGAAATATTCCCTGTTCGAGCGCTGGGTTGAGGCTGATCTGCTGGATACGCTGGCGGATAACGGCGTCGGGTCTATCGCCTTCTCGCCACTGGCAGGCGGCGTGCTGACTGACCGTTATCTGGCGGGCATTCCTGAAGATTCCCGCGCAGCCAGCGGCAGTAAGTTCCTGACAGCAGATCAGCTGACGGAAGAGAAGCTGGCAAAAGTGCGTAAGCTGAATGATATTGCGCAGGCACGCGGTCAGAAGCTGTCGCAGATGGCGCTGGCGTGGGTTCTGCGCGGCGACCGCGTGACGTCCGTCCTGATTGGTGCCAGTAAAACCAGCCAGATCGACGATGCCGTGGGCATGGTCTCTCACCGTCATTTCAGCACAGAAGAACTGGCGGCGATCGAAGGGATTTTAGTGTAAGCGATTACCCTGCGGTATAAAAAACGCGCCTTTATGGAGGATTCGTAAGTAAACCGTTAAGGCGCGTAAATCATTCAAAACAGGATTGTAAGCAATAGTACCGGTGCCCTCTTCCCCTTATAACTGTCAGCATAAATTATAAGGAATCTGGGGCCACTCATGTTAAAGCCGGTACTTTTTGCCACATTGTTCTTTACCCTGCTCCCTGCGGCGGTACCCACCGTGCAGGCCAGCAGCTTCAGCCTGAATACGCCGGGCCTTTCTATCAATATCGGTGATCGCGACAGGCGGGGTTATTACTGGGACGGCTATGACTGGCGTAACCCAGGCTGGTGGAATGGTTACCGTGGTCACCACTATGGTGCACGCAGCCCGCGCGGCTATTACTGGGATGGTTATCGCTGGCGCGATCATGGCTGGTGGAACGAACGCCATCCTCCACGTCGTCCGATGCCGCCACCGCGTTATCATCACAGCGACCACGGACGTCCGCATTATGATCACCGCCGCGGGCCGGATCGGGGTCGCGGCCATGATGATCGCCGGGGCGGGCATGGCGATCACCGCCATTAATCAACGGAATAAAACAAAAACGGGACAGCGCAAACTGTCCCGTTTTTTATTATCTGTCGCTGGCGAAGGCGTTATTTCAACATACCTGTCAGCAGATAAAGGTTAAGGCTGACGACGATCAGCACGATGACCCGCCCCGCCCACTGCACGGTTTTAGTATTCACCATCTCGCCCATCAGGCTGCGGTTACCGGTAAAAGCCAGCAACGGCAGCAATGCCAGCGCAATCCCGAAGCTCAGCAATACCTGGCTCATCACCAAAATACGTGTGGCATCTAATCCCATCAGGATCACAATAAAAGACGGCATCATGGTCACCGTACGGCGAACCCACAGCGGAATGTAGAATTTCACGAACCCTTGCATCACTACCTGTCCGGCCAGCGTGCCGACAACTGTAGAAGATAAACCGGCTGCCACCAGACTCAGACCGAAGGTGGTCGCAGCAGCGTGGCCGAGCAACGGTTGCAGCGTCAGATAGGCTTCATCCAGCTCACTGATCCCGCTGTGTCCGCTGAAATGGAATGCCGCCGCAGCCGTCGCCATCATCGCCAGATTCACAAAACCGGCGATAGTCATGGCAATACCGACATCCAGCTTGGTGGCTGAATAACGCTGCGCTTTGGACGCCTTGCCGCCCCGCTGAGTCAGCGAAGAGTGCAGATAAATGACATGCGGCATAATGGTTGCGCCGAGCACACCCGCGGCCAGATACACCGAATCGGCGGTTGGCAGTGCGGGGATTAACATGCCTTTGCCCAGCGCCAGCATGCTTGGCTGCGAGAAGAACAATTCAACAATATAAGCCGCAGCAACAAACAACAGTAAACCGGCGATCACCAGTTCCAGCGGCTTTTGCCCGCGTTTTTGCAGCCCAAGGATAATAAAGGTGGCAATCCCGGTAAGTACTGCGCCCTGTAACAGGGAAACCCCGAGAAGCAATTTGAAGCCAATGGCGGCGCCAATAAATTCGGCCAGATCGGTGGCCATTGCGATAATCTCCGCCTGCACCCAGTAAGCCCAGACGGCCGGACGCGGGAAACGATCGCGGATATGTTCGGCCAGGTTTTTGCCGGTCGCGATACCGAGTTTGGCAGACAACAACTGGATCAACATCGCCATGACGTTGGCCCATACCACCACCCACAGCAACTGATAGCCATAAGAAGCACCGGCCTGAATATTCGTCGCAAAGTTGCCCGGATCGATATAACCAATGGCGGCGATAAAGGCCGGTCCCATCAGTGAAAGCTTCATCTTTCTGGACGCGCGGCCTGCAGATTCGGCCCGGCTGTTCAGCATAGTTAGTTAACCCTTACAATTATTACGCTTACATCAATGATATCTAACTGATAATGATTATCAAGTGCATTTGGAATGATCTGAGTGATTACTCTGATAGGCAGCAGCAGTAAGCGAGAAGGTAATAACTGAGGGGGTGATTCGCTCACCCGGCTTCAGAAAGCCAGACGCAGCGCACTTTCCTAAAACAGACATTAACGGGCCAGATTCAGAACGCATTACGGCACATGATAAAACTAGCACAGGAATGCTAATTGTGCTTAGTTTTATTAACATCTTGATTTTTTGTGTGATGGGCCGCGATTTGTTGCAATTCGTGTCTGTAATTTCTATATTTGCAATCGACTTCACGTTTTAAATGTACGCGTTACATAAAATGACCGTCGAAATATAGCCTGCCTCTAATTTGGAGCACCCATGTCCCGAATATTGCACTTTGTATTAGCGTTGGCCGTTGTCGCTGTACTCGCTTTACTGGTGAGCCGTGACCGGAAAAATATCCGTTTACGCTTCATCGTTCAGCTGTTGGTCATCGAAGTCTTGTTAGCCTACTTCTTCCTGAATTCTTCTGTTGGTTTAGGTTTTGTGAAAGGCTTCTCAGACTTGTTTGAAAAATTATTAGGATTCGCTGCGGAAGGGACCGGCTTCGTATTTGGAGGCATGAGCGATAAAGGATTAGCGTTCTTCTTCTTGAAAGTCTTGTGTCCGATCGTGTTTATTTCTGCGTTGATCGGTATTTTACAACACATTCGTGTACTGCCTTTCGTCATCCGTATTATCGGTACGGTTCTGTCGAAAATTAATGGCATGGGAAAACTGGAATCTTTCAACGCCATCAGCTCCCTGATTTTGGGTCAGTCAGAAAACTTTATCGCGTATAAAGATATTCTGAGCAAAATGTCTGAAAAACGTATGTACACCATGGCTGCCACAGCAATGTCGACGGTTTCTATGTCGATTGTGGGTGCGTACATGACCATGCTGGAACCGCGCTTTGTTGTTGCTGCGCTGGTGCTCAACATGTTCAGTACCTTCATCGTACTGTCGTTGATCAACCCTTATAAGGTTGATTCAGAAGAAGACCTGCAAATCGGTAATACGCACCAGGGTCAGAGCTTCTTTGAAATGCTGGGTGAATACATCCTGGCAGGCTTCAAAGTGGCTATCATCGTTGCAGCCATGTTGATTGGTTTCATCGCACTGATTTCCTGCCTGAATGCGTTGTTCGACGTGGTATTCGGTATCACCTTCCAGGGCGTGCTGGGTTATGTCTTCTATCCATTCGCGTGGATGATGGGCGTACCAAGTCACGAAGCCTTGCAGGTAGGCAGCATCATGGCAACCAAACTGGTTTCCAATGAATTCGTTGCGATGTTGGATCTGCAGAAAGTAGCAACCGAACTTTCACCACGCGGCGTGGGCATCCTGTCCGTGTTCCTGGTGTCTTTCGCAAACTTCTCTTCCATCGGTATCGTTGCCGGCGCTATCAAAGGCCTGAACGAACATCAGGGCAACGTGGTTTCACGCTTCGGCCTGAAACTGCTGTACGGCTCAACGCTGGTCAGCGTGTTGTCTGCTTCTATCGCGGGTCTGGTACTGGCGTAAGTAAGCAAATACAGAACGACGAGAAAGGCGCTCCGGCGCCTTTTTTTATGTCTGCGATTCAGCGCAGTAAAACAGGCAGGAGAAATGACAAAGCGCCAAAAGCAAAAAACCCGCCGAAGCGGGTTTCTTTAATATTTGGTGGAGATAAGCGGGATCGAACCGCTGACCTCTTGCATGCCATGCAAGCGCTCTCCCAGCTGAGCTATACCCCCACACGAGGTCGTACACATTTACTTTTTTGTTTCCCTGGGAAGGAAACAGCCAACTTGCTCTGGAAAGGAAGTTGGTGGAGATAAGCGGGATCGAACCGCTGACCTCTTGCATGCCATGCAAGCGCTCTCCCAGCTGAGCTATACCCCCAATTCATGCCCGTAAAAACGGGTGAACGGGGCGCATAATATGAAACGTCGCTACCCCTGTCAACGGCTAAATCCGTTTCTCAATTCAAGCGCTGAAAAAGCCGCCAAATCCCCCATTCCACAGGGAAAAATCCTCTGCCATCAGGGAAATTTTCAGACAGACGCTTTGTTTTACAATTTGTCCGCCAGCCCGCATTTTTCCTAGCTTTCTGATCTGCTTACGCATTTCCTTAACATCTATGTCCGAATGATTAATAAAATGTTAGCAGACTATGATAATCGCCTTGTTTTGAGATAAATCTCAGAATAGACTTCTCGCGCAATAATCATAACTTACACCATTCGAGCACTCCCATGTCCTTGTATTCACCTAAAGAAATCGCATCCATCGCCGTCACAGCGGGCGTTAATAAAAGCCGCGCCACCGTGTTGAATTTGTTAATTTTGGGCTTTCTGGCTGGCGCATTCATCGCCACCGGTTTCCTTCTGGATCTGCATGTAATAGGGACATTACCTGCATCCTGGGGTTCATTCAGTAACTTGCTTGGCGCTGCCGTCTTCCCGGTAGGCATCATTCTGACCGTGTTAGCAGGGGGAGAACTGCTGACCGGTAATATGATGACCTTACCTATCGCCTGGTTCGCGCGTCAGATCAGCCTTTACGCGGTGCTGCGTAACTGGTTCTGGGTCACTGTCGCTAACCTGCTGGGCAGCCTGGCAGTGGCCTATTTCTTCGGCCACGTTCTGGGGCTGACGGAAGGCGCTTTCCTGAGCAAAACGGTGGCAACCGCCACCGCGAAGGTCAACGCAGACTTCATGCATGCGTTCATTTCCGGTATCGGCTGTAACTGGCTGGTGTGTCTGGCAATCTGGCTGGCCTTCGCCAGCAAAGAAGTTGGCGGCAAAGTGATCGGCATGTGGTTCCCGGTTATGGCGTTCGTGGCCATCGGCTTCCAGCACGTGGTAGCAAATATGTTTATCGTGCCTGCGGCAATCTTTGCCGGTGCGCTGAGCTGGTCAGAATACCTGCCTAACTTCGTGGCCGTGTTCCTCGGTAACGCCGTAGGTGGTGCGGGCTTCGTTGGCCTGATGTATTTCCTGGCCTACCGCCCGACCGTTGAAACACCGGCAACTGAACAACGTTAATTAAGACGTTTTTCACACCCGGGTTTTACGAAAAGAAAAAGCCAGCCGGTTTCCCGCGCTGGCTTTTTTATCGCTATTTAACCGCCATTACTGTGCTTGTGTTTCGCGCTCAGCAATAAAGGCTAACGCCATATCGATACGCGCCAGCACACGGCTCTGGCCGATAGCGTGAACGGTGACATCAACACCTGGTGACTGGCCTGCGCCCGTTACCGCAACGCGCAGTGGCATACCAACTTTACCCATCCCTACTTCCAGCTCATCCGCCGTGCCCTGAATCGCATGGTGAATGTTTTCAGCGGTCCAGTCAGTGATAGCAGCCAGTTTGGCGCGAACCACTTCCAGCGGCTGACGTGCAACCGGGCGTAAGTGTTTCTTCGCCGCATCGGCATCAAACTCTGCAAAATCTTCGTAGAAGTAACGGCAGGACTCCGCCATCTCTTTCAGCGTCTTGCAACGTTCGCCCAACAGGGTCACGATTTCAAACAGCTGCGGACCATTACGGGTTTCGATACCCGCCTGCTCAACATGCCACAGCAGATGGGTCGCCACGTAATGCGGATCCATCGTGTTAATGTAGTGATGGTTCAGCCATTGCAGTTTTTCAGTGTTAAACGCACTGGCAGATTTGCTGACGTTTTCCAGTGAGAACAGCGCTTTCATTTCGTCGCGGCTGAAAATTTCCTGATCGCCATGAGACCAGCCCAGACGCACCAGATAGTTCAGCAGCGCTTCCGGCAGATAACCGTCATCACGGTATTGCATCACGCCGACCGCACCGTGGCGTTTGGACAGTTTTTTACCGTCGTCACCCAGAATCATAGAAACGTGCGCGTAAACCGGTACTGGCGCGCCCAGCGCTTTCAGGATATTTATCTGACGCGGCGTATTGTTGATATGATCTTCGCCACGGATGACGTGGGTGATTTCCATATCCCAGTCATCGACAACGACACAGAAATTATAGGTCGGCGAACCGTCGGTACGGCGGATGATCAGATCGTCCAGCTCGTCATTACTGAATTCGATCGGTCCGCGGATCTGATCGTCAAAGATGACAGAACCTTCCTGCGGGTTACGAAAACGCACCACACACGGCTCATCAGCAGCGTGATGTTCGTGGCTGTCGCGGCAGCGGCCGTCATAACGAGGCTTCTCGTTATTTGCCATTTGTTCTTCACGCAGCGCTTCCAGACGTTCTTTAGAGCAATAGCATTTATAAGCCGTGCCGTTTTCCAGCATCTCATCAATCACCGCGTTATAACGGTCAAAACGCTTGGTCTGGAAATACGGGCCTTCATCCCAGTCCAGATTCAGCCAGTTCATGCCATCCATAATCGCGTCGATAGCTGCCTGAGTGGAACGTTCGAGATCGGTGTCTTCGATACGCAGCACAAACTCACCGCCAAGGTTGCGGGCAAAGAGCCAGGAATAGAGCGCGGTACGGGCGCCACCGACGTGCAGATAGCCGGTCGGGCTTGGGGCAAAACGGGTTTTGATTTTCATCTGGGTGCAACCTTAATCACGCAACGCCAAAAAACGTCGCTATCAATTAACAAAAAGTGGCTGACATTCTACCACTCTGCCCTGATTCCTCAACGCACAACCAGGGGCAGTCGCGTGGTTTAAGGCCATGAATGCGTAAAGAATCGACTACGCGGGCGAGAAACACGTCAGGTTGACTAAAAATAAGCCGAATGAACATTTTTGTTTTTAAAAAGCGTTGACGTAATTTCAAGTATCCCTATAATGCGACTCCATCACGACGGGGGCGATTAGCTCAGTTGGTAGAGCATCTCCTTTACACGGAGGGGGTCGGCGGTTCGAGCCCGTCATCGCCCACCACTCTTTAAGAGTGCCGCGTTGTGATAAGTAAGAAGAATTGAGAAATGGGCGATTAGCTCAGTTGGTAGAGCATCTCCTTTACACGGAGGGGGTCGGCGGTTCGAGCCCGTCATCGCCCACCATTTCTCAGCACGTTTCTTCTTACATGGGGAAGTACCCAGAAGTGGGCGATTAGCTCAGTTGGTAGAGCATCTCCTTTACACGGAGGGGGTCGGCGGTTCGAGCCCGTCATCGCCCACCACTTCTGCGGGCCGTTAGCTCAGTTGGTAGAGCAGTTGACTTTTAATCAATTGGTCGCTGGTTCGAATCCAGCACGGCCCACCAATTCAGAAAAAAGCGCCTATAGGCGCTTTTTTCGCATCTGTACTCCGAAGAAAAACCGTGATGGAGGCGAACCAGCAGCTGGTTCTATTTTTCTCCTCCCCCTACTCCAGTTTAAACATCGGCACGACCTTATTGTGTAGCGCCGGATTATCGCTTTCATCTTTCAGATTGACGCCCGACAACTGGCGATGGAAAGATTGTTCGAGCAGCCAGGCGAGTTTAAAAGCCGCCTGCGGATAATTCAGCCCTTCCGGCCGCACATTGGAAATACAATTTCGTTCCGATTCCAGTCTTTTGGAATGGGGCCCCCAGGTCATGTAAATGCCTAAACTGTCGGGAGATGACAATCCCGGACGTTCTCCGATCAAAATCGCTACCGCCTTCGCTTTCATCACCTGCGCAATATCATCGCCCAGTGCCACCCGCGACTGATGCGCCAGCACCACAGGCCCGATTTTCAGCTCCAGCGTGCGCAGATAGGGCAATAACGCCGCAATCAGCGGTACGGCCTGCCGGTGCACGGCTTTCGATGACAAACCGTCAGCGATGACCAGCACCACGTCGGCAGGCTCCGGCGCCAGACGCAGCAAGGCCTGACGGCTGCTTTCTGACAACTTGCGGCCAAGATCAGGACGACACAGATAGGTCGCCCTGTCCGGTGCAGCGCTGGCAACGGTCAGCGTTTCCAGCCCCAGCGCGTAAAGTTCGGGTTCGAGCTTCTGGCTGTCAAAGGGCTGATGCACGGCATCACGCGCCTGCGCATGGGCTAAACCAAATCGCAGCAGCTCATCGGTGGGCAGACTCGAACCGGTACGTCCCAGCGCGATACGTGCGGCCGTAAACTGACGCAGAGTTTCCCACGGGTTGCTATGCACCAGCGGCGATAATCCCTGCTCTTTTTCTTTATTCATCAGCACAGACCTCAGCTCAGTTGCGGCAACTGACGCAGTAACGGATGGGACGCCCGGGTATCCTGCAAGACGCCCTGCGGATCGATAATTTTCATTTTCTCCAGCCATACGGCAAATTCCGGCGCATGTTTCAGCCCGAGTAATTCACGGATGTATAACGCGTCATGGAAAGAAGTGCTCTGATAATTGAGCATGATGTCATCCGCGCCCGGTACGCCAATCAGGAACGTCAGCCCGGCAGTGCCGAGCAGCGTCAGCAAGGTATCCATATCATCCTGATCGGCTTCTGCATGATTGGTATAACAGACATCGCAGCCCAGCGGCACGCCCAGCAGTTTGCCGCAGAAATGGTCTTCCAGACCCGCACGGATAATTTGTTTACCGTCATACAAATACTCCGGGCCGATAAACCCCACCACGGTGTTAATCAGCAGCGGTGAAAAATGGCGGGCGATGGCGTACGCACGCGCCTCACAGGTTTGCTGATCGACCCCAAAATGCGCATTGGCAGATAAACAACTGCCCTGCCCGGTTTCGAAATACATCACGTTGTCGCCGAGCGTGCCACGCTTAAGACTGAGCGCCGCCTGTTGCGCTTCCGCCAGCAGCGCCAGATTGATACCAAACCCGCTGTTCGCCGCTTCAGTTCCCGCTATCGACTGAAACACCAGATCAACCGGTGCGCCGCGCTCCACCAGTTTGATGGTGTTAGTGACATGCGTCAGAACACAGGACTGCGTGGGAATTTCAAAGCGCGTAATGATGTCATCAAGCATGTAATTGAGGTTTTCCAGCAGCGGTAAGCTGTCGCTGGCAGGATTAATGCCAATCACCGCGTCGCCGGAGCCATATAACAAACCGTCGAGCATACTGGCAGCAATGCCCTGTAAATTATCGGTCGGATGGTTCGGTTGCAGGCGCACGCTCATGTGCCCCGGCAGCCCGATAGTATTGCGGAATTGAGTAATCACCCGGCATTTTTTAGCCACCAGGATCAGATCCTGATTGCGCATCAGTTTGCTGACGGCAGCCGCCATTTCGGGCGTGATCCCGCGGGCGACGGCTGCCAGCACAACGCTGTCGGTTTTTTCACTCAACAACCAGTCGCGGAAATCCCCGACGGTGAGATGCGAAATCGCGGCAAACGCCGCGACATCATGAGTATCGACAATCAACCGCGTGACTTCATCGTCCTCATACGGCACCAGCAATTGTTGCAGGAAGGTTTTGAGCGGCACATCAGCCAGTGCCATTTTTGCCGCCATGCGCTCTTCAGCGCTGGCGGCAGCCACTTCAGCCAGATAGTCGCCCGACCGTGCGGGCGACGCCTTTGCCATCAGTTCGCGTAAATCCTTAAACTGATACCTTCGGTGACTTAATGTCGTCTGAAACATAACACTCCTTAGCGCGCCGGATTATTTGCTGCTTTTAGCGGGAACCGGGCGCAGGCCACGTAATTGCGGATCTTCCGCAGCATCAGTCCGCGACTGATGGGTGATACGGAACCAGGCATACGCCAGCAACATCATGGCGGCGAAGATCAAAAACAGTAAGGTGTTGTAGTAAATCATAGCGATCAGACAGACGACTGCCA
Source organism: Rahnella aceris (assembly GCF_011684115.1). Classification (NCBI taxonomy): domain Bacteria; kingdom Pseudomonadati; phylum Pseudomonadota; class Gammaproteobacteria; order Enterobacterales; family Yersiniaceae; genus Rahnella; species Rahnella aceris. Next base: position 246,418 of record NZ_JAADJV010000001.1, on the reverse strand, counting down.
GCACCAGCGCCAGAGCAGGTGCAAAAGGATAGAGCGGCGCACGGAACGGACGGATTAAATTCGGTTCGCTGCGGCGGAGTTTAAACAATGCAGCCATCGAAATGATGTACATCACAATGGCGCCAAAGACCGACATTGTCACGATATTGGCCGTCAGTGGCTGGCCGCCAATCACGATCAGTGAATCCGAGAAAATAGCCGCGATGCCAACAACGCCCCCCGCGATAATACCAAGATGCGGTGTCTGGAAACGGGCGTTGACGCTGGCCAGTCGTTTAGGCAAATAACCTGCCCGGGCCAGCGCGAAGATCTGACGGGAATACCCCATGATAATGCCGTGGAAAGAGGCAATCAGGCCAAAAAGCCCCAGCCAGACCAGCATGTGCAGCCAGCCACTGTTGCTGCCGACAATCAGTTTCATGGCCTGCGGTAACGGGTCGTTGATATTCGACAGCTTGGTCCAGTCGCCCACACCACCGGCAAACAACATCACGCCGAGCGCCAGAACGGTCAGAGTCAGAATGCCGCCGATAAAAGCTTTCGGAATGGTACGCTGCGGATCTTTCGCCTCTTCAGCGGCCATTGAGGCACCTTCTATCGCCAGGAAAAACCAGATGGCAAAAGGAATGGCTGCAAAAATACCGGAAAAGGCTGCGGGACTGAAAGTGTCGCTGCCCGCCCATCCACCGTGAACAAAGTTCGACATTTCAAAGCCCGGCGCCACCACGCCCATAAAGACCAGCAATTCAAAAATTGCCAGCAACGTGACCAGCAGTTCAAAGGTGGCGGCGATACTGACGCCGAGAATATTGAGCGCCATAAATACCAGATACGCGCCAACAGCCACCCATTTCGGCTCAATCGACGGGAACTGCACATTGAGATACGCCCCGATCGCCATCGCGATAGCAGGCGGCGCAAAAACAAATTCCACCAGCGTTGCGAAACCCGCGACAAATCCGCCCGTTGGCCCGAACGCACGGTAAGCGTAAGCAAAAGGACCGCCCGCGTGCGGAATCGACGTAGTGAGTTCGGTAAAGCTGAAAATAAAGGCGCAATACATAGCCGCTATCACCAGAGCAGTGATAAGAAAGCCCAGTGTGCCTGCCTGCGCCCAGCCGTAACTCCAGCCAAAATATTCGCCGGAGATAACCAGCCCGACGGCAATGCCCCAAAGTTTAAAACTCCCCAGTGTACGTTTTAAAACAGGTGTGACTTTCGTGGTTTGCATAAATGATCCCCTGCCCGGTGATAATTCAATTTTTGTTGAAAAGAACTGCGACAGCCTTGCTCTTATTTGTGTTGCAAAGGATGGATGTTGCAAAGGCTGTACCACTTAAGAAACCCTCAGCAGGCGCGGCCTGTAGCCGTATTCAGGGGAGGCTTGCTACATTTTAGCGCGCCGCCGTAAGCCGCATATCCGAAATGGTGCGTTGGATAAGCGTCACAAAAGGGCGCTACACTTTGGCTTCTCAGAACGCTGACGTCGGATAAAAGGAGAACATCACGTGGCAACAATGGAACAGCAAATCATCACCTGGCTCAGAGAGGAACCGCTTCATTTGCTGGCACTGACGCAGGCACGCACGCAAAATCTTAACGATGCCTGGCTGGCGGCGGGCTTTGTCCGCAATCTGGTCTGGGACCGGCTACACGGATATGTGCAGGCCACAGCACTCAATGATATCGACGTGGTGTATTTCAATCCGCTGGATTGCTCGCCGGAAGCTGACGAGCGCTATGAACATCGCCTGAAAGCGCAATCGCCCGACCTTCCCTGGTCTGTGAAAAATCAGGCCCGCATGCATGAGCGCCACGGCCATGCGCCCTATTCCTCCAGCGCCGAGGCGATGAGCTACTGGGTGGAAATGGAAACCGCTATCGGCGCAAGAATGAATGCTGACGGGCAAATTGAGCTGAATGCGCCGCTGGGACTGGATGCTTTGTTTGCTTTCAGTATTACGCCAAACCCGCGGCATGCGATCCCCGCAGTTTTTGCCGAGCGGATCAGCAGCAAAGGCTGGCTGACCCGGTGGCCGAAGCTCAGAGTGAAAGCGTTAACCGAATGAAAGCCATAAATACCGTAAGGAATATGCAAAGCCTGTAAAGCCTCGCTGATTTTTGCCGATATAGCTTAAGCACCTTTACGTGCAAAATTTTATTCTTACTCAATGAGGCTTTTTATGACGACTATCAGCGCGACCAGCAGTTCGGTAAGCTCTGCGTCCACCAGCGACTCAGGCAGTGCCAGCCAGATTGCAAAGCTGACTAAGCAGATTACCAAACTGACTGAGCAGCTCAAAAACGTGGGCAATTCAGGCGGCGATACTGACGAAGTTAAGCAACAGCAAGAACTCCTGCAGCAGCAAATCGAAATGCTGCAACAGCAGATCGCGCAGATTCAACAGCAGCAGGCTCAGAAAGCACTTCAGCAACAGCAGCAACAACAAGCTGACGCTGAAATGAAGAAAGACGAAGGCGTGAATAAGCCTTCAGAAACCAACGCAGTCGATATCTACGTATAACCCCGGTCAAAGCCTGAAACAGCCGGCAAGGTATCAGTGGTTGTACATTCCCTGCTGGCTGCGTTTTTCCCGCAATAAATTCGCCTGCTCTTTCACCACCTGCCAGATGGCCTGTGCAGCGGGTGATAACGACCGGTTTTTACGTCTGACCAGCATCAGCACCCGGTTGATTTCCGGCACCAGGCTTCTGACCACCAGACGGCTCCCTTCCGGCATGGGCAACGCCAGCGCCGGGATAACACTGATACCAATTCCGGCTTCCACCATCGGGAATAACGTGGCTGGATGGCCGATTTCCTGAGCAATCTCCGCTTTCACTTTCTGCGCTTTCAGTGCGCCGTCGATCAGGATCCGGCTTCCTGATGCGTAATCCTGCAGCACCAGTTTTTGGCCGTTCAGTGCCTGCCATTCAACCTCCGGCAGCGCCGCCAGCGGATGATCCTCACGGCACATCAGCAAAAACGGCTCATGCAGAATCGGCTCGCAGTCCAGATCTGTGTTTTCACCCGGATCAATCACAATGCCGAAATCCACTTCCGCATTTCTGACGCTGTTAAGCACCAGTTGCTGCGCCTGATCGCGCAACAAAATACGAATGTCCGGATACTGCCGCTCGCCGCTGGAGATACATTGCGGCATCAGTTGCGCCGAAATCGTCTGGCTAGAGGCAATACGCACCCGACCATTATGCTGCGTGCCGAAGCTGCGGGTGTCGAGCAGCATGGCGTGGAGTTCGTCGAGCAACGGCTCGACACGATTCGCCAGACGCAGACCGGCATCAGTGAGCACGACTTCGCGCGTTGTGCGGTCCAGCAACCGCACGCCCATTTCGGCTTCCAGCTCTTTCATACTATGGCTGACCGCCGACTGGCTTAAACCAATGGACTCACCAGCCCGGCTGAAGCTGCCGTAGCGTGAAACGGTCACAAATACGCGAAGTTGCCTGAGCGAATAATTCATGAATTTTCTGCATTAATGGATTAAATAAATCAATTTTTTAATTGTATCGCAAAGACTCAGAATAGCCGCATTCAGAAACAACAAATCCGAGACTTGTTATGCGCTTCTTACCCGATCGCTTTACCCTGACACTCATCGCTACGGTTTTGCTGGCGACGTTCTTCCCGGCCAGCGGCATATTTGTGGCTTTCTTCAATAATCTGACCATTTTCGCCATCGGCCTGCTGTTTTTCATGCATGGCGCAAAACTCTCGCGCGAAGCTATTTTTCAGGGCAGCAATAACTGGCGTCTGCATTTGTGGGTGATGTTCAGTACCTTCATTTTATTCCCGATCCTCGGGCTGCTTTTCCAGTGGTGGCATCCGGTAGACGTCAGTCCGCAAATTTACAGCGGCTTTGTCTATCTGTGTATTTTGCCTGCGACGGTGCAGTCGGCGATTGCATTTACCTCACTGGCAGGCGGGAACGTAGCGGCAGCGGTGTGCAGCGCCTCCGCATCAAGTCTGCTGGGGATTTTTGTTTCGCCGTTGCTGGTCAGCCTGCTGATGCATGTGCAGGGGGAAACGGGGAATGGTTTAGAACAGGTCTGGCATATTGTTTTGCAACTGCTGGTGCCGTTTGTCGCCGGGCATTTACTCCGTCCGCTGATTGGCGGCTTTGTCGAACGTCACCGTAAAATGATCGGCAAAACCGACCAGACATCGATTTTGCTGGTGGTGTATTCCGCTTTCAGCGAAGCCGTGACGCAGGGGATCTGGCATCAGGTCGGCATCGGTTCACTGCTGTTTATCGTGGTGTTCAGTCTGGTGCTGCTGGCCTTTATCCTGGTGATCAATACCTATATGGCGCGCTGGATGGGCTTTAGCAAACCCGATGAAATTACCATCGTGTTCTGCGGCTCGAAGAAAAGCCTGGCGAACGGTATTCCGATGGCGAACATTCTGTTCCCGGTCAGCGCGATTGGCATGATGGTGCTGCCGCTGATGATTTTTCATCAGGTACAGTTGATGACCTGCGCGGTGCTGGCAAAACGTTATCAGAAAAAACAACAGGAAGCGGCGCTGAAACACGCGCCTGTTACTGAATAAGCTGGCTAAATAGCAGGCAGAAAAAAGGCGCTGAATTCAGCGCCTTTGTTTTATGAGTTGACCCGTTCTCAACAGCGTTTACTCGTCGGTGCCATCGAGTCCCGGACCATTGCGGCGCAGCGGATTGATCAGGTTTTGCAGCCCTTCGCTTTTAATCGTCAGCGTCAGCTGCATCAGTTCACCCAGTTTTCCTTGCGGAAATTCATCTTTGCGGGCGAACCACAGCAAATATTCTTCCGGCAAGTCGATCAGCACCCGTCCGGCGTATTTTCCGAACGGCATCACTCTATTGGCTATCTGGATCAGATCTTCTTTTTCCATGATTTATTCACCCAGCAGACGGATCATTTCCGCCTCGTCGATCACCTCAATGCCCAGTTCCTGTGCTTTCGCCAGCTTGGAACCCGCCGCTTCACCGGCAATCACCAGATCGGTTTTCTTCGACACGCTGCCGGAGACTTTCGCGCCCAGCGCAGTCAGACGGTCTTTGGCGTCATCGCGGGAAAGAATCGACAGCGAACCGGTCAGCACCACAGTTTTGCCGGCAAACGGACTGTCGATTTCTTCCGGTACAATGACCTGCACTTCCGGCCAGTGAATATTGATTTCAGGGCTTAACAACTCGTCGATGACCTGCTGGTTATGTTCTTCCGACAGGAAATTCACCACGTGTTTCGCCACGACATCACCCACATCCTGAACGCCTTTCAGCGATTCAATATCTGCCGCTTTAAGCGCCTCAACCGAGCCGTAATGCGCGGCAAGGTTAGCCGCCGTGGCTTCGCCCACTTCACGAATGCCCAGCGCATACAGGAATCTTGCCAGCGTGGTTTCTTTGGCTTTTTCCAGCGCACTGACCACGTTCTGCGCCGATTTCGGTCCCATGCGGTCCAGACCGGTAAGTTTGCCCGCCGTCAGACGGAACAGATCTGCCGGCGTTTTGACATATTCTTTCTCGACCAACTGATCGATGATTTTGTCGCCCATGCCGTCAACGTCCAGCGCCCGGCGGGAGACGAAATGCTTCAGCGCTTCTTTACGCTGTGCACCACAAATCAGACCCGCCGTACAACGCGCCACGGCTTCGCCTTCGACACGTTCAACATCAGAATGACAGACCGGGCAATGCGTCGGGAAAACCACTTCGCGGGCATCTTCAGGACGCTCATCCAGCACCACGCCCACCACCTGCGGGATAACATCTCCGGCACGACGGACAATCACGGTATCACCGATACGCAGCCCAAGGCGCTCGATTTCATCTGCGTTATGTAGCGTGGCATTGCTGACCATCACGCCCGCGACCAGAACCGGCTCCAGACGTGCGACCGGCGTGATCGCACCAGTACGCCCTACCTGAAACTCGACGTCTTTCACCAGCGTGATTTGTTCCTGCGCCGGGAATTTGAAGGCTGTTGCCCAGCGCGGCGCACGTGCCACAAAGCCCAGCGTTTCCTGAATATCCAGCGAGTCAATTTTCACTACCACGCCGTCAATATCAAAGCCCAGTGACGGACGGTCGGCTTCAACCTGACGGTAAAACGCCAGCACTTCTTCGCTGCCGGTACACAGGCGGACGCGATCACTGACCGGTAAACCCCAGGCTTTAAACTGTTGCAGGCGGGCGAAGTGGCTGCGCGGCAGTTCACCCCCTTCCAGCAGGCCAACGCCGTAGCAGAAGAAGGTCAGCGGACGTTTGGCGGTGATACGCGGATCGAGCTGACGTAACGAACCGGCGGCGGCATTACGCGGGTTAGCGAACACTTTCCCTCCCGTACGACGCGCTTCGTCGTTCATCGCTTCAAAGCCCGCTTGTGGCATAAACACCTCACCACGCACTTCAAGGCGCTCAGGAATGTTGTCGCCATGCAGACGCAGAGGGATCGCGCGGATGGTGCGTACGTTCGCGGTGATGTTCTCACCGGTCGTGCCATCGCCACGCGTGGCAGCCTGCACCAGTTCGCCATTTTCATACAACAGGCTCACCGCCAGACCATCAAGTTTCAGCTCGCAGCAGAACGTCAGTGCTTCAGCGGTTTTCAGGCGATCCTGCACGCGTTTATAAAATGCCAGATAGCTTTCTTCATCAAATACGTTGTCCAGCGATAACATCGGTACCCGATGCCTGACCTGTTCAAATGCAGAAAGCGGTGCCGCCCCCACGCGCTGCGTCGGGGAATCCGCGGTGACCAGCTCAGGATGCGCGGTTTCCAGCTCGCGCAATTCGCGCATTAAGCGGTCATACTCGGCATCTGGCACTTCCGGTGCATCCAGAACGTGATACTGATATTCGTGATGGCGCAACTGAGTGCGTAATTGACTGATTTGTTCTTCGATAGTGGCCATGACTCACCGTGGAGATAAAAAACCCCCGGCAAGCGGGGGTCAGGGAAGTGGGTGTTTCACGAACGCCGGACTCAGGCGATCGCCTCGAGGACCTCGCGGATCCGCGCTTTGTACGTTTCGAGCTTCTGCGGCGTAATCATACGACGCTCATCGTCAAGCACCATCGCACCGACATCATCGGCAATACGCTGGGCGGACTGCAGCAACAGTTTGAAGTTCTGATGCGCATCACCGTAGCAAGGTACCATCATAAACAACGTAACGCCTGGGGTGGAGAAGTCAGACATATTGTCAGGGTCGAAGGAACCCGGTTTGACCATATTTGCCAGACTGAACAACACCGGACCGCTGCCCGCAGGGCTGACGTGACGATGGAAAATATTCATGGCACCAAACTGGAAACCGGCCTGAAGCACGCTGTTGAGCAACACTTCACCACCGATGACACCGCCCTGATGCGCGGCAACGTGCAATACCAGAACCGTCTCTTTCAGTTTCGCTTTCTCAGCCGGTGCTTCTTCTGCAGGAGCAAAAGGTGCAGCCTGAGGTTCTGCTTTCGCAGCAGGCGCGGCATCAGCATGAATTTCCTGCGGCGGAACCGGTGTGTGCGGTTTAGCTTCAGGCGTGTATTCCTGATGCGCAAAATCTGCGGCAGGTTCGCGACGCGGTGCAGTGACGGGTTCAGCAGCTGAATAACCACTCAGCAAGGGATCATCCTGCACAGCATGTTGCTGCGGCTGAGCCGGTTGCTGAGGACGAGCAACAGATGCTGGCGCTGGCTGCGCAGGGGAAACCTGCGGCTGACGTGGCGGTGCAGTCTGTTCGGGCTCGTCATACTGACCTAAAGTCGGTTCATCCTGAGGATAAGCAGGACGCACGCGCACTTCCCCCACTCCATCGACAAAATCTTCGGACGGAGATTGTTCCCGTTCTTTTTTCACACGTTTAGCTGGACGATCGCGGAAAAGCGAAGAGCGTTCTTTACGGCTGGTCCACAAACCGTGTAACAACAACGCTATTATGGCGATCGCGCCAACAACGATTAATATCAGACGCAAATCCTGCATCATTGCTATCTCTGTTGTTCTAATACATTGCCACCACGGCAAACATTCACATGATTAACTCTATTTGCCCACGTAGATAAGTGCAAGTCTCGACTCTACTTTCTGCTAATAAATAGGGCAGTTGCACCTTTTTTTGCTGTTTTTTCAGCCAATCCACCGCTAGCCAGTGGAAAATCATACCGATATGATAGCCCATGTCATTCAACTCAGAGAGAAAATTTCGTTTATGACCTCCTCGCACAGCACCAGACAACAAAATGGTGTGCATTATTTCAAACAAGGCTGGGCGCTCATTTCCTTGCCGGGGATACGACGTTTTGTGATTTTACCCCTTGCCGTCAACGTGCTGTTGATGGGCGGCGCATTCTGGTGGCTGTTCACCAAACTGGGTGAATGGATCCCGGCGATGATGAGCAAGGTGCCGTCGTGGCTCAGCTGGCTGGATTATCTGATCTGGCCGGTCGCGGTGCTTTCTGTCGTGCTGGTGTTCAGCTATCTCTTCAGCACCCTCGCCAACTGGATAGCCGCCCCCTTCAGCGGATTGCTCGCCGAACAACTCGAAGCGCGCCTGACAGGGAAAACGCTGCCTGATACCGGCATCTGGGACATCATGAAAGATTTACCGCGTATCATGAAACGTGAATGGCAGAAACTGGCGTATTACCTGCCGCGCGCCCTGCTGCTGTTCGCGCTGTACTTTATTCCGGTGATCGGCCAGACCGTGGCCCCGGTGCTGTGGTTCTTCTTCAGCGCGTGGATGGTCGTCATTCAATATTGCGATTATCCGTTCGATAACCACAAAGTCAGCTTTGCCGATATGCGCCGTTCGCTCGGCAGCAACAAAATCGACAACATGCAGTTTGGTTCGCTGGTCAGCCTGTTTACGATGATCCCGTTGCTGAATCTGGTGATCCTGCCGGTTGCCGTGTGCGGCGCGACGGCCATGTGGTGTGATCGTTATCGCAATATTTACGTTAAAAGCGATGTTTATAACAATAGTATCGACGTGAATTCCAGCCGCAAATAACGTTTTTTATTCACAGCCGCCTGCGGGCGGCTGCCTGCTATGCTTGACTTTTCTCCCTCAAACTTATTTCTTAATAACGTATCGATATAGCAAATACCAAAACCTTACTTCACTGGGAAAGCGGTTCGCGTATGCTTTCCTGATTCCCACTAATTTCATAGTGTTGAAAGCTTCACACCGTGAATATTTCATACAGTTAAAGGACGGGTTATGAGCAAGATCTATGAAGACAATTCATTAACAATTGGCCACACGCCACTGGTTCGCCTGAACCGTATCGGTAATGGTCGAATTCTGGCTAAGGTCGAGTCACGTAACCCGAGCTTCAGCGTAAAATGCCGTATCGGTGCCAACATGATCTGGGATGCTGAAAAGAAAGGCATTCTGACCAAAGATATCGAACTGGTTGAACCTACCAGCGGTAACACGGGTATCGCACTGGCCTATGTGGCTGCTGCGCGCGGTTACAAGCTGACACTGACTATGCCGGAAACCATGAGCGTTGAACGCCGTAAGCTGCTCAAAGCGCTCGGCGCCAATCTGGTGTTAACCGAAGGCGCCAAAGGTATGAAAGGGGCGATTGCCAAAGCCGAAGAAATTCAGGCCAGTGATCCGCAGCGCTATCTTATTCTTCAGCAGTTCAGCAACCCGGCCAACCCGGCTATCCACGAGCAAACCACCGGCCCGGAAATCTGGGAAGATACCGATGGCGCAGTGGATGTGCTGATTGCAGGCGTGGGTACCGGCGGGACTATCACCGGAACGGGCCGTTATCTGAAAAGTAAAAAAAGCAGCGTGAAACTGGTGGCCGTTGAGCCAACAGACTCCCCGGTTATCACCCAGACGCTCAACGGTGAAGAAGTGAAGCCGGGCCCGCATAAAATCCAGGGTATCGGCGCAGGCTTTATTCCGGGTAACCTGGATCTGGCATTGCTGGATCGTGTCACGCTAATCACCAACGACGAATCCATTCAGATGGCACGCCGTCTGATGGAAGAAGAAGGCATTCTGGCCGGGATTTCTTCCGGTGCGGCGGTTGAAGCTGCGGTGAAATTATCCAAAGAACCGGAGTTTGCAGATAAAACGATTGTGGTTATTCTGCCTTCTTCCGGTGAACGCTATCTGAGTACCGCATTGTTTGCAGATTTATTCACTGAAAAAGAATTGCAACAATAATGCCACATCCTTAAAAGCGGCCAAAAAAGCACCTCGAGGGGTGCTTTTTTGTGGCCTGCGTCAAACTTTACACCACTTCGTCATTGATTTTACCCGCCAGGTTTAGTATTTAACCGGACAATTATTTCGATGCTCGAAATTAATCGCTTCCACGAGTCTTCCCCGCTGAATCGATTTACTGATTTGTTACACGAGGGGAAAAGACGGCATAATGGAGGAATAACAGAAAAAGCCTGGATCCAAGGCAAAGAGTTTTATCGCTGAGTGCGTTATTTTCTCTTTTCTGTTGCATCTGAACCTGCCCCTGAACCATAGTCAGGCGCGAATCTCTACAGGCTAAAGTGAAGGCCATAAGCTAAACTTTAGCTCCACAACATTACTTTAATAAGTTGGGGAAACAACAATGTTCCAGCAAGAAGTTACTATTACCGCTCCTAATGGTCTGCACACTCGCCCTGCTGCACAGTTCGTGAAAGAAGCTAAAGGTTTCGCTTCTGACATCACCGTGACTTCAAACGGTAAAAGCGCCAGTGCTAAAAGCCTTTTCAAACTGCAAACTCTGGGCCTGACCCAAGGTACCGTTGTGACCCTCTCAGCTGAAGGTGAAGACGAGCAGAAAGCCGTTGAACACTTGGTAAAACTGATGGCAGAGCTCGAGTAATACACAGCCGCTCTTATAAAGTTTAAACCAGTCAAGAGAAAGGTAGGGTTATGATTTCAGGCATTTTAGTATCTCCCGGTATCGCTTTCGGCAAAGCACTTCTGTTGAAAGAAGATGAAATTGTCATCAACCGGAAAAAAATCTCTCCAGATCACGTTGATCAGGAAGTTGAACGTTTCCTGACGGGCCGTGCGAAAGCGTCTGCTCAACTGGAAGTGATCAAGACCAAAGCCGGTGAGACCTTCGGTGAAGAGAAAGAAGCCATCTTCGAAGGCCACATCATGTTGTTGGAAGACGAAGAGCTTGAACAGGAAATCATAGCCCTCATCAAAGACGAGCACGCTTCTGCTGACGCTGCAGCTTTCTCTGTCATTGAAGGCCAGGCGAAAGCCCTGGAAGAGCTTGATGACGAATACCTGAAAGAACGTGCGGCTGACGTGCGTGACATCGGTAAACGCCTGCTGCGCAACATTCTGAACATGACCATCGTTGATCTGAGCTCCATCCAGGACGAAGTTATCCTGGTTGCGACCGATCTGACGCCATCAGAAACAGCGCAGCTGAACCTGAACAAGGTTCTGGGCTTTATCACTGATTTGGGTGGTCGTACTTCCCACACCTCAATCATGGCCCGCTCCCTGGAACTGCCTGCTATCGTGGGTACCAGCGATGTGACCAAACAAGTTAAAAATGATGACTATCTGATCCTCGATGCTGTTAACAATAAAATCTATGTCAACCCGACAGCAGACGTTATTGACGAGCTGAAAGCCGTTCAGAACCAGTACATCACTGAAAAAGACGAACTGACTAAACTGAAAGACTTGCCGGCTATCACGCTTGATGGTCATCAGGTTGAAGTTTGTGCCAACATCGGTACCGTGCGCGACGTCGCCGGTGCAGAGCGCAATGGCGCTGAAGGTGTCGGCCTGTATCGTACAGAATTCCTGTTCATGGATCGTGACAGTCTGCCTACCGAAGAAGAGCAATTCCAGGCGTATAAAGCCGTTGCTGAAGCGATGGGGTCACAGGCGGTTATCGTACGCACCATGGACATCGGCGGTGACAAAGACCTGCCGTACATGAACCTGCCGAAAGAAGAAAACCCGTTCCTGGGCTGGCGCGCAATCCGTATCTGTCTGGATCGCAAAGAAATTCTTCACGATCAGCTGAAAGGTATTCTGCGTGCTTCTGCGTTCGGTAAACTGCGCATCATGTTCCCGATGATCATTTCTGTTGAAGAAGTGCGTGAACTGAAAGCAGAACTCGAAATGCTGAAAGTGCAGCTTCGTGAAAAAGGCCAGGCATTCGATGAGACTATCGAAGTCGGCGTGATGGTGGAAACACCCGCAGCGGCTGTGATTGCGCATCACCTGGCGAAAGAAGTCGATTTCTTCAGTATTGGTACAAACGATCTTACCCAGTATACTTTGGCGGTGGATCGCGGTAACGAGCTGATTTCTCATCTGTACAACCCAATGTCTCCGTCTGTACTTGGTTTAATTAAACAAGTTATTGACGCATCTCATGCTGCCGGTAAATGGACAGGGATGTGCGGCGAGCTAGCCGGTGACGAACGTGCTACACTTCTTCTATTGGGCATGGGGTTAGATGAGTTCAGCATGAGCGCTATCTCTATCCCACGCATCAAGAAAATTATTCGCAATACAAACTTCGAAGATGTGAAAGCGCTGGCAGACCAGGCCCTGGCCCAACCTACGGCGCAAGAGTTGATGAACCTGGTTAACAAGTTCATTGAAGAAAAAACACTCTGCTAATTGCGCGATGCTGGTAAAGCTGCCCAAATTAATGCTTAGGAGAAGATCATGGGTTTGTTCGATAAACTGAAATCATTGGTTTCTGATGATAAAAAAGACGTTGGCACTATTGAAATCGTAGCGCCAATCTCTGGTGAAATTGTCAACATTGAAGATGTGCCAGACGTTGTTTTCGCTGAGAAAATCGTTGGTGACGGTATTGCTATCAAACCATCTGGCAACAAAATGGTTGCTCCGGTTGACGGCACTATCGGTAAAATCTTCGAAACTAACCATGCTTTCTCAATCGAATCCGACAGTGGCATTGAGTTGTTCGTGCACTTCGGTATCGACACCGTTGAACTGAAAGGCGAAGGCTTCAAACGCATCGCTGAAGAAGGTCAACGTGTTAAGAAAGGCGATTTGGTTATCGAGTTTGATCTGGCTCTGCTGGAAGAGAAAGCGAAGTCTACTTTGACTCCGGTTGTCATCTCTAACATGGACGAGATCAAAGAGCTGATTAAACTGACTGGTAGCGTGACTGTGGGCGAAACCCCAATCATCCGCATCAGGAAGTAATTTGCTCAGCGAGAAGTAAAAAAACGGCGCCTAATCAGCGCCGTTTTTTATTGCCTCACATTTGCCAGTGCGGGACTTGAAGGCTGATGATCAGGCCATGAGGCTGCGCGTTACGGGCATCTACTTTCCCCTCATGCGCCAACATCACTTTGCGGGTGATCGCAAGCCCCAGGCCGTAGCCTTTGCCTGACAGCGGCGATTTCACGCGCACGAACGGGTCAAAGATACTCGACAGCTTATCTTCTTCCACGCCCGGCCCCTGATCGGCCACTTCAATTTGCAAATACTGTTCAACCTGAGCCAGTGAAACACTGATAGTTTGGCCGCGGGCCGAAAAACGCAGGGCATTACGCACCACATTATCCACCGCACGACGCATCAGCTCAGCATTACCCTTCACGGTGTAATCCATATTATCCGGAGACCCGGGGTACATCGCGATTTCGACCCCCGGCAACTGCGCTTCATAGCGGGCATCATTAACGACCGCCTCCACCAATCCGTAGAGATCGAAATACTCTTCATCAGGGATTTCACTGCTTTCAGTACGTGACAACGCCAGCAGTTCACCAATCATTTTATCCAGCCTGCCCGCTTCGTGTTCTATGCGACTCAGGGAACTTTCGACATTCGACGGATTCTGCCGCGCCAGACCGATTGCCAGTTGCAAACGTGCCAGCGGAGAACGCAGTTCATGCGAGACATCATGCAACAGCTCTTCGCGCGCTTTGACCAGCACCTGCAGGCGTTCAGCCATAGAGTCAAAATCACGCGCCACTTCAGACAGCTCATCGTGCCGCTTACCCATACTGGTAAACAGGCGGACTGATAAATCCCCCTGCGCCACCCGTCCGAAGGCTTTACGCATTTGCAACATTGGCCGCGTCAGGTTCCATGCCAGTACGGCGCTGAACAGTAAACCGCCCAGTCCACCCAGCCATAACAGTGGCGGCGGCATATTCAGCCAGTCCCTGTGACGTCTCGGGCGATATTCATGCATCAGCCCGTCAACATCATATTTCAGCCGGTAACCCTGCCCGTCCGGTCCCTGCACAAACTGCACGACTTCATGCGGAATTTTACCGGGTTCCAGATCCTTAATCGTATTGCCTTTAGCAGGCAGCAACGACGGCGACACTGAGAAGAATTGTCGGTCATCTTGCGGCCAGTCGGCCATCATGGCGTTAAGAGCAGGCAGACCGCCGTAATGCAGCGTGGAAACAGCCGAGGTAATTTGCAGTTTCACAAACCGGCGGGCAATTCCGCTTTCCGGCGGTTCATGTGGATTGTAGAAAGCAAAAACCACCCAGAGGCCCTGAGTGATCGCCACGAAAGTAAACCAGAATCCCAGCAGTATTTTCCAGAACAGTCTGCCGCGCAGTCGTTTAGCGGATTCGATAGCCAATGCTGCGCACCGTTTCAATAGTCAGAATATCGCCACCTTCCAGTGACCCCAGTTTCTGACGGATGTTACTGATATGCACATCAATACTGCGGTCATAAGCTTCGCGCGGACGCCCGAGACCTTTTTCCGACAACTCATCTTTCGATACCACGCGTTCAGGAGAACGTAACAGTAACTCCAGAAGGTTGAACTCAGAAGCCGTCAGATCGAATGGCACGCCGCGCCATTCACTGCTGCGGGTCGCCGGATTGAGCGTCAGATCGCCATAGTTGACCGAGGAGTTATCAGAGTGTGATTCCTGCTGCTCTTCCACACGACGCAGCACAGCACGCAGACGCGCCACCAGTTCGCGCGGATAGCACGGCTTTGGCATGTAATCATCTGCGCCCATTTCCAGACCGATGACACGATCAATGTTGTCACCCTTCGCGGTCAGCATGATGATCGGCAGACGGCTGTTTTTACGCACCTGACGCAATACATCAATACCGCTCATGTCCGGCAGCATAATGTCGAGGATCATTGCGGTATATTCGCCAGACATCGCACCTTCCACACCCGCTTTACCGGTCAGCACCAGAGAAGCATCAAAGCCTTCTGCGATCAGGTATTCGCTGAGCATGGTGCCTAATTCAAGATCGTCATCGACTAATAAAATTTTCATTCTTCATTTCCGCCTGGCTAAAATTTTGGTCATTTTTACCACTAAGCCAGCCATTAGCAGCCGCTTTTACTCTAATTTTACATTCAACAGATGAATATAGGATCAAACATTAAACACACCTGTGGATAAATAACGGTCACCACGATCACAAATAATCGCCACAATCACGCTACCCGGATGATTTCTGGCGACGCGTAAAGCGCCCGCTACCGCCCCCCCGGAACTCACGCCACAGAAGATACCTTCCCTACGCGCCAGCGCCCGCATGGTGTCTTCTGCTTCGCCCTGCCCCATATCCATCACTTCATCGACCAGTTCAGGATTGAAAATGCCCGGCAGATATTCTTCCGGCCAGCGGCGGATACCTGGAATGCTGCTGCCTTCTGACGGTTGCAGCCCGACAATTTTCACGCCAGCATGCTGGCTGCGCAGATAACGACTGACACCGGTTATCGTGCCGGTAGTGCCCATGCTGGAGACAAAATGGGTGATGCGCCCGTGTGTCTGTTGCCAGATTTCAGGGCCTGTCGTCGTAAAATGTGCGAGCGGATTGTCAGGATTGTTAAACTGATCCAGCACTTTCCCCAGTCCCTGTTTTTCCATTTCCAGAGCGAGATCACGTGCGCCTTCCATTCCCTGCGCGCGGCTGACCAGCAACAGTTCAGCACCATACGCCCGCATTGATGCCTGACGCTCAAGGCTCATATTTTCGGGCATCAGCAATTTAAGCCTGTAGCCTTTCAGCGCCGCAATCATCGCCAGCGCAATGCCGGTATTGCCGCTTGTGGCTTCAATCAGCGTATCCCCCGGATGAATTTCGCCCCGTTTTTCCGCCTGCTCAATCATAAACAGCGCGGCGCGATCTTTAACAGAACCGGCGGGGTTATTGCCTTCCAGCTTGACCCAAATCTCGCTGTCCAGCCCCTGCGTCAGACGCTGTAATCTCACCAGAGGGGTATTGCCGATGTAATGTTCGAGCGTACTCACGGGCTTGCCTTATATTAAAAAGGTATATTGACTGATAAAAAACACATAAACAGGTATCAGGCGATAAAAAGGGCGGCCCGATGACCGCCCTGAGAAAAATGCTGATTAAAAAATATCAGGCACTCTTCGCTAACGCAACGGGTTGTAACGGCTGGTCGCCAGCATACAGGCGGCCATTCAGCCCGCCGACATAGAAACGATCGCCGCGCTGAGGTGCGCTATTACCGTGGATTTCGGAAAGCACCACCGAAAGCGGTTCGTCGTGCCAGCCCTCGGCCTGCACGATAAGCTGCCAGAAATGGCCACGCGGGCTGACTTCCAGCACCTTCACCGGCAACGGACAGCGTGCTGTACTGTGCGGCGTAATTTCCATTTCCCAGGGACGCAGGAATAAATCGACCACACCCTGATGCAGGGGCGGGTTATCCAGCGGCCAGTGATATGCACCGACGTACAGCTGAGATCCCCGGATTTCGCCATGAATTTTATTAACTTCACCCATGAATTCCAGCACGAAACGAGTTGCCGGTTCACGCCAGATTTCCTGCGGGGCGCCGACCTGTTCGATATTACCCTGGCTCATGACCACCACGCGGTCAGCGACTTCCATCGCTTCTTCCTGATCGTGAGTCACGAACACGCTGGTGAATTTCAGTTCTTCATGCAACTGACGCAGCCAGCGGCGCAGCTCTTTACGCACCTGTGCGTCCAGCGCGCCAAAAGGTTCATCCAGCAGCAGAATTTGCGGTTCAACCGCCAGCGCACGGGCCAGCGCCACACGCTGTTTCTGACCGCCGGAAAGCTGTGCCGGATAACGGTTTGCCAGATGGCCAAGTTGCACCATCTCCAGCAATTTAGTGACTTTCTGTTTGATGGCTTCAGCATTCGGACGCTCACGGCGCGGCAGCACCGTCAGGCCAAACGCGATGTTGTCGAACACCGTCATATGGCGGAACAGCGCATAATGCTGGAAAACGAAACCGACCTGGCGATCACGGGCATGCAGGCGCGTCACGTCTTTACCGTGAAAACTCAGGTGTCCGGCGCTTTGATTTTCCAGTCCGGCGATAATACGCAGCAACGTGGTTTTACCTGAGCCGGAAGGCCCGAGCAACGCCACCATCTCTCCGGAAGCAATATCGAGCGAGATATCATTGAGCACCTTAGTGCGGCCAAAATATTTGTTGATACCGTTAATTTCAATGCTCATGACTTTCCTCCCGCTCAAGACGGTCGTTGTGGCGCTTCAGACGCCATTGCAGGCCGCTTTTCAGAAACAGTGTGACAATTGCCATCAGGGTTAACAGCGCAGCGGCAGTAAACGCGCCTGCGGTGTTGTAGTCCTGATGCAGTAATTCGACTTGTAATGGCAGCGTGTAGGTTTCTCCGCGGATAGAACCGGACACCACCGATACCGCCCCGAATTCCCCAATCGCGCGGGCGTTGGTCAGCACCACGCCATACAGTAATGCCCAGCGGATATTCGGCAGGGTCACGCGGCGGAACATCTGCCAGCCGGACGCACCCAGTAACACCGCGGCTTCATCTTCATGACTGCCCTGACTCAACATCACCGGCACCAGCTCACGGATGACAAACGGACAGGTGACGAATACTGTCACCATCACCATGCCCGGCCAGGCGAACATAAACTGAATATTGTGCGCATCCAGCCAGCCGCCAATCGGGCCGTTGGTGCCGTAAAACAGCAAATACAGTAAACCGGCAACCACTGGTGAAACCGCAAACGGGATGTCGATCAGCGTCAGTAATAACTGACGTCCCGGGAAATTAAAGCGCGCGACCAGCCAGGCCAGCAACGTGCCGAAAATCAGGTTCACCGGCACGGTGATCAGCGCCATCAGGACGGTCAGCCAGATAGAATGCAACATGTCGGAGTCCGACAGGTTCTTCCACACCGCTGCAATGCCGTCGGAAAACGCCAGCACAAAAATGCTGATCATCGGGATCACCAGCAGCAGAATACAAATCAGCACCCCCGTGCCGATCAACGACCATTTCACCCAGTCAATACGCTGACGTCTTTCGCCCGCAAAAGCCGGAATATCAGACATTACTGGCCTCCCAGACGACGGCCATAACGGCTCTGTAAGGTGTTAATCGCAAACAGCAACAGCAGCGATGCGGCGAGGATCACCGAAGCAATAGCGCTGGCTGCCGGGTAATCAAACTCCTGTAAGCGGATAAAAATCATCAGCGAGGTCACTTCGGTTTTCCAGGCAATGTTACCGGCGATGAAAATCACTGCGCCGAATTCGCCCAGGCTGCGGGTGAAGGACAACGCCGTACCCGCCAGCAAGGAAGGCATCACTTCCGGCAACACCACGCGACGAAAACTCTGCCAGCGCGAAGCGCCCAGCGTTTCAGCCGCTTCTTCATATTCCGGGCCTAATTCTTCCAGCACCGGCTGCACGGTACGCACCACAAACGGGATGCTGGTAAATGCCATCGCCACCGCAATACCAAGCCAGGTGTACGCCACTTTGATATCAAAATGCGCCAGCCACTGACCGTAAAAACCGGTGGTAGAAAACAATCCTGCCAGCGTTAAACCGGCGACTGCCGTCGGCAGGGCAAACGGCAAATCCATCAGACCATCGATCAGACTTTTACCCGGGAATTCATAACGGGTCAGGATCCACGCCATCAGCATGCCGAAGAAACAGTTAAAAATACTCGCCACGCCCGCCGCCAGCAGCGTTACTTTATAGGCCGCCACCACCTGACCGTTGGTGATCACATCCCAATATTGCGCCAGTGTCATTTGTGACAACTGCATCACCAGTGCACTCAGCGGCAGCAACAGCACCAGGCACACGAACAACAAACTGCTGCCGAGGCTCAGGGTGAATCCGGGTAATACGCGTTTGCTCGACAACAACATTACTTGTGACCTTGCTCTAACAGTTTATCCAGCTCACCGCCGGTACTGAAATGGGTTTCCATCACTTGTGGCCAGCCACCGAACTGCTCTTCAACTTTGAACAGTTGGGTCTCCGGGAACTGCTCTTTCGCCGCCGCCATCGCCGTTTTGTCATACACGCGGTAGTTAAAACTGGTGATGATTTTCTGCGCCTGCGGGCTCCACAAATAATTCAGATAATCTTTTGCGGCTTTCTCTGTGCCATTTTTCTCAACGTTTTTGTCCACCCAGGCGACCGGGAACTCCGCCAGAATATCCACCTTCGGAACAATCACTTCATATTTATCATCACCGTACTGCTTACGGATGTTGTTCACTTCCGATTCAAAGCTGATCAACACATCGCCCAGTCCACGTTCGACAAATGTGGTGGTTGCGCCACGACCGCCGGTATCAAATACCTGCACGTTTTTCAGGAAACTCGCCATCTTTTCGCGGGTCTGCGTCTGGTTTTTATTGTCTTCCAGATTGAATGCGCCCCAGGCACCGAGATAGGTATAACGACCATTACCGGAGGTTTTTGGATTCGGGAACACCAGACTCACGCCCGGACGTGCTAAATCGTCCCAGCTGTGAATGTTTTTTGGATTGCCCTTACGTACCAGGAAGGCCATGGTGGAATAGAATGGCGAACTGTTATTAGGCAGACGGCTTTGCCAGTTGGCCGGGATCAGGTTGCCGCGGTCATGCAAAATCTGCACATCGGTCACCTGATTATACGTCACCACATCTGCTTTCAGGCCCTGCAAAATCGCCAGCGCTTGCTTGGAGGAACCGGCATGCGACTGTTTAATATCGAGTTTATCGCCATTATTTTGATCAGCCCACTGTTTCTGGAATGGCGGATTCAGCGCGGCAAAAAGTTCACGGGACACATCATAAGAGCTGTTGAGCAATTCGGTTGCCGAAGCCGCCCCGCTGGCCAGCAACAATGCCGCCACAGAACTTTTCAGCACATTGCCGGTAAATCCGAGTGTTTTCATGCTTAGCCTTAGGTGAGTGAACCGATATGCGACGCTGATATATGTCGCTCAATATCACACAGTGTATTTATAACTGAGGGTCAGGCTGTAACGGTTTTATATACCATTTGGTGATTTTCAAGCATGAAAAGCTATAAGGCATTAACAAGCGATGGGGGAATAACAAAAAGGGAAGAAGCAGGCGCGTCCGCGACGGAACGCGCCGGAAGAACTTAAAGCGCTAACAGTCGGGTCAGTGAAGGGGCGAAATAATAACTGCCGGTCACCGGACGGGTGAAGCGCAGCATGGCATCGCGTTTGCCATCAAGATCGCCAAACATGCTCAGCAGCTGTTTCTCAATGTTCCACAAACGGGCGCAATAGCTAATGAAATACAAACCGTGCTCACCGCTGGCCGTACCGTAAGGCAGGCTCTGGCGCAGAATTTTCAGGCCTTTGCCGTCTTCTTTCAGGTCAACACGACTGACGTGGGAAGTGTCCGGGCGAGTTTCTGAATCCAGCTCTTCGTCGGTTTCTTTTGTACGCCCGATAACATCTTCCTGCTGCTGCACGGAGAAGCGTTCCCATTGCACCAGATTATGTTTCCAGCGCTGAACCATCACGTAACTGCCGCCTGCATCAACACTGCCTTCAGGAATAATCGCCACCTGAGCGCGGGCTTCTGCTTTCGGGTTTTCAGTTCCGTCGATAAAACCGCTGAGGTCACGTTCTTCCAGCGCACGGAACCCGTGGGTTTCTTCTTCGACAGTGATTGAACTGCCGAAGGCTTTCAATGCCGCCTGTGCCAGCGCGAAGTTCACGTCATGACGCAGGGACTGAATGTGCAACAACATATCGCGCTGCGTCGCCGGTGCCAGACCTTTACCCAGCGGCTCGAAAGACTTCAGCTCAGCGGCACCCTGATTTCCGGATAAATCACGCCATACATCGTTGCCAAAGGCCACGACCGCACCAAGATGTTCAGTGGGAAATTTTTTCTGCATGTCTTCCAGTACGGCCAAAAATGCACGGCAGCCGTGCCGGAGCGCATCCAGGTCACCCTGAGCTTTCGCTTCAATGTAAATCGCGAAACGGCAATGTTCGGGTAAAATGCCGCTCTGAACCTGAGTCATTTTCTCATCCTCGTTAATTTGACCGGCGATATCATACCGGATGTCAATAAAAATGCCTTGCGCGAAGGCAAGGCATTGAGGGCTTTTTAAGCGGAGAAACCCGTTTATTGCGCGGCAGCGGCCTGCGCAGGATTAGCACGCCAGATAATTTTGCTGACCTTCCAGTCTTTCAGGGCATCATCCGAAGGCATCAGCGAATCCGGGCCATGCCAGATACCGCTGAACACATACGTCACGTGAGCACTTTGCGGCGCTTTACACTCGACGTTTTCAGCATCGTCCCCTTCGCCCTTCACGCACACATCGAAAGCCTTGCTGTAGAGATCGCTGAAGGGCGTACCGATTTTAACGCCCCATTCACTTTCAACTTTCGTATCAACAACATCGACGCGCTGGACGTTACCTTTCGGCTCACCGCTGATCGACATCTTCACGTCTTTACCGTCCATCGCCTGGAAGAAGCTCAGCATTTTGCCGTTGCTCATCGACATACCGCTGCGCAGGGTATAGTCGCCGTCCAGCGCATCTTTAATGGCCGTTTCTGTCAGCGGGGTGCTGGCCGTAATATCACCCACCCCTTTGTCGCTGACCGTCAGGCTGCTGCCAAACCAGTTAAGCGGATTCATGGCCGACCAGGACACGCCCGGCCATGACATAGATGACATCGACGAACAGCCGGTCAGGATCAGCGGCAGCACCAGTAACATCGGGCGAACCCGCAGGCGAACAGTCATTCGGTACACTCCTATACTCCCCGTTCCCGTTGGCCGGTGCGGCCTGACGGATAAACCGGCAGTGAAATTATTATTTATTTACGCATTATTGTTCAGCGCCAGTTCGAGTACTTTTCTGGTAAAAAAGTTCAGCCTCGAATGGAATATGCATCAGGCCAGACGCCGCGCGGCATCAAAACAAGCGCGCAGACGGCGGCTCAGTAACCAGTAAGCCAGCGCGGCGGCATCCAGCAAGGCCAGCACGATATCCACGCCGGAAATCGTATCTGTGCTTTGCCACAGCCCCAGCCCCTGCAATGCGAAAGTGATAAACATCCCTGCCAGGAGTAACCAGTAACCGGCCTGCCAGATACGCGGCCACAGATGGCGACGGCCGCTAAGCAGAAAAACCAGCGCGGGCGGCAACCCGAGCAGCATGCCAGACCAGAAACTTTGCTGATCAGGATAAAACAACGCCAGCAGATCACTCCCCTGCTGGCGCGATGCGCCGGCCATCACAAACAATAACCAGGTCCTCGCCTGCAAAATCAAAATAGTCCAGAACCACAGCGGCAATCGCAACATACCGTGGTCGTTATAATCATCCGGGTTCATAAAAAGGACAACATTCCTGCAAATAAGGTGAAAGTTAACCATCACTCAAGGACATACCCAAAATAATTCATAATCTGCAATGTAAAGTATGCCGGGTATGCGCTTAAGAAACTGTTAAGAACTGTCTGTTTTAATGGTCTCCAGCACGGCAAGACATGCGAAACGATGTCATAGTTGCCGGTACCCGGAAACGTTAAATTAAGGACGACCTATTATGATGAAGAAGATCACTCTGGCAACCCTGATTGCACTTTGTTCAGCGACTGCATTTGCCCAACAGACCGGTGGCTTTAACGGCCCGTCAGCGCAGGAGTCGCAGACCCAGCCAGCAGCACAGGGCGGTTTCACTGGCACCACGGCGCTGAGTACAGTAAAAGATGCGCAAACCATGAAAGATGATCAGTGGGTTATGCTGGAAGGGTTTATCGATCAGCGTATCGACCACGATAAATACATTTTCCGCGACAATACCGGCACACTCAATGTCGAAATTGACGGCAAACGCTGGCAGGGACAGAACGTGTCGCCGAAGGACAAAATCCGCATTGAAGGTAAAGTCGATAAAGACTGGAACTCTGTGGAAGTGGATGTCAAAAGCGTAAAATTGATTAAGTAAATCAGAAAACTAAAAGCCCCGGCAAAGTCATACTTGCCGGGGCTTTTTATTGAGGAAACAGCTTCAGTACTCTTGATCTTCGATCAAACGTTTGCCAAGCAAAAGAGTATCCGAAATTTCATAACCCAGTTTTTCATACATACTGACCACTGCATCGTTTTCAGCACGCACCATTAAATTCATCTTCGGGCAGCCGCGGGCGATTAACTTCTTCTCCAGACGGTTAACCAGCGCATTGGCAATGCCACGCCCGCGATAATCCGGATGCACACCCAGATAATTCGCCGAACCACGATGACCGTCATACCCCCCCATCAGCGTGCCTACCACTTCACCACCGACTTCCGCCACCAGGAAAAACTCCGGGCTGTGGTTAATTTTACGTTCAATATCCAGCTCAGGATCATTCCACGGGCGCAATAAATCGCAGCGCTCCCATAAGGTCAGTACTTCTTCAAAATCTTCTTGACGGTATACGCGAATTTCCATCACTGTTCGCCGCTGTTGATAGGGGTTTATATGATTATCGCGTGATCTGTTTGATACGCAACATCAAAATCACAAATTGAGGACTTTACAAACCATTTTGAACGATAAAATCTTCACATAAAACAACGTGACACCTTTCCTGCAACGGATATTTATTCGGTCATGACATCATTCACGACACAATATTCATAAAAAGTAATAGTTCTCAGATCGAAACTATAAAAAAGATACTCTATAACATAGAGCATTCTGCACTTTTCTGACGGTAACGGACTGATGTTAAACCCTCTGAACAAATTTCTGCATTTCCAGCCTTTGCCTGCCACCGCCACACGTCGCCAGCTATTGTTGTCCGGGCTGGGATTAGCGATTGCCGCATTCGGTTCGCGCTCTGCCAGCGCTGCGCAGCAGGAACACATCACCAAATCAGCCCCGGCCCCTAAACCGCCAGGCGCAAAAAAACTGGTGATGATTGACCCCGGCCATGGCGGCATCGATTCCGGTGCGGTCGGTCATGAAGGCTCGGAAGAAAAACACGTCGTGCTGGAAATCGCCAACTATGTGCGGGAATTCCTCGGCGAACAAAGTCATATTGAAGTTAAACTGACCCGTGACTCTGATCACTTTATTCCGCTTTATCAGCGCGTTGAACTGGCGCATCAGCATCAGGCCGATTTGTTTGTCTCGATTCATGCCGATGGTTACACCAGCCCCACCGCTTCCGGCGCGTCTGTTTTCGCCCTCTCTAATCGCGGTGCCAGCAGCACAATGGCGCGGTATATGTCAAAAAAAGAAAACGATGCCGATCTGGTCGCGGGCGCGAAATATGCCAAAGAAGACAACAATTATCTGCAACAGGTTTTGTTCGATCTGGTGCAAACCGACACCATCAAAAACAGTCTGACATTAGGGCATCACGTGCTCGACAGGATCCGCCCGATCCACCATCTGCACAGCCAGCAGACCGAACAGGCGGCGTTTGCTGTTCTGAAATCTCCGTCGATCCCGTCGATTCTGGTGGAAACTTCGTTTATCACCAATCACCAGGAAGAACAGTTGCTCAGCACCACAGCGTTCCGTCGCGAGATCGCACAGGCGATTTCTCAGGGTATTGTGAATTTCTTCAGTTACTTCGATGCCAATGAACGCAAGCCACGGTAAAGTTCTTCCGCCACCAAAAGCAGACGCATCTGGGCGACCCGGATGATTTTGGGTATATAATCACTTCCTCTTTCTGATTCAGCGCCTGCAAAGCGCTGAATGTCTTTTCAGTCAACGTCTGCGAGTTTGCCCGTGAGCCAATCCATTCCCGACATCCAGCAAGTTAAAACTTTCCTGCTTAAGCTCCAGGATCATATTTGCCAGCAACTGGCCGCCGCTGATGGCAACGGCCAGTTCTCTGAAGATCAATGGGTACGGGAAGAAGGTGGCGGCGGCCAGAGCCGGGTGCTGACCCATGGCGCAGTGTTTGAACAGGCGGGGGTAAACTTCTCGCATGTTGCCGGTGCCACCCTGCCTGCCTCAGCAACCGCGCATCGCCCCGAACTGGCTGGTCGCAGTTTTCAGGCGATGGGCGTTTCACTGGTTATTCATCCGCTGAATCCTTATGTGCCAACCAGCCACGCCAACGTACGCTTTTTCATTGCGGAAAAGCCCGGCGAAGCACCGGTCTGGTGGTTTGGCGGTGGCTTTGACCTCACGCCTTATTACGGTTTTGAAGAAGATGCCCGCCACTGGCACCTGACAGCACAACAACTTTGCCAGCCGTTTGGCGATGATGTGTACCCGAAATACAAAAAGTGGTGCGACGATTACTTCTTTATCAAACACCGCAACGAAGCACGCGGTATCGGCGGCTTATTCTTTGATGACCTGAATTCGCCGGATTTCGACACCAGCTTCAGCTTTATGCAGGCCGTGGGCAACGGCTTTACCGACGCTTATCTGCCCATAGTGGAAAAACGTAAAGCCCTGCCGTGGGGCGAACGCGAGCGCCAGTTCCAGCTTTACCGCCGTGGCCGCTACGTCGAATTCAATCTGGTGTGGGATCGCGGAACACTGTTTGGTCTGCAAACCGGTGGCCGTACAGAATCCATTTTAATGTCGATGCCGCCGCTGGTGCGCTGGGAATACGGCTATCAACCTGAAGAAGGCAGCCCGGAGGCCGCGCTTTACAGCGATTTCCTGCCAGTTCGCGACTGGCTGGCTGAAAAGGGCTTATCTGAAAACGGAGCGCCAAACTGATGCAAATCTGGGTTGATGCAGACGCCTGTCCGAACGTCATTAAAGAAGTGCTGTTCCGCGCCGCGGAACGCACCGGCATGATGGTGACACTGGTTGCCAACCAGATCATCCGCACACCGCCGTCAAAATTCCTGCGCACCTTACGCGTAGAAGCGGGTTTCGACGTTGCGGATAACGAAATTGTGAAACGCACCGAACCCGGCGATCTGGTGATCACCGCCGATATTCCGCTGGCAGCGGAAGTGATTGAAAAAGGTGGTGTTGCGCTCAACCCACGCGGCGAGCGTTACACGACTGAAACCATTAAAGAACGTCTGAATATGCGTGATTTCATGGACACCATGCGCGCCAGCGGCGTACAGACCGGCGGACCACCCGCGCTTAATCAGCGCGACCGCCAGCAATTTGCCAATGAACTGGATAAGTGGCTGCAACACGCTAAAAAATAATCCGATCTGGCTGACGAAACCGACGTACCACTACATTAATTAAAGGAATAAAAAATGGTCAAAAAGATCATCCTTGATTGCGATCCGGGGCACGACGACGCTATCGCGATGTTACTGGCTCACGGTAACCCGGAAATTGAGTTGCTGGCCGTTACTACGGTCGTCGGCAATCAAACGCTGGAGAAAGTCACCCGCAATGCCCTTGCCGTGGCGCGTGTTATTAATCTGACCGGCGTGCCGTTTGCGGCGGGCGCAACCCGTCCGCTGGTGCGTCAGATTGAAGTGGCTGACGAAATCCACGGCGAATCAGGTCTTGACGGGCCGGTGCTGCCGGAAGCCGTCATTACGCTGGAGCCGGTTCACGCTATCGATTTGATCATTGATTTGATCATGTCTCATCCACCGAAAACTATCACGCTGGTACCCACTGGCGGGCTGACCAACATAGCCATGGCGGTGCGCAAAGAACCGCGCATTGCTGAACGCGTGAAGGAAGTCGTGCTGATGGGCGGCGGTTATCACGTGGGTAACTGGAGTGCGGTCGCAGAATTCAATATCAAGATTGACCCTGAAGCCGCGCATATCGTGTTCAACGAAAAATGGCCGCTGACCATGGTCGGACTGGATTTAACCCATCAGGCGCTGGCGACACCAGAAGTCGCCGCGCGCATTGCCGCTGTGGGTACTCAGCCCGCTAAATTTGTCGGTGAGTTGCTGGAGTTCTTTGGTCTGAGCTACAAAGACCGTCAGGGCTTTGATTCTCCACCGGTTCATGATCCTTGTGCTGTGGCTTACGTGATTGATCCGAACGTAATGACCGTGCAAAAAGTGCCGGTGGATATCGAACTGACCGGCACTTTAACGCTGGGCATGACAGTAGCCGATTTCCGCGTCCCAGCTCCGCCGGATTGCCATACACAAGTGGCAGTTAAACTTGATCATCAGCGTTTCTGGGATCTGATCGTCGATGCGCTGGAGCGTATCGGCGAAGTAAAATACTGAGCCAGCGATTGAGAAAAACGGGCCTCGCTATGAGGCCCGTTTTCTTCACTATAAGGTGTTTATAAAGGCTCGGTTTGTGCTTCAACGACAGCCAGCGCCACCATATTGACTATTCGCCTGACCGATGCAATTGGCGTCAGGATATGTACCGGTTTCGACACCCCCATCAGCACCGGTCCGACGGTCACTCCTTCCGAACACGACACCCGCAGCAGGTTGTAACTGATACGCGCTGATTCCATGTTCGGCATGATCAGGATATTTGCTGAACCTTTCAGCGGGCTGTCCGGCATGATGTCCTGGCGGATGCTTTCGACCAGCGCCGCGTCGCCGTGCATCTCACCGTCAATTTCCAGATCAGGAGCACGCTCATTAATCAGCTCCAGCGTACGCCGCATTTTCAGCGCAGCCGGGCTGTCTGATGTACCAAAACTGGAATGCGACAACAGCGCAACTTTCGGCTCAATGCCAAACCGCCTCACCGTTTCTGCCGCCATCAGCGTGATTTCCGTCAGTTGTTCCGGCGTCGGGTCATCATTGACGTAGGTATCCGCAATAAAAGTGTTGCCGCTCGGCAGCAACAGCGCATTCATCGCCCCGGCAACATGTGTACCTTTGCGAAACCCGAATACATTCTCCACGATATCGTAATGCTCATGATAGGTGCCAACCGTGCCGCAAATCATCGCATCGGCTTCTCCGCGCAGCAGCATGATGGCAGAAATCAGTGTCGGATTGCCGATCACTGCCCGACGCGCCTGCTCCTGCGATACACCGCGCCGTTTCATCAGCTCATAATATTCACGCCAGTATTCATTAAAACGCGGATCAGATTCGTTGTTCACCACTTCAAAGTCCCGTCCCGCTTCCAGTTGCAGGCCGAGCTTTTTGATGCGCATAGCGATGACACTGGGACGCCCGACCAGAATTGGCTTCGCCAGCCCGAGGGAAATCAGCTCCTGCGTGGCATGCAGTACGCGCTCCTCTTCTCCTTCTGCCATCACCACCCGTTTAGCGTCTTTCTTCGCCTGCGAGAAAATGGGTTTCATGAACAGATTGGTTTTGTAGACGAACTCGGCGAGTTTTTCGGTATACGCTTCCAGATCCTCAATCGGGCGCATGGCCACACCGGAATCCATTGCAGCTTTCGCCACCGCAGGCGCAATTTTCACGATCAAACGCGGGTCAAAAGGCTTAGGAATAATATATTCGGGGCCGAAAGACAGCTCTTCTTCACCGTAAGCGGAAGCCACCACATCACTTTGTTCGGCCATCGCCAGATCCGCGATAGCATGAACGCAGGCCAGTTTCATTTCTTCATTAATGGTGGTCGCCCCGACATCCAGCGCGCCGCGGAAAATGAACGGGAAACACAGCACATTGTTCACCTGATTCGGGTAATCCGAGCGTCCGGTGCAGATAATGGCATCCGGCCGGACGGCTTTTGCCAGCGGCGGTAAAATCTCCGGCTCCGGATTGGCCAGCGCCAGAATCAGCGGATCTTTGGCCATGGTTTTCACCATCTCCTGCGTCAGCACGCCGGGGCCGGAACAGCCCAGGAAAATGTCCGCATCCGGGATTGCATCGGCCAGCGTACGCTGGCCGTTATCTGCAATGGCATACGCCGCTTTGGTTTCGGCCATATTTTCTTCACGCCCCTGATAAATCACACCACGGGAATCGCAGGCCGTGATGTTGTGGCGTTTCAGCCCCAGCGCCACCAGCAAATTCAGGCAGGCGATAGCGGAAGCCCCTGCGCCGGAAACGACCAGCCGCACATCGGAAATGCTTTTCCCAACCACGCGCAGACCATTTAATACTGCGGCAGTACAGATAATGGCGGTGCCGTGCTGATCGTCATGAAACACCGGGATTTTCATGCGTTCCCGAAGCTTTTTTTCAATGTAGAAACATTCCGGCGCTTTGATATCTTCAAGATTGATGCCACCGAATGTCGGCTCTAGTGCGGCAATCACATCGATCAGTTTATCGGGATCGTTCTCATCCACTTCGATATCAAAAACATCGATACCGGCGAATTTTTTGAACAATACGCCCTTGCCTTCCATCACCGGTTTCCCTGCCAGTGCACCGATATTCCCCAGTCCGAGAACGGCAGTACCATTGGAAATCACCGCCACCAGATTGCCGCGTGCGGTGTATTTGTATGCCGCCAGTGGATCTTTAGCGATCTCCAGACACGGGGCAGCAACACCCGGAGAATAGGCCAGCGCCAGATCACGTTGTGTCGCAAGAGGCTTGGTGGGCGAAACCTGAATTTTTCCGGGCACCGGAAACTCATGGAAATCGAGCGCACTTTGCTTGAGTTGTTCGTCCATTGCAGGATCCTTTTCTTGTTTTTGTAGGGTACGGGGAAATATCAGCATCTGGTTTTCCCGCTGACCAGTATAGATAACCCTGCCACGACTAAACGCGGATCACGACCAAAAATTAGCGGTTACATTGATTACTTTTCATTCATGGAAGACGTCTCGTAAAAATGCACTAAGCTTAAAGTTTGTCCTTGCGCTTTTCTCGCCAGACGCTCAGTTTGACGGGCAACAGGGGCCGCCATTGTTGAGACCCATTGCAGTAATCAGAAAAAGCGCATTCAGTTTGTTAACCGGATGATGCAGGGTAGGAGCCCTACGAAAGAGAGTCGTTCGACCTTATTGCTGTATCGTTTTTTCTCGCCAAGGAGCTAAGAGATGAACCAGTTAGACGCACTAAAAAAAATCACCACCGTCGTTGCCGACAGCGGTGACATTGAATCTATCCGTCATTTCGAGCCTCAGGATGCGACGACCAATCCTTCGCTGATCCTCAAAGCAGCCGACCTGCCACAATACCAAAACCTGGTTAAAGACGCGCTGGACTATGCCCGCAAGCAAGGCGGCAGCAAAGAAGCTCAGGTGATCAATGCCACAGATAAACTGGCCGTCAATATCGGGGCCGAAATTCTGAAAAGTGTACCGGGGCGCGTCTCGACAGAAGTGGATGCCCGCCTGTCATTTAACCGGGATTTGTGTATCGAAAAAGCCCGCAAACTGATTGGTTTATATCAGGATCATGGCATTGATAAATCGCGCATTCTGATCAAACTGGCGTCTACGTGGGAAGGCATTCAGGCCGCCAAAGAACTGGAAAAAGAAGGCATCAACTGTAACCTGACCCTGCTGTTCTCCTTTGCTCAGGCACGCGCCTGCGCCGAAGCCGGTGTCTACCTGATTTCTCCCTTCGTTGGCCGTATCTACGACTGGTACAAAGCCAAAGAGCCCAATGCCACTTACGACGTTGAAAAAGATCCGGGCGTGAAATCTGTCCGGGATATCTACGAATACTACAAATCCCACGGTTACGAGACCGTCATCATGGGTGCCAGTTTCCGCAAAGTGGAACAAATTCTGGCACTGGCAGGCTGTGACCGCCTGACCCTTTCTCCCAACCTGCTGGAAGAGCTAAAAGCCAGTGACGCGCCGGTTGAACGCAAACTGCAGCCGTCCTCTCAGGCGGGTAAAAAGCCTGCACCGCTGACTCAGGCTGAATTCCTCTGGGAACATCATCAGGATGCGATGGCGGTAGATAAACTGGCCGAAGGTATCCGCCAGTTCGCCGTCGATCAGAAAAAACTCGAAGATATGCTGTCAGCACAACTTTAGTTTTAACTCAATTTAAGCGCTGAACTTTAGCTTTGAAAAAAACAGATGGAGTGAATATGCCCTCTCGTAAAGAACTTGCGAATGCGATCCGTGCCCTGAGCATGGATGCCGTTCAAAAAGCGAACTCAGGCCATCCCGGCGCACCAATGGGAATGGCGGATATCGCTGAAGTGCTGTGGCGTGATTACATGAATCACAACCCGACCAACCCGAAATGGGCCGATCGCGACCGCTTCCTGATGTCTAACGGACACGGATCAATGCTGCAATACAGCCTGCTGCACCTGACGGGTTACGATCTGCCAATGAAAGAGCTGGAAAACTTCCGCCAGTTGCATTCGAAAACGCCTGGGCACCCGGAATTCGGCTATACACCGGGCGTCGAAACCACCACCGGCCCGCTGGGTCAGGGTATCGCTAACGCCGTAGGTTTCGCGATTGCCGAGCGCACGCTTGCAGCTCAGTTTAACCGTGAAAATCACGACATCGTGAACCACTACACCTACGCCTTTTTAGGCGACGGCTGCATGATGGAAGGCATCTCACACGAAGCCTGTTCACTCGCCGGCACCATGAAGCTCGGCAAGCTGATTGCGTTTTATGATGACAACGGTATCTCCATCGACGGCCATGTTGAAGGCTGGTTCACCGATGACACCGCCAAACGCTTTGAAGCCTATCACTGGCATGTGATCCGCGGTATTGACGGGCATGATCCTGACGCCGTAAAAGCCGCCATCGAAGAAGCCCGCAAGGTGACCGACAAACCGTCGCTGTTGCTATGCAAAACCGTGATTGCATTCGGCTCACCGAACAAAGCCGGCACCCACGGCGCGCATGGCGCTGCGCTGGGCGATGATGAAGTTGCAGCCACCCGTAAACATATCGGCTGGAACTCCCCGCCTTTCGAAATCCCGCAGGATATCTACGCCCAGTGGGATGCCAAAGAAGCCGGTAAAGCGAAAGAGAAAGCCTGGAACGAGAAATTTGCGGCTTACGCAAAAGCCTATCCGCAACTGGCCGCAGAATTTGAGCGCCGTGTGAGCGGCAAACTGCCTGCTAACTGGCAAAGCGAAACGCAGAAATACATCGAAGAATTGCAGGCGAAACCGGCCAATATTGCCAGCCGTAAAGCCTCGCAAAACGCCCTGGAATCCTTCGGTAAAATCCTGCCTGAATTCCTCGGCGGTTCTGCGGACCTTGCGCCAAGTAACCTGACGATGTGGTCTGGTTCAAAATCTATCGGTGACGATAAAGCGGGTAACTACATTCACTACGGTGTCCGTGAATTTGGCATGACCGCCATCACTAACGGTATCGCCCTGCACGGCGGTTTCCTGCCGTATTCGGCGACATTCCTGATGTTCGTGGAATATGCCCGTAACGCCGTTCGTCTGGCGGCACTGATGAAAATCCGCAACGTGTTCGTGTATACCCATGACTCTATCGGTCTGGGTGAAGACGGCCCGACGCACCAGCCGGTAGAACAAATGGCCAGCCTGCGTGTGACGCCAAACATGAACACATGGCGTCCGGGCGATCAGGTAGAATCAGCTATCGCCTGGAAATACGCCATCGAACGTACTGACGGTCCTTCTGCACTTATCTTCTCGCGCCAGAACCTGACTCAGCAGCCCCGTACGGCTGAGCAACTGGCTAACGTAGCTCGCGGCGGTTATGTACTGAAAGATTCTGACGGCACACCGGACGTTATCCTGATTGCCACCGGCTCTGAAGTCGGCATCACGGTGGAAGCCGCAGAGAAACTGACCGCGTTGGGTACCAGGGTTCGCGTGGTTTCCATGCCGTCCACCGATGTTTTCGATCAGCAGGACGCAGCGTACCGTGAGTCTGTTCTGCCGAAAACGGTGACCGCACGCGTCGCTGTTGAAGCCGGTATCGCCGATTACTGGTACAAGTATGTAGGCCTTAACGGTGCCATTGTCGGCATGACAACCTTCGGGGAATCCGCACCCGCAGAGCAACTGTTTAAAGAGTTCGGCTTTACCGCTGATAATGTCGTCGCGAAAGCACAGGGGCTATTGAAGTGATAGAAATGAAGTAATTCTCCGCCCTTTGTTCCCTCTCCGTCCCAGGAGAGGGACTTCCTCAGAATTGTACCGCCCATCTGACTTGATGAATCTCGCTCTCTCCGGTAAAGTCCCGTCCCTTCTTTGGCATGGGGAACAATGATGTTTATTGGATTTGACTACGGTACAGCGAATTGCTCCGTTGCGGTGATGCGTGACAATAACGCTCACCTTCTGGCGCTCGAAAATAACGATCCTTACTTACCCTCCATGCTTTGTGCGCCGACACGTGAAGCGGTCAGCGAATGGCTGAACCGTCACGGACAGGTTCCGGCAGGCAGTGATGAAAATCTGGCGCTGCTGCGTCGCAGTATCAGCTTTAACCGCGAGGAAGATATTCCGGTCAATGCCAACAGCGTAAACTTCGGTTTGCAGGCGCTTTCGACCTATATGGAAGATCCGGAAGAAGTGTACTTTGTGCGTTCGCCAAAATCGTTCCTTGGCGCAAATGGCCTGAAACCTCAACAGATCGCTCTGTTCGAAGATCTGGTTTGCGCGATGATGTTCCACATCAAACGCCAGGCTGAATCCGTCTTGCAGGAAAGTATTGAACAGACCGTTATCGGCCGCCCGATTAACTTTCAGGGTATGGGGGGTGAAGAGGCCAATGCCCAGGCGCAGGGGATTTTGCAGCGTGCGGCTGAACGCGCAGGTTTCCGCGATATCGCTTTCCAGTTTGAACCGGTGGCGGCAGGTCTGGATTTCGAAGCCACACTGACCGAAGAGAAAACGGTTTTGGTTGTCGATATCGGCGGCGGTACCACCGACTGCTCGGTGCTGCTGATGGGGCCACAATGGCGTGATAAAGCAGAGCGTCAGAACAGCCTGCTCGGCCATAGTGGTTGCCGCGTCGGCGGTAATGATCTGGATATCATGACCGCATTCAAGCAACTGACACCACAATTTGGTATGGGCAGTGAAACCCAGAAAGGTATCGCTATTCCGGCCCTGCCTTACTGGAATGCCGTCGCGACCAACGACGTTCCGGCGCAACTGGATTTCTATAGTGTGGCGAATGGCCGCATGTTGCGTGATCTGATCCGCGATGCAGCACAGCCTGATTTGATCAAACGCCTGCTGAAAATTCAGCAACAACGTCTGAGCTACCGTCTGGTTCGTGCAGCGGAAGAAAGTAAGATTGCACTGTCTGAACATGAAAGCGTAACGGCGGCAATGGACTTCATTGAATCGGGTCTGGCAGAAACGATCAGCCAGCAACAACTGAGCGAAGCGATTTCTCAGCCACTGGAACGTATTCAGGAGCAGGTCAGTCTGGCACTTGCCAGCAGCGAAATTAAACCGGATGTAATTTACCTGACCGGTGGCAGTGCGCGTTCACCGTTATTACGTGCTGCGTTGCAGGCTCAGTTACCGGGTATCCCGCTGGTCGGAGGGAATGATTTTGGCTCGGTCACCGCCGGTCTGGCGCGCTGGGCACAAACGTTGTTCCGTTAAGATTTAAAGATGCAGATAAACGCAAACCGCCTGAATCAGGCGGTTTTTTTATATCTCAGATCCCGGATTTACCAGGCACTGGCGTCATTTAAGGTCCTGGTATCGGTATCATCGAGTTTCAGGGTTGCGGCCTGCGCCAGTTCATTGAGCTGTTGCAGGGAGGTCGCACTGACGATCGGTGAGGTAATGCCCGGGCGGGCAATCTGCCAGGCCAGTGCAACCTGTCCCGGTTGTGCGCCATGCTTCTCAGCCACCTGATCCAGTCCGGCCAATACTTTCAGGCCGCGCTCATTCAGGCAACGCGCAATCACGTTTTCGCCGCGTTTACTCTTACCGGCATCGGCTTTGGTTCGATATTTCCCGGTCAGAAAGCCGGCGGCCAGGCCATAGAAGTTGATGACGCCCAGACCATTATCTGTCACGACTTTTTCCAGCGCTTCCTCATACACTTTGCGGTCATACAAATTGTATTGTGGTTGCAGCGTTTCATAACGTGCCAGCCCGTTTTCCTGGCTGACTTTCAGCGCTTCGGCCAGACGCGGCGCACTGTAGTTAGATGCCCCGACGGCGCGCACTTTCCCTTCTTTGATTAACGCGTCAAATGCCGCCATAGTTTCGGCCAGCGGTGTATCCGCATCGTCATCATGTGACTGATACAAATCGATATAATCTGTTTGCAGACGTTTCAGAGAGGCTTCTACCGCTTCTTTAATATAGCGCGGCGACAAACCGACTTTACCTTCGCCCATCGGCTTACCGACTTTGGTGGCGAGAATGATCTGGTCACGCTTACCGGATTTTTTCAGCCAGTTGCCGATGATGGTTTCGGATTCTCCCCCTTTGTTGCCTTCAACCCAGCTCGAGTACACATCTGCCGTATCGATGAAATTCAGTTTATGATCCAGCAAGGCATCCAGCAGGTTAAACGAGGCAGCCTGATCGACGGTCCAGCCAAATACATTGCCACCAAAGGTTAACAGCGGCACCTGAATACCTGAACGACCCAGTTCTCTTTTGCTCATCATTCTCTCCCTTTATAAGTTCAGATTAGACTTACTTTGCGTGCGAACGGTTCATGGTCAAAGGTCAACCTTAGCATTTTGATATAAAATGTCAGGCTGAAAGCTATTCTTTATTGTCAGAGGAATTGTCAAAAAATGGGAAAGACTCTCCTTATTTCCTCCATTTTCTGCTGAAACATTCTGGCTACACTGTGAGCCGGTCTGCAGGTGAATTCCCTCCTGAAATGCCACAAAAATGATTGTGCTGATGCGATGACTCATGAAATCTGAAAATACTGACACCTTATCGCCTTCCACGCCGCTGCCACCTTCGGTTCGCTGGCAATTGTGGATCGTCGCCTTTGGCTTCTTTATGCAGGCCCTCGACACCACGATCGTCAATACTGCCCTGCCGTCCATGGCCCGCAGTCTGGGCGAAAACCCGCTGCACATGCATTCGGTTATTGTCGCTTATGTGCTGACGGTTGCGGTGATGTTACCGGCGAGCGGCTGGCTGGCGGATAAAGTCGGTGTGAAGTGGGTATTCTTTTCAGCCATTGTGCTGTTCACGCTCGGCTCGCTACTGTGCGCGCAATCGGAAAGCCTGCGTGAACTGGTGATGTCGCGCATAGTTCAGGGGATCGGCGGCGCGATGATGGTGCCGGTCGGACGGCTGACGGTGCTGAAAATTGTCCCGCGCAGCGAATACATGGCAGCGATGACGATGGTGACACTGCCCGGTCAGGTCGGTCCGTTACTGGGTCCGGCGCTGGGTGGTTTTCTGGTGCAATATGCCAGCTGGCACTGGATTTTTCTGATCAATCTGCCGGTCGGTCTGGCCGGTTGCATCGCCACATTAATGATCATGCCAAATTATAAAATGCAGACCCGGCGCTTTGATATCAGCGGGTTTGTCATGCTGGCCGTGTGTATGGCGACGCTGACGCTGGCACTGGAAGGCAGCCGCAGCATGGGGCTGACGGCGCTGGAAATCGTATTGCTGGTGGTGGCCGGTGGCGGCGCGCTGGGCATTTACTGGATGCATGCGCGCGGCAATCTCTCGGCACTGTTTTCCCTGCGCCTGTTCCATACACCGACCTTTAAGATCGGTCTGATCGGCAGCCTGCTGGGACGTATCGGCAGCGGTATGTTGCCATTTATGACGCCGGTCTTTCTGCAACTCGGGATGGGCTTTACGCCCTTCCACGCCGGGCTGATGATGATCCCGATGGTGCTGGGCAGCATGGGGATGAAACGCGTGGTGGTCCGGCTGGTAAATCAGCTGGGTTACCGTTCTGCACTGGTCAGCGCCACCTTGCTGCTGGCACTGATTACGCTTATCTTCCCGCTGGTGGCGATTTATGGCGCCATGTGGATGATCCCGATTGTGCTTTTCTTCCAGGGAATGGTGAACTCCCTGCGCTTCTCGTCGATGAATACCCTTACGCTCAAAGATTTGCCGCCGCGCCTTGCCAGCAGCGGCAACAGCTTACTGTCGATGATCATGCAATTGTCGATGAGCCTCGGTGTCAGCGTCGCCGGGTTGCTGATTGGCCTGTTTGCACATCAGCAAGCGATTACGCCTGACAGCAGCACCCTGCACACCGCTTTCCTGTATTGCTACATGTCAATGGCACTGGTGATTGCCCTGCCCGCCTGGGTATTTTCCAAAGTGCCGCCTGACACGCAGAAAAATGCCATCATTAGCCGTCGTCGTGCTGAGGCCGGCTCCCCCGATCCGATGAGAAAATCATGAAACCTGGTATCACTGCCAAGCTGTTTATGGCCATCTTTTGTACCTGCGCGCTGGTGTTGATCACCATGAACTGGGGCGTACGGATGAGCTTCGAACGGGGCTTTATTGACTACATCCGCCAAAGCAATGAACAGCGTGTCGAGCTGCTGGCGGACACATTGCAGGAGCAGTACAAGCAGCATGGTAACTGGGAATTTTTGGAAACAAATGACCGGTTAATCTATCAGCTGATGCGCTCATTTGAACAAAACAGCAGCCCGAGAATGCCACCGCAGGGCTGGCGGACAAAATTCTGGATCCTCGACAGTCACGACCGCCGGATCGGTGGTTACGATCAGCCTGTTCCCCCCGATCTCCAGGGACCGCGCCGCGTGATGACCGTTGATGGCGTCGTCATCGGTTCGGTAATTTCCACACCCGCTGAGCGCCTGACCCGCGATGCCGATATCAACTTTGAGCGCCAGCAAAGCCGGACCAGTTGGATGATTGTCGCCTTTACTGCACTGCTGGCCGCCGCCGTAACCTGGGTTTTATCCCGCGGAATGCTCGCGCCGGTAAAACGGCTGGTGAATGGCACCCACCAGCTTGCCGCAGGAAATTTCAGCACCCGCGTGGAGGTCGACAGTGAAGACGAACTGGGGAAACTGGCGCAGGACTTTAACCAGCTGGCAATGACGCTGGAGAAAAACGAGCAAATGCGCCGGGCATTCATGGCGGATATTTCTCACGAATTACGCACTCCGCTGGCGGTATTGCGCGGTGAGCTGGAGGCCATGCAGGACGGTGTGCGAAAAATGACAGTCGGTTCACTGGAATCACTGCAATCTGAAGTATCGATTCTGACCAAACTGGTCGATGACCTGCACCAGCTTTCGCTGTCTGATGCCGGTGCGCTGGCGTACCGTAAAGTCGACACTGATGTGGTACATCTGGTGCAACTGGCAGAGGCCGGTTCGCGCGATCGTTTCCACAACAAACACTTAACGCTCACCAGCCATCTGCCGGAAAGCGCCGAAGTATTTGGTGACCCGCAGCGGTTGTCGCAACTTATCAACAATCTGCTGGAAAACAGCCTGCGCTATACTGACCCAAATGGCGGCCTGGAAATTCTGGGAGAAATTCGCGAAAAAACGCTGCATCTGATGTTCCAGGACAGCGCGCCGGGCATCAGTGATGAACAACTGATCCGTATTTTTGAACGATTTTACCGTACCGAAGGCTCGCGTAACCGCGCCAGCGGCGGCTCGGGGTTAGGTCTGGCGATTTGCCAGAATATCGTCGAAGCCCACGGCGGGCAAATCAGCGCCAGCCACTCTCCGGCAGGTGGCGTGCGCATTACCATCGTCCTGCCCCTTTCTGTTCCACATGGCCTGAGAAACTGAATGAACGACTCTGTACTGTCCGGCCCTGCGCCGTTGAAAATTCTGATCGTGGAAGATGAACCTAAACTCGCCCAGTTGCTGATCGACTACCTGGAAGCCGCCGGCTATGCCACCCAATGGTTACCGGACGGGCACGACGTGATTACGCTGGTTAAAAATCAGCCACCGGCGCTGATCCTTCTGGATCTGATGCTGCCGGGCAGCAGTGGCCTGTCGATTTGCCGCGATATCCGCCAGTTCTCTGATGTCCCGATCATGATGGTGACCGCCAAAACCGAAGAGATCGACCGCCTGCTTGGCCTGGAAATCGGTGCCGATGATTACATTTGCAAGCCGTACAGCCCGCGGGAAGTGGTCGCGCGCGTGAAAGTGATCCTGCGCCGTTGTGTACGTCCGGATGAGCACGTGGCAAAAGAAACCGGTCTGCATATTGATGAAGCCCGCTTTCAGGCGACATTCCAGGGGCACGAACTGGAGCTGACGCCAGCGGAATTCCGCCTGCTGAAAACCCTGTCCGTCAAACCGGGTTACGTTTTTACCCGCGAAGTGCTGCTCAATAATCTCTACGACGATTACCGCGTTGTGACCGATCGCACCATCGACAGCCACATCAAAAATCTGCGTCGCAAACTCGAATCACTGGACGGCGAAAAGGCGTTTATCCGGGCGGTATACGGCGTCGGTTACCGCTGGGAAGCGGAGCCCTGCCATTTGGTTTAACGCGCTTCTGGCCGGCAATTGAGTTTTGTAAAGTTGCTGAAAGTCTGTCGGCCAGTTCACATTTCATGCCTTAAATTTCTCCTGTCTCCGCGAAAAAGTTTCCTTTAACTACACTTATCTCTGGAAAATAACCCCTCTGATGGAGATTACCTTTATGGCTAATGGTCACTATGATCTGAAAAAAGCGAAGAATGGACAGTTTCACTTTAACCTGAAGGCCGGGAACGGAGAGATTATCCTCACCAGTGAAATGTATGCCAGCAAAGCCTCGGCCGAAAACGGCATTTCATCGGTTCAAACCAACGCACCTGACGAAGCGCAGTACGAAGTCAAACCCTCGAAAGACGGCCAGTTCTACTTTGTGCTGAAAGCAAAAAATCATCAGGTGATCGGCGTGAGCGAAATGTACTCCACGGAAAGTGCATCGAAGAAAGGCGTTCAGTCGGTCGTGAAAAACGGTACCAGTACCGATATCCGTGATCTTACCCAGCAAACCGCCTGACCTGATTGTCCTGAGGCTGCCACATTCCCTGTTGTAGCCTCAGGATGCAAAAATTGATCTGCCCCCGTAAAACCTCAAATACCCACACGAACTGGCTGCTTTTGATCAACTCAGACGTTACAATTCCGACCTTTCGTCGCCCCGCATCCGGGACGGCCCTGACTTGTGATCAGACTGAGATTGACTATGTTTACCCGCGATTCTTTTGTTCCGGAACTGCTGTCCCCTGCCGGCTCCCTGAAAAACATGCGTTACGCTTTTGCTTACGGTGCCGATGCAGTTTATGCCGGTCAGCCGCGCTACAGCCTGCGCGTACGTAATAACGAATTTAACCACCAGAATCTGGAGACCGGCATCAACGAAGCCCATGCTCTGGGTAAAAAATTCTATGTGGTAGTGAATATCGCCCCCCATAACGCCAAGCTGAAAACCTTTATCCGTGATTTACAGCCGGTCATCGATATGGGGCCGGATGCCCTGATTATGTCCGATCCTGGCCTTATCATGATGGTGCGGGAAGCGTTTCCGCAGATGGATATTCACCTGTCGGTGCAGGCCAACGCCGTTAACTGGGCGACAGTAAAATTCTGGAAACAAATGGGGCTGACGCGGGTGATTTTATCCCGCGAATTGTCGCTGGAAGAGATCGCTGAAATCCGCGCTCAGGTGCCGGACATGGAAATCGAAATCTTCGTGCACGGCGCACTGTGCATGGCGTATTCAGGCCGCTGCCTGCTTTCCGGTTACATCAATAAACGCGATCCCAATCAGGGAACCTGCACCAACGCCTGTCGTTGGGAATATAAGGTTCAGGAAGGCAAAGAAGACGCCATCGGCAATATCGTGCATCAGTACGAGCCAATCCCCGTTCAACAGGTTGAAGCCGCCGAACCGACATTAGGCATCGGCCAGCCGACGGATAGAGTCTTTATGCTGGAAGAAGCGATGCGTCCGGGCGAATATATGAGTGCGTTTGAAGACGAACACGGCACTTATATTATGAATTCCAAGGATCTGCGGGCGATACAGCACGTGGAAACCCTGACCAAAATGGGTGTGCACTCGCTTAAAATCGAAGGCCGTACCAAATCCTTCTACTATTGCGCCCGCACCGCACAGGTTTATCGCCGCGCCATTGACGATGCAGTCGCCGGAAAACCTTTTGACCCGACTCTGCTTTCAACGCTGGAAGGCCTGGCGCATCGCGGTTACACCGAAGGTTTCCTGCGCCGTCATACGCATGACGCACAACAGAACTACGAATACGGTTTCTCCGTCAGCGACCGCCAGCAGTTTGTCGGTGAATTCACCGGTAACCGTAAGGATGGTTGGGCAGAAATCGACGTGAAAAATAAGTTCAGCGTCGGCGACAGTGTGGAAATGATGACGCCGCAGG
This sequence comes from Rahnella aceris, assembly GCF_011684115.1. Classification (NCBI taxonomy): domain Bacteria; kingdom Pseudomonadati; phylum Pseudomonadota; class Gammaproteobacteria; order Enterobacterales; family Yersiniaceae; genus Rahnella; species Rahnella aceris. The sequence continues at coordinate 205,048 of NZ_JAADJV010000001.1, read as the reverse complement.
GTAACGTTCAGTTCACACTGGAAGCGCTGCGCAACAAAAAAGGTCAGCCGACCGACGTGGCGCCGGGTAATGGCCACTTCGTATATGTCGCGTTGCCGGAAGATGTCAGCCTGGAATTCGCTATTTTGTTGCGTAATCTGGAAGAAACCGACACCCGGAATCCGCATTCAAAATAAGGAATTCTTCGAAAACAAGAATTCGATCACATCTATTTTTAGGGTGGCTGGTTAATATGCATTCGCAATTTACTTCGAATGCAAAATAAAGCACCGGACTATACCAGGAACCACCTCCTTGGCCAGCTCAATCTCCCTTGAGCTGGCTTTTCTTTTGGTATTCGGGCAATTCTCTGTTCTCCCATTCAGTGAACAAATAACCTCTTTCCGCCCTCAAAATAAAAAATCATTTGCAGATAAATAAGTTTTTTATTGAATGACTTTAACTGCAATTATTTAATACCAGAAAGAATGCTTCACTGATTTATCCGATAGCCAAATACGGTCATAATCATCTATTGTTGTTATGTATAGATAAAAGGAGCGTACATGACCACAGCACTGCTGATTTTAAATGGAAAAGGTGCAGCCATCGAAGAACTGCGCGAAGCGGTGAACGCGCTGCGTGCCGAAGGCGTGAAGCTGGAAGTACGGGTCACCTGGGAACACGGTGATGCGGCGCGTTATGTCGCTGAAGCCATAGAACTGGGCTGTGAAACCGTGATCGCCGGTGGAGGTGATGGCACCATTAACGAAGTGGCAGGTGCGCTGGCGCAAATCGACGGTGTCAGACCGGTACTGGGGATTGTGCCACTGGGGACGGCGAACGATTTCGCCACCGCCTGCGGTATTCCCCCGACGCCGGAACAGGCGTTACAACTGGCGGTAAAAGGCCGGGCCGTCGATATTGATCTGGCATGCGTCAACAGCCAGCATTTCTTCATCAACATGGCGACCGGCGGCTTTGGGACGCGTATCACTACGGAAACACCGGAAAAACTGAAAGCAGCTCTGGGTGGTGTTTCCTATTTCATCCACGGACTTTTACGTCTGGATACGCTCAAAGCTGACCGCTGCGAAATTAAAGGCCCTGATTTTCAGTGGGAAGGCGATGCGCTGGTTATCGGCATCGGTAACGGCCGACAGGCCGGTGGCGGGCAACAAATTTGCCCGGACGCGTTGATCAACGACGGCCTGTTGCAGCTACGCCTTCTGACATCAGAAGAGCTGCTGCCTTCATTCCTGCGCAGTCTGCTCAGCAATGAAGAAAATAAAAACATCCTTTCTGCCAGTCTGCCGTGGCTCGAAATCACCGCGCCGCACGACATGACCTTCAACCTCGACGGCGAACCGCTGACCGGCAAACAGTTCCGTATCGAAGTGTTGCCTGATGCCATCCAGTGCCGCTTACCCCCTCAGTGCGAACTGCTCGGCTGATATTATCCCTTCTCATTGTTCATTCTCTGTACTGTGATCCATCTTGCAGTACAGAGGAATTCTGCCCTTATTTTTGTGATCCCATCCGATAAAACCCACTTCACATACTTGTATGGTAGAGGTGCATTACCTAATTTTAATCTGCCGATGTCGCTGAATAATTCATTCATGAATTTTTTGCGGGCAAAAACGACGTATTTCTTTTTACGACTCTTATTTATCCGGTGACGGAATGCAGGGGTAGTATGATTAATCACGATAAAGAAAGACCGATATCGGTAAAAAATATGCTGGCTTACGGCGGAGGAGATTTCTTCGGCGGCGGTTGTTTTGCGGTTTTGGGTCTGTGGATAATGTTTTTCTATACTACCTATGCAGGATTAAGCCCCGCAGAGGCCGGTGCCGTTATTGCGACAGCACGTCTGCTGGATGCTTTTTTCGATCCGCTTATGGGGTATGTCACGGATAATTTCTATCGTAATCCGCTGGGTAAAAAATACGGCCGCCGCGGTTTCTTCTTCTTATTTGGTGCTCCGCTGATTATGGTGACCTACATTATTATGTGGGTCAGCGGCATGGGATTCTGGTACTACCTTTTCACTTATATTCTATTCTATGCTGCTTATACGCTGGCAATTGTGCCTTATGAAACACTGGCAGCGGAAATGACATCCAGTTTTAAAATGCGCACCAAACTGACCGGCGTCAGAATGTTCTTCTCTACCGGTGCCGCGATATTAGCGGCCTGGTTACCCGGCCGGATCATTGCCTATCTCGGTGAAGATTCATCGTCATCATTTCTGATTATGGGGGTGATTTTTGGCGTGCTGTTTGCCGTGGTGATCCTGATGCTTTACTTCTACACTTGGGAGCGTCCGATCCTGGTTGACGTCGCTGCGCCGAAACTTTCTTTCCGCCGTGACATGAAACATCTGTTTAAATCCCTGATTTCGACGATGAAAGTCCGCACCTTCCGTCAGCATGTCGGGATGTATCTTGGCGGTTATGTCGCCCTCGACGTGCTCGGTGCGGTGCTGGCCTACTACATTATTTTTGTCCTCGGGCAAAACGCCGTGACCGCGTCGAATGCCATGACGTTAATGACTCTGGTGCAGTTTGTCTGCGTCGCCTTGTTTATTTTCCTGTGTATGAAATTAGGCAACGGGGCTTCTTACCGCATCGCACAGCTATTTATGCTGGGCAGTGTCGGGTTATTTTTAGCCATTCATTTATTACAATTGCCTTTTAATATGGCGCTGCTTTATCTCTCCGTCATTTTAATGGGCGTTGGCCGTTCGGGTACCAGTTATGTTTGCTGGAATATCTACAGCTTTATTCCCGATGTGGATGAAATGCTGACCGGAAAACGGCGCGAAGGGATATTCGCCGGGGTAATGACATTTGTACGCAAAGCCGTTCAGGCGGTGGCGTTATTTGGAGTTGGCCTGTTATTACAGCATTACGGATTTACACCGAAAAGCGCAACGCAACCGGTCGAAGCTGTTTACGGCATCACGCTGGTATTTGGCGCAGGTTCCGTCATTTTCCTGCTGGTAGGGTTATACAGCTCAATGAAATTCCGTCTCACCCGACATAACCATGCGTTGCTGGTCAGTGAAATTGAGCGTCTGAAAGCCGGCGGCAGTAAATACGATGTTACACCAGAAGCCCGTTTAGTTGCCGAGCAACTTACCGGCTGGCCATACGAAAAATGTTGGGGTGATAATAATATTCTTATCCAGACAGAAGAATTATCCCCTCTGACGCCTGATGATCTCTCAACCGGAGCCAACCATGCCAAGAATTGAATTCAGCATGATGCAACAGACCATCTTCCGCGCCCTGCAAAAAGCCGGTCTGGATGAAGAAAGCGCACGTACCTGTGCACGAATCCACACAGAGTCCAGTTGCGACGGCATTTCATCCCATGGGCTGAACCGTGTGGCGCGCTTTGTCGATTACGTTAAAAAAGGCTGGATTGATATTCATGCCCAACCAGCGCTGGAAAAATCTCTTGGCGCCATCGCCATCTACAACGGTAACCGCGGGATCGGCATTACCAACGCCCTGTTTGCCGTCGAAAAAGCGGCAGAGATGGCAAAAGAATACGGCGTCGGCATTGTCGCACTGAAAAACAGCAGCCACTGGATGCGTGGCGGAAGTTATGGCTGGCATGCGGCAAAACAAGGCACGGCCGCGATTTGCTGGACGAATACTGAATCCTGTATGCCTGCGTGGGGCGGCAAAACCCCCCGCGTGGGCAACAACCCGTTCGTGATGGCCGTGCCCCGGGCCAAAGGCCCGATCGTGCTGGATATGGCGATGTCACAATATTCCTACGGTAAATTGCAGGTCACGCGGCTGAAAAAGGAAAAACTGCCGTTCCCCGGCGGCTACGATAAAGAGGGAAACCTCACAGACGATCCTGGCCCAATCGAGGCCTCCATGCGTATTTTACCGACGGGTTACTGGAAAGGCTCCGGCCTGGCAATTGTGCTCGATGCTATGGCCGCGCTGTTGTCTGCCGGATCGCCCACCAATGAGATCGACAAAATAGGCAAAGGCAGTTGTACCGGCGCCAGCCAGATTTTTATGGTGTTTGACCCGACACAACTCGGTGGTGCCGAATTCACCGAACGCATGGCCGACAGCGTTGCAGACTATGTGAATCAGTCCGACCCCGCAGAAAACAGCCGCGATGTCCGTTATCCGGGCCAGACTGCCGCTTCCAACCGCGAAGAAAACCACCGTTTGGGCATCCCGGTCGATGAAGCCGTATGGGATGAAGTGGTACGGCTGGCGGAATAGTTCCCGCTCTTTCACGTCAAATCACGCCTGTTAATAGCAGGCGTTTTGTTTTTAATCCCCGCAACATTTCCCTCACAAAGTGTGATCCTCTCCGGCAAAAAACGATAAACATACTTGTATGGTAGTTAGGATAAGGCGTATTTATAACCACAGAAAATGCATCCTACTTTTACTGCAGAAGGTCGTAACCGATGAAAATCGTGAATGCTGAAGTTTTTGTCACTTGTCCGGGACGCAACTTTGTTACGTTGAAAATCACCACTGACAGCGGACTGACTGGCATTGGTGATGCCACGCTGAACGGCCGCGAGTTACCGGTCGCGTCATATCTGAAAGATCATGTGTGTCCGCAACTGATTGGCCGTGATGCGCATCAGATTGAAGACATCTGGCAGTTTTTCTACAAAGGCGCTTACTGGCGTCGCGGCCCGGTCACTATGTCGGCGATTTCTGCCGTGGACATGGCGTTATGGGACATCAAAGCCAAAGCCGCCAACATGCCGTTGTACCAGTTGCTCGGCGGCGCATCCCGCACCGGCGTCATGGTCTACTGCCACACCACCGGCCATTCCATTGATGAAGTGCTCGACGATTACGCCAAACATAAAGAGCTCGGTTTCAAGGCGATCCGCGCACAATGCGGTGTTCCGGGTATGAAAACGACTTACGGCATGGCGAAAGGCAAAGGTCTGGCCTACGAACCGGCGACGAAAGGTAACTGGCCGGAAGAGCAGTTGTGGTCGACGGAAAAATACCTCGATTTCACGCCAAAACTGTTCGAAGCCGTGCGTGATAAATTCGGTTTCGACGAACATCTGCTGCACGACATGCACCACCGTCTGACGCCCATCGAAGCAGCGCGCTTTGGCAAAAGCATCGAAGAATATCGCCTGTTCTGGATGGAGGATCCGACCCCCGCTGAGAATCAGGAATGCTTCCGTTTGATCCGCCAGCACACAGTCACACCCATTGCGGTCGGCGAAGTGTTCAACAGTATCTGGGATTGCAAACAGCTTATTGAAGAACAGCTTATCGACTATATCCGCACCACACTGACGCACGCTGGCGGTATCACCGGCATGCGCCGCATCGCTGATTTCGCTTCGTTGTATCAGGTGCGTACCGGTTCCCACGGCCCTTCTGACCTTTCGCCGATTTGTATGGCCGCAGCCCTGCACTTCGACCTGTGGGTGCCAAACTTCGGCGTGCAGGAATACATGGGTTATTCCGAGCAAATGCTGGAAGTCTTCCCGCATAACTGGACGTTCGACAACGGCTACATGCACCCGGGCGAAAAACCGGGGCTGGGCATTGAGTTTGACGAAAAGCTGGCCGCGAAATATCCGTACGAACCGGCGTATCTGCCGGTGGCCCGTCTGGAAGACGGCACTTTGTGGAACTGGTGAGGGAGCGAAAAATGAACAGTGTCGTTATTCAGAAACCTGGAAAGTTAGTCATCGAGCAACGTGCTTTGCCGGTACCTGCCGCCGGCGAGGTACGAGTTCGGGTCAGTCACGCGGGCATCTGTGGTTCAGATGTTCATATTTATCACGGTCACAATCCGTTTGCGAAATATCCACGGGTAATCGGCCATGAGTTTTTCGGCCACATCGACAGCGTCGGTGAAGGCGTAGACGTCAAACGTATCGGCGAGCGCGTGGTTATCGATCCGGTCGTCAGCTGTGGACATTGTTATCCGTGCTCGATTGGCCGCCCGAATGTCTGTGCAGAACTGCAGGTTATCGGCGTCCACCGCGACGGCGGTTTCAGTGATTACGCCTGTGCGCCAGCGAAAAACGCTTATGTGGTGCCGGAAATAATCCCGGACAAACTCGCCAGTATGGTCGAGCCGTTTACTATCGCGGCCAATATCACGGCGTTTCTACAACCGACGCCGCAGGATACCGCGCTGATATACGGCGCCGGCCCGATGGGGCTGACGGTGATTCAGGTGCTGAAAGGCGTTTATGGTGTGCAGAAAGTGATTGTCGCTGACCGTATCGACGAACGGTTGCAGATGGCGCAGGCCAGCGGCGCAGACTGGATCATCAACAATAGCGAACGCAGCGTGGCTGATGAACTGGCCGCTGAAGGTGTGCGACCAACGCTCATCGTCGATGCCGCCTGCCATCCGGCGATTTTGCAGGAAGCTATTCTGCTGGCGTCTCCGGCAGCACGTATCGGTATGATGGGTTTCTCCGGCGAGCCCAGCCTGGTCACGCAGCAAAGCATTACCAGCAAAGAGATTTCACTGTTTTCTTCACGCCTGAACAGTCACCGGTTCCCCCAGGTGATTGAATGGATGGAGCAGGGAAAAATCGCACCCGAAAAACTGGTGACGCACTGGATGCCCGCCAGCGAAGTGGAAGCGGCATTAACGCTGTTTGAGAAAGATCAGCGTTCCTGCTGCAAGGTTTTACTGACATTCTGATTTTTTGATTTTTTTTATAAAAGACGGGAAGATTTCAAATATCTTCCCGCCTCCCGTACCTCATATTCTACCTATAAAAACGCAACACTATTAAAACGACACCTACAAGTGGAGCATACATTTATGTTTAAGAACCTACGCTGGATCATCGTATTCTTGCTGTTCTTGGTTTACATGATCAATTACCTCGACCGCGTTGCGCTGTCGATTACTGTGCCTATGATAGAAAAAGAACTGACCATTAATCCCGAACAATTCGGCATGATATTTGGCAGCTTCTTCTTTGGTTACGCAATATTTAACTTTATCGGTGGCCTGGCCGTGGATAAATTCGGTCCGACGCTGGTAATGGGATTAGCCGTCGGCTTATGGTCAGTATTTTGCGGCATGACCGCTATCGCGACCGGTTTTTATTCCATGCTTATTTTACGGGTATTATTCGGCATGGCCGAAGGCCCGATCTGCGCCTCAGCAAATAAGATGATTAACGGCTGGTTCCCGAAGAAACAGGCGGCAACCGCGATGGGCTTGCTCAGCGCCGGTTCTCCCCTCGGCGGTGCAGTGGCCGGGCCGATTGTCGGGTATCTGGCGATTTCCTTCGGCTGGCGTCCGGCGTTTATGGTCATTGCCAGTATCGGGATCGTCTGGATGGTCGTGTGGTTCTTTACCGTTGCCGATAATCCGCTGAAAAGTAAACGCGTTTCACCGGAAGAATTGCGTTTAGTTGATGAAATGAAGAACGAGCATTTAAGCGAAGAAGAGAATATGGCGCAGGCCGCACATGGTCTGGGCTATTATTTACGTCAGCCGATTATTCTGGTTACGGCATTTGCGTTCTTCTGCTACAACTATATTTTATTTTTCTTCCTCAGCTGGTTCCCGGCTTACCTGGTTCAGGCACATGGCCTGAATATCAAAGAGATGAGTCTGACAACGGTTATTCCGTGGATTGTCGGTTTTGTCGGCCTGGCATTGGGCGGTTATATTTCTGATAAGATTTTCAATATTACCGGCCGTTTGTTATTGTCGCGTAAAATTATATTAGTGGTCAGCCTGTTAGCCGCGGCTATTTGTGTCGCCCTCGCCGGTATTGTCACCAGCGTGGTGCCGGCAGTCATTCTGATGTCAGTGTCTATTTTCTTCCTGTATACCACCGGTGCGATTTACTGGGCGATTATTCAGGATGTGGTGCATAAATCCCGCGTCGGCGGCACCAGCGGATTTATTCATCTGGTCGGCAGCGTCTCGGGCATCATTGGTCCGGTCGTGACGGGTTTCATTGTGCAAAACACCGGACGTTTTGACAGTGCCTTTATTCTCGCTGGTGGCGTCGCCGCACTGGGTGCAATGCTGGTGTTCTTCGTGATTAAACCGCCAAAACACCTGCCCGACTCCACTCTGTCTCACAACTGATATTCTGAATACCAATGCTGCTCCCTGCCACAGGGGAGCGGCATTTTTCCCTATTCGCTGATTGTAATCTTACATTAACGCGATGCCGTTCATTCCGGAAGCGCCCTTTCCGCCATCTGCACAATCTGTACCCGGTACGCCATGCTTGCCATACTGCCCATCACTCAAAAGCCGTCAGAGCACATTTCAGGCGTAATGCATGAATCTTTGTAACACTGCGGTATTATTTTAATGGCAAAGTAAATTCCTTATTCTTCCTGACGCAACTGAGGGTGTTATGGCTTATATCATGGTGTTTTTGTCTTCGTTATTTATGGTGGGCTCAGTTTATGCGGCATCGGTGCCGGCCACAGCGATCTCTTCTCTCACAACGGCGATGAACGAACGCATGGTGGATATGAAAGACGTGGCGGCTTATAAAGCGGCAAATCATTTACCGGTCGAAGATTTGGTGCGTGAAAAGAAGGTTCTCTCTCTCGCGCAGGCTGAAGCGGAAGAGGCAGGACTTGACCCGCACTCGGTGCTTCCTTTTATTCAGGCGCAGATGGACGTCGCCAAAGCTATCCAGTACCGCTATTTTGCTGACTGGTTATCGCAGCCCGATATGGGGGACAAACCGAAAAGCCTCGATAGGGTCAGGGACTCCATCTCTGCACAGGATAAGCAAATTTTGAGCGCCATTAGTCAGCGCCTGTTGGCCGGCGGGTTCAGTGAGGAAGATAAATCAGAGATTATGATTCTGCTGCATGCGCCGCAGCTAACCGAAGTGGATAAAGCGCGTCTGGTCCAGGGGTTATCCGGGATCAGACGCGTGAAACAGGCTGAAGGATGACGGTTTTATTCGTCCACCCAAACCCGCATCTCTCCTTCCCCACGATTCGCCCAGGTAAAGTACGGCACAAAGGTTATGGTTTGCGGTACCGTTTGTTGCGCTGGCGGATTGTAACGATACAGTGGCTGCTGACTGGCCTGAACGGATGTCCGGCGTTCGCCCTGTGTCTGCAATAAGGTTTTACCGGCGAACAATCCGCTGCCGGAAATCAGACGGAATTGCGCATCACCCGGCAGGCGGATGTTATGCAGTTCACTGCCGTTGTCAGCCTGCTCAAGGCAATACACCAGCGGCCCGCGCTGCACTGCCACTTTCCCCGCAACATGCCGCAACAGCGCGTTGCCTTTCACCCGCATCACCGGCATCGGCAGCATCATTTCAATGCGATCGCCTTTCTGCCATTCCTGCGTCAAACGCAAATATCCACGTTGCGTCAGGCTGGTCAGTTCAAGCGGGTTGCCATTGAGCGTGACCTGCGGACTGGCGCACCAGTCAGGTAAACGCAGCGCCAGCGTGGCTTCCAGTGGCTGATCGGTATCGATTTCAATCAGCACGCCTTCTGCCCACGGATAACCGCCGGACTGTTTCAGTCGCAACGCCTTTCCGCCGATGGTCGCTTCGACATCACTGCCGATATACAGATTGATATCCACACCGTCCGGACGCTGGGTATAGATGTAATGGCCGAGCGACGCCAGCAGACGCGCAATATTCGGCGGACAGCAGGCACAGCCGAACCAGCGCTGACGCACCGGTTTTACGTGGTCATAAATATGGTTGAACGGAATGCTTTTCGGATGCACTTCCAGAGGATTCACATAAAAAAAATGTTTGCCGTCGAGCGCCATACCGGCCAGCACAGTGTTATAAAGCGCACGTTCCATCACATCGGCATAACGGCTGTCAGAATCCATCTGCAACATGCGGTTGGCGAACATCATCAGGCCAATCGATGCGCAGGTTTCGGTGTAAGCCGTGTCGTTGGGTAAATCATAGTCGGAAGAAAACGCCTCACCGCTGCTTTGCGAGCCGATTGAGCCGGTGATGTACATCTGCCGCTGGGTCATGTTTTCCCACAATCGCTGGCACACTTCGCGTTTTTCCTGATCCTGACTCAACCGCGCCAGATGCGCCACACCGGCATACAGATACACAAAACGCACCGCGTGCCCGATGGCCGTTGTCTGCAAAGCCACCGGTACATGCGCCTGACTGTAGGCCTTATCTTTCACCATCCACGCCGGACCGTAAGTATTCCAGTGCGAGGTTTTTCCACGTTTCTCATATTCGATATCGTAGAAATGCGGCTGTGTGCCGCGCTGTTCAACAAAATAGCGGGTCAGTTCGAGATATCGCGTTTCGGCAGTTTGTTCATACAAACGCATCAGCGCCAGTTCAATTTCCGGATGCCCCGGATAGCCATGCAGTTGCTGTTCGCCCGGCCCGAAAACGTCTGCGATGTGATCCGCCAGTTTGCAGACAATCTCGAGTAACCGGGTTTTGCCGGTCGCCTGCGCATAGGCCACACCCGCTTCAATCAGATGTCCGGCGCAGTAAAGTTCGTGACATTCAGCCAGATTGGCCCAGCGTTGTTGCGGCTCTTTGACGGTGAAATACGTGTTCAGATAGCCGTCAGGTTGCTGCACCGCGCCGACCAGCTCGATCACCTGATCCGCCGTTGCTTCCAGCGCAGGATCCGGCGTTTTCGCCAGCAAATACCCCACCGCTTCCAGCCATTTAGCCACGTCGCTGTCCTGAAAAACCATGCCATAAAACTCGCCATCGCTTTGCCCGGCGGCAATCCGGAAATTTTCAATCGCATGGCTTGGTTCGGCGTCGGCGACGTCATCGTTGAGCGCTTTCCACTGATACGGCACCACCACATCTTTCACCAGTCGCTGATATTCCAGCCAGAACGCATCGGAAACATTCACTTTTTGCAAAGGCACTTCTAAAGAATCAACCGGAGAAAACGGCATACAACCTCCTGAAAAACAGTAAATTAGATTTTTGCGGCCAAATCGTGCGACATCCGCGACAGCAATTTGTTATCGAGTTTGCAAAACATCAGCGTTCCCGCCAGCAGCAGATGCATCGCCGCAGGCAACAATGTTTCCAGCAAAGTGATCCCGCCGAGCGACGCTGCAGTCTGATGCTCTGCGCCAGCCTGATAAGAGACCATAATGAAGACCAGGCTGATGATCCCGGCACTTGATGCCCAGGCCAGTTTGATAAAGAACAGATTGAAGGCAAAGTTCATGCCGGAGGAACGGATACCATTTTTCCAGTGCCCGTAATCGTCGGCGAACGCCATGATGGAAAAGTGCAGCGGCAAGGTGAACCCGAGGATCACACAGTGTACAAAGATGATACCCAGCCACAGCGTCTGATAATGTTCACCGGCAGGGACAAACCACAGCATCAGGGAAAACACCGCCAGTACCAGATTAGTCAACATATACAGCCGCACGCTGTCGATAAATTTGGTCAGCTGATTGACGATCACCGCGCCAAGAATGGATGCCAGCGTTACCATGCCGAAGAACATAGAGGCGTAGCCCGCCCCGCCTTTCAGCACATAAGTGATGAAATACATGTAGCCGCCGCCACGCAGATTGAACACGTTGATCAGCAGGAAAGACATCAGTAAAACCAGCAGCAACTGATCGTTTTTCAGCATGCCGCGAATGTGTTCCTTAACGCTGAATTGCCCGAGCAGTGCAAGGGGCAGGCGTTCGCGTACCGTGAAGAAGCACCACAGGAACATCACCACAGCAACCGCGCAAAGCAACCCTACGCCCTGCTGATATCCCACCGCCGCATTGCCTTTACCCAACACCTGCACCAGCCACGGCAGCCCGACGGAAACCATAAAGCCCGCCACGCCGCACAGTACAAAGCGCCACGACTGACAAGACATCACTTCGCGATGATCAGTGGTCATGGTGTTAATCAGCGCGCAGTACGGCACGTTGATTGCCGTATAGGACACGGAGAGCAGGAAATAGGTGAAGAAGGCGTAGGCAATTTTGGCATCGCCACTCAGGCCGGGTACCGTAAAAGTGAGAAATCCGACCACGCCAATAGGCAACGCGATCCATAACTGCCAGGGACGAAAACGTCCCCAGCGGCTTTGCGTGCGGTCAGCCAGAATGCCCATCAGCGGATCGGAAATCGCGTCAATCACACGCAGCGAAATAAACAGCGTACCGACAATCGCAGGTGTCAGCCCGAAAACATCGGTATAAAAGAATGTCAGAAAACTGGTGATAAGACAGGTAATTATCGTGCCACCGGCATCACCTAATCCATAACCGATTTTTTCACTGACAGAAAGTTTGGCATTAGCAGAAAGTATTCTGTCCTCACCGTTTACCGGTGCAGAGCCTGTATTAACTGAATCTGTTGGCATTATCTTTCCTCGCTTTTATATCGTTATTTATAAGCTGTAGGAACACAATGAATAAGGCTAATTATTCGTATCAGCCCTGAGATGAAATAAGGTACGCCATAAATCTGGCATAGGGTTCTCATGCCAACAAGAGGAGAGAAAAGTAGTTAAACGGGACAATTCCGACTCACACCCAGAATCTGTGAAGCAGATCAAAACCTCTTCATGCCCGGCTGGTGGTGCACGTTTCCTGTGCTACTGTCAGGCAAAACTTGCCTGATGAGTGCCTTAAAATGCCTGAAATGCTCGCGTTCTCCGTAAATTACCCGGTTAAAGTGCAAAACGGTGGCCTGTTCATTTCCAGAGGAATTGGCACACATCCGACCCGACGTCTGAGTTCGCACGAATTAATTTATGTCGTCCGTGGCTCGTTGTCTTTACAGGAAGAAAATACGCGTTTTGATTTGCATACAGGAGAAAGTTTACTGTTATTTCCCGGCAGGGAACATAAAGGCGTCACAACCTTTGATCCCGATTTAAAATTTTACTGGCTGCATTTTGATATTGTGGAAGATATAGCAATCATTAAACCACAGCAAAATAGTCCCTCTTTACAGCTAAATATTCCACAGCATTGTAAAGTCAGGGACAGTGAAACCCTGTTAACGCTGTTCAGATTATTTTTATATGAACAGGAACGCGGCGGTAATTCTCTTGAGCTGTTCCTGATTTTGCTGTTAGAGGAAGTCTCGCGCGCCTGGCCGGAGAATGTCGAACCCGGCGGCCCCGGCGTGGCGCTGGCCTACAAAGCCCGTCAGCTGATCACCACACAGTTTCATCTGCCACTGGGGGCCTCTGAGCTGGCGCAGCGGCTGCACTGTAACGCGGATTATCTCGGGCGGGTTTTCCGCCTGATCTTTCAGATGACGCTGACGGATGCGCTGCATAAACAACGTGTCGCTGCAGCAGAAAAGCTGTTACTGGCCAATACCGGCAATGTGGCGGACGTGGCACGCCTGACGGGGTTTAACGATGTGGCGTATTTTCGCCGGGTATTTCGTAAACTGCTGGGTATCACACCCGCGGCCTATAAAAAGCTGTATTGCCGGGAGCATATAAACTCCCAATAATTTGATGAAAGCTTGCGCTAACAATCTCAAAAACATCAGAAAACTCATGTTAGTATTGTCGTTTCCCGACTTTAAAGACAACTTTTGCCCATGACAGACTCCTTTGAATTTCTCAGTAATGTGCCGGTTAATCAGCAGATTTATCGCACCTTGCGTCAGGACATCGTCACCTGTGCCATCGCGCCGGGGGCATTCCTGTCGGAGAAAGAAATTTCCACACGCTTTAATGTGTCCCGCCAGCCGGTTCGCGAAGCTTTTATCAAACTGGCCGAAGCCGGGCTGGTTCAGGTTTTACCGCAACGCGGCACCTATGTAATGAAAATTTCCTCCAAGCGGGTTGCCGACGGACGCTTCATTCGCGAAGCAGTCGAAACCGCCGTGGTACGCCGTGCAGCCATGGTCGCCACCGATAAAGATCTGGCCTTGCTCGAACATAATCTTGAGCGTCAGACTCTGGCGGCAAAGAGTCAGCAAACGCAGGAATTCCTGTTGCTGGATGATGAGTTCCACCGCACGATTGCGCAGATCATCGACTGCCGCCTGGCATGGGAAACCGTCGAGCACATCAAAGCGACAATGGATCGCGTGCGCTTTTTGACACTCAGTAAAGTGTCACCGCCGGAAAATCTGATTGCACAACATTATGCGATTTTTGACGGGCTGAAAGCGCATGACCCGGACGCCGCTGAAAAAGCTATCCGCATTCATTTGCAGGAAATGATTTCCACCATTACCCCGATTGCCGAACAGAACAGTGACTGGTTTGATGCCGAGTAAGTAAAAGGACGTTGTAATACACAAACAGTGAACGACAGCGATCAAATTTTGCGGGTTATCCCTAAAATCTGTATGACAACTTGGTGTAAGCTGTAAACCACATCAATATCGTGGATACTTTTATGCCAGCCGCAGCCGCCCTGAAAAAAAGCTACTACAGTGCCGATCAGTCACTGTCCCTCTCCCAGCTCGATAACGAGAAAATCACCCAGATCGTTCACGATCTGGACGTGGCAGAAAGCGAAAAAGAACATTACGTCACGGGCTGGATGGGACAGAACAGCGTGGTACTGGTGAGAAATTATCAGGACAAACGGGGCACTTCCAGCGGCCTGGTGATGTCACGTGGCAACCGTTACAAACTCACCGTTCAGGCCATCACTTTCCGCATCCCCAAAGTGCTGCTGTGGGTCACATTCCGCCGTAAGCCCCGCACCATGACCGTTATTGCCTATAACAAGCTGGGTGAGCAGGCGACCGGCCTGCAACAGTTCATGCATGTGCAGGATCCTGAACTCAGGGAGAAACTGGAACAGGACTGGCGTGAACTGAACGATTATCTCGGCATGGCCTGCTGGCAGATGGATAACAACCGCCCGCAGTGGCGCCAGTTGTATGCGGATATCACGCCGCAAGCCCTCCTGACGCTGGCTGAATCACCGTGGTTCAGTGGCAAAAAACTGCAAAAGGATGGCGAATTTGAAGGGCTGTGGTCACACGGACAATTTATTGGCCGCCGCAGCGGTGAGCATGCGGCATTGCTGCTGTCGTGGCAGGACGAGGAGAACGACGATATTGCCAGCTATCTGTTTGAACGGATGTCAGCAACTAAAATCCGCGTCATGCTGCGCCCGCGTAAAGAAGAAAAATTCTATCCGCTGAACCCGTTTGATGCCGTTCATTTGCAAAAGGCGCTGACGAAATTTCATCAGGTTGAACAGGCGCTGAGCGAAACCCAGCACCAGGCATAATCCGCGGTTACCACCAGCGGTGGAAATGATGCACAGGCCCGATACCGTGGCCGACTTCCAGTGAGTCGGCCTGCATCAGCGCCTGCTGTAAATAGGCTTTGGCTTCGCGTACCGTATCGGCCCAGTTGTGATGACGCGGACGTAACGCGGCCAGCGCGGCCGACAGCGTGCAACCGGTGCCATGGGTATGTCGGGTATTCACACGCGGCGCAGTAAACCGCTCACGGGAACCGGTCACAAACAGCCAGTCAGGGCTTTCCTCATCACTCAGATGTCCCCCTTTCATCAGCACGGCACCACATCCCATCGCCAGTAAGGCTTCTCCCTGCTCACGCATTTCGGTTTCATTCGCCGCCACCGCACAGTCCAGTAACGCCGCCGCTTCGGGCAGATTTGGCGTAATAATGGAAGCCTGCGGGATCAGCAAACGACGCACGGCATCCACGGCCTCCGGCAGCAGTAACGGATCGCCACTTTTCGCCAGCATCACGGTATCCAGCACCACAAACGGCGGCTGATAATGTCTGAGTCGCTCCGCAACCGCCTCCACAATCTGACTGTTCGCCAGCATGCCGATTTTCGCACTGTCGATCCGCACATCGCTCAGTACGGAATCGAGCTGCGCTGAAACGAAACCGGGCTCAATGTTATAGACCGACTGCACACCACGGGTGTTCTGCGCCACCAGCGCGGTGATCACACTGGTGCCGTACGCACCCAGCGCCGAGAAGGTTTTCAAATCCGCCTGGATCCCCGCCCCGCCACTCGGATCTGTGCCTGCAATCGTCAGTGCATTAATACGTTTCATTGTATTTCCTCGCCATTCAGCCATTCCTCGCCCATTAAATACAGATTATCGAAGTATTCAGGCGTGAAACTGCCCGGCCCCTTCACGACCGCACAGGCGCGCTCGCCGGCACAGGACATCACCCGGCAGGCGGCGGCCACGTTATCCAGGCGATCACCCGGCAAAGCCACAAAGGCCGCCACCACCGCAGATAATGCGCATCCGGTACCCACCACGCGGGTCATCATCGGATGTCCGCCAGCCACCGCCCAACTGCGCATCCCGTCGGTGACGTAATCGGTTTCACCCGTCACAGCCACTACCGCGCCGGTCTCCCGCGCCAGTTGCTGTGCGGCAGGTAAGGCAGAAAGGGAATCATCACCGCTGTCCACGCCCCGCCCGGACGCACTGAGGCCGCTGAGAGCCAGGATTTCCGAGGCATTACCGCGGATTGCGGCAGGTTTAAGTGTGATGATTTCACGACAGAATTCTGTACGCCAGCTCAGACCGCCGACAGCAACCGGATCCAGCACCCAGGGCTTTCCGGCCTGACTGGCTGCGTGAATAGCCGCCCGCATCGCATCGGCATGGGGATGTGTCAGCGTGCCGACGTTCACCAATAAGGCATCAGCAATGGCGCCAAATTGCGCCGCTTCGGCGGGATCAACCACCATCGCCGGAGATGCACCCAGCGCCAGCAGGACATTGGCGGTAAAAGATTGCACCACGTCGTTGGTCAGGCAGTGAACCAGCGGCGCTGAAAGGCGGAGTCGTTTCAGAGAAGTGGCGGCTAAGGCGCCGGGCAAGAAGGTAGGTCGGGTATTCATAAATCTCCCCACCGGCACTCAGGAAGGCGGTATCAGGAGAGATACCTGACTTCCCTACGCTGGCATAATCCAGATCAGGTAATACGGGTAAAATCTCAGCCCTGCTTTGCAGCGGGCACCCCGAGTCAAGGGAACATTATTGGCGGCGGAGGTCAGAAGATCAATCAGGAAATGCGTTAAAAACCACTGTTCTCTAATAGGACAGTATTAACATATCCATTGGTTTGACAGGAATACCCTTACTAAGGCGGCTTTTCATTAATATGTTATTTTTGCCACAAGCATCACATATACCTGCTAATCTATATCAAATACCGTCTGGTTTTATATATGCTTAAGAATATCTATAAGTGCTTTTACTTATTGAAATGATTATATTAAATTCATGAATAATATACATCAGCGTTAGCAGAGGAATGTGATGTGAAATTAATTATACAAATACCTTGCTTTAATGAAGGTGGCACGTTGGCTATTGCTCTGAATGCCTTGCCCCGGCATGTTGAAGGCTTTGATAGCGTTGAATGGCTGATTATTGATGATGGCAGCTCAGACGATACCATCGACGTGGCCAGGAAAAATGGCGTAGACCACATAGTCAGGCATAAGACCAATAAAGGCCTGGCTTATGCATTCATGACAGGAATTGATGCCTGTTTAAAATTTGGTGCCGACGTCATCGTCAATACTGATGCCGATAATCAATATAATGCAGATGATATTCCGAAATTAGTTGCCCCAATACTCTCGTCACAGGCAGAATTTGTTATTGGGGAACGTCCAATTCAGGCAATTGAACACTTCTCACCTTTGAAGAAATTACTTCAAAAACTAGGGAGTTGGGTTGTGCGGACGGCCAGTAAAACGGATATTCCTGACGCGCCCAGTGGTTTTCGTGCAATTAACCGCGAAACGGCTCAAAAGCTTATAGTTTTCAGTAATTATACTTATACCCTTGAAACTATTATCCAAGCCGGACAGAAAAACATCTCTATTACATCCGTACCTATCAGAGTAAATGATGACTTACGCCCTTCCCGACTGGTGAAAAGTACATTTTCATATATCAAAAGAAGCGTAATCACAATTATAAGAATATTCGTGATCTATCGTCCATTCAGATTTTTTGGAACCATTGGCTTGACACTTTTCACCATTGGATTTTTGATCGGACTACGTTTCTTATTCAAATACTTTACGGGAGATGGCACAGGAAATATACAGTCTCTAATTTTGGCATCTATCTTGTTGGGGATGGGATTTCAGACCTTGCTGATTGCATTCGTTGCAGATTTGCTTTCTGCTAACAGAACATTACTTGAAGATTTAAGATTTAAAACCGCACAACTGCACAACAGAAATCCTCAACCTTTGGCAAAAAAAAATTATCCACCTGAAAAAGATCAATTATAAAACTAGAAAATTATTACAATAGGAAAAATGATGGCTATAAAAATTGCTGGTGGTAAAACTGAAGATGGTATTGTTGTAGGTAATAATTACAATAAATATGCTTCTAAAAATCCAATAGTACGCTGGATGATGAAAGGGTTCGAGAATTCTCTTTCAGGACTTGTTGCAACCGTTGATCCTCAGACGATCCATGAAGTTGGATGTGGCGAAGGATATTGGGTTCTTAAGTGGAATAAAGAGGGAATTGATGCGAGGGGGTGTGACTTTTCACAACAAATTATTAGTATTGCACAAGAAAACTCATCCTCAGAAAATTTGCCCGCTTCATTATTCAAAACAAGAAGTATTTATGACCTCAATAAATCTGAGGATTCTGCGGAGCTGATTGTCTGTTGCGAGGTGCTGGAGCATCTGGAAGATCCTGAAGCAGGCTTAAAGGCAATAAAAAAAGTAGCCGATAATTATGTCATATTAAGTGTTCCCAGAGAGCCTTTGTGGCGAGTACTTAACCTTGCCCGTGGGAAATATGTTAAGGATATTGGAAACACTCCCGGTCACTTACAACACTGGTCAAAAAAATCATTCATAGAATTAGTTGATAAACACTTCATTATTGTTGAAGTGAAAAGCCCATTACCATGGACAATGATTTTATGTCGCCAGCGTTAAAATTTAATAAATCGACGATAAATATCGCACTTAATATCCTGGGTAGCGGATTGGCAATAATCGGCGTCATTTTTGTCGTAGCACGCCTCCATAATTATTGGCAAAAAGCGGACATTCAATCTTTACCTCCTGTCTCTTGGTTATTGATTGGGTTTATGGCCATATGCTATGGCATAATAAATTTGTTACTTGCTATTGCATGGAAAAGCATCTTACTTCACTTGACTATTTCTGTCGAAAAAAGGTGGGCAATCAGAACTTATGGGATATCTCAGCTTGCTAAATATATTCCCGGGAATATTTTTCATATAGCGGGAAGACAAGCTATAGCAATGGCTTCAGGATACCCTTCCAGGCAAGTTTTAAAATCAAATTTTTATGAATTAATATTGATAGCAATAGCAGGTAGTACCTCTATATTTCTCATTATACCAATAATATTCCCCGTCATACCGCAAGTTATAGGGGTAATGATTACCGTCTTAAGCATCATCATAACCTTCGCTGTAATTAAAGTATTTTTTAGTAAGCAACTTTCGTATGCATTCTTATTGCAACTACTATTTCTTTCTCTGTCTGCAATAATATTTACTTTTATTTTAACAGAAATTTCATTCAAAGAACGAATACCATTAAACTACTATATTTATATATTTGGCGCATATACCATTGCATGGCTTGTAGGGTTAATCACTCCGGGAGCGCCAGCAGGAGTGGGCATAAGAGAGTTAGTTATTGTTTTTTGTCTGCGATCTATTATCCCAGAGTCTGAATTGTTGCTAGCCGTGGTATTAGGGCGTTTTGTCACCGTTCTCGGGGATGTCGTATTCTATTTCTATGTATACACGCTATTGAATATCAAAAAGGATAAAAGTCATGAGCCTGTTAAATAAAGATAAAATGGCCCTGCTTGTGTTTGTGATTTTTTTCATCCTTTGCACTGGCTACTATTTAAACACTGACTTAGGGTTGTTTCCTGATGAAAACCCGCATCTCGGATATGTTCTTGATGTTGCCAAACACGGCTTCCCTGATTATATATCTGGAAAATCATATGGTTCTGTAAAGTTGAACAGACTCGAGCACCCAGCACTTTATTATATCATTGCGGGAATGATAGATAATATCGCAACTTTACTAAGCTCGCCTCTTTATAAGTCTTTACGCATTATCAATTTCTTCATATCTTCACTTACGCTAATCTTCATATATAAAAGCCTAAAATCTTTTAAAGTAAATAATGAATCTGCTATTCTCTCAATGCTGGTACTCGTCAGTATACCTATGTTTATCTTGCTTAGCGCTTCGATAAATAATGACCCTCTTATGATTTTAGGATGTGCTCTGGTATTTTATGGTCTCAGCCTCTACTATAATTATCATTCTGTCAGACATACATTGCATTATATATTAATTGGCGGAATTATCGTTTCTTTGACAAAGGCCACTGGTGCTTTATCTGTTGTTTGTATTCTTTTTATATTCATCCTTATAGAAAACAAAAGACTGCTCATCAAATGCAATGAATTGAAACGCGCAGATTTTATTTACATAACCCTCTCAATATTATGTGTTGTGGCCTATTATGTTTTCATGCTGCTCACTTATGGAAAGTTTTTCCCGGCACCTCAGGGTGATCCAAGTGATTGGTTCCACGCCGCTAATCCTGACGCACCACGCTTTACAAAAATGGAGTACATTACTGCTTTTTACCAGTCAAATTTAAATACATTACTAACACCATATGGACATAAATCATTCGATGACTGGGACATCAGACGACAACTTCTGGGCCTGACCTTAAGCCTGTTGCCAATATTTTGTGTCATCGCTATTTATAGAAAAATAAAAGATCGCTCTCCACAATGGCGCTTCATTGCATTAAGTGCAATTTCATTTTTATTATTCATAGGATTTTATTTCATTACAATTTATCGTTTAAATGTTAAAACTGGATATCCAGGCGCTATGCAAGCTCGTTATTTTTTTGGTTTTTTACCTGCTATGGTCATCGTTTACGCCCTCGTTATCCATGGTATAAAAATAAATTTCATAAGACTTTCGCTAAGTATCTTAATATCATTTACGACTCTACTTTCCTTTTATCCTGCATTATATCCTTCAGTAAGCAATATGATTCACCCCTATTTTGGACAAACCAGTATCAATACAGTAGTAGGCGAACTCACAAAAGACCACTTGTTTGAGCAAAGTTTTATTGCACAATACAATTCTGTAGAAAGGGTTGATCTGAATCTCGCCACCTATGCAAGAATAAACACCGGAATACTGTCACTGGAAATAGTTGATAACTCAGATAATGTGATAGCGCAAAGCAAATTAAGCATAAACAAAATTCACGATAATACTTGGGTCACTTTTAATTTTAAACCAACAGTTCTAATAAAAGGATCAATGTATAAACTCAGATTATCATCACATGATAGTATTCAGGGAAACGCAATTACCTGGTATGCCTATAAAAAACCCAACCCTTATCCTATGTATAATGGGACAGTGTATGGACCGGAAGAATCAAACAGCAAAGATAATGAAGGTGTCCAAGCATTTATAGATGAAAAGCCACTAGAGGCAACATTCTCATTCAAAATTTACGGGCCAGCCTGGAATTATGCATTTAAAAATTAGTAAGTTATAGATAGTATAACGTCTTCTCCTTCGTATCCTCACTATCAGTAGATGCGGAAATTATTTTTTAAGAATTGGCTTTCAGGGAGATTACGTTTTGCCATCAACTCTCAAGATCCGTCCTTATGAAGAAGCAGACCGCCCGTTTTTACGCACGTTGTATCTGGCCTCACGCAAGCATACCTGGACATGGCTGGAAGACGATTTTCAGCTGGAAGATTTTGACCGCGCAGTGATCGGCGAGACGATTCTGGTGGCAGAACGTGACGGACATTTACTGGGATTCGCCTCAATTTTCACTCAGGAAAATTTCCTGCATAACCTGTTTGTTGATCCGCAATATCAGGGAACCGGTGCAGGTTCAGCATTGCTTCAGGCTGCGGAAGAAGCGTTTACCCGTCAGGGATCGCTGAAATGCTTAGTAAAGAGTAAAAAATCAGTTGCTTTTTATCTGTCAAAAGGCTGGAACATCATCTCTACGGGGGACAGTCCAAAAGGTGAATACTATTTGTTTCATTCATCAAAAAAATAATTAAGGAAGAAATGATTACCTCACAGAACTGTATTTTCGCGATCCTGATGAATATCAATTTTTCTTTGTCGTTAAGAGGTTAAATTCCGCAGCGGTGCTATACATACTTGGTCTTCCTTAAAATATTTCGAGGGTACGAATGAAAACAATAAAACTGATGCAGATCGCCGCAGTGACTGGCGCACTGTTCCTGGCCGGTTGTACCAGCCACATTACCAAGACGGAAAAATACTCAGGTTTTTTAGGCGATTATTCCGGCCTTAAGGAAGTGAAAACGGCTGGGGGAAATCCGGTTCTGCGCTGGATCGATCCTTCGTTTAAGAAAGAAAATTATTCTTACATCAAATACGAACCGATTAAATTCTACCCGGAACCGCAGCCTACGGCGCAGATCGACAAAACCACCTTGCAGGGGGTGCTGGATTACGCCAACAGCCGCATGAAACCTGCACTGGCAGAGCGCCTGCCACTGACAGATCACGCAGGGCCGCGCACATTGATTTTCAAAGGTGCGATCACCGGTGTGAACACGTCGGCAGAAGGTTTGCAGTTCTATGAAGTCGTCCCGGTCGCGCTGGTTATTGCCGGTACTCAAACCGCGACAGGCCACCGCACGCGTGATACTGAAGTGTATTTCGAAGGTGAGCTGATCGACGCCAGTACTGGCAAACCGGTGATCAAAGTCGTGCGTAAAGGATTCGGTAAACAAGTTTCTAATGATAAACAGAAAGTTACCGCCAACGATTTAAAAGTTGTGGTAGATAGCCTGGCGAATGATACCAAGCTGTTCAACGAATAAGTTCCGGTTTTCCGCACCTTCAGACACAGGCAGTCGTAAGGCTGCCTTTTTTCAGACTGAATCAGCGATAAACTCACGCAGCCACTGATGTGCAGGATCACGATGAGCGCGCTCGTGCCAGACCATGTACATCTCGAACCCCGAAACATCCAGCGGCGGTGTAGTAACCTGCAAAGCAGGATTTCCACGTACCAGACGTTCCGGCAACATCGCCACCAGATCAGTGGTCATCAGCACCTGAACGACAAACAGGAAATGCGGCACGGACATGACGACGCGGCGCGATAATCCAGTGGCCGCCAGCGCGATGTCAGTATTGCCATAGAAACCCCCACCATCAGGTGAAACGATCACATGTTCCAGTGCGCAAAACGCTGAACGCGATATCTCGCCTTTAACCTGCGGATGTCCTTTTCTGCTCACCAAAACATAACGTTCAGCAAACAATAATCGGCTGTGCAGGCCATTCATCACCGCCTCGCCGGTATGGAATGCGAGATCCAGCGTACCCTGCTCCATTTTGCGGATAATCCGCGCAGGTGACGTTTCAAAAATAGCCAGCCGTGCAGAAGGTGCGGCTCTACGTAATGCCCGTAACGCGGGTAGCACAATGGTCGATTCGCCATAATCTGCCGCCCCCAGATTCCAGGTATTCTTTGCCGTCGAGGGGTCAAACACTTCACCCGCAGACACGGCCTGGTCCAGCGCGGCCAGTGCCCGTCGCAGCGGCTCACGTAATTCATCAGCACGCGCGGTCGGACGCATCCCCCGTGGACCCGGCAGCAGCAAAGGGTCATCAAAAAATTCCCGCAACTTCGCGAGCTGAACGCTGACTGAAGGTTGTGAAAGATTACGGCGTTGCGCCGTACGCGTGACGTTTTGCTCGGCGAGCAGGACATCCAGCGTCAGCAACAAATTGAGATCCAAACGGCCGAAATTACTCATCGCTATACCTGCTATATGATCAATTCATTTCAACTATACCTGACAACAACCTACTCTGCGTTTACCACTTAGCGGAGAATTCGTCATGAATGTATTGATCGTCTATGCCCACCCTGAATCACAATCACTGAACGGCTCGCTGAAAGATTTTGCGGTCAGTCACCTGCAGGCCGCCGGGCACAATGTGCAGATATCGGATTTGTATGCCATGCAATGGAAAGCTGCGCTGGATGCCGGAGATAACACCGAGCCTTCACCAGGGCCTTTTCAACCTTCGCAGGATTCACAGCGCGCTTACCAGAATGGCACGCAAAGCCATGACATTGGCGCCGAACAGGAAAAATTACAGTGGGCTGATACCGTGATATTTCAGTTCCCGCTATGGTGGTTTTCAATGCCCGCGATTATGAAAGGCTGGGTGGAACGCGTTTATGCCTACGGATTTGCTTACGGTGTCGGTGAACATTCCGACACGCACTGGGGCGACCGTTACGGAGAAGGCAAAATGGCCGGTAAACGCGCCATGCTGATGGTCACGACCGGCGGGTGGGAACCGCATTACAGTGCGCGTGGGATTAATGGCCCTATCGACGAGCTGCTGTTCCCGATCCATCACGGCATCCTGCACTATCCGGGCTTCAGCGTACTGCCGCCGCTGGTGTTCTACCGCACCGGACGCATGGATGAAACCCGCTATGCGCAAATTTGCGCGGAGATGTCTCACCGGCTGGATACATTAGAAAGCGCGACACCCATTTCATTCCGCCAGCAGAATGGCGGCGATTACGCTATTCCGTCACTGATATTGAAACCGGAAATTGCGCCGGAGAAAAATGGGTTTGCGGCGCATTTGAAATAACGATCTGAGAGAATTTCAGGCATAAAAAATGCCAGTGGATAATTTAATCACACTGGCGTTTTGTGGATTTTAAATAGCAGATGTCTCTAAAACTTATTCCCATTTGATCGCTATTTTCTCAATGCGCTTTGCCGTTTTTGGCTAAATACATGGCGTTGTCGGCATATTCGAGAAGCTGACGTTCATCGTTACCATGCTCCGGATAGAGTGCGATTCCGATACTGGGCGTGATGGTCAAACTGTGGCCTTCCAGGGTAAAAGGAGGATTGAAAGCGTCACGGATTTTCTCTGCTACCCGAGCAGACGCGGGTAAGGAAACCCCCTGAAGCAAAATCACAAACTCATCGCCGCCGACACGAGCGACGGTGTCCGATTCGCGCACACACAACTTCAGGCGCGCAGCGGCCCCCTGCAGCAGTAAATCCCCAATACCATGGCCAAGCGTATCGTTAACCTGTTTAAATTTGTCGAGATCAATGTACAACAGCGACAACTGACCTTGCTCCCGACGTGCTGTTGAGAGCGCGACTTTCAGGCGGTCATGCAAAAAACCACGGTTCGGGAGGTCGGTCAGTGGATCATACTGCGCCATATACTGCAGCCGAGCCTGCATTTGCTGACGCTCAATGACAGTCGCTATTTGAGTCGAAACGAACTGCAGTAACTCCTGATCCTGTTCGTTGTAGCACACACCACCCGGGTAGCTTTTGACCATAAGCACGCCAATCGTGCCCTTATGCGACTTGAGCGGAACACCCAGCCAGCAGAATGGATTCATGCCAAAAGAGACCCGCAATTCTTCCATGCGGGCAACCATCGTTTCAGGTGTGAGCAGCAGCGGCAGACCGGTATGAATAATCTCTGCGTAGAACGTACCTGGGATCAGGGTAAAGGGGTCTGGCCTCGGCAGAAACTGATCCACATGATAAGGGAAGCTAAGTTTACCGGTTTCATCATCGTAGAGCGTCACCGAGAAATTATCGACGGGCAGCAGCGTGCCGACGATCTCATGAATACGCTGGAATAACTTGAGTAAATCTTCGGCGGTATGTGCAGCTTCAGAAATAGAATAAAGCGCAGACTGCAACAATTCGGATCGTTTGCGTTCGGTAATATCTCGGGCAACACCAATGCGCAATTGATCAGCCGGTGACCAGCGTGCCGTCCACATGATGTTGACTACTTGTCCATTCTTATGAATGTAACGGTTCTCAAAATGAAACTGAGGATTGCCAGACATGATCCCCACCACCGAGTTTCGGGTTATTTCCCGATCTTCAGGCAGCATCATGTCAAACATGTTTTTGCCGATCATTTCTTTCGGCGTATAGCCAAAGATACGTTCGCATGATGCACTCGCAAAAACGATATTGGCATGGGCATCAACCGCAAAAACAGCATCCATCATGAGATCAATAAAACTGGCCAACGGCGCGTGAGGATTCGATTCCATAGAGAAACTATAAGGCCTGAATATAAGAGTGAGTACGACTACCTTTACGATAGATATCCGTCGTCCATTAGCACTGCATCGTTTTGCACCACCGGTTAAAGATAGTACAGGTACAGTTGAATAAACTATGGAAAGAATCACATGATAAGGTTGAAACAGCCGTCTGATATCTGACAGATATCAAAAAGCCCGCATTTACGCGGGCTTAGAGGTATTTATTGCTTTAACGTGCAGGCTGTTGCCAGACGCGAAATCATTCCCACTCAATCGTTGCCGGTGGTTTGCCCGAGATATCATAGACAACGCGGGAGATACCGTCGACTTCGTTGATGATGCGATTGGAGCAGCGGCCAAGGAAATCGTACGGCAGGTGTGCCCAGTGCGCGGTCATGAAATCGATGGTTTCTACTGCACGCAGAGAAACGACCCAGTCGTATTTACGGCCATCGCCCATCACACCAACGGAGCGGACAGGCAGGAAGACGGTGAAGGCCTGGCTGACTTTGTTATACAGGTCGGCTTTATGCAGTTCTTCGATGAAGATAGCATCGGCGCGACGCAGCAGGTCGCAGTATTCTTTCTTCACTTCGCCCAGCACGCGAACGCCCAGACCCGGCCCCGGGAACGGGTGACGGTAAAGCATGTCATACGGCAGGCCGAGTTCCAGACCGATTTTACGTACTTCGTCTTTGAACAGTTCTTTCAGCGGCTCAACCAGACCCAGTTTCATTTCTTTCGGCAAACCGCCCACGTTGTGGTGCGATTTGATCACGTGCGCTTTACCGGTGGCCGAGGCTGCGGATTCAATCACGTCAGGGTAGATGGTGCCCTGCGCCAGCCATTTCACTTCATCCTGCTTGCAGGCTTCTTCATCGAACACTTCAACAAAGACGCGGCCGATGATTTTACGTTTGGCCTCAGGTTCATCAACGCCTGCCAGCGCAGACAGGAAGCGCTCTTCCGCAGCGACATGAACGATGTTCAGACCGAAACGGTCACCGAACATTTCCAGCACCTGATCTGCTTCGTTAAGACGCAGCAGACCGTTATCGACGAACACGCAAGTCAGACGGTCGCCAATGGCGCGGTGCAGCAACATGGCGGTCACGGAAGAGTCAACGCCACCGGACAGGCCGAGGATCACATGATCGTCGCCAATCTGCACACGCAGACGTTCAACGGCATCTTCAATGATTTTTGCCGGCGTCCACAGGGCTTCGCACTCGCAGATATCCATGATGAAACGTTCGAGCATACGCAGGCCCTGACGGGTATGCGTCACTTCCGGGTGGAACTGCACACCGTAGAAGCGTTTTTCTTCGTTGGCCATAATGGCAAACGGGCAAGTCTCAGTGCTGGCAACGGTCACAAAATCAGACGGGATGGCCGTCACTTTATCGCCGTGGCTCATCCAGACGTCGAGCAACGGTTTGTTGTTCTCACTCAGGGCATCCTGAATGTCACGGATCAGCGCACTTTCAGTCTGAACTTCAACCTGCGCATAACCAAATTCGCGCTCGTTAGAGCCTTCAACATGGCCGCCTAACTGCATCGCCATGGTTTGCATGCCGTAGCAGACGCCCAGAACCGGTACACCGGCTTCGAAGACATAGTCTGGTGCACGCGGGCTGTCATGCTCGGTGGTACTTTCCGGGCCGCCGGACAGGATGATCCCGTTCGGATTGAATTCGCGGATTTGGGCTTCGGTTACGTCCCAGGCCCAGAGTTCGCAATAGACACCCAGTTCACGCACGCGGCGCGCAACAAGTTGGGTGTACTGGGAGCCGAAATCGAGGATCAGGATACGGTGCTTGTGAATATTTTCGCTCATGAGGGGGCGTTTTCCAGAAAGCAATAAAAGCGTTAAAACAACAGGTTAAATTTTCTAACAATCTTAAAAGCAGACAGCGAGCCTTTAGCTCGCTGTCTTTAGGGTCAGGATCCCATGCGGTAGTTCGGTGACTCTTTGGTAATCGTCACGTCATGTACGTGGCTTTCCTGGATCCCGGCACCGCTGATGCGGACAAACTCAGCCTTGGTGCGCAGGTCGTCGATGGTAGCACAACCGGTCAGCCCCATACAGGAGCGCAGACCGCCCATTTGCTGGTGGATGATCTCTTTCAGACGGCCTTTATACGCCACGCGACCTTCGATACCTTCCGGTACCAGTTTGTCAGCAGCGTTATCAGTCTGGAAGTAACGGTCTGAAGAGCCTTTGGACATCGCGCCCAGAGAACCCATGCCGCGGTAAGATTTGTATGAACGGCCCTGATACAGCTCGATTTCGCCCGGAGATTCTTCAGTACCCGCCAGCATCCCGCCGACCATCACACAGCTTGCGCCGGCAGCGATAGCTTTTGCGATGTCGCCGGAGAAGCGGATACCGCCGTCAGCGATAACCGGAATACCGGTGCCTTCCAGCGCTTCAACCGCGTCAGAAACGGCGGTAATTTGCGGAACACCCACGCCGGTCACGATACGGGTGGTACAGATGGAGCCAGGACCGATACCGACTTTCACCGCGCTCACGCCTGCTTTCGCCAATGCCAGAGCACCTGCGCCAGTCGCAACGTTACCGCCAATGATTTGCAGATCCGGGTATTTTGCGCGGGTTGCGCGGATACGTTCCAGAACGCCTTCGGAATGGCCGTGAGAGGAGTCGATCAGCAGGACGTCAACACCGGCAGCAACCAGCGCATCGATACGTTCTTCGTTGCCCGCGCCCGCACCAACCGCTGCACCGACGCGCAGGCTGCCCTGCTCATCTTTACAGGCATTCGGTTTACGTTCGGCTTTCTGGAAGTCTTTTACGGTGATCATACCGAGCAGATGGAATTGCGCGTCAACCACCAGCGCTTTCTCTACACGTTTTTCGTGCATTTTTTGCAGCACGACTTCGCGGGCTTCGCCTTCTTTGACGGTGACCAGACGTTCTTTCGGCGTCATGACCGCAGTGACAGGCTGTTCCAGATCGGTCACGAAGCGCACGTCACGACCGGTAATAATACCGACCAGTTCGTTTTCTTCAGTCACGACCGGATAACCGGCAAAACCGTTAATTTCAGTGAGTTCTTTAACCTGACGCAAAGTGGTCGATGGCGTGACGGTTTTAGGGTCAGCAACAACGCCGCTTTCATGCTTCTTCACGCGACGGACTTCTTCCGCCTGACGCTCAATAGACATGTTCTTGTGAATGAATCCGAGGCCGCCTTCCTGCGCCAGAGCAATCGCCAGATTCGCTTCAGTCACGGTATCCATCGCTGCGGACAGCATAGGGATATTCAGACGGATTTTAGCGGTCAGTTGAGTACCGAGGTCGGCAGTATTAGGCAAAACTGTGGAGTGGGCTGGAACAAGGAGAACGTCGTCGAACGTTAGTGCTTCTTTTGCGATACGTAGCATGGGCAATATCTCACCAAGGTGGATGCGGAAAAGATAAAATATTGCAGCGGGAGTATACAGGTGAGTAGGCATTTCGACCAGAACTATTTCAAAAACTTCTTGATTACCTTTTGCGGGCATGTAGTATCGTTCGATTAAGTCTCTGTTTTTGAATTTGATCTGGATCACATGTCGCTACCTTCTTCGCCTCCTATTTTTACCGTAAGCCGCCTGAATCAGACGGTCCGACAGTTGCTGGAAAACGAAATGGGTCAGGTCTGGCTCTCCGGTGAGATTTCAAACTTCTCTCAGCCGTCCTCCGGCCACTGGTATTTTACGCTCAAAGATGACCGCGCTCAGGTCAAATGTGCCATGTTCCGCAACACAAATCGCCGCACAACGTTCCGCCCGCAAAATGGCCAGCAGGTATTAGTCCGCGCGACCATTACCTTATATGAGCCACGTGGCGATTATCAGCTGATTGCCGAAAGTATGCAGGAAGCCGGCGACGGTTTATTGCAGCAAAAATTCGATCTGCTGAAACAGCAACTGGCCGCCGAAGGTCTGTTTGATGCGCAGTTTAAACAGCCGCTGCCTTCACCGGCCAAATGCGTGGGTGTCATCACCTCCGCCAGTGGTGCCGCGCTGCATGACGTGTTAAATGTCTTAAAGCGTCGCGACCCGTCGTTACCCGTCATTATTTATCCGACGTCAGTTCAGGGCGCGGATGCGCCGGGGCAAATCGTCCGCGCCATTGAGCTGGCTAACGCTCGGGAAGAAGTCGATGTCCTGATTGTCGGGCGCGGTGGCGGTTCGCTGGAAGATTTATGGAGCTTTAACGATGAGCGCGTGGCACGGGCGATTTTTGCCAGCCGCATTCCGATCGTCAGCGCCGTCGGCCACGAAACCGATGTGACGATTGCCGATTTTGTTGCTGATTTACGTGCGCCGACGCCGTCTGCTGCTGCCGAACTGATCAGCCGCAATCAGCTGGAATTGCTGCGCCAGATCCAGTCGCAGCAGCAGCGCCTCGAAATGGCGATGGATTATTATCTCGCACAACTGACGCAGCGCTTCACGCGTCTGAATCACCGCCTGCAACAGCAGCATCCGCATTTACGTCTGGCGCGTCAGCAAACGGCGCTGTTCAAATTGCGCCGTCGTCTTGATGAAGCCATGCAAAACCAGCTGCGTCAGATGCTGCGCCGCACCGACCGTTTGCAGCAACGCCTCACACAACAGCAACCGCAGCCGCGTATTCACCGCGCCCAGCAGCGGGTTCAGCAGCTTCAGTACCGGCTGCAACAGGCGATGTCATCGCAACTGACCGAAAGCCGTCAGCGTTTCGGTACTGCCTGTACGCAACTGGAAGGCGTCAGTCCGCTGGCGACACTCGCCCGCGGCTATAGCGTGACGACCACGCCGCAAGGCGCGTTGCTGAAGAAAACCACGCAGACTGCACCGGGCGATACACTGAAAACACGTCTGGCCGATGGCTGGATTGAAAGTGAAGTGAAATCGATTGTGGTAGAGAAGAAGGTGCGTAAACGTGCGGTTAAATAAGCGTTAGGTTTCCCCCATCCTCCCCCTTCGCAGGGGGAGGAGATTGAAAAGCTTACAGATTATAGTTATTTGTCTTCACGCCATTCACCCAAACTTCACGCGTTTCGCCTTGCGGCAGCACAATGCTCAGGGTTTTCCACGCTGGTTTGAAATCACCGCGCTGCGTCAGCGTGATGTTGATTCGCTGATCGTCACTGGCGATATCCCAGTTCAGCCACAGCGCATGATTCTGCTCCCAGCGATGGCTTTCGCCGTCATCTTCAAACAGCATGCCTGACGATGTCACCTGACCCGGTGCCGGATACACATGCAATTCACGCAGCATATCTTTACTGGCCTCAACATGCGCCAGACGGCAAGATTGCGGCAATGCAGCACCGGCGCGCACCAGCAGCGGCAATCTGTCCAGCGGTGCGTCGAGGGTGATTGTCTGCCCGCCCGCAAACCATTCGCCGGTATAGAAATCGCACCAGCCCATTCCGTTATCAGGCAGATAAACATTACGCTCACGCTGCCCCTCATCCACCACGCTGGCGACCAGCAAATCACGTCCCATCAGGAAGTCATCGGTTTCCGCGAAGGTGTTTTTGTCGTGCTCGTGGTCGAGGAATGTCGGGCGCAGCATCGGCTCGTCATCCGCATGAGCCTGCCACAGCAAGGTGTAGAAATAAGGCAATAAGCGATAACGCAGACGGATGGCATCACGAATAAGCGGCGTCACCTGCGGATACATCCACGGCTCATTCACCGTGTGATCATCATTCCAGGAATGAATGGTGAAACGTGGATGCATCACGCCGTTTTGCACCCAGCGGACAAACAGTTCGGCATCCGGCTTATCCCCTGAGAATCCGCCGACGTCGTGCCCGACGTTATACAAACCGGATAAACTCATACCAATCCCCATGCGGGTGTTGTAGCGCAGCGTCTGCCAGTTAGTGCGGTTATCACCGCTCCAGGTTTGCACGTAACGCTGCATGCCGGAACAGCCGGAGCGGGAAATCAGATACGGCCGGATTTCCGGCGCAAAGTTTTGCTGCGCTTCAAACGACGCACGCATCATCAGCAGCGGCATCACCGGACGGATATGTTTGATGGCGATAGACTTGCCAAAACCGTGGCAACGCGCATCGCTGTCCCAGACTTCATACTCGTTGTTGTCGTTCCACGTCGAACCGATGCCTTTTTCGAGCAGCTGTTGCGTCACGCCTTTCTGCCACCAGCGCACAGCGGCAGGATGAGTGAAATCGAGGTGGGAACCTTCGTCATCCCAGAATACTGAGCGTTCCGGCACGTCGCTTTCGCTGTCACGGATAAATAAACCCTGCTCAGCAACCTGTTCATATTGCGGGTGATCCTGCAACAGGCAAGGTTTGATATTGGCCGCCAGACGGATACCAGCGTCAAGAAACGCTTTCGACATCACTTCCGGCTCAGGCACTTTGTCGTAGTTCCAGTTAAAGACGTAGCGCTTGTTGCCGATCGAGGTGTAACCCGATGAAAGCTGGAACGAATCGCAGGGAATTTGATGTTGCTGACACAGCGTGATGAATTTCATCAGCTGTTGCTGGGCGTCCGGCGCATCGGTGTAATACATGGTCGAGCCACTGTAACCGAGACTCCATTTCGGCCCAAAGGTAGTTTTACCGGTCAGGCGCACCAGCTTTTTGGTGACGTCGAGTGACGTCGGGCCGACAAACAGGTAGTAATCCAGATCGCCCGCTTCGGCACTGAAACGACGGTAAGGCAGATGGTAATTATCCAGTTCATTGCCGAGATCAAGCCAGACATTGCTGAGATTGTCGTAGAAAACGCCAAAACTGACACCATTGCGCCGCGTCAGGGTAAACGGGATATGCTTATACAGCGGATCGGTGCTGGCGGCGTTATAACCCATCGCATCCAGATTACGCATTTCAAAGCGGCGGCCGCTACGGTTGAGATCACCGGCTTTCTCGCCCAGTCCGTACACGCCATCCTGCGCCTCACGCAGCTGATAGTGCGCCGATGCTTCGTTTTTCACGCCGAGCATATACGCACCGGTTTTCCGATCTTTTACCAGCGGCTGCCAGACACCGGCCTCATTTTTATATTCCCACTCCAGCCACAACGGCTGATGCACCGTGACGCGCAGCGCCTCAGTGGTCAGTGTCAGGCAATCGTCGCCCTGTTCGAGCTGATAACCCGGCACTGAAAAACCTTCGTTGCTCAGACGGTCACGCCCTTCCCATGGTGCATCATTTTGTGGTGCGATACTCCAGGTACGATCCAGCGCAAGCTCGCCGTTTCGCTGGATGAATACGCGGATTAAACCCTGTTCCAGCACACGCAGAGAAAACAGATGTTTACCATCAACCCGCAAATCCACGCCTGCTTCATCCTGCCCGGCAAGCTCCCAGTGTTTTAACGTCTTCATAGACTCTCCCTTTTTGCCGGATTGCGGCGTTCAGCGATCAGAGCAACCAGGAAGACTGCGCCGATCAAATCAAAGAAACCCATCGCGATAAACAGCGGATTGAAACCCATTTTGTCGGCAACGGCGCCGATCAGCAGTGAAAACAGGAAACTGGCGATCCACGCCGAAGAACCGCGCATGCCGTTAACTGTCGCCACCTGGCTCTTATCGAATGTCTCCACCACGACGGCACTCAGCATGCAGGAAATCACCTGATGACCGAAACCGCCGATGGAAATCAGGGCGATGGCGGCATACGGGCTTTGCGTCAAGGCGACCAGCGCCAGCGACAGCATCATAAATGCGCCGGTGACGGAGCTGGCGACGATGGAGTTAATGCGGGTGCAGCCAAACACTTTGCGGTACAGCGTAGTGAGATAGCCGCTGGCAATACTGCCGAGGTCGGCGGCCAGGAACGGCAGCCAGGCAAACATCACAATGTGTTTTAAATCCATCCCACGTTCATTGGCGAGATACAACGGCACCCAGAAGCTGAACACCGCCCACGCAGGCTCAGCCAGAAATGCCGGAATGGCGATACCGTAGAATTTCTTGTTTTTACAGACAATTTTCAGCGATTTGATAAACGGCAGACGCGTTTGTTGCGGCTCGTTATCTGAACGGATCAGCGCCAGTTCATCTTTGCTCAGGTTCGGATGCGTTTCCGGTGAATGGTAGAACTTCCACCACAGCAGAACCCACAGCATCGACAGCACGCCGCAGAACAGGAACGCACCACGCCAGCCAAATGACACGTGCGCGACCAGGATAATCGGCGGGGCCAGCATGGCACCAATCGAGAAGCCTACGCCTGCCCAGCCTGCGGCAACCGGACGCTCTTTACGCGGGAACCAGTCGGAAATCGCTTTGGCGTTGGCCGGCGTCGCCGCCGCTTCGGCACTGCCCATAAAGAAGCGCAGAACGGCGAGTTGGATCCAACTGCCCGCCCCTGCATGCAGCATACAAACCACCGCCCAGATTGAGGCGCAGATCAGAAAGCCCAGCTTCAGGCCAATTACATCAATCAGCCAGCCGCACAACGGCTGGAAAATGGTGTACGCCGCCTGAAACGCCGCGACGATGTAAGAATATTGTTCCGTGGTCATGTTCAGGCTGGTTTTCAGTTCAGCCGCCAGTAACCCCAGAGAATTTCGGGTGACGTAGTTGACCGTCACGCCGAGCAGAAACAGCGCCAGCATCCACCAGCGTAAAGCCTTTATCTTTCTGCGTCCTGCAACCGCAGCTGTCCCGGTATTTATTTGAATTGTCATGTCCGTTCTCCCACCCGTCGGCCTGGCCGCAGATGATGTGTCATGTGAGGTACTTCTGCAGAGTAGGCAGCCGGATTTGTGAGGGAAACGTGATTTTTTGCAAAAGCTTTCACGCTATAACTGCACGGGGAAGTCAGGGAGGATAAAAGCTCACGGGAAGCACATCTTCTGATATGAAAATTTTTGCATGGACGATTTTGAAGGAGATCACAGTTTGAAAGGAAAGTTAAATATCCAGCAAATTGCCGACCAGACAGGGTTGTCGATCAGTACCGTTTCACGGGTTTTAGCCGGAAAAAATAACACCAGCAGCAAGGCGCGCGACAGCGTGCTTGAGTGTGCCAAATCTCAGGGCGTTCTCGATGGCCTTTCCACCGGCAGGCTGATGCTCAACAACATTTTGATTTTCGCTCCCGCCCGCGCCTTTGATGTGCGCAGCGATATTTTTTACTACAAGGTGATCCAGGGCATTCTGGCTGCCACCGCCCATCATGAAGTGCGCGTCCGTTATTGTGCGATGGAAGAAGAAAACGCCGATGCTGCGCTGTTCATCGCCAAAATGACCGATCCGCAAACCGAAGCCGTATTACTGGTCGGTATCGACGATCCTCACATTCATCAATTGGCCGCTGACATGGGCAAGCCCTGCGTGCTGGTCAATTGCCATGACCGGCATATGCGCCATGACAGTGTCAGCCCCGATCATCAGACGATGGGCGATTTCGCCTGCGACTATCTCTTTTCTCAGGGCCACACACATATCGTGACCGTGCAGTGCCTGCGACGTCATACGATGGAACTTCGGCTCACGGGGATTAAACAGGCGTTCACGCGCCATCATCAGGTTTTCAGTGACAGCCAGCATTTGCTGAATACCTCAGGATTCGGTGCCCAGGAAAGCGAACAGGCGCTGCTGGAATTTCTGGATGCCTTGCCGCCCGGCCAGCCGCTGCCGACCGCAATCCTGGCCGGTGGCGATTTTATGGCTTCCGGCGTGGTAGCAGCGCTGGCTAAACGCGGCTTTTCCGTGCCCGGGGATATCAGCGTTATCAGCACTGACGGATTCAATCTTGCAGAAATTCACGATGTGCCGCTGACAGCGGTGCATGTGCCGCGCGATGAACTCGGTGCCGAAGCGATTTCCCTGTTGCAACGGCGCATGCTGCGCCCTGATGCGCCTCACACAACGCAGCTGTTGCAGGGAAAACTGGTGGTGCGCGAATCGGTCAGAAAAGCCAGCGGACGCGCTGTGATTTGTCATTCACATACGTTGTATGACCCGCAGCCGGACAGATAAATCTCATCTTTAACAGGCTTAACGCTCAGCAGTCCTATACTGACGGTGATGACTATTCATTAGACGGCTTTCAGTATCAGACGGTCAGAACACCTTGTTTTCACCTTCGGGTGACTCTTGATAAGGAGATTCACGATGAATCACAGTTCAGCAAAGCGTTACAACAGCGTTATCCCGCCCTACATGCTTAACCGTATTATTGAACACGGTTCAGAGCCCCAGCGCAGATGTGCCAGACAGACGCTGGTACATGTGAATACCCTGATGGCACAGCCCTACGCCAAACCGCAGAAGATCGTGACAGCCAAAGCGGGTCAGGTTGAGCGTGATATTTATGACGCCAAAAATACCACCCGACTACCGGGGGAATCCGTGCGTAAGGAAGGTCAGCCAAGTAACGGCGATGTGTCGGTGGATGAAGCCTATGATTATCTTGGCGTGACCTATGATTTCTTCTGGCAGGCCTATCAGCGAAATTCCCTTGATAACAAAGGGCTGGCGCTTCTCGGCACGGTGCATTATGACAAAGGCTATCAGAATGCCTTCTGGAACGGGCAGCAGATGGTGTTTGGTGACGGTGACGGCGAAATCTTTAACCGCTTCACGATTGCTATCGACGTTGTCGGGCACGAGCTTTCCCACGGGGTCACCGAAACGGAAGCAGGTCTGGAATATAACGGCCAGTCCGGCGCACTGAACGAATCGATGTCGGATGTGTTTGGTTCGCTGGTGAAACAATTCCACCTGAAACAAACTGCCAATAAAGCCGACTGGATTATTGGTGAAGGTTTGCTGGCGAAAGGCATTAACGGTTCCGGCCTGCGTTCTATGTCTCATCCCGGTACCGCTTACGATGACCCGCTGTTGGGTAAAGATCCGCAACCGGCGGACATGAAGGGTTATGTGAATACCCGCGATGACAACGGCGGTGTGCACATTAATTCAGGCATACCTAACCGCGCGTTCTATCTGGCAGCGACTAAACTGGGTGGTAACGCGTGGGAACGTGCAGGTTACGTCTGGTATGACACGGTTTGTGATAAATCCCTGCCCAAAAATGCAGACTTTGTCACGTTCGCCCAACTGACGATTCAGCATGCGGAAAAACGCTTTGACGCTTCCGTTGCACAAGCGGTTCGTGAAGCCTGGGAGCAGGTCGGAGTGATGTAAATGAAACCTTTAGATTCGCTGGAAAGTAATGCGGTCATTGAGATTTACCGCGAAGGCGGCATTGCGTTTATCCCGAAACTCAGCGGGCCGCGACGGGTCGAACTTTCAGGTATGAGTGATGATAAGCGGCGGGAAATTTGCCAGCTCATCAACAAAGCCCTGCCCTATGCTCAGGAAAAAGAAAACGCCGGTCATGGCGACCAGCGTTATTTCCGGCTGGAGATTTACTATGCTTCGCAAGCGCATTCGGCCAGCCTGGTGGTGATTATTCCTGAAACCGAAACGCCCGAGGAACTGGTGAATTTATGGAAGCAGGCTCCCCCTGACGATCACTCTGCGGAATAAGGCGAATACGTAAACCGTACCCTTTTTTTAGAAATCATCCCGTGCCCGTTTTGGCAGAAGTAATCGACCGCGCCGCAGGC
Organism: Rahnella aceris; assembly: GCF_011684115.1. NCBI lineage: Bacteria > Pseudomonadati > Pseudomonadota > Gammaproteobacteria > Enterobacterales > Yersiniaceae > Rahnella > Rahnella aceris. The sequence continues at coordinate 167,367 of NZ_JAADJV010000001.1, read as the reverse complement.
TTTCAGCTCCTGCAACGGTTGCTGGCAATCCGGGCATAATGCGATTTGCTGATAGTCGCCATGGCTGGCGTCACAATGAAAGTGACCACTTACCCAGCTCATCGGCTGGCTGCAAACCGGACAAAGTGCATCCATCGTCTATCCCTCTAAATAACACCCAGCGTCCGCAGTAAATACAGACCCAGTGCGGTAGTGAAAAATGATCCGAGCGTGGTGACGGCAATAATATTCGCCGCCAGCGTCGCGTTGCCGCCCATTGCACGGGTCATCACGTAGCTGCCCGCTGCGGTCGGTGTGCAGGAAAAGAGAAATATAACGCCGAGCGCCGCGTCGCGAAAGCCAAACAGCCATGCCCCGAAGGTCATCAGCGCAGGCACAAATATCACACGTGACGCGGAAGACCAGGCTGCCACGTGAGAACTGCGGAACATCGCCTTCACGTCAAGACTGGCACCGGCACATAACATTGCCAGCGGCAGCGCCATCCCTGAAATAAACTCACCAGTGCTGGCAATGGTCGCTGGCATCGGTAAATGGCTGTACTTAAACGCCAGCCCGAGCACCAGACCAATAATCAGCGGATTGGTGATAATGCCGCGCAGAATCGGCTTCAGCCCGATGCTATTCCCCTGCCCGCCTTTCAGGCTGCGGGTTAGCGTAATCACGGAAAGCACGTTGAAGAGGATCACTGTGACCGCCAGATACATCGACCCCAGCGCAATACCTTCGCTGCCAAAGGCCAGCGAGGCATAAGCAAGACCCGCGATGCCGGTATTGGCACGGAATCCTCCCTGCACAAAAATACCGCGCTCACGCGGGTCTTTCACCAGTTTTATCGCCACCAGTTCCAGCAACAGAAATGAAGCGACGGTGCCAAGGCCACCATAAATGGCGAGCGGCAGATTTGAGCCTGAGGAATCATGCCCTTGCGCCACGCTGAAAAAAAGCAGGCAAGGTAAGGCGATATTGAATACCAGACGGCTGGCTTTCTCGTTAAAACTGTCGTCCATCAGGCCAGTGCGGCGCAAAAACACGCCCAGCAGCAAGATCAGTAAGTTTGGGACCGTAACGCCAAACGCAAAACTCCAGGTCTGCCAGAACATCCAGCCAGCTCCTTGCGGGGAAATTAAGACGAAAAAAAGGGGTACATTTTCATGCACCCCATTCGTTTAGGATTTGTTTTTCAGGTGCTGCATCAGACGTCGGCGCTTGCGCTGCTGGTGAGGAGAAAGCGAGTTTTTCTTGCCTTCATACGGGTTCTCACCTTCTTTGAACTGAATGCGGATTGGCGTTCCCATCACTTTCAGTGAACGACGGAAATAGTTCATCAGATAGCGTTTATAGGAATCAGCCAAGTCTTTCACCTGATTACCGTGAATCACCACGATTGGCGGGTTATAGCCCCCGGCGTGAGCATATTTCAGTTTCACGCGGCGACCATTGACCAGCGGTGGCTGGTGATCGTCAGCCGCCATTTGCATGATACGGGTCAGTAAGGAGGTGCTCACACGCGTGGTTGCACAGGTGTACGCTTCGTTTACTGACTCAAACAGGTTGCCAACGCCGCTTCCGTGCAGGGCAGAGATGAAGTGAATGCGGGCAAAATCAACGAAACCAAGACGCAGATCCAGCTGATCTTTAACCTGAGCACGTGCTTCTTCGCTCATGCCATCCCACTTGTTGACCACGATAACCAGTGAGCGCCCGCTGTTGAGGATAAAGCCTAACAGCGAGAGATCCTGATCGGAAATGCCTTCGCGGGCATCGATAACCAGCATCACTACGTTGGCATCTTCAATCGCCTGCAGAGTTTTGATTACCGAGAATTTCTCAACGGTTTCAGTCACTTTGCCGCGCTTACGCACACCGGCGGTATCAATCAGAACGTATTCACGCTCGTCACGCACCATCGGGATATAAATACTGTCACGGGTCGTGCCCGGCATGTCGTAAACCACGACGCGCTCTTCGCCCAGAATACGGTTAGTCAGTGTGGACTTACCTACATTCGGACGTCCGACGATAGCCAGTTTGATTGGCAGAGACTGCGGGTCGAAATTATCTTCTTCGTCTTCAGGGATTTCATCACCGGTGGCTTCCTGCTCGGCCCAGTAAGCCGCGTTAGCTTCTTCCTCGGTCAGTTCGACTTCTTCCGGCTTTTCACCCACGAACGGGATCAGTACGTGTTCGATCAGTTGCGTCACGCCACGGCCGTGTGAAGCCGCGATAGCATACACATCGCCCAAACCGAGTGAGTAGAAATCACCGGTTGCGCTGTCCGGATCCAGCCCGTCAGTTTTGTTCGCCACCAGGAAGGTGGCTTTTTCACGGCTGCGAAGATGCTGGGCAATGCCCTGATCGGCAGGCATCAGGCCCGCGCGCGCATCTACCATGAACAGCACGATATCCGCTTCTTCGATAGCCAGCAGAGATTGCCCTGCCATCCGGGTTTCAACGCCATCTTCGGTACCGTCAATACCGCCGGTATCCACGATGATGAATTCATTACCCTCAATTTCGGCACGACCATACTTGCGGTCACGCGTAAGCCCCGGGAAATCCGCCACCAGCGCATCACGCGTCTTGGTTAAACGGTTAAATAAAGTGGATTTACCCACATTCGGGCGCCCAACAAGCGCAACGACAGGTATCATTTTGAAGCCTCAGTGTTTTTATAGGTGGTGCTAAACGCAAATAGCTGGCCTGCTGAATTTCATTGCAAACCACTATAATTCAATTTGTTACAGCGCAATCTCTCATTTGGGATTACGCGGATTTCAGAATACGAAACGGCCCCTGAGCAATTCAGGAGCCGTTTTAAAGCCCGGGGTCAACCGACCTCAGGGCCAGATGCCGGTCGCAGTATTAGCGGGTGAAGGAGTAAACCTCGCCACCTTTCGCCTGCACAACCAGCTTGTCGCTTGCCACAATCGGCGCACTCAGGAAGCCATCGCTGTCGACTTTCTGCTGAGCAACAAAACGACCATCAGTGGTGTTGATCCAGTGCAGATAGCCTTCGGAATCGCCGACCACAATGTAACCATTATACAGCACCGGTGCCGTCAGGTTACGGTGCAGCAACTCACTTTGGCGCCACACGCTGACACCACCCTGAGTATCGAGCGCCATCACGCGGTCATCCTGGTCAACCATATAGATATGGCCTGCGTCGACAATGATGTCATTCACAGAACCAACATCACGTTTCCACATAATCTGACCAGAACGCAGATCCATCGCCACCAGATTGCCATTGTATGCCAGCGTATAAACAACGCCATCAACAATAACCGGCGTGGTATCCACATCGCTCAGACGGTCGATTTCAGTCGTACCGGTAGTCTGAGAAATACGTTGTTGCCAGATCAGCTGACCTTCTTTCATCAGTACAGCACTGACGCGGCCATTATCACCACCGACGATTGCAGCACCAAAGGCTACTGCAGGCGCTGATTCACCACGCAGAGACAGCGTTGGCATATCGAGGTTAGCGGTCCATTGAATGGTACCGTCGGATTCATTCAGCCCCTGCAACATACCATTGCCGGTGTGAACCAGAACCAGACCATCGCTGACAACCGGACGGGACAATGCTTCCCCCGCCACTTTGGTCTGCCAGGCGATTTTACCATCAGTGGTGTTCAATGCATAAACGATAGCTTTTTCACTGCCAACGTAAACGTGATCACCTGAAACTGTCAGGCCGCCAGACAGCTGTGCAGAAATATTTCGGGAGAGGAAGCCGGTCTTTTCAGACAGGTTGACGCTCCATTTTTCTTTACCACTGTCAGCATCGAGTGCTTTAACCAGACCAAAACGGTCAGCTGCAAAAATGGTGCTGTCCTGCCAGGCCGGACGCAGATTGGAGTAGAATTCGCCAATGCCGTCGCCTACGGATTTGCTCCACACTTGCGTCGGTGTGAATTGGTTCTCAACTTTTGGCAGAGGAGACATTTTGACCACGTCTTCTTCGCTGTTAAACAATGAACAGCCACTTAGCAGGGCAACAGAAACCCATCCTACCAAGAGTGTTTTACGCAATTGCATCGGGGTTCCCCTTAGCTGGCTAAGTTGTTCAATTTCATACGCAGCACGGTTTGCAGCGTTTGAGAGGGTTTAGAATCAAGTCCTTTGCTGTAGGCTTCACGAGCACCTTTTGCATCGCCTTTGGCAAGCAAAACATCACCACGGATGCCTTGTTGCATAGCCGTCCAGCCTTCACCCTTCACGCCGTCTAACGTTTTGAGTGCATCATCAAATTTGCCTTGCTGCATCTGGACACGCGCCAGACGTAAATTCACCAGCGAACGTAAATTATCTTCTTTGGCCTGACCTTGCGCCTGCACTAATTGCTTTTCAGCATTGGCGAAATCACTGGTTCCGACAAAATGATCAGCCAGTTGCAGGGCGGCAAATACGCCGTAATTATTGTCATTGCTCTGAGCAAATTTTTCGAGATCAGCCACGCCTTTCGCGTTATTGCTGGTCAGCGACTGATTAGCTTGCTGGAAAGACGCAGAAGCTTCCGTCAGGGCAGAGTCCTGGTGACTCTGCCAGAAACGCCAGCCGCCCAGGGCTGCAATACCCAGAACAACGCCGATGGCCAGCGCTTTACCGTTTTCGGCAAAGAAGCGACGTACAGCATCAACCTGTTCATTCTCAGTGGTATAGACTTCCACAGTGTCCTTCTCCTTAACCCAACATCGAAGCCAGACGCGCGACGATTTCGCTTTGCGCCAGCGTTTCTTGCGTTCCACTCTGCAGGTCTTTTACGACGACCTGCTGGTTAGCGACTTCAGTTTCGCCTAGTACCAGGGCAACACGCGCACCCCATTTATCAGCACGGGCGAACTGTTTCTTGAAATTGCCGCCACCGTAGTTAGTCATAACTTTCAGCTCAGGCAGCGCATCACGCAGTGTTTCAGCCAGTTGCATAGCCACGCTTTGCGTGCCAGCACCGGATGAGATCACGTAGGTGTCGACGGTTGCCGGTGCTTTGAAGTCCGGGTTTACGGCCTGAACCAGTAATACCAAACGTTCCAGCCCCATGGCGAAACCGACACCCGGTGTTGCACGACCGCCCAGTTGTTCGACCAGACCGTCGTAGCGGCCCCCCGCACACACAGTCCCTTGTGAGCCTAAGCTGCTGGTTACCCATTCGAACACGGTGCGGTTGTAATAATCCAGACCGCGCACAAGTCGCTGATTAACCGTATATGGGATACCAGACTGCTCTAAAAGTTCACACAGACCTGCAAAGTGTTCTCTTGATTCTTCATCAAGATAATCACCCAGCTCCGGTGCATCATTTAATAACGTCTGAATATCGGGATTTTTGGAGTCCAGAACACGCAGCGGATTGCTGTACATGCGACGTTTACAGTCTTCATCCAGCTTGTCTTTATGTTGCTCAAGGAAAGCCACCAGCGCATCACGATAGTCCGCGCGGGCTTCCAGTGAACCGATAGAGTTCAGTTCCAGCGCCACGTGCTCAGAAATCCCCAGCGCGCGCCACCAGCGGGCGGTCAGCAGAATTAATTCGGCATCAATGTCCGGCCCTTGCAGACCAAAGACTTCTACACCCAACTGATTGAACTGACGATAGCGACCTTTTTGCGGGCGTTCGTAACGGAACATCGGACCGATGTACCACAGACGTTGTTCCTGATTGTACAGCAGACCATGTTCAATACCGGCGCGCACGCAGCCCGCCGTACCTTCCGGACGCAGCGTCAGGCTTTCGCCGTTGCGGTCTTCAAAGGTATACATTTCTTTTTCCACGACATCAGTCACTTCACCGATAGCGCGTTTAAACAATGGGGTCTGCTCTACAATCGGCATACGGATTTCACTGTAGCCGTAACTGCCAAGCACTTGTTTCAACGATCCTTCAATACGTTGCCACAGGGCTGTGTCTTCTGGCAGGTAGTCGTTCATGCCGCGAATGGCCTGGATATTCTTTGCCACGTCAGTTCTCTATCGTTTTATAAAAAATGAACCCGATTATAGGGGCTTTGTGGCTTGTGGTTCAACGCACAGACGCCATTACCCCAGTCGGGTTCAATATAATAATGCAGATGTACGCTGACACCTGCAACCGATGTTACTTTTCAAGATGATTGATAACGATACGTTTACTCTCATCCATAATCGCCGCTTTGGCGCGAATTTTTGCTTCTAACTGGTCGATCATATCATTGTTATCAAAACGCTCTCTCTGACGGACACCGTCTTCATAGAAACCGCTTTTGTTATGACCGCCGGTGACGCCCATGGTAGAAACCAGCGCTTCGCCCGGACCGTTAACCACACAACCAATGATCGAAACGTCCATTGGCGTGATGATATCTTCCAGACGTTGTTCCAGCGCATTCACGGTACCGATGACATCAAACTCCTGACGCGAACAAGTCGGACAGGCAATAAAGTTGATACCACGGGAACGGATACGCAGTGATTTGAGGATATCGAATCCGACTTTGACTTCTTCAACCGGATCAGCCGCCAGCGAAATACGCAGCGTGTCGCCGATACCTTCTGAGAGCAGCAGGCCCAGACCAATGGCTGATTTAACGGAACCTGCACGCAGGCCACCGGCTTCGGTAATTCCCAGATGCAGAGGCTGAACAATTTGCTTAGCCAGCAGGCGGTAGGACTCAACAGCCAGGAAAACGTCAGAGGCTTTTACGCTGACTTTGAACTGGTCGAAGTTAAGACGGTCAAGAATATCAACGTGGCGCATCGCCGATTCCAGCAGCGCTTGCGGCGTAGGTTCGCCGTACTTTTCCTGAATATCTTTTTCCAGGGAGCCACCGTTCACACCGATACGGATAGGAATATTTTTGTCGCGTGCGCAATCCACCACGGAGCGGATGCGGGATTCGTTACCGATGTTACCTGGATTAATACGCAGGCAATCTACGCCGTATTCTGCAACCTGCAGGGCGATGCGGTAATCGAAATGAATATCAGCGACCAGCGGGACATTAACCTGCTGTTTGATAAGTTTGAATGCTTCTGCCGCATCCATGGTTGGCACAGAAACGCGAACAATGTCGACACCGACGCGTTCCAGTGATTTGATCTGTGCGACTGTCGCCGCGACATCTGTGGTGCGAGTGTTGGTCATCGATTGCACCGCAATCGGTGCTCCGTCACCTACAGGCACCTTGCCGACATAAATCCGGGTTGATTTGCGACGGGTAATGGGTGCTTGGTTATGCATTACTTCACTCTCCATCGTTGCAATCGTCTGACAAACTGCCGATTACTCGGCAGCTAAGGTCAGGCGCGCAACACGGCTTGATTTTACAAAACGACTTAAATCAACCGGCTTGCCCTGGAATTGGATATCCACCGCCCCCGGCGCACCGATTTTCAGTTTATACGGCGCAGTGCCCTTCACGCTGAAGGTCTCTCCGCCTTTCTTCATGCCGCTGAACAGGGTTTTCCCTGATGCGTCATCAATCTGGAACCAGCAGTCAGCTTTAAAGGTAAAGGTCACCGCTTGTGGATCCGCACCTGCTGCCGCAGTTTGTGCATCACCGGTTGGTAGACCGTTTTCAGCAGTTGCAGGCTGACTGGTTGAAACAGCGGCAGGCGCTTGCTCCGCTGGCGTACCTGATGCTGCCGGTGCGTTGCTTGCTGCTGCGCCCGGTGCGGTATTCAGCGGGATAGAATTCTGCGGCTGTGTTGTGTTTGCAGCAGGAGCCGGGTCAGAAGAAGTATCTTCTGTTGTCGGTGCAGAATTCGCATTGTCGCCCAGAGGAATAGTTTGCCCCTGGCCGTTATCCTGATTCAGTTGTGCCGATGACTGATCGGCCATTGTTGCGATTTCCTGCTGTTGCGCCTGATGATTTTGCCACCACCACGCACCGGTCAGGCCAATCACCACAAACACTACCAGCCAGGTAAAGCCCATCAGCCAGCCATCGCGTTTTTTGCGAGACTTACCGAGAGAGAATCCCTGCATTGAAGCCACTTTAGGCACTTTAATCGGCGCTTGTTTACCGATCAGACCTAATAATTCTTCTTCCGGGACATGAACCAGTTTTGCATAGGAACGGAGGTAACCACGCAGGAAAGTCGGCGCAAGATCGGCCGGCGTCGTTTCTTCTTCGATTTGGCGAATAGTTGAGACTTTCAGACACAGGCGTTCTGCAACAGCCTGATGACTAAGACCTAACTGTTCACGAGCCTGACGCAGACGTTCGCCTGTAGTCAGTTTTGCATTATTTTCTTGAGGGGCTTCAGTATTCATTGGCTAAGAACTGCTGGTACTGTTTAGATTGTGGATAACTACGCGCAAGTTGCTTACCGTAGCGTTGAACGCTATCCGGGTTGCCCGCTAACGCAGCGAATCGAATTTGTAACATGAGGCTGTCGGCAGTTGCTGGCAGAACATGTTGATATACATCCAGTAATAGTTTCGCCTGAGCGCGGTTCCCTTCCCCAAATTCTTTGGTTGCCTCAGTCAGCAAGGGTGCGCCTTTATCGGGATCCACTTTCAATGCCCGGCTTAGTAACACTCGCGCTTCCTCATTCTGATTGGCCTTCAGAAAACAGTAGCCTGCATTTTCCAGACTGTCAGCAACCTGACCGTAATCAGGCGCATTAGCTGCGGCGCTAAACTGCTGTTGTGCGGGTACATACTGCCCTAAACTACACAAAAACGCACCGTAATTATTTAAGACCGTCCCATTTTGCGGCGCCAGCTGCAACGCTTGCTGGTAGCGGCTTTCCGCTGCTTTCTGATTGCCGTTTTTTTGCTCGTAAAGCGCCATGCCAAGCTGTGTCCGATAATCCTGCGGCGCACCGTCAACGGCTTTCTGCAGATTCTGCCTGGCCGCCTCCATGTTCCCCTGATTCAGGTACGCCATGCCAAGTTCGAGACGCGTTTGTGCTGCGCCGCTGGCCTGTTGCGTTTCTTTCGGTGAACTGGAACATCCCGCCAGTAAAGCCACAGTCATGCCTGCGGCGATCAGCATTTTCACACTGCCCTTCATTGCCATGCTTAATTCCCTTTACCCTGCCAGCGACAATAAAACAGCGGGCTTCGACGGAACACCGTGGCGAAGCCCATTGGGATCAGACGGCTTTTACGGAAATCTGTTGCTCGCCTGCCATTTTTTTCTTCAACGTACGTTTGGTACGGTCGATAACATCACCGGCCAGCTGACCACACGCGGCATCAATGTCATCACCACGGGTTTTGCGCACGATAACTGTAAAGCCATAATCCATCAGCACTTTAGAGAAACGATCAATACGGCTGTTCGAGCTGCGGCCATACGGCGCGCCCGGGAACGGGTTCCATGGGATCAGGTTGATTTTGCATGGCGTATTCTTCAGACGCTCAGCCAGTTCATGCGCATGCTCGGTGCCATCATTGATGTGATCCAGCATAACGTATTCGATGGTAACGCGGCCCTGATTGGCGTTGGATTTGCTAATATAACGCTCAACCGCGGCCAGGAAGGTATCGATATTGTACTTGCGGTTGATCGGCACAATTTCGTCACGAATGGCGTCGTTAGGTGCATGCAGGGAAATCGCCAGCGCGACATCAATCATATCGCCCAGCTTGTCCAGCGCAGGGACGACACCCGATGTGGAAAGCGTCACGCGACGTTTTGACAAACCGAAACCGAAATCGTCGAGCATGATTTCCATGGCCGGAACCACGTTATTGAGGTTCAGCAAAGGTTCGCCCATGCCCATCATCACCACGTTGGTGATGGGGCGCGTACCGGCCACTTTCGCCGCACCGATAATTTTTGCCGCACGCCATACCTGACCAATAATTTCGGACACACGCAGGTTACGGTTAAAGCCCTGTTGCGCCGTGGAACAGAAAGTACATTCCAGTGCACAGCCGACCTGAGAGGAAACGCAAAGCGTCGCACGGTCGCCGTCCGGGATATACACGGTTTCAACCAGTTGTCCGCCCACCTGAATCGCCCACTTGATGGTGCCGTCAGTTGAACGTTGTTCTGACGCGACTTCCGGTGCACGAATTTCTGCAACGCGGGCCAGCTTTTCACGCAGCGCCTTATTGATATCGGTCATTTGCTCGAAATCATCGCTGCAGTAGTGATACATCCACTTCATGACCTGATCAGCACGGAACGGTTTTTCGCCCATGTTGATGAAGAACTCACGCATTTGCTTGCGGTTAAGGTCAAGAAGGTTAATTTTTGCGGCAGCAGGCACGACAGTATTCACGGCTTCTGCGGAAACAGCGTTATTTTCAGACAAAATTGGCTCGGACGTGTTGGATTCTAACATGATGAAAATGGCCTCGTTGTTACACGTTATGGCGTATTGGAAGTGCAGAGCCTGGCCCGAAAGGTAACGGCTGGCCTGCAAATAAAATTGCGCCCCGAAGAGGCTGGCTCATTCGGGGCGCAACATTGTACAAATTTTAGGGCACGGTTGCCATGTTTGGAAAGTACAGTTACAAAATTCTTGTGAATTTGCGGCTTATCTTCCAGCAACGGTGACTCAAAAATCTTAACGCGGGCAGATTTCGCTTTCGGTAAAGAAGTAAGCGATTTCGCGTTGTGCAGATTCTACAGCGTCAGAACCGTGAACCGCGTTAGCAGTGAAGCTATCCGCGAAGTCTGCACGCAGTGTGCCAGCCAGTGCGTTGTCCGGGTTAGTTGCGCCCATGATGTCACGGTTACGCTGAACCGCGTTTTCACCTTCCAGAACCTGAACCATGATCGGGCCAGAGGTCATGAACTCAACCAGACCGTCGAAGAACGGACGGCCTTTGTGTTCTGCGTAGAAGCCTTCAGCTTGTTCTTTCGTCAATTTCAGCATTTTAGACGCGATGATGGTGAAGCCAGCGCGTTCGAAACGTGCGTAGATAGCACCGATGTCGTTGTTAGCTACGGAGTTTGGCTTGATGATGGAGAAAGTGCGTTCGATAGTCATGAAAAAACCTCTGTCTGACTTTTATAGGTAGGGCCGGTTAATTTAATGTTATACCTGCCGTAAAATGGCGGTGATTATAGGGAGCGAAGTTACGATTGCCTACCCGAATCACAACATTTAATTAAAAAAATGTGTGATTAATTCACTATCGAACCTAAACCACCTATTTCCCGCAAACAAAACAGGGGCAAAACGGTGCTTTCCCCTGGTGTCCTCTCACTTTATGCCTGTCCTGACGAAGGAATAATATTGCGTAACCAGCTTCCCCACTTGCGCTGATAGAACGGCTGGGTGTGGCTGATCAGATAATGGCTGATGCCACGCTCTTTTTCAGAAACGATACAGAAATCCACCGGACGCTCGTCGGGAGAGGTTTCACTCGCCACATTCCCTGCCTCGCGGATCAGCGCGTCAATCTCCTGCTCATCACCGTCCGCTTCGACGCCAATCAGCAGGTTTGGCTGTTCATCCACGGCTTTATCGTGGATCAGCGCCATAAATGCACGGCGCACCGGTTTCTTCTGAGTGAAAAGCGTGGTGAGCGCGTCGATCATGGCGGAAGGATACTCCTCCGGCTGGCCGATCAGCAGCTGGCTTTCTTTATCCAGCACCAGCTCAGACGGCGCATTTAACCCGCCATTGCTCAGCAACAGCGTGACCTCGTTCGGGGTGAATTCCTTGCCGTACTCCGACTTCGGATTCAGAAACAACTCCTCCCCTTGTGTCATTTCAAACAACACGCGGGCAGGCAGCGCGACAAACGCCTGCTCATCCGGGCTTTCGCCGGCACTGGCTTTTTCCAGAACCTCCACAGAGGAAAAGAAAGGAATGATTGAGCTGCCGTCCTGTTTTTCCCAGTGCAAAACATTCAGTTCACTGCCTGCGGTAATCGCCACACTGCCCTGCTTTTCAGCGTCATCCTGCCCTGCATCACCGAGCACAAACACGGTGGACTCCAGCAAAGTTTGATAAAACGCCGGACGCCAGGCAGGCGCGGTGACAGACAGGCGGAGCAGGCGCTCCAGCTCGTTTTCACCGTCGGTCGCCGCCGCGCTGGCAGGGAGATGATCGTGTGGGACACTCATGGTTCTTAACTCCGCTAGTGGTATAAAACGGGGCGCTGTTAAGCGCCCCGTTGTGCTTCATGCATTGCTTTCTAAAACTTACTTCGCCTTAGCTAACAGCAGGTTGGCGACGGTACGCACCCCCAGACCTGTCGCACCGGCAGACCACTGATCCGCCGCGCTTTTGCGGTACGTTGCGGAACAGTCGATGTGCAGCCAGCCTTTCTTATAGTCAGTGACGAAATGAGACAAGAACGCAGCGGCTGTGCTTGCGCCCGCAGTGTGTGCAGGACCGGCAATGTTGTTCAACTCGGCAAAGTTAGACGGCAGATGTGAACGGTGGAATTCTTCCAGTGGCAGACGCCAGAACGGTTCGTGTTCGGCTTTCGCGCTTTCCAGCAGTTCGCCTGCCAGTCCATCGTCAAAGCTGAACAGTGCGTGATAATCGTTACCCAGCGCAGTTTTCGCCGCACCGGTCAGCGTGGCCGCATCAATGATCAGTTCAGGCTTTTGCGCAGAAGCGTCGATCAGGCCATCAGCCAGCACCAGACGGCCTTCGGCGTCGGTGTTCATCACTTCAACGGTTTTACCGTTGCGGTAGCGGATAATGTCGCCCAGTTTCAGTGCATTGCCGCTGACCATGTTATCCGCGCAGCACAGATACAGTTTCACACGTTTATTCAGACCGTTCGCCGCAGCCAGCGCCAGTGCGCCGGTCAGCGTGGCCGCGCCGCCCATATCCGCTTTCATGGAATCCATTGACGCGCTTGGCTTCAGGCTGTAACCGCCGGTATCAAAAGTGATACCTTTGCCGACCAGACAGGCGTAAACCGGTGCATCTGCGTCGCCGCCCGGGTTGTAATCCAGCGCCAGTAATACCGGCGGACGGTCAGAACCGCGGCCCACGGTGTGGATACCCATATAACTTTGCTGACGCAGGTCGTCGCCTTTGGTGATGCGGTAGCTGACTTTTTCATTACCGAATTCACACATCAGATCAACCGCGCGGGTCGCCAGTTGTTCAGGGGACAAATCCTCTGCCGGGGTATTAATGGTATTACGTACCCAGTCGATGATTTTCAGCCGTTGTTTAAGCGTGTTCGCGTCATCTTCGGACAATTCTGCCCATTCAACGTTGCGTGTGCCTTTCGGGCCACGGAAGCCTTGCCAGAATGCCCAGCTATTTTCGAGATCCCAGCCTTCACCCGCCAGTTTAACATTTTTAACACCCTGACCGTCGATACGACGCGCGGCACGGGCAATGACCGTCAGCACATCGCCGCCATTCAAATGAATGGTCATACCGGCGGAATCGGTGCTCAGTGTGGCTTTTTCGCCCCAGCGCGCATCAGCAGGCTGGGAAGAAAGGAATACGGACATTGCTTCATTGGTCGTGACTTCGGAACTCATAACAGCACTCCTGATGTTTTTTATCTTCAATGAATATTCATTTTCAATGACAGGCAAATCACCCTTTCATCGGGTGGCACTTCATTTCGTATAAACAGGTGGCAACTCACGCAGGCGGCGGACAGATTTCACCACCAGCGCAATCGCATAATCAATTTCTTCTTCCGTTGTCCAGCGCCCCAGCGAGAAGCGAAGGGAGCTGTGCGCCAGTTCTTCACTTAATCCCAGAGCACGCAGAACATAGGAAGGCTCAAGGCTGGCAGACGTACAAGCCGAACCTGACGATACCGCCAGATCTTTCAACGCCATGATCAGAGACTCCCCTTCTACACCGGCAAAACTGACGTTGAGAATATTCGGTGCCGCATGTTTCGGCGTGCCGTTCAGAAACACCTGATCCAGCGCCTGAATGCCTTTCCACAGGCGATCGCGCAGTTCAGTCAGACGCGCTACTTCGGCGGTCATTTCTTCTTTGGCGATACGATAAGCCTCGCCCATCCCGACAATCTGATGCACCGGCAATGTACCGGAACGCATGCCGCGTTCATGACCGCCGCCGTGGATTTGCGCGTCAATCCGCACTTTCGGTTTACGACTCACGTACAGCGCGCCGATGCCTTTCGGGCCGTAAATCTTATGCGCGGAAAACGACATCAGATCAACCTGCAACTCGCTGAGATCAATCGCAATCTTGCCCACACTTTGGGTCGCATCCACATGGAAAAGGATGCCCCGACTGCGGCACAGTTCGCCGATGGTCGCAATATCCTGTACCACGCCGATTTCATTATTCACCTGCATGATGGACACCAGAATGGTGTCCGGGCGCAGCGCCGCTTCAATCGCCGCTGGCGGAATAAAACCATCTGCCTGCGGCGACAGATAGGTGACGTCGAAGTCTTCGGTTTCCAGTTGAGCACAGGTGTCTAACACCGCTTTATGCTCAGTCTGGCTGGTAATAATGTGTTTGCCTTTCGCGCTGTGCGCGTGGGCGGCACCTTTAATCGCCAGATTGTCAGATTCGGTGGCGCCCGACGTGAAGACGATTTCACGCGGATCGGCATTAATCAGCTCGGCAATCTGGTTACGCGCCACATCCACCGCCTCTTCAGCCTGCCAGCCGAAACGGTGAGAACGGGAAGCCGGATTACCGAAAGTACCGTCCAGTGTTAAACACTGCATCATTTTCTGTGCAACACGCGGATCAACCGGCGTGGTGGCAGAGTAATCAAGATAAATAGGTAATTTCATGGCAGGTAAGCTCCGGACTGCGCGTTCGGCTTCGAACGAAAGAATTAAAAAACGACATCCAGTTTAAAACGGGTTCACGGCTTCTTAAAAGGGAAATGACGCTTTGCGGGCACTAATCGGTAAGAATTGACGTCAGAAAAGCAAAAGCCCGCGGAAATGTGCATTTCCGCGGGCTTTGAGTAACGTAAAAATTCACATGCTTCCCCTAAATCATTCGTGTCGCATCAAGGCGGCAACGGAGCAAACCCCGAGGCGACGCGAAGGATGACAGGGATTAGGCTCGAAGATTGACGTTGATAGTTTCCATCTGGCGGCCATTCGGCTGACGACGGGTTTCACCGTTCTGACGGTCAGCCACTTCCAGGATTTCCTGATTATTGACCAGCTCTGCCAGCGTAATATTGTTCAGGAAGCCGCTGATGCGTTCGCTCAGATCACGCCATAAGGTGTGAGTCAGGCAACGTTCGCCATTCTGGCAGCCTTCTTTACCCTGGCAACGGGTCGCATCGACAGATTCGTCAACGGCAGTAATCACGGCACCAACGGCGATATCACCAGAATCTTTACCTAACAGATAACCACCGCCCGGACCACGAACACTGGCAACCAGACCATTTTTGCGTAAGCGCGAGAAAAGCTGCTCCAGGTAAGAAAGGGAAATACCCTGACGCTCAGAAATGTCAGCCAGTGGTACTGGTCCTTCCTGGGAATGCAGTGCAACATCGAGCATAGCGGTCACGGCATAACGGCCTTTGGATGTCAGTCTCATAGCATGGTTACCTGTTTAAATGACTTAGAAATTCAATAGTGCGGAACATGCAAACGAGTCTGCCATTCCCGAGTAAAACAGTCAACTATTTAACCTAGTAATTTACTCAAGTATTACAGAGCGGGCAGAACCGCACGATTTCTGTCATTTACTGATAATCGACAACCCTTTGATAAAAAGCCACAAACCGGTGTTTTATAATCAAATTCCGATACTTATTCTTTGTTGCTATGAGTCTTTTCAATCGACGTCAGGATACCGCGCAGGATGTTTAATTCCTGAGATTCAGGTCGTGCACGGGTAAACAGACGGCGTAATTTGCTCATCACCTGCCCCGGATGTGCCTGACGAATAAAGCCGGTTTCCAGCAAGGTTTTTTCCAGATGCTGATAAAAACGTTCGAGATCGTCGACCAGCGGATACGGCGTTTCTTCATATTCAATCTGCGGTTTTGCCGCTTCCAGCAAGGCCAGATGTGCGACGCGTACTTCATAGGCAATAATCTGCACAGCCATCGCCAGATTCAGCGAGCTGTATTCAGGGTTTGCCGGAATGCACACGTGATAGTTACATTTTTGCAGTTCTTCGTTGGTCAGCCCGACGCGTTCACGGCCAAACACCAGCGCCACCGGCGCGGTTTGTGCGGCTTTCGCACTGTGCTCACCGCACTCGCGCGGTTCAAGCATCGGCCAAGGCAGTGTGCGGGAACGTGCGCTGGTGCCGATCACCAGACTACAGCCAGCCAGCGCTTCATCAAGCGTATTAACAATTGTCGCGTTACCGATGACATCACTGGCTCCGGCAGACAAAGAGATAGCCTGAGAGTCAGGTTTTACCAGCGGATTCACCAGATAAAGGCTTGATAAGCCCATGGTTTTCATAGCACGGGCGGTAGAGCCCATATTGCCAGTGTGGGACGTTTCTACTAATACAATGCGGATATTGGGCAGCATAGGAACTCTTAACCAGACGGAAAATCACAACAGCCTAACACAACGGTAGTTAATTTTCAGAACCCCTGCTATACTGCGCGCCGTTTCCCGTATTCCCGTTCTTTAACATCCTAGTTGGAAGATATCCATGCATCCGATGCTCACCATCGCCGTGCGCGCTGCGCGCAAGGCCGGTAACCTGATTGCCAAACATTACGAAACGCCAGACTCTGTAGAATCTACACAAAAAGGTACCAACGATTTTGTTACCAACGTAGACCGCGATGCAGAACACATGATTATCGATGTTATTCGCAAATCCTATCCAAAACACACCATCATCAGTGAAGAGTGTGGCGAGCTGGAAGGCGAAGACAAAGACGTACAATGGATTATCGACCCGCTGGATGGCACCACCAACTTCGTTAAACGCTTCCCACATTTCGCTGTTTCTATCGCCGTGCGCATCAAAGGCCGCACTGAAGTCGCGGTAGTTTACGATCCAATGCGTAACGAACTGTTCACCGCGAGCCGTGGTCAGGGCGCACAGTTGAACGGTTACCGTCTGCGCGGTACTAACGCGAAAGATCTCGACGGCACCATTCTGGCGACCGGTTTCCCGTTCAAAGCAAAACAACACGCAACCAGCTACATGAATGTGGTTGGCAAACTGTTCACCGAATGTGCAGACTTCCGCCGCACCGGTTCTGCTGCGCTGGATCTGGCCTACGTGGCCGCTGGCCGCGTTGACGGTTTCTTCGAAATCGCCCTCAAGCCCTGGGATTTCGCTGGCGGTGAACTGCTGGTTCGTGAATCCGGCGGCGTGGTGACTGACTTTGTTGGCGGCCACAACCACTTCTCGTCAGGCAACATCGTTGCCGGCAACCCACGCGTCGTTAAAGGTATTCTGATGACCATGCGTGATGAACTGAGCGAAGCGCTGAAGCGTTAATTCCGCTGAGTATCAGTTAAAAAAAACGGACGTCCTTTCGGGCGTCCGTTTTTTTATGTCTGTTGTTTATGTACAGGAGGTTATCCCCTGAATGGCCCGCCGGTTATCGGTGAAACATCACCGCCGCCGGTGCTGAAGAGCAAAATGCCCGCCACCAGCAGCACAATTCCGCCGGTCAGCGCCAGCAGTGACCAGGTGATCCGCTGCCACGCCGCAGGCGTGCGGGTTGCGCTTAGTTTCACTGCCAGCGCACGGCTGTAAAACACCAGCACACCAATCAGCGAGACGGTCAGCGAGGTGCCGATAGCCATCGTAATGGCTGAAATCACGCCCCAGTTGTAGACGCCAATCACCTTGGAAAACAGCAATACCATGATCGCGCCGGAACACGGGCGTAATCCCATCGCCAGCACAATCGCCACCTGCGTGCGTAAATCTCCGCCCGCCTGAAGCTGCTGATCGTTTGGCACATGCTGATGGCCGCAACCGCAATGTTCGTCGTGGACATGCGTTTCATTGCCCATCGGCGACAGGCTGTGGATTTTCATGGCGTGAACCGGACGCAAACTGTTGATGGTTTGCCACATCCGTTTAAGCGCCCGCCAGCACAACAGCAACCCCAGCAACATCACCAGAATGAAACTGCCCCGCTCCATCCAGAAACTGCTCTGATGCAGCTGACGCGAAGACAGTTGCAGCACGCCGAGCACCACACTGACCAATAATATTGCCACCAGCCCCTGCACAATCGCCGACGCGAAGGTCAGCTTCAGGCTGTTTTTCAGTCGCGAAGGATGCGTCGCCAGATAGGTGGTGATAACGATTTTGCCGTGCCCCGGCCCGATGGCGTGGATCACGCCATAAATCAGGCTAAAACCGGCCAGCATCATACCCGCCTGCATCGGATTTTCTTTCACCTGCCGCAGCAGACCCGCCAGTTCCTGATGTAACTCCCGCTGCCAGATAATGCTGCTGAGCAAAATACGCGGCCAGTAATGGATTAACAGGGAAGCGCCGCCCGCCAGCAGCAACAGAAATACTGCCAGCGGCCAGAGATCGCGCCAGGACAGGGTTTTCGATGGCGTGGAGATTAATGACATTCCAGCGTGACCTTCTGAGCAAATTGCTGACCAAGATCCATGTCTTCCGGCGGGGCATCAGCCTTATCGAGTGACAGGGCATAATTTTGCAGCGAGGCATCCGGCTTCGGCGTAAACAGCGCCAGCGTACAGCGTTTTTCCAGCGCCGGTGGCAGATGCAACGCGGTTTTGTCTTTATAGGTCATATCGACAAAATACGAAGGATCAAAAGTGGAGAATTCCATCGGTTTGCCTTCCAGCCCTTGCGGTTTGGCCAGCGGCAGGACGAATTCCAGCACTGCCTGATCGCCCTTACGGGAAAGCTGATATTCACTGGGCAGATCCAGATATTTCACCGGTTTTCCGTCGCGATAGAAATCCGTGAAGTAATGCTGGCTCAGCACCCGCGCCATGACTTCGGCCGCCAGTTTCTTCCAGATATCCGACCCCGGTTTGGCGTTCTGTGCGTCGTACAGCAAATCTGCCGAGGTGATTTCATCCATCGTCCAGACCATTTTCAGCCCGGTCAGCGAGGTTTCATTCGCCACCAGCGTGGTCTGCATATCAATAAAACTGTGCGGGTGCGCCAGCACCGTTGCGGGCAGACAGAACAGCGCAACGCCCAGCCATTTGGCGTAACGGGAGAAAGGCCGGTTCCGGGCCTGGTGTAACGTCATTTCCATATCAGGCGCCATTATATTGTTACTAAGTAACAGTATTTTGCTGTGCATTTAACCGGTCGTCAAAAATATCTGTGATCTGAGTTGTAAGCCGGAGTAAAAGCCAATCCCCGCGCCTTATTGCGGGCATTCGCTTTGCTATGCTTGACTAATAATTTCAGGCGATACCTTTTCGGCAGGTGATATGAATCCAGAAAAACAGCCCTCCCCTGCGCTTTCCGCTACGCAACGCCGTTGCCACGTGTTGCTGATGCTGTACGCGCCGCTGACGGCGGTTCAGCTGGAGATCATCAGCGAAATTAACGGCGTCGGGCTAGACATGACGTGGGAAGATCTGGCGGAAGTGACCTGCGAAATTCAGCGGATCCACCAGCTTGATGTGCTGCAGTACAGCGAAAAAGAATGCCGCATTCAGGGCGATACGCTCGCTCAAAGGCTGTGTTTATTTCAGGGCTTGCGCCGTACATTGCGCATTTCACCGGACTTCGTTTCCCGCCATTTTATTCCCTGGCTGCATATCGCCTTCGAAGGCCAGGCCTGCCCGAAGGCTGCTCTGCGCACCGACATTCTTGGCATGATGCTGGAAGACTGCGGCGCGTTATTACCCAAACCCCTGAGCGGACACGACCGCCAGCTGATGCTCATCTGCCTGCAATACTGTCTGTGGCAAAACAATGGCCCGACCGGCTTACGCTTCACCGAACAACAGCGTCGCTGGCTGCGCGAAAAGCCCGAATATCCTGCCGCCCGCGAACTGTTTATTCAGTTACAGGAACTCAGCAACGGCCGGCTGGATGAGTGCGAATGTGAGTTTTTCACCCTGATGTTACGCATGCTGAAAATCCACAGTTATCAGAGTTCCGGTTCGACGGAAGATCAGCGGCTGTTATTAGAAATTGAAAATATGGTGGCGCGTTTTCAGGATATCGCCGGGATGAAATTCAGCAGTTACGAAGGGCTGGTCGGCCAGCTTTTCGCCCATCTGGGCCCGGCGATCGAACGCTGTCATTTTGGCATCGGCATCGACAATCTGATGCAGGAAGAAGTGAACCGCATGTATCCGCGTCTGGTGCGAACCACCCGCGAGGCGTTGCAGGGTTTCGAACACGAATATCTGATTACGCTTTCTGAGGATGAAATCGGGCTGGTGGCGATCACTTTCGGCGCGTGGCTGATGCAGGGTAATGCCTTGCAGGAAAAACAAATTTTGCTGCTGACGCACGACAATCCGCAGCTGGAAGAAGCGGTCGAGCAGCAAATTCGCGAAGCGACGCTGCTGCCGCTGAACATTAAATATCAGACGCTGGCGGATTTCTATAAATTTGGTGCGCCGAGTGGCGTAGCGCTGATTGTCACCCCTTACGCCACCCGCAGCACCGACGCCGACCCGCTGGTGATCCACACGCAACTACCGCTGGCCAAAGAGCAGCGTAAACGTATCCGCTCGCTGCTCGAAGCCCCCTAACGGGCTGACGTCACCGGCGCTGACGGCGTAACCACCGGACGCAGGAAAATCGCCGGCACCGCCAGCAGCGCCATCACCCAGAACAATCCGGCATGCAGATGTTCGAACAGGAAACCGGATACCATGGTCATCACGGCCACGCCGCCCCCCATCGCCAGTGCGGAATACACCGATTGCAGGCGGATCACCTGATCACGTGGTCGTGCAGCGATAAATCGCATGCCCGCCAGATGGCAAACCGTAAACGTGCCACAGTGCAGAATCTGCATCACAATCAGCCACGGCAACGCGGTAAACGCCCCCATCATTCCCCAGCGCACCACGCCACACACGGCCGAAAGCAGCAGCAGATCCCGCGCTGACCAGCGGCTGAACAGCTGTTTGCTAAAGGTAAAGACCAGCACTTCCGCCACGACGCCCAGCGACCACAAATAGCCGATGGTCGTGGAAGAATAGCCCACGTCCTGCCAGTAAATTGCACTGAAACCGTAATACGCCGCATGGGCGCCCTGCAACAGCGTCACACATAACAGGAAACGCCAGACTGGTTTTTCGCCAAGCAACGCTTTCCACGAAATACCCGGCGCACCGCTGGTACGCGGCTCTCCCACCGGCTTCACGCTCGGGCGCAGCAACATGCCGAGCAACATCGCGGCCACGCCTGCGGTCAGTGTGTACAAAATCGCCTTATGACCGTAGACCTCAGCCAGCTTGCCGGTCACCGCTGATCCAATCACGAAGGCAATGGAGCCCCAGACACGCACCTTACCGTAATCCATATTGATCTGGCGTTGCAACGTGCCTGCCAGCGCATCGGTCAGCGGAACCAGCGGACCGAAAAACAGACTGAAACCGGCAATGTTGATCATCAGCCACGCCCAGCCGTTGCCAAACCAGAACCCGACGGCAAACGCCAGCGTAAGCAGCGCCAGAATACGCAAACCGGTGATGAGGTAAGACGGGTCTTTGATGGACGGAGAAATGATTAACGTGCCGAGAAAACGGGCGACCAGACCCGCACCCAGCAACAAGCCGATGCTTTCGGAGGAGATCCCCTCACCTTTAAGCCACAGGCCCCAGAAAGGAAGAAAAATACCGTAACTGAAAAAATAGGTGAAATAACTGAGTGCAAGCCAGCGCGTGGAACGCAATTCCATAAATCCTCCGGTGTGAGGCCAATACTTTGACAAAGCTCACAATCGCTAGCAATCCGCAGACGCTTTCATACTCCCGTAATGTCTGCCAGCTCACAAATTCTGATACATGCCCATAAAAAAACCCGCCGTAGCGGGTTTTAGCAGCTTAACGGCTTCGCAAATATTACGCGTAAACCGGGAAACGTGCACAGATGTCGAGAACTTTCTGTTTAACGCGTTCGATCGTTGCTTCGTCGTTCACGTTGTCCAGCACGTCACAGATCCAGCCAGCCAGTTCGCGCACTTCAGCTTCTTTGAAACCACGACGGGTCACAGCCGGGGTACCGATACGCACACCAGAGGTCACAAACGGGCTCTTCGGATCGTTAGGTACGCTGTTTTTGTTCACAGTGATGTTAGCGCGACCCAGAGCGGCATCGGCTTCTTTACCGGTCAGATTTTTATCGACCAGATCCATCAGGAACAGGTGGTTGTGCGTGCCGCCGGAAACCACTTTGTAGCCGCGTTCCAGAACCACAGCCACCATTGCCTGTGCGTTTTTAGCCACCTGCTGTTGGTAAGCTTTGAACTCAGGTTCCATCGCTTCTTTCAGTGCTACCGCTTTACCGGCAATCACATGCATCAGCGGGCCGCCCTGACCACCCGGGAAGACAGCAGAGTTCAGTTTTTTGTAGAACTCTTCGTCGCCGCCTTTCGCCAGAATCAGACCGCCGCGTGGGCCAGCCAGCGTTTTGTGCGTGGTGGTGGTCACGATGTGTGCGTGTGGAACCGGGTTCGGGTAAACGCCCGCAGCAATCAGACCGGCAACGTGTGCCATGTCAACGAAGAAGTAAGCGCCAACGCTGTCGGCGATTTCACGCATTTTTGCCCAGTCAACGATACCGGAGAATGCAGAGAAGCCGCCGATGATCATTTTTGGTTTGTGCAGTTCGGCCTGACGTTTCACGTCTTCGTAATCGATGTCGCCGCTTTCGTCGATACCATAAGGCACCACGTTATACAGTTTACCGGAAAGGTTAACCGGTGAACCGTGCGTCAGGTGACCGCCATGGCCAAGGTTCATCCCCAGAATGGTGTCGCCCGGTTGCAGCAGTGCGGTATACACCGCGAAGTTTGCCTGTGAGCCGGAGTGCGGCTGAACGTTGGCAAAATCTGCACCGAACAATTCTTTTGCACGGTCGATAGCCAGTTGTTCAACGATGTCGACGTACTCACAGCCACCGTAATAACGTTTGCCCGGGTAGCCTTCTGCATATTTGTTGGTCAGTTGCGAACCCTGAGCCTGCATGACACGCGGGCTGGTATAGTTTTCTGACGCAATCAGCTCGATATGTTCTTCCTGACGAACAACTTCTTTTTCCATTGCTGCCCACAGCTCAGCATCATAATCGGCAATGTTCATTTCACGCTTTAACATCCGCATCTCCTGACTCAACAAACTAAAAATAAACGCCCCTTCCGGGTTCTGCGCCACAGTGTAAATGTTTAAGCGGCCTTCGGATAGGGTCAGTTTGAGGTTTTTAGGCAAACGATTGGCTCCAGATACAGCAAGGCTTTGATCTGCGAACATCTGTCCATAATCAAGGGATAAATATTCACCTGAACATGTACAAATTTCAGCTTTGTGACTCAGCCCCTGTCGGGAAAAGCCCTTACCCCTTTAGGGGGTGTTTACAGAAATAGTGGGTTTATATAAGATGCATTTAAAATACATGTTTAAATAAAATCATCACAGACAAGGTGTTCACCATGCTTGATTCAGCCACTATCGCCACCGTTAAATCCACTATTCCTTTGCTCGCTGCGACCGGTCCGAAACTGACCGCACACTTTTATGACCGTATGTTTGCGCATAATCCCGAACTGAAAGACATCTTCAATATGAGCAACCAGCGCAACGGCGATCAGCGTCAGGCGCTGTTTGATGCCATCTGCGCTTATGCCGCTAATATTGAAAATCTGGCGGCGCTGCTGCCTGCAGTGGAACGCATCGCGCAAAAACACACCAGCTTCACCATCCAGCCTGAACAATACAATATTGTCGGCGCTCACCTGCTGGCAACGCTGGATGAAATGTTCAGTCCGGGTCAGGAAGTGCTGGATGCATGGGGCAAAGCCTATGGCGTGCTGGCGAATGTGTTTATTAACCGTGAAACCGAGATTTATCAGGACAGCGCAGAAAAAACGGGTGGCTGGCGCGGCACGCGTGAATTCCGCATCGCCGAAAAACAACCGCAGAGTGAGCTGATTACCTCTTTCCTGCTGGAACCTGTCGACGGTAAACCGGTGGCCGACTTCCAGCCGGGGCAATATCTGGCGGTATATATCCGCGATGCCTCACTGGAAAATCAGGAAATCCGCCAGTATTCCCTGACCCATGCACCGAACGGCAAAACCTACCGCATCGCGGTAAAACGCGAAGGGCAAGGCGCCGTATCCAACTTCCTGCATAATTTTGCGCAGCCGGGCGACATCATTCATCTTGCTGCCCCGCACGGTGATTTCTTTATGGATATCAGCGATACCACGCCGGTGGCGCTGATTTCTGCAGGTGTTGGTCAGACGCCGATGTTGGGTATGCTCAATACGCTGGCAGAACGCGGACATCATGCGCCGGTACAATGGCTGCACGCGGCTGAAAACGGTGCCGTGCACGCATTTGCCGGTGAAGTGACAAGCGCGCAGAAAAACCTGCCGCAACTGGAAAGCCATGTCTGGTATAACCGGCCACAGGCGAATGATTTACCCGGTGAAGATTTTCAGTATGAAGGGCTGATGGATCTGAGCAAAGTCAGCGCACAGCTGAGCGATCCGGCGATGCATTTCTACCTGTGCGGTCCGGTCGGCTTTATGCAGTTTGCAGCGAAACAACTGCTGGCGATGAACATCAGCGAAGCCAACATTCATTACGAATGTTTCGGTCCGCACAAAGTCCTTTAATCCCTGCACGAAAAGAAAAGGCTGACACAGAATGTCAGCCTTTTTTATTGCTGTTCAGTACAGATTAATGACGACGTCGGCGACGTACAAAGAACAGCGCAATCAGCAGGATAACCACAAGTCCCGCAATGCCCATGCCCCAGTGCGCCAGTTCAAGCAACGGCGAAGGTTTGCCACCTGCACGCAATTCTTTCACGCGGTCAGATGTCACTTTCGCCTGATCGTTACCAAACTGCCGCAACAACTGATTGCTCAGCGTAGCGACCTGCGTATCCGACAGTAAATGCTCAAACGCTGGCATCGCGACATCTTTGCTTTCCGGCCCGCGCTGCACGCCATGCAGAATCGCCATCACCAGGTTGTCGCTGTTCAGGTGCCCGAGCGCTGTATTATTGATCAGCGACGGCAGGCCACCGTCCTTGCTGCCACGGCCGTCGGGCTGATGGCAACTGGCACAATAGCCATCATAAACCTGCCAGCCACTCATTTTATCGGCATCAGCCGGACGCGGAACACCACGCAAAGTATCGGCATAATTTGCCGGTGATCCGAACTGGTCTGCGGCTCTCGCCTGCCCTTGCTGACTGACCGGCGTGGTCTGTTTCAGCCAGACGGCAATTGCCTGCAAATCGCTGTCACTCAGATGGCTGAGGCTATGGTCGATCGCTTCCGCCATCGGCCCTGCCGCCTGCGCTTTACCCGGCGCGTGACCGGTTTTCAGGTAACCGGCGATCTCACCGGTGCTCCAGTTGCCAATCCCGCTGACCGCATCCGACGTAATGTTCGGCGCGAACCAGGTGCCCAGACTGCTGCCGCCCAGCGCTTTATCGCCCTGCTCGGCCATCAGCGCATTACGCGGCGTATGGCAGGTGCTGCAGTGCGCCAGTGCCTCGCCGAGATACGCGCCACGGTTGACCTGATCGCTTTTCGACGGATCGGCTTTAAACGCGCCTTTTTCGAGGAACAGTAAATTCCAGCCTGCCATCGACAAACGCACGTTGAACGGGAACGGCAGCGCCGTCGGCGTTGACGGCACATCCACCGGCTCCACGCCCTGCATAAAGTAGGCGTACAGCGCTTTCATGTCGTCATCGCTGATTTTGGCATACGAGGTGTACGGCATCGCCGGATACAGATTCGCACCATCACCGCGCACGCCATCACGCACCGCGTGTTCAAATTGCTCCAGCGTGTAATTGCCGATACCGTCTTTTTTAGACGGTGTAATGTTGCTCGAGTAAATAGTGCCCAGTGGCGTTGCCAGTCCGAGGCCACCGGCGAACGGTTTGCCGCCTTCGGTGGAGTGACAGGCCACGCAGTCCCCGGCGACCGCGACATATTCGCCTTTCCTGATCAGCGCATCCTGTTCCGGCGATAACGCGGCATAAGCTGTGCCCGCCGTCAGGCTCAGGCCAAAGGCCAGCAACGCGCCCGTCAGACGTTTTTGAGTTAAACGATTCAGAGTCATGTCAGTCAGCCTATAGCGCAGTTTTGGCAAGATGATCAGCAGTGCGTAACGCCAGTGCGACAGCGGTCAGCGTCGAATTGACCGTGGCCGAGGTCGGCATGACACCGGTACTGGTGATGAACAGATTTTCATGGTCATGAGTACGTCCGAACGCATCCACCACGGAATCTTTCGGGTCATGCCCCATGCTCATCGTGCCGGTAATATGCTGGTTGTTGCCATAAACGCCCGGCTTGCTGAAGCGCAAATTGGTGCCGCCCATCAGTCTGGCGATCTCGGTATATTCCTTCACTGCGCGCGCCATACCGCGATGCACATAATCGTCCATGTGGTAAATCGCTGCCGGTTTCGGGATACCCAGTTTGTCTTTTTTGTCGCTGAGAATGATGCGGTTATCGTAATTCGGCAACTGCTCCATCACGTTTTTCAGGCTGGTCTGGTGCGAGGCACGGCGACGAATTTCGTTATCCAGGCTGATGCCGTAAACGCCTTCCGCCAGCAGATCTTGCGTTACCGACTGCACCTGAGATGAGTTGGCGATATCGATACGGAACGAGGCGTAATCTTTACGGAAATCGCCGTCGCGCAGGCTGTTGATAGACGCCGGACTCATTGGCCCGCGCCCCGCCCACAACGGTTCTTCGGTTTCGAAGGTCAGTGAGTTACTCGGGTGATCCATCAGATGACGCCCGACGGTGCCGGAACTGTTTGCCAGCCCGTCAGGATATTTATCGCTGGCGGAGATCAGCAGCAGTTTCGGACTTTCGATGCCGTTCGCCGCCAGCACAAAGTTTTTCGCCGTAACTTTATGTTCGCCTTTATCCGGGTCGTAATAATGCGCGGCAACAATACGGCCTTTCTCATCATGCTCCAGACGGTAAACCACCGCGCTGGTGATCAGTTTTGCACCCGCCACTTCAGCCGCCTGCGCGGCGATGCCGCCGTGATATTGCGCGTCAATCGGGCAAATCGGCATGCAGTTGTTGTTACCACAGCAGGCAGGACGGCCGTCATAGTTACGGCTGTTACGGGCGGTGGTGTTAACGATCACCTCATAACCGCCCGGTGCCAGACGCTCGCGGAAACGCTGTTGCAGCCAGGATTCAGCGACCGGTTCCATCGGGAAGGGCTGGCTGCGCGGTGAACCGTTATTCGGCGCACCGGACACGCCCATTTTCACTTCGGCTTCGTAATAAAACGGTTCCAGCTCTTCGTACGACAACGGCCAGTCACGCCCGACGCCGTACAGTGTTTTAATCTTCATATCATTAGGCAGAACACGCCATGCCTGCGCCGCCCAGTGCCAGGTCGTGCCGCCCATAATGCGGATGTATTCCGCCGGGAAAGGATACGGCCCCTGCTGTTGCAGATAATCATTATCTTCCGGTTTATATACCGGATGCGGTGACCAGTCCGAGTACGGATATGGCGACATAAAGTCTTTTTTGCGCGGCGAATTACGGAAGTTTTCAGTCAGCGTACCGCGATCAATACGCGGGCCGGATTCGAGAATAATGACGGAGATGCCCTGTTTTGCCAGACGCTGTGCGACCAGCGAGCCGCAGATCCCCGAGCCGATGACGACGACGTCAGCGGAAAGTTGTTCACTCATTGTTTAACCCTTTTTGAACGTTATTTTCAGACAGGCTGTTTTGCCCAGGTGCCGTAAGCGCCGTAGGCATAACTCGGCGGATTGAGGTGATCGCGAACCGCAACATTCATCAGCGCATTTTCATACGCCAGACAAACCGCCTGTTTGCCATCGCCGACCACACCGAGATACCACGCCTGAAGAATGCTGCGCGGCAATTTCGCCAGCGCGGGCTGCTGTGCATCGAGCGCTTTTTGCAGTTCAGCGGCATCAATGTGATTCGCCGTAATAAACGCCTGCAACGCCTGAACCTGCGCGGTGAAGTCCGGATACAGCGCTAACATCGTCTGGTAATAACGTTCAGAAAGGGCCAGGTCCAGCCGGTCGTGACCGGTCAGATACAGCGAGAGTTGGGTGAAATCCTGTTTTGCCTGTGACAAACCGGCAACCGGCGCGGCATAGACCGGGCTGAGCAGCAGCTTATTCATCAACGGAACGGAAAGCGCCGCCAGTGCGCCCCCTAAAAATACGCGCCGGGAAATGCGTATGGGTTTTTCTGGTTGTGACATTGCAAAGCCTTCTGAATGGGTGTGAAAACCACGATCAACGGAGATCAATCCACACCAGTTCCGGCCGCCTGATACTTTCACCCTGAATTGTTTTAGTGGGTGATTACAACGTATCTGACAGGTTATCTGAACTGGTATAACAACAAACGTGATTTTACTCTCACTTTTTCAATGAAGTCACAATAAAAACCCCACAAATTTCACACAAAACTAACAAATAGCATTTTTTGTGGTTATTGGCGGAGAGGAACTTTGGGGGCTGATGAACAGAATTAACCGCTAAGAACTGGATAAACAAAGAGTTGAGAAGTGATGTGGTTAAAAAAAGATTGGTATAACAAGACAGGAAGGAGGAAACGGGGAATAACAGAGGAAAAACTCAGGGCCGGTAACATCGTATTACCCGCCCTGATGAAACATTAAATCGCTTCTTCGTCCTGCTCGCCGGTACGGATACGCACCACACGCGCCACATCAAACACGAAGATTTTACCGTCGCCGATTTTACCGGTCTGCGCGGTGGTCATAATAGTTTCCACGCAGGTATCCACGATGTCATCCGCCACGACAATTTCGATTTTCACTTTTGGCAGGAAATCGACCATGTATTCCGCACCACGGTACAGTTCTGTGTGACCTTTCTGACGGCCAAAGCCTTTCACTTCGGTCACGGTCATCCCGGTAATCCCGACTTCAGCCAGTGCTTCACGGACATCGTCGAGTTTGAATGGCTTGATAATCGCATCAATCTTTTTCATGGCGGACCCTTATAATCATTCGTTTGCTCTCCGCCTTCCTGAGCGGCAGCATGGTTCACAATCTGGTTTCGGATGCCGGAGGCATGCGAAGGCGCTAAAGGTATCATAGTTCAGCGGCAGGAATGTACCTCAAGCCTCTGAAAGTAAATTCCCGTTACTCTTTAAAATCGGTCGCTTCTAATTCATGACGGGACAGCAACTTGTAAAACTCGGTGCGGTTACGCCCGGCAATACGTGCTGCCTGCGTCACGTTGCCTTTGGTGATTTGCAGCAACTTGCGCAGATAATTCAGCTCGAACTGATTACGTGCATCGGCAAACGTTGGCAGCGCGGTATTTTCACCTTCCAGCGCCTGTTGCACCAGCGCTTCGCTGATCACCGGTGCAGACGTCAGCGCCACACATTGCTCGATGACGTTCACTAACTGGCGCACATTGCCCGGCCAGCTGGCAGCCATCAGCCGTTTCAGCGCATCCGTCGAAAAACTGCGCACAAAAGGTTTATGTCGCTGCGCCGCAACACGCAGCAGATGATTGGCCAGCAGCGGAATGTCTTCTGATCTTTCACTCAACGTCGGCAGCTTCAGGCTGACGACATTGAGGCGATAAAACAGGTCTTCGCGAAACTCACCCTTCTCCATCGCTTTTGGCAAATCACGGTGCGTCGCAGAAATAATGCGCACATCCACATCGACATCCTGATTGCTGCCCAGCGGGCGCACCTTGCGTTCCTGCAACACGCGCAGCAATTTCACCTGCAGCGACAAGGGCATATCGCCGATTTCATCAAGGAATAACGTGCCGCCGGTCGCTGCCTGGAAAAGACCTTCACGGCTGCTCACCGCGCCAGTAAACGCCCCTTTGGCATGACCGAATAATTCGGATTCCAGCAACTGTTCCGGCAATGCGCCACAGTTAATGGCAATAAAGGCTTTCTTGCCGCGCGGGCTGGCACCGTGAATGGCCTGCGCCAGCACTTCTTTACCGGTGCCGCTTTGGCCGTTAATCAGCACGCTGACATCAGACTGTGCGACCATATTGGCCTGTTCAAGCAGACGCAACATAATCGGGCTGCGGGTGACAATCGATTCGCGCCAGCTTTCATCGACTGACGGGCTGGACTGCGCCAGCGCTTCATCGATAGCTTTATACAGCGCATCGCGGTCAACCGGCTTGGTGAGAAATCCAAATACGCCCTGCTGGGTGGCGGCGACCGCATCGGGAATAGAACCGTGTGCCGTCAGAATGATCACCGGCATGCCGGGCTGGAATTTCTGGATTTCGGCGAAAAGCGCCATGCCGTCCATTTCATCCATGCGCAAATCGCTCAGCACCAGATCAATACGTTCGCGATGCAGCAAACGCAACGCTTCAGCGCCGCTTTCCGCCGTGGTGACGCGAAAACCTTCGCTGGTCAGGCGCATGCCCAACAGTTTTAACAGGCTGGGATCGTCATCAACCAGCAATAAGCTGGCAGCTTTACGTATCGTCATTTGGCGTTCTGATCCTTAGCGGGCGGCGCATAGGTTTCGGCAGGTTTGACCGGCTTACCGGATGTCGCTTTCGCAGGTACGCTGGCGTCGTTATCCGGCAAATCTCCCTGAATTTGTTTACGCGAGGAAAGCTGACGCTCAATGTCGGTCAGGTTTTCCAGTTTACGCCGCGTATCCGCAAGATTGTTTTCCAGCACCTGCTGTCCGGCGATCATCGTCTGAAGTTTTTCTTCATTCATCACCTGCTGACGGGCGTTGCGGGCTTTTTCATCCCCCAGCACCACCTGCAAATTCTGACGTTCACGCCATAACTGCACCAGCGGGCGAATCGAACCCGGCATCTGGCCACGGTACTCGCTCACTTTCGCCAGCAATGCGCGACGCTGTTGCTGATCGGGATCCGCACCGGCAAGCAGGATGCTTTGTTTAAACACCTGTTCCCAACTTGTGGCCGGGATCTGCTGCGCCTGGTAACGCGCCTGCGCATCACTCATCCGGTCAGCGCAGTCCATCGCCCGTAACCAGTACAGCGAATTGGTCAGCGCGTCGCTGTCATCCAGCGCCCAGAGGGTTTCACAGGGCGCAATGCGAAAGTCGATCACTTTGCTGTCAGGCACGACCTGATCGGAAACTTGCTGATAATAGGGGTTACTGGCGGAATGCGGCGCGCAGCCTGCAAGCACCAGCGGTATGCTCAATAAGATTACCCGGCAGCGTAACAACACATGCAGCCAGCCTGAAAATTTCATCATTATTCATTCTTCTCAGCCGTCAGGGGCAATTCGATACGAAAACAGACGTCCGCATCCTCAACGGCAACCAGTTGCAGCTCTCCATGCATGCGGCGAATACAGTCCTGAGCAATACTCAACCCCAGACCGCTGCCTTTTACAGCCCCTTTCCTCTGCTGGCTACCCTGGTAAAAAGGTTCAAAAATCATCGTGCGCTCGGCCTGCGGGATCGGTATTCCGGTGTTCGCCACCTCGATTATCACCCGTCCGTTTTCCTGCCGGCTACGGACCCAAATAGTACCGGATTCAGCCCCGTAGTGCACCGCATTGGAATAGAGATTATCCAGCACCCGCCTCAGTAAGGTCGGTTCCGCCAGACACCGGGGTGCACCGATAATCACTTCACTGCGGATTTTCTTGGCGCGGGCGGGCAGGCTGTTAGCCGTTACGACGTCATCCACCAGCGCTTTAAGATCGACAAACACACTCAGCGTCGGCGCATCAGCCAGCTTGCGGTTGTAATCGAGCAGTTGTTCAATCAGCGTTTGCAGGTGACGGCTGCTGCTATTGAGGATAGCCACCACCTCTTTTTGATCCGGCGTCAGCGGCCCGGCCACTTCATCTGCCAGCAGTTCGGTGCCTTCACGCATACTGGCGAGCGGGGTTTTAAGTTCATGAGAAATATGGCGCAGGAACTCGTGGCGCTGTGATTCCAGCCAGGCAAGACGTTCACTCAGCCAGACGATGCGCTGCACCAGCGAGCGGATCTCCCGCGGCCCTTTAAAACGGGTCACATCGCCCAGATTACGCCCTTCGCCCAGCCGGTTGATCATTCGTTCAACACCTTTCACCGGCCCGATAATCATGCGGGTGAACAGCACCACCAGCGCGCCACTGAGCAGAAAAAGTACCAGCGCCTGCCAGCCAAAGAACTGACCACGTTCAGCAATCGCGCGCTGGAGTTGCTGTCCGCGCGAGAACACCACTTCCCGCGTCGCCTGAACCATTTCGGCATTGGTGCGCGAGAAATTTTCCAGCCGTGCAGAGGAATCTTTATCCGGCGAGTTATTCAGGCAGGCCGGTTGTGTCAGTTGAGTCAGTAAGGTGCGCAACGTCTGGTAATAGCGTAAATCCGGCAGCACAGACGCATGGGCATCCAGCAACTGGGCATATTGCTT
Organism: Rahnella aceris; assembly: GCF_011684115.1. Lineage (NCBI taxonomy): Bacteria > Pseudomonadati > Pseudomonadota > Gammaproteobacteria > Enterobacterales > Yersiniaceae > Rahnella > Rahnella aceris. Next base: position 134,943 of record NZ_JAADJV010000001.1, on the reverse strand, counting down.
GTGCTGATTCTGATAAAGGCGGGAAAGGGTCGGATCGTCAAGGACGCAATACTGGCGGTAGCTGCGCTCCATCTCCAGCGCGATGCCGGACATCGATTCACTGCGACGCGCATCACTCAGCGTGGTGCGGTTGATACGCGCCGCCTGCCGGCTGAGCTGATCCAGGCTGTCATAGGCCTGATAGGCCAGCACCAGCAACGGCAGCATCACCAGCAGGAAAGCCATTAAGACCAGCTGACGTAACGAGCCGGGGAATAAACGTCCTCTTTTCAACGCATTCATCTCATTGACCACAGATAACGTCATGCTAGCGGACAACGGTTTGAACAGCCAGTGTCAGAGAGGATATGTAAAAGGATTGGGAAACAAAAAGGCAGACTTCAGAGGGGTTGGTGTTGCAGAACATCCTGACGGATGTTCTGCAAACCGGAAGAGGTGGTGCCTCACTCAACGTGTCGTTCGATGTTTGATAACGTGCTTGCGCAACGATTATCGGTCGGGTGAACGATAGGCACCGTTTCTTTGGCGTCATTCGGACATTATGAGCATATCAACGCTTTCGCGTGAGCCAATCATAATCAGGTGAATGAGCAACTGCCCGATTCTAGCAGGATGCGTGCCAACTTTAAAGCTTAATTATCAAGCAGATGAATTTAAAGGTTTTTTATTTTAAATGTGTTTTCAGGCATCTGCACGACGTGCAATAACCCGTTTAAAAAACACCCGGAGTGTCGCCAAAACCCAACAGTATTCGATGAAGTAATTCAAACGCTTAATTATCAATATTTTAAATGTCTCCAAATGACGACAGCACATAACGTGATTGTCGCCATTTTATGACACACGCTGTTTCGCAGGGGGATGACGGCTTTCCGTCGCAGAAAATATACGCAATGAAAAAATCTGCCGGTTTCACGGCCGCTTATACCTCCCGTTAAAGAGAAGCTGCAATATCATTATTCTTAAGAAGTGATTAAGTCATTAAAAAAAACTCATATGTTATATTCCCCACCATATTCCCCTAAAATTTACCCGCGAGATTATTATGTTTTCACATAAAAAATCAGGAATTCATTTTATTAAAAAGCAGGATATTAAATATTCATCTGGAGATAAGGAAAAAATACTCAACAGTTGGCGTTCCCTGCCGAAAAACTATTTGCTGGTTCATGCCTTTGAGGGTGAAGAAAGTCCTTTTTGCCAGCACCGCGCAGAGTCTATTTTAAGCAGTTGGGATATTATCAGCACCTCGTTGGTTGACTTAAAAGATATTAAACCCTTAACCAAAATTAAACGCTATACCGGGATGTATTGCACCACAGCCTTAATTCTGGATGTCCCGGTGCAAAATATTCTTGGGACGCATCCGACTGACGTCTGGTTTCCTAATCATATCGGGCGTGAAAATGACTATGCAGCGGGAAGAATTATCGATGCTTCAGCCCTGAGTCGGGCGATATTCCGGGGAGAAGGCAAAGAAGATTACCATTGTGAAGGTGGATATCAACGACTGCTGACACCTCAGTCGCTTCTGTCAGAAGATAAAAAAACACGCTCTATCGAATCACATAATGAGGTACTCATTATTGGTCGCCCGGGAGTTAAGTTATATGCAGGTCTGCCGGCAACACAAAGGATCCGGGTGCGCAAAATAGTCGTTGCCGAACCAACAGAGAGTAACAGCATGTATGACTATTATGCAGGCTCACCAGAAACAGTCGCCGCTAAAGTGGCGGAAATCAACGAATTAGAATACGAAATAGTTTGAAGGAATTTCGATAAGTACAGGATCCCGCCTGATGTAACACCATAACGATGAAAGCAGACTTAATAAAATATTGACTATTTCAGGATTGATATCATGCCATTTTTCAAAAAGAAAACCCCGACATTATCGCCGCATGCAATGTATTTAGCTGAGCGGGAAAAGCGGGGCGATAGAATAAAAGCGCGGAATCTGCAAAAAGCAGCCATACTGCAAAGCTGGGCCGTACTGCCTGAGCGCCATGTTTTGGTCCATACCTTTGAACTGCAAGAAAGCCCGTTCTGCCGTCAGGACGCAGCCTCCCTGTTTAATAGTTGGGATGTCTTCAGCACATCATTGGTTGATTTAAACGATATTAAAAAATTCACGACAGAGTCTTTTCGTTACACAGGGATGTATCACAACATCGCGCTGGTTCTTGACGTCCCCCGACAAAATATCCTCGGGACATTCCCGCGTGACGTGTGGTTTATGAACCATGCCGGACGGGAAGGATGTAACCCCCAAGGGCGGGTGCTCCAGCCCTATGGACTTGTGGAGTGCATTCAGAGCGGAAGAGGGGTAGGTGACTTCAGATGCGAGGGTGGCTATCAGCAACTTTTGACCCCCGCGGCTCTCATGACGCAAGATAAAGTGATCCGTAATCAATTTACCCACAATGAAATACTGATTATCGGCCGCCAGGGTCTGAATCTCTATGACGGGCTCCCCGCAACTCAAAGCATCCGGGTGACGAGAGTGTTAGGCGCCGATAAGAGGCAGTCTCCTGACTACAGTAAAGTCCCTGCTGGTCACATGAAGACCACGGAAGAGATTGGAAAACACGTTGCCCGGCTCAACAACGTGCCCTTTGAAATGCTCTGATCACACGCCCGGATCAATGCTCACTGAAACCGAGTGAATTTGGCGCCGGCACCGGTTGTTCGCAGTCTGCCGGATTATCCGCTTTGGCCGGATCACACATCACCGCCTGCGGCGGCAGGAAAATATGGTCGAGGATCGCCCGCGCGGTCGGCCCGGCCACCACACCATCACCGCCGCCATTTTCCATGATCAGCGCCATCACCACCGTCGGGTGTTTATAAGGCGCAAACGCAGTATAGAAAATATGGTCGCGCAAACGTACCGGCGTCATTTTGGCGTTATACACCTGATTTTCGCGCAGACTGAATACCTGTGATGTTCCGGATTTTGCCGCAATCTGATAAGGCGCGGTGTGGAAAAGTTTATAACCGGTACCATTCGGGAGATTAGCCATCCCGAACATCCCGTTTTTCACGATGCCCCAGATGGGCGATTTCGGGTCAGCGATTTGCTGCGTCGGCGGCATTTTATACGGCGTGATCACTTTGCCGCTTTTGGCGGAATATAACAGGTGAGGCGTTTCCAGTTTACCGTTGTTCACCAGTGCGCTCAGCGCCCGCACCATCTGGATCGGCGTCGCCACCCAGTAGCCCTGACCGATACCGACAGACACCGTATCGCCCTGATACCAGCCCTTTTTATGTACCTTCAGTTTCCATTCACGACTCGGCAGCACACCGTTATATTGCTCATCGAGATCAATACCTGTCGACTGCCCGTAACCAAATTTGCTCAGCCAGGTATGGATACGATCGATGCCCATTTCATAGGCCACCTGGTAGAAGAAAGTATCAGCGGACTCTTCGATAGCTTTGGTGACATTCAGCAGGCCGTGACCGGTTTTCAGCCAGTCGCGGTAATGCCGTTCTGTACCCGGCAGCGTCCAGGTCGGCGCACCAAAGAACGTGGTTTGTGGCGTGATCACCCCTTCAAACAGCGCCGATGTTGCCATAAACGGTTTCACCGTCGAGGCCGGCGGATACAGCCCCTGGGTCACACGGTTGATCAGCGGCAGATCCGGGTTCTTCAGTAACGCGCTGTATTGCTTACTGGAAATGCCGTTCACAAACGGGTTCGGATCATAACTCGGGCTGGAGACCATCGCTTTGATCCCGCCGTCACGCGGATCCATCACCACCACTGCCGCACGCTGCCCTTTCAGCACTTTTTCGATGTACTGCTGCAAATCCAGATCAAGCGTCAGATAGATATTTTGCCCGGCCTGCGGCGGAACCTCTTTCAGTAAACGCACCACATGACCGTGGTTATCTACCTCGACTTCCTGATATCCGGTGCGCCCATGCAAAATGTTTTCATAGTATTTTTCAACGCCCTGCTTACCGATATCGTGGTCAGCCGCGTAATTCTCAGCGATACCCTCCGCCTCGAGGCGTTTAGCATCTCTGTCGTTTATCTTCGAAACATAACCCACAACATGCGCCAGTTCCGCACCGTACGGATAACGGCGCTGCTGATAGGTGCTGATAGAGACGCCGGGGAAATCAAACTGATTGACGGAAAAACGCGCCACTTCAACATCCGTCAGCGCCAGCTTCAGAGGGATCTGCGCAAAGCGACGTCCGTGGATCATCGCATCGTGAAAACTGTCCAGATCGTCCTGTGTCAGATCGACAATGGGTTTCAGCGCATTCAGCGTGGCGTTGAGATCAGGCACTTTTCCCGGGATGACTTCAATCTGGTACAGGGTGATATTTTGCGCCAGCACGACACCGTTGCGATCCATGATCAACCCGCGACTGGGCGCGATCGGCAGCATTTTGATGTCATTCTGATTCGAGCGGGTCTGATAAAAATCATGCATGCCCACCTGCAGGTGATACAGGTTAAACACCAGCGCAGACGACAGGAGGATCACCACCATAAATGCGATCACGGCACGACGAACGAAAAGGACGGACTCGGCAGTATGGTCGCGGATTTCGTCGTTAAGTAAGGCCATAAGCGGGCAAATACCTTTTTTGTCTGCTTCTTGAAGCGGGCGAAAATGAAAAAAAGTGGGGACCGGAAAAGTGCGCAAGGATAGCCCGTCGTGCAACAGGCGACTATAAGAAGTGTGCTAATGAACTGGCAGGAGTGTTTCTATTTATTGCAGGGCGTTGCGGACAGACGTAACGCCCGGATTCAGAAAATGCTGTGGCCAGGATTTTTACTTCGCGGTATTCACTTTGCAATCTCCGTAAACATAACCTTCGGTTTGCGTGGCGACAACAAAACTGTCTTTTACGTGAATATACATCAGGTTATCTTGTGCACCGGCTTTCATGGGCTGATTGTCTTTGCCGATGATGTCCGTCAGTTCCGGGCTGGTGACCATTTTGCTGCCATCCGGAGAAAAGCTGAACGTATTACCCGCATCATAGACCTGTGCGTTTTTATTGACGACTTCAGAAACATCGTTGCCATCATCAGACTGCGTGTGGTGCGTTAATACACATTGATACTGAGTGACAGCAGATGCTGAAAACGACGCCAGCACCAGGGTAACCGCCACAAAACTGCCTAACCTGACCATCAGATAAATCCATAAAGTGAGCAAGGGTTCCATGCTATCACTTGTCTGGCTGATAGAAAGAGTCCGGAAAAAAAATATTCACATGCTGAATGACTTAACGGAAATCCACCATCATTGATGATGCCGCCAGTCCCGGATGCGTGTTCACCCCTTTTTTATACTGCCGCTAAGAAAAATCCTGCCTATAATCCGCAGATTGCACTTAAGTGATTAACAAAGGATTGAGATGAAATCGTTCAAAGTACCCGGTATGGAAATGCAGTTACGTTTCCACGAGTTACCAGGGCTGGGTGTGCCGCTGGTCTTTTTACACGGCTTGGGTTGTGCAGCTTCCTGCGATTTTCCACGGGTGGCGACAGATGCTTCCCTGCGCCCGCGTCGCTCGCTGCTGCTGGATTTCGCCGGTTCAGGTTACAGCGATAAACCCGATGATTTCAGCTACAGCCTCCGGGCGCATACTGATTGTGTGATTGCCTGGCTGGAAAGCCTGGGTGTGCCACAGGTCAATTTAATCGGTCACAGCATGGGCGGCAGCATTGCCATTATGGTGGCAGCGCAGCGCCCTGACCTGATCCAGCGCCTGATTGTCGCCGAGCCAAATCTGGATGCCGGCGGCGGCACCTTCAGCCGCGCGGTGACTCAGTATTCAGAAGAAGCATATCTGCGCGAGGGCCATACACATCTGATTGATGTCGCCGTACGCGGGAATAATCACATCTGGGCAGGATGTATGAGCATCGCCTCGCCGCTGGCCATCCACCGTCAGGCGGTCGGGCTGGTAAAGGGGGAAACGGTATCATGGCGCGAACAGCTTTATCAGCTTGAAATGCCTGCGACGGTGTTGTTTGGTGAGTTTTCACTGCCTGAACCGGATGTCGCCGTTTTGCCGCAACATGGTGTTCAGACCGCCATTGTGCCGCAAGCCGGTCACTCGATGATGTGGGAAAACCCGACCGGCGTCGCGGCCGCGATTAATGCCGCGCTGAATACCGGGGCCTTGTAGACCGGAACGCAGAAACAAAAACGAGCTCAAACGGCTCGTTTTTTTCACCTTATTAATAATTAATCGTTTAAAACTCCCCCGGTCAGAATCTTTCTGATGCAGCCAGTGACACAACGAAACCTTTGTAACCCTGCCTGAAAAAACTAAATAACAGATTAGTGATCCAGATCAACTAAAACCCGCGCCCCGCAAGGCCTGCAGCGGTGTTTTAAGTCCAATTTTGAGCTGATTTTAGCCAGAAAATGGCGACTCATGCCGTCATGGATGCATTTCATTCCGCAACTCATGCATCTCACTCCACAAATCATCCGCATCCATTCCGCGGACTTATCATAGCCACAGTTAATTGAATCTACTTCGCTCGGGAGAACCCACTATGAGTGACAAATCTGGCATGCAGAACGACAACCGTACCCGCTGGCTGACACTGGCCGGTACCATTCTTACTCAGCTTGCACTGGGTTCCGTTTATACCTGGAGTCTCTTTAACGGTCAGTTGTCCGAAAAACTCGGCGAACCGATCAGCCGCGTTGCGCTGACGTTCGGTATCCTGAGTCTGTGTCTGGCTCTCGCCTCTTCCGTTGCGGGTAAACTTCAGGAACGGTTTGGTGTGCGTGCCGTCACCATCGCCGCCGGTTTACTGATGGCCGCCGGTTTCGCGCTGACCGCCCATTCCGATAACGTGATCATGCTGTACATCAGCGCCGGCGTGCTGGTCGGTCTGGCGGACGGTGCCGGTTACCTGCTGACCCTCACCAACTGCGTGAAATGGTTCCCTGAGCGTAAAGGCATGATTTCAGCCTGTTCAATCGGTGCTTACGGGCTGGGCAGTCTGTTATTCAAATTCGTCTGCGGTCATCTGCTGGCGACGGAAGGTTTGCAAAACACTTTCATGATCTGGGGTGGTGTGGCGATGGTGATGGTGATTGCCGGCGCACTGATGATGAAAGATGCGCCGAAACAGGAAACATCAGCCGTCACCCGTGAGGAAAACACCCTGAACGATAACAGCAACGACAGCCGTGATTTCACCCTGGCCGAAGCCATTCGTGCACCGCAATACTGGATGCTGGCGCTGATGTTCCTGACCGCCTGCATGAGTGGTTTGTATGTGATTGGTGTGGCGAAAGATATCGGTCAAAGCCTGGTTAAACTGGATGCGCTGACCGCCGCCAACGCCGTAACCGTGATTGCGATTGCTAACCTGAGCGGCCGCCTGGTGTTGGGTGTGTTGTCTGACAAAATGCAGCGTATCCGCGTTATCTCTATCGCGCAGATTGTGTCGCTGGCCGGTATGAGCATGATGCTGTTCACCCAGATGAACGAAATGATGTTCTTCCTCTCCGTGGCCTGCGTCGCTTTCAGCTTCGGTGGAACCATCACCGTTTACCCTTCACTGGTCAGCGACTTCTTCGGCCTGAACAACATGACCAAAAACTACGGCCTGCTGTATCTGGGCTTCGGTATCGGCAGCATCTTTGCCTCACTGGTGGCTTCCCTGTTCGGTGGCTTCGCAGTGACCTTCAGCATCATCACTGTATTATTGATTGTGTCATTGGTTCTTTCTGCCACAATTCGCTTACCGAATAAGTCAGAAGAAGCGCATAATACGCTCCAGCACGTGTAACACAGCAGCTGAGCACAGCATAAATGATGAACGGGAGCACAATTAGCTCCCGTTTCTTATGAAGAAAGCATATAAAATCGGCCGCTGAATCACGTACCCTTATGACAAAATGTGAACAGACCGGACACCTGCAAAATGAAACGCATTACCCTCGCTCTTTTTGGCCTGATGATCTCAATGACCACGTTCAACAGTTTCGCTCAGGCTTACCCTTCCAGCGCTCAGGAAGTGGCTTCTGAACTGAACCGTAAAGCCAGCGAAAGCAGCACCAGACCTTCCACAACTATCGATGCCAGCGCGCATAACAAACTGAACGCCCGCACCGATTATTTGAAATAAAACTCGCTTAAGTCACCACACGCCAGTCAGCCCGACGTCAGCGAACCAAAGTGGCGCGCTTGCCGTCAAACGCCCAGCCGCGGATCAGATACTGCATGGCGATCGCATCATCGCGATCTTTGTGCCGCAGGTTGTTGTAACGCTGATGGGCGATGCCGACGGCATCCATATCCAGTTCAACGCCCAGCCCCGGCAGTTCATTCAGCGCCAGTTTACCGTCTTTAATCTGCAACGGGTTTTTGGTCAGATGCTGTCCCTCCTGCCAGATCCAGTGTGTATCAAATGGCGTGATCTCGCCGGGCGCGGCCGCCCCGAGATGCGCCAGCATCGCCAGCGACACATCAAAGTGATTGTTCGAATGACAGCCAAGCGTCAGCCCCCACGCATTACATAATGTGCCGATGGTATTCGCCCCGCGCATCGACCAGTAATGGGGATCAGCCAGCGGGATATCGATCGCATTCAGTTGCAGCGCATGGCTCATCTGCCGCCAGTCGTTGGCAATCATATTGGTCGCGACCGGTAATCCGGTGGCGCGCTTAAATTCCGCCAGCGTTTCACGTCCGGAAAACCCCTGCTCCGCGCCACACGGATCTTCAACGTAAGACAAAATCCCGTGCATGTTTTTGCACAGCGAAATCGCCTGATCCAGCGACCAGGACGCATTCGGGTCCACAGTAATACGCGCCTGCGGGAAGCGTTTTTTCAGTGCCCTGACCGTTTCTATTTCGACTTCACCCGCCTGCACGCCGCCTTTAAGTTTGAAATCTTTAAAACCGTATTTATCCTGTGCCGCTTCCGCCAGTTGCACCACTTTTTCGTGGCTCATGGCCTCCTGATGACGCAGGTGATACCACAGATGCTGCCCCGCCAGCGCCTTTCCTGGCTGATAATCCAGATCGGTTTTCTGCCGGTCGGCAATATAAAACAGATAACCGAGCACCGGCACTTCATCGCGCTGTTTACCGGGGCCGAGCAGTTGCGCCACCGGCTGATTGAGAAACTGCCCCATCAGATCCAGCAGTGCGGTTTCCAGAACCGCGACGGCATTGTGATGACGTTCGAGATCCCACGGCCGGAAGCCCGGCAGCACCGGTTTCGGCTGACGGTTTTCCTCCAGATCCCGTTTGTGCAAATCGCTCACCAGTTGATTCATGATGCCAATTTTCTGCCCGACGATATGCGGGATGGCATCATTGAGGATCTTCAGCACCACGCCGGTGGCGGGCGCTTCGCCCACGCCGGTATGTCCGGCACTGTCTTTGAGCACCAGCAAAATACGGGTGAAATAACAGTTATGTGCACCGGCAATGTTCAGCAGCATGCTGTCGTAACCGGCGACCGGAATGACCTGCATTTCGACAATTTTAGGCGTATCAGACATGACGTTTTGGCTCCATTCCCTGCGGGGCGTGATATTCAGGTTGCGTTGGCGTGCGGTGAGTTTTGGTGAAGAACAGCGTGATAGCGGCGAAAACCGAAATTCCGCTGAGGATATACAAACCCGCAGTGGTGCTGCCGGTGGTTTGTTGCAGATAACCAAACACCGCCGGTGCGAAGAAACCGCCGAGATTGCCCAGTGAATTGATCAGCGCAATCCCCGGCGCCACGATGGATGACGGTAGCTGACTTTGCGGGATCGGCCAGAACAATACCGCGCTGGATTTCGTCCCGATACACACCACGCATAGCGCAAATAAACCAAACCACGGACTGCCGACCGTACACAGGCAGGTGCCGATCGCAGCCACAATCAACGCCAGCGCCAGAATGGTTTCGCGACTGCCGCGGAAACGGTCGCTGACGCGGCCAAGAATATTGATGGCGATAATGGCGCAAATCCACGGAACGGAATTCAGCATGCCGATCTGGAAGGGGGAAAGCCCCTGAATGCGGCCGATGATCTCCGGCTGCCAGAACACCAGCGTGTAACCGGTCATGCACATCACAAAGAACAGGAAACACAGGTACGCCATTTTGCCGTCAGTGATCAGCTTCCAGCGCGACTGCCCCTGCGTATGTAAATCACGCGAACTGGATTCCGTGCTCAGCGCATTACTCAGCGCAAGTTTCTCTTCAGCAGTCAGCCATTTTGCCTCTTCAGGTTTCGACACCAGGAAGAATGCCGCCACGATCCCTACCAGCACCGACAGCGCACCTTCGATAAACAGCACCCACTGCCAGCCCGGCAATCCCATAAAGTCATGCAATTCCAGCAGGCCACCGGTAACCGGGCCGGAGAGCAAGTACGCGGCTGCTGAACCGGTGAGGATCAAAGCCGTGGCACGGCCGCGGTAAACATTCGGCACCCATTTGCGGAAATAGAACAGGATCCCAGGGAAGAAACCGGCTTCAGCGACACCGAGCAGAAACCGCAGCACGTAGAATTGCATCGGTGTGGTGACGAAGCCCATGGCAAAGACCACCGCACCCCAGGTGATCATGATGCGCGTCAGCCAGACACGCGCGCCATACTTGTCCATCAGCATGTTGCTGGGAATTTCAAACAGCGCGTAACCGACGAAGAACAGCCCGGCACCGAAACCGAACGCTGCCGTGCTGATGCCTACGTCGGTTTCCAGGCTATGCTTGATGAATCCGACATTGGTGCGGTCGATTTGGTTAATGATCAACATCAGGATGAGCATCGGAATGGTGCGGGCAAAGAATTTGCGGTTTGCACTGCGTACCGCTTTGTTTTCATGACCGTTCATGGTGTTCCCTTAGCGTTGAAATTATGAACAACTGCAACACTAAGTAAGATGTGTACACCGGGATTTACCATTGTGCAGTCGCCCAAGCTTTGATCACCCGCAAGGACTCACTGGCCTTATTACTGCATATTATCAATGCATTAAACGATGTGCATAAGCACAATCATCTCCCCTGCTTCGTCATTGCTTTTGGGCAGATTAGCGAGATGCTTCACAGTTCAGAAAGGGATTTCTCAGACACATTGCTTAAAATAAAAGCACATATTTATCCATATGGATTATATGTTTGTTATAATTGCATCATGAAACAAATGATTGGGACAATTCGTCCCGCACAAGGAGTGTGAAATGAAGGCCACTGCTTTTTGGTTAATGATGGCAGGAGGCTCTGTCGGGATCGGTTATGTGATGGCCCTGATGATGGAACTTCTGTGAGTAAACAGCGTTAACGACGACGGATAAATAAGGACATTTCATGGCATTTTACAGCCCTAAACGCATCATTCTTTATACTGCCTCTGCGATTGCGCTGCTGGTGATCGTTGGTTTGGTCACGTATTTCACTGTCGGCCATTTAGGTGCATAACGCCTTTCCCTCTGCTTTCTCTTCCTGTGGCGATACTTGCCGTATCGTCGCATAATGCTGCCATTCATTAAGCTATGCGGAAGGATTCATCATGACATACAAAGGATTAATGATTGTTGCCGTGGTTATCGTGCTGGCAAGCATCGGTTCTGAGTCTCTGATACAGAAGGGCATTGCGCTGGCGGACAGCAAAATTGATCAGGTGATTACGCATTATGCGGACAAATAAGGCTTACATCTGCTGGATTAACCTTACCGGGCGATGACAAAACCATACACAAGGTTTGATATCTTAAATCCATCAAATGTTGTGTGATGTCCCTGTGTAATACCCCTGTAGAACCCTGTTATTTTGCCCGCCGCGTGCGGGCTTTTTTTTACCTGTTTTTCGGCAAAGGCAGCAATTGAGGTTGGATTGGGATCGGGATTGAACACAAAGCTTATTCACGAATAATTCGAGTTGCAGGAAGGCGGCAAGTGAAGGAATCCCGATGAGCTTACTTATGTAAGTGATTCGGGTGAGCGAAGGAAGCCAACGCAGAGTCAGCCCAAAGGATAAAGGGAATTCCCGCAAGCATTTGGGTTGGATCAAGGCGGCAACAGAACGCGTCCCCGGGAGCATACATCAGTATGTGACTGGGGTGAGTGATGGCGGCCAACGCAGAGCCAGCCCAAAGGATAAAGGGAATTTGCCGGTGCTTTCCCGGCCGTCATATTATGGCGCAAGCGTCCATCGAACACTCCGACATTGCGCGGCCTGAGCACGGCCATTTCATAACAGAAAAAACAACGGGTGAAATAATCCAACTGGCTTTTCTGTTATGGCTCCCGGAAATAAATTCAGAAGCTTATATATAATAAACCCCGGCGTTGGCCAGGGTTTATTTTTGTCATTGATAATGTCGATATTGAAACAATTATTCTGGCTGCTCCGGGTTTAACCCATCTTCGCTATTGCAGAGTGTTTGCCTTCAATATCAGGCGACATTACAGAACGACAACGTTACCCGCTGATGGGCCTTTCTGACCATTTTCGATGGTGAACTCAACGTTCTGACCTTCGTCCAGGGTTTTGAAATCATTGCTCTGGATTGCAGAGAAGTGAACGAACACGTCTTTGCTGCCGTCTGCAGGGGAGATGAAACCGAAACCTTTACCAGCGTCAAACCATTTTACTAAACCAGTCATTTTATTAGACATAGAAAATACCTTCTTCGTTTTTATTTTATGATGCCATAGGGCAATATAGGTCTGTTTTTATTTGAAATACTTATGGATGCATCAGAGAAGGAAATTCGTCGGAGAAAGGATTTGCTACATCACTTGAACCAGGAACTGCTTTACTAAAATGTCTTACATAAATAGGTCTTAACCACAAACCGTTGACGCTATTTACACACAGGCGGATTTATTAAGCAAGCTTTTATTTCAACGGGATTATATTACCGGCGGATTTATTCCAACCGGAAATATCGCTCAGGCCGCCCGTGACAACGGCTGTAGCCCGATTAAATAATAAGAAAGCCTGCCCGGTTCCGGCAGGCTTTAAGAATCATCCTCCCGCTCTTTTCATGCAATCCGCACGACGACCGTCTACCCGCTTAGCAAACCACGCGGTAGTCAGCTTGCGGGTAATCTTCGGACTTTCCAGCGTGATGCCCGGTAGCATTTCCCGTGGCTGTCTTTTACCGGTGGTTTTATCCGCCAGCGCGAAGACCTGCTTGTAGAGCCGGGTCTCTTCAAACTCCAGTTGTTCGCCCTTCTCCAGCGCCTTACGGATGGCCGAATTGCTGATGTCCAGACGTTTGCTCAGTGTGCGTACTGCCAGCTCTGTGCCGCCCGGTTTATCAGTGCCGTAGTTAATCAGGTCACCGTCCAGTGCCAGCGGAATGCCTGACACTTTACTTACCGCACTCTGGAATGCGGCGTTGCGGCTGGCATACCAGCCAGCATTAAAGTCGGCAAAGCGGTATAACGGCTGAGTGTAATTCGCCGGATACCCCAGCAGATGTTTGACGCCAAAATACACGCCGCCGCGGCGGCTAAACACTTCATTGCGGATTGAATCCTCAACTTTATACGGATAGCCTTTGGCGTTTTGCTCGGCAAACGCAATGCTGACCTGCATCGGCCCGCCGGTATGCACCGGATTCAGATTGCCGAACAGCTTCTGCCCCATCGGCACCATATCAATGAAATCATCAAAAATCGCACTCAGCTGTTTCTCGGTTTTTACGTTATCCAGCCGCTCGCTGTAGGATTTGCCGTTCGGGGATTTCAGCAACAACGCGGTGTGCACCAGGAAATTGGGCACATGAACCGCATCGGCGCGCCGGTCAATCTCTTTCCACGCAATTTTGCTTAATCCCGGCACCGGTGCGTCGGCGTTGAAATTGGATTCCTGCTGCGCCACCGCCAGCACAGAACAGATATTTTCGGTGGTTGCCGGAATGTTCTGCGTGGTGAAAGCGGCGGTAATATCGGTCGCCCAACCTTTTCTGTCGGGGGCTGATGTCGGCATCAGCCGCACGATATCCGCTTTCACGTCATGCGGATTTTGCACCGGCGTTGCGTTTTTTTTCGTCGAGGTACACCCCGCGAGGATCATCATGGCCAGCACCGGCGCAAACTGTTTTATCGAAAATGACTTATGCTTCAAAGTGATACATTCCCTGAATAAATGACTCTGAGAGTGACGTTAGCGAAGATAGCTATGCTGATCTAGCAAAAAATTATCTTTATGCGTTAAGGTTAAGGCTCTGATGATGGAGATAAAGGAACAAGGAAATGATGCACTCAGCGCCCCGCTTACAGACCTCACACCGCGTATTTTTGCTCCCTTTTATGATGTTGCTGATGATTGTTGTCCTCAGCGGCTGCGGTGATAAAGAACCCGCACAACGCAAAGCCTTTATAGATTTTCTTCAGTCGCGGATCCTCGATAAACCCGTGCTGGCCGTCCCGCAACTGACCGAAGCGCAGAAAAAAGAGTTTGGCGATTACACTAAAGATTACGCGATTATCACCGGTTTTCATCATCAGATGAATATCGAACTCGATTCTTCGCTGGTGCCGGTTTTTGCCGGTATGAACGGCGTAAACAGCGTCAGTAACCTGCTTGAGCAGCGCGATGATCTGAAGAAAATGGCTGACAGCAGTGAACGATGGAAAGAGAAAATCGTGCTGCTGAAAACCCAGGCCGATACGCAGCATGCAGCGCTGAAACAGCCGGAAGACCTGAAGAAGGTTTACGATCAGGTGTATGAGAAAACCATCGTTAAACCGTCAGCCGTCACTGAGCAGGTGTTTGATTTATTGCCGCAGGTGCTGAACCTGATTGTAGCGAAGGCCGACTTCATCAAAAGTCAGGGCAAAAACGTCACCATCACCGGCAACCGTCTGCAATTCGCCAACCAGAAACAACTGGATAAATACAACGCCATCCAGCAACAACTGGTTCCGCTGAATGCGCAACTGATGCAACTCAGCCGTCAGATGCAGCAAATGGTGCGTTAATCCACCAGACAAAGACCCGCCCGCCGTAAGACGGTTTTTTCATTGCGGTGCTTTTGTTATGGTGTGCGGCAATTAAATAAGGAGACACCTATGAATGACGAGACCCTGAACAAACGTGTTGACCAGCTTGAGCGCGTAAACCGTGAGCTGCTGGTGCAGATTTCCGCCATGCGTCTGCTGTTTGGCAGCGTGGGGAATGTGCTGAATGCCAGCCAGGAAAATGCGTTCACCCTCGCGGTCAATCAGGCGCTGGAAGCCAACCGTGCAGATGTCGCCAATCAGGCCGATCTGGATGATGCCTCACGCAAATTCCGCGAAGACGTCTTCAAATGCACTGAATCCCTGCTGCCGGGTTCACGCTAAGTCAAAGCTCAGGCGCGATGCCTGAGCCTTTTCTCATCCTTCTGGCTGACCGTTTAGCCTCATCCAATCTACAAATTCACCACGCAGTTACGCCCTTTATTTTTGGCCTGATACAGCGCTTTATCCGCGGTTTTCAATGCCCCGTCAATATTGGCTTTTCCGGGATAGAACAGGGTAACGCCGAGTGAAATCGTGACCTGACCGGCCCCCTCAAACTGCTGCATTTCAACCTGCTTGCGCAAACGCTCGGCCAGCCCGGTGGCCTGCGTCAGTGACGCGCCGGGCAGCAGCAGTAAAAATTCCTCGCCACCCATGCGACACAGCAGATCGCCTTCCCGCGAATTACTCAGAATGTGGCGCGCCAGTTGGGTGATCACCCTATCGCCCACGTCATGTCCGAAAGTGTCGTTTACTTTTTTGAAGTGATCGATATCGAGGGTGATGACTGCAACGCGCGACGATTCCTTTAGCTGTTTATCCACCGCCTCATAAAAACCGCGCCGGTTCAGCAGCCCGGTCATCGGGTCGGTATGGGCTTCGGTACTCAGTTGTTCGATACGCTGATGCAACAACCGTATCCCCTGCAACATCACCGTTTTCAGCTTCGATGCTTCGTAATACCAGGCATTGATCTGCTGAATTTCCTCGGAGACATCATGTGAGTCCATGGTGTCAGCCTTTGAGGCAAGCTGTCGCAGCGGCCGCGAAATATAGCGCGTCAGCAGCCAGATGCAGATGAACACCAGAATGACGATCGGCAACGTGTAGATCAAAACCTGCATCATTACGTGATACAGCAGCATCACATCGGCTTTCGCCGGATGCAGCACCAGCACCGTCCAGCCCGCCACCTCCACCGTAGAGAAACCCGCCAGAGATTCTTCGCCTTGCAGGTTTTCCATACGCAAAAAACCCTGCTCCCGTCCGCCCAAAAGTGCCTTGTTCACATGCCCCTGTGGCGCGCTTTCACTCCAGCCTGACGCGTCGCGATACAACACGTCGCCTTCACGGTCGATGACATAGATATAGGCGTCTTTACGGTAATTGCGGGCATTAATCAGCGTATCCACAATGCTGCCTTTGCTCAGGTCAATTTCGGTGGCCAGATACCCGAGATAGCCGCCACGCGCATTACGGATGGGTGAGGAAAGCACAATGATGTGATTATTCTGTGGAGTGAGAAAGGGGGAACTGAGCACCGGATTTTGCGTTTTCAACGCAGCGGTATTGGCATCAGACACCAGTTTTAAACCGACCATCGCCGCAGAGTTTCGTGAAGCCGCACGCACGACGCCGGTGGTATCCACCACCAGCACCGAGCTGAAGCGCTTACTTTGCAACTGCAAACGATCGGCTTCTTCAGTCAGTGCATCAACATTGTTAAACCGCTCGCCGAGTAAATCGGCGCTATAGGCCACCTGCTTGTTTGCGGCATTGAAAAACAAATCAGCCGTCAGCGACAGTCGCGTGGCGAACGACTGACTCGCCCTGAGGGAGGATTCGGTAAGGAGCTTCTTCTCTACCTGAAAAATTGCCAGATAACTGCTGAGCAAGGTGACAAGCGTACTCACCAGTGCAAGAAGCAATATCAGTCTCTTAAGATTAAATGCAAACCGCCGCTGCTGATCCATTCTCTGTCCGTTGAGCTAATGACCCTGAATATTACAGAGGATAGCAGTATGTCCGGCAAGGGTTTTGATATGTCTCAGTCAGGGCAGTTTTGCTTACGATTAACACGGGCGCTTTAGCAGCATTTTTTCCGGATCAGAGCTTGCGTATTAACTTCTGTAAACGCGCCTTCTGCCAGCGCTCCACCGATCCGCGAAAAACAAAAATGCGTAACCCCCGCAACAACACAATGCCGCCCCAGATACACAGGGGCCAGACGAACCAGACTGAATCCGGCGAGGTGTAATGGTTTATCGCGAACAGACCGGCGTTGACCACCGCCCACAACAGAACGGAACGATAAAAACTGCTTTCTTCCGCTACCTGATATCTGGCTTTTTCTATCTGGTCGTCAAGCGCCTGCCCTGAAGCACTGCCCGTTTTCGCATCGTTTTCTGTCAGTTCAGAAACCTTGATATCAAAGGCTGCTGCGATAGCGCCGAGGGTTTCTAGGCTGGCCTGCTCACCATTTTCGATACGCTGCACCGTGCGCACGCTCAGTGAGGAAAGTTCTGCCAGTTGTTCCTGAGACCATGCACGGGAAATGCGAAGTTGCCTGATTTTGCTCTGATTCATAATTTTTACCTGTAGAGTGAATGTTGAACACCCAATCAGCATGCAACGCAGGATCGGAAATCAACACGACAGCAACCTGACACGGACACGACAGCAAACTGACAGTATTAAAAATCAGAAGGTTAGCCGGTAAAATTTACTGTCTACCGCCATCAGCGGGAAGGCTGGCGGCAGATCCGGCACCGTGACTTCCTTAAAACCGTTCTTTTCATAAAAGCGATGCGCCGCCAGAAACTTGTCTGTCGTGCCGAGAAAAATATCTTTCACATTTTTCTCCCGGGCATGATGCAGCAACGTGTTGAGTAACAATGTGGCCACGCCGTACTCCCTGCCACGA
This sequence comes from Rahnella aceris, assembly GCF_011684115.1. Taxonomy (NCBI): domain Bacteria; kingdom Pseudomonadati; phylum Pseudomonadota; class Gammaproteobacteria; order Enterobacterales; family Yersiniaceae; genus Rahnella; species Rahnella aceris. Next base: position 117,052 of record NZ_JAADJV010000001.1, on the reverse strand, counting down.
AAAGGCGCGCTGACAAACATTTTGCGCAGTGCTGTCTGCGCATTGCCGATATCTTTCAGTCCCAGCGTGCCCACGACTTTCCCTTCATAGCGGGCAACCCAGAAATCCCCGGCGCCGCGCTGATAAAATTGCGGAATGTCATGCAGATCAGGCTGCTGTTCTTCGGTGATGACAATGCCAAATTCCTGATTCTGGATCGGTAAAATCACATCCACCACACCGCGCTGATCGGCGGCAGAAAAGCGTTCAATTAAGACAGAATGACTCATCACACACTCCCTTAGTTAACAACAGATTTAATGAGGACATAGCAGCGCCAGCTCGGGATTTTCAGGGAAAACCCGTTCACTGAGAAAATCAATAAACACCCGCAACTTCGGCGTCATATAACCGCCGGAGGGCCATAAAATGTAAAAATCACCGCTGCGCTTCACGTAATCATCCAGCACGGTCACCAGTTGCCCGCCCGCCAGCTCCTTGCGGATACTGAAATCAGGCAGACAGGCGATGCCCAGCCCCTGCAGGGCAAAACATTGGCGCGTTTCAATATTATTGCAAACCATCGATACCGGCAGCGATAAATCCTGATATTCCGGCAGCGGCCATGGTTCGAGCTTTCCGCTATTAGGAAAGCGAAAATGCAGACAACGGTGTTCAACCAGTTCCTGCGGCTTCGCAGGTGTACCATACTGTTCAAAATAATCCGGCGCGCCGACCAGTAAATGATGAAAAGTACCCAGCTTGCGCATCGACAATCGCGAATCAGCCAGTTGGCCGGTGCGCACCACGGCATCAAACCCCTCTTCCACCACATCAACGATGCGGTCGGTGAAATCCAGATCCAGCCCGATATCGGGATAACGACGCATAAACTCGCCCAGCACCGGCAAGAGTAGCGTGCTGACCTGAGGCAAACTCAGCCGCAACCTGCCGCGCGGACTTTCCGCCAGTTGCGACAGCTCGCTTTCTGCCGCCTCGAGTTCCGCCACGATGCGCCGGCAGCGTTCGAGGAACAGCGTCCCTTCGACGGTCAGCGTCACGCTGCGGGTGCTGCGGTGAAACAGCCGCACATTCAGCCTGGTCTCCATGCGCGCAATGCTTTTACCCACCGCCGACGCCGATACGCCTAAAATTCGCCCGGCTGCCACAAAACTGCGGGTTTCTGCCACCTGTACAAAGGTATTCAGGCTACTGAGATTTTCCATTACTGCCCCCGATTACGGACATCATCGTCCGTATATTATGGAAACCTACCCTACTTTTTCCTCACTGAGGAGATCTCTATCGTGATTTAACACTTTCTGAAGCTGAGATATCCCATGAATTCCACTGCGTTGAAATCCCGACTTGATTGCGTTATCGCTCAGGCTATTCAGTCACAAAGACTGATCGGTGCCGTTGTCATGGTCGCCCTTCACGGCGAGGTGGTTTACCACCAGGCTGCCGGTTTTGCCGACCGGGAAAGCCACCAACCGATGACTGAAAATACGCTTTTCCGTCTGGCATCGGTCAGCAAGCCGATTGTGTCCACCGTGGCAATGGCACTGATCACCCAGGGGAAGCTGGCGCTGGATGACGATATTCAGACAGGGTTGCCGCAGTTTCGCCCTACCCTGCCAGACGGACAACCGGCACGCATCACGGTACGGCAGTTATTAAGTCATACCGCCGGGCTGAGTTACCGCTTTTTTGAGCCGGACGAAAACGGCCCTTATGCCCGCGCAGGGGTTTCTGACGGAATGGACAGCAGCAGCATTTCGCTGGCGGAAAATCTGCGACGTTTATCGGACGTGCCTTTGCTGTATACACCGGGCACGTCGTGGGGGTATTCGCTGGCCGTGGACGTGCTGGGCGCAGTGCTGGAACAGGTCTGCAAACAACCGCTCGCTGAAGTGGTAAAAACGCAACTGACCGACCCGCTGAGCATGCATGACACAGGTTTCTTCGCACATGACCCGGCGCGGCTGGCTACGCCGTATGTCAGTGATGTGCCACAGCCCCATCGTCTGCGTGAAGGCGAAAAAGTCGCCGCTTTCGACAATACCGTGGGAATTGAATACTCACCTTCGCGCGCACTCGATGCCCAGGCTTATCCTTCCGGCGGCGCGGGTATGGTCAGCAGCGCGGCTGACGTACTGAAGATGCTGGAAATGTTGCGTCTTGGCGGCGCTCCGTTGATCTCGTCCGCGCTGGTCGATGAAATGGGACGAGATCAAACTCGCGGAGCTGAACTGCCGGAATCCCCGGGTCTGGGCTTTGGTTTAGGTTTTTCGGTATTACGTGACCCGCAGGCTGCCGCTTCACCGGAATCAACCGGCACGTGGCGCTGGGGCGGGGCTTACGGTCATTCCTGGTTCGTTGACCGTACCGCCGGACTGAGCGTCGTTGCCTTGACCAATACCCTGTATGAAGGCATGTCTGGCACGTTCGTCACTGAACTGCGCGATGCGGTGTATGGAGCGCAGTCATGAATTCCATTGCCTTGAAATCTCCCCTGCCACTTTCAGCTTTACTGGCGATGGCACTGACCGGCTTTATCGCCATCATGACCGAAACCTTGCCCGCCGGATTGCTACCTCAAATTGCAGCGGATCTTAATGTGTCACCGGCGATGGCCGGGCAACTGGTGACGCTGTATGCCGCCGGTTCGCTGATGGCCGTCATCCCGCTGGCGGCACTGACACGGGGCTGGAACCGCCGCACTGCATTGCTGACGGCAATCTTTGGCTTTCTGATTTTTAATACCCTCACCACCTTCTCGACGAATTATGTCCTGACGCTCTTCGCCCGCTGGGTGGCCGGCGCGGCGGCAGGGCTGGCGTGGGGGTTACTGGCCGGTTATGCACGGCGGATGGTCCCGGTGCATCAGCAAGGGCGTGCGTTGTCGGTGGCGATGGTCGGCACACCTCTGGCGCTATCTGTCGGCGTTCCGCTGGGCACCTGGATGGGTTCCGCGCTCGGATGGCGCATGGCATTCGGCGTGATGTCCGCCATCACGTTGCTGCTGATTGTCTGGGTGGTGAAAAAAGTACCGGACTATCCGGGGCAGGCCGCAGGGGAACGCCAGCCTTTAAGACAGGTAATGATGATGCCCGGCGTGCGCAGTATTCTGATGGTGATCCTGCTGTGGATGCTGGCGCACAACCTGCTTTATACCTACATCGTGCCGTTCCTGCGCCTGTCCGGGCTTGATGCACGGGCCGATCAGATATTGCTGGTTTTCGGCCTCGGCGCGCTGGCAGGCATTGGTATCACCGGCATGCTGGTGGATAAACATTTGCGGCGCACCCTGCTGGTCAGCCTGATAGCCTTTGCCCTGCTATCACTCGTGCTGGCGCTGAGCCGCTTTTCGCCGCTGACCGTGACATTGTGTGTCGCGCTGTGGGGGTTGACGTTTGGTGGTGCAGCAACCTTGCTGCAAACGGCGATTGCTGACGCTACCGGTGAACATGCCGATATGGCGCAATCGATGGTGGTCGTGGCGTGGAATCTGGCGATTGCCAGTGGCGGGGTAACCGGTGGGATCCTGCTGGAAACCGCGGGCATTGCAGTCTTTCCGTGGGCCATGCAGTTGCTTATCGTCGCCGGGCTGATTATTGCCGTTTGCGCCCGCAAGAACGGTTTCCGCCCGGGAGCCCGTCATGAAGAAATAGCACTAATGCCGGAGGAGCAGAAACGGGATCAAAGTTTCGAATCAGGCGAAAAGGTATAATCTCTAAACCTTTCCGGAACCAGAATGCTGAAGCCGCTCCCGATGCGGCTTATTCTCGCAAAGTAAAAATCAGGTAATTCAGAATCAATGGGAATCATGGAAGTACGCAATAAAGCCGTTATACTTTTGTCAGTTATTGCCATCGCAGCCTTACTGTTGATGGCGTTTGAATGGCTCACCGATCAGACCGTTCCTGAACTGAAAGAACATGTTGTCCACTATGTTGATCAGCACATGGCGCACTCAATGTCCGGATTGCAGGAGGAGAAATGGTAACCAAACGGATGATGACCAAGCACTGGAAAATGGTCGTAGTACTGCTGTGTATCTGTGGCGCACTGATGCTGTTACGCTGGGCGGCGATGATCTGGGGGTAAAGTATTGCAAATTATCCCGCTTAAAACTGCTTAAATAAGCATCATTCCGGTCAGAGGGTTGAAACCTTCCGCTACGCGAGCCAGAATATCCTGAGTGATTTTTAAGAGCCCGTTCTCCCGTTTATGAAAATACTAAAACCTCGTCGTCCGCATGGGCGATGGACTTATTACATCATGCATGAAGACATTCTGTGGCCCTGCCCGGTTCGCTGGGAGTGGGAGAATGGCTACGGTGGCTGGCTGCCTTTTTATTACTCACCGACGCTGGAATTTGTGGCTGGCGATCCGGACAAAGCCACCAAAGTGGCGGGCAACAAGGCCCGCACGCTACATAAACTCGTCAGAATTCATGAGCACGAATGCTGATTTTCGTCTTCAGGTATGCGTTACGCGCTTTCGATTAATCCGCTGGCACGTAACACCCGACGCTTCACCGCATCCGGTAAAACGGCATTCATTCCCCCGACACATCCCAGACTGAACCAGTGACGCGCACGGGTAATGCCGGTGTAAATCAGCTCGCGCGTGAGGATCGGACTGAGATTCTCCGGCAGCAGCAGCGCGGTATGGGTAAATTCGGATCCCTGTGATTTGTGCACCGTCATGGCAAATACGGTTTCCACCGCCTGCAAACGCCCCGGCATCACCCAGCGGATATCCTGCGTACCGTCTCCGGCCAGAAACGCCACTCGCAGGGTCGGCACCACAGTACCATCGGCAAGACGATGCGGGATCTCCAGCGTGATGCCGATATCGCCGTTCATCAGACGCTGGCTGTAATCATTGCGGGTCACCAGCACCGGACGCCCCGGATACCAGCCGATCGACGCCTTAAGCAACCCTTCCTTTCGCAAGATGTCGGCGATGCGCTGATTCAGTTCTTCCACACCCCAGCGCCCGCCACGTAAGGCGCACAGCAGCTGGAACTGGCTGTAGGCCAGAAGCACTCTGGCCGCCCAGCGGTTGAAGGCTTCCGGCGGTTCATTGTCTGCCGGTCGCGCCTGGATCATCACGTTGAGATAATGTTGATAGCCGACCGGAGGTTCTACGCCTTCGCGTCTGGCCGCCGCCGGGAACTGCTTCGTGCCGCCCTTCACCACCCAGTCGCGCAGTTCAGCATCATCGTCAGTGCTCAATGTCAGTTGCGCCAGGTCAGCGTATCCATGTTTCCAGACCTGTTTCAGCGCTTTCACATCCCCGTCATTTACTGCTTCCGCTAACTGACCAATGCCGCTTTGTGCATCAAAACGGTAACTGTGGCGCAGCATCACTACAGCCTGATCCATCGCCGTACCCTGGGGATCAACCAGCGAATCCGGGACCTGTTCGCCGGTCACGCTTTGCAACCAGTCGCGGGTATGCGGCAGATAATGGCCGCCGTTGGCGCGCTGACATAACTCGCTCAGTAATGCCCCCGCCTCCACCGACGCCAGTTGATCTTTATCGCCGAGCAGGATCAGACGCGCCTGTTCCGGGAGTGCCGCCAGCAACGCGGCCATCATTTCCAGATCGACCATTGACGCTTCATCAACCACCAGCACATCCAGCATCAGCGGGTTGCCCGGATGATGGCGAAAATGCCGCGTATCGGGGCGGCTGCCGAGCAGACGGTGCAGTGTCACCACATCGGTGTTGATACTTTCTCGCACCGCATTACCGTTGCCGAGCGCACTGAGATCCAGCTTCGATACCGCACCGGCAATTGATTCATTGAGTCTTGCTGCCGCCTTGCCGGTCGGCGCGGCCAGTCTGATGCGCAGTGGCTGACCATTTTCCTCCAGCGCCAGCGTCTGTAACAACGCCAGCAGACGCACCACCGTGGTGGTTTTACCGGTGCCCGGCCCGCCGGTAATAATGCTGAACGCACTGCCCGCCGCCAGCGCGCAGGCCACTTTCTGCCAGTTGGCGATATCAGATTTCGCATCCGCCGGGAATAACGCCGTCAGCGGCGCACGCAAAGATTCCACCGGCAAAGTGTGCAGCGCACTGCGCGCCAGACGTTGTTCAATTGCCGCCCGCACATTCTGTTCGTACTGCCAGTAACGGCGCAGATACAGCCGCTGGCCGGTCAGCACCAGCGGCGAATTACCTTCGTGGTGTCCGACCAGCGTCGGGTGCACCAGCGCCGCCAGCCATTCCTGCAAACTCAGGTCGTCGAGCACGGCCGCCGGACGGATCACCGCGCCGTCAGCGTGATCGCCTTCCGGTGGCAGCGAGAGTGAGAATGCGCTGTCATCAAGCGTGGCCTGCAAATCCAGACACACATGACCGCGCCCTAACTGATAGCTGGTCAGTGCGGTCGCCAGCAACAATAACGGATGCGCGTCCGGCGCTTCTTTTGCCAGAAACGTCACCAGTGCGCGATCGAGTTCGCGCAGCCAGCCACATTCCACCCAGCTCGCCAGCAGTTGTGCGATATCTTCACGGCTGTTGATTTTCATGCGTGTTCCTCCGTGCCGCTGAACAGAGCGTCGAGTTGTTCCATTAATGCTTTGTCCGGCCGCTGAACGCAGACGCCGTTACCCGGCGCGTGGCTGCCGCGCAGGAATAAATACACCGCGCCGCCGATATGCCGGTCGTAGTCATAATCCGGTATGCGGGATTTCAGCAGACGATGCAGCGCAAACAGATACAGCGAGAACTGCAAATCGTAGCGGTGCTCGCGCATTGACTGCGTCATATTTTCCTGGTCATAACCGCTGGCATCGTCTCCGAGCCAGTTGGATTTATAATCCAGCACGTAATAACGCCCGTCATGTTCAAACACCAGATCGATAAAGCCTTTCAGCATGCCGTTGAGATCTTCCGCCAGCAGCGGCGCACGCTCCGCGCCCTCAAGCGTGTATTGCTGAACCAGCTTGTCGAGGCGAACAGTTGAGACCTTTGTCAGCGAGAACCAGAACTCCATTTCAACCTGATAAGGCGGCAGTTCCGCCAGCGTGAAGGTTTCACCGTCCGGCAGGGCTAACGGCTGCGTCAGTAACGCGGTCAGCCAGCCGGAAAGCGGTACGATCCACTTTTCCCAGCCGCGCGTATTACAACGCCGCGCGACCTGATCGGCGATTTTCGCCGGATCCTTCGCCAGTGCCGCAAACCCTTCGTCGCCCGCCCATTCCAGCAAACCGTGCAGGAAATTACCCGGCGCAGGGCCGCGCGGAAACGCATACAAATTCTCACCGGTCATCGGTTGCAAAAGCCCGGGCACCGGCTCTTTGTCTTCCACAAATACTTTCTGATCTTCTAAATAGCTGTCCTGAGCTGCGCTTTCGATCTCACCACGAGGCTCCCGGTTCAGGGTCTCCGGCACCATGTAGCTGCCTGCCGGTGCGATTTGCAGGCCGGAGAAACTCGACACCCACCAGCGCGGCCCTTTATGCGTTCGCAGCGGAGGACGCGGCCCGAGTTCCGGTAACAACTGCTCACTGCGATAGATTGCGCCATCCGTAACAGGCAGCGGCCAGGCGCGAATAGTGTCTGTTTCCAGTGCCTGCAAACTGGCGGGCAGCGCATCTGCATCGATCGCGTCGCCGCCGTGGAACAGATAGCCGGAGGCGCTCTTTTCGAATTCTTTCAGCGGAGCCATGCCCAGCCACAGCGCGTAACGCGAGCGGGTCATCGCGACGTAGAACTTACGCAGGTCTTCCCCCAGACGCTCGCGATCGGCCTGCGCCAGTTGTTCATCCGTCGCGCTCAGCGCCACTTCCAGTTCACCTTCCGCCGTGTGCCATTTCAGCGGTGAGTCCTGTTTTTTCACCGCGCGGAAAGCACAGGCGAAAGGCAGGAATACCAGCGGATATTCCAGCCCTTTGGACTTATGCACCGTGACCACTTTCACCAGTTCTGCATCGCTTTCGAGACGCAGTTTGCGCGCATCGCCCCCCTGATGTTCATCCTGACACTGTTCCGCCAGATAGCGGATCAGCGCGTGCTCGCCGTCGAGCTGAACGCTGGCCTGTTGTAGCAGTTCAGAAAGATGCAGCAGGTCGGTCAGCGCACGTTCGTCACCACGGCCGAGCAGACGGCGCGGCACGTCGAATTCCCACATCAGACGGCGCAGCATCGGCAGAATGCCCTGTTTGCGCCAGCAGGTACGCAGCGCCTGAAACTGCTGAACGTAGCGCTCCCACTCGTTTTCATCCTGATTGAGCCGGTCCAGCGCTTCCCAGCTCAGGTTCAGCGAAGGTGTCGCGAGGGCCGCGCGCAGTAACCGGTCGTTTTCCGGCGCAGCACAAGCCGCCAGCCAGTATTGCAATTCGCCCGCCTGCGCACTTTCAAAAATCGATTCTTTATCGGAAAGATACACACTGCGCACGCCGCGTTTCGACAGCGCAACGCGCACTGCGGTCGCTTCCCGCCCGGTGTTCACCAGCACCGCGATATCGCCGGGCATTACTGGCTTCAGCGTTTCGCCGGGCAGGCCAAAACCGGCAGAACCTTGCTGGCCGAGGCGCAGCAGGCGAACAATTTCCGTGGCGCAGCCGTCGGCCATCATCTGGACATACTGGTTTTTCGGCAATACTTCCGCCTGATTCTCCGGATACCACAGCGTCAGCGCAGCGGCTTCGGCATCATCAATTACCAGCGTATCGGCGCGTCCTTTGGCTTCTACCGGCAGGAACGGCACCTGATTTTCAGCGCCGCGCCGGAACAGGAACGCGCCCTCGCCGGACTTGCGATTTTCGGCCAGTTCAAACACCTGATTCACTGACGCCACCATCGCACGGGTAGAACGGAAGTTGGTCGCCAGCGTGTAGTGGCGGCCACCGGTATCACGACGGGCGCGCAGATAAGTATAAATATCGGCACCACGAAAGGCGTAAATCGCCTGTTTCGGGTCGCCGATCAGGATCAGCCCCTGCTCCGGCGCATTTTCCGCCACACGGTAAACGGCGTCGAAAATGCGGTATTGCAGCGGATCGGTATCCTGAAATTCGTCGATCATCGCCACCGGGAATTGCGTACGGATGATCTCCGCCAGTCGTGCGCCGTTGTCGCTGCTGAGCGCAGCGTCCAGACGGGTCAGCAAATCGTTGAAACCCATTTGCGCGCGCTTTTGCTGCTCGAGGTCAAAACGATTTTTTATCCAGCGGCAGGCATGTTGCAGTAAACCGCTGCGGGCATCCGGCAAACTTTCCAGCCGGGTTTTCAGGGTTTCCATTGCCGAAATGGCCGGATGGACGGGCGCAACGCCCTGCTTCCAGCCTTCGTCTAAGCCTGCCGGTGTCAGGCGGGTCCAGCCGGTTTTGAGATCCGGGATTATTTCGTCGCTGGTTGCCCAGGCGTGAAGTTTATCCAGCCACGGATTGAAATATCGCGCCTGAATTTTCCCATTCACCGCTTTCGCTGCTACCGCGCCTTCGAGCATTGTGCGCAGTTCCTGCGTCCATTGCGGCCAGTCTTGTTTCAGCGCAGCCAGTTCCGCCGCTTTCAGGTTATTCACCGTTTCACATACTTCGGCAGGCGTCTGATCTGAGCCTAACTCTCCGGCATATTCCAGCAGCGGCATCACGCTGCGGTGTAAGTCTTCCGGTGAGCGCCACCAGCCGCGCAACATACGGATTTCCTGCTCACCGAGCGGGAAATAGAAACTGCGCCAGTAATCGCGCACCACGTTCATCAGCAGTTCGGTCTGGTCGGTTTCCAGCGTCTGGGTAAACAGGCTGTCGCTGTCGAATGCGTGCTCGCCAAGCATGCGGTTACACCAGCCGTGAATAGTGGAAACGGCAGATTCATCCATCCATTCCGCCGCCAGTTGCAGCTTGCGGGCACAGCCCGGCCATTGCTCAGGCGTATATTCCGCACGCAAATTTTGCAAAAATTCGTCGCTGTCATTTTCCGCGTCAGGATTTCCTAAAAAATACCCCGCCGCTTGCGATAAACGCGCACGGATGCGATCGCGCAGTTCTTTGGTTGCGGCATCGGTAAAGGTCACCACCAGAATTTCCGGCGGCGTCAGCGGGCGGCTGAAGGCGTTATCGCCGCCGTGTCCGAGCACCAGCCGCACATACAGCGCGGCGATGGTGAAAGTTTTGCCGGTACCCGCGCTGGCTTCAATCAGGCGGCTTCCCGTCAGCGGAAAGTTCAGCACATTCAATGCTGATGGCAGACGTTGTTCCGTCATTCCTTGTCTCCTTTCTTACTGCGGGAAAGATAATTGATCAACGGTGCCAGTAGCACATCGGCCAGCCGGGCAAATTCACCGTCAGACCAGAGTGCGGCAAAGTCCGGCCACGCGCGGGCCAGGTACGCATTGCTGTCACGCTCACCAAATTTCATGTTGGCCGGATCGTGATTTTCGTAGCTGTCGCGGGCGGCAAGCCAGGCATCGCTGTCCGTTGCGCTGTGCGCCGTGCCCTCTTTTTTCAGCCAGACAAAGGCTGTTTTTACCGCCAGCGGCAACGGCCGCAACTGCCCGATTTTCCACGTTTCAATCAGCGTGTCCCACAGTTCGCGCGCATAAGCGATCTCCAGCGGCGGTAATTCGGCGGTGCCGTTTTTGCTGACGATAAAGGTGTGCATTGGCTGTCCGTCAAGATGCCCCGCAAGATGCGCAACCCAGTAAGGCAGCAGCCGGTCAAAGCGGTAAGCGCGATCTTTTATGATGCCGGTACTTTCCAGCACCACGCGGGCACGGCCGCCCGCAGCATTTGCCCGCAGTTCGCTCAGCCAGTCGGAGAACATCACACCACCGGTTTTATCTTCCAGCGCCTCATTCGCCAGCGGCTGAGGCCATGCATCGAGAACCTGCTGATAGCTGGCAAACAAGGTATCCATCGGTTCGGCCAGATCGTCACTCAGCACCGCAGCAAATTCGCCCGGTGCCAGCTCGCCGCGTCGTTCAATACGTTCGAGTTGCTGACGTAAAACGTCCTGACGCGAAACGCCCGCTTCCAGCGCCCATTTTTGCGCGCGGATCAGCTCATCCTGCAACCGCCAGTTTTCCAGCGCATTGATGTCGAACGGCTCCTGATCTTCGCTGCCCGGATCTTCCAGCTCAAAGTAGATATTCAGCCGCTGGCGGAAGAAACTGCGCACCGGATCCGACAGGAAATCCGACAACTGACGCAGCGTCAGTGCGCCTTCCTGTTCCACCGGTTGCAGCGGTTGCGCTGCCACGGCAGCGGCTTCCGCTTCCAGCCCGGCGCGCCATTCGTGGGCATAACTAAACAGCGGGCTGCCCTGACTGAAATAGTCGCGGTTGAACGGTTGCAGACGATGTTCGGTGGTCAGGGCGTGCAGTAAATCTTCGCCACTTTGTGCTTTCCAGCCTGCCGCCAGATGGTCGCGCAACTGCGCCACCAGCACCGAAGGCGGGCGCTCGGTGTTGTCATGAATGCTGCGCCCCACCCAGCTAATGTGTAAGCGTTCACGCGCAGAAAGCAGGGCTTCGAGGAACAGATAACGGTCATCTTCACGGCGTGAACGGTCGCCCGGGCGGTAATCGCGCCCCATGAGGTCGAAATCCATCGGTACACGGTTACGCGGATAATCACCGTCGTTCATCCCCAGCAGATGCACGTGGCGGAAAGGAATGGCACGCATCGGCATCAACGTGGCGAACGTCACCGCGCCGCCGAAAAACGGCTGGGTCAGACCCGACTGGTCGAACTGCGCCAGCCAGTGATCGCGAACCACCGACAGCGGCAGTTCGGCCTGTAAATCTACGCTTTCACAGGCTTCGAGCCAGATTTCCAGCTCACCGTGCAGACGCACTAAAATAAAGCCATCTTCACCGTCATCCTCGCTAAAGTATTGAGAAAGGATATGACGCAGACGCCTGCCCCACTCCTGCGGAGGCGCAGGTTCACGTAGCTGACGCCAGGTGTCATCCAGGCAGTTCAGCAGATGTGACAGCGGGCCAATCAGTGCCGCATCCAGCCCGCCGATTTCATCCAGCGGCTCGATGTTTTTCCAGGCTTCGCCGCTGCCCACCGCATAGCCCAGCAACATGCGTTGCAGACCAAAGAACCAGCTGTTTTGTTCCGGTGATAACGGCAGTTCGAGGCTCTGGCGCTGCTCGGCATGCAGCCCCCAGCGCACGTTGGCGGCTCTGATCCAGCGGTGCAGCAGCGGCAGTTGTTCTTCTTCAATCCCGAAACGCTGACGCACCGACGGCACATCGAGTAAATCCAGCAAATCACTGACCGCAAAACGCGACTGTGGCAGTTCCAGCAAACTTTCCAGCGCACCGAGTAACGGATTATTCTGGCGCGGTCCCTGATCGGCAACGGTGAACGGGATATAACGCGGATCACTGCGCTCCATCAGGCCAAACACCGCCTGAATGTGCGGCGCATAACCGTTGATATCCGGCACCATCACGATAATGTCACGCGCTTTCAGCGTCGGATCTGCGGCCAGCGCCGCCAGCAGGCGGTCATGCAGCACTTCCACTTCGCGCTGGGCGCTGTGGGTAATAAAGAAACGCAGGGAATCGTCATGCTGAACGTCAGCGGCAGGCCATTCATCGATGGTTTCAGCCAGCGGGCGCAGCTGCAAAATGTCTTCCTGCAACTGATGCAACAGGGTATCGGTGCCGTTTGAGGTAAAGAGGTCGATGCGCGGGATCACCGGCGCCAGTTGCGCCGCATAGGATTCGTGGTTGTCGTATTCATTCAGCAAACCGATATAGTCACGCCCCTGCTTGCCCCATGCCGCCAGCAACGGATGCGCATGCTGATGGAGCTCATCTTCGGCAATGACCTGCGGCATGCCCGGCTTACGCAACTGACGTATCCGCTCTGCGCGCAGCAAATCTTTATCAGCAATGATATCGCTCCAGTCGTGCTCGCACGGGTTATGCACACACATAAAGATGTGTGTCCAGCGTCCCAGCACGGCCAGCACTTCAAGGGATTGTTGCGGTAACGAGGAGATGCCAAAAACCACCAGCCGCGCCGGTAAACCGGCCGGGCGCTGGTCTTCAGGAATAGTTTGCGCATAGTGCAGGAAACGCTGATGCAGCGCCGCACGGCTGGTGTTGCGCTCGTTTTCAGGTACATCCGCCAGCAGCGCGCGCCACAGTTGCGGCTGCCACAGCAGGTTTTCCGGCAAGGGCTCGCTGCCTTTACGGCTGGTGCGCAGAACGTCCAGACCGTTGCCCCAGTCTTCCAGCCAGTCAGCACGGTAAACCTGATACTGATCGAATAAATCCGCCAGACGCTGCGCCAGCTGATGCAATTTACGCATATCGCCGTCATCTTTTAAGAAACGGGCCAGCGGCGCAAAAACGGGTTCGGCAAGCAGTTCGGGTAACAGGCGGATCAGGCGCCAGGTCAGCAGCGGACGGTCAAAAGGCGACGATTCCGGCACCTGTTCTTTGCCGAGCACCGCGCGGTACACCTGCCAGAAAAAACGTGCCGGAAGTTTGATATCCAGCGCCGCCGCAATTCCGCAGCCACCGTCGGCCACATCACGCGCCAGCGCCAGTTTCAGCCACTGGTTGATGCCGTTGCTCTGCACCAGAATCACTTCATTTTCCAGCGGCGACAGCGGATGCGCTGCCATCCACGAGACCAGCACGTCCCTCAGCGTTTCTGAGTGATTTCCGTGTAATACCATCAAACCTGAATTCACGCCCGCATCCCTTTTTTCGCCTGTCAGGGTTGAGATTTTGCGTTGATTTGGAAAGGATTGAAAGGACAGAAAAGAAAAGAGGCAGGGCTTGCGGCCTGCCTCGTAGCAAAATGTAACGCGCTGAAAATTACCCGCGCGTTTTACGAGCCGCCCCGATCATCCCGTCCAGCCATTCCTGATGGCCGTTGATCATCGGGTCAGGTCGCGCGACAGCCAGTTCACGCGCCGGCTTACCATTTTGCGTTTCCTGCGTCAGGATGCGCACGCGCCCGCCAGAGAGTTCTTCGATAAGCCACGCGTGATGCACGTCGAGACGGGTTTCGGCATCACCTTCTGCCCAGCCGTGCCACGCCATGCGCGCAGGCTGGCCTTTGACTGGCGGGATGTATTCGGTCACCAGCGCTTCCACCGGGAAACCGAAGGTGCTGAAACGAAAACGTGCGCCGTCGCTCAGGCCCGGTCCGCTGCCGTCGTGGAAGGAAATATCAGACGCATTGCTGTAGTAAACCGGCCAGGCGGCGGTGTTATCGAGTTGTGCCCAGAGTTCCTCAACGGTCAGGCCGGTGATGATCATTTCGTTAGAGGCAAAGTTGTCGGTTTCGCCGGGAATATAGCCTTGCGGCCAGTTGATCGCATTCATGTGTGATTCCTTCGTTATTGCTGTGTGCCAAGGGAACAGCCATCAGGCTGGTATTCACACAGAATACTCAGGGCTAAGATATTACGGAAATCACACATCATGATAACAACCATCTATTATTTTTATATCTGAGTAAGAGATAAAAAAACAGGCAGAAGAAGGCTCCTGCCTGCCGGTTAATACACTGATTTAAATTGATTATCAGTTGATGCTGTAGCGCTCAAGCCAGTGCGCGTAAGGCGCAGGCAGAACCCATGAAGGATTGTCCTCGCCCAGTTCTTTCGCAAGCGCATACGGATAATGCGGGTTGGCGAGCATGGCGCGGCCAATCATCACCAGATCCATATCTTGTTCGCTGATACAACGTTCGGCCACGTCTGCCGACGCAACGCCCCATGAACTCGCCACCGGCAAGCCGGCTTCAGCACGCACGCGGCGCGACACTGGTGCCAGGAAACCGGCTCCCCATGGGATCTGTGCTTCCCAGGTCGAGAAACCGACGCTGACGTTGAGCATATCCAGCCCTTTCTCACGCAGAATACGGGTCAGTTCGATAGATTCCGCCAGCGTTTCTTCATCGCGGCCATCGTATTCGATCACGCCAAAACGCGCGGTAATCGGCAGGTTTTTTGGCCAGACGGCGTTAACGGCGTCGAAAGTTTCAATCAGGAAACGGCTGCGACCGGCAAAATCACCGCCGTATTCGTCGGTGCGGGTGTTGGAATGCACGGAGAAGAAGCTTTGCGCCAGATAGCCGTGGGCAAAGTGCAGCTCCAGCCATTCAAAACCGGCATCGCGCGCGCGTTTCGCGGCAGCGACAAAATCGGCCATCACGCGCTGGATATCGGCTTTGGTCATTTCTTTCGGCACTTTCGGCAGGTGTTTGCCGAATGCGACTGCGGATGGCGCAATGGTTGCCCAGCCACGCGGATCGCCTTCAGCAATATGATCGTCCCCTTCCCAAGGCAGATTGGCGCTGGCTTTACGGCCTGCGTGACCGATCTGGATCCCCGGTACTGCGCCTGCGGCTTTGATGGCTTTGGCAATCTTCGCCAGTTCAGCAGCCTGTTCATCGTTCCAGATCCCGAGACATCCCGGGGTGATACGCCCTTCCGGCGAAACCGCCGTCGCTTCGACAATCACCAGGCTCGCGCCGCCGCGTGCCAGCGTGGCGTAATGCACCTGATGCCAGTCATTCGGCACGCCATCAGTGGCGGAATACTGGCACATAGGCGGAACGGCAATGCGGTTTTTTAAGGTGACGTCTTTCAACGTAAACGGCGTAAATAGTGCAGACATAAAATTTCCTCGGTGGATTGGCACATTAAGCACACAGAGTGCTGCCAAAGAGCTATAAGCAGAAGTGTAGAAATATTATAGTGCGTATCAACTTTCGTTATAACTCAATCGGTGCCCCGCCCATGCGCAACCTGAAAAGTCTCGACCTCAATCTGTTAAAGACTTTCGATGCGCTGCTCGACGAGCGCAGTGTGACCCGCGCCGCTGAGCGTCTTTCCCTGACGCAACCCGCCGTGAGCAGCATGCTCACACGTCTGCGGGAAAGTTTTGATGATCCGCTGTTTGTCCGTGCCCGCTACGGCATCGTGCCGACCGAACGTGCGCTGGCGCTGGCAAAACCGGTGAAGCGGGTAATGGCGGAAATCGATGCGCTATTGCAGCCGGAAGTATTTGTGCCCGCTGACTGCGAGATGACGTTTACCCTCGCCGCTACCGATTACGCGCTGAGTGTGATTATCGTGCCATTCTTTTCTCTCTTACAGAAGCTGGCGCCTGGCATTCATCTGTCGGTTCAGCGAGCTGAAGATTCGACCATTCAGGGGCGGCTGGAGCGCGGTGAAATCGACCTCGCGCTGCTGACGCCGGAGACCACACCACCCGATCTGCACATCCGCCATTTATACGAAGAACGTTATGTCTGTACGTTGCGCAAGGGCCATCCGGCGCTGAATAAAGGCACAATATCGCTTGAGACATTTTGTCAGTACGATCATGCGCTGGTGTCGCTGAGCGGAGAAAGCTTTGCCGGGGTGACGGATACCGCCCTTCACGCGCTGGGCAAAAAACGCAACGTGGTGCTGTCGGTTAACAGTTTCCTGGTGCTGCCGCCGGTCTTACAGACTACGGATCTGATCGCCGTCGTGCCGGAACGGCTGGTGCATGGTGTCGCGGGGCTGGAAGTGATGCCTCCGCCACTGGAAATCCCCGGCTTTACCAAAGTCGCCGCGTGGCACGAACGCTCGCATCTTTCCGCCGCCCATCAGTGGCTGAGACAACAACTGGCGCAGGTCTGTAGCGGGCAGTAATATCCGATTTCTGAAACGTCGATAAAATCCTCTTAAAAGGGTCGTACCATGGAAAAATTACCTGCCATCACCATCACCTATTGTTCTCAATGCAACTGGATGCTGCGCGCCACCTGGATGGCGCAGGAATTGCTGAATTCGTTCAGTACCGATCTGGCGTCCGTGACGCTTGTCCCCGGCACCGGTGGCATTTACGAAATTAAAGTCGATGACGAGGTTATCTGGGAACGCAAACGCGATGGCGGTTTCCCGGACGCCGCACTGCTTAAACAGCGTGTGCGCGATATTTGTTTCCCGGAACGTTCACTGGGGCATGTGGATAAGAAGAAGATTGATGAGAACGGTGAGGCCTGAGGGTGCGCTAAACGCAAAAAAGGCAGGACATTCATCCTGCCTTTTGGCGTTTTAGCAAAGACTGGCATTAAAAGTCAGGCTTTGCGGGAGACGTGTTCGGCGGCTGCACGGTTGGCTTTTGCGACGGAATCTGCCAGCGTTTTCCCTTGCAAGAGTGATGTGCACAACGTGCCCATAAAGCAGTCACCGGCACCGTGGGTACTGACCAGCTCTATTTTTTCGGCGGGCATCGACTGGCTGCGTCCGCCGGCTGCACACCAGGCCACACCGTGTTCACCCGCCGTCACGATAACAGCCGGAGAATGCTGGCTCAGTAATTCGGCTGCCACGCAGGCATCGGACAAATCATTGACCGGAATACCGCTCAGATCACGGGCTTCGACGCCATTCACCACCAGCAAATCGACAGCAGACTGCATCTCAGCACAAAGTGTCCGCGCCGGTGCGGCATTCAGACAAACGCGGATCCCGCGCTGTTTCGCCTGTTTCGCTGCCGCCAGATTCACCGCCTCCGGCACCTCATTTTGTAACAACAGCATGTCAACCTGCTGCCACAAGGCATCATCATCAAACTGCGCGGCATCAATGTGGTTGTTTGCATTGGAAACGACCACTGCGCCGTAATCCCCTTCTGCATCCATCAGCGCCACGCTCATGCCGGAAGGTACGCTTTCATTAACGGCGATAAAGCTGCTGTCGACCGCGTTTTCATTTAGCACACCACGCAGGAATTCCCCCTGCGTATCGGCGCCCACGGCACCGGCAAAACGAACACCGGCGCCCGCTCTGGCAGCGGCAACGGCCTGATTCCCGCCCTTGCCGCCGAATTTATATGAACATCCGCTGCCGATCACCGTTTCGCCTTTTTCCGGACGATGATGCGCGTGGATCACGATGTCATAATGAAGGCTGCCCGTGACTAAAATTTTACCCATTTTAGTATTCCCGAAGGTCCTGAACCGCCTGCTGGGTTTTCATCAGGTTCTTTTCTGCTGTCTTCAGATCCTTCTGGGCAATCGCCACAAATAAGGCGTCCAGAATATTCAGCTGAGCGATCCGCGACGCAGCATTTTCCCCGAGCAAGTGCGATCCCTGAGAGGTTGAATTGAGAACCACATGCGCATTGCGCGCAATGGGCGACTCGGCGTAATTGGTGATGGCGATCACTTTGGCGCCATTGCGCGCCGCCAGTTTGATCGGATCATTCACCGCGCGGGTGGCACCGGAATGGCTGATCGCCACCACCGCATCATCGTCCGATAAGACCGCTGCCGACATCAGCATGATATGCGCATCATCGTAGACCGTCGTTTTAATGCCAATTTTCAGCAATTTATGCGACAAATCTCTGGCGACGGCAGCAGAGCCGCCGACAGCATATAAATCGATGTGCCTGGCTTTAAATAAAATGTCAGCAGCCCGGTTAAATTCCGAAACATCGACAATAGATAATGTTTCTTCTATTGCCTGAATAGAGGTACGGAATACTTTTTCAAGTAATTGTTCCGACGAGTCTCCCGGCTCAATTTCCGCATGTAAATTTGCCACTTCAGAATAGTTGTAATAAATCAAACTGCTTCTGAAATCTCTGAATCCTGAAAAGTTTAATTTTTTGGTCAGTTTAACAATCATCGCCTCAGAAACATTATTTTCCAGCGCAATTTCTTTTAATGAAGTTTGCTCAGAAAAATCATTTTTAGACGTAATCGCTTCGACGACTTTTCTTTCCAGCGGCGTCAGATGTGGCAATTTCATACGAATTTGAGCACCAATGGCTCGCGGATCCTGATTCATTACTTGCCTCGTGTCGCTCTGTCAATCAACATCGCTATGATAATAATAAGGCCAGTAGCAAGCAATTGATAAAACGCCTGAATATTGAGAAGTGTCAGACCATTACGCAATGAACCTAAAATAACCGCGCCAATCAGTGTGCCGATCACACTGCCTTTCCCGCCCATCAGCGAAGCCCCGCCAATTGCCGCCGCAGCAATAGCATCCAGCTCCCATAAATTCCCCATGGTCGGTTCAGCGGCACCCAGGCGACCAATCAAAATCAGTGAGGCTAAAGAGGCCAGCACACCGGAGATCACAAAGACCGTGACCTTGGTTCTTTTGACCGGAACCCCCGCGACTCGTGCGGCTTCTTCGTTACCGCCCACGGCCAGAATATATTCCCCCAGCGGCGTTTTGTTCATCACCGTCCAGAGTATCGCCGCGATAGCAATAACAATCACGATTGGTGCCGGAACCCCGAAAATCGTGCTGTTAATGACGGTGCGAAACTCCATCGGGATACCAAAAATCGGGTTGCCGTTGGTAAAAATCAGCGCCAGCGCGCGGAACAGCGAGAGTCCGCCGAGGGTGACGATAAACGGCTGTAAACCGGCATACGCCACCAGCATGCCGCTGAACACGCCGCACAGTGCGCCGACACCCAGCGTCGCCATTATTGCCAGTGGAACCGGGACGCCGGACACCATCAGCGTGGCACCCAGCACCGCCGAAAGTGCCGCCGTCGGCCCGACGGAGAGATCGATACCGCCGGAAATAATGACCAGCGTCATACCCAGCGCAATAATTCCGTTGATGGAGGACTGCTGTAATATATTGAGTAAATTAGGGACGGTAAAAAATACCGGCGACAAAAAAGAGAAGGTGATCACAATAATCACTAAGCCAATCAGCGTACCGGCATCGCGTACGTTGAATTTAAATAATGCCGAAGGCATAACCTTGGGCTGAACATTACCTTGAGTCGTCATAATAATGGCCTTTAATCTTTGTAGGTGTCGGAGAAATAGTTTTCAGACCGCTTAATTCACATCGTTAATCGCATAACGGGCAATGTTTTCTTCAGTAATCTCATCACCGTTAAGTTCTTTTGTGATTTTCCCTTCACGCATCACCAGGACTCTGTCTGAGATACGAATTATTTCCGGCATCTCGGAAGAAACCACCACAATGGCTTTTCCCTGCTGCGCCAGTTTTTCTATCAGATTATAAATCTCAGACTTTGCTCCGATATCAATTCCCCGGGTTGGCTCGTCAAAAAGAAAGACTTTATTGTCCGCTGCGACCCAGCGACCAATAATGACTTTTTGCTGGTTTCCGCCGCTGAGTGTTCCAATGGGTTTTTCTATGTTAAGCGGACGCAACCGCAGATCGGTCATCACGTCCAGCGCCGTTTTATCCAGCTGATTTCTTTTCAGTAAACCGTATCGGGTAAATCGCCCCATTGACGGCAACGCCATATTCATTTTGACTGCGCGCTCTTTAATGATGCCCTCTTTTTTACGATCTTCCGGCACCAGTCCGATCCCGGCGCGGATAGCAGAACTGACATTGTGATTTTTCACCGCGACGCCTTCCACCTCAATGCTGCCGCCGGTTTTGGCATCAATGCCGGCGATGAGTTTCAGCAACTCTGTACGCCCGGAACCGACCAGTCCGGCAATTCCCAGCACTTCACCTGCTCCGACGGAAAAAGTCGCCGACCGCACGGCATTATCACGACTCAATCCTTCGACGCGCAGCACTTCCCTGCCGGTCGCATAAGAGTGATGGTGCATTTTTTCGATTTTGCGTCCGACCATTTTGGTGACAATAGTTTCTTCGGTTTCATCGCAGATATTGACCACGCCGACCTGTTTACCATCACGTAAGATCGTCGCCCGATCGCAAACTTTGAAAATCTCGTTCATTTTGTGTGAGACATAAATCAGCGACACATTCATCGATTTGAGATCTGAAATCAGCTCTGCCAGGCGCTCAAACTCCGTCGGCGTCAGGCTGGAAGTCGGTTCATCCATTGCAATGATCTTCGCTTCATCCAGCAAAGCGCGGGCGATTTCAACGATCTGTTGCTGAGATACTTTCAGGTTCTTGATCGGCTCATCGGGATCAATACTGGGATCAAGACGACGCAGGATCGCCACTGCCCTTTTGTACTGAGCCTTTCTGTCGACAAACAACCCTTTGAGTTTCGTTAACGGGCGGCCAAGAAACATATTCTGTGCCACGGAGAGTTCAGGAACGTGCTGCAATTCCTGGTGGATCATCGCGATACCGGCATGACGGGCAGACAGCGGATTCTTCATCTGAATAACCTGCCCTTCCACCAGAATTTCACCGGAATCTGCCGCCCGCACACCGGACAAAATATTCAGCAGTGTCGATTTTCCCGCGCCATTTTCTCCAATCAGCGCATGGACTTCGCCCGGCCTCACAGAGAAATCAACGCCCTGAACTGCTGCCACGCCGCTGTAGCTTTTGCTGATGCCGCGCATCGTCAAACTGTACTGTTCCATACACTCTCCTGACCCGTTTTCACACGTCTGACTTATTGTTGCTGAGCCAGCAGCTGGCGAAGTTTCGCGTTATCTTTGGTGGAGAACGCATCAGCATTGTCCTGGGTAATCAGCGCCTGCGGAGTGGAGACCACGCGGGAGATTTTCTGTCCGTTAATCAGGCGTACGACCACTTCCATCGCCACTTCCCCTGTGAGCACCGGGAAGCTGTCCACCGTGCCGGTCAGCTCGCCACGCTTGATAGAGGCATAAGCATCGGAGATACCGTCAGTGCCAAATACCGCCACCTGTTTGGATTTTCCGGCAGCCGCCACGGCTTCAACCACACCGAGTGCCATGCCATCGTTGTTGGCGTAGAACCCAATCAGATCAGGATGTTGCTGTAAAATTGTCGCCGCTGCGTTATAGGCATTTTCACGGCTCCAGTTGGCCGGAACGCTGGCGACTACGGTGAATTTCCCGCTGGTCTGAATCGTTTCTTTGAAGCCTCTGGTACGCTGCGCCGCGGCATACACCCCCGGCTGGCCTTCGATGACGGCCACTTTGCCGCCTTCAGGATGTTTTTTGATAAACCAGTTGGCGACGCGTACGCCGTTGTCTTTCTGTACGTTACCGACGTAATGCGCCGCATTCGGCATCACCGCATCATTCACGTTAACGACAGCAATGCCTTTGCTTTTAGCCGATTCGTACGCCGGTTGCAGGTTGGCGTCAGTTTGCGGCGACACCAGCAAACCGTTGAAGCCCTGTGAAATGAGGGTTTCGGCGATAGAAAGCTGACCGAGCTGGTCGTCTTCGTTAGCCGCAGCCTGATATTCGACGGTGATGCCGTGCTTATCACCGAATTCCTTATATCCCTGGCCGAGTGAGCGCCAGTATTCATTGGTCAGCGTTTTAGACACACCGCCGATTTTGAGGGATTTGTCGATTGCCGGCAGCGGGCCATATTTGGCCGTGAGTTGCGTCCAGTCAGTGCGATCCGGTTCGGTATCGGATTGCAACGGTGGCAGATCGGCGGCATAAACGCTGGTGCAAAGCAGTGTAGAGGTGAGTACAGACAGTAAGAGTTTTTTCATCATCTGGCCTTCGATTGTTATTTTTATGGTGTCACAGCGACACGCGCTGTGGCGGGTCGCTTTACTGCGCCAACATCACGTCGTTGACGATTTGCTGTGTGGCTACGGCGTCCTGCCTGCTGATGGCTTCATTCAGCGCCGGGTTATTCTCGAGTTTTTCGCAAAGTTTGAGTAAACGGATCACGGTCGCGATATTGGTTTCTGCTTCACGCACCGGATCCAAACCGCTGGCGTCCGGGAAGGTATCGAAGTAATACGCGCCTTTATAGCCGTCGCGTTTCATCTGCAACAGGAATTCCAGCGTGGCACGCGGGTTGACGGAGCCGACCATCAGGCCGTCGTCGCGTTTGCCCCAGCCGTCATTGAGATCGAGCCCCAGCAAACGCGAACGGCGGGCTACCATCGCCGCCGCAAACGCCGGTACTTCGTTGGCAAACAACACATGCGCGAAATCCAGTGTGATACCTAAGTTCTTGCAACCGGCTTCTTCAACCGCCAGCAGACAGGTAGTGGCATTTGGGAAAATGCTGTAAGCGCGTGGTTCGTTGGGTTTGTATTCAATGCTGACGTCGATATCCGGGGCGTATTCCGCCACTTCACGCACAGCGCTGACTGCGTCTTCCCAGATTTTTTTGTAGTCAGCCTGGAAACAGTAATCAAAGCCATCCTGTCCCATCCACAACGTCATAATGCTGGCACCAAACTCACGACCGGCGTCGATCCCGCGTTTGGTCAATTCAATCGCCTGACGACGAATTTTTGGATCCGGGTGAGTAAATGCGCCGATTTTAAATTCCGGAGCATCCCAGCGCATTTGCATCCCGTTCACCGCCAGCCCGACTTCTTCGATTTTCTGGCGCATCAAAGTGATATCGCCGGTCATGTGCTGCGGATAATTCAGGTCCAGATGCGTCAATCCTTTAACCGTAGCTGCACGTTCGATCATTTGCAGCACTGAAGGTTTGCCTTTCTGTTCAGGCCAGTAAAGATGTGCCCCCGACGCAAACGAGTTCAGACGTGTGGCAAATTTAAGTTCTGACATGGGATGTCCTTTGTAAACTGATTCGTGATGTACTTTCCTTCTTCACTTTATTTTGTGAAGTAGTGCATTACTATCACCCACGGATAAAAGCCGCAAGATCCCCTGGTGGAATTGTGATCAGATTTGGGAGGCGTTTCACGAAATTTAGAGAAAGCGCGGCGGACGTTACAATGAGCAGCGGGTTGGTTTAGGAAGGCCTTTAATTTCGCGCTGAAATAAACAGGGACGTCCTTTCGCCCCGACAAGCCTCTGTTTTTTGTGACGGGTCTCAAGTTTTTCCCTTCCCTGCCGATAACTAAAACTTAAGATTCCTTCCAGGGAAACGCTCATGCTTAAAACCATCCGTTCGCGCATTATCACGGCCTGTATCGTCATCGTGGCCTGTTCGCTGATTATCAATACCTTCCTGAGTTATACCGTTGCCAACAAGTACAACAGTCAGGCGACAGACAGCACACTTAACGCGCTGACGGCCAGCCACACGCGAGGGATCAGCGATTGGGTAAGCTCGAAAACAGGGATGATCGTTTCACTGCAACAGATCGCGATGTCAGAAGATCCGATCCCGGTTCTCAAGCAGATCGCCAGTGCAGGTGGATTTACCAACGTGTATGTCGGTTATGCAAACCGCACCGCGAAGTTCTCCGATCCGACCGGTGTGCCTGCGGATTACGATCCGACCGGCCGCCCGTGGTACAAGCAGGCTGAAGCCGCCGGACATCCGGTGGCCACACCGCCTTATATTGATGCCGGTAGCGGGAAACTGGTGGTCACTTTCGCCGTACCGGTGATGGAAGCAGGCACGCTGAAAGCGGTTGTGGCGGGCGATGTCTCGATGGACAGCGTCGTGAGCAACGTTAATACCATTCATCCGACGCCAGGCAGTTTCGGCATGCTGGTGGATAAATCCGGTGTGATCATCGCGCATCCGGATACCAGCCTGGCACTGAAGCCGTTTACCGCACTGGCGGAAGGGGTGAATTTGCAGGATGTGTTTGCCGCCAATGCACCGGTGGATATCCGTCTGAACGGTGCGGTCAAGCGCGTCCGTGCGATGCCGGTAGCAGGTACGGAATGGTTCACGCTGGTGGCGCAGGATAAGAAAGAGTCCACTGCGGGTATGCGATCCCTGCTGACCTCGTCGGTGATTACGCTGATTGTGATCGTGCTGATTTCAGCCGTCGTCATCGGGCTGATTATCAGCAAATCGTTCCACCGCCTGTCGGTGGTGCGCGATACGCTCAATGCGATCAGTTCCGGTGAGGATGATCTGACGCAGCGCCTGCCGGCTGACGGACATGATGAAGTGACGCAAATCGCGCACGCCTTCAACACCTTCGTTGATAAGCTAAGCAAAGTGATGTCTGAAATCCGCACCACCAGTGAATCCGTTAAAATCGCGGCCGATGAAATCGCCGCAGGGAATAACGATTTGTCCGGTCGTACAGACTCTGCCGCAGCCAGCCTGCAACAAACCGCCGCATCCCTTGAGCAGATCACGGCGACGGTTTCCCAGTCGGCCAGTTCGGCGAAACAAGCATCCGAAACCGCTAAATCCGCTTCTGCGGCGGCCATACGCGGTGACGAAGTGGTGACTAAAGTCATTAAAACGATGGAAAGCATCGAAACCGCGTCATCGAAAATCGGAGACATTACCAGTGTGATCGACGGTATTGCCTTCCAGACCAATATCCTGGCGCTGAACGCCGCAGTCGAAGCCGCGCGCGCAGGTGAACAGGGGCGCGGTTTTGCGGTCGTCGCCAGCGAAGTGCGCAGCCTCGCACAACGCAGTGCGCAGGCGGCGAAAGAGATCAAAGTGCTTATCGAATCAACGGTGAGCAGCGTGGCGTCCGGCTCAGCGCAGGTGCGCCTCGCCAGCGACAGCATGAGCGAAATCGTCAGCAACGTGTCGAACGTCAGCAGTGTCATGCTGGAAATCACCCATGCATCTGAAGAGCAGATGCTGAGTATTAACGAAATCAACCGTGCCATTACCCAGCTCGACGGCATGGTGCAGCAGAACGCAGCGATGGTTCAGGAATCCACGGGGGCGGCGTCGGCGTTGCAGGAACAAGCCACCGGTCTGGCGGTTGCCGTCGGGCATTTCCGGGTCTGATCGCGCCGCCTGAGTAAGATGTTCATCACAGCGCCCGGACTTTATCCTCCGGGCGTTTTTTGCTTTACTTCATCGCCTCCTCACGTATTTTCCGCCGACCTCAGATTTTGTAATGTCTGTTTTATGCTAGGATTTAGACAAGAATATATAAAAACAGCATGTCACCTTTGAGGAGCAATGAATGAAGTATCCCGTTAACTTTCGATGGGCTCAAAAACATGAGGATTATTGTTTACGCCATAAGATCCATCTTAAATTCCCGGAAATAGTGAAAGGAATATATAAAAAGAGAAATATATTCCTTTTTAAAAAAGGGGAGAGAATAAAATTTACCGAGGATGTTTGGGTTGAAGAGTACGCCTCAATGCCACGAAAAAGTTTCTGTTCAATGGGCGCGTATTCTTACGCGTGCAGTAAATTACCCAATAACCTCAAAACTGGCAGATTTTGCAGCCTGGCAGCAGGAGTGCGGGTTATGGGGCCGCAACATCCCATACACCGGTTTACGACCAGCCCGCTGACGTATCATGATTTCTTCCCCAAAGTGGCGCAGGAACAATTCGGAGAAACGCTGAATATTGCCGGGTTCGACTATATGCCGGAGGCGACGGTATTAGGTCATGATGTTTGGGTGGGCGAACACGCCGTATTAAAAGGCGGCATCACTATCGGCAATGGCGCAATTATTGCCGCCAATGCCGTCGTCACGTCTGATGTTCCTCCGTACGCGATTGTCGCGGGTATTCCGGCCAGAGTGATTAAATACCGGTTTGAGAAAAGTATTATTAATCGTTTACAATCTATTCAATGGTGGAATTATAAAATTACTGATTTACCCGACTTCGCAGCGGCTGATGATATTGTAAAATTCGCCGATGAGATGGAAGATAAAATACGCCGGAAGGTCATCAGCGAACATCACTATAAAGTGGTGAATATTGCGCAAGAGCTGGCAGAAATATAAAAAACCAGACCGGACAATGCGTAACGCCTCTGTTGTCCGGTCCGGAATGCCATGAAAAATGCGATCAGGCTTTCAGCTCGCGCTCCACCAGCGTGGTCAGCACACCGATGCCGAGCGGAATAATGTCGTCATTAAAGTCGTAGCGCGGGCTATGCAGTGAGTCAGAAGGTGTGGCGCCATCGGCACCCAGCCAGAAATAGGCTCCCGGACACGCTTGCAGCAGATAAGCAAAATCTTCTGCAGCCATCGACGGCGCATTATTGAAATGCACTTTCTGAATACCCGGCGTGTTTTTCGCCGCGTCGCGCACAATCTCTGCCTGCGCTGCATGGTTCTGCGTGACCGGATAACCCAATTCCCAGCGCACTTCCCCTTTCACACCGTACGGTAACGGCACCGCATGGACGTATTCTTCAATCAGCCGCCAGCAGGTCTGACGGGTTTTGTTGCTCAGGCAACGCAGCGTGCCCCACATATGCAGCGTTTCAGGAATGACGTTAATGGCTTCGCCCGCATGAAGTTGCGTCAGGCTGATCACCGTTTGTTCCAGCGGCGACAGGCGGCGCGAAATCAGGCTTTGCAATGACAAAATCAGCTGCGCGCCAGCCACCACGGGATCCGCACCCCGTTCCGGCATCGCCGCGTGACAACCTTTGCCGGTCAGGGTGATATAGAAATTATCCTGCGACGCCATCATCGGCCCCTCGCTGACCGCTACTTCGCCAACCGGCAGTCCCGGCCAGTTATGCAGCGCGTAAACCGCCTGCATCGGAAAACGGTCAAACAGCCCTTCTTTCACCATCATTTCGCCACCGCCTAAGTTTTCTTCAGCAGGCTGAAAGATGAAATGGACAGTGCCGCGAAAATGACGGTTCTCACTCAGATGTTTTGCCGCGCCCAGCAAAATGGATGTATGGCCATCGTGCCCGCAGGCATGCATCAGGCCCGGGTTTTGTGACTGGTGCTCGAATTCATTCAGTTCTTGAATGGGTAATGCGTCGATATCTGCACGCAGTCCGATTGAAGGGCCTTCGCCGTTTCGCAGTGTGGCAATAACGCCGGTTTCGGCAATGCCCGTATACACTTCAAGACCAAAAGACAGTAGCAGTTCACTGATTATTTTTGCGGTGCCATGCTCATTCAGACCCAGTTCAGGTCGCCTGTGAAAGTCGCGACGCCACTGCTTCGCCTGCTCGATAATCTGTCCGGAAATGACCGCCATAAACCCTCTGTGCTGTTCTGAATTCAACACGGTGAAATGCTCTCACCGGCACGTTACTGCTCCAAAGTATCACATCCCGCAGTGAACCGATAAACGGGAAATCGGCTTCCTTTGCCCTTTATCGTGAGTGAGATTTCGGCAGTGAGCACACTTTCGGAATTTACCCAATATTGGCTGAACCCTTCACTATTGCCTGAATGAAAAACCCGCGCCGGATCGGTGTTTTTCCCGCCATTACATCCTTTGGAAAAGACTAAGTCCGCAAACAGGTAAAAGAGAAAAGCGCAGGTCGTCGTAAATTTTATAAAGGACTGGTGATACGCACGGGGTTATTTTCAGCCTGCGTGAAACGGATTTTAGTTATGATCCCGACGGTATAACTCCCATTCGTCGATACCGCGTCCATCAGGGAATACGCAGTCTGCACGAACGCCGTGTGGTGTTTGCACACTCACCGATCTTCCGCCTCTTTCATGGCAATATACCGCAGCCGGATTTGCCATCCCGCTCTGGTGTCTTTCTGGTTTATGGTGATAACCCGCGCAACCTGCCAGCGCTGAGACCATGATAATGAGGAAGAACTTTTTCATTCTGCACCTTCGTGATGAGAGTAAAAACGACGGGGAATTCTATTCCCCGTCGCTTTCCGTGACCTACTCCCATATTCTTAAAAAGCTTCTTCTTTTTACTTCGTTTATCAGGCGTTAAACTTTCAGGAAAGGGCCACGGCATC
The DNA here is from genome assembly GCF_011684115.1 of Rahnella aceris. Classification (NCBI taxonomy): domain Bacteria; kingdom Pseudomonadati; phylum Pseudomonadota; class Gammaproteobacteria; order Enterobacterales; family Yersiniaceae; genus Rahnella; species Rahnella aceris. Next base: position 88,606 of record NZ_JAADJV010000001.1, on the reverse strand, counting down.
AGCTCCGCCGGGACGTTTTGCCAGAACAGCTTAAAAAAAGCTTTTCTACTCACACAACCGGCAAAAATTTATGGCTACTATTATTCAGGTCGTGAATGGCTTCATCAATCAGGAAGGGGAATATGGAAAAGTACCAAAACCGGGGGGGCAATTCGGGTATCGTCGCTTTCACGACTACGGAAGATTCAATTACCGTGAAGTTCAAAGATGGCTGGCATTACATCTATAATTCCATCCGGCCAGGGGTGACAGACGTTGACCATATGATCGCCATGGCGAAAGCTGGCAGCGGATTGCATGGTTATATCAACCGAAAGATCCGCAATAATCACTTCCATAAATACCGCTAATCGCAGACACGAAAAAGGCGGCAACCGCCGCCTCTTCTGCTTACTGCTTGTTACTGCTCAGCTTATTTGTACATTTCTGCTGTACCGTAAAGCTGGTTATTACCGGATGCACCGATAATACGGTATGAACTTGCACCCGCCTGGGTGGCTTTTGCATTCAATTCTGATTGCAGGCCTGACAGTGAACCGGTGGTTGATGCACCGACTACACCAATGGATTGCTGACCTGCCGGCGCTGACTGCACTTCAGTCGCTGCCAGGGTTGAGAAAGAAGCTGTTGCCAGTGTCAGAGCGGCGATAGTCATTGCGATATTTTTCATGAGGTTAATTCCTGTTCTTCGAATTTTGATTGGGAAACCTTTTGCAGGTGCCCCGGTTTAAGGTCAACGTCACTTATTAATTAACGTTCGATAAGTAAATACTAAGCGTCGCCGGGAGGTTGTGCAAGCAATTTATTTAACGATCATTAACTAATTATGCGATCGCTTCGGGCGACGTCTGCCGCTGTTCATCGGTATGGGGTTATTTGCCATAGGCGAGGATCGTTATTTCCGCCAGATGACCCCGAATACAGGGCCGTTCGATCCCTAAAGAGACAGGTAAAAGGATTAATTATTGGGAAATTAATCCGTTAAATTAACCGCCTCCGTTAATTAGTCCACCCATGTGTCAGCAATATCCGCTCCCGGCAAAAAAGCTGCCGAGGCTACGAGCAGGGGCGGCTATCAGTGAATAACGCTCACGAGGCCAAAGGATCGCCAGTAAAAAAAGGAAGTTCTTACCGGATTAAAAAATAAACTTGAAATTATTTTCAGGATCCTCTCAGACTGGATATATTCTTTTAAATATCACCTTTTCTATGTGGAGCACGAAATGCTGAATTACTTTTTTTTTCAAAAGGGTAAGCAAATTGTTGTACTGGAAAGCTCGGACGTGGGCAAAGCTTCTCAGCTGATTGAACATGGCTACGAAAAACAGTTTGAAGAGATCAGTGCCACAAATGAAAAAAATGCGCTTGCACGCTTTGCTGACATTCGCCGAAATAACCAGATAGATCACGATGACTTCATGGCAGGCGCCGGGTCTATGCCCCTTATAGATGGATTAACGGCCATTGCTACCTATCTTGTTAGCAAAAAGTAGCTCAGCTACGGACGGCTGAGAGTGAACCGTCGAAAAAACACACCCGCAATATGGCGGGTGATTATGTCCGCTGCTGGCACAAAGCCGAGCATCAGATCCCCTCAAATTAATGAATAAATCTAATAAACCCTAGCTAATTACCCCCTCTAATTGAATAAATCACTTTGCGTTATCCTTTTTCTACACAACAGCTGAAGGATTACGTCATGCAAACTGTAAATCTGAACAACGGTATTGAAATGCCCCTGCTGGGCTTTGGTGTGTTTCAGATGACTGATGCCGCTGAATGCGAAAGAGCCGTTATTGATGCCATTGATACGGGATACCGCCTGATCGATACCGCTGCTTCTTACCAGAATGAAACCCAGGTCGGGAACGCTCTGAAACAGACCGGTATCGCACGTCGCGAACTCTTTGTAACGACCAAACTGTGGCTGCAGGATACCCATTACGAAGGAGCTAAAGCACAGTTCGAACGCTCCCTGAATCGGCTGCAACTTGATTACGTTGACCTGTACCTGATTCACCAGCCTTACGGTGATGTTCATGGTGCCTGGCGTGCCATGGAAGAATTGCATGAGGCAGGCAAAATTCGCGCCATTGGCGTCAGCAACTTCCATCCAGACAGACTGGCCGACCTTATCGCCTTCAACAAGGTTGCCCCTGCGGTAAACCAGATTGAAGTTAACCCCTTCAACCAGCAGTTGCATGCCGTTCCATGGAATCAAAGCCGTGGCATTCAGCCAGAAGCCTGGGCACCGTTTGCTGAGGGTAAAAATGGCCTGTTCCAGCATCCCGTATTAACGGCAATTGGGCAGAAGTACGGCAAAAGTGTGGGTCAGGTTGTCCTGCGGTGGATCTTCCAGCGAGGCATCGTTTCTCTGGCCAAATCGGTGCGAAAAGAACGTATGGCAGAGAACATCAACATCCTCGATTTTGAACTTAGTCCTGAGGATATGTTGCAGATTGCCGCCCTTGATACCGCAACCAGCGCCTTCTTCTCTCACCGCGACCCGGCGAGGGTGGAATGGCTGACTGGTCGCAAACTTGACGTTTAAACCGCGATAAAAGAGGTATTCATTCAATGCAAAAACGTTATCTGGGTAAATCCGGACTCGAAGTCTCCGCTCTTGGACTCGGTTGCATGGGGCTCAGTCACGGCTACGGCCCGGCGACAGATACCCGTCAGGCTATCGAACTCATTCGTGCTGCGGTTGAACGTGGCGTCACGTTCTTCGATACCGCCGAAGTGTATGGCCCATTTCTGAATGAAGAGGTTGTCGGCGAAGCCTTAAAACCTTTTCGCGATCGCGTCGTTATCGCCACCAAATTTGGTTTTACCTTCGGCGATGACAACAAGCAGCAGATAACCCAGGCGCTTGAAACGATTAAAATCGTCGGCGAACGTTACTCTCCTGAGCATCAGGCTCGCACAGGCCGTTAATACCCGGGCGGGTCCGCAGCGAATTGCGGACCCGTTATTCCGAGTAGCGAAGTGCATCGATCATCAGCGCAAAAGCGGGCGGATGCTGCTTACGGCTGGGGTAGTAAAGATAATATCCGGGGAAAGACGGACACCAGTCCTGCAGAATCTGGATCAGCTCTCCTGACTTTATATAATCCAGCACCCTATCCTCAGGTATACAGGCGATGCCAAAGCCAGATAAAGCCGCATCAATCCTTTCCGCCTGCAGATTAAACGTTACCTGCCCCTCAACCCTGACCCGTAACGGTTTCCCTTCCCTCTCAAACTCCCAGTGGTAAAGTCCACCGGCAGTGGGCAGACGCATATTGATGCACCGATGATTTTGTAGCTCGTGAGGCGTTTCAGGCGCGGGGTTAGCAGCAAAATATGACGGTGCGCCAACGACTGCCATTCGCATGTCCGGCCCAATTCTCACCGCGATCATGTCCTTATCCACGCTTTCGCCCAGACGGATCCCGGCGTCAAAACGCCCCTCAACAATATTGACAAAGCCGTTATCTACCACCAGCTCGAGATTAATTTCCGGGTATTCCCTGAGGAAGGGTTTTAGCTTCGGCCACACCAGATTTCGCGCGGCATGCTCCCCGGCAGATAAACGGATATTACCGGAGGCGGTGCCGTTCAGTTGAACAAGCGATTCCAGCTCCTGCTCGAGATCAGCAATACGGGGCTCAAGGCAGGCAATAATTCTCTCACCCGCTTCTGTGGGGGCAACACTTCGGGTAGTTCGCGTCAGAAGACGGATGTTCAGCCTTTCTTCCAGCGCTTTCATCGCGTGGCTGAGTGCTGACTGAGAAACACCGAGTTTGCCCGCGGCTTTGGTAAAACTTCGCTCTCTTGCTACCATCAGAAAGATTTGGAGTTCGTTGAAGTTTTCTTTAAGCATTAGCGGTTTCCTTATTGAAGCATTCCCCCCATAGTTCACTCATGAAGGGTATTCATAAACACAATCATTTTAGCCCCGTTACTGACAATAATGATAATTGATGTTGTATCGGCATCGGAAATAAGTCTGAATTATCAGCAGGTTTATCAGGAAAGGACTCGTTAACGGCCAGGTGGCATCCCACAATAACTACAAAACTGACGATGGAAATGAAATGGCGAGATGTGAGCCACTTCACTGAGTTTATCCAGTAATAATGTGTCGCGATCTCAAAAACGCCATGAATTCTATGCCGCTGACAAATAAACGGAGACTACACGTTGAGAACCGTCGAAATACTGCAATACACATTACACAAAGGCACCGGGGCCACGTTTCACGCCATCATGCAGGAAATCAGCGTTCCCCTGCACCAATGCCACGGGATCGACGTTGTTTCGTTCGGAAACTCGCTGCATGACCCGGATTGCTACTATCTGATCCGTGCCTTTGATACCCCTGAAAGCATGGCTACGGCTCTTGATGCCTTTTATGCAAGTGCTGACTGGCGCAACGGTCCACGCGAAAACATCATTCGTAGTATCGAAACCAGCATTAAAACAGTGATGAACCTGCCGCCGGAAAGCGTGGAAGGGCTACGAGGGTAAGTGCAGGTTATCGGAATATAACGTAGTAGTGATAAATCACAGGCGACAGAGATATGATCTGCCGCCTGTGATTTCTACCGGGATACTTCCCTCACGTTTAAACGCTAAAAAGATGCCTTCCTTTGCCATTCCAAGAATTATCACTGGTGAACCAGATGCGCCTTTGAAATCAGCTTTATAAGTAATTAATCCAGCATCAACAATTTCCGAATACCCATTACCCAGATAATGAAGCAGTGCTTCAATATTCACTGTCATTTGTATAATCTACACCGTATGGGTGTTTATGATTAAATCTCACCACCTGAAATTTGAATAATTTTTTGCTCTGCATAAAATTTAATCCCCAGCATGGATTCCAATTCTAATGCTTGTGCCTTTGTAACGTTAAACCCCCCAATCCCACGGATAAAGGACATTTTATCTGTAGCATTCCATTTCATGATTTCAGCGACAGAATCTACGTTAGCTTCAGGGATCTCTATCTCCCGCACTAACTGCTCGCTGAACTCATCAAAGATTTCAATGCTATAAACAATCATTATTTTTCAACTCTCCGACTTGAATCTGCTGGTTTCGTTTGAAACCCCGTTTCAGGATTAAACTCACCTAAATGGTTACGCCCGCTTTTGTCATAGACTTCGACGGTTCCATGTTGAGAATCCCATTCATAAATCTTACCTTTAGAATCTTTCCATCTAACTCTTAATCCCCCACCACCTTGTATAGCTGTTTTTCGAGGCGCCCTTTTGGCATCAGGAAATGCTGGCAAGGGAGGATTTCCTTTTGGTGCCACATGGTATTTGTGGTCATTACTCAGATAAATATAAATCGGCGGCATGCCGTGCGGCAGATTGACCAGGATGTAATCATCAAATGATTGTTCATCCGGGATCGGTAGCGAGGTTGAGGTGCTGCCCATTTCTTCCGCGCCGGGTAACGGTAATACGGTGATGGTCGAAGGTAAATACGGCTCATCACGATTACCGGTATTGCCTGGCGCTTTAAACTCAAGCTCGTCGGGCGTCCAGATGATGGCGGGCTTTTCCGCGCCATCCGCCCAGAACTCATAGTTACCCGTGAATATGTTCCGCCGCATGGCGCGTACACGAACCTGATCCAGACCGCTGTCAGCGCCGGTGTGATAAGCCACGGGAATTAACCGGCCATATTTATCCTTCACCCACTGAAAACGGATCCGCGTCGGGGCGGACTTTCCGGCCAGCGCCGCAAGCTGGCTGTCGCTTAAAATATCCTCTTCACCGGCGTTCAGCTTGTTCGAGTAAAACGTCCCGATAACACCGACGGTGACCGGATTCACGAACAGGCTGCCGAGGCGGATCGACGTCACCCCGCGCAGTGCACTCATGCCCGACGCAATGAGTTCAGCGCCACCGCCCGTTGCTACGGGTATTGCCAGCGGTATACCAGACTGAGCGGGTGCATCAGTCTTCTTGCCAAATAACTTTTTGTACCAGGGCTTTTTATCACCGGCGGGCTTCTTGCGCTTCGTCGCCTGCGCGTGCTGCTCAACTTCGGGCTTTATGCCTGCGCCCGGCGTCGGCACCCCGTAAGACAATCGCCCGAAGTTATGATGCTGCTCCTCGCAGGTTCGTGCTTCGGTATTCCCTGCGCCACATTCCGCGGATTTCGCAAACACCGGCATCGAACGTCTGGCCTGTTCTGCCGCTTCTTTCTCAGCCTGAACCAGCAATACCGCGGCACGCTCTGCTTCCCACTTTTCACGCGCCAGTTCGGCGGGTGATTTACCTCTCCCCATCCATTGTCCGGCTGGCGCGATAACCCGGTTCGTCCACGGCGGGCAACCACATAAAACATCCGAACCGTCCACGGCAGAAGCGAGACCGTCATAGGTGGAATGCGGTTCTCCGCTGGTGATTTTTCCGCGACGACCGCATTTCGGGCAGTCGGTCGTAGCATCACCGATGCGGATCACGCCAAGCCCGTGTTCCGTCGCATTGGGCAGAGAGGTCAGGCACACCGCGCCTGTCGTGGTTTTGTCGCCGTGCAGCGCCTGCCCGCGACCATAACAATTTGAGCGATACCCCATCCGTTACGCGCCGGTAACGGCAAGAAAATCTACTGCCATCGGGACATCTTTTCGGGCAACCAGGTAGCAACTGCCCTGCGGCGTACTGATAATTTTATCGCCGTTATCCAGCATGCTGCCGACTAAGGCAAACCCACGATTACCGTTACAAAACTGCTGGCCTGCGCTGGTGGCAATCTTTGCCGTGCTGCCATCGGCATAAGTGACTTCATCCTGCTCAAGGGCAAACGCCGCTTCCGTGCCATTCTCAAGGGTGACTTTTCCTGTACTGCTGGCTTTGGTGACTTTGCCACCGCAGGCAGTCAGGCTGCCTGGAACTGCCAGCCGGTAAATCGCAATAACAGGATGCTGACGGGCAAACGCTGCCTGTTCCTCAACAACTGCCCTCGCGCTTTCATCCATTTCAGCCAGTTGTTCAGCCGTGAAAGGCGGGGTATTGATGACATCCAGTAATTCCTGATTCAGTTCATTAGTGAATTGCATTTCCATATTTATTTTCCGTCCATTGAGGTGAGTTTCACCGGTATGATAATCAGCTAAAATAAACACCCACAACGAACAATAAATATAAAACCATAAACCTTGAGCTAAATCATAAGATATAAGTCATTTAAGTTATTCGAGTTATTTATACAAACAGATAATACGAATACTCATATTCATTATTATTTAAAGAGGATTAATATAAAATATTTATAGCACAAACAGTCTCATAAATTATTTCAAACAAGATAAATTCAAAGTCAAAATTCAGCCATCGCAGAAAATAACACGTAATAATTAATGGATATAGAATGAAAATTGTCGTCATTATTTTATCATTTGCCCTCTTTTCTGGTACTCCTGATGCAAAAAAACTGTACCGAACGTGATGCAGAAGCAGCAGATATTGCAGTGGACAATCTCGATTCATGGGATGCCCTACATAAAAACTACATCGCTTACGCGCAATGTGACGATGGCAGTATCGCTGAAGGGAATTCAGAAACGATGGCGCGGAGACTCACCGATAAATGGCCGGAAATCACTAAGCTGCAATATCTGAGAAATCGCGATTCAGGATTTGAAAAATATATTATGAGGCATATTGATGCGACGCTGGATGCGGATGACGCAGATACCCGTCAGCTTCTAAACAACGTTTTCCCGACAGAAGTCCGCCACTGTTTAATTTCGGTAACTACACTCTCTGGCGTGACTGGGTTATCTCCTTCAGGATAAAAAATTAAATCAGTCCCTGAAGGATGCCCGGTAACCCGACTGAAATTTTCCAGTAAACTGTCCTGATATGACCCGCTGCCATGCACGTCGAAAATATCTTTCACCAGCGCAACAAATTCGGCTTCCGAGTACTCTTCAAACTTATCCTTGAGCTGCATGTTTTTCCTTTATCTGTATTCAGGTGGCACCTGAGAGTCATTCGTTATCCAAAACAGCCCGAACCCGCGCTTTAAGTTCATCAGCATCAAACTCATACTTATCACGATCATTGTCAGGATTGAATTGATTTGCGAGACAGAAAATGGTCGAGCATTTTTCACTGTCCTGATAGTTATCTTTCAGCGAATCACCATTTTCACCCTCAGCTTTCCATAACATCTGATAAGGGTCAGCAAAATCTTCGGCTGAGATCTCGCCATTAATAAATGATCTGGCGAAGGTTAAAAGTTTCTGGCTCATTTTTAGCTCCCTAAGATTGAAAACACTAAACTGACTGCTTTCTACTTTCATGGAATGCAATAGTCAGCGCATCTTCTTCGGCATAAAAATATGCCACCGGCACATCCAACCCAGCAAGAATGCCTGACACGTATTGAGAAAGCTCTGCACACAAGCATGCTTCCCTGAGTCTTTTAAATGGATAAGTTGAAACGCTAAATGGTGCCGATAATAGGAGTCGAACCTACGACCTTCGCATTACGAATGCGCTGCTCTACCAACTGAGCTATATCGGCTTTCAGGACGCGTAACCATAAAGCATTAATCAATGATGAAATCGCATTGTAGGACAGTTTTGTAGGAGAGCCAATGTCCTCTACAGAGCACTAAAAAGCATATGACGTAAAATAGCCTAAAATGGAAATCATTATAAAACAATATGTTATATTACTGTTTAAAAATAGCCAACCAGAAGCATTGAAAAGCCTAAGTTCACAAAATAATGTCCCGCTTATTCAACTAAGGAGTGGGAATTATGTCATCAGAAACTAGTTTACGTAGCCAGCTTGAGCTTCCAAATGATCAGCAAATTGATGTCCTTGCTGCGATTCTCGACAATGAGAACGAACAGGCGACATCAGCCCGTAGTATGTCTACCGAACCTCAAGAAGTTCTTGAGAAACACCCCGGTATTACTCCTTTTAAAGATCTCGTTTCAAAAGCATCAGAGATCGTTTTGACAAGAAATGGTAATGAGATAGCGCAATGTCTACGCTCTATCCTTGAAAACAAAAATGATTACCTAAACCATCGAGATGAAGCAGTGTCATTGTCAATTGCGTTGAATATTTCACAATACATAGCTCCGAGATTTCGTGCGCTTCCTCCATCACCTAAAAGAACGTCTGATGATGAACCAAACCAATTAAGCATTGACCGCCAAGTCATTGATATGCACTGGACATGGATACAAGGACAGAAAAAAGCGGTAGGTGCAGAAGAGTTTGAGCACCTATTTCAGCGCGAAGAATTTGACTGGATCTTGGCAGAAAAATTTGCGCGTCTAAATTGGACAACTGACGTAAAAATCAGGGCATTACAGATCAACGTAAACCTTCAATGGGAGTTAGCACAGTATCAATCTAAAAAACACCGTGATTCATGGCGGAAACTTCAACAAGGAGATGTCCGAGGTGGCAAGTTGCATTCATTAGGGATTGCACAAGTTACGGAGAGACTTGAAGTTTCAGTAACAAAACGGAGAAATCTAGCAAAACATATTCCTCATTGGGTTAATGTTTGGCTTGCTTCACGCATATACGATAAATCATGCATGAGTTTAGCACAGATAATGAGATTTATGACAGGGGAAAGCCACGATGAGAAGAGGCTTAAATCATCATTAAAAGCTGTTTTACAACGTTTAGATTCATATGAGAAAAAGATGTGAACTCAAAATTTGAATGAAACGATAGCCTTGAAAAACAATTTACCGGGTTTATGCGCGATTAGTTTACCCAGTATGGGAGCTATCTCTTTTGCCATAAAACCCCCGTAAATCATAGTTCTTTGTATGACTAGGGTATTGCTTAGCTTTTTAACTTTTGTAACTAATTACCAAATAACAGGGTCGCGACTTTGTCGCGACGGGCTGCTTACGCAGCCTGAGTTATCATAGAAGAACAACTCTCGGGAAGGGTGAAGATTCGGAGCAAAATAAAACTTACAAAAACTCACGGAGTGAGTTTATTTTTTGAATCCACCACCAAAATCATAACAACTTGAATTTAATAATAAAAAACATTAAAAGCGATACGTAACGCCTCTGTAACGCACCCGTGTTTCATGATTATCTATATACAGCCGAAAGAATCAAAAGTCCTAGGGTGGACAGCATCCATTATGGGGATGCAATGTATAAATCCTGTTTGCCAAATTTATATCCTTATACTGGCACTACTTCCTAAGCTTATCCCATTTAACGGCAGACACAATTCCCCAATTGCCCGCAGAATTCGGCCTACGCCACTTTGCCGTCTCCATGCTACGGAGATACTCAAGAGCTTCGATAAACGAGCCAAAACGCTTCTGAGCGGCTTTATCTCCTACTGCAAATGAACCATCGCGACTACTCGCTAGTTCGGGATTAAAGCACGTCCCATCCGCCGCATAGGGAACCAGTAGTTCTGGGTCGTTTTCTTCGGATGAGTCGAATACTAACAACTGCCACGGTTCAACACTGAGAGCGCTAGCCAGCACCTCAATGGCATCGAGAGATGCATTAGAACCGCCACGTTCAATGCGGCTCATATAGCTACGTGCAAACCCACACCGATCCGCAAACGCTTCCTGGCTCATTCCGGTGGCAACGCGCAACTCTTTTACCCGCTCGCCAAACTGTATTCTCAGGGATTTTTTCATGCACTGAATGTGCAATTTTGACCACTGTAAGGCCACGCTCCATATGAGACATTTCGAATCTAACGTTCCCTATTGTGAGCACAATCACCCTCACGAGAAGTCTGTATAGCTACAATCAAAGATTCAAAATGAATACCATTAGTGACAAATCAAGCCAATATCGTATGATGGCTGTCACAGGTTGGGTGTCTTCGGCGCTCACTATGAGATGTGATGTTGTTTGGCAAATGAGGAAATCATGGCGGGATCAGATTTTATATTACCTATGATAGTGGGAGCCGTGCTCAGTTGGGCCAGTTACAGCATGGTCGCGCACGTTACATCAAAACGGCAGATCAGCACTCTACGAGCAATCTCATGGGGTGTTCTGGGAACGCTCTCACTAGTGCTGGGAGTAAGTGCATTCGCAGCTGTTGGCGCTGAACTCCCGTGAGAAAAACAAAATGCCTTGTGCTTGATTAATGAGCCAGAATGCTATGCAAAAGCACATCATAACCCCGTCAAAAAGTGCAAACAGGTAATGGATGAGAAAGCGACGTTTCGCCATGTGTGGCTAGATAGCGAAGAGCAACCAGTTTTCAGCACCTACCTCTGGCACGACAAGAACAAACAAACTATTCAAATATTCGGGCAACAAGCTAAGGCGATTAATAGCCTTGGGATGCAAACACCACTCCAATATTTTTGTGTATTCAACGCCAACACAGGGGAAGTCATCGCGGCTTCATTTGAGTAACCACTATAAGCCCCCCGAACTTATAAGTGGGGGCATTCAACCTCGTCGATCTTCTTTGCTGCTCTAACCGGAAACGGTGTCACAATCTTTCTTTCGTTTTGAATCTCTCACGCTAACTAACCCAAAACTCGGGGTTGCAATGAAAGTTTAGAAGCATTTAAAGCAGCGCGGCTATAGTCGCTCTGGAAACACCGTATTCACGCGCTAACGCACTGATACTGGTCCCGCTATTCTTTTTCTCTATAATCGCCCTACGGGCTTCTGGTGCGATTTTCGACGGTCTGCCCAGCTTCTTTCCTTCAGCTTTTGCTCGTGACAGCCCCGCCTGAGTGCGTTCAATAAGTAGGTCACGCTCCATTTCCGCAACGGCTGCCAGCATAGACAACAGAAGCTTACCGGCAGCAGAAGTGAGGTCAGTAGTTCCAAGCTGGTGGACGATCACCTTGATATTACGCTCTGCCAGTGCCCTGACCGTCTGGAGAACATCAATCGCATCACGTCCCAGACGGTCTAGTTTTGCAACTACCAACGTTTCACCATCGCGAATTTTGCTAAGCATTTCAGAAAACGCTTTACGTTGCATAGCCGGAACCTTCCCACTGACAATATCGGCAAACCAATAGTCAATTTGCCACCCAGCTTGCTCAAGCTCTAGTCGCTGGTTCTCAGTATCCTGCTGCGTTGTTGAAACACGCCCGTAGCCAAAAGTAGCCATTGTTATCTCCCCATCTGACCCCTGCCAGAAAACGAGGCCAACATTAGGATGACCTGTCAGAAAAGCCAAGGCTATTTTTCCAACAGTGTGAAAGCGTGCGATTGGGAGGTGCCAGAAAACGGTCGATTTCTTACATCATGGTTTCTATTGACTACACAATCAAAGTGGCTATGTTCTAATCGAAACGCAAAAATTTCTTTAGCACAGCAAAATAATTTCATAAGGATATTATTAATATGAGAATAAATTTCATTGAAATTAAGAATTTCAGAAAGTTGAAGTCTGTCCGCATAGATATTGCAGAAAAAACCACTCTCTTTGTTGGTGCTAACAATAGCGGTAAAACGGCTGCAATGGAGGCCTTAGGACATTTCCTCGTTGATGCCTCGCGGTTTAGCGTAAATGATTTGACACTTTGCAATTGGGCAAAAATAAAAGATATCACTGAACAATGGTTAACTGAGGAAAATATAGATCTTGATAAATCACAGGAAGCTTTATCAGATCTCTTTCCTTTCATGGATATTTGGATCGAAGCGAAAGAAAATGAGCTCCAATATGTTAACCATATACTACCAACGTTAGAGTGGAATGGAGGTTTAATTGGAGTAAGACTGAGATATGAACCCAAGAAATTTGATGTTTTCTTTGAGGATTTCATATCTTCCCGCCAAAATTCATTAGATATACACGACCGAATTTCTGAGCGGATTGATAAAGAAAATTACACAATAGCATTGTGGCCTAAAGATATTTATGAATATCTTTCAAGAAAGTTGAATTCACTGTTTACAATCAAGTGTTATAGCTTAGATCCTTCAAAACTAGAATTATCTGATAATGGGATAGCCAAACCCCAAAGAATAGACAGTAAGCAAACATTACTTGATGGCATACCTCTCAAAGATCTAATAAGAATTGATGAGATCAATGCACAACGTGGCTTTGGAAGCCCCTCCGCTGCCGACAAAGAGAATAGCAAATTAAACACACAGTTAAGAGATTATTATTCTAAACATCTCAACCCAATAGAAAGCCCTGAATTATCAGATATTGAAGCTCTACAAGCCATTCGTGATGCTCAGGATACATTTGATGAAAGATTAAAAAACTGTTTCTCCCAAGCCATAAAAGAAGTTGAAGGCCTCAACTATCCAGGAGTAACTGATCCTAAATTAAAAATCTCCACAAAAATAGAACCAATTGATGGCTTAAATCACGATTCAGCAGTTCAATATGAGTTAACTAATGCTTTAAGCAATGTATCTTTAGACTATCTAAGATTGCCAGAGAGTTATAATGGGCTAGGTTATCAAAACTTAATCTCAATTGCATTTAGACTAATGGGGTTCAGAGATAGTTGGATGAAAGTTGGCAAAGCTACAAATAAAAAATTAGCAGACGACAATCAAGAGGATTTTCCAGCTCCCCTGCATTTGGTTTTGATTGAGGAACCTGAAGCTCACTTGCATGCACAAGTGCAACAAATCTTCATTAGGAAAGCATATGATATATTGAGGAATCATAACAATTTAGGCGATAAAGAAGAGCTTCATACACAACTCATTATAAGCACACATTCGAGCCATATTGCCCACGAGTGTAAATTTTCTTCTTTACGATACTTTAGAAGAATTCCTGCTTGTAAAGAACATGAGATCCCTGTATCAACAGTAATCAATCTTTCCAATGTTTTTGGTGTAAATGATGATACAGAAAAATTTGTAATAAGATACCTAAAGGCAACACATTGTGATTTATTCTTTGCAGATGCTGTAATTCTTGTTGAAGGTCCTGCCGAGAGGATTTTAGTTCCTCACTTAATTAGAAGACACTACCCTTTCTTAAATCAAAGCTACATTACCTTATTAGAGATTGGTGGTAGCCATGCACATCGGCTAAAGAATCTGATTGTTAGTTTGAATCTTTTAACTCTAATTATTACGGATTTAGACCCTAAGGATTCACAAGATGGCAAGGTTAAACCCTCTAAGAAAGGCAGCGGTTTCGTTACAAGTAATACAACACTTGCAAGTTGGGTTCCAGAAGTTACCGGTGTCGATGAATTGTATAAACTCACGGAAGATAAGAAAGAAAAGAAATATAATGAATTCTTTTATGTTTACTCAGCTTTTCAGATTCCTGTTTTGGCTGAATTCAAAGGTGTTAACCAAGAGTTTTTACCAAACACTTTCGAAGACTCTTTAGTCTACAATAATCTAGATTTTTTCAGTAATCTTACTGGTAATGGTTTAGTGAAGAAATTTAAAGCATCAATTACTAATTGCAAAAATGCAGAGGAATTTGGAGAGGAATCATTTTCACATTTATCTAAAGGTAATAAAGCTGAATTTGCATTAGATATACTTTACCATGACGAAAGCGATAAATTAAACACACCTAATTATATAAGTAATGGTCTAAAGTGGCTCGAAGAAAAGATAAAAATAAAACAATTAGAGCTTGTTTCTGATTTAGCCAGTGATGGAGAAACCAAATGACTATCAAGCAAACTGAGGAAATATTAGATTCTAATATATATAATTATTTAACGGGCACTCAAAAGCATAGTTTCCTCCTTTATGCTGGAGCTGGCTCTGGTAAAACCAGAACTTTAGTTAATGTTCTGGAAATGATTTTGAAGAGTCACTCAGAAGAGTTCAGGCTAAGAGGAAAAAGAATAGCCGTGATAACATACACCAATGCGGCTTGTGATGAAATAAAAAGAAGAGTTAAATTCAACAAATTAATAGATGTGTCTACAATTCATAGTTTCCTATGGGAGCTAATTAGATATCACTCCAGTGATATAAAATCTTGGTTAATGGAAAACATTTCTGCGGAGATAGCTGATTTAAGGGACAAACAAAGCAGAACAACTAGAGTTTCTCAAGCTTCTTTAGAAAGAGAAAGAAAAATAGTTTCCAAAGAAAAACGTCTGCAAAACTTATCAGACGTATATAAATTCACATATAACCCTACCGGAGATAATAGAACTAAAGACTCTCTAAATCATTCAGAAGTCATTAAACTCGGATCTTATTTTCTAGATAAAAAATATACTATGCAGAAAATATTGGTTAATCGCCATCCAATTCTTTTAATTGATGAAAGCCAAGATACTAACAAACTGCTAATGAATGCATTACTCGAAGTTGAGAAAAATAACAGAGATACATTCTCGGTGGGTCTGTTAGGGGACATGATGCAAAGGATATACTCTGATGGTAAAAGTGATTTAGAGGCATGCCTTGACGAACACTGGAAAAAACCTGAAAAAAGCATTAACTATCGTTCTCCAAAAAGAGTGGTCGCTTTAATTAATTTAATTAGAAGCCAAGTGGATAATCATAAGCAAAAGGCCAAAGAAGATGCCGAGGAAGGATATGTAAGAATTTTTATAAAAGAATGTCATTCTGATAATAAAGATAGAGATGAATCTTTTGTAAAGCAAAGAATGAGAGAAATTACTTTAGATGATGATTGGGAAAACCATGATTCATTAGTAAACACCCTAATATTAGAACATCATATGGCCGCAACACGTATGGGCTTTATAGACATGTTCACTCCTCTCTATCAAATTGAGCGATTAAAAACTGGGCTTTTAGAGGGCTCTCTGGGTAATATAAATTTCATTTGTGGAATTGTTTCCCCCTTAATATCCGCCTGCATTAAAAATGATACTTTTACTATCACTAACATTTTACGAACAAATGCCCCCTTATTAAAAAGAGAACATCTTTTAAAAAATACAAATAATACCTCACCACTTACACAGATCAGAAGCTCTCTTGATATGTTAAAGAGTTTTATTTCTAAAAACCCTGAACTCATCACAATTAATTTACTGCATAAGATAAATGAAATAAAATTACTTGACGTCCCAGATTCTATACAAGAAATACTAGAAAGTAATGATAACTCACAAGATGATATCATTGAAGCTTGGCAGAAATCTTTTAGCTCTCCTTTATGTCAATTTGATAAATATTATAATTATGTCAAAGGGAAGACAAACATCGATACTCATCAAGGAGTTAAAGGTCTAGAATTTCCTCGTGTTCTAGTTTTAATTGATGATTCTGAGGCTAAAGGTTTTATGTTTAGTTATGACAAACTTTTCGGTATTAAAGAAAAAACCAAAACTGATTTAGATAATGAGAAAGAAGGTAAAGATACTAGTGAAGACAGAACTAGAAGACTATTTTACGTCACATGTAGCCGAGCACAAAAAAGCCTCGCCATTCTTGCTTATACAGATAATACAGAAATGCTAAGAAAAAACCTATTACATAAAGGATGGTTTGATTCGAGTGAAATAGAAATAATTTAATTAAAAGCAGTAATAGGATATTTTAAAGTGAACTGACATCATAAAAATGTTGGTTCACTTAATACGAACCATCGGTAAGAAAAAAAGTTGGTGTTGAATAATATGTCCACTTATACATCTTGTTATTTTATGCACATAGCCGAGCATTAATGGAGAATAAAATTGAGAACCGTCGAAATACTGCAATACACCTTACGCAAAGGCAGCGGTGCCGCTTTTCATGCCATCATGCAGGAAATCAGCGTTCCCCTACACCGACGCCACGGGATCGACGTTGTTTCGTTTGGTAACTCGCTGCATGACCCGGACTGCTATTACCTGATTCGCGCCTTTGTCAGCCCTAAAAACATGACTACGGTTCTCGACGCTTTTTACGCAAGCGATGACTGGCGCAGCGGCCCGCGCGAAGACATCATTGGCAGCATAGAGACCAGCACGAAAACAGTGATGAATCTACCACCTAAAAGCGTGGAAGGGCTGCGGGTGCAATCGTAGGTTATATGGCTTCACCAGACGCATTTTAAGCGTCTCCAAATTCAGCACTATGAAATCCACCACCCTTAATAAAAAACGCGCCAGAATCGTTCTGAGCGCGTTAGAGAAAGAGAGAAAGTCAGACTATTGCGGTTCTTTTCGCGATTTATTGCTCTGCTTAATCCGTAGCGCATCAGCTACCGCATCTACACCATCTTCGCAAACAAATGGAGCAACTTCCGGTAGCCCTAACGTAACGCTCTCAAGCACAGCATAGAGGGCTGCTGGTGGATAATCTTTGCTATACCGGTTCTCTGTCTCGCCAGAACCGCGGATATGTCCAACAAACTGCGCACGCGTCTCGCTGTCGATTCCAGCTTGTTTAAGTCTAGTAGAAAACGTGTGACGGAATGAATGGAAAGATTTTTTGCTCTCTTTTTCAAAGCCTAACCGTTCTTTGAGCAACGAGCGATTAAACCAGTCCGAAGCTTTATCGCCATATCCTTTTACAGGGTGGTAAGGAAGCTCGGGAAATAAACGTTCATGGCCTGCTTTCTTCAATGCTTCGCAATAGCGGACTAATCCAAGTTTGATCAATGTCGGATGCAACGGTATTTTCCGTCGCGAATGAATAGTTTTTAGCGACTGATCGGCACGCTCATTGCTGATTTCGAAGAAATAAAACCCGACCGCATCCTGCTTAATATCGTCAAGATAAAGCTGACATAATTCATTTATCCTCGCACCGGTAAAAAAGCCAATTAGCGGTAACCAGTAATGAAATGCACGATAATGATGGAATTGCCCCTGACTGTTTTTATCGACAGTCCCACGTTTATACCAAGGCATACCAAAAATAGCGTTTAAATCCTCATCAGTGAAATCAGATTTGAAATCCTGATCCATCTTTTCATTTTCAACAGGTGCAAAGAATTTATTCGCAGGAGACTTATTAAAAATGCCTTCTCCATCAGCCCACTGGAAAGCCTCGAAGAGAATTCGCATATATTTACGAACGGCATTATCGCTCATTAGAGGGTCGCCATTCTCTTTTGCCTTACCAATCAATTCATGAACATCATTGATTTTATATCTTATTTTCGCCAGATCGCGCCTTGCAGGTATCGACCTTAGTAAGCTCTCATACTTACGGAGGAAGTCACGGTCAACTTTTTCAAGCGTTGAATCACCCATGACTTCAAGGAGTAAGCCAAAACCTTCTCGAACTCGATTCTCTGCCTTTTCCGTGAATTTCCCCCCGCGCTTGTAGCGAATATATTTTTCACATAACTCGCTCATTTTCACTGAGTAGTATTTACGATTTACATATTCATTATCCGGTATTGATGAGGGCAATAATACAGGGGTAATTGCTTTTGGTTTCTCTGGCATGACTGGAGAAACTACGGTGCTATGTGACAGCCAAAATAATCGTAAGCGCTCGGCTTGAACACGATGAATCATCAATGAATTAGGCGAGATTTCGACACCGGGAAAGTCAACGAACCAAGCGGCTTTGGATGAAGCCTCTGAGGATTTAAATGCGGTTTCTGCATCCAGCGGCTCGCCAGCGATCATCTCACGTAATATACGTGATGAAACCAAGGGCTGAACATAACCGCTCAGAGAACCTCTGATACCGATGTTAATGGCACTATCGATGATAAATCCAAAAACCTCAGGATCGTCTTTATCAACGAGTGAAAGGTCTTCCACATAGTAAGCAGGACGCCCATCAGCAAGCCAAAACAGCGGGATATTCGTATCAAGCAGGCGCTGAGCAACTTGTTGCAGGGAAGCACTCGTTGAGCCGCAAAATTCAGCAAGGCTGATCATTCCTTCTCCAGCCAAAGCAGGCGCACTGCTTACCAACTTTTCTCTATCCAATTTTTGATACTCACCCAGACATCGCTGCCAGACAACCAATAGACCTGCGGCAATCGCTCGCGCTTTTCTGATGTCGTTTGTTTCTGTTGAAGCGTGAATCTCACGCTGTCCCGTGTAGAGACGGTATCGGGCGGGAACTGCAATACGGACAACATAAATACCGCTGCTACGGCGATACAGATTATCACGTTGAGCCATCGGCTGTATGACCTCTATGTAGTAGAGGCTACGCGATTTCACTCTGAATGAATTTAATGTTAATTAAATCAATGAAATAGAAGTGAGTGGTGCCGATAATAGGAGTCGAACCTACGACCTTCGCATTACGAATGCGCTGCTCTACCAACTGAGCTATATCGGCTTTTTTGAAAGGTGCCGGGGCTAGGGGTAACAAATTATGCAAACCGCTGACGTCCGTCAAGCGCCGATCGGGATGTTTGGTGAGTTCTTAATCACCCTGCGCACAATATGGATATAACGCCGGTTCTGATGCAGCAAAAACGTTTGGGCGAACGGGGAGCAGGCGCAGAAACGGAACTAAAGGGAGAAGTTAAAAGATTGAAAATCAGGGAGTGCGAGAAGATAAATGGTGCCGACTACCGGAATCGAACTGGTGACCTACTGATTACAAGTCAGTTGCTCTACCTACTGAGCTAAGTCGGCATTTTGAAGTGTTACCGGGGAACTACGGGGCATAAACTATTCAAATCTCCGACGTCCGTCAAGCCCCCGGCGGTGCGTATGCTGCTTTTCTCATCAGCACACGCACTTTGATGAACTGACTGCTTAAGCTTTCGCCAGCGGTTCGCGGAAGAAACTGATCAGGGCGTTGTAAATCTGATAGCGGTTTTTCTCCAGCACCATCATGTGCGTGGCTTCACCGATTTCCAGCCAGCGTTTATCCGGTGAGCCGGTGGCGCACAGGAACCATGCCTGTGCCAGTTCGACGGGCACATCAATATCCCATTCGCCGTGGATTAACATCAGCGGCACGCCGATATCGGCCGGATCGTAAAACGGTTTTCCCGCCGCCCAGTAATCGCGGATATCCTGAATCGGACCGTTGCTGGCGCGGATTGATTGCTGTGCCCGAAGTGCGTCATCCGGCTCGTCGCTGACGGTTTTTTCCAGCCATGCCTCAAATCCCCCTTCCGGGATCAGCCCTCCCCGCTTGCACTGTGGCGCTCCGCTAATCCAGCGTTCACGCGCCGCACCGGCATTGACGATGCGCCACGCGTTCAGTTCGCCACCGGGGTCGAGCGGCAGCGGTTTATCGCTTACCCATTGCGGGGCAATCAGCCCTAAACGCCTGACTTTATGGCCGTTCTGCGTGGTGTACGTACCGGTGACGCTGCCGCCCCACGACATCCCGATCACGTTAACCTGTGAAAGCCCGTTCGTTCTGAGCACAAAATTGACGGCGCTGCTGAAATCGCGCACGGCGACATCTGTTCTCACCGCAGGTGCGTTGAGGGTGGCGGCCTGAAGCATTTCCACCGGACGGGTCGAGCCGCCATAACCGCGTACATCGACGGCGTACACATCAAAACCGGCGCGGGCGAGTGCATCGGCAAAAGAGGCGCCTTCCAGCGGCGTGTCAAACAGGCTGCCGGAGGAATAAGTCGCGCCGTGCATCATGACGATGGTGCTGGCTTCGCTGAATTTTTGCTCCCCTTTGCGGTGCTTGTGCAAAAGATGCAACCGGATGCCGTCGGTATCAGACGGGATCAAAAAGCTTTCGCTGAAAATATCGGAATTGCTCATCGGGTTTTCCTTCTCAGAGTGGCTGCCAGCTCAGGCCACGGGCATCCTGACGGATTTTGCCCGCAGAGGAACCGGCGAAATGGGTGGTGAAAACGGTGGCCTGATGGCTCAGGGCAAACTCAATTGCCTTATGGCGTGAGGCTGTCGCCTGTGCCGGTTCTTCGCAGAACACCGAATCCCAGTCAGGGCGCGCGAGCTGAAGCGGATGGTGCATCACATCGCCCCAGAAAAAGGCCGTTTCACCTTCAGAGGTAAAGGCGAAAGAGAAATGATCATGGCTGTGGCCTGGCGTGCGGATGATGGCGAACCCCGGAATGGCCGTGGCGTCATCAGCATGTATCCGCTGATCGAGACCGGCCGCCACGACCGGCTCAACGCTGTCGGCAAAGATGCCGTCGCTAGGATCCCGGACGTTGTTCGGATCGGCGTAAAACTGGTATTCGGCTTCAGAAAACAGATAACGCGCGTTCGGGAAAGTCGGCACCCAGCGGCCATTCTCCAGCCGCGTATTCCAGCCGACATGATCAACGTGCAGATGTGACAGCAGTACCACATCAACATCTTCCGGTTCGACGCCCGTCGCCCGCAGGTTATCCAGCCAGCCCGTCTTCAGCTGATTGAACAACAGGTTCAGTGGACGCAATTTATCGTTGCCGGATGCGGTATCAATCAGCACCGTCTGCGTGCCGGTCTGCACCAGCCAGCTGTGGGTGCTGAGCATCAGTTCTGAGGCATCTGCGCCAAAAAAATCTGCCGGTAATGTTTTCGCGGCATCCTGAATAGCATCAGCATTCCATTGCGGAAAAAGCGACGATCCGGGATCTTGCAATGTCATCTCGGGGATCTTAGTGATTCTGGCGCTGCCGATCGGGTAAGTTTCTGGCACACTCATTTTATGACCTTATCTGGTGACAACCTTGTGGTGTGGGGTCATCCTCCCTGTTTCAGCACGGGCGAACAAGATGGCAATGCCGAAAGCAGGATTGCTGATATTGCAACGATAAAAAAATGAAAGGGCCGGAATGGATAAGCTGGAAAATATGCGCACGTTCGTGCAGGTGGTGGATTCAGGGTCATTCAGCCGTGCGGCGGAACTGATGGATTTACCGAAATCCACGGTAACGCGGCAGGTGCAGGCGCTGGAAAGCGAACTGGGCGTGAAGCTGCTGCACAGGACGTCGCGCCGTTTAAGCATGACGGAACAGGGCGAAGCCTATTATCACGGAGCAATACGGCTGCTTGATCAGATGGAGATTCTCGACAGCAATGTGCAGGCGGCAACGCAGGCTCCGCGCGGCAAAATCCGCGTCGAGATGCCGAATGCGATTGCTTATCGGCGGGTGATCCCCGCCCTGCCCGGCTTCCTGATGCATTATCCCGACGTTCAGGTTGAGGTGAGCGTCGGTAACCGCACCGCCGATCTGATTGCGCAAAACATCGATTGTGTGATCCGTATCGGTGAGCTGCATAACGATGCGCTGATCGCCCGGTCGCTTGGGGTTTTACCGATGATCACCTGTGCCGCACCGGCGTATCTGCAAAAACACGGCGTGCCTGAACATCCGCAGGATCTTATCCTCGACCATACGCTGGTGCAGATCGCCTCGCCACAAACCGGACGGGTATTTGAACATCAGGTGTTTAAGGATCAGCAGTGTGTCACCGTTCGCGGGCGCTGGCAGTTCTCAGTTAATGATTCCACCGCAGCGCTGACCGGTGCCATTGCGGGGCTTGGCGTGCTGACGACGTATCGCTTTCTGGCACAGGAAGCGCTGGATAACGGCGCGCTGGTGCCGCTGTTTCCTGAATGGGCGGATGAACAGGTGCCGGTGCATATTGCCTGGCCGGAGAACAGGCATTTGCCGTCAAAGGTGCGGTATTTTATCGAATGGGTCAGGGCGTTGTTTCAGGAATGATGGTGTTCAGCAGGGATAAGCGATCGCACCGGTTTCATCATGCTGAATCCACCGGTGCCAGTCAGTTACGGACGGACTAAATCGTCGCCGTAACCAATCCATTTGTAGGTCGTCAGGGCTTCTAATCCCATCGGGCCGCGGGCGTGCAGTTTTTGCGTGCTGACCGCCACTTCTGCGCCTAAACCGAATTGTCCGCCGTCGGTGAAACGGGTGCTGGCGTTGACGTAAACCGCAGAGGAATCCACTTCACGCACGAACCTGTCCGCGCTGCTGATGGAACGGGTAAGGATCGCATCGGAATGCTCGGTGCCGTAGGTGCGGATATGCGCCACGGCGGCGTCCAGATCGGCCACTACCGTCACGTTCAGATCCAGCGACAGCCATTCATCCGAATAATCTTCTTCGGTCACCGCCAGCACTTTCGCCGGGCCGTTTTGCAGATACGGCATCGCAGATTCGCTGGCGTGTAACGTAACGCCTGCGCGGTGCATTTTGTCGCTCAGTTCCGGCAGGAAGCGGGCGGCAATCGCCTGATGCACCAGCACGGTTTCCAGGCTGTTACAGGCGCTCGGGCGCTGTACTTTCGCGCTTTCCAGCACGGTCAGCGCTTTGTCGAAATCGACGCTTTCATCCACAAACGTATGGCAAACGCCGATACCGCCGGTGATCACCGGAATGGTGGATTGTTCGCGGCAAAGTTTATGCAGCGCCGCGCCACCGCGTGGGATCAGCATATCGACGTATTTATCCAGACGCAGCAGTTCCGCCACCAGTGCACGATCGGGGCTGTCGATGGCCTGAACGGCGGCTTTAGGCAGTCCGCATTCCTCCAGCGCCATCTGAATGACGTTAACCGTCGCCTGATTGGTGTGGTGCGTTTCTTTACCGCCGCGCAGGATAACGGCATTGCCGGTTTTCAGGCACAGGCTGGCGACATCGATAGTGACGTTCGGGCGCGCTTCATAAATCACGCCGATCACGCCGAGCGGTACACGGCGGCGTTCGAGACGCAAACCGCTGTCCTGCTGTGAACCATCAATCACCTGCCCGACCGGATCGCTCAGACGGCAGACATCACGCACGTCGCTGGCAATCGCCGAAAGACGCGCGGGGGTCAGCAGCAGGCGGTCCAGTAATGCCTCGCTCATGCCGCTTTCGCGGGCAGCAGCCATGTCGAGTTCGTTAGCAAGAATAATGCTCTGGCTGTTGGCCTCAAGCATGTCGGCCATCAGCATCAGCGCACGATTTTTCTGCGCGGTGCTGAGGGTGGAAAGCTGCCAGGACGCGGCTTTCGCGGCCTTGCCCATCTCGTTAAGCATCTGTGGCTCCTTAACTGACAATCATGTCGTCACGGTGAACGGCAACCGGGCCGTATTCGTAACCGAGAATTTCACTGATCTGCTGAGAGTGATGACCGGCAATCATGCGCATCGCATCGCTGTTATAGCGGCTGACACCGTGCGCGAGGTCGCGTCCGTTCAGGTTGCGGATGCGGATCACTTCGCCACGCGAGAAATCGCCTTTCACTTCGCGGATCCCTTTTGGCAGCAGCGAACTGCCGCGCTCCATCATGGCAGAAACCGCGCCGTCGTCGATGGTGATTTCACCGGCTGGCGGTGCACCAAAGATCCAGCGCTTACGGTTTTCCAGCGGCGTCTCCATCGCGTGAAAACGTGTGCCGACGGAAACGCCGTTAATCACATCGCCAATCACGCCCGGCAGGTTGCCCGCAGCAATAATGGTATCGACGCCCGCCCGGCACGCGACATCTGCCGCCTGCAGTTTGGTGGCCATGCCGCCGGTACCGAGACCGGAGACGCTGTCGCCCGCCACACCGCGCAGTTCATCATCAATGGTCATGACTTCGCGGATCAATTCAGCTTCAGGATTGGTCCGCGGATCTGCGGTAAACAGACCACGCTGATCGGTCAGCAACAGCAATTTATCGGCACCCGCCAGAATAGCGGCCAGTGCGGAAAGATTGTCGTTATCGCCGACTTTAATTTCAGCGGTAGCGACCGCATCGTTTTCATTAATGACCGGGACGATATGGTTATCGAGCAGCGCGTGCATGGTGTCGCGGGCATTCAGGAACCGCTCGCGGTCTTCCATGTCGGCACGCGTCAGCAGCATCTGACCAATGTGGATGCCATAAATCGAGAACAATTGCTCCCACAGCTGGATCAAGCGACTTTGCCCGACGGCAGCCAGCAGTTGTTTGGAAGCAATGGTGGCGGGGAGTTCGGGGTAGCCAAGATGTTCACGCCCGGCAGCAATCGCGCCCGACGTGACAATCACAATCCGGTGCCCTGCCGCATGTTGCTGCGCGCACTGGCGGACAAGCTCAACAATGTGAGCACGGTTGAGGCGGCGCGAGCCGCCAGTGAGCACGCTGGTGCCCAGTTTTACAACCAGTGTCTGACTACCACTCATAATCGTTCCATTAGTGTGAAAAAGAAGGGCTTCTTTGTCTTTGTAACAGCAGAGAAGCGTTATGCCAAACGGCATAACGCTATAATAGCAGCATTCATGATGGGAATGGGTAGTACAGAAAGTCAGGCGGAGAGCTTCACAGGTTCTTCGCTGAAATCATCAGCAGGTTCCAGTTTGAGGGACATCTCTTCGATCATGGCATTCAGGTTTTTGTGGAACCCTTTCAATGTCGTCTCAAGCTTCTCTCGCACTTCAGCATCTTTAATGTTTTGCACTTTCCAGATGCCGTCTTTATCAAACAATCCGAAATGATAAACATAGGTAAAACGTTCGGCTTCAGCCTGCAATTCAATCCACCAGCCCCAGAATTCACGCTTTTCCGGCGCAGGCTTCACGTTCACACAGACAGCTAAACAGTCAAAGAAAAAGCGGTCGTTCTCGCATTTCCCTTCTCTGATGTACGGTCCCAGTGTACCGAAACGTTTCATTAGCCTGCTTTTAGGATGACCGCTTGGTAACGTCATAGTACAACCTCCATTGAAAGACGATCCTTTTTAGCAAAACGTTAGGAATTAGCAACTATTAAGTTAACGCATATGCTTTTGCAACCACCCACAAATCTCATGTAAAGCGCTGTCAAAATGCGCGTAAAGCGGCTCGCTGCGGATGGTCAAAAGCTTGCCGTCAGCGGAAGAATCCGCAATCAGCTTAGCTTCGCTCTTCGGACTGAATATATCGTTCTCCCAGTATGCGGCCAGGATGGGCGTCGGCGTTCTGCGTCCAAGCAACCCCTGCGTTTTCAGAGAATAACGATTAAGTTCGGTTTTCAGCGCCGAGTCGGACGCGCTCGACATGCCGATGCGGCTCGCCAGCACATCTATATACATGTCCGGTACCTGCTCCTGACATTTCGGGTCGCTCAGCAGCGTATGCACCAGCGCCCCCAGCGTGGCCACTGCCCGCACGCGGCGCGGTTCGAGATACGCCAGACGCACCGCGACGTTCGCACCAAAACGGTAACCGAGCAAACTGACGCGGCTGGCATCGACCCAGGGCACATCCGAAAGCTGCATCAGCACCTGCTGATGCAGGAAGCTGGTGTCCTGCGTCAGTTTCCACTTCGATGAAAAACCGATCGACGGCATGTCGATGGTCAGCATCGCGATGCCCATCGGCGCGAGATATGAACGGAACAGGCGCTGATGGTCACTCTGTAAGGTGTCGAGACCGCCACACACCAGCACCGTCGGGAACGGTGCTTTCCCTTCGGCCGGCAGGTGCAGGAATCCGGTGATCGGCGCACCGCCGGGGATCTTAAATTCCAGCTCTTTCAGTTCGTAAGGCGAATGTTCCGAGGATTTTTCAAAGGCTTTATTGGCCAGCGCTTGCGCCTGTTCCGCCAGCGTATCGCCTTTCAGATGCGGATAACCGGCGATGCTGTAAAGGTTGGCGGCTTTCAGCCAGTATTCGCTCGCCACATCCGCATCTTTTTCTTCGGCGGCTTTTTGCTGCCAGTACATCGCCTGATTTGACCATTCGTAGATCCAGTTGCCATTGCGGTAACCAATCACGGTATCGAGCAGCAACGGATCGCTGTGCTCCGCCTGGGAGACAGCAATGCGCGACAGCACTTCTTCCACTTCCAGCGGATCAACCCCGCGCCACATCCACATCAGACGGTTAATCGTGCGGTACCAGCAATGAACCGTGTCGCCTTCCAGCGCAGAATGCATCGGCGGGTGCGTATTATGGTGATGAACGCGATGAACCAGCGTTGATGTTTCCGGGTATTTGAAGGAAGGTTTAAACAGTTTTTCCGTAAGATTGGCTGGAGCCATGATGCAAGATCCTCCGTTAGCAAGCAGCAGGTCGCCCGCAGGCGATCATTTCTGGACGGGATTATAACCCGCCCACGTTGCGACAAGTGAGGGGTGAGGTCAAGCGGAAAGGATTTCAAGGCAATAAAAGCAAAACGCCCGGCAATGAGCCAGGCGTTAAATTAGAGGAATATTAACAGTGGAGGATTATTTTCCTACCAGAGGTGGCACGAATACCACGCCCATATCCCACGGCTGTTCGATCCAGGTGTTCTGCGGGATGTCGATCACATAGTCATCAACCAGCGGTGCGCCAGCCGGTTTCGCGAAGATCGTGATGAAATGCGCTTTCGGGTACATTTCGCGGATGGCTTTCGCGGTGCCGCCGGTATCCACCAGATCGTCGATCACGATGAAGCCTTCACCGTCGCCTTCTGCGCGTTTCAGCACCTGCATTTCGCGCTGATTATCATGGTCGTAGCTGGAGATACATACGGTATCCACATGACGGATGCACAGCTCGCGAGCCAGCAACGCTGCCGGAACCAGGCCACCACGGCTGACTGCAATAATGCCTTTCCATTGTTCTGCCGGCAGCAGGCGTTTAGCCATAGTGCGCGCGTGGATTTGCAGCATGTCCCAGGTTACAACGTATTTTTCGCTCATAAAGGTGTCCCAGCCAGTGAATTAACGGCTTCTAAAAAAATAATGGGGGGAAAAAAGGTTGCGCGAGATTATAGTGAGTCCGGTTCACAAAAACCAGCGATTATCTGGCTTCAGCCGCCCAAAAATCCCGGAATTTCTCCCCGTCCCCGCGCACAGGTTAAGATTAAGTGATATTCTGTCAGGCCACTCGCCACACAGTCTGGCGGGGATTACTTAACCTTAAACCTACAGCATCTCAGTCAGTTCCCCTGCAAACGGAGCCTGAATGAGCTGACTGTCACAGGAGACTTATAGTGTCTGAACTGTCTCAGCTTTCGCCACAACCGTTGTGGGATATTTTTGCCAAAATTTGTTCAATTCCGCACCCTTCCTATCATGAAGAAGCGCTGGCAAAACACATCGTTGAATGGGCACAGGAAAAAGGTATCCACGCTGAGCGTGATGAAGTTGGCAACATTTTGCTGCGCAAACCCGCCACCAAAGGCATGGAAAACCGCAAAGCCGTTGCACTGCAGGCTCACCTCGATATGGTGCCGCAGAAAAACAACGATACTGTTCATGATTTCACTAAAGATCCGATCCAGCCCTTCATCGAAGACGGTTGGGTAAAAGCCCGCGGCACCACGCTGGGTTCTGATAACGGTATCGGTATGGCGTCCGCGCTGGCGGTTCTGGCTGATGACAGCGTAGAACACGGCCCGCTGGAAGTGTTGCTGACCATGACCGAAGAAACCGGCATGGCAGGCGCATTCGGCCTGCAACCGAACTGGTTACAGTCTGAAATTCTGATCAACACCGATTCTGAAACCGAAGGCGAAATCTACATGGGTTGCGCTGGCGGGATTGATTTTACCGCCACACTGCCGCTGAGCCGTGAAGCGGTTCCGGCCGGTTTCAGCACGCTGAAACTGACCCTGAAAGGCCTGAAAGGTGGCCACTCCGGCGCGGAAATCCACTTAGGTCTGGGCAACGCCAGCAAACTGCTGGCACGTTTCCTGGCAGACAACGCTGATACTCTTGGTCTGCGCCTGCTCGACTTCACCGGCGGCACACTGCGTAACGCTATCCCGCGTGAAGCGATTGTGACCCTTGCTGTTGCTGCTGATAAAGCAGACGCGCTGAAAGCGGCAGCACAAGAATTCCTGGCAACGATTCAGTTCGAACTGTCAGCGGTAGAGAAGAAAATTGCCTTCGTGGTGGAAGCGGCTGAAAGCAACGCTAAAGCGCTGACCGCAGAAACTCAGGGTAAATTCCTTGCCCTGCTGAACGCGACGCCAAACGGCGTGATCCGCATGAGTGATGACGTGAAAGGCGTGGTAGAAACCTCGCTGAACGTCGGTGTTGTCACCATGAAAGATGACGAAGTGGCGATCAACAGCCTGATCCGCTCGCTTATCGACAGCGGTAAAGAATATGTGGTCAGCATGCTCAATTCACTGAGTGAACTGGCTGGCGCGAAAAGCCTGGCAAAAGGCAGCTATCCTGGCTGGAAACCTGAGCCGAATTCACCAGTGATGACGCTGGTGCGTGAAACTTACCAGACGCTGTTCAATAAAACTCCGAACATCATGGTGATCCACGCCGGTCTGGAATGCGGTCTGTTCAAAAAACCGTACCCGGACATGGACATGGTTTCCATCGGGCCAACCATCACCGGGCCACACTCGCCGGATGAGCAGGTGGAAATCGCCAGCGTCGAGCTGTACTGGAAACTGCTGACGGCCCTGCTGAAAGCGATTCCTGAACGCGGTTAATACTCGATCGGTCCCCTAAATCATTCGGGCTGTATCAAGGCGGCAACTGAGTAAATCCCCGGGAGCATACACAAGTATGTGACCGGGGTTTGCGAAGGCAGCCAACGCAGAGACAGTTTGAAGGATGACGGGGATCATTCCCAGGGAAGCAGAAGCTGCCGCTCTATTTGCGGATCCTGCAACGTCACATGCAATCCCACCAGCCTGACTCCCCTTCCGCCACGCCGCTGTTCCCAGGCTTCACGTGCGACCTTCAGCAGATCTTCTTTATTCAGCACCGGCCAGACGTGTTCCTGCGTGGTCTGCTGGAAATCATGGAATTTGAGTTTTACGCCCTGCCTCGCGATGCGCAGATCCGGGCTGACACGGCTTAAACGTGTTTGCAGTTCAGGATACAAACGTTCGATCAGCGACACGCATTCTTCCCAGCTGTGGATATCTTCTGCCAGTGTGCGTTCAACGCCGACCGATTTACGTAACCGCTCGGGGGAAATTTCACGTTCATCGATACCCTGACAGCGTTCCCACAGCACACGGCCAAATTTGCCAAAGCGTTTAAGCAGTTTTGCCAGATCATAACGCTGCACATCGCCGCAGGTGATCAGCCCCTGCTCCTGCAAACGCTGAGCGGTGACTTTACCGACGCCGGGGATTTTACTCAGCGGAAGATCCTGTAAAAACGCCCCGACTTTTTCCGGCGTGATCACAAACTGACCGTTGGGCTTGTTCAGATCCGAGGCGATTTTTGCCAGAAATTTGATCGGCGCGATACCCGCAGATGCCGTCAGATTGATCTCATCGAAAATGGCCTGACGGATTTCAGCAGCGATAAGCGTTGCAGAGCCGTTGCATTGCGTCGCGTGGGAAACATCCAGATAAGCTTCATCGAGTGACAGCGGTTCGATCAATGGCGTATAACGCGCAAAGATTTCGCGGATATGGTTTGACGCTTCTTTATAGGCCTCCATTCGGCCGGGGATCACTTTCAGGTGCGGGCAAAGTTTCAGTGCCATGCCGGTGGGCATCGCGCTGTGCACGCCGAATTTGCGGGCAGGATAATTAGCGGTGCTGATAACACCACGGCGGTCACGACTGCCGCCAATGGCAATAGGAATGTCGCGCAGGGAAGGATCATCGCGCATTTCGACCGCAGCGAAAAAGCAGTCCATATCCACATGAATGATTTTACGCATAACCCTCCCCCTCAATAACTGTATAAGTATACAGTTGAATGCAGGGATGTCCAACATAGAAAATGAGGGTTAGTTTGACTTAATTAATCACCATTAATGGCAACGTAATAATTTTCCTATTCCTAAAGTCATTATTCATTATTTGGTGATTGCTAAAAATTTAATCAGTATTAATATGACAGCGTTTCCGACAGACAGTACATAAGAAGAAAATCAGTGGCGGTCTTACAGGCAGTTGAGCTGTAGACAAAATAATCAAAATTATTACCGAGCAGGACTTAGAATGATCAGAATCGCGCTGTTTCTTGCGATGCTCCTCAGTTTGCCTTTATTTACAGCAAATTACGCCGTGGCCAGCGATGCTGTCCCGGTCAACGCGGCACTAAAAAAACAATTACTGGGTGCACCTGTTTATATCCAGATCTTCAAACAGGAACGTAAACTCGAATTGTATGCTCAGCTCGACGGCGAATTTCGTCTGATCGGCAGTTATGGCATCTGCGATTTTTCCGGCGGTTTGGGAAATAAACGTCGCGAAGGCGATTTCAAAAGCCCGGAAGGTTTCTACAACGTGGATATTCACCACCTGAAACCCGACAGCCGCTTTTATCGCGCCATCAACATCGGTTTCCCCAATGCTTATGATATCTCGCAGGGTTATTCAGGTAAGTATCTGATGATCCACGGTAACTGTAAGTCTATTGGTTGCTACGCCATGACCGACGGCTATATGGACGAAATATTCACCTACGTACAGGCGGCATTCCAGTTCGGGCAACGCAATTTAAAAATTAGCATTTACCCGTTCAGGATGACCGATGCCAACATGAAGGCGCATAAAAACTCCAGCTATTACAGTTTCTGGAACCAGTTACAGCCGGGATATGCGTACTTTGAGAAACACCATCAGCCACCAAATGTCGTGGTCACTGACGGTAGATATGAAGTGCTACAACCGTTGTCCAACACCCCGCTGCCTTCACAGCTGGCGTTCGCCCCGATGAAATAATGCGAATTCACCTGGAGCAATTTTGTTCCAGGTTTCGTTCGCCGTCAGCGGTTGCGTGGCAATCACGGTGACGACATCATCCGGTGTCGTCTGCTGCTGAAAATCAATTTCCACATCCTGATCCAACAACGTTGCCTTGCCGAAAGGCGCACGCCGCGTGATCCAGTGCAAATTCGTCGAGCAATACGCCATCACGAAATTGCCATCCGACAGCAACATGTTAAACACCCCTTTCTGCCGTAATTCATCAGCCAGCGACGCAATATAGCGAAACACTGGCGGCCAGCTTGCAGGGCGGCGCGGATAGCGTTGGGTGAGTTTGTGCAGTAACCAGCAGAAGGCGTATTCGCTGTCGGTCTGGCCCACCGGACGCAGCGTACCGGTATCGAGCTGACGATAACCACGAAGCTGACCGTTGTGCGCATAAGTCCAGTTGCGTCCCCACAGTTCGCGGGTAAACGGATGAGTATTTTCCAGCGCGACTTCACCACGGTTTGCCTGACGGATATGAGAAATCACCGCGCAGGATTTGATCGGATATTCCTGAACAAGGCGGGCAATGGGCGAATTAAAGCTTGGCGTCGGATCTTTAAAAGTACGACAGCCATTCCCTTCATAAAAGGTGATGCCCCAGCCGTCTTTATGCGGGCCGGTCCCGCCACCACGCTGCACTAATCCACTGAAACTGAAACAAATATCAGTAGGAACGTTAGCGCTCATCCCGAGCAATTCGCACATCACCAGCCTCCTTTACGGCAAAAGGCTTATGCCTTTGCCATCTCTTTTTCGATCAGAAGAATCAAAATATGAATGACTTTGATGTGGATTTCCTGCACGCGGTCAGCGAAACCAAAGTGCGGAACGCGGATTTCCACATCGGCTGAACCGTCCATTTTCCCGCCATCTTTACCGGTCAGGGTGATAACTTTCATGCCTTTAGCGCGTGCGGCTTCGATGGCTTTGATCACGTTACCGGAATTACCGGAAGTGGAAATGCCCAGCAGCACGTCGCCCTTCTGGCCTACGGCTTCCAGATAACGGGAAAAGATGTATTCGTAACCGAAATCGTTGCCGACGCAAGAGATGTGGCTGACGTCAGAAATCGCAATTGCCGGATAGCCCGGACGGTTTTCACGATAGCGGCCTGTCAGTTCTTCGGCGAAATGCATGGCATCGCAGTGTGAACCCCCGTTACCACAGGAAATCACTTTCCCACCCGCTTTGAATGAATCGGCCAGCAGCACCGCTGCACGTTGAATAGACTCAATATTTGCCGGATCGCTGATGAATTTATTCAGCGTGTCAGCAGCTTCGTTCAGTTCAGTACGGATAATATCCTGGTACATAGCAGCCTCTTTTATGTCCATTTGCAGCCGGTTTCAGCACGGCCGATAGCAATAAAACGTTCCGCTGTGCAGTTTAACGGAAAGCCGAAACAGCGAGAAGCCATGAAGCGGTAATGATTCCGATAGTTTCTGTTTTTGACGCTTCGTGCGACCGGTTTGTGAGCTGTGTTGTAATTAGTATGTAAACGTATTGATAAAGAAATGAGCATGAACTAAAACCATTATATCCCTACAACAGGTCAGACCTCCTACTACTCAGGAGCTTTACTATGATGGTTCTTAGCATTGTTGCATTTATCGTGATCCTTGGTGCGTTGTTCTATCACAAGGTCAATCTCGCCCTGAGCAGCCTGATTTTACTGGCGTTTACGGCGGTTATGGGTGCCATTAATCTGTGGACACTTTGGCTGTTATTGCCGCTGGCGATCATTCTCCTGCCCTTCAATATCCCTGTCATGCGCCGTTCATTGTTCTCCGGCCCGGCGCTTCGCACCTTCCGTAAAGTGATGCCCGCAATGTCGCGCACGGAAAAAGAAGCGATTGAAGCAGGCACCACCTGGTGGGAGGGTGACCTGTTTGGTGGCAAGCCAGACTGGAAGAAATTGCAGGATTATCCTGAGCAGCAACTGACAGAGGAAGAGCAGCGCTTTATTGACGGGCCGGTTGAAGAAGCCTGCCGTATGGCGAATGACTTCCAGATCACCCATGAACTGGCTGATTTGCCGCCGGAACTGTGGGCGTATCTGAAAGAACACCGCTTCTTCGCGATGATCATTAAGAAAGAGTACGGCGGTCTGGAATTCTCGGCTTATGCGCAGGCGCGTGTGCTGCAAAAACTGGCCGGTGTGTCAGGCATTCTGGCGATCACCGTCGGTGTGCCGAACTCCCTCGGGCCAGGCGAATTACTGCAACATTACGGCACCACGGAGCAGAAAGATCACTATCTGCCGCGTCTGGCCGAAGGTCTGGAAATTCCCTGTTTCGCCCTGACCAGCCCGGAAGCGGGTTCTGATGCCGGTGCCATCCCGGACTTTGGTATCGTGTGTAAAGGCCAGTGGCAGGGTAAGGAAGTGCTTGGCATGCGCCTGACCTGGAACAAGCGTTACATCACGCTGGCACCTATCGCCACCGTGCTGGGCCTGGCGTTTAAACTGAAAGATCCCGATCACCTGCTCGGCAACGAAACGGATCTGGGCATTACCTGTGCGCTGATCCCAACCGACACCGCCGGTGTTGAAATTGGTCACCGCCACTTCCCGCTGAACGTGCCATTCCAGAACGGCCCGACGCGCGGCAGCGATATTTTTGTACCGATCAATTACATCATTGGCGGCCCGAAAATGGCCGGTCAGGGCTGGCGTATGCTGGTGGAATGTCTGTCTGTCGGCCGTGGCATCACGCTGCCGTCTAACTCTACCGGCAGCCTGAAATCTCTGGCGCTGGCGACCGGGGCTTATGCCTATATCCGCCGTCAGTTCAAACTGCCTATCGGTAAAATGGAAGGTATCGAAGAACCGCTGGCGCGCATTGCCGGTAACGCTTACGTGATGGATGCCGCCGCAACGCTTATCACGAACGGCATTATGCTGGGTGAAAAACCAGCGGTGCTGTCCGCTATCGTCAAATACCACTGTACTCACCGCGGCCAGCGCGCCGTGATGGATGCGATGGATATCACCGGTGGTAAAGGCATTATGCTCGGCAGCAGCAACTTCGTGGCCCGCGCTTATCAGGGTGCGCCGATTGCGATTACCGTGGAAGGTGCCAACATTCTCACCCGCAGCATGATCATCTTTGGTCAGGGTGCGATCCGCTGTCATCCTTATGTTCTTCGTGAAATGGCGGCGGCGGAGAAAAACGATCTGGTTGATTTTGACCGTGCGCTGTTCGGGCATATCGGCCACGTCGGCAGTAACAAAATGCGCAGCTTCTGGCTCGGCCTGACTAACGGCCGCACCAGTGATACGCCGGTCAATGATAAAACCGCCCGTTATTACCAGCACATCAACCGTCTGAGCGCTAATCTGGCATTGCTGGCTGATGTGTCGATGGGCGTGCTCGGCGGCAGCCTGAAACGTCGCGAACGCATTTCCGCCCGCCTCGGTGATATCCTCAGCCAGATGTATCTGGCGACGGCGACGCTGAAACGTTATGACGAAGAAGGCTGTCACGAAGCGGATTTACCGCTGGTGCACTGGGGCGTGCAGGATTGTCTGCATCAGGCCGAAGTCGCTATCGACGATTTGCTGCGTAACTTCCCGAACCGTTTTGTGGCTGGCGTGATGCGCCTGGTGATTTTCCCGTTGGGCCGTTCGCACTCCGCACCGTCTGATCGTCTGGATCACCAACTGGCGCGTATTCTGCAGGTGCCTTCAGCGACACGCAGCCGCATCGGTCGTGGTCAGTAT
Source organism: Rahnella aceris (assembly GCF_011684115.1). NCBI lineage: Bacteria > Pseudomonadati > Pseudomonadota > Gammaproteobacteria > Enterobacterales > Yersiniaceae > Rahnella > Rahnella aceris. The sequence goes on along the minus strand of NZ_JAADJV010000001.1, from coordinate 53,489 downwards.
CTGACACCCGGCGAGCACAATCCGGTTGGTCTGCTGGAAGAAGCCTTGCAGGATATTCTGGCCGCTGAGCCGGTTCACAAACGTCTGTGCGAAGCGATGGGCAAAAAACTGCCGTTCACCCGTCTGGATATTCTGGCGCAAAAAGGTCTGGATGCCGGTCATCTGAGCGCCGACGATGCGCGTATCCTGAGCCGTGCGGAAGAAAGCCGTCTGCGTTCAATCAACGTCGATGAGTTTGAACCTGACGCACTGGCCGCACAAAAACCAGAAGCGGAGAAAGACAGCATAAAAAAGGCTGAGGCGAAACCCCGCCACACCGAAGCTGCCTGATTTAACTGTTAATCCATAAAAAAACCTGAGTGTTTACGCACTCAGGCTTTTATTATTTATGAAGATACATACATATTACCCTAAATAGTTCGTGTTGCAGAAAGGCGGTAAGCTCACTCACCCTGGGAGTGCAACCAACGCATCTGTGACGCGAAATATGACGGGTAATCAGAAGTAGTATTTAAAGCGTACCCGCGCCCCATACCGCTCATCGCTGTCATCATCGCCGCTGTAGGTTTTATCTGCTTCCAGCATGGAGACATAAGCGCCCAGATACACGTTGAAGTTTTCCATATCCATCACGTTCGGGATCAGGTAACTGGCGTGAACGGTATGAATGTCGTAGCTGCCCGGTTCATCAAACCAGTCATCGTCGTAATCGGATGCGCGGACGCCATTGATGCTGAAGTCTTCGATTTTGTTGTGCGCATAGATGTAGCCCAGCTCGAAGCGTTTCCATAAGGCATTGGCACCGACGGTAAAGTCTTTTTCATCCGATGCATCCATATAGGCCGTGCTCAGGTTTGCCACCACGCCGTTCTCAGGGTCAGCTTTCTGCCCGTCCCAGGTCATGGTCATGCCATAACCATTACGTTTGGACTGATCAACGAATTCGCCATTTTCACCGGTGTAGCCGTACGCATTGTTCACCACGTTGGTTTCCATTGCGGCGGCCACCGAGAACGCATCCCCTTTCCAGGCAATGACCGGACGCAGGTACGCGACGTTTTTATCATTCTCAAGTTGGTTGCCGTGGTAGTTTTGCTCAGCAAACAGTGAGGTGCCGTTTTCCAGCAGGGTGTTCAGCTCGAAATACCAGTTGCCGATATTCTTATTCAGCATGATGTTGCCGCCGCTGTCACTGCGACCGCGCCCTTCTTTCATCATGTAGACATAACCGTAGCCGTCGGCGTACAGATCATTGGCGGTATTCCCGGAGTATTCAACGAAGGTGTCCTGATTAAGCGGGAACATATCGTAAGCTTCGAAGCGGCCGATTTTTGCCATCCAGTTTTTTTCTTCACCGAAGAAGAAAGCGGCATCATCAAGATTCATTGAACCGTTCAGGTCAGCCGTTGGCTGCACAGAGAAACCGGAGAACTGACCATTATCATTTCGACGATAACCATCAAGACCGATTAATAACCGTCCGTTAACATCCCAACGCTCATTATTCCCCGGTTTCCAGTTTTTATTGTCACTGGTTCTGACGGAGGTTAATTGCCCGCTGCGGCTGGCACCGTCAACGTTAAATTCCACATCACCGTACAGTTTTAAATTATCGAATCCATTAAGTGTTAATAATTTGTCTTCCGATATGCCATCATTTTTAACTTCTACCGGACTGGCTTCTTTCACGCGGGCAATTTCCTGCTCGCGCTTAATATCCTGATGCTTCAACTGCTGGATTTGTTTTTCGGCAGTTTCAGCCCGTGTTTCCGCCTGCTGAAGACGCTGCTCAAGCTGTGCCATACGGGCTTCAAGGCTGCTTCCAGACGTGGCGGCAACCGCAGAACCCGAAATGGCGAATCCTACGAATAAGGCCAATAGTTTAATTTTTGTCATAATAAGATATCCTTTTCACTATAAAAATTACCCGCTGCCAGTCAATTAACAGCGGTGTTTTATTTTTTGAAATAGTGCCCTGAGGTATTACGGCGAAGGATGAAGATAGTTTCCGAATTAATATGCTGTCAAAAATAAACTAGAGAAACGTGATGTGGGAAGTAAAATAAATAAATTTCGTCATTACAAAGTAAATAAACGTAAAGCGGGAGCCTTTTAAAAAAGGCTCCCGCTTATTGTTCACTATTAAAGTATTCAGTATATAAATATTTATTTCATGAATACTTTATATTCAGCTTTTTTTAGGACGCACTTTCGCCGTCAGCCCTTTCAGGAAATAACGCATCACCTGATCGCCGCACGGACGATAATTTTTGTGGCCTTCTTTGCGGAAGAATGCGCTCAGTTCACCTTCAGACACTTTGAAATCAGCCGCAGTCAGTACAGAAATCATGTCTTCGGTTTTCAGCTCAAACGCCACACGCAGTTTTTTCAGCATGATGTTATTGGTCAGGCGTTTTTCCACTTCCGGTGCCGGGAAGCGATCGTCTTTACCGCGTTTGAAGGTAATCAGGCCATTGAGGAAGTTCGCCATCACTTCGTCAGGCACTTCCATGTAACCTTCTTCGTCTTCTTTTTTCAGATAACGCGACATCACGTCAGGGCTGACGGGCGTACCGGTGGTTTTAAGGATCTCGATCAGCTGGCCTTCGCTTAAATCCAACATGTAGCGCACGCTGCGTAAGACATGGTTATGCATCATAATTCTGTATTCCTGTTAAAAGTAAACCGAGGAAATGCCACCGGGTTTACCCCTACGCACCTCGAAGGCGGGCATTATACAAGAAACTTACAGGATTAGCTGAACTGACGTATCCGCGCAATAAGTGACTCCACATCGCCGATTTGTTGTGCAGTGAGGATCAGTTTTTGCCCAAGGCTCAGCGCATGGCGCTGGCAGTCGGCGCGCATCGCATCATCTTTAATGGTATCAAGATCAGCAACATGTGCCAGGCCGATGGTGCGACGGATTAACTCCGCGCCGCAGTAACCGACGGCATCGTGCCAGACTTCCTGCAAAAAGAGTCCGGCATAGCCGGTTTCCGCCAGCGTCGGATCCTGAGATTTATCCCGCGCCAGTTGCAGGAAACGCTCTGAGAAACTCATCCACAGTTCACGCACATCTTTCAGGCGCTGCTCGCGGCCGTCCGCCGCCTCGCGCACACCCACCAGCCCCGGCAGACCACAATAGTTCAGCAACAGGTTGCCGATAGCAGAACCGGGATCAAAGCCCATCGGGCCGTAATAACCGAACTCCGCGTCAATGGCTTTCAGTTTGCCTTCAGCAACAAAAATCGATCCGCTGTGAATATCACCGTGCAACAGCGCTTCGGCCTTGCTCAGGAAACGATGCTTGAGCGCGGCCACAGCCAGACGCAGCGGTTTGTCCTGACGCAGTGCATCCACCGCCGGCTGCAATACCGGCTCAAAATTATTGCGCTCATGGTCAACATACGGATCGGTGAAGAACAGATCTTCGGTGATCTGACACAATTCAGGGTTGGTAAAACGCGAGACTTCGGCTTTTTTGGCCTGCGCATTCTGGTAGAAATCGGAAGTATGAAACAGTGTTTGTGCCAGATACTCACCCAGTTGGGCTGCCGCCTGCGGGTAATGTTTCCCCAGTACCAGTTCACTGCGCCAGATCTGATGATCCGATAAATCTTCCTGCACCATCACCGCCAGTTCAGCGTCGTGATGCAACACATTAACCGTGTGCTGCGGACAATACTGGCCGTGGATAATCAGGGTTTCAGCTTCAATGCGCGCACGATCTAACGTCAGCGGCCAGGATTCCCCCACACACCGCACGTACGGCAGCGCCTGTTTGACAATCACCCGGCTTTTCCCCGCAGTATCGCGGATCTTAAACACCAGGTTCAGGTTTCCGTCACCGATTTCATCGGCCGTGACAAGAGATTGCGGATCCGCCACGCCACCAAACTGACGGGCATATTCAACGGCATCGTTGGCGGTAAATGTGTAGTAGCGTGACATCCTGACCTCTCGAATTCTTTTTTTAGCCTTTAAAGCGTTTAGACGTCTATACATCCGTGAAGCATGTTGGCAGAATAAGTGAACAGATGCAACCGGGCAACAAGGATTTAACTAACAATGCAAAGCCTCACAACCACCAGTTTACGTATTCGTGAAAACCAGCTGTGGATCCTCGACCAGCAAGCTCTGCCGCAACGTTCAGACTGGCGCGAATGCCGTGATGTCAGCGAACTGGTGGATCACATCCGCACCCTGCGCGTACGCGGTGCGCCGCTGATTGGTTTGTCCGCCAGTCTGTTGCTGGCGCTGCTGGCCGAGCAGGGAATGGCGCAGGATGAATTGCATCAGGCTCTGGAGACATTGCGTGCCTCGCGCCCGACCGCAGTGAATCTGATGAACAATCTCGACCGTATGAAGGCCGCGTTGCAACAAGCTGATTACGTGAAAGCGCTGGTGGAAGAAGCATTGCGGCTGGTGGATGAAGATCAGACATTGTGCGACAGCATTGCCACTCACGGCGCAAAACTGGTCACGCCCGGCAGCCGTCTGCTCACCCACTGCAACACCGGCGGCCTGGCAACAGCGGGCGTCGGCACGGCCATCGGCGTGATCCGCCGAGCCCATGAACAGGGCAATATAGAACAGGTTTGGGTGGATGAAACCCGTCCGTTGTTGCAAGGGGGGCGCCTGACCGCGTGGGAACTTGGCGAGCTGGGCATTCCTTATCAGCTGATTTGTGATTCGATGGCCGCCAGCCTGATGGCGCAAAAACGCGTTGATGCCATCTGGGTCGGCGCTGACCGCATTGCTGCGAATGGCGATGTCGCCAACAAAATCGGCACTTACAGCCTGGCGGTGCTGGCGAAATATCACGGTATTCCGTTCTATGTTGCCGCGCCGCATACCACCCATGACCCGCACTGCCCGAACGGTGCCGCCATCCCTATCGAACAGCGCGCGGCAAATGAAGTGACCGGCGTTTCCGGCAGCTTTGGTTCCGTACAATGGGCGCCGCTCGGTGCGCAGGTTTATAACCCGGCGTTTGATGTCACACCGGCGGAGTTGATCAGCGGATGGGTGCTGGATGTGGGGGTGGTGACGCCGGAGCAGGTACGGGATGGTGTGTTTGCGAAGGCGTTGAAGTAATCTTTTCTCCTCCCGGCAAACTGTGGCGAACAACTCGGTTTTACTCCTCCCCCTGCGAAGGGGGAGGCTGGGAGGGGGTTTTAAGGGCTAACACCTCAGTTAAAGCACACTTCAACATCTTGATTTTGCTTTAAAACCCCACCCCAACCCTCCCCTTCGCAGGGGAGGGAGTCAAAGCTTACTCCCCCATCCGCGGATACGCATCGGCAATCGTGTCGCCGGTGAAATGCGCCACCCAGCCTTCCGGATTATCGAATACACGGATCGCGGTAAACGACGGGGATCCGCCCATGTCAAACCAGTGGCGGGTATTAGCCGGTACGGAAATCAGATCGTTTTTCTCGCACAGGATCTGAAAAATCTTGCCGTTCAGATGCAGGCAAAACAGCCCGGCACCTTCGACGAAGAAACGCACTTCGTCTTCGCCATGTGTATGTTCAGAGAGAAATTTGGTGCGCAGCACCTCACGCTGTTCGTTGTCCGGGCGCATGCTGATCACATCCCAGCTCTGATAGCCCTTCTCTTCGACCAGTTTGTCGATTTCATGCTGATAGGCGGCAATCACGTCCTGCGGCTGCGGGTTCTCGCCTAAATCGCGGTCAGCCTGCCAGCGTTCGAAACGCACATCAATTTTGCTCAGCTCAGCAGCGATCGCGTCCCCGTCGCGGCTTTCCCACAACGGTGCGGAAGGATCCTGGTCACTAAAAATCGTTAATGCACTCATGGTCAACCCTCTTATAAGAATGTTTCTAAGGCTATCTGATCAAAACGATTAACTTGCAGGTGATCGCTGAGTTCGTCCGCGTCATCGCGGATCAGCTGACAGGTATGCCAGCCCGCTAAGCGCGCGGCGTCCAGCTCCTGACGGATGTCTGATAAAAACAGTAAATCCTGCGGCGGCAGGATCAGTTGCTCAGCGATGTTCTGATACGACTCCGTTTCACGCTTAGCACCGACGCGGGTATCGAAATATCCGCTGAACAGTGAGGTTAAATCACCGGCATCGCTGTAACCAAACAACAGCTTTTGCGCGTCCACCGACCCCGAGGAATACACGCAAAGTTGCAGACCTTCAGCTTTCCACGCTTCCAGCTGCGGCGCGACGTCAGCATACAGATGCCCGCGAAAATCACCGTTTTCATAGCCGGTACGCCAGATGATGCCCTGCAACACTTTCAGCGACGTCGATTTCACGTCGTTATCCATGTAGGTAAAGAGTTGTTCAATCAACGCCTCGACGCTGGCCTGTGGCCGGTCGATTTCTGCGCGTAAGGCATCCAGTGCCGCCGCAACGTCCGGCTGTTCATGCTCATGGCGCAGGAATTCAGCAAGACGCTGACGGGCATACGGGAACAACACCTGATGCACAAAACGGATATCCGTGGTGGTACCTTCAATATCAGTCACAATGGCGCGGATCATTTAGCCTCCAGCAGGCGACGTTGCAGTTCACACTGGAATAAAAATTCCAGCCCTTCCAGATGGCGGCGCGCTTCGGCCACATCCCGTCCCCAGCAGGTCAGCCCATGACCGCGCAGCAGAAAACCATACTGCAACGGCGCGTGCTCCGCTGATGCGATGATCTTCTGCGCCAGCGCGGGAATATCCTGACTGTTGTCGAAAATCGGGATCACCACCTGATCAAGGTGCGAGGTCTGGCCGCTGAGCGATTTCTGCATCTCATAGCCTTCCAGCACCAGCGCACCACTGCGTTCTACCCGCGATAACACTGTCGAATTGACCGAATGGGTATGCAGCACCGCGCCTGTTTCAGGATAGCGGGAATACAGCATGGTGTGCAGCCCGGTTTCCGCAGAAGGACGACGTCCGCTGGGCGCAAGGCCGCTTTCAAGTTCCACCAGCAGGAAATCGTCTGCGGTGAGTGATCCTTTATCTTTTCCCGATTCGGTGATCAGGCAATGAGCATCGCCTTCGCGCACGGACATATTGCCGCCCGTTGCCGGGCTCCAGCCCTTCTGACCAATCCAGTGACAGGCTGCCAGCAGCGCGCCCAGTTGCAAATTCTCTGTCATCGTATTCCTGAAAAGCTGTGCGTTGAGGGACGGAGTTCGGAATGAAATTGACGCTATTTACCGCGATATATTCAATGTGTTGCGGCTTAGATCGAATTGGCATTTAGCCATCTAAGCGTCTCGATTGCCAAATATTAACATCGTGTTATATTGTGAGCAACATCGCTATTTGCACACCTGACGCCTGTCAGGTCAACGGTCCAGGAGTATTGACCCGCCATGAGCACAGCAGCATTGATCCCCGAAAGTAAACTTCCTGCATTAGGCACCACGATTTTCACCCAAATGAGTGCGCTGGCGCAGAAACACAATGCCATTAACCTGTCGCAGGGGTTTCCTGATTTCGACGGCCCGCAATATCTGAGGGATCGTCTGGCGTATCACGTCAGTCAGGGCGCGAACCAGTACGCACCGATGACCGGCACGGCGCAGCTACGTGAAGCGATTGCCACCAAAACCGAACAGATTTACGGCTATGCACCGGACGCCAACACCGACATCACCATCACGGCGGGCGCGACAGAATCGCTGTATATCGCCATCACCGCGCTGGTGTCGAAAGGCGACGAAGTGATTGCTTTCGACCCGAGCTATGACTGTTACGCCCCGGCGGTAGAACTGGCAGGCGGCGTGATGAAACGCCTTCAGTTGCAGCCACCGGAATTCAAAGTGAACTGGGCGGAATTCGCCGATCAGATTACCGACCGCACAAAGCTTGTGATCATCAACACGCCGCATAACCCGTCGGCTACCGTCTGGAGCCACAGCGACGTCGGGCAGCTTTGGCAGATCATTGCGGATAAACACATTTTCGTGCTGAGCGATGAAGTGTACGAGCACATTTGTTTTGCGCCGGAAGGTCACGCCAGCGTGCTGCGACATCCGCAGCTGCGTCAGCGCGCCATTGCCGTATCGTCGTTCGGCAAGACTTACCACATGACCGGCTGGCGCGTGGGATATTGCATCGCACCGGCGGTTATCAGCGCCGAACTGCGCAAGGTGCACCAGTATCTGACCTTCTCCGTCACCACGCCGGTTCAACTGGCGCTGGCGGATATGCTGCGTGAAGCGCCGGAACACTGGCAGGAATTACCGGCCTTTTATCAGGCCAAGCGCGACCGTCTGGCGCAAGGGCTGGCGAACAGCCGCCTGAAAGTTTTACCGAGCCAGGGCACCTATTTTCTGCTGGTCGATTACAGCGAGGTTTCCGGTTTAGACGATGTTGCATTCTGCCACTGGCTGACTGAACATGTGGGCGTAGCGGCCATTCCGATGTCGGTCTTCTGCGCCGCGCCTTTCCCACATAAACTGATCCGGCTGTGCTTCGCCAAACAGGAAGCCACGCTGGACGCTGCTTCGGAGCGCCTGTGTCAACTTTAAAACTGTCCGTATTGCAACAGCCGCTGGTGTGGCTGGATGGCGAGGCGAACCTCGCACATTTCGACGGCCTGCTCAGTGCGCTGACCGGCCGCGACCTGATTGTTCTTCCTGAAATGTTTACCACCGGTTTCGCCATGCAGGCACCGGGCAGTGCGCTGCCTGAATCGCGTGTCGTGCAATGGCTGCAACAGTGGGCGAAACAACTCGGGGCGATGATTGGCGGCAGTGTGGCGTTAAGCACTACGGAAGGCGCCGTGAACCGTTTCCTGCTGGTTGAACCGCAGGGCAAGGTGCATTTTTACGATAAACGTCACCTGTTCCGCATGGCCGGTGAACACAATTATTATGTAGCGGGTAAACGTCGTGAAATCGTGGAATGGCGAGGCTGGCGTATTCTGCCGCAAGTCTGCTATGACCTGCGTTTTCCGGTGTATTCACGCAACCGGCAGGATTATGACCTGGCGCTTTACGTCGCCAACTGGCCTGCCCCACGCAGCCGCCACTGGCAGACGCTGCTCGCCGCCCGGGCGATTGAAAATCAGGCTTATGTCGCCGGATGCAACCGCGTCGGCACCGATGACAACGGCCACTACTACAGCGGTGACAGCCTGATTATTAATCCGCAGGGGGAAGAGCTGGCGCGTGCTGAGCCGGGTTCGGCGATGATTATCGACGCAGAGTTGTCGCTGGAAGCGTTACAGGATTACCGCGAAACCTTCCCCGCCTGGCGCGATGCCGATACCTATTTGTTACATGACTAAAAAAATGCCCCGGACTTTTCAGCCGGGGCATGTTTAATTCCTGCCTGTCTGTTTAGTTCCCACCAATAAAGTCCATTTTACCGATGTTCACGCCCAGATGGCGCAGAATATTGTAGGCGGTGGTGATGTGGAAATAGAAGTTCGGCACGGCAAACACGGTAACATAGCTGTGCGCAGTAAATTTCATTTCACGATTTCTGCCTTTCACCACGATCTCACGGGATTCATCGCCTTCCAGTTGTTGTACATCCACACTTTCGATAAAACGCAGCGTTTTGGCGATGCGCTCCTGCAACTGGGCGAATGTCACTTCACTGTCTTCCATTGCAGGCGCGGCGATACCGGCCAGACGGGCAATTGCGCCTTTTGACATATCACTGGTGATTTGCACCTGTCGCGCCAGTGGATACATATCTTCTGCCAGACGGGTATTCAGGACTTCTTCTTCTGATTTTCCGTTTTCCTTTGCCCATGCCGCGCCTTTTTCCAGCAAGGCTGAAAGATTTTGTAAACCACGAACAAATTGTGCCGCCGTACTGCCATAAAGCGATGCTGACATGATGCTTCCTTAATGAATGATGGGTTAGAACAACTGGCGCTACCTTAGCGCGTTATGGTCTGAACAGCGCGCCGTTTTATAGCAATGAAGTGTGACGAAAAATCCGCTTTGCGAGCTGCCCCTGTCTTTTTGTCAGCGCATGTAAAAACATCCCGGTGTGGATCACTTCTTGCATTCAATACCCCCGCAAAAACATCTGACAGAGGATCACTGATGACTATCACCTTTATTGCCCACTCCACGCCCGAACCTGCGTTGTACGGCGCGATGGCAGCGATACTTGCTGAGCTACGCGCTTTGCCGCTGTGTCACTTTCCCGTCAGCCATTATGCGCAACGTTACCCGAATGCCCGCCAGCACGTGACGGCGCAAGGGCATGCACTGACCAGCGGACTGCTGTGGCTTGAGCGCCTGACCGGGCGCGGTGCGGGTGAAGAATCCGGTGTTGAATCCCTGATTTATCGGGCACTTAAAGAAGATATCGTCGTACCGTTGCGTGAACCGTTATCCGCAGAACTGGCAGTGCAAATCGCGGAACAGGGTATTGAAATTGAATCATTAACCGTGGTGCGTAATCAGGATAAATTCCAGCTGGAAGACGGCATCACCGGCAAAATTCGCAGCAACGGCTGGGGGCGTGATGCCTTTGGCCGCTGGGCATTAGGCCCGGTTTCACAACCGGTCATGCGGGCAGGAAAAACCCTGCGCGTGGCACTGGTCGGGGATTTTACCGAGCAGCGTGACAGTTATCCGGCGATGCTGGCTGCACTGGGAGACGCCGCCGATGCACTGGCAATGAACATTGATGTGATCTATGTGCCATCGACGTTACTGGGCAGCCAGCTTGATTGCACGCTGTTTGAGGTTGACGGCATTATGTTGCCGGGCGCGACACTCACCCGCAGCGACACGCAGGCCGGACAACTGGCGACCGCCACCTGGGCTCTGGAAAACCAGACGCCGGTATTAGGGATTAATCAGGGTATGCATCAGATGATCACTGCGCTGGGGCAGAAAGTGCTCGGGCAGGAACGCGTGGTGATGCACGGGCCGTCGACGCTCGGCAGCCTGCAAACCGCGTTGCCGCTGGCCGAGCACGTGCAGCCGCGTGTGGGGAATCATCCGGTCATTACCCGCAACGGCAGCCTGCTGGCCAATAAAACGGGGGATGAATTTATGCTGCGCTACAACCAGCGCCGCTATCTGAATCCGCATTTGCTGGCTGAGCTGGAAAACGCCGGGCTGATCGTTTCAGGGTATGACGAAAGTGGCGAACAGGCGCAGGCAATTGAGCTGAACAATCATCCGTTCTTTATGGGTGTGCAGGGGCAGCCGGAGCTGATGTCACGCCGCGAGCGGCCAAATCCGCTGCTGATGGCGTTCCTGCAACAGGTCCGTCAGGGCAACCGTGACCGCGATGTCAGCCACGCCGCGCTGACCCAAAGCGTGCGGCTTAAACATCCGCACCTGCTGATGGGCTGACTGCCAGAAAGATCTAACTGCCGCGATACGTTGAATAAGAATACGGACTGATCAGCAGCGGCAGATGGTAATGATCCTGATCACCGTCGATCACCACATCAATGATCGCCGAGTGATACAGCGTCTCACGACCGGTGGCGGTGAAATACGCGCCGATATCCGCACACAACCGGTAATGCCCGGAGGTGACCGGTTCCGGAGTTAATTTTGCGGCGCGGCCATCGGCATCGGTTTGGATTTCACTGATGATCGTGACGTTCTGCCCTTCAATACATTCCAGCCAGACGCGCACATTCGCCGCGGGCTGCCCTAAAGACGTATCGAGAATATGGGTAGTGATGCGGGTCATTATTGAAATATCTCCTTTAAACGCAGCAGGGTAATTTCTTTGAGTTGTTGCGCCGTTTCCTGATCTTCAGCCTCCGGCGAATTCTGTAGCCGCCGTTGCAGATTATCAAGGATCTCCCCTGAACTGCGCCCTTTAGCGCGGATCAGAAACACCCGCCCGAAACGCTGTTCATAACGCAGATTCCCCTCGTGCAGTGCATCAATCACTGCCTGCTGGCTGATATTGAGCGTCGCCTGTTCGCCACGGGAAAGCTGCGCTTCTTTAGTGGCACCGGCGGCGCGTTCACCGATACGCGGGTGCGCCGACAGCGCCTGAGTAATATCTTCCGGTTGCCAGTTTTCGCAGGCCGCTCCGGCGCTGTGCAATACGTCTTGCACAGAAGCATAAGGCCGCGCATCGCTGACGGTTTTCGCCCACGACGGGATATTCACCAGCGGGCGTAACAACGCAACGGCTTCGAATTCGGATAATGCGTTGAATTCTTCAAAGGTCATAAATGTCCCTCAGCAAAGCTCAGCACCGTATTGATATACGCCTGCACCGCGTAAGCCACGTCGCCGGTGGTGACCGATTCATCAGGATGATGGCTGATGCCGTCCTTGCAGCGCACAAACAACATGCCGACCGGCCAGCATTCAGCGATAGCAATCGCGTCGTGCCCTGCGCCGCTTGGCAGCGACATCGCCTGCCCCTGTAAATGCAAAACACTCTGGCTGAGACGATGCTGTAAACCGTCGTTACATTCAGTCGCGCTGATGCCATAAAACTGTTCGGCGGCAAACGTCAGCCCGCGACGTGCAGCAATATCGCGGCCCTTCGCCAGCAGCGTTTCCAGCAGTGCCGATAAATCATCATCACGCGGTCCGCGTACATCCAGCGACAATTTCACCTGTCCCGGAATGACATTCACCGCACCCGGCAGGCATTCCAGCGTGCCCACTGTCGCCACCAGATTGCGGCCGGTGGCGGTGGTGATACTTTCAATGGCCAGCGTCCATTCGGCGGCGGCAGTCAGCGCGTCCTGACGCTGCCCCATCGGCACGGTACCGGCATGACCGGCGTGACCGGTAAATTCACAATTCAGGCGACGCGCGCCGTTAATCGCCGTGACCACGCCGAGCGGCACATCCGCCGTTTGCAGGCACGGCCCCTGCTCGATGTGCAATTCCAGGTAAGCGCAAAAGTCGCTGACCGCACGCTGTGATGCGCCGATTCTCAGCGGATCCAGCCCGACATCACGCATCGCCTGGGCGACCGAAATCCCCTGCGCGTCCTGACGTTCCAGCCAGTCCGCGGGCCAGGTACCGGTCAGTCCACGACTGCCGAGCAGCGTGATGCCAAAACGTGTGCCTTCCTCATCGCAGAACCCGACAATTTCCACCGCCATCGGCAAACGAATGCCGTTCTGATGCAAATGCGCCACCACCTCCAGCGCGGTCAGCACGCCCAGCGGGCCGTCGTAACGCCCGGCATTACGCACGCTGTCGAGATGTGATCCCAGCAAAATGGCCGGTGCTGTCGCATCCAGCCCGTCATAGCGCCCGCAGATATTGCCGACGCTGTCCTGCCAGACACGCATCCCGGCGGCAGTCATCCACTCGCCCACCTGTCGGTTAGCCTGCAAATGTTCCGGCGAGAGATAGACGCGGGTCAGTTGCCCCGGCGTTTCGCTGATGGCGGCGAGTGCGTCGCAACGCGCCATCACCCGTTCAGCGGCAAGCTTTGCGCTTTCTGAAACCGCAGCCAGCGTAAAAGCTTCAGCCATTACTGACCTCCCGCGTAATGATCCCAGGCACCCTGCGCCCCTGCGCCGTATTTCGATGCAAAGCCGAGACGGTTGAGCACCGCTTCAAGCGCCACCAGCGTTTGCAACACGCAGTCTTTACGCGCGTTGTAACCCATGGTGCCGATACGCCAGATTTTCCCGGCCAGCGGACCAAATGAGGTGCCGATTTCAATGCTGAAATCATTAAGCATCATCTGGCGAACCTGTTCGCCGTGGATGCCCGGTGGAATGACTACGCCGAGCACGTTGCTCATGCGGTTATTCAGGTCGCCGAACACTTCCAGCCCCATGCCCTGAATGCCTGCCAGCAATGCGCCGCCGTGTAATTTATGACGGGCGATGCCGGTATCCAGCCCTTCTTCCAGAATGATGCGCGCGCATTCACGCGCCGCAAACAGCATGCTGGTGGCTTCAGTATGGTGGTTAAGACGCTCCGGCCCCCAGTAATCCATGATCATCCCCAGATCGAAATAGTTGGAGTAGATCATCTCGTCGTCGCCGTCGGCATGGTCGGCGGTACGGATACCTTGCTCGACACATTTACGGCGACGGATTTGTTCTTCAAAGCGCGGGCTGATGGTCACTGGCGAGCTGCCTGACGGACCGCCGAGGCATTTTTGCAAACCGGCAGATACGGCGTCTAAACCCCAAGCGTCGGTTTCCAGCGGGTTACCGCCAAAGGACGCCGTGGCATCGGAGTAGAACAGCACACCGTGACGGCGGCAGATTTCACCCAGTTGCTCCAGCGGCTGCAACATGGTGGTGGAGGTATCGCCCTGCACGGTCAGCAACCAGCGCGGTTTAACGGATTTAATCGCATCTTCGATTTGCTGCGGATCAAACACTTCGCCCCACGGCACTTCGAGGGTATGAACTTCCGCACGACAGCGACGGGCAATTTCGCACAGCAGATGACCGAAACGACCAAACACCGGCACCAGCACTTTGTCGCCCGGACGGATACCGGAAAGCAGCACGGCTTCGATACCGGCGCGCGAGGTGCCGTCGATCAGGAACGTCCACTGATTGTCGGTTTTGTACAAGGCGCGGTACAGCGCCATCACTTCGTTCATGTAGCCGGTCATCACCGGATCATATTGCCCGACCAGTTGACTCGCCATCGCCCGCAATACGCGCGGATCGGCATTGATGGGTCCCGGCCCCATCAGCAGACGGGTTGGCGGGTTGATTTGTCCGGGAGAGATGAAATCTGACATAGTTAATCCTTTACGATGTTAGCTTGCGGCAGCCTCAGTAAGGCCGCGTACGGATGCTATAAATTGTTTTAACTCCGGCGTTTGCGGGTTGGCAAACAGCGCCCGGCTTTCGCCCTGTTCCCACACGGTGCCCTGATGCATAAACACCACGCGGTCGCCCACTTCGCGGGCAAAATTCATTTCGTGTGTCACCAGCACCAGCGTCATGCCTTCTTTCGCCAGTTGCTCGAGCACTTTCAATACTTCGCCGACCAGTTCCGGATCCAGCGCCGAGGTGATTTCATCACACAGCAGCACTTTCGGGTTCATGGCCAGCGCACGGGCAATCGCCACGCGTTGCTGCTGGCCGCCGGAAAGATTCGACGGGTAATAATCCATGCGATCCGCCAGACCGACTTTCGCCAGCATCTGCGCGGCCAGTTCACGGCATTCGGCAGCGGACTTTTTCAGCACGCGGCGTGGCGCCAGCATGACGTTTTCCAGCGCGGTCATGTGCGGGAAAAGATTGAAACTCTGGAACACCATGCCCACGGAACGGCTGATGTCACGCGCCTGAGAATCGCGGTCGGTAATGGTCATCCCGCCGAGTTTGATGCTGCCTTCCTGATAGCCTTCCAGCCCGTTCATGCAGCGCAACAGCGTACTTTTGCCTGAACCGCTGCGGCCGATGATCGAAATCACTTCGCCGCTGTCAATATCCAGATCCACGCCTTTCAGTACGTGGTTCTGACCGTAAAATTTCTGAACCTGGTTGATGGTGATCAGTGGCATTACTGTTTCTCTCCACGCAATGATTTTTCTAAATGCTGGCTGTAACGGGACAGCGGATAGCACATCAGGAAGTAGCCCAGCGCCACTAATCCAAACACTTTGAACGGCTCATACGTCACGTTGTTCAGCATCGTTCCGGCTTTGGTCAGTTCGACAAAACCGATAATCGAGGCCAGCGCGGTCCCCTTCACCACCTGCACGGAAAACCCGACGGTCGGCGCGATAGCAATGCGCAGCGCCTGCGGGGTGATCACCCGCCATAACGTCTGGCCGAAATTCAGGCCGAGACAGCGCGACGCTTCCCACTGGCCTTTCGGTAATGCGGCAATACTGCCGCTCCAGATATCCACCAGATAAGCGCTGGTATACAGCGTCAGCGCCAGCGCGGCGGCGGTCCACGGGCTGACATTGATCCCAAACAGGCCAAGCCCGAAGAAGGCCAGGAACAGCTGCATCAGCAGCGGCGTGCCCTGAAACAGTTCGGAATATAAACGCACAAATCGTGTCGGCCAGCGGCGTTTGGTGAGACGCAGTAACAGCAACGGCAACGTCACCAGCGTGCCGCCGATAAAAGCGGTCAGCGACAACAATAACGTCCAGCGCGCCGCCAGCAGGAGATTGCGCACAATGTCCCAGTCGGTGAAGGTCATCATCAGTTTTCACTCCCAAAGACACGGCGTCCGGCCAGCAGCAACAACTGACGCATCGCAACCGACAGCAATAAATAAAACAACGTGGTGACCAGATACACTTCAAAACTGAGGAAGGTGCGCGACTGAATTAAGTTCGCGGCAAACGTCAGTTCTTCATAGGACACCTGCGATACCACGGAAGATCCGAGCATCACGATAATGCACTGGCTGACCAGCGACGGATAAATGCGTTTCAGCGACGGCGGCAGCACGATGCGCAGGAACGTCTGACTGCGGGTTAATCCCAGCACGCGCCCGGCTTCCCACTGACCTTTCGGCGTCACCTGAATACCGGCGCGGATAATCTCCGTGCTGTAGGCGCCGAGGTTAATCAGCATCGCCAGCAGCGCCGCTTCACCGGCAGTCATTTTCAGGCCAATGGCTGGCAGGCCAAAGACAATGAAAAACAGCTGCACCACAAACGGCGTATTACGGATGGCTTCGACATACACGCCCCAGACCGCACGCAGGGTTTTATGGTTGCCGCAGCGGATGGCCGCGCCGCAAATCCCTATTGCGACACCGCCAACCGTTGCCATTACCGTCAGCTCAATGGTGGTCCATAAACCGGCCAGCAGTTCCGGCATATAAGGCCATAGCGCGCTAAAGTTAAGCTGATAGGTCATGAAAGATCTCCGTCAGGCCTCTGATCACGCGCCGATGGACGCTGGCAGCGGTGCCTTCATCCATTTTTCAGACAGCGCATTCAGCGTCTTGTCTTTGATGCCTTCGGCGATCAGTTCATTCACTTTGTCTTTCAGCGCGGGTTCGTCTTTACGCAGACCGACGTAGCATGGTGAATCTTTCAGCATGACTTTCGAAATCGGTGCTTTGGCCGGGTTCATGCGGGCAATCGCGGCGACCACCAGGTTGCCGGTAGCGATGTATTCCACCTGGCCGGAAAGGTATGCAGACAGCGTGGTGTTGTTGTCTTCATACCGCTGAATTTTGGCATCTTTCGGTGCCACGCCGGTCAGTGCCAGATCTTCCACCGCGCCACGGGTCACGCCGATGGTTTTACCGGACAGTTCTTTCAGGTCGGACAGTTTGTCACCCTGGGCACCAAACACGCCGAGGAAGAACGGTGCGTAAGCGTTGCTGAAGTCGATGACTTTTTCGCGCTCAGCGTTTTTACCCAGGCTTGAAATCACCAGATCGACTTTATCCGTTTGCAGATAAGGCACGCGGTTGGCGCTGGTGACCGGCACCAGTTGCAACTTAAGTTTCATCTTATCGGCCAGATAATGCGCCATATCGATGTCATAACCTTCCGGCTGCAAATCCTTGCTCACCGAACCAAACGGCGGGAAATCCTGAGGAACAGCCACACGCAGCACGCCACGTTTCTGAATATCCTGCAACTGATCCGCCATTACGCTGGATGCCTGAAGCACCAGCATTGCCGCACCTGCCCATGCCAACAGCCGTTTGTTCATGTTCATAGATTATCTCCGGTGAAAGGTTTTTGGAACGATAGATTCTTATGTTTATAGCTTTGCAACGAATGTGCCAAAAGCCGTGCAGCAGAAAAATTGTGCACAAAGTCACGGTATGACAAGGAATTAGACAATGAGAGGCGCGATCAGAAGAGGTTTTTTTGCCCTGAATCAGGGCAAAAAGCGTGAACCAATGAAAAATATGATGCACTGAAATTGTGCGCAAGCACCAGAAAAGCGCCCGATTTGTTCTTCAAACGGGAATCAGCGCTGCTCCAGCTCATCCAGATCGTTATACAAATCGCTTATCTGATGAATACGCTGGCGGCCTGAAGCGAGCATATCGTGCAGCAATGCATTGCTGAGCAAATTCGCCAGACTCATGGCAGAAGAATAACTGTCGAACGCCGATACGCTGTCGAGCGGAGCAGCCAGATGCCAGGTTGCCAGCGGGATAAGTGTCTGCGCCTGCGGCTCGCAAATCAACAACACCGGCACGCCAAGTGACTGTAACTGCATCAGAATTGCCTTCGCCATGCGCGGCCTGCGGCGGAAAGCGACGAATATCACCACGTCCTGCGCGGTAAGATCCACCAGTTCTTCCGCCAGCGTTTGCCCCGGCTGCGGCATTATCATCACGCCAGCGCGCACCTGAATCAGTTGCTGACGCAGGTGCAGCGCCACCGGGTAACTGTTACGAAAACCCAGCAAACGTACTTGCCGCGCCTGATTCAGGGCGGCGATCAGCGCACCGAACTGGGTGCCATCAATCTGGTTAATCCACTGCGTCAGGTTGGCCATTTCCTGTTTATAGTGCCGTGATAACAAGGTGTTACCTTGCACTGCGTCGCGGCTGTCGGTCAGCGGCATCCCGCTCTGGCGCAGGGTGCGCATTTCATCGCGCATATCGCGGTAGCTCGGGTAACCGAGGCGTTTGAACAGGCGGCTGACCGTGGCTTTCGATACGCCGCTAAGCCGCGCCAGTTCGGCGCTGTTATAGCTCATCAGGTCGTCAATACTGGCAAAAATAAAGTCGGCCACCCGCTGTTCCTGCGGCGTCAGTTCTGCGTAATGGTCACGCAGACGCTCATCAATCTGTTTCATCTCTGGCCCTTTTGTAACCAATGTTTCAGTAAATCAGCGGAACATACCATGCACTATGCTTGCCAATGCAAGAGAAATTAGCGCTAAAGCTGCAAGGTTTTGCCGATGTGGAACACCTCTTGCTTAACTTTATCCCTACGCGCCCACAACCCTGCAAGCACGGGCAGCATAAAAAAGCGTTTCTAAAAAGGACATCGCATGATTAACAGTAACAGCGCACCGCTGGGCATGGCGGTCACACCTCATCATCTGGCGAGCCAGAGTGCGCTTGCGGTATTGCGTGAAGGCGGCAATGCCATCGAGGCCATGGTGGCTGCGGCCGCGACGATTGCCGTGGTCTATCCGCACATGAACGGGCTGGGGGGCGATGGCTTCTGGCTGATCGTGCCGCCGCAGGGCAATCCGGTGGCGATAGACGCCAGCGGTGCCGCAGGCTCCCTCGCCTCTCTCGATTTCTACGCCGGTGAAACGCACATTCCGCACCGTGGCCCGAAAGCCGCGCTGACGGTAGCGGGCACCGTCGGCGGCTGGCAGGAAGCGCTGAATGTGTCGGCTGAATTTGGCGGCGAGCAAAAACCGCTCTCCCGCCTGCTGCGTGACGCCATCCGTTATGCCGCTGATGGTATTCCGGTGACAGCATCGCAGGAAGCGGCAACCCGCGCCAAGCAACACGAACTGAAAGATTTCCGCAGCTTTGCCGATGTTTTTCTGCCTAACGGCGATGTGCCCCGCGCCGGAAACCGCTTCACTCAGCCGCAACTGGCGCAGACGTTATCGATGCTGTGCGAGGACGGGCTGAACAGTTTCTATCGCGGTGAGCTGGCCGACAATATGGCCGCCGACATGGAAAAGCTCGGCATGCCGGTGACCCGCGCTGATCTCGCGGCTTACAAGCCACAGCGCCGTGTGCCGTTGCGGCTCAAACACAGTAAAGGCGAAATCTACAACCTGACACCCCCGACGCAGGGACTGGTTTCGCTGGCGATCCTCGGCCTGACTGACCGTTTGCCGCTGGAAACCATGGACGAAAGTGCCACCATTCACAGCGTGGTGGAAGCCACCAAACTGGCGTTCGGTCTGCGCGATCGCTTTATCACCGATCCGCGCATGATGACGCAGGATGCACAGGAACTGCTGGATCCACAGTATCTCGATGCTCTTGCGACCCGCATCAAACCACACAGCGCCGCCGACTGGGGTAAAGGTAAAGGGCCGGGCGATACCGTCTGGATGGGCGTGATGGACAGCAGCGGGCTGGCGGTTTCTTTTATCCAGAGCATTTATCACGAGTTCGGCAGTGGCGTGGTGCTGCCGGGCAGCGGCGTGTTGTGGCAAAACCGCGGCGCGTCCTTCAGCCTTGATGCCGGTCATTTACTGGCGCTGGCACCGGGCAAGCAACCGTTCCATACCCTCAACCCTGCCGCCGCACGCTTATACGACGGGCGCACCATGGTTTACGGCTCAATGGGGGGTGACGGCCAGCCGCAAACGCAGGCCGCCGTGTTTATCCGCCATGTAGTACAGGGGCAATCTTTGCAACAGGCGATCAGCGGCCCGCGCTGGCTGCTTGGCCGTACCTGGGGCGAGAGTTCGGATTCACTGAAACTGGAAGGCCGTTTTGCCTATCCGACGCTGGCCGGGCTGAGGCAGCGTGGTCACGACGTCGAACTGTTGCCGGATTTCAGTGAAGCCGTCGGTCACGCCGGTGCCATCGTTCGTCACACCAACGGCATGTTTGAAGGTGCCTCCGACCCGCGCAGCAACGGCAGCGCCGCCGGTTTTTGATCAGGGTTTGCATAACAGAATGGATAAGGAAGCAGAATGAAAAATACCTCCGCAGCGACCGACTGGGCCGCCTATATCCGCCAGATGGAATCCGTTCTGGCGCTGGAACTCGACGACGCACGCCGTCAGGAATTGCTGGTGCAGTTCAGCCGCATTGCCCAAATGGCACAACCGCTGATGGATTTACCGCTGGATCCGCGTCTGGAAATTGCCGGGGTGTACCGCGCATGAAATCGTTTGATAGCTTTACCGTCAGCCAGTTACATCAGGCGATTGCGCAGGGCGAAATCTCGGCCACAGAAATCGCCACCTCCACGCTCGACGCCGTTGAACAGGCCAATCCGGTCATCAACGCCTGGACGCAAATCACCGGCGATCGCATGCTGAGTGAAGCAGCGAAAGTGGATAAAAGCCGCGCCAGCGGTGCCGTACTTCCGCCGCTGGCGGGCATTCCTTATGCGGTGAAAAACCTGCTGGACGTGGCCGGTGAAGTGACGCTGGCCGGTGCCAGCCTCAACAGCAGCAACGCCGCTGCACGCCATGACGCCTGGACGGTTTCACGCCTGGCTTCTCAGGGCGCGATGCTTTCCGGCATGCTGAATATGGATGCTTACGCCTACGGTTTCACCACAGAAAACAGCCATTACGGTGCCACCCGTAACCCGCGGGATCTGGCGCGGGTAGCCGGAGGCTCTTCCGGTGGTTCGGCCGCCGCCGTGGCTGCCGGGCTGGTGCATTTCACCCTCGGCAGTGATACCAACGGCTCGATCCGTGTGCCGTCCTCATTAAGTGGTATTCTCGGCCTGAAACCGACCTTCGGGCGGATTTCACGTCGCGGCAGCCAGCCGTTTGTCGCCAGCCTCGATCACATCGGCCCGATGGCACGTTGCAGCGAAGATTTGTCGCAGGTCTATGACGCCATACAGGGCACGGATCCGCAGGATCACTTTCAGGCTGACAAACCTGTCACAGAAACATTTTCCCAGCTTAAGCGCGGGCAACAGGGCCTGCGCAGCGCCGTACTGGGCGGATACTTTTCTCTCTGGTGTGACGACCACGCCAAAGCAGCCGTACACCGGATAGCGCAGGCACTGGAAGCCCAGGAAGAAATTGAAATGCCACAGGCCGGGCTGGCACGATCCGCCGCGTTTATCATCAGCGCGTCGGAAGGCGGCAATCAGTACCTGCCAAAACTGCGCAGCATTCCGGAACAGTTTGAGCCACTTTCACGTGAGCGTCTGCTCGCTGGCGCAATGATCCCGGCGGCATGGTATGTTCAGGCGCAGCGTTTCCGTCAGCAATTTCAGCAGCAAATCTTGCCCTTGTTCGATCATTGGGACATTCTGATCGCCCCTGCCACGCCGTGTCCGGCAACGTTGCTTGGTCAGGAAACCATTCGCATCAACGGTCAGGATCTGCCGACACGCGCCAACATGGGCATGCTCACGCAGCCAATTTCGTTCCTCGGCTTGCCGGTGGTGACGGTGCCGGTCACCACGTCGACCGGCCTGCCGATAGGATTACAATTGATTGCGCCACCGTGGCGCGAAGATCTCTGCCTGCGTGCCGCCTGGGCACTTGAGCAGCAGGGAATAGTGAATGTCAGCAGTTCTCCGGTGATGCCCGCGTAACAACCCGCATCCCCGTTTTCCCAGGGTGAAGTGAAAAGAGTAAAGAGAGTCACTATGAAAACTGAACATATCGACCGCCCGGCGATCCTCGCCGAAATGAATGCGGCGTTTTATCGCTATGAACAGGCGCTGATCACCAACGATACGGCCGTACTCGACGAACTGTTCTGGCACGACCCGCGTACCGTGCGCTACGGCGCGGGAGAAAATCTTTACGGCATTGACGCCATCCGCGCATTCCGCACAGCGCGATCGTCACAAGGGTTAGACCGGGAACTGGTCAACACGACTATCACCACGTTTGGCGATGACATGGCTGTCGCCAGCACAGAATTCCGCCGGGAAGGCAGCGACAAGATTGGTCGTCAGCAGCAAACGTGGGTGAAGATGGCGAGTGGATGGAAGATTGTGGCGGCGCATGTGAGTCTGATGGTTTGACCGAACCAATGGGCGGTTCAGCTTTGGAAAGCTGAGGAAACTGTTCTTTTCCAGGAATGGACGGTGACAATTTCGGTTCCCACCGAGGGGAAATCTGAACGGTGATAATTTCGGTTTCTCAATAACAGCGATCACTTATCGCGCTGCGCCGAAACCGCCCAAAAGGGGAAAGTGCTTTTCCCCTTTTGGATTTCCCCTCGCTGTTACAACACGCGCTTCGCTCGCTGGCTATGTTCCAGTTACCACCATGACAGGCTGGAAATCTTGCCGCTCTGCGGTTCCTTCTCTCGGTCTTCGAGCCATAGGTCTCGAAGCCGCTCCGTTCAGCAAGATTTCTGAATCGCCCGTGGGCTTTTTAAAAAAATATAGTGAGGTTGTGAAGTTGAAGCCTGAGGCCGGTTCCAAAATCGCGCCGGAGGAGAGGTGTAAAACCGCGCGTCTTTTTGCGCGGGTTGTAACCCGAACGGAGGGCACCGCGGAGCGGCGGGATTTTGCGGCTATCGCTATGGCTTATGAAACATAGCCAACGAGCAGAGCGCGCAGTGAAAGAGCCTGGGATTCTTAAGGGGTGCGGCGATAGGCGCCCCTTAAGGCCAGTTTGGGCGGCGAGCCCAAGGTTTTGAATTTGAATTTGAATTTCGAGATTAAACACCGAAATGTTTAACCCAATGTTCCGCAATTTCCTGCCGCTTACACACCCACACGCGATCATGCGATTCGACGTAATCGAGAAACCGCTGTAAAGCGCGAAATCTCCCCGGGCGTCCCAGGATCCGACAATGCATCCCAATCGACATCATTTTCGGTGAGGTTTCGCCTTCGGCGTACAACACGTCAAATGTGTCTTTCAGGTAGGTATAAAACTGTTCGCCGGTGTTGAAACCCTGCGGAGAGGCAAACCGCATGTCGTTGGTTTCCAGCGTGTAAGGGATGACCAGATGCTGCCTGGTTTCGCCATTTTCCAGTTTTACCGGCGTCCAGAACGGCAGGTCATCGCCATAATAATCGCTGTCATACTGCAACCCGCCCGATTCCACCACCAGCTGACGGGTGTTCGGGCTGTCGCGTCCGGTATACCAGCCGGACGGCGCTTTGCCGAACAGGTCACGCAGCACGGTGATGGCTTTTTGCATGTGCTCCGCCTCTTCGGTTTTGCTCATGTCCTGATAATGGATCCAGCGCCAGCCGTGGCTGACAACATCGTAATCCGCTGCTTTGATCGCACTGACGATTTCCGGATTGCGAGCCAGTGCCATCGCCACGCCGAAAACGGTCAGCGGTAAGCCGCGTTTCTGAAACTCATTGTGGATGCGCCAGAAACCAGCACGCGAACCGTATTCGTACAGCGAATCCATCGACATGTGGCGGTCGGGGAAACTGGCGGCACCGATAATGTCCGATAAAAATTGTTCAGAACCGGCATCACCATGCAGAACGTTATTCTCTGCGCCCTCTTCATAATTGAGGACAAACTGTACCGCAATGCGCGCGTTGCCCGGCCAGTTAGCGTGGGGCGGGCGTCCGGCGTAACCGATTAAGTCGCGCGGGTAAGCATCAGTAAAACCGTATTCAGTATCAGACATAGTGTTCTCTCAGATTCAGCCCGGCAAAACGGCCAGACAAGGGTTTTTCCAGCGGATAATCCAGATCACCGTGTTTACTGGTCGTCAGGCGAAGAGCTGCCAGTGACTCGACCATTTTGACTGCCGCGCTGACGCCGTCGATCACCGGTATACGCAGCTCGCGCGTCAGTTCCTGCGCCAGATCGGCCATTCCGCCACAACCGAGCACGATCGCCCCGCTGCCGTCAGATTTTTTCGCCGCGATACACTGCTCGCGCACTTTTTCCTGCGCCAGCCCGCTGCCGTCTTCCAGTGATAACACCGGCAGATCGATGGCGTGCAAGGCCGCGCAATGGCGTTCGAACCCGTACTGATGCAGTAAATGCCGGGCGATCGTCAGTGTACGCGGCAAGGTCGTCACGATAGAAAATCGCGTCGCCAGCATCGTCGCCAGATGCATTGCCGCTTCCGCAATACCGATAACCGGCGCATGCGCCAGCTCGCGGGCAGCCAGTAATCCGGGGTCACCGAAACAGGCAATAATATGGCCGTCGACACCGGCATCGCGTCCGGCTTTTATCTGCTGCAACACGCCCAACGCGGCAATCGCTTCATCGAAGTGGCCTTCAATTGACGGCGCGCCTTCTTCAGGGCAAACGGCCAGAATTTGTGTATCCATCCCCGCAACCGAGCGGGCAGTTTGCGCCATCACTTCGGTCATCGCCTGGCTGGTGTTCGGATTGATCAGTTGTATACAAAGTGATTTGACCATCAGCCTGGCTCCTTACCTGCAACCGGCTTCTGAACCGCAAATATCTGCGCAAAATCGGGGGTCTGCCCGTTATGTTGCTCAAAACGCAGACTGGCGACGATGGTGTCGAAATGATGCGCCATGCTTGCCGTCAGCCCGGCGACGTCACGCTTTTTCAGCAACTCAATAAGGTCGTCATGATCATGGCAACGGCAGCCCTGTTGCCACGGTGCGCCCCAGGCAGCAATCGCCAGCGAGGAACGCAGGGTCAGTTGCGAGACAGATTCAGTCAGCACTTTATTGCCGGAAATAGCCTGAAGCTGAACATGGAAGGCGGCGGAAAGGCGGATCGCAGCGGCACCGTCACGTTCATCGTGCGCACGCTTTTCTTCCTGCACCAGTTTTTTCAGCGCCACCAGATGTGGCGACTGGCAATGCGCAATCACCAGCGGCAGGTTGGCGCACTCCAGGATTTTACGGGTTGCGAAGACATCGCGCGATTCTTCAGCGTCCGGCGTGGTGACATGCGCACCACGCTTGGGCAATAACGTCACCAGTTGCACTGCGGCAAGGCGCTGCAGGACGCGGCGAATCCCCGTGCGGCTGACTGAAAACACCTCAGCCAGCGCTTCTTCCGGCAATTTACTGCCCGGCAAAAGCTGGTGTTCCACAATAGATTTCACCAGCGCGTTATAAATATGGTCGTCCTTATCCTCGGTAAAATAGGCCGTATTAAGCCCGTTCCAACTGGTCATTGCCGTTACTCCGTATACCGTTCGAGAATTTAATCGTATACATGAAAGTTAATTTTTGTATACAAAAAATGAAATTTGGCCTGATTCATGCAGTGCTCCTGTGACTGCTTTTTAACTTTTGGCAGCCGGCATCCGGCTTCCGACTTTCACATGTTGTTTATGACAGGAGCACGATTTATGCCAAATCAGGAAATCACCTCCGCCACGGCGTCATCAGAACAGAGCGCCGGGATCATCAAACCTTATTACAGCCCGAAGCTGTGTAACGATGATTTAGCGCCCACCCGTGACCAAAACTGGAGCTGGTACAACATATTTTCTTTCTGGATGTCCGATGTGCACAGTATGGGCGGCTATGTGGTGGCCGCGAGCTTCTTTACGCTCGGCCTGACCAGCTGGCAGGTTCTGCTGTGTTTGTTGTGCGGGATTTGTATCGTGCAGATTTGTGCCAACCTGGTGGCGAAACCGAGCCAGCAGGCCGGTGTGCCTTACGCGGTCATTTGCCGTCAGGCATTTGGCGTATTCGGGGCGAATATACCGGCAGTGATCCGCGGGCTGATCGCTTTCGCCTGGTACGGCATTCAGACCTATCTGGCGGCTAATGCGTTAATGCTGGTGCTGCTCAAATTCTTCCCATCGCTGACACCTATGACCCTTCCGCACTGGCTGGGATTGTCGGCGCTGGGATGGGTGTGTTTCGGCATTATGTGGGTGTTGCAGGCGATGGTGTTCTGGCACGGGATGAGCGCGATTAAGCGTTTTATCGATGTGGCGGGTCCGGCGGTATATGTCGTTATGCTGATGCTGGCGGGCTGGATTTTGTATAAAACCGGGCTGAGCAATATCTCCTTTACGTTATCCACCAAAGCCCTGACGGTCGGCCAGCAAGGCTGGGAAATGCTGACCGCCACGGCGCTGGTGGTGTCTTACTTCTCCGGTCCGCTGCTGAACTTCGGCGACTTCTCACGTTACGGGAAAAGCATGGGCGAAATCCGTCGTGGTAACCGCTGGGGCCTGCCGTTTAACTTCCTGCTGTTCTCGATTGTGACCGTAGTGATCGTTTCAGGGACACAATCACTGTTCGGGCAGATGATCACCGATCCTATCGAAACCGTCAGCCGTGTGGGTAACAGCGTGGCTGTGGCGCTCGGCCTGCTGACCATGATCATCGCGACCATCGGTATCAATATCGTGGCGAACTTCGTGTCTCCTGCGTTCGACTTCTCTAACTGTTCTCCGCAGAAAATCAGTTTCCGTACCGGCGGGATGATCGCCGCAGTCGGTTCTGTTCTGCTGACACCGTGGAACCTGTTCCAGTCACCGGAAATTATCCACTATACGCTGGACGTGCTGGGATCCTTTATCGGGCCACTGTTCGGGATTTTACTGGCGGATTATTACCTGATTAAACGCGGTCATATGGATGTGGATGCGCTGTTTAACGCCACGCCTTCCGGCCGTTACTGGTACCGCAACGGGTTCAACCCGAAAGCGATTGCCGCGCTGGTGCCGGCGGTGGTGATTGGTCTGGTGATAAGCTTTACGCCGAGCCTGCATCAGGTAGCGAACTTCAGCTGGTTTATTGGTGCCTTCCTGGCTGGCGGTTTCTATCGTTACATCGCCCGTCATGATCGTGCGACCAGCGGCGCAATTGGCTATATGAAAACCGAAGCGGAATAACAGGAAGGAAATAGCCAGGACGGCTGAAACGACGAAGCCCTGAGTGATTTCTCACTCAGGGCTTCTGAATAGTGGCGGAACGGACGGGGCTCGAACCCGCGACCCCCTGCGTGACAGGCAGGTATTCTAACCAACTGAACTACCGCTCCGCGTTGTGTTCTGGTTAAGAACGGAGCGGATATTAAGGAATGGCCGCCGTTACGTCAATGCTTTTCCTGATATTTTCAATCAACCGCACAGTTTTTCCGCAGGCTGGACAATTTCAATCCAAAAGTCAGAAAAACGGCTTACGAACGCCACAAACAGCTACCGCCCTTTTTCACCACTAAATCTAAACGCTCTTCATGCCACGCCAGTTCCTGATCAGTGGCGGCGATGACTTTTAACCCGGAGGCTGGCCGCGCAACACGCTGGATCCCCAAGCCGTCAGCGCCAGTATTTTGCTCGCCTTCGTGGGTGAATTTAATGCTGGTCTGGCCGCCGGTCATCATCAGATAGACTTCGGCAAGAATCTCGGAGTCAAGCAACGCGCCATGGAGCGTACGCTTGCTGTTGTCGATCAGGTAGCGATCGCTCAGGGCATCGAGGTTATTACGCTTGCCCGGGAACAGCTTGCGCGCCATGGCCAGGCTGTCGGTAATTTTGCAGAACGTCTCGGTTTTCGGCAGATTACGGCCGAGCATGTCGAACTCGTAATCCATAAAGCCGATGTCGAACGTCGCGTTATGAATGACTAATTCGCCGCCGCGAATGTATTCAATGAAGTCGTCGGCCACGTCGGCAAACGTCGGTTTATCAGCGAGGAATTCGTCGCTGATACCGTGAACGCCAAAGGCTTCCGGATCCACCAGACGATCGGGTTTGAGATAAACATGGAAATTGCGCCCTGTCAGGCGGCGGTTAACCACTTCAACAGCACCGATTTCGATAATCCGGTGCCCTTCATAATGGACGCCGAGTTTATTCATACCGGTGGTTTCAGTATCGAGAACGACGATCCTGTTAGAGGTGTTTTGTAAATCCATGGCTTTTTATCCAACGCTGACAGTCAATTACAGAAACGATCTGCCCGGCGCGAGACAGGGTGACGCGCCGGGCACTTTTTCTTACGCAGGGATTTGCTGTGTAATGCAGTGGATGTTACCACCACCCAGCAAAATTTCACGGGCAGGAATACCCGTGATTTTGTACTCAGGATACATTTCACCCAGCAACTTCTCAGCCTGCTTATCCGTTTTAGCGTCGAGCAGCGGGAAGATAATGTGGTTGTTGCTGATCAGGTAATTGACGTAAGACGCCGCCAGACGGTTACCTTCCACACGCTCAATGGCTGTGCCCGGCAACACCCCGATCGTTTCTTCCGCGGTGGCATGCATAACCGGAGGTGAGGGCATTTTCCAGATTTTCAGGCTGCGCCCTTTGGCATCTTTCGCCGCTTCCAGCACTTTCAACGCTGCCGCCGAACGCGCGTACTGCGGGTCCTGCTGATCGTCAGTCCAGTGCAATGCAACTTCTCCCGGACGCACGAAGCAGCACATGTTATCAATGTGACCGTCTGTTTCATCGTTAAATACGCCGTCTTCCAGCCAGATGAATTGCTTAACACCGAGGAGTTCCCGCAATTTCGCCTCAATCTCTGCCTTCGACAAATCAGGATTGCGGTTAGGATTGAGCAAACATTCAGCTGTGGTCAGCAAAGTGCCTTCACCATCAACATGAATGGAGCCACCTTCCAGTACCAGATCCGTTGAAACATAAGGAATGTGATGATAGTTCGCCACCTGACGCGCCACCCGCTGATCACGCTCCCAGCTTGAGTAAAGGCCACCGTGCAAGCCGCCCCATGCGTTGAATGTCCAGTCAATTGCCAGACGTTCACCTTGCGGATTGACCACAATGGTCGGGCCGGTATCACGCATCCACGCATCATCGCTTTCCATTTCCACCAGCGTAATTTGTGCTGGCATCACTTCGCGTGCATTTGCCATTTCTGCTGCCGGAACCGCCATAAATACCGGCGTTTTGGTCGCAATCGCTGCCGCTACGTTAGCAAAAGCCAACTGGGCCGGACGCCCGTTAGAGCGCCAGTTATCGGTGCGATAAGGCCAGATCATCCAGACAGCCTGCTGCGCAGCCCATTCAGCGGGCATCGCAAAACCTTCAGCCTGAGGATTGATATCAATAGAAGACATCAGTTATTTCCTTGTTGAACCGTCGGACGTCGCGATTGCGCCATACATTTCAGGACGGCGGTCGCGGAACAGACCCCAGGATGCACGCTGTGCAGCGATAGCATCCAGATCAAAGGTATGAACCAGCACGGCTTCTTCCGTTTTGTTGGCCTGCTCAACCAGCGCACCGGTCTGATCAGCAATGAAGGAAGAACCGTAGAAGGTCATTTCATAATCAGGAATGAATTTGCTTTTTTCAGTACCAATGCGGTTTGAGGCGATCACCGGCACCAGATTTGCCGCAGCGTGGCCCTGCTGAACACGGGTCCAGTGTGGCTGGCTGTCAATTTCCGGATAGGCCGGTTCGGAACCAATCGCTGTCGGATAGAAGATAATTTCCGCGCCCTGTAATGCCAGACAGCGGGCAGTTTCCGGGAACCACTGATCCCAGCAGATACCCACGCCGATTTTCGCGTAACGGGTATTCCACACTTTGAAGCCGGTATCACCAGGAATGAAGAATTGTTTTTCCTGATAGGCCGGGCCGTTCGGAATGTGAGTTTTGCGATAGACATCCAGCACACTGCCGTCAGCATCAATCATGACCAGCGAGTTATAATAGGCGTTATTGCACTTCTCAAAGAAGCTCAGAGGAAGCACCACTTCCAGTTCTTTCGCCAGCGCAGAGAAATGGCGGATAAGCGCGCTGTTGTCCAGCTCCTGTGCCAGGCTGTAATGCTCAGGGCTCTGATCAATACAGAAGTAAGGTGCAGCAAAAAGTTCCTGAATCAGAATAACTTGCGCGCCTTTGGCATGTGCCTGGCGAACCAGCTTTTCGGCGTTAACAATATTATTTTCCAGATCCCAGCTGCAGCTCATTTGTGTTGCAGAAACCGTTACATTTCTCATCAGACATCCTTAAAGCATTGAAAAATTGGCAGTGAAAAAACCATGAAAGGCTCAACTCGCTCAGAGTTTTGAACTGGCACTCTGCATTTTCCTATTATATTGCAAAAGACAGCGCTCTCCAGCCAAAAGAGTGATGAATGCCCGGGCAACCTGTTACATCCCCCCGCTTTCAGACAGTTACACCTCAAGATATTGCTGTGCCCGGCACGGCGGTTTATGTCAGACTTGGTTTTTACATTTGATGAAAGAGCCTGCCAGATATGACCAAACAGGTAGAAATTTTCACCGACGGCTCCTGCCTGGGTAATCCCGGCCCCGGCGGTTTCGGCGCGATTTTACGCTATAAGCAACACGAAAAAGAGTTCAGCGCGGGTTTTCGTCTGACCACCAATAACCGCATGGAAATGATGGCGGCGATTGTGGCGCTTGAAGCTCTGAGCACACCATGCGAAGTGACGCTGAGCACCGACAGCCAGTATGTTCGTCAGGGGATCACATTGTGGATCCACAACTGGAAAAAACGTGGCTGGAAAACTGCCGATAAAAAACCGGTGAAAAACGTCGATTTGTGGAAGCGTCTTGATGCCGCGATCCAGACGCATGAACTGAACTGGATGTGGGTGAAAGGCCATGCCGGACACCCTGAAAATGAACGCTGTGATGTGCTGGCGAAAGAAGCCGCAGGGAATCCGACGCTGGACGATTTAGGCTATCAGGCGGAGAATTAATTCCGCAGGCCCCACAGCCCATCCCAACCTTCCCCTTGTGAAAGGGGAAGGTGCAAGACTTCAGTCCCGATGCTCCTTCCGGTAACTCTTCGTTGCGCCCACCGCCTGCGGTATTTTCTGTTTCTGCGCAAGAACTTTTTTCGCGGTTGGCGTCAGCGGGAAAGTCCGTTTACGGGCAATAATCAGCGTCATGCACCCCAGCGCGGGAAGGTGCGTACTCAGCAATTTTCCGCCATTCTTTTTCCACGGCAGCACGTGAAAACGCCGGTGCACCATCACTTCATAATTAAGCAACGACAGCCAGTCGAGCAGACGCATTTGGGTAAACAAGCGGCTGCTGTACGGCTGACGTTTGCGAAAAAGCGGCATCAGTTTGCCAATGCCCAGCAGGCTGAGCGGATTAAAGCTACTGAGCACCATCCAGCCATCATCAATCAGCACGCGGTCCACTTCGCGCAGAATGCGGTGCGGGTCATCCGCGTAGGCCAGCGTATGGCTGAGCAGGCAGGCATCCACTGATTTTGCTGCGAAAGGTAAATGGTACGGATCACCCCGAACATGCAGCCCCTCGCCTTCCTGGGCAAAGTTTACCTGATGCGAGATCGGGCATGCCCGGGCGTCGATTTCGGCACTTAATGCGCCGATTTTCAGCAGGTGGAAACCGTAAAGTTTCCCCCACCAGGGTTGCAGTTGTTGCTCAAGCGCGGCACGGTAGTAGCCGCCGCACGGGATCTCATCCCAGGAAGCCGGAGCAACAATGGTCTTGCGGATGCGGGCTGGTCGCATAGTTTATTATCTTCTTTCAAGCAGTTGCCAAAGAGAGGTTGCCATGAATCTTATCAGTATTCCGGCGTTGCAGGACAATTACATTTGGATGCTCGATGACCAGCAGGGGCATTGCCTGATCGTCGATCCCGGCGAAGCAGCGCCAGTTTTGGCCGCGTTGAAAAAGGCCAATTTAACCCCGACAGCCATCCTTCTGACACATCATCATCACGATCATGTGGGGGGCGTTGATGAGATTTCGAGCCATTTTCCGGGTCTAAAAGTATACGGACCTCACGAAACTGAGAATAAATTTAGTCAGACTAGTCTTAAAAATGGTGAAAAAAGGGTAATTGGCGGTCTGGAATGGCAGATCTTTGCTACGCCCGGTCATACGCTTGGTCATATTTCATACTATAGCGCGCCTTATCTTTTCTGTGGAGACACGATGTTTTCCGCCGGATGTGGTCGTTTGTTCGAAGGGACGCCGGAGCAAATGTACCAGTCGTTTCAACGGTTAGCGGCGTTGCCTGACGAAACATTAGTCTGCGCAGCACATGAGTACACTCTTTCAAATCTTAAGTTTGCGCGCTCTATTTTACCGGAGGATGATGATATTCTTTCTCATGAGCACAAAGTGCAACAAATGCGTGAAAAGGGACAATCTTCCCTGCCTTCAACCCTCGGTCTTGAGCGTAAAATCAACCTCTTTTTACGATGCGATGACGTTGATTTACAAAACAAATTAAACCTTAACGATCCCTTAAAGCCTGACTGGCAGGTTTTTGCCTATTTAAGGGCACTCAAGGATAGCTACTAGACCCAAAGGTTGTGTTTTTTTCCGAAGCAAAGTATTATCGCTCGTCTTTTAAGCAACTATGACACACACATGAAGGCAAACGCGATCCTAATAATCGCCTCCATGTTGCTCACAGGTTGCCAGGCGTCCAGGCAGGGCGTGAAGGTACCGGAACAACATGCACAGAGTTTGTCTTCAGCAAGTCAAAGTGAAGAAGCAGGACAGTTCACAGGTGATGGCCGAGCGGCCTCTGGGGGATGGTTGGATGGAAACGACACCGTCTCCCAACAAAATCTGTGGAACTTCATAGGCGACGAGCTGAAGATGAAGGTTCCGGATAATCCCCGGATCCGCGAGCAAAGAGTTAAATATTTAAAAAATAAGAGCTATCTCCACGATGTAACATTACGGGCAGAGCCGTACATGTACTGGATCACCGAGCAGATTAAGAAACGTAATATGCCGATGGAACTGGTACTGCTACCCATAGTGGAGAGCGCTTTTGACCCCAAAGCAACCTCATCAGCTAACGCTGCAGGGTTGTGGCAAATTGTGCCGCAGACGGGTCGAAACTATGGTTTGAAACAAAACCAGTGGTATGACGGACGCCGCGATGTTGTGGCTTCGACAACTGCTGCGCTTGATATGATGCAACGTCTGAACAAGATGTTTGGTGGCGACTGGTTACTGACCGTTGCTGCGTATAACAGCGGTGAAGGCCGTGTCATGCAAGCGGTGAAAGCGAACAAAGCCAGAGGCCGTTCCACGGATTTCTGGGCACTGGCGCTGCCACGTGAAACATCGATTTATGTGCCGAAAATGTTAGCCCTTAGCGACATTCTCAAGCACAGCAAGAAATACGGTATCAATCTGCCGAAACCGAGTGAAGACCGTGCTCTTGCGCGTGTTGAAGTCGGACAGCAGATGCAACTGACCCAGGCGGCTGAGATGGCGGGCATGTCCCTGACCAAGCTTAAGTCGTTTAACACTGGCTACAAGAAAAATGTAACCGCGCCGAATGGCCCGCATTACATTGTTCTGCCGAAGGCGCATGCCGACCAGTTAAAAGATTCACTGGCTGATGGCGATATTGCCGCAGTACAGGAAACCAAACTGGCCAGCAACACTCCGTCAGGTGCAAAACAGTACAAGGTTCGCTCCGGCGACAGCTTGTCTGGCATTGCAGCCCGGCTGAATGTGAAGACCCGTGATTTACAGCGTTGGAACAATTTGCGCTCAGCAGGCGCGTTAAAAGTTGGGCAAACACTGCAGGTGGCGGATAACAGCGTCAGCAATACCAGTGCCAATGGCGGCAGTATCACTTATCAGGTACGTAAAGGTGATTCATTGTCGAGCATTGCTAAGCGTCACGGCGTCAACATCAAGGATGTGATGCGCTGGAACACCAATGCCGACAACCTGCAACCGGGCAACAAGTTAACGTTGTTCGTCAGCAACAAGATGAGTCCTGATACCTGATTCGAAAGGTACCGGTAATAAAAAAGCACCTTGAATATTCCGGGTGCTTTTTTTATGTCTGCGTTTTTTAGCGGACGAATTAAGCGTTATTGCGTCAGCGGTTTTCCCGCCATAAATTCTACCCGCAACGGGTTATGGTCAGAGGCTCGTGTTTCCATCACCGATGCGCTGGTGACGCTGAGATCCCGGTAGAAAATGAAGTCCAGCGGTCTGCCGAACGCCCGCTTGCGGTAATCAGAAGGAAAACGGACTTCCTCCAGATGGATATTTCCCGCAAAGCCAAACAAGGCATTGATACGCTGTTTGCTCCACGCATTAAAATCCCCGGCCATGATCACCGGCCCTTTGTGATTAGCAATCTGCTCACCAATCGGATCCAACTGCTTGCTGTAAACGTCGATGCCAATGCTGAAATTGACCGCATGAATGTTCACCACCATCAATAAACGACCATCTACAAGCGGATACACCGTAACTAAAGCCGATTTAGACAGCCTCAGAAGCGGCTCACGCTCACGCAGCGGGCAACAATAAACCGGATGTGCCGCAGAGAGTGTCATCACGCCAGAGGGGTGCTGAGGCAGCATAAAGGCAGGCACCTGATCGGCGGCCAGATAATTTGAGGTCGCGTAACGGATCAGTTCAGGGGTTGTCTGGGCTTCCTGAAGCAAGACCAGTTGCGCATCTTTGCCATAATCACGCAGAACTGACAACCAGTCAGCCCGCTGTTGTTTGAAGATATTCCACACCATCACGCGCAAAATATTCGAATTGGGCAGTGCAGCACCCGGCGGCAAATCTGGTCCTAAATGTGCGAGGACTCCCGGAAAGATTTGCTCTGCGGGCTGACCTGCGACATACCTCATTGCATATGTTTTTTTCCGCACGCTAATCGCCTGTTTACCCGTTATATCGTTGCTATATGAGAGAGATTCTCACAGCGAAAGCTCAGTATACGCCCGCAAGCGCTCAGGCCAAATCTGTTTACATTGGTATACAACCTGGTCACATCTATAGGCTAGCATAAAAATAAAAACGGCCCGCCAGAGGCGAGCCGTGCAGACGCAGAATGACAGGATAATCAGGCCAGCGCCGCTTTGGGTTTTCGGTCCAGATGGCCGCTCAGGCAGATAAGCAGCAGCGCACCCGCGACGATAACCGCTCCAATCCATGGCGTTTGCGCCAGGCCAAGGGTGGAAACCACCTGCCCGCCAATCACTGACCCCAGGGCAATACCGACGTTAAAGGCCGCAATGTTCAGGCCGGAAGCAACATCGACCGCATTTGGCGTCACCTCTTCGGCTTTCTGCACCACATAAACCTGTAATCCCGGTACGTTACCGAAAGCAAAGATGCCCATCACCAACAGCGTGATTAACGCCGGAATACCGAAACCTGAAGTGAACTGGAAAATCAGGAGCAGCACAGCGAGTGCGGCAAAAATAATCGTCAGCGCTTTGACTGCGCCATGACGGTCAGCCAGTTTGCCGCCCCAGATATTCCCGAT
Source organism: Rahnella aceris (assembly GCF_011684115.1). Taxonomy (NCBI): domain Bacteria; kingdom Pseudomonadati; phylum Pseudomonadota; class Gammaproteobacteria; order Enterobacterales; family Yersiniaceae; genus Rahnella; species Rahnella aceris. The sequence continues at coordinate 17,859 of NZ_JAADJV010000001.1, read as the reverse complement.
GGCCACCGACACGCCATACGCCAGCAGGATCCAGCTCACCATGCTGGCTGAGAAACCGGCTTGTTCCTGCATCATCGGAGCAAGGAACGTAAAGGTAGTGAATACGCCACCGTAACCCAGCGCGGTAATGGCGTAAATGAGTAACAGTCGCGGATTCATCAGCACTTTTACCTGATCTACAATGCGTGACGCAGGTTTGTTTTTGATGTTATTGGGCACCAGAATAGCGCTGGCAATAATCGCCACGACACCAATAACTGACACGGCGAGGAAGGTTTCGCGCCAGCCAAAATGCTGACCTATAAATGTCCCGAGCGGCACACCGGTCACCAGCGCGACGGTCAGACCGCCAAACATCAGCGCAATCGCAGAAGCCGCTTTTTCTTTCGCCACCAGACTGGTGGCGATCGTCGAGCCAATAGAGAAGAAAACGCCATGCGCCAGACCGGTCAGCAGACGCGCCATCACCAGCGTGCTGTAATTCGGTGACTGCCACGCCAGCAGATTACCCAGCGTGAACAACACCATCAAACCAATCAGCAGCGCTTTGCGCGGTACGCGGCTGGTCAGCGCCGTCAGAACCGGCGCGCCAATCGCCACACCGAGGGCGTATATAGACACCAGCAAACCGGCTGACGGGACCGAAACCCCCAGTTGCTGCGCGATAGTCGGCACCAGCCCGACGATGACAAACTCTGTTGTTCCTATAGCAAACGCACTGATGGTCAGTGCTAATAGTGCAAGCGGCATAACCTTTACTCCACATGAATATCGATTTGATGGCGACGATTATCAGCTTGTGCTTAAATGACTTAAATAACCAAAGTATCAATTTATTTATGCCGGAGTAACAACAATGCGAGCCAGTTCCGAAGAGTTGATTACGTTTGTGACTGTGGTGGAAAGTGGCAGTTTCAGCCGTGCCGCTGAACAACTGGGTCAGGATAATTCAGTGGTCAGCCGGACATTAAAACGTCTGGAACAAAAGCTGGGGATCACCCTGCTCAACCGCACCACGCGTCAGATCAGCCTGACGCACGAAGGCGAGCGCTATTTCGTCCGGGTACAAAAAATCCTGCATGAGATGGCGGCTGCAGAAGATGATTTGCTGGAGAACCGCGACGATCCGCAGGGGCTGTTGCGAATCGATGCCGCAACCCCGGTCATTTTGCATGTCATTTCACCGCTGGTGGCCGAATTTACTGAACGTTTCCCGAAGATGTCGCTCGCACTATTCTCCTCCGAGAGCAATATCAATCTGATCGACCATAAAGTGGATGTGGCGATCCGCGTCGGTGAGCTGGAAGATTCCAGCCTGCGGGCGCGCAAACTGATGCTGAGCTATCGCAGCGTGCTGGCTTCGCCGGATTACCTGAAAAAATGGGGAACGCCGCAAAGCGCCGATGATTTACTGAAACACCGTTGTCTGGGCTTTAACGAAGTGGTTGCGCTGAATAAATGGCCGCTGCTGTGCGCTGACGGTCAGCAACTGACGGTCACACCATTTATCAGTTCAGGAAGCGGTGAAACACTGCGCAGGCTGTGTTTGCAGGGCAATGGTATTGCCTGTCTGTCGGATTTTATGACTGATGAAGATGTGGCGCGGGGTGATTTGGTAAAACTGCTGGTGCCGGACATTATGCGCATCGCCATGCCGTTGCACGCGGTGTATTACAGCGATCAGACCGTCAGCACACGTATCCGGTGTTTTATTGATTTTCTCAGTGAGAAGCTTGGGGCTGGAAGAGCTTAAATGCCTGCGCCTCCCCCTTTGCAGGGGGAGGCGTTGTGGATCAATCCCACGCAGGCGCCAGACCTTCAGGGCTGACCAGACGCCCGTTGCGTTCAAGCGCAGCGATCTGCTGCATATCCGCATCTGTCAGCGTCAGTTGTTGCGCCAGCAGATTACTTTGCAGGTTTTCACGTTTGGTCGATGACGGGATCACCGCGTAACCCAGTTGCAATGCCCAGGCCAGAACGATCTGTGCAGGTGTTGCGTTATGGCGGGCGGCAATCTCAATAATCGTCGAATCTTTCAACGCGTCGCCGTAAGCCAGCGTCATGTAAGACGTCACGGCAATACCGTTCTGGCGGGCAAAATCGACTACGGTCTGGTTTTGCAGGAACGGTGAAAGTTCAATCTGGTTAGTCGCAATCTGATCCGCGCCCACCGCGTCGATCGCTTCATGCATCAGTGCAACGGTAAAGTTGGAAATACCAATTTCACGGGTCAGGCCCATTTTCTTCGCCTCAACCAGCGCATGCATTGTTTCTGCCACGCTGACGGCCTGATTCGGTGACGGCCAGTGGATCAGCGTCAGATCGACATAATCGGTTTTCAGTTTGCGCAGACTGTCTTTCAGGCTGTCGATGACTTTGTCAGCCGCAAGGTTTTCAATCCAGATTTTGGTGGTGATGTAAAACTCTTCACGCGAGACACCGCTTTCAGCCAGTGCATCGCCGACAGCCGCTTCGTTGTCATAAATTTGTGCGGTATCGATGGCGCGATAGCCCAGTTCCACGGCGGTGGCTACGGACGCTTTGACCACGTCATCTTTCAGGCGGAATGTGCCCAGACCGAATGCAGGAATACTCATACTGTTCTCTCTTTTAATGTTTCAGGAAGATAAATCTTGGAGAGAGTATGGACTGCGCATTCATGGATAAAAACGACCGCTTTGCCAGAAGACTTTTGATGTGAGCGCAATAATCAGGAAAGGGAAAAACGGGTCCAGTGCCGTGAAACCTGCCAGATAAAACCGCCTGACGCGGCATCAAACCGATATTCATCAACGTCAGAGACACCGGCAGGCAACGCCAGCGCGCGCATCACGGACTCATCCGCAGCGCACCATAACCGGCTTTCAGCGGCAGATTGTGAAGTAAACCGCTGATTGCCTGGATCCAGGCGAAGCCTGTCCATCTGCCACACACTGCCACCCTGCTGTTTCAGCCACGCCTCACGCAGACACCATAGCTGCCAGAACGCCGTTTGCGGGCAAGCCTGTTCCACCAGCCACTGACATTCGATATCACTGAATGCTGCGCGTGCCACGTCAAGATAACGTGGGCGCGGGCGGATTTGCTCCACATCACCGCCACTTTCACCCGCCGGACATAACAACAGTTGCAGATGATTTTTACTGTGGCTGAGGGAGAAATGTGGCAGAGAAGCATCCGCAAAAGACGGTTTTCCCTGCGCGGAAATCTGCAGGACGGGTAAGTTGTCACAGCCGTTGAAAACTGACATGGCCTCGGCCAGAAGCGCCCTGCCCGCGTACCATTGCTGGCGGCGGGCAGGATTCATCCCTTCACTTTTTTCGAGCCATTCTGCGGGCAAACGTGACAACGAAAAGTTGTCATCCAGCGACGCAGTAATGACACGCGCAAAATTCATCGTTACGGCCAGCGACGGAAAACTAAAGAGGTATTAATTCCACCGAATGCAAAGTTATTCGACTGGATAAATTCAGTCTGAATATGACGTGATTCGCCCATTACGTAGTCGAGTTCGCCGCAAAGCGGATCCGGCTGCGTCAGGTTGATAGTCGGCACGAACCGGTCTTCGCGCATCATTTCCAGCGACATCCACGCTTCCAGTGCACCGCAGGCACCGAGTGTATGACCGAAGTAGCTTTTCAGTGACGAGATTGGCGTCTGATTGCCAAACACCGCAGCGGTCGCGTGGCTTTCGGCAATATCACCGCGGTCGGTGGCCGTGCCATGTGCACTGATATAACCGATTTCAGAAGCAGGTATACCGGCATTTTTCAGCGCTTTTTCGATGCAAATCTGCATCGTCGATTGCTGCGGCTGAGTGATATGGGACGCGTCACAGTTAGTGGCAAAACCCACGATCTCGGCGTAAATTTTCGCACCGCGCGCCTGTGCATGTTCCAGTGACTCGAGGATCAGTGCCCCGGCACCTTCGCCGATCACCAGTCCGTCGCGCTGCTTATCAAACGGACGCGGCGACAGTTCAGGGTGCTCATTTTGCTGGCTGGTGGCGAACAGCGTGTCAAACACAGCAGCTTCTGACGGGCAAAGTTCTTCCGCGCCGCCTGCCACCATCACCGTCTGGTAACCGTGTCTGATGGCTTCATAGGCATAACCGATCGCCTGGCTGCCCGAGGTGCAGGCGCTGGAGGTTGGGATCACCCGCCCTTTCAGGCCAAAGAACAAACCTGCATTCACCGCTGTGGTATGCGGCATCATCTGCACGTAAGTCGTACCGGTAATATTGTTGGTGTGCTTTTCCGTCAGCATGGTAGCGAATTCGCTGACCGGACCCGTGCTGCCAGTGGATGATCCGAAGGCAATACCGGTTTCGCCGTCAGTCAGCACCGGGTCTTCCAGTAAACCGGCCTGCTCCAGCGCCAGTTCAACCGCACGGGTTGACAGCAGGGAGACGCGGCCCATCGAACGGATGCGCTTGCGGGTGTAATGCGCCGGGATAACAAAATCATCCACCGGCGCACCCAGATGCGTATTCAGCCCCTGGTAAATCAGCCATTCGTCCATGTGGCGGACAGCGTTTTTACCCTGCTGCAGGCGGGTGGAAATCTCGTCCCAATGATTGCCGAACGCCGTTATGCCTTTCATACCGGTAATGACTACGCGCTGGCTCATACCATGCCTCCGTTGATGGAGATCACTTGGCGGGTCACATAACCGGCGATATCTGACATCAGATAGCTTGCCAGTCCGGCAACTTCTTCTGCCCGGCCCATACGTTTGAGCGGGATCATACCCATTGCGGCATCGAGTGCCGTTTTTTCCATATCCAGCATGCCAGTGTCGATCAGCCCCGGCGCAATACAGTTAACAGTGATTTTGCGTTTCGCCAGTTCCAGCGACAGCGCTTTACAGGCACCGATAATTCCGGCTTTCGCCGCGCTGTAGTTGACCTGTCCGCGGTTGCCCGTAATACCGGAAACCGAGGAAAGCGCGATTATACGCCCGCCCTGACGCAGCCCAATCATCGGCATCACGCAGGGCTGTAAAACATTGTAGAAGCTGTCGAGATTGGTGTGGATCACGCCGTCCCAGTCTTCGTCGGTCAGTGCCGGAAATGCCGCGTCGCGGGTAATCCCGGCATTATTGATCACACCGTAGTACGCGCCATGCGCCTCAATATCGGCTTCAATAACGTCGCGGCACTGCTGGCGGTTGCTGATATCAAACTGCACAATTCGCCCGCTGCCGCCGTTGTCGGTTATCTGTTGCAGGGTGCTTTCTGCCCCTGCTTTATCGCTGTGGTAGTGAATGACCACCAAAAAACCATCGCCGGCTAACTGGCTGGCAATGGCTTTGCCGATCCCTTTGCTGGCACCGGTTACTAATACCGAACGCATCATTCCTGTTTCCCCTGAGTTAACTTAATAAGTTCATCCTTGTCTGGCTGGTATGTATTCAGCCGTCCTTTTGCAACCTGCAGGTTGTCTTTTTCTTGTTTAATGCAGATCACGCCTTCGAAGCTGGCGAGTTTTTCATCGCGCAGCACCATTGAGACGCTGATGAATAATTCACTGCCTGCCGCAAATTCCGGCACGCTGCATTTCAAAGCCCTGCCGCCCAGCAACATGCCAACCTGAGGCGGTTCGCCACTTTGTGCACCGTGCCAGCCGCTCCAGACGCCGACCGTTTGCGCGATAAGCTCAAGGGCATACCACGCAGGTAACGCGCCACGGACATTGAGAAACGGCGCCAGCACGCTGTTTTCGGACACCACCACGCTGCACAGCGCGGTCTCTTCTGTGACGCTAAGTACCTTATCCAGCAAAACCATCGGTGATTCATGCGGCAGATAATGCTCCGCGCTGAGCATACTCATGACGGCCTCCCGATCACAATGCAGGCGTTATTACCGCCAAAGGCAAACGAGTTGGAGAGAATAACGGGTTTCACCAGCGCTTCGCCTTTTTCCACCAGCCGGATCGCCGCCAGACGGGTATCACGGGGCATCACGCTGAAATCCTGTGGCGGCAGGTTAAGATTTTGCGTCAGGATCAGCCAGCCCAGCGCCGCTTCTGTCGCACCCGCCGCGCCCAGCGTATGGCCAGTGAGATGCTTGGTCGAACTGCACGGCGTCTGGCTGCCAAACAGCCGGTGTATGACAGCGGCTTCTGCCTGATCATTGAGCGGTGTGGCGGTACCGTGTGCGTTGATGTAACCCACGTCTGCCGCACTCAGCCCGGCCTGCGCCAGTGCCATGCGGATTGCCCGTTCCGCGCCGAGACCTTCCGGATGCGGTGCAGACATATGCCACGCATCGGATGATTCGCCAGCCCCCAGTAATGCGACGTCTGCGGGCTCACGGGTCAGCAGGATCAACGCCGAGGCTTCACCGATATTGATGCCATCGCGATCTTGCCCGAACGGCGTACAGCGTCCGCGGGAGAAAGATTCCAGGCTGTTGAAGCCGTTCACCGGCATCCGGCACAGGCTGTCAGCGCCACCCACCAGCGCCGCGTCGGCCAGCCCGGCGTCAATCAGGCGTTTCCCGCTGATAATCGCTCGCGCGCTGGATGAGCAGGCTGTTGATAATGTGTAAGCCGGGCCACAGAGATCCAGCAACTCCGCCATAAAAAGTGAAGGATCGCCCAGTTCCTGTTGCTGATAATCATAGCCCGACGGAAATTGCCCATGCCGGTGCAGATGGCGCACCGCCTCTTCGCCTTCGGCAATGCCCGAGGTACTGGTGCCCATAATGACCGCGACACGATCTTTACCGTACCGGCTGACAGCCGCGTGAACCTGAGACTCAATCTGTGCCAGCGCAGCCAGCAACAACTGGTTGTTGCGGCTGCGGTGCGCTGACAGAGAGCCGGGGATCGCGGGCAGTTCGCCGGTCACCGCGCCGAGCCAGACCGGCCGTTCTTCCGTCAGCCATCCTTCCTGCAACGACATTCCCGGCGCGGCACCTGATGTCAGGCTGGCAGCGATTTGCGCATTGCTGTTTCCCAGCGCGTTAACCATGCCCACGGCCGAAAAATAAATCATGTTAGTCACCCACATTCTGGATAGTTATCTGGTAGTGAAACGCCATCTGCGTGATTGATACCGGCTGACGTCCGCTGCCCTGTGGCAGATAGTCGATGCGGGTGATCGTATGGCCCTGGTTATCCAGTAACGTGCGGCGCAGCGGCTGATCGTCCAGTTTCCAGCCCGCCGGCAACAGCGGCTGCCAGCGCTGCGCTGGCCAGTAGCTCAACATAATATCGGCCAGAACTTGATTTGCTGGAGGTAAACCGTCGATCTTCATGGCCTGTTCGGTGTGGATCCCCGTTTGATCGTAGACCACTTTGAACAGGCGGATCCCCAGAGGGGAAAGCCCGGCAAGCTGTAACGACTTTCCATCTGCATTGAGCAGCACCAGCAAAGACTGTTGTTTACCTTTCACCGTGGCCGTCAGCAACTGCTGCTGGCTGACCGGTTTATCCAGGGTGGGCGCGGGTAATTTCACCTGCACGCCGCGTTTCAGCCAGGCTTGCGGCTGCGTATCTGAAGGGGGATTTGTCGCGCACCCGCCAAGCATAAAAATCAGGAGTGTCAGCGCTGGCAGCATAAACCGGGTCATTTTTTGCGTCCTCTTTTTTTAGCTGGCAAGGTCAGTGGCGACAACAGAAATGCCGTTAATATGCCAAAGCTCAGCACGATGCCAAAACTGCTGATCGCCTGCGTGGAACTGAACACCAGCATACCGAACGTCAGCAACGTGGTGACCGCAGCCATAAAAATGGCAAACATGGATGTCGTCGGCGTGCCGCGTGGATTGGTGAAAAACAGGGTGTAATTGATGCCGATCCCCAGCACCAGAATCAGCGCCAGCAGGGAGAACAAATTAAGATTATGGCCACTGAAGCCCAGCGCAGCGACGCCCATCCCAAGGGAAAGTAAGGTCGGAACCAGGCAAACAAGCCCGTGTGGCAGACGAAAACGCCAGAGATAAGTGACCGCAATGACTGCAACGGCGAGCGCCAGTAGCCAGGTCAGATAAACACGGTATTGCGAAAACAGTTCGCTGAATTCAGTTTTACGATCGATCCAGCCGGTTCCCGGCATGGATGCCGCCAGCGCCGCCATGGCTGCGCTGTCATGAACGCCATTCACCGGGATCAGTGCGGCGCTGCGCCCGTCCGGCAGGGACAGCCACAACAAACGCCAGCCCTCACTGACCACGCTGTTGCGCCATTCCGGCACATCAACCGTCTGCGCACTGAGATCCGGCTTCGCCACCGGGATCCCCGCCTGCTGCAATTGCGCAATAATTTGCGGTGCGTGCTGGCGAAGCAGCGATAAATCCCGCTGCTGCTGTGCCTGAGAAGGCAGAGTGATCGCCCGGAATCCGTCAATCACCCCCTTCTCTTTGGCCTGCGCCAGCTTTGGCCGCAATGCTTCCAGACGTTGCAGTGTCTGCTCTGCGCTATCGCCGTATACCACCAGCCATTTCTGATCGTTCGTCTGCCCGGTCAGCGCGGCAATTTGCTGTTCCTGTAGTTGCAAACCAGCCGGAAGAGATTGCAAATCCGCAATGTCATCATTGATTTTCAGCCGCGATATTCCTGCCACCACCAGCACTAAAATCAGTAACGGCAGGCCAATGCGCACAGCTTTGCGACTACGCCAGGCCAGTAACCAGCGCATGATCAGCGTCAGCCCCGGCGCTGGCCCTGTCGGCAAACGCCTGGACAAATACGGATACCAGCACATCACGGTGATGCAGGCCGCACTCAGCCCGGCGGCGGCAAACACTGCCAGCTGCCGCAAGCCGGGGAATGGCGCAATCAGCAACATCAGATAGGCCAACACCGTGGTCAGCAGCGCCACCGATAACGCAGGGAACAGTTTTTTCAGACTTTCCAGCGGTGTGCTGGAATCGCCATGCACCCGCCGTTCGGTCAGGAAATACAGCGTGTAATCGGCAGAAATACCAACAATGCTGGTGCTCAGCACCAATGTCATCACGTGGATTTCACCAAATACCCACAGGGTAAACACCGTGCCTGACAGCGCGCCGATGGCGATTGACAGTAAGCTGAGCAGCATCGGCAGGACCGAACGAAACATCAGTAAAATCAGCACAAACACGCCAGTTACTGACGCCGCACCAATCGTGGAAAGATCGTGCTCAGCCTGCTGGCTGGCATAATTGCTGTAGAAAATCGTGCCACGCTCAAGCACTTTTGCACCCGGCCAGCGCGCCTCAAAAGCTTCTTTCACCGCACCAAGAGCCGCTACGGTTTGTTTAGCCGACGTGATGTCATAAGAAGACGCCTTCAGCTCGCCATGCACCATGTACCAGCTACGCCCCTTTTTATCACGGACCATCAGCCAGCCCTGATCCAGCGTCATACCGCCGCTGCTCTGCTGTTGCGCCATCTGCGAGGCACGAACCAGCAATAACGGATCGTTTGCCAGCTCTTTGCCACTGACGCCTGAAAATGCCGAATAGATCTGGCCGAGGATCCACTGACTTTGCGCATCAGCGCCCGATTTCAGACGCTGGCGTGTGGCGTCATCGAGCAACGCATTGCGATGTTTGAAGAAGAAAGTGCCCCACTCCTGCTGACGCTGTGCGTCCATCGGGCCCTGTACCTGACTCAGTTCAGGCAGCGCCTGCAAATGCTTCAGCCACTCAGCAGCGGGCTGAATACCCGCTCCCGGCGGCGGGCTGACCAGCCACATAAGCTGGCGATCCAGACGCTGAGTAAAGCCGTCAGAAAAAGCCTGCGGAATATCCGTTTCCTGCTGCTGCGGCAACAGCGCCAGAACGCTGCTGTTAATCTGGCTGCGTGGCAGTAACCAGAACAACGCTGCGACCAGTAGCACGATAATCAGCAGCCAGCTTTGCGCCAGTTTTCGATGAAGGTCAGGATGCAAAATGGCGTTTCTCTGCGTCAGTCAGCATGGCAGGCGTCGTTTTCTGATTGAAGAAACGAATATGCGTGGCGTCGCCCTGCATGTCATTAATATCGATATTGTTCAGAAAGGTTTCGCCATTGAGCGTAATACTGCGGAACAGACGGTTTAGCGGCGAGACCTTCGGCGTAAGAATCAGCGTCCAGGCGCCTTTACCGTGATCGGTAAAATCAAGCGAAAAATTCTCTTCCAGCACCTTGCGGTCTGCGTGGAACAGCGCGCTGAGCAAGGAATTAAACTGGAACATTTGCGGATTCGTCTCCGCCGTGACCACCTGTGGCTGCTGCCCCGCCATGATTTGCACCATGCGGTTTTCAGTCAGTAATAATGTCAGGCTGAACGGTTTTTCCTGCTGCCACCACAGCCCTTGTTGCCGGGCAATCAGCAGATTTCCGCTGGAATTGAGCGGTTGCGCCATCCCGCTGATGGTTCTTTGCTGCGCAAATTCAGCACGGAGTACCGGCACCTGACTGAAACGCTGTTGTAATTCTTCCAGCGTAACAGCGTTTGCCGTTACGCTGAAAACCGTCAGTACAAATAGCAAAAAGGCTTTCACAGGCTGACTCCTGTTTTATCAAAAAGAACCTGCGGCGAGACAAAACACATTTCTTTGGTGGCAGCGTCTACCGCGACCTGTAACGTGTAACCTGTCGTTGTGCGTTTACCGGTTTCGATGTCGTAAATCTGATAGCCGATGCGCAAACGGTTTTCGATTTCCTCAAGCTGCGCATGAACGGCAATACGCTGTTCAAAGAGCAGCGGCGCGATATATTTCACGCGGGTATCAACAATCGGCCAGACATAACCTGACGCTTGCATCTGACGATAACCGTAATCAAATTGCTTGAGTAACTGCTCGCGCGCGACTTCCAGATAACGGAAATAGTTGCCATGCCAGACCACGCCCATTGCATCTGCGTCGTGGAAAGGAACCGTGATTTCAACGCGGGTAGAAAATCGCGGATCGTTAAAACGCGGATCAAGTTTGGAAGTCATATCAGTCAGGTTTCCTGTCAGGGGCAACATCCGTCGGATGTTGCCAGAAATCATAAAAATTGAACCAGTCGTGAGGCGCCAGCAGGCTGTAATGCTCAAGTCGTGCGGCATAGTGATCGACGGCAGACTGTAACGCAGACAGGCGGCTGGCACGCGGCAGGATCAGAGGATCCGCAAAAGATTCGCAGTAAATATGCAGACGCTGTCGCTGCATGATGCCAAACATCAGCATGACGGGCGCGCGTAGCGCTGCAGCCAGAATAAAGGGCCCCTGCGGGAATGCGGCGGGTTCACCCAGAAACTCGCTGTAAATCACGCGGGCATGCTCTCCACGCTGATGAGGACTGGCAGATGTCCGGTCGCCGACAATCGCCACCCACTCACCGGCATCCAGTTTTTCCTGCAATAAAATGGCGGTCTCCGGCCCCATCTTGTTCACCTGGATAAGGTTAACCACGGCCTGCGGGTTAATCTCTTTCATTACCTGATTGAACCGCTCGGCATGTTCGGTAAATACCAGCGCATTAACGGTAATGCGGTGATTGAGCGCGCCAATCGCGCGGCAGGATTCGATATCGCCTAAATGCGAGGCGAGGATCACCGTGCCACGCCCCGAGGCAATATGCGATTCGCAAATTTCGGGATTGACCAGTACCGCATCGGTCAGGGTTTTATCGCCCTGCCAGCTCGCCAGTTTACTCAGCATAGATTCACCAAACCGCATGAAATGCCGGAAAGTGCTCAGCGGATAAGGCAGGGAAATATTGCGATGTGCGGCCGTTACGCGGACACGTTCCAGCCAGCTGGCAGAGGCATTGCGCTGTTTGCGGCCGGTAAGCCAAAAATAGGTGATGACCGGATAAAGCAGCAGACGAAAAGCCTGATATCCCAGTGTCCGGTAAACCGCCAGCATCAGGCGAATACCCCACAATCCTTTGCGTTCCTGTGTAGCAGACCAGTGCCGGGGACATTTTCTTCGCTGACGCAGCAAATAAGGAATACGCGGCAACATGCCAAAAAACAGCCGCGTGTGCATCCAGGAAATCTGCAGATTGTCCTTCACTGCATCAAAATGCGAGAGGCCATCTTCGGGATAGGTCACCCGCGTGGGCAGGAAACGGCTGCGCGTGCCCTGCCAGTAAAGGCGCACCATGATTTCCGTATCGAAATCCATCCGTAAACCCAGTGTTTTTTCCGCCATCAGTTGCAGACAAGGTTTGAGAGGATACACGCGAAATCCACACATACTGTCTTTGATTGAGAATGACAGGGTTTCAATCCAGACCCAGAAATGGGTGATATAGCGGCCATACAGGCGCGATTTCGGCACGCTGTCATCGTAAACCGGCTGCCCGGAGATCAGACAATCCGGATGACTTCTGGCTTCAGACAGCATCGCGGGAACATCTGAAAGCTGATGCTGACCGTCGGCATCCACCTGTAAGGCGTGCGTAAAGCCTTTTTCAACGGCCAGCCGCAGGGCCGCCATCACAGCCCCACCTTTCCCCTGATTTACAGTTAATCGCGTCAGGCTCATCCACGGCGTCACACTGGCCAGGCGTTGCAACTCTTCTGCTGTCTGCACGTCGCTGCCATCATCCACCACAATGCAGGGCAAACCGAATGGGCGGAGACTCTCCAGTACACCGGCCATCATCGGCCCGTGGTTGTAGCAGGGAATAATCAGGCAGGGAGAAAAAGAAACTGACAGCATTATGGACATAAGGTAATTTTTCCACTGCTGGCGACGGCATCACCTACGCTGTACCGGAATACCAGCCGGTTTTTTTCTTTCAGCCAGTCGATGTGCAAATCTACGGTTTCTTCAGGCAAAAGTGGTCGCTGGAATTTCACCACTTCCATGCCGGAAAACGCTTTATCCAGCCCCAGAAGTTCTTCGGCGTAGCCCATGGCCCAGTTCACCTGTGTCACGCCAGGCAAAATCGGAGACGACGGGAAATGGCCTTTAAACCAGAATAAATCCGCAGACAACCGGAACGTGAGAAGCAGACGGGTGTCGCTGACGAGTTGCTGGTTCAGCACTTGCGGCAAAATCATAAGAACAGTTCCTGTAATTCAGCAGTCGCGCGTTTGCCTTGCTGGTTAAGAGGAATGGCAGACGCCAGACGCCAGTATCGCGGCACAGAGACCGGCGATAACCACTGGTGCAGCGTCAGGCGAATCTGCCCAAGCAGCGCGGCCTGCCCCTGCGCCTGTAATAACAGCTCTCCACCGTGACTTAATACCAGTACGGCTGCGATATAAAGCCGCCCCTGTTTTTCGAGTGTCAGCACGCTGGCGTCGCTTAAAAGATCCAACGCACACAAACGCTGCTCAATTTCAGTCAGTGAGATCCGCTGCTCTGCAATCTTAACGATCCGATCCTTACGGCCTAAAAGAACAAACTGGCGTTGTCCGGCGGGCAATAGCTGGATTTTATCACTGAGGATCATGCCTTCCGGCTGCGGGATCAGCGGAGAAATCAGGGAAATATTGCCATCAGCACAGGAAGAGAATCGGATATTTTCAAAAAGCGTCCAGGCTTCGTCTGGCTGATGTTGCGTACGAAAAGCAATAATGCCGCTTTCGCTGGTGCCATAGATTTCTGTCGGCAGACAACCACAGACATTTTCTACCAGCAAGGCGGCCTCATTACTTAGCGGGCCTCCGGCAGAAAAGACATGCCGGCAGTGGGTTGGCTCCAAAGCCGGATCAAGGCGTTTAAGAAAAGCCGGACTGCTGGTCAGCACCAAAGTATTTTTACTGGCAAGTGACTGCAACTGTTCGTGATACTCCACACTTTTCGTCGCAAAAGGCCGGCCAAGCGACAGCGGCAACATAAAAGCAAAACTCAGGCCGTACATATGATGAGGCGCCACGGTGGCAACAAAGTGTGCATCTGCGAATTGATCGCCCCATCGCGCTGAAAGCCACTGGCTCTCCAGTTCAAGACAGGTAATTGGTTTGATTATTTTTTGCGGTTTACCGGTCGAACCGGAGGTAAATAAGTGAAGCGCGGGATTTTCTGGCCAGTTGGGTAAAACAGTCAATGGCTGATCCACTGAGCAAGGCAAACGCAGAACAGGGCAATCAATCGTCAAATCAAGATCGGTTATTAACGCATCAAATTCATCGCGTTGTTCAGCCAGAACGGCCGGGCGAAAATGTCCAGGTAAAACCGGCGTGTTACCGCTGTAAAGCACTGCCAGCAGCGCCACGGCAAATGAATAGTTATCTTCAAAACACAATGCCCAGCGGGTATGCGATGTCGCGCTGATATGAGTCAGCAGAGATAATACGTCCTGGCGGAAATCACACTGACGCCATTCCCGGCTTTCGCTCCAGGCAACCAGATAATCATCTGCTCTTTCCGTGCTTAGCCATTTGCACATTGGCAGCGTCATGGCTGGCGCAGACGCTTTCTGACTATCCATTCAATACCCATTATTAAGCCAATCAGCAGATAACTGATCCCGCCGTTGTAAAGAGCCCATAGGGCCATATCGCCTTTCAGGCAGGTATATAAAGCAAATGATCCATTCCACAGAAAAAAAATGCACCAGACCTGGGTGACACGGCGTGTATAAACAACACCTTCGGGCGGTAAATCGGGTTCATTCAGTCGCGCAAGACGTTCAACCAAAGATTGCCGGGCGTATAAGGAACTGAAAAATACCCCCAGTAATAAAGCATTTACCGCGACCGGGTAATACAACAGCATAGAGGTTTCGCGTAATAAAAGGCTGCTGGCGACCAGCACAATCCCTGAGGCCGCAATCGCTTTTCCAAAAAAAGTTAACTGGGATAATTTTCCGCGAAAAGTCAGTAATCGCAGAATAAAGACAGCAATCAGCACAGGTGCCAGAACGCTAATTCCCCAACTTTTTAAACCGCACCATACGGCTAGCGGATAGACAATAACCGCCACCGGCATCGCCCAGCGGGCAATCTTCGCAACCTGAGAAAATGAGAAGCGCCGGGTTTTATCCACAAAAAAGATACCCACACATACTATGGCGCCGGGGAATTAAGTAATTCATCTATGGCATCAACAACATCCTGAACGGTGCGAACAGATTTAAACATTTCAGGCTTAATTTTTCTGCCAGTGATTTTCTGCAAATGAACCACCAGATCAACAGCATCAATGCTGTCTAATTCCAAATCCTCATAGAGTTTTGCATCCGGGCGGATATCATCTTCATCGATTTCAAATAGCTTGACTAATAACGCGCTAATCTGCTGGTAAATTTCTTGCTTCTGCATAGGAATCTCTTTAACCACGCTGTACTGATATAAATCTGGCCAAACTTTCAACAGAATAAAAGTGCTCGCGCATTTCCTGACTTTCCGCCGAAAGGATCACACCGTATTGCTTCTTTAATGCCAGACCAAGCTCAAGGGCATCAATAGAATCCAGCCCTAATCCGTCACCAAAAAGTGGGGCCTGCGTCTCTATCTCATCTGGCGTCATTCCTTCCAGATTCAGCGTCTCAATGATAAGTGCTTTTATGTCGTTACTTAATGAATCCATGACTTAATTCTCGTTATTTTGCATATTGCTGCGCATCAACTCAGTGCACAAATACTGCGTCAGACGCCGTGCAGCCAGAGCAGGTGAAAGATCGCTTTCATCTAAAAAGTCTTCAGCCTTTACCTTATCGGCAACGGTAATCACAAACTGAGGTTTTACACGGGGAATTTCGTACCACTTCCCATTTTTTGTCAGCATGGGTGGCTGACATGAAATATGGACAATCCTGACATCACACCCCGCCCTCAGAGCAATGTTAGCGGCACCACGCTGCAGCGTCATCGGTTTCTCAGGTAAGGAGCGCGTTCCTTCCGGAAAAATTAACAGCGTACCGCCTGCTTGCAACCGGGTTTCACAGGCCTGCAACAGAGCGTCAGACCCAGAGTTAATCAGGTAGCCCGCCGCTTTTATCACTCCGCTTAAGAATGGGTTTTGCAACAAAGCCTGTTTGACGATGCAGTCACAACGCGGCATCCGGGATGCCAGGATCACATAATCAAGAAGGCTGGGATGATTCGCCACGATCAGACACCCGGTATCTTGCTGAAACTTCTCATCACCGGTAAACCGGTAATCCATCACTCCCACCCTCCGTAATCCACCCAGAAAAAACCTAAAACTATTACGGATGCTGTTTAGCGTCATTCGGTGCAATCTGTCGGGTTGCCGGATGATCAGTCGCAACAGATTAAACCAGATAATAGAAAGCAACAGCCCGCCAATTCCGAAAAGTGCGAAAAAGAATCCAGTTGCCAGCCATCGCCAGATGCGATTTACCAGAGAAGACTTTTCTTCGGGTACTAGCGTTTCTCTCATCACAAATCCCGAACCCATTGCCAGCTATGGCGGCTATCTGCACTGACATTGAATAAAGGAGAGGAAGAAAGATAACCTCGCAGAAATTGCAGACTCTGCGGAATTTCTGAATTCAGATCCTCACCCGGCAATGAAATACGCTGGCACTGCAAACTATCGCCAGAAGTTAATATTATTGCTACAGCGTAAGGTAGAAACTCAGAATTTACCGATTCGTTATATATATCGGGGATTTCACCATCAAAATCGACCAGCATGACGCAGGAAGCACCGGTTGCCAGCATCGACTGAGCTTCCAGTATTCCTTGCTGAAAACTGTCCTTTCCGGCTGCTAATGAGGTTACCGGCAACGGATTTTTGCTAATAATGGTAAGCCAACCTGCTGCGGTATTATGTACTGACATGGAGAATTCAGTCGGAGATAAAGCGTCTTCCTCTGCCAGAGAATGCAAAATGCGCCCTGTATTCTCCAGCTCACCATGGCGGCTGGTAAAAATTGCCGCATCTACGTTGTTATTGGCGAGCAATGCAAGCCCGGCATCAACAGCAAAACGACTGCCGGTACTCATTCGACGTGCTGACATCATTGGAATTTGCTGGCTTTTGGGGTTCTCACCGGAAAATGTATTTATATCTGAGCACTGAGCCCATTGGATCCAGTGCTCACAACTATCGACTTCCGGAGCCACTGCCCGCCAGTCCAGTATATCCAATGAGAATTTCATAATGATGATCTTTGTGATTATTCCAAATTGAGACTTTATGGTATTTTATTGGAACTTGCATCTGTAATCTGACAACTTATTGAACTGGATTAAGAATTTTAGTACTCATTTATTATGAGCTTTATTAGTACTTTGCAGGTTTATCTGAACACACAAATTTTTCAATTTGATACAAAGTATTCCCTGGATGTCTGAATATACTTATTCTTTGATGAATCCAAACTGATAGCCATTCTATTTAGTTAAAGATAATAGTTTAATATCAGTTAACTCCTCAGAATTAAATCCTGTAAGAAACGCCGATGAGATAAACGTGAGCCTGTGAGATAATAAAATATATCAGAGAAAGAAAGGAGTCTGGTTTGCATTTTCACTGGAAAATAAATGCAAAAAGTCCCTGAATCTTTCGATTCAGGGACTATGCAATAATTGGCGGAACGGACGGGGCTCGAACCCGCGACCCCCTGCGTGACAGGCAGGTATTCTAACCAACTGAACTACCGCTCCACCGGTTCTTTCACACGTATCAGCAATCGTCTGATACCTGTTTGTTCCTGTTATTTTCCTTGTCAGGGGAAAAGGAACACGTTCTTTATTATAAAAAATTGATGCCTGGCAGTTCCCTACTCTCGCATGGGGAGACCCCACACTACCATCGGCGCTACGGCGTTTCACTTCTGAGTTCGGCATGGGGTCAGGTGGGACCACCGCGCTAATGCCGCCAGGCAAATTCTGTTTCATCCATACCGCTCACCCTACATCAGGCTTGCACTACGAACCAATCTCGGAACTTCAGCTGAAAATCTACTTCAAGTCTCTAAAAACACCTTTGGTGTTGTAAGGTTAAGCCTCTCGGGTCATTAGTAC